>NZ_CP138956.1:0-2404523 GCF_047304245.1 Synechococcus sp. MIT S9452 | reverse complement strand
TCGATGCGGCCACAAACGCCGCAACCCTCAACTGGAACTTTGACGCCGGACTAACCACCTTCGAGTTCCTCGCTGACGGCGAAACACTCACCCTCAACTACGACGTCACCGTCACCGATGGCGTCGAGACCGATCTCACCACCGTTGAAATCAATATCACCGGCACCAATGACGCTCCCACCATCACTGGCGGACCCGTCAACAGAACCCTCCAAGAAAGCGCTGGCCTCGATCAAACCAACGTCCAGCTCACCGATTCAGGCACCTTCAACGTTGAGGACCTCGATACCTCCAACGTCGTTAACGCCAACAGCTCCTTCAGCAGCTCCGCCGGAAATGACGCCGATCTCGCTCTCGACGGCGTTGACTTCAATTCCTTCTTCCACGTCAGCCCTGACCCCGTCATCGATGCGGCCACAAACGCCGCAACCCTCAACTGGAACTTTGACGCCGGACTAACCACCTTCGAGTTCCTCGCTGACGGCGAAACACTCACCCTCAACTACGACGTCACCGTCACCGATGGCGTCGAGACCGATCTCACCACCGTTGAAATCAATATCACCGGCACCAATGACGCTCCCACCATCACTGGCGGACCCGTCAACAGAACCCTCCAAGAAAGCGCTGGCCTCGATCAAACCAACGTCCAGCTCACCGATTCAGGCACCTTCAACGTTGAGGACCTCGATACCTCCAACGTCGTTAACGCCAACAGCTCCTTCAGCAGCTCCGCCGGAAATGACGCCGATCTCGCTCTCGACGGCGTTGACTTCAATTCCTTCTTCCACGTCAGCCCTGACCCCGTCATCGATGCGGCCACAAACGCCGCAACCCTCAACTGGAACTTTGACGCCGGACTAACCACCTTCGAGTTCCTCGCTGACGGCGAAACACTCACCCTCAACTACGACGTCACCGTCACCGATGGCGTCGAGACCGATCTCACCACCGTTGAAATCAATATCACCGGCACCAATGACGCTCCCACCATCACTGGCGGACCCGTCAACAGAACCCTCCAAGAAAGCGCTGGCCTCGATCAAACCAACGTCCAGCTCACCGATTCAGGCACCTTCAACGTTGAGGACCTCGATACCTCCAACGTCGTTAACGCCAACAGCTCCTTCAGCAGCTCCGCCGGAAATGACGCCGATCTCGCTCTCGACGGCGTTGACTTCAATTCCTTCTTCCACGTCAGCCCTGACCCCGTCATCGATGCGGCCACAAACGCCGCAACCCTCAACTGGAACTTTGACGCCGGACTAACCACCTTCGAGTTCCTCGCTGACGGCGAAACACTCACCCTCAACTACGACGTCACCGTCACCGATGGCGTCGAGACCGATCTCACCACCGTTGAAATCAATATCACCGGCACCAATGACGCTCCCACCATCACTGGCGGACCCGTCAACAGAACCCTCCAAGAAAGCGCTGGCCTCGATCAAACCAACGTCCAGCTCACCGATTCAGGCACCTTCAACGTTGAGGACCTCGATACCTCCAACGTCGTTAACGCCAACAGCTCCTTCAGCAGCTCCGCCGGAAATGACGCCGATCTCGCTCTCGACGGCGTTGACTTCAATTCCTTCTTCCACGTCAGCCCTGACCCCGTCATCGATGCGGCCACAAACGCCGCAACCCTCAACTGGAACTTTGACGCCGGACTAACCACCTTCGAGTTCCTCGCTGACGGCGAAACACTCACCCTCAACTACGACGTCACCGTCACCGATGGCGTCGAGACCGATCTCACCACCGTTGAAATCAATATCACCGGCACCAATGACGCTCCCACCATCACTGGCGGACCCGTCAACAGAACCCTCCAAGAAAGCGCTGGCCTCGATCAAACCAACGTCCAGCTCACCGATTCAGGCACCTTCAACGTTGAGGACCTCGATACCTCCAACGTCGTTAACGCCAACAGCTCCTTCAGCAGCTCCGCCGGAAATGACGCCGATCTCGCTCTCGACGGCGTTGACTTCAATTCCTTCTTCCACGTCAGCCCTGACCCCGTCATCGATGCGGCCACAAACGCCGCAACCCTCAACTGGAACTTTGACGCCGGACTAACCACCTTCGAGTTCCTCGCTGACGGCGAAACACTCACCCTCAACTACGACGTCACCGTCACCGATGGCGTCGAGACCGATCTCACCACCGTTGAAATCAATATCACCGGCACCAATGACGCTCCCACCATCACTGGCGGACCCGTCAACAGAACCCTCCAAGAAAGCGCTGGCCTCGATCAAACCAACGTCCAGCTCACCGATTCAGGCACCTTCAACGTTGAGGACCTCGATACCTCCAACGTCGTTAACGCCAACAGCTCCTTCAGCAGCTCCGCCGGAAATGACGCCGATCTCGCTCTCGACGGCGTTGACTTCAATTCCTTCTTCCACGTCAGCCCTGACCCCGTCATCGATGCGGCCACAAACGCCGCAACCCTCAACTGGAACTTTGACGCCGGACTAACCACCTTCGAGTTCCTCGCTGACGGCGAAACACTCACCCTCAACTACGACGTCACCGTCACCGATGGCGTCGAGACCGATCTCACCACCGTTGAAATCAATATCACCGGCACCAATGACGCTCCCACCATCACTGGCGGACCCGTCAACAGAACCCTCCAAGAAAGCGCTGGCCTCGATCAAACCAACGTCCAGCTCACCGATTCAGGCACCTTCAACGTTGAGGACCTCGATACCTCCAACGTCGTTAACGCCAACAGCTCCTTCAGCAGCTCCGCCGGAAATGACGCCGATCTCGCTCTCGACGGCGTTGACTTCAATTCCTTCTTCCACGTCAGCCCTGACCCCGTCATCGATGCGGCCACAAACGCCGCAACCCTCAACTGGAACTTTGACGCCGGACTAACCACCTTCGAGTTCCTCGCTGACGGCGAAACACTCACCCTCAACTACGACGTCACCGTCACCGATGGCGTCGAGACCGATCTCACCACCGTTGAAATCAATATCACCGGCACCAATGACGCTCCCACCATCACTGGCGGACCCGTCAACAGAACCCTCCAAGAAAGCGCTGGCCTCGATCAAACCAACGTCCAGCTCACCGATTCAGGCACCTTCAACGTTGAGGACCTCGATACCTCCAACGTCGTTAACGCCAACAGCTCCTTCAGCAGCTCCGCCGGAAATGACGCCGATCTCGCTCTCGACGGCGTTGACTTCAATTCCTTCTTCCACGTCAGCCCTGACCCCGTCATCGATGCGGCCACAAACGCCGCAACCCTCAACTGGAACTTTGACGCCGGACTAACCACCTTCGAGTTCCTCGCTGACGGCGAAACACTCACCCTCAACTACGACGTCACCGTCACCGATGGCGTCGAGACCGATCTCACCACCGTTGAAATCAATATCACCGGCACCAATGACGCTCCCACCATCACTGGCGGACCCGTCAACAGAACCCTCCAAGAAAGCGCTGGCCTCGATCAAACCAACGTCCAGCTCACCGATTCAGGCACCTTCAACGTTGAGGACCTCGATACCTCCAACGTCGTTAACGCCAACAGCTCCTTCAGCAGCTCCGCCGGAAATGACGCCGATCTCGCTCTCGACGGCGTTGACTTCAATTCCTTCTTCCACGTCAGCCCTGACCCCGTCATCGATGCGGCCACAAACGCCGCAACCCTCAACTGGAACTTTGACGCCGGACTAACCACCTTCGAGTTCCTCGCTGACGGCGAAACACTCACCCTCAACTACGACGTCACCGTCACCGATGGCGTCGAGACCGATCTCACCACCGTTGAAATCAATATCACCGGCACCAATGACGCTCCCACCATCACTGGCGGACCCGTCAACAGAACCCTCCAAGAAAGCGCTGGCCTCGATCAAACCAACGTCCAGCTCACCGATTCAGGCACCTTCAACGTTGAGGACCTCGATACCTCCAACGTCGTTAACGCCAACAGCTCCTTCAGCAGCTCCGCCGGAAATGACGCCGATCTCGCTCTCGACGGCGTTGACTTCAATTCCTTCTTCCACGTCAGCCCTGACCCCGTCATCGATGCGGCCACAAACGCCGCAACCCTCAACTGGAACTTTGACGCCGGACTAACCACCTTCGAGTTCCTCGCTGACGGCGAAACACTCACCCTCAACTACGACGTCACCGTCACCGATGGCGTCGAGACCGATCTCACCACCGTTGAAATCAATATCACCGGCACCAATGACGCTCCCACCATCACTGGCGGACCCGTCAACAGAACCCTCCAAGAAAGCGCTGGCCTCGATCAAACCAACGTCCAGCTCACCGATTCAGGCACCTTCAACGTTGAGGACCTCGATACCTCCAACGTCGTTAACGCCAACAGCTCCTTCAGCAGCTCCGCCGGAAATGACGCCGATCTCGCTCTCGACGGCGTTGACTTCAATTCCTTCTTCCACGTCAGCCCTGACCCCGTCATCGATGCGGCCACAAACGCCGCAACCCTCAACTGGAACTTTGACTCCCTCGGAACCACCTTCGAGTTCCTCGCTGACGGCGAAACACTCACCCTCAACTACGACGTCACCGTCACCGATGGCGTCGAGACCGATCTCACCACCGTTGAAATCAATATCACCGGCACCAATGACGCTCCCACCATCACTGGTGTGTTAGCAGACCTCAGCGCAACAGACGAAGACACGTCGATTGAAATACTCGAGACTGATTTACTCCAAGGCATTAGCGACCCGGATAGCAGCGATCAAATCAGTATCGGCAATATCACTGCAACGAAAGGCCAGATAGCACCCAATGGCGCTGGCAAATGGACATTCACACCCGATCTAAATGTCAATTCAAGCGATGGAGATGCCACGATTGAGTATGAAGTGGTTGATAACCACGGCCTCTCAGTAACTGCAAACAGAAACCTAAGAATCAACCCAATCAATGATCCACCCAAGCGTATTGACCAAGGCCCCCGTGAGGTCTATTTAATTGAGGACGGTGGCAGCACAAGCCTGGGCCTGCAGAACATGGTCTGGACAACAGGTGCTGAAGTCAAAGTTGGACAAGAAGTACTCGAACAGATCGACAATGAATCAACCCAAACGCTGCAGTTTGAGATCACAGCACTACCGGATTCTGCCGCAGGAATAATCACCATGAATGGCGCGGGACCTCGCCAAGAAGTCCGAATTGGGCAGAGAGTAACCGACCTGCAGTTACACTCCACTGAATTTGCCCCCACAGAGCACTTCAATGGCCAAGTGAACTTCAGCTACAAGGCCATTGATGTCGAAGGTCCAAATGAACTGGCTGAAACAGAAGAAACGATCCAAATTAATGTCTTAGCCATCAATGACGAGCCCGTACTCGAAGCCGGCACTCTCCAGCCACTGGTAATTGGCTTTGATCAGCTCAGCATTGAATCAGGTGCAACTCACTTCTCACCGATCTCTCTCAATGGTCAGAGCTGGATCTACAACGCAGGCGGCAATGAAGCCCAAACCCTGAGTTTCAAAGCAACAAGCGTTCCCAATCCAAACCTTGGGATCATTCTCAGCGGCGATCCAGTCAATGGCAGAGACGCCATGCGCGCCATCAATGTCAATGACGACCTAACCCGAGCCGATTTGGATCAGCTGCATTTCGCCGCCTCCAAAGATGTTGATGACCTCTCAGCAGCAAATCGCTTTGGCAGCTTCCGCTTTGAGGTCATCGACAACGGCAGCATGGACAGTGGCGGGCCGCAAAGACTGATCCAAAACCTTGACATCCTTGTCAGCGTCGAGGGTATTGGCAGTGCCAATGCCAATCAGCTCAATCAGATCGCCGGTGAAGAAGCCACCCAGGAATGGCTCGATGAGCTCAATGAAGCCGGCTTTGAAGTCACCGGCACCGGCGGTCTCAAGATCCGTGACCCGTGGCTGTTCTCGCAACTTGGCGGCGGTGATCCCAACTTCATGAAACGACCTGGCGGTGAGATGAACATCGGCGGGCAAGCCTCCAACTACATCACCACCGCACTGCCCTTTGACTTCACCATTCATGTCAATACCGATAGCGACCTAACCCGCGACTTCACGCAAACGGTTTATGAAGTGATGTACGTGCCCAACAAAGGTGCAACCAATAGAGACATCAACCAAATCGAAGTGCGTGAGCTTTATCGCGCCAGTGCGCAAGGCCAGGAATTCGATCGATACTTCAAGTGGATCAGTGAAAGCGTGTTGAAGGACTACGGCGCCAGGCTTGATCTGGATACCGAAGGCAATCTCCAATACAACGAGGAAGGGGAAGTCCTGTATCAGTGGAACGATCAATTCTTGATCACAACAGCTGATGGCAATCCACTCACCACCTTGGACGGCGAAGTGATTACCAGTGCTGGCTATTACGACTTCACCCGCCAAGGAGGCAGCGGAGATGGCGGTGAATTGATCTACGACGACACTGGTGAATACATTTCCGGGGTCAGGATTCACCTGACCGACAACATGTTTGGCGACAACAATGCGGCGCTCAATGTAATCCGAGATCCTGGCGTTGCCGGTGAGATTCTTCCCGAATTGGGCGGCTCCACAACCGCCGGGCGCGCCGGTAGTCGTCGCGTGATTCGCCTCAAGGGAGTAGACGACGCCAGCATCTTTGGACTGGGTGCCGGCGGCGGCGAGAAAAACGGCATCAAATTCCCTCCCTCCAATGCGATCCCGGGGAATGCCTCCTTCGTGGTCACTGGCGAGCAAACACAAGCTGGCTTCATCGCCCTCAATCTCGACAGCCAACAGGCCACAGCCCAGGGATCTGGCTCAGGAAGTGGCGGCAGTGGTGAAGGAGACGCCAGCGGCGGCGGCGATGTGATCACCGCCCAAGGACAAAACCAGCAAGGGCTCAAAGAAGGGCGCGATGACGGTGATCAAGAGGGCCGAAATACCGCTGAGATGGGCGTGAACCAAGAGCCCGAAGAGGTCCGCCGTCGCCGCGACTTGTTGATGCCAAGGCCAATGGAAGCAGCACAAGCCGATGAGACGGATCCTGCCGATTCCTTCATCCTCAAAAGGCTCCAAGACAAAACGATGCTGGGCAACCACCTGCTGGATGCCTTGGCCCTTGGTGTTGGCATCGTCTATGGCTTCTACGGGCCCGACATGGCCAAGTTGGGCCAGTCGCGCTGGCAAAAACTCAGCCGTAAATTCAGTGACCTCACCGGACTCGGCCAAGGCAAAGCGGCTGCCGAGCGCCGCTTGCTCTGCCTCTATGTCCAAGAGATCAATGGAAGCCAGCGCATCATGGCCAGCCGCTTGGCAGGCGGTGGTGTTCAAGGCCTAGCCCAAGTTGAATTGCCCGCTGGCGTGAGGGTGGAGCAAGCCGGCAGCCAAGCCCAGGTGGATTACGCCATGCAACAGCTCATAGCCAAACTCAACGGCGACGATCTCCAAGCCGTTCGCAGCCTCTGGGTGGCTCCCGAATTACAAGCCCAGGCCAAGTTGATAGGCACCAGCAACCAGGGCACGCACTTGATGCAGTTGCCAACCTGGAGCCGTGAGCTTGATGCACTGGAAGAAGCAGACAACCAAGAGTTGCGCCGTTGGGTCATGAACCCCAACAGCGAGCTGAAATCAGAAGCAGTCAAGACGCTGATCAGCAAGCGGCAAGGAGAACTGCAAGGGCTGATGGAGCAATCCCAAGCGCAAGTGGCGGCCCTGTTTGAGCTGGGCTTGGCCATGAGCCAGCGTCAGCAGGAGGAACAGTCATGAGCGAGTTCCAGCAACGCGACCAGATCGAGCCCAACAGCTCACCAGCTCAACCAGCCGAGATGGTCGAATTTGAAGGCGTTGTGATCGACACAGCCACACAAGGGGGTGTCGACCTGCAAGGCAGCGGCAGTGATCTCAACAAAACCATTGAGCATGTGCGGCAGCAGGAGCAGTGGCTGAGCGCGCAACAAGAGGTCGTTGAGATTGAGATCGAGTTGGAAGAGCCCTTGGTGAGGTTGATTGAGCAAGCCAGCGCAGCAGAGGCTGATGCCGATGCCACGCAGCCAGAGCTCAACACCAACCCAGCTGCGGCGGCAGGTCAAGCAGCGCGTCAAAGCCAAGAACTCACAACTGACAGCACAACAGCTGATGAGCCCATCGGCGACTGGTTCGCCAGCGATGACAGCTGGCTCACAACAGCAACGGAACAACGATCGCCAACCAACCGCGAGCGCACCGGCAGCCCATGGAGAGAGAGCCAAGCCCAACCAATACAGGCCAGTCGCCTGGATGACAGCAGCCATGAACTCTCTGAGCTCGGACGCCTGGAGTTCGGCAAGGCTGATACCGCCGGCAAATTGCTCGAAGCCATCCAAACGTCGTTTGATCCATCGATCAGTGCGGAGGCTTATCAACTCGCCCAACAGTTCATCTCAGGCAACACAGCACCGGAGATCAGCTGGGCGAGCTTCGACAGCGACCTCATCCAGGGCGCCTACATCAGCGACAGCAACACAATCCTGCTCAACCAAGCCATTCGCCAAGACACAGCCACGGTCCAACAGGTGCTGGTGGAAGAGTTGGGCCATTGGCTCGATGATCAAGCCCATGGCATCACCGGCGGTGATTCCGCGGGCGATGAAGGTCGCCGCCTGGCCCAAGCGCTGCTGCCAGAGATCACCAACAGCAGCAGCGCCAGCAACGATCAAGTGGTGATGCAGCTCAATGACCGGCTGGTTATTGCCGAGCTCTCCTACACCAGGGTGCTCAACAAACCCGTGCGGCTGGATGCTGGCCCGCGCGCCCTGGTCATCATCGAAGACGGAACAACGACCGACTTGGGGCTCACGGGGGTGGAGTGGGTGAAGCAAGCAGAGCTCGATCGTGCAACCGGGGATCGCCGAGCCATCGATGCAACGCAAATCAACCAGGGATTAACCATCCAAGTCAAAGGCCTTCCTGCCGCCGAGTTGGGTGAAGTGCTGAAAGGCGATGGAACTCCCCTCAATCTCAACGATCCGCTCACCATCGATGAACTGAAAAACCTCGAGTTTTCAGCAATCGCCAATGCCCATGGCAGTGGCACATTCAGCTACGACGTCACCAATGACAACGGCGAGACCATCAGCGAAAGCTTCTCCATCGAGGTTCTGGCTGTTAATGACAACCCTCAATCCCAGGGAAGCGAGCAGTTTGTACAGCGGGTGATCAAAACAGAAGACCTCAGCGTTGACGGCCAGGGTGCCTACCAAGCGGTGAGCCTGAACCTGCAAGACACCGTTGATTTCAACCTGAGCTTTGGCGCCACAGACCCCAACCCCGACCCGGCTGCAGCTCAACTGCAAACGGTGTCGTATGCCATTGAGCAACTGCCGCCAGCCGCATTTGGCACCCTCTTGCTTGATGGTGTTGCCTTGCAAGCCGGTGCATCTCTGAGCTTGGAGGAGATCAAACGACTCAGCCTGCAAGCGGCAACAGATATCTCGTCACTAGAGGCAGCTGAGCGGGTTGCCAGCATTCACCTGGCCGTTCAAGACGACGGCACCACCCCAACGGGCGGTGCACGCAGCGCCAGCCTGCAGATCACCGTGGCGATTGCCAAGCCAGGTGGCGCTGATCTCACCACCTTGATGAACATCCCTGGCTTCAATCCCAGCACCGATCTCACCGCCGAAGAAATTGCCCAACTGAGCGAAGGCTCAATGTTCCAAGACACCGACAAAGGAACACCGCAATTTCTCAACCCACAGCTCTACGCCCAGGTCAGCAAAGACAACCCGCTGTATCTCGCTGAAATTGGCGGCAGCGGCGCCATCGACACCGAAGACATCAACTACAGCAGCCTCAATGTGCCGTTCATGTTTGACATCCCAATGAACTCACTGGATGGCACGAGTTACACCAATGGCGGCACCGAACCAACCCATGAGCTGATCTACAAGCCTTCCCTCAAAGGGCAGTTTCGAGACAACACCAACGGCGTTTACAGCTTGGCGGCTGGAACACCGGCAGGCTTCACCCTCAGCGCTGATGGTCAATGGAAGCTGGATCTTGACCATGCTGATTACAAAGGCTGGGCAACCGGGCGCCAAGAGGTCCTCAACATCAACTACAACCGCAGCGGCACCGCCCTCAGCATGAGCGTGGAGCTGACCATGGGAGAGCACGCCATGGTCGCCTCTGCCAGCGGTGATGGCGCGGAGCAAAGCACCACAAACCGGGGATTTTGGGTGAAATCAAACGCTGAAGGTCGCGACAAAGATCGCTACTTCAAATACATCAATGAATTCGTGCTCAGCAGTTATGGAGCCCAGAAAGTGGGCACCAACGAAGAAACTGGCGATGGCATTTTCAGTTGGACAGAAGCCGCGAAAACGGCTGATGGCAACCCCCTCACCCTGCTGGATGGAACGGAAGTCACCCAATCGGGCTACTACGACTTCACCCGCCGTGATGGCGCTGGCGACGGAGTGGAGTTCCTCTATGAAACCGTCACTGAAAACGGCGAAGACGTCGATTACATCGTTGGGATGCGCTACTTCATCAGCAACAACATGTACGGCGATAACGATGTCAGTAACACCAACATCCGTGATCCTGGTTCCGGCATCGCTGTGATGCGTGAGCTTGGTGTTGTCACCGCTGGAGCCAACGGTGCCGACACCGTGATCACGATCATGGACGACTCCAGCAGCGAGGCTTCCGGCCGGCCGGTTATCAATGCCGAAAGCTATGACGCCTTTGATAGTGATGCGATTGACGACTCACTCGATAGCGCCATCCAAACGGCTCTGCAGCAGCAAGGCAGTGCCAGCGAAGGTTCGCGCGGCGAACTGCAAACGCCTGATATCGGCAGCAATCAAGACAGCACTGACGGGCGCCTCTTCCAAGGAGATACCGGCTCAGGTGACACCAGCGAGCTCACCCTTTCAGCGGCGATAGGCCCCTTCCAAGAAGAAGCGGTCGAGGATCCCTCCTTGGAGGAAGCTGAAGAAGGCGAAGGCGAGGGCGAGAAAAAGGGCAGTGGCGCAGATCCACTCGGTGAAAACGATGGCGATGGCGATCAACTGCGCAAACGCGGCCTGCGCTTCACCTCAGTCCAAGCGACATCTACTGATGCCGCCAGCAAACCCATCGGCTTGCTGGAAAGCCTGGCCAATGTCGACTTGCTCGGCACCAATCTTCTCGATGGCTTGGCCATTGGCCTGGGCTTGCTGTATCTGCTCTACGGGCCTGGGCAGATCCGCAGCACTCAAAAACCAATGAGGCAATGGCTTGGCGGAGTAACAGGCAAGAGCTCACGCCATGCTTTGGCCCTGTTCTGGATCAGCACCGATGGCGGCAGCGATCAATTGGTTGCAGCAGAAGTGCGTCAAACAAGGCTGCAACTGGTAGCTCAAGCCGAGCTCGCCTCTCAAAACGGCCCGCAACCGCTGGAACAATCCATCGGCCAAATCCTGAGCGAGCTGAAAAGCCACCGCGGCGGCACCTTGCTGCTGGACCCGCGATTGCTAAGCGTTGTCGAGCAAGATCCAGCCATCCTTAAACAGTTCAAGGACTACAGCCGCTCATCCCTGGAGCCCAGCGCCTACAGCGGGGTCTTAGCTCAGATGGACCAAGCGCAACTGCAGGCCATTCGCTCCTGGCTGGCCAGTCCGCAACTGGAGAATGCCGACACTGAGCTCCTGGAGCTACTCAAGACCCGTGCCCAATCATTCGAAGATCGTTTGGATCGTGAACGAGCAACGATCGCCACATCGATTGAGCTCAGCCTCGCCTTAGCCCTACTCAGCAGCTAGCCAACAGCGCCAACGATGCAGCGATCACTTTTCGCTGAAGATCGGCGGCTCAATCACACAGTCTTGTGGCCAATCGCTTTGGGGCGTGCGGCGCGGCCGATGTCCATTTCCATTGCTCGCAGAGTCCAGCTCGCTGTTGATGGGCGGCAGCAAGCCCGCGAGCATGTTGCTTTCGGCAGCCGCTACCGGTTGCGGCAATCCAGCGGGGATCACTTCGGGCACCACCACGGTGATGGGTTCAGGCTGAGGCTCTGGTTCCACGATCGTGACCACAGGCTGTGGTTGAGGCTCAGCCGCGGGGACTGGAGCCTCCACCGTTGGGGCAACTTCAACCGTTGATGTGGGTTCTGGCTGCTGCTCCGGTTCAACGGCTGCGGCTGGTTCCACTGGAGCAACAGCTGGATCAGGTTCTGCTGAAGGATCGGGTTCTGGATCCGGTGTGGGCTCTGCCGTTTCTGTTGGCATCGCCATCTCTGCCGTGACCTCTACCGGTTCTGCAGGGGTTGGCGCCTGCTCCGGTTCAACGGCTGCGGCTGTTTCGACAGGGGCAACAACCGGCTCAGGTTCTGCTGAACGATCAGATTCAGGATCCGGTTTGAGATCAGGTGCTTCCGATGGCATTGCTGCCTCTGCAGTGACTTCAATCGGTGCTGCAGGTGTTGGCGCCTGCTCCTGCTCCGCTGCAGCCGCAACGGGTGGATCCGCTGAGGTTTCAAATCCAGGTACAGCCATCTCCTGATCTGACTCGACCTCAGAGTCGAGTTCGGGTTCAGGTGCTGGTCTGAGTTCCGATGCATCGGCCTCAACCTGCGGAGCACTGGGTTGCTCGGGTGGCCCTGGAACAGGAGCTGGGTCTTGGCTTGGCAGCGACGCAGCCGCCGGTGCTGGCATCGATTTCTGCGGGCCATCTCCCTGGAATTCCGGTACCCGGAATTCCACGTCGTAGGGCTCCTCCGATGAGAGCTGGAAGGGGTTGGCTTGCTGCTGATAAAGCGTGGAATACCTGCCGCCCAGATCCATCAACTCTGCATGGGTGCCGTGCTCCACCAAGGCCCCTTGATTCATTACCAAGATCGTGTCGGCCTGCGACAGCGAAATCAGCCGGTGGGTGATGAAAAAGACGGTGCGGCCCTTGTAGCAGCGCATCAAATTCGAGGTCAGTCGGCGCTCGGTATCCACATCCAACGCGCTGGTGGCTTCATCGAGCACCAACAACCTTGGGCGCCGCAAAATCATCCGCGCAATCGCCAAACGCTGGCGTTGGCCGCCACTCAGGCCCGCACCGCGTTCACCCACATTGCTGCTGTAACCAGCTGGCAGCGTTTCAACAAATTCGTGGGCACAGGCCAACTTGGCGGCTTCTTGCACCTCTTCAAAGGAGGCATCAGGTCGGGTCAGCGCGATGTTGGAGTGAACACTGCCGTCAAACAGCAAGCTGTCTTGAGGCACCACACCGATTTGGGCCCGCAAGGAATAGAGATCCACCTTGCTGATGTCATGGCCATCGATGCGAATCACACCCTCACTGGGTTCATACAAACGCGTCAAAAGTTTCAGCAGCGTGCTCTTGCCGGAGCCACTACTTCCCACCACACCAACAAATGATCCCGCGGGGATCTTGAACTCCACATTGCTGAGCTGCAGTGGGCGGTTTTCAATAAAGCGAAAGCTCACACCGGCATAGTCAACCTCTCCACGCACAGGTGGAATAGGCGGCTTTTGTTCACCAACAATTTCCAATTCTTCCGGGTGGTCAACAATGTCGGCCAAGCGCTCCATCGATAGCGCCGTCTCCTGGAAGTTCTGCCACAAATTGGCCAAACGCAGCAGCGGGTTGGTGACGTAACCCGCCAAGATCCGAAACGCGATCAACTGGCCCAAGGTCATCTCACCGGCCAGCACCAATGAGGCACCCACCCACAGCACCAGCAAGCCAGAGAGTTGCTCCAAAAACTGGCTCGCTGAACCGGCAGCGGTGCTCGTCACCACATTGCGGAAGCCCGATTGAATCTGGCTGGTGTAGAGGTTCTGCCAGCGCCACTGGCTCTGCAGCTCCATGTTCTGGCCCTTGAGGGTTTCCATCCCCCCAAGGCTCTCCACCAAGTGGCTTTGCACCTTGGCGTTAGCTTCTGCCTGATCACGCAGCTGCGAGCGAATTAAAGGAGACGACACAATCGTGACGCCCACAAAGAAAGGCACCACGGCCAAAGCCCAGAAGGTGAGTTGCACCGAATAGAGCAACATCACCGCGATATAAATCAGCGCAAACACCGCATCGAGAATCACGGTGAGAGCCGTACTGGTTAAAAAGCGGCGAATCTTCTCCAGCTCATTAATACGACTACTCACCTCACCCACAGGGCGGTCAGCGAAATAGGACAGCGGCAGGCGCATTAAGTGCCCCATGATCGCCGAACCCAAACTCACATCAATGCGGTTGGTGGTATCAGAAAAGAGATAGGTTCTGAGGGCAGAAAGCACAGCCTGAGACAGGCCCATGGCAACCAGCAAGGTGCCCAACACATTCAGGGTGCTGACATTGCCCTGGCTGATTACCGCATCGATGATCTGCTGAATCAACAATGGATTGAGCAGGCCAAACAGCTGCACGAAGAAGCTGGCCACCAACACTTGAATCAACACACCTTTGTGTTCTTTCAGTGCTGGCAAAAACCAACTCAAACCAAAGCGCTTGGTGGGCGTTTTGGAGCTGCGCTCAATCAGCAAAATCTCGTAGCGGCCCTCCTCATCGGCATTGAGCACATCAGCGAGGGGCTTGTGCTCTTGGCCCGAGGCTGGATCACCCACCAGCAGCTGGCCGTTATGGCGGCAGTCCCACAGCACAACTGGGCCGGAGCTACCCACCGCCAAAGCAGGGAATTGCACCCGCGGCATCTGCTCAGGGGTGAGCTGAATGGGAGCGGCCCGCAAACCCATCACATCGCTGATGGCAGCGAATTGCAGCAACGAAATGCCTTGCTCTTCGGTATCGCGACGCAGCTGGTCTTCCAAGATCCGCTTCAGCACATCGCGGCGGAAAGGCATGTCGTAAAAGCGCGCCAACATCCGCAAACACGCCAACGGCGCTTCCACATCCCCACTGCCGCTGAGGTGGGGGAAGCTGCCGTCTTGATCGGAGCTGCCGTACCAGTCCTGCAGCGCTTCCTGCTGCTCTTCCACCGCAACGATTGAGGTGGAGAGCTCCTCCACATCGGCTTCGGTAGCCAATGCGCTGGCTTCAGCAGCTGCGGCGTGGGGTGGCGGCGTGGATGGCGATTTCGGCAGGAGCCGTGCCGGCAGCTTGCCTTTCACGCGCAACTGCACCGGCCCGAGCACCTCCTCGCCGGGCTGATAGCCGTCCACATTGCTGGAGCTCACCAGCCATGGGCCCCACTGCGCCCCAAAAGAGTGATCCCCTGGAGGCAGCAGTTCAACAGCCAGCTGATCAGCGTGCTCGCGGCAAAACTCTTGGGCCCAATCGCGAATTCGCTCCCGTTCCGGATTGATCGGCGAGGGGCTCAGGCTGGCAACGGCATAAAACTCTTCTGCGGCAGCACCAGCCAACGCCTGTTGCAGCAGAGGCTGGCGGGCATACACCGAAAGGAATACCGGCTGAGGAATCACCCACAGCTGTGTTGGCTGGGCAGCCGCAACCGCCAAGCCCGTGGTGCCGCGCACCAACGAGAGGTGCCCCACCATCTCGCCAGGTCCAACGCGCTGCAGGGTGAACGGGTTCTCCCGTTCATCGCGGGCCAGCAAGCGCAAGAGGCCTGTGGCCACAATCGCCAAACCAGGCGGTAAGGCGCCGTAATCGAACAGCTTTTGGCCGGGCCGCAGCCGCAATGGCCGGGCTGCTTTGCTCAGCTCAGCAAAGTCAGCATCGGGCAATTGATCGAAGCCAGGCTGGGCGCGCAGGATGCGAGCCAGCGCTGTGGATTCTTGAGGCAGTGGACTCATGGCCCCTCCCCTGGAGCTGCTGGCTGCAGCTGGGCGGGTTGAGCAGGAGCCGGAATCAAACTCTCGCCCAACTCGAAGAGCAGTTGGCGGCGCAGGGGCTGATCCAAAACGGCCGGTGAAAACTCCTCAAGCCGAATAATCACCCACCCGCTGGCGGCTTGCCGTGGCGACCACAACTGACCAGGCCGGCTCACCCGCAACACCTGCGCCAAGGAATTGGGCAAATCAGCCAAGGCCACAGGACCCAAACGCTCCGCTTTCACCCCTGCCGGAGGGCTCTGTTGCAACTGCTCAAAGCTGACCTCAGCTTCTTTGAGCCGCAAATAAAACTCATGGGCCAAGCCCTCATCCGCCACTTCGCAGAGGCTGTAGCTGACCTGATCCAGGCGACTTTTACGCTCTAGAAAATGACTGGCCAACTTGCTGCCGCACTGGGTTTCACACACCATCAGCCAGTGCAGCTGACGCATCGCCACAGCCTCCAGATCCGCCTTGCTGATCTGCTGCTCCTGCATCCAGCGCCTTAATTCGCTTTGGGTGCGGATGTTGCGCTCAGCCAAATAAGCCTGAACGGCTTCCTCCAAGTTCTCTGGCGGCGGAGCGGGTGCTTCAGCCAAAAGGACATCACGCGCCAGTTCTCGACTCACCCGCAAGGACAGTCCCCAAGCAGTCAGTCGCTCATTGGCAGGCAATTGCAGACTCAAGGGGTGATCTCAACGACCGAACGATTGGCCGGCAAAAGTTAGGTCTGTTTTACCGGCCGATATCGAAATTCGCACCGGTTCTAGTTCAAAGCAGAGCAAAGCCAGCTGAAGACCTGCCAGCCAACAAGAATTCAGAGAGAAAAGTGGAATTAGCATCCACGAGCACTGAGCCAAAATGCTCTCTCAGCTTCAGTGGCCTGTAGAGCCACAGCTCGCTGGGAGCCAGGGGAAGCATGCCGCTGACAAGCCAGAACGACGCCGATAACAATGCCCTGGCCAACACTCAGGTGTTGGGTGATGAGCAAGCCAGTGCGGCCTTCTCCGAACTGGAGCCCTCTCGGCAGATTCTCGTCTTTCGCTCCATTCAAGAAGCACTCGAAGCCGATCCACCACGCCCACAAGCCAGCTTTGCCAATTGCGTGGCGGCCTATGGAGCGGTTGAAGACGTTCTCGAAGCCGGCCAAACCGGGCAGTTGGACAACGACAAGTTGGCGCTGCTGCAGCAGCGCGTGCGCGGCGCCGGTGGCTGCATTGCTCCCGGGCTGAAAGCCGAAGGCCACCAATCCATTGCGGCGTTCCGGGGCGCCACCTTTGAAAGCCTGCTCAGCCGCTATGGCACTGAAACGATCCAGGCCGTCCAAAAGACGCTCAACACCAAGCTGCGCATCCTCAAGCTTCAAGACCTTGGTGCGCTGTTTCAGGAGATCGCCTCCTTCTTCACCCCCTTAACGGCCACCCCTGAGAACCAGCCAACCCTCAGCTTGTTTGAGCAGCTTTCGGTTGCTGATCAGGTGCTGGTGTTCAAAACGATGGAGGAGGCCATGGAAGCCCCCTCGCCCCGCAGTCAGGCCAACTTTGGCGCTGTTGTACAAGCCTTCACAGCACTCAACACCGTCCTGACGGCAGCCCGCAGCGGCCAGCTGAGTGGCGATCACCTCCAAGACCTGCAGCAGGCAGTGAGTGAGGCCGGCGGTCAGCTCGCCCCCGGCCTCAATGCCCTCGGCGATGAATCAATTCAGCACTTCTACGAGTTCAGCTTTGGCGAGCTGGAACGGCAGCTCAAGCCCACCGTTTTGCCCCATGCCCACGCCGCCCTCAATGCCTGCCTGCGGCGAGCCAAGCCAAACAGCTTCATCAGCTTGGTGCAGATGGTCAAAGCCTTCCTCGAGCCCGTCATCAACAAGCAAGCCGACAACCGCTTGCTCGAGCGCCTGCAAAAACTCAGCCTCAGTTCCCAGTGCCTCTTGCTCGACACCTTTGCTGGCAATTTCAGCCGGGCTGAACATTCCGAGCAGTGCGGCTTTTTCACCCTGGTCGAGGCCTACGAAAGTTACGAAAACCTCTGCAGCACCGCCTCCAGTGGCCGCATCAATGAATCGTTCTTTGAGCACCTCGAACAACGTGTTGCTGCCGCCGGTGGACTGATTGAGCCTGGCGTTCACGCCCAAGGGCAACGTTCTATCAACGCCTTCCGAGAAGAAACCTTCACCGCCCTGCGCAACCGCTGCTTGCCTGAAGTGGCCTCTGCTGCATTGGATGCCGCGAACACGCAGTTGCGCCTGTCAGCTGAATTCACGGATTACGCCTCAGTGGCCGAGGCCGTTCGCAACTTCCTCAAGCCATTGATCCAATGGGGCAGCGCCACCAACATGGCGGCCTCCACGCGCCTTGAGCCGAGCAGCAATGGAACTGCTGCTGCTGAACCTGCGGTCAGCGAGCAGCCTGTTGAAAACATCGAGCAACTCAACGACGCAGCCGTTGAGAACACAGAACCAGCAGCGCAAGCCTCAGGGGTGATTCACCTCAACCCCCCCGTCAGCCACGAACCAGCGGCTGCCGAGCCCGAATCTGCGGAAACGGTCTGATCAGCTCTGCAAGCTGGGCCGCTGACGCCGATCGAGTTCCACGCCACCCGCTGCCAGCAGCTCGGCGGCAACACTGATCAGGCGGTAGCTCACCAACACCGCCAGAACTTCAGCTTCCGGGACTGCTCCTGAGAGACGCGCAAGTAACACCAGTTCAAACACGCCCAAACCACCTGGGGCCCCGGGCACCACCAGCCCCATACTCCAGGCCAAGGCAAAGCCAGCCAGCCAGCTGCCCCAGCCCACGGACGCCACGCTGCTGAAACAAACCACGCAACAGGCAAAGCCTGAGAACCGCAGCAGCAGGAAGGGGAACTCCAGCAGCAAGGGCTGCCAGGGAGCACCCCGCAGCGGCTCAAAGTTGAGCGCCTCTTCATCGCTGTCCTGCAGCAACTTGCGTTTACTGCGCAGCAGCCGCTCCAACAGCCTGTTCAACCACTGAGGCCGCAACAGCAACAGCGCCAGCGGACACACCACGCCCAAGCCCGCCTGCAAACCACCAAACGGCACCAAGCAGAAAGCCGCGATCACCATCAGCAGCGCCTCAAGCAACACCGACAGCAGCGCCCGGCGCCCAGAGGCTCCCCGCTGGCGCAACAACCGCACCCGGTCCACCTGGTGCCAAACACCGCCAGGCAGGTACTTGAGCAGGTTGGTGCGCACAAACAGCTGCACCATCTCCAGCAGCGGCAACGGCAGTTGCAACCAGCGCAACAATGCCCACCAGGCCAGGCCATTGGCCCATTGCGCCACCACCGTGAGTGCCAAACCGAACACCAGCAACGCCCAGCCGCGCTGATCAGGCGCTAACGCCAACACCTCCTGGCCATGGCTCCATAAGGCCAGCAGCACCAGCAGCAGCGAGATTCCCGCCACCCAAGGCCGCAGCCCTCCTGGCGGCCGCCAACGGGGCAGCTTCCACTTCATGGCTCCAGCTCCGGCGGCTGCAAAGCAGCCCGCAACTCAGCCCAGCTCAAGCCCTGCTCAGCAGCCAACTGGGCCAGCGCATCAGCTTCTGGCTTGCAGCGCCAACGGCGTCCGGTCCAAGCCGCTTTGGCCGCCACTGGCCCCCAGGGGCTATCCATCACAACGGCGCGCCGCGGCAACACCCAGCGCTGCTCGAGGTTTTCGCGCAAACCAAGGCTGCTGGAGTGCTCCCACCAAATGGCCCGCAACGCGGCGGCCTGCTCGGGCAACGCCAGGGCAGTAAGCAGCAGACCCTGCCGTCCTTTTTTCATACCCACAGGCTGCGCGAACACCTCCAACGCACCAGCGGCTCGCAGTTGCTCCTGCAAAAACGCCAGGGCCTCGGCATCCATGTCATCGATCTGGCATTGCTGCACCACCAACGTTTGGCGTTCGGCGGGCTCACCTGCAGGCGCCGCTGCGGGAAGAACCAACCGAACCAGGTTGGGGCGATCCAGCTGCCGCTGACCCAAACCCACACCAATGCGATCAGGGGTATGAGCCGGCGGCGAATCCCAGTGATCCACCCACACCGCCAGCAGAGCCAAGCCGGTTGGCGTTGTTAATTCCCCAGGCGGAAAGCCAGTGCTGCTGGCCAAAGGCAGCTGGCGGCGCCGGGCGATCTCCAGCACCGCAGGAGCCGGCACCGGCAACACGCCATGGGCCGTGCACACCTGGCCATGACCCGCCGGCGGGGGCGGCGCCCAAAGGCTCTGGACTCCGAGATGCAACAAGCCAGCGCAGACACCGATCACATCCACGAGCGAATCGATCGCGCCCACCTCATGGAAATGCACCTGCTCAGCAGGAACGCCATGCACATGGGCTTCGGCATCCGCCAACAGCTGAAACACCTCCAGCACCTTGGTTTTCAACGGTTGCGGCCAGGTAGCCCCCTGCAACTGGGGCTTGAGTTCCGCCCAATGGCGATGGGGCGGTGAAGCCTCAAGCAGCTCAACGCTGAGGTGCTGACCGCGCAACCCAGCGGAGCTGCCGCTGCTGACGTTGAGGCGATAACTGCTCTGCAAACCAAGCGCCGCTAACGGCTCATCAATCACCCGCTGGGGCACACCCAAATCCACAAGTGCGGCAAGCAACATGTCGCCGGCAACGCCAGTGGGCAGATCCAACGAGGCCCAATTAGCGGCCATGGCCAGGGCGCAGCAACGAAGGGGCTTGGCTCAACAGGCTTTCACACTCTTGATCCAACGCCGAACGGTTCTGCTCCAGCCACTGCTCCACTTCGCGCCGAGCGCGCCGCTGCTCCAGCTGGGCGATCTGGGCGCTTTGGCCCGAGAGCCCCCAGATGCGGCCCAAGAGCTGGCGGTCATCCATGCCGCCATCGCTGCCGCCATGGACCACCTGCTCAGCAGCCATGCCTGCTAGGAGCACACGGCTCCAGCGGCGCAACTCCTCGAGCGGCAATTTGGAGGAGGCCGGCAAGGGCAAGGTGGTGCGCCCGCAGGCGTCATAGCCAGCGCGCAAACACGCCAAGCTGCCCACCAGGCTGTCGCCCAATTCCATGCCTTCATGGCTGGCCAACAAGCGATGGCCGGCCTCATGCACAGCAATCCGGCGCAAGCGTTCTTGCCCACCCGGCAGGGCCTCAGCCAAGAGATGGCCGCCGCGGCCATTCCAAGCCGCCGCATCCACCGACACCATCACCAGGGCGCTAATCACAGCAACAGTGATCCAAGCCGGAGAGACCCCCACCATCGGGCCAAGAACGGCCGTGCCGCTGAACACGGC
Source organism: Synechococcus sp. MIT S9452 (assembly GCF_047304245.1). Lineage (NCBI taxonomy): Bacteria > Bacillati > Cyanobacteriota > Cyanophyceae > Synechococcales > Synechococcaceae > Synechococcus > Synechococcus sp. MIT S9452. The sequence goes on along the minus strand of NZ_CP138956.1, from coordinate 2,383,524 downwards.
AACCACCAGGGCAATGCGATTGGGGTTCATCGCCTCAGCGGCGCGCAGCCGGACGGCGGGAGGGGCGCTTGTTACCACCGCCGCGGCGATCGCTGCGCTGTGGCACCGGGCCGATCACCTCAGTGGATTCAACGCTCAGGCTTTGGCCGCTGCGGCGCAAATCAAGCGAGACGAAATGGCGCAAGTGCTCCAAGGGAATTTGCCCCTGCAACTGCAATTTGAAGGGCTGCGGCCGGCTGCCATCACTGCGAGGCTGCTGGCGAATCTTGACCACCAGCTGGTCCTCTTCTGGCTTGGTGAAGATCAACTCCCCACGCACAGAGAAGTAGCCGTCTCCCTCAGGAAGGGTTTCGGGAAGATCAGGTTCATCGCTGGCCAGGGTGGCGGGTTCCCAAACCCCCACTACTTGCAGGTGCAGATCCTCGCCCTCGCGGTTGCGCGGATACACAATCCACTGGTGCGAGGCCGCCAGGTCCAAGTGGCGCTTCACCACGCTGAGCACGCGGCCCAGCAACACAGCTTCGATTTCGGTGCCGTCTTCGCAGCGCAACACGCCGCGGGTCAGGGTTTTCTCGTCCTGGGGAACGTAGACCGCATTCACAAGACCGATCGCCCGGTATTGCATCGGCTCAGTGACCGGGGGGATCGGGTGCTGACGCATCTCCTCAGGCTGGGGTGATGCTGAATTTAGCGATCTTGCTGACAGGCATAAACCCAGGCGTTTTACTAAGGCAACCGGCAGCAGTCTTGTGCCCCTGGGTTCGCTCAACCCAACCCCTGATCCGCGCGCCAAACGGTTGCGTCAATTGGGCCTGTTTGGCTTGGCCATGGCGGCAGCGCTTGGCGCCGGCTGGTGGTGGGGGCAAAGGCAGCCCAGCACTGCGGCGGCCAACGCCAAGCAGACAACCCTGGAGCGCAACAGCAAACAGCTGGAAACCAAGCTGGCCGCTGGCACAGCTAGTGATGAAGAGCAGCGCCAACTGCTGAGGTTGCGCCTGGCCATGGGCGATCAGCCTGGCGCCATGAAGCTGCTGGAGCCCCTCAGCGATCAAAACCCTGAGCAGCCGTCATTGCGACTGCTGCTGGCGGATCTCAAGAGCCAAAACGACGACAACGCCGGAGCGGAACGGGAGATTCGCCAGGTGCTGAATGTGCAGCCCCTGCATCCCCAGGCTCTACAGGATTACGCCCGGTTGCAACTCAAGCTCGGGCGCCAGCAAGAGGTGATGCAGCAGCTGCAGGCCTCTGCCGAAGCCGCCAAGGGCACACCTGAAGCGCTGCCCATTGGCCTGCTGCTGGCTGACGTGCAGCAAAGCAATGGCCTCAATGGGGAAGCCACAGCCACCTATCAAGGTCTGATTGCAAGCCATCCAGCCGACCCACGGCCGATGCTGGCTTTAGCCCTGCTGCGGCACTCCCAAGGCGATCTGGGTGCAGCCCGTTCCCTGCTGCAACAAGCCAAATTGAATTCAACCCCGGTCGCCGCTGGTGTGCTCGATCAAGTGGCTGCCGGTTGGGCCGTGGGCCGCATCCGCGCCGAAGCACCATCAGCAAATGCAGCTGATCTCAAGGCGCCGGTAGCTCCAGACCCAACGGCGGGATCAGAGCCCGGAGGGAACGGTCTTGCTGGGGGTAGCGGAGCCTGAATCCCAGTCGAAACCGCTGAGAGCTGCATCGATGGCATCCCCTGGAGGGGTGGCATCGCCGGCGTTGCTCATGTTCTGCAGCATGTTCATCATCGACATCGGATTGCTGACATCGATGCCGCCACCAGAACGGTTGGAGCCGTAGTTGTAGAGGTCCCGCTCGCGGTTGGTCTCCTTCTGTTCAGCCAGGGCGGCTGGAGCCAACAGCAGGGGAGCCATGGCGCAGGCCAGCAGGAAGCGAGTCATGGCTTAAATCGTTTAATGGGCAAATTTTAAGACGGGATCACCGTGCGGATTGCTACTTGGAACGTCAATTCAATCCGCAGCCGGCAAAGCCATCTGCTGAGCTGGCTTGAGCAGGCCAGACCAGATGTGCTGGGGCTGCAGGAAACCAAGGTGGAAGACGCGCAATTCCCAGCAGCCGCCATGGAAGAGGCCGGCTACCGCACCGTGATCAGCGGCCAGAAGAGTTACAACGGCGTAGCGCTGCTGAGCCGCGAGCCGCTCGAGGAGGTGCGCATTGGTTTTGACGCCCTGCTGCCAGACGATGAGGCCGCCATCGAACTGAGCCAGCAGAAGCGGGTGATCAGCGCCTGGGTGGATGGCGTGCGGGTGCTCAACCTCTATGTGCCCAATGGGTCCGAGGTGGGCACCGAGAAATACGCCTACAAACTGGCCTGGCTTGATTGCCTACGCCGCTACCTCGACGTGCAACGCGAGCAGGGGGAACCCTTTTGCATGCTGGGCGACTTCAACATCGGCCCGGAAGCCCGCGACCTGCACAACCCGGAGCGCTCCACCGGCGGAATCATGGCCAGCGAGGCCGAGCGGGAGGCGCTCAAGGCCTGCCTCGGGGATGACCTGCGCGATGCCTTCCGCATGTTTGAGCAGGGCAGCGGCCACTGGAGCTGGTGGGACTACCGCTCAGGCGCTTGGAACGGCGATCGCGGCTGGCGCATCGATCACCTCTATCTCGATGAAGAGCTGCAGCAGCGCGCCTTGGGCTGTGAGATCCACAAAAGCGAACGGGGCCTCGAGAAGCCCAGCGATCACGCTCCAGTGAGTGTGGATCTTGGTGATGAAGCCGCAGAGGAAGAAGACGACGAAGGCCTCTGGTGAATCACACCACCTCAACACCCTTGGGCAGCTGGATCTGCTGAGCGCGGCGGCTGGATTCACCGCAGCTCACCGGAGTGGGAAAGAGCTTGCCGGGATTGGCGCGCTGCAGAGGATCAAAGGCCTTGCGCACCAGCTGCATGGTTTCCAAATCCGCCGGGCTGAACATCCAATCCAGGAAGCAGCGCTTATCCGCCCCTACCCCGTGCTCACCGCTGATGCTGCCGCCGGAATCAACGCACAGCCGCAAGATCGCGGCCCCCAGATCTTTCACCCGCTGATGCACGCCCTCTTCGCGGCCGTCGTAAAGGATCAGCGGATGCAGGTTGCCGTCTCCAGCGTGGAAAACATTGGCCACCGGCAACTCATGCTCACGGCTGAGTTCATCGATCCGGGCCAGCACTTTGGGTAGGGCGCTGCGGGGCACCACACCGTCTTGCAGGTAATAACTGGGATAGAGCCGGCCCAGGGCTGAAATCGCGCTTTTGCGCCCCTGCCAAAGGCGGGCGCGGTCGTCGCTGGTGGTGGCCACTTGCACATCGCGGGCACCCGCCTGGCGGCAGAGATCAGCGGTTGTGGCGGCCGCCAACTTCACTTCAGCGCTGCTGCCATCGAGCTCGATCAACAGCGCCGCGGCCGCATCAGCTGGATAGAGCTCCTGCTCGAGCATCTGATCCACAGCGCGGATCGTGAAGTTGTCCATGATTTCCATCCCCGCCGGCAGGATCCCAGCTGCCGTCACCAGCCGCACGGCTTCCCCTGCGGCTTCCATGCTGGTGAAATCAGCAAGCAGCACAGCCACCGCTTCGGGCTGCCTGAGCAAACGCAAAGTGATCGCCGTGGCGATGCCCAAGGTGCCCTCACTACCGATGAACACCCCGCGCAGGTCCAACGAGGGCATCTCCGCCAGCTGCCCGCCGAGGGTGGTCACCGTGCCATCGGGCAGCACCACCTCCAACTCCAAAACGTGGTTGCTGGTGACGCCGTACTTGAGGCAGTGCACACCGCCTGAGTTTTCGGCCACATTGCCGCCAACACTGCAGGCGATCTGGCTGGAGGGATCGGGCGCGTAATAAAAGCCATCGCCACTCACAGCGCGGGTCACCCAGCTGTTGATCACCCCCGGTTGCACCCGGATGGTTTGGTTGTTCAGATCAATCGAGAGCACCTGCCGCATCCGGCTGGTGATCACCAGCAGCGCCTCCTGCTCCACCAAGGCCCCGCCGGAAAGCCCCGTTCCACTGCCGCGGGCCACAAAGGGCACGCCCTGCTCCTGGCAGAGCTTCAACACAGCCGCCACCTGCTCGGTGGAATCCGGCAGCACCGCCAGTGGCGGCTGGTGGCGGTCCATGGTGAGGCCGTCGCAGTCGTAACTGAGCAGCTCCTGGGCCTTGCTCACCACAGCCCGCGGCGGCAGCACCTGCCGCAGGGCCTTCTCCAGGGCCGGCCAATCGATGGCGGAAGCGGTGGCCACAGGAGATGAATAACTCGTTCAATTGAGCCTATCGATCGCAGAACAAAGCGGCGCCAGGGCAAAGTGGGAGGCTCTGTCTCTGCTGATAACGCTTTGGTGACTGCTGCAGCCCTGAACACCAGCCGTTCCGACGCCCTCTTTACGGCAGCGCAACAACTGATGCCCGGCGGTGTGAATTCCCCGGTTCGGGCCTTCCGCTCCGTAGGCGGCCAGCCGATCGTGTTCGACCGCGTCGAAGGCGCCTACGCCTGGGATGTCGACGGCAACCGCTACATCGATTACATAGGCAGCTGGGGACCCGCCATCTGCGGGCACGCCAATCCCGAGGTGATTGAGGCCCTGCAGCAGGCCCTCAGCAAGGGCACCAGCTTTGGCGCCCCCTGCGCCCTGGAAAACACCCTCGCCGAGATGGTGATCGACGCCGTCCCCAGCGTGGAGATGGTTCGCTTCGTCAACAGCGGCACCGAGGCCTGCATGGCCGTGCTGCGCCTGATGCGCGCTTACACCGGCCGCGAAAAGGTGATCAAGTTCGAGGGCTGCTACCACGGCCACGCCGACATGTTCCTGGTGAAGGCCGGCTCCGGTGTGGCCACCTTGGGCCTGCCGGATTCCCCCGGTGTGCCGAGCAGCACCACCGCCAACACCCTCACCGCCCCCTACAACGACCTCGAGGCGGTCAAGGCCCTGTTTGCCGAAAACCCCGACTCGATCTCCGGTGTGATCCTCGAGCCGGTGGTAGGCAATGCCGGCTTCATCCCCCCCGATTTCGGCTTCCTGGAAGGTCTGCGGGAAATCACCCGTGAATACGGCGCCCTGCTGGTGTTCGACGAAGTGATGACCGGCTTCCGCATCTCCTATGGCGGGGCGCAAGCCCGCTTTGGCATCACCCCTGACCTCACCACCATGGGCAAGGTCATCGGTGGCGGCCTGCCTGTAGGCGCCTACGGCGGCCGCAAAGACATCATGGAAATGGTGGCCCCCGCGGGCCCGATGTACCAAGCCGGCACCCTCAGCGGAAACCCCTTGGCGATGACCGCGGGCATCAAGACCCTGGAACTGCTCAAGCGGCCCGGCACTTACGACAAGCTCGAAGCCACCACCAAGCGTTTGGCTGAAGGCATCCAGGAAGCGGCCAAAGCCGCTGGCTTGCCGGTGTGCGGCAACAGCATCAGCGCCATGTTCGGCTTCTTCCTCTGCGACGGCCCCGTTCGCAATTTCGAAGAGGCCAAAGCCACCGACAGCGAGCGCTTCGCCAAGCTGCACCGGGCCATGCTCGAGCGCGGCGTATACCTCGCCCCCAGCTCCTTTGAAGCGGGCTTCACCTCGCTGGCCCACAGCGATGCCGACATCGACGCCACCCTCGAAGCCTTCCGCGAAAGCTTCCAGCTGATCGCTTGAAGCGCTGATGCAAAGGCGCCAACTGATCCAAGCCGCCGGCCTCGCCGGTGGAGCGGGCCTGCTGAGTGCCTGCCGCATTCGCCGCATTGATGGAGCCAGCAGCGCTGAGCTGCCATCGGTGCGCTGGCGCATGGCCACCAGCTGGCCCCACGCCCTCGACACCCTGTATGGCGGCGCCCAAACCATCGCCGAACAGGTGGGGGTGATGAGCGGCGGGCGCTTCACGATTGAGCCCTATGCCGCCGGTGAAATCGTGCCTGGGCTGCAGGTGCTCGATGCCGTTCAAAACGGCGCGGTGGAGTGCGGCCACACCGCTAGCTACTACTACGTGGGCAAAAACCCAGCCCTGGCCTTCGGCACCGCTGTGCCCTTTGGCCTAACGCCTCAGCAGCAGAACACCTGGCTGTATGAGGGGGGCGGCAACGAAGCCCTCGATCGCATCTACAGCGATTTCGGCGTTCGCAGCTTCCCGGCAGGCAACACCGGCCCCCAGATGGGCGGCTGGTTCAAGCGTGAGCTTGATGGTCCAGCCTCACTCAAGGGCTTGAAGATGCGGATCCCTGGCCTGGGGGGCAAGGTGATGGCCGCCATGGGCGTGAATGTGCAGGTACTGCCAGGCGGTGAGATCTATCTCGCCCTGGAGCGCGGCGCCATCGATGCCGCTGAATTCACCGGCCCCTACGACGATGAAAAGCTCGGCCTACCGAAGGCAGCGCGCTTCTATTACTACCCGGGCTGGTGGGAGCCAGGACCCACGCTCACAGCACTGGTGAATCAGCAGGCTTGGGCCAAGTTGCCCAAGGCCTACCAAGAGATGTTCCGCTCGGCCTGCCAGAGCGCCAACTTGCTGATGTTGAGCCGCTACGACCGGCTCAATGCCGTTGCGCTCGAACGGCTACGGCAGGGCAACACGCAAGTGGAGTTCTACGGCGACGCCATCCTCAAAGAGGCCCAAAGCGCCACGGCTGATCTGTTGGCCGATAGCGCCCGCGGCGATGTGGGCTTCAACAGCCTCTACAGCGCTTGGAAAGATTTCCGCCAGGTGGCCCGCGGCTGGAACCAGGTCACCGAGCTGTCCTTCTCCCGCTTTAGCGATGGTGCTTGATCGCCTGATCCGCGCAGCGGGCTGGCTCGGACGCTGGGCCCTGCTGCTGATGATCGCCATCGGCGCCTGGAACGTGGTGGGCCGCTATCTGGGGCTGGCCCTGGGGCTGAGCCTGAGCTCCAACGCACTAATTGAGGCGCAATGGTTTCTCTTTGATGTGGCCTTTCTGCTGGGGCTGGCCTACACGCTCAAGCAACGCGGCCACGTGCGCATCGACATCTTGTTGAACCGCCAGAGCTCAAGGCGCCAGCTGCAGCTTGAGCTGCTCGGCACCTTGGTGCTGCTGCTCCCGTTTGCCCTCACGGTGCTGGTGGTGTCGCTGGAGCCCACGTTGCAGTCATGGCTGCTGCTGGAGGCATCACCGGATCCAGGCGGATTACCGCGTTATTTGGCCAAAAGCCTGGTGCCCTTGGGCTTTTTGCTGTTGGCCCTGCAGGGCATCCGTGAAGCAGTAGCCCTCAGGCAGCAGCTGCGCCGCAGCGGAGGCCAGAGCTGATGGGATTTGAACTGGAAGTGGCCGGCTGGGGCATCGCCTTTTTCCCCGGTGAGGTGCTTGCGCCATTGATGTTCTTGGCGCTGATTGCAGCGCTGCTCAGCGGCTATCCCGTCGCCTTTGGCCTGGGCGGTGTGGCGGTGATCTTTGGCCTGTTGGGCATCGCCAGCGGCGTGATTGATCCGCGCTTCTTCAGCGCGTTGCAGCCGCGGATCTTCGGAATCATGAGCAACTTCACGTTGCTGGCGATTCCCACCTTTGTGTTCATGGGGGCGATGCTGCAGATCTCCGGCATCGCTGAACGGCTGCTGCAGGCCATGGGCCAACTGCTGGGCCAGCTGCGCGGCGGCCTGGCGCTGGCTGTTGTGTTGGTGGGCAGCTTGATGGCAGCAACCACCGGCGTCACCGCCGCCACGGTCACCACCATGGGGCTGATCTCCCTGCCCGCGATGCTGCGCTCGGGCTACGACAAATCCTTTGCGTCCGGGGTAATCGTGGCCTCCGGCACACTCGGCCAACTCATTCCCCCTTCGATCGTGCTGGTGGTGCTCGGCGATCAGCTCGGCGTGTCGGTGGGTGATCTGTTTTTGGGCTCGCTGATCCCGGGACTGTTGATGGCAGGCGCTTTTGCGCTGTACGTGCTGGTAGCCAGCCAACTCAATCCCAAGCTGGCGCCCGAGCGCATGGAGCGTGGCTATACCCCAGTCGCACCGGCTCAGCTGCTCCGAGTGCTCCTGCCGCCATTGGCCCTGATCTTTTTGGTGTTGGGCAGCATCTTTTTTGGCGTTGCCACCCCAACAGAAGCGGGCGCGCTCGGTGCTGTTGGCGCCATGGTGCTCGCCGCCATCGAAGGCGGCTTCAGCCGCAGCAACCTGGCCAAGGTCTGCGATGAGACCCTGCGGGTCACCGCGATGGTGATGGCGATCCTGCTGGGTTCCACCGCCTTTGCCCTGGTGTTCCGCAGCCTTGGCGGTGACGCCATGATCCGCGAGGTGCTGGTGAATCTGCCGGGGGGTCAGCTGGGCTTTCTGGTGGTGAGCATGGCGGTGATCTTTGCCCTGGGCTTCTTCATCGATTTCTTTGAAATCGCCTTCATCGTGGTGCCGCTGCTGCTGCCCAGCGCCCGTGAATTGCTGGGGCCCGAAAGCCTGCTCTGGTTTGGTGTGTTGATCGGAGCCAACCTGCAGACCTCCTTCCTCACCCCGCCGTTTGGCTTTGCCCTGTTCTTCCTACGGGGCGTGGCCCCCAAAGAGGTGAGCACCCAAGCGATCTATCGGGGTGTTTGGCCGTTCATCGCCGTGCAGGTGGCTGTGCTGGTGCTGATCATCCTGTTCCCAGCTCTGGTGAACACCCTGCCGGCCCTCTCACAGGCCAGCTAGGGCTGCTGGGGAATCGCTGCCCCCTCTGGCCGGCGCGGATCAGCCACCCCCAAGCTTCCGCCTTCCGGCAGCACTTCAACGCTGTTGGCTGAGCCCATCGCCCGGCTGCGCTGGATCGTGTGGCCCCACTGCTCCAGCAAATCGGTGGTGTCGGGGCTGATGCCTTGCTCGATCTGCACCCGATCAGGCCAGAGCTGGCTGTGGACACGCGGACTCAACACCGATGTAGCCAAGTTGAGGCCGTGCATCATGCGGTTGAGCAGCACCTGCAACACCGTGGTGATGATGCGGCTGCCCCCCGGCGTGCCAGTGGCGAACCAGGGGCTGCCATCACGTTTGAGCACCACCGTTGGCGTCATCGAACTGAGCGGCCGGCGGCCAGGGGCGATGGCGTTCTTTTCCCCTTGCACAAGGCCATAGGCATTGGGCACGCCTGGCATGGCGGTGAAGTCATCCATCTCGTTGTTGAGCAGCACGCCGGTGCCTGGAATCGCAACGCCGTTGCCATAGGCGAAGTTCAAGGTGGTAGTGAGGGCCACCAGCGATCCCTGGTGATCAGCCACCGAGAGATGGGTGGTGTTGGTGCTGTTGGCCGGCAGTGGAGCCGTACCGCCCAACGCAGCGCTGGGGGTGTGCTGTTGGGGTCGAATCAGTGGGCGCAGCGAGTCGGCATAGGCCTTGCTGGTGAGCCGCTGCACCGGCACCGCCACCTGATCGGGATCCCCCAGTTCGCTGTTGCGGTCGCGGTAAGCCAGGTTCATGGCCTCCACCAAGGTGTGGATCGACTGGGCGCTGTTGAGACCCATGGCCTCTAAATCCATCGGTTCCAGCAAATTGAGCATCTGAATCAAGGTCACGCCGCCACTGCTGGGGGGAGGCATCGACAGCACCTTCAGGCCGCGGAAGCGTCCCACTACCGGCTCAACCCAAGGAGCGCGGTAAGCCGCCAGGTCCTGGCGATCGATCAGGCCCCCGCGCTGTTGCATCAGCGTTTCCAGCTGCTTAGCCACAGGCCCTTGATAAAAGCCAGGGCGGCCCTGCTCAGCGATGCGGCGCAAGGTGGCCGCCAGCAGCGGCTGCCGCAGGATCTCACCAGCGCGATAGGGCTCTCCGCCCGGCTTGTAGTAGATCGCCTTGGCGCTGGGATCGCGCTGCAGCAGGGGGGCGGCCCGCTGGAGCGACTCCGCTAGCACCGGATACACCGCAAAGCCTTGCTCAGCCAAGCGAATCGCCGGGGCCATCACCTCAGAGCGGCTGAGGGCACCAAAACGCTCCTGAGCCTGCAGCAGGCCTGCCACCGTGCCGGGCACACCGGTGCTCAGCAGGCTGCGGGTGGCCAACTGCCGATCGACGCGGCCATCAGGACCAAGAAAGAGGTCTTTGTGGGCGCGGCGGGGCGCCATCTCACGGAAATTGAGGGCATAGCCGCGGCGCTCCGGCTGGTTCCAAAACACCAGAAAACCGCCGCCGCCCAAGTTGCCGGCCTGCGGCAACGTCACAGCCAAGGCGTAGGCCGTGGCCACAGCAGCATCAATGGCATTGCCGCCCTTGGCGAGGATCGAGGCACCAGCGGCACTCGCCAAAGACTCCTGGCTGGAGACGATTCCAGCCTCTGATGGCACCGGCCGCACCCGCTGGCCAGGCTCCTGCAGCGGATTGGCGCCGATCAGAGCCAGGCAAAGTAGGAGTCCGCTCACGCCATTCCATGGGCCACCACCGCTTCAGGCTGCCATTGCTGCTGGCCCTGCCGCTGCTCGCCCCAGCGGCGCTGGCCGAACAAGGGCCCCAGCGCTGCAACGATGAGATCACCCGGCTGATGCAAATCCGTTTGGAGCGGGCCCAAGCCAGCTGGGACGAAGAGAACCCCACCCCCTCGGATTTCCAGCTCGAGGCGCAGTACCTCAACCAAGTGGTGAAGGCCGAATCAATCAAGGCCCACGCGCTCAAAAAATATGAATGCCGCTTGCAGCTGAACCTTCCCGATGAGGAGGCTGCCGCAGGCTGAGGCTATGGAGATTCCCGCCCAGGAGCAAAAAACCAAGAAGTGGTTCAAAAGCCATCTGCTCAATGACGAGATTGAGCTGCAGGATCTCTACGAGCTGGAACAACTGGATCTCGATCTGTTGATGGCCGAAACAGCAGAGATTCGCTCGGATGTTGAGAACCGCTCCCGCAGCTATGGCCGCTGGTGCACGGCCGGTTATTTCCTGGAACTGGCGCGAATCATTGATCGCCGCCGCCAGGAAAGTTCATGAATTTTTGATTGAGCTTGCAACGCCCTGTGTCGTTGGGTCTTGCAGCCAGCAACTTGGTTTACGGTCGATTCGGACACGCATGAATCGATAAGGAATTACCCGGTATCCATCCGCCCCCAACCAGGACCATGGACCGCTCCGCAACGATCAACGTCATCGTTAAGCACTACGACATCGACTCCAAAGGCCGCATCGATTACGACCCCAGCTTTGGCTCTTACTTAGAGACCTTGACCGACACCGCACTCACGCGGGTGTTGGCTTGGTACGAGCGGGAAGATCACGCCGCGTGAGGCACCAGCTGCCTTAACACCCAAAATTCAATGGCCATATAAGCCACCAAAAACACCACCAAGGCGATCACAAAGGTTTTGCCGTTCATGGCGCTTGCCCCGGAAACTGATCACCGCGCAGGCCAACAATCGCTTCGAAGATGCGTTGGCCAAGGCGTCGGTTCATTGCGCTGATGGTGCCCCCCATGAACACCGCATCGATCAAGCAGGTGATCCAAACAGCCGCCAGCAGCACATAGCCAATGAGAAGCACCGTGAGCACTCCGCCGAGGATGTTCAGCAGCAGATAGGTGAGCGCGCGGCCAGTGCGGCCCAAATAAAACCAATGGGCACCAAAGCCACCCAAGAGCAGCGCCAGCACCACGGCGAGAACAGTGCTTTTTTTCTGATCTTCGTAATCGCTTTGGAACATCAGCTTCTCCTCAGCGGAGAGCTGTTTCATCAGCGCCAGCAGAGCCTGGTCCATGCCTGATCCCGACAGCCCAAGCTAGGCACGGAATCGATTGGCTCAGCGGTAATTCTGAAATTGCAGGGGCACTTCGATGTCCTGCTCTTTGAGCAATTGGATCGCGCTCTGCAGATCGTCTTTGTTCTTGCCGGTGACGCGCAGGCTTTCGCCCTGGATCGAAACGTTCACCTTCTTGAGTTCATCGCGCACCGTCTTGCTGAGCTTTTTGGCGATCTCCTGGCTCAAGCCTTTGCGCAGCTTGATCTCCTGCTTGATGCGATTGCCCCCAACGGTTTCAGGGGTCTGCTCATCAAAGATTTTCAGCGAGAGATTGCGCTTGGTGGCCTTCTGCCGCAGCACGTCCACCACAGCCGTCAGGGTCATGTCACTGGCGGTGGTGATCACGATGGCGGTTTCCTCCAGCTCGATCTCGGTGTTGGAGTCCTTGAGGTCGTAGCGCTGGGACACATCACGGCGCAGCTGGTCGATGGTGTTCACCAGCTCCTGGCGGTCGAAATCGCTGACAACATCAAAGCTGTAGGTGTCGGCCATGAAGGGCGGCAACGGCAGGGAATCTCACCAGCCTAGAAAGGGGCCCCTTGTGAGGACCCATGGCGGAGCTTTTCAACGCCCTCCAACACGGCAACGCGCCACTGGCTGCATCCCTGCTGCTCTCCGGTTTGGTGGTGATGCTGAGCCTGGTGCCGCTGGGGGCCGCCCGTTCCCAGGCGGATTTCAGCATGGCTGATCTGGCCGCCCCCAGGGCGATGTTCGAGCGCCTGCCGGCCTGGGGACGCCGGGCCAGCTGGGCCCATCAAAACTGCTTTGAAGCCTTCACCCTCCATGCCCCTGCTTGCCTGCTGGCCCTAGTGGCTGGGGTATCAGCACCGGTTGCCATGGCCGCTGCCTGGCTACACCCGCTGCTGCGGCTGCTCTACATCGGTGCCTATGTGGGCAACGTGCCGCCCCTGCGCGGTCTCTGCTGGGCCTCGGCCTTGCTCTGCAGCGGCATCCTCTATCTCGAAGGCCTCAAAGCCGTGCTATCAGCAAGCTAGAAAAATAATGACAACCGAACATTGGGCAAATGACACCTTTTAGCCGTCAAAAGCTCATTTAAGAAGGAAACTCGAAAGGGAATCAAAGGCACGTTTACTGCCGATGGCACTGAGATGATCCCCGTCGTAATAAAGCGGCTTTCGGCTACCACCTTCAGTGCCCGTGCAAAATTCACCTGGACATAAAACATCTGCAGGATCCCAGATCTCCACAAAATCAAATTCATCAGCCAGGATAGACATTTGCTTCATTGTCGGAGATCGATAATGAATAAAATCACTCTTTAGAACAGGCTCTCCACAAATTTGATTTACGGAATTAAACCACTCAGAACATCGCATCAACGGAGCATTTAGAACTGGCTTTGGAGCTTCAAACACGACACGAAGACCCAAGGGTTTCAAAGCGGCCATCAACTCCTGAGAAGCAACCATTCCTTCGCGCCTGGAGGTCGCTAAGAGAACAGAGTCGACATCAACCGGTGACGAGAAATCAAGATTATTCCTGCCCCACGACTCAACCAATCTTGGCATCCTCAAACCCGCCAAAACCAAAACATCGCCTGGCTTACTTTGATCTTGCAATTGCTGGATGAGCCTAGCCCGATCCTGCAGGCAATTTGGGCGAACCTCAAAGCCATCGATCAGCCTCCCTGCGAAACACATACTGAGACCGATCGTTCGAACGTTCCAGCCCAGCTCAGCATGAAAGCGCTTCAGCATGGAGCCATAGGCATAAGCATGCGAATCACCAGTGATAAACAAGGTTGGACTTGAAGAGCTCTGACCAAGTGAATCAACGCGATCAGGAAACCAACGATGAGGCCTGCGATTCACATCAGTCCAGCTGTATTGACTCTTCATTCCTTCAGCCTGCACAGAAAGGCCCCAGAAACCGACAACGGAAACCAGCCCTAACAATATTTGGAGCAGAGACGAAATATTAACAGCCTTTCCCCATCGCATGATGGGTCTTTCAATATAAAAAGTGGATACGAAAGCCAATGCAAAGCTAACAACAACTGCAATCAGCACCAACCACCAGCGATCAATACCAACAGTCCAACGCATCAAAACAATAACCGGCCAATGCCACAAATAGAGCGAGTAACTAATCCCACCAAGCCACAAAAGGCACTTTGTGCGAAGGGCAATTCTTGGCCAAAATTGAGCACCTCTGTGAGACAAACAGCCAATAATCACAAGCGATGTCCCGGCGACTGGAAGCAACGAGACAGGCCAAGGAGCCAAGGAAGAGCTCCCAAACCAAAATCCAATCATTAAAAGCGATAAACCAAGCGGAGCAACCCAGTACTGAATACGGCCAAGACCATATCCTCGCAATGACTTAACCTTTATCCGCCCCCAATACAATGAGAGGAGAACACCAACTCCAAGCTCCCAAAAACGAGAAGGCATGCTGTAGAAAGCCAAGTTCGACCCGGGATTCAGATAGAAGGCCGAGTAAATCAAGGACGCAAGAATCAGGCATGGCAGCAAAGCCCTAACAAACCCGAAGAAAAAAGATGACGCCGTTCCCCTGCCAACCCTTTGCCATGCGAGCAACAGCAAGGGAGCCAAAAAATAAAACTGCTCCTCAACAGCCAAGCTCCAAGTTTGAGTAAAAGGATTGAAATCACTACGATGCGAAAAATAACCATCAGCCTCAATCAAAGGAATATTAGAAAACCCCCAAAAAGCGAATGAGCCTGTTTTCCAGGTGGCTTGACTCAGCCAACTATCAGGAATAAAAAGCGCTGCAAGCAAGGTTGTCACTGTCAAGCACACCACCAGGGCTGGAACAATTCTGAAAACACGTCTCGCGTAAAAACCCAGCAAATCACTACGAATTCCCTTGGAAGGCCTCGACAAAAACGACCGAGTAACAACAAAGCCTGAAAGCACAAAAAACAAATCAACCCCCAGGAATCCTCCTGGAAGCCAGTCTTTGTTCAAATGATTAATCAATACAGCGAGAACCGCCAATCCCCGAAGGCCATCCAGCTCGAGAATATGACCTCTAGCCAAACCCTCAAATCTGGAAGCGCGGCTTTTTTGGACACGCTTGTAGGCCTGAGCAGTCACTCGGCTCCACTATCAATATTTTACGCAGAGAGACTATCGCATCTTATTTTGCGAGCAGGCTAATCAAAGAACAGCAGCGTGACGACCTTGCCGAGATCTTCTGCGTCTTGGCAGGTCTGGATCAACGTTTCGCTGTCGTGGAAGGCGAAACAAATCAGTTGATCGCAGCGGCTCACAATCTCTTGGTTGCAGAGGGTGCTGGCTTCGGTGAGCGGAAGGTCGTCGTTTTCCGGCTTGCTGACCAGATGCAACACCTGCTCCAGCAACTCCTGGGATTCCGGCGCCTGCAACTCCAAGCTTTGCGGAAGGATCACGGTGAGCTTGGCGGGGTCCACCGCCAAGGCACCACGAATCGCTGCGGCATTGATCCCTTGCGCGCCTGAGGTGAGCATGGAGTGGCCCTCCTGCACCAGGGAGCGAGCCAACAGTTCCACCAAATGGATCGACACCACAGGCACATGGCGCGTGCCAAGGATGGCGATCCGTCGCTGGCCGGTGTCCTGCATGAGTGCAAGCTCTTGAGCCAGCGTGTCGACCCGATCGAGAGCCGGCAGATCAAGGGACCGGGTCACAGGGGACGCCAGGACAGAAAGCTCGTTGACCGTAGCAACGCTGGCGCTTTAGGCCAGACCAAGACGGGAAAACAACGCGGCGAAGTCGCAGTGCTCAGCCACCATCCGGGCCGCATAGGTGGCCTTCACCGCTTCATGCAGGCGGACATGGCCAAAGGCCTTCTCAATCACCGCCACCGTGGCCAGGGTGTCGTGCTCCACCTTGAGCAGGGGAACATCGAGTTCTTGAGCGCGACTCACCAGCTGCGGTAGGGGGTCACCAGCGCCAGTGAGGATCAAGCACTGGGTGGACGCCTCCAGGGCAGCCAACTGGATATCAGTGCGGTCCGCGCCAGTAACCACGGCCATATTGCGCTGCTGACGGAACACCTCCATGGCGGAGTTCACGTTCATAGCGCCGATGCTGAGGGTTTCGACCAGCAGGTCTTTGCGCTCTCGGCAGCACAACATCTCAGCGCGCAAGCGCTGCACCAGCTCACCAACGGTGACGCTGCGCAGCAGCGGGCTACGGGGCAACAGCCCATAGAGGGGCAAACCCAAGGCCTCCAAGGCGGGGCTGAGCTCGGCGCGCAGGGCCGTGATCTGATCAGGCTCAACGTTGTTGAGCACCACTCCAAGCAGTTGATCGCCCAGCAGGGCTTTAGCCTGCAGCAAGGGCTCAACGCTGCCGGCGTCCTCCCAGGCATGGGCCAACAACACTGGCGCCTCCAGGCCATGGGCCAGCTGGGGCAAGCTGAGGCCAAACAGCAGACCCTCGTTCAAGGAACCAGCCGCTTCCAGCAGGGTGATTCCCTCGCCAGCCCCCAGCACCCCGCGCAGTTGCTCAAGCGCTTGCTCAGGTGCCACCAAGCTGCCGGTGGCCAACTGCTGTTTGGTGGGTTCTGGCGTGCTGGAGGTGAGCGAGGAAAGCAGGGCGCTTGGCGGCAGATCAAAAATTTCACCAACGAAGCGCACGTCGTCATCGATCAGGGTGTCGCCACCGGTGTGCTGCTCAATGCTGGTGGCCAGCGGCTTGCCGTAGCGCAGGCTCTGGCCCTTATCGCGCAGCTGCTGCACCAAGCCCATCACCAGGGCCGACTTGCCACTGAAGGGTTCGCAGGAACCCACCAAAAGAGTGGCACCGGAGTGGCCCATAGCAGTGGCTTGGAGTGATGGGAAAATCTACCGAGTTGGCAACAAAACAGCCTTGATGCCGTTGTTTCAAGGCCAACGCTGCGGCGTAACTGGAGCCAGCGGCAGCTTCGGACGGGCCCTGCTGCTCGCCCTGCATCGCCAAGGCGCCATTCCCGTGGCCTTGAGCTCAAGCCCTGGTCCCGTGCGGCTTCAAGACGGCGATCAGGAGCTGGAAATCGAAACCATCGCCTGGACGGTGGGACAGGAAGAGGCGCTGCGGCCGCAGCTGGAGTCGCTGCAACTGCTGGTGATCAACCACGGCATCAACCGCATGGGCGCCCGTGATGCCCAATCCACCGCCGACAGCCTCGAGGTGAACCTCAGCAGCGCCCTGCGGCTGATGGAACTCTTTTTGAAAACGGCCAAGCCCGGTGATGACCGCGAACTGTGGGTGAACACCTCGGAAGCCGAGGTCAACCCGGCGTTCAGTCCGCTCTATGAGATCAGCAAACGGGCCCTTGGTCAGCTGGTCAGCCTCAGGCGCATCGATGCGGTATGCACCGTGCGCCGGCTGGTGTTGGGGCCCTTCCGTTCAGCGCTGAACCCCTATGGATTCATGCAAGCCAGCGGTGTGGCCACTGCTGTGCTGCGCCAAGCCGCCGCGGGACGTGAACTGATCATCGTCAGCCCCAATCCGCTCACCTGGCTGCTCATGCCACTGACCTGCTGGGGGCGCGAGCGCTACTACCGCTGGTTCACACAGCGTCCCGGTCCGTAAGGATTTCGTAGCCGCTATCGGTCACCAGCACGGTGTGCTCCCACTGGGCCGAAAGGCTGCCGTCCTGGGTCACAACGGTCCAGTGGTCTTTGAGGGTGCGGCAGTTTTTGGCGCCGGCATTAAGGATCGGCTCCACAGCCAAGGTCATGCCTGAACGCAGCTGCACATTGGGCAGATCGCGGGTGCGGTAGTTGAAGACCGAGGGCTCCTCGTGCAGATTGCGGCCAACGCCGTGCCCGGTGTAGTCCTCCACAACGGCGTAGCCATTGGCTTCAACGTGATCTTGGACCGCGCCAGCGATGTCGAGCAGGGTGCGGCCGGCTTTGATCTGGGACAAGCCCTGCATCAACGATTCCTGGGCCACGCGGGAAAGGCGCTCAGCCTCTTCTGAGATGGAGCCAACGCCAATCGTGATGCAGCTATCGCCGTGATAGCCCTCATAGAAAGCGCCGGTGTCGACCTTGAGCAGGTCGCCATCACGGATCACCCGCTTTTTGCTGGGGATGCCATGCACCACCTCGTTATTAATGCTGGCGCAGATCGTTCCCGTGAAGCCGTGATAGCCCTTGAAGCTGGGCACAGCCCCCATGGCGCGGATGCGCTCTTCGGCATAGGCATCGAGCTCACCGGTGGTCATGCCGGGCTTCACCAGCCCCATGATTTCTTTGAGCACCGTGGCCACGATGCGGCCCGATTGGCGCATGATGCCGATCTCGCGCTCGGACTTGATCTCGATGCCGCGGCGGTTATTACTAATGCGAGGACCGGTCTGGGGCTTCGAGGACGCCATCAGCTCTGCGAACAAGTTCATCTCAGCAAAAGCAGACGTCAGTACTTTCAAGCTATCAATGCTGTCCGTCTTGTCGCGGAGCTGCACCGATGAGCACCTGGTTGCTGCGGATCCGCCGCTGGCATGGACGCCTGGCTCCAATCGTCCTGCTGCCCCTGCTCATCACGGTCAGCACTGGGCTGGGCTACCGCCTGATGCGGGATTGGGGCGGCTGGGGCCGAGACCAAGCCCACTGGTTGATGCAACTCCATGAGGGGGAATGGCTGGGCGCCCATGGCGAAACGATTTACGTCGTGCTCAATGGGCTGGGATTGATATGGATGCTCAGCACCGGAGCGCTGATGCTTCTGGGGAAATGGTTGAGGTGAAGAGGTAAGCTGGACCCTTGGCCCGCTACGGCAACTCACCTGTTGAGTTGCATCGAATCGCAATGACCGCAGAGGAAACAGCAGCAAAGACCGAGGAGACCGCTGTAGCCAGCGCCACCGAGGAAGCCCCTGCCAAGAAGGCAGCCGCGGCCAAGGTCAGCACGCGCAAGCTGAGCGCCGAAGAGCTGATCCGCTCGTTTGAAGAAGGTCAGATCAAGTCCGATCTTCCTGACGTGTATGTGGGCGACACCGTCAAGGTGGGCGTCCGCATCCGTGAGGGCAACAAAGAGCGCGTTCAGCCCTACGAGGGTGTGGTGATAGCCAAACGCCACGGCGGCATGCACGAAACCATCACCGTGCGCCGAATCTTCCAGGGCATTGGCGTGGAGCGGGTGTTCATGATCCACAGCCCCCAGGTGGCCTCCATCAAGGTGGAGCGCCGCGGCAAGGTGCGTCGCGCCAAGCTCTTCTATCTGCGCGAGCGGATGGGCAAAGCCACCCGGGTCAAGCAGCGCTTCGATCGCTGACACAGCAGCCCGCTCAGGGCCGCTTCCGGTGCCTAGAGTCAGCACCGGCTTTGGTGCATCGCCTCCTGCGCCGTTAGTTCAGTTGGTAGAACGCAGGTCTCCAAAACCTGATGTCGGGGGTTCGAGTCCTCCACGGCGCGTGCGATGCACCTTTTGTCCACTTTTTGAGGTTTGAATCGAGGCCTAAAGCATGGAATTGGATCTTCAACCTGGTGATGTTGTGAAGGTGCTCGAATCCGCAGCCCTAGGTTGGGTGCGGGCCAGGGTGATCCGGGTCAAATCTGGCGGTCGCGTTGTGGTTCAAAGCGATCAGGGTCGTGAATTCACCGCCCGGGGCAACCAGGTGCGACTGATCGAACCTGCTGGTTTCCACAACTAAAAAGTCCAACAACGACCTCGTTGGCACCTCATCTCAACCCGGTGGCCCCCGCCGGGTTTTTTAGTGCGGCAAAACGATCTCAGGCAGCTCCTTGGCTTTGATCGAGACACGGCGACGCAAGCTGCTCAACAACGCCAAGACCTTGGGTTGCGGCAGTAAATCGCTGCGAACCACCAAGCTCTCACCACTCATCAAGCCGAGGTCGTAGGGCAGAACCTGCAACCCCTCCATCACTTCAAGGGCTAAGCAACTTGCATAGCTGAGTGTGACCTGATCCGCCGTTTGCCCTTCCCACAACTCCGGCTTGTAGCGGGCCATCCGCGCCGGAGTTGTCCACAGGCCATGGCTGCGCAGGATGGCTTCTGTTTTGGGAAACATCCCAGACGGCAAACTCAGACTGGGAAAAGGATCCAGGTCCTCCTGCGCCAAGCGCTGGCGACTGGCTAGTGGATGCCCTGGGTTCGCCACCAAGTGCACGGGCGTGCGGCAGAGATCAATCACCGTGATCTCGCTATCGCTCAGTGGCATATCAGGCTGATAGCTGCCGACCCAAGCATCAATCACACGCTCCCGCAGCAGTTGCAGCGGGCGTTCCATACCAACGTGATTCCACACGCCGCCAACCCATCCCGCTGGCATCGGGTCGGCCAACACAGGGCCTCCCCAAGGCGATCCCTCCAAGCGACACAGCGGCTCGTCGCTGAGGAAGCGATGCATCTGATGCACCCGCCGCTCCATGCGCAGCAGGGTTTGATCTCCCTCCAGCTCCCATTCCCCGTTCTCGCGCAGCATCTCCAACCCAAAACAACGCAGCGTTTCGGTATTGCGCCGCGACACGGTGCTTTGCGCGCAGTGCAAACGCTGAGCAGCGGCCTCACCCGAGCGAAACCACAGCACGTGGTCGAGCATTGCCAGCTCTTCGAGGCCAACCACTTTGACTAGGCATTTCTGGCTAATGGACCCGTTGTACGACCAAAGAAATCCTGACGACAGGAGTCTTATAAGACCTATGCATTGCTCGCATAAGTGCCGCTGAAAAGCTGTGTTGACGGAGGGATAGGCGGCAGTCGATACTCATCAAGTCGCGCTAGCGACATTGCTGAAGATTCCGTGACGGCCTCACGATTCCTCTCGGCTTGGGACCGTAGTTCAACCGGTTAGAGCACCGCCCTGTCACGGCGGAAGTTGCGGGTTCGAATCCCGTCGGTCCCGTTTTCACCTCAACAGCCTCAATGGTGCGTGTTCGTCTGGCCCCCAGCCCAACGGGAACGCTTCATATCGGCACCGCGCGCACAGCGGTGTTCAACTGGCTGTATGCGCGGCGCCATGGCGGCGAGTTTGTGCTGCGCATTGAAGACACCGACAAAGAGCGCAGCAAAAGCGAATACACCAGCAACATTCTTGATGGCCTGAGCTGGTTGGGCCTCGACTGGGATGCCGAGCCCGTGATCCAAAGCGAGCGGGTGGAGCAGCACCGCCAAGCGATCGAACAACTGCTGGATGCCGGGCTGGCCTACCGCTGTTACGCCTCCGAAGACGAGCTCAACGCCATGCGCGAGGCCCAAATAGCCAGCAAGCAAGCGCCGCGTTACGACAACCGCCACCGCAACCTCAGCCCCGAGCAGGAAGCTGCCTATCAAGCCGAAGGACGCCAGGCCACGGTGCGCTTCCGCATTGATGACAGCCGCAGCATCCAGTGGAACGACCTGGTGCGCGGAGCCATGAGCTGGAGCGGAGCCGACCTGGGGGGCGACATGGTGATCGCCCGGCGCGCTCCAGCCGATCAAATCGGTGATCCGCTCTACAACCTGGTGGTGGTGGTTGATGACGCCGCCATGGCCATCACCCATGTGATCCGCGGTGAAGACCACATCGCCAACACCGCCAAGCAACTGCTGCTCTACGAAGCCCTAGGGCTGCCGCTGCCTGCGTTCGCCCACACCCCGCTGATCCTCAACCAAGAGGGCCGCAAGCTCTCCAAGCGCGATGGCGTCACCTCGGTGAGCGACTTCCGCGGCATGGGCTACACCGCCAGCGCCCTGGCCAACTACATGACCCTGCTGGGCTGGTCGCCGCCGGAGGGCATGGGCGAGCGCTTTTCCTTGGCCGAGGCCGCCAAGGTGTTCGACTTCCAACGCGTCAACAAAGCCGGCGCCCGCTTTGATTGGGACAAGCTCAACTGGCTCAATGGCCAGGTGCTGCATGAACTTGGTGCCACAGAGCTCAACCGCCGGCTCACCCCGCTCTGGCAAGAGGCAGGCTTTGAGACCGCTAGCCGCAGCCAAGCTTGGCTGGAGCAACTCTGCGAGCTGCTGGGCCCCTCCCTGACGCTGCTGGCCGATGGCGTGGAGCAAGCCCGACCATTTTTTGAAACGCCCTCCCTCAAGGACGACGCTCACCAGCAACTGCAACAACCCGGAGCCCAAGAGGCCCTCAAGGCCCTGCTCAGCGCACTGGGCGATGAGCCACTCCAGGCCGAGCAGGCCAAAGCCCTGCTGGGCGACGCCTGCAAAGCCGCCGATGTGAAAAAAGGCGTGCTGATGAAATCGCTGCGCGGTGCCTTGATGGGCCAACTGCAGGGCCCTGATCTGATGGAGAGCTGGCTGCTACTGAACGCGTCCGGGCAAGACCGCGGGCGCATCAGCCGCGCCCTCGGCTGAACCGGCCTCGGGCTCCAGATCAGGCTGAACCAAGCCCAAGCGGCGCGCCAACCAAGGCGCCGTTAGGCCTTGGAGGCCCACGGTCATCAAGATCGTGAGGAAGACCAAGCCCTGCAGGCGTCCAGCACCTGAGAAGCCAGCAGCTTCCAAGCGAATCGCAAACAAACTGGCCACCGCGGCCGTAACAATGCCGCGCGGCGCCATCCAGCTCAGCATCAATTTCTGCTTCCACTGCAGGGGCAAGCCGGTGCTGGCCACTGAGATCGACAGCGGGCGCACCACCACCATCAGCACCAGCACGCAACCAACCCCGCCCAGCCCCAAGGGGCTGAGTTCCCGCCAGGAGACATCAGCAGCCAGCAGCGGAAACAGCACCGTGATCGCCAGTTGAGCCAGCTGGCGAATGAAGTCATCAAGCTGCTGCGGCTCCGAGGAGGGCCGGCGGCCCACCACCACCCCAGCCGCAACCGCCGCAGGAAATCCCGATTCCGACAGCTGAGCGTCGCAACCGCCATACATCAGAAACAAAATGCCCAGCGTGAGCTGAACCCGCAGGCCCAAAACCCCGGAATCAGCTGGCAAGCGCCTGAGCAACTCAGAGAGCAAGAGGCCACTGAGCAAGCCCATGGCCACGCCAAAGCCCAAGCGCAGCAGCAGGCCAGCGGCCACACCCTGCCAGCCGGTGCGATCACCCAGCACCAGCTCCAGCAGCATCACCGCCAGCACGGCACCAATCGGTTCGAGCACCAAGCCCTCCCCCTCCAGCACCTCGCCGAGGGGCTCTTGCAGGCGCATCTGCTGCACCAGGGGGTTCACCACCGTGGGGCCGGTGGCCAAGACGATGGCGCTGAACACCGCAGCCAACGACCAGTTCAATCCAGCCAACCAGTGGGCCGCCAGAAAGGCTCCGCCAAAGGCCACCAACAGCCGCACCGCCACGATGCGCAGCACAGCTGTGCGCAGCTCACCCCCGGGGAGCCGCAGCTTGAGGCCGCCTTCAAACAGCACCAGGCTCACCAGCAGGCCGACCACGGTGCCGAGGCTGGAGCCCAAATCCAGTGGCTCCACCCAATGGAAACCGGCTCGTCCCACCACCAAACCACTGACCAGCAGCAGCACCACCGCCTGCAGGCTGGTGAGCTTGGCCACCAGCTGGGCCGTGGCCCCGGAGGCCATGGTGATGCCCCAGAGCAGATTGAGCCGCTCAGCGCTCATTCAAGACCCGTGAACTGGGGTTCGACATGTACAGCCAGCACAGCCCGCGGACGAACCACAAAGTATTCACCCTCCAGCTCGGTGATGGGCACATTCACAAAAGCCTGGGCATCGGGCTTGTTGAGGCTCTCGGCGTACCAGCTCTGAAAGCTCTCAAGATCAGGAAACTGGATCTGGTGGCGATGGCCGCCTTCCAGCAACAGATGCACGGCATAGCGGCTCGGGCGACGGCTCATCAGCTGTGCAGGTCTCACCCAAGGATGCCGGATGGCAGGCTGTGGGCCAATTCCAGCGTCTGATGGGCAGCACAACCAAGCCTCTGTTGCTGCTGGTGGATGGCCATTCCCTGGCCTTCCGCAGCTTCTACGCCTTCTCCAAGGGGGGCGAAGGGGGCTTAAGCACCCAAGACGGCATTCCCACCAGCGTCACCTACGGCTTCCTCAAAGCACTGCTCGATAACTGCAAAAGCCTCAAACCCCAGGGGGTGGTGATCGCTTTTGACACCGCTGAGCCCACCTTCCGGCACAAAGCCGATGAGACCTACAAAGCCAACCGCGATGTAGCCCCCGATCACTTCTTCCAGGACGTCGAGAACCTGCAAGAGATCCTCAAAGGCTGCCTGGATATCCCCCTCTGCCTGGCCCCGGGCTACGAAGCCGACGACGTGCTCGGCACCCTGGCCAACCGCGGCGCCAATGAGGGCTGGCGGGTGCGAATCCTCTCGGGCGACCGCGACCTGTTCCAGCTGGTGGATGACCAGCGCGACATCGCTGTCCTTTATATGGGCGGTGGCCCTTACGCCAAAAGCAGTGGCCCCACTGAGATCCGAGAAGAGGGCGTCGTCAGCAAACTCGGCGTGATGCCCAACAAGGTGGTGGACCTAAAGGCCCTCACCGGTGACAGCAGCGACAACATCCCGGGGGTGCGCGGTGTTGGCCCCAAGACGGCCATCAACCTGCTGAGCGAAAACGGTGATCTTGATGGGGTCTACAAGGCTCTTGAAGCCCTGAGCGACCCCAAAGCCAACAGTGGAGCCCTCAAAGGCGCACTCAAGGGCAAGCTCAGCAACGACAAGGAAAACGCCTACCGCTCGCGGATGCTGGCGGAAATCCTGGTGGACATTCCCCTACCTGAAGATCCGCGGTTGGGTCTGGGCCTGGTGGAGCTGGGGGCCTTGCGTCAGCGGCTGGAGGAGCTGGAGCTCAACAGCCTGCAGCGCCAAAGCGAAAAGTTTGCCGAGCTCTTTTCCGCCGCTGGCCAACTCAGCCTCGACACCGCAAGTAGAGCCGAACCCAGCGCTGCCGAGAGCGAACCGGAGAGCGAAACGCCCACCACCCCGCCGTTAAACCCGCAGCTGATCACCAGCTCCGCTCAGCTCCAGGCCCTGGTGAGCCAGCTGCAGCAACGCAGCGCCGATGCCCCCGCCGTGGCCATCGACACCGAGACCACCGACCTCAACCCGTTCCGCGCGCAGCTGGTGGGCTTGGGCTTCTGCTGGGGTGAAGCCGACAACGATCTGGCCTACATCCCCGTAGGCCACAGCGGCGCCGAGGGGCAGTTGCCTCTAGCGGATGTGCTCGAGGCCATGGCCCCGTGGCTGGCCAGCCCAACGCAGCGGAAGTGCCTGCAGAACGCCAAATACGACCGGCTGGTGCTGCTGCGCCATGGGCTGGAGCTCAATGGCGTAGCCGTCGACACCCTGCTGGCGGACTATCTGCGCGACGCCTCAGCGCGCCACAACCTCGAGGAGTTGGCCCAGCGCCATTACGGCTTCCGCCCCACCAGCTTCAGCGATCTGGTGAGCAAAGGGCAGACCTTTGCCGATGTGCCCATCGAAGCCGCAGCCCAGTACTGCGGCATGGATGTGCACCTCACCTACCGCTTGGCGATTGATCTGGTGCGACAACTCGAGCAGCTCGGCGGCGCCCTGCCGCAGCTGCTGGCTGAGCTGGAACTGCCTTTGGAGCCGGTGCTGGCGCAAATGGAAGCCACCGGCATCCGCATTGATGTGCCCTACCTGCAAGAGCTGGGCCAATCGATGGGCGAGAAGCTGCAGCAACTTGAGCAGCAAGCCATTGCCGCGGCCGGCGAAGAGTTCAATCTGGCCTCCCCCAAACAGCTGGGCGAACTGCTGTTCAACACCCTGGGGCTGGACCGCAAAAAATCACGCAAGACCAAAACCGGGTGGAGCACCGATGCCGCGGTGCTGGAAAAACTTGAAGACGCCCACCCGGTGGTGCCCCTGGTGCTGGAGCACCGCACCTTGAGCAAGCTCAAAAGCACCTATGTCGATGCCCTGCCCCAGCTGGTGGAAAGCGAAACCGGGCGGGTGCACACCGATTTCAACCAGGCGGTGACGGCCACTGGGCGGCTCTCGAGCAGCAACCCCAACCTGCAGAACATTCCGGTGCGCACGGCCTACAGCCGCCAGATCCGTAAAGCCTTCCTGCCCCAGCAGGACTGGACCCTGCTCAGTGCCGACTACAGCCAGATCGAGCTGCGCATCCTCACCCACCTCTGCGGCGAAGAGGCCTTGGTGGAGGCCTACAACAGCGGCGATGACGTGCATGCGCTCACGGCCCGCCTGCTGCTGGACAAAAGCGAGGTGAGCGATGCGGAGCGGCGCCTGGGCAAAACCATCAACTTCGGGGTGATCTATGGCATGGGCGCCCAACGCTTTGCCCGCGCCACCGGCGTCAGCCAAGCCGAAGCCAAGGAGTTCCTGAGCCGCTACAAGCAGCGCTACCCCAAGGTGTTTGCGTTCCTCGAATGGCAGGAGCGCCTGGCCCTCAGCCGGGGCTACGTGGAAACGCTGATGGGGCGCCGCCGGCCCTTCCATTTCGATCCCCAAGGCCTCGGGCGCCTCAAGGGAACCGATCCCGCTGAGATCGATCTCGATGTAGCCAGGCGTGGCGGCATGGAAGCCCAGCAACTGCGAGCCGCCGCCAATGCCCCGATCCAGGGCTCCAGCGCCGACATCATCAAAAAGGCGATGGTGGATCTGCAGTTGCTGCTGCTCGAGCAGCAACTGCCGGCCCGGCTGCTGCTGCAGGTGCACGACGAGCTGGTGCTCGAGTGCGCCCCCGATGCGCTAGATGCGGTCCAGAGCAGCGTGCAACGCACCATGGAGCAGGCCGTGAGTCTGAGCGTGCCGTTGGTGGTTGAGATCGGCAGTGGCCCCAACTGGATGGAGGCGAAGTAACACAGATCCCGGCTGGAACGTAACCTCCGGTTCTGCGCCTGTTCTTGCCGTGTCCCTGCGCTTCACCAACAGCCTCACCAGCCGCACCGAAGCGTTCGAGCCTCTTGAGGCCGGCAAAGCCACGATCTACTGCTGCGGCGTCACGGTCTATGACCTCTGCCACTTGGGCCATGCCCGCAGCTACATCAATTGGGATGTGCTGCGCCGCTACCTGATCTGGCGCGGCTACGACGTCACCTACGTTCAGAACTACACCGACATCGACGACAAGATCCTCAACCGCGCCAATGAGGAAGGCAGCTCCATGGAGGCTGTCAGCGAGCGCAATATCGAGGCCTTTGAAATCGACATGGGCCGGCTCAATATCTTGCCGGCCGATCGCATGCCCAGGGCCACAGGCTGCATCGATGGCATTCAAAAACTGATCAGCGAACTCGAAGCCAAAGGCGCGGCCTACAGCTCGGATGGCGATGTCTATTTCGACATCTCCAAAGCCAAGGATTACGGCAAACTCAGCGGCCGCGATCCCAACGAACAACAGCAGGGAGCCAGTGGCCGCACGGCTGATGGAGAAGAGAGCCGCAAGCGGCACCCCTTTGATTTCGCCCTCTGGAAAGGCGCCAAAGAAGGTGAACCCAGCTGGGACTCCCCCTGGGGACCAGGGCGGCCGGGCTGGCACATCGAGTGCTCAGCAATGGTGCGCCAGGAGCTGGGCCTGACGATCGACATCCATCTGGGCGGTGGCGATTTGGTGTTCCCGCACCACGAAAACGAAATCGCCCAATCAGAAACCGCGAACGGCACAACCTTGGCGAAGTTGTGGATGCACAACGGCATGGTCAATGTCGGCGGCACCAAGATGTCGAAATCGCTCGGCAACTTCACCACGATCCGGGCGCTGCTCGATAGCGGCGTCTCGCCGATGACCCTGCGCCTGTTTGTGCTGCAGGCCCATTACCGCAAGCCACTCGACTTCACGGCTGAAGCCCTCGATGCCGCAGCCAGCGGTTGGAAGGGACTTAACAGCGCCCTGCTACTCGGTGAGCGCCATGGCGAGGCCTTGGGCTGGAGCAGCGGCGCAGGCGAATTGAGCAGCGCGCTGGAGGAGCAGCGGCAGCGCTTCATCGAGGCCATGGATGACGACCTCAACAGCTCCGGCGGCCTGGCGGTGCTGTTTGAGCTGGCGCGTCCCTTGCGGGCCCTGGCCAACCGCCTGGAGCGCGGTGATGCCATCACAGCCGATGACAAGGCACTCGCGGGCCAGTGGCAACTGCTGCAAGAACTGGCCGGCGCTCTAGGACTAGCGACAGAGATCACAGCACCGAGCAGCGGTGGTGATGACGGCGCACGGATCAACGACTTAATCGAGGCCCGCAAGGCCGCCAAAGCCAACAAGGACTACGGCGAAGCCGACCGCATCCGCGCGGAACTCAAAGCCGAAGGCATCGAGCTGATCGATAAACCCGGCGGCATCACCGACTGGATTCGGGCCTAGGCCGGCTGGGCAGCCTCAATGGCATCCAGCGAGATTTCAATCACCCGTGAGCCATGGCGGGTGAGGGGCAGCTGGCGCACAAAGCAGCGGCCGCGCGGGGCATCCACGCTGAGCACCTGAAAACAACGGCTATCGCCTGGCAACTGCAGGCGAACTCCCTGATGAAGGTTCATGACATTCCCCGTTCAGAGAAAAGAAAGGCGCTAATGCCTCTGAACCATTGAACAGCTCCAAGGGCTCGCCGTAAGCGGCTGTATCCATTTCCTGACCTGCGTCCCGCAAGACGCGCAACAGAGTGGCGTCAGCTTTGCGGTGGCTGCTGATCGCGCATCATCCGCTCCATCTTGCGAATGCGCGGCACCATCGCCTCCCACACCTCCTTTTGAAAGCCCGGCTCGCAATTGGCTGCCAAGGCATCGATGTCTTCGCCGCGGCCAAAGGCCTCAATCAGCTGACGCTCATAGCGGGCGCGCTCAATGAAATTCCAGCGCTTGATCCAGTCCATCAATGGCATCGATTTAACCGAACCAACTGCGCAGAAGATCCCACACCGAGACCAACAGACCAAAGGCAATCACCGGTGGCGCCACCCAGCGCAACAGCAGCATCAGCCCCTGGCGCACGGCCTGGGGAGCGTCGCTACTGCTGAGATCGTCTTCAAAGCGACTCGGCACCACCCAACCCAGCAGCAGCGCCAGCAGCAGCCCGCCCAGGATCAACAGCACCCCGCCAAAGACGGAATCCATCCAGCCGAGCACCCCCAGCGAGGTGGCAGCCGGCAGGCCAAGCACAAAGATCACCGCCGCACTCACCCACACCGCCTTGGGCCGGCTCCAACCCAAACGATCGATCAAGCAGGCCACGGGCACCTCCAGCAGCGACACCGCTGAGGTGATCGCCGCCAAATAAGCCAGTGCAAAAAACACCACGGCCACCACCTGGCCGCTCATCCCCAACGACGACAAGCCCGTGGGCAGAGCGATGAAAATCGTGCCCAAGGTGGAGCTGCTGATCACCTCACTGAGGCCAAAGCTCATCACCACCGGAAAGGTGACCATGCCGGCGAGCAAGCCAACGGCGGTGTCCATGCCCACAACCGCCAGGGCCTCGCGGGGCAGGTGGGCCCGGCGATCGAGATAGGCCGCGTAGGCCAGGATGCAGCCGATGCCCGTGCCGATCGAGAAGAAGGCCTGGGTGAAGGCATTGCGGATGGTGGTGGGATCCAGCAGCTGAGCGCCGTCCCAACGCAGCAAAAAGGTGCGGTAGCCGCTGGCGGCACCCTCTAGCCCGGAGGCCCAGATCGCCAGGGCAATCAACACCACAAACAGCAGCGGCAAACCCCAGCGCGAGAGGCGCTCAATCCCTTTTTGCACTCCGCCAGCCACCACCACAGCGGTCAGCAGCAGGCTGATCAGCTGACCCAACAGGGCCGTGCGGCCGCCACTAAGGCCAGCGAAGAACTCCTCGGCGGCCCCCATGTCTTGGGGCAAGCCCACAAAAGCGGACTGCAGCAGGGTGACGCCGGTCCAGCCCATCAACACGGCGTAGAACGCCAAGATTCCGCAGGCCGCCAGCACAAACAGCCAGCCCATGGGCTGCCAGCGGCGGCCAGCAGCAGCCACCGGCGCCAGCAGGGGGCTTTGGCCGGTGCTGCGGCCCAAGACCATTTCCGCCACCAACACCGGCAGGCACACCACCAGCACGATCAGCACATACAGCAGCAAAAACGCCCCGCCGCCGCCTTGGGAGGCGCGATAGGCAAAGCCCCACAGGTTCCCCAGGCCGACAGCACTGCCAGCCGCTGCCAGCACAAACCCCAGACCTGAGCGCCACTTCTCCCGCGCTGCCATCGCTTCTCCCACCAGCCCAATGCCGCGCCAGCTTGCCAGTGATTAGCCAATTCGATGGGAGACTGGGTGCCCTCTCAGGCAGTGGCCGTGAAAGCTCTCAGCGTGCTGGGCTCCACCGGCTCCATCGGAACGCAAACCCTCGAAATCGTTGAGGAGTTTCCCCAGCGCTTCCGCGTGGTGGCCCTCACCGCCGGCCGCAACTTGGCGCTGCTGTGCCAGCAGGTGCAGCGCCATCAACCCGAAGTAGTGGCCCTAGCCGATCCCGCCCTGCTGAGCGAGCTGCGCGAGCGACTCCAAGCCCTGAACCTGCCGCGTCTGCCTGAGCTGGTGGCCGGCAGCGAGGGGCTCTGTCAGGCCGCCGCCTGGAGCAGCGCCGATCTGGTGGTCACCGGAATCGTGGGCTGCGCTGGTCTGCTGCCCACCTTGGCGGCGATTGAAGCCGGCAAAGACCTGGCCCTGGCCAACAAAGAAACCCTGATTGCCGCTGGTCCGGTGGTGCTGCCGGCGCTCGAGCGCAGCGGTAGCCGCCTGCTGCCGGCTGATTCCGAGCACTCGGCGATCTTCCAGTGCCTGCAGGGCACCCCCTGGGCTGACAACGCCCGGCTTTCCACGGGTGTACCCACCCCGGGGCTGCGCCGCATCCAACTCACCGCCTCGGGCGGTGCCTTTCGCGACTGGGCAGCCGCCGATCTAGCCAAAGCCACGGTGGCCGATGCCACCAGCCACCCCAACTGGAGCATGGGGCGCAAGATCACGGTGGATTCCGCCTCCTTGATGAACAAAGGGCTGGAAGTGATCGAAGCCCACTACCTCTATGGCGTGGATTACGACCACATCGAGATCGTGATCCACCCGCAATCGATCATCCATTCGATGGTGGAGCTGGCCGACTCCTCGGTGCTGGCACAGCTGGGCTGGCCTGACATGAAGCTGCCGATCCTCTATTGCCTCAGCTGGCCGGAGCGACTGGAAACCCCCTGGCGCCGCCTTGATCTCACCGAACTGGGACAGCTCACCTTCCGCGCCCCAGATCCGGCCAAATACCCCTGCATGGATCTGGCCTATGCCGCCGGCCGCGCCGGCGGCACGATGCCGGCTGTGCTGAATGCCGCCAACGAGCAGGCGGTGGCCCTCTTCCTTGAGGAGCGCATCCATTTCCTCGACATTCCCAAGCTGATTGAGGCCACCTGTGACCGCCACCGCAGCGATCTCAAAGCCCAGCCCAGCCTCGATGATGTGCTCGCAGTGGATCAATGGGCACGCCACCACGTACTGGAGGCCAGCAGCGTGCCGCTGGCGGCGTAACAACCAGGCGAAGAGATTCTGCAACCATCAGGACTGGACGGGCAGCGCCTTTAGCAAGGCAATGAGAGAGTCTGAGCCAGGCCATGTCCCTAAAAGCAGTTGAGTGCCCCGGTGATGTGTGCCACAGCCATCACGGCGGCCATGAAGTGGAGCGCATTGAACTTCGGCAGAACCTGGAAGGCCACGGCCACGACTGGTGCGAGCGCCTAGCCGAGCGCATCTACGAGATCTCGGTTGACACCTTCTCCCAAATGGTGCTGCCGCTGCTGCAGCAACAGGGCTGGCAGCGGCGTCACCTGGAGTGGGAGTTCAAGCTCTCAGAAGAGCCGATGGAGGTGGAGCGCACCCTGGCTGACGGCACCATCAATGCCGTGGAAAGCTTCTTCCGCAGCAGCGAAGTGCAGCGCCTATTTGTGCAAGAGCTGGTGGGCGGCACCTACGCCGAAGCTGATCACAACAACCTGCGCTCCAAAGCCGTGCGCCAGGTGATCGAGACGGAGCTGTTGGCCTTTTTGAGCGAGCACAACGAAGAGCTGCTCGACCGCGTAGGCGAGGCGCTACTGGGCGAAGCCCATGGCGACTTTGACCTGGCCCGCCAGCAGGCCAAAGATGGCCTCGACGATGTGCATCACCTGCTCGTCAACCACAGCGAGGCGATTCGCTAAGACAGCCGGATCCACGCGCTTTATTGATGCATCTGGTTGAACCAGTAGCCGGCCAAGGTCCATGAGGACCAAAGGAACATGGCGAGGAACAACCAGTTCAACCAAGGGGGGCGCCGGTCGTTCTCAAACATTGCTGCGCAGCCAACAAAAGGCACCTTCGAAGCCTAAATCGGCCCTTTGGCATCGCAGCGATTGGGAAATCTTGCTGAACCCCATCACCCTTGCGCCAGGGAATTTCCACAGTGAAGGCGACGTCTTTTTGTGGCCCATGACGGACCCCACCAAGGAGATCCAACTTTTGGAGAGTCCTGACGTTGAGCACTGCAGCGCTGAGCAGATCCAAGCGGTGATGATCGACTCCTGGTACCGCGGCGGTGAGCGGTATTGGCGCATTGATCAACAACCCAGCACGGACGGCTGGGTGGGCACACGCCACTACGACGACTGATGCAAGACATCGTTCAAGAGCTGCGCTCAATCCAGACCCTGCTGGATTGCTTGATGGAAAAGCGCTTGCAGCTGCCAAGCGGTCGTCGCGCCCAGCTGGAGCGCACCTGTGATCAGTTTCAGCAGGTGATGAGCAGCCTGGCCATGGTCCCTGCGGCGGGTGAGGAGCAACAAACCCAGCAGCTCAGGGAACTGCTCAGCGCGATTGAGGAGCTGCATCTCTGCCTGGAGCCCCTGGAAGCGCCCTGCAGCGATCTTGTAGCCAGGCTGCCGTAAGCCGGTCGCCCCAACAAGCCAAGGGGGCATCGCCCCAGCCATGGAAGCCGTTGTGGCCGCCGCCCCGGCTGATCACCACCTCAAAAGCGCTGTGGCGGCCCTGCTGCCTCCGGGCCTCAGCCACCGGCACCCATGGGTCATCGTCGGCCTGCAGCAGGAGCGTTGGGGTGCGCAGTTGGCCCAAGCGAGGCGCTGGACTGGCCTGCTGGTAGTAGCGCTCCACGCCGCCATAACCCCAGCGCGGCGCAGTGATCAAATCATCAAAGGCGCGGATGCTGTGCACCTGCTGCAGGCCCTCGCGTTCAGCGGGCGTCACGGAGCTGTCGTCCTCCAGGGTTTGCGCCACCAAACGGCGCATCAACCAGCGCTGATAAACGCGATTGCGGGGCCGCTCAATCGAGGCCGAACACGCCGCCAAATCCAAGGGACTGCTGGTGCAGACCAAGCCATCGAGGGCATCGGCCTGCTCCAGGCAGGCGTTGAGCAAGATCGTGCCCCCCAGGGAAATGCCTGCCCCCAGCAGCGGCTTGCCGCCAGCCAGCTGCCGGGCGCGCTCGAGCACGGGCCAGAGATCACGGTTGCAGTGGGCCGCATAGGTGCCTGAGGCCAAGGCCCGCCCCTTGCCGGCCCCACGCAGGTTGAGGCGCAGCACTGAAAAGCCAGCGGCCTGCAGCGCCAAGCCCATGCGCCTGAGGCCTTCGCGATCACTGTGGCCGCCGAGGCCATGCAGCAACAACACCAGCCCCTGGGCATCGGCACAATGATCGTGAACCGCCAGCAACTGGCCGCCGCAGGCCATTGGTACGGGGACGTGTTCACCGAGGTCAACGGGCAGCCGCGGGGGCTTCAAGGTGTCGCGCAGGGTTTGCAGGTCACCGCCCAGCCAGGGCAAGCGAGCCCGAAAGCCGTCTGCTGCGATCTCACTCCAACCGGACTGGCTCAACGCTTCAAAGGATCGGCAACATCTCCTGCTCGACGCTGCGGGCTGCCGCTTGGGCCCGTGCACCTCGACGCCGGCGTAAACGCCGAAGCCGCAGGATCAAAGGATCAATGTCGCACTCCTTGTGCCAGCAGCGCTCCAAGCGCCGCCGCAACCCCGGTGGAACCGAGGACGAGGAAGGGTTGGGTGTGGGGAACTGGGGCATCTCATCTCACGCGCCTCGATGGCCGGAAACTAGTGACGCCAGAAGCGTTCAGCCTGCGCAGAAGTACTCAAAAGGGCTCAGTCACATTTGGTCAGGCCAGGGGCTGAGCCAGTCACAGTTCTGTGATTCGCATGGGTCTTAATGAAAGTGCGGAACGAAACAGGCCCCCGGAGCCAGCCGCGAACACGTCACTTCGAACTCCGCTGCCGGGCAGTGGAGTTTTTTTTTGACCAAGCCCAGGACAGACCCAGTACGCTCCCGTGCATGGCGTTCACCCTCCCACTGATCGCAGCCCTTCTGGGCGGAAGCCTGATCAGCCAGGTGCCCTTACAGGTGCAGCCGTACCGCGGCGGCAGCGAGGAGGAGAGCACCCCTGAAGAGGTGCTTCCAGAAGCCGAAGACGACAGCGACGACAACGACTGGTTGAGCAGACCGAGCGAGGAGCCCGAGGAGAGCGCCTTGGAGCTGCAAGCCCCGCCGCTAACGCCGCCACCGGCCTTCAACAAACGCCGGTTCAAAAAACCCGTGGTGCGCCCAGGGCTGCCCCGTTCCCTGCACATCGACAGCATTGAGCCGATTGATCGGTGAGCAGTCGCTGATCCGGTGATGCTCGTAACACTCCGGTCGTCAGAAAAGTGCGACGTTTCGCGAACTCACAGCTGATTCGGGGCTTTTCCCGAGCAGCGTGGTCCGCAATCGGAGGTTGCCATGACCATTGGATCGTCTCCGCACCGCAGCCTGGGTCCAACCCTGGTGTGGCTCGAAGCCCGTCTGGCCGAACTCGAGGCCAAGGGTGACTACGAAGCCAGCTTTGCCTTGACCAGCGAAATGGCTGACTGGTTGATGCGCTCGCCCGAAGCCATGCATGAGCCCTTGCTGGTGCCGCCCACCATTGCCAGCCTTAATCCGTAGCGATTCCGCATAAAGGCCGTTAGCCTTTATGCGCATTCATTCCGGTTAAGCGTCGATGGGCAGCGCTGCTGCAGCGGTGGAAAACCTTGTGGTGATTGGTTCCGGCCCTGCCGGTTACACCGCAGCTCTCTATGCCGCACGGGCCAATCTGAGCCCGTTGCTCATCACCGGCTATCAAGACGGCGGCATTCCCGGTGGTCAGCTGATGACCACCACCCACGTTGAAAATTTCCCCGGCTTTCCCGACGGAATCCTTGGCCCTGAGCTGATGGACCGGATGAAGTCCCAAGCCGTGCGCTGGGGTACCCGGCTAATCGAGGCTGATGCCGAAACCCTCGATCTCTCCCAGCGGCCTTACCGAATCCAAGTGGAAGGCCAAACCGTTCTGGCCCACAGCGTGATCCTGGCCACTGGAGCCAGTGCCAATCGGCTGCACATCGACGGCGAGGACACCTACTGGAGCCGCGGCATCAGCGCTTGCGCCATTTGCGATGGCGCCACACCCCAATTCCGCAAGGCGGAGCTGGCGGTGGTCGGCGGCGGTGATTCCGCTTGCGAAGAAGCCGTGTACCTCACCAAGTACGGCTCCCATGTGCACCTGATCGTGCGTAAAGACAGCCTGCGGGCCAGCCGCGCCATGGCCGATCGGGTGTTGGCCAATCCCCAGATCACCGTGCACTGGAATCGGCAGGTGGGCGGCTTTGGTGGTGATCAATGGCTCGAGCAGCTGCAGCTCAATGGAAGTGACGGCAAGGCCTGCGAAACCCTGGCGGTGAAGGGCCTGTTTTATGCCATTGGCCACACCCCCAACACCCGCCTGGTGAAAGGGCAACTCGAGCTCGATGCCAAGGGTTATCTCGTCATCGAAGGCGGCTCCCCCAACACCAGCAAAGAGGGCGTGTTTGCCGCCGGTGATGTGGCTGATGACCAGTGGCGCCAAGCGATCACCGCCGCCGCCAGTGGCTGCCAGGCGGCCCTGGCTGCCGAGCGCTGGCTCAGCAACAACGATCTGGCGGTCACCATCAGCCGTGAGGAGGTGGAGCCCAAGGCCGCGGAACTGCCTCAGCCCACCACCACAGCCACCGAAGCCGATTTCAGCGCAGACGCGCTTTGGCAAGGCGGCAGCTACGCCCTGCGCAGGCTGTATCACGAGAGCACCAAACCGCTGCTGGTGACCTACACCTCACCGAGTTGCGGGCCTTGCCATGTGTTCAAGCCCCAGCTCAAGCGGGTGCTCAATGAACTCGAAGGCGCCGCCCAAGGGGTGGAAATCAACCTGGAAGACGATCCTGAGATCGCGGCGCAAGCCGGAGTGACCGGCACCCCAACCGTGCAGCTCTTCTACGGAAAAGAGCTCAAAAAACAATGGCGCGGCGTGCAGCAGCGCAGCGAGGTGAAGCAGGCGATTGAAGCGCTGCTTTAACGGCGGCGCGGCGGGCCACCGGCGTTGCGTTCGCGGTAGGTGATGCGGCCACGGCTGAGGTCATAGGGGCTGATCTCCACCAGCACCTTGTCGCCGGCTAGCAATTTGATGCGGAACTTGGTGAGCTTGCCTGCGGCGCGGCAGAGGCACTGGTGACCAGCCGGCTGCTCGAGAGTGACCAGGTAAAAACCGTTCCCCTGTTCCTTCTCAATGACTCCGGAGGTTTCAATCATGCAGCTGCTGGGTTCGCTCGTCCAAGGAATATTCACTTTATAAGGTCTAGTGGCTTCAACTTGCCTGCTGCTTCACAAGCCCTACGGAGTGCTGAGCCAGTTCACCCATGAAGCTGGTAGCCGTTGGGACTGCCTGGCGTCCTTCGTTCCGGTCAAAGGCGTCTATGCCGCTGGGCGCTTGGATGCCGATAGCGAAGGGCTGTTGCTGCTCACCAGCGACGGCGGGCTGCAGCATCAACTCACCAACCCACGCTTTGGCCACTGGCGCCAATACCGGGCCCAAGTGGAAGGGGCACCAACCGAGGCTGACCTCGAACCGCTCCGGCGGGGCCTCCAACTCAAAGATGGCCCCAGCCGCCCGGCGCGGGCCCAACTACTGGATCCAGAGGTCGCCACTGCCATCGCTGAGCGCAATCCCCCGATTCGCCAGCGGCTCAGCGTGCCCACCGCTTGGCTTCAGCTCGAGCTCACCGAAGGCCGCAACCGTCAGGTCAGGCGCATGACAGCAGCCATTGGCTTTCCCACGCTGCGGCTGATCCGCTGGAGCCTGGATCTGATGGACGGCCAGCCGCCCCTGTCGTTAGAGGGCCTGGAGCCAGGCCAGTGGCGCTGGCTTTCCCGCCTCGAAACCAAGCGGATGGCAAACCTGAGAAGCTAAGGGCCGTGCGCAAGAGCGACGGCCAGTGGTGCGCTTTAAACCAACCACCCATCAGATCAGCAGCGCCATTGTTCTGCTGGTGTTGGCATCTGCCGTGATGGTGGTGCGGGGCCAGCGCAACCAAGCCCCACCATCAATCCCGCCGGCCGCCATTGCGCCCGCAAAACCCTTAAAGGTGGCTCGCCTGCCGGAAAACCTGGAGCTGGGGCCCAGCAACCAAACCATGGTGCTGGCGGCGCTGCGCCAAAACGACCAGCAATGGCTGCCGCGATTGCAGCGCATGCCCAATGGCAAAGCGAGATACACCTACAAACGCCGCAGTGGTGAACCCGCCAAAACCCTGGATCAGCTCAAGGCGATGGCAAACAATCCACCAACCCACCAGGCACAAAGACAAGACATCAAAGACTTGCTCGCAGAATTAGAAAATGCTGGAGCAACAGTTGTGATAGCTGAGCCCAAAAAAGAAGAAGCTGCTGGCGAATGGAATCCCAGACGGGGAGAACTGCGCATCAGTCAATCCGTTGTCAAACAAGGCACGGTGGAATTTGCAAAAGTTTTGAATCACGAGGCGATTCATACCGCCCAAAGCTGCGCAGGTGGTTCGATCAGAAGCCGTCCCAAACCCCTTGGCATCTCACGTGAAATCGATCGCCAAGCCATGCGGGCACTGAATAAATCCCTTTATGGAGAAATCACAACCCAAGTGCGAATTCTCGAAGAAGAGGCTTATGCCAACCAGGACAAACTTGGAATGGGTCGCGATTTATTGATGGAGCATTGCATCTAATCGCGCAGGGTGTCGCGGTAGAAGATCTCAAACGCACGCACGATGGAAGCGCCATCGCTGCCCTCCGGCAGCTTGACCTGATCCACCAGGTAGTTGAGGAACTCGGTTTCTTGGGGTTTAACCCAGCGGTCGGAATAGACCAGGTGGGCAGCCACCGCAAGGGCTGATTCCTGCAGATCGGGCGAGAGTTTGAGCAGAGCACGGTCCATCAGACCGCGCACGCCATCACTTTCCAGAGACTGCATCAACTCAATCGAGAGATTGCCCATGGCCTGCTCGCTCATCTCACGAAACAGCTGGCGGTGCTCAAGCACCTTGCGCAGGGCTGATGCTTCGTCTTGACGAATCTTGCCGTCAGCGGCCACAGCCGCTAGGGCAATGGCTGCAAATGCCTCGGCCTCAGTCATCGCCACTGCTGATCAACGCAAGGCCCATCATCAATGGCGGCCTCACCAACTGGCCAGGGGGCCTAGGGCTGACAGCCCGCCTGCTCAAGCTCCTGGCGCAAGCTCATCACATTGAAGTGATGGGAATTTTTGGGCGCTGTCTTGAGATACAGCGCATAGGAATTGCCTTGCTGAAAGCGCTTGGAGCAGGCCAGATCGCGCCGCGGGCAAGCCGCTTTGAGTTCAGCTTCGTAGCTCAATGCCGTCACGCTGATGGCATTGCGCACCTCTTTGAGCAGGGTTCGGTTCAAGGCGGTGCAGTGTTTTTTCTGCTCTGAGGCGCGGACGCTGTGCTGCTGGGCCGCCGCTTGATTCAGTTCAATGCAACCGCTGTAGTCCCTGGCCTCCAGGCAGGCCTGATGGTGACCATCGTCAACTTGATGGGCCTGCAGCGGCATCAAACCCAGGCACCCCAGCAGAATCAGCCAGGAGCAAGAGCCGATCCTTTGTGCTGAACTGCCAAACAGCATCAGCGCCTTAGCCCAGCACGTCTTGAAGCTCGCGCACAGTCATCAATTGGCCGTAGTAGTAGTTCGCCTGGGCCCGCGCCGCGGGATCCTCCAAGCCATCGATGGCATCAGGACCAATCGAGGCCCAGAGGTTGTTGCCGCAAGCACGATCCAAGGCAGCCGTGGCCTCAGATTCCATGTTGGCCAAGCGCCGTTGCAGGTTTTTGATCTGGGCAATGGCCATGGGCTCAGAAAGGCAGTTTCTTCTTGGCGTCCTTATCGAGGTCGGCTTCCATCTCGCGCAAGCGCTTGAGGATGCTGCTGAAGTATTCCTCCAGATACCCCTCAAGGGAAGTGGTCTCGGCTGGATCCAGGCCAAAGGCTTCGTAGCTCTCCTCCATTGGCGCGGTGAGGCTGACGCCACCGCCGGTGACCTCAGCAAAGGCCAAGCGCTCGGCGACGTTCACACCGGGCTCAAAGAACGACACCAGGCCCTGCATCGATTGCATCAAGGCGGGCGGTACGCGGATCACGCGAGCCTCTTTACGGGCTAGGCGCTCACACAGTTGCACCACTTCGCCGGTGTTCCAGGCCTTCGGGCCCACCACCGGGTAGCTGCCGCCAATGGTTTGCTCACGGCCCAAAGCAGCCACCGCAAAGCGGGCCACGTCTTGGGTGTTCATGTAAGCGATCGGGGTGCTGCTGCCACTCACCCAAACGGTTTGTGACTCCAGAACGGGAATCGCAAACTGCCCAATTACGCCCTGCATGAAGGCGCAGGTGCGCAGGATCGTGACATCGAAATCGCTCTCTAAAAGCATCTGCTCGGTGCAGTGCTTGATGTCCATCAGAGGCACCGAGCGAAAGCGCTCAGCCTCGAGCAGGGAGGTGAATACAACACGGCGCACACCTTTTTGGCGGCACTGGTTGTAGAGATTCAGCTTGCCGTCCCAGTCGATGCGATACACGCTCTCGCTATCGGTGGCGCGGGCGGTTGCTGCATCGATGACAGCCTCTTGATCCTCCAGGGCGTAAGCCAAGGAGTCGGGGTCCAGCAAGTTGCCGCGGGTGAGCTCACAGCCCCACTCCTGCAGGAATGAGGCCTTACGCGGAGCGCGCACCATGCAACGCACCGTGTGGCCGGCATCCAGTGCCTGCTTGGCAATTTGGCGGCCCAGGGTCCCCGTTCCACCAAGTACCAGAACCCGCATCAGCGCACTACAGCGACGGCGAGCTTAGGGACAGAACAGCGCGAGCGGGTTCAGTCGCCCTGGAGCTTGAGCAGCAGGGCGCCACCAGCGAGGCCCAGAGGAATCAGCACCCAAAACAGGGCAGCAGTGCCAAAGATCTCCGAGGCCATGGACGAGCAACAAGTGGCAGCCAGCTTATCCAGCCTTGGCAGCAGCGAACACCTCAGGCCATGGCGCATCGGTTCGAAACTGCCCAGCCGCAATGCCACTGGCCTGTGCGCGCCAGCCGCCCTGCTGCAAACGGGCCAGCAGATCCTTCAACTTTGGCGGCCCACCCTGAAGTTGGCGCGCCAGATCGGCCAAATCGCTGGCTTCTGCTGGCAAGCCGTCATCAGCCTGAAGCCGTTGCAGCAAGCGCCTGGAGGTTGGAGCCAGCAGCGGCGAGCCCGGCTCTTCCATTTGCAACAGCCTCTCTAGAACAGCAACGTCTTGCAGTGCTCCGCGCCACAGGGGACCACTGATCACAGGCTCAGCGCCGCAGGCGCAAGCCCCCAACTCACGCCAGCGCAATAGCGACACGCCGCGATGGGATCCGCAGCTGTGGCAGTAACCCTGCACGCCAAACAGCTGCTCTTCTGCCGGAGCAGGCGAGCGCAACACCTGCACCGCCGTCCGGAAGGTACGCCCATCGCTAAAGCTCAGCAGCGGCCGGATGCCACGCCCCAAACTCCAAGCGCTGCGGGCAATCGCGCCCAACTGCAACCGCAGGGCCAGCTCCCAGCTGCAGGGCTGCGCCCGTGCCGCAGCGCCCAAGCGCCGCACCGCCGCCGTGCGGTCGTGGCCGGTGAAGGAGCGGCCATCGGTGCTCGCCAAATAAAGAATGCCGCCAAAGCGCACCGCCTCGATGGCCCAGGGCACCAGGGCCATCGGCGCGCCAAAGGCATCGAGATCCACCAAGGCAAACCGCTGCTCGTCAGCGGCGCATTGGGCCAGCAGCTTTTGGATTGTGATGGCGCTGCAGCGCGCCCCGCTCAAGGCGCTGAGATTGCGTTGCAGCAGCGGCAAACGATCGGGATCGGCGTCATTGGCCCAGATCTCAGTGGCATGGGCTTCGAGCCCGTAGCGAAGGGCGCGGATGCCGCAGCCGGCTAAACCATCGAGCACCACCAAAGGCTCAGTAGCCGCCTGTTGCTCCGCCATCCAGCGCAGCAGCAGCACGCCGCAATCGCGCGCTGGCCTGGAATCAGGCCGAAAGAAACCGGGCCCGGGATCCAGCCGCGCCTGACCTTCGCAATAGTGAGAGGGTTTCGCCTGCATCCGCCATGGCCGGCAGCGACTGGGGCCACCAGAGCTGGTTTCAGTTTGAGTCTTGGCGCTGCCACTGGCGGTGCACTGGCGCCGCTGATCGGCCTGCCCTGGTGCTGCTGCATGGCTTTGGTGCCAGCAGCGGCCATTGGCGCGGCAACGCCGAGGCCCTGGCGGCGGCGGGTTACCGCGTTTACGCCATGGACCTGCTGGGCTTTGGCCAGAGCGATCAACCGGGCGGGCGGCTCGACAACCGCCTCTGGAGCCGCCAGCTGCAGTGCTTCCTCGAGCAGATCGTGAGGAAGCCAGCTGTGGTGGTGGGCAACTCCCTGGGCTCGCTTGTGGGGCTCACCGCCGCCGTGTTTTGCCCTGAGCTGGTGATTGCTGTGGCGGCAGCACCGCTGCCTGATCCCACCTTGCTCTCGCCGGTTCCACTGCGGCGCAGCCCCTGGAGTCGCCGCTGGCAGCGCTGGTTGGTGCTGCTAGTGAGCCGCTGCCTGCCGCTGGGGCTCCTCATTGCGGTGCTGCGCCAGCAGCCCCTGCTGCGCATGGGGCTAGCCAGCGCTTACGCCAGCGGCGAGCGCATCGATGGCGAACTGGTGCAACTGATTCGTTGGCCCGCCAGCCGCAGCACCGCAGGCCGGGCCCTCGGGGCGATGGTGCGCGGCATGGCGCTGCGGCCGGCCCGCGCCACAGCTCCGCAACTGCTGCCGCGTTTGCAGCAACCGATGCTGTTGCTTTGGGGCCGCCGCGACCGGCTGGTGCCCCCTATGATTGCTCAGCGGGTGGTGCAGCAGGCACCAGCAGGGCTCGGGCAGCTGCATTGGTTTGAGGAGCTCGGCCACTGCCCCCACGACGAGGCACCCGAGACCTTCAACGCAGCTCTGATCGCTTGGCTGAAACAGCAGGCGCCAACGAGATAGGTTTGGGCGAAGCCCTCAGGCGGTGATGAAGCACACCCTTTCGGTGTTAGTTGAAGACGAATCCGGCGCCCTCAGCCGGATCTCCGGCCTGTTTGCGCGGCGCGGATTCAATATTGAAAGCCTGGCGGTAGGCCCCACCGAGCAAGACGGCGTCTCCCGTTTGACCATGGTGGTGGCGGGCGATGACAACGCCCTCGAGCAGATGACCAAGCAGCTGCACAAGCTGGTCAACGTGCTGCAGGTGATTGATCTCTCCGGCATTGCCGCCGTTGAGCGTGAGCTGATGCTGGTGAAAGTCAAAGCCGACAGCAACAGCCGCGGCGCGGTGTTTGACCTGGTTCAGGTGTTCCGCGCCAAAGTTGTAGATGTGGCCGATGAAGCCCTCACCCTGGAAGTGGTGGGTGATCCAGGCAAGTTGGTGGCCCTCGAGCAGCTGCTGCGGCCCTTTGGGATTTTGGAAATTGCGCGCACCGGAAAAGTGGCACTGCAGCGGGCTTCAGGGGTGAACACTGAAACCCTGAAGCTGCAGCAAGCGCAGACCTACGTGCCGGCCTAGGGCTGGATGATCTCAGCCTTGATCAGCGTGTCGCCCTGGCGGATCTGATCCACCACATCCATCCCTTCAATCACCCGGCCGAAAACGGCATAGCGACCATCCAGTTCAGGCAGATCATTGAGAGCGATATAGAACTGGGCGCTGGCTGAATTGGGATCCTGGGAGCGGGCCATCGCCAAGGCACCGCGCTGGTGAGGCAAGGCCAAGCGCTCGCTGATACCCGCACCCAGAACAGGCTTGCCGTAGCGGGGCTCGGTTTCACCCTGCAGCTTCACCTCCAAGGGAATAAAACGCGGGGATCCTGTGGCGGGATCGGTGAAATTGCCCGTTCCGTATTGGCCGGGGGGCACTTTGGGGTCGCTGCTGCGGGGATCACCGCCTTGAACGACAAAGGGGCTGGGTTCACGCACCACCCGGTGGAACACGGTGTTGGCGTAGGCGCCGCGCTGCACCAAATCCAAGAAGTTGCCGGCTGTCAGAGGCGCTTGCTGGCCTTGCAGTTCCAGCAGCACCCGACCTTTATCGGTGGTGAGTGCCACCTGGGCACTGCCCTGCAAGCAGCTCACCGAGCTTTGTTCGCAGCCATAGCCGGAGGCCACCGGGGTGCTGGCGCAGGCCGGCAACACCAACAGCAAAGTCAGCAATAGAGCAA
Organism: Synechococcus sp. MIT S9452; assembly: GCF_047304245.1. Taxonomy (NCBI): domain Bacteria; kingdom Bacillati; phylum Cyanobacteriota; class Cyanophyceae; order Synechococcales; family Synechococcaceae; genus Synechococcus; species Synechococcus sp. MIT S9452. The sequence goes on along the minus strand of NZ_CP138956.1, from coordinate 2,340,453 downwards.
CAGCGCCGCGGCGCGACCAAGACATCCACATCGGCCTACACACCCTCCAGGGGAACATTGAGATAACGGGCGAGTTCAGCGCCGCTGCGCTCCAGCTCCGCCAGGGCGATCGGTTCACCAATGCGGGTCAGCGGCACGTCGCGGCGGCCGCGCAAGCGCAGCGCCAAACGCCGGCGAGGATTGAGACCATCACGCACCTCAACCTTCACCGCCTGCACATCACCACAAGGCAGCGTGAAGCTGATCAATCGGCGAAAGCCCCGGCGCTCAATGGTGATCGTGTCGGCCCCGCGGTCAAAAAGATTGCGGCCGCCACCCACATCAATGGCAATCACAGCCCAGAGGTAGCTGCTGAGCAGCACCGCCCCCACGCCATAAGCGCCCATCACCAGCCCTTGGGGAACCCAGATCAATTCCGCCGGGTGACCAATGGGCAGGAAATCACGGCCGAAATAGCTCGACGCGCTGGTCAGCAGAAAACCCACGCCACCGATGGAAACCACCAGCGCTACTAAATAGTTGGAGAGGCGACGCGAACCGAGCACCGGCTGATCAATCGGAGCGTCCATGGGGGAGCGCAAAGAAGTGGAGGCATCTTGACCGATGAGCCCAACCCTTCGAATGAATAAATACCTACGGAGGTTGTGAAAAGCAGCAAAACCCCTGTGCCACAAAGCATGTCAGAGGAATGACAAATCCCGCGGCAGCTTGGGTTTCATTGTTACGATCGCCGGGTATCCGACCTCATCGCGGGGAATTCTCCGCAACAACATCGATGACGATTGCTGTAGGGCGGGCGCCAGCTGGGAGGGGATGGTTTGACGTCCTCGATGACTGGCTGAAGCGCGACCGTTTCGTTTTTGTGGGCTGGTCCGGCCTGCTGCTGTTCCCTTGTGCCTACATGGCCCTGGGCGGCTGGCTCACCGGCACCACCTTTGTCACTTCCTGGTACACCCACGGAATTGCCAGCAGCTACCTCGAAGGCTGCAACTTCCTTACCGCTGCGGTTTCCACCCCAGCGGACTCCATGGGCCACAGCCTCTTGCTGCTGTGGGGCCCTGAAGCCCAAGGCGACTTCGTGCGTTGGTGCCAACTCGGCGGCCTCTGGGCCTTCGTGGCACTGCATGGGGCATTCGGCCTGATCGGCTTCATGCTGCGTCAGTTCGAAATTGCCCGCCTGGTGGGCATTCGTCCTTACAACGCCATTGCCTTCTCCGGCCCGATTGCGGTGTTCGTCAGTGTTTTCCTGATGTACCCCCTCGGCCAGAGCAGCTGGTTCTTTGCTCCTTCTTTCGGCGTGGCAGCGATCTTCCGCTTCCTGCTGTTCCTGCAGGGCTTCCACAACTGGACCCTGAATCCCTTCCACATGATGGGCGTGGCCGGCATCCTCGGCGGCGCACTGCTCTGCGCCATCCACGGCGCCACGGTGGAAAACACCCTGTTTGAAGACGGTGACGGCGCCAACACTTTCAAGGCGTTTGAGCCCACCCAAGAAGAGGAGACCTATTCAATGGTCACCGCCAACCGCTTCTGGAGTCAGATCTTTGGTATCGCCTTCTCCAACAAGCGCTGGCTGCACTTCTTCATGCTGTTCGTGCCTGTGATGGGCCTGTGGACCAGCTCCATCGGCATCATCGGCCTGGCACTGAACCTGCGCGCCTATGACTTCGTCAGCCAGGAACTCCGGGCTGCTGAAGACCCTGAGTTCGAGACCTTCTACACGAAGAACATTCTTCTGAACGAAGGCCTGCGCGCCTGGATGGCTCCGGCCGACCAACCCCACGAAAACTTCATCTTCCCCGAAGAGGTCCTGCCCCGTGGAAACGCCCTTTAATTCCTCCCTCGTTATCGGCGGTAAGGATCAGCCCTCCACTGGCTATGCCTGGTGGTCTGGTAATGCCCGTCTGATCAATCTCTCAGGGCGCCTCCTTGGCGCCCACGTTGCCCACGCCGGACTGATGGTCTTCTGGGCCGGCGCCATGATGCTGTTCGAGGTGAGTCACTTCACATTCGACAAGCCCATGTACGAACAGGGCTTCATCTGCATGCCTCACGTGGCCACCCTTGGCTATGGCGTTGGCCCCGGCGGTGAAGTCACCAGCCTCTATCCCTTCTTTGTGGTGGGTGTGCTGCACCTGATCAGTTCTGCCGTGCTCGGCCTCGGCGGCCTGTACCACGCCCTGCGTGGTCCTGAAATCCTGGAGAACTACTCGGCGTTCTTCTCCCAGGACTGGCGCGATAAGAACCAGATGACCAACATCATTGGTTATCACCTGATTCTTCTTGGCGTTGGCGCCCTGCTGCTGGTCTTCAAGGCCATGTTCTTCGGCGGCGTCTACGACACCTGGGCACCCGGTGGTGGTGACGTTCGTTTGATCACCAACCCCACCCTCAGCCCTGGTGTGATCTTCGGTTATCTGACCCGCGCCCCCTTCGGCGGCGAAGGCTGGATCATCGGCGTGAACTCCATGGAAGACATCATTGGCGGCCACATCTGGCTCGGCCTGATCTGCATCTTCGGTGGCATCTGGCACACCATCACCAAGCCCTTCGGCTGGGTGCGTCGCGCCTTCATCTGGAACGGTGAGGCCTATCTGAGCTACAGCCTTGGAGCCCTGAGCTTCATGAGCTTCATCTGCTCAGCTTTCATCTGGTTCAACAACACCGCTTACCCCTCTGAGTTCTGGGGCCCCACCAACGCTGAGGCCTCCCAAGCACAGAGCTTCACCTTCCTGGTCCGTGACCAGCGCATGGGTGCCAACATCGGTTCGGCCATGGGCCCCACCGGTCTGGGTAAGTACCTGATGCGCTCCCCCACCGGTGAGATCATCTTTGGTGGTGAAACCATGCGTTTCTGGGACTTCCGTGGTCCTTGGCTGGAGCCCCTGCGTGGCCCCAACGGTCTGAGCCTCGACAAGCTCCAGAACGACATTCAGCCCTGGCAAGTTCGCCGCGCTGCTGAGTACATGACCCACGCTCCTAACGCGTCGATCAACTCTGTGGGCGGCATCATCACCGAGCCCAACTCGGTGAACTACGTGAACCTGCGTCAGTGGCTGGGTGCAGCCCAGTTCTTCCTGGCCTTCTTCTTCCTCGTTGGTCACCTCTGGCATGCGGGCCGCGCCCGTGCTGCTGCTGCTGGCTTCGAGAAGGGCATCGACCGCAAGGCCGAGCCTGTGCTGGCCATGCCTGATCTGGACTGATCTCAATCAGCTTCAAGCAATCGCATCAGCCTCCGCTTCGGCGGGGGCTTTTTTTATGGCTTCGGGCGCAGCACCAAAACAATGATCAACAGCATCGCCGTGGAACTCACCACCACATAGATCCAATCGGCATAGGGGGTCCAAAAGGCCATCACTGCACTCCCAAAAGCCAACGCCTCAGCAATGGCAAGCTCAAACCAATCACGTTGCTGTAGCAGCCCTCCAGCTTCTCGACGACCATCCCGCCCCGACCTTCCAAGGCAAAACCGCCGGCGCATTGCAGCGGCTCACCTGTGGCCACGTAGTCCTCAATCTCTGATTGCGTGAGAGCAGAAAAATGCACCGTTGTGGTGACCGTGGCCAGCTGCTGCTGGCTCCCCAGCAGGCAGTGACCCGTGTGCAAGAACCCACTGCGGCCCGCCATTTGCTGCCAACGGGCGATGGCTTCGGCGGCATCCGCGGGCTTGCCAAAGATGTCGCCAGCAAATTCCAGCACTGAATCACAGCCCAATACGCCCCAAGCTGGCTTCTCATCAGCGGCCAACCGCTCAGCCACAGCAGCGGCTTTGGCCTGCGCCAGCTTTTGCACCAACCGAGCGGGGCTGGGATCGGTGATGGCCTCTTCATCCACACCGCTCACTTGCACGCGGTGGGGAATGGCCGCTAACTCGAGCAAGCGCCTGCGCGCTGGTGAAGCCGAAGCCAACAGCAACGTCATGGCCTCTGGTTCCTAGGGTTCCACCATGCTGACTTGCGATCCCCACTCCTTGGCGCGCGCAGCGGAGGCCCTGCCCTGCTTGCCGCTGCAGCCGAGTTTTTATGCCGCGGTGTTGCAGCACCCCCTCAGCAGCGAGGAGGTGAGCCGCAACACGGCTTGGTGTTGCCGCCCGCTGAGTGCCAATGCCACTGAAGACTGCTTCATCTGGCTGATTCGCTTGGGCGTGCTGCGGCGTGAAGTGGATGGCCAAGGGCTGACAGCCCGGGTGCGGCTCACCCCGATGGGCAGCCAACTGCTCAAGCGCTGGCCGCAAGGCTGGCCGCCCGCCAGCCCCTGGCAGCGGCTGCGCCATGGCATCCGCCGGCGCTGGCCACGGCTGTGAGGCCGCCCACCCCCTTGATGGTGCTGGGCACCAGCAGTGGTGCCGGCAAATCCCTGATGACAGCGGCGCTGTGCCGCGTGCTCAAACGCCGCGGCGAGCAGCCCCTGCCCTTTAAAGGGCAGAACATGAGCAACAACGCCTGGGTGGATCAAAGCGGCGGCGAGATGGCCTATTCCCAAGCGCTGCAGGCTTGGGCCGCTGGGCTGGAGCCCAGCTGCGCCATGAACCCGGTGCTGCTCAAACCCCAGGGCAACAGCACCAGTGAAGTGATCCATGGCGGTGCCTCGGTTGGCATGGCCCGGGCTGAGACCTACTACCAGGAGTGGTTCAAGCCGGGATGGCTCGCGATTCGCCAAGGGCTTGAGCAGTTGCAGCAGCAACACCCCCAAGGCCGGTTGGTGCTGGAGGGGGCCGGCAGCCCGGTGGAAGTGAACCTGCAGCACCGCGACCTCACCAATCTGCGCTTGGCGCAATATCTGCGGGCCCGCTGCCTGCTGGTGGCTGATATCGAACGGGGCGGCGTCTTTGCCCAGCTCGTGGGCACCTTGCAATTGCTGCGTCCCGTTGAGCGGCCCCTGATGAAGGGCCTGTTGATCAACCGCTTCCGCGGTCGCCAGGAACTGTTTGATCCAGGCGTGAGTTGGCTGTCGACCCACACCGGCGTGCCGGTGCTTGGCGTGATGCCCTGGCTCGATGAACTCTTCCCGCCGGAAGACTCTCTGGATCTATTGGAGCGCCGCGGCCGTAAAGCCAATGCCGAGCTGGAGATCGCCGTGGTGCGACTGCCTTCGCTCAGCAACTTCTCCGATCTCGATCCGTTAGAAGCCGAGCCGAGTGTGCAACTGCGCTGGATTCAACCCGGCGAAGCCCTTGGCCAACCCGATGCGGTGGTGCTGCCGGGCAGCAAGCAAACCCTGCGGGATCTCAAGGCGCTGCAGGCCAGCGGCCTGGCGATGGAGCTGCAGCGCTTCAGCGCGGAGGGCGGCGCAGTGCTCGGCATTTGCGGCGGCCTGCAAATGCTGGGCCGCGACTTGCTCGATCCCGATGGGCTCGAGGGAGCGGCAGGCGCCAGTGCAGCGGGGCTGAATTTGTTGCCGCTACAAACCCGCTTTGGCGGCAGCAAAGCCCTGCGCCAACGCACCGCTGTGGCCCAATGGCCAACAACAGAGCCCTGCCCGATCGAAGGCTTTGAGCTGCATCGCGGCAGCACCACTGCCTTAGAGCCCCTGCAAGCGCTCTGCCAAGAAGAGGGACTGGGCTGGGTGCAAGGGCAGGTGGCCGGCAGCTACCTGCATGGCCTGCTGGAAAACGGCCGCTGGCGGCGCCAATGGCTTAACCAACTCAGGCGCCGCAAACAGCTCCCTGAACTCGCCGAAGACCAAGGGCATCACTCCCTGCAGCGGGAAGAACTGCTCGATCGGCTCGCCGATGCCTTTGAAGCCAACGTTGATCTAACGCCGCTGCTGACTAATCCGTGAGCTCTTCGGTGATGGTGACGCTCATATCGGAGTGGGGGGTGCGGAGTTCAATCAGCTTCTGGTACTCCTGTGATTCGTAGGCCGCTACAGCCGCCTCACGAGATTCAAATTCCACGATCACGTTGACCGTGCCCGGTTCACCCTCACGCACATCGCTGAACAAATCGCGAACCAGCAGCCGCGCGCCAACGGCCTCCAGCCAACTGTTGAAAGCACTGATGTACGAAACCATGCCCAAGGGGGTATGGATGGTGCCGGTGCAGACCCAATAGCCCTTGGCCATGATTTTGCAAATGCGCTCGCCGATTCAACTGCATTCATGAGCACGGTTCGCTTGCGCTGGCCCGATGGACAAAGCAGCACCGCTGCCGCTGGCTGCAGTTGGCTGGAGGCGGCCCAAGCCGCAGGGGTGAGCATCCCCACCGGCTGCCTGGGCGGCAGCTGCGGCGCCTGTGAGATCGAAGTCAATGGCGAGCTGGTGCGCGCCTGCATCAGCAGTGTGCCGAAGAGCAACGACCTGCTGGAGGTGGAGCTAGCCAGCGATCCCTACTGGTGATTCAGGCCTGAATCAAACCGCCACCGAGGCACACCTCACCGTCGTAAAAGACAGCTGCCTGGCCCGGGGTAATCGAAAACTGCTCTTCGGCAAAGTCCAGGCGGCAGCGATGGGGCCGTTCGGCCTGATGGTCGCTGCCGGTGGGCGGCAGCGGAGTTAAACGCGCGTGCTCGGGCGCGCTGCGATAGCGCACCTGCACCTCCACATCCATCGGTTCGGTTGGCGGATCAATTGACACCCAATTCACAGCTCCCACCACCGCATCAGCGCGGGCCGCTTCCGCGCGCGGAGCCACCACCACCCGGTTCATCGCCCCATCGAGGCGAACCACATGCAATGGCTCACTCCACGCCACACCCAAGCCTTTGCGCTGGCCGATGGTGAAGTGCTCAATGCCGTCGTGCTGACCCACCACTTGGCCATCAGCCAGCACAATCTCACCGGGCCGCTCCGGCAGGTAGGCATCCAAGAACGCCTTCATTGAGCCGTGATGGTCGGCCAGGCAGAGGTCTTGGCTTTCCGGTTTTTCGGCGGTGCGCAAACCCAGCCGCGCGGCTTCGGCTCGGGTGTCGGGCTTGGTGAGCTCACCTAGGGGAAAGATCAACCGCTGCAGCACCGCTTGGGGCAGGTCGTAGAGGAAATAGCTCTGGTCTTTGCGCGCATCCAGGCCCCGCAGCAGCTGCGTGCGGCCGCCGGTTGCATCGGGCCGCAAACGGGCGTAGTGGCCGGTGGCCACCCGGTTGATGCCCCGTTCTTTCTCGGCCCAATCGAGCATGGGGCCAAATTTCACCGCCCGATTGCAGCGCGAGCAGGGCAACGGCGTGATGCCATCGCCATAGCCCTGCACCAAAAACTGCACGATCTCCTGCTGAAAGGTGTCGCGCGAATCCACCACATGGTGGGGAATCTCTAGCTCCTCACAGAGGCCGGCCGCATCCACAAGGCCCTCAGCACAGCAGGCGCCTTTGCCGCTCATCAACCAGAGCGTCAGCCCCTCCACTTGCCAGTTGGCATCACGCAGCAACGCCGCGGTGAGCGAGCTATCAACACCGCCAGAGAGACCCACGGCAACGCGATGCTCCCCAGGCCAGGCCTGCAGGCGCTCAATCACGGCGCTTACCGCCGGAGCCGCTTGAGAAGACAGCGTGGTCATTCCCTCATCCTGCCTTCCATCCTGAAGGCATGACCTGGCCCGCCCCCGACTTCGAGCACCTGCTGCTCAGCAGCCGCGTCATGCAGCAGCTGGAAGGAGCCCTCTTTGCTCAGGGGCTGCCGGTGGCGGCACTGATGGAGCAGGCCGGCTTGGGATTGGCCCAGGCCGTGTTGCAGCACCCGGATCTCCAGCGCCACGGACTGCTGGTGCTGGTGGGGCCCGGCCACAACGGCGGTGATGGTCTGGTGGTGGCCCGTGAACTGCATCTGCGAGGGATTGCCGTGCGGATCTGGAGCCCGTTTAACGCCCACAAACCACTCACCGCCGAGCACCTGCGCTACGCCCAGTGGCTGGGCATTCCTCAGCTAGAAACAGCGCCGGATCCCAGCGATCCGGCCCTGTGGCTCGATGCCCTCTTTGGCCTGGGCCAGCAGCGCCCCCTGGGCCCTGAACTCAGCCAATTGCTGCAAGCGCGCCAACGCAGCGGCGGCCTGATCTGGAGCATCGATGGCCCCAGCGGCCTTAATAGCGACACCGGCCAACCGACCGGCAATGGCACCGCCTGCTGCCAGCGCAGCTTGATCGTTGGGCTGTGGAAGCGGGGCTTCTGGCAAGACAGCGCCATGGCCTGGGTGGGCCAGCAGCAGCGCATCCCCTTGAGCCTTCCGTCTTCTGTATTACCCAGCCTTGGGGAGGAGGCGAGCTTGGGGCTATGGAGCTCTGATCTGCTCAGCAGCAGTGCCCCTTGGCCGCAGCCGCCTTTGGCCGCCACAAAACATGGCCGGGGCCGGCTGCGGGTGTTTGCCGGCTGCAGCGACTACCTCGGTGCCGCGCGGCTATGCCTCGAAGCCGCCAGCAGCAGCGGCATTGGCTGGCTCGAAGGGGTGGTGCCGCAGCCCTTGGCCCAGCAGTTGTGGCAAGTGCTGCCCCATGTGCTGTTGCCCAAGCCAGAGGCGCCCTTAGAGCGCCTCGATGCGGTGGCCTATGGCCCCGGGCTCGGCAGCGGTGCACTCAACACTGAGCTACAGCACTTCGCTGGCTTGCTGCTGCTCGATGCCGATGGGCTCAACCGCCTGGCAGCTCAAGGAAATGTGCAGCTGTGGTTGCAGCAGCGCCGCGGACCCACCTGGCTGACGCCCCATGCGGCGGAGTTCCAGCGGTTGTTCCCAAAGCTGGTCAACTTGCCGCCCCATCAAGCCGCCAGCCAGGCCGCGCAGCAGAGCCAGTGCTGGGTGCTGCGCAAAGGCGCCCGCACCGTGATCGCCTCACCCGATGGAATGGTGCGGCAAGTGCTGCAGAGCGAGGCGCGCGCTGCACGGGCCGGCCTGGGAGATGTGTTGAGTGGTTATGCCGCAGGCCTTGGAGCCATGGGCTTGGCCTCCGGCCTGCATCCAACAGACGATCGCTTCGATGGGCTGTTGGCCTTAGCCGCCCTGGCCCACGCCACTGCTGGCCTCCAGCAAAGCCAAGTCGGAGAGGGCGCCGCGAGTCCTTTGGCCATCGCGCAACAGCTTCAAAACGCAAAAAACGCAGACATTTGTGAACATCCTGAGAACAACCTGATGCACAACTGAGTTACATCGAGCACAAAAGTTTTCCACAGCTTCCACAGCCAGGGTCGTTTTTTATCAGGACCTGAATATCAACAGACATCACAATTCAGCATCAACTCTTAAGAGGTTTTTGCCGATTGTGTTGATTTCCTCCCCTAAATCTAAAAGGTTACTGAAATCACAACTGAATCAAGAAAGCTCATAAGAAGCTCTACTTCCGGAGCCATCCCTCCCCATGACCGCAAGCCCTCTCACAGCAGCTGAAAACAGCCGCAAGCGGGGCAATGACCCCATCAGCTGGTACCTCTCGAGTATCGGCCGGGTTCCATTGCTGACTCCTGCGGAGGAGATCGAGCTGGGCAACCAGGTTCAAACCATGATGAATCTGGTGGAGCAAGGCGAAGAAGCCACCTACACCGCCCGCGAAAAGAAGCTGATTCGTGTTGGCCGCCGCTCCAAGGAGCGCATGATGAAAGCCAACCTGCTCCTGGTGGTGAGCGTTGCAAAGAAATATCAGGGCAAAGGTTTGGAGCTGCTGGATCTGATCCAGGAGGGTTCCTTGGGCCTGGAGCGGGCTGTTGAGAAATTCGACCCAACCCGTGGTTACAAGTTTTCGACCTACGCCTTCTGGTGGATTCGCCAGAGCATGACCCGGGCGATCGCCTGCCAGTCCCGCACGATTCGCCTGCCGGTTCACCTCAGTGAGCGCTTGGCCACGGTGCGCAAAGCCACCATGGATTTGGCCCACAAGTTGGGCGCCATGCCCAGCCGCAAGGAGATCGCCACCGAGCTGGGCATGGGCCTTGAAGAGCTCGATGGCCTGCTGCGTCAAGCGCTGACCACCTCCAGCCTCGATGCCCCCATCAGCGGCGAGGAAGGCCGCAGCTTCCTTGGCGAGCTGATCGCTGATCCCCGCAATGAGGAGCCCCTCGATGCAGTCGAGCGGCGCATGCACCACGAGCAGCTGGGCCGCTGGCTCAGCTACCTCACAGCCCAGGAAAAGCAGGTGCTGGAAATGCGCTTTGGCCTCGGCGGTGAGCAGCGACACACCCTCGCTGAGATCGGCCGCTTGATGGAGGTCTCCCGCGAGCGGGTGCGCCAGGTGGAACTCAAAGCCCTGCGCAAACTCCGTAACCTCACCCGACGCGTTCCAACCCAGCTCTGAGCATCCGGGTTCCCCTCGTCTACCACCCGCTCTACAGCGCCCCACTGCCCTCCAGCCATCGCTTCCCGATGGCCAAATTCCGGCAGTTGCGCCAGTGCCTGGCCGATAAGGGGCTCGCTCAAGAGCAGCAATTCCATCAGCCGCTGCCCTGCCCGCGGCGCTGGCTCGAGCTGGTGCATCCGCGCGGCTATCACCAAGCCTTTGCCCGCGGTGAGTTAGATCGCCAAGCCCAGCGGCGCATTGGCCTGCCGGCCACCCAGCCCCTGGTCCAGCGGACCTGGCTGTCGGTGGGCGGCACGCTTCGCACGGCGCAACTGGCTCTTGAGCACGGCATGGCCTGCCACCTGGCGGGGGGCACCCACCACGCCTTTCCCGATTACGGCAGCGGCTTTTGCATCTTCAACGACATCGCCGTGACCGCCAGTGTCTTGCTGGAGCAAGGGATGGTGAACAAGCTCGTGGTGGTGGATCTCGATGTGCATCAAGGCGATGCCACCGCAGCGATTTTTCAAGCCGAGCCGAGGGTGTTCACCTTCTCAGCCCACGCCGCCAGCAACTTCCCCTCGCGCAAACAAAGCAGCGATCTGGATCTGCCGTTGGCTGATGGCCTCGAAGATCAGGCCTATCTCCAAAGCGTGGGCGATGTGCTGCCGGCGCTGCTTGATCAGCAGCAGCCGGATTTGGTGCTCTACAACGCCGGCGTCGATCCACACCGAGACGATCGCCTCGGCAAGTTGGCCCTCAGCGATCAGGGCCTGTTGCAGCGCGATCACCTGGTCTTTGATGCCTGCCTACGCCGCAACATCCCAGTAGCCAGCGTGATTGGCGGCGGCTACGACACGATCGATGCGCTGGTGGAGCGCCATGCCTTGGTGTTCAGGGCCGCCAGCGATCAAGCCCGTTTGCACGGGCTGTAGGGCTCAATCTTCCGCCCAGATGTAGCGGGTGAGCTCACTGGCATCGGGCTCGGGAGCAGCCAAGGCGAACTCAACGGCTTCGCGAACTTCGGCATCGATCTCTTTATCGATCGCCTCCATCTCTTCAGCGCTCAGCAGACCGCGGGCATGCATGGTGGCCTGGAAGCCTTTGATCGGATCGCGCTCAGCCCAGAAGGCCTTCTCCTCGGGATCACGCAGCTCATCGGGGTCCGCCAAAGAGTGACCGCGGAAGCGGTAGGTCATGCACTCCAGCAGGGTGGGGCCTTCACCGGCGCGGGCGCGGGCGACCGCGCGCTGGGCGGCATCACGCACCGCCAGCACATCCATGCCGTCGACTTCTTCGCCGTGCATGCCGAAGCCAGCAGCTTTGCGCCAGATCTCGGTGTCACTGGTGGCGCGCTCGTGAGCCATGCCGATGGCCCACTTGTTGTTCTCCACCACAAACAGGATGGGCAGCTTCCACAGCTGCGCCATGTTCAAGCATTCGTAGAACTGGCCGATGTTGCAGGTGCCATCGCCAAAGAACGCGGCGGTCACGGCATTGCTGGAGCTATCGCCAAGGGCATCACGCTTGTAGCGGCTGGTGAAGGCCGCACCCAACGCCACGGGAATGCCTTCGCCGATGAAGGCATAGCCACCGAGCAGGTGGTGCTCTTTGGAGAACAGGTGCATCGAGCCACCACGGCCCTTGGAGCAGCCGGTCTCTTTGCCAAACAGCTCACTCATCACCTCGCGGGCTGGCACGCCCGCGCTGAGGGCATGCACGTGGTCGCGGTAAGTGCTGCAGAACCAGTCGTGCTGGGTCTTCATGGCCTTGATCACGCCACTGGAGACCGCTTCCTGCCCGTTGTAGAGGTGCACGAAGCCAAACATCTTGCCGCGGTAGTACATCTCCGCGCACTTGTCCTCAAACCTTCGCCCCAGGACCATGTCCCGGTAGATGGTGAGGGCCTCCTCACGGGTCAAATCAGGGCACGGCTGCGCAGTGGCAAAGCTGGCGGCGGCGGCGGTCTCCGTGGTCATCAAACTTGACCCTTGCAGGAACGGACTTTACCGCTGAAGCCCCTTAAACTCCGCACCTGTTTTAACCAGTAGCGGTGGAACTCCCCCTCGACCATTTCCGACTGTTGGGGGTGAGCCCGGTTGCCACCGAGGAGTTGGTGCTGCGCACCTTGAGTCAGCGGCTGGACCGGCCGCCGGAAGGCGGCTTCACCACAGACGCCCTGGAGTGCCGCGCCGAGCTACTGCGCGGCAGCGCGGATTTGCTCTGCGACAGGGAGCGTCGCGAGGAATACGAGTGCCTGCTCACCGAGCTCAACGCCGAGAGCCCCGACACGCTGCCGGCTTTGGAGGTGCCCTCCAGCCAGGAAGTGGGCGGCCTCATCCTCTTAATGGAAGCCGGCCAAGCCGCCGAAGCCTTTGAAGGCGCCCGCCAGGCGCTGCAACCACCCCAGGCCCCAGCCCTGGGCAGCAACCGCGAAGCCGATCTCTCGCTGCTGGCGGCCATCTCGGCTCAAAAGGCCGGGCAAGAGCGCTGCCGCGATCGCCGCTTTGAAAGCGCCGCGCAGATCCTGCACAACGGCATCCAACTGCTGCAGCGCATGGGCCAGCAGCAAGAACAGCGGGTGCGCCTCGAGAGTGACCTCAATGCCCTGCTGCCCTATCGGATCCTGGATCTGATCAGCCGCGATCTAGCGGAAAGCGGCAGCCGCGAATTCGGCCGCGATCTACTTAATGAATTGGTGCAGCGCCGCGGCGGCCTCGATGGCGATCAAGATCCCGAGTTCCCGCAGGAATCGTTCCAGTCGTTCTTCCAGCAGATCCGCGGTTTCCTCACCGTGCAAGAGCAGATCGATCTGTTCCTGCAATGGGGTGAAAACGGCTCGATCACCGCTGAATTCCTCAGCGCCTATGCCCTAACCGCCTCCGGCTTTGCCCAGCGCAAACCCGAGCGGATCGGATCGGCCCTCGAGCGGCTGCAAGCCATGCGTGATGTGGGCGTCGATGCGGAAATGGCCTGCCTGCATTTGCTGCTGGGCCAAACCGATGAAGCAGCGGTCTGCTTTGAGCGCGGCAGCGATGCAGCACTCAAGGCCTGGGCCAAAGAGCAGGGCAGCGATCCCTTGGCCGGCCTGTGCGTGTATTGCAGCGACTGGCTCAAGCGCCAAGTGCTGCCTTGCTACCGCGACCTTGAGGCCGACCCCGATCTGGAGGCCTACTTCGCCGATCGAGATGTGCAGGCCTTCATCGAAAGCAGCGACCGCAACCGTCAGCGCGCCAGCGCGAGCGCTAGCGAGCCGATCACCAACTTTGAAGTGCTGCCCACCCCGGATCCCAGCGAAATCGAAGAGATCCTCGAGCCGCTGAGCAGCAGCGAAGAGGGCGCCATCCCCGTCTGGCGCCTGTGGCAACAGCAGGCTCAGCAAGCCGCAGCCCAAATGCAGCTGCGAGTCAGCGAGCTCCAAGAACGCCTGCAAGCCACCACGGGCAAACAGCGCTCGATTGCAGCGGCCTCAGCTGCTGGCCTCACCGCCGCGGTGCTTGCTGGGGTAGCGATCAGCCAGCGCCCCAACATTCCGGCCCGCGAAGCCCTGCTGCTGCCGGAGGCTCCCCTGGAGCTCGATAGCCCCTTAGCGAAGCTCAACAGCGCCACACCGGCAGAAGAAACCGAGGTGCTGCTTCAGCTCTGGCTCGACACCAAAGCCACCCTGCTCGATGGCACCGCCTCCGCTGACCAACTCAAGGAATTGGCCAGCGCCGAGCTCGTGCAATACGCCAAGGCCGGCCGTGCCCTCGATGCCGCCAGCGGCAAGCGCCGCAAGGTGAATGCCCGGGTGCAAGAGCTGGAGCTCAGCAGCGACAGCCCCGAGCGGCGTGTGGCCAAGGCCACGATCCAATACGAAGAGAAGGTGCTCAGCGACGACGGTGAGCTGCTGGGGCAAGTGGAGCCCAAGCAGATCAAAAACACCTACGTGTACGAGAAAAAAGGCGATAGCTGGCAGCTGACCGACTTCCGCCCCAGCATCTAGCGCTGAGCTGATTCCTACGATGGAGGGCTTGTAGAGCTGGATTGGCGGCGCTGATGTTTGAAGAGCTCTCCCAACGGTTTGAGGATGCCGTTCGCGGCCTCAAGGGCGAAGCCTCGATCAGCGAGGGGAACGTCGACAGCGCCCTGAAAGATGTGCGCCGCGCCCTGCTGGACGCCGACGTCAGCCTGCCGGTGGTTAAAAGCTTTATCGCTGAGGTGCGCGAGAAAGCCCTCGGCGCCGATGTGGTTCGTGGCGTCAGCCCCGATCAGCAGTTCATCAAGCTTGTCCACGAGGAGCTCGTTGAGGTGATGGGCGGGGCCAATGCGCCCCTGGCCAAAGCCGAGCAATCCCCCACCGTGGTGCTGATGGCGGGCCTGCAGGGCGCCGGTAAAACCACCGCCACCGCCAAGCTCGGCCTGCACCTCAAAGAGCAGGGGCGCAAAGCGCTGCTGGTGGCCGCCGACACCTACCGGCCCGCGGCCATCGATCAGCTGCAAACCCTGGGCAAACAAATCGATGTGGAGGTGTTCAGCCTCGGCGCCGATGCCAAGCCCGAAGCCATTGCCGAAGCGGGCCTAGCCAAGGGCCGCGAAGAAGGATTCGACACGGTGATCGTCGACACCGCCGGCCGCCTCCAGATCGACACCTCGATGATGGAGGAGATGGTGCGGATCCGCGGCGCCGTAGCACCCGATGAGGTGCTGCTGGTGGTGGATTCGATGATCGGCCAGGAGGCCGCTGACCTCACCCGCTCGTTCCATGAGCAGGTGGGCATCACTGGGGCCGTGCTCACCAAAATGGACGGCGACTCCAGGGGTGGCGCCGCCCTCTCGATCCGCAAGGTGAGCGGCGCGCCGATCAAATTCATCGGCACCGGCGAGAAGGTGGAGGCGCTGCAGCCGTTCCACCCAGAGCGGATGGCCAGCCGCATCCTCGGCATGGGGGATGTGCTCACCCTGGTGGAGAAGGCCCAGAAGGAAGTTGAGATCGCCGATGTCGAGAAGATGCAGCGCAAGCTGCAGGAAGCCAGCTTCGACTTCTCCGATTTCGTGAAGCAGATGCGCCTGATCAAGCGCATGGGCTCCCTCGGCGGCCTGATGAAAATGATCCCTGGGATGAACAAGATCGACGACGGGATGCTCAAGCAGGGCGAAGCCCAGCTCAAGCGCATCGAAGCGATGATCGGCTCGATGACCGTTCAAGAGCGGGAAAACCCCGACCTGCTCGCTAGCCAGCCCTCGAGGCGCCGCCGCATCGCCAAAGGCAGCGGCCACCAACCAGCTGAGGTGGACAAGATGCTGGCCGACTTCCAGAAGATGCGCGGCTTCATGCAGCAGATGAGCCGCGGCGGCGGCATGCCGGGAATGCCTGGGATGCCCGGCATGGGCGGCATGCCTGGAATGGGCGGAATGCCGGGGATGCCTGGAATGGGCGGAATGCCCGGCATGGGCGGCGGCGGGCGCCCCGGTAAGAAGATGAAGCCCGCCAAGAAGCGCAAGGGCTTCGGAGAGCTGTAGGGGTCAAGCGGTATGGTGGTGGATTCCTGTCCACGACCGTTCGAGATCCCGATGATCAAGCTCCGCCTGAAGCGCTTCGGTAAGAAGCGGGAAACGAGCTTCCGGATCGTGGCTTGCAACAGCACCAGCCGCCGCGATGGCCGGCCCCTGCAGGAGCTGGGCTTCTACAACCCCCGCACCAAGGAAACCCGCCTCGACACCGACGCCCTGCGCGCTCGCCTCGAGCAAGGCGCTCAGCCCTCTGACGCCGTGCGCACCCTGCTGGAGCGCGGCGGTCTGCTTACCAAGAGCGTGCGCCCCGCTGAGGTGATCGGCAAGCTCAAGCAAGAGGAAGCACGCAAGAAGGCTGCTACTGAGGCCAAGGCTGCTGCCAAGGCCGAAGCAGAAGCCAAAGCCAGCGAAGCTGCTGCTGAGGAGGCTCCGGCTGAGGAGGCTCCCGCTGAGGCCTGAGCCTCACCGTGACCAGCAGCGAGGGCCGCGAACGCCAGCGCTTCACCATTGACCTTCCCGATCAGGAAGCCGCCCTTGCCCTCGCTGGTCAGGGCGAGATCATGCTGCGGCGGCTCAGTGATCTGACCGGCGCCAACCTCGTGCTGCGGGGCCTGCAGCTCTTCATCGAAGGCCGCCCCAGCCAGATGGAGCGCGCCGCCGGTTTGGTGGAACTGCTGCGCCCGTTTTGGAGTGAAGGCCAGGCCGTCACCCAGGTGGACCTCCAAACAAGCCTGCAGGCCCTCGATACCGGCCGGAGCGACGAGCATCGCGACCTCAGCAACCAGGTGCTGGCCCGCAGCCAGAACGGCAAGCTGCTGCGCCCACGCACCCTGCGGCAAAAGCAATACGTCGAGGCGATGGAGCGCCACGACCTCACCTTGGCGCTGGGGCCAGCGGGCACAGGCAAAACCTTTTTGGCTGTGGTGCAGGCGGTGCGCAGCCTGCAAGAGCGCAAGGTGGAGCGGATCATCCTCACCAGACCAGCGGTGGAAGCCGGTGAGCGCTTGGGCTTTCTCCCCGGCGATCTGCAGCAAAAGGTGGACCCCTATTTGCGGCCGCTCTACGACGCGCTGCACAGCCTGCTGAGCCCAGAGCGCACAGCGGCCTTGATCGAGAAAAACATCATTGAAGTAGCGCCATTGGCCTACATGCGCGGCCGCACCTTGGCTGATGCCTTTGTGATCCTCGATGAGGCCCAAAACACCACCACCGCGCAGATGCGCATGGTGCTGACGCGCCTGGGCGAAAACTCCCGCATGGTGGTCACTGGCGATCCCAGCCAGGTGGATTTGCCCGGCAGCCAACTCAGCGGCCTGGTGGAAGCCGCCCAGGTACTTGATGGCGTGGAAGGCATTGCGATCTGCCGGCTCACGGCTGCCGATGTGGTGCGCCACCCCTTGGTGCAGCGCTTGGTGCAGGCCTATGCGCGCCGCGACGCGCAAAACCAAGGGCGCCGCTAAGCGCACAAAGCTCCGATGAGCATGAAAGAATCCGCCCTTCAAGGCATTAAGGGCTGAGCAAGCGATGGCAGTGAAAACCTGGCTCCGGTCTCAGCTCCAGAGGTTCAGCAGTGATAAGCCCCTGCTGTTTGCACGCTTCCTGCGCAAGCTGCCAGCGCTCTGGCGCCAAGAGCTGGCGATGGCCGAGCACGAGGGCAGCCATGCCAACAGGATCTTCATCCGCGGAGACGGCGGCTGTTATCCGATTTATGCGGCCGAAGACACCAGCAGCGATCAGGGGTCTTACATCCGCACCTACACCCTGTTTTGCCACCAGGCCAATGCCTGGTACATGCACAACGAGCTCCAAAACTTCGTGCGCACAGCCAAAGGCTTCAAGCGCTTTGCCGATGTGGGCTCAGCCGAAGGGTTCTACAGCGCTCTGTTCGCCTCGATGCACCTCGGGGAAGCGGAAATTCTCTCGATTGACTGCGGCAGCACCACCGGCTGCATCCCGGCCCATTCCCTCAATGTGCGGGAACAAAACCGCAAGGCCTTTGCCCCCAAACGCTGGGATTACGCCAAAGCCTTCATCACCGGATCAGACAAACAAACGCCAAGTTTTGAGCTGCCAGCCGATTGCCAGGTGCAGCGGCTCACTGAAGTGCTTCAGCAGCAGAACTTCATTCCAGAACTGATGAAGTTCGACATCGAATCGAGTGAATATGACGCGCTACTCGATCCAGCCACCCTCGATTACCTCCAAGAGCACCAGCCAACCTTGATCATCGAAGTGCATAACAAGGAACTCAGCGAGCGTCAGCTGCAGTTCCAGGATGTGCTGGATCGGCTGGCCACGCTGAATTACGAGGTAACGGCCTACGACGACCGCAACTTCCTTGAAATTGAAAACGCCCACGTGGTGTTGAGCCCAGGCCGGTGAGGTGATCCGCACGCCGCAAGGCAGCGATCCCTTGGAATCACTGGCAGGATTGGTGGAGTTTGAAACTCTGATGCGCCATGCCGGCCAGCAGTAATTTCCGCGAGGTCATCCGCGACGCGCAAAGCAGCGCGCTAGTTGGACCCAACGTTGTCAATAAGGCGCTGCCCTATGTGGGCGGCGGCATGGTGCTGACCGCCGCCGGCACCCTCGGCGGGCTGTCGATGATCGCCAGCCCGGCCTTCATGCCCCTGTTCTGGGTGGCCTTGATCGGCAACCTGGTGCTCTTCTTTGTGGCGCAAAACATTGCCCTCAAGGGCAACAACGCCACGGCCCTGCCGCTGCTGGCGATCTACAGCCTGATCACCGGCTTCACCTTGAGCGGCTTGGTGGCGATGGCCATCGGCGTGGCCGGCATTGGTTCGGTGGGCACCGCAGCGATCGCCACGGGCATCACCTTTGTGATCGCCTCGATCATGGGCCGCCGCATGAGCGACAGTGTTGGTCAGGCCTTAGGCGGTGTGGTGACCCTGGGCATCATCGGCCTGGTGATCGCCATGGTGGTGCAGCTGATCGGCGGCATCTTTGCCCCGCAGATGTTCCTGGGCGGCGGCTTTGAGCTGATGATCGCGGGCTTCGGCACCGTGCTGTTCATCGGTGCGGCCTTCCTCGACTTCTACACAATGCCCCGTGTCTACCAGGACGAGCAGTACCTCGCTGGTGCCCTGGGGATGTATCTGACCTACATCAACCTGTTCATCTTCATCCTGCGCTTCATCATCGCGATCCAAAGCCGCGACTGAGTTTTCAGCTCACTGCGCAACAGCCAACACAGCCGCCGCAATGGCGGCTTTTTGCTGCTCGTCGTAGCCCCAACGCGCCAGAAACTCGACGTCGTCGCCTTCGCCTTTGGTGGCAGCCAGCAGGGTTTCCAGGCGCTGTTTCACATCTTCTGGCTCCAGCATCTGCAGGAGGTCGTTGCAGCGCTGGGTGACCCGCTCTGATTTGCCCTGCTGCTCGTTATCACCGGTGCGCTGGTGGTGCAGCGCCATGGCGGTGCTCATCGCCAGGTTGCGCACGGTGAGGTCCACCACGCCATCACCAGCAGCACGCAGCTGCATCTGCAGAGGGTCTGGAAGACGGTCCATCAGCGGGCTATCTCCAGCCAGGCTGATCACAAAAAAGCCGCGGGCGCCATCACGGCTGGCCACCAACTCGGCCACGCGATCGGCCAACACCTCATCACTGAGTTCACCGGCTTCCCAGAGGTTCAACCACTGGGCGGTGATTTCCATTGCCTGCTGAAAGCTGGGAGCAGCGGCCTCACTCATGGCAGCGCAGATTCAATCCTGCTTGCAGGCTAGGAATCAGTTGGCACCAGCGGGCTCAACGGCCGGATCAGCAGCCACGGGGCGGGAGAATTTGGGATGGGAGCTGCGGTCATGCAGGCGCACGCCGGTTTCCTTGATGCTCATCAGCTGCTCGCCGAGCTGGCGCATCAGCAGACGCTGCTTGCGATCGGGCATGCCGAGCACCGCTAAGAAGGCCAGCAGCGGGAAGAGCAGCGCGCCAAGGCCCCAAAAGAACCAGTTCAGACCTTTGGCTTGTGCGATGGAGGTGGTGAACAGCAGCTGGGCAATCCAGAGCACCAAGCCGAGGCCACCAAAGGCCTGCACGATCGGGGAGGCCAGCAGGGAGGGATCCAGCATCTGCAAACGCTGAGCGACAAAAAAACGCTAGAGAGAAATCGCCAGGCGTCCACGCCAAGATCAAAGGGCCGCCACAACGCTCCTGTGGAACGCCAAGCCGGACACGACCTGCACCTGCGGCTGCCGCAAGGCCACTGGCAAGCGCTCGAGCGCCATTGCCGCCAAAGCGGCGAAAGCCATAGCGCGGTGCTGCGCAAAGCCTTGGCCGACTACCTCGATCTCGAGCACCACACCCTGTGGCAACTCTCCACCTCAACGGCTGTGGTGGAGGGCGTGTTTGGCGGCAGCCTGCATGTGAGCGATCTCGCTGACCATGGCGACTTCGGCATCGGCACCTTTGAGCAGCTCGATGGCGAAGGGATCCTGCTCGATGGGATCTGCTGGCAAGCGCGCGCCGATGGCAGCGTCTGCCGCGCGCCTGCTAATGAGGGCATTCCCTTTTGGGTGGCCACCCACTTCGAGGCCCAGCAGCGGTTCAACCTCAGCGCCATCAACAGCATCGAAGCCCTTGGCGCCCAGCTCGATCCCAAACGCCCCGGCGCCAACCTGTTTGTGGCGATCCGCATCACGGGCCTGTTTGACGAGGTGCTGATGCGCAGCGTCTCGAAGGTGCCCAAGGGCGTGGGCTTGCTGGAGGCCTCCCAGGATCAAACGATGGTGCGCTGCAGCAACATCCGCGGCACCTTGGCGGGCTTTTGGAGCCCAGCGCACACCACCAGCCTCAACATCCCCGGCTACCACTTCCATTTCCTGGCCGATGACCACAGCAGTGGCGGCCATGTGTTGGACGTTCAAGCCGCCGAGCTGCAGGTGGAGCTGGATCTGCAATCCAACCTGCGGCTGGCCCTGCCGCAAACCAAGGAATTCCTCGAAGCTGATCTAAGCGGCGACATCGCCGCCACGCTGCACACCGCAGAAAGCAAGCCCAAAGACTGAGGCCACGGCAGCGCAGACTGAAGCGATGGTTGAAATCCCCCTGGACTCGATCCTGAGCCCCGCCCCGGAGGGCTTTCGCTCGGGGTTTGTGGCCCTGGTGGGGCGCCCCAACGTGGGCAAATCCACGCTGCTCAATCAGCTGGTGGGCGAGAAGGTGGCGATCACTTCGCCCGTGGCGCAAACCACCCGCAACCGCTTGCGGGCCATCCTCACCACCGAAACCTCCCAGCTGGTGCTGGTGGACACCCCTGGCATCCACAAACCCCATCACCTGCTCGGCGAGCGGCTGGTGAAAACCGCGCGCAACAGCATTGGCGAAGTGGATGTGGTGCTGGCCCTGATGGATGGCAGCGCGCCGATGGGCCGCGGTGATCAATTTGTGCTGGATCTGCTCAAGTCCATCCGCCAACCGGTGGTGATTGGCCTCAACAAACAAGACCTGATCGCAGAAGAGCAGCGTGAAGAGCTGATTGCCTCCTACAGCGAGGCGTTGCCTGATGCACCGCTCCTGCCGTTTAGCGCACTCACCGGTGATGGCTGCAGCGCCTTGGTGGAAGCCCTGGGCCAGCGGCTGCCGGAAGGGCCGATGCTGTACCCCAAAGACACGGTGAGCGATCAGCCGGAGAACCTGCTGCTGGCCGAACTCATCCGTGAGCAGGTGCTGCATCACACCCGAGAAGAGGTGCCCCACTCAGTGGCGGTTCAAATCGAGCGTGTGGTGGAAGACGGCCCGCGCACGGCGATCCTGGCCACGGTGATGGTGGAGCGCAGCAGCCAAAAAGGGATCCTGATTGGCCGCAAAGGCTCGATGCTCAAAGAGATCGGATCAGGCGCGCGGCTGCAGATGCAAAAGCTGATCGATGGACCGGTGTATCTGGAGCTGTTTGTGAAGGTGGTGCCCCACTGGCGCCAAAAGCCTGGGCGCTTGGCTGAACTGGGTTACCGGGGCGAGTAAGGCCAGCCGCCGCGGCAGGATGGTTGTTGGCCTGCTGCTGTTGTGACTGACGCCTTCCCCCCCACCAGTGCTGCTGAGGTGCTCGCCCTCTGCGATGGCGCCTGGATGAGCCTGCGGTCTCAGCTGCAACCGGCCGATAGCGATGAGGGCTGGCACACCAGCGAAAAAGGCGAGCTCAAGCTGAGCTGGACCGCCTCAGAAAACAGCGATGAACTGGGCCGCTTGGAGGCCACCCCGCCATCGGGGCAATCCACAGTTTTGACGTTTTTGGCTGATGGACGCCTGGAAGGCAGCGACGGCCAGCAGGGCCGCTGGGAGCTGCAGGTGGGCAGCCGCCTGGTGCTGATCCACAGCGATGGCAAGCTCCGCATCGAGGAATCGATCAGCTTCACCAAGCCCAACCTGCGGCTGCGCAACCTCTTGATCTGGAAGGGCGAGCAACTGCAAGGCTCCCAGTTCTGCTCGGAAATCCGCCGCGTCAGTAAGCCCGCGTCGTGAGTAGCTTCCGGCTTGATGTGGTGAGCTTGGTGCCGGAGGTGTTCGACAGCCTCCGGGGCCTGGGGGTGATCGGCCGCGCCTTCAATGCCGGCATCGCTGAGCTGCACACCCACAACCCGCGCGATTACGCCACCGATCGCTACCGCAAGGTTGACGATGAGCCCTATGGCGGCGGTGCGGGCATGGTGCTCAAGCCCGAACCGGTGTTTGCCGCCTTTGAAGCGATCCCGCTGCTGCCGCGCCGGCGGGTGCTGCTGATGACACCCCAAGGCAAGCCGCTGCAGCAAGCCGACCTACGCCGCTGGGCCACCGACTACGAGCAATTGGTGCTGCTCTGCGGCCACTACGAAGGCTTCGATGAGCGCATCCGCAGCCTCGCTGATGAAGAGGTGTCGCTTGGTGATTTCGTGCTCACAGGCGGCGAGCTGCCGGCGATGACGATCATTAATGGCACCGTGCGGCTGCGGCCCGGCACCGTGGGCACCGCCGATTCCTTGGTGGAGGAAAGCCACAGCGCTGGGTTGCTGGAGCATCCCCACTACACACGCCCAGCCAACTTTCGCGAGATGGAGGTGCCAGCGGTGCTGCGCAGCGGCGACCATGGCGCCATTGCCCGCTGGCGCGCCGAGCAGCAGAAGGAACGCACTGAGCAACGGCGACCTGATCTTTGGGCGCAATGGCAAGCCGAACACCCCGGCGAGGACTAATCAGCCCTGCTGCTGCAGATTCTTCAGCGCCGTGAGCAACGCCGCTGGGCTCTGGGGATCCACCATCAACACGCTGCCGCCTTTGGCATGGGCCATCTCCTCACCCATGCCCATCCACTCACTGGCCAGCAGCAGGCGCATGGCTTCCGCGGCTTGGGGATTTGCTGCCAAGGCCTGGGCCAATTCGCCAGCAGCCAGAGCTTTGGCCTGGGCAATGAGCTGCTGTTGCTGCGCTTCGGCTTCGGCTTCTAAAACCAAAGCTTCCTTGCGGGCCTTGGCATCGAGCACCAGCGATTCAGCCCGCCCTCGGGCCTCATTCACCTGGGCCTCGCGCTCTCCTTCTGAACGCAAAATCGCCGCCCGCTTTTCGCGCTCAGCCGTCATCTGCTGCTCCATCGCCTGCTGCACCCCTTTGGAGGGGTGGATGTCGCGCAGCTCAACGCGGGTCACCTTCACACCCCAAGGGTCCGTGGCCTGATCGAGATCACGGAGCAACACCTCATTCACCTCCTGGCGGGTGGTGAAGGTTTGATCGAGATCGAGCTTGCCCATCTCAGCGCGAATTTGCGTGAGCACCAAATTCACCATCGCCGCCTGCAGGTTGTCGACGGCGTAATGGGCACGGGGGTGCTCCAGCAGCTGCCAATAGACCACTGCATCCACTTCAATCGAGACGTTGTCGCGGGTGAAGCACTGCTGCGGCGGAATATCGAGCACCCGCTCTTTCAGCGATTCCAGGCTCACCACCCGCTCCACCACCGGCATCACAAATGACATCCCAGGGGTGAGCTGGCGGTCGTATTTGCCGAGCCGTTCCACCAAACGCGACTGGCCGCCGCTGGTGATCTTGACGCTGCTGCCCCCCAGCCAGGCGATGACCACCAGGGCAGGGATCCCAAAAAATGCTTCCACAGCAGCTGGTGCAGACCGCCCAACGCTAGGCAGCATGAAAGCAACAGGCTGCAGTGGGCATCGCCGATGGAGGCCATCACCTGGCTGTTGATTGGTTTGGCCCTGCTGGCCAGTGAATGGCTAGGGGCCAGCTTCGATGGGCTGCTGCCAGCAGCGGTGGCGGCCCTGCTGATCTCGCTGCTCACGGCCGTGCTGCCTCTGGCGCTATGGCCGCAGCTTCTGCTGTTTGTCCTGCTCACCGGCGGCTTGTTGCTGGCTATTCGGCGCTGGTCGCAGAGTCAAAAAGAGCGCGCCATTGCCCAAAGCCCAGCAGCAGAGCGGGCCACAGTGATCGGCGGTTTTGATCACCAGAGCAGAGGCCGGGTGCGCTGGCAGGGCCAGAGCTGGGCGGCCGACAATCTCGAACCGGAGCAGCGGCTCGCCCCAGGCGCTGTGGTGGTGGTAATGGGCCGCGAGGGCACCAGGCTGCAGGTGCTGGCTTCTAAGGTCGAGCCATGAACATCCGGGTTGGCAACGGCTACGACATCCACCGGCTGGTGCCGGGGCGCCCACTGATCCTGGGCGGCCAAACCCTCGAGCACCCAGGTGGCCTGGGCCTCGATGGCCACAGCGATGCCGATGTGCTGGTGCACGCGATCATGGATGCCTTGCTCGGCGCCCTCTCGCTAGGCGATATCGGCAAATACTTTCCGCCCACCGATCCCAAGTGGAAAGGTGCCGACAGCCTGGTGCTGCTGGAGCAGGTGATGGGCCTGGTGCGTGAGCGCGGCTGGAGCGTGGTGAATGTGGATTCGGTGGTGATCGCTGAGCGGCCCAAGATCAAGCCCCACATCGAGGCGATGCGCGCAGCGATTGCAGAGCGCATGGGCCTGGATCCTGAGCAGGTGGGCGTGAAGGCCACCACCAACGAAAAGCTGGGAGCTGAAGGCAGAGAAGAGGGCATCTCCTGCCAGGCCGTAGCCCTGCTCACTAAGCCATGAATTGGCTGGCCGCGCTGCTGCTGAGCCTGCTGCTGTGGGCCGCCCCAGCCTGGGCGATCCGCCCCCTTGATCCAGCCGCTGGTGTGGTGGAGGTGCTGCAGATGCCAGTGAGCGCTGGGCAACGCCAGTGCTGGCGCCAGGCCGAGGAGGACCACTGGGAACCCTGGCTGGAGCAGCAAGATGGCTACCGCGGCCGCGAGCTGCTCTGGGATCCGGAGCGTCAGCAGGCGGTGGTGCTGGTGGGCTGGCAGTCGCAACAGCAATGGGATGCCATCCCAGCGAGCAGCATTGGCTCCACCGAGGAGGCGTTTAACGCGCAACTGCGCGACTGCCTCGGCGTGAGCGATCAGCAACCTCTCCCGCTGCAGCGAGCAGGAGCGCTCAAACCGCTGCAGCCATGACCTATGTGCTCGGCACCCACAGCGCTGAGCTCGAAAGGCTTGGCCGCCAGCACCGCTTTTGGCGCCAGGAATGCCGCAGCGGCCTGCAGCGCGCTGGCTTTAGCGCAGGTGACCGGCTCTTGGATCTCGGCTGCGGGCCGGGATTTTGCAGCCTGGAACTCGCTGAGCTGGTGGGTCCCAGCGGCCAGGTGCTGGGGCTGGATCTCTCTGCGAACTACATCGAGCACCTCAAGCAGCTGGCCCAGCAGCAGAACTTGAGCCAACTGCGCGGCATCGCTACCGATCTGGCCGAGCCGCAACAGCTTCCAGACGCCGGCCACTGGGATGGGGCCTGGTGCCGCTGGCTGTGGATGTTTCTGCCCAAGCTCGAGCCCCTGCTTGATGGTTTGAGCTCAGCCCTGCGGCCTGGCGGGCGGCTGGTGCTGCAGGAATACATCCGCTGGGACAGTTTTTCGCTGCGCCCTGGTGGCAGCGCCCTGGCCGAGTTCGTTGCCACCTGCATCAGCCACTGGCGCGCTCAAGGCGGTGATCCCGATGTGGCCGGCCGGCTGCCGGAATTGCTGAGTGCGCGCGGCTGGCGGCTGGTGAGCTGCCGCAGCCTGCTGGATTGCTCCACCAGCGGCGAGGCCAAGGCCCTCTGGCTACAAGACTTTCTCTCCAGCTACCCGCAGCAACTGCAGCAGCAAGGGTTGTGGAGCGATGAGCAGCAGCAGCGGCTGGAGGCCGAACAAGCCAGCGCCATGCTGTGGATGACGCCAACACTGGTGGAGCAGATCTGGGAGCGGCCATGAGTGAGCACCGCCTCGATCTTGAGCGGCGCCAGCGCCTGGGGCTGGTGGAGGCGATTTGGGGTGAGCACAAAAGCGCCGAGCAGATCATCGCCATCGCCCGCGACTTTGAGCGCGCCGGTGAACTGGCCCTGGTCACCCGCGTTGATCACGCCAAAGCCGCCGTCATCCAAGAATCAATCCCAGAGCTGGTGCACCACAGCCAAGCGCGCTGCCTCACCCTGGGTGAGCTGCCCAACCCATCCCAGCCAGCGGTGGGCTTGCTGTGCGGCGGCAGCAGTGATCTGCCGGTGCTCGCTGAAGCCGAGCTAGCCCTGCAATGCCATGGCATCGGCAGCCAGCGCTTTGCCGATGTAGGGGTGGCCGGGTTGCACCGCCTGCTCAAGGTGATCCCCGAGCTCGATGGGCTGCAGCTCTTGATCGCCTTTGCCGGCATGGAAGGCGCCCTGCCTACGGTGCTGGCGGGCCTAGTACCGCAGCCGATCATCGGGGTACCGGTGAGCGTGGGCTATGGCGTCAGCGCCGGGGGCCAAGCAGCCCTCAGCGGCATGCTCGCCAGCTGCGCGCCGGGGCTCACGGTGGTCAACATCGACAACGGCTACGGGGCCGCAATGGCCGCGTTGCGGGTTCTGCGGGGCCGTGGCTAAGTCAAGGGTTCCTGCAATCAACTCATGAGCGAAAGCGGCGGAGGCAAGTCCGGCGTCAACGTCGGCGCTGTGGTCGTGGTGGTGATCGTGGTGGGGGTAATCATTGCCGCCATCGGCATCAACAACCAGCAGCAGAGCCCCAAAAATGAGGCCGAGAAGGTGCTCAAAGAGAGCGTCGAGAAGGTCAAAGACGCCACCAAAGATGGCTTGGGCGAGGCCAAGAAGAAGATGGAAGCCGCTGGCGGCGGCAACTAGGCCTAGAGGTGCTTGAGCTGGGGGTAGGCGGTGATCAGCTCATCAGCGCTGAGCACATCGCCGGCGCCATCGGGCTGCCAGATCACCTCCAGCGCCAACAGCTCACTGGCTGGCACGGCTCCCAGGGCACTGAGGGCCGTGCGCAGCTGATCAGCTGAATCCACGCCCTTGATCGCGATCTTGTTGCGGCTGGCCACCAGCAGGGTCACCGCGATGTATTCGCTGGTGGCATCGGCATCACCGCTCTGGGCAATCGCCGTGGCCTCTTCCGCCATGCGGCGACCATCGACGTTGCTGGTGAGTTCGCTGCTGAGCTTGCTGCGCTCCTGCATCGAGAGGCGGTTGAAGGTGGCCTCAGCAGTGTTGAAAGGCACTTGGCCCAATTCGCAGTTGGCGTACACCCACTGATCGGGATGACGCAGCAGCGCCAAAGTGGCGTCTTGCAGCACCTGCTGCAGACCGGTGCTGTTGCTGGTGTCGGCCGTGCGGGCATAACGGCGCAGGTCGTCCTGCAAGCTGCGGGCACTGGCCAGCAGCCCCAGCTGCAGCTGGGCCAACGTCACCGGGCCATCGGCGCGCTGGGTGGGCAGTGAAGGGGCCGCCATGCCGCCACCGCCGGTGGCACCACGCAGACCATTCACCACCACGCCGATCAAGGCCATCAGGATTAAAAATCCAAACAGGCCGCCGCCGCCAAAACCAAAGAACGGAATCAGGAAGGGGAAGCCAATCCCGCCGCCGTAGCCGCCCCGGTAACCGCCGCCATAGCCGCCACGCATCGGCGCTGAACGAATCGGTGCGCTGCGGAAGCTGCCGCCACCAATGCGGCCGCCGCGAGCTGCATCAGCCGGCTGAGCCCAGCCAAAGCTAAATAGCCCCGCGGCCAGCAGCGGCAACAGGCAGAACGAAAGCAGGCGCTTCAAACGACGCATGACGAGCCGGAGTTAGGGCAACTCTAGAAAGCTCGTCTAGGCCGTGAAGTGCGGAGCACCGCCCTGGCGGCTTAGCCCCCGCCCACGATCGTCACCACCTCCAGCCGGTCGCCAGCGGCCACCGGCTGATTGGGCCATTGCGCCCGCGGCACGATCGCGCCGTTGAACTCCACCACCACCAGCCGCGGCTCATAGCCCAGCTCCACCAGCAGCTGCTGCAGGCTCAGCCCAGCTGTGGCCTGGCGGCTTTCGCCATTCACCTGCAGCGCGATCGGCTCAGCCATCAGCCAAGAGCTCCAACAGCTGCCGCGCTGCCGCGGCCGGATCCGCCGCTTCCATCACCGCCCGCACCACCGCCACGCGGCAGTGGGGGCCGCCGGCCTCCAGCAACGCCGGCAGCAGCTGCGCGTCCACCCCTCCAATGGCGTAGTGGGGGATGGTGGCGATCTGCTCCGCCTGGCGCAGGTAGTCGAGCCCGACGGGCTCACGGCCCGGCTTGGTGGGTGTGGCCTGCAGGGGACCAACGCCGGCGTAATCGCAGCCATCGGCCATGGCCTGCTGCAACTGCGCTGGGGCATGGGTACTGCGGCCGATCAAGCGATCAGAACCAAGCAAACGCCGCGCCTGCGCTGGCGGCAGATCCCCCTGACCCAAATGCACCCCATCGGCTTCTACCGCCAAAGCCAGATCCACCCGGTCATTCACGATGAACAGGGCGCCATGGGCAGCGCAGAGATCCCGCAGCGCCACGGCTTCTTGGTAGCGGGGCAGATCGTCGGTGAGCTTGCTGCGGTGCTGCACCAACTTCACCCCCGCCTGCAGGGCCTGCCCCACCACAGCCAGCAACTGCGGCACCGGGCTTGTGATCAGATACAGCCGCTCGGCCGCCAGGCGCTGGCGGCGGCTTTGATCCGCCAGCAAGCGGGTTTCCAGGTCGTAGAGCCGGTAGCGGCAGTGCTCCGCCACACGCGCCAGCTCTGGATCACAGCTGCGGCCAAATTCCTCCAGCACCCGCAGCGCCTCTTGGGCGCGGGCACAGTTGGCAGCCACCACGGTGGCGTCGCTGCGTTGCTGCTGGGCCGGGTGCGCCAAACCAGCGGCGCTATCGGTGGCGGTGTGGCGGGCCTGGCGGTAGCGGGGCAAATGGCAGCGGCCCAACTGCTGGCGCAGGTCCTTGAGGCCCTCCACCAGATCGCGGCGATCGAGGCCAAAACGGGCCCAGTCTTCGGCGACCCGCAGGCCCTCGCGGGCACGATCAAGGTTGGCATCCAGCAGCCGCAGCACTGCCGGATCAACGCCTTCAGAAGAAATGGTCAAGCCACTGGGGCCCGTGCTGTCTTCTATTTAGCCTGAGCGGGCTTATGGCAACCCAAGTGGCCAACGAACCCAAGCCCGCGCCCCCAGTCAGCAACACCGACAGCCCGATGCTGACCCTGATCTGGGGTGCCGCCTTGCTGGGCGGAATCGGCGCCTTCATCGCCTGGGGGCTCACCCACGCCTATCCCGGCAGCTGAACGGCCGCCAGTAGGGCCCGGGCCTGATCTGCATCGCGGCTGATCTGGCCGGTGAGTTCATCGAGCGAGCCAAAGGCCTGCTGGCCCCGCAACCACTGCAGCGGCTGCACCCGCAGGCTGTCGCCGGCCAGATCCACCTCGGCATCGAGCAGGTGCACCTCCACCGCCGAGGGGGCCTCTGGATCGATGGTGGGCTGGCGGCCCAGGTTCATCACCGCAGGCATCGCTTGCTGGCTCTCACCGCGCCAGGCCCAGGCGGCGTAGACGCCCTCTTTGGGCAGGCACTTGCGGCCATCGACTTGCAAATTGGCGGTGGGCCAGCCCAAGCCGCGCCCCAAGCCGCGGCCGCGCACCACCTGGCCGCTGAAGCGATAGGGCCGCTGCAGCAAGCGCTCAGCCTCAACCAGATCAGCCTCAGCTAAGGCCTGGCGGATGCGGCTGCTGCTGTAGCGGCTGCCGCCTTCATCCAGTAGCGGCAGCACCTCCACCGCCATACCGCAGGCAGCGCCCAAGCGCTGCAGGTCCTCCGGGCCGCCGCTGCGGCGGTTGCCAAAGCGGAAGTTTTCACCGATCACCACCGCCCCGGCCTGCAGCTGATCGCGCAGCACCTGCTGCACAAACTGCTCCGGGCTCAAGGCCGCCAACTGCAAATCAAACGGCACCAGCACCAGCTGCTCAATGCCCAACGGCCCCAGCACGCTGAGCTTTTCGCCCGGCAAATCCAGCCGCAGGCGCGGCTCGCCGGCCAACACCTCACGCGGGTGGGGCCAAAACGACAAAACAGTGGGCACCAAAGCCGGCGGACCGGCCGCCATGGCCACGGCACGCGCGATCACATGGCGGTGCCCGGCGTGCACACCATCAAAACTGCCGAGCGCTAACGCGGTTGGCCTGCAGGCTTGCTCAGGAGAAAGGAGCGCAATCAAGGCCCAAGGCCGTGCCAGAGCCATGCTCCCATGGCACCTTGGATGCGGTGACACAAGGCCATGGCCGACCGTCTTGAGCTGCAACGCATTGCCTCCGCCTTCCGTGTGGTGGGCTGGGGTGCGTTTTGGAGTCAGCTCACCCTGGCGCTGGTGAGCGCTGGCGTGCTGGCCTTCAACAGCATTGGCAGTGAACTGGTCAGCAACCGCGACAAGGCCATTGGCCTGGGACCGGGCCTCTCACTGACCACCCTGGCGCTGCTGATCCTGGCCTGGGGCGTCTGGCAGGACTGGGGCCTGGTGCGCATCAGCCGCGCCTTGGCCAGCGGCAGCAGCTCGATCCCCTCAAAAGCGGAAACCCGCGCCCAGGTGAAGCGCCATCTGCTGGCCAGCTTGGTGGGCATCACCTTTGCGGCGATTGGCTATCAGGCCCTCTCCGGCAGCCTCACCTTCCAGGCCTCAATTCAGCAGCCGGGCCTGACCGGCACCAGCGTTGGCAACAACGCCATCACCTCGCTGGAAATGTTCTCGGTGATGGCCAACACCCAAGCCCTCACCGGCCATTTGATTGGCCTGTGGGTCAGCCTCTGGCTGCTGCAGCGTCTGGCGCGGCGCTAACCCCAGCAATCGGCAAAGGCGGCAGCGCCCCACGCCAGAACAGTTCGGGCTGCAGCGGCGTCAGCGCCACCCCGCCGCCTTGCACCTGGGCCACATCGGTGGGCCAGTCCTTGGGCCCTGTGCCAGCGGCCTCAAAGTCGTTCACCACCTCACCGGCCAGCCAGTAGTAGCTGCGGCCGCGGGGATCAAAGCGCTGATCAAATTGATCCACGTAGCGGCGCACACCCGGACGGCACCAGCGCACCGGGCCAATGCGATCAGGCGGCACCGCCGGCACGTTGAGGTTGAGCAGCAGCCCCTCCGGCCAGCCGCCAGCGAGGGCGCTTTCGGCCACATCCATGGCCTGAACCGCGGCCCCATCGAACTGGCGCCAATCAAAACAAGCGCTGCTCACCGCCAACGCCGGCAGCCCCTCCAAGGTGCCCTCCATGGCGGCCGCCACGGTGCCGGAATAGATCACATCAGAGCCCAGATTCGGGCCATGGTTGATGCCGCTGAGCACCAGATCCGGCGGGGTCTCCAGCAGCTTGCCCAGGGCCAACTTGACGCAGTCCGATGGCGTGCCAGTGCAGGCCCAAGCGCGGATGCCATCAGCAAAAAGGCCATCAGCCTGTTCCGCGCGAATCGGGCTTTGCAGGGTCAGCCCATGGCCAGTCGCGGAGCGCTCTTGATCGGGGCACACCACCGTGACGCTGTGGCCCCGGCGGGCGGCTTCATGGGCCAGCGCTTTGATGCCTTCGGCAAAGACCCCGTCGTCATTGCTGATCAGGATCTTGAGAGGGGAAGCCATCGAAAGGCGATACTGCCCCACGCACGTTAGGCCGACTCCCTTGAGCAGCGCTCCCACCCTGGAGGAGATCACCAGCGCGTTGGAGGCCCTGGAGGCGGAGGCCGCTGCGGCGATTGCTGAAGCACCCGATGCCGCGGCCCTCGAGCAGCTGCGAATCGATCTTTTAGGCAAAAAAGGCAAGCTCTCCGGCGTGCTGGGCGCCATGGGCAAGCTGCCCGGTGATCAGCGCCCGGTGGTGGGCCAGCGGGCCAATGTGCTGAAAACACAGGTGCAATCGCTGCTGCAGGAGCGCCAAAGCGCCCTCAAAGAAGCGGCGCTGGAAGCCCGCATCGCCAGCGAAACCATTGATGTCACCCTGCCGCCGGTGTACACACCCGCCGGCCATCGCCATCCGCTGCTGAGCACCACCGACTCGATCGTCGACATCTTCTGCGGCCTTGGTTACCAGGTGGTGGAAGGCCCCGACATCGAGAGCGACTACTACAACTTCTCGGCCCTCAACATCCCCGAGGAGCATCCCGCCCGGGACATGCAGGACACCTTCTACCTGCCGGGTGATCGCCTACTGCGCACCCACACCTCACCGGTGCAGATTCGCCATCTCGAATCCAACCCCCCACCGGTGCGCGTGATCGCCCCAGGCCGCGTTTACCGCCGTGATGCCGTGGATGCCACCCACTCGCCGGTGTTCCACCAGGTGGAGGTTTTGGCCATTGATGAGGGCCTCGATTTCAGCCACCTGCGAGGCACAGTAAGCCACTTCCTCAAGGCCTTCTTTGGTGATCTGCCGGTGCGCTTCCGGGCCAGCTACTTCCCCTTCACCGAACCCAGCGCCGAGGTGGATGTGCAGTGGCGCGGCCGCTGGCTCGAGGTGATGGGCTGCGGCATGGTCGACCCCGCCGTTTTGGAGGGCATGGGGCTCGACCCCGAACGCTGGAGCGGCTTTGCCGCGGGCCTCGGCGTTGAGCGCTTCTGCATGGTGCGCCACGGCATCGACGACATTCGCCGCCTGTTCACCAGCGATCTGCGTTTTCTCGAACAGTTCTGAGGCAAGCGCTCTGAGGCTGCCTCATGTCTGGCTGGAGGCCCTTAGCAGCGGGCTACTTGCCGGCTTGATCAAAAGGGTGGGCGCTGCAGAGTATCGGTTCAGCGCTCCGGCCGCAGCGGACGCACTTAACGAAGTCTTGGGAACTGAGAAAGCCCGCCTAAACTCAGGCACCCACTTGCTCGCGACCGGTGCCCTGTGCCGGACTGATCGTTAACGACGGCAAGGATCTGGCCATTGAAACGGCCGACCGGATCGAAGCACGCCTCACAGGGGCGGGTTGGGATGTGGTGCGCGCCAGCAGCTCCGGCGGAATGGTGGGTTTCGCCAACCCCGATCAAAGCTTGCGGCTGCTCGGCTATGCGGCCTGCGTGCCACCCGGCTTCACCTCAGCGATGGATGTGGCGATCGTGCTGGGCGGTGATGGCACGGTGCTCTCAGCAGCGCGGCAAACGGCGCCCGTGGGCGTGCCGATGCTCACGATCAACACCGGCCATTTGGGCTTTCTGGCTGAAACCTATGTGAGCCAGCTCGAGGAGGCCCTCGAGCAGCTGATCAGCCGCGAGTGGACCGTTGAAGAGCGCAACCTGGTGGTGGTGAGCGTGTTGCGCGGCGACCAGCGGCGCTGGGAGGTGCTCTGCCTCAACGAGATGGCACTGCACCGCGAACCGCTCACGAGCATGTGCCATTTCGAGATCGCCATCGGTCGCCATGCGCCGGTGGACATCTCCGCCGATGGGGTGATCCTCTCAACGCCCACCGGCTCAACCGCCTATGCCCTCAGCGCCGGCGGCCCGGTAATCACCCCCGATTGCCCGGTGCTGCAGCTCACCCCGATTGCGCCCCACTCGCTGGCCTCCCGGGCGCTGGTGTTCAGCGATAGCGAGCCGGTCACGATCTTCCCCGCCACGCCCGAGCGGCTGATGATGGTCGTCGATGGCAGCGCTGGTTGCTACGTCTGGCCGGAAGATCGGGTGCTGCTCCGCCGCTGCGAGCAGGCCGCCCGTTTTGTGCGCCTGGCGGACCACGAATACTTCCGTGTGTTGGGCGAAAAGCTGGGCTGGGGTCTGCCCCATGTGGCCAAGCCCGGCACGCTGCCTTTGGCCTCGTGAAGCCAACTCTGCTTTTGATTGGTGAGCGCGCCTTGGAATTGCGCGAGCGGCTAGAGGCTTCCGGCTACGACACCGTGGGCTGGAGCGGCACCGATGCCGTTGAATCGATTGGAGCCGGGTTGATCCCGCAAGATCGGGTCAAAGCGGTGCTGATCACCAGCGATGAGCTGGCGGTAGTGCCATTACTGCAAAAGAGCTGCGGCGCTGGCGTTCGCATGCCGCTGCTGGTGGAGGCGATGGCCGATGACCTAGCCGCTCGCAGCCAATGCCTCAAACTCGGCGCCAACGACTTTTGGGTGCAAGACGCCCCGCCAAGCGACCTGCTGCAGAGGCTGCGGCTGCAACTCTCCCTGGAGCCCCGGCCCCACATCCTGTTTGATGCACCGGCCAGCGAGAGCAAACAAACCACCCTGAAGCTGCTGGATCTGCGCCTGGAGCCGCGGCAACGGCGTGCCTGGCGCGGTGAGCGGGAACTGCAACTCACCGAGCGGGAATACTCGCTGCTGCTGCTATTGCTGGAGCATCAAGGTGGCAGCGTCAGCCGCCAAACCATCCTGGAAGAGGTGTGGGGCCAGAGCGATGAGGAGGCCAACGCCAACGTGATTGAGGTGTATGTGCGCTATCTGCGCCGCAAGCTGGAAGAAAACGGCGAACGCCGCTTGATTCATACCGTGCGCGGCGTGGGCTACACGCTCAGGAGCTGATTCAGGCGATGTTTACTCCCCTACTTCCCCTGTTGCTGGCGCTCACGCCGCAGTACCTACCCATAACCGCCAAGTGGTGCCTGCCCCAGGGCTGCATTGGCCTGGAGGTGCCGCAAACCACAGCGCAATTTCAGCAGGGCTTGATGCAGCGCCCCGCCTTGGATCCCTGGCGCGGCATGTGGTTCCGCTTTGAGCCGGCCCGGCCGGTGGGCTTTTGGATGAAGAACTGCCTGGCCCCCTTGGATCTGGTGTTCACCAAAGGCGGCCAGGTGGTTGGCATCGAAGCCGATGTGCCCCCTTGCACAGCTGATCCATGCCCCACCTACCGCTCACCGGGGCCGGTGGATGGGGTGATCGAACTGCGCGCGGGCCGCGCCAAGGAGCTGGGCCTTAAACCCGGCAGCCCCGCAGCACCACTACCGGGTTCAACGGGGCTAGGCGCGTACCGCCAGCCAGCGGCATCCCCCGACTGACCTGCAGCTGCATCAGGCTCACCTGCAGCCCATGGGCCTCCAGCACTGGGCGCAGCTCAGCGACCGCTTCCAAGGTGGCCAAGGGAATTACCACCACACCTCCCGGGCGCAAACGCGGCAACAAGGCCGCCAGCAGCTCAGCTCTGGCTGCGCCACCACCGCCGAGCAATACCCGATCAGGATCGGGCAACTCAGCCAGCAAGCTGCGGGCATCACCCTGC
This sequence comes from Synechococcus sp. MIT S9452, assembly GCF_047304245.1. Classification (NCBI taxonomy): domain Bacteria; kingdom Bacillati; phylum Cyanobacteriota; class Cyanophyceae; order Synechococcales; family Synechococcaceae; genus Synechococcus; species Synechococcus sp. MIT S9452. Next base: position 2,305,271 of record NZ_CP138956.1, on the reverse strand, counting down.
AACACCGCCGCCGGCTGCACCGCTAAGCGCTCAGCGTTTGCCTGGATCAAGGGCACTGCGCCGCTGCGGCGCTCCACCGCATACAGCTGCAATTGCGGCTGCAGCCGCAAGGCTTCTAAGCCCACGCTGCCGGTGCCGGCACCGAGATCCCACAGCACCCCAGCGCTGGGTAGATCCAACTCCGCCAGCAGCTGGATGCGCACCTCGCGCTTGGTCATCAAGCCGGGGTGATCGGCGTGCTGGTGATACGCGCCATCGCTGATCCCGAAGAGCGGTAGCCGTTCAGTGGCCAATGGCTCGGCTTTGGCGATCAGCACCACCAAATGCAAAGGATCAAGATCCTCTGGCAGTGGATCGCTGCTGGCCAGCTCCATCACCCGTTCTTGGGGGTGATTAAGCCGCTCACAAATCCAGAATCCATAGGCCGCTTCCAACCCCGAAGCCCTCAGGATCTGGCGCACCTCGCCGGCACCGCCGCGGCCCGGGTCAGTGAGAACCGCCAAAGCCTCAGGCCGCTGCTGCAAGCAAGCCGCCAAAGCATCGGGCTCTCGGCCATGCAGCGACAACCATTGCGCGTTCTGCCAGGGCCGCCCCAACCGAGAGAAGGCCAGCTGCATCGAGCAGGGGCAGGGGTGAAAGCGCAGCTGCTCAGGGGAAAAATGCTGCAGCAGCAGCCGGCCAATGCCAAACCAGAGCGGATCACCACTGGCCAGCAGTACGGCGCTGCGGCCAGCGGCCACTTCAAGAGCCAAGGCCTCAATCGCTGCTTGGGGCTGATCGGTGTTGAGCAGCAGGACACTGGCAGGCAGCTCGTGATGCAAGCGGCTCGGGGCGGCAATCACAGCAGCTCCATCCACCAACTGGCGCTGGGCTGAAGCCAGGCCAGCAAGGCCAGCGGCGGTGGTGCCGATTACATGGAGCATCACTCCATTGTTCAGGCCGCCTGGTTCAGCGTTTGGCTGGGTGATTGGCCGTACTGCTCTTGATACGCAGCTGCGAAGTGCCCACGGCTGCGAAAACCAAAGTACCGGGCGATGTCTCCCACCAAAGCAGTGGATGGAGCTGGCTCTTGATTGCCGGCCAGCAACGCCTGGTGAACGCGCTCCAAGCGCTGCGTCCGCAGCAGCTCAATCGGGCCAATGCCCATGAGCTCGGTGCAACCCTGAATCAAGGTGCGGCGCGAACAACCCAACTGCTCAACAACAGCATCCAAATTCAACAATTCAGTGCTCTGAGCCCCTAAATCAATCAGCCGAGCCACCAGGTCGAAACGCGTTGGCGCTTTAAATCGCAGCGGGGCCACAACCGCTTGATCACTCAGCAGCTCCACCGCACCCCTGAGCAAATCAATCGACTGAGAGGCAGCAGGCTCGAGTGCCGCCAGGAACAACTCAGCCATCGCGCGATGGGCTGGCGGCGTGAGCTGCAGCTGATTGCAATCATTCATCCACTGCAGGCAGTTCTGAGCAGAACCAAGCGCCAAGGCTTCCAGTAAAGGCTGACGCGGCAACAGCGCAATCAGCGCATCAGCGCCAGGCCACACCTGAAAGAACGAATAAGGAAGGTCTAGATAACAACCAGCAATTCCATGCTCAGCGACGGGCTGACCGTGAACCACAACGCGGCCCTTGCTTCCTGCCCGGTTCAAGCCAAGCGGAAGGATCTGCGTTTTGCGTGGGCACACCAACGTGAAGCCGGAACTCGCGCTGAAACGAACAATCGCCCCTAAGCCAGCAGGGCTGAACTGAAAGCGCCCCTGCAACGGACCAGGCTGGATCTGAACAACACGGGGCTCGAAGCCAAGCTCCGCCAACAATGCTTCCAGTTCTGATGAACTGTGAAACAGGCGAACTGGGGCCGAACCCACGACTCACAAAAGGCGATCGATAACGATTCTCACATGAAAAATCTCAGCCAGGGAGCCATCACCGCCTAAACCACTACCCATCAGCAAGTGGACAGCTGCTTGAGATCAATCCAACAATTCAACAATCGGTGATCCCAATAGTGCATGAAACCAAGCGCCATCACCCAAACCAGTAGCCATCCACACAATCATCTAAGAGCTCTAATCGACAGAAGTGGGAATGCCTGCGATACGCACAAACCATCTGGCGCTCAAGCCACTGTGCCTCGCAGGAAGCCTCGCAACTTCGATTGCACTAGCAGCAACGCCATCTTTAGCCAATGTCACTGATCTTGGGCACACTGATTTAGCAGATCCAATCACAGCAGAAGCGGGGGAAAACTGCTACTTAATTACCGCAATTACAGACATACCAGCTTCAAACGCCCAGTGGGGAGAAGCAGAAGAAGGCAGAAACTTTGCCAACACTCCATGGGCCCTCAATGGAGACTCGGCAGCCCTTGCGGGCCTACACACAGAATACGCATTCATTGCCAATCCTTCCTATTGGGGAAAAAACGGCAGGAACAGACCTACTAATGCCGAATACGTTCTTACACCAAACCCCCCCGCCAATACTGGAACAGACGGCTTGCTCTATTACCAAGGAGATTCACAACTTCACTATACAACTGGAACAAACCGTGGGCCCATCGCTGACAGCAATAAAGTCATCTTTTACCTTGGCCAAACCCTAGGTACATGTGACAGCACATCACCAGGTGGCGGTAAAGACATCGCAGATATCCTCGAGGGTCTTCCTGAAAATATTAGAGATGCAATTACCACAAGATTGAAAGGTTCCACAAAAACCGAAAGGCTAGTTCTCCTGGGCCGCCTAGTCGATGCCTTACTGCTACCAAGAAACGTTGTTGCAGCAGGCGGCCTCGCCACTCAGGCTTATGTCAACGACTTGGCTGACACGATTCTGGAGCGCTTGCCCTCGCGTCAATTCCAGAAGATTCAAATAGACGAAGAAATCACTGAAGTTGAAATCGAGGAAACCATCACTGAGCCCGTTCGTGGCCTCTGGAAAACCTCAAAGACTGGCACTGTTGACGTGGAGATAGCGAGCATCGAAATTAATGGTGATTTTTATGTTGAAAATCCCAACCTCACCTCGATCTATACAGAGTCCAACGGCACCCGCGTATGGGCACGTGGCTTTGGCGGTTCCAAACAGCCATACAGCACTGGCGGGGCATATGGGAAAAGAGGAGCTGTTTACTACCAAGATGTGTACAACAACTTCTATTCCACCCATGGTGGCGTAGTTGTCGGAGTAGATACCTCTCTTTCCGACAACATTCAACTAGGCCTTTTTGGCAACTACGGAAATATCAATCTGCAGCAATATTCAGGCCTCTACACAGGCAGCGGCTCTTGGAATCCCAGCGGCTTCGGCGGTGGCGTCATGGCCAGCTACTGGGAAGATAATTTCTATCTTCAGGGTCTGTTTGGTGCCACTGCATTCTCAGGTGACAACAAGCGCCGGGTCAAACTAGGCAGAGTGCTTGATGAGACTTACACCGCAACAAAAGCAACAACGTCATACGTAGGAGCCCTACGAGCAGGAGCGCCAATCGCCTGGGGAGGCCTGATTATTGAGCCTCAAGCCACCGCCATCTGGAACCACAACCAAGACGCGTCTTACACCGAGTCGGGACGCTTCCGGGCGCTGGCCCTCAAGCTTCACGCCTTCTCTGACCACTTCCTCGAAACCACCCTTGGCGCGAAGTTCGCCTGGCCCATCAAGCAAGGGCAACGCAACCTGCTGGTCCCCAATTTCAAAGTGGCCTGGCTGGCGGATTGGGACACCAATAACGGCAGCGTGAAATTCGAGCGCGCCTACAGCCGCCTCGCGAGGAAGGCCACTGGCGAAATCCCCTCAAACCAAGAAACCCAAAACGGTCTCCTCGTCGAAGGAGGCCTCGACTACTCGATCTTCCAAAGCCCGACTTCTGCCTGGAAGCTGTACGCCAAAGGCGGCGCCAAGATTTGGCTTGACGCCCAAACCGACTGGCGTGCCTCAGGCGGAATCACCTTCCAGTTCTGATCTGCGGGGTTGGATTTGCTCACAGCCAGGGGCTAGACAAATTCGACGGACGATTGCAAAACTGGCCGCTCGCCATCGCCGGTCACCTTCTGCTCTCCCGTCTCTCCCCTTACCGCAGCCGCCGCTTCCTGCTGGTGACCCTCGCTGGTTGGACCATTTTTCTGCTGCCTGTTGGCCTGATGAGCCTGGCCACCTACACCCCACGCCAAGAGGTGGGGGTGAAGCGCAGCATGGCGGCCCGCAAGATCGGCGCCGGTTGGGTGCGCAGCAACCCCCTTGTGCGCTAGGGGATTTCCGGCAAGCTGACACGAATTCCAACGAATTCATGGCGCCCTTCGGGCTCTCCAGGCTGCGCTCCCTGTTGCGCCGAGAAGGCCGCCAAGGCCACACCACCCCTACCGCCAGCTGGAGCCGGCCATTTGGCCAGGGCTGGGAAGCGCCTTACACCGTTCGCTACGCCAGCAACCTCGATGACGGCCCCTGGCATGGAGCTCCATTAGGCGGCTTTGGCGCCGGTTGCATTGGCCGCAGCTCCAAAGGTGATTTCAACCTCTGGAACATCGATGGCGGAGAGCACTGGTTTGGCTCGCTGCCCGATTGCCAGTTCGCCCTCTTTGAAGACAACGGTTCAGAAAACCGCGCCCATGCCCTGGCGGTGGCGCCTGAGGCCGATAGCTCCAAGCCCGAAGGCGAAGCTCCCCTAAGCAGCTGGAGCTGGTATCCCGCCAGCACCGCTGATAAGCCCACCGGCAGCTACAGCGCCCGCTATCCCCTGAGCTGGTTTCACTACAGCGGCGTTTTTGGCTGTGAGGCCAGCTGCGAGAGCTTCAGCCCGATCATTCCCGGCAACTACCGCGACACGGCCCTACCGGTGGCGGTGTTCCGCTGGCGTTTCCGCAACCCCAGCCGGAAGCCGCTCAAGCTCTCGTTGCTGCTGAGCTGGCGCAACACCACAGGCTGGTTCTGCAACACCGACCCCAGCGCCGCGGTGCACTTCCGCGACGACGGCAGCCCCGAGCACAACTACCTGCCCGCCATCGGCGCCACCCAAGGCCAACGCAACCGCGCCATCAATGCCCCCGGCCTGCGCGGTGTGGTGATGGAGGGCCCTTTGAGCGAGCCGATCGCTGAGGGCCAAGGCCAGTGGTGCATAGCTGTGCCAGAAGAGCTCGAGGGCGTTGAGCTGATGCGCTGCAGCCGCTGGAATCCCCATGGCGATGGAGCAGAGATCTGGCAGCGCTTTGCCGCCGATGGCTCGGTGCCAGAGAGCAACAACGACAGGCGCAGCGGCAACAATGATCCCGTAAGTGCCGCGATGGCCCTGCGCTTTGAGCTGGCCCCCGGCGCTGAGCTGGAGCTGCCGGTGGTGATCAGCTGGGATCTGCCCGTCACCGCCTTTGCCACAGGCAGCCAATGCCTCAGGCGCTACACCGATTTCTTTGGCGCCAGCGGCGATCAAGCCGCCGCCATCGCCGCTGATGCCCTGCTGCGCTGGCCCCGCTGGCGCCAGCAGATCGAGGAATGGCAAGCGCCGGTGCTGCTACGCGACGACCTGCCCGAGGAGCTGCGCATGGCCCTCTGCAATGAGCTCTACGACCTGGCCAGCGGCGGCACGCTGTGGAGCGCAGCTAGCGCCAGTGATCCGGTGGGCCGTTTTGGCGTGCTCGAGTGCCTCGACTACGCCTGGTACGAAAGCCTCGATGTGCGGCTCTACGGCTCCTTTGCCCTGCTGCAGCTGTGGCCGGCGTTGGATCGCTCAGTGCTGCGCAGCTTTGCCCGCGCCATCCCCGCAGCCGATGCCACGCAGCGGCCGATTGGTTGGTATTTCACCCAAGGGCGCGGCCGCGTCGAGGCCGATCGCAAGGTGGCCGGCGCCACCCCCCACGACCTCGGCGCCCCCAACGAGCAGCCCTGGGATGCCACCAACTACACCGCCTATCAAGACTGCAACCTCTGGAAAGACCTGGGCAGCGACTTCGTGCTGCAGGTGTGGCGCACCTACCAGCTCGCTCCCGATGGCAAAGACCTCACCTTCCTGGCCGACTGCTGGCCGGCGGCGGTGCAGGCCCTGCGCTACCTGAAAACCTTCGACATCAATAACGACGGCCTGCCCGATAACGGCGGCGCGCCGGATCAAACCTTTGATGATTGGGCCCTTAAAGGCGTCAGCGCCTACTGCGGCGCCCTTTGGATTGCCGCCCTGGAGGCGGCCCTCGCGATGGGCCAAACCCTGGCTTTGGAGCTGGGGGTCGACACCGCAGCTGAGCAGCGCGATTTCAGCCAGTGGCTGCAGCAATCACGGGGCAACTTCGATCAGCTGCTCTGGAATGGCGAGTTCTACAAAATCGATGCCGAGAGCGGCACGCCGGTGGTGATGGCCGATCAGCTCTGCGGCGATTTCTATGCCCGCCTGCTGGGGCTGCCGCCAGTGGTGAGTGAGGCCAATGCCCGCAGCAGCCTGCAAGCGATCAAAGAGGCCTGCTTTGAAGGCTTTGGCGGTGGCCGCTTGGGCGTGGCCAATGGCCTGCGCCGCGATGGCACCCCACTCGATCCCAACGGCACCCACCCGCTGGAGGTGTGGACCGGCATCAACTTCGGTTTAGCCGCCTACTACCGGCTGATGGGTGAAACCAACACGGCCCTGGCCATCACCCAAGCGGTGGTGAATCAGGTCTATGCAGGCGGCCTGCAATTCCGCACCCCAGAAGCCCTCACCGGGCAGAACACCTTCCGGGCCTGCCACTATCTGCGGGCGATGGCGATTTGGGCACTGTGGGCCACCCATACCGATTGGGAACTGATTCCCGGCGCGGAACGGCAGCCATGAGCCGGCTGCTGGCTGCCCTGGCACTGCTAGTGCTGATGCTGCTGCCAGCGGGCCCAGCGGCTGCTGAGCTGCATAGCCATCCCGGCGATAACGGCACTCCTGTGGTGCGCAGCCTCGAAAGCCTGCGCGATCTCGATTACCAGGCCTGGCAGCTGGTGGCCTACCGCGAAGGCGAGCCAGGCGGCGAACTCAGGCTGCGGGTGGTTGGCTACCCCGGCCGGGTGCGGCTGGATCACCCCACCGAATTGATCGTGCTCAGCGGCAGCCACCGCTGGGATCTGCCCGATCGCACCTTGGAGAACAGCCTGCTCAAAAGCGATGGCAGGGAAGCCGCCGCTGAATTTGATCTGGCCCCACTACTGGCTGAACTAAACAAGAACCGGCCGCTGCGGCTGCAATTGCCTGGTGTGTTCAACGAACTGCCGGTGCCCCCCTTTGTGGTGAAGGAATGGCGTGAGCTGCCCACCTACCCCCTCTGATCGCCACTGGATGGCCAGGGCCTTGGCCCTCGCTGCCCTCGCTGATGGCCGCACCAGCCCCAATCCCCTGGTGGGCTGTGTGGTGCTCGATGCCAATGGCGAGCTGGTGGGTGAGGGCTACCACCGCCAAGCCGGCGAACCCCACGCTGAAGTGATGGCCCTGCGCCGCGCCGGTGATCGCGCCAAAGGCGGCACGCTCTACGTGACCCTGGAGCCCTGCTGCCACCATGGCCGCACGCCCCCCTGCTCCGAAGCGGTGATTGCCGCGGGCCTACGCCGGGTGGTGATTGCCCTGGATGATCCCGATCCCCGCGTAGCCGGCGGCGGCATCGCCCAGCTCAAAGCAGCAGGCATTGAAGTGATCAGCGGCGTGCGCCAGGCCGAAGCCGCCCAGCAAAACCGCGCCTTCCTGCACCGCATTCGCACCGGCCGCCCATGGGGGCTGTTGAAGTGGGCCATGAGCCTTGATGGCCGCACGGCCTTGGCCAATGGCGCCAGCCAATGGATCAGCAGCCCGCCGGCCCGCAGCTGGGTGCATCACCTGCGCGCTGGCGTTGATGCGGTGATCGTTGGCGGCGGCACCGTGCGCGCCGATAACCCCCTGCTCACCAGCCGCGGGCAGCGCAGCCCTGAGCCGCTGCGGGTGGTGCTTAGCCGCAGCCTTAATTTGCCGAAGGGCGCCCAGCTGTGGGATCAAACCAGCGCCGCCACCCTGGTGGCCCATGGCCCCGAGGCGCCAGATCAAGCCAAGCAACAACTCGATCAGCTGGGGGTGGAGCGCCTGGAGCTCAAGGCCTGCGAACCAGCGGCTTTGCTCGAGGCCTTGGCCGAGCGCGGCTGCAACCGGGTGCTGTGGGAATGCGGCCCCCAATTGGCGGCGGCCGCCATCGCTGCCGGCTGCGTGCAAGAAACCGCAGCCGTGGTGGCGCCAGCGCTGCTGGGCGGAGCAGCGGCCCAAACCCCCCTGGGGGATCTGGGCTTCACCGCCATGGATCAAGTGATTCGCCTTGCGACGAGCAGCCCCCAAGCGCTGGGCAGCGATTGGCTGTTTCAGTCGCTGCTGCCAGAGGATTGAAATGAGCCGGCAAAGCGGCCGATCAGCACCCCCATCACCACCGCCAAATAGAGCGGCCCGGCAATGCTGGTCACCACGCTGAGCATGCGCGCCAACGGCAAGGCCGGGTTGATGTCGCCAAAGCCCACGGTGGTGAGGCAAACAAAGGCGAAGTAATTGATCTCGGCGAAAGCGCCGCTGGATTCGATCACGCTGAGATCACCCGAGGCCAACGCCGCTTTAGTGAGCTCCAGGGGCTGGAAGCTGCCGGGCTGAATCGTTTCCACCGCACCCATCACCAAGCCCGCGGTGAGGCCCAAATGCAGATAGCCGGCGATCGCTCCCATCAGCAGCGGCCGGCTCACCTGGGCGCGGGCCGCCAGCGATTGGATCATCCGCACCAAGCTCCAGCCCACCAGCACGCTCCAACTCAACGCCAAGGGCACCCCACTGGCCAGCAAATTCATCGGCGTAATCAGCCACAGCCACATCGCCGCCACCGCCAGTGCCCCCAAGGCGCGATAGAGCCGGTCATCTATGGCGCGGCTATGGCCGCGTCCCGCGGGCCCGCAGGTAAGCAGCAGGGCGATGAAGGAATACAAGACGTAGCTGAGCCGGCCGATCTGCGGGAAGGCAAAGCAAACCAGCACGCCCAAGGTGAGCAGCAACAGCAGTTGATTGGGATAGCGGTTCACCAACCGCCGCAGCCAATTCACCCCAGATCCAAGTTCAACTGATCCAAGGGTCGGGAGCTGGGCCGCCCTGTCAAGCCAGCGGGAATAGCTTCGACTTGCCAGCCGGCTGGATCCCAGCCCAACAGCAAGGGCTCGAGCGCCCGCAGGCCAGGGCCATCGAGAGGCTGGCACCAGGCCTGCTCGAGCCCCGCAGGAATGATCACCGGCATGCGCTCATGCAATGGCGCCACCAGCTCATTGGGCTTGGTGGTGAGCACCACCGCGCTCTCCACCTCACTGCCATCGGGGCCAATCCAGCGGTCCCACAGCGCCGCCAACCAAAACGGTTCGCCATCGCTGCGCGCGATGCGGTGGCCCTTTTCAAAAAAAGCATCGGCCGGCAGCAGCCCGCGCCGGTGCCGCCAAGGCCCGCGAAAGCTGGCCTTCTCCATCACCGTTTCAGCGCGGGCATTGAAGGGGCGCGGGCCTTCCAACGGGTCTTTGCGCCACTCCGGCAGCAAGCCCCACAGCACCAGAGCGCTTTCCATCGCACCATGCTCCTGGCGCTGCAGCAGCACCGGCTCCCCCGGGCGAATCAGCGATCTCGGTGCGTAGTGCTGCGCTAGCCCAGGCGGCATCGGCCCCTGCAGGTTGGGCAGCAGGGCATCAAGGGCGCAACCCAGGGCAAAGCGTCCGCACATCGGGCAAGCACAGGCGTTCGGTTCTCACCCCAACGCCAAAGCAAAGATGGGGCCTAGCTTGGTCCAAACGCATGAGTAGCGCATGCCGATCCGCCAGGACGACAACCAGCCCCGCCGCAAGATCGGGATCGTCAACTTGGTGTTGATCGGGGTGGGTGTGTTGCTGCTGTTGAGCAGCTTCATCCCCAGCCAGGGCATGCAACAGGTGCCACGGGTTCCCTACTCCTTATTCATAAACCAGGTCGATGACGGCGAGGTGAAGCGCGCCTTCATCACCCAAGAACAGATCCGCTACGAGCTCACCAACCCCGAAGAAGGTCAGCCCGCGCTGCTCGCCACCACGCCGATCTTCGACATGGAGCTGCCCCAGCGGCTCGAAGAGCACGGCGTTGAGTTCGCTGCTGCACCACCGAAGAAGCCCGGGATCTTCAGCACGATCTTGAGCTGGGTGGTTCCGCCGCTGATCTTCATCGTGTTGCTGCAGTTCTTTGCCCGCCGCGCCATGGGCGGAGCGGGCGGTGCTCAAGGCGCCTTGAGCTTCACCAAGAGCAAAGCCAAGGTCTACGTGCCCGATGAGCAATCCCGCGTCACCTTCGCTGATGTGGCTGGCGTGGATGAAGCCAAGGCCGAACTCACCGAGATCGTCGACTTCCTTAAAAAGCCTGAGCGCTATGCCGCCATCGGCGCCCGCATCCCCAAAGGCGTGCTGCTGGTAGGCCCTCCTGGCACCGGCAAAACGCTGCTTTCCAAAGCCGTGGCCGGTGAAGCCGATGTGCCCTTCTTCATCATTTCCGGTTCGGAATTCGTTGAACTCTTCGTGGGAGCTGGCGCAGCTCGCGTGCGCGACCTCTTTGAAGAGGCCAAGAAAAAAGCGCCTTGCATCATCTTCATCGACGAACTCGATGCCATTGGCAAGAGCCGCTCTGGCTCGATGGGCGTGGTCGGCGGCAACGACGAGCGCGAGCAAACGCTCAACCAGCTGCTCACCGAGATGGATGGCTTCAGCGCCACCGACAAGCCAGTGATCGTGCTTGCGGCCACCAACCAGCCTGAAACCCTCGATGCGGCGCTGCTGCGCCCCGGTCGTTTCGACCGTCAGGTGCTGGTCGATCGCCCCGACCTCTCCGGCCGCAAAACGATTCTCGAGATCTATGCCAAGAAGGTGAAGCTGTCGGAGGCCGTTGACCTCGACAAGATCGCCGCAGCCACCAGCGGGTTTGCTGGCGCTGATCTGGCCAACCTGGTGAATGAGGCGGCGCTGCTGGCCGCCCGCGTCAACCGCACCTCTGTCGAGCAGGGCGATCTCAACGAAGCCATTGAGCGTGTTGTGGCGGGCCTGGAGAAGAAGAGCCGCGTGCTGCAACCCGATGAGAAGAAGGTGGTGGCCTATCACGAGGTGGGCCACGCCATCGTTGGTCACCTGATGCCTGGCGGCAGCAAGGTGGCCAAGATTTCGATCGTGCCGCGGGGCATGAGCGCCCTGGGCTACACGCTGCAGCTGCCCACCGAAGACCGTTTCCTCAACTCCCGCGAAGACCTCCAGGGGCAAATCGCCACCCTGCTGGGAGGGCGCTCAGCAGAAGAGGTTGTGTTCGGAAAAATCACCACCGGCGCCGCCAACGACCTGCAGCGCGCCACCGACATCGCTGAGCAGATGATCGGCACCTATGGCATGAGCGAAACCCTCGGCCCCCTGGCCTACGACAAGCAGGGTGGCAACCGCTTCTTGGGCCCAGGCAACAACCCGCGCCGTGCCGTGAGCGACTCCACCGCCAAGGAGATCGATAAAGAAGTGCGCGCCCTGGTGGACGGCGGCCATGACAAGGCCCTCGAGATCCTGCACCACAACCGCGGGCTGCTGGAAGACATCGCCCAGCGCATCCTTGAGAAGGAAGTGATCGAAGGCGATGAACTCAAAGAGCTGCTCTCCCGCAGCGTTGATCCTCAGCCCGTTGCAGCCTGATTGCTTGACGGAATTCCCTCTGATCACTGATAAGTGAGCTTTGGTTCTGCGTGATGGCCGCCGAGCTTTCGGCCCTCAAGGGGCTCGATTTCCTCTCCTCTGCTGATCTCAACGGCGCCCAAACCCAGGCGCTATTGACCCTGGCGGCCGATATCAAGGCAGGACGCCGCAACCCGCGCCTCGACGGCAAGGTGCTGGGACTGATTTTCTCGAAAGCCTCCACCCGCACCCGGGTGAGCTTCACCGTGGCGATGGCGCGCCTAGGCGGGCAAACCATCGACCTCAACCCCTCGGTCAGCCAGGTGGGGCGCGGTGAACCGATTGAAGACACCGCACGCGTGTTGAGCCGCTACCTCAACGCCGTGGCGATTCGCACCTTCGCCCAAAGCGATCTGCAGGCCTACGCCGATGCGGCCTCGATCCCGATCATCAATGCCCTCACCGACCTAGAGCACCCCTGCCAGGCGCTGGCCGACTACCTCACGATGCAGGAGGCCTTCGGCTCCATCGAAGGGCTGACCATGACCTACGTGGGCGATGGCAACAACGTGGCCCATTCACTGCTGATTGCGGGCGCGCTGCTGGGCGTGAACGTGCGCATCGGTTGCCCGGCGGGCTTCTATCCCCTCGAGCAGGTAGTGGCCCAGGCCAAGGCCATCGCCGCCGGTCGCAGCGAGATCGCTATCTGCGAAGACCCAACCGAGGCCGTGCGCGGTGCCCATGCCGTGTACACCGATGTGTGGGCTTCCATGGGCCAAGAAGAGGAACAGAGCACCCGCGTGCAGGCCTTCCGCGGCTTCTGCGTGGATGAAGCCCTGATGAGCCACGCCGATGCCAAGGCGATCGTGCTGCACTGCCTGCCTGCCCACCGCGGTGAAGAGATCAGCGCCGAGGTGATGGAGAGCTCCGCCAGCCGCATCTTTGATCAGGCCGAGAACCGCTTGCATGCCCAGCAGGCTCTGTTGGCAACACTTTTGGGAGCCGAGGGGTAGACAAACCGGCTTTTCAGTGGCACAAATGTATTAGTGCTGCTGCCCACGTCCCTGCCATGCCCCTTGAGGCCCTGACCGCCGCCCAGCAAGAGCTCTACGACTGGCTGGCTGAATTCATCGCCAACAACCGCCACAGCCCCTCCATCCGCCAGATGATGCAGGGCATGGGTCTGCGCTCCCCAGCGCCGATCCAAAGCCGCCTGCGCCACTTGCAGCAAAAGGGCTGGATCACCTGGCAAGAGGGCCAAGCCCGCACCCTGCAGTTGCTGGGTGATGCCGCCGAATCCCTGGGCATCCCCGTGCTCGGCGCTGTAGCGGCTGGCGGCCTGATCGAAACCTTCGACGACGTGCAGGAGCACCTCGATATCGCCCCCACCCTGGAGCGGCAGGGGTTATTTGCTCTCACCGTCAACGGCGACAGCATGAAAGATGCCCATATTGCTGATGGCGATGTGGTGCTGATGGAGCCTGTGCGTGATCCTTCGCGCCTGAAGCCCGGCACCATCGTCAGCGCCCTGGTGGCCGGCAGCGGCACCACCTTGAAGCACTTCCACCTGCGCGGCGGTGAGGTGAGCCTGGAGGCCGCCAACCCCAACTACGAGCCCATCACGCTGCCCGCAGACGAGGTCACCGTGCAAGGCCAGCTAGTGGCCGTCTGGCGCCAGGTCTGAGGTGTAAGCTCTCACACGTGCTGAGCGCTGCTCGCACCCATGGGGCCATAGCTCAGCTGGTAGAGCACCTGCATGGCATGCAGGGGGTCAGGAGTTCGAGTCTCCTTGGCTCCATCCCAATCACTCCAAGGGTTTTCGGAAATTCCGAAAACCCTTTTTTAGTGCCAATTGTGAGGAGTTAGCGCAACAGCTAGCGCTTAAATGCCTCAGCTTGGTTTTGGGCCTCAATCGCCATCACCAGCGACAGCAGATCCCGCGGCAACAACGCCAACGATCCACCCAGGGCCACTGCAACGGATCCCCTAAAAGAGCCATAAGCCAAGTTTTTGCCCGTAGGGTCAGCTGCTTCGAGAGATCTGCATGAGCTACGCCCGCACAAAGGTTTGGGTGTGGTTCAAAGGGGGCCTTGACGGTGGCGATTGGCGCGGGGGTTTCTATGCGACCGATAACGCCGAGCACGAGGAAGCAGTGACGCTGCAGCACGGTGACTTCAAAGACTGCATGGTTCCGACCTGGCGCATCAGCGATAAGGAGCCGACCGACCTGAAGAAAGGCCCTGCTATTCCTGCAGACGCCAAGTGGAAGTTCAGCGGTTAACCCGTGCCATCAAAAAGCCCCCACCGAAGCAGGGTCCCACTCATCAAGCTCTAAGTGCTTATTCACTAAATTGGCAGCAAATATATTTGAATTCAAGAGAACATCAGGTTGGAATAGATCAATTTGAGATGATTAAAGGATTGGGAAAAGAATTCCTCAACTTCATTAATCGAGGGAACGTAGTCGACCTCGCGGTGGCAGTCGTTATCGGCGCTGCGTTCACTGGAGTTGTAAATGCCTTTGTTGAGCTTTTCACAACGGCGGCTCTTAGCCCAGTAATGACTGAATTAGGTGTCGACAGTATTAATAGTTGGCCAGCAGGCGTTGTGTTGGTGGCCTTGCTGAACTTCTTAATAGTGGCGGTTGTTGTTTTTATGATTGTCAAGAGCTTTGAGCGAATGAAACGCCGAGAAGCCAAGACTGACCCTGCACCCGACAGCCAGCAGGTATTGGCTCAATCAATTGAGAGGCTCAGCGCAGCGCTGGAAGAAAGACGTCTTTGAGCCCGTGTAGGTCCTGCCATTCCTGAACACGCAAGGCCCGGAAATACCTACAAAGGCTGAATAACATAAAAAGCCCCCGCCGAAGCAGGGGCCCAGCAACCAGCAATTTTCAACCGTCGCGGCGATCCTCTTCTCCATAGCGCAGTGCTACTGCCAGGTAGTCCTCAGCGGGGGAGCCATCGGGAACATCAGCAAGGCCTTTGAACATGGCAAAAGCGCGATGTCCTCCTGTGACAACGACTGTTTCACCAGGCTGATCAAATCGGAACCAGTGGCGTTCTCCTGCAGGTACATGAACTAAGGCTCCTGCGGTAAAGACCTGCTCATCACGGCCAACTCCGAAAACGACTTCACCACGCAAGACGAAATAGGTTTCATCCCAAGGATGTGAATGTGGTGGTGGTCCATGTCCCTCCTCACCAGAGATGACTCCAAACTCATAGTCAGCAGCTTGGTCCGCTGAGACCAATGGAGTGATGTCAACACCTGCTAGGTGCAAAGCCTCAGATCGCTCTGCAGGACGGATAAGACGAGCAGCCTGCTTATTGAGCTTTGGATGAGCCATGGTGCCTCCCGCGAACAGCTACGTCCTACCTCTGGCAAGCGTCACGTTTCAGTAGGGCATGCACTCGTGAGAAGTACGGATCTGCGAACCCCAAATTTCCTGTAGGAGGGCGATGGACAGAGAAAATCTGTCAAAAAACCCCCGCCGAAGCAGGGGCCACGCTCAGAGCTTTTTCAGCTCTTCGATGTTGCGGTGGCGCTCGTGATCACGATGCTGAGCACTGTTGGACTCGCTGTGGTGTTCATTGGCAGCAGCCTGGCCTAGGGGTTCCTTGGAGCGCGTCTGGGGATCCAGCCGTTCGAGAGCTGCTTTGTTTGGGCGGCGCCCTGACTGATGGTGTTCGTTGCTCATGGCTTGCGGAATCCAGAAGGGCCTTGCTCGCTCAGCACGGCATCGGTTTCAGCGTTGATGGCATCCAAGGGGAGATCCTTTGCATCAACGGATGGATGGTTGACCGCTCGATTTCGGGTCACCTCCACCGAGACGTTCTGCGGATTTGGTGATTCCGGGTGATGAGCCTGATCACCGCTGTGGCGGCGCCCATCTTGCGATTGGGTCATTCAGCAATAAAGCCGAGGGAACCACTGTCTAAACACGCTCAAACAATGGGGTTTAAGGCTTATCAGGGGTAAAAAGTTTTCGCACGGTGCCGATGGAGCAATGTGCTGACCTGCGCTCAGACCGCTGCTAGTAATAGCACAAATGTACTATCCAACTAAATGGCGGAAACCGCCTGGGAGAAAGGCTTTTTGATGCCGGAGCTGCCGGCGAAGCAGCCGTGGGAGCGGTGCCTGTACTGCAGCAGCTTTGACCTCTGGCAGGGAACGCTGGCGGTCTGCTGCAAGCGAAGGATGGTGCTTAGCCCAAAGGCTCACTACGACCGCAAGTGCAACAGCTGGAAGCCAAACGGCTACTGCAAGCGCAAGCCGGATTGGATGGCTGAGCCGGCGGCAGAGATCGTTGGCGGCAACCCAGAGTTTTTGTGATCAGCAACAGTCGCAGCTGGTGCAGCAAGCGTCATTCCCCGCATGGCCATCAGCGCATGGCGCAGAGCAATACAGCTTTCCGTCCTTCTCAATCGCTGACTGCAGATCCACTTCGCAGTTACAAGGCTCACAAGCGCATGGCTGGGTTGTAATAGGCATCGACCTGGCTAGTAAGTGATTCCTCTCTAGGCGGGAATTGCTGTTTTGTCTGGCGTGGCTGATCAGATTGAAACCGGAGGAGCCCCGGAGGCGTGAGGCCCTACAGGGGACTGCGGGATAAGGCCCCCAATCAAGCTCGCGTTGCTCTGCTGCAATCGTTGCTTGCACGCCACGGTTTCTGCGAATGAGTGCCCAGGGATCGCTGACAACGGCCACCCGGGACTTCGCCGCTCCGCCCGGAGTAGCTTTTTCGCCTAGGGAGGCCGAACCAGATCCCCCTAGGACTTGAGCCGCTCCACCCGATGCCTGTCTTGAAGAGCGGCGTTTGCGCCTAGAAGCGCCCGTGCGGTTGCTCCTAGGACTTGCCCATCACCAGCAAGGGACTGGTGAGGAGTGCCGGTAAAAGGTGACGCCTTACCGACAAAGCAACCATGGCTCGATCACAAGAGCGCCCTAGTGATTGATGAGCAGGAGTGGCGTGGCGAGTGATCACTGCCGGGGTTCAGCGCTAGCGATCGATGGCGGCAACCCCAAGATTTTGTGAATCGGCTGCATGAACAAATGTTCTAGTGGCAGAAAAAATTCCTTTGGCCGTTGCACTGTTGACCTATCTGGAGGAATCGGATGGGAAGACCGATCAAGCTCACCAGCACTTCAGCAAGCATTGACTACTTCCGTATCTGCGATCCAGAAGGCGTTTGTCATGTGGTCAAGGGAATGCGCAAAGTCCAGCTGCGCATTGAGCAGATGCCTGAACTGCTTGTCACCAAGCTGCCCCCGCACTGGCGCGCTGAAGTAACAACATGATCGTTAGTGGCAATCCTGAATTCCTTTGACAGGCGTACGGTTGAAGACTCTGGAGCAATGCGATGAGTCCTGTAAGGATCACCAATGCGCCACCAGGCTTTGAGTACTACAAGGTCTGCGACCCACAGGGGGTCTGTCGCGTAGCCAGGGGATGGGAAGAAGCCCAGCGAATAATGAAGGAGACGCCTGGCCTGACTGCCACCAAGCTGCCGAGCGCCGAACCAGCAGCTTGATCGTTGGCAGTAATCCCGAGTTTCTGTGAATTGGTGCCCAGGGGTCGCTGAAAACACCTGGGACTTTGGCCGCCCCCGGGATGACGTCCGAAGAGCGGCTTTTGCGCCTAAGGGAACCAGCCGTAATTGATCCCCCTAGGACTTGCCCATCAACCCAGTCAGGAGCGATGAGTGCCGGTGATGTACTGCCGACAAAGCAACCATCGCGTGATCGCCAAAGCGACTCGGTGCTCAATGAGCTGAGCTGGCGTTACTGGTGATCGCTACCGGGGTTCAGCCCTCAGCGAGTTAGCGGAAGCGGGTCTCGATCGGCAGGCGTTGATGGGCTGTTGGCGCCAGCTGCAAGCTGTAAGCCGCAACCCCGACGCAGGCGAGCAGCGAGAGGGGGATGACCAGCGGGCCAGTGCCGAAGATTTCGCGGAGGAATTTCATTTGCCTCCGTAGCTCACAGCGACGTTTTCCAGCAGCTCACAGATGAAGCCATCGCTGCATTTGGTTTCCGCCTGAAAGTCCTGGAGAACCTCTTTCAACTCGTTCCAGACGAACTCGATTTGCTCGCTGGTGGGTTGTGGCGGGGTGACTTTGTTCATGGCCCCACCATCACGCCGGCATGGGGTGCAGCGGATCCCCTGAAAGTGCCGTCTTTCTCAACCTTGCCGGGCCTGGAACATGAGCGATGATCTGAGCGAAAAACAGTGCCCGTATTTCAGACTCTCTTTGCAGTGCAGTGGATCTCAAGGGTTTGACCGCTCCATGGCATGCAGGGGGTCAGGAGTTCGAGTCTCCTTGGCTCCATTGAATCAAGGCCCAGTCTTTGACTGGGTTTTTTGATGGCTTGAACTGTTGAGGGCTTTGGTATGCGCCATCGCCCTGGCGGGCAGCCAGAAGCAGACGTCGATTCCAATTATTTCGCCTAAGGTATATCGATTGGCCGTCAGCGGCTTCACCCATGAGGCCCTGAAAACCCTTGAATACAATTACAAAAACGCAGCAAGCAAAGCAGTTACCCAGACGAATTGATTTCGAGTTGGCGGCTTACATGGCGAGCGATGATCGCATCGCCCTTTGGCAAATCATCAGCACGGTTCTTCCCATCATTGCTATTTCCATAGCCCTTGGCATAACAACGCAATCTCTGAGCGCGCAGACATTGGCCCTTTCAGCTGCCCTGTTTGTGCTGCTTGTTCTTTTCTTGAGCCGCAGCTTTTCCCTGATGCATGATTGCGGCCACCAGAGCTTATTTCGGTCCAAAAGCGCCAATCGTATTGCAGCATTTTCCCTGAGTTTGATTCATGGCATGCCCCACCATCCGTGGTCACGCGGACATGCTTTTCATCACAAACACAACGGCAACTGGGACCGGTACAGAGGCCCCTCAGCCCTAATTACTCGTCAAAAATTCGATCAAAAAACAGACTCTTCAAAGCGTCTGTACAAAACTCTCCGCCATCCGTTGCTGCTGTTCCCTGGTGGATTTTTCTATTTGATCGTCAAGCCAAGAGCCACCCTCTTGCTCGGCCTTTTCGAATTTTCTCTGCATTCAATCCGTGGCTGCTTGAAAGATATTGGCGCTGGCCAACACCCTGATTTCGGCGCCATTGCAGCGAGCCACAAATCAAGCTTCTTCTACACCAAAGGGGAAGCCATTGACACGACCCTCAATACAATTTGCGTCGCCTTGCTTTGGTGGTGGGCGGGAAGTGCGATCGGGTACGTTCACTTCTGGGTGCTCTACTTCTTTGTGATGAGCACAAGCGCTGCATTGATGATTGCAGTGTTTTTCATACAGCACAACTTCCCAGGGTCTTATGCAAGCAGTGAAGAAGATTGGAGCTACTTCAAGGGGGCTCTCGAAGGCTCTTCATTTCTCCAGATGCCTGCACTATTGAATTGGTTCACTGCTGATATTGCTTATCACCACATTCATCACCTCTCAGAGAGAATCCCCAATTATCGGCTCAGTCAGTGTCATCAAGCCAATCTTCACTTGCTTGATGGTGTTCGGCGCCTTCGCCTCTCTGAGATTTCCACCTGCTTCTCCCTCATCCTTTGGGATCGCGACAAGCTTGAGCTCACGACCACAACGGCCGGCTGAAATGCAGGTTTTTGCCGGTAGTGTCAGCTGCTTCGAGAGATCTGCATGAGCTACGCCCGCACAAAAGTTTGGGTGTGGTTTAAAGGGGGCCTCGATGGCGGGGAATGGCGCGGGGGTTTCTATGCAACCGACAACGTTGAACACGAAGAAGCGGTGACGCTGCAGCACGGCGACTTCAAAGACTGTGTGGTTCCCACCTGGCGCATCAGCGACAAGGAGCCAACCGACCTGAAGAAAGGCCCTGCCATTCCTAAAGACGCCAACTGGAAGTTCAGCGGTTAGGCCGTTCCAATCAACAAGCCACCGCAGAAAGCATCCCCTTCAATGGCTGGGTACAGTTTCGCCATAAGGAAGTAAAAACATGTTTTTAGTCCACAATTCCGCCGATCAAGCCTTCCTTCTGGCCTCCGCTTTGGTTGATGTACATCGCCCTAATGGCACGTGGTACGCCCAGAGCCAAGAAGCACTCGCCCATGCTCTGTTTTTAAAGCTGCTTAATACTGACATTGATTTCAACACACACCCCGCAATAGATGCCGGCAAAGCAGCAGCTCAACTTCGTAATGCCAATGAGAAAAGAGAGCTGCTTGAATTACTGATCGCATTTGAAATGCTTTGCAGTCCGATTCCCCAAAGCCTGAGCACTGCCATTGATGCCTGGTCTCAAGCACTTGAATGCGACACCGATCTGCTGAAGCTTTCAAGAGAGCTAGCCAGCAATGCCATCACACAAGCAACATCAGATTTCTATCGGCATAACTGGATTGGCGAGGGCAATCATCAAGATGACCCAGCATTCCAGAATCTTGTCAAAAAATACGGCGACCATGCCTATGGACTATGCGTTCAAGAAGACCCCGAAGAATACGCAAAATGGAACAACTTAAAAAACTGCCCAGAAGAGAGCCTGGGGCGGCATTTATGGGACTTTTACCAAACAAGGGGATTCAAACTTCCAGGGCAGCTTGGCGCTGGCAATGAATCCCTGGCACACCATGACTGGATTCACTTAATCGCTGGCTATGACACCACCCCAGTTGGAGAATTAGAAGTAACAGCATTCATGGCTTCCTCTAGCCAATTTCATGGAGTCACACTGGGATTTATTGGGGCGATCAGCATCTTAGAAACCGGACTACTCCATTCCTTTTATGGAGCTGACAAGTTTGGCAAGGCCCTCTCATCAGCTGACGGCATCGAGAGGGTTGCCCAGGCCATTCAACGGGGCAAGTCTTGCCTTGTTGACCCCCTACTCGATATTGACTACTTCGCAATTGCCGGCAAGCCCCTTCAAGAAGTCCAGGCATCATGGTGGACAGCGTCAGCCTGAGCTTGCCGGAGTTTTGACGTAGTCCAGTCTCAGGACAACCTCGGATACGAGGGCTTTTGTATAGCCTCTACTGCGGGTGAGATTTTAAAAAGCGCAGTCCGTAGGCATGACTGCGATATCGCGAATACAGATATGGGATGGCTGCTGCCAGCAGAACAGCACGATCTCAGCCAGCTCCGCTGGGCTAATGAAGGTGGGGTTGCCAAGCATTTCGCAGTACTGCTCGAAGCTGATCCCCATTTTCTGATGAATGGCCGTGCGGATCAGTCCCGGCGCCACGTTGATGACCCGCACGTTGTGCTCGGCCTCCGACATGTTCATGCTCTCGCCAAGGGAGCGCACAGCGTGCTTGCAAGCGTGATAAACGGGTGCACCCGGTGCCGGTTTGCGATCACCGATCGAGCTGATGTTGATGATCGTGCCGGCCTTACGTTCACGCATACCTGGCAGCACGTGGTGAATGCCGTTCATCACCCCTGTGACCATCGTGTCCACTTCTTCGGCGACTTGAGCCAAGCTCAAACTTTCCAGGCCACCGATATGGAGCATTCCAGCGTTATTGATCAGGCATCCCGTTGGTCCGTACTGGCTTTCTGCCGCCATGATCGCGGCTCCTAGTGCATCGGCATCACTGACATCAAGTTGGCGATAAAGAACCGGCTGACCCTCTAGTTCAGGATGAGCCTCTAAGTGTCTAGAAATCAGCAGACAGGGATGCCCGGCAGCTGAGAAAACACCGGCCAGCGCCCGGCCTATCCCGGCTCCAGCTCCCGTGACCACGACAAGCTCTGCCGACATGACTGCCATCTGCATGTAGACCCAAAGGTGGCCACAGCTAGCCATGGCAGTGGCTGCTTCGGCAGGTTTGTTCATGGCCAGCCCGCAATCCTCTGCGGGATGTCCCGCCTAGGCGGGACAGTCGGGCAAAAAAAAAGCGGGCCCAAAGGCCCGCCTGCTTCTGTATTCCTCGCTTGCTGTTGACTATTTCAGCTGGCCTTCAGGGCTTCGTAGCGGACTTCAAAAACACGGGTTTGATAGGTGGCGCCGCGATAGGTCAAGACGCGGGTCTGGTCCTCAAATCGCTTGCTGCCGTTGTGCTGCACAGCGCGGTACTGAAACTTGTCGCTCATGGGGTGGGAGTGGGAGAACACGCCTTGATACCGAACGGAAATCTGTGGCAGACGTTCGCCCTGGCACACCCAGCACTGACTAAAGATTCTCTAAAGATGGCGTTCCGCCCAAACGGGGCGGTGACCACAAAAAAGCCCCGCTGACTTAGACGGGGCAAAGACAAAAACCTGAGAAAAGCCGAACTCAGGGGGCGCTCCTATCCCATGGCGGAGAACAAGGGAACGCTTGGCTCAGTCATAGGAGCAGACGCTTGAAAAGCGCCTGAGCAGAACCGCCGTTGCGAGATGCATTAAAGGATGACGACCTGTGTGGTGGTGTTGCGCGCTGCTGAGACAGCAAGTCCCCACGTTTGATCGGGAGGGGCGTTTGGTTAGCTCCTCATTCCCAGCGTCTCCAGTAAATAAGCCTCTTCTTGCTCAGTACAGATCGAGACAAGCTCTCGTCCTGGGAACATCCGTGAGACCTTCTGCCAGGCCTCGTATTTGAGCTCTGATTCCGTGCAAACCTGGAGCCTTTCGCCGTTCTTGAACTCAGCAACCCACCAAGTAGACATTGATTTAAATCTATTCCATCAACCGTAAACAGTTCGCTCGAGGGATCGGGCGTGAAGACAGTGCGGTTAACCCTCTCGTTTGACACATGCAATGCATCCCAGGGCACTGCTTGGCGTACCTGGGGAGAACAACCGCTGACCCACGACCATGCTGCGTCGGTGATGACGGGCAGCTTTGCTCAAACCTGGGTCAGTCCCACATCACCGTGCAGGTGTAAACGGTGTTCTCGCCACTGGAGTAGTTCGCATGGCAATTACTGCTGGTGACCTTGGCATCAGCAGGTTTGTTTTTGATCGCTCGTTGATACGCCTGCCCTTGCTTCCAAATGGATTGGCCCACACCTGCTCCTGCCATTGCAGGGGCACCAGACGCAAGGATCACTACAGCGAGGACTAACCGCATCATCGATTGTTTGATCTGACTTCTTGTTTGGTAGCAAGCATCGAGGCAGACCATGACGTCAGCGAAGCGGACCCACACCTCCAAAGGCCCGCTGACCAGCAGCAATCCTGCATCCAATCGGGAGAACCCTTGCCTTGGTCTTGTCTCCAGAGAGGCCCCCGTCATGTTGAACGTGCAGCTGCAGAGTTCTCCGATGACCATTGCACTTGTGCCTGAAGCCCTTGCTGACTATCTGACTCACCCACTGGAAGACGTTGATAACTGGTACGCCGAAGACGATGGTCTGTTTGATGCAGAACCAGGTATTGCTGATGAGCTAGAGGCGATTGCAGCCTGAATAGCTACACCACAACGCTGGGGTGGCTGGGTTGGGACTTCAACGGCAAGGTTTCCAGCGCTCAGCAACTGATGCGCTGAAGCAATAGGACTGCTCGAACTGCTTGGCTTGTTCGTCTGCTTGCACACCAACTGGTGCAGTGGCAATCGCCACTGCACTGAGAACAACAACAAAACTGCCAGCAGTCGTCAGGAATTGGTTGACGCGAGTCATGGGTTTGAGGCTGTTATGGGATCGCTCCCGAACCTCTTCAACGTCGCTCCGGAACCACCTTCAGCACCTCCCCCATAGGAGTGGTTCTGGATCGGCTGCCGCTCCCCCAAATGGGGTGAGCGGCAGATCACACCCCTTTCACCTCAAAGGTGGGACAGTGGCCCGAGCCAACCCCATCCCCGCATGAGCAGCTTCGGTAGCAACACCCCTTTCATGTTGCTGGCACGCATCCACGTGAAGCCTGGCTGTGTGGAGGACTATTTAAAACTCGCTCAAGCGACCGATGCCGCGGTCGAGAGCAGTGAGCCAGGCATGCTCCACCACACCTTTGACCAGGATCCAGATGATCCTCAAGCTTTTGTTTGGTCGGAGGTCTACGCCAACGATGCTGCCTTTGCAGCCCACGTCAGCAACCCTCCCGTGCAGGAGTACCTGCAGAAGCACGCCGAACTGGGTGATGGTTTCAGCGTTGAGGTGTACGGCACCGTTGGCAGCGAGTGCCAGGCATTAATGGAATCCTTCGGCCTGCCGCTCAAAATTTTCCAAACCAAGCTCGGCTACAGCCGAGTTGTCTGATGGGCCGCGATCGCTGAGGTGTAGACGCCAAAAAAAAGGAGCAACCGTTGGGCCGCTCCTCAACTGCATACATCCGGCGAAACCTTAGGCAGCTCAGTCGCCCGGCGTGGCTTGGGATCACTCTTGGCTGGCTTCCCAGATCCAGCGGCGGGGCCGTTCGCCGCACTCGGTGTTGATGTTCAGCTGTTCATTGGCATCCCATACCCGCAGCACGCACTGGGCCCATGCCTTGTGCTCGCTGGTGACCAGTGGGCTATGGATCGCCTGCAAAACGGCGCTGCCATTCACAAAGACAGTGGCCACTGCAGCAACAACCAGGCCGGTCCCAGTCCAGACACCGAGGGGGCCAGAGAGAGGCTGCGGGAAAGAGCGTTTCATCAGCCCGATTGTGGCCACAGATCAATCCGTTCACCGGGGGGTCCCGCAGTCATCGCTCGTTTCGGGTTCGTCTTCGAGCACGCCGTCTTCTGTGGGGTCGTAAGCGTCGTATTCCTCTTCATGGCGCCGGAGGAAATCAGCGAGGTCTTCGGGCACAAGTGAAATGGTCACTTGACATTCCGCGATCAATGAACTCACCGTGACGCGCTAGCCCGCAGAAACAAGGCCCCATCAATAAATGCGTTTGAGTGCAGACAATGTTCTTTCCCTCGACTGACCTTGATCGACGCCGAAAGCACTCCCAAGTCGACAGTTCAAAGCGCACAAAGGATGTTCGGTTTTGCGTTCTACTGATCAGGTTGATCGCGGCAGTTGCGCCGATTGCGCAAGCTCACACATCGGGTGGCAAAACTGAGCACTTCGGGGTTTCCTATGGCGGTTGCTGGAGATCCATGACGAAATTCCTGCTGCGTGACGGAAGCCTGATCGACGTCGATACCGAAGCGGCCTCAGAAGACGTTTTCAGCTACACCACCAGTGACGGAACAACCATTCACGCCGCCCTCTCCGACAAGGCTGAGATGGAGCTTCTGCGTCAAGTCCCGCCAAAACTGCTGAGCGTTTCCCAACGGATGCAGCTGAGCGATCTTGCCGCCTGAGCTCCCCTAAGGATTGGGAGCAAGTCGTTTATTCCTCGGCAGCAGGTTCGGCCATTTCATGGCCTAACACCGCATCGGCAACGCTGGCAGCCACTTGATTGGCGCTGGCCATCAGATCGATCGTGGCCAGACCGAGCAAATTGCGAACTTCCGGCGACACATGGTCCATGTCTGTCGCCAGTTCCAGCTTCAAAGCCTCGATGTCTGAGCAATGGGGAAGCAGGGCCTGCAACCGGTCATGCAGCAGGTGAGCAGCCAGGGCCAGGGCACGCACGTCCGCTTGGTTCGATGGGAGATCCGCTTGTGTCATTTCAAAAGCCTGGCGGGTTTTGATGGTTCCCCTGCGCTCCTGGCTGATTTCTTGCATTAAAGGGATCAAGGGCGGAGAGCGCTTACTGATAAGCGCAGCGTTGCTGGAGGTAGTCCCAACATTCAGCGTTGTTGTTGCAGGCTCTCTCGGCATCGTCCGGGCCCACTGTGCGGCCGTGCTCCTGGAACCATCGCATCGCAATCCCTTGCCGGTAGCCCAGGGCCGCCCAGCCCCGATGCCCCCCGCAAACCTGAGCCTGGCCAGGTGCCGCGAGCACCAGGGATGCGGCAGCAGCAACCGTGAGCAGCAAGCGCATTGAGCCAGGACAACTGCGAACATGATGACCAACCCATGGAGCCTGGGCAGCGGAGAACCGCCCACGTCCGTTCGGTCCTCTTCCCTATCAACCGCCAGCTGCCGTAGCCACCATGAGTGCAGATCAGATCGCATGAGCTGATCGACGTGAGCGAGTCGGATGCAAGGCCCTTTGGATCTCGAAATCCAGGGGGTCTTTTTTTGCGCTTAGGGTCACGGACTTTGAAGCGCCCTGATGATCCTTCCCTCTCTGCCTCTGGATCTTGGGTTGTTGCTGATTTCGATTGCTGTGGTCAACATCTGGCGCGCCCAACGCCTCAGGGAAGACTGAGCTATCAGCTCAACTGCGGTACCCCCATTGCTCCAGGGTGAGTTCTTTCGATGCCCCCCCTTCACCGTCTGCCATCAGCGCAACGAGTTTTTGATTGGGGAACATCCCTCTCACCTTCTGCCAAGCAGCTGTTTTGTCCTGCGTTGCGGTACTCACATCCAGTTCATTACCGCACTCAAAACGTGCCACCCACCAGGCCATCAATGAATCACTAATGGCGGAACGCTAACGACGCTGAATGAGCGACGGGGCACAGCAGCGGTCATAACGAAGGCAAGAGCGAGTTGAGCTCCAAATCAAGCAACATGGCGGCACGTGCAACGCCTAACGCCATGCCCAGCCGCGAACAAATTCTGGCCGCCTCCGCTGGCTGGGTAGCGGTGCTTCTCAATGTGATCCCCGGCCTCGGGGCGGGCTACCTCTACCAGCGCCGCTGGAAGGCCTATTGGATCACCTCAGCCCTGGCGACTGCCTGGTTTGTTGCTGGCGCAGTGCTCGGCCAAGACTCTGACCCCGCCGCTGAAGCGCAAAACCAATTGGTGGGCCTCATCGGCCTGCTGCTGTTGGCAGGAGGTACCGCCACCGAAGCCGGTCTGGCCGTGAAGAAGGTGCGTGAGCCATTAGACGCAAGCACTTAGCCAAAGGTGTTGCCGTTCCAGCCCCAGCTGCTGGCGTTGACATCGTCAAAAGCCACATAGATCCGGCTCGCTGGGATGCCAGTGCGCGATTCGATTAACTCGCAAAACGCCGACGTCATCGCCGCCGGCTTCAACGCTCCAATCGACTTGATCTCGACATAGGCGCACGGTTCAGAGCTGCCGGCAAAGGTCATCGGCACAGCCGTCTCCAGCAGCGTCATCACATACGACTCAGGCTTGCCGGTCTGCTGGGCCAAAGCGGCGGAGAGCTCCTTGAGCAGAGCAGAGGAATCGCCCACTTCCGGCAGTGAGGTGCGGACGTTGATCAGCGGCATCGAAGCGCAACAGCACGGGATCGAATGCTGGCACGAGCATCTGCCGCCACCATGAAGGCATGATTCACCCGGACCCCAACACGGAATACTTCGCGCAAGCGCAGTTCAAGGGTCCTGGAAACACACCAGAAGACGATTACCTGGCCTGGAGCCAGCAGCTCATTCCGCCAGCCAAAACAGATAGCCCTGGCCATGTGGCTTCACACCTTCGCTTTCAAGCTCAACGCACCGGCCACTCGCTGCAGCAATTCGTCTGGGAAGGGCAAAAGTTCAACGCCATGGGGCGCAAGATCAGCCCGCTGAGATGAACAAAAAAGGAGGTGCCGTGCGCTGAGCAGGCGGCGTCTCTACTTTTGTCGCTAGCTGGAGCGGCGCCGTGTCGAACCACATGGATCTGAGCGAGATCCGCAAAACGATCGAATGGATGACCCCATCCGACGGCTGGAAAGTTCAAAAGGATGCCACCGGGGACCCGGCCAACCTTTGGGCTGAATATGGCTTCAGCGTGCTTGGAGCCCTTCTGATCTATGGCCCCAAGGCAGCTGAGGTGATGGAGATCAGCGACTCACTGACTCCAGAGGAATCTCAAGAGATGGAAGCCCTTGGTCTTCTGGCCCAGCAGAAATGGGAGCAGGGCAAACGCGAGGCCAAAGAAAAGGCGGCCGCAGCTGGGGCTTAAGCCTCCAGGCTTAAGAGGAAATAAGGCTTCCCAAGCCAGAAAACAGATTCAGCTCCAAAGCGAGCTTTCTGCAGGCCAAGGCCATTAGGTTTCAAGGCATGGACCCTGATCAAGCCAATACTTCTATCGATATCCAAGTCATCGACAAGATGATGGATCGCTGGCGCCTGCGCCTGCTGACCCATGGCGCCGCCAGTGAACTGGGCATGGAAGCCACCCGGCAGCTCAGCAAACTGGAAGCTAGAAAAGAGCACCTAAGCGCCCAGAGCTAAGGCGGCTTGGCCGTTCTTTGTTCATGAAGTGCTGCAGAGCAGCAGGAAAGTCAATAAGTTGTGCGCCCTTGGCTGGTCAGATTCGTGAGCGCTTCTGAGCTGACCCCACTGGATTGGCATGTGATCCACTTCGCTGTTGATCGGTTGCGGATCGCTGCAGAAAGCCCTGACCCCGAAACCAACGAAACCAACCCGCTACCTCCTGATGTGAGCGACACCTTGATTCGCATCAGCCAAGTGGCGCAACAGCAGATGGCGGCCTGAGGCATCAGGCCCAGCGCAAAATCAAGGCGCGAGCATCGTGATCGGCCATGGCACGAATCAGTGTCCGCAGAACCAACGCGATAACAGCACCGGCGATAAAAGCGATCAGGGTCATGGATGGTGGATTGGATCTCTGACTTCAACCTCGCCTCGGTGCTGAGGTTTGCGGATCCCCCAAACGAGCGAAGAACAAGCCATTCGGCAGTTCTCAGACACTCATCAGCCAACCCCCCAGCAAGGCAGGCCAGCAGCAGAAAAGATCAAAGTGAGCCGCTAAACAACCTGTGGAACCCCTCATC
This sequence comes from Synechococcus sp. MIT S9452, assembly GCF_047304245.1. Taxonomy (NCBI): domain Bacteria; kingdom Bacillati; phylum Cyanobacteriota; class Cyanophyceae; order Synechococcales; family Synechococcaceae; genus Synechococcus; species Synechococcus sp. MIT S9452. Next base: position 2,276,980 of record NZ_CP138956.1, on the reverse strand, counting down.
TCCCTTGGTGTCTTGCTGCTGTTTGTGGCCTACCTCAACCGCCGCAAACCCATGGAGCTCTGAACCATGCCCAGGCACGATGGGGCTTGATGGCTGGTGACCCATGGCAGAGACGTTTGTGGATGTGCGGCTCAGCGCCGAAGAGGCTGAACTCATCGACTTCGCCCTCGATTTGGTTACCGACGCCTACGCCGATCAGGCCATGGTGGAGCGGCTCAAAGAGAAATACCGCACCGAAGCGGGCTCTGCATTGGTGAACACGCTGCGGCGCCGCTGCTACATCCCCATCGAGCTGCCCTGATCCCTCAAGATCGCCACTAGGGTCAGCTTCACCGCAGCCCATCGATGCTTCTGCCCTCGCTCGCCTGGGATCTTGGGTTGCTATTGATCTCCATCGCGGTGGTCAACATCTGGCGGGCTCGCCGCTCCAGCGGCGATTAAGCCGACTGAGGACAATTCAATCTGCGTCTGTTCAGCACTAACGGAAACCCAAGCCAACTTGCTTGATGGTGGTGTCTCCCGCAGAAGCAGCAGTGAGAAGCACTTGGCTCAACCCCCCAACGCGTTGCTCACCGGGCTCAACCTGGCGGCCTTCTCAGCAGCCTTCCACATCGCCGTCCTCTTCCACGTCAGCACTAAACGCAGCATCCGTGCGCCAGCTCGTTGCCGCCTTTGGCTTGAGCGCCTAGACGCTCAAAACAGGCTCAACACCAGGTTGACCCACCATCCCAAGAGAGCCTTGGCCCGCCTGTGAACAGAGCGCACCAAACGGGCGAGATAGGTGGAGAGATAAACCGGGCTGCGGCTACTGCGATCAACAGCCAGCGAGCGGTGAGCAAGCGCGTGGGCTTTGGTGCTCGAGATAAACGTGCGCTGCATACCTCGACCCCACTCGTGCATTCAATCTGACTTGAGCACCAAGGAATGCAAGCTTTATTGCGTTGTATCTCCAAGCCATGACCAACCCTGATCAGCAGCCAGCCAAGCGACGACGGGCCTTCTCCTACACGGAGATGATGAACTCAGGCCAGCAGCAGCTGAGCGCCGAGCAAATCGCAGCGCTGGAACACCAAGCCAAAGCAGCCTCAACAGAAGGCGACGCCCCACCTACAACAAAACCCTGAGCAGAGCCAGGGCTTTGTTGGCTGTCTGGGATGCCCACCGATGGTGGGCGATGCATCACCAACCCGCAGGAGCCATCACAGCCGTGGGCTGGGTATACACCGGCTGTTGGTAGACAACGGGCTGTTGATACACAACCGGCTGATGGGCCTGCTCCATGTGGGCGATGCCATTGAGCAACATTCCAGCGCCAGCCATGGTGGCTGCAGCAGGGGGAACAGTCCAACCGCCGCGGTGATGGTGGTGGTGATGACGGGCAGGACGAACCACAACCATGGGCTGGGCATTGGCTGCGGGAATCGCGATCGCACCGAGGCTGACAACAGCAACAGCGGCGCCAAGGGCAATGGGGAGAACTCGGTTACGCATGGGAGTTATCTCAAACGACATCCCTTTCCTAAAGGCGGTGGTTGAAGCCGCGTCAGCCCGAGAACCGGCCGAGCCGGTTCGGTTTTGCGAATTTCGCGTAGGCAGTGAAAGACGAGCCATGACTAAAAAGCCCTGCGGCGCGATTGATCACAGCTGCGCTAGCTCACGCTTCACCAGCTGCACATGCTCCTCCACTTCCGCAGAGGTGAAGTTGGGATCACGCTGCTTGAGCCAGCGGCGAATTAACGCATCGGCTGGCTGCTGCTGCTCGGCGATGAGGCATTTGAGCCCCTGCAGCTCCTGCTTGAGCTGTTCCATGGGTGACTTGCAAAGCCCAGCGATGGCTTGTTGCTCCTGGATTCAGGTTCAGTGCAAAGCCAAATGTTGTGATCCCCCAAAAGGACCAAAGCGCCGCGGGCTAGAAGAGCTGCCCACCTTTAAACCACAACAGGGCCAGCACCGTGAGCACCTGCAACACGATCAAGGCCTTGGTGGCCCGGCTCATCACCGGTTTCTGTTGAGGCTTGCCTTTCGCCATTAGCTCAACGCTCCTACAGGGCAGCTGGTGTGAACAGCACAGCACTGGCAATCAAACCCAGATAGGTGCCCACCAAATAGCCCAACAAGCCAATCGCTACAGCCGGCAGCGCCAGTTCGCCGCGCTTCAACGAGGTGGCCAAGGCGAGGGCCGTGCTCGGCCCGCCAATCGCCGCTTGCGAGGCCACCAGGGTTTCACCCAAAGGCCAACGGCGCCATCGGCGCAGCAGCAGCAAGGCCGCCGCCTGCAACGCCACAATCCAGGCGGCATAAACCAACACCGGCAGCCCCTCTCCCAGCAGCCCGCCCACGGGCGAGCTCAAGCCGATCACGGTGAAAAACGGCTGAATCAACAGCAAACCTTCCTCGTAGCAGCCCCGCCGCGATGGCCCCCAAGGCAGCTGCGCGGCAATCAAGGCCGTGGTGGTGAGCACCAAGATTGAGGGCACCGCTGGCAGAACAAGGCCCACCAGCTGAGAGGCCAGCAGCACGCCAAGGCCCCAAAGCAACGCCAAGCCATAGCCAGCCGCGTCCTGATGGGTTGCAGCAGCAGGTGTTGGCACAGGGGTTTCAGGTCCTGAGCGGCTGCCCCGCTGTCCCAGCCAGAGGCTGACGGCAAACCAAATCGCAAACACCACATGGTCGGCAGCCGTGGCCACCAGCAGCAGCGATTCCGGCGGCTGCAGGGTGCGCGCCACCGACACGAAATTGAGGCTGCCGCCGGTGAAGGTGGCGGTGAACACCCCCGCCAAAACGCTGCGCTCAGCCCCAAGCCAAGGCCCAAACACCAGCCCGCCCAGCAGCACCGCCGCCAAGGTGAGCAGCACCGAAGCAGCAAATGGCGTCAATAGGCGCCGGGCATCGGGCCAGACCCGGCGCAGATCCACCGCCAGCAGCAGCTGAGCAATGGCCAAGGAGGTCAGCGGTCCGCTGATCCAACCCGCCGCCGCCTTATTGGGCTGCCAGCCGGTGATGTTGGTGACCAACAACCCGATCAGCAGCACCACCATGGTCATGCCGAGCTGGCGGCCCCAGGCTGTGGAGCGGCTCAACCACCAGCCCAGCGCTGTCAACAGCAGGATCACCAACACCTCAGCCGCCATGGCCACCTCCTTTGAGCAGATCTTTGTCTACGGCAGCCTGAAATCAGGCCGATCCGCCCATCATCTGCTGGCGGGGGCTGAGCGCCAAGGCAATGGCTGGCTGGAGGGCGTGCGGCTGGGCAGCTCGGCGGGCTACCCCATGCTCTGGTGCGGCGATCACACCATCAACGGCGAGGTCTACCGAGTCGATCCTGCGCTGATGCCGCAGCTTGATGCCTATGAAGGTGTCCCCAACGACTACATCCGACTGCAGCGGCAGCTGCACGATGGCCGCCGGGTGTGGGTCTACATGCACCCGTCAGCGGGGCTGTGAAGTGGCCGGTGCTGGATCCATCGATTCGGAGAGGCCCCAATCAAGCTCCACAATCCAAGCCCCCAGCGCTGCGATGCAGGCCAACGCCACAATCAGCAAGATCCAGTGGCGACGGTCCATGGCAAGAATCAAAACAGGAAGAATGGAAAGCAAAAAGCGGAGCCAGGTGAACCCTGACTCCGCCCCTTGGTTGTCAACAATCAGCTCAACTCAATGCTTCAAAAGCATTGATTGATCACCACAGGCCACGCACAGCGCGGCGGTAGTCGGTGAAGCGGATGTTGGTGTTGAGGTAGAGGTTGTAGTACTGGCAGTCACCGCTGATGCCGTCGTCATCAGGGGTGTAGCAGGTCAGCACCACACCAGCTTCATCGTTGCCATAGTCCTCGTTGCTGAGGGTTTCAGCAGCAATGGCAGAAGCGGGCAGCACAGCGGCAGAGCCGAGGAGTGCAGCGGAAGCGAGCAGAGCAGCACGCATGGGTCGAATGTGAATTCTCCCGGCATCGTGAAAACAATCGCTCCTGCCATTGCTTAATCCGCAGGAATCTCTTCAGATTCAACCAAAAAGTGCCAACACAGCGACTCTTTTTGGAATAAAAAATGGCCTATTGATTTGATTTCCAAAAACAATAAATACTATCGCCAGCTTCATCAATAAACGGCTCTGCAGAACAGGCAGCCCATTCCTTCATCGCTCGCTATCAACCAATCAGTGCCTATCGACTCTCAAGCGATGAGCAGCCCACAAGTGGCGCCGCAAACCCTGGGCGACATCATCACGATGGCCGTAGCGCCCGTGTTTTTGATCAGCTCCTTGATCGCCTACCTCGGCGTGCTGAGTGCGCGCTCCACCCGCATCGTCGACAACCTGCTCGTGTTGCAGGCCAGCGAAGCCGAGCTGATCAGCCTGCAAAAGCAACGCATGCGCTGCATCGCGCTGGCCTTCCGCGAGGTGGCCATTGCCGCCGCCCTGGTCTGCGGGGTGGTGATTTGTCTGTTCTTGAACGTGAGCCAGCGCATGGATCTCACCCTGGCGGTGAGCATCCTGTTCATCTCGGCGATGGTGCTGGTGGTGCATTCACTCATCACCTTTCACAAGGAGCTGCAACTGGCGATCCGCTCAGCGCGCCTGAAGTTCCCAGGCAGTTTTTAAAACGCCGTAAGTTGAGCCCATGGCCCTAATTCCTCGCTGGCGCTACATGAGCGATGAGGCCAAAGCGGTCACGCGCCGCATTGGCTGGAGCGCCCTGGCGATTCTTGTGGTGGCTGTGGTGCTGAGGCCGCTACTGCCTTGGCTCGCCCTCAGCATCCTTCTGTACTTGATCTGGCAAAAGCGCCGTTAGCGGCGAGCGACACCGCGGCCAGCACCGAACAAGCCCAAATCAATCAGCAAACCAACGGCCAATAGGAACAGACCACTAAAGCTGCCAAAGGCATATCCCATGGCCACCGCCCAGCAATAGGCCAGCGTTGTGGTGGGCAGCAGGATGATCCCCAGCAATGGCCAGACCCAGACCCCAGCAAAAGGAGCCAACACGAAGGCTGGGGTAAACAACCACAGCAAAAAGAAAACAATGCGCGGAGCCAATAAGCCCAGCAAAGCGATGAAACACATGGCTCAGGCCACCTGTTCTTGGGATTGTTGACGCGAGCTCCAATAGCTCTGGGCGCGCTCAAACAAGGTGTCCTGGATCACCACCAAAAACCGATTGATCCGCAGTTGGCTGTCCTTGCGGCGGGGAACCATGTCGGAGGCAGCACCTGCGAAACAGAGGTCCACCAAGGTGGCAACCTCTTCTTGGCTCATGGTGATCTGAAGGCTTCCTTCAGGCTGAGTGGTGGCGTGCATTCAGTCCTAAAAGATCTTTAAAAACCCTAGGGGGATTGCCTCTCATCAGTAGAAAAACAGGTTCGGCTTAAGAATCCGAGCCAGAGCAGTAATTGCGGCCACAGCCCCAGCCGGGTCCACAAACTCTTGCCACTCAACGCAGGCAGTTGCATCAGCCCCAACGTCTCCTGGTTAGCAGGCAGTTGCTGTTGCAGCTCCCCGCGGGGGCTAATCAACGCCGATGGCCCGGTATTGGCACTGCTCAGGAGCCATCGGGAGGTTTCGATCGCGCGCAACTGCGATAAAGCCATGAACTGCTGCTGTAAAGCAGCTGGATAGGGATCGAGGTTGGCAATCGTCAGCAGCCAGCCAGCCCCATCGCGCACCGCCTGATTCAGCCCCAAACCATCACTGAGCTCGTAGCAAATCGCCACCGCCACAGAGCCCAAAGGCGGCGGCAGCGCAAGCAAACGCGTTGCCTCGCCGGGGCTCACGCCCCCCACAGCCGATAGCCCAGCCAAGCCGCCTGGCACCCACTCGCCTAGGGGCACCAGGCGCTGCTTATCAATCCACTGCTGCGGACGATTGCTGCCAGAGGGGAACCACAACACGCTGCTGCGCTCCTCCAGCTCTTGGCGGCGAAAGCCACCGGAGAGCAATGGAACTGGCATCGCCGGCAAGGCTTGGCCCAATGGCAATGCTCCTTCGGGCAACACCACCGCATCAGCTCCCTGCTGCTCGGCAACCGCCATGGCTCGAATCAGCAATTGCCGCTGACGCTGCTGCTGCTGGGCGCTGAATTTCTCGCGCGTGGGCAGGTTGGGCTGCCCCACCACCACACTCAGCTCATCGCCAGCCACGCCAGCGGTGGGAACAGCCGCCAAAGCCGCGGCTCCCAGCCCATGGGCCACCAGCAGCACCAACAGCAGCGCCCGCCAGCGCAGCCGCCACAGCAACCAACTGATCAGCAGCTGCAGCGCTGCCAGCAAAGGCGCGCCCCCAAACCAGGCCAAACCCGCCAGCCAGCGATCACCCGGCAGCGGCGCCACGCCCAGACCAATCCAAAACAGCGGGCCTTTGGCGAGCAGCAGCTCCACCAACGCCCAGAGCCAAGCCGCCGTGAAGGCCGTGCTCAGCCGCGCCGGCCCCGCCCGCTGCACCAAGGCGCACCACAGCCCCACCAACAGCGCCGCGGAACCGCCGCAAATCAGCCACAGCGCCACCACCAAAGGGGCACTCAGCAGCCCCGGCACTCCCAACCAATCGAGGGGATGAAGGGCCAACAGCCAGCGATGGCTCACCAGCACTGCAGCAGCTCCCCAAAGCGCTCCTCCCCGCCAAGACAGACGCCACAAAGGCACCAAAGCGATCCACAACATCCACGGCCAACCCAGCGGCGGCAAGGCCAAACCCGCCAAACCGCCCGCAAGGGGAGCCAGCCACAACGAGCGTTCGCCAATTGTTAGCCAACTCTTAAGCGGACGACCGCCAAGCCTTAGCCCAAGTGGCAGGTCATGCCTCATACATTTCCGCGTGTCGCCTGGAACAACGAGTCATGGTCGCCACCCCACAGCCTCAACGCGACGCCAATCCCGACAAGTTAGAGCTGCGCCAATTACTGGAAAACAGCTTTCACAATCACGATCTGGTGACCCTGGCCCCCGGCAGCCCGGTGCCACTGCTCAAAGGTCACGTATGGCTCGTGGTGCGCGGCATGACCAAGCTCGTGACCTCATCAATGAATGGCGATGAGGCCTTATTAGGTCTGGTGGGACCTGGAGAGCCCTTCGGTGAACCCCTCAGCCAGGTGAATCCCTATGAGGCGATCACCTTGAGCCAGTGCGATCTGCTGTGCTTGCGCTGGGATCAACTCACCAGCGACCCCAGCCTCAGCCGGGGCATGCTGCTGGCCACCGCCAAGCGCTACCGGCAGGTAGAAGCGCTGCTGGCCCTGATGGGACAACGCCGCGTCGAAGAGCGCCTGCGCAGCTTCTTTGAACTGATGGCCGAGAGCTACGGCCAGCCCTGCGAGCAGGGGGTGCGCATCAGCGTGCGGCTCACCCATCAAGATCTCGCGAACCTGCTGGGAACCACACGGGTCACCGTGACCCGATTCATCGGAGTTCTGCGCGATCAAGGCTGGCTCGAGGTGGAGCACAGCCGCCATGTGGTCGTCAAATCCGCTCAAAAGCGCTAAACCGCAGGCAGTTCAAGCGTCCCCAGCCGATGGAGAGCAGCAACCCACTGCAGCAGCTGCTGGTGCGCGGAATCGGCACCACCAACGTTGTGGCTGATCGGCTCAAGTCGGTGATTCAAGGCTGGGTCACCAGCGGCCGCATTGATGCCAGCCAGGCATCAAGCCTGATTGAAGAGGTGAGCGGCGCGATGCGGGGTGACAACCCCGCTGCTGAAAAACAGGCCGAGCAACAGATCGAGCGCAACCTCGATCAACTGCTGCATGAAATGGGCTTGGCGCGTCAGCGCGAGGTGGATGAGCTGCGAGGCCGCATTGATCGCCTTGAGCAACAGCTGCGTCAAAACGGCGAACTTCGCTGACAGAATCAGCCGGTCTCTCTCAGCCCTTGATGCGCGACATCCTGATCAGCTCCGCCGTCTGCGTGGGCTGCCTGATGCTGGCTCTGGTCAGCCAGATCGTGGCCCCCACCCCAGCCCAGGCCAGTGCTCCAGCGGCCAGCGAGGTGCGCCCAGCTGCCAAGGCAGCCGCCGTGAACCCCGCCGCGCCGCCTGCTGAGCTGGATCCCAACGAGAGCAACCCCCGTCTGTTTGCGATGGCGCCTGAGGCCAGCGATCAAGTGGCCCAAGGTTCAGCAGCTGATTTGTTGGGCGGGGAAATGGAAGCCACCAAAGAGCGCATGACCCCCTCTGGCCTCAAGATCACTGACCTAGTGGAGGGCACCGGCACCGAAGCCCAAAGCGGCAACACCGTCTCGGTGAACTACCGCGGCACCTTGACCAATGGCCAGGAGTTCGACAGCAGCTACCGCCGCAACCAGGCGTTCACCTTTCCCCTCGGCGGCGGCCGGGTGATCCGCGGCTGGGATGAAGGCGTTGTGGGCATGAAAGAAGGCGGCAAGCGCCGTTTGGTGATCCCGCCGGATCTGGCCTACGGCTCCCGCGGAGCTGGCGGTGTGATCGGGCCCAACGAAACCCTGATCTTTGAAATCGAGCTCGTGAAAGTTCAGGGCAACTGATCGCGAGCCTTTGAGCATCGCTCTCAATGGCTTTGCGCAGTTAAGGTGGCGAAAGGTGATAAGCCCTCAACAAATACTGCGTTCTGTTGCCCAGGCGATCCTGTACAGGCTCCCTGCAACCCAGGCTGCTGCCCACTGCGACGGCCCTTGCGGCGTCTACGACCCCGCCTCTGCTCGCGTGGCAGCTGAGGCGGTCCTGTCGATGACCAAAAAGCTGATTGCACTGGCGCCGCCAGAAGGCAATGACGCTGCTGCTTGGGCGACCTACAACAACACCTTCTCCCGCTACGTGGCGGTGAAAGAAGAACAGGCCCAGGAAACCAAAGAGGAACTCCTCATCCTCTGGACCGATTACTTCAAACCTGAGCACCTGGCGACCTTCCCAGAACTGCATGACACCTTCTGGAAGGCAGCCAAGCTCTGCAGCGCCTGCAAGGTGAACATTGATCAGGCCAAGGCCGAAGAACTGATGAAGGCAGTGGAAAAAATCCACACCATGTTCTGGAGTTCCAAGGGCCGCAGCGACGCCTGGGTCACTGCCAGCTGATCAAAACCAAGATCTTCCTCAAGCGGGTCTTGGCGCATTGATCTTGATTCTTTTGGGTCGCCGTCGACTGTTCCGAGTCGATGGCGATTCCATGCTGCCTGCTTTAAAGCCTGGTGATCGCGTCATCGCGATCCCTTACCGCGGCGAGCAGCTACAAAGCGGTGCCGTCGTGGTGGTGACACATCCTGGCCAAAGGCAATTGATGATCAAGCGTTTGTCTGCTCCCTGCAACGGAGGCTGGTGGGTGCTGGGAGACAATCCAGCCAGCAGCAGCGACAGCCGGCAATTTGGACCGATCGCCGCAATTGCAATCCGAGCCATTGCCACGGCCGTCGTGCCATCCAAGAACTGATCGACGCCTTAAACCGGAATGTTGGCGGCTTGAAGCCAGAAAATCCCAATAGCGATTGAAAGCCCACCTGAACAACCAACCAACGAAGGAAGCCAGCGACGGCCCAAGCGGGCACTGGCAATGGCCATCAACAACACAAACGCTGTCATTGCTGCCAGCGATCCAACCAAGTAGGCGATCAGATAGCTAAATGCACCCAATGGCGGAAGCGCCAAAGCGGGAATCACCGCCAACAGGTGCCCGGCGCCAGCCAAACCATGGAGCAAGCCGAGGCCAGACGCTGTATGGGAGTGCCAACGGTGCTGACGACCACCCCCGACATGGAGATGGAGGTGTTCATGGGTGGTTCCCCCTTCATGGGAGTGGCGGTGCGTATGGATATCGAGCCCAAAGGCTGTGCGAATGGCCATCCCACCAACCACCAGCAGTGAGATGCCAACCAACACCTCAGCCCACCCCGAGAGGGTCTCAATGTGCCGCAGATCTTTGACCAAAATCGCCAGCAATGTCAGCAAGACAACGCCGAGGGAATGGCCCAGACCCCAGGTCAAACCTCGCTTCAACGCAAGCTGTGGTTGATGCACAGATGAAGGAGCCATTGCCACGAGGTGATCAGCCCCACTGACAACGTGAACAGCACCAGCCGTCAGGCCAGTGAGGATGCTCAGCAGCATGGCGATTCCCAACAAAAGAAGTCTGCCTGATGAGTTCCTTGCAACGTCAATAGCTGCGCGCGGCTCGATACGCTTGCCGCCGCCCGAACCAGCGCTCATGCCCCACACCCTCCCTGCTCTGCCTTACGAGCTCGATGCTCTCGAGCCTCATATCTCTAGGCAGACCTTGGAGTTCCACCACGGCAAGCACCACGCTGCCTACGTAAACAACCTCAACAAGCTGGTGGAAGGAACTGATCTCGATAGCAAAAGTATCGAGGACACCATCACCGCCGTAGCCGGCAACGCCGACAAAGCAGGCGTGTTCAACAACGCCGCCCAGGTGTGGAACCACAGCTTCTACTGGCAGTGCATCAAGCCCGGTGGCGGCGGCCAGCCCACTGGCGCTCTGGCCGAGAAGATCAACGCTGACTTCGGCAGCTTTGAGAAGTTCATCGAAGCCTTCAAAGCCGCTGGCGCCACCCAGTTCGGTAGTGGCTGGGCCTGGCTGGTGCTCGACAACGGCAGCCTCAAGGTGACCAAAACCGCCAACGCTGATCTGCCCCTGGCCCACGGCCAAAAGGCTCTGCTCACCATGGATGTGTGGGAGCACGCCTACTACCTGGACTACCAGAACCGCCGCCCCGACTACATCACCACTTACCTCGAGAAGCTGGTGAACTGGGACTTCGTGGCCGCCAACTTCGCCGGTGCCTGATTCAGCAACCCAGCGATCAGCCAGCCCCCGCAATAGCGGGGGCTTTTTTTATGGCTGCCGGCGGCAACCCGGCGGGATCCACATGGCATCGCCATAGGAATAGAACCGGTAGCCCGCTGTAATCGCGTGCTGATACAGCTGCAGCAGGCGCTCACGGCCGATCAAGGCGCTCACCAGCAGCAATAGCGAACTTTTGGGGAGGTGGAAATTGGTCAGTAAGCCCTGCACCACGGCAAAGCGAAAGCCGGGCTGAATCACCAGATTCACCGGACCGCGAAAGGGCTGCAGCTCCCCGCCATGGAGCGCCGCTACGCCTTCGAGGCTGCGCACACTGGTGGTGCCCACAGCAATCACCCGCCCGTCGCGCTTGCGGCAGGCGGCAACGGCTTGCACCAACGCCTCACTCACCTCCACCCATTCGCTGTGCAGCTCCAATTGGCTGAGGTCTTCGGTTTCCACCGGCCGAAAGGTGCCCAGCCCCACATGCAAGGTGACGCTGGCTCGCTGAATGCCTTTCTGCGCCAGGGCCGCCAGCAGTTCCTCACTGAGGTGAAGCCCAGCGGTGGGGGCAGCCACCGCCCCGGGCTTGGAGGCAAAACAGGTTTGGTAGCGGTCGTTATCGGATTCCTCGTGCTGGTGGATGTAGGGCGGCAGCGGCATCACGCCGTAGCGCAGCAGCAAGGGCTCCAGGCTGGCCGCATCGCTGCACTCCGGCGGGAACTGAATCAGGCGGCCGCCGCTGCTCTCCTCCACCGCCAGCACCTGCAGCGGCAGGTCGGGCTCCCCATCAGCCACCAGGGCAATGCTGTCGCCCGGCCTGAGGCGCTTGGCGGGGCGGGCTAAACACAGCCATTGGCCATGGCCTTGGGGCTCGAGCACCAGCAGCTCGCCAAGCCCTCCTCCAGCGCGGCGCACCTGCAAGCGGGCCCGCAACACCCGGGTGTCATTCACCACCAGCAGATCGCCGGGCTCGAGCTCCTCGAGCAGATCCCACACCTGCCGGTTGCGGCAACCGGCTTCGGGCTCCACCATCAATAGCCGAGCTGCATGGCGAGGCTCCAGCGGCCGCTGGGCGATGCAGGCCTCCGGCAGCTCGTAGTCGTAGGAGCTCAGCAGCGAATCGCGCAGATCGGTCAACACCAGCTCAAAGGGATAGATCCCTCCTAGCTGATGCCCTAAGCGATGAAGCTGCGCACCACGGAGAACACGCGGCTGCGGTCATCGGCCAAGGCCTCATAGAGAACGTTGGCGCGCTGGTTGAGCAGCAGCTTGTCGAAGCGATCGCGGGGGATGGCCACTGGAATCACCACCGTGATGGACACACCCGGAGGCGCCGCGTGTTCCTGCTCCATCACGTACTGGCGGAAAGGATCGATCAAGGAGCTGTAGGGACTTTGCAGCAGCACCAACTGCGGCACCATCGGCCCTTCCCCTACCAAACGCTTCCACTGCTCTTGGGCCGCTGACTCGTTTTCGGGGCGCTCCAACACCGCCACCGCCACCACCTGATCGGAGATGTTGCAGGCATAGCGCACGGCTTCCATGACGGGCTTGGCTATCCGAGGCATCCAAACCACACAGCGATTGCCGATCAGGGGGTGATGGGGCTCCATGCGCGGCAGCACAAAGTCCACTGGCAAGGCCATGGCGGAATACAAGGCCCGGTAGCGCTCACGGATCCGGGTTAACGCCCAGATCAACAGCGGGATGGCAATCACCACGGTCCAGGCGCCTTCATCGAACTTGCTGACCACAATCACCACCAGCACCACAAAGGTGGCCACAGCCCCCAGGGCATTCATCAACAGCCGGCCGCGCCAGCCGTTGCCATGGCGCTGCCACCAACGCTTGACCAAGCCCAGCTGCGAGAGGGTGAAGGCGGTGAACACCCCAAGGGCATAGAGGTTCACCGCCACGGTGGTGTTGCCGCGGCAGATAAAGATGATCAAGGCGGTCACGCCCAGCAGCACGCCAATCCCGTTTTGGTGAACAAGGCGATCCCCCACCCAGCGCATCTGCCGGGGGAGGCATTGGTCGTCGGCGAGCATCGCCGCCAAGCGCGGAAATCCTGAAAAGGCGGTGTTGGCCGCCAAAACCAGGATCAGCAGGGTGGAGATCTGCATCGCCCACAGCAGCAAACTGTGGGCACCAAACACCCGTGTGCCGATCTGGGCAATCACGGTGAGATCGCGGCTGGGGGCCACCCCATACATGAAGCCCAGGCCGCTGATGGCAAAAAACATCGCCGACAGCAGGATCCCCATCACCAGAAGGGTTTTGCGGGCATTGCGGGGCGCTGGCTCCTGGAACACCTGAACGCCATTGGCGATCGCCTCAATGCCAGTCATCGCCGAGCAACCCGAGCTGAAGGCGCGCAGGATCAAAAACAGCCCCAGCGGCTCAATGGCGTTCACCAGCGGCGGCGGATCGGGAACAAAGCCATGGCTGAAGGTGAGGTCCTTCAGGCCCGCCACCGTCAGCACCACCACCATCACCACAAAGGCATAGGTGGGAATCGCAAACACCCGCCCGGCTTCTTTGAGCCCGCGCAAATTGGCCCAGCCCACCAAGGCCAGCAGCAACAACGCAAACGACACCTCGTGCTGCCGCAACTCCGGCAACAGCGAGCTGATCGCTTGGGTCCCCGCCATCAGGCTGACGGCAGCGGTCAGCGTGTAGTCGATCAACAGGGCCGCTGCAGCGATCAAGCCCACGTTGCGGCCGAGGTTCTCGCGCACCACCACATAGGAGCCGCCGCCATCGGGATAGGCCGAGATCGCCTGGCGGTAGGAGAGCACCACAATCGCGATCAGGGCGATGATCGCCACGGTGATCGGCACCGACAGCCCAAGAGCGGCGCTGCCTCCCAGCACCAACACACCCAGGGCGGCTTCCGTTGCATAGGCCACCGAGGAGAGGGCATCGGAAGCCAGGATCGGCAAGGCCTGGATGTTGGGCAGCCGCTGATCAGCGGCGGCATAGCGCGACAGGGGCCGCCCCAACAACCGCTTCCAGAACGTCACCCAACCGCCGCCATCACCCCCTCAGAGTGACCAGAGCAGCGGGCAATGGCAGCTAAGTCACAGAGCCAGGCTTTCGGGCTGGGTTTCGATGATCTTGGCCAGATCCTTGAGGAAGCCGGCGGCATCAGCGCCGTAGATCACGCGGTGATCGGCCGTGAGGTTGACCTGCATCTGGCGCTTGACGGCGATCGAGCCATCGCTGTTGGCGGCCACCACCGGGCGTGAAGCACCCACGGCCAGGATGGCGCCAGTGCCAGGCGGCAGGATCGCGTCAAAGCGGTCGACGCCAAACATGCCCAGGTTGGAGAGGGTGAAGGTACCGGTGCTGTATTCCTCAGGCTTGAGCTGCTTGCTGCGAGCCCGGGAGACCAAATCCGCCCAGCTGCGCGAGAGGCTGTAGAGGTCGTTGCGATTAGCCGCGGCCAGCACCGGGGTTACCAAGCCGCCGTCTTCCATCGCCACAGCAACGGCCACATTGATGCCCTCTGGATAGGCGATACCGGCCTCGCTGTAGGCCGCATTCACCCGCGGATGGCCGGACAAAGCAGAGGCCACAGCCTTGGCCAGCAGCGCGGTCATGGTCACGCCCTTGGGCTTGACCTGTTTGTAGAAAGCATCGAGCTTGTCGGTGGTGATCGTGTAACCCACGCGGAAGGTGGGCACCGCCAGGCTGGCCACCATGTTGCGATTCACCGCCTGCTGAAGGGTGGTGAAGGGCAGGGTTTCACCAGGGCCCACCGGAGCAGCCACAGCTGCGGGTAGAGGAGCCACGGCAGGAGCAGCAGCTTGGGCCGCTGGCAGGGTTCCAGCAGGAACAGCCGATGGCGCTGTTGGGGTGCGGCCAGCCGCACGCTCGACATCAGCAGCGATCAGGCGGCCATGGGGGCCGCTGCCGCGCAGGCCTTCAAGTTGCACGCCCAATTGCTGGGCCAATTTCTTGGCGCGGGGGCTGGCCACCACGCGTCCGCCATGGCCATTGCTGCTGGCAGGAGCCGGCGGCGCGGCCACGGCAACAGGCGCGGGGGCAGGTGCCGCAGCCGGCTCAGGGGTCGATGCAGGAGTTGCTGCCGGTGCCGGTGCGGCTGCAGGCGCAGAGGCGGCTGAGGTGGCCGGTCCGTTGGCCTTGAGCTCGGCGAGCTCAGCCTCGGTTTCCACCACCAAGCCAATGGTTTCGCCTACAGGAGCTGTTCCGCCAGCGGGCAGCAACACAGCACCGAGGAAGCCAGCCTCAAAGGACTCCACGTCCATATCGGCTTTATCCGATTCGACCACCAACACCGATTCACCGCGCTCAACGCGGTCGCCGGGCTGCTTGAGCCACTCAACGATCTTCCCCTCAGTCATCGTTGAGCTGAGGGCTGGCATGAAGATCTCGAATGTCGCCATCAGCCGCTTCCGCTCAAGGGTCCGGGGATCTTATCTCCCGGCTCAGGCGCCCTCGCTAATGGACTGAACGACGCCGTCTTTGACCACGATCGAGGCCTGCAGCTTCTGCACCAGGTTGTCCCCCACCGAGACGGTGCAGGTGCTTTCGATTTGCCCCTGCTCCACCACCTCATCCATCTGCAGCCCCTGCACGGTGGTCTGCTGATCCAGCAGGTTGCGCTTTTGCTCCTCGAGCTCAGAGCGCTTGGCGGCCACCTGCTGCTGCACCCCAGCCACCTGCTCCTGCACGCGTGGATCAAGCGGATTGGCGCTCTGGCGGCGGATTTCCTCGATCACCTGCTGGCCTTCTTGCTCCAGCTGGGCCAGCTGCTGGTCGGTGGTGGTGATGCCCTGGCTCAGTTCGCGCTCAGCTTCCTGCTTCCAGGTCGGCGTCACAACCGCTTGAACCGTGATGTTGCGTTTGATGGTCAGCGCGTCAGCCATTGGAAGGGAAAGTGGCGCCCAAGACTGTCAGTCGCAGCAGCTGGGGTCAACCGGCGCCATAGATCGCCGCAATTGCTGCGCCGTCGCGACTGCTGATGCGGTCACGCCGCTGTTTGAGCGTCTGGGTCAAAAGGCCGTTGTCGATGCTGAAGGCCGCCACCAAGGCCACCCCCGCCAGGCGCTCATCAGCCCGGGCGCCACTGCGCTCAGCCAGGCGGCGATTTAGCCGGCTGGTGAAGGCTTTCAGCAGCGCAGGATCACCCCCCAAGGCCGAGCCATCGGGCCACTGCTCAGCCACTGGCAGAGCCAGCTCAGCGGCCAGGGCCGCTAGAGCTTCGGTGCGCGGCACCACCAGAGCACCCAACTGGCGTTGGTCCTGGCCCACCACCATCACCTGCTCCACCAGCTCGGAGGCTGCCAATTCGTCCTCCAGCGGTCCGGGCTCGATGTTTTCGCCGCTGCTCAGCACGATCGTGTCTTTGGCGCGGCCGGTGAGAAACAGCGAGCCATCGGCCAGCACATGCCCGAGATCACCGGTGTTGAACCAGGCCTCGGTATCAAGCACCTCCCCGGTGGCCTCAGGCCGATTGAGGTAGCCCTTCATCACTTGGGGGCCGCGGGCCAGCACCAATCCCCGCTCCCCTTGCTGCAGGGTGCGGCGGCTATCGGGATCAACAATTTTCAGCTCGGTTCCAGGCAACGGCCGGCCAGCACTGCCGCGCCTGTTGGCCCAGCGGCGCCGGCAGCTGAGCACCGGGCTGGTTTCGGTCAGGCCGTAGCCCACCAGCAATTCGATGCCGATGGCCTCGAAAAAAGCATCGATGTGCTTCGGCAGGGCTCCACCACCGCTGATGGCGGTGCCCAAATGCCCGCCAGCCAGTTGTTTGCGCACCGCAGGCCACAGCAAGCCACTGGCCAGGGCGGCTGGCGCCCAACTCAGCGCCGCCACGGCCAAACCAGCCAAACGCTCAGACAAAGGCAGGGGGTGATCAGCCAGATCACGCCACTGCCGCAGCGAGCGGGCATGGGTTTGCGAAGCGGCCAAGGCCGCGCGCAACAGCTTTTGTTTGCCGGCCGGCATCCCTTCAAGGGCTCCCTGGAAGCCTCCATAGAGGGCTTCCCATAGGCGCGGAACACTGATCAGGTAGTGGGGGCGAACCCGCTGCAGATCGCCCTTGAACTGGCGCAGGTTCGTATAGCTCTGGCAGCAACCGCGCGACAGCAACAAATAGCCAGCGCTGCGTTCATAGGCATGCCAAATCGGCAACACGCTCAACACCCGCTCGCCCGGCTGGGGAGAGACGGCCACACCCAAGGTGCGCACCTGATGCAACAGGTTGGACTGAGAGAGGGGCACCCCCTTAGGCCGACCTGTGGTGCCGGAGGTGTAGAGGATCGTGGCCAGGCGGCTTTCAGATCCCTCGGCCGGCTCGAGCACGGCAGAGCGGTGAACACCACCGGCGAGCAGCTCCTGCCAGCTCAGCAGTGGCACCGGCACACCGATGGCGGGCACCTCGCCATGGAGCAACAGCACAAAATGCAGGCCAGCCAGGGCACCAGCGGCTTGCAACGGCTCCAGCAGGCTGGCGTCCTCCAGCACCAGGGCCTTTGCACCGCAATCGCCAAGGATGTAGACCAACTCCTCAACCGGGGCTTGGCTGCCGCGCACGGCATTGGCGGCCCCCAGCCGCATCAAGCCTTGATCCACGGCCAACCAGCGGGGCCCGTTCTCAGCGAACTGAGCCACCACATCCCCTGGGCCAATGCCCTGGGCTGCCAGGCAAGCAGCCACTTGGGCGATGCGCTCATGCAACGCCTGGAAGCTGAGGCTCTCTGGAGCTGGGCCGTGGGCAGCTTCCACCGCCATCAGCGTTCCGTGGCTCTGTGATAGCCGCGGCCAGAGGCCATCAATTCCCTTCAGTCCCGACCAATCAGGCTGCTGCTCCAGGGCCCGCTGATCCGCGCGATCACCCTGCCAGCACACCAAAGCGTCAGCCATCGCTCTCCAGCCAGCTGCGCAGAGTCTGCTCGTTGATCCACTCCACAGCGGACCAGCCCAATCGCTTGCAACAACTTGCTGCCAGGGGCTGCTGCAACTGCTGCACGCTCACCCCGGGCCGCCATTGATCCAGCCGCCCCACCGGCAACGGCAGGCCGCAGGGGGTGATGGCTTCAAAACCCGCCAAATCGCAGCTCACATTGAGGGCCAGACCGTGCTGGGTCACCCAGCGGCGGCAGCCCACCCCAATGGCAGCCACCTTCTTTCCTTCCAACCAAACCCCGGTGAGCCCCTCGCGCCGCTCAGCGCTGAGCCCGTGCTGCTCGAGCAGATCGAGAACCATCCCCTCAAGCTGACGCAGATACCAGTGCAGATCGGGCTGATGGCGCTGCAGATCAACAACCGGATAAGCCACCAATTGGCCAGGCACGTGGTGGGTGACTTCACCACCGCGATCAAGCCGGTGCAGCGGCGCAGGGGGATCCTCAGGATCGAAATGCAGGTGTTCAAGGCTGGCGCCGCGGCCGAGCGTGTAGCAAGCGGGGTGCTCCAGCAGCAGCAATAGCTCCGGGCCACCTGAGCTCAACAGGCGTTGCTGCCACTGCTGCTGCCAGCGCCAGGCCTGCTCCAGGGAAATTTCCCTGGCGAGAGCACAAAGGAATGCTTCTGGCAATACCCGTTCCATGCCGTCGTCAATACATTGAATTCAACCCACATGGCAGTGAGGTGCCGGTATGAAGCTTCTGATCCACGGCCGCAATCTCGAAGTCACGCCCGCGTTGCGGGATTACACCGAAACCAAGCTCTCGCGAGCGGTGAATCACTTCAACGGCATGGTGCAGGAAGCCGATGTGCACCTGTCGGTGGCGCGCAACCCGCGGGTGCCTCAGCAAACCGCTGAAGTCACCCTGTTCGCAAGCGGCACGGTGATCCGCGCGCAGGAACGCAGCCAGAACCTCTACGCCAGCATTGATCTGGTGGCCGGAAAACTGGCCCGCCAGCTGCAACGCCATAAGGACCGCCGCCAGGGCCATGGGCACCACAGCGATCACCAGGCCGAGCCCGAGGTGATGCCCCTGCAGGGCGACATCCTGCAAGGCCGTCAGGCCAAGCTGCCCGCCCCTGTGGTGCGGCGGAAGTATTTCGCCATGCCACCGATGAGCGTGGAGGAAGCGATTCACCAGCTGGAGGTGATCGACCATGACTTCTACGTCTTCCGCAATGCCGACAACGGCGAGCTTCAGGTGGTGTACCAGCGCAACCACGGCGGATACGGTGTGATCGAAGCCCGCAGCTAATGGCGTGCCTGCCGCATTCGACCCGGCCGAGGTCCCCGATCTCGCCCCACTGATCGACCACGCCCTGCTGCAGCCGCGGCTGGGCAGCGAATCAATCGAGCGCGGCTGCCAGCAGGCCCTGCATTACGGCTTCGCCGGCATCTGTCTGGCCTCCCGCTGGATGCCGCAAGCCCGCCAGTGGCTGGGGGAGCGCAGCAGCGTTCGCCTGATCAGCGTGTTGAGCTTTCCCTTCGGCGCCTGCAGCAGTGCGATCAAGCGCGCTGAAGCCGAAGCCGCTGTGGAGGCTGGCGCCGATGAACTTGATCTGGTGCCGGATTTCGCCCTGCTGCTCGATGGCGAGCTCACGGCCTTGCACGATCAAATTGCGGCTGTGGTGGAGCTGGGTCTTCCGGTCAAATTGATCCTGGAGGCCGATCAACTCAGCAGCGATCAGCTGCAAACGCTGGTGGAGGTGGGCCTCGATGCCGGCGTCGCGTTTCTGAAAACCGGCAGCGGCTATGGCCAGCCCGCCAGCAGCGCCATCGTGCGGCAATTGCACGGGCTGGCAGCAGGGCGGGCCAAGGTGAAGGCCTCCGGTGGAATCCGAGACCTGGGCCACGCCATTGAGCTGGTGCAAGCAGGGGCCCAGCGGCTGGGCACCAGCCGGGGCGTGGAGCTGGTGCAGGCCCAGCGGGAATGAGCACGCCGCCGCGCGAGCGCAGCCTCGAGGGGCTTTGCCTGAAAACCACACCGCTGGGTGAGCAAGACCGCCTGCTTCTCCTGCTCACCGAAGAAGAGGGGCTGCTCAAGCTGGCCGCCAGCGGCGCCCGCAAACCGCGCAGCAGCCTGGCCGCTGCCGGAGCGCTGACGCTGATCAAGGCCCAGGTGGCACGGGGCCGCAGCCTCGATCGCCTGCGCCAGGCCCAGGTGATCCGCAGCTACAGCCGCCTTGGTGAGCAGCTCGAATTGCTGGCTGCCGGCCAATGGCTATTGGAGCTAGCGCGGCTGCTGATCGCCGAGGCCGAACCCCTCCCCGGTGCCTTGGCCCTGCTGCTGCACCGGCTCGGGCAACTGGAGGAGTTGCGATCAGCCCCAGCAGAGGTTCAGAGGCTGGAGGCCTTGGCCACCGCCGTGCAGGGCGGCGTGCAGCTGCTGCAACTCGCGGGGCTGGGGCTACCGATGAACACCGATCTCAATGGCGGCGGTGATTTGGTGCCGCCGATTGGCAACTGGGAGTGGCGCTGCAGCCTGCTGCCGGCCGATGGCTTTTGCAGCGGCCGGCAAAGCGGTGCGGTGCTGCTGCTCAATGCCTCAGAGCTCGCGCTACTGCAACGGTTGCTGCGGCCCCAACTGCCGCGCAAGCGCGATGGAGAGCTGATGGGGCCAGAACGGGTGTGGCTGCACCTGCAGGAGCTGCTGCAGATCTGGTGCCGTGAACATCTCGGACGCAGTCCCAGAGCATTGACACTGCTGCGGCAGGATTGGCCGGCATCAGCGCAGCGGCAGAACGGGTGAGCGATCAGGCCCAACAAGGCAGCGGTCTTCAGGCCGTGCTGGCCCTTCCGGGTTTCAGGCTCCTCTGGCTGGGGCAGATCTTTTCCCAGCTGGCCGACAAGTTCTACATCGTGTTGATGGTGTTTCTGATCGCCCAAAACTGGGCGCAGACCACCGACATCAGCTCAGGCCCGCTGGCAGAAGCAGCCGATTTATTGCGCCAGCAGGGCGTGGGCAGCAATCCAGGCCTCAGCAGCGGCGGCGTGGGCCCCGATGCTCAGCTGATCACCCTGCTCACCACCGGCATCTTTGCCGCCAACACCCTGCCGGCGATCCTGCTGGGCAGCCTGGCGGGGGTGTGGGCGGACCGCTGGCCCAAGCGGGCCGTGATGGTGGCCTCCAACGGGCTACGCACCCTGATCACCCTGGCGGTGCCGTTCATGCTCCTGCCCGGGCCCAGTTGGCTGGGCTTGAGCTGGGGCTACTGGGGCCTTTTGGTGATCACCTTTTTGGAGTCCTGCCTGACGCAGTTTTTTGCGCCAGCCGAGCTGGCCGCCATCCCGCTGCTGGTGGACAAACCCCTGCTACTACCGGCCAATTCGCTGTACACCACCACCACCATGGCGGCCACGATCGTGGGCTTCGCCTTGGGCGAACCGGTGATGCAGCTGCTGCGCCAGGTATTGAGTCCCCTGGGCATCAGCCATGGCGAATTTGCCCTGGTGCCCTTGGCCTACGGGATCGCCACCTTGATCCTGCTGTTCGTGCGCACCAATGAGCCGCCGCGCCAGAGCACAGGCACCAGTGTTTGGGCGGATATCAAAGATGGGCTGGCTTTCTTGAGCCGCCAGGCCAGCGTGCGCGGGGCGATGCTGCATCTGGTGCTGCTTTACAGCCTGCTGGCAGCCCTGTGGGCCCTCTCGATCAGCTTGGCCATCCGCGTGGCGGGCCTTGGCGCCGAACGCTTTGGCAGCTTGCTGGCCATGGTGGGGCTGGGGCTGGCGATTGGAGCAGTGTTGATCGCGCAGCTGGGCCATCGCTTCCGCCGCTCGGTGCTCGCCGCCATTGGCCTGGGCGGCATGGGCTTCTGCCTGGTGCTTTTGGCCCAACTCCGCCCCAATCTCTGGACCACCCTGGCCCTCTGCGGCGTGCTCGGGCTGGGTACGGCCCTGGTGGGCATTCCGGCTCAAACCACGATCCAGGAAGACACCCCAGAAGAACTGATGGGCAAGGTGTTTGGCCTGCAGAACAACCTGGTGAACATCGCCCTCAGCCTGCCGCTCGTGCTGGCCGGCACCTTGGTGGGAAGCGTTGGTCTGCAACCGGTGCTACTGCTTTTGGCGCTGCTGGTATTTGCCGGTGCTGGCATGGAGCGGCCATGGCAACGCAACTAAACGCCGCTGCTAGCTTTCCCCCCTGGCCCATCCTTTGTTGATGCGGATCGCCTGGCTCGGGAAAAAATCGCCCTTCTGCGGCAACGTTTCTTACGGCTTGGCCACCACCGCCGCGCTGCGCGATCGGGGCCATGAGATTCATTTCATCCATTTCGACACACCAGCCACACAGATCGGCCGGCTGCTGAAAGCTGGCCCTGGCGATGAGCACGAGCTGGCCGCTGAAGACCAACCCGATGTGGCCTTGCCCTATCTGGTCAAATCGCAGATGTACACCATTCCCTCACCGCGGGCCAACCGCGAGCTGCGGGAATCACTGGAGCGCATCCAGCCCGATGTGGTGCACGCCAGCCTCACCCTCTCACCGCTGGATTTCGGCCTGCCCGAGCTCTGCCAGCAACTGCAGGTGCCGCTGGTGGCCACCTTCCACCCTCCCTTTGATGCCTCCCTGCGCAACATCACCGCCGGCGGCCAGCAGCTGACCTATCAGCTCTATGCCCCCTCGCTTGCCCGCTACAGCAAGGTGATCGTGTTCTCCGATCTCCAAGCCGAGGTGCTCAACCGACTGGGGGTTCCTGAGGATCGTTTAGCGGTGATTCCCAACGGCGTGGACCCGCGCCATTGGCATCCCGGCAGCTCGGATCTGCAGCAGCGCTTTGACGGCCGCCGGGTCTTTCTCTACATGGGCCGGCTGGCCACCGAAAAAAACGTGGAGGCCCTGCTACGGGCTTGGAAATTGGTGCAGCCCGAAGGCTGCGTTCTGGTGGTGGTGGGCGACGGCCCCCTGCGCAACACCCTGGAAACCACTTACAGCTCAGAGAACATCATTTGGTGGGGCTATGAGGCCGATCAGCAGCGCCGCGCCGCCCTGCTCCAAGCCGCTGAAGTGTTCCTGCTGCCATCGCTGGTGGAAGGGCTCTCACTGGCCCTGCTGGAAGCCATGGCCAGCGGCTGCGCCTGCGTGGCCACTGATGCGGGCGCCGATGGCGAAGTGCTGGCCGGAGGCGCCGGCATCGTGATCAGCACCCAAGGCGTGACCACCCAACTGCGCACCCTGCTGCCGGTGCTGCGCGATCAGCGCCTGCTCACCGCCGAACTGGGGCGCCAAGCCCGCCGCCGGGTGATGGAGCGCTACACCCTCAGCGCCAACATTGATTCAATTGAGCGCCTCTACCGCGAGCTCAACAGCCCCTTGCCCCTGGTGGCCTAAGCCAGCTCCGCGCAGCAACGCTCAAAGGCGGCGGCCGGATCATGGGCTTGAGTGATCGGCCGGCCAATCACCAATTGGCTAGCGCCAGCGGCGATGGCTTCTGCAGGACCCATCACGCGGGCCTGATCACCAGCGGCTGCCCCTTTCGGGCGGATCCCAGGGGTGACCAAAGCAAACGGCTCGGGGTGCTGACGGCGCAGGGCCGCAGCTTCAAGTGGTGAGCACACACATCCGCCAATGCCTGCACTGGCGGCGAGTTGCGCCAGGGCCGGCACCCGCTCGGCGATGCCCTGGGCCATGGCGAGTTCCTGCTGCATGCGCTGCTCCTGCCAGCTGGTGAGCACCGTCACCGCCAAGAGGGTGGGCAGCGGTTGCCCCGCCGCTTGGGCTCCCTCAACAGCGGCAGCTTGCGCCGCCTTAAGCGCCTCGCTGCCGGAGCAGGCATGAACGGTGATCAACTCGGCCCCCAGCGCCGCGGCCCGCCGGCAGGCACCCGCCATCGTTGCTGGGATGTCGTGGAACTTGAGATCCAAAAAGACCCGCCGCCCTTGCTCCCGCAGCTGCGCCACCACCCCAGGGCCCGCCTGCACAAACAGCTCCAGGCCCACCTTCACCCAACGCAGCCCCTCGAGCTGGCGGCTGAAAGCCAAGGCCTGCTGGGGCGCCATGCCATCGAGGGCCACGATGATCCGATCAGCGGGGTGATTAAAAAGCGACGGAATCAAGGCAGCCAGTCGATCTCCCACCATCCTGAGATGGTCCTGGCGCAAAAACATGCTGCCGCGCATCGTTCATCCAGAACAGCTCCAGGGATTTCGCCTCAGCGATGGCGATCACTGCCGCTTGGCCCTGCTCAGCACCCCGGCTGATGGCGACAGTGGCAACTCCGATCCAGAGGCTGTGCCATCGCTGTTTCTAGAGATCCACGATCCATGTGATCGGGTTCCGCCCCATGCCCACCACCAAGCGGCTGAACTGTTCTTTGTCTTGCGCGGCCAGGTGATCTTTCATCTCAAAGATCGATCCATTCGCAGCGGCGGTGGAGACTTTGTTGTCGTGCCCTCAGCCACCCTGCACGATCTTGAAAACCCCGGCCCAGGCAGGCTTTATCTGTTGACCATGCTGAGCAAAGACGAGGGCTTTGCTGATGCACTAATGCAAGGGATTCCAACGCCTCTGGACGCTGAAGATCTCGCTGTACTGAAAAGCTTGTAGATCAAGCTGTCAGCCGGCGGAATGTCTTTTTACCGAGCTGCAGCACCTTGCCCTCCAGCTCCGCCGCCGAGGCAAACTCCTGGTTGGGGTCGGTGAGCTTCTCCCCCTCTAGCCGCGCAGCACCACCTTTGATCTGGCGGCGGGCCTCACTGCTGCTGGCGCAGAGGCCAACCGCACTGAGCAAATAGAAGGCTTTGGCCGGGAAGTTCACCTGAGCAAGCGAAGCCTCCGGCACGTCCGCAGAGGCATCACCGCCGCCCCCCACCAGGGTCGCGGCATCGCTCTGCGCCTTGCTGGCCGCCTCCAGTCCATGGCGGCTAGCGGTCACCGCCAGGGCCATGGCTTTCTGCTTATCCCGCGGGTTCTGCGGCAACGAGGCCAGATCCAGATCGCTCAGCAGGGTGATGTAGTCATCAATGGCGGCATCACCCACCTTCTCGAGCTTGGAGTACATCGAGAGCGGGTCTTCCTCGAGGCCAACGGTGTTGCCGAGGCTCTTGCTCATCTTTTGAACCCCGTCGAGGCCCACAAGGATCGGTAACAGCAGCCCGAACTGGGTTCGCTGGTTGAAATGGCGCTGCAGGTCGCGGCCCATGGCCACATTGAATTTCTGGTCGGTGCCGCCGAGTTCCACATCGGCATCGACGGCCACCGAGTCGTAGCCCTGCAGAAATGGGTAGAGGAATTCGTGCAGGGCAATGGGCGTGCCGCTGCCGTAGCGCTTGGCAAAATCCTCTTTGGCCAGCATCTGGCCCACGGTGGCGGTGCCCAACAGGCCAATGACCTGGGGCAGGCCCAAATCAGCCAGCCATTCGCTATTGCGGCGCACCTCAAGGCGGCCGGGCGTTTCAAAGTCGAGCAGGGCCTGCTCCTTGGGCTGCCCTTGCCCCAACTGGGCCAGATAGGTGGCCGCATTGGCCTCCACCTCTTCAGCCGTCAGCTGCACACGCGTGGCGCTTTTGCCGGTGGGATCGCCAATGCGCGCGGTGAAATCCCCAATGATCAACACCGCCGTGTGGCCGGCGTCTTGGAAGGCCCGCAGCTTGCGGAACAAGATGCTGTGCCCCAAGTGAATGTTGCTGCCGGTGGGATCGATGCCCA
The DNA here is from genome assembly GCF_047304245.1 of Synechococcus sp. MIT S9452. Classification (NCBI taxonomy): domain Bacteria; kingdom Bacillati; phylum Cyanobacteriota; class Cyanophyceae; order Synechococcales; family Synechococcaceae; genus Synechococcus; species Synechococcus sp. MIT S9452. The sequence continues at coordinate 2,251,644 of NZ_CP138956.1, read as the reverse complement.
GCTTGATGCGCAGCGGCCGGCCCTCTGCCTGGGCTGCTGCCAGCCGTGCCGCCAGGGCCTGATCCGCATCACCCGGTGCACCAGCCGGAAACAGGTCGGCCATGCCGCGGGCCAGCCATGCCGGCAAAGACTGCGGTTGTTCCGGCATGGTCAGGGCGCGGGAGCTGCTTGGCAGTGGATCGTACGGGCGCGGCTCAGCTCTCAGCTTCGAGTTGGGATTTCATGCGCTCGAGCGTGAGGTTCATTTGCTCAAACATCTGCTCTGGCGTGATGCCGAATTGACTCAGCTGGGTGCGCAGCTGCTCAACGGTGAGCTTGGCCTGGAAATCTTCCGAGAGCTCAAAGCGCTTCATGAAGACGCGGTAGCGCTCCATCAGCTCTTCCATGCGGTCAATAAACAGCTTTTTGCCTTCGCGATCGAACTTTCCGTATTCCCCGCCCAGCTGCATCAGCGATTGGTAGTCGCCAAACAGGCGTTTGGCTTCGTCCTGAACGATCTCAGATTCAAAGAACCCCATGGCCGATCCTTTCTACACGCCATTCTGAGCGGCCCACAGCCTCTGGCCAGGGCGGTTCTCCGACCGGATACTGGCTCATCGATTGCATTGCCTTCGCCCATGGCTCGGCCGCGCCACTGGCTGGATCCACTGGCTCGCCGCCTGCTCCAGGCCAGCGGCGAACTACCCAGCCCGCCCAAACCAGCCAAACCCATTGCACCTTTGGTGTTCGACAGCCCCACCGTTGACACCTGGCAAATCGATGTGAACCGGGCCAGCCACAGCGACTGGCTCAAGCTGCCGGGCTGCAGCAATGATCAAGCCGATCTATTGGTGCGGCTGCAACGGGGCGGGGTGCAATTCAGCGGCGCCGATGACCTGGCCCGATTGCTGGAGCTCAGCGCTGAGCAGCAGCAGCTGTGGCAGCCCCACCTGCTGTTCCGCTGGTACAGCGAACCACCCAATCCAGTCGCTGCAGCCCTCGATCTCAACAACGCCAGCAGCCTGCAACTGCAGACCCTGGGATTAAGCCCGGAGCGCCAACAACGGCTGCTGCGCGAACGCAGCCGCCAACCCTTTCGCGATATTGCTGATCTGCAGGAGCGTCTGCTGCTGCCTGCCGGCGTGATTGAAGAACTGATCGGCAAGGTTTGCTTTGGGCCAGCTGCAAGCAGCAGCAGCAGCGGACCTGAACTTCCCCTGGCGAAATCCTGAAATGCGCCAGTTCGATCTGTTCACACCCCAAGCCGGCCTGCAGCCCGATGCAGAGCTACCCCTAAGCCCTGAGGTGCTGGCGGATTGGCAGCAGCGGGTGTTGGCCTTTCAGCAGCAGCAGCGCCAGCAGCCCAGCAGCAACGCCCAAGGCAGCTTGTTCGGCCAACACGAACCGAGCGCGGCGCCACCGGAGCCCTTGAGCCTGCCCCCACAACACCTGCTGTTCTGGCGCTGGCCAGACTCGCTGCAACATGGGGCTGCCCTCTATTTCGTGTTCGACCACAGCCGCGGCGACGGCCAGGAGCTGCTGCTCTATGTGGGGGAAACCTGCCAGGCCGACCGCCGCTGGAAGGGTGAGCACGATTGCAAGTCGTATTTGGCGGCCTACGGCGAAGCCCTGGTGCGCTGTGGTCAGCAGCCACGCTTCACGATCCGCTTCTGGTGCGATGCCCCGGCTGAGGCGCGCGCGCGCAGGCGCGTCGAGCAACAGCAGATTCGCCATTGGCTGCCGCCGTTTAACAAGGAGTGCCGCCAGCGCTGGCAGACACCGTTCCAGAGCGACCTCCACTAATTAGGCGGCACCGGTACGATCGCGCGATCAATCCGTTGCGCCGTCATGAACTTCCGCTGCAGTTCCGCTCCCCTGGCGGAGCTCGGCTGTGATGGTGTGGCCCTGGGCCTATTCAGCAGCAGCTGGCAGCAGCAGTTGGCCGCCCTGCTGCCAGCGCTGGCCTCCCAGTTGGAGCTGCTGCTTGAGCAGCGCGAGTTCAAAGCCAAAGGCGGTGAGAAGCACAGCTTCAGCTTTCCTGGCCAGCAGCCATCGCTGGTGATCATTAGCGGCTTGGGCGAGCCAGACGACTTTGACGGCCTGGCGCTGCGCAAAGCCGCCGCCAGCCTGGCCCTGGCCAGCCGCGGTTCCAACCTCAAGGCACTGGCGCTGGTCTTACCCCTGGAAGCCTTTGCCCCCGATCAAGCCCTCACGGCCTTGATGCAGGGCTGCCGGCTCGCTCTCTACAAAGACGAGCGCTTCCGCAGTGAGAACAAGCCCAGCCTGGATCCCGGCGAGATCGTGCTGCAGGGCCTAGCCAGCGAGCTGGATCAACAGCTGGCGCAGCAGGAAGCCATTTGCCAAGGCGTGATGCTGGCGCGCGAATTGGTGGCGGCCCCGCCCAATGTGGTGAATTCCCTAAGCCTGGAAGCCACCGCCCGCTCCATCGCTGATCAATTTGGCTGCGAGCTCACCGTTCTCGATGAAGCGGCATGCCGCGAACGCGGCATGGGGGCCTATTTAGCCGTGGCCCAAGGGGCCAGCATCCCGCCGCGGTTCCTGCACCTGGTGATTCGCCCGCAAGGCCCTGTCAAGCGCAAGCTGGCCTTGGTGGGCAAAGGCCTCACCTTTGATTCCGGCGGCTACAACCTCAAGGTGGGCGGCAGCCAGATCGAGCTGATGAAGTTCGACATGGGCGGCTGCGGCGCGGTGCTTGGAGCGGCCCGCACCCTGGCGGAACTCAAGCTTGAGGGGCTGGAGATCCATGTGATCAGCGCAGCCACCGAAAACATGGTCAGCGCTGAGGCGATCTACCCGGGCGCCATCGTGACGGCCTCCAATGGCAAAACCATCGAGATCAACAACACCGACGCTGAAGGGCGTCTCACCCTGGCCGATGCCCTGGTCTATGCCTGTGGCCTGGAGCCTGATGCGATTGTTGATTTGGCCACCCTCACCGGGGCCTGCGTGATTGCCCTAGGCGATGAAATCGCTGGCTACTGGAGCCCCGACGATGGCCTAGCCCAACAGCTGAGTGATGCCGCCCATCGCGCCGGCGAAGGGCTCTGGCGCATGCCACTGCAGAGCTCCTACAAAGACGGGCTCAAGAGCGGACTGGCCGATATGAAAAACACCGGACCTCGTCCCGGTGGCTCGATCACCGCAGCCCTGTTCCTCAAGGAGTTCGTCAAACCTGAGATCCCCTGGGCCCACATCGACATCGCCGGACCGGTCTGGAGCGACAAGGGCCGCAGCACCGATCCCTCTGGCGCCACCGGCTACGGCGTCCGCACCCTGGTGGAGTGGTGCCAGGCGGTTGCTGCTGATGCGAAGGAAGGGTTAAGCCAGGGGTGATCCACCTCCGGTGTTTATACGTTGTTCCAGCCCACCAGCTCTGACCACAGCGCCTTCTGGTTCGAGAACACCAGTCCGAGCCAGTGGGATGGCGATGTCGGCAGAGCTTGCGAAGCCGCTGTGGCCGATTGGCAGCGCTTCCAACGGGAAGCCGAGGAGATCCTCGAGCCGGTGATTCCCAACCTGCGCGTGCGCCATCACCTGACAATGGATCTAGCCAACCACGCCTTCCCTGAAGCCTTCAGCCCCGCCTGCCAGCTCTGGCGCCAAGAGGAGGAGGCCCTCAGCCTGGAAACGCTGCATCAACCGCTCGACTCCTGAGGAGAGCCGAACCAAACCGTCCGGTTCTCCCCATCGCCCCAAACGACTGAGCGTTTCACCGTGAAGGGAGAGCCGCAAGGAGCGCGGTGATGGTGAAAGGCAGCAACGATTGCTTTGGCTGGATGCTCAATAGCATCGGCCGTCATGCCCTCTTAAGCCCCGAGGAAGAGGTGAGCCTGGGGCGCCAAGTGCGCGCCTGGCAGGACCACCCTGGCGGCCCTGAGAAAGCGCCAGCGGAAGTGCAAAAGCGTGGACTGAGGGCCCGCGGCCGGCTGGTGCAAGCCAACCTGCGGTTGGTGGTGCACTTAGCCAAAAAACAGCACCTGCGCGGCTTGGCCATGGAGGATTTGGTGCAGGAGGGCTCGATTGGCCTGCAGCGCGCCGCCGAGAAATACGACCCCAGCACCGGCTACCGCTTCAGCACCTACGCCTATTGGTGGATCAAGCAGGCCCTGCAGCGGGCGATTCAGCTGCAAACCCCAGCCCTGCGGCTGCCCTGCCGGGTGAGCGAGCGGTTGGGGCGACTGCGCAGCACACACGGGCGGCTCAGCCAAGAGCTGGGACGCCAACCCAAGCCAGAGGAGCTGGCCGAAGCCATGGGCGAACGCGTTGACCAACTCCACGAGCTCGAGCGTGCGCAGCTGCTCAGCCGTGGCTGTTCCCTCGACACCCCGATGGGCTCAGACCCCGACCACGGCAGCCTGGTGGACCTACTCGAAGACGACCGCACCAGCCCGATGGAGCAGCTGGAGCAAACCCTGCGCAGCGAACAGCTGACAGGACTGTTGAGCAGCGCTGGCTTGAGCGAGCGCGAGGCCACCGTGGTGCGAGCGCGCCATAGCGACGAACGCACCCCCTACCAACAGCTGGCTGACCGCTTTGGCATCAGCCGCGAACGCACACGGCAGCTGGAGCACAACGCCCTACGCAAGCTGCGCCGCTGCGCGGAAGCACAAACGGCAGCGGCGTAGGTTGAAATCCCTCAGCGCAATGGCATGGCTGCGCGGCGCCGAATCAGCCCCAAATGGCAGTGGTACCTGCGGGCTCAAGTGGGAGTTCTGCTTCTGCCAGCTGGGCTTTGCCTATTTGGTGAAGCGGTGGTACGGCGCGGCTCTACACCACCAGAGCCGTGGTTTTGGATCGGCACCTTGAGCCTGATATGCATCAATGCAGGCATCGGCTTGATGATTGAAAGTGGCTTGCTCAGGGGCTACCCGAGGCCTTAGGCCACCACAGGCTGCGCTTCTTGCTGATCGCTCAGCGTGGCCGGCGATTGCAGCTCGTGGATCTGCCAGCGCGCCCGGTCATCACAGTTCTCAAGCAGACGGTCGAGGTCATCTGCTGCGTGCTTGGGGCTCTCATATGGACCGATGTAACGGGTCGACAATCCCTCGCGAATGGTCAGCAGATACATTCCACCTCCGCGGTCTGACCGCAACTTAGCCTGCGTTTGTAGGAAATGCAGGGGCGGTCTTCCACACCACTGGCAAGCGCGCCTGCTCTCCCCAGACCGCATCGAGCCGGGCATCACGGCCGCAACGCCAGCGGTAGAAGTTGTAAGTGAGGGCTTGGCGCTCGGCGTAATCCTGGTGATAGTCCTCAGCCGGCCAGAAGCGTTTCAGCGGTTCGATCGTCACTGCCAAAGGCTCAGCAGTGGCGAGCTCTTGGGCCGCCAAGCGGGCGCTTTCACTGGCCTGCTCCAGCTGATCGGCTGAGCCGGTGAAGATCACCGGGCGATAGGAGCTGCCACGATCACAGAACTGGCCCTCGCCATCGAAGGGATCCACGTTGCGCCAAAAGGCTCGCAGCAAAGTGGCGTAACTGATGCGATCCGGATCGAAACGCACCAACACGCTCTCAGCGTGGCCGGTGCGGCCACTGCTCACCTGTTGATAGCTGGGATTGGCCGTGCTGCCGCCGGAGTAGCCGCTTTCAGCCGAGATCACCCCAGGCAGCACCTCGAGATCGTGCTCAAGGCACCAAAAACACCCCCCGGCAAACACCGCCTGCTGGGGATCAGCAGCCCAAACAGCAGAGGTTGGCCCCAGCAGAGATGCCAGCGCCACCAACACAGAAGCCAGCAGCCAGAGCAATCGCCGCTTCATTGGGGAATGGCCTCGAGGATGGCCGCTGCAGCGCGGTCGGTCACCCCAGGGCTGCCCAGGGTCTGCCGCAGCCGCTGGTAGCCATCGAACACGCGGGCGCGGCATGACTTGTCTTCCAATAGCGGCACAGCCTGGGCCAAAAACTCATCCACCGTGAAGCTGTCTTGCAGCAGCTCCGGCACCAAGCGCTCTTTAAGCAGCAAGTTCACAGGCGAAATGTGCTCCACCTTGAAACGCAGCAGATGCTGGGCCACCCAAGCCGTGAGCCGGCTGACCCGATAGCCCACCACCTGGGGAACCCCCTGCAACGCCAGCTCCAGGTTGACGGTGCCTGACTTGCCAAGCGCCAAATCTGCCGCTCCAAACAGGGCGGGCTTGAGGGCATCCGCTTGATCAGCGGGAATGACTCGCCCGCGCACCCCAGCAGCCTCGAGGGCCTCGGCCAAGGGCTGCTCAAAACGACTTAAGCCCGCTGGAACGATCACCGATAAATCGGGATCTCGGGCCTGCAGCTGGGCCGCCACCTGGGCCAACACCGGCATCAGATAGTTCAGCTCTTGCGGCCTCGAGGCCGGGAACAGCAGCAACAGCCGGCCATCGGGGGCAAGCCCCAACTGCTGGCGCGCTTCACTCCTGCTCAACCGATCAGCCGCCAAATCCACCAGGGGATGGCCCACCCAGGTGACCGCCGCCCCATGGGACTCATAAAACGAGGCCTCATCAGGAAAGATCGCCAGGATGCGATCAGTGAACTTCAGCAGGCTGGTGGTACCGCCATCGTTCATGCTCCAGGCCCATTCCTGGGGAGCGATGTAATAGGTGATGGGCACCTCGGGCAGCTGCCGCCGCAAGCGCTTGCCCAAACGCACATTGGCGCCCATGTAGTCGATCAGCACCACGGCATCCGGCGGCCGCTGGAGCAGCTCGCGGTTCACCTGAGCCTGCAGCTTCAGCGTTGGCAGCACCTGAGGCAGATGCTCCAAAAGACCAATCGAACCGAGCGGCGCCGTATCAGCAAGGAGCTCAGCTCCAGCGGCCTGCATGCGGGGGCCACCGAGGGCTAAAACCTCCAAGGGAATCTGGCGCGCTGCCGCCTGCCGGTGGAGAGCCTCCACCAACAAGCTGCCTTGCAGATCACCAGACACCTCACCGGTGCTGATCAGCACGCGCACCATTAGCGGCTGGCGGCTGGCATCGGGCCGCGGCGCCCCTTGGTCAGCGATCCTTCCAAAAACGAGCAGAGGTGTTCAGCCGCCGGGAGCAGCTCTTGCGCTCGAGCAAGCTTCAAGCCCTCAGCGATCACATGCTCAGAGCGGTAGAGCAGCGACCAGATCTCCTGTAGCTGGCGCATCTCGCGTCCTTCGTGCTGCTCGGCAAAGCCACTGCGGCGCAGGCCTACCCGATTCAAACCACGCACCCGGCCTGGGTGTCCTTCCACCAAACAAAAAGGAGGCACATCCCGGTCCACGCGGGTCATGCCGCCCACCATGGCCATGCGGCCGATATGAACGAATTGGTGAATGCCCAAACAACCACCAATCACGGCACGATCTTCAATCACCACATGGCCTGCCACCTGGATGGCGTTCGACATGATGATGTCGTTGGCCAGCTCGCATTGGTGGCCGAGATGGCAGTAGGCCATCAGCAAGTTGCGATCACCGATGCGGGTGATTTCACCTTCGTTGGTGCCGCGGTTGATCGTGACGCACTCTCGGATGGTGTTCTGATTACCAATCACCACCTCAGTCGGTGCTCCTCGGTACTTGAGGTCTTGGGGCTCCTGACCGATGCAGGCCCCAGCAAAAATTTTGTTGTCACGGCCCAGGCGCACGCGGCCATCGAGCACCACATGGGGGCCAATCGAGGTGCCGGAGCCGATGCGCACCTCGGGGCCGATCACGGCATAGGGGCCAATGCTGACGCCGCCGTCAATCTGCGCCGCCGGATCAACCACCGCGGTGGGATGAATCTGAGGAGCGAGTGCGGAGCTGCCCATCGTCAATCCACCAACGAGAACATCAGCTCACCAGAGCAGACCAGCTCACCATCAACGGTGGCTTCAGCCCGCACCTTGCCAAAGCGCTGACGCTTGAGGCTGAGCAGTTCACAAGTAATGCGCAACTGATCGCCGGGCACAACCGGGCGGCGGAAACGAACCCCATCAATGCCAGCAAAAACAAACAAGCCCTTCGGCAGATCTGGCATCTGGGTCACGATCAACCCACCCACCTGGGCCATGGCTTCAACGATCAACACTCCGGGCATCAACGGCCGGCCAGGGAAATGCCCCTGGAATTGGGGCTCATTCAAGGTGATGTTTTTGATCGCCACGGCCCGCTTTCCGGGCTCATGCTCCAAAACCCGGTCCACCAGGGCAAAGGGATACCGGTGCGGCAGCAGATTCATGATCTGCTCGCTGCTCATCAAGGGGGAGTGGGCCGTGGAGGAAGCAGACATTCAGGCAACGCTGGGAAGATCACCGCGGGATGTGACCGCAGCGAGAGGAGCAGAGCTGGCGGCCAAAGCAGCAGCCAACTGGGTATGGAGGTTATGGGACGCCCGGAACGCCATCACTTGAGCCAGGGGCAAGCCCACCAGAGCCAGATCGCCAATCAAATCGAGCAGTTTGTGGCGCACAGGCTCATCGGCAAAGCGCAGCGGCGGGTTCACCCACTTATCGCCATCACACACCAAGGCGTTATCCAAGGCGCCGCCTTGAATTAAACCGGCTTCCCGGAGCTGCTCCACCTGATCTTTGAAGCCAAAGGTGCGCGCTGGGGCGATCTCGCGAACAAACGATTCCGGGCTCAGCACCAGGCTGAACAGCTGGCGGCCGATGGCGGGCTGCGGAAACTCAATGGCTGCCGAGAGCAGCAGCTGATCGGAAGGCAACGCCTGCACAAAGCTGTCACCGCGCTGACAACTAATTGGAGCCGCCAACGGAGGCAATGGCGCCCGAGGCCCCAGATCAACCAAGCCAGCCTCAGCAATCGCCTCCACCCAGGGCAATGCCGACCCATCCAGCAGAGGGATCTCATGGCCCTCAAGCCATATTTCGGCCTGGGTCAAGCCAACACCGGCCAGAGCCGCGAGCAAGTGTTCCACCGTGGCCAGGGGCCGGCCGCCAATCTCCAGGGCCGTGCACAGGCGGGTGTCGCGCACCTGATCAGGCGCAAGCAAGACAGGCTTTTGATCGGGTTGATCGAGGAAGCCAACCCAAAAGCCAGGCTTGGAACCAGGCTCCAGGCGCACCAGGCAGTCCTGACCAGAATGCAAGCCCACCCCGCGGCGCTCAACAGCTGCCGCCAGCGCGTAGGCACGGCTGTAGTCAGAAGCCCAGATCACGCTCAGAACTTAAAACCAACACCCACGTTGAAGCGGTAGTCACCAGTCCAGTCGCGCGTCGCCACCTCCAAACGCAGCGGGCCCACGGGCGTGGTGAGGATCACACCCGTACCAACCGAGAAGCCCTGGCCAGGCTTGAGCAACAGCTCACCAGGCTTGCCGGGCACATCGCCTTGGCTGCCGATCATGGAACCAGCATCAACGAAGAATTCACCACTAATGATTTTGAAAATCGGGAAGCGGTATTCGATGGTTCCCTCCACGTAACTAGAACCAACGCCTAGATCACAATTACTGAAACCACGAACCGAGTTGTTACCACCAACACAAAAAGCTTCGTAAGGAGGCAAGTTACTTGTGCCAATAACGTTACCTGCAGTGACCTGAAATGCCATGGCTTGTGGACAATCCTCTGCTTCACCTTTCTTGGGCCGGCACCCTTTGTAGAAGTTGATCCAATTCACCGGTATGAAATGAGTAGCAGTCATTCTCTGCCTGTTGAAAGTTGGCGAATTTTCACCAACACTCACGTATTGCTCGGATGTAGCGGTGACAAAGCTTCCGGAACGAGGATTCTTATTGTCATCCAAATTGTTATAAGAAGCTGCAACCCTCGCGCCGACAAGATGATTAGATGTGGCGCAATTAAAAGCCAAACACATAATCTCATCCGGAGTAGCCCGCGATGGGCGCTCACCAGAATTCTTAAACGGCGCAGCACCAAAGGCACGAGGAACTCCATCACCATTCATAGTGACAGCCTCTTGTGCGCTGAGACCAAAAATTAAAGTCCAGAGGTTTTTCTTATAGGGATCACCGCCACGGAGCGGCCGGATGTATTGCACATTGCCACCAGTCCGCTGAACTCGAGCTAAATCACCTTCAGGATCATAAAGATAGAAGCTTTCCCCAGTTAATATTTTCCCGTTGTACAAAGCCAGTGGCGATGATTTTGCTTGTCTAATGTTATTGGCACCTAGATCATCAATGTTGTAAACATAATTTGAAGGGAATCCGAGCTCTCGATTGAGGGCTGCCGAATCGGTTTCTAACCTCGCCGGAGGCTCATAAAAACCTCTCAAAGTGCGTATAGAACCATCGTCGGTGCTTTGGAACACCTGAGGTATTTCACGGCTCAGGAATGCCTTCATTCGCAGGCCACTACGGTTGGGATCTCCCTTGATCCAAGGGATATTCCAACTCACATCTGCCAAGGCTCCGTACTGGCCATAGGTGATGTTGGTGCCCACATCCCAGGCATTGCCAAAAAGATTGCTTTCGGCCAGCTGCACCTGGCCAAACAAACCCTGGCTTTGGCTGTAACCAATACCGCCGGAGAGTGAGCCGGTGGACTGCTCAATCACCCCAAGCACAATCTGGACTTCGCCAGGCTTGGCTGGAATGGGCTTCAAGGTGACCTTCACATCCGCGAAAAGGCCCGTGGCATAAAGGCGCTTGATATCGCCCTCTAATTCGCGCCGGTTGAACAACTCACCGGGGCGCAGGGAAATCTCCCGGTCGACCACCCACTCCTTGGTTTTGCCGCGAACAGGCTCACCGTCTTCATTGGTGGCATCGCCATTGGCATTGAGGAACTGAACCTTGATGCCCTCAACAACGCCTTCCCGCACAGAGAGTTCAACCACACCCTCTGGACTCACCCGGGTAGGTCCTGTGATGCGTGCCAGGGAATAGCCCTCACTGGCGTACCACTTCTGCAGAGCCTTAACGCGCCGCTCCAAGGTTTTGAGATTGAGGGTGCGGCCGTAATCGGTTGCAAACACCTCCTGAATTTCTTGCTTGGGCAGCAAGGCATCGGGGTTATTGAGCACCACCTCGGTCAACACCGGGTTGGGTGACACCGTCACCAGCAATCGAACACCCAGAGGGCCATCGGTAGGCCGAACCCTCACATCACTGAACCAACCGGTGGCATAGATGGCATCGATATCCGCCTTTACAGCGCTGCGGCTGGTAGTAGTGCCGGGCCTCACCGTGAGGGAGTCGTAGACAGCACGCTCGAGACGTTCGCGATCGGGGTGGCCCTCCAGACCTTCCACCAACACTTCGCTCACCAGCACCTGGGGCTCAGCGGCTGGCTCAGCCGGCGTGGTACCAGGTGAATCGACCTGCTCCGAGCTGGGGGCAGAGGGTTGCTCTTGCTCTTGTGCTTGCGCTTGCAAACCAAAAGGAGCAACTCCCACCAATGGAGCAACCACTCCAGAAGCCAGCAGGCTTCCAAGCAGTTGGGCACGGGAGGTACGGGACGAGCCCTTAGCCATGGTGTGGGGCAGCAAACAGCGGCATGGCCGCAAGCGCGCCGAACTTACCGGTATTGCCGGGGGCTTGACCCAAGCCCTTGGACCCGTTTGAGGACCTCCCCATAGGCCTCGACAACACCGCCGAGATCCTTACGGAAGCGATCTTTATCCAAGATGCGGTGCTCGGCATCCGCCACACCCACCTCCCAAAGCCGGCAGGTGTCTGGACTGATCTCATCGGCCAGCAACAAACGGCCATCGGCGCTGCGGCCAAACTCCAATTTGAAATCCACCAGCTCCAGCTGCAGCGGCCGCATCAGCGTTTGCAAAGCAGCATTAACGGCCCTGGCCAGTCGCTCCAACTCAACGCGCTCAGCAGCTGAAAGCAATTGCATCAGTTCCAAACGCGCCTCGGTGAGCAGCGGATCCCCCAACGCATCGTCCTTGTAGTAGAGGTCAAGCAGAGCCGGCTGCAGGGGCGTATCGGGCTTGATCGGCAATTGGCGGCAGAGCGAGCCAGCTGCTCGGTTGCGCAGCACCACCTCCACAGGAACGATCTCAACTTCCTGAACAACCATCCAGCCCGGTTCTAGGCAGCCCAGGTAGTGGCTGGAAATGCCCTGGGCTTCCAGAGCTTCAAACAACCGAGCTGAAATTTCCCAATTCAACAGGCCTTTGCCAGCGAGCTGGGCTTTTTTTTGGGCATTAAACGCTGTGGCGTCGTCCTTGTATTGCACCGCCACCACACCAGGGCGATCGGTCTGAAACACCTTCTTGGCTTTGCCCTCGTGAAGCAGACCCTGGATTTGCAATGCCGTCATCGGCTTGGACTGGGCGGCCCAAGATGACCGCCTTGCGACTGAGGCGACCGTAGACGCAGCTCCAACACCTTGAGCCGCTCCACCAACTCAGGATCTGCCGTCCCGCTGGGCAAAACCAACGCCAGCCGGAACCTCAGAGCATCCAGCTCAACAGCATCTTGGCGGCGAGCGAGGGCCAAGCGCTGCAGCGATGCCGCCGAGCGCTCTGATGGCGCCACACGAAACTCTTCCCACGCTTCGGTGAGCTCGATCGCCAAACGCTCCGCGGGACGCAAGATCGCATCCCGTTGCCAGGGACTAGGGACATCAAAGTTCAGCTTGTCCTGCAGCAGTGGCTCCTCGGTTGCGATGGCTTGCAGTTCCTGATGGCGCTGCCAGCGGCGGCGCCGATCCTGTTCGACATGCAGCCGGCGCAAGCTCGCCAGGCCCGCCTCCGATCGTCCAAATCCTGCCAACTGACGCAGTAAGGGCCCCTGGGGATCCAGCGCTTGCTCCAACTGCAACCACTCGGCCCGGCGCGCCACCGCGCCTGCATCCAGCTGGGCATACAAGAGGTCTTGCTCCAGGCGTTGCTCAAGCGCCTCGCGCAGCTGCAACTTGTAAGCCAAATCAACAAAGCGGGAGGGGCCTGCCTCGCGCTCATCAGCACTGAGCTCGAGGCTCTCAAACACCAGCTTGAGCCTTTGGCTCTCCTCCTGATAAGCCTCAGCACTCAAGCTGCTCGGCAGCTCACCAAAGACAGCTGGAGGCAAAAGCCAACTGCCATCACTGGCTTGCGCCAACTGCAAGCGTGCACGGTCCTCCAAGACCTGGGGCAAGCTGTAGCTGCCCGGGAAAGGGTCATAGGCCCAGCGCTGCTCCAGCCGTTGCTGTTTCTCCTCCTGGCGCTGCAAGCGTTGCAACTTGAGATCCTTGGCTTCCGGATCAAGCTCAAGCCAAACGTTGGTTTCAAACCTGGGCTCTTCCAACAACAGGCGCTGACGCCGGTAGAGGGCCTCCAGTTCCCGCAGTGGATTGCCTTCGGCCTGCAACACCGCTTGCTTCGTGATGCGGTCGCGCAGCCAGCTCTTTTCCTGAATGCGAGCGTCTCGCTCCTGCTGCATCAACAAATCCAGCAGCCGCTCCCGGTGCCCCAAACGCCTGGCCAAAGCCACCGCCAAATCCAGCCGTGCCAGTCGATCAGCAGGGCTCTCGGATGGAGATGCATCCAAGCCAACCAACACATCCAACAAGGCCCCACTGCGGCGCTCGAGGGGATCGCGGCGATCAATCAGCTCCTGAGACAACGCAGGGGCAGCCGTTTGATCCGCAATGGCTGCCAACACCGCTGAGCGTTCAGCCATGGCATCAGCCAAGCGGCGAGCGAGACGCAAACGCCGCTGATTGGTCTGCTCAGCACCACTGGGATCAGCAGCGCTGAGCTGATAACGCCGCTGATCATCCAGCAGTGCTTCACTCAAGCCCCACGCTTCCTCAGCAGCAGCCAGATCAATGCTGGCGCCAGCTAGTGCAGCAGCACGATCAGGCTGACCCTCGGCTGCCAACCACACGGCCGCCTGCTGGTTGCGCTGAGCGGTTAACAGCGATGTAGCCGCTGGCGTCTGCAAAAGCTCCATCGCCGCAACGACATCGCCATTGGCCTCGAGCTGCGCAGCTTGGACATCCAAGGCCGAGCGCTGCAAAGGCAGTTCACCAGGAGCTTGAGGCTCCTTCAAGGTGAGCTGTTGGCTGTTGAGCCGCTCGGCTGAACCTTGGGCAAAACGCTTCAGTGCCAGCGCCGCTCGGCGCTGATCCAAACCATCCGATGCAGCGCGCCACTGCAGCAGCAACCAGCGCTGACGCTCGGGCTCTTCATCGGGGCTGATGCGGGCGAGCACTTGCAGGGCCGCATCAGGTGCTTTGCAGCTGATCAACGCCTGGGCATCGGCGAAGACCACCTGAAGGCTGCTGGTGTCTTGATTGAGCTCGAGAAGAGCCGCCCTCAGTTGGCGTAGCCACTGATCCAAACCCAGGTTGATGGCCCGGCGGCAACCCGCCACCAGCTCCTGACGATCACCGGTGTCCAGCACCTGCTCAAACGATTCCGTCGGCAGCGCACCTGTTGGAAGGGGGGATGGAGCCGCGGCCAACAACAAGGCGGAGAGCATTGCCGCGTTAGGAGGGAAGAGCACAACAACGCTGGAGGTGCGGCAAGTATGGCCGTGGAGCGCATTTTGGTCGTGGGCAATGGAGGGCGAGAAAACGCCCTGGCCTGGGCCCTGGCTCGCAGCCCGCAGCAACCGCAGGTGTGGATCAGCCCCGGCAATGGCGCCAGCGCCGCAATCCCGGGCTGCACCGTGCTCAACCATGCCGCCAGTGATGCCGCAGCGTTAGCGAGCTGTTGCCAAACCCTGGGCATCGACTTGGCGGTGATTGGCCCAGAAGCCCCCCTGGCTGCTGGCCTCGCCGATCAACTCAGAAGCGCTGGGATCGCTGTGTTTGGCCCCGGAGCCGATGGCGCCCAACTGGAAGCCAGCAAGGAATGGGCCAAAACCTTGATGCAGCAAGCCGGTGTTCCCACCGCAGGCTTCTGGGTGGCCACCAGCGCTGAGCAGGGCCAAGCCATCGCCCAAGAGCAGGGCCAAGCCTTGGTCGTTAAAGCCGATGGGCTGGCTGCCGGCAAAGGCGTCACGGTGGCCAGCAGCTTGGAAGAAACACTTGCCGCAATTGAGGAGTGCTTTTCCGGCCGCTTTGGCGATGCCGGCCAGCGGGTTGTGCTGGAGGAATGCCTCCAGGGGCCAGAGGTCTCGGTGTTTGCCCTCTGTGATGGTGAGCGGCTGGTGCTGCTGCCACCGGCGCAGGATCACAAACGCATCGGCGAGGGCGACACGGGGCCGAACACCGGTGGCATGGGGGCCTATGCGCCAGCGCCACTACTCGATGAAGCGGGCCTGCAGCAGGTCAAGGCAACCATCCTGGAACCGGTGGTGCAGGCCTTGCGCCAACGGGGCATCAACTACCGCGGGGTGATCTATGCGGGGCTGATGCTGACCAGCACGGGACCGCAGGTGATCGAATTCAACTGCCGCTTTGGTGATCCGGAATGCCAAACGCTGATGCCCCTGCTGCAGGGCGACCTGGCCGAAGTGCTGCTGGCCTGCGCCAACGGACAACTCGATCAAGCACCTGCGCTCACCATCGCGCCCCTCTGCAGCGCCTGTGTGGTGGCCGCTGCGGCTGGTTACCCAGGCACACCAGAACTGGGTGACCCCATCTGTGATGAAGGTCCAGGCCTCGATTGCAGCCAGGAGTCCAGCCAGCTGTTTGCGGCGGGGGTGAAAGCCGGTGCCAATGGCGATCTGCACACCAGCGGGGGCCGGGTGCTGGCGGCCGTGGCCCAAGGCCATGATTTTGATGAGGCCTTTGCCAAGGCCTACGAGCGCCTGGCTCAGGTGACGTTTGCGGGGATGCAACTGCGCCGCGACATCGGCCATCAGGTGCGGCGTCTTTAGGCTGAGGGGAACCAAACGGGTCACCTGAGCAACTCCGCCGCTACTGAAAAGCTGCCGTGGTGGCGCCGGCTGCCGGCCCTCACCAGCGGCTGGTGGGCCGAGTTCAGCCTGCAGACCAAGTTGCTGGCCATCGCCACCTTGGTGGTCAGCATCGTGATGACGGGGCTGACATTTTTTGCCCTCAACGGCATTCAGACCGAAGCCCGCATGGGCGATACTCGCTACGCCCGCGACCTGGGTCTGCTGCTGGCGAGCAACGTGACTCCACTGGCAGCTCAAGGCAATGACCGCGAGCTGGCCCGGGTCACCGAGGAGTTCTGGCGCAGCAGCCGCAGCCTTCGCTACATCTTTTATGCCGACCCCGAGGGAGTCATCTACCTCGGCATCCCGATCAGCAAGGTCGATAGCGGCAACGATCTACTGCTCAGCCGCCGGCTGGAATTGCCCTCCGACCTGCGTCAGCGCCCCCAAAATCCCCTCATCCGCCAGCACCTCACCCCCGATGGGTTGGTGACCGACGTGTTTGTGCCGATGGTCAACGGCAAGGACTACCTCGGCGTGATGGCCCTGGGCGTTAATCCCAACGAAGCGGTTCTGGCCACTGCTGCCCTCACCCGCAACGTGACGGTGGCGGTATTCGTGTCGATCTGGGTGCTGGTGATCCTGGGCGCTGTGTTTAACGCCCTCACCATCACGCGGCCGGTAAAAGAGCTGCTGCGCGGGGTGCGTTCGGTTGCTGATGGCGACTTTGGCGCGCGAATTGCTTTGCCGGTGGGTGGTGAGCTGGGTGAGCTGCTCAATGGCTTCAACACCATGGCCACCCAATTGGAGGCCTACGACGAGGCCAACATCGAGGAGCTCACCGCTGCCCAGGTCAAGCAGCAGTCGCTGATTGCCACCATGGCCGATGGCGCCCTGCTGCTGGATCCCGAGGGGCAGGTGGTGCTGGTAAATCCAACAGCGCGGCGGCTGTTTCGCTGGGAGGGCCGCAAGCTCGAGGGCCAAGAGCTGCTCAGCCTGCTGCCCGACAGCCTCACCATGGAGCTGCAGGAGCCATTTGATGCAGTGCGCAGCCGTGAGCGCGACAGCGCTGAGGTGCGCTGCTCGATCAATGAACCGAGCCGCACGTTGCGCTTGGTGCTGCAAGCGGTGCGTGATGGCAGCGGCGAAACCCTCAAAGGCATTGCTGTCACCGTTCAAGATCTAACGCGGGAGGTGGAGCTCAATGCGGCCCAGAGCCGTTTCATCAGCAACGTCTCCCATGAACTGCGCACGCCGCTGTTCAACATCAAGAGCTACGTGGAAACCCTCCACGACATGGGCGACCAGCTTGATGAGGACATGACCCGTGAGTTCCTTGCCACCGCCAATGCTGAAACCGATCGCCTCACCCGCTTGGTGAACGACGTGCTTGATCTCTCCAGGTTGGAGTCCGATCGGGTTTGGAGCTTTGAACCCACCGAGGTGGAAGCCGCAATGGAGCAAACCCTGCGCACTTACAAACTCAACGCCGATGACAAAGGCGTCAGCCTTGACTTGGCCGTGCCGCCCTCATTGCCGCGCATTCGCGGCAATTACGACCTGCTGCTGCAGGTGTTCGACAACCTGGTGGGCAACGCCGTGAAGTTCAGCACCTCCGGCGACATGGTGCAGCTTCGGGCCTATCTATGGCCAGACACCTGCCCGATCAAAGCCGATGACGCCAGCTCCCCTCTGCCGCGTCTACGGGTGGAGGTGGCCGACAGCGGCACCGGCATCAGCGAAGAGGATTGCCGGCGCGTGTTTGAACGCTTCTACCGCGTTGAAAACGCTGTTCACACCGAAGCGGGAACCGGTCTCGGCCTCTCGATCGTGCGGGGCATCCTGCAGAAGCACGGCAGCGATATTTCGATGGTGAGCGAGCTGGGCATTGGCACCACCTTCTGGTTCGATCTCCCCCTCGAGGGAGCCGATGAGGATGAATTGATCATCAACGCCGAACGCAAAGCGTTGGCGTTGAGCTGATCTAACCAGGATCGCTGTCGACGCCGCGGACGATGCGAGCCAACTCGTTGCGTTCGTCGGTGGTGATGCGGTGGGGCACACCACTGATGATCCGCTCGAAGTTGGCGAAGGAATCTTTGATCTCTGGGCCATTGCCCGTGATCACAAATTCACGGATGGCCTTGTCGTGCCAGGAGCCACGCATCTTGAACACGTTCAGCGCCCGAGACATCTCACCGCGAATCTCCACGTACTGCAGCAGCAGGATCGTGTCGGTGATGGTGGAGATGTGGGAGTCCGTGATCGAGTGGCTCCCCATGAACTCCTCGGATGTGTTCGTGAAGAAGCCGGCGATCTCCTCCTGTTTGGCATAACCCGTCACGCCAATCACAAACTGACGGAAGGCGTTGTGGCTCACGCCCCGGGCCAAAGCCGAGAGGGAATCGATCGCCATGCGTGATGGCTTGAACTGGCTGATCTCGGTCTTGATGATCTGAAGGTGATCCTCAAGTCCAGTGGATTCGGGGTAGGCGCAGATGATCTTGAGCAGTCCATCGGACTCCATCTGCTCGAAGTCGATACCCCAGCTGGTGGCATTGCGCAGCAGCTGCGATCGGGACTCTTCGTAGGCAAACAGGATGGCCCGCTCTTTGTTGCGGCAAGCGTCCTCCAGGAACTTGCTCACCAACAGCGTCTTGCCGGTGCCCGTCGCGCCCGTGGCCAGGATGATCGAATCCTTGAAGAAACCACCGCCGCACATCTCATCGAGCCGCGGCACACCCGAGCTGAGCCGCACATTCGAGGAACTCTGGGTCAGTTGCATCGCTCCCAGCGGGAAGATGCTGATGCCATGCAGGCCCATGGTGAAGGGGAATTCCCCCTTCATGTGCGTGGTGCCGCGCAGCTTGAGAATCTCGCAGGTGCGGCGGCGGCGTTCACCCTCCAGCACGTTGCGCAGAATCACCACGTTGTCGGAGACAAACTCCTCAACGCCATAGCGAGCGATCGGGCCGTATTCGTCGATGCGTTCGGTCGTCATCACCGTGGTGACGCCGATCTCCTTGAGCCGAGCAATCAGACGGAAGATCTCCCGCCGCACCACGGACACCGCGTCGTACTGCTGAAAGACAGCGGTGATCGAATCAATGGCGACCCGCTTGGCTTTGTACTTACGAATGGCGTAATCGATGCGCTCAATCAGGCCTGAGAGATCGAAATTACCGGCAACATCCTGGCCTTCAGGATCAGGGGATGCATCAAGAATGAAGAGCTTGTCGTTCTCCACCATCGACTGCAGATCCCAGCCAAAGCTGGCCGCGTTGCGGAGGATATCGAGGGGCGATTCCTCAAACGTGACAAAAATCCCAGGCTCATCAAAGTGCTGGATTCCGTTGTAGAGGAAATGCAGCGAAAAGACGGTTTTGCCCGTACCGGAGGTTCCGCTGATCAGGGTGGAGCGCCCAATCGGCAGGCCGCCCTTGCAAACGTCGTCAAAGCCCTCGATGCCGGTTGGCAACTTCTGGACCTGCGACAGACGCATCTCGGGGGACGGATCAGGCATCGATGGAGAGGTCATAGCCCCAGGCTATTCAGAAAAATCGTCAAGGACCTGAGCATTGGAATCATCACTGAGTTCCTCATACAAAAGATCCAGACCAATCAGCACCCGCTCACGGTCAGATAGGTCGCCAATGATGCGCCGTACCGGGGGCGGTAGGATCTTGGCCAGGGTTGGTGTGGCCAGGATTTTGTCTTCCTCAGCCAGCTGTGGTTGCTTGAGCACATCAATCACCTTGAGCGCATAGACGCCAAGGAATTCGGTCTCAAGGATGTTCCGCAGGGTCTTCAGCGCACGCATGGAATTGGGCGTGTTGCCCGCCACGTACAGCTTGAGGATGTAGGTCTTGCGAGGGCTCATGAGGGGGACTCCTCCTGCTGGGCAAGGGCCGTGCCAGCTGATGCGCGAACACCGGTGCCAGCGCTCTCTGGAGGGATCGAGCGCCGATACATCTCACACAAGTGAGCCATCACATCCAGCAGGGCGAGGCGGTAGTCCTGTAGGAAATCGCTCTTGTGTCCCTCCAGGGCCAGCTGCTTCGACCAACCATCGATCAACTTCATATGGATCTCCACCGCACGAGTAATAGCCAAATCACAGAAGAAGGCCGTATTCACGAAGCTTTCAATGGCTTGGTTCGCCGCCGGTGGGTCGCGGAAATAGCTCAGCAGCACGTCGCGATAGCTGCGCTCGAGCGACGCCAACAGTTCACTGCGCTCATCAGTTGGAAGGTTGCGCAGGAACAGGCGGGGATCACGCTTGTAGAAGACCCCTAAAAAGCCAATGCGCTCTTCCAGCCGTTGGGAGAGCCGCCACTGATCACTGCCCTGGGGCAACTCAGTCGGTGAGGGGCTTCGGCCTTTGGCCTGGCTGCGCTCGAGAAAGCGCAACACCGCAGCATCCAGGTTGTACGGCAGCTGCTCGAGCTGATCAGCCTGCAAATGCACCTCGGCGTCGTGGTAATCCACCTCGCCGGTGACATCACCAAGCACCACAGCCGGCAGCAACATGCCCTGGGTTCTGAGCTGATCCAGGCCATGGCGATCGAGGGCGCCCTGCTCGATCAGTACCCCATCAAGATCCTCCCAACGTGCTTGCAGCGCATCAAATAAAGACTCTGGATTGAGCGGGATCACCTCCAGCCGAAAACGGTCCGCCTCACGCAACCACTGACGGCAAGACTTCAAGAGCAACTCATTGCGAACCAGGGCGCCGATTACGAGTTCCGTCACCGCCATCGTTGAGCGCTGGAACAGCCGCGGATTGCCTCAACAGTCTTGACGGAAGGAAAAGCAACAAGGCAGGATCATTGTTTGTCTTTCGATTGGTGGTGCGCCAGGCCCAAAGACCCCTGCGGTCTGCCTGCCCACGCCAACTGACGCCATGAGCGAAACCCCCAGCAAGGCCAAGGCCAGCAAGCCCGCAGAGAGCAAGGCCAAAGCCTCTGACTCCAGCAGCGGCGCCGATCAGTACGCCATCGTTGAAGCGTCCGGCCAGCAGTTCTGGCTGCAGCCCAACCGTTATTACGACTTCGATCGCCTCGACGGAGAAGTCGGCGACAAGGTCAGCTTGAAAGAGGTGCTGCTGGTCAGCGGCAAAGCAGGCGCCAGCTTGGGCCAGCCCTACGTCAAAGACGCCGTGGTCAACCTCAAGGTTCTGGCCCATCGCCGCGGCCCTAAGGTGATCGTGTACAAGATGCAGAAAAAGAAAAAGACGCGCCGCAAGAACGGTCACCGTCAGGAATTGACCCGCGTCATGGTCGAATCCATCACGGTTGGCGGTAAGCCGCTGAGCTGATTCCAAACCCCGATTGTCTGCACGTCCACTCCGCTAACTCTCCACCTCATGGCTCATAAGAAAGGCACAGGCTCAACCCGTAACGGCCGCGATTCGAATGCCAAGCGCCTGGGCGTCAAGCGCTACGGCGGTGAAAAAGTGACCGCTGGATCCATCTTGATCCGCCAGCGCGGCACCTCAGTGCTCCCCGGCGTGAACGTTGGTCAGGGCAAAGATGACACCCTGTTTGCCCTGGTGGATGGTGTGGTCAACTTTGAAACCATTCGCCGCGCCACCCGCGAGCGCAAGCGCGTGTGCGTCACTCCCCTCTGAGGCGAGAACGGCGTAACTGCCCAATCACAATCCAGATGCCCAGCAGCGTGACGCCGGTCAAGGCGAGGTTCACAGTGCTGGGTTCTGTTGTGATCTCATGCAGCTCCAGCGGCAGCGAGGAGAGCAGCACAGCCAGCAACAGCCATTCGCCCCACCGCTTCCCCAGCCAGGTGGCAATGGCGGCAACAGCAATCAACACCCCATAGACGCTGGTGACCAGTGCGGTCATCAGCAAGGTCATTTGGCCTTCTTGCAGGCCGCGTCCCACCACAGCGGCCAGCAGAGCGTGGTCGTTATCGGTGCACTCCTGCAGCAACTCCGGCAGTTGGTCGAAGCGGTAGCTGCCCACTAACGAGAGCACAGCCACGGCGAGCAGCAGCGCAGCCACCACAAGCTTCTTGATGATGATCAGCCGAAGCAGCATCAGCGCAGGGTGTAGGTGCGAGCCGTGATCAGGTGCGGGTGAAAGCGCTCCAAGAACAGATCTTGCAGTGTGCTGAAGAAGGCCTTAACCATCTCCGGATCATCGAAATGGAAGGGATATTCGCCTTGAAATCCTTTGAAGAAATACCAATTCAGCAGGGCCACCCCGGTTGAGGGGGTGAGGCGCTCAGCAAAGCAACGCAGTTGCGCCGCTGGATCAGCCAGATGCTCCAGCACATCCAGACACACCAAGCTGTCAAAGCGCTGGGGTAACTCCGCTGCATTCAAATCCCGCAAGCAGCTGAGTTTGTGGCCCAAGCCCAGCTGCTGGGCGCGGTGCTCCACAAAAGCGCGGTTGTGGCCGTTGAGATCCACCATCCAGACATGCTCCACCTGGGGCAGTTGCGCCGCGGCCAAGGCATGGGTGCCAATGCCACCACCGAAATCCAGGTGCAGTCCATGGGCCATCTCGCCCTGGACCCGCAAGGTGTCACCGATGTAATCGCGGCTGCTCAAGTGCCAAGCCGCCAATTCATAGAGGTGGCCGTCGCCTACCTCATCCTCATAAAACTGCTCAGCCTGTTCCGGAGCCAAGGCGCCGGGATGGGCTGCTGCCAGGGCTTCGGTGCTCTTGGGCAGGCGCTCATCGAGTTGCTCAGCACTGAGCTGCAGAAAGCTGGCCAACTGCTGCCGCAAAGCAAAGCCATCGCGGCCAAACGCCGCAACCACTTCAGCCTGCGCAGATGTCATGGACGTTGCCGCTCGTGAACCTTCAACTTTGGCAAATGGCAGCATCACCGGTGTGAGTGCCCTGCCCGCTGTGACCGGCCCCCTGTGCGGCTTTTTGGTGATCGACAAGCCGGCCGGCTGCACCTCCCACGATTGCGTCTCCAAGGCCAGGCGAGCCCTGGGCACCCGCAAGGTGGGCCATGGCGGCACCCTCGATCCAGCGGTCACCGGCGTGTTGCCCTTGGCCGTGGGGCCTGCAACCCGGCTGCTGCCCTACCTCGATGGCGGCAAGGAATACCTCGGCACCATCCAACTGGGTCTGCGCACCAACAGCGACGACCTCAGCGGGGAAGTGCTGGAGCAACAGAGCTGGCCCAGCTTGAGCCCAGCGGAGCTGGACGGGCAGCTGCAGTCCTTCCGGGGCCTAATTCAACAACGGCCGCCAGCGGTGAGTGCGGTGCATGTCGATGGCGAACGGGCCCACACCCGGGCCCGCCGCGGAGAACAGTTGCTGCTGGCCAGCCGGCCGGTGACGATCGAGCAACTCGATCTGCTGCGCTGGGATCCCAGCACGGGCCAGCTGGACATCAAGCTGCGCTGCTCGGCGGGCACCTATGTGCGCTCACTGGCGCGAGACCTGGGCGCTCAACTGGGCTGCGGCGGCGCCTTAGCCCAGCTGCGGCGAACCGCTGCCTTGGGCTTCACGCTGGAGGCCAGCCTGCCGCTGGAGGTCCTGGGCCCAGAGACCGCGCTCAGCGATCCGCTAACAGCCCTGACGCACCTGCCCCAGCAACGGCTCAGTGAGGAGCAGTGGTTGGCCTGGACCCGCGGCCAGCGCTTGCCACTGATGGATCTAGGGCAGCCCGAGGAGAGCGCTTTGGTAATGCTGCGGCCCGATGGCAGCCTGGCAGGCATGGCCCGCACCCGAAACGATGGGTTGCTGCAGCCGAAACTGGTGTTCGACGCCGCCGGATGATCACTCAGCCCATGGCCCTTGGATCCAGGCTGCTGCTGGCGGTTGTGGTGCTGCTGAGCGGCTGTCAGCTGGAAAGCTTCGGTGAGCGGCAGGCGCGGCAACGGGCGGACTATCTCGGCGAAGCCGCCAGCAGCAAAAAGCCCTTGGTTTGGACCAGCAGCAGCTCTGCAGATGCTGATGGGGCCATGGCCAGCTTGCTAGCAGCGCACCTCTATGGCGGCCAAGCCCGCATCAGCGGGGAGCCCACAACCCAAACAAAGGCGATCTTGCAACGCTGCGAGCAAAGCGCTCCCCAACCAACAACCGGGCTGAACGGCAGCGCCATTGGCCTGGTGGGCGCCCATCATGGCAACGGCGTGGATGCCGCGATTGCCGCCAACCAGGTGGTGGCGATCATTGATCACCGCGTCCCAAGGACCAGCAGCCTCAAGCTGCCGCAACAACGCCGCATCGACATACGCCCTTGGGGGGCCACGACAACGATCCTTGAGCAGCAGGCCCAACGCTTGGGCGTGGTGCTGCCCAAACCCTTGGCTTGCGCGGCCCTCGGGGCAATCGTGAGCCAAACCCAGGGATTGCAGTCCGCCAGCACCACACCCCAGGACCGCCAAAGCACCGCGCGGCTAGCCCGCCGCACCGGGATCCAGCAGGCTCAACTGCTCACCAGCTTTGATCTGCAGGAGCGCTGAATTGCCATGGCCGGCCACAGCAAATGGTCACAAATCAAGCGCACCAAAGCCGTTGTGGATGCCAAGCGAGGAGCGGTGTTCACCCGGCTAGGGCGCGAGATCAGCGTGGCGGCAAGAGCTGGGGGCGATCCCGATGGCAACTTCCAGCTGCGCACCGCCATCAGCAAAGCCAAAGCAGCAGGCGTTCCAGCGGCCAATATCGAGCGCGCCATCGCCAAAGGCTGCGGAGCCGGCGGCGATGGCAGCCAAGCCTTTGAGGAAATTCGCTACGAGGGCTATGGCCCTGGCGGGGTGGCCGTGTTG
This sequence comes from Synechococcus sp. MIT S9452, assembly GCF_047304245.1. Taxonomy (NCBI): domain Bacteria; kingdom Bacillati; phylum Cyanobacteriota; class Cyanophyceae; order Synechococcales; family Synechococcaceae; genus Synechococcus; species Synechococcus sp. MIT S9452. The sequence goes on along the minus strand of NZ_CP138956.1, from coordinate 2,227,194 downwards.
GTGGAGGTGCTCAGCGACAACCGCAACCGCACAGCGGCAGAACTGCGGCTGGCCTTCAGCAAAAACGGCGGCAACCTCGGCGAGAGCGGCTGTGTTGGCTTTCTTTTCACTCACCGCAGCGAGGTGTCGCTGAGCGCCGGCAGCGCAGAAGGCATCGATGAAAACTCGCTGCTAGACGACCTGCTGGAGCTAGAGGCCGATGGCTATGAGCTCACGGCAGAAGGCGCCCTGGTGCATGGGCCCTTCACCGAACTGGAAACCCTGCAAGAGGGCCTGCGCCAACGGGGCTGGAACGTGCAGGAGTGGGGCCACCAGTGGCATCCACTCAACAGCATCGACCTGCAGCAGAGCGAGCAAGCGCGCCAATGCCTGCAGCTGCTGGAAGCCCTTGAGGCCCTCGATGATGTGCGCAGCGTCAGCTGCAACTTGGGGGAGTTCCCCGAGCTGGAGAGTGAGGGCTCCTAGGGGTTAAGCAAACCGCGGCAGAAGCGATCGGCCGCCTCCACCGCCTGCTGCCAGTTGTGCGCTTCGCTCACTCCTGAGCTCTTGCGGGGCTTGAAGCTGTGGTCCCCATCGGCAAGCCACTGCAGGCTGATCGCTGCTGAAAGCTCGTAGCTCTCCACCTCACTCCGGTGGCCAAAACCATCGCGCTCGCCTTGAAGAATCAAGGTGGGCGTTGTGAGCTCGCGCAGATGCTCGGTGCGCAGCTGCTCAGGTTTGCCCAAGGGGTGAAAGGGGTAGCCCAGACAGATCCCGCCCAACACCTGCAGCTCATCGAGCAGCAGGCTCGCCACCCGGCCGCCCATCGACTTGCCCCCAATGATCACTGGGCCCTGGGCAGCCTCCAGTGCCACCTGCTGGCGGAAGACCTCTTGCAATTTCGGTAGGCGATCCGGCGCTGCTTTGCGGCCGCTCAACCGCTGCCGGGCCATGTAGGCAAATTCAAAGCGCACCACCCTCCAACCCTGAGCCGCCAAACCAGAGGCCATGGCTGCCATGAAGGGGCTATCCATCGGCGCGCCGGCGCCATGGGCCAGCAGCACGGTGGCGGGAGCCGTATCCGGGCCATCAACCAGCCGGGGGGGTTCGAAATCAGCCATGGCCTGAACGTAATCTCACCACATCCCTTGCCGGCCCCCATGCGCACCACGCCAATCAAACTGGCCCCTGGCGATGACCTGCGCATGCGCCTTGAGCAGTTGGCGCGCGAGGAGCAGGCCTCCGGTTTTGTGCTGGGTGTGGTGGGCAACCTGTCGAGGGCCGCTTTTCAATGCCCCGGGCCACCGGAACCCACTGTGATGGAAGGGGATCTGGAAATCATCACCCTCAACGGCACGCTGAGCCCCAACGGGGTGCACCTGCACCTGAGCCTCTCCGATGGGGCCTGCCACGTGTGGGGTGGGCACCTGGAACCCGGCACCTTGGTGCTCAAGGGAGCCGACGTGTTGGTGGGATGGAGTGAGAGCACCAGCCCGGCAGCCGCAGCGGCTGTTGTTGCCCCCAGCCAACCAGCGCGGGTGGAAGTGGCCGTGCTGCCGAGCTGCCCCTGGTCGCGCCGCGCTGTGCGGCTGCTGCGCACCCTGCAGATCCCCCATGAGGTGGTCAGCGTGGAAGACGACGACACCGCTAAGGGCTTCATGGAGCGCAGCGGCATGCGCAGCTTTCCGCAGGTGTTCGTCGATGGCGAAGCCATTGGCGGCTACGACTCCCTCAGCGAGTGGCATAGCGAGGGGCGTTTGGCCTCCCTGCGCTGAACTCAAGCCGGCAGGCCGTAGCCGCCACCACCGGGGGTCAACACCTCCAGAACCTCACCAGCGGCCAGCTCCAGCTGCGCGCAACCGCCGAGCTCCTCCAAGCTGCCATCGATACGCCAGTGGCGATTGAGCCCTGCAGCAGCTGCTGCGCCTCCCGCCAAGCCAAAGGGGGCAACCCGCCGTGAGCCACTAAGCAGCGACACCGTCATCGGCTCAAGGAACCGCAGACGCCGCTCCAGGCCGCGGCCACCGGGCCACTGGCCCGCCCCACCGCTGTGGGGCCGCAGCGCAAATCGCTCCAGGCGCACGGGAAAACGCTCTTCGAGCACCTCGGGGTCGGTGAGCCGGGAGTTAGTCATATGGCTTTGGATGCCATCGGCCCCAGCAAAGCCTGCGCCAGCTCCAGTGCCGCCGGCAATCGTTTCGTAATACTGGCGGCTGGAATCGCCAAAGCTGAGGTTGTTCATCGTGCCTTGTGCTGCTGCCATCACGCCCATGGCTCCAAACAGCAGATTGCACAGGGCCTGAGAGGTTTCCACATTGCCGGCCACCACTGCAGCCGGTGGCTCGGGATTGAGCACGCACCCCTTGGGAACCAACAAATCCAAGGGCTCAAAACAGCCGGCATTGAGCGGAATTGGCTCCGGCACCAAGGCGCGAAAGGCGTAGAGCACCGCCGCCTTGGTGACCGCCAACGGCGCATGGAAGTTATGGCTGCCCTGAGCGGAGGTGCCGCTGAAATCAAGCCTGGCGCGGCCTGCTGAGCGGTCCACGCTGATGGCCAGCTGCAAGCGCGCGCCGTTGTCGAGCTCCACTTGGAACTCACGATCCTCCAGGGTGTGCAGCACGCGCCGCACCGCAGCCGCCGCATTGCTTTGCACAAAGCCCATGTAGCGCTGCACCAGCTCCACCCCACTGGTGGCCATCAAGGCTTCCAGCTGCTGCAGGCCCAGCTGATTGGCCGCCACCTGGGCTTGCAGATCGGCCAGCAGCAGCTCAGGGGAGCGGGGCGGTTGCGGCTCTTGGGCCAGCCGCTGCTGCCAAGCCTCAAGCTGCAACCGGCCCTCGCGCACCAACGGCCACTGCCTTAAACGCAGCCCCTCATCGGCAATCGTTTGACTGAAGGGCGGCATGGAACCGGGAGTCGTGCCACCCACATCCACGTGATGACCGCGGCAGGCCACAAACGCCACCGGCTCCGCCTCACCAGCAAAAACCGGCGTGATGGCGGTGATATCGGGCAGATGGGTACCGCCATGGAACGGGTCATTGCTGAGCAGGGTTTCACCGCTCTGCAGGGCTGGACGTGCGCCGGCCTGCACCTGGCTGAGCAGATCCGCCACCACCTCCCCCATCGAACCGAGATGCACCGGGATGTGGGGCGCATTGGCCACCAAGGCGCCATGGCGATCAAACAGGGCGCAGGAGAAATCAAGCCGCTCGCGGATGTTCACCGAACGGCTGGTGAGCCGTAGGCGCTCCCCCATGCGCTCGGCAATGGCCATGAAGCGGTGGTGAAACAGGCCCAGCTCCACCGGATCAGCACAGGCTGGATCAACCGCTTGCGGCTTGGGCGCCGCAGCGATGGCCTGCTGTTCCAGCAGCAGATTGCCAAGGCCATCGACCGCGGCCATCCAGCCCGGCTCCAGCACCGTGCAACCGGTGGCTTCCGGGATCAGTGCTGGCCCCACCAGGCTCTGGCCGGGTTGCAGGCTGGCGCGAGGCACCACCGGCACAGGCTGCCAACCCACTCCGGGAATGTGCATCGGCGCGGTGGCTGGCGCTGGGGGCTCTGCCTGCAGCGCTGCTGCCGCCCAGCTGGTTGTGGCTTGGCTTGGCTTTGGCAACGGCCAATCGGCTTCAAGGCGTTCCACCACCAACCGCGTTCCAGCAGCAGGGCGATAGCCAAAGCGCTGCTGATGGGCCTCCGCGAAGGCCTGCTCCAGCTCAGCAGGGCCAGCGCCCGTTGGCCAGGGCAGCAGCAAGCCCTGCTCATGGGCTTGCTCACGCAATTCCAAACGCAGCTGGGGGCCGTCAGCCGCCTGCTGCTGAACCAGCCAGTGCCGCAAGTGCTGCAGCAGCTCAAGACTGAGCGGTTCACGCACAGCGCGCTGCTGCCAGCGGCGCTCTTGGGCCTGGCCAACGCCCCAAGCCGAGAGCACCCCAGCGAGGGGATGCAGCAGCACCCGCCCCAGCCCGAGGGATTCAGCCAAGCGGCAGGCCAGCTGACCGCCAGCACCGCCATAGGCCACCAGCACCCCACCACGAATGTCGTGGCCGCAGAACAGCGACACCTGCTCAATCGCCGCGGCCATGGTCTCAACGGCCAGATCCAGTGCGCCGTGGGCTATGGCCTCAACGCTTTGGCCCAGCGGTGCGGCCAGCTCGGCAAAGCGCTGCTGCACCACCGCCAGATCAGGCGGCTGATCACCCTGGGGGCCAAACACCGCTGGGAACTGGGCCACCTGCAAGCGCCCCAACAGCAGATGGGCATCGGTGAGGCAGAGCGGCCCGCCCCGCCGGTAACAAGCAGGTCCTGGATCAGCGCCGGCGGAGCGCGGCCCCACCTGCAGGCGCTGCTCCTCGGCGCTAAGGATCGAGCCGCCACCAGCGGCAACGGTGTGAATCGGCAGCCGTGGGGCGAGCAGCGTCAGCCCAGCAATCTCGGTCTGGGGACTGCGCTCCAAGGCCTCAAGGCCCACACCGGCTGGAATGCAAAACACATCGGTTGAGGTGCCGCCCATGTCGAACCCCACCAGGGCCCCAGCGGCCACCCCGGCCTGTTGCGCAGCCGCCGCCGCACCCACCATCCCGCCAGCGGGGCCCGACAGGATCGTGTCTTTGGCCAGCAGGGCCGAAGGGTCCAGCAGCGCTCCGCTAGATCCCATCACCCGCAGCGCGGTGGCCTCCCCCAAATCGCCGCGCACCTGGGCCAGATAGGTGTGCAAAACGCGAGACACCGCCGCTTCCACCAAGGCCGTCTGACCGCGGGGCACCAGCCGCGGCAGGGGGCACACCTGATGGGAGCAGACCACCGTTTCAAAGCCCAGCTTGAGGGCCAAGCGCTGCACAGCCAGCTCGTGATCGGGGTTGCGGTAAGCGTGCATCAACGCGATCGCGCAGCTGCGCAGCCCGGCGGCTCGCCACTGCTCCAGCTGCTGGCGCAGGCGGCCATCAAGCCGCAAGGGGGCAATCTCCTGGCCCCGCGCGTCCAGCCGGCCAGCCACCTCCACCACCGCGCGCTCAAGAGCGGGTGGTCGCTGGATCTGCAAGGCAAACAACTCGGGCCGGTGCTGATCACCGATGCGCAACACATCGCCTAAGCCCTCGTTGGTGATCAACAGCACCCCATCGCCGGCCTGCTCCAGCAGGGCATTGGTGGCCACGGTGGTGCCGAGGCGAAGTTCCTCGATGCAGCCTGCGGGAATCGCCGCACCAGGCGGCAGATTCAATAGCCCGCGAATGGCCCTCACCGCTGGATCACCGGCCTGCTCCGGCTGCACCGAGAGCACCTTGCACACCTGCAGGCGCCCCTGGGGGTCACGCCCCACCACATCGGTGAAGGTGCCGCCGCGATCCAGCCAAAACTGCCAGGCCATCAGCCCATGGCGGCCCGGTCCACCCAAAGCCACACGCGCCCGTGCTGCCGCAGCCAACTGGCCGGCAACTGCGCACTGGGGCCTTCGTTGAGCAGCTTCTGCAGGATTGCGGCCTTGCCGCTGCCGGTGACCACCAGATGGATCTCTGTGGCCTCAAGGATTTCCTTGAGGCCAAGGGTGATGGCGGTCTGGGGCACCTGCTGCGGGTCGCCGCCAAAGAGGCCTGCGTTCTGCGCCCGCGTGGCCGCCGAGAGCTGAACCACCCGGCAACCCATCTCAGCGCCGCAGGGGGGCTCGTTGAACCCCACATGGCCATTGCTGCCCAATCCCAGCAACTGCACCCCCACACCACCCGCAGCGGCCAGGCGCTGCTGGTAGGCCTCTGCCGCAACTTGAGGGTCAGCAGCAGCCGCTTGAGGCAAACAGAGCTGCTCAGGGCCTAGGCCAAGGTGCTGCCCCAAATGCTTCTGCATGTAGGAGAAGTAGCCGGAAGGATCGCCAGCCTCTAGGCCGACATAGTCGTCGAGATTGAAACTGAGCCAGTGGCGGCGCAAGTGCTGCAGCTGCGGCTGGGGCCAGCGCTGCAAACGCGCCACCAAGGCTGCGTAGAGCGGTTCCATCGTGCGGCCGGTTGCCAGGCCCAAAGGCCGCGGATTGGGCTCAGAGAGACGCTGCTGCAAGCACTGCTCCAGGTGATGGCTGCAGGCCTGCATCAACGCCGCGGGTTCATCGCGCTGCACCAGCTGGAAAGGGAATGCCGTCACGGCTGCGGGGGTGGTTGGGGCCAGGCGCTGGGTGCCTGATAAAGATCCAGCTTGGCTCCGGGGTAGTAATGCCTCAAGATCGCGGCGTAGCCCTTGCCCTGCAGGCTGAGGCCATAGGCGCCCCACTGGCTCATGCCAACGCCATGGCCAAAGCCGCGGCCCTTGGCGATGAGTTTGGGTTGGGGCCCAAGCGAGGGGTTGAGCCAATCCTCGGAGTCTTCGAACGGATCACTGATGGGCTCTGGAGGGTCAAAGCGCACGTAGGTGCTTTTCAGCTTGAGGCGGCGGCGCAACTCCCGTGCCGGCAGCTCGATTTCTCCGCCGGGCCCACGCACCACAACACGCTTGAGCCGTCCGGTGCTGGTGCGCTGAACAGCCTCAATCTGCTCTGCGCCGCCGGTTTCGCTGAAGGCCTCCAGCAGCTGCTCAGCATCCAAGGGCTTGCTCCAGCGATAGACCGGGCTGATCTGATCAAAATCCGGCACGCTCTTGAGATAGGGCAATTGGTTGCGCCAGATCTCACCGCTGTTTTCAGTTCGCCCGCCGCTGCTGCTGTGGAACACCGCTTCAATCAACCGGCTTCCATGGGTGAGCACCTGGGCCCGGGTGCTGGCCACAGCACTGCGGGTGCTGGGGGTCTCGGATTCCAAGCCGAGATACACCTGGCTGCGCTGGGTGGAATCCAGGTCGTAATCAGCCCCAGGGCGCAGTTGCCGCAGGGCATAGGTGCGTGCCGCGACCGACTGCACGCGCAGGGCTTCAGCCGGCCATTGGTGGGGCATCTCAGCTCCCACCACGCTGGGGAGATAGCTCTCCACACCCAGGCGATTGATGGCCTGCAAACGCCCCTCATTGAGTTGCACCAGCAGCGCACCGCGGTAACGCCGTTGCTGCAGCCAGAAGCTGCCGTTGGGCTGCTCAGGCAGCAGCCATAACCGCTGGGGCTCCCCTTCAACTCCGGCAATGCGGCCGCGTGAGGCGCGCAGTGTTAGGCCCTCATCACGCTGCCCCAACAACCTGCCGCGGCCATCGCGCAGGGTGAGGCTGCTGCCGGCAACGGGCACCACCCGCAAGGCCGCTGCACGGGCCAACAACACCCGCACCTGGGGTTCCTGGGCGGAGCGGGCCGCTGCAGGCCAGAGCAAGAGAAGCAGCCCCATGAGGCTGCCAAAGGTCCAACGCAGGGTCATTGAGCTTTGCCGTGGCACCATCAAAGCTGGGGCAGCCAACCAGCGCCATTGCAGGTCACTTTTCTCGGCACCAGTTCCGGAGTCCCGAGCCGCAGCCGCAATGTCTCTGCGGTGGCTCTGCGTCTGCCGCAGCGCGCCGACCTGTGGCTGTTCGACTGCGGTGAAGCCACCCAACACCAATTCCTGCGCAGCGAGCTGCGGGTCTCCCAGCTGAGGCGCATCTTCATCACCCACATGCATGGAGACCATGTCTTCGGCTTGCCCGGCTTGCTGGCCAGCCTGGGCATGGCGGGAACCTGTGATGGGGTCGACCTCTATGGCCCCGAACCCCTCGAGGCCTTTGTGCAGGGCGCCCTGCAGCACTCCGCCACACGGATTGGCTATCCGCTGCGCTTTCACCCGGTGGAAGCAGCAGCCAGCAGCGGCGAGCCCCTGCTTATCGATGGAGAGTTCAGCGTGGGCTGCGCACCGCTCAAACACCGGGTTCCGGCCTTTGGCTATCGGGTGCAGCAAAGCGAGCGGCCGGGCCGCTTTGACATTGCCAAGGCCAAGGCGATGCGGCTGCCGCCCGGCCCGGAGTTTGCGCGCCTCAAAGCCGGAGAAACCGTCACCTTTGCCGACGGGCGGCGCATCGACGGCCGCGAGCTCTGCGGCCCCAGCCAGCCGGGCTGCTCCGTTGTGTATTGCACCGACACGGTGTTCAGCGAGCGCGCCGTGGCCTTGGCCAAGGGGGCTGATCTGCTAATCCACGAAGCCACCTTTTCCCATCGCGATGCCGCGATGGCCTATCAACGCCAGCACTCCACCAGCACCATGGCGGCGCAGACCGCAGCGGAGGCAGGCGTGCAGCAACTAGCCCTCACGCATCTGAGCCCGCGCTACGTGCCTGGGGCCGCCGAAAGCCCGGATAATTTGCTGCAGGAAGCCAAGGCGATCTTTCCCAACACCGTGCTGGCCAAGGACTTCCTCAGCCTCGAGGTGAGTGCCACGGCCTGCAACAGTCTGTGAGTGGCATGACGATTCAGCCCCGGAGCAGTGCCTGCGCGTGATACAAGGGCTCAGGAGACTGTCTTTTTTGCCCCACTCCATGCGCACCGTTCTTCAGGGTCTACGGCGTCTCGGCGCTCTGCTGCTCCTGCCCATCGCCTTGCTGCTCTTGGCCCCAGCGGCCCATGCCGTGCAGTGGGACGCAGAAACTCTGACCGTTCCGGCCGATGCCAGCGGCACCACGGTGACCTTCACCGAGTCCGAGATCAAAGCTGGGCGCAAGGTGTTCAACAACAGTTGCGGCGAATGCCACGCCGGTGGCATCACCAAAACCAACCACAACGTGGGGCTTGATCCCGAGACCCTCGCCCTGGCCACCCCTCCTCGGGACTCCGTGGATGCCCTCGTGGATTACATGAAAGATCCCACCTCCTATGACGGTGAGATCTCCATAGCGGAATTCCACCCCAGCATGCGCAGCGCCGACGTGTTCGTGAAGATGCGCGACCTCAACGACGAAGACCTACGCCGCATGGCCGGTTACATCCTCACCTCCCCGAAAGTGCAAGGGACCCAGTGGGGCGGCGGCAAGATCTACTTCTGATTCAGCCAAGCCAAACGAACCAACACTCAGCCCGCTGCTTCAACGGCGGGCTTTGTTGTGTCTGGAGGTTCAGGCAGTGGTAGCTCCTGCTCCGGGCGGCGGCTGTACCACCAGCCCTGCAGCTCAGGGCTCAAGCGTTGCGCAAACAGGGTCAACACCGTGGGGGTGGGCCGCAGCCCCGGTTGCAGCAACTCGACGGCATAGGAGGGGCAGCGCCGAGCGGCCAGGTCGGGAACAAAGCGCTTGCCCACCCGGCGCCAACTGGGCTCCTTGCTCCGCCATTGCAAACGGCAGCAGGGCCAAGGCAGCTCTTCGCGATCAAACAAACGGCAGCAGGGCCCCAGCACCCGAAAGCTGTACATGCCCCCCGGACTGGGTTGCTCGCTGCCTGGAGGTAGCAGCTGATCGTGGGTCACAGAAGCTGTCGCGGCCATGGTGCAGATACAAAAAAGCCACCCTCAAGGGGTGGCTTGAAGGGCGCTTATGGAAAGCAGCTGATCAATACAGCTCTTCTTCAGCGTGGGTCTTGATGGTGCAGTCGCTGGTGGGGTAGGCCACGCAGGTCAGCACGAAACCAGCTTCGATCTGGTCGTCGTCGAGGAAGCTCTGATCGCTCTGGTCAACAGTGCCAGCGGTGAGCTTGCCGGCGCAGGTGGAGCAAGCGCCAGCGCGGCAGGAATAGGGGAGGTCGATGCCCTGCTCTTCAGCAGCATCGAGGATGTACTGGTCGTCGGGGACTTCGATGGTCTTGTTGAGGCCTTCGCTTTCCGAGACGAGGGTGACCTTGTAGGACGCCATGGGAATAATCGTTGCTCAGGTCCGCGGCAAGCCGGGCCTGTGGGGCGGCACAGTTGTACACCTGATCAGGGCCTATCAGGGCCCCTGGCCGCGCAAGGCCAATGGATCATCGAGCACATATAAGCCAGATTTATATGACTTCCGTTCAGGCGCGCTGGATGGCCAGCAACGCCCAACGCCCTTGCTCTGCCTCGGTTTTCACCCTCCAGCCATGGGCTTCCAGGTGTGCCGTTAACGCGGGCGCTTGATCCACGAGCAAACCGCTGAGCAAGCCCTCACCGCGCGCGGTCAGCAGCTCCGAGAACGCTGGCGTCAGGGCCGTGAGCACCGGCGCCAGGATGTTGCAGAGCAGCAGATCCGCCGGAGCCCCAGCCAGCAGCTGCTGCAAGACCTCCGCTGAACCCAGCTGCACCTGCAGATGCGCCCCGGCCTGGTTGAGTGCGGCGTTCTCTGCCGTGGCCCGCACCGCCAGGCTGTCGGTGTCGCTGGCCAGCACCTGGCTAGCGCCGAGGGCCAGCGAGGCAATCCCGAGGATGCCGCTACCGCAGCCCAGATCAGCCACGCGCGAGCCAGCGAGCGAACGCTTCTCCAGCGCTTCAAGGCACAGGCGTGTGGTGGGGTGGGAGCCGGTGCCAAAGGCACTGCCTGGATCAATCAACAGCGCCAGGCGCTGGGCTTGTTCAGCGGGCACCTGGAGCCAGGCCGGCAGGATCAACAAACGCTGCCCCACCGGATCAGGCTGCCAGTGCCGCTTCCAGCTCAAGGCCCAGTCCTCTTCAGGCTGCAGCTCCCAGCGCAGCGGGGGCAACGCAACGCCAAAGGGCTCAGCCATCTGAGCTAAAGCTTCAGCCAAGGCCACCCGCTCGGGCTCAGGCCAATCCACCTCCGGTAACCAAGCCTGAAGGGTGCGCTGCTGGGGCGCTTCCGGGCGAAAGCGAACCGCCATGCGGTGCACCCCCAAGCTCTCCAAGCGCCATAACAACGACTCCTCCAGCTCACCGGGAGGCTCCAGCTCAAGGCGCCACCAGGAGGGTTGAGCAGCAGGGGGCATCAGATCACAGGGTGACGGGGTGGGCTTCCTGAATGCCGTTGATTTCCTTGACGCTGGTCAGGGTGCTGCTGGGGATGGGGTCATCCAGGCTGAGCACCATCACGGCATCACCACGAACGATGCGGCGCCCCACCTGCATCGAGGCGATGTTGACGTTGTGCTCGCCGAGCAAGGAACCCAAATTGCCAATGATTCCTGGCATGTCGCGGTGCCGGGTGAACAGCATGTGCCGGCTGGGGGGAACGTTCAAGGGGAACTCATCAATGCTGGTGATGCGCAAATCACCATCAGCAAAGACAGCACCGGTAACCGTGTGACTGCCATTGGCATTGCGGCAGGAAAGCTGCAACGAGCCACCAGCGAAATCGCGGCTGGACTCGTCTTTGACCTCCAACACGTGCACGCCGCGCTGCTTGGCTTCCAGCGCTGCATTGACATAGTTAATGCGGTCCCCCAACGCTGAACTGAGCAGGCCCTTCAACGAGGCCACCACCAACGGCTGGCTCGGGTGTTCGGCAAATTCACCCTGAAGTAGCACCTGCAGCTCCTGCACGGGGCCGCCCGACAGCTGGCTAATCAGCAAGCCAAGGGTTTCAGCCAGCTGCAGATGGGGCTTGAGCCGCTCCATCACATCGGGCGTCAGGCCAGGGATATTGACGGCGCTGCGAGCCGGCAAGCCCAGCAGCACATCACGGATTTGCTCGGCCACATCGATGGCCACGTTGGCCTGAGCCTCTTCGGTGGAGGCTCCCAAGTGGGGCGTGAGGATCAGACGCTCGCAGTCACCGCGCAGCGGTGAATCCGCCTCCAGCGGCTCATTGGCATAGACATCGAGAGCGGCACCGGCGATCACGCCGTTGTTCAGAGCTGCCGCCAGATCCGCCTCATTGATGATGCCGCCGCGGGCGCAGTTCACCAGCCGCGCATTGGGCTTCATCGTGGCGATCAGCTCAGCATTCACCAGGTTTTCGGTATCTGGCGTGCGGGGCAGGTGCAGGCTGATGTAATCGGCTTCTTTAAACAGCGCATCCAGTGGCCGAAGACGGACCCGCAACTGCTGCGCCCGCTCACTGGAAATGAAGGGGTCGTAGGCGAGCACCTCCATGCCCATGGCCTGGGCCACACGGGCCACATGGGAGCCGATTTTGCCGAGACCCACCACTCCGAGGCTCTTTTTGTAGAGCTCGTTGCCCACATAGGCCTTGCGGTTCCAACCACCCGAAGCCGTGCTGCTGTGGGCTGCAGGGATGTGCCGCGAGAGGGCCAGCATCATCGCCAGGGCGTGCTCAGCGGCCGCAATCGTGTTGCCTTCCGGTGAGTTCACCACCAGCACACCGTTTTTGGTGGCCATCGGAACATCGACGTTGTCGACGCCAACGCCGGCGCGGCCAATGATCTTCAAGCGGGGCGCCGCTTCGATGATGTCCGCTGTCACCTGGGTGCCGGAGCGAATCATCAAGGCGTCGTACTCGCCAACGATGGATTTCAGCTCATCAGCTGGCAGGCCGGTGCGCACATCGACCTGGGCAACCTGGGACAAGATGTCGATCCCCTTTTGGTCAATGGGGTCAGACACCAAAACTTTTGTCATCGTCCGCAGGCATGCGGTGGTCCAGTGTAGAGACCACTGCTGAAGGGCCGAAACCGATGGGACTGTGCGTGGCTGTGCTGCTGAAGGACACAGGCAGCCGCTCCGAACTGAAGGCCCTGTTGGACGGGCAACCGGGGCTGCAACTGCGTGAGGTGGGCACTGGCGGAACCGAGCCGGAAGAGGTGGTGGAGCTCAACCCAGCGCTGCAGCGCCAGGCGCGCCAACGGCAAATGGCTACCTGGCTGCTGCCCTTTGGCTTTGGTGCCGGGATGGTGTTCACCTTCATCACCAACCTCGACACCTTTGCTTTCGCCGGTCCGATCGGCCAGCCCTTGATTGGAGGCCTGTTGGGGCTGGGCTCAGGCTGGATGGGCAGCTACGCCGCAGCGGCCAGCGTGACAAGCGACCGCGATGACCAAATTCGCGTGGTGCGCAATCGCCTCAACGAAGGGCAATGCGTGCTGATGATTGATGCCATCCAAAGCGACATGGTGCCCTGGGCCTTGATCCAGCGCTGCCGCCCGGCCAGCGTGGTGCGGCTCAAGGACGATTGAGCGCCATGCTGCCGCGCCGCGACCTGCTCGAAGGAGCCCGCGACCCCCAGGCCCTCGAAGCCCTGATTCAGCAGGCCGAAGTGGTGCTGCGCACCTATCAGCCCAACTGGAGCGCCTTTCTCACAGGCCCCCAGCGCGAGGAGGCTGAAGAGCGCTTTGCCCCTTTAGGCGAGCTGCACCTGCGCAGCGCCGGTGGCTTTCCTCAAGCTGAGCGTCGCCTGCTGCAAATCAGCCGCAGCGATCAAGCGGGTGATGCCGAAGAGCCAGCGCCACTGGCCCTGATCGAGGTGTGCGGCAATTTCTTGTTTGACCCCGCTGAGCCAGTAGCGATCCGGTCGGCCTTAATCGAACAGCACAGCATCGATCCGCTCGACCTGGGCGATGTGTTGGTGCGCGGTGATCGCGGCGCTCTGGTGATCGTCACCAGCGCCATGGCCGAACGCCTGCTGGAGCAATCCCTGCAGGTGCGCAGCGTCGACTGCCAGCTGCAAGCAGGGGATTGGAGCCGGCTTCCCAGCCAGGCCAGCAGCAGCAAAAGCCTGACCAGCGTGGAAGCCTCCCTACGACTCGATGCCATTGCATCAGCTGGTTTTGGGGTGTCTCGCAGCAAGATGGCCACGTGGATCCGTCAAGGACGCATCCGCGTGGATTGGGCCGTGGTGACCTCACCGAGCCGGGAGCTGCAAAGCGGAGAGCGCGTCCAGCTGGAGGGGCGTGGGGAACTGGTGTTGGATCGTGCGGATCGCACCAAACGGGACCGCTGGCGCCTGCAACTGACGCGGCGCCGCTAGGCCCTCGGTGTGGTGGTAAGTTCCTTTCTCGGCCAACAGCTAGCGGGCCTCCCGCCTGGCCAAAGCCCAGCGGGCGATTAGCTCAGAGGTAGAGCACTACCTTGACACGGTAGGAGTCACTGGTTCGATTCCAGTATCGCCCATTTCAACCACTCACCAAGCATGCAAGATCCTGTAGTGGTGGTGGGTTTGGGCCGCTCGGGCATTGGCGCAGCGCGGCTCCTCAACGCCCGCGGTGCCGACGTGTGGCTGCTTGAGAGCAACAGCAGCGCTGAGTTGAAGCAACGGGCTGATGAGCTCAGCTCCATAGGAATTCAGGTGGAACTTGGCAAGCCCCTGGCTCTGGAGAGCTTTGAAGCCTTGCCCCGCTGGCCCTCCACGGTGGTGATCAGCCCTGGCATTGCCTTCGACCATCCGGTGCTCAACCAATTGCGGGATCGGGGCTGCCGCGTCGTCGGTGAAGTGGAACTGGCCTGGCAGGCCATGGAGAGCATCCCCTGGGTTGGCATCACCGGCACCAATGGCAAAACCACCGTCACGTCCTTGGTGGCCCATCTGCTGCAACAGGGGGGCATCGATGCCCCAGCTTGCGGCAATATCGGCGCCTCCGCCGCCGAACTCGCCCTGGCCTGCCTAGGCGGGGAGCAACCCGAGCGGGTGGTGGTGGAACTGAGCAGTTATCAGATCGAAGCAGCACCTTCGGTGCAGCCCAGCATTGGCGTCTGGACCACGCTGACCCCGGATCATCTCGATCGCCACGGCACGCTCGAGCGCTACCGCAGCATCAAGGCCGGGCTGCTGCAGCAGAGCCGGCGGCAATTTCTCAATGCCGATGACCGTGATCTCAGCGCCCATGCCGGCGAATGGCCCCAGGCGCTTTGGGTCAGCGGCGGCGGCAAAGATCAGTTCAGCGCGTCCATGACACCGCATCTGTGGGTGAGCAACGGACAGCTCTGCAACCAAGACGGGCCGCTGTTTCCCTACGCAGCCTTGGCCATGCCTGGGGCCCACAACCGCCAAAACCTGGCCTTGGCGACGGCTGTGGCCCTGGAGTGCGGCCTTAGCCCCGCGAAAATCGAAGCCGGCTGCCGCAGCTTCCCCGGTGTGCCCCACCGCTTGGAACGCATCCGCGAGCTAGGGGGCATCACCTTTTACAACGACAGCAAAGCCACCAACTACGACGCCTCATTGGTGGCGCTGCAGTCGCTCGAGCGGCCGCTGGTGGTGCTGGCTGGTGGGCGCGCCAAACGCGGTGAACCCGGAGCCTGGCTGGAGGCCCTGCATCACAAAGCAGCCGCTGTGGTGCTTTTCGGTCAAGCACGAAGCACCTTCTCTGAACTGCTCGGTAGTGCCGGCTATCCCGGCGTGATCGAGCAGCAGGAGCACTTGGATCAGGCGCTGCCGCTGGCGCGCCGGCTGGCCGAACAGCTCAACTGCCAAGCAGTGCTGCTCTCACCGGCCTGCGCCAGTTTTGACCAATACCGCGATTTCGAGGTCAGGGGTGATCATTTCCGTCAGTTGGTGGAGGCCATGGCATGAGCACGCGTGAACCCCAGTGGTGGCTGATGAAAAGCGAGCCCGATGTCTATGGGATTGATCACCTCAAGGCTGAGCAGACCACGCTTTGGGATGGCATCCGCAACTACCAGGCCCGCAATTTCATGCGGAGCATGGAAGTGGGTGATCGCGCATTTTTTTATCACTCCAATGCCAAGCCACCAGGGATTGTTGGCCTGATGGAGGTGGTGGAGACGGGCATCACCGACCCCAGCCAATTCGAGCCGGACAACAAGTACTTCGACCCCAAATCCAAAGCCGAAGCGCCGCGCTGGGATTGCGTCAGGCTTCGCTATGTGGGGCGTTTTGCCGCGATGCTCAGCCTTGATGACCTGCGCCAATCCTTCAGCGAAGACGAGCTCGGCGTCATCAAGCGGGGCAACCGCCTCTCGATCCTTCCGGTGCTGGATACCAGCGCCGAGCGACTGCTGGAACTGCTCGGGCCAGCCACGCCCTAAGCATCCCTTCATGGCAGCAGCTGTGGAGCAGGGCTAATTTCCGCCCAAGTGCGGGATGACGAGATGACAGCGGCCGGCTCAACAGCACCGCTGCCGATTGGCGGCTCGATCAGCCGCGGCTGGCAAGCCTTTGCCCGCGCCCCCTGGGTGTTTGTGGGCTTCACCCTGCTGGGCTTGGTGCTCACCTTTTTCACCCAATGGCTGCAAGATCTGGGCAGCAATGGCGGCGATAGCGAAGGCTTTGGCGCCATCGGCTGGGGCCTTGTGGTGGTCATCGGGCTGGTGCTCAACGTCCTGGTCAGCCTGTGGATGAATATCGGGCTGTTTCGCGGCGCCTGGATTGCGCTGTCGGGCCGCAAACCCAGCTGGGACGATTTCTTCCGCTGGGATGGAGCAGCCATGGGACGGCTGTTCCTGATGGCCTTGCTTCTGCTTGGCGTCAATATCGTGATCTTGATCATCGCGGGGCTCTCCGGAGCGCTGCTGAGCCTGATCCGCTTCGAACTCAGCGCCTTGCCCTTGCTGGCTGGCTTGCTGGTGATGATTTATGTGGGCGTCACCCAAATGTTCCACTTGCCGCTGGTGATTGCCCGCGGCGATGGCCCAGTGCCAGCGTTCCAAGCAGGGCGCCAGGGCGTGGATCCTCAGTTTTTTGGCGTGCTGGGCTTTGGCGCCTTGATGGTCCTGATTGTGTTGCTGGGCGTGCTGATCTTTGGCGTGGGGCTGCTAGTGGCAGCACCGGTTGTGATCTGCAGCCTGGTAGCGGCTTACCAACACCTCTTCGGCAGCGACAACCGCACCGGCTTTTTGCAGGCCAACTAAAAACTGCCGGCTTTGGCCAGTGCCAAACACAGTTCAGCGCTGGCCGGCGTATTCCACATACCCTCGGCGCTGCGGCCGACTGAAGAGGTCAATACAAAGCGCAGACCCCAGCACTCGCGATCACCGCTGAGCTCCAACCACCAGGGGCCCTGCTCCAAAGAGATCTCGATGGCTTCTTCGGCCATTAACTGATCGGCGAGGGCCAGATGCTGCTCCTGCAGGCGCAGGCATAGCGAACTCAGCGAGGCGAGCTCATCGAGGCTGAGCTCAATCGCCCAACCCTCTCCACCGATTAAGGCCTGGTAACCATCGCGGGATGGATCGACGGCCAAGCGCCAACCCGCTCCCTCCGCCTGCATCAACCAGGCAGAAGATCAGGCTGATCTTGCTCATCACTGAGCTCGATGATGGCGCGCTGCACAGGCTTCACCATCGAGTCGTCGAGCAACCCTTCAAAGTCATCAAAGCGGCGCTGCTTGGCGCGAAAGGCAACGCGGACAGTGGTCAAGTAACGATTGCTCGACTTCCGAATCAAGCTCTCACCGCGCTTGGCAAGATCCTTGGCTTCCGGTTGCTGGGTGAGATACATCGAGCTGCGGCTCAAACCGTCCTACGGATCCTCAATCCTATCTCGGCGCTCCCGTCACTCTGCTGTTGAGGCCTGTCCGTCATGCAGCTGGGGAACCCGCACCGGATAAATGCGATCAGGCACGCCTGGGGCCATCAAGCGGATCTGACGCACCAACTGCAGCGCATCCAACGGAGCCCGCAGCAGCGGAACCAACTCGTTGATCTGCTCAAGGTGGAGACGGTCGCTGCAATCAATCCGCAAGGCCGACCAGCCGCGGCTGAGGCGGCAACTGAGCAACGGCTCGAGCCGGGCGAGATCGTCGGCTTCCTCCCGATAAAACGAGAGCACAGCCCGCAACAAGCGCTCGCCAGCCATCTCACACCCGGACTCATTGATCTCAATGTGAACCGCGCAGGGTGTGGATGGCCGTACTTTCTGCAATGGTTTCAGCATTCAGGAAAGGATTTGCCTTGAGCCAGGGGACCCTTGCCATCGACCTGGGCAGCTCAAGCACCCTGGTGGGCTGGCAAGCCGCACCCGGCAGCCCTGGGGAAGTGCTGGCTTTACCGCCCCTGAGCCGCTCCACAAGCGATGCCAGCATTCCAAGCCTGGTGAGCCCCAGCGGCGGCAGCCGCTGGCTGTTGGGGCAACAAGTAATCGAAGCCGGCAGCGAAGCCGATTGCCTGCGGGATTTCAAAGCAATGCTCGGGCAAAGCAATGCCCCAACCACAGCTGAGCAGGCCGCTGATGCCTTGCTTCAAGGCATTTGGCAACGGTTGCCGCAGGCCATCGAGCCCCAACGGCTGGTGCTGACCGCACCGGTGCAGGGCTTCGCGGGGTATCGGCGCTGGCTGCAGCAGTGGGCCGAGTGCCTCGCCATAGAGGAAGTGGCCCTGGTGGATGAACCCACCGCGGCGGCCCTCGGCGCAGGCCTGTCGCCCGGGAGCCTGGTGCTGGTTCTCGACATCGGCGCAGGCACCACCGATCTGGCGCTGGTCAGGCTGGAGGGGGGCGAAGGCCGTGCCATGCCCATGGCCCAGCTGCTGCGCTTTGCGGGCCGCTCCTTACCGGAGCGCCAAGGGCAATCCCAGCGCACCGCCAAGGTGCTGGGCAAAGCGGGGATCAGCCTTGGCGGCCGCATGATCGATCGCTGGTGGGCCAAAGCTTTGGGCGCACCAGAACCAGCTCCACAGGCCTGGTTGAACGCGGCTGAGGCACTCAAATGCGCCTTGAGCGACACAACCAGCGCTCAAGTGGTGCTGGAAAGCGAGGCAGGCCCGCGCCCGTTGCAAGGCAGCCGGCGGGAGCTCAACAAGGTGCTGGATGCCGCCGGCTTAGAGCCGCTCTTGGATGGCCTGCTCAATGAAGTGGAGGCGGCAGCGCGGCGGGCCGGCGAATCCCTCGATTCCATCGATGCGGTGATGGCCGTCGGTGGCGGCAGCGCACTGCCCTGGGTGCAGCAGTGGCTGCAGCGCCGCTTACCGAAAACAGAGCTTCTGGTGACCCAACCCCTGCAAGCGGTTGTGCTCGGCGCCTTGGCCATGACACCAGCCCTGCAGGTGATGGATGTGCTGCAACACGGCATCAGCCTGCGCTGCTGGGACCGGAGGCTGCAAAACCAGCGCTGGCATCCGCTGTTTTTGCCCGGGCAAGCCTGGCCCACCCCGCAACCCCTGGAGCTGGTACTTGCCAGCCGCGGTGATCAGGCCTGCGTTGAAGTGCAACTGGGCACCCCGAGCGGTGAATCGAGGGCCGAGGTGGTGTTTGTCGATGGGCTGCCGGTGCTCCGCAATCAGGAGGCCGGCGAGGCCAGCGTGCGGCCCTGGAACCAACCGGCGTTGCAGATCCCGCTGCCGGCGGGCGCTCAAGAAGGTCAAGACTGCCTGCGGCTGCGCTTCGGGGTCGATGCCGAGCGGCAGCTTTGGCTGGAGGGGTTTGATCTTGTTGGCGAGCAACAACTCTCCCGCCAAATCCTCGGCATTGTGGAGTGACTTGCCCTCCCCCGGTGTCGCCGCGCCGCTCGCGACTACCCAAGGTTTGGATCTGGAGCTCCATCAGCCTGGTGGGGGCCGTGGTGCTGTCGTTGCTCTGGTGGCAGAGCCAGCTGCCGGCCCGCCTGGCGCAAGCGGTGGAGAACGACCAACTCGATACCTGTTTAAGGCTGGGGGAACAACTGGCGGCCCTGCGCAAGCTCAACAGCGAGGAGCAGGCCATCGTGGCGGGCTGCCTGCGCACGCAAGCCAGCCGCAACTGGGAGCAAGAACGGCTGCGGTTAGCCCTGGACCAACAGCGCGAACTGGTGCTGCGCAGCGGCAATCCAGCTGTCGAAGAGCGGCGGCTGCAGCAATGGCGCCAGCAGATCCAACGCCAAGCCATGGAGGCCTACCAGCGCGGTGAGGCCCGCCAGGCCATGGCCCTGCTGAAACGCAGTGGCGAGACCCGCTTTACCGATGGGCAGCAGCTCCACGCCACGTTGGAGGACCACTGGGCCGCCAACCGCTACGCCTACAGCCAGGCGGCCAGTGCCGCTGCTGGCGAGGATTGGTGGGAAGCCTTGGATCAGCTCAATCAGCTGAACCACCCCTGGTGGCAGCGCAAAGCCTTGAGCCTGCGCACCGATGTCAGTCGCCAAGCCGCCGCGATGCAGCGCAGCAATCAACCCAAGGACAGCCACCGCGACAGCGGTGATCAACCGATCTCCGACACCGAACTCGATGCCGCCGTGCAGCGTCACCTCTCGTTGGGATTAAGCGCCTGGCAGGCATTCGAACTGGGCTGCAGCGAACTGGGCGGGCAGGTCTTGGAACAGGGACCAGAGAGCAGCTGCCAACGTTGAGTGACAGGATGTGCTGGCTTGAGAGCCGCAGCCATGCAGCAGGGTGACCGTGTCCGGGTGAAGGAGTCTGTGGTGGTGTTCACCCATCCAGAACATCGCGGCCAGGCCTTTGACATGCAGGGCCAAGAGGGCGATGTGGCCACCGTACTGAACGAGTGGAAGGGCCGCACCATCAGCCCAACCCTGCCGGTGATCGTGGCCTTTGGCCGCTATAAGGCCCACTTCCGCGCCGAGGAGCTCGAAGCGATCAGCTGATGTCCTGCAGCGGACGCAGCAGCACAACCCCCTCTTCCCCGTCCACTTCTTGCAGCATCAGGTGGATGAACTCATGGCGGCTGGTGGGCACCACGCGGCCGACAAAATCCGGCTGAATCGGCAGCTCCCGGTGGCCGCGATCCACCATGGCCAGCAATTTCACGCAGGCGGGACGGCCCCAGGTGTGCAAAGCCTCCAGGGCTGCTCGCACCGTCCGACCTGTGAACACCACGTCATCCACCAAAACGATCTCCCGACCTTCCACCGGCACCGGCAGTGCCGTGGGCTCAGCCAGGCGCGTGCCAACCCGCTCCAGGTCGTCTCTGTGAAAGGTGGGATCCAGCACCCCTTGATCCACGGGGTGGCCGAGCTCCCGCTCCAACTCAGCGGCCAACACGCGCGCCAGTGCCGCGCCCCGGGTGGGAATTCCCAGCAGCAGCAAGCGTTGGCTGTCGCCTGCTGACTCCAAAACTTGGGAGCACAATCGGGCAATTGTGCGCTGCAGGTCCTGCGGATCGAGCAGGGTTCGCCGCTCACAGGCCTCGGTTGGCAGTGATCCACGGCTCATGGATTCAGGTTAGTGGAGGTGATGGGCAAAGCCTGACCGGGGCCTTGCCGAAGTGGGTTCTCACGCCGGCGGGATGTAATTTGCCATCAGATGACGGGAGCGATCGGTTGACGGCGACTTCTCCCCCAAGCGCTGATCAGAGTCTGAAAAAATCCTCGTTACCACCGGTGGCACCAGTGGTACTGGCTGTGCTTGACGGCTGGGGAAACACGCCGGAGCAGCAGCACAACGCCATCCACAGTGCATCCACACCGATCATGGATGCCTTGTGGCACGCCTATCCCCACACCCTGATTGAGGCCAGTGGCGCCCATGTGGGCCTGCCTGACGGCCAGATGGGCAACTCCGAGGTCGGCCACCTCACCATCGGTGCTGGGCGTGTGATTCGCCAGGAACTGGTGCGCATCAGCCAGGCCGTTCAAACCAATCAGCTCGGCGAGAACGCTGCCCTGCAGGCCCTGGCCTCGGATCTCAAAGCTTCAGGCGGCCGCTTACACCTCCTGGGGCTGCTCTCGGATGGGGGCGTTCATAGCCACATCAACCACCTGGGCGGCCTGCTGCGCTGGGCGGCGGCAGCTGGCATCCAACAGGTGTGCATCCACGGCATCACCGACGGGCGCGACACCCCTACCGACAGCTCACCGGGCTACCTGCAAACCCTCGATCAGCAAATCCAGCAGGCCCGCATTGGGCAACTAACCACCCTCTGTGGCCGCTACTGGGCCATGGACCGCGATAACCGCTGGGAACGCGTTGAGAAGGCCTACCGCCTGCTGACCGAAGCCAGCCCCATCAGCAGCGCCTCACCGCTGGATGTGGTGAAAGCAGCCCACAGCGATGGCACCAGCGATGAATTCCTGGAGCCAGTTCGCTTCGCGCCGGAGCTGATTGAGGCCAACGACGCCCTGGTGCTGTTCAACTTCCGCCCCGATCGGATGCGGCAGCTGACCGCAGCATTTGTGAACTCCAGTTTCCAAGGCTTTGAGCGTCAGCTGATTAGCCCCCTGCCGGTGGTCACCTTCACCCAGTACGACAAAACCCTGCCGGTGGCCGTGGCCTTCCCACCCGAATCGCTCGACGATCTGCTGGGTGAAGTGGTGGCTCGCGCCGGGCTGCGCCAGTTCCGCACAGCGGAGACTGAGAAATATCCCCACGTCACCTACTTCCTCAACGGCGGGATGGAAAAGCCCTTCCCTGGGGAAGACCGCCACTTGGTGCCCTCCCCGAAGGTGGCCACCTACGACCAGTCGCCCCACATGTCAGCCGATGAGCTAACCGACGGCTGCGTAGCAGCGATCAAGAAGGGGATCTATTCGCTGGTGGTGATCAATTACGCCAATCCCGACATGGTCGGGCACACCGGTGACATGGAGGCGACCGTAGAGGCCATTGGCTGCGTGGATCGCTGCATCGGACGGATCTTGGATGCCACAGGCCAGATGGGAGGCACCCTGCTAATCACCGCTGATCACGGCAACGCCGAAGTGATGCAAGGACCTGATCAACGGCCATGGACCGCCCACACCACCAATCCAGTGCCCTTTGTGCTGGTGGAAGGGGAAAAGCGCAAATTGGCAGGACTCGGCGGCGATGTGCAGCTGCGGAGTGATGGTGGCCTGGCGGATATCGCTCCCACCTTGCTGCAGCTGCTGAACATCCCAGTGCCCGCGGCCATGAGCGGCCAAAGCCTGGTGGCCAGCACAGCCACCATTGGGGGCCGTACATTGGTCTGACCCCAGCGCGAGCGATGCTTCAAACCACCCTGAGTTACATCTGGTCGGCCAGCGGCATCATCTTGATCATCTCGGTGTTGCTGCATAGCCCCAAGGGCGATGGCATGGGAGGGATCGCCTCCAGTGGTGGCTCGATGTTCACCAGCGCTCGCAGCGCCGAGGCAACCCTCAATCGCATCACCTGGACCCTGCTGATCACATTTTTGGGGTTAGCGGTGATCCTCAGTGGCGGCTGGCTCAACTGAGCATTCCCCCTCTCCCACCAAGTCCTGAAGGCATAAAAAAGCCCCCGCCGAGGCGGGGGCTTTTGTTTGGCAAAGCGGTGGGGGCCCGCAGGCCCCCTGGCGAGATCAATAGTCGAAGTCGCCACCCATACCGCCACCCATGCCGCCACCGGCAGGAGCTGCTTCCTTCTTCTCGGGAAGGTCAACCACGATGCACTCGGTGGTCAGCACCATGCCAGCGATGGACGCGGCATTTTGCAGGCCAGAGCGAGTCACCTTGGCGGGGTCGATGATGCCGGCGCCCAGCATGTCGACGTACTCGTTGGAGGCGGCGTTGAAGCCCTCGCTGAAGGGCTTATGGCGCACGTTCTCAGCCACGACGGAGCCGTTAGCACCAGCGTTTTCAGCGATGCGCTTGAGGGGAGCATCGAGGGCCTGAGCCACGATGTTGGCGCCAATCAGCTCTTCACCACTGAGGTTCTGGTTGGCCCACTCGCTCAGAGCAGGAGCCAGGTGAGCCAGGGTGGTGCCACCACCGGGGACGATACCTTCTTCAACAGCCGCCTTGGTGGCGTTGATGGCGTCCTCGAGGCGGAGCTTCTTGTCCTTCATCTCGGTTTCGGTGGCAGCACCCACCTTCACCACGGCCACGCCACCGGCCAGCTTGGCCAGACGCTCCTGCAGCTTCTCCTTGTCGTAGGTGGACTCGGTTTCGTCCATCTGCTTGCGGATCTGCTCGCAGCGCGCCTTCACGGCCACCTCATTGCCTTCGGCAACGATGGTGGTGGTGTCCTTATTGATCGTGATGCGGCGGGCGGTGCCCAGCATCTCGATCTTGGCGTTTTCGATCTTGAGGCCAGCGTCCTCAGTGATCAGCTGACCAGCGGTAAGCACAGCCATGTCTTCGAGCATGGCCTTGCGGCGATCGCCGAAGCCGGGGGCCTTGACGGCAGCCACATTCAGAACGCCGCGCAGGCGGTTCACCACCAAGGTGGCCAGGGCTTCCTTCTCGATGTCCTCGGCAATGATCAGCAGAGGCTTGCCGGTGCGGGCGATGGCCTCCAGCACGGGCACCAGGTCCTGCACCAGGCCGATTTTCTTGTCGGTCAGCAGGATGTAGGGCTCTTCCAGCACCGCTTCCATGCGGTCGGTGTCGGTAGCGAAATAAGGGGAGATGTAGCCCTTGTCGAAGCGCATGCCCTCGGTGACCTCCAGTTCGGTGGTCATGGACTTGCCTTCTTCCAGGGAGATCACGCCCTCTTTGCCGACCTTCTCCATGGCGTCGGCGATCATCTTGCCGACTTCGTCGTCGTTACCGGCGGAGATGGCACCCACCTGAGCAATCGAGTTGTTGTCGGTGATCGGCTTGGCGTTCTCCTCGATCTTGCCCACGAGGAACACAGCGGCCTGATCAATGCCGCGCTTGAGGGAGATGGCATTGGCGCCAGCAGCCACGTTGCGCAGACCAGCCTTGACCATGGCGTGAGCCAAGACGGTGGCGGTGGTGGTGCCGTCGCCAGCGGCGTCGTTGGTTTTGGATGCGGCCTGACGGATCAGGGACACACCAGTGTTCTCGATGTGATCCTCGAGTTCGATCTCCTTGGCGATGGTGACGCCGTCGTTAATGATCTGAGGAGCTCCGAACTTCTTCTCGAGCACCACGTTGCGGCCCTTGGGGCCGAGGGTGACAGCAACCGACTCGGTGAGGATGTCGATGCCTTTTTCAAGAGCGCGGCGAGCCTGCTCGTTGTAAATGATGCGCTTGGCCATGGGGGGAGGAAATAAAGGGAGCGTTTAAGGACTCAGCGTCGTGGTCAGGAGACGACCGCCAGGATGTCCTTCTCGCTGAGCAGCACGTACTCATCGCTGCCGAGCTTGATGTCGGTGCCGGCGTACTTGGAATACAGAACCTTGTCGCCAATGCTCACTTCGGGAGCCTGGCGGCTTCCGTCGTCGTTGCGCTTACCAGCGCCGACCTGGACGACTTCGCCCACTTGGGGCTTTTCCTGGGCGGTGTCAGGGAGAAGGATGCCGCCGGCGGTTTTCTCGTCGGAGGCAGAGACCTTGATGAAGATGCGGTCACCGAGAGGCTTCACGGTGGACACGCTGAGGGATACGGCAGCCATACGTGGATGGTTGTTCTCAGAGCTTGGTGGCGAGAGCCTGCAGCACCGATTTGGCACTCACAGCCCTCGAGTGCCAACGTATCCCTGTGACGTTCCGTGTCGCAATTGGGACAGATGGACGGTTCCCCGAACCTCCCCTAAAAGAGCGCATCTGCAGTGGTAAGGTTTGCCGGCCCGAAAGGCGCTGCCTTTCCGCCCCAACGCTTTAACCCATGGCCGCAGCAGCAAAAGCCAAATCCGGTACGAAAGGAGT
Organism: Synechococcus sp. MIT S9452; assembly: GCF_047304245.1. Lineage (NCBI taxonomy): Bacteria > Bacillati > Cyanobacteriota > Cyanophyceae > Synechococcales > Synechococcaceae > Synechococcus > Synechococcus sp. MIT S9452. The sequence continues at coordinate 2,202,108 of NZ_CP138956.1, read as the reverse complement.
CGTCCGCCAGGTCATTGGCCCTGTGCTCGACGTTGAATTCCCCGCCGGCAAGCTGCCTCGCATCTACAACGCTCTGCGGATCGAGGGTAAAAACACTGCAGGACAAGAGATTGCTCTGACTGCTGAAGTCCAGCAGCTTCTTGGTGATCACCGCATCCGCGCAGTGGCCATGAGTGGCACCGACGGCCTGGTGCGTGGCATGGAAGCCCTCGACACCGGCGCTCCGATCTCTGTACCCGTTGGCGAAGGCACCCTGGGCCGAATCATGAACGTGCTCGGCGAGCCCGTCGACGAGCAGGGTCCCGTCAAAACAGACGCCACCGCTCCCATCCACCGCAGCGCCCCCAAGCTCACCGACCTGGAAACAAAGCCCAAGGTGTTCGAGACGGGCATCAAGGTGATCGACCTGCTGGCTCCCTATCGCCAGGGCGGCAAGGTCGGCCTGTTCGGCGGTGCCGGCGTGGGCAAGACCGTGTTGATTCAGGAACTGATCAACAACATCGCCAAAGAGCACGGTGGTGTGTCCGTGTTCGGCGGCGTGGGTGAGCGCACCCGTGAAGGCAATGACCTCTACGAGGAATTCAAGGACTCCGGCGTGATCAACGCCGATGACCTCTCCAAGTCGAAGGTGGCCCTCTGCTACGGCCAGATGAACGAGCCCCCCGGCGCCCGCATGCGCGTGGGTCTCTCCGCTCTGACCATGGCGGAGCACTTCCGTGACGTGAACAAGCAGGACGTGCTGCTGTTCGTCGACAACATCTTCCGCTTTGTGCAGGCCGGCTCTGAGGTGTCCGCTCTGCTCGGCCGCATGCCGTCCGCTGTGGGCTACCAGCCCACCCTGGGCACCGACGTGGGTGAGTTGCAGGAGCGCATCACCTCCACCCTCGAGGGTTCCATCACCTCCATTCAGGCCGTCTACGTCCCTGCTGACGACCTGACTGACCCGGCACCAGCCACCACCTTCGCCCACCTCGACGCCACCACCGTGTTGAGCCGCGGCCTGGCCTCCAAGGGCATCTATCCCGCTGTGGACCCCCTGGATTCCACCAGCACCATGCTCCAGCCCGCCGTTGTGGGCGATGAGCACTACAAGACCGCCCGCGCTGTGCAGTCCACCCTGCAGCGCTACAAGGAGCTCCAGGACATCATTGCGATTCTGGGTCTGGACGAACTCTCGGAAGACGACCGTCTGACCGTGGACCGTGCCCGCAAGGTTGAGAAGTTCCTGTCCCAGCCGTTCTTCGTGGCTGAGATCTTCACCGGAATGCCTGGCCAATACGTGAAGCTCGATGAGACCATCAAGGGCTTCCAAATGATCCTCTCTGGCGAGCTGGATGATCTGCCTGAAGCGGCCTTCTATCTGGTGGGCAACATCGATCAGGTCAAGGCCAAAGCCGAGAAGATCCGCTCTGAAGCCAAGGGTTGACCCCCTCCTTCCCCGTTTCTGAGGTTTTCAATCCATGGCCCTAACTCTGCGGGTGCTTTGCCCCGATCAGAACGTCTTCGACGGTCAGGCTGACGAAGTCATCCTGCCCAGCACCACCGGTCAGCTCGGTGTGCTTCCTGGTCACGTCTCCTTGCTCACCGCCCTCGATGTGGGTGTGCTGCGGATGCGTGATGGCAACCAATGGACCGCCATCGCCCTGATGGGTGGCTTTGCTGAAGTCGACGACGACGAAGTCAGCGTGCTCGTCAATGCCGCCGAGCCCGCTAGCGGCATCAACGCTGAAGAAGCCCAAAAGCAACTCAGCGAAGCTGAGCAGGCTTGGAGCAAATTTGATGGTCAGCCCAACAGTCCTGACAAGATCAAAGCCCAGCAAGCCTTTCAAAAAGCGCGCGCTCGCCTGCAAGCCACGAAGGCGAACTGAACGACACCACGTTCCAGTTCATCAACCATCAAGACGGCCTTCGGGCCGTCTTTTTTTGTGCTTTTTTTGGGAAAAATAGGCACAAAAAAACCGGGGCTTCAAGCCCCGGCTGGATTCAACACAACAACTGGACAACCAATCAGGCCGTACCGCAGAAGGTGACTTCAGGGAACTTGAGCTTGGCCTCATCAAGGCTCTTGCCTTTGCCTTCCTCCTGCCAGTAGTTGATCACCTCAGTGGCTTTATTGAGAACCTCAACGCGCTCGTTTTCGGTGATCCAGCTCTTGCTCTCCAGCACGCTTTTGAGAGTTTCCCAGGCGTCTTCACGGGGCCAGAAGAAGTAAGCGGTTAACGGGCTGGGGCCACCACCAACGATTTGGTCAACGGCCAGAGCAACGTTCTCAGGCAGCCAAAGGATCTTCAGCAGAAAGCGGCCTTCGTCAGCTTTCGGGGTGTAACCACTGGGGACACCATCAGCATCCACCGTGGAGCGGGCCAGATGCTCCGTGGCGGTCTTCATGCTGCCGGCAGCGGTGGAAGCCGTGCCTTGGCTTGCCTCCTCGCTTGGCGCAGCTGCGGTCTCGGTTTCAGTCACGGGGCTCGTTTCGGTGCTCAAGGGAGGTACAGCGAAAGACCTGGCGGGGCAGGCAAACGACTAACCTACCAGCCCCCGCATCACCACCCATCGCCCCAGCTGCTGTGGTGCTGTTCGACATCGACGGGGTGATCCGCGATGTCTCTGGCAGCTACCGCCGGGCCTTGGTGGAAACGGTGCATCACTACAGCAATTGGCGGCCCGATGCCGCCTGTGTGGATGCCCTCAAAGGCGAGGGGCGCTGGAACAACGATTGGGACGCCAGCTTGGAGCTGTTGCGCCGCCAAGGCGTGGCGTTGCCGCAGCGAGAGGCCTTGGTAGCGGTGTTCAGCGATTTTTATTTCGGCGGCGATCCCGATGGGGAGCCGTGCCAGTGGCAAGGGTTCATTGGCAGCGAGCCCCTGATAGTGGAACCCCACTTTTTTGAGCAGCTGAGTGCCAAGGGCTGCCGCTGGGGATTTGTCAGCGGCGCTGAGCCGCCATCAGCCCGCTACGTACTGCAGCAACGACTGCAACTGCAGCAGCCACCGCTGATTGCCATGGGGGATGCACCCGACAAACCCGATCCCACCGGATTGATCCGCCTCAGCGACCAATTACGCCCAACCCCCGAAACCCCCGTGCTCTATCTCGGCGACACGGTTGCTGATGTGCAAACCGTGATCCAAGCCCGCCAGCAACGGCCTGAGCAGCCCTGGCTGAGCCTGGCGGTAGCGCCTCCCCACCTGCATGGCCAAACCCAGGCGCGGCAGGCCTATGAACAGCAACTGCTGCAAGCCGGTGCCGATCACATCCTGGGCAGCACCCCGGAGCTGCTTTTTTTCATTGATCAGCTGACAATTCCCCAAAGCTGAGGTCACTGTGTGAAGGACAGCTGTCCTTCCCCCATTGCGTCGCCTGCGCGTACTGCTGCCTGAGCTCTCGACGCTCTCGCTGGGAGCGGGTGTGTTGGCGCTCCTGAGCTTCACCGGGGTCTTGGAGTGGCTCCTGGCGGGCAACGCCAGCACCATCGTGTTGGGCCTGATCCTGCTGGGCAGCGTCGTGGTGGTGCTCTCACTGCAGGTGGCCCGCCAGGCGGAACTATTGGCGGAAGAGTTGGGTGAGCCCTTCGGGACGCTGGTGCTCACCGGCTCGGTGATCGTGATCGAGCTGGCCTTGATTGGCAGCACGATGCTCACGGGGGAATCGAATCCAACCCTGGCGCGGGATTCGATGTTTTCGGTCTTGATGGTGGCCCTCACCGGCATCACGGGGTTGTGCATGGGCCTCACCTCCCGCATGCAGAAACAGAACCGTGATCAACCCATGCGGGTCGAAGACCTAGCGGCCACGAACACGGCCGGAGCGATGGTCTACTACAACCTCATCGGCACGATGAGCGTGCTGGTGCTGATCATTCCCAACTTCAGCAACGACAGCCCTGAAGGCAATTTCAGCCTGCCGCTGAACATCGTTCTCTCGGTCATCTCCGTGGTGGTTTACGGGCTGTTCCTGTTCAACCAAACCGGCGCCTACCGCGGCTTCTTCATGGAGATGTTTGCCGAAGAAGGTGGTGATCCCAGCAGTCGCCATCACGCCGAGCTGGAAGGGGGCCCCTGGCAGGCCGCAGCCCTGCTGATGGGAACCCTGGCGATCGTTGTGGTGATCGCTGAATCCATGGGTCAGCTGATTGAGCGCGGGGTCAATGAGTTGAACCTGCCCAGCTCCCTAGCCGGCATCCTCGTGGCGATGCTGATCCTGCTACCGGAGGCCTTCAATGCGATCCAAGCCACGCTGAAAGGCAAGTTGCAGCGGGCCCTCAACACCCTCTACGGCTCGGTGCTCTCCACCATCAGCCTCACAGTTCCTGCGGTGCTGCTGATCGGTGAAGCCACGGGCACCAAGGTGATCTTGGGGTTGGAGCAATACGAAATGGTGCTGCTCACGCTCACCTTGTTTCTGCTGCGCCCCCACAGCCGCGTGCTGGGCAGCGAAGGGCTGATGTTGCTGGTGGTGTTTCTGTTCTGGTTCGTGCTGGAGCTGGTCTGAAGTCAGCGCTCCATCGCTTCCACACTCTTGAGGGCAGTGGCGGTCAGCACCTCAGCGCCGCCATTGACCACAGCCACATCGTCTTCGATGCGAATCCCGATGCCTTTCCAGCGCTCCTCAATGGCGGGCTGCCCCTCAGGAACGGGCAGGCGATCGCTGATATAGATGCCGGGTTCCACCGTCAACACCATGCCGGTTTCCAGGCTCACCGGGTGGTCCCCCAGCCGGTAGGCGCCAACATCGTGCACATCCAGGCCCAGCCAGTGGCCGGTGCGGTGCATGTAGAGATGGCGGTAGGCGTCTTGCTCGATCACCGCATCAACGCTGCCGCGCAGCAGCCCCAGCTCCAACAGGCCTTCCACCAGCACGCGCACGGCGGTGTCATGCACCGCCTCTGCTGTTGATCCCGGCGACACCTTGGCAATGGCCGCCTCTTGGGCTGCCAAGACCAAGCTGTAGAGGTCGCGCTGCTCAGGGCTGAAGCGACCATTGATCGGGAAGGTGCGGGTGATGTCGCCGTTGTAGTAGTCGCGCACTGAACAACCCGCGTCGATCAGCAGCAGGTCGCCATCGTTCAGCGGGGCGTTGTTGGCGGTGTAGTGAAGGATGCAGGCGTTATCCCCACCCGCGACGATCGAGGGGTAGGCAAAACCGCGGCTGCCACTGGCGAGGAAGTGCTGCTCCAAGTTGGCTCGCACCTCAGCCTCGTTTTGTCCCGGCTGCACCAGGGCGCGGACGCGTTCGTGGGCTTCGGCGCTAATCCGGCAGGCCTGGCGCAGTCGGTCCAATTCCGCCGCGTCCTTGCGCAGGCGCATCGCATGCAGGATTGGGCATGGGGCCGTGAGCTGCCGCATCGCTTCACCCGTGCGTGTGGCGCGATCGAGCTGGTTGCCCCAGCAGCGCAGCACCAGCTTTTCGAGATCGGGGTGACGGCCCACCCGAAAACAAATTCCCTCAGCCCCTTGGAGGTAGTCGGGAAGCAGCGCCTCGAGCTGCTCCAAAGGATGGGCCACATCGGCCCCAAATTCAGCCACCGCCCCTTCGGTACCCCAACGGAAACCATGCCAAACCTCAGCCGTGGGGTCTTTGGCGGGCACAAACAGCACAAAGGAGTTGCCTGGCCGATGGGGAAGGAACAGGGCCACAGCCCCCGGCTCATCGAACCCGGTCAGGTACCAAAAATCACTGTCCTGACGGAAGGGGAACTCCACATCGGCGTGATGTTGCATCAGCGCCGCCGCAGGAATCACAGCGGCCTGCCCCTCGAGTGCATCAAGGAATTGCTGGCGCCGGTGGGCGTAATTGATCGGCACGGGGTCTGTCGGGCCTTGGTGCAGGCGGTTAAATGAGTGTGTCAGGTTGGCCCGCCGCCGGGTGCAGTGAGCGATTTCCTCCTTTTAGCGGGCCTGGTGGTCATCCTGCTGGCAGGTTCAGCCCTGTGTTCTGGCGTTGAAGCGGCCCTGCTCACAGTGAGCCCCCTGCGGGTGCACGAGATGGTGGGCCGCGGGGTCAAAGGGGCTCAGCTGCTGCAAAACCTCAAGGGCCGCCTGGCCAGAGTTTTGGTGATGTTGGTGATCACCAACAACCTCTTCAACATCTTCGGCAGCCTGATGTTGGGCGCCCTAGCTGCTGTGGTCTTCAACCACCACGGCCTGCAGGGAACCGCGCTAACGGTGTTCTCGTTCAGCTTCACCGTGCTGGTGATCGTGCTGGGGGAAATCGTGCCGAAGGCCTTTGGCACCCGCACCGCCGCCAGCACCGCCTTGCTCGCAGCACCCGCTCTGGCGCTGCTTCTGAAGCTGGGCACGCCACTGGTGCTGCTGCTCGAGCGGTTGATGCCAGCGCTGAGTGAGGAAAACGAGCTCACCACCGATGAAGGCGAGATCCGTTTGCTCGCCAGGCTGGGATCCCAAAAGGGGCGCATCGAGGCTGATGAGGCCGCAATGATCGCCAAGGTGTTTCAACTCAATGACTTAACCGCCAGGGATTTGATGCTGCCGCGGGTCTCGGCCCCAACACTCAATGGTTCAACGCAACTCGACGAGCTGCGTGATCTCTTGCTCAGCGACGACTCCCCCTGGTGGGTGGTGCTCGGAGAGGAAGTTGATGAGGTGCTGGGGGTGGCCAGCCGCGATCAGTTGCTCACAGCGCTGGTGCAAGGCCGCGGACACGCCACCGCCGCCAGCGTCTCGGAGCCGGTGGAATTCGTGCCTGAGATGATCCGCGCTGATCGGCTGCTCACCAGTTTTCGCCGCAGCCGCGATTCGGTGCGTGTTGTGGTCGATGAATTTGGTGCCTTTGTTGGCCTGATTGGAGCTGAAGTGGTGCTTGCTGTTCTGGCGGGCTGGACCCGTCCCCGGGTGGAGCCGCAAGCCTGATGGACAAGCAGCGCAGCACCACCATTACCCGCGCCCTGATCCAGTGGCGAGACGGACTGCAGCTCAGCCGCCGCGAGCAATCGGTGCTGGGACCCGAGCTTCAAGGCCTCGACCGGCAGCTGCAGCGCTTGCAACAACGGCAGCTGCGTCTGGCCGTGTTCGGCCGCGTTGGGGTGGGCAAAAGCAGCTTGATCAACGCCTTGATTGGCGATGAAGCCCTTGCCACCGATGTGGCCCATGGCAGCACCCGGCGCCAGCAAACCGTGGATTGGCACCGCCAATGGGGTGATGACGGCCAGCTGCAACTGGTGGATACCCCCGGCATTGATGAGATTGCGGCTCCGGCCAGGGAGCGCCTGGCACGACGGGTGGCCACCGGCAGCGATCTGGTGGTGATGGTGATCGATGGCGACATCAGCGCGCCGGAACTGGCGGCCTTTCAAACCCTGCAAGACAGCGGCAAGCCTGTGGTGCTCGTGGCCAACCGAGCTGATGCCTACAGCCGCTTGGAGCGGCGCCAACTCACAGGCACCATCCAGCAGCGCTGCGGCCGTGATGAGCCTCTGCTGTGGGTGGCCGCCGCGCCACGGCGGCCGGTGGTGCTAGCCGATGGCCGCGTGCGCCGCCAAGCCGCTGCCCCGGAATTGGGAGCGCTGCAGCAGCACCTCCATGAGCTGCTGAACACCCACGGGGAATTGCTGTTGGCCCTCAATAGCCTGCGCGCCGCCGACCACTTCAGTGCGCGCCTGTTGGCCTGGCGCCTGGACCAGCGCCAGCAGGCCGCCCAAGCCTTGATTGGCCGCTGCGCCAGCATCAAAGCGGCAGGCCTAGCCGCTAATCCACTGATGCTGCTGGATTTAGCCGGCAGCGCTGCGGTCGATAGCACCTTGATCGTGCAACTGGCCCAGCTCTACGGGGTGCGGCTACGCGGCCCCTCCGCTCGGCGGCTGCTGCAACGGGTCGGACGCCAGAGCTTGGTCATTGGCGGTGTGCAGTGGGGATTGCAAGGGGCCTTGAGCCTGATCAAACAGGTGCTGCTGATGGCGGCACCGTTTAGTGGCGGGCTCAGCCTGGCCCCGGCTGCGCCAGTAGCCCTGGCGCAAGCCGCCCTTGCGGTACACGGCACCCGCATCACCGGCCGCGAAGCCACCCGTCAATTGCTGCTCTCTGCCCACCGCGGCCCTGCCAGACCAGCGAGCATGCTGCGGCGCTTGCAACGGGCCGATCCCCAAGCCCAACGCTGGCTGGCCCACCACCAGAGCTGGAGCCCCGAAGTGGGGTTGCCATGAGCTCCCAGCTGGCGCTGTTTGGCACTAGCGCAGACCCGCCGACGGTGGGACATCGCGCCGTGCTGGCGGGGCTGATGCAACTCTTCCCGCGGGTCTGCACCTGGGCCAGTGACAACCCGTTCAAGCAACACGGTGCCCCCCTTGAGGTGAGGGCGGCCCTGCTGGGAGCTGTGGTCAACAGCCTCACCGAGCAGTCCTGCAGCGATCGGCTGCAGCTGCGCCAAGACTTCAGCAGCCGCCGCGCCATCGACAGCATCGAAGCGGCCCGCGGCTGTTTCCCCAATGACGATCTGGTGTTTGTGGTGGGAACGGATCTGGTGGCACAAATCCCCAGCTGGTATGCCGTTGAGGCCTGGCTGCCCAGCTGTTCGATCGCCGTGGTGCAGCGCCAAGGCTGGCCGCTGCAAGCCGGCGAGCTCGAGCGGCTGCAGGCGCTATGCCCGCACATAGCGCGGCTGCCCCTAGAAATTCCAGCCGCGGCGAGCTCCTCAGTGCGGCATCACCCCAACCCCGAACTGGTCCCCAGCGAGTTGCTCACAGACTTGGCGCAGCAAAACCTTTACGGTTTCAGCACCGACGACCTCCCCTGTGCGGATCGCACTGATCCAATCCAACCCGCTGGTCGGTGATCTGCAGGGCAATCGGCAACGCCTGCAGCAGCAGTGCCTGCAGGCTGCCGAAGCTGGAGCCGAACTCGCCTTAGCCCCTGAGCTCGCCCTCTGGGGCTATCCACCCCGTGATCTGCTGCTACAGCCGGCCTTGCGGCAGCAACAAGACCGCCAACTTGATCAGCTCAGTGGCGCCTTGCCGCCAGGGTTTGGGCTGCTGCTTGGGGTGGTTGAAACGAGTGGCCAGAGGCTGTTCAACGCCATGGCCCTGGTGGAGCGCAGCGGCTGGCGCTTGGTGGCGCGCAAACGGCTGCTGCCCAGTTACGACGTCTTCGATGAACAGCGCTATTTCCACAGCGGTGATCAACCTGCGCTGCTGAGCTGGGGCGGTCAGTGCCTTGGGCTGACCCTGTGCGAAGACCTCTGGGTTGAACCCAAAATCAGCGGCCGCAGCGCCCCGCTGTGCGATCCAATCGCTGAGCTTCAGCCCCTCAAACCCGATCTATTGATCAACCTCTCGGCGTCCCCCTTTGGCCAGGGCAAAGCGGAGCGTCGCCGTCAGCTGGCGGGGGCCGCCCAACAGCGGTTGGGATGCCCAGTGCTCTACGTCAATCAGGTGGGGGGAAACGACGAACTGGTTTTTGATGGCAACAGCTTTGTGCTGGATGCCACTGGGGCGTTGCAGCAGCAATTGCCCTGCGGGGAGAGCGCGCTGCAGATTTGGGACAGCCAGGCCGCCGGGAGTCCAACCCCACCGGAGCCCCTGAGCCCCGAGGCCCAGCTCTGGCGCATGCTCGTGCTGGGGGTGCAGGACTACGCCCGCAAATGCGGCTTCCGCACAGCCTTGCTCGGGCTCAGTGGCGGCATTGATTCGGCCCTGGTGGCAGCCCTAGCCGTGGCCGCCCTTGGTAGCCGGCAGGTGCGGGCCCTGTTGATGCCATCGCCCTACAGCTCGGAAGGATCGCTGCAGGATTCGCTGGCCCTCGCCAATCGGTTGAATCTGGCCACCAGCACGGTGCCGATTGAGCCCTTGATGCAGCAATACGACGGCAGCTTGAACCCAGCCCTGGGGCAGAGACCTGAGGGCATTACCGCCGAAAACCTGCAATCGCGGATCCGCGGCACCTTGCTGATGGCCGTGGCCAACAGCGAGGGCCAACTGCTGCTGGCTACGGGCAACAAATCCGAGCTGGCCGTTGGCTACTGCACGCTCTACGGCGACATGAATGGCGGCCTGGCCGTGATCGGGGATCTCTACAAAAGCGAGGTGTTTCGGCTGACGCGCTGGCTCGATAGCCCGGCCGCTGCCGGCGAGCGGCAACGCTGCGGGCTGCCAGCCGGCGGGCCCGTCATCGGGGGCGCAATTTTGAACAAGCCCCCCAGCGCCGAGCTGAGACCGGATCAAAAAGACAGCGACTCCCTGCCCGACTACCCCTACCTCGATCGCCTGCTGCAGCGCTTTATCGAGGAGCATGCCTCGCCTGAAGAGCTCATCGCCAGCGGTGAGCCGAGCGATGCCGTGCAGCGGATCTGGCGGCTGCTGAAACGGTCAGAATTCAAACGACGCCAAGCCGCACCGGTGCTCAAACTGAGTGCCCGCTCGTTTGGTTGCGGTTGGCGCATGCCAATCGCCGCCAGCACTGGCGCCGGCGGCTAGGAATCGCCAGGCTGATAGCAGAACCAACCCACCATGGCCGCTCCCCAACCCGCCGCCTCGATGAGCAGCATCGGCATTCCTCGGGAGATCAAGCCCGATGAGCAGCGGGTGGCTCTCACCCCCGATGCAGTGCGCGAGCTGGTGAGCATTGGTTTGGAGGTGCGGATTGAGCAAGGTGCTGGCCACGGAGCTGGCATCGATGACGCCAGCTTTGCCGCCGCCGGCGCGGCGATGGTCTCCAAAGAAGAGGCTTGGGGCGCTCACCTGGTGGTGAAGGTGAAAGAACCACAGCCGGAGGAGTTCGGCTTCTTGCGCCGTGACATGGTGCTGTTCACCTACCTGCACCTGGCGGCCTACCCCGCTGTTGGCAAGGCCCTGCTGGAGAGCGGCTGCACCTCGATTGCCTACGAAACGGTGCAGCTGGAGAACGGCAGCCTGCCCCTGCTGGCTCCGATGAGCGAAATCGCTGGGCGGCTGGCCACCCAAGCGGGGGCCTATCTGCTGGAGCGCCCCCATGGCGGTCGCGGCGTGCTGCTCGGCGGCTGCACCGGCGTCAAACCAGCCCGGGTGGTGGTGTTGGGCGCCGGCACCGTGGGCTGGAACGCGGCGCGCGTTGCAGCAGCCATGGATGCCGAGGTGCTGCTGCTGGATCGCTCCCCCCAGCGGCTACGCAATCTGGAAGTCGACCGGCGCGGACGGCTGGTCAGCTTGGTGAGCAGCCGCGGCTTGATCGAACGGGTGATCCCCACCGCTGATCTGCTGATCGGTGCGGTGCTCACCCCGGGCGGGCGGGCCCCAACCCTGGTGGATGAAGCGCTGGTGCAGCAGATGCGCCCTGGCTCGGTGATCGTCGATGTGGCCATCGATCAAGGCGGCTGCATCGCCAGCAGCGAGGAGACCACCCACACCGAACCGGTGATTGAAAAATTTGGCGTGCAGCACTACGCCGTTGGCAACATGCCTGGTGCTGTTCCGTTCACCTCCACCGAAGCGCTGGTGAGCGTGACGCTGCCCTACATCGTCACCATTGCCGGACGCGGCCTGAGCGAAGCGGTGACCGAGCGCCCCGAGCTGCTCTCCGGGCTCAACACCGTTGAAGGGGCCGTGTGCCATCCCGGTGTTGCCCGGGCCCTCGATGTGCCGCCGCGCCACCCCATGGCCTGCCTGCGCTAAGCAACGTGAATTAACGGCTGCTGAGGGGAAAGAAGAGATTCATCGCATCGTTCTGGCTTGGCCAAATCTCTGGATACACCAGGCGAGCACCCCGCCCGGCGCCCGTGGCCTTTCATCAAGCGGTGATTCCAACGCCCAGCGAAGATCTGGCGATTGATGTTCTAAAAGCCGCTGGCCTGAGTCCGGAATACCACCCGCAACTGCCCACCTTGATCTACGCGAGCGAAAGCTTTCGCCGCGGACTCAAGCCCAACCAATACGTCACGGTGATCTGCGACTGCTCCGATGCCGACAACCTGGGGGAATCTCTCCTGCAGGTGCGCAGCCATGAATTAATGGCCCAACGCAACACCCGCTGCGAGCAGATCTTCAACCAACTGCTGACGCACCTCAGCCCGCGCTGAGCGGCCGCATCAACGCCCGGGGGTCCAGTCCCTCGCGCCAAGCCAACACCAATCCAGCCGCGGAGCTGTAATCAGCCGCTGGCACCACATCAAGATCCAAGGCAGCGCCATCCACCTGCAACAGGCTGGAGTTGCTGCGCACCGCAACGATCGGGATGCCGCGATCGGCGCAGGCCAACACGGTTTCCCCGCCCAGGGCACCAGCGGGGGCCACCACCGCGCCCACCTGATCAATCGCCAGCTCCTGCGGGCGCCAGGGATCAGAGGCAGCGCAGAGATCAGGCGCCCGGCTCAGCCCCACCAGCACGCAGGGCAAAAAGGTGTGGCCCAACTCCTCAGCAGCAGCGCGCGAATCGAGCTCGGTCATGGGCTCGAGCGGCGCCAGGGCGGGGGCATGGGCACACGGGATCTGCAGCTCCCGCACTAGCAAATGACTGATCACCGCCTCAGCCCCAGCCAACGCATCCACACCACTGCCGCTGCGGTAGGCCTGCAGGGCATCGCTGCCGTTGTCATCAGGGAAACGCGCCACCACCGCAATCGCTGTGGCGCCCGCTTGCTTCAGGCGTGAACCAGCCCGCAGCAGCGCACCAGGCTGCTCGAGCTGGCCCCAGCTGCTGCCGCTGGAGGCCTGGCTGAGCCTGACGCCGAGGGGCTGATCGCTCACCAGCTCTGGGCCGATCTCCAAGCCCAAGGTGGCCCGTGCACCATCCAGCACCTGGCGATGGCGCAACAGCAGCTCGGGTTCAATGCCGGCATCGAACAGCACCCCAATGCGCTGGCGGCGCTGGGGCCGCAGCCGCAGCGAGCCCTTGGCGAAGGCATCCAGGCTCCAACCCTCCACGTAGTGGATGCGGGGGTCACTCCAATAGAGCGCCGCCCCATTCATCACATTGGGATGGGTGATCAGGCAGTCGCTGGCGGCAGCCAGCAGCCGCGCCACGGGCAAGGCATCACCCGCGAAGCCCCCCTGCTCGCAGCCGATTCCTGTGGGAATCACCAGCAGCGTGGGCAGCGGTTCGCTCACACCAGCAGCACGGCTTCCAGCCGCAACCATTGCCCCTCAGGGCGCTGCTCAGCCGCTGTGATCGCCCAACGCAAGGGCTCACCATGGGCAGCCAAGGCCTGGCGGCACGCCGCCACACGCCCTTGCTGCCAGCGCTGCGGCTCGATCACCAGTTCCAGCTCAAACGGCTGCAACCTCACTTTTGGTATTGACCAAATTGCGCCTCATAGAGCGCATCTTCCTGTCCGGCCAGCAGCTGCACATCACTGCGGGGCTGCGCCACACACAGCAAGGCAAATCCCCTCTGCCGCAGCTCCTCTTTGACACCCATGGCATCGGGCTGGTGCAACTCACCGGAACGAATGCTGGCGGCGCAAGTAGTGCACACGCCCGCACAACAGGAGCTGGGCAAAGTCAGATTGGCGGCCTCAGCCGCGGCCAAGACGGTCTGATCGCTTTGGCAAGGGAAGGTGTGCATTTGGCCTTCCAATTCCAATTGCACCTGAAAGGTGTCCGCCATCGCCATCAGTTGCTCAGCGGACCATCTTGACGCAACGAATCCCACTGGCTGGGGTGGGGCGCCAAATACTCCGGCGGAACGTCGCCCTGTGGTGCGGTGAGAGCCAAATCAAAGGCGACCGAAAGGCGTTCTTCATCGCTGCTGGTGTTGGCGGTCACCGCATGGTCGAGGGCAGCCGGGAACAGCAGCAACAAGCCAGCGGTTGGCGGAATATCGATCCAAGGGGCGTTCCAGTGTTGGGCGGCTGTTGAGTGCTGCTGCAACGGGCCGCCATGACCCACCGATAAACCCGGCACCAGCTCATTGAGGCTGTGGGGGGCAAACAAGCGCAGGCAACCACTGGCGCCAGTGCCATCGCCGGTGAGATAAACAATCGCGCTGAGATGGGCATTGGGGTGGTGATGCCGGCCAATGGCTTGCTCTGGCCCGCTCACCACAGGCCAGCTGCGTTGAATATGCAGCTCCACCTGGCTGTGATCAAAGCCCAGGGCGGCCACATAGGCGCGGGCGTGCTCAGCAACGGCAGCCACCAAGGGAGCAAACGCCTGGTGCTGGTGCAGTTGCCAGAGGCCATTGATGTCGCCGGTCCAGGCACAACCTGGTTCGGGATTGCCTTGCGCCTGGCCCCGCAGCTGGATCAGCTCCTGCATCCACTGGGCCAACTGCAACGGATCGAGCTGCAGCTGCACCCGGGCCAGGGCCAAGGGGAAAAGAGCTTGAAGATCCACGCCGGTGCTGAGCAAGCAGAGAGCAACCACAAAAAAACCGGCCCCAAGGGGCCGGTTTCAGCATGACGTGTTGGCTGAAGGTCAAGCCATGGCCGAAGCACCGCCCACCACTTCAAGGATTTCTTGAGTAATGGCCGCTTGGCGAGCCTTGTTGTAATCAAGGGTCAAGGCCTTGGCGAGGGCTTTGGCGTTGTCACTGGCGTTGTTCATGGCCGTCATCCGGCTGGCCAGTTCACTGGCAGCGGACTCCTGCAATGAGCGCAACACCTGGTTCTGCAGATACAGGGGCAGCAGCACATCCAGCAGCTGGCTGGGGCTCTGTTCAAACACCAGGTCCGACTTCAGCTTGTCCTCCTGGTTGGCGGCGCTGCTGCGCTCGACACCCAGTTCGCCTTCTTTGGTGACGAAACGGAAAATCTCGTCGTCAGCGCTGGCAATGCCCTGGGGATCCAGCGGCAGCAGGGTCTGGGACACGGGCTTGGTGCTGACCAAGTTGATGAACTTGGTGTAGATCAGCTCAACGCGATCGGTGGCACCACCAAGGAATTCAGCCTGAACCGCATCGGAAACCTGCAGGGCATCGGTGGAGGTGGGCAACTGATCCAAACCGGTGAAACTCGCCGTAATCGGGTAGTTGCGGTTTTGGAAGTAAGTGTCGACCTTGCGGCCAACCGTGATCAGAGCCACCTCATAACCCGAGGCCTTGAGCTCAGCGAAGCGCTGTTCGGTGCGCTTGATGATGTTGGCGTTGAAGCCACCGCAGAGACCGCGGTCGCCCGTCATCGCCACCAAGGTGATGTGACGGGGATCGCGCGCTTGAAGCAGAGGAGTGTCTGCCGACTCCAGGGCAATGCGGCTTTGCAGGCTTTCCAGCACGCGGGCCAGGCGGTCTGCGAAGGGGCGACTCCGCAGCACCAGGTCCTGGGCACGGCGCACCTTTGCCGCAGCCACCAGGCGCATGGCCTCGGTGATCTTGCGGGTGTTCTTGACCGATTTGATCCGGTCGCGGATCTCCTTCAGGTTCGCCATTGATCCGACCTCAGGCTGCGACCAGCAGTCCGGAGACCACCTGCTTGATGGCGTCCTTGAGGATGGCCTCAGAGGATTCGCTCATCACCTTCTCGGTCTGGATGGCGTTGATGAACTCAGGCTTGCTGGTCTTGAGGTAATCACGCAGTTCGCGGACGAACTCGGTGACCTTCTCAACGGGCAGCTCATCAAGGAAGCCCTTGGTGCCGGCGTAAACGATGGCCACCTGCTCAGCAAGCAGCAGCGGGCTGAATTGGGCTTGCTTGAGCAGCTCGCGCAGACGCTTACCGCGACCCAGCTGGGCTTGGGTAGCAGCGTCGAGATCGGAAGCGAACTGGGAGAAGGCCGCCAGTTCATCGAACTGAGCCAGCTCCAGCTTCAAGGTGCCAGCAATCTTCTTGATCGCCTTGGTCTGGGCAGCACCACCCACCCGGCTCACGGAGATACCCACGTTGATGGCAGGGCGCAGACCGGAGTTGAACAGGTCGGAGCTGAGGAACACCTGACCATCGGTGATGGAGATCACGTTGGTGGGGATGTAAGCCGACACGTCACCGGCTTGGGTTTCGATGATCGGCAGGGCCGTCATGCTGCCTTTGCCCATGGCATCGGAGAGCTTGGCGGCACGCTCCAGCAGGCGGCTGTGGCAATAGAAGACGTCGCCGGGATAGGCCTCACGGCCGGGCGGGCGACGCAGCAGCAGAGACATCTGGCGGTATGCCTGGGCCTGCTTGGTGAGGTCGTCGTAGATCACCAGGGTGGCCTTGCCCTGGTACATGAAGTGCTCAGCAATGGCGGCGCCGGTGTAGGGAGCCAGGTATTGCAGTGAGGCGGCTTCCGAGGCGCCAGCGGCCACGATCACGGTGTAGTCGAGAGCGCCACGCTCACGTAGCACTTCGGTGACCTGAGCCACGGAAGCGGCTTTCTGGCCAATGGCCACGTAGACGCAAACCACGTCTTCGGACTTCTGGTTGATGATCGTGTCGATCGCGATCGCGGTTTTGCCGGTCTGGCGGTCACCAATGATCAACTCGCGCTGGCCACGACCGATGGGGATCATCGCGTCGATGGCGGTGATGCCTGTCTGCATCGGCTCGTGAACCGATTTGCGCTGAATGATTCCAGGCGCGGGGTTTTCGATCAGGCGGGTATCGGTGCTGGCGATCTCACCCTTGCCGTCCATGGGCTGACCCAGGGGATTGACCACGCGGCCAAGCATGGCTTCACCAACGGGCACCGAGGCGATCTTGCCGGTGGCCTTCACGGTGCTGCCTTCCTGGATCCCGTAGCCCTCACCCATCAGCACGACACCCACGTTGTCGTCTTCGAGGTTCAGGGCGAGGCCTTCAGTGCCGTCTTCAAAGACCACAAGCTCACCGGCCATGACCTTGTCGAGGCCATAGACGCGAGCGATGCCGTCACCCACCTGAAGCACGGTGCCGACGTTACTGACAGAGACCGACTTGTCGTAATCCTCAATTTGCTGCTTGAGGATGGCGCTGATCTCGTCGGGACGGATGGAAACCATGGCTTGGAAGCGGTGAAGGGGGAAGGGGGAAGGGGATGGGGGTGATCAGGCCCGTGCCAGGGACAGGCCGAGTTGCCGCACCTGACCTCGCAGGCTGGCGTCGATCACTTGTGAGCCAAGGCGCACCACGAAACCGCCGATCAAATCGGGGTCAACGGACAGATCGATGTCTACCGCTGTGGTGCCGGCCACGGTCTTCACCTTCTCGGTGAGTTTGTCCTGTTGCTGCTCGCTCAGAGCAGTGGCCGAGGTGACGTAGGCCAGGGTGATGCCACGAAGCTCTCGGTAGAGCTCCAGGAATCGCTCCAGGACAGCGTCGAGCATGCCGATCCGCTGACGGTCGGCAAGCAGTTTGAGGAGATTGAGCATCGCCGGGCTGATGCTCTCGCTGAACAGGCTGTTCAACGCTTGTTTCTTGCCCTCGACAGAGAGCACCGGAGAGCGCATGGCGTCCTGCAGCTCCTGGCTGGATGACCAGGCGCTGAGCAGGGCTTTGGCTTCATCAGCCAGAGCATCGCTCTCTTTGCGGGATTCACCCACCTGCAACAAGGCGTCGGCGTAGGGGGTGGCAAGGGTGTTGAGCAGGGGCATGGCCTTATCCGAGTGCCTCGATGGAACGGTCAATCAGTTCGGCCCGCTTCGCATCGTTGAGACGCTTGGGCAGGGCAGCCAATGCCTTATCGATGGCCGTCCGCGCCGTTTCAGCGCGCAGGGCTTCAATCACACGGGCGGCTTCGGCGTTGAGGTTGGCGTTGGCATCTTGTTTGATGCGGGCCATCTCTTCGACCGTGCGCTTCTCGCCGTCCTCGCGGATCAGCTGAGCGCGCTGCTTGGCTTCGGCCAAGATTTTTTCAGCGGTGGACTTGGCTTGAGCCAGTTCACGCTGACCCTCTTCCAGGGCCTTGCTGGCGGTGACCAGACGCTCTTCAGCATCTTTGAGGTCCGCGAGGATCGCCTCGCGGCGACGCTCAAGGATGCCGCCGAGGAATCCCTTGAGGAAATACACCAGCAACGCGATCACGAGGACCAGGTTGATGAGGTTGGTCTCAAAGACGTTGAAGTTCAGGGCAAACCCGTGATTCGCCAGAACGAGAGGAAGTGACGTGGTCATCAGGCGGCCAGCAAACGGTCAACGATCAGGGAGCTGAGCTTGTCGGCTTGAGCATCGATGCCGGAGAAGGCCTTGGCCTTTTCGGCATCCACCTCGCCGCGAGCTTTCTCACGCACGCTGTTGGCTTCGCTTTGGGCAACAGCCAAGGCTTCACGGAAGAGGCGATCCACCTCTTCTTCGGCTTGTTGAATAACCGCAACCGATTGCTTGCGGGCATCCAGGAGCTGGGCCTTGAGCTCAGCCTCTAAACGCTCGGCCTGGGCCAATTTTTCTTTGGCCTGGGCGCGGCTGGTGCTGATGTAACCCTCACGGTCCTCCACTGCTTTGCCGACTGGGCGGAAAAACAGGGCGTTGAGGACGAAGGTGAGCACCACCACCTGGACCGCCATGAGGGGCAGGGTGGCATCGAGATCAAACAGACCACCCTTGGGGGTAGCTGCTTCGGCCAGCAGAAGCCAGCTGTGCATGGAACCTGAGGCGCTGGGACAGAGGAAAGGAAAGGGGATGGGGAGCGCTAGGGCGCTCCCAAGTCCTCAGATCAGCCGGCGAAGGGGTTGGCGAACAGGAGCACCAGTGCCACCACCAGGCCGTAGATGGTCAGCGATTCCATGAATGCCAGGGAGAGCAGCAGAGTGCCGCGAATCTTGCCTTCGGCTTCGGGCTGACGGGCGATGCCCTCAACAGCGCCGCCGGATGCGGTGCCCTGACCGATACCGGGGCCAATAGCGGCGAGGCCGACAGCCAGACCAGCGGCCACAACGGAAGCAGCGGAGGTAATGGAATCCATGTTGAGAGGAGTTATGGGGGGCGCTGCGGGAGCGCTGAGTGGGCGATGGGTGGGGTTTGTGACCCCATGGGCGCCTGGGACAACCCTTGAATCAGGGAAGGGCCCGGTCAGCAGCCGGACCTGCGCGCGAAGTGTTTAGCAGATCGCCGGGTTAGGGCGAAAGCCAAAGGGCTTAGTGAGCTTCCTCGTGAACGGCCTCACCGATGTAGAAGGCGGCGAGGGTCGCGAAGATCAAAGCCTGGATGGCACTGGTAAACAGGCCAAGGAGCATGACCGGCAGGGGCACAAGCAGGGGCACCAAGGAGGCCAGAACGGCCACTGCCAATTCGTCGGCAAGGATGTTGCCAAACAGACGGAAGGACAGGGACAGGGGCTTGGTGAATTCCTCGATGATCTTGAACGGGAGCATGATTGGAGTCGGCTCCACGTAGTACTCGAAGAACTTCAGACCCTTGTTGCTCAGGCCGGCATAGAAGAACGCCAAGGACACCAGCAGGGCCATGGCCACGGTGGTGTTGATGTCAGCCGTGGGCGCACCAAGTTCGCCGCTCGGCAGATGAACGATGCGCCAGGGGATCAGAGCGCCGCCCCAGTTGCTGACAAAAATGAACAGGAACAGGGTGCCGATAAATGGCAGCCAATCGCGGTAGACCTTTTCACCGATCTGATCACGGGCCAGATCACGCAGGTAGTCCCAGAGGAACTCCAGCAGGTTCTGGACTCCGCGCGGATCACGCTCCATCTTGCGGGTGCCAAGGACAACCACAGCAAGCAGGGCGCCAATAACGATCCAGGAGCTAAGAAAAACCTGACCGTGAATATTCAGATTGCCGATCTGCCAGTAGAGGTGGTGACCCACCTCGAGTTCGGCAAGGGGAAGGTGTAAGAGCACCGGGTCCTAGGCGTTTGAGGGCTTGGGATTGGATCGAAGATCCAAAGCGGTGGTGATGATCACCGCGGGTTTGTAGATCAGAAAACCGATCAGGGCTGGCAGCAGCTCAAGCAACGGCCAGCGGGTGGAGAGCAACACCAGAACCACGGGAACAAGCAATTGGGCTTTGCCCAATGACCTGCTCTGGGTTCCCAACTTCTCAACAGCACGGGAGAGAAGCAGGAGGTAGAGCCAACCAGCCGTGCAGCCAACCGCAACGCTCAACACGGTGGTTCCTGAGAACCAAACCGCACTGATCAGCACAGCGAAGGCTGCCAAGACCAGGGACATCAGCAGCGACCAACGTTGAAGACGTCGGTAGTCCGCCATGGGGTCAATGGTCATGGCCAAGGAAGCAACAACGCACCTGAGGAATGTGATCTCAAGGGTGTTGACGCCGCCAAGAGCCCGCGGAATCTATCACGTGAGTTCAGCGTCCCTTGGCGAGCAAAAGCACGCCTGCGGCATGCATCTCCCGAGCTGCTTTACAACGCTGCTGCGGCGTCAGTGTCAGCTCAAGGGTCCCCAGGTTCTGCTCAGGATTAACCGCCTGCATCAGGGCCAATTGCGCCTCACTGAGCTGCAGTGGCGCCATGTTGCGATCGAACAAATTCGGGCTTGGCCAGCCCCAGAGGCAGCGGCTACGCGTTCCGATGGCCGCCAGGAGCTCTTGTTCATCCGTCCACCCCTGGCGGGCGAGGGGCTGGTTGGAAAGGAAAAACTCCCAGTGGCTGATCTCGGGATCCAACGCCTCCATCAACAACCACTGCTGCTCTTGGGGCAACGCCTGGGCGCGCTCGAGCAGTTCACCCTGCAGCAAACGCCCGAGCTGCCACTGCTCTGGATTGCTGAAACCAAGGAAATGCAAATCAGCGGCGGCAACGAAGTCCCAGAGCCGGCGCAGGTCGTAACTGGTCTCCTGCGGATGCAAGTACATGTCCGCGAAATTGGGGTCGTGGGCGGTATCGATGGCCCAACGGGATTCATGGCGTTGGCGCAGGCGGTTGTCTTCGGGCAGCTCGCTCAAGAGAGCGCGTCCCAAACGCAGTCCGTCCTCGCCATAGCCAGCACCGAGCAAGCCCAAGGCGCGCTGCACCCGGTGGATCTCCCAGCGGCCGGCATCGGCATACAGAAATAGATGCAAGATGCCGCCTGGGGCGAGCAACGGCGCCAAGGCCTTCAATCCGGCCTGGGGATTATCGAGGTGATGCAGCACCCCAACGCTGTTGATGTGATCGAAGGGGCCTTCACCAGCTAGATCCAACAGGCTGCGCTGTTGAAACCGCACCGCGGCCTGCTCGATGGCGCCTGAGCGCTGGCAGCGCTCTTGGGCCATGGCCAGGGTTCCGGCACTGATATCGATGGCCAAAATCTCGGCACCTGGATTGAGGTGGGCGAGGTAATCGGTGCTGACCCCTGTTCCACAGCCCGCATCGAGGATCCGCAGGGTTTGGCGCTGGGGAGGCAACACGCCAGCACAGGAGCTGTAGGCATCGGCGTGGCTCCAGCGCCAGTTGTATCCAGGCGGTGGACCGTCTTGGATCGGATCGGCGGGGTAGGGGAAACGGTCGTAGAAGGCACTCACCACGGGGGTGGCGGAATCCGTGGGGTGGGGGCCTGGAGTCAACAGCCTGAGATCGGGCGCTTGGTGAGCCTCTCATCGCCGGCCTATCGACTGGATCAAGGCTGCAAACATTTGTTCATGCAGCCGGCAACGCCTACGAACTCAGCCGTAACCTGCACTGGCCCCGGCCGTGGCCGGTTGCCAGAGGAGCTTTTAAATGTCTGTGACCGCGAGTAGTGGCAGCCCAAGGGTCAGCCCCCAGCTGTACGACACCCTGCCCCTCTCGAGCGTCCGTCAGGCCGAGCAACAGGACCGCTTCCCCGACCGAGGTGAGCTGGACAACCTGATCAATTTTTTCCAAAGCGGTCAGAGCCGAGTTCAGGCCTCGAGGGTTCTGAGTGCCAACGCTCAGCTGATCGTGGGTCGTGCCGCCAACCGCATCTTTGTTGGCGGTACGCCGCTCTCCTACCTGGATGAGCCTTTGGCTCCGGTCACCAGCCAACAGGGTGAAGAGCGTCTAGCTGCTGACCAACAAGCCTTTGCAAGCTCTGTTCAAACCTTTGTTCAAGGCAGTGGCGGCAGTGGCTTCCTTGGCCGGATCCGCGAAGGCTTTTCAACCCCTGCCGACGTCAGGGTCCTGATTCCGGCAGGTTTTACTCCGATCAATATTTCCCGCTATGGCAACGAGCGGATGCGCAAATCCGTTCGGGATCTGGGCTGGTTCGTTCGCTACGTGGGCTACGCCTTGGTGGCGGGGGATCCCAGCATCCTGCGCGTCAACGCCAGGGGCCTACGGGACATCCTCGAAAAGGGTTGCTCGCTGCCGGCCACCAACCTGGCGCTTCAGGAAATGCGCGCCGCTGCAGCGGCCCTCTTTGAGGTGGGCAGCGAGGAGCGCAACCTTGTGATTGCCTGCTTCAACGTGCTGATTGAGGAGCTCGCAGTGGCGACCCCATCTGCCCGGCAGCGTCCTGGCAATCCGCAGCAACAGGGTCTACAACTGCCTGCCATCTATGCCTTGGCATCGGAGGGGCCGCAGCGCTTTGTGATCAAGCCCAACCTCTCCGGTGTGGAGAAGGCCGAGATCATCCGTGCCGCCTACCGCCAGGTGTTTCAGCGCGACATCGCCAAGGCATATTCCCAGGCTCCCTGCCCAGTGGAGGCCTCCCAGGTGGCCCAGGGCCAAATCTCGATGCGCGAGTTCATTCGTGCCCTGGGCCGCAGCAAGGAGTACCGCCAGCAATTCTTCAGCCGTTTTGCCAACACCCGCGCTGTTGAGCTGGCCTTCCGCCATTTCCTGGGTCGCGGCATCAGCTCCCTGGAGGAGTTCCGCAAGTATTTCTCGATCGTCAGCGAGCAGGGCCTCAATGGCCTGGTGGATTCCCTGGTCAACTCCATGGAATATGCCCGCGTCTTTGGCGAGGAAACCGTTCCCTACCTGCGTGATCTCGGTGAAGAAGCGCAGGAGAGTGCGGGTTGGGGTTCCAACCGCAAGCTGTTCCGCTTCAGCGCACCATTTGATGGGGCGCCCCAGTACCTCACCCTTTACGCCTCCTACCGCCAGCCTCTCGCTGACCAGCACGCCTATGGCGGCGGCAATGATCCGCTCGCACTGGGCTACGGAGCCATCTTCCCTTCACCCACGGCCTCGGTGAGGACTCGTCCAGCCCCCTATGGCTACAGCGCCCGCCGCTTGATGGTGGGCAACGGCCTGAACCTTTCCGGCCAGATCAATGGCCCCACGTTCAACTCCACCAAGCCCCGCAAGGTGGGCCCCAGAGTGGTGTCGATGCCCGCCACGGCCAATGAAGGCCGGCGCCCTGAGGTCAACGAAACCGCCAAAACCGTTCAAGCGGTGATCCGCGCGGCCTATACGCAAGTCATTGGCAACAGCGGTTACGCCGGCGAACAGCAGCGCTCCGCTGAATCGCGCCTGGCCAACGGCGAGATCTGCCTCAAGGAGTTTATCCGGCAGCTCGCCCGCTCGAAAGCCTTCCAAAAGCGCTATTGGGATGGCCTGTACATCACCAAAGCCATCGAGGTGATGCACCGGCGCCTGCTGGGACGCCCCACCTTTGGCCGCTGGGAAATCGACTCCTATTTCGACACCGCAGCGCGCAAAGGCTTCTTTGGCGTGGTGGACGCCCTGATCGACAGCGAGGAATACCAAACCGCTTTTGGCGACGACACCGTTCCCTTCGAGCGGTTCATCACGGCGTTTGACGTCAATAGCCGCAGGGTCCCCTCCTTCCGGCCAACCCTGGATACCGCCTCCCTTCCCACTGGAGCAAGATTCAGCACTACGGCCCGGCCCGAACCCTCGAAAAAAGCCGAACTGCGTACTCCCGGCAGCACCGTTCAGCGGAACTTGCAGAGCCGAGATAGCAGCGCAAATTTCGGGGCTCTGCCGCAAAACAGAACCACTGGCTTCCAGCCCGTCCGTCTTCGCGCAGGTGTCGATAGCAACGACGGTCCCACCTCTCAAGCCACGATGAAGCGGGTGCTCTCGGGCAGCAAGCCCGAAGCCCTGAGCCGGCGTGAGTCTGTGGGCTACGTGCCCTTGGAGCTATCAGACAACGCCACAGAGTCAGAACTGCAGGCCGTGATCGAAGCGGTCTACCGGCAGCTGCTCAACCGGATGCCCTTTGACGCGGAACGTTGCAGCGAGATCGAATCTCAACTGCGCAACGGTTCCCTAACAGTCTCTGGCTTTGTTGCCGGTGTAGCGGCTTCCGAGACCTACCAACAACGCTTAACCAACCTGCCGCCATTGCTAGCCGCGGCTACCGCCCACCTCACGCTGCTGGGCCGCTCACCCAAGCCTGAAGAAATCAGCAGTTTCATTCGCCAGCGCGCGGAACAAGGGCAACGGGCGGCCACCAACGCTCTGCTCGAATCCATCGATTACAACGATGCCTTCGGCAGGCAAACGGTTCCCTATCCCATTGGCCTACAAACCCAAGGTGGGTACCCCCTGCAGAGCCTCAACAGCACCGCTTCCTTGGTGCAGCCCAATGCCGGGCAGACCCCACCGCAACGCCCCGTCATCAGCACAAGGGGGCAACGCAACCGTGTTGGCCAAGAGGGCGCCAGTTCCGGTAGTCCCGCTGAAGCCAGTGGCTCACAACCCAGCCCCAGCCTCCAAGGGCGTAAACCAACTTTCAGCACACCACTCAGCCAATTCCGGAGTCAACAGGCAAGGGCAACCCGCTCTGGCGTTGGGATGGCCATAGGCGCTGATCTTCGCCTCAAAGCCCCCACCAGTGCCAACACCATGCTGGGGCTGATGGGCGGAGCTACTCCAAAAGCCCTGAGGGCTGGTGCCGCCGAGCTGCCTGCTCCGCTCAAATTGGTCGACAGTCCCAGTGAGTCCGAGCTGCAGGAAGTCATCGCGGCGACCTACCAGCAACTCATCGATCGAATCCCCTCCGACAGCGAGCGCCTGCTGGAAGCGGAAGCCCAGTTGCGCTCTGGAACAACAGGTGTTGTCGACTTCGTTGCTGAGATTGCATCCAGCGATCTCTTCCAAAAGCGCCTCTATGCCCTCCCTCCTCTGCAAGCAGCTGCGGCCGCCCATCTCGCCTTATTGGGGCGCGCCCCTCTGCCGGAGGAGATCAGCGTGTTTGTGATCAATCGCGCCGAGAATGGTCAAGTCCAGGCGGTTGCTGCTCTCATCGAATCAGACACCTACAGCAACAGCTTTGGGCGCAATGTCGTGCCGGGACCCATCGGCGTAACAAGCCAAGCTGGCGTTCCCTTGGTCACCCTGACCCAAACAGCACGCATGAGCCAAGGCAAAGCCGGCCTCAACCCAGCGCCGAGCAATACGGCCATCTGAGCCCACCAGCTGAGAGGTCAACGCTTCTGCGCAAAAATCACTCGAAATCACTAGCGCCGCCCAAATCGGCGCTAACTACTTATACTTTTTGCCGGCATATTGCAGTTTTAAGCAAAATAATTTTCTTGAACAGTTACTAACACCCACTCCTCTGAAACCCCTGTCGTGCAAAGGGATTCTTAAAACCTCTTAGGGGTAAAGAACTGTTACTGCAAAGCAGAGAGCATGAGCCCCCTGCCGCAGAATGACCCAGCGATCAGCCAGACTGATCCAGCCAAAGGGCTTGCCCTGCGGCAACACGCACCCAAGATTCCCCGGTCACCTCTCTGGCGGCCGCCTGTCCTCGAGGCCGAACTGCATGAGCATCGTCTCCAACTCGATCATCAACGCCGACGCCGAAGCTCGTTATCTCAGCCCTGGCGAGCTTGATCAGATCAAGGCCTTCGCAACTGGCGGGCAACGCCGTCTGCGTGTGGCCCAAATCCTTTCCGAAGGCCGCGAGCGGATCGTCAAACAAGCCGGCAGCGCGCTGTTCCAGCGCCGCCCTGACGTTGTCTCCCCAGGCGGCAACGCCTACGGCGACGAGATGACCGCCACCTGCCTGCGCGACATGGATTACTACCTGCGCCTGGTGACCTATGGCGTGGTCGCCGGCGATGTCACTCCGATCGAGGAGATCGGTGTGATCGGCGCCAAGGAGCTCTACCGCTCCCTCGGCACCAACCTGGAAGCCATGGCCCTCTCAGTGCGCGAGATGAAGAACGTGGCCATGGGTCTGCTGAGCGGCGAAGACGCTGAAGAAGCAGGCTTCTACTTCGACTATGTGATCGGCGCCCTCTCCTGAGGCCCGAAACAGAACCCACTCACCAACCCTCAGGAATCCATGCAAGACGCGATCACCAACGTCATCAACCAGTCCGACGTTCAGGGCCTCTACCTGGACACCAGTTCGATGGGCCGGCTGGAGCAGTACTTCGCCAGCGGCGAGCTGCGGGTCCGGGCCGCTGCCACCATCAGCGCCAACGCCTCCAACATCATTCGTGATGCGGTCGCCAAGGCACTGCTGTACTCCGACATCACCCGCCCCGGCGGGAACATGTACACCACCCGTCGCTATGCAGCCTGCATCCGCGACATGGACTACTACCTGCGGTATTCCACCTACGCCATGCTGGCCGGCGACACCTCCATCCTTGATGAGCGTGTGCTGAATGGTCTCAAGGAGACCTACAACTCCCTGGGCGTGCCCATCGGTGCCACCGTTCAGGCCATCCAAGCCATGAAGGAAGCCACCGCCGCTCTGGTGGGTGCTGATGCCGGTCGCGAAATGGCCGTCTACTTCGACTACATCTGCTCAGGCCTCGGCAACTGAGCCAGGAGCTCCCCTCCAACTAAGGAGCCCCATGCGCCTCTTCAAAGTCACCGCCTGCATCCCGAGTCCGGAGAAAATCCAGACTCAACGGGAAATCCAGAACACCTTCTTCACCAAGTGGGTGCCCTATAACAGCTGGTTCGCTGAGCAGCAGCGGATCATGAAACAGGGCGGAAAAATCATCAAGGTTGAGCTGGTCACCGGTCGCCGGCAAGCCAATGTCGGCAATTAGCTGTTGATCGCTCAAACGTCCTTCGCCCGGCCCAGTGCCGGGCTTTTTTTTGTCCTTGACCAGGTGCTTGCCAAGCCGCCACACGGCTCAATAGGCCATTAGGAGACTTGGCATGGCCCGGGGGACCCAGGGGCTCCTGACCCTTCCAATCAACCTCTGGCCCGCGGAAACCAGACTGCTGCTGGGCCTGATTGCGACTTGGAGTGTGTTCGGCCTGCTGGTGCTGGCCTCTGCCAGTTGGTGGGTGTCGCAGCAAGAACTCGGCGATGCCCTCTACACGATCAAACGGCAACTGATCTGGATGCTGGCCGGCTGGTCCCTGTTCTTTGTTGTGGTGCGCACGCCGCTCAAGCGCTGGCTGCAGCTGGCCGCACCGGCCCTATTGATCGGCACAGGACTGGTTGCCCTCACCTTGATCATCGGCACCACCGTGAATGGGGCCAGCCGTTGGTTGGTGTTGGGGCCGATTCAGATCCAGCCCACCGAACTGATCAAACCCTTCATCGTTTTGCAAGGGGCGGTGTTGTTCTCCCAGTGGCGGCGTCTGGCCCTGGATCAGCGGGTGCTGTGGATGGCAATTCTGGGCGGCATCATCCTCTTGATCCTCAAGCAACCCAACCTCAGCACCGCCTCGCTCACCGGACTGGTGCTGTGGCTGATGGCCCTGGCGTCGGGGCTTCCCTTGCACTGGCTGGTGGGCATTGCAGGGCTTGGGCTCACAGCCGGCACCACCAGCATTTTGATCAATGACTACCAGCGGCTGCGGGTCACCTCGTTCCTCGATCCCTGGCAAGACCCACTCGGTAACGGCTACCAGCTGGTGCAAAGCCTGCTGGCCATCGGATCAGGCGGATTGAGCGGCAGTGGCTACGGGCTCAGTACCCAAAAGCTGATGTACCTGCCGATCCAAACCACTGATTTCATCTTTGCCGTTTACGCCGAGGAATTTGGCTTTGTGGGCTCGGTGGTGGTGCTGCTGTTTTTGGCTGTCTTTGCCCTGATGGGCTTGCGGGTGGCGCTGCGATCAAGGGGGAATCAGTTGCGCCTTGTCGCGATTGGTTGCACCACGATCTTGGTGGGCCAGTCGATAATGAACATCGCTGTGGCCAGCGGTGCCATGCCCACCACCGGCCTGCCCTTGCCGCTGGTGAGCTATGGCGGCAATTCGCTGTTGGCCAGCCTGTTCATTGCCGGTCTGCTTGTTCGATGTTCGCTGGAATCCGCCGATCCTCTTTCGCTCTCCTCACAGGTCTCGCGCTCCTAACGGCCTGCGGCGCCGGGCGTCAAAGCGAAGCCATTGGCCAGGAGCCGCAGCCTCCACAGACCCAATACCCAGCCGGTGTGGTGGCCCCCAATGGCCGCAGTTACCCGAGCGTGCCCAAGGCCGCTATGCCGCTGGGTGAGCAGCTCAACCGCGTGGAAGACCAGCTCGCTGGGATGAACCCCAGTGCTGCCGGCTTTGCATCGTTGGCCCACCGCCAGCAGGTGCTCTACCGGCAGTGGTCACACCATCCCGACTGGGATGCCGCGGTGCTGCAACAAGTCAGCCCTGAGCTGCGGTCGGTGGCCCAACGCCAGGTGCAGGCGCGGCGTGAGTTTTTAGCGATGCACCGCAACAGCCCAGCTCCGGCCCAACTGCCGGCCTGGCGCATCAGCCCGCCAATCAGCGCCGATGCCTTGCTTGAGCACTACAAGCAGGCGGAACAAGACACCGGCATCGACTGGGCCACCCTGGCTGCCATCAACCTGGTGGAAACCGGGATGGGCCGGCTGCAGGGTCTCTCGGTGGCTGGGGCCCGCGGCCCCATGCAGTTTTTGCCCAGCACCTGGGCTGAGCCCGGCATCGGTGCTGGCTCGATTGATGATCCAGGCGATGCCATCGCCGCAGCGGCCCGTTACCTGGTGCGCCGGGGCGGACCGGAGAACATGCCCCAGGCGATCTGGGGATACAACAACAGCTGGAACTATGTGCGCGCCGTGCAGACCTACGCGGATTTGATGCGGGAGGACCCCAAGCGCCTGGCCCAATTCCATCAATGGCAAATCCACTACGCCTCGCCCAACGGAGACCTTTGGTTACACGAGGGGTATGAGCGCCAGCAAGCGATCCCTGTGGAGGCCTATCTGCAGCAGGCCCCATGGAGTGCCCCTCCTGCTCGATAGGGTGCACCGGTGAGCCTGTCTTTTTCGCTTGCCGACCTGGCCCAAGCCAGTGAACAGCTGCTGCGCAGCGGCCTGGAACACCCCACGCCCCTCACCTTGGTGCTGGTGTTCGCCGGCGGCTTACTCACCAGCCTTGGCCCCTGCAGTTTGTCGCTGCTGCCAGTGAGCGTGGCGTATTTGGCCGGCTTTGGAGAGGGTCCAGCCTGGCAGCGCAGTGCTGGCTTCTGCTCCGGTGTGGTGGGGGCCCTGGTGATCCTGGGCACCGCCAGCGCCATGCTCGGGCGCCTCTACGGGCAAACACCTGAAGGGATCTCCGTGGCGGTCGCCATCTTGGCGGTGCTGATGGGGCTGAATTTGCTTGGGCTGCTGCCGTTACGGCTGCCGGCCGGTCCCGACCCTGAGCGCTGGCGCAAATTTGCTCCGGCGGGCTTGGGGCCACCGGCCGCTGGTTTGGCCTTTGGCCTAGCCGCCTCTCCCTGCACAACCCCGGTGCTGGCGGTGCTGTTGGCCTGGATTTCGCAAAGCGGCAAACCGTTGGTGGGCATGGTGTTGCTCAGCTGCTTTGGCGCTGGTCAGGTGTTGCCGCTTCTGCTGGCTGGCAGCCTGGCCGCTTCGATCCCCAAGCTGCTGGCGCTGCGCGCTGTGAGCCAATGGATTCCTCCGATTAGTGGCGCTGTTTTGGTCGTCATCGGCGGCCTCAGCCTGGTCTCGCGCCTGACATGAAGAGCCTGGTTCTCAAAGCCGCGGCCTGGTTGTCCGACCTGCGCGTCGCCATCGTGCTGCTGCTGCTGATTGCGGCCTGCAGCGGCTTGGGCACAGCGATCCCGCAAGGAGAGCCGGCGGCCTTCTATCACGAGCGTTATGACGCCGCCCCCTGGCTGGGGGTGGTCAATGGCGATCAACTGCTCAACTGGGAGCTCGATCACCTCTACACAAGCAACTGGTTTTTACTGCTGCTGGCCTGGCTTGGCTTGGCCCTGCTGCTCTGCAGCCTGCGGCGCCAATGGCCGGCGCTGCGGGCCAGCCTGCGCTGGCTCGATTACACCAAGCCCAGACAGCTGAGCAAATTGGCTGTCGCCACCAGCCTGGACACCAGCGATTCAGCTGCAGCCATCGATGCACTGGAACAGCAGCTACAGCAACAGGGCTGGGCGGTGCGGCGTCAGCAGAACCGGCTAGCCGCCCGCCGCGGTGTGATCGGCCGGGTGGGGCCCTTGCTGGTGCACACCGGCCTGATCGTGTTCATGGTGGGCGCTGTAGTGGGAGCCTTTGGCGGCCAGCGGCTGGAGCGCTTCTTGGCGCCAGGACGCTCGCTGGAACTGCTCAACCCCCAAGGCGACACCCGACTGGAATTGCAACTCGATTCCTTTGCGATCCAACGGGATCCAGCTGGCCGGCCCGAACAGTTCTCCTCCCAGCTGCTGCTGGGCGATGGCACCGGTGCTCCAGCCGAGCCGGCGGCCGTGAGCGTGAATCACCCGCTGCGGCATCGCGGCATCACCGTTTATCAAGCCGACTGGGGCCTGGCGGCTGTGACGCTGCAACTGGGCCAAAGCCCCCTGCTGCAGCTGCCGCTGCAAACCTTCCCCGAACTCGGCGAGCAGGTTTGGGGCCTGGTGCTGCCCACCCGCCCCGATGGCAGCGATCCTGTGCTGCTGGCGCTGCAGAGCGAGCTGGGGCCAGCGGAGGTCTACGGCGCCGATAGCCAACAACTGGGCCTGCTCACCGTTGGCGGCGAAAGCCAGGAGATCCTGGGGCTGCCGCTGCGCATCGCCGATGTGATGCCAGCCAGCGGCCTTCTGATCAAGCGCGATCCTGGCGTGCCCCTGGTGTACGCCGGCTTTGCCATCACCCTGCTGGGTGGGGGCCTCAGCCTGATCGCCACCCGTCAGCTGTGGGCAATCAGCGAATCAGGCCGGCTCCACATCGCAGGGCTTTGCAACCGCAATTTGGTGGCCTTTGCCGATGAGCTGCCCAAGTTGGGCAGCGCCGCCATCACTGGCGCTCTCCATGACGCACGGTGATCACCGTGTGAACGTTGCCGCGGGGATTGAAATCCGCCACCAATTCCATCCACTGCGGTGCAGCGGCAGCCACCAAGTCATCCAGGATGCGGTTCACCACCTCCTCGTGGGAGATGGACTGATCACGCCAACTGTTGACGTAGAGCTTGAGCGCCTTGAGCTCAAGAACGCGGGGGCCGGGTTGATAGGTGAGCTGCAACTTGGCGAAATCGGGATACCCCGAAAACGGGCACTTGCAGGTGAACTCGGGCAGGGAAATCGCCACGTCGTAGGGGCGCCCCTGACGCGGGTTGTCGAAGCAGATCAGCTCCGCCTCAGCGATGGCCCGCTCGCCATAGGCGGGACGTTGGGTGCTGCTTGAAGAGGTCACAGGTGATCGATCGAAGGGCAGAGCCCAGACACTGAAAGACCGTAACGACCGTTACGCCTTCCCCAGGACTCGCTCGATGGAATGAGCCGGGGCCATAATCCTGTCAAAGGCCGCGCAGACCATGAAGAAAGTCGAGGCAATCATTCGCCCCTTCAAGCTGGACGACGTGAAAATGGCGCTGGTGAATGCCGGCATCGTGGGCATGACCGTCACCGAGGTGCGCGGTTTTGGACGCCAAAAAGGGCAGGTGGAGCGCTACCGCGGTTCGGAGTACACCGTCGAATTCCTGCAGAAACTCAAGCTCGAAATCGTCGTTGACGAGCCTCAAGTCGAAACGGTGGTCAATGCCGTGCAAGAAGCCGCCCGCACCGGCGAGATCGGCGACGGCAAGATCTTTGTTTCCCCAGTGGATTCGGTGGTGCGCATCCGCACCGGCGATCGCGACAACACCGCGATCTGAAGCCCTCAGGCATTGGTGCTCTGCACCACTTGCTCAATCAAAGCTGAGAAGGCGCTGGAGCCCAGCTCGGCTGTGGGGCCCAGCCACAGCAGGTATTCGTGATTGCCAGCGGCACCGGTAATTGGTGATCCCACCAGCCCCTGCGGGAACCACTGCAGGGGCTTTGCTGCGTCTGCCACCAAGGCAATGGCATCGGCGTGGGCTTTGGGGTCGCGCACGACGCCTCCTTTGCCCACCCGCTCGCGGCCCACTTCAAACTGCGGCTTCACCAGCAGCACCGCTTCGGCCTGCGGGCCGCCAGCCAGCAGCCCCTGCATGGGCTCCAGCACCCGCGAGAGGGAGATAAACGAGAGATCGGCCACCGCTAGATCAGGCTGCGGATCACCCGGGCCATAGAGATCCTCTGGCGTGAGGTGGCGCAGGTTGGTGCGCTCGCGCAACACCACTCGGGGGTCTTGGCGCAGGCTCCAAGCGGTTTGGCCGTAGCCCACATCAATCCCATAGATGCGGCTGGCGCCGTGCTGCAGCAAGCAATCACTGAAGCCACCGGTGGAGATGCCGGCATCGAGGCAGCAGCGCCCGTCCACTTGCACCGGCAAAGCCTCCAGGGCTGCCGCCAACTTCTCTCCACCCCGTGAGACAAACCGAGGCGGCAACGTCACCTCGGGAACCGCCTCCAGTGGAATCTCATGGCCGGGCTTATCGAGCACCGCATCACCGAGACGCACCTTGCCGGCGCGAATCAGCTGCTGGGCCTTCTGGCGGCTGGCCACCAGGCCCAATTCCACCAGCCGTAGATCAAGCCGCTGCCGACGTGCCATTTGCTGATTCCATCACAGATCGCAACACCAAATCCGAGGAAATCCAGACGGTCACCTGCCAGCTGAAAAATTCCGACGAAGATCAATTCGTTGCAGAGAGTCGATGGCTGATCCACTCCGCAAACTTGATGACGCCGGAGCCGTGGTGGCCTTCCCGGAGCGGCTTCTGCCGGGCAGTTTTGTGAAGCTGGACCAACACCCCACCGACTTGCCGGCCTTTGAACTTATTCGCTGCCAAGGGCGGCGCTGCTGGGTGCGTCAGCAGGCCTGGGGCCCAGCGATCCAATGGGAAGTGGCCCGTCGCAGTCTGAGCCCCGGGTAATTTGGTCGATTGGCCGAGCAAAACCCTTGATCGAGCGCTACACCCTGCCGGAGATGGGCGGGATCTGGACCGAAGACGCCAAATTCCAAAGCTGGCTGGACGTTGAAATCGCTGTTTGCGAAGCCCAGTCCGAGCTGGGCCGCGTGCCCGCTGAAGCACTCGCCACGATCAAGGACAAAGCAGCCTTCAGCCGCGAGCGGATCCTCGAGATCGAGGCCGAGGTGCGCCACGACGTGATCGCCTTCCTCACCAACGTGAACGAACACGTGGGGGATGCCGGGCGCTACATCCACGTGGGCATGACCAGCTCCGATGTGCTCGACACCGGCCTGGCCCTGCAGCTCAAGGCCTCGGTGAAGCTGCTGCGCAGCGAACTCGACAAGCTCGCAGAAGCCATTCGCGTGCAAGCACGGGCCCACAAAAACACCGTGATGATCGGCCGCTCCCACGCCATCCACGGTGAGCCGATCACCTTTGGCTTCAAGCTGGCCGGCTGGCTGGCTGAGACCGAGCGCAACATCAAACGCCTCAAGCGACTGCAGAAGGCCGTCAGCGTGGGCCAGATCAGTGGCGCCATGGGCAACTACGCCAACACCGAACCCCAGATCGAAGAACGGGCCTGTGAGCTGCTGGGGCTGCGGCCCGATCCAGCCAGCACCCAGGTGATCAGCCGCGATCGCCACGCTGATTACGTGCAGACCCTGGCCCTGGTGGGCACCGCCCTTGAGCGCTTCTCCACCGAAATCCGCAACCTGCAGCGCAGCGATGTGCTCGAGGTGGAAGAGGCCTTCGCCAAGGGGCAAAAGGGCAGCTCGGCCATGCCCCACAAACGCAACCCGATCCGCAGTGAGCGCATCAGCGGCTTGGCGCGGGTACTGCGCAGCTACACCGTGGCAGCTCTGGAAAACGTGGCCCTGTGGCACGAGCGCGACATCAGCCATAGCTCGGTGGAGCGCATGATGCTTCCCGATGTGAGCGCCACCCTGCATTTCATGCTGCGGGAGATGACGAAAGTCGTGAGCGGTTTGCAGGTGTACCCCGACACCATGGAGCGCAACATGAACCGCTACGGAGGTGTGGTGTTTAGCCAAACGGTGTTGCTGGCCCTGGTTGAAAGCGGCATGAGCCGGGAAGACGCCTACCGGCTGGTGCAGGGCCATGCCCATGCCGCTTGGAATGTGGAAGGCGGCAACTTCCGCAAGGCGCTCGAAAACGATCCCGCCGTCACCGATCGCATCAGCGCTGAGCGCTTGGCCGATTGCTTCAGCACCGATCGGCATCAAGCCCAGCTCGACACCATCTACGCCCGCTTGGCGATCTGATCAGTCGTTATTAGCCCGTTGGGTCGCCGGATTCAGCGAGTCATCCACAACGCCTTCCACCACCGCTTCCTTCACGGGGAAGCGGTTGATCATCTGCAAAGCGCGGCGGCCATTGCTGCGCAACTCCTCACTCACCGCTGGGCAATAGGGAAGCTGCGCCAACAGATCCACCGTGCGCCGCAGCAACCGCACCACATCGCCTTCATCCAGTGAGGTGTTGGCGATCAGATCGCTCCAACTCTCGCCCTCAGCCCAAGCTTTCACCAAACCCATTAGATCCGGCTCCCACCACACAGGGAACACCACTGCATGGATCTCCTGCTGGCGCAGCAACTCGCGGCGAAGTCCCCGCAGGTCGTGGAGTGTTTCTTCCGCCTGGGGCGGCGGCGGGTAGGCGCTCCAAAGATCCGGACGGCTCACCTCCGTCGAGATGGCCTCAAGCACGGCGGCTAAATCAGCCGGCGGCAGCTCATCGCAATGGCCGCTCATCAGCGACAGGCCGAGCCAGAGCTCGTTGTCACCGCGCAAGGCCGCCACAGTGCGGCCCACTTCGGTGGGTTCGAGCTCATCAAGGCAGCCAAAGTGCTGCAGGATTTCAATCAGAGATAGGAAGGTCTCCCAGTGGCGGTTGGCCCGCCGGTGCAACAGCTGCTGGCGCTCGGCGATCTCTTCCTCCAGCTCCTCCATGCGGCGGCGCTGTTTTTTGAGTTGCTTGCGGTCGCCCCAGCGGTGGGCTGGGTGCAACTCCAACTCCTCCTCCAGCCCATGAACCAACTCGGCCTGATCGCGCACTTCCCCAGCCAAGTCGTACTGGGGGGTGTGCATGTCATGGCGCTTGGCCATGGCGGCAACCGCCAAGGCCAAACCTCCGCTGGGCTGATCGCCATGGCGAAGCTCACCGGGCCGCTCCATGTCGGGGCTAGCCACATCGTTGACCTGCAGGCAGCTGAGTTCGGCATGCAGGCCAACAACCGCATTGCAGGGCACCACGATCCAAACGTTGTCTTCCGTGAGGCACTGCAACAGGGGAAATTGCCCCGGGCCATCGAGCTTGTCGACGATCACCGCAGCTGCCACTCCACCGCGCAGTTGCGGTGCCTTCAAGCTCACCAACGTGCCGGGGCTGGCGAACTGCAAAGCCAAGGTGAGCTCATGGGCCAGGGTTTCCTCAGCCTGTTGCTGCAGGATCCGCAGCAAACGGCGCTCCTCGCGCAAACGGCCGCGCTGCTTCTCGTAGTCCTCAAAGTCTTCCCACGGAACATCGGGGACGGTTTCCCCCAGCAGCTCCAGCTGCTGCCGCAATTCAGCGATACGGCTTTGATCTTCCGCCAGATCAAGGGTGGCCAGATAACGACCAAAGCTGCGCTCCACCAGCTCTTTGGCCTTGTAGAGCTCGTAGCGCTGCAGCAGGTTCAGCACCATGCCGTAGCTGGGCGTGAACTGGCTCACCAGAGGATCGGGCGGGCTGGTGGCGAGCTGGCCCGCTTCCCGCACGCCTTCAAAGCGGCTCTGCATCGTGACCACATAGCCCTGGGTGTCGAGACCGCGGCGGCCAGCGCGGCCGGCCATCTGCAGAAACTCACTGGCCATCAACGGCCGGTGGCCGTTTTCGGTGCGCTTGGAGAGCGCTGAAATCACCGTGGTTCGCGCCGGCATGTTGATCCCAGCCGCCAGGGTTTCGGTGGCAAACACCACCTTCACAAGTCCCCGCTGGAAGAGCTGTTCAATCAGTTCTTTCCAGGCCGGCAGCACCCCGGCGTGGTGGGCGGCCACACCGCGCAACAAGGCTTCGGCATGGATGCCATCGCGCACCGCTTCTGGAGAGGTTTGCGCAAACTCTTCGAGCGCCAAGCGCAATTCACGCGCTTCCTGCTCATTCACCAAGCTGGCCTTGATCAGATCGCGCACGGCCTTATCGCAGCCGCGGCGGCTGAACAGGAAAACGATGGCCGGCACCATCTGGCGCTCCACCAGCTGGGCCACCATGAAGCCCATCGAGGGCGGCTCTGGCTGGGGCGGCTTGGGGCTTTTGCCGCGGCGGTGATGCCCCTTGGGTGCGCGCCAAACCTTGCAGTTGGGATGCAAACCGGTGCCCTTGTCATTGAGCAGCGGGTGCAGGCCTTTGGCGCTGCAAAAGCTGAACTGCAGCGGCACCGGCCGGAAGTCGCTAACGATCAGATCGGCCGGGCCATGGACCTGTTCAATCCAGTCGGTGAGCTGCCCGGCATTGGCCACCGTGGCGGAGAGGCCCACCAGCTGAATCGCCGGAGGGCAGTGAATGATCGATTCCTCCCACACGGTGCCCCGCTGGGAATCATTCATGTAATGGCACTCATCGAGCACCACGGCTTCCACCCCTTCGAGGGGGTCATCACCGTCTTCGATCTCCGCATAGAGCATGTTGCGGAAGATCTCGGTGGTCATCACCACGATCGGGGCTTCGCGGTTGGCGGTGAGATCCCCCGTCATCAAGCCCACGCGATCAGCGCCGAACTGCTCGCGGAAATCCCGCAACTTTTGGTTCGACAGCGCCTTGAGCGGGGTGGTGTAAAAAACACGTTGGCCATGGGCCAAGGCGCGATGGATGGCGTACTCGCCAATCAAGGTTTTGCCCGATCCAGTGGGGGCACTCACCACCACCGAATGCCCCTGGTTCAAGGCGGCGACGGCTTCCAACTGGAAGTCATCAAGGGGAAACGAAAACAGCGCCGCCGGATCCAGTCCGTTGTTCGAGCTCAGAGCGACTCCACCATCCTGGGAGTCTGCAGTGGCGGCATTCATCGTTAGATCTTATGGGTGACCAGCCACCACAGCGAGTTCGGCGGCTGCGCACGTTCCAACTGGAGCAGCCCGGTCAGCTGCGCAGCAGCGCTGATCAGGCCCTGCTGGATCTGGCTAGCAACGACACCTTGGGGTTGCTGGGTCACCCAGATCTCAATGCCGCAGCCCAAGCGGCCATTGCCTCCAGCGGCGTTGGCAGCGGTGCTTCCCGGCTGATCAGCGGCAGCCGGCCGGAGCACGCGGAACTGGAGCACGGCTTAGCCCAATGGCTGGGGCGCGGCCGCGTGCTGCTATTCCCCAGCGGCTTTCAGGCCAACATCGCCGCCCTGCAGTTGCTGGCCGATCGCCACACGGTGGTGCTGGCCGACCGGCGGATCCACCACTCGTTATTGGTGGGCGTGCGGGCCTGCGGCGCCAAGCTCGAGCGCTTTGCCCACAACGACCTCCAAGACCTCGAGCAGCGTCTGCAACAGCGCAAAGGCAGCCGCTGCGTGGTGCTGAGCGAGAGCCTGTTTTCGATGGAAGGCAGCAGCCCCGATGTGGACGCACTGGCTGCGCTCTGCCAGCGCCACAGCGCCCCCTTGCTGCTGGATGAAGCCCATGCCCTCGGTGTTCTGGGCCCCGGCGGGCGCGGGCTGGGCCATGGGCTTGATGGGGTGAGCCTGCTGTGCGGCACCTTCGGCAAGGCCTTTGCCAGCGGCGGAGCGTTTTTGGCCTGCGGCGAATCGCTGGGGGAGGAGCTGCTGCAAACCAGCGGCGCCTTTCGCTACACCACAGCCCTGGCCCCACCGCTGGCTGCCGCGGCCGCCGCGGCCTTGCAATTGATTGCCTCCTCGGAAGGCGATCAGCGGCGCCAGCAACTGAACCAGCACGCCCAACAGTGGCGCGATTCCCTAGCCAGTGCTGGTTGGCCGCGCCCAGCCGGCGTTGGCCCGATCGTGGCGGTGAAGCTGGGGGATGACGGGCGAGCCTTAGAGGCCGCAGCAGCTCTGGAAGATCAGGGCGTGCTGGTGGTCGCCATCCGCCCGCCCACCGTGCCCGAGGGGGAGGCGATGCTCCGCTTCAGCCTGCGGCCGCACTTGCCCGAGCAGGCGCTGAGCCGGGTTCTGAAAACGCTGGAGGCCTTCAAACGGCCGTGATCAAAGATGGATTCCACACCGCATTGATGCGCCGTTGGGTTCTTCTTGGCAGCTGATCGGCATGCACGGCTGGGGCAGCGACCAGCGCAACTGGGACGCGTTTGAGCCCCACTGCCAGCAGCGGGGCTGGCCGCTGCAACGCCTCGATCGCGGCTACGGCCGCTTCCCAGAGCAAAGCGGCAGCTGGTTGCCGCAAGGCCGGCGCGCCCTGCTGGTGAGCTCTCTCGGCAGCCAGCTGGTGCCCAAGGACCTGCTTCAGCAAGCCGAGGCGGTGGTGCTGCTGGCCAGCTTTGGCCGCTTTGTGCCCAAAGGAGCAGCGGGGCGGCCCTTGCAGCAGGCCTTGCGGCTGATGGATGAACGACTGGGCGCTGGCGATCTGCTGGGCCTGTTTGCCGACTTCCGCGTCAAGGTGGCCGAACCCCAGCCCGTGGAGCACCTGCCCCCTGGCATCGAAGACGGCACGGTATCGGACCAGGGGATGCAGCGCTTGCGCCAAGACCTGGAGCTGTTGGGCTGCTGCGACGGCCTGCCCGATGCCTTCCCCAAGCAAGCGGCCGTGCTGATTGTCGAAGCGATGGCCGACACCATCGTTCACCCCAAAAGCCGCGCGGCCCTGCGCCAGGAATTGCCCCAGGCCGAGCTGATGGAGTTAGCCGGCGTTGGCCACGGGCTGCTGAGCCCTGGGTTATGCGAGCAGGTGCTGGGCTGGCTCGACGCGCTGCCTTGAACGCCTTTGCCCGAGGAGCGAGCTGCTACGCCCGCGACGCCCGACTGCAACAGGCTGTGGCCTGGCGCCTGGCCCGCCATTGCCGCGGCCTCCCCTTACCTGAGGGGCCCGTGGTGGATCTCGGTGCCGGCTCAGGCAATTTGAGCCGGGCCCTCACCGGCCAACGGCCAGGGCTCGACCCCCTGCTGGTGGACAACTGCCCGGAACTGCTGGGGGAGGCCGCCGCCCCGGCAAGCCGCTGCCGGCGGTGGGATCTCAACGCCGGGCTCCCGCCAGAAGCCCGAGAGGCAGCGCTCCTACTGAGCAGCTTTGCCTTGCATTGGCTCCAAGCACCCGAGCAGCAATTGCGGCACTGGTGCGAGCAGTTGCGGCCCGGTGGCTGGCTGGCGCTGGCGGTGCCGCTCGAGGGCAGCTTCGCCAGTTGGCATCAAGCCGCCGAGCGCGCTGATGTGGCGTGCTCCGCCCTGCCCTTGCCGCGCCAAGGGGATCTGCTGGCAGCACTGCCGCCGCAGTGCCGGCCGCAGCGGCAGCAGCGGCTGCGCTTCAGCTGCCGCTATCCCTCAGCGATGGCCTTCCTCGCTGAGCTCAAA
This sequence comes from Synechococcus sp. MIT S9452, assembly GCF_047304245.1. NCBI lineage: Bacteria > Bacillati > Cyanobacteriota > Cyanophyceae > Synechococcales > Synechococcaceae > Synechococcus > Synechococcus sp. MIT S9452. Next base: position 2,162,743 of record NZ_CP138956.1, on the reverse strand, counting down.
CGCCATGGCGTTAATGGCAGCGCCAGCGCCCAGCTCAGCCCCAGCGAACTGCGCCGGCTGCTCAAGCACTGGCCCATGCAGGAGCAGGATCAAGGGGTGAGCCTGAACTGGGATCTCTTGCTGCTGCTCGCCCGTCGTGATGACTCCTAAGCCTCGCCATCCCCATCAGCTGGTGGTGGTGGGCACTGACACCGATGTAGGCAAAACCGTGATCAGCGCCCTGGTGGTGCATGGGCTCGGCGCCCACTACTGGAAGCCGGTGCAGTGCGGTGATCTCGAGATCGGCGGCGACACAGGCCGTGTGGCCAACCTCTGCGGGTTGAGCGCAGAGCAACAGCAGCAGCGGCTTCTCCCTGAGGCCTACCGGCTCAAAGCACCGGCATCCCCCAACCAAGCCGCAAGAGAGGAAGGCTTTGCCGTTGATCCAGCGCAATTGAGCCTGCCGCCGGTTGATGGGCCTTTGGTGGTGGAAACAGCGGGCGGGCTTTTGGTGCCCCTGCGGGATGACTACCTGCAGATTCAACAGATCCAGCAATGGCAACTGCCGGTGCTGCTCGTGGCCCGCAGCGGCCTGGGCACTCTCAACCACACGCTGCTGTCACTGGAAGCCTTGCAGCGCCGCCAGATCCCGGTGTTGGGGTTGATCCTCAATGGCCCGCGCCATAGCGCCAACCACCAAACCCTCTCCGCCATGAGCGGCACCGCGGTGCTGGCGGAAGTGGAACCGCAGCCAACGCTGGATCAGCAGGTGTTGAGCCACCTGTGGAGCAGCAGCGGCCTATCCAAACACCTGCCAGCAGCCCTAGAGGCCCGGGCTTGACTGCATGATGCCGCCGTCGGCAAAGATGCTGGTGGCGGTGATGTAGCTGGCTCCATCGCTGGCCACAAAGGCCGCCACAGAGGCGATTTCTTGGGGCTCCGCCATGCGGCCGAGGGGAATCGCAGCATCCAATTTGTCCAGCAAGGTCTTGTTGCCGGCGTAGGAGGCATTGATCGGCGTATCAACGGCGCCAGGGCCAATGTTGACCATGGTGATGCCGTGGGGAGCCAACTCCACACCCGCGGTGCGGGTCAGCATGCGAACGCCTCCTTTGGAGAGGCAATAGGCGGTGTTGTTCGGCATGGGCCAGTCCTCATGCACCGAAGAGATATTGATGATGCGGCCGCCACCGCCTTGTTTGATCATCTGCTTGGCGGCGAACTGGGTGCCAAAAAAGGCACTTTTGAGGTTCACATCGAGAACCTTGTCGTAATCCTCTGGGCTGGTGTCGAGCACAGAGGTGCGCGTTTCCAAGCCAGCGTTATTCACCATGATGTCGAGCCGGCCGTAGCTGGAAACGGCCTGATCAACGACCGCTTGGAGTTGATCGAGATGGGTGACATCAGCTTGAGCGCCCATGGCCTCACCACCAGCGGCCTTGATGGCGCTGATCATCTCGTCGGTGCGCTCGGGATGGGAGCGGTAATTGACGACAACTTTGGCGCCGCGCTTGGCTAATTCTTCGGCAATGGCTTTACCAATGCCGGTGTTGGCACCGGTGACGATGGCCACCTTGCCGCTGAGGAATTGTTCAACCATGCGTCAACCGGTGGGAGTGATTCCCTAAGCCTGGAGGCTGCCGGCAATCAACAGGTTATCGAGAGAGAAAAAGCCACCACCACAAAACATCAACACCAGGCACATCACCACATACATCGAGGCTTTCTCCCAGCTCGGAGGTTCACCAACCCCCATGGGACCGGCGTAATCCCCCTCGGGAATTTGATAAGGGTCAGGGGCAATGAAGGGGGTACCGGCGCGAATTTCCAGCACCACGGCGTAGGCCATCGAGGTGAGGATCGCGAAGGCCGCCAAGGGAGTTAGAAGGCCCAACAGCAGGGCGATTCCAGAGGCCCACATCGAGAAGGCCGAGAGGAAACACAACCAGGCTGGGGTGTTCATCGCCGTGGACCAAGTCTTGAGATTGCGCAACTTCGGCCAGCCATGGCGGATGAAGCAAACACCCATGAACAAACGCAGAAGCAACAGGGTTGCTTCGGTAAAGGTGGAAGGCCCAGAAGGCAGCAAGATCTCAACTACAGAAAGGTCCACCGGCGTGCGATCGCAGATATCAAAAACGTAGCCATCGCCCCAAACAGTGCCAACAGACTGTCAAGCCCTCACAAATCACCCATCACGATCAAGCCATGGCCATCGGGGTCACGCACCGTGAAGGCCATCGGCGCACCCAGCAACGAAGGGGCGATGGCAACCAACGCAGAGCAGTGGTTGCTGGCTTGATCAGCCATCAGTTGCTGATGCAAGGCGCGCAGGTTGGAGCTTTTCAGCAGCAGCTTGCGATCACAAAGATCACTCCACAGGGGCTGCTGGCGATCACGTCCCCCACCGGGTGACTGGTAGTTGAGGAATTCAATGCCCATCGCACCAGCGCTGGGGCCGATTGCCGTGATGGCAACGCGGGTCTGCTGCAGACCATCCATGCGGTCTTGCTCAATGCCTGAATTCACCCCTTGGCCTTTGAGCGCAAAGCCCAACACATCGCGGTAGAACGCAAGGCTCAACTCGGTGTTGGCGATGCTGATAGCGGAATGATCAAACCCTTTGGGCTGGCCCGATGGAACCTGCACCTGGTGCCAGCGGGGATCGCCTTTATCAGCGGGGAACTGCAGCAACTCAAGCGGGTGCCCATCGGGATCTTTGAACTTGAAGGCTTGAATGCCAGCCGCCGCTGGATTCCAATCCGGCAACGTCTGCGGGGCAGTGGAGATCACCCCGAGCCGATCGGGGGCGATCGCCTCCACTTGAGCCGTGAGGTTGTCGCTCACCAGGCAAATGTGCTGGAACCAGCGGTCGTTGCCGCCCCAGGAATCGGGATAGGGGGCGCAGGCCCCAGCGGGCCATCCCCAGATTTGCAGCGTCTCCTCACCAAGCCGCAGGATCCAGCGCTGCAGGCTGGTGGACTCGGGCCACTGAAACAGCGCCGCGAGCTCTGGGCCTGTGAGCACATCGCTGGCGCTGCAAACAAAACCAAGCCGGGATTGATACCAAGCAACGGCGGCCTCGGCCGCCATTGAGTTTTGAATCACCGCCTCAACGGATTGAACAGCCATGGGTTTTCCTGTGGTGATGGGGCAGTGGGTCAGCCCAAGCGCTCAACCAGGTGCTCCGACACCCGGATGGCATTAGCAATCGCGGTGAGCGATGGATTCACCGCACTGATGCTCGGCATGAAGCTGGTATCGACCACATAGAGGTTGTCGAGGTCGTGGGCCTTGCAATTCACATCGAGCACAGAGGTGCGTGGATCATCACCAAAGCGGCAGGTGCCGGCCTGATGCCCCACGGCCTCAATCCCCATGGCCGAGCCGAAATAGATCTCCCGCTCAGCGAAGTGATGGATCCCGTAGTTCTTGTCGAGCACCGATTCCAGCCGGTGCTGCAGCTCCGCTGAAGCCCGCACATTGGTGGCGGTGTAGTTCAAGGTGATTTGGCCTTGGCCGTCGACGGTGACCCGGTTCTGGGCCAGCGGCAGATCTTCGGTTTGCAGCCAAAAATCCATCGAATGGGCCGCGATCTTGTCCATGCTCCAGCTGGGAGCCAGAGCGGTGAGGCGCGGCTTGTAGCCCTTCATCATCGCCCCATTGGTTTTGCCGGTGAGCTGCACATGGCCCATCGGAAAATCAAAGTTGGCATCACCGAAATACCAATCGTTTACTGCCGGCGTTTTCTGAAATACCGTGGGGTTCGGCTCATGGGTAACCGCCACCACAGCCTTGCTGTAGTGGAACATGTAGTTGCGGCCCACCTGATCAGAGCTGTTCGCCAAGCCACGCGGATGGTGATCATTGGCCGACATCAACAGCAACTTGGCGGAGTTGGCCGCACCACAGCTGATCACAACAAGATCAGCGCTGAACTCCAGCAACTCACCATCGCGCTCCACCAGCACCGAGGCGATGCGCCGGCCACTGGCATCGGTTTTGAGCTGCTTCACCATCGAGCGGGTCAGCAAGCTCATGCGTGAACCAGCCGCGGCCAGTGCCGGGCGAATCCCCATCGCCTCGCCATCGCCTTTGGCGGTGAGCACACAGGGGTAGCCATCACAGCGGTTGCACTTCACGCACGCGCTCTGGGGCAAATCGTTTTCCGTGAGGTTCACCCCCACCGGCATGTGAAAGGGATGCAGACCGGCCTGGCTGAACACATCCACCAGCTGCTGCATGCGCGGCTCATGGGCCACCGGCGGATGGGGGTAGGGACCGCTGGCGGGCGGTTCGGTGGGATCTTCCCCCCGCAACCCGTGGACGTGATACATCGCCTCGGCCTTGGTGTAGTACGGCTCGAAGTCGCCGTAGCGCACAGGCCAAGCTGGAGAGAGGCCATCGACATGCACCATCTCCTCAAAATCCCGCTCCCGAAAGCGGAAGTGCGCCGCGCCATACATCTTTGAGGCGCCGCCAACGAAGTAATGGCTCCCCGGCTGAAACGTTTTGCCGTGTTTGTCTTTCCAGAGATCGCTCGAGACGTAACGCCCCTGCTGAAAGACCGCCTCAGGCTCCCAGTTCTGCGGTTCACGAGGAAGCCAATCACCCCGCTCGAGCACCAACACCTCGCGGCCGGCTTCAGCAAGGCAACGGGCCAAGGTGCCACCACCGGCACCACTGCCGATGATCAACACTTCAACGTGTTTATCCATGGTTGGGCCTGGCGGTGAGCAGCAGCGCTACGGGGTGGAGTAACGCTGCAGTTGGGTGAGCAATTTGATGACCATGGCGGTCCATCCGGTCTGATGGCTAGCGCCAACCCCGGAGCCGTTATCGCCGTGGAAGTACTCGTTGAAGAGCAGCAGATCCTTCCAATGGGGATCGCTTTGAAACAGCTCCACCGCGCCATTGAATGGACGCTGGCCAGCCTCATTGCGGCGGAACAGCCCCACCAGGCGTTTCTCCAGTTCCAATGAGGCATCCCAGAGGGTGATCCAATTCCCAGAACGGGTGGGGAATTCCACCTTGAGGCTGTCGCCGTAGTAGTGACCAAACTTCTGCAGGGCTTCAATCAGCAGATAGTTGAACGGCATCCACACCGGCCCGCGCCAGTTGGAGTTGCCGCCGAACATCGCCACCGGGCTATCGGCTGGGCTGTAGGCGAGCGTTGCGGACGCTTCTCCTTCACAGAAGCTGTAGGGGTTCTTCTCGTAGTACTTGGAGAGCGAACGAATCCCGTGGGGAGAGAGGAATTCCTCCTCATCAAAGAGGTATTCACAAATGCGGCGCAGGTTCTCTTCCGGCACGGCGGCAAACAGGGTGCGGTCGTTGTGCCAAAGGCCGAAATGCTTGGTCAGCCAGGTGGGCTGAACACGTTCGCTGCTCAGCCACTTGAGATCTTCTTTGACATTGAGAACCGGCAACTTCTCAACCGTGTCCACCGAAAAGCTGGCCACCGCCAGCAGCGGGACCAACCCAGCGATCGAGCGGCTACGGAGGTATTCCCAGGAGCCATCGGGCCGCTTGATGACGTCGTAATAAAAGCCATCCTCCTCATCCCAGTTCTTGTAGCTGCGCAGCACCTTGGCCTTGGAATCAATCACCGCCTCGGTGTTCAACGTGGTGGCCAACTGCACGAAGTCGTAGAGGAAACGCTCGGCGATATCGGTGTACTCAGGCTCTTCCCGAGCCAGGGACACACTCATCTGCAGCAAGTTGAGGCTGAGGGTGGCCATCCAAGCGGTGCCGTCGCACTGCTCAATGCGGCTGCCATCGGGCAAGGGGTAGCGGCGATCAAAGACGCCGATGTTGTCGAGCCCCAGGAAGCCCCCCTCAAACACGCTGTCGCCGGAGCGATCGTTGCGGTTGGCCCACCAGCCGTACTCGAGGATGAGTTTGCGCATGGCGCTGCGCAGGAAGGGCAGATCACCAAAGCCCTTCTCGTTGCGTTCGATCTGAAAAATGCGCAAGGCCGCCCAAGCGCCGATGGGCGGATTGGGGTCCGACAGCGCCCACTCATAGGCCGGAGTTTGAGCATTGGGGGCGGTGTACCAGGGGCTGCGCAGCAACATGCTCTGCTGCTTGGCCATCCCCGGATCAATGCAGGCAAAGGCCACCGCGTGGAACATCAAGTCCCACTGGCAGAAGTAGGGATACTCCCAGCTGTCGGGCATGGAGATCACATCATCGGCATGCATCCGCCGCCAGTAGGCGTTCTCTGATTTCAGTCGCTCCGGTGGCGGTGAGGGATGGTTGGGATCACCACTGAGCCAGCGCACCACCGTCCAGCGGTAAAACTTTTTGCACCACAGCAGTCCACTGGCTGCCGAGCGAAAAATAAGGGCGTCATCGGCGCTGAGGCCAGGGGCGCAGGAGTCGAAATAATCCAGACATTCCTGTTCGCGCTGTTGCAACAGCTGTTCAAAGGAATCATCGAAAGGATCGGCTGGCAGCTGGCGGGCCAGCCGCAAATCAACCACCCACTCCTCGCCGCCAGCGATGCGCTGCTGCAACAACAACCCGGCTTTGGTGCCTTCTTGCGCCGGATTGACCGCCTCCTGCTCGCCATTCACCACATAGCGGTGGAAGGCATCTTTCACATAGGGCTGCTGGTTGGGCTGTTGATAGAGCCGCTCAGTGTTGGTGGCGTTTTCGGTGAACAGCCAGGTGCCCTGCTGACGGCAGGCCAATTGGTAGCTGCCAATGCCGTGAACATCAGGCGTTTTGATGCCATCGCCATCGCGGCAAATCGGTGAGCGTTGGCGCCAGTCCTCCTTGTAACCCCAGTCCCACAGATTGCGCAGCCAGAGCGTGGGAATCAGGCTGAGCTCCGCCTCATCGGATCCGCGGTTGACCACACGAATGCGGATCAGCAGGTCTTCCGGGCTGGCTTTGGCGTAATCAACAAAAACGTCGAAGTAGCGGTTGTCATCAAAGATGCCGGTCTCCACCAGCTCGTATTCGGGCTGATCACGGCCACGGCGGCCGTTCTCCTCCACCAGGTGCTGGTAGGGGAATTCCTGCTGCGGGTACTTGTACAACCCCCGCATGAAGCTGTGGGTTGGGGTGTTGAGCTGATGAAAGAAATAGTCCTTGAGGTCTTCGCCATGGTTGCCCTCGCCGTTGGCCAAGCCAAAGGGGCGCTCTTTCAAGATGGGATCACGGCCATTCCAAAGGGCGAGGCCAAAGCAGAGCAACCCCTTCTCATCGCTGATGCCGAGCAGACCGTCTTCTCCCCAGCGGTAGCAACGCATGCGGGCGTGCTCATGGGGGAAGGAACTCCAGGCATTGCCATCGGCGGAATAGTCCTCACGGACGGTTCCCCATTGGCGATCACTCAGGTAGCTGCCCCAACGCGACCACGGCTGATGGCCTTCATCGCGCTCGGCCATGCGCCGGTGTTCGCTGCTGATGGCATCAGAGGAGGTCACAGCAGAATCGCTCAAAGCACAGCCGCCAGCTGCTCGCCCAAGCGCAGAGCATTGGCGATCACCGTGAGCCCAGGGCCGATGCTGGGGCAGCTGGGAAACACACTGGCATCAGCGATGTAGAGGTTGTCGATCTCATGGCTACGGCCTTGGAGATCCACAACGGAAGTAGCTGGATTGCTGCCCATGCAGCAGGTGCCGCAGGCATAGCCCATCACGCTGATCGGGGCTTCCCCGCGGGGGTGGGTTGGCGCAGAACGCACCACATGGGTGTCGGGATCGGCCTCCACCGCCTTGAGCGTGTCGATCCAGCGGTAGACCAGGCGGTCGTGGGCCTCGCGGTTGTTGGGGATGTAGTTGATGCGCAGCTGATCCCCCTGCAGATACACCTTGTTGTGGGGATCGGGCAGCACCTCGCTCATGGCCCACCAGGCCACTGAGCGGGAGGCCAGCTCTTCAAGGCCGAAGTTGGGCATCAACCTCGTCACCAGAGAGAGCACCGGCGGCGATTCGGCAAACAGGGCGTCTTGCAAAACACCGCCGCAGCTCTGGATATGCCCGAGGGGAAAGCTCACGTTCTTATCGCCCCAGTAGTAGTCGTTAACGCCATAGGAGCGGTGGTAGCGGCCGCTATTGGGAGCTGCTGCCAGCTGCAGAATCGAGGTGAGCTGCGGCTTCATCAGGTTGCGTCCCACCTGATCAGAACCATTGGCCAACCCGCGCGGGTGGCTGTCATTAATCGAGCGCAACAAGATGGCCGGGGTGTTGACCGCACCGGCAGCCAGCACCACAACATGGGACTGGAACAACCAGTCTTGGCCGGCGATGGAGGCCTCCACGCCCTTGACCTCGCGGCCACTGGGATTCACATGCAGGCGCGTGACCCGAGCGCCACTGCGCAGCTGCACCGCAGCTGTTGCCGTGGCTGGCGCAACACCAAACAACTCAGCATCACCACTGGGGTCGTCTTTGTTATCAGACCAACTGATGGGGAGGTCATAGGGCTGAGCGCCGTGCCGCTCGAGGCAGCTGCGCAATTCCTGCAAAAAGGGCTCCACCGGTTTCGGTGCTGCGCTGAAATCGCTCTGCCGTGGGGGCTCGGTGGGATCCACACCGGCGCGGCCATGCACCTGATAAAGCTGTTCGGCCTTGTCGTAGTAGGGAGCGACATCGCCGTAGCTCAGCTCCCATTGCGGCGAAACACCTTCTTGCAGAGGCAGGGCGCCGAAATCCTTTTCGCGCATGCGCTCAAGCACCCCGCCCCAGATCTTGGTATTGCCGCCAAGGGCATACATCGTTTGCGGCGCAAAGGGGTCGCCGTCGGGGCCAAACCAGTTTTCTGTGGGGTGGAAGCGATCTTTGGAGCGCAGCAGCTCCACATCCGCCATGTTCTGATCCGCCAGGGGCATCGGGCCACCGCGCTCAAGAATCAGCACCGTTTTGCCTTGGCCGGCCAGGGAGCCGGCCAACGTGCCACCGGCAGCACCGCTGCCAATGATGATCACGTCGTACTGCTGGTCGTCGATGATCATGGGTCGTCTCCTAGTAGCGCTGCCAGACGTAGATCAAGAAGAAGAGGATGATCCAGATCACATCCACAAAGTGCCAAAAGAGGCTGACGGATGTCACACCCATGTCCCCTTTCTCATAATTTCCAGGCCGGAAGGAGTGGAACAGCATTAATCCCATCAGGCCGATGCCCGTGATCACATGCAGACCATGGAATCCAGTGAGCAGATAGAACGTGCCGCCAAAGACACCGCTGTCCAAACCAAACTTCAGGCTCGACCATTCGACGTATTGGCCATAGACGAAATAGGCGCCCATCAACATGGTGATGAACCAGACAATTCGGAAACCCCAGAGATTGCCTTTGTGCAGGTAGCGCTCAGCGAAGTAGGCCACAAAGCTGGAGCTCACCAACACGATGGTGTTGATCAAGGGCATCTTGACCTCAAGGCCATCAACACCCGCTGGCAACCACTCCGGCGAGGTGAGCTTGAACAGGGAAAACCCTGCAAAAAAGGCCAGGAAAATGATGCTTTCTGAGCACAGGAAGATCACAAAGCCCGTGAGGTTGTGGCCGTCATGCTTGATATGGCCAGGGGTGTGGTTGAGCTGCACAGATGGATCAGAACTAGTCATCGATCAGGCCTCCTGAGCGCGGCGGACATAGAACGCCTCGTCAGCCACCTGGGGCTGATCAAGGCCGTAGCCATAGGGGTTATTGAGCACTGTTGGAACGTCATCTTCGAAGTTCTCAGCCGGTGGAGGGGAGGGCAGCAGCCACTCCAGGCCAATGGCACCCCAAGGATTGGGCGGCGCCTTGGGACCACGGGCCCAGGAGCTCACCATGTTGAGGATGAAGGGGATCGCAGCCACCCCCAGCAGGAAGGCGCCCACACTGGCGATCACATTCCAGATCGCGAATTCAGGGTCGTAGGAGGCCACCCGCCGCGGCATCCCCAGCAGACCAGCCCAATGCAACGGTAACCAGTTCAGCGTGCAACCAATGAAGGTGAGGGCAAAGTGCAGCTTGCCCAAGCCCTCGTAATACATGTGGCCGGTGAACTTGGGAAACCAGTGATAAACAGCGGCGAACACACCCAGCACAATCGCGTTGAAGATCACGTAGTGGAAGTGGGCCACCACGAAATAGGTGTTGCCCACATGGATATCAATTGGAACGGTGCCGAGCATCACGCCGGTGATGCCAGCAAAAATGAAGTTCACCAAGCCGCCAAGACAGAACAGCATCGGCGTGGTGAGGCGCAACTTGCCGCGCCACAACGTGGCCACCCAAGCAAACACCTTGACGCCGGTGGGAACCGCAATCGTCATCGTGGTGAACATGAACAGGATGCGCATCCAGTTCGGTGTTCCCGTATAGAACATGTGGTGAGCCCACACGATCAACGACAGAAACACAATCCCGAATGAAGCCAATGCCACGAATTTGTAGCCAAACAATGGCTTGCGGGAATAACAGGTAAAGACCTCAGAGAAGATGCCAAACACCGGCAGCACCATCACATACACAGCCGGATGCGAATAGAACCAAAAGAAGTGTTGATATAGCACCGGATCACCACCACCTTCTGGCTTGAAAAAGCTAGTGCCGAAGCTCAGATCAAACAGCAGCATGATCGCGCCGCCGGTGAGCGCAGGCAGGCCAATCAGCTGGATGGTTTGCGCGCCCCACGCCGTCCAGCAATAGAGCGGCATCTTGAAAAAGCCCATACCCGGGGCACGCATGCGGATGATCGTGGTGACGAAATTGATCGCACCAAAGATCGATGAAATCCCCGACAAGGCCACAGCCAACAGCCAGAGCTGCTGACCGTTGAAGAAATGCCCCAAAGGGTTCTGAATGCTCACCGGTGGATAAGACCACCAACCGGCTTGAGCAGGCCCGCCAGGAACAAAAAAGCTGGCCATCAGCAAGATGGCGAACACCGGCACCAGCCAGAACGCCGCCGCGTTCAATTTGGGGAAGGCCATGTCGGGCGCGCCGATCATGGTGGGAATCAGCAGATTGTTCAGGCCATTGAGGACCGGGAACAAAAACAGGAACAGCATCACTGTTCCATGCATCGTGTAGAGGCCGTTGTAAACGGTGGGATCCACCAAATCCGCTTCTGGTGTGATCAATTCCCCGCGAACAATCATCGCCAGTAGTCCTCCCACCAAGAGGAACAACAGCGAAGTGGCGATGTATTGAATGCCAATCACCTTGGCATCGGTATTGATGCTGAAAAAGCGCTTCCAGTTATCGGGTGCCCCCGGAACAGGGTGGGGCGCCTTGAGGATGCGGGGATCGAAGTTGGTACTGGTCATGGTGCTCAGGCGTCGTGGGGGATGGAGGCATCGCCGGGGTCATTGACCATTGGGGGTGGCGCTGGCGGCACGGTGGCCCAGCCGCGATCCCCCCTCTCCAAACGCTTGGCGTAGAGCTCATTGCCCGGGCTTAAGCCCGGCTGGAGCGGTTGTTTCGCCGTTGTCTTGAGCCAGTCGTCGTAGGTCGACTGGGGCTGCACCAGAACATCGGTCTGGTTCTGGGAGTAGTAGGCCCCGCTGAAGTGGGCATCACGCAAGCGGAAGCGCCCTTCTTTGGTCGGCGTCACACTGAACGAGATGACGCTGCCCGGAACGATGTCCTGCTTGAGGCGGAACGCCGGCACATAAAAACTGTGATTGACGTCTTCACTGATCAGGCGGAAGTTCACCCGCTGGTTGATGGGCAAGTGCAGCTCTGAGCTGCGCACCCCATTGGGATAGACAAACTCCCAGCTCCACTGCCGAGCAATCACATCGATCGGCCCAACGGTGGCGCGGGGGTCTTCCACCGCGCCCACCAGGGGATCAGTCCCCATGGCGTATTTGTGTTTGGGGCCCAGGGCATCGAGCTTGTCGTTGACCTGCATCGAATAGATGGCGATGGCAAACACCACCACTGTTGGGATCAAGGTCCAGGTGATCTCTAGGCGAGTGTTGCCTTCGATCGGAGCGCCATAGCTCTCGTCGTACTTATCTGCCCGATCAAACAGCAGACTCCAGGCCATCACGCCGGTGCATCCCAAAAACACAAACGTGCCGATCCCGGTTTCCAGGGCAAACAGGTTGTCGACGTAGGGGGCAGCTGTGGAGGCCTGCGGCGGGAACCAGCCATAGGACCACTGGGCCATCAACCAACTCAGGGCGAGATTGGCGCCAATCGCCAGGGTGATGATCACGATGGCGCCGAGGTTGGGGCCTTTCTTGATCGGCGTTGTAGGGGTCATGGCAACACCTCCTGAACATTGGCGCCGGCGGCCAGCAGCTGATCGGCGGTGATGTGCACCCCAAATTCACTGGCCAGCCAAGCGCCGAGGCTGCCGTGCACGCCCATCACCACAAGGATCACGGCGCCGCAGGCCAGGTACAGCCAGCTGACCTGACGCCCGAGGTCTTTGCGCCAGATGAAACGCAGAAAGCCGCGCCAGATCGTCATCGCGACGATGATCAGCAGCAGGGCAACACCGCCAACGGCATGCCAGAGCATGGTGTCGATGGCGTTTTGACCCAGAACGCTGGTGACCCCAGGCAAGGGCACGGCCAGCAGCATTTCGTAGAAGCCGGCGGCCACCGTGAAAAAGGTGACGATGCTGCAGGCCAGCACGTTGTACCAGCCCACGTCATGGAAACCGACGCGGGTCACCGGCAGAGCCAGCAAGCGAAACACCCGCTTTTCCAGGGGGTAGAAGGCCCCGGCGAAATCAAACGCGATGCCGATCGAAAACAGGCCGATGGTGAGGTGCACCAAATTGGGATGCACCGGAATCGCATAGGGGAGATCGTTGGGCCCCAGGGAATCAACGATGTCGTTGATGGGGGAGACGATCGTGGCCAGAAGGCTCATGAGATCACCCCCTCACGGATGGCTTCCACCACCGGCACCGTGTGCAAGCCATAGACCCAAACCAACTTGTCGCCGAGGTACACCTGGGTGAACACCAAGGCCGCCAAAACCCCATCAATCACCAGGAAGCCCTTGGGCAAAACCCCTGGATCCTTTTGACGGACCACATAGCGCCAAGCGGTGAGCAGGCTGAGCACCCCAGCCAGCGACCAGCCAATGGTGCTGTGGTAGTTGAGGATGTCGCGGGCACCGCTGTAGGGGCTGGCCAGACCCGCCTCCACCTGGCCAAAAATGATCGCCACGAAGATGGCCACCGTGGCCACCAACAGGTTCCAAAAGCTCACCTCAAAGAGGTTGGGCTTGCGTGTGATCACGCCGATCAGATCAAAAACCACCGTGATCAGCGCCATCGCGATCACGAAGTGAACAACGATCGGATGGAGTACATCCATCCAGGGCAAGTTTTTGTCGTTCAGCGGCGGGAGCAGGTGCTCGAGCATCGCCGGACCCCAAGGCGCACATGAGTTAGTGGTAGGGGTGAACGATTAAGAACTCGTCAGGGCACTTTTTTGCTTTATGTCGGATCAGCACAGCCACACCGGTCAAACCTGGCGGCTCGAGCACGACAGCCTTGGTGATGTGCGGGTGCCAGCTGATCGTTACTGGGGCGCACAAACCGAACGGGCCCGGCATCGCTTTCAAATCGGCAACGACCCGATTCCGCTGGAGTTAATCCATGCGATCGCTTGCCTCAAGCGCATGGCCGCCCAGACCAACTATCAGCTCGGCGTGCTGGATGAGCAGCGCTGCCAATGGATCCGCGAGGCAGCCCGCGAGGTGGAAGCTGGAACGCTGGATGGGGAATTTCCGCTGTCTTGCTGGCAAAGCGGCAGCGGCACCCAAACGAACATGAACGTCAATGAGGTGATTGCCAATCGGGCCTGCGAACTGGCCGGCCAAGCTCGCGGCTCGAGGGAGGTGGTGCATCCCAATGACCACGTCAACCGCAGCCAGAGCACCAACGATGTGTTCCCCTGTGCCATCCATTTGGCTGCCGAGCGGCAGCAACGCCAAGCGCTGCTGCCAGCTGTGCATCAGTTGGTGGAGGCATTGGAGCGCAAAGCCGCCGCCTGGGATGGTGTCGTCAAAATTGGCCGCACCCACCTCCAAGACGCTGTTCCCCTAACCGTGGGGCAAGAGGTTGGTGGCTGGGCCGCCCAACTGCGCAGTGCTGGCGAACGGCTCGAGCAAGGACTGCTGGAATTGCGCGCCATTCCCCTCGGCGGAACGGCTGTGGGAACGGGGATCGGGGCCCCCAAGGGCTATCCGCAAGCCGTGTGTGAGCAGCTCAGCAGCTGTGAAGGCGTGCAGTGGCGCAGTGATGGCAACCGCTTCGCGCTGATGGGCAGCCACGACGCACTGGTGCAGCAAATGGCCCGGCTCAGGCTCTTAGCCGGAGCGCTGCACAAGATCGTCAACGACATTCGCCTGTTGGCCTGCGGTCCCAGGGCAGGGCTGGGGGAGCTGCAGTTGCCCGCCAACGAACCAGGCAGCTCGATCATGCCCGGCAAGGTGAACCCCACCCAATGTGAAGCGGTGGCGATGGCCACGACCCAGGTGATGGGCATGGATCAGGCGGTGGCGATTGGCGGTAGCGCCGGCCATCTGCAGATGAATGTCTACAAACCCCTGCTGGGACTCAATCTGCTGCGCGGCGGCCAAATGCTGATCGATAGCTGCCGCAGCCTGGAGGAGCACCTGGTGCGTGGCATGGACCTGGACCATTCCAAGGTGGGGCACTTCCGTGACCAATCGCTGATGCTGGTGACGGCCCTGGCTCCGGTGATCGGCTACGACATGGCCGCCAAAATCGCCCTGCATGCCCACAGTGAAGGGCTGAGCCTGCGGGAAGCGGCCCTGGTGCTGAATGCCATCGAGGCCGAAGCCTTCGATGAGGCCGTGAACCCTGGATGGATGGCCAAGCCCCATGACTGAGATGGCAACCAGCGGCTGGCATCCGCATCTCTGGCATCCCTTTACCCAGCCAGGCCGGGGGCCCGCTCCGATTCCGGTGCGCCGCGGCCAGGGCGTGTGGCTGGAGCTCGATGACGGCCGCCGCTTGATCGATGGCATCAGCAGCTGGTGGGTGACCCTGCATGGCCATGGAGAGCCCTGCATTGCCGAGGCCATTGGCCATCAAGCTAAAGAGCTCGAGCAGGTGATCTTCGCCAACTTCCGCCATGGCCCGGCCAGCACCCTGTCAACGCGGCTGTGCGGGAAGTGGGATGGGCTGGACCGGATGTTTTTCTCCGACAACGGCTCCACCGCTGTGGAAGTGGGCTTGAAGATGGCTTGGCAGCACTGCCAACGGGAAGCACCAGAACGGCAGCAGGTGATCGCCTTTGACGGGGCATATCACGGCGACACCTTTGGAGCGATGGCGCTGGGGGAGCGGGGCCTATTCAGCGCCCCGTTTGAACCCTTGCTGTTTGCGGTGGCCCGTGCCCCTTGGCCCGCCACCTGGTGGGGCGATGAGTCGATTGAGCAGAAAGAAGCCCAGGCCCTGCAACGACTGGATGAGCTGTTGCAAACCCCGACCGCTGCAGTGATTTTTGAGCCCCTGCTGCAGGGAGCCGGTGGCATGGCGATGGTGCGTGAGACGTTCCTGCAAGCCGTTGAGCAGCGGGCCCACGCAGCCGGTGCTCTGGTGATTGCCGATGAGGTGCTCACGGGCTTTGGCCGCAGCGGCAGCCTGTTTGCCAGCCATCGCGCCGGCATCGCCCCCGACATCGTGTCCCTCTCCAAAGGACTGACCGCGGGCTTTCTGCCGATGGGCGTGACCTTAGCCAGTGAACGGCTCTACCAAAGCTTTGTGGGCCCGGAGCCGGACCGTACGTTTTTCCATGGCCATAGCTTCACCGCCAACCCCTTGGGCTGTGCCGCGGCTGTGGCCAGCCTCGAGCTGCTGGAACGGGAACCCCAGCGCTACACCAGCATCGAAGCGCGGCATCGGCCGCACCTCGAGCGCTTGGCCGAGCACCGGCTGGTGACCAAACCGCGATTGCTCGGAGGGATTGCTGCTTTTGAGCTGCCAGGGGACAGCGGCTACCTGCAACCGATTGGCCTGGAGGTGCAGCGACTGGCCCTGGAGCAAGGGCTGTTTATTCGCCCCCTGGGATCGGTTGTCTACCTGATGCCACCGCTGGGGATCAACGACGGGGAATTGGCCCAGTGCTACGCCAGCTTGCAGACGGTGCTGGATGCCTTGCCGCTTTAGGGCCCAGCGAAGATGGCGGCTTCCAGATCAGCGCGGCTCAAGCCATAGGAGAAAGCCCGCTCGGTGCTGCTGCCCTGCTGGCTCCAGCTGATCACCAGGCCATCGCTTTGCAGCACAAGCTGGGCTGTCCACTGCGGCCGCTCCAAGCTCCACACACACACATCCTCGTCACTGCGCACAAAGCCACTGCTGCGCAGCCAGTCCTCCAAGGCCGGCAACGGATGGCTGTACAGCGGGGTATCAGCGCTGGGAAGCGGCATTGTCCATGCGTGCTCCACTCAGTCTGGACGACGCGGGGCTGCCCTCAACAGGGCTGCTCGTAGGCCCTTAGGGCTTGCTTGAAGATGGACTCGCGCAGCTGCTGCAGATGGCTGTCGACCAGATGCGTGCTGGAGACATAACAGCAGGCAGTGATGCCGCTTTCGGTCAAACAAACCCGCAGCGAACCATCTGGCTGCGTGGTGATTTCGGGGCCCATGATTTTCTTCTCCCTTCCTTCGGTACTCATCAAAGAAAAACCACAAGCCTTGTCAAGCCAAGTGCTGGAAAGCACGGAAATGCGTAAGCAAAAACACAATGCATTCCCGCGCTCAATGATGAAATCGACAGGGCATCGGGTGTGTCGTGATCAACAAGCGCCGCCGAGCAGGACACGAAAGAGACATCTTTCGTCAGAGCAAACCCGGTGGTGGCGCCAGGGTTTTCGGTTTTGTGCTGGGACTTCTTGCCATCGGTGTGACCTACGTGCTGGCGACCGACAGCCTCCAACCACCGGCAACCCCGCAAATCGACGTCCACAACAAAGCCACGCAACAAGGCGAGCAGCAGCCATGAACGATGCCAACGCCCATCAAGAGTTCATCGACTTCATGAATGGGCTGGTGAGCTGCTATGTGGTGACGCAATTTGCTCACCACCTCAGGATTTTCAACCAAGAGAGAGAGCGCAACGGCCAACCCCCGCTAGCGCACATTGATGCTGAATTGCTGATAGCGAAACACCCGCCCGTGGTGCAGCCGCCAGCTGATTTTGAAGATGTCTCTGAGCAGTTGGCGTTCAAGCAAAAGTATCTCGACAGCGACTGGGAAGCCTGAAGCGCTGCCTAAAGCAAGGGCGGGGCTTCCTGCAGCAGATCCACACCGCGCCACCAGGCCAGACCAACCCCGAGCACCAAGCTGAAGCCCAACGCCAGAGCCAGCAGCACCAGGGCGAACCATTCGCCGCCAGAGAGATCGCGCCGCGGTGGCGGATCGGTGTTGGGGCGCCAGGTGAAGCGTTGCGCCAAGCGCTGCTGATTCAGCTCGGCGGCCTTGAGACTGGCGTCATACAGACGCCGTTTCTGGGGATCCCCCAACACCACCATGGCTTCTTGCAGGGCCTGAAACCGGGCGGCAGCCAAGTCAGGCGGCAGCTCTGTGGTGTCGGGATGGAAGCGCTTACTGAGATTGCGAAAGGCTTGGCGCACCTGCTCATTGCTGGCCTCCTGGGGCACCTCCAACAGGGCATAGAGGCTGGCGGGAGCAGGGGCCAAAGCTGCGGCTGCAGACGCGGCTTGCGATCCTAGTGATGTTGCGCCGTTTGCACTGAGTTCAACTGCACCCTGGGACCAACTGGCCTGGCAGCCCTCCAGCGATCAGCTGCAGCAGTTCAACCAGCTGCAAGAGCTGCTGCGCGATTGGAACAGCAAGGTCAACCTCACCCGGCTAGTGGAGGGAGAGGACTATTGGATTAGCCAGATTTTCGACAGCCTCTGGCCGCTACAGCCCTGGCTGAGCACAGGCGAGCCACTCAAGGTGATCGATGTGGGCACCGGTGGCGGCTTTCCAGGACTGGCGATTGCCATTGCACTACCGCAAGCGCAGCTCACCCTGGTGGATTCGGTGGGCCGCAAAGTGCAAGCCGTGCAAGCCATGGCCGAGGCCTTGGGCCTCGCTGAGCGGGTGCAACTGCGCTGTGAACGGGCGGAGAAAACGGGGCGAGACCCCCACTGCCGCAGCCAATTCCAACTGGGCGTGGCCCGCGCTGTTGCCGCGGCCCCGGTGGTCGCCGAATACCTGGTGCCGCTTCTAAGCGCTGATGGCACCGCCCTGCTGTACCGAGGCCAGTGGAGCGATGAGGACCAACGCCAATTGCAACGGGCTGCGGCCCAGCTGAACAGCAGCACCGAAACGATCCAAGTTCAAGAGCTGCCAGCCGAGCGGGGCCTGCGCCATGTGATCCCGCTGCGCCCCAAAGGCGCATGCCCCAAGCAATACCCCCGGGCCGTGGGCGTACCCGCCAAGCTGCCGCTGGCTTGAGCTAAGGGCCCAGGCGCTTGACGGTTTTTTGACCCAAGCGCGCCTTCATTTGCCGCAGAATTCCCGGAATTTGCTGCTGCCAAGGACTGGCGCTAAGCGCCTCCAACAACTGTGCTTCGCTCACGGCGGCCGGCTCGCTGGGACCTGCCTCAAAGCGGTTGGCATTGCGGCCTGGGAACCAATGGCTGCCATTGCCGAGCAAGCCATAGCGGGCCTGGGCAAAGCTCTCGAGATCCCATCCCTGCAGCAGGGTGTGGAGCCAAAGCAGCACCGGCAGATTGATCTCACCTGGTGTGTTTTGCCAGCTCGGCAACCCCTGCTGCCAACTCTGCAGCCAGGTCTCACCCAAGCGCTCAGTGAGTCCCTGCTGCAAGCGCTGCTCAATCGGGCTCAGCAACTCCGGTGCCTGCTCCAAGAGATCCAGGGCCTGCAGATGCAAATCCAGATCGCTGGGGCGAGCGGCACCAACGCTGATGGTGTGCACGCGCGGGTCGCTGAGGCAAAACAGATCGTTGAACACGATCGGGTGGAGTGGCTCGCACAGCTCCAGCAATCGCGCCGAAGGGCTGTGCAAATGGCCGCCTTTATCGGTGGGACTGATCAGGAACACCCCCATGTCCCGCTCCCGCGCGGCCGTTAGGGCAGGGCCGTTGTCCTGGCGGATGTAATACCAATGCAGATTGATGTAATCGAAGGCATCGCTAGCGATGGCTTCGAGCAGGAGCTCCAGAGGGCCATGGCTGGAGAAGCCCACATGGCCAATGGCCCCGTCGGCCTGCCAGCGTCGCAGCACCTCCATGCAGCCCCCAGGCCGCAAGGTCTGCTCGAGGTGTTCAGGCAGGTTCAGGCCATGAACAGCCAGCAACTCAACCCGCTCTACGGCGAGCAAGCTGAAGCTGCGCTCTAGCTCGGCTTCAAAGGCGGCTGGATCGTCGCGCGGCGGAATTTTGGTTTGCAGGATGCGCTTGGGATCGGGGTGGCGGGCCAACGCCGGACCGAGCTGCAGCTCGGATGTGCCGTAGTAGCGAGCGGTTTCCACATGGTGAAAACCAGCCACCACGGCCGCCGCCAAGGTGGCCTCCAGATTGCGTTGGCTCTCCGCCTCAATCGCATCGGCTGCCAAATCGGTCCAGCTCTGCTGAAAGCGCATGCCGCCAAGGCTTAGCACCGGCATCGGCAGCTCCGTGCGGCCGAAACGGCGGGTGGGGATCATGGCCTGGGCAGGGTGCGTTTGGGCCGAACAGCATTGGGTAAGCCCAGGGGCAGGAGGTCTTGACCTTCCCTCTGGCGGCGTAAGTCGTCGAGATCTTCAAAGCCAACCCAATGGATGCAATCCACCGGGCAGGTGTCGATCGCCTCTTGGATGCGCTCAGTGCTGTCGCCGTCTTGGCGAATCACGCGGGAGCGTCCGTAGTTCGGCTCCACCACGAAGGTGTTGCACGCCACGTGGGCGCAGTAGCGGCAGCCAATGCAAACGGCTTCATCCACCCACACCGCTTGTTCCCGCAGAGCCCCTCCGAGTAGAGGCTCCATGCCATTGGAGGCTGCCTCTGCCGCTGGGGCAGGGGCAGCGCGAAAAGCCAGTGAAGGATCGAGGCCGCTCACCCCTGCCAGCGGGTCACCACCAACTCAATGCTGCCGTCAGCCTGTTGGCGTTGTTCAGCCACCTGATAGCCCTCTTCAGCGCTGCTGCGCAGGATGGACTGCAGCGCATAACGCTGGGTCAGCTGGGCCAGGAAACGCTCCACCGGAACGGTCTGCTTCCAGAGATCGAGGTCGGTGACCAATTCGTAGTGCTGCTCAGCGCTATTCCAGCGGAACCCAATATCACCACCCTCGATTTGCGGGCAGCAGAGATCCGCTGTCACGGTCTGACCGCGATAACCACGCACAGGCTGCTCACCGGTGCTGGGCTCTTGACCCAGATCCCGCAGTGCGGCCAGCAGCGATTCCCGATCGCGGAGTTCAGTTTTGACCGTGCTGAAGTGAGACATGGTTGTCCTGCTCTACGGAGGTATTGGCGCTGGCCTGGAAATGCTCAGCCGTCAGCTCGCGTGAGCTGACATGTCCCAAACGCTGCTCAATGGAGCTGGTGAGCTCCTGGCAACCGGCGCCTTGAACCCCTTCCACCATCTCTTCCACACGACCATCGGGCCGAATGCGGAAGCGAATGCTTTGCAGGGGCACTGAGAAGCAACCGAGGAGGCCTGATGTTAACCAAATTCTTCAGATCTCAGCGGAATTCAGACAATCAGGCCGTCTTCCACCAAGGCCTGCAACTTGGCCAAGACGTCCCCATCCCCCAGTTGCTCCAGGGCTGAGCGGGCATCTTGGCGAACGCCGAAATCGTTGTCATTCAGCAGGGTTTGCAGCAAGCCATGCACCAGCTCCTCTTGGGCCGCAGGGGGCAAGACAGGGTGCAATCGGCCCAGTCCCCACGCGCAATTGCTGCGCACTTCCGCCTGACCATCCACCTGAAGAGCCAGCAGCAACTCACGGGTCACGGTGTCGAGCTGCTGGGGCTGAGCCAAAGCGGTGTCAGCCAAAGAGCCGGCAGCCCAAAGGCGCACCGCCGCGTTATCGAGGCGCAGGGCATTGAGCAGATCGGGCACCACCTCAGCCTCGGGGTAGTTGCCCAAGGTCCAGGCCAAGGCCTTGCGCACAAAGCAGTTGCTATCAAGCCGAAACAGCTGCTGAAGCTGGGGCAAAGCCTGGGGATCAGGGTTGCGGCCCAAGGCATACACAGCACTCATCCGCAGGATCGGGCAGCTGCTACCGAGCAGGGGCCTTAGCAGAGGCTGGCTGCGGGGGTCGCGATGCTCACAAAACACCTTGAGCCCTTGAAGCTGCTCCTCTTGGCTGCCCTGCAGCTGGCGCAAGGCGTCTTGCAACAGCGCTTCTGGCACGGCCTCAGCCTGATCGCAGTCATCAATCAGATCAAGGGGATCAGGAGCGTCCTCCTGCTGCAGTTCCCCCTCGAGAAGAGACAGATCAAATGGCAGATCGTTGCTCTGGGCCATGGCTTAACCAATGGGGGCCGGAGCGGCCATGTCTCCGGGTAGCCAGATGCGCGCACTCACAGCAAACAAGGCGAGAGAGAACACCAACAAGATGGCGGCCGGTAGCAGCTTGGAACGGAAAAAAGACACAACGAAAACAAGCGTTCAACCATTCTGGGGCCCAACCGCGGCTGCCGACTGTCGCCAGTCACGCCGTAAGGGCTGCAAACAGAGCGCCGCAATCGCCAAACAGATCCAACCGGCCCGCTGTTGATGCAGCAAAAAGCCGCCGGTGGCCAGTAATCCGCCAAAGAGCAGGCCGGTGCTGAGCACAAAGCGGCGCAGCAATCGATCCAGGCCCTCGAAGGGCACCACGCCAAGCCGTTGGCGCCAGCGGCTCCAGCCAGGGCCCGGCGGGTTGACCTGCAAAACAAAGCGTTCCAGCACCTCCGGCGATTCCGGTGGCGTGGCCACCAGCACACCCAGCCAAATCAGTGCCGAAAGCCCGGTGGTCACCATCAAGCGGATGCCGTAGTCATCGATGCGCAGCACGGGCACCACCGAGGTGGAAAAACCCACCAAAAAGCCGCTGAGCATGGCGGCCAGCTCCGCCGCCGCATTGACGCGCCACCAGAACCAGCGCAACACCAGCACCACGCCAGGGCCTGTGCCAATGGCAATCACCAAACGGAACACGGTGCCAATGCTGTCGCTGATCAAGGCCGTGACCACGCCCAGCAACAACAGCAGCACTGAGGTGAGCTGGCCCACCAGCAGCAATTCCTTTTGGCCCGCTTGGGGCCGGCAAAAGCGCTGATACAGGTCGTGGGTCAAGTAGCTGGCGCCCCAGTTGACCGCGGTGCTGACCGTGCTCATGAAGGCGGCCACCAACGACACCACCACCAGGCCCAAAGCCACGGGCGGCAGCAACGAGACAGCCAGCGCCGGATAGCCGAGCTCGAGATCCTGCTGCGCCGGCAACAGCACCAAGGCCGCCAGGGCCACCACCACCCAGAGCCAACTGCGCACCAGGTAATTCACCACCAAAAACACCCAGCCCGCCACCTGGGCTTGGCGCTCATCCTTGGTGGCCAGCATGCGCTGAATGAATTCACCGCCGCCATCGCTGCGGCGAAAACTCCACCACTGCAAAGCCAGATACGCGCTGAACATGCTGATGCTGATGCCGCTGCCCTCAATCCAGCTGGGCCCCTCGCTGCCCCACTGCCAAGGGAAGAGCGACAACAGTTCGGGGCGATCCATGGCAGCCAGCTTCTCCAGCAGTTGATCCATGCCACCAACGGCCTGCAGCGCAACCACCGCCACCGCCAAGGCACCAGCGAGGGCGAGCAGCAACTGCAAACCGTCGGTGACAACCACAGCCCAAAGGCCGCCGGCCACCGTGTAGACGAGCACCAGGGCGGCCACCACCAGCAGCAGCCAAACCGTGTCGGTGAGGCCAGCAAAGGCCTGCTCACCACCCACGATCCCCAAGGCTTCCACCACCTTGCGCATCGCTAAAAAGGCATAGCCAATGCCGATGCAATTCACAGGCAAGGCCAGCAAAAAGGCCTTGATTCCCCGCAGCCAAGCGGCCGCTGAACCGCCATAACGCAGCTCCGTGAAAGCGGCATCGGTGAGCACCCCGCTGCGGCGCCAGAGGGGCGCGAACACCACCGCCATGGCCACATGGGCCAGGCCAAAACTCCACCACTCCCAGTTACCCACTAAACCGCGACTGCCCACCAGACCGGCCACGTAGAGGGGCGTATCGATCGAGAAGGTGGTGGCTGCCATAGAGGCCCCGGCCAACCAGCCATTGAGGCTGCGACCCGCCACGAAGTAGTCGTCTTCACTGCGGTTACGCCGCGCCAACCACAGGCCCAGCGCCAAGGTGAACAGCAGGTAGGCCGCCAGCAAGATCCAATCAATGGGGGCCATTAGCGGCCTCCCTGACGCTGACGACGCAACTGACCACAGGCGGCGTTTTGATCCAAGCCGCGGCTGGCGCGCACGCTGACAGCCACACCCCGCTGCTTTAACGCAGCCGCAAAAGCATCGACGCGCGCTGGCTCAGGGCGCTGAAACTCCTCTTCGGCAATGGGGTTGTAGGGAATCAGATTCACGTGGCTCTGGAAACCTCTGACCTGCTCCGCCAGAGCTTGGGCCTGACGGGGGCTGTCATTGAGGTTGCCAAGCAAGATGTATTCAAAACTCACGCGCCGGCCACTGATGGCGACGTAGTGACGGCAATCCTCCAGCAGTTGCTCATAGGGGTAGGCCCGTGCCGTGGGGATCAGCTCTTCGCGGAGGGCTTGATCAGGGGCATGCAGGCTCACCGCCAAGGTGAACTGGGCCCGGCCCAGGCGCTCAAGCGCTAGCTCCGCCAGCCTGGGCAGCGTGTTGGGCACACCAACGGTGCTGACGGTGATCTGGCGCATCGCCATGCCTAGATCACGGCTGAGGCAATCAATCGCCGTCAGGACATGGTCTGAATTGAGCAGCGGCTCACCCATCCCCATAAACACCACATGGGAGGGGCGGCGCTGCATCACCTCGCGCACGGTGAGCACCTGATCAACGATTTCATGGGGCTCAAGCGAGCGCTGCAGACCCTCTTTGCCTGTGGCACAAAAGCGGCAGGCCATGGGACAGCCCACCTGACTGCTGACGCAGACGGTGAGGCGATCGCGCGTGGGAATGCCAACGGTCTCCAGAGAAAGGCCGTCGTCTGTGGCAAGCAGCAGTTTGAGGGTGCCGTCCTGTGCGAGGTGGCGCTCAAGCTCGTTGGAGCGCCCCAGGGGCAGCGGCTCCTGCTGACGCAGGGCAGCGGGCAGCACCGTGATGTCGTGCCAGTGGCGGGCACCTTTGGCGTAGAGCCAATCATGCAATTGCCGGCCGCGAAACGGCGGCAACCCTTGATCTTTGGCCCAGGTTTCAAGCTGAGCCTGACTCAGGCCCAGCAGTGCCTTTAGGGCCAAACCAGCAGGCCATGGCCCAACCACTGCTCAGCAGCCAGCAGAGCAAAGAAGCCGAGCATGGCCATCCGGCCATTGAGACGCTCGCAATGGGTATGGAACCCAAAACGGGGGAGGCGCCGCTGGGGCACCAGCCGTGGCTTGAGCGGCGTTGAGGCGGTGGGCACTGGGGAAGCGGCAACCATGAAGATCAGCTGTCTTGGCTGAGCAGGCCTTCTTCCTGGAGACCCTCAAGGGCACCGGGATCAGGGACATGCTCTTCGGCGAGTTCCTCACCCGCCTCAGGGCGAGCAAAGGCTGCGAGGTTAGTGCGATCTTCGATGCCATGGCGGCTGCGGGTGGCCTCCAGCTCGGTATCGGATGGATCATCCAGAACCGCAGTATTCGACTGAGGCAGCGGCATCTCCACGGTGTAATCCGGGCGCAGGTTGGTGGCGCGGCGGTAGCCGGCATTTTCCTCGCCAAGGATGTCGGGATGGGGCAGAGCCTCCGCCTTGAGCTGCTCGTCGAAACCACTGAAGCCAGTGCCGGCCGGGATGAGGCGACCAATGATCACGTTCTCCTTGAGACCGCGCAGCCAATCGCTCTTGCCCTCAATCGCGGCTTCCGTCAGCACACGGGTGGTCTCCTGGAAGGAGGCCGCCGAGATGAAGCTGTCGGTGTTCAGAGAGGCCTTGGTGATACCCAGCAGAACCGGTGTGAATTCAGCCGGAGCCCCACCGGTGATCGCCATCGCCTGGTTCACCTGATCCACCTGGCGCAGCTCAATCAGCTCACCGGGCAGCAGGGTGGTGTCGCCGGCATCTTCAATCCGCACCTTGCTGGTCATCTGCCGCACGATCACTTCGATGTGCTTGTCATCGATGGTGACGCCCTGGGACTTGTAGACGTTCTGCACCTCTTGGACCAAAGCGGTCTGCAGGCGTCCGATCGCCTGGTTAGCCGCATCCATCGTTGGCAGGGGGCCGCGCAGGTCTTCGAAGATCACCTCCAACAGTTCGTGGGGGTTGATCGGACCATCGGTAAGCAGGTCACCCGCTTTGACCTCTTGGCCATCGCTGACCATCACGGTGCGGCCCAGCAGGATTGGGTACTCGGTGTGCAGCTCTTCGCCTTCGTTCACCGACACGGTGGGGTTGTCCTCCCCTTCGGGCTGCTCAACCTTGATGGTGCCGGCCTTACGGCAGAGCACAGCAGATTCACGGGGACGACGGGCCTCGAGCAGTTCCTCAATACGGGGCAGACCCTGAACGATGTCACCGGTCTTGGCCCGCTCAAACACCAACTGGGCCAAGGTGTCTCCGCGGAGCACCAAGTCGCCATCGCGAACGTGCAGGATCGAGTCGGGGGAGACCATGTAAGGACGTCCAACCCGCAGGGTGAGGCTGCTGCCTTTGACCTCTTCCACCTGACCGCTATGGGGGCAGGTGAGACCGCCACCAAGGTCATCGCCTTCCACAACACGTTCGCCAGCCTTGAGGCTGTGCTTGCTGCTGCCCAGATCCACATTGATGGTGTCGCTGGGGCGCTCAACGATCAAACGGCGAATCGGTTCGTCGTCGTTGCGATCTGGCAATTGAGCCACACCATCGTCCTTGCAGAGGATCTGAACGGTGGCCACCACATCACCGCGCTTGATGTTGTCTCCATCGGCCACCTTCACCTCGGTGTGGGTGGAGCCATGGCTGGCATCGGAGAGGGTGTCGCGCCGCACCAGATGGGTTTCCAGGATGGTGAGCTGCAAACGCTGGATGGTCTTAGCGCGCTTGTCTTGAGCTGATTCCACATCCACCGTCATCTGGGGAGTGGTGTCGAAGGTTTCCAGCAGCAGCTGGGTGCGCAGCAGTTCCACACCCTCAACGGACTTGACCAGTTCGCCGTCTTTGAAAGCAAGACGCTGAACAGCCTTCAGTCCCATGGAGGGGCCATTGGCCTGCTTGACGGAGCCGAGCTCCGGCATGTGGGCCTCGTTGGGAATGGCGTACTCCTCAACAGGGCGAAGCAGCAGCGCACCACCTTCAGGGGTGTCGACAGCTTCCACCATGTGCATGGCCTCAGCCTTGAGGCCTGGGGCGATCTCTTCGCCGGGGTTGACCATCTTGCCGCCACCATCGGTGTAGCGAGCCAGCACCTTGCTGTCGGAGACCAGGTGCAACTGGCCGGAGCGCACGATGATCTCGCGAAGAATGTCGTTCTTCTGGGTGACCGTGACGATGCCGGCGGTCTGGCTGAAGATGTCCTTAACGACCTCAGTGCCGGCCTCAATCCACTGGCCGTCCTCGATCATCAACAGGGAGATGTCCTTGTTGATCTCGTGGGTTTCCTGCGGAATCCAAAGCAGGGTGCCGCCTTTGTTGACTTCAAAGCCGTTCTTGGCGCTGCGGGCCTTTTTGATGGCCAAGCCAGGAGCGAATTTGACCAGACCACCGGTTTGGGTACGGAAGCGGTCGTCAGCCAGCTCGGCAATCACTTCACCATTGGCGATCTTGGTGCCGGGCTCGGTGTTGAGGCGGTAGCGGGTGCTGTCCTTGC
Organism: Synechococcus sp. MIT S9452; assembly: GCF_047304245.1. Taxonomy (NCBI): domain Bacteria; kingdom Bacillati; phylum Cyanobacteriota; class Cyanophyceae; order Synechococcales; family Synechococcaceae; genus Synechococcus; species Synechococcus sp. MIT S9452. The sequence goes on along the minus strand of NZ_CP138956.1, from coordinate 2,135,850 downwards.
TCTCGAGGTGCCAGATCTGACCGCTGTGGGTCGTGGTGGCAATCAGCTTGCAGTCTTTGAGGGTGAGGCTGCTGGTAACGATCTCCACTTCGCGGGAATCACCTTGGGATTCACGCAGGCGCACGGCACCACCAAATTCCGAGACCTGGCGGCTTTCTGCCAGCACTTCTCCGGTTTTGACGTTGGCGCCGCCTTTGACGACCGGCATAGCGTTGGGCGGCAGGTTGTAAACGTCGCCGCTGAACACCCACATGCGGCCGAGACGCTGGGCCTTGAGGGTGATGTTGCCCTGGCGGTCGGGCACCTCCTTGGGCTGAATGACGTCCTCGTAACGGACCTGACCAGCCAGATCGCAGACCACATCTTTGGTGGCTTTCTCAACGCTCTTCTTGACCGCTGAACCACTGGAAATCTGGGCCAGGATCGTGTCGTTGGGGACACTGCCCCCGGCATTGACGAACAGGATCGAACCGGCGGTGACATCCAGCTTCTGGGCTTTGCCCTTGCCGCTGGGCTTCACGGTGAGCGCGAAGTCGGTCTCAGCCAGCTGCGCTTCGACGCCGTGCGGGGTGCGATGGGGACGAACCTTGGCCTTGGCACTGAATTCAACAGAGCCTTCCACCAACGAGCGAACCACACCCGTTTCAGCGGTGGACACACCACCGGTGTGGAAGGTGCGCATGGTGAGCTGCGTCCCTGGCTCACCGATGGACTGGGCCGCGATGATGCCCACGGCTTCTCCCAGGTCCACCAGTTCGTTGTGGGCCAGAGCCCAGCCATAGCACTTGCGGCACACCGAGCGGGCCGCCTCACAGGTGAGCGGAGAGCGCACCTGCACCTGGGCAATGCCAGCCGCCTCGATGCGCGCACTCAACGGAGGATCCACCTCGGTGTTGCGGGTGGCGATCACCACGCCAGCGCCGTCGACGACGTCTTCAGCCAGCAGGCGACCCACCAGGCGGGATTTGTACTTGCCGTTGTCATCCGCGGCAACCTTGATGCTGCGGGTGGTGCCGCAGTCTTCTTCACGGACGATGACGTCTTGGGCGACGTCGACCAACCGGCGGGTCAGGTAACCGGAGTCCGCGGTGCGAAGTGCGGTATCCACCAAGCCCTTGCGGGCGCCGTAGGAGGAAATGACGTACTCGGTGACCGTGAGGCCTTCGCGGAAGTTGGTGCGAATTGGAAGGTCGATGATCTCCCCTTGCGGGTTTGCCATCAGACCGCGCATGCCCACCAGCTGACGCACCTGGGACATGTTTCCCCGGGCGCCGGAGTTGGCCATCATCCACACCGAATTGAGTGGATCGTTCTCGTCAAAGTTGCGGCGAACGGACTGAACAAGACGCTCATTGGTCTCAGTCCAGGTGTCGATCACCTTGGTATGACGCTCCACCTCGGTGATTTCACCAAGCCTGTAGCGCTCCTCGGTCGCCGTGATCTGGTCTTCGGCCTCCTGCAGAAGAGTGCTCTTGTCCTCCGGAACCCGCAGGTCATCGACAGAGATCGAAACCGCGGCCTGGGTTGCATAACGGAAGCCCAGATCCTTGAGATCGTCAGCCAGCGCTGAGGTGGCCGCGGTGCCGTGGTGCTTGTAAGACCAGGCCACGAGCGAGCGCAGGGCCTTTTTGTCGATCACCTTGTTCTGGAAGGTGGGCGCTTCAAGCGACAGCTCATTCGTGGGTGCTGCAGCCGCTTCAGCTGCCTTGCTGGCTTTCGACTTCGATTTAGAGGTCTTCCGGGCGGGCTTGGAGGAGCTGGTCATGACCGGGGACAGATTGGGAGGAGAGAGAACAGAAAGAGAGAAAAGATCAGAGGAGCGTCACCTGGTGACCACCGCGTCGATGATGGTGCGGTTCATCACCACACGGCCGGTGGTGGTGAGCACATAACGGCTAATCAGAGCTCCGTCCTCGTCGAGACGATCACGGCGGTACTGCCACTGCTCCACGCGGGTGCCATCGCTGAGGGTTTCACTCTTGATGGGCTCTTTGGCGTCGTCCTCATCGTCAACGGCACCGTTAAAGCGCACCCACACCCAGTCATGCAGGGAGATTCGCTTCTCTTCAAAGGCGTGGCAAACGTCTTCGAGGTTGGCGTAAGTGCGGGAACGATCTCCAAACTCAGGCTTGCTGCGTTCTTGGCGTGTTGCGGTCAGGTAGTAGGCGCCAAGCACCATGTCCTGGGATGGCGTGATGATCGGCTGGCCGGTGGCCGGCGAAAGGATGTTGTTGCTGGCGAGCATCAACATGCGGGCCTCGGTTTGCGCTTCAAGGGCCAGGGGCACGTGGACAGCCATCTGGTCACCGTCGAAGTCAGCGTTGAAAGCTGGGCAGACCAGGGGGTGCAGCTGGATGGCGCGGCCATCAACAAGCTTCGGCTCAAAGGCCTGGATGCCAAGACGGTGCAGGGTGGGAGCACGGTTGAGCATGATCGGGTGACCATCGATCACCTCCTGCAGCACCTGCATCACTTCATCGTCGGCGCGTTGGATCAGCTTCTTGGCCGCCTTGATGTTGTTGACGATGTTTTGGCGGATCAGGCGGTGGATCACGAACGGCTGGAACAGCTCGATCGCCATCTCCTTAGGCAGACCGCACTGATGCATCTTCAGCTTCGGTCCCACCACGATCACCGAACGGCCGGAGTAATCAACACGCTTGCCGAGCAGGTTCTGACGGAAGCGACCCTGCTTACCTTCGATGATGTCGCTGAGTGACTTCAGCGGACGGTTGTTCGCACCCACCACAGTGCGCCCGCGACGGCCGTTGTCGATCAGGGCATCAACAGCTTCCTGCAGCATCCGCTTCTCGTTACGGACGATGATTTCAGGAGCCAGGATTTCCTGAAGCCTTGCCAAGCGGTTGTTGCGGTTGATAACACGGCGATAGAGGTCGTTGAGGTCACTGGTGGCAAAGCGACCGCCATCGAGCTGCACCATCGGGCGCAGATCGGGGGGAATCACCGGAATGGCATCGAGCACCATCCACTCAGGGCGGGCATCGGTGGCGATGAAGTTATCGATCACGCGCAGACGCTTGATCAACTTGGCCCGTTTTTGACCCTTGCTGCCGCTGATCTCTTCGCGCAGCTGCTCAGCAATTTCATTGAGCTCGAGATCTTCCAGCAGAGCCTTCAGGGCTTCAGCACCGATACCCACTTCAGGCTCGGTCTCAATTTCTGAATCTTCCGCGTAGATCTCGTCTTCGATCTCCAGCCACTCGTCTTCGGTGAGGAGCTGCTTGTACTTCAGGGTCTTGTGGTCGCCTGGATCCAGCACCACATAGCAATTGAAGTAAACGATCTGCTCGACATCACGCAGAGGCATGTCGAGCAGGATGGCCACATAGCTAGGAATGCCCTTGAGGTACCAGACGTGAGACACCGGCGCCGCGAGCTTGATGAAGCCCATGCGGTGACGGCGCACCCGGCTCTCGGTGACCTCAACGCCACAGCGCTCGCAAACGATGCCGCGGTGACGCACCCGCTTGTACTTGCCGCAGTGGCATTCCCAGTCCTTGGAGGGACCAAAGATCTTTTCGCAGAACAGCCCGTCCATCTCGGGCTTGAGCGTGCGGTAGTTAATCGTCTCAGGCTTGGTCACCTCACCCACCACTTGCCCATTGGGCAGGGTGCGTTGACCCCACTCCCTAATGCGCTCAGGGGAGGCCAGCTTGATCTTGACGTAATCGAAGTGGCTCTCGGTGCGGGTGTTGCTGTTGGTCATGGCCTGAGATCGATGGGTCGCGGATGGTCGTCAGATGGCGGGCTGGGCCGCCCTAGAACTCAGTCCTCGTCGTAATCGGCGACGCCGAGGGATTCGTAGGTGGGGCGGCTGGGGGTGCTGCGGCGGGGATTGACGTCCTGCATCAGATCCACTTCGGCGCCTTCGTCTGTGTAGACAGCGATGTCGAGGCCCAAGGACTGGAGCTCTCGCATCAACACCTTGAAGGACTCAGGGGTGCCCGGACGGGGGATTGGCTTGCCCTTGACGATGGCGTTGAGCGCCTCGTTGCGGCCCTGCATGTCGTCGGATTTGACCGTGAGCAGCTCCTGAAGCGTGTAGGCGGCGCCATAGGCCTCAAGAGCCCAAACCTCCATCTCACCAAGACGCTGACCACCTTGCTGGGCTTTACCGCCAAGGGGCTGCTGGGTGACCAGGGAGTAGGGGCCAGTTGAGCGGGCGTGGATCTTGTCGTCCACCAGGTGCACCAACTTGAGGATGTAGGCCCGTCCAACGGTGACCGGCTGATCAAACGGCTCGCCGCTGCGGCCATCGATCAACTGGATCTTGCCGGGGTTCTCGGGGTCATACACCCACTCACGCCCTGGCTGCTTCGCCGCTTCTTTGAGGTAGCCCTCAACGGTTTCACGAGACTTTTCAGCTCCGTGCATCTCGTCGAACGGAACGATCTTGAAGCGGGAATCAAGGTTGTCGGCGGCCCAGCCCATGAGGCACTCAAAGACCTGTCCGACATTCATGCGGCTCGGCACACCCAGGGGGTTGAGCACGATGTCGATTGGCGTGCCGTCGGGCAGGTAGGGCATGTCCTCCAAGGGGAGGATGCGGCTGATGATGCCCTTGTTGCCGTGACGGCCGGCCATCTTGTCGCCGACCTGGATCTTGCGGCGCTGAGCCACGTAGACCCGCACAACCATGTTGGCGCCCGGCGGCAGCTCGTCGCCCTGTTCGCGGGTATAAATCCGCACGTCAACAACGCGGCCGCGTTCGGTGTTGGGAACGCGCAGGGAGTTGTCGCGCACATCCCGGGCCTTCTCACCAAAGATCGCGCGCAACAGCTTCTCTTCTGGCGGCTGATCAGATTCGCCTTTGGGGGTCACCTTGCCCACCAAGATGTCGCCGCTCTCGACGAAAGCACCGATGCGAATGATGCCCATCTCATCGAGGTTGCCCAGGCTTTCCTCGGCAACGTTGGGGATCTCCCGGGTGATCTCCTCAGGACCCAACTTGGTTTGACGAGCCTCGATCTCGTACTTCTCGATGTGCACCGAGGTGTAGAGGTCGTCGCGCACCAGGCGCTCACTCACGAGGATGGCGTCCTCGTAGTTGTAGCCCTCCCAGGGCATGTAGGCGATCAGGCAGTTCTGGCCCAGGGCGATTTCGCCCCCTTCACAGGCCGAGCCATTGGCCAACACCTGACCGGCGATCACCTGGTCGCCCTGCTGGACGATCGGTCGCTGGTTCAAGCAGGTGTCCTGGTTGGAGCGCTGGTATTTCTGCAGCAGGTGGTAGTGATCCACGCCCTGGTCATCGCGAACGATGATCTGGGTGGAGTCCACAAACACCACCTCGCCGTTCACGCGGGTGATCGGCACCATGCCGGAGTCGCGAGCCACCTGGGTTTCCAGGCCCGTGCCCACCAGGGGACGCTCCGGACGCAACAGAGGAACCGCCTGACGCTGCATGTTGGAGCCCATCAGAGCGCGGTTGGCATCGTCGTGCTCCAAGAAGGGAATCAAAGACGCGGCCACAGAGATCACCTGCACCGGTGAGAGCTGCACGTAGTCGACCTGGTTCGGCGGAACCGTTTCGAAATCAAGGCGGTAGCGAACGGGGATCAGCTCGGCTGTGATGCGCCCATCGGCATCGGTCGCCACATCACCAGGGGCAACGCGGCATTCGTCTTCCAGATCAGCGGAGAGATAGATCGGATCGCCGCTCTTATCGACCACGCCATCGGTGACCTTCCAGAACGGGGTTTCGATGAAGCCGTACTCATTCACCCGAGCGTGGGTCGCCAGCGAACCGATCAGGCCAGCGTTGGGGCCTTCAGGCGTTTCGATCGGGCAAATGCGGCCGTAGTGGGACGGGTGGATATCCCGCACCGCGAAGCCAGCCCGCTCACGGGTGAGACCACCAGGGCCAAGGGCACTGATACGGCGCTTGTGGGTGAGCTCAGCCAGGGGGTTCGTCTGATCCATGAACTGGCTCAGCTGGCTGGAGCCAAAGAACTCCTTGATGGCAGCCACCAGAGGCTTCGGGTTGACCAACTGAGCCGGCGTCAGAGAATCGGTTTCGCCGACGGTCATCCGCTCTTTGATGATCCGCTCCAGTCGGTTCAAGCCAACCCGCACTTGGTTTTGCAGCAGTTCACCAACCGAGCGAACCCGGCGATTACCCAGGTGGTCGATGTCGTCGAGGCAAGCCCCACCCACATCGAGCTCCAGGTTGATGAGGTAGTCGAGGGTGGAGAGAACGTCCTCGGGGGTCAGCGTGCGCACCGCATCGGGGATGGTGAGGCGCAGCTTCTTATTCATCTTGTAGCGACCGACCCGTCCGAGGTCGTACCGCTTGGGATCGAAGAAACGGCTGTGCAGCAGTTGCTGACCGCCACTGACGGAGGGGGGCTCACCGGGACGCAGCTTTTTGTAGAGCTCCAGCAGGGCCTGGTCTTCTGAGGAGATGCCCTCCTCGTTGGCCGCATCAATGGACTTCTGGTAGTACTCCGGGTGGCGCAGCTTGTCGAGGACATCGTTGTCCGACAGGCCGATGGCCCGCATCATCACGTGGGCGTTGATCTTGCGGGTTTTATCGACCCGCACATGCAGCAGGTCGTTTTTATCGGTCTCAAACTTCAGCCAAGCACCACGGTTAGGGATCAGGCTGGCGTTGTAGGTGCGGCGACCGTTTTTGTCCTGCTCATCTTTGAAATAGACACCAGGGCTGCGCACGATCTGGTTCACGATCACGCGCTCAGCGCCGTTGATGATGAACGTGCCCCGTTCGGTCATCAGCGGCAGCTCGCCGATGAAGACCTCCTGCTCTTTGATTTCGCCGGTCTCTTTGTTGACCAGGCGGCAAGTGACATACATCTGCGACGCAAAGGTGGCGTCGCGGCGCTTGGCCTCTTCCACATCGTGGCGAGGACGCTTCAGGCGGTATTCACTGCCGACAAAGTGAAGCTCAAGCTTGCCGGTGTAATCGGTAATCGGCGAAAAGCTCTCCAGCTCCTCGATTAGGCCTCTATCCAAAAACCACTTGAAGCTCCCCCGCTGCACCTCCACAAGATCAGGGAGGTAGGTAGCGGTCTTGGCGACCTGAATCGCGCTGCTCATTCGGAGACCTGAACGGATTGAGGAAGAAGCTGCTGTCCGCACCATCAATCTCTGCCTGACCACACCAACGGCCGCCCCCAGCAAGCTGAGAAGCGGCCCCGTGAAGGCTTAATCAGAGGCGAGAGATCAAGAGAAACGCCAGCAACACTGACCTACCAGCTACGGCAGGGCAATGTTCGATCTTACCCAGCCAGGTCCAACCTCTGTCAACCTTCTTGACTGATGTTGGCAGGCTCCGCTTGAGCCTGGTAAGGCAGCGCAAACAGTTTGCTGGCATTGGCGCTGCTGCGGCGTGCCACCTGCGCCAAGCTCTGGCCCCTTAACTCGGCCACCCGCTCAGCCACATGGCGCACCATCGCGGGCTCATTGCGCTTGCCCCGCCTGGGTACCGGCGAGAGGAAGGGGCAATCAGTTTCCACCAAATACCGGTCCTCAGGCACCTGTTGGGCGCACTCATGGGTTTCTGTGGCCTTCGGGAAGGTCACGGTGCCGCTGAAGCTGATGTAGAGGCCATAGGCCAAAAACGCATGCATCTCAGCTGGGGTGCCTCCCCAGCAATGCATCACCCCTTGAATGCTGTGGCCAGCAGCTCGGCGCTTCTCAAGCAGGGCCAGCATCGGCTCAGCCGCATCGCGGCAATGAATGATCACTGGCAGCCCGAGCTCTTCAGCCAAATCAAGCTGGGGCACCAGCATGGCCAACTGCTCATCGAGGTTGGTGGCTCGAAACAGGTCCAAACCGAGTTCACCAATCGCCACCACGCGCGAATCAGCACCCGCCGCTTCACGCAGCACCTCAGGAGTGTCGGCTTGCCAATGCTCGGTATCGAGGGGGTGAACCCCCACCCCATAACGCAATTCAGGGAAACGATCAGCCAGCGCCCGGATCCCAGGGATCTCGGATGGCTCGACGCAGGCATGCAATAACGATTGAACGCCCGCTTCGCGCCAGCGGGCTGCGATCACATCAAGATCATCGTCGAACTGCCGAAAAACGATGTGGCAGTGGCTATCGATCAGAGGTGGGGCAGCACTCACCGGATCTGGGCGGGTTCAGCTGCCAGTTTGACCGATGAAATCAGGCCTTGGCCGCAGGAGCCGGATCAATGGCCTTTTTGACAGCAGCGCTCAGGCGTGACTTCTGGTGAGCGCCGGCATTGCGATGCAGTGCGCCCACCTTGACAGCCTTATCAATCTTGCTGAAAGCAGCGTTCAGACTCTCTTTGACGGCTTTCTTGGCCGGCTCCCCGGGCTCACTGCCATAGCTTTCACAGGCGGTGAAGCAGCGCTTCATCAAGGTGCGCAGCGCCGACACATAGCTGCGGTTGTGCAGGCGGTTGCGCTCAGCAATCTCGATGCGCTTACGAGCAGACTTGTTATTCGCCACAGGAAGTTTCGGGGCCGCAGATCGACAAACAAAGATCCTAACTCCACAGCCTTCCCTAGAGGTGGCTTAGCGTCAGTTGTTGTCTCGACAGACGCCATGATGCAGCTGCTCAACGACCCTGACGCGGCCGTTGATCGTCTGCGGCAAATCGAAGCGAGAACCCACTCCAGTGGCGTCTCCGCAGCGCAAGCCACCGTGGATGCAGTGCTGGATGCCGTCAAAGAGCGCGGCGATGCAGCTCTCAAGGAGTACACCGAGCGTTTTGACGGGGTTTTGCTCGACTGCCTGCGGGTGGATTCAGCAGCGATAGAAGCGGCCTGGCAAAGCGCTCCCCTGGCTTTGCGCGACGCCCTGCAACTGGCCCATCGGCGCATCAGCGCTTTTCACCGCAAACAGCTGCCGCAGGACATCGAGCTCAAAGGTCCCCATGGGGAACGCCTTGGCAGGCGCTGGCGGCCGGTCAACAAAGCGGGGCTGTATGTGCCTGGCGGCCGCGCGGCCTACCCCAGCACGGTGTTAATGAACGCCATCCCCGCGCAAGTGGCGGGGGTGAAGCAGGTGGTGATGGTCACCCCGCCAGGGCCAGACGGGCAGGTCAACCCCGCCGTGTTGGCGGCCGCCCACGTGGCCGGCATCGATGAGATCTACAGCGTTGGCGGTGCCCAAGCCGTGGCAGCGCTGGCCTTTGGCACCGAGTCGATCCCGGCGGTGGATGTGATCACCGGACCTGGCAATTTGTTTGTGACCCTGGCCAAAAAAAGCGTGTATGGCCGGGTTGGCATTGATTCGCTGGCTGGGCCCAGCGAGGTGTTGGTGATCGCCGATGACAGCGCCTCAGCCGAACTGGTGGCGGCGGATTTGCTGGCCCAAGCCGAGCACGACCCCCTGGCTGCAGCGATCCTGCTCACCACCAGCAGCCGCCTGGTGCAAGAAGTGCCCGAGGCGATTGCCACGCAACTGGAGGACCACCCCAGGCGCGAGGTGACAGAAGCGTCCATTCGCGATTGGGGCTTGATGGTGCTCTGCGATTCGCTCGAGCAAGCCGCCCAGCTCTCCGATCGCTTTGCTCCTGAACATCTGGAGTTGTTGGTGCAAGAACCAGCCGCGCTGGCCGAACGCATTCAGCAGGCCGGCGCGATCTTTATGGGACAACACACCCCAGAAGCAGCAGGCGACTACCTCGCTGGGCCTAATCACACCCTGCCCACCTCGGGGACAGCCCGCTTTGCTGGCGCCTTGAGCGTGGAAACATTCATGCGCCACACCAGCTTGATCAACTTCAACCGCCAGGCACTTGAAGCCACGGGCGCCGCAATCATGGAATTAGCAGCCCATGAGGGATTGCACAGTCACCGCGAGTCGGTGCGGCGCAGGCTGCAGGCTTAAGCCCTGGGGAGATCCCTCACACCAGCCACACCGTCATTGATCTCGCCAACCAGCACCTGATCCGCGAGCCCCACAAACAAGCCGTTCTCCAACACACCAGGGATGTTGTTGATGGTGGCCTCCAGCCCAGCGGGGTCGTTGATCCCACCAGCGAAGCTCACGTCCAGCACCAAGTTGCCCTGATCGGTGACGACCGGACCTGCTTTGCGTTGGGCCATGCGCAAGTCAGCGCTACCACCCAGTTGCTGCAACTCAGCCTGCACTTGGCGCCAAGCGCCTGCCAGCACCTCCACCGGCAAGAGGAAGCCAAGGTTGAGGCGCTCCACCAGCTTGGTGCTGTCGACCACCACCACGAAACGCTCAGCGCGGCGGGCCACCAACTTCTCCTGCACGTGGCAAGCGCCACCGCCTTTGATCAATTCAAAAGCGGGATCCACCTCATCAGCGCCATCAATGGCCAAATCAATCCGATCGATGGCATTGAGGGATTGCAGTGGGATCCCCAGTTCGGCCGCGAGAACCTCGCCTTGAAACGAGGTGGTGACGCCGACGATGTCGCTGAGGCGGCCATCGCGCAGCCGGGCTCCCACCTCCTGAATCATCAGGGCCGCTGTGGAGCCTGAACCCAGACCCAGCACCATGCCGTTCTTGACCTGATCGGTGGCAGCCAAGGCCACGGCCTGCTTCATCTGGGTCTGCAGGTCAGCCATCGGGTCACCTCAATGTCGCGGGAACCTAGCAATGGCCCGCTGAGCGCGTCATCCGGCTTGGCTCATCGGCAGCGGAGCTGGCTCAATCGACAACTCCATCTGCTCAGCGCCGCGCAACACCTTGAGCTGCAGGGGATCACCCAGAGACGACGCCTCCACCACGGCAAGCAAATCGGCGGGGGCGCGGACATTGCGCTCACCGGCCGCAATCACCAAATCGCCTCGGCGCAATCCAGCCGCCACAGCAGGACTGTTCTCCAATACCTGCTGGACGAGGGCACCGTCGTGTTCTGGCAGCTGCACCAAGGCATTGGGGTCAGCGTTGTGCTCTTTGGCGCGGCGAATGGTGAGCGGCACCAGCTGCAGGCCGAGATAGGGGTGCACCACCTCGCCGCCACTGGACAAGCGCTCAGCGACGCCCTTGGCCAAGTTGATTGGAATCGCAAAGCCCAGTCCTGCTCCAGGGCCGGCACGAACCAAGGTGTTGAGGCCGATTACTTCACCAGCCTCATTAATCAGTGGCCCACCAGAGTTGCCCGGGTTGATCGCCGCATCGGTTTGGATCAGCTCAAGGCGCTTATCGGTGAAGCCAAGGCTGCTGATGTTGCGGTGCAGGCTGCTGACAATGCCAAGGGTCACGGTGCTATCGAGCCCATAGGGATGGCCCAAGGCAATGGCCCAGTCGCCAGGCTCGAGCGCGTCGGAATCACCCAGTGGGGCCGCCTTGAGTTTTTGAGGCGTTGAGGCCAAGCGCACAACGGCTAGGTCGGTTACCGGATCACTCCCCACCACTTCGCCATCGCACTGGGTTCCATCGGCCAGGCTGACCTGAACGCGATCAGCCCCCTCGACCACATGGGCGTTGGTCAACACCAACCCATCGCGGCCAATGACCACCCCAGAACCCTGGCCATTTTCGCGATGGCTACTGGGCAAATCCCCGAACAGCTCTTTGAGAAGTGGGTCGTCCAAACCCGGATCGAGACCCGACATCAACACCTGCCGCTCAGTGTCGATGCGAACCACGCTGGGGGCCACGCGGCCAACGGCCTGAGCCACAAAGCCATGGGCCGCGAGAACCGGCTCAACGCCGAACGACAGCGCAGCCACTAGAGCCACCATGGCTGCCCAGAGCCCTCGCCAGCGTCCCATCGACTGCAGCCAAAGCCCGAGCCTAGGGAGACCAGCGCAGTCGGTGGAGATCAGCAGGACTGAATCGATTCACACCATCAAGGCTGAACAGACTCACTAGGGTCTGGCCCCGCTGCCGAGCGATCTTTGGACACCTGCGCCCAAGTCTGTCCGCTGTGCAAAGTCACGATTGACGCCAGTGCTTCGGCCAACGTCGAGGTGATTTTCAGCACTGGGCAACCATCAACCCGCGCCCGCCTTTGGGCGCGGGTCTGCCAATACGCCAAGGGCAAGGGCTGCATTAACACCGATCCCTCCTTGCGCGGCACTCCTGGACCACGCGACGGGTACAGCGACGCGCCTGAGATGGACCTTGGTGGCGCGGCCTAAAGGCCAGGCATTAATGTGAAAGGGTGCCCGGCGGGCATGCTTCTCGCTTGCGAGAAGGCAGTCGTACCAATCAGACGATTGCAGGGCCGGGCCGGCCCTCCGCACCACGAGCCTTGGCTCATCCCCCGCTGGACCCCATCGAAGCCCTTGCCTCGGCAACGGCCCAATCCCTTGGTTTTCTCGTTGAGAGCGTGGTGCTGCATAGCCATCGCGCTCCCCAAGCGTTGATCGTGGCTGTGCGCAAGGGCGATGGCAGCGACGTGAATCTCGACGACTGCGCCAGCTTCAGCCAAGCCTTCGGGGAGGCCTTGGAGACCGGTGAACTCATCACCGGGGCGTATGTTCTGGAAATCACAAGTCCAGGGCTTGGAGACGTTCTCCAGCAGGACCGGGACTTTCGCAGTTTCCGCGGTTTCCCCGTCTGCGTTCGGCAGCGGGATGCCAAGGGAGGCGAAATCCAGCGCGAGGGAACCCTGCTTGGCAGAGATGCCGATGCGGTCGAACTCAACCTGCGGGGGCGCATTCAGCGGATTCCACGCAGCGATGTGCTCGAGGTTCGCCTGAGCTCACCCAGCGCCTAACGGCACGCCCACCTTTCTGTTCACTGCTTCAACGGATCACCCATGGCACTCGTGATGCTCCCGGGCCTCTCGGCCCTCATTGAAGACATCAGCGAGGAGAAGAAGCTGCCCGCCAACGTGGTGGAAGCCGCCCTGCGCGAAGCCCTTCTCAAGGGCTATGAGCGCTATCGCCGCACGCTCTACATCGGCATTAGCGAAGACCCGTTCGACGAGGAATATTTCAGCAACTTCGACGTGGGCCTTGACCTTGATGAAGAGGGCTACCGGGTTCTGGCCTCAAAAATCATTGTTGAAGAGGTTGAAAGCGAGGACCATCAAATTGGTCTGGTAGACGTGCAGCAGGTGACCGACGACGCCCAACTGGGCGACACGGTGGTGCTGGATGTGACCCCGGAAAAAGATGATTTCGGGCGCATGGCAGCGGCCACCACCAAGCAGGTGCTGGCCCAGAAATTGCGGGAGCATCAGCGCCGCATGATCCAGGAGGAATTCGCCGACCTAGAAGATCCGGTTCTGACCGCTCGCGTGATCCGCTTTGAGCGCCAGAGCGTGATCATGGCCGTGAGTTCTGGACTCGGCCGCCCGGAAGTTGAAGCCGAACTGCCTCGGCGCGACCAGCTCCCCAACGACAACTACAGAGCCAACGCCACCTTCAAGGTCTTCCTCAAAGAGGTGTCTGAAATTGCCCGCCGCGGCCCCCAGCTCTTCATCAGCCGGGCCAACGCCGGGTTGGTTGTCTATCTATTTGAAAACGAAGTCCCCGAGATCCAAGAAGGGTCTGTTCGGATCGTGGCCGTTGCCCGTGAAGCCAACCCACCGTCTCGAGCTGTAGGACCTCGCACCAAGGTGGCGGTCGACAGTGTTGAGCGGGAAGTTGACCCGGTTGGCGCCTGCATTGGCGCGCGGGGCTCCCGGATTCAACAAGTGGTGAACAAACTGCGCGGCGAAAAAATTGATGTGATCCGCTGGTCGCCTGATCCCGGCCAGTACATCGCCAACTCCCTCAGCCCAGCACGGGTCGACATGGTGCGTCTGGTGGACCCAGAAGGTCAGCACGCCCACGTTTTGGTTCCGCCCGATCAACTGAGCCTGGCCATTGGCCGCGAGGGCCAAAACGTGCGCCTAGCTGCACGCTTGACCGGCTGGAAAATCGATATCAAGAACAGCGAGGAATACGACCAGTCCTCCGAGGACGAACAGGTGGCCGAGCTGATCGAGCACCGCCGCGAGGAGGAAGCACTGCAAGCGGAAGCCGAAGCTCGCCTTGAAGCCGAACAAGCCGCGCGTGCCGAGGAAGATGCCCGCCTCAGGGAGCTGTATCCCATCGAGGAAGACGAGCTTGAGGACTACGGCGATGAGCAACAACCCATCGCAGAGGCCGAAGTCGAAGCAGAGGCAGAGCCAGAGCCTGCAGCGGAAGCCGTCAGCGAAGAGCCCGTAGCCAGCGAGGACGAGGCCAGGTGAGTACTCAGCCCACCCTGCGCCGCTGCGTGAGTTGCCGGGAACTGTTCGACCGTCGTCAGTTGCTGCGCATCATCCGGCTCGCAGGGGGTGCCGGCGTTGTGATGGATGAAGGAATGGGCCGCTCGGCCTATGTCTGCGCCTCACATGCCTGCGTAGAAGACGCCCGCAAACGGCGAAAACTGCAACGCGCCCTCAGGGTCCCGGTTGCAGACAGCGTCTACGACGCCCTGGCCAAACGGCTGGAACCTGAAGCCTGACGGCCTTTCAGGCAAGATGACATTGTTGGAGTCATGCATGACGAGCGGCGGCAAAGTCCGGATCTATGAGCTGTCCCGGGACCTCGGTCTCGATAACCGCGACGTGCTCAATGCCGCGGAGAAGCTTTCGATTGCGGCCAAGAGCCACAGCAGCTCCATCAGTGATGGTGAAGCGGCCAAGATCAAAGCCCTGCTCAACAGCAACGGCAAAGCGGCTGGTGGCGCCAAGTCAGCTGCCAAACCTGAGGCTGGCAATCAGATCCTGTCGCTGAAGAAAGCGCCGAGCACGCCCAGCCAATCTGCGGCAGCTCCCCCTTCGGCACCACCGAGCCGCAAACCAGAAATCGTCGCCAAACCGGCCGCTCCGGCAAGCCCCGCCAAGCCAGCCCCGAGCGCGCCGCCGAGCCGCAAACCGGAGGTGGTGGCCAAACCGGCCGCTCCGGCAAGCCCCGCCAAGCCAGCCCCGAGCGCGCCGCCGAGCCGCAAACCGGAGGTGGTGGCCAAGCCGGCACCCAAACCGGTGGCCAAACCCGTCGCCAAACCGGCCAGCGCGCCAGCCCCAGCACGGCCTGCCCAACCGCTGCGTCCCCAAGCGAGCAACCGTCCACCGCAGCAGCCCAGCAACCGGCCGCCGGCCAAACCCACCGGCAAACCACCGGTGGTGATGAGCAAACCCACCGCTCCGCCGCCAAGGCCGGCCAGGCCGGCTGCCCCAGCGCCTCGCCGCGACCAAAACAGGCCAGCGGTGCCAATGCGCCCGCCCAACCAGCAGCAGCGTCCGTCGCCCCAGCGCAGTGGTCCGCCCCGCAGTGGCGCCCCGGTTCGCCCTGGCGCACCCCAACGCCCGGGAATGCCTGGTCGCGGCGGTGCACCCCAACAACGGCGCGGTCCAGGAGGGCCCGGAGGTGGCCGTCCCCCGTCCTCGCTTGAGCTGGTCGGCAAGCCGATCCGGCGCGAACCCAATGCGCCCCAGGGCCGCCAAGGTGGCGGTCCCAGCCGGCCTGGTGGTCCTGGCGGCATGCGCAAGCCGGTGTCGCCCGGCGAGCTCATGCAGCTGCAGAAGCCCGGCAGCCGGCCCACCCCTGGTGATGGTCCCCGGCGTCCACCCACCCGTCCCGGCAGTGAGGCACCGCGCCGACCCGGTGAAGCCCCCAACCGCCCCAATGCGCCCACAGCGCCGCCGCGGCGTCCTGGCTATCGCCCTGCCGCTGCTCCCGGCATGGCCGGGCGTCCGCGTCGCCCGGATTGGGATGACAGCGCCAGGCTCGATGCCCTGCGCAGCCGCTCGCCCCAGAAGCAGCGCCAGAAGGTGCACATCATTGGGGAGAACGACGATTCCTTGGCCGCACAGACCGGCGGCTTCGCCGGTGGCCAAGAGGCCCTGGTGCTGCAGGCCAGCCTGGCCAGGCCGAGCAAACCCAAAAGTCTGGCGGGCAACAAAGGCGCACGGCCTGTGGCCCTACGCCGCCGCAAGAAGGAAACCACCCGTCAACGGCAACGCCGCCGCGCTATGGAGCTGCGGCAAGCCAGGGAGGCCAAGCAAATCCGGCCTGAAATGCTGGTGGTACCCGAGGGCAACCTCACCGTTCAAGAGCTGGCCGACAAGCTGAGCGTCGAGAGCTCCGAGATCATCAAATCCCTCTTCTTCAAGGGCATCATTGCCACGGTCACCCAGACCCTGGATCTCGAATCGATCGAGAAGGTGTCCCAGGAATTTGGTGTTCCTGTGCTGCAGGACGACATCGAAGAAGCCGCCAAGAAGACCGTCGAGATGATCGAGGAGAGCGACCTCGATCACCTGATCCGGCGCCCGCCTGTGGTCACCGTGATGGGCCACGTCGACCACGGCAAAACCAGCTTGCTCGATGCCATCCGCAAAACGCGTGTGGCTGCAGGCGAAGCTGGCGGCATCACCCAGCACATCGGCGCCTATCAAGTCGATGTGGACCATGCCGGTGCCAGCAAGAAGGTCACCTTCTTGGACACCCCGGGCCACGAAGCGTTCACCGCCATGCGCGCCCGCGGCACCAAGGTCACCGACGTGGCGATCCTGGTGGTGGCCGCCGATGACGGCGTTCGGCCTCAAACCCTGGAAGCCATCAGTCACGCCCGAGCGGCGGAAGTGCCGATCGTTGTGGCCATTAACAAGGTCGACAAAGAAGGCGCCCAGGTTGATCGCGTCAAACAGGAGCTCTCTGAGCAAAGCCTGCTAGCAGAAGATTGGGGCGGCGACACCGTGATGGTGCCGGTGAGCGCCATCAAGGGCGAAGGCCTCGACAAGCTGCTGGAGATGATCCTGCTGGTGACCGAGGTCGAAGATCTCAAGGCCAACCCTGAGCGGATGGCCAAGGGCACCGTGGTGGAAGCTCACCTCGACAAGGCCAAGGGCCCCGTGGCCACGCTGCTGGTGCAAAACGGCACCCTGCGCCCCGGCGACGTTGTTGCCGCAGGTCCTGTCCTGGGCAAGGTCCGGGCCATGGTCAGCGACAGCGGCCGCCGCGTGAAGGATGCGGCCCCCTCCTCTGCCGTGGAGGTCTTGGGCTTCAGCGAGGTTCCAGCCGCTGGCGACGAGTTCGAGGTCTACCCCGACGAGAAAGCCGCACGCTCGGTGGTGGGCGATCGCGCCAGCGAGGCGCGCGCCACTCGCTTGGCTCAGCAGATGGCCTCTCGCCGCGTCTCGCTGACGTCGATGTCTGGCCAGGCCAGCGAAGGGGAGCTCAAAGAGCTCAACTTGATCTTGAAGGCCGACGTTCAAGGCAGTGTCGAAGCCATTTTGGGAATGCTCGAACAGCTGCCCCAAGGCGAGGTTCAGGTGCGCGTGCTGCTCTCTGCACCAGGCGAAGTCACCGAAACCGACGTCGATCTGGCGGCGGCATCGGGCGCTGTGATCGTTGGCTTCAACACCACCTTGGCCTCCGGCGCACGCCGAGCAGCTGAATTGGCTGGCGTTGACGTTCGCGACTACAACGTCATCTACAAGCTGCTGGAAGACATCCAGGCCGCCATGGAGGGTCTTCTAGAACCCGAGCTGGTGGAATCGCCTCTGGGCGAAGCCGAGGTGCGCGCTGTCTTCAGCATTGGCAAGAGCGCTGTGGCTGGTTGCTATGTCACCAGCGGCAGCATTCAGCGCAACTGCAAGATCCGCATCCATCGCGGCAAGCAGCTGGTGTTCAGCGGCGATCTCGATTCGCTCAAGCGAATGAAGAACGACGTCAAGGAAGTGAACACCGGTTTCGAGTGCGGGATGGGCTGCGATCGTTTTGCCGACTGGCAAGAGGGCGACCGCGTTGAAGCCTTCGCGATGGTGACCCAGCGCCGCACACTGGCCACCTAAATGGAAGCCTGGCTCCCACGGCTCAGCCTGGCGCTGCTGCCGCTGGAGCTGTTGTTGCTTCAGCTGGTTCTCGCTGGCGGCAATCCTGGCCCAGCTCCACGGCTGGAGATGGTGTTGCTGTGGGCCTTAGCGGTGCTATTGCCGCAGCTGCGCCCGCCCTGGGCGCTGCCGCTAGCCCTGGCGAGACCCGTGCTTGCTGTGCTGCAGCTGCCGCTGCTGTTATGGCTCGATCAGCGGGCAGGGCTTGCCACTGCGGTGAGCCCTTGGGCTGACCAGAGCCGGGTGGCCTGTTTGCTTTGGGCCTTGCTGTTGCTGCTAGCGATGCAATGGCAACTGCGCTCAGCTCTCGGCACGGTCTCGATTGCGATCCCACCAGAGCAGAGCGCCACTGATCAACAAAGCGAGCCCTTGAATTCCGAGGTCGGAGAGGGGAACGACACCACCACTGGAGGCGCGCAAAGCCATGGTGGCGGCACCGACAGCAGCGGAAGCGAAGAGGGCCAGCCAGAGGGCACGGCGTAGCCCACGCCACGGCGTACGCGCTTCCTGCAAAAGACGAGCTTTGAGCTCAGGATCCAGTTGGGATGCGGGATCTGCCATGGACAGTGAGCTCAGCTCAAACCTGCGCCGATGCTAATTTGACGCCCGCGCCGGTGTAGCTCAGGGGTAGAGCAACTGATTCGTAATCAGTAGGTCGTCGGTTCAATTCCGATCACCGGCTTTCACAAACACCCCCCGCAGAACACATTCCTCCACTGCGGTGTCTCCCCTAGTACAGAAGAAGCTCCGCCGATGCCGTCAGTGGCTAGAAGGTGAACTCAGCTGGAGCGAGTGCTGGGGAAGAAGTAGTTATCCAAAAGACCCACCAATCCAGGAGAAAAGCTTGCAGGGATGACCCAATGAACTGCTAGGAGATAACACCAACAAACTGCCTGGTCAAAAGAGAGACCACCACGGGCAATGTCACCACTGAGAGAATCGTTGTTCCAGCAACAGCAGCCTCGGTTTCTTCTACATAAACATCATGAGATCGAGCGACTGCGTACTGGCATTTTGCTGTTGAGACAGCGGCACAGACAACCACTGCCACGCTGGGAGCGGGGGGCAGGCGAGCCAAATCGCATACATACCAAGCAATCACTGGCATCAGAAACAGCTTGAAAAACGTGCATTCAGCAACGATTCTTGCGTGATGGCGGAATAGGCCAAAATTCAACTGAGCACCAATCGCAAATAATGCGACAGGAGCCGTAGTAATGCCTACAGCGTTTAGCGATGCCTTAATCGGCATTGCAAGCTTGACATCAGCAAAAGAGAGGATCAACCCGATGACCATGGCAATGAAGTAATTTGCCTTCATTGCATGCAAAAAAGAAGACAGGACTTTACGAAGACTCATACCCTTCCCTTTTGAGCTGCAGTACTCATAAATAACTGATGTAGTTTGTAGACCAATAATCAAAACAACAACTCCAAGGACCCCAAAAGTTGCACCACTGACTGGCAGGAGAATTGCCAATACAGGAAGAGCAATCATGCAGGTGTTCGAGAACACAGCTGCCCCAGCAAAATAAGAGCCAATCAACAGGTCCTTACGCTTAATAAATCTCCCGTAGACATAGGCAAGGCAAAACAGAATGAACGATGTCAGTAAATATCCGCCGAAGAACTCAATGTACTGCCTGTATTCACTCAGCATATCCTGGCTTGTCATGTCAATGATTATCATGCAAGGTATAGAGATATTCAAAACCCAATTAATCAGTATTCCGCTATTTTTAGGGTCGAATTTTTTGGTCAGCCTTGCTATGTACCCAATTACAAGGAAAGCAATGATTGGGAAGATTGCCCTGATCAAGGGAGACATCTAGTCATCGCCGATTAATCCACCAATAACTCGCGCCTGCCAAGCAAAGGCCAAACGGCTGAATGTATTCACACCCCTTGTCACTTCAGCATTGCCATCAGGCTGCTGACTTTGTACTGGGTCCGCGCTGATTCTTTTTCCAGATAGCGATTGGGTCCTCTCCCAGCCGCCGCCGGCGAAACTCATCGACGCTGCCGAAATTTCGCCCCCACCAAGCTGCCGAGCGCCGAACCAGCAGCGTGATCGTTGGCGGCAACCCGGAGTTCCTTTGAGCCATCAAGCACTGAAGATCCCAGCCAAAGCGACTGTTGCTGCCCACAGCAGCAACGCGAAGAGATACAGCCGCCCTTGCTTCAGGTCTGACCACTTGAGCCTGTGATCGCTGGCCCAAATCACGCCATGCGCGATGACGTTGGCGATCACTGCGCCATACAAAACAAACCCCGCCGCGAAAGCCAAGTTGTGTTGCATGCCCGCATGAGCCAGCTTCATCCGACACTCAAGCCCAAGCCATTGGCTGTGTCCGTAGACCCCACCAGGTTCGTAATGACGACGCAAGCTGGGAAGGCTGGCAGAGCTGGCTTTGCATTCAGTCGCCCAAGAGAAAGCGGGCTCTAAAGCCCGCTAGACCTCAAAAACCCCTTCAGTTTTCTGCGCTTAGGCCGAAGCGTTTCAAGCGCCAGCAAGCTGACGACGAGCCAAGAGTTTGCGAGCCGCTTTCAGGCTGATGACCTTCTTGGCGCGCAGGCGAATGATCTTCTTGGCACGCTTGCGAGTGATTTTCAGTTCGTTGGTCATTGGTCCTGCGCTCAACTGGGCTTGGTCTACGCCTCTCGCTGAGCACAGCCGATACCTGAAACCGCACAACGGGGTTCGGGTTTGCGTCCCAACTAGATGGGATAGTCACGAAAAAAGGGCGGACCCCTCACAGCCGCCCCAGTATCCGACGCACCGTGAATCCCCATTCACGGTGATCAAACGCTATGTATCCGCCTGAACTTTTTTTGTGCTCAAAAGCACGATCTATGTATCCATCTGAACACTTTGGGTGGTGCCCCACCTCGACGGGACGGCCTTAGACGAAGACCCTTGGTTCATCTATGGGTGTCCGGCGCACGCCCGTCAGAACCTTCAGGCCCACCACTATCGCCATCTGATTGCAACCGCTTACGAACGAGAGGGTTATTCGGTCCAGCTAGTCGAACGCGAAGACACCAGGCTGGAGCGCCAGCGGTGTTCAACACAGAAGGCCCAGACGGACGCCGCCAACGAAAGAGAAGCGGGCCACGTGGCAGACGCTTCTCCACCCTCAGACGATCAGTCACCTGAAGCGAGTGCCGTGGCCAGGAAGAAAGACCAAATCTGCAATCGCTTCAACATCGACCCTTCTGAACTGACCGCCCAGCATGTACTCGACATAGGCAACGCTTTCCCCGCTTTGAGGAATCGGCTGCTGTACGACAACACGACCGCGCTTGGCTTGTTTACTCATGTCCGATTAGAGCAATTAGGGGACGCTTACCTCCTAGACCGAGCGCGCATTGCCAAATTGCATCTACAGCTGCATTGGATAAAAGAACTGACTACCCAAGGCTGTGCCGCAGATTTACTCACCAAAACAGATTGGTTTAGTGCCAACGACGACTGGGTGAATGGTTTGCATCGCCTGGTGGTGGAAGACTCTTGTGCCAAGCGTTACCTAGGCAGCCGCCAAAGCAACTTCAACTGTCCCATTGGTGTTATGCAGGCAATCCTGCGAATTTTCGGATTGCGTACTGCGATCAAGAGGCAATGCGTTGATGGCGAAATTGTCCGCTTCCATCGCATCACTGACCCGCTGCACCACTTCAACCCCGAGAGTCTGCTGAAACGCTGGGAAAGCAGGCCAGAACTGATTTTAGGCGACCTGGAAGCTGCTGACAGCGACGCAGCTGTGACGGATTATTCGTAATAGAAAGCGCAATGCAGATAATCCGACACAAGAACGAATAACCGTCCCTTCTAAACGGTATGGTTCGCTACACCACCTGCATTCAGCGATTGCAACATTGGGAATATCCCGCATGGTTTTGCAGGACTATCGCGGGTCAGCATCGCCCCAGCACTGGTGAATCAGCTGGGGCTTTGTTGTGTCCGCAGAAATACTTAAATACTGTCCTATCTAGACGGTACGGGTGGACACCACTTCGTCAGCAGGGTTTCATCCGCTTAAGGAGTTAACGCTCTACCTCACACAACCACCCCTCGGCGGACACGTCATTCGTCGGGGCTTTGTTGTGTCTGATAGGTACTAATTACTGTCCCTTCTAGACAGTACAGCTCGATACATCATTGGTATTCAGCAGCTGATTGATTAGGTGCATCCCGAAGGTTCCTAGAGATAACGCGAGCCGACGGGTCAGCATCGCCCCAGCATTCCTCACACAGCTGGGGCTTTGTTGTGTCTGGAGATATGGCTAATCACTGCCTGAAGCCAAAGGAATGATGAGAAGCACCTGAACCAGAGGCATCACTCAATTGGGGATTGATCCGACCACAGCCTGGGAACCCAGAGTTTCGTTGAATCAGAGGCGCCCCACCTAGAAGGGACAGTGGCACAAGAAAAAGCACCTACTTACGACCAAGCAGGTGCTGAGCCAACAACCCGGGAAATTCCCAGACCCAGGAAGCGCTTCCTTTCCCTGGCGGGGGACAGTGGAACGCTTCTTTCAGTCTTATGAACTGGTTGTGGCAGCGCGCCTGAGCAGAAGCGCCGTTGCGGGATGCGTTGAACTGTTGCGGCTCCGCAGCATTCGCATGGAGCTACTGGCCGAACTCGATCGAACCTGAGAACAGTGTTCTCAATCTTGCGGTTTATGACGCCTGCACGTGCATGCACCGTTGTTAGTTTCGCGGCCAAGAGCCCCTGCCACGACTGGGAACCCGTTGTAGCCGCTGAGAACGATATTTGATTAGTAATCAGTAGGTCATCTGCTCAATTCCGATCACCGGCTTGCTTTAGCCAAGCGTGAAGGATCAATAAGTTCTCCTAGGCAATCAGATGTTAACTCGGCAGAGTTTTATCGGATTTTTGAATAGCAATGCTTAGGTTCTTACTTCGCGACGGCAACATCATCAACGCACCTGTTGAGCTTGATGATGAAGAGGTGCTCACCTATGAAGACGGAGACGGCCACACGACACATGCTTTGCTGAGTGACGAGGCTGAGGCGAGGCTGATGGCCCTCCTCTCTGTTACCCATCTCAACGCTGCATAAGACTCAAGGCAAACGCCTCTGGAAATAAGTGCTATGGCTTTGGATTAATGGCCCGTTATTGCTGCGAAGCCGGTGGAACCCACCACATGGAACAGACCACTGAATGGGTCAGCGGCGAAGGAATGCTGTCTTCAGTCAACCAAGTCTGGTTTTGCCACAACTGCGGAAGCATCTGGCTGAGGGAGAAGGACGAATGGCCCAAGACCGAGCCGGCCAGATGGAATCTCTGGTTCAAAGCCAAGCAACGACGTCAACAGAACACAAGAAAGAAGGCAATGGATCAACAGTTACTGGTGAATCTCTGAAACCAAAGAACTACCAGCAGGGATGCTTGCTACAAGACTTAACTGCTCGACTTTTCTCCTATTAAGAGGGGGTTTGCCCCTCGGGTTGTCCTCTGTCTATTCATCACCTGGAGCTTTTCCTACTTCCATCACTCGCGCGCTACGAGAAGAGATATTCGGCAGAAGTGACACCTCATCTCCCATGACAACCTCGGCTCGCCCAAAACAAGGATGCCAAATGCTTTGGCCTGAGGTACACCGCAATCACGACCGATGATCATCCCAGGCATCTCCTATCGAACCATCAACGCGCCTTACCAAAACACTGCGACAGGTCGCATACGTCGCGGCATACAAGCCATCAGGCTGCCCCTGTAAGCCTCATTGAGTGTCATCTTTGGAAGACCAATGCTGAAATTGAACGTTTTCCCTATCAAGAATTGTCGAGTCATTATTATCTGAGTTATTAACCATTTCCCATTCCAACGCATTTTTCATCATCTCAAGAAATTCAGAATACTTCCTGGAAAGATCTTCAGTATGTGGATTCGATACACTCCAGATTCCATAATGACTAATACCCAAGGCGAGCTGGTCCGAAAAGGCCTGCTTGCAAGGGTGAACTCCATTTCCCTGCATAAATACCTCAATCTCCTAACCAATATCTAACACAGTCGTCAATTGAGACCCCCAAAAGCGAACGCAGATAGCCAAAAGAATCATAGGGCCTTGCTCACATGCCCAGAAAGCATCTTCAAGAGCGAGTTTTCACCTAAAAACTCTTGAGCCACACCATGCTTGACGAGAAATTCCTGACTTAGCGTAAAAAGTCTGACCTGAGTTACATTTTAAGCTCTCACTAATTTCAAAAATTCACAACAATCAATCAACTGATTGAAAAGCAGTGGTATCTCTTCCATCACTTGGCAACACTTGATCTCTGAGCCTCAAATCTGCAGCGAGAACCCGCAGGCGCATCAGGACTGAGGAAGCCGGAATGGACCGCATTCCAATAACATGGGAAACACTGATTGAAAGTGATGGATTACGCCCGCACAAAAGTTTGGGTGTGGTTTAAAGGTGGCCTGAACGGCGGCGAATGGCGTGGCGGGTTTGTGGCCAGCACCACAGAGAAAGGGGTCCTCTGTCAGCACGGTGATTTCAAGGATTGCGTGGTGCCGGAGTGGCGGATCAGTCGAGAAGAGCCAACCGACCTAAAAAAGTGCCGCCCATTCCTAATGGTGCGGCTTGGATCATTACATAAAGCCTCGGCCTAAGCAGATGCACTCCTTGTTGGCCCCTTGGGTATTAGCAGTTCTGCTAGTACCCAAGTTGATTTAAAGCCCAAGGAACATCGCAGGAATTCGGTCTAACGCATGAATGCCGGCCATTTGCGAGAGAACGTTGACGAGCATTCCAGCCAGGTGCGCCCCACCCACTAGAGCAAGACCACGCCAAAGCTTTTCATAGTTAGCAGGCGGTCCACTTTTCCAAGTTGAAGATTGATTCATCACGAAGAAAGTTGCTATGGACAATCCTGACTAATGAAGTGCTTCCCACCGGACTTCTGTAACGCATCTCTGCATCACCTCATGATCAAACCCGTGCTTGTTTGCGGTCGGTTCGCAGCAAGGGAGTCCAGGATCACCCGTCTCGACCAACCCGAGCCGGACCCGAGAAGGCTCTGAGAGCCCATTCGAGTGGCAACCATCACATGACCTGGCAGGCAATAAAAAAGCGGCCAACCCCTTGATCAACCGCCAACGAAGCCAGAGCTTCCATTGATAAAAACTGGCTTTTTGCTCGCGGCAAAGCCATACGAGGAGCTACCAATGGATGACAGGGTTCCCGAGCATGGGCTCTGTCGCTCCTTGGGCCTAGAGGTGGGCGCCAAGGATTTTCTACTCGACATCCCCAAGAGAACCACCGAGCTGCAACGGTGATTCATGGAACTTTGGCGTGCTTCATCACGATTGGCGTGCTGAAAAGCTTGAATTTGACCAGCCCCATGCCAGCCAGGGGCGCAACCAAACAGCACCACCTGAAAACCATGACTCCAATCCAGGGGATTCATTTTGATTTGGTTGCGGATTGCAAGGGATGCGCTGCTGGCAGCACCTGAGCCACGCTGTAGGAATCCTGAGACAAGCCGATGTTCATCGTTGTTTCTGCTGCCGTAGCGGCTGTTGTCTCCATCGCCGCTGCATTCGCTTTTCGAGTGGTCGCCCAAGGGCTGAACGCCGGTCAGCAGCGCTAACGCACGCAACGCTGGCGGGAGATTTTTCTATCGTTAACGACCGCCATGGCTCGATGACGATTCCTTTTGGCGAACCTGAGCCGTCAGACGATCTTTTGAACCAATCCATGTGGTCAACACGCCTGAGGCGATGGCTGGACACCCGCCTGAGGACCTTGGCGGCAGATCAGAGAATTCAAGATGCCAGGGCCCTGCGCAATGAATTTGTGATCGATTGAGCAGACAGCCAAAACAAGCACCGCCGAGTAGAAATAGTACAAAACTACTATTTTGACGATACCTGAAAAATCCTGGGGCCAAGGCTTCCTCATGGCTGAGCTGCCAGCCGAACAGCCATGGAAGCGCTGCCTTTACTGCGCAGGCTTTGAGCTCTGGGAAGGAACGCTGGCCCGCTGCCAAACCAGAAAAATGGTGCTTGCGCCGAAGGCCCACTACAACCGCCGCTGCAACAGTTGGGCACCGAATGCCTACTGCAACGCCAGGCCCGACTGGAGCGCCGAACCGGCCGCCGAGATCATTGCTGGCCACTACTGAGAGGGCAGAACCAAGCAAAACAAAACCCCCGACCAGACGGGGGCAAAGAGCGGGCCGGAGACAGCAGGCTCAGTCGCGCTGCTTTTTGAAAGCTGGAAGATCCGAAGGCTGACGCAAGACAAAAACGACAGCAGCTGTGATCACCGCCGTGACGGCGATCAGGCCGTAGATGGCCATTGTGTAGTCGGTCATCAGTTGCAGCCGAAGGCGCCGAGGGTGATCTGACTGACGATGCCATGACCGGTAATGACTTCTGTCAGCACACCGATCACAAAGCCGAGCATGGCCACACGGCCATTAAGGAGTTCAGCCTTTTCAAGTCGCTCCGACTTGATTTGGGCAGCAGCAGCATCCTGATACCAGCTGTCGGTGGAAGCGGATGAGGTCATCTGAATTAGGCAGATGAAGAAATGTTAACCCATTTGTAACAAAGCGCTAAGCAGCCTGGGAAACAGGCGCGTGGCTCAGGAGTCTTTGAAAATTCGCTCCAACGACCGCTTGAACTCGCTCTCGCTCATCGGCCGGGCCAAATCGTGCTGGCGGTTGCGGCGCAACGTGCTGCCAATCCACCAAAGCTGCAGCCCAGCAAACACAAGGGCCACCAGTCCCAGCTGCCAATAGCCCGCATTGAACTGATCCATCGGCTCAGCCTGCTCGATCAACAGCTGGAATCAGACAAAAAAAAGGAAGGCCCTCCCACAGGCCCCCCAATTGCTCGACGCGTCCCCGGTTTCCCGCCAGGGATACGGCAATTTTTAAGCCATGAAATGAACTTTATTGTCAGAACGGGCACGGTTTGGGGATTAACCCTTACCGAACCAAAATTGGAAGCTAACAACCCACAGCCAGAGCAGGGTCGCGCCAGCATGTAACGGAATCGTTACAAACCAATGACTCTCGGTGAAGTGTTTTTGGAGTCGATCTCCACTGGCGTGATCACCATCCAGGAGATGGCCTGGGTGGGTGCCCACCAAGACAATTTCAGCCGCGCCGAAGTCGCGACCGCAGTCCGGCTTGGCAGGTTGATCGATGAAGGGCAGGTCAACCTCGGCTGCCGTGTCGCCTAGTCAAGTGCTGTTTTGTATCTGGCAGCCACAGCCAGAGCGCAGCCTGGCAAGCATGGATTGAGCCGAACGAGATCGTTGAAAAGCAACGCCACCAATCCCGTCGGCCAAGCCGTCGAAACTCTGCTCGCCCGCAGCGTTCAGAGGATTCTGGACCAGGAAGCCACTGAGCTCCAACAGCAGAAAGTGCTTCTTGCCATGCGCGGGGACACCATGAGCCCTGAGATGGAAATGGCTGTCTTGCAGGCCTGCCAAATCCTGCAGGACACCACCGAAGAGCTGGCCTGTGAACTGATCAATACAGTTCTCATCCACACCGACAGCTGAGCGGTCCTGGCGCGCTTCAACCCTGAGCCTTGAGCTCAGCCTCCGTGAAGTTGTAGCGAACAGGATCACCATTGTTGTCGCTGCACTCAACCCAAAATCGCAGGTCGTCCGTGGTGCTGGTGCTGGCCACTTCCACCATGGAAATCACCTTGCAATCCGGATCGGCTGCAGCAGCGTTGGCCGCGAGCTGGCGGAAGACTTCCACCTCATCGAGCCGAGCGGAATAGCGGTTGATGAGGTCAGGCTCTTGGTCCTCGCTGTACGGAGTGAGGGCACCAGGCTTGATCGCCGCTTGATGCACCGGAGCTGAGGGCTTCTCCGGGGGACTTGAGATTTCAGGCGCAGGCTTTGGAGGATCTGGCGCAACGGGTGGAGCAGGATCTGTGGATTGGTTTGCGCAAGCAACCAGCAGGGCCAAGCCAGCGAACACCAGTGGATGGTGGATCCTCACAGGGTTTGTGCAATCCGGAGACACTGCATCATCCCGGTCAAGCGCCAGGGATGGAAGGGCCTCCCGGCCATTTCAGAAGAAGCTATCGAGCTCAAGATGCCTCGGCGTCATTAATTTTGCGCTGAGCTTTTTCAGCCTTGCGAATGATTTTCTGGGCCTCCTGACGGGTCAAGCACTCTTCGGCCTTTTGCTCAAGCCTGCGCAACTTCTTTTCCTGCTTAGACAGATCCACAGGACGGCGTCCGCTTGGATGTGGAGCATTTTATCCAACCTTTCCAGTGCTCGTTGCAGCACCGAACGGAACGTTCAAACCAGCGCCACGGACTGAGATCGGTAGCTGACAAGCTGTTCTTCTAACCCGCTATCAATCGTGGCTAGGACGGCCAAGGTTGCAGCTCGTTTTTGACCCCAGACACCACGGCGCTCAGAGATCTCAGCCACCTCGATCTAGTGCGCAGCGGCATGGCGCTTCAAGCCGTTGGCTCCCAAGGACTGAGCTGGAGCGACTGCGAAGAAGCCAGTTGGGTCACCTTGGCTGCGATGGTTGCCTACGACGAAACCTGGGTTGACTACCTGTTCAGGGAATCGGGGGAACTGCATCACCCGAGCGTCATGGGGCAGCACGGCAAAGGCCAACACCATTGGGTCGAATGGCGTGAAGAGGGTGTTGAACCCTTGGTGATTGATCCTTTGTTCTGCAAGTTTTTGGTGGATGGCTATGACCCCAGAGGCGTTGTTTGGGAGCTCAAAGCCTTGAGCCCTAGCTCAGCAGATCCAACGGCATAACGTCGATCGTCGGATCATCGGGGCAGAACGCATCGCGATAAGCCTCAGCCTCTGCTTGCGAGGGAAACGACGCGATCAGATGCCATTGCAACGAGCCCTCACATGCGGTGCCAGAGCTCTGGGCTACAGCCCAGGTTTGCTGATCCATCAGTGCCCCCTCAGACAGGGGAAACAATAGTTTTGTGGTTCACAAATTCCTGCATTCCAAGCCGGCCCAATTCACGACCAAAGCCGCTGTCTTTCATCCCGCCAAAAGGAACGCGAGGGTCACTTTTAACAAAATCATTGATTGCGATTGAACCTGATTCGATGCGCTCAGCAGCAAGATGCTGCGCATGGTCTTGCCGTGCTGTGAAGATTGCAGCCCCCAAGCCAAAGCGACTCTCAGCAGCCAGCTCTAAGGCGTGCTCTTCATCGCTGGCACGAATCAAACACACAACCGGGCCAAACACCTCATCATCAAAAGCTGGAGTGCCAGGCACAACTCCTTCCAACACGGTTGCTGGATACCACCAACCTGGCTGATCTGGAATCGCTCCACCACGGAGCAAGTGACAACCAGCAGCGATGCTGGCAACAACCTGGGCATGCACCTGATCACGAAGATCTTGTCGCGCCAATGGGCCAAGACGACAAGCTTGCTCTGAGGGATTAGCCAAGGGATAGGTGTCGAGCAGCTTTAGAACCTCACCCCTGAACGCGTCGTAAACCGCATCAACAACGATCAACCGTTTAGCGGCAATACAAACTTGGCCAGAGCAAAGCATCCGGCTTTGCACGCACTTTTGCGCCGCCAGGGCAATGTCAGCATCAGCCAGGACGATGTAAGGGTCTTGACCACCCAATTCGAGAACGCATTTTTTGAGATGAGTGCCAGCCATTGCTGCAACTGCGCGGCCAGCGGCTTCACTCCCAGTCAGGGTCACACCACGTACCAATGGATTCGCAATCACCCTCTCAATCTCAGAGGCGTGAATCGGCAAGTTGGTGAGCAAGCCAGCAGGAACGTCGAGTGATGCGAGAAGTTGGGCAATCGCTCGGCTACATCCAGGCACATTGGAAGCGCCTTTAAGAAGCATCCCATTTCCCACCATTAAGGCTGGAGCCAAGGCTCGGAAAACCTGCCAAAACGGAAAATTCCAAGGCATGATCGCCAAAATGACGCCCAAAGGCCTTGAGACAACTGAGGCGATTGATCCATCCAGTTGAATCTCATCGGCCCGCAAAAAAGCCTCACCCGATTCAGCGAAATAGCGACATACCCAGGCACATTTATCGATTTCAGCTTCTGCCTGAGCCAGGGGTTTACCCATTTCCCCAGTAATTAATCGTGCGAGGTCATCACGCTGATCCTCAAGCCGGCCTCCTAGGCACTGAAGAAGTTGAGCCCTCTGCTGGAAGCCAACAATCTCCCAAACTTTATGGGCCCGGTGACACCCAATAACTCTCGTATCGATCTCGTCGAGATCTAGAACCGGGTAGTGATCAATGGTCAATCCCGTTGCCGGATTGATCGCAACTAACGCTTCACGGAAAGTCATGGAGAGATTGCGCGACTCCGTGTTAAGCCATCCTGGCAAACAGGATCAGTGATGCGCATCGCCTAGTTGCCGATGTCTCCCTTGCACTCGACATCCAGCTGTGGCTGACTCGTGGTGATCGACAAGCACAGGCAGATGAGCGAACTGCAGATTGCCTTGAATCAAGTGGACGTCGCCATCGCTGAGCATCAAAGCCTGGTGGATGGCCTCTTTAATGACGGACATCGCCGGCTCTGGGAGACGGCCAGCCGCAAGCTGCAATCCCTGCGGACGATTCGCCGTGAATTACAAAGCGAATTAGCCGGTAGCAACGGTTAAGGTCTGAGCCACTGGAGCTCTGACCATGAACGGTGACTACACAGTGGCCATCTGGGCCACGATCGGTTTAACCGTGCTGTTCACTGTTCCTGTGGTGTGGCAGTTTCTGCAGCCCAACGACGACGATTTCGGCGACATCACCAAACGGCCGAAGTAAGCCCAAGCTCAGCGTTGCGCTGGTGATCGTTAATCCAAGTCGTTGTCTTGGAATTGCTCAGCCACGCTCAGCAATTGAGCCGTGCAAGCCCTCATGGCATCAGCCACGGCAGCTGATTGGGTGTGATCTTCAAGCCCAACAGTGCTTTCAATCGCGACGGCCACCAAGGCCTGCAACGCGTCAGCCAAGTCAGGGTTCATGGCTCAGATGTCAGTTTGCGCCCGCTGAATCTTTCGCTGAGCCTTCTCAGCCTTGCGGATGATCTCTTGGGCCTGATCACGGCTCACGCAGAGCTCAGCCTTCTCTTTCAGCTTGACCAGTTTTCGTTGCTGCTTCTCCAGGTTCAAAGGGATTTATTGATTAACGATCGATTAAGAATAGCGCAAATTGCCGTGCCCCACGCCCGCCTAGCGGCACGGCAACAAAAAAGCCCCCGCTTCAGCGGGGGCCATGGTGGTTCAGCCTTTGGGCCTGATCACTTGGCGTAAGACACGCCGCGGTAGGTCAGAGCTGGCTTTTGTTGATCAACAGCAGCCTTGGATTGAACGTACTGCTGGCCGCGATAGGTCAGGGTCATGGAAGGTTCCTCTGAGTCAGTCCAGGTCCCCGTTCCATGGCCTGGATCGAACTGCGCCTCGCCAAGCGAGGTGAACGTGTTTGTAGCGGTTGCTACGCCCATGTTTTATCCAGCGGGAACAACCCTCTGTCGTTCAGCTCGATACACAACGCAAAAATTGGCCACAATCGCCGAAACAGCACCATGCCCACCCCTTCTGGCGACCTTGGCTCAACAACGCTCGCCGAGCTGCTTGAACGTGAAGCGCAGGCCCGCAGCCATGACGGATCAGGGATCCAAGCAGCTGCGCTACTTGGGGAGTGGTCACCCCATCGGCTCTGGGGCAAGGGGGAACAGCGCGAGAGCCAAAGCCAAACCAAGCTGCTGCAATGGCTCAACGCCCGCCTCTCCATCAGCCGCGCTGAGGCTGATCAGCGCAGTGATTTCAGCATCTGCAACGCCGTCAGCCTGGGCCCCCTGAAGCTGCGCTTCAACGGACCTGGCTGGCTGCAGGGCAAACGGCCCTTACTGTGTTTTCGCTTCGAAATGCTCACCCTGGAGCTGGGCGAAAGAACCCTGCTTCAACGACCACTTCCAGCCCCCAAAGCCAAGCGAACACCGTTTTTTGCCTTGATCGCCGTCGAGCAGGGCCAATGGCTTGCCGCCAGGGGGCGGGGCGGCGGCTTGGCCCTGTGGAGCGCAACAAAAAACCCCTGACTAAGCAGGGGCAAAACGATTCAGTGGCCGCTGTAGCTCAAGCTGCGCGCCGTTCCTCAAAGAGCTCAACAACGTTGGAGCTGCCTCCATTGACCGACTGCTGCGCTTGGAACACCCGAGTCCGGTAGGTGTTGCCGCGATAGGTCAGCAGGCGGGACTGCCCTCCAAAAACTTTTTCACCGCTGTGCTGGCAAGTGCGGTACTGCAGATCGGACATGGGAGGAAGCGCCGGAGCAGTGGTTGTACGAGGCCAGCCTCTAACGAGGGAGTTCAGGCGAAAACACAACAGCAAGGCCTGATCACCCAACGCCCATGGATATCGAAACCAAATCTCAGCAGTGGCGTCACTGGCCCAACGCCTCTTGCCAAATAGACCCGAACGCCGGATCGCCGTTGCCGCTCAGCGGCGCTCCTCGTCGGTCAGGTATTCAGCAATGATCGGAGACTCCTTGCCGCTCTCGAGGGCCTCGATATCGCGCTTGATGTTGTCGATAAAGAGCTGGTTCCCGTTTTTCTCAGCCACCGCCAGGACCATCTTCAACTTTGACAATTGCTCCTCTTTGGGATCAACCATGGCGGGCAAGAAAGGCCACCATCATGGCGCCGCTGAACGCACAAAAGACAAAAAAAGCCCCGGGCTAGCCGGGACGTCTCGCATTGAAATCATCAAGCCAAGATCAATCGCCTTAAGGCGCCTCACTTAAACTTTTCACAATCAAGCACACTTGATGACATCAGCCTCTTTTGATACATGAATCACGATGAGCGCTGGTTGGTGATGGCACCAACAGACAGCGAGGGCATCTACCGGGAAGTTGCCACCTTCAGCAGCGAGGCAGATGCCACTGAGTTTTGCGAGCAAGAAGGTGATGGGGACTGGCAGGTGCTCGACGCCAGCGAGATGGATATTGAATAAATCAGGCTCTTAAGCAAAGAGGGTGGATCTATTGCGGTGGCTGGAAATTCTTGGGAATTGCCTTCAAGTAAGCCTCAGGTCCACTCAACTCCGAGTCCAAGCCTTGAGGTAACTCTGGCAATTCCATCCGAGGCTCGCGCCCCTCCAGCGCAGCCTTGAGGGACTCCACCATCAAGGGATTGCCCTTGTCTTCGATGGCAGCCAGAGCTGCCTGCAAACGCTGTTGGCGTGACACTCCACCAGTGCCATCAGTAACAGCAGTTGTTGTGGTGGCTGCTGCACGCACGCTGTCGAGTTGGCGCGCCAGGTTTTCCCAGAGCAAAGGCATGGGGCACTCTCAGGTCACTTCACACTAATGAACACCAATACCAGGGCTTGATCCCTCAGCATGGAGGCAAGCACAGGGGTGGATAACGGCTTAATGACTAACAAAGTGTTTCTGACCCCAGAGCCGGTTCCCCTGCTGGAAAGCCATGGCCAGAGCCTCATCGCGCTGGTTCCAAATCACGTGATCAGCGAACTGCAGCGCGATCGCGATGAGCAGCTGCTGCATGTGCTGGAGAGCGTGAGGCATCGCGGCGGGCAGTGCCTGCCCACCCCTTGGACTCCCCACGATGAGCAGTGCCATGCCATCGCACTGCAATGGAGTGAGGAGACCCGCCCCCACAGGCTCGATAGCAACTGTCAGCCCTTCAGTGGTGATGAGCTGCCTGCCCAAAGCGGCGAGCTGGTGCGGCTTGCCATGCAGCAAAAGCCCTATTTGCAGCAAGACGGGATGGGCTGCGGAACAGTGCTGCGTTTAATCGGAATTCAGTACTGCAGCACCCCATCAACACCGAGGGAGCCGAGCTTTGAAGCAGTTGCTGATCTATTTCGCCAAAGCGCCAGCAACCGCTCCACAGGTGAGACATTGCTGCGCTCACAATTTGTGGCGTCGTTTTTATGAGCTTCAGCTAAAGGGCTTATTCAGCAGCCAGAGCACCACAGCAAAAACCAGGGCAGTGATTGCCGAGTTGCGATTGATGCAAGCGATTTTGCCGGTGAGTGCAGCGCCATAGGCGGCTCCGTACACCACGCAAAAAATCACGGTGTAGAGCAGCAACAAAAAGGGATTCATCACAGACAAGGGCCAAGATGCCTGTCATAGCTCTGGGTTAGAGCTTGCAGGCACCCTCTGGTGGCAAGCCAGCCCACTGCAAGAGCTCGGGCCAGCTGCGCAGCCGCTCAAAAATCCAACGGTGGCCGTCGCTATTGCAATGCAAACCATCGGGACTGAGGCGGGCGAGCCAGGGTGCTCCAACCTCATCGCCATCCCACAAGCGCAAAAACGGCACGTCTTTCTCAAGGCAGGCCTCTTCGATCAAGCGATTCGCCCGCGCCACATCGCCATTGCCATACCAAAGGCAGCCGGCATAGGGCATGGCCTCTTCGTTCACAGGCGTCAGCCCCAGCACAAACACCGGAGCCAGTTGCACCGCTTGGCTGAGCAACTGCTCCCAACCAAACAGGAAAGCCTCAGGCTCCAATTGCAAGCGGCCATCGCAGCGACCCACTCGGGCGCAATCATTGAGGCCCACGCCCAACAACATCCCTTGGGGCTGCTGACGCCTGAGCTCTCCGCGCACGCTGAACTCCTGCTGGAGCCTTGCGGCCACCCGCTCAAGCCCATCTCCGCGTACACCGAGGTTGTACACCACTGGAGCCTCAGGCCTAGGCATCC
Organism: Synechococcus sp. MIT S9452; assembly: GCF_047304245.1. Taxonomy (NCBI): domain Bacteria; kingdom Bacillati; phylum Cyanobacteriota; class Cyanophyceae; order Synechococcales; family Synechococcaceae; genus Synechococcus; species Synechococcus sp. MIT S9452. The sequence goes on along the minus strand of NZ_CP138956.1, from coordinate 2,101,382 downwards.
AATGGCAGCGCAGCCGCTCTGCCCAGCCACCAGCCTCTAGATCACCCCAACCAAAGACACCGCTATCACCGAGTGCGATCAGCTTGGGGGGGACCTCCATCAGCACCAACTCGCGCGAGGGCTGATGTTACGGAGCCGAATCAATCCAATTGGATCTAACGCGCTGAACCACTGGCAGCGGGCTGATGCCAAGGGGCGGGCTGGGCCCGGCCCACCTCCAACTTCGGCTTGGGCGCCAAGGGCACATTGACCAACCGGGTTTGACGACCCTGCGAACCAGCCAGGGCCAGGTCTTCGCGCAGCGATGCAGAACAGCTCAACAAGCGCGACCAGCAGGGCAATTGCAGCGAGACCGGCTGCTGCAGGAACTGATGCATCCCCGGGCGGATCAAGTTGGCAAATTCATGCACCGCCAACTCTTCGCCATGGCGGTCGTAGGGCAAGCCATTCACGCTGGAATCGAGGCCGTGCTGACGCACGCGATCTTCACCAACGCGGCGATAGAGAACCTCCAAGGCGGGCACATGGGCTTCGGCCAAGGCCACACCTTCGTGCTCCATCAAGCCCCGCAGCACCGTGGAGAGAATCTCGCCGCACATGCGCTGCAAGCCCTCTTTGGGCGTGTTGCCCAGTTCTTTGTGCTTGTGATCAAACAAACCCAAATCCACCTGCGCAATCCGGCTGATGGCGACCTGGCGATAAACCTCTGAGAGCAGGCCCACTTCCAATCCCCAATCGCTGGGGATGCGCAGGTTCATGGCGAGATCGGTGGTGAAAGCGAATTCACCGGCCAAGGGGTAGCGGAATGCGCGCAGATAGCGCAGATAGTTGAGCTCACCCAGCATTCGCTCAAGGCTGACCAGGAGCGGATTCACAAATAAGCGCGTCGCGCGGCCCTGCAAGGCACGGGTTTCCAGCGACAGACGGCTGTAAAAGGCTTTGACGTAGGCAATGCCTTGGGAGGGGTCCAGCAGAGGCGCCAACATCCGCGCCGGGTACTGCGGGGAGAAGGTGCGGATGTCGGCATCAAACAGGCCGACCACCTCGGCTTGACGGGTGGCAACGCCAAGTCCCTGCCAAACAGCCCAACCCTTGCCCGGCGGGCCCATCACCTCGAGATTGAACTCTTTCAGCGAAGCGAGCAGCTCCTTCACCGCGGGCCCATTGGTCCAGTGCACCCGCACCGGGAACGGCATATCGGCAAAGAAGGCCTCCGCCTGCAACACCTCTTCAGCTGTTCCAGCCGAGAGGGCGATGACCAGCTCCTGCAGGCCATCGAGCTCACGCAACACCTCACGAATCAGCCCCAATGCCGGCCGGCTGAATTCCTCCATCAAACAGGGGATCAACAGGCTCGTTGGCCGCTGCTGCAATCCCTGACGCAACAGGCCTGCCGCATCAGCGTCGGTGCCGTAGTCATGGATGGTGGTGATGGGTCCCTGTTGGAAATCCACTCGATGGTTCGTGCGACAACAGCGAAGAGCTCATTTCTCCATACCGTGTAGGCAAGGAATGGAGCAGTGAATGCAGGGGAGTGCCCTACACAGCGGCCAATTGGACGCACTCCTAAGCGAGCTCTATCGCGATGAGTCTTCAGAGTTCATCCAAGAGTTGTCGTCTCAATTGCTGCAATCTCTGCAAATCAGCACAAAGCAGGGAGCACAACAACCCCGCTGGGATGCCAGCACCGCCGTTCTGATCACCTATGCCAACACCTTGCAGCGGGAGGGCGAAAGCGGCCTGGCAACTCTCAAGGACATTCTCAATCGCCACTTCAGCGCTCTCGATGCGGTGGTGCACGTGTTGCCCTTCCTCAAGGCCAGCAGCGATGGCGGCTTTGCCGTAGCCAGCCACAGCGAACTAGAGCCAGGCTTTGGCGAATGGACCGATCTAGCTGAACTTGCTGCAGGGCGAACGGTGATGGCCGATCTGGTCTTGAACCACGTCTCTGCCTCCCACCCCTGGGTGCTGCAATTCCTGCAGCGCAGCGAGCCTGGGAGCCGCTGCATCCTGGCCCCTGATCCAGAAGCCGGCTGGGCCAACGTGATTCGCCCGCGCAGCACCAGCCTGTTCACCACATTGGCCACCGATGAGGGGCCAAGGCCGGTGTGGAGCACGTTTGGCCCAGATCAACTGGATCTCGATTGGAGTGAGCCGCAGGTCTTGCAGGGCTTCAGCGAACTGTTGGGGCGGCTGAGCCGTCATGGGGTGAGCTGGCTACGCCTCGATGCCGTTGGATTTGTTTGGAAAGAGGCCGGCACCACATGCCTGCATCGTCCAGAGGCCTACACGGTGGTGCGCATCCTGCGGCAACTGCTGGAGACAGTCAGTAGCCGCGGCGTTGTGGTCACCGAAACCAACGTTCCCGAGCAGGAGAACCTCTCCTATCTACGGAGCGGCCAGGATGCCCATCTGGCCTACAACTTCCCTTTGCCCCCGCTGCTGGTGGAGGCCTTGATCAGCCGCCGCGCTGACCTGCTGAATCAATGGCTGGCGCGCTGGCCACAACTTCCGGCCGGATCGAGCCTGCTGAACTTCAGCGCCTGCCACGACGGCATTGGCTTGCGTCCACTCGAAGGCCTGATGCCGCCCGAGCGTTTGCATGAGCTGCTGGTGGCATGTGAGCGCCGCGGCGGTTTGGTCAGTCACCGGCGCCTCGCGAGCGGCAAGGAATCGCCCTACGAAATCAACATCAGCTGGTGGAGCGCCATGGCTGATGGCGGCGTGGATCCCTCCCATCTGCAGCTGCAGCGCTTCCTGTTGAGCCAACTGCTGGTGATGGCCCTACCTGGAGTTCCAGCGTTTTATTTGCCGGCCTTGCTCGCCGCCGCCAACGACATGAAGCAGTTCCGCAGCACCGGGCACCGCCGCGATCTCAACCGCCCCAAATTTCAAGCGGAGCGCTTGGAACGCCAACTCGCGGATCCCGACCAACCAGCCAGCAAGATTTTGAAACGGCTGCAGGCGGCGATGCAGCTGCGCAGCCAGCGGCCTGCCATGGACCCCGAAGCGCCGATGGAGCTGCTGAGCAGCGAGCGCAGCGATGTGGTGATCTTGAAGCGTGGAACACCAAGCCAAGCGCTCTGGGCCGTGCACAATTTCAGCAACCGGCGCGTGAGCTTCCCGTTGGCACGGATGCTGCAAGTGGACTCAGACACCACCACCTTGAGCTGGTCTGATGTGCTCAATGGCACGACGATCAGCAGTCCCTATCTCGAGTTGGAGCCATTCGCCGTGCATTGGCTGGAGCTGGGTTGATGACGCGCTGGGTGGTCACCGATCTCGACGGCACGCTGCTGGATCACAACTACAGCTGGGAGCCGGCTCGCAGCACCTTGGCCTCTCTGAAGCAGCAAGGGGTGCTGGTGATTCCCTGCACCAGCAAGACCGCTGAAGAAGTGCGGGCATTTCGCCAAGACGCTGGCCTGAGCGATCCCTTCATTGTCGAAAACGGTGGAGCCATCTATGGCAACAACGCCGATGGCAGCGAATGGGTGGTGCCTTTAGGAGCAGCCCACAGCATCTTGAGGCCGCAATTGGATGAGCTCAGCCATGCATTAGGCCATGAGCTGGTGGCCCTGGAAGATCTCAGCGCGGAGCAAGGCGAGGCTTTAACAGGCTTGCGCGGTGAGGCGCTCGCTTCAGCGCAGCGCCGCGAATGGAGCGTTCCCTTTCTCACAGCCCCTGAAGCCCTGCGCGAACCACTGCGGCAGTTGGCGGCTCAGCATGAGCTGCTGGTGGTGCAAGGCAATCGCATGAGCCATTTGCTCAGTGGCGGCAGCCACAAGGGCCGCGCGGTGGAGGTGCTCAAGCAGCATCTGCAGCAACCCGATGTTGCGGTGCTTGGGCTTGGCGATTCTCCCAATGATTTGCCGATGCTCGAAGCCGTGGATCAAGCCGTTGTGGTGCCCGGCGCCCAAGGGCCACACCCGGTGTTCCAAGAGGCGATCGCCAGTGGCCATTTTCAGTTAGCGCCAGCTCCCCATGGGGAAGGCTGGGCCTTAGCCGTTATGGCCTGGCTCGCCAACGCGAGCTAATAACGAAACAACAAAAAGCCCCCTCCGAGGAGGGGGCTTTCCGATTCAGTTGATCTGAACCGTTTGTTGATTCCAGATCAACCGATGGCAGGAGCCTGGAGAGCCACAGGGGCGCTCTCGGCAGCAGCCAGGTCGAGGGGGAAGTTGTGAGCGTTGCGCTCGTGCATCACTTCCATGCCGAGGCCGGCACGGTTGAGGATGTCAGCCCAGGTGTTCAGAACACGACCCTGGGAATCCAGGATGGACTGGTTGAAGTTGAAGCCGTTCAGGTTGAAGGCCATGGTGCTCACGCCAAGGGCGGTGAACCAGATGCCAACCACAGGCCAGGCAGCCAGGAAGAAGTGAAGGCTGCGGCTGTTGTTGAACGAGGCGTATTGGAAGATCAGGCGACCGAAGTAACCGTGGGCAGCCACGATGTTGTAGGTCTCTTCCTCTTGGCCGAACTTGTAGCCGTAGTTCTGGGACTCGCTCTCGGTGGTTTCACGCACCAGGGAGGAGGTCACCAGGGAGCCGTGCATGGCGGAGAACAAGCTGCCGCCGAAGACGCCTGCCACACCCAGCATGTGGAAGGGGTGCATCAGGATGTTGTGCTCGGCCTGGAACACCAGCATGTAGTTGAAGGTGCCAGAGATGCCCAGGGGCATCGCGTCAGAGAAAGAACCCTGACCGAAGGGGTAGACCAGGAACACTGCGGAAGCAGCAGCCACAGGGGCGCTGTAAGCAATGCAGATCCAAGGGCGCATGCCCAGGCGGTAGGAGAGTTCCCACTCACGGCCCATGTAGGCATAGATGCCGATGAGGAAGTGGAAGATCACCAGCTGGAAAGGACCGCCGTTGTACAGCCACTCATCGAGGGAAGCGGCTTCCCAGATGGGATAGAAGTGCAGGCCAATGGCGTTGCTGGAAGGAACAACAGCACCGGAGATGATGTTGTTGCCGTAGAGCAGGGAGCCGGCGACAGGCTCGCGGATGCCGTCGATATCAACCGGGGGAGCGGCGATGAAGGCAACGATGAAGCAGGTGGTGGCAGCCAGCAGAGTCGGGATCATCAGAACACCGAACCAACCCACATAGAGGCGGTTGTCGGTGCTGGTGACCCACTCGCAGAACTGCTGCCACGCAGAGGCGCCGGAGCGCTGCTGAATGGTGGTTTGCATGAGTCCGTGAGGGAATCAGTAAATAAGGCGGGAGCTCCGCCTCGCTGATTGTAACGAAAGATTGCCCAATGTGTGGTTTCTCTAAGGAGCGTCGGCTTGGCCGTAGCTCAATCCGGCGAATTGCCGCTCCACAGCTGCGATTTGCTCACCACTCAGCAGAGGGGGATCCCCCAGCAAACGGGCCTGCAAATACATCCGCGCCAAGGTTTCCACCTCAATCGCCAAGGCGAGCGCATCAGGCAGCGAGGCCCCCAAGGCCACCTGACCGTGATGGGCCATCAGGCAGGCACTCCGATCTTTTAAGGCCGCCAACGCCAAATCCGAAAGCTGCTGGGTGCCAAATGTGGCGTAATCCGCGCAGCGGATATCAGCTCCACCAGCGGCCACAACCATGTAGTGAAAGCTGGGAATCGCCAGTCCATGACAAGCCAAGGCGGTGGCATGCACTGAGTGACAATGCACCACGGCATTGGCATCAGGGCGATGACACAACAAATCGGCGTGCAGACGCCACTCCGATGACGGGCGCCGTTGCCCCTCAACCAGGGGCTCACCCTCGAAGCTGATCGCCACCAGATCAGGCGCTTCCATCTGCTCATAGGGCAGCGAGCTGGGCGTAATCAGCAGCCCGCCCTCAATGCGCAGCGAGAGGTTGCCGCTGGTGCCTTGATTCACACCACAGGCATTCATCTGCCGGGCCACCTCCACCAGCTGTTGGCGTTGCTGCTGCACCGGCTCGGCTTCCACTGCGCCCATGGCTAGCACCACAGCTGCGGCTGCCGCTCACCGGGCAAATACAACGGATGCAAGGGGGCCCCCTGGCGGCTCAGCCCAAGGCAATGCCAAGGGCCCAGCCGTGCGCGCACCGACTCGGCGCGGTTAAACCAGCCCCCTTTGGTGCCCCAAGCCGCCAGCACCAGATCAGCCCCATCAGCCAACTGCTGCAGCCACTGGTCGTTATCGGGGCCAATCGGATCACGAACACGCCGCAGCTGAGCTGGATCGCGGGCGCGCCAGGCAAACAAATTGGCCAAGCGCAGGCCTTGAAAACCCCAACGCTGGGCAAAGCCCATGCAGCGCCTCAGAGTTGGATCATCAACGCGAGCATCGGCCCGGCTGGGGTTGAGCCCTACCACCAACAGCTCGCCGCGGCCCTGACGCCAGCGCCGGCGCAGCGCGTAGCGATAACGCCCGCAGGCGCTCATCACCGCATCGGCCTCAAGCCACGGTTCCATACAAGCCTCGGAGGCCCGCTTCGCTGGCATCTGCCACACCGCGTTCTGTGATCAACGCTGTCACCAAGCGGGCTGGAGTGACATCAAAGGCTGGGTTGAACGCCGGGCTCCCCTCGGGGATCAAGGCGAGATCCTGAATGTGGCTCACCTCCCGCGGCGAGCGGGCCTCGATGGGAACCTCAGCCACTCCATCCCCCAACGTCCAATCAATGGTTGATGCCGGCAGCGCCACATAAAACGGCACCTGGTTGTCATGGGCCGCGAGCGCTTTGAGGTAGGTGCCGATCTTGTTGCAAACGTCGCCGCGGGAGGTAGTGCGGTCGGTGCCAACGATCACGGCATCCACCTGGCCGTGCTGCATCAAATGGCCGCCGGCGTTGTCGACGATGACCGTGTGGGGAACCCCCTCACGCCCCAACTCAAAGGCGGTGAGGCTGGCGCCCTGATTGCGGGGGCGGGTTTCATCCACCCACACGTGGATCTTGAGCCCAGCTCTGTGGGCTTTGTAAATCGGAGCCAACGCCGTGCCCCAATCCACCGTGGCAAGCCAACCGGCATTGCAGTGAGTCAGCACCTGAAACGGTTCGCCCTGGCGCTCAGCGGGGCGCGCCGCGGCCAGCTGTTGAAACAGCTTCAAGCCATGCTCACCAATGGCTTCGCACATCGCCACGTCCTCATCGGCGATGCGGGCTGCCTCCTGGCGAGCGGCTTCAGCCCGCTGCTCTGGCGGCAACGCGATCACTAGATCCCGCACGCGATCGAGCGCCCACTGCAGGTTCACCGCTGTTGGGCGGGTCGCCAACAACAAGGCATGGGCCGCCGCCAAGGCCGCATCACTGGGGTCGGCCTGCAACGCCAACATCAAGCCGTAGGCGCCGGTGACCCCAATCAAGGGAGCCCCACGCACCACCATCGTGCTGATCGCCGCCGCCGCCTGCTGGCAGCTACTCAAGGTTTTGGTGCCAAAGCTGTAGGGCAAGGCGGTCTGGTCAATCACCCAGACCGAGCGGCCATCCGGTTCCAGGCCAATCGTGCGCCAGGGGCGGCCATCAATATTCATCCGCGAAGCATCCATTGCACCGCTGCCATGCTGCCTGCCAACCGGAATGGCAATCTGCCCTCAGCGCTCCCGATGCCATGAAGCTGTTCGATGTCTTGGTGGCCTTCGCCAGCCTCAGCCTGCTGCTGCTGATCGGCATGGCCCTGCGGCAGCGGCTGCGCTGGTTGCGCCAACTGGGCATTCCAGAGGCTTTGGTCGCTGGCCTGCTGGGGTTGCTGGTAGGCCCCTTTGGCCCATTCCCGATCTTTCCTGAGCAGGTTTACAAGGTGTGGGGGCAAACCCCTGGCGTGCTGATCAGCCTGGTGTTCGCCACCTTGTTTTTGGGCCAGCGCCTACCCAGCCCTGGGGTGATCTGGAAACGCGCCGCCGGCCAAACCGCCTTTGGCATGGCCTTGGGCTTCGGGCAGTACCTGGTGGGGGGCCTGCTGGTGCTGGCCATCCTGCAACCACTCTTCGGCACCAATCCCCTGATGGCCGCCCTGATCGAGGTGGGCTTTGAGGGGGGCCATGGCACAGCCGCTGGCATGGGCGCCACCTTCCGCGAGCTGGGCCTGGAGTCAGGCGAAACCTTGGGTCTGGCCATGGCCACCGTGGGCGTGCTCACCGCTGTGGTGATCGGCAGCAGCTTGGTGGTGATCGGCCGGCGCCGTCGGTGGCTGGCCCAAAAAGAGCGTGGGCTTGAACCAGCTGATCCCAATGCAGCGCTGCTGCAACAGCTGGCCGACGAGGACCCCTTCTCAGCCGGAGAGCGGCTAGCGATCGAAACGGCTGCCGGCACAGCCGAGCCGAGCCAGGAGAACTCACTCACGATTGATGCGCTGACGATCAACCTGGCGTTAGCCGGTGGTGCCGTTGGCCTGGGCATCCTGCTGAAGGCGCTGATCACATCAGTGGGCAACAGCCTGGGCGGGGCTGAAACAGCCCGGCTATTGCAAGCCATCCCGGTCTTCCCGCTAGCGATGGTGGGTGGCCTGATCGTTCAGGTGGCGCTGCAACGCAGCCGTCAGACGTCCTTGGCCTCCGCCTCAGCCCAGGCCAGCGTGGGCTCAGTGGCGATGGATCTGCTGATCACCGCGGCCATGGCCAGCCTCAACCTGCCGTTGCTGGAAGAGAACTGGCTGCCCTTCATCGCCTTGGCGATCGCCGGATTGAGCTGGAACATCGCGGCGTTCTTCCTGCTCGCTCCAAGGATCTTCAGCGACCACTGGTTTGAACGCGGCATTGCTGATTTCGGCCAAGGCACCGGGGTCACCGCCACGGGCCTGTTGCTGCTGCGCATGGCCGATCCCTACGGCCGCAGCCGCGTTATGGAAGCCTTCTCGTTTAAGCAACTTGTCTTTGAACCGTTCCTTGGAGGCGGGCTGATTACAGCCCTATCGCCCCTGTTAATCGCCGGCTGGGGACTGCCCCGCTTCAGCCTGGTGGCCCTGGTGCTGACCCTGCTGTCGATCGGCTTCGGCCTCAGGCTGGGACGCCGAGCTCAGCTGAGCTGAACCTTGCGATCGATCTGGAGATAGCCCCACCAGTCGGGCACTTGGGGCTGAGAGCCACCACTGGGATTGGGACTGAGCTGCACATGCCAGCCCTGCAGCAGATCCAGCGGCAAGCAATCGTCGACGGCATGCAGATCGTCTTTGTGGCGCTGCTGGGCATCAGGCAGCAGACGCCGTTTGGCGCGCGCTTTGGCCGCCGCGGCCGATGGGGCCACCACCAAGCCAATTTGATGCAACTCCAGCAGGTCACTGGGGTTGTAGCCCCCCACATTCACAAACCAAAGCTTCTCCACCGAGTCAGCAGGTGTTGGGCTGAGGTGGATGGCATAGCCATCGATTTGGCGCACCTGCATCCAGCTATCGAGATGCAGACCGCGCCGCCGGCCCACCCACTGGCGCTGAAGCTCGGGAATCGTGGCCTCAATGCTGGAGCCCACCACAAAACGCACGTCGTGGAGTTCCACATGGCAGCCCTCGATACGGCCGCCCAACACAACGAGAAACAGCTTGGGCTGCTCAGGCGTGCTCACGCAGGAATGCAGCTGTTGAAGCCAACTCCTCCAAGAACGAGTCGATCTCGGCTTCGGTGGTGGTGAAACCAAGGCTGGCGCGCGCCGATCCACTCAGGCCGAGAAGCCGATGCAGGGGCTGGGTGCAGTGATGGCCGCTGCGAATGCAAATGCCACTGGCATCGAGCAGGGCGGCCAAGTCATTGGCATGCAAACCATCAACAACAAAAGCAGCCAAAGCACCGCGATCGGGCTGTTGCTCGGGGCTCGGCCCGAGCAAACGCACCCCATCAATGCGGCTCAAGCCCTGCCAAAGCCGGGCCGTGAGGCACTGCTCCCACTGGTGGATCGCCCCAAAACCCAACGCCTGGATGTAGTTGATGGCGGCAGCCATGCCGATGGCTTCTCCAATAGCTGGGGTGCCCGCTTCGAATTTGTGGGGCAACGCAGCCCAGGTGCTGCGCTCAAGGAACACCTCATCAATCATTTCGCCACCACCGAGGAACGGTGGTGCCTGCTCCAGCAACTCGCGCCGCCCCCAGAGGAAGCCCATGCCTGTGGGGCCACAAAGCTTGTGGCTGGATCCCACCAACCAATCGCAATCCAGCTGCTTCACATCAACCGGCAGATGGGGAAGGCTTTGGCACGCATCCACCAGCACGCGGGCGCCAACGGCGTGGGCGAGAGTCACCACCTCTGCGATGGGATTGAGGCAGCCCAGGGTGTTGCTGACATGCACCAGCGCCACCAAGCGAGTACGCCCGTTGAGCTGAGCGCGCAGATCATCGAGATCCAACTCACCGGTGGCGGTGAGGCCCACATGGCGCAACACGGCTCCCGTCCGTGCCGCCACCATCTGCCAGGGCACCAAGTTGCTGTGGTGCTCCATCACCGTGGTGAGGATCTCGTCTCCGGGTTGGAGCTGATCGAGCGCCCACGTCATAGCCACCAAATTGATGGCTTCAGTGGCATTGCGGGTGAACACGATTTCAGCTGGGTCAGCTGATCCCACAAAGGCCGCCGTTGTGTTGCGGGCCGCTTCAAAGGCATCGGTGGCGCGCGCACTGAGGCTGTGGGCACCGCGGTGCACGTTGGCGTTGTCGCAGCGGTAGTAGTGAGCCAGGGCTTCAAGCACCTGACGCGGCTTCTGGCTGGTGGCCGCGTAATCGAGATAGATCAGCGGACGGCCATGGATCTGCTGATCGAGCACAGGGAAATCCCCGCGGGTTCGCTGTGCCAGATCCAGCCCAAGAGCGGCAGCTGTCATCGCGCCAAGCTCCCTTGCCATGGATGCCAACCCGCAGCCAGCGGCGGCAGCTGATTCAAGACCTCCAAGCAGAAGCCCCGGCGCAGCAGCTCGGTGGCGGCAGGGCGATCAATGCCGCGGCTGCGCAGATAAAACAGCTCCTCATCGGCCAGGCTGCTGACGGTGGCGCCGTGGCTGCAGCGCACGTCGTCAGCAACGATCTCCAGCTCTGGCTTGGTGTCGACCCAGGCCTGCTCACTGAGCAGCAAATGACGACTGAGCTGGGCGGCATCAGTGCCTTGGGCTGCGCGGGGAACCTTCACGGTGCCGTTAAAGATGCTGTGGGAGCGGCCATCCACCAGCGCTTTTTGCAGCTGATCCAGGCGGCCATCAGGGCCGTCGAATCGCACCAAGCTGTGCAAATCAGCGATGGCCGTGCCATTGAGCACGGCCAAATCCCGCAGACATGTTTCTGCGCCGCCAGCGCATTGCAGCAACTCAGGCTCCTGGCGTGCCAGGGCCCAACCCTGAACCACGGCCGTGCGGCTGTAGAAGCTGCCGGGCTGCTGGCGAATTGAACTCCCTGCCATCAACACCGCGCCTGCATCCCCTTGGAGCCATTGGCCCTCCACCAACCTGGCGCCGCTGGCCAACTCGGCTTCGAGCCAAGGCAAGCAGAGGCTCGAGGCGCTGCTGCTGATCCGCAACGCCAACTCCAACTCGGCGTTCTCCGCCAACAGGAAACGCAACCGCGGCGCCAGCAGCGCGCAAGCAGCCTCAGGCTGCAGCCACAACTCCAAACGCAACCGGGCGCCAGCAGCCAAAACCAGTTGCAATTGCGGGCCCGCCACAGAGGCATGCAGTCGACAGGGCAAGCCGGAGGCCGCTCCAGGCTCGACGCCGGTCAAAACGGCATCCTCGGGCAAGGGCTGGGACCCCGGAGCCAAGCTGAAGGTCAGGCCATCAGCACCAAGCTGCAGCCGCACCACATCGGCTTCCGGCACCGGCCAGGCAGCACTGGCGGCGCTGCCGCAGGGCTTCAAAGCGCGTGGATCCAGCTGCAACAGCGGTGCCAGATCGGTGAACCGCCAGTCCTCCTGACGGCTAGGGGGCAGGGTGAGTTCAGAGGCACCAAGCCCATGGCTCGCCCTCAATCCATCAAGCCAGCTTTGGCGCTCCAGCACCGCGCTGCTCATGCCAACACCTCAGGGCTGCGCGAGGTGACGCCAGCTTCAGCATCCACCCAGTCGTAACCGCGGCGCTCCAGCTCAAGGGCCAATTCCGGACCACCGGTGCGCAGGATGCGGCCATGAGCCATCACATGCACAAACTGCGGGGTAATGGCATCAAGCAGGCGCTGGTAGTGGGTGATCAACAAGGTGGCGTTGTCGGGACCGGCCAGGTGATTCACACCTTCAGCCACGATGCGCAGGGCATCGATATCCAGGCCGGAATCGGTTTCATCGAGGATCGCCATCACCGGCTCCAGCAGAGCCATCTGCAGGATCTCGTTGCGCTTTTTCTCACCGCCTGAGAACCCCTCATTGAGGCTGCGCTCCAGGAACGATGGATCCATCTGCACCAGCTCAAGGCGTTGCTGCAGATGCTCTTCAAAGCTGAAGGTGTCGAGCTCTTCGAGGTCTTGGGCCTGACGGCGCGCGTTGGTCGACACCCGCAGAAACTCCAGGTTGCTCACACCAGGGATTTCCACCGGGTACTGGAAGCCCAAAAACACACCGGCCCTAGAGCGCTCTTCTGGAGCGAGCTCAGCAATGTCCTGACCACGGAACCGAACGCTGCCACCGGTGATGGTGTAGCTGGGGTGGCCGGCAATCACCTTGGAGAGGGTGCTTTTGCCGCTGCCATTGCGGCCCATCACCGCATGGATTTCACCAGCACGGACCGTGAGATTGACCCCACAAAGAATCTCCTGATCGGCGACCGAGGCGCGCAGATCGGTGATCTCAAGCAGGACAGGGGACTCAGACACAACGAATTAGGGAGGTGGGCAAGCAGCGGGTTAACCGACGGAACCCTCGAGCTTGAGGGCGAGCAGCTTGTCGGCTTCAGCAGCAAATTCCAGCGGGAGCTGGTTGAACACATCGCGGCAAAAACCGCTGACCATCATCGACACCGCCTCTTCAAAAGCGATGCCACGGCTCTGTAAATAGAAGAGCTGATCTTCCGAGATCCGGCAGGTGCTGGCCTCGTGCTCGACGGTGGCCTGGGGTTGCTGCGAGCGGATGTAGGGATACGTGTTGGCGGCCGCTTGATCGCCGATCAACATCGAATCGCATTGGCTGTAATTGCGAGCGCCAATCGCTTTGGCCCCCATTTGCACGAGCCCCCGGTAGCTGTTGGCGGAGCGGCCAGCACTAATGCCTTTGCTGACGATCGTGGAACGGCTACGGGGACCAACGTGGACCATCTTGGTGCCGGTATCAGCCTGCTGGCAGTTGTTGGTCAGAGCCACGGAGTAGAACTCGCCAACGGAATCAGCACCAGCCAACACACAGCTGGGGTACTTCCAGGTGATGGCTGAGCCGGTCTCCACCTGGGTCCAGCTGATGTGGCTGCGGGCGCCCTTGCAGATGCCGCGCTTGGTCACGAAGTTGTAGATACCGCCTTTGCCGTTCTCATCGCCGGCATACCAGTTCTGAACGGTGGAGTACTTGATCGAAGCGTCATCAAGCGCCACCAACTCCACCACGGCAGCATGCAGCTGATTGGTGTCAAACATCGGAGCCGTGCAGCCCTCCAGGTAGCTCACCGACGCCTCCTCTTCAGCAACGATCAAGGTGCGCTCGAACTGACCGGTATCACCACTGTTGATGCGGAAATAGGTCGAGAGGTCCATCGGGCAGGTGACGCCCTTAGGAATGAACACAAATGAACCGTCGCTGAACACCGCTGAATTCAGCGCAGCGAAATAGTTATCGGCGATTGGAACGACGCTGCCCAAGTAGCGCTCGATCAACTCGGGATGCTCTTCAACCGCTTCACTGAAGGAGCAGAAGATGACGCCGTGCTCGGCCAGCTGTTCTTTGTAGGTGGTGGCAATCGAAACACTGTCGAAGACAGCATCCACCGCCACATTCGAAAGACGCTTCTGCTCACTCAGCGGAATCCCGAGCTTGTCGAAGGTCTCGAGCAATTTGGGGTCCACCTCATCAAGGCTGGCCTTCTTCTGCTCCTGCTTTGGAGCGGCGTAATAAACGATGTCCTGGTAGTCGATGGGCGGATAGCCCAAAGCAGCCCAATCGGGCTCAGCCATGCGCTGCCACTGGCGGAAGGCACGCAGGCGGAAATCCAGTAGGAACTGGGGCTCCTTCTTTTTGGCCGAAATCAGCCGAACAACCTCTTCACTGAGGCCCTTGGCGATCTTCTCCGTTTCAATGTCAGTGACAAAGCCGTAGCGGTAGGGCTGGCTAACCAGGTCACTGACATTGCTGGAGGCCACTGGCGCGTCCAAAGCATTCACAGGCGGAGTGGCACTCATCCAGAGGTATGGGCCTGGATTTCATCCAGGGTGATGCTCTGTTTCTCACCGCGGAATGGGTTGTCCTCGGTCAGGAACAGCATGCAGTGGCAGTCCTTGCGCTCGCGCATTGGCACGCAAGGGCAGTTCCAAAACGCTTGAGAGACTTCAGCCTCTTTGTCTTCGTAGTGGCGGCAAGGACAGAGGGCGCCACCAAGCTCATCCTTGTGGCGGGCTAACCCCTCCAGCACCACTGCTGTAACGCCAGGGTCACTGCAGAAGTAAGTCCCCGTGCGCTGGGCATAGGTTTCCGCAAAACGGCGGATGACTTCAAGGCTGTCTGAAGCTGCGGGCTGTTGCGCGTCGTCTGCCATAGGGGCCGGAATTACGAAACACCTTGGTTTCCTTTCCAAGGCTAGAGCAAGGGTATGCCCTGCAGTGGCACCCCCAAGCCTTAACTGACATCTCCGTGCGGCGTTCATAGCTTGCGGGGAACCTCCCCTGGATCCCGTGGTGACTCTCTCTGATCTGCAGCAGCGGCCCGTGGACGAGCTGTTGGGCGATGAAGCCGACCTTTTATTGCGTACTCAGCCCAAGGTGAGCCGCGACCGGCTGCACCTGCCCGGCCCGGATGTGGTCAGCCGGCTGTTTGAAAGCTCAGACCGCAGCCCTCAGGTGCTCCGCAGCCTGCAGCAGCTCTATGGATCTGGCCGGCTGGCCCACACCGGCTACCTCTCGATCCTGCCGGTGGACCAGGGCATTGAGCACTCAGCGGCCCACTCCTTCGCCCCCACCCCGGAATACTTCGACAGCGAGGCCATCGTTGAACTGGCCGTTGAAGCTGGCTGCAGCGCCGTGGCCTCAACCCTGGGTGTGCTGGGGTCGGTGGCTCGCCGCTGGGCCCACCGGATCCCCTTCCTGGTGAAGCTCAACCACAACCAGCTGCTGACAGCCCCCAACGTTCATGAGCAGATCCTGTTTGCCTCGGTGGATCAGGCCTGGAACATGGGCGCCGTGGCCGTTGGCGCCACCATCTATTTCGGCAGCGACGACTGCAACCGGGAGCTGCAACAGATCGCTGCACTGTTTGAGCAAGCCCACAGCCGAGGCATGGCCACGGTGCTGTGGTGCTATCTGCGCAACCCGGTGTTCAAGCAGCCCGAGGCCGACTACCACCTCGCCGCCGACCTCACCGGCCAGGCCAACCATCTCGGGGTGACCATCGGCGCCGACATCATTAAGCAAAAGCTGCCCGAGAACAACGGCGGTTACGGCGCGGTGGCCCGGGCTCTTGGTCAGTCCTATGGGATGACCGATGAGCGCATCTACGACGAGCTCAGCAGCGCCAACCCCATCGACCTCTGCCGCTATCAAGTTCTCAATTGCTATGCAGGCCGCATCGGTCTGATCAACAGCGGCGGGGCCGCCGGCAAGAACGATGTGCACGACGCCGTGCGCACCGCCGTGATCAACAAGCGTGCTGGCGGCTGCGGTCTGATCATGGGGCGCAAGGCGTTCCAGAAGCCGCGCCAAGAGGGAGCCGCTCTGATTCAACGGGTTCAAGACGTCTATCTCGACCCAGCGATCCCCATCGCCTGATGCCAGGCTGGGGAGACGATGACGTCCTCACCCGCCTCCACCCACGAAGCTGCGCTCACCTTGCTGTTGCGGCAAGGTGAGGCGTCGGCTGCTGAGCTGGCCGAGCAACTCGGGGTGTCTGTTCAGGTGATGCGACGCCACCTGCGCAGCCTCGAACGCGATGAACTGGTGGAAGCCAGCCCACAATCCGGCGGTCCCGGTCGGCCCAGCAATCGCTGGCGCCTGACGGCCAACGGCCGTGGGCGCTTTCCCGATGGCAGTGAGCATTTCGCCCTTGGCCTGCTGCAGTCACTCAGCACCGCTTTGCCCCCAGAGCAAGTCAAAGACCTACTGAGCACCCAGGCGGATTGCCAGGCCGGGCGCTACCGCGACCAACTCGGTGATGAGCCCCTCTCGGGCCGGCTGGAAAAACTGGTGGAGCTGCGGCGGCGCGAGGGCTATGTGGCCGACTGCCGCCAAGATCCCGACAGTTCCGCATGGCTGCTGCAGGAGTACCACTGCTCGGTGTCACGGGTGGCGGAGGCTTTCCCTTTGATCTGCGATCAAGAGCTGCAGGTGATGCGGCGCACCTTCCCCGATTGCAGCGTTGAGCGGGTGCACTGGAAGCTCGATGGCGATCACACCTGTGGCTTCCGGCTCACCCCCCGTGCCTGACAGCCCGCTCAGCCACGACGAAGCCGCAGCCATCGATGCCCTGCCCTGGCCGCTGCTGGAGCGCCAACGCCTCCGGCTGCTCGCCCACAGCCTGCGCAGCCTGCAGGCTGCTGCTGGACGCCGCGATGGCGACCTCCCCACCAGCAAAGAACTGGAGACCTGGGCCATAGCCCAGCCGCAGCTGCAACAGGAGCCCAGCTTTCGGCAGCTGCTGATCGAGCAACTCAATGGCGCCGGCAGACGCCTGAGGCAAATTGCCGAGAGCCAAGCGCCCGAGCAAACCCCGCTCAGCCTCAGCCTTGAGCAGCTGATACGAGCATCAACACCCCCACAAAACCCAGCCCCCCAGCCAGCGCACCCGGCCAACCCGGTTGATCACCCTCCAAACGACTGAGGGGAAGGGCCATCAACGGCGCCGTTGCCAGCAAGCTCACGGCCAGCCCAACCGGCAGCTGCTGCAAGCTCGCCTGCTGCAGCACGATTCCCAAGCTGGTGCCCAGCAAGGTGGCCAGCAGCACCAGGGGCCAGCGCGCCGTGGCCGGGCGGGGTTGCTGCTTGGAGGGCAAGCGCACCCAAGGCAGCATCACCGCCAAAGCCGCCAGCAAGCGCACCGCCGCTGCCGTGAGCGGCTGCCAGCTGCTGCCAGCCAAGGCCCAACGCGACAGCAACGCCCCCGCCAAACCGCAGAGCAGCCCCAAGGCGATACACAGCAATCCCAGCCCCTGTTCCCGTGCGGGTGCTCCCCCCGGCGGGGCTTGCCGCGCCACGATCAAGACCGCCAGGCTGATCAGCGCAATGGCCAGCCACTGCTGCAGCTGCAGGGATTCCGCCAAGGTCAGCTGGGCCAGCAGCGCTGAGAGCGCGGGCCCACCGGCATCGAGCGTCAAGCTGCGGCGGGTTCCCAGACGCCGCAGGGCTGCGAAATAAAAGCTGTCGCCCAGGGCAATCCCCAGCGCCCCGCTCAGCATCAAAGCCAGCAGGGTGGGCGCGGAAACGCCCTGCCAGGCCCCAGGCCAGAGCAGCACAGGCAGCAAGGTCAAGCTGCCGATGAGGTTTTTGAGCAGATTGAGCTGCAGGGCGCTGAGCGAGGTGGGCACCCGTCGCCAGAGCCCACTGGCGATCGTCCAGCAGAAGGCCGCCAACAGGGCCGCCATCACACCGATCAACATGGGGATCGACCCGGCAGGCTGGACGCCATGGATTGCATCACCGACGCCCTCAGTTTCTTTCGCCAAAGCTGCGGCCGCTGGCGCTCGCAACGCTCCCAGCACCACCTCTTGCACCGCCGGGCAGAAGCCGGCGCTTCATTGGTGGAAGTGGCGATGGTGGAAGCCGATGATCCCCGGCTCACCGCCTTGGCCGAACTGCACAAGATGGACCCCAGCGCTGTGGTGGGGGGCTGTCATGTGCGCTGGAGCGGCTCGATGGCCTGGGATCGCGCTGGGGAAAACCACGACAGTGAAACGGTGTTTGCCCTGCTGCCTGAAGACTCCAAAGGCTGTGAGGGATTTCTGCTTCGCGACATGGGCTACTCGGTGAAAGAGCCCGTGGCCGGGCGTTTTCGCCTGGATGAGGAGAAAAGCCTCTGGCTGAGCACCAATTACGAAATGATGGATAGCGGCGAATGCTTTTGGTTCGCCGGACCCAACACCAGGCTGCGCACCAGCACGGTGCAGGGCCTCTCCAACACTGCCTCGCTCTGCATGGAGACCCGAGTTCTAGATGGCTATCAGCCGGCACCCGCCAACCAGGCAGTTGCCACGACGAGCTCACTGCTGGGCTGGTAACAAATACCTAGAAAACTCGTGCGAAAAGTTACGGACTGTGATTGCGGTTGAAAAGATTCGGCTGTCTTCCGGGCCCCACTTCTACGATCAGCGTCGTCGGATGCTGACAACTGAGTGGCTATTCCCCTCCTGCCTTACGCGCCCATCACCCAGAACGCCCGGGTGGAGCGCATTCGCGTGGGCTCGGATGAAGACCTCAAGGTTGTAGCCCTCGACCAGTCGATGGACGCCGACAACCTCAAGACTGTGATTGAGGCGGCGTATCGCCAGATCTTCTTCCACGCGTTCAAGAGCGACCGCGACCGCTTCTTGGAATCACAGCTGCGCAACGGCCAGATCACCGTGCGCGATTTCATTCGCGGCCTCTGCCTCTCCGACACCTTCACCCGCACCTTCTACGGGTTCAACAGCAATTACAAGGTGGTGCGCCACCTGGTGGAACGCCTGCTCGGCCGTAAGACCAGTGGCAAAGGCGAAGAGCTGTCCTGGTCAATCGTGATCGCGACCAAAGGTGTCGCCGGCATGGTGGACGCACTCCTCGACAGCGAGGAATACCTCGACAATTTCGGCTACGACATCGTTCCTTACCAGCGCCACCGCGTGCTGCCTGGCCGGGACCTTGGTGACACCCCCTTCAACATCACCACCCCCCGCTACGACGAGTACCACCGCGACCAACTGGGATTCCCCCAGATTGTTTTCACCGGCGACATCAAGCGTTTGCCCGAACGCGCTCGCGTCAAGCGCGGCGGCAATCCAGCCGATTACATGGCCTGGGTTAGCGGCATTGCAGCCGTGAACATGGGCAGGGCTCAGGCCAAAACAACCGACGACTACATGTCGCGTGTGCCCTATCGCAGCATCAGCCGCTGATTGATCGCTGTCAGAGCTCCTCAGGCACCCCTTTCAGGGGTGCTTTTTTTGTGCCGCTCCCGCATCTGGCCGACCAAGAATCAGCAATTGCTGACGGGTGAAGAGATCTCGGTTGTGACTTTTGCCTAGTGGATGCAGAGTGATCCCAAACGGAATCTTTAGCGGTGAATCAGTCCTTGTCTTCGCTTGCGCGTCTGACTCTTCGACAACTGCGCCGCGTTGCAAGCGACCTGGGTGTGGCTCTGTACAGCCGCAAATCCAAGGACGAGTTGCTTGATGCCATCAGCACCAAACAGGAGTTCAGCGCTGGCGAGAAGCGCATTGAAACCGCCATCTCCCTAGCCGAGATGGAGGCTGGATTTGGCAACACCCCCCTGCCTCTACCTGAAACTCGGGTGGTGTTTCTCCCCCGTGATCCCCAATGGGCCTACGTCTTTTGGGAGATCGCGGCTGATAGCCGCCGTTCCGCTGAAGCCGCTGGAGCGCGCCAGCTTTGCCTGCGGGTGAGCGATGTGACCGGCCTGCACGATGGCTCCAGCCATCCCCACACCCTGCAGGAAGTGGTGGTGGATGCCGGCACCAGTGAGTGGTATCTGCCCGTTCCCCTCAGCGATCGCGACTACCGCGTTGAGCTGGGCTTCCGCCTCAACGATGGCGGTTGGTTCTCCTTGGCCTTCTCGGCTGTGGCCCGCGTTCCGGCCATGCACCCCAGCGAGCAGATTCTTGATCAGTTCGTGCCCTTCTCCTTAGAAGCCACCCCCAGCACCCTTCCCACCCCAGCCGATGCTGGCGACAACAACCTGCACGAGTGGCTCTATCAAACCGCCACCGTGCGCTGGCGCCGACTTGGCCGGGGCTCTGAAGCCTTCCATGAGCTGGGTGATTCCGACGCTGCAGCTCGCGGCCTCAATGATTCCGGTGTTGGTCGCTGGGCCAGCGGCCGCAGCGAGAGCGGCATCGGTGGCGTAGCTCCGCGTCAACGGTCCTTCTGGCTGGTGGCTGACGCCGAACTGATCGTTTACGGCGCCACCGACCCTTCCGCCACCTTGACCATTGGCGATGAAGCGGTGCCCCTCTCAGCCGATGGCACCTTCCGCGTTCAGGTTCCCTTCCGCGATGGGCATCAGCTCTATCCGATCAAAGCGGTTGCCGCCGATGGTGAGCAAACCCGCAACATCACCCTCGAGTTCGAGCGCAAGACCCCCCAGGACAACACCAACACGCCTGAGCAAGCCAAAAACGAGTGGTTCTGAGCCCTTGGCTCTCAAAAAAGCTCTGGTCCTCCTCCTGCCATTGGCAGGCTCTCTCACTCTGCCCATTGCTGTGCCGCTCTTAATGCGAACAGCTGGGATCGGTGCAGGTGTGGCCTTGGTACTCGTGGTGAGTTGCCTCTGGTTTGCAGTGATGCTGCGATTTTCCGAAATGCCCGGACATGACTAATCAGCCGTTAAAGAATGCTTGCGATTGGTTGACCATTTAGGCCAATTCTGTCACCAACAAGAACCCCCCAGTCCTAGGTTTTGGCGTCAAAAATTTTGTTTCAGGGGCTGCAGCACAAGCCTCGGAGTAAGTAAATCAACGTAGTGTTCTTTCAAAGATTCCTTTTCCGGATCAGTAATGGTTGTCATCAAACCGAAGCGCGATTTCACTAGCCAAAATCGCGTCTCGTACGCAGCGAGCAATGCCTCCAAGATCCGACTGGGTACCGCAAGCAATGTGCATAGAGAAGAGATTGGCCTAGGGCAGCTGCTTGAGCGCAATGGCCTGCCTGCTTCTAGCGTTCACCAATACAAAGAAAACCTTTGCTCAGCCATGGGCATCGGCATTGGCCCTCGCCACCATGAGGAATGCCCGTTTTCATCGGTTAACGACCAGTTCGCCGCTTCCGGCAGCACAGCGCTTGAAGGCACAATTGCGGCTGCTTACAAACAAGTTTTTGGCAACCTGGGGCCCACAGACAGCCAACGTTGCAACGAGCTTGAGTCGCAGCTCTGTAATGGTGACATCAGCGTCCGAGACTTTGTCGCTGGCCTAGCCAAGTCTGATCTTTACAAGCAGAACTACTTCTCCAAGGTCTCCCCCATCCGTGGGGTGGAGCTCAACCTGAAGCACCTTCTTGGCCGCCCGCCAGTGAATCAAGCCGAGGTCAGCGCCTGCATTGCCTTAATTGCCGAACAGGGTTTTGACGCACTGGTTGACAAGCTCACCCACTCGGGCGAGTACCTCGAAGTGTTTGGCACGGACACCGTTCCTTATGCCCGTGCCTTCAAATCAGAAGCGGGTTTCTACTGCTCCACGTTCGTGAATATGGGCGAAGTCAGCCCAGCAAACGCGGCTTCAGACACCACCATCCAAAGCCGCAGCCTGCTGGTGGTGGCACTGAACAACGCGCGGAAGATCAGCTCCGCAACTGGCTTTGACGTATCGGCCTTCGTGTACTCCAAGGCCATCAAGGATCCCAACTCCGGAGCCTTCCAGCGCATGTACCAGCCCAAAACCGCCAAAACCTGGGTCTGAACAACTTGAAGTAGGCAGGGGAAGGCTGGATTCAACAGCCCAAATGCCATGGCCTTGATTGGCTGGCCAGCCCTCTTGATCCATCCCATATGCCCGCTCTGCCATCAGGCCTGGAGCGGGTCTTCTTTTTGCCCGTCCTGCCGCGATCAACTCAAACTCAATCAGCCCAGGCCCCAGGGAAGCCAGCCCATTCCTTGGCATTCTTTAGGCCGTTATGACGCGATCTGGCGACGGCTCATCCTCAGCCTGCGCCAGCAGAGTGCCAGCCCAAACCTGATCCGCACGTTAGCCAGCGAATGTCTCGCGCTACTACCTAAGCCCAAGGCAGGAGTTGTGCTGTGTTCCATCCCGCCGCGCCAAGGACATCAGCCAGGTCCTCCACAGTGGATCGAAAAGGAGCTCAGCCGCCAAAGCAGGATGCGAGCTCAGCCGTTGCTGAATCGCCGTAGGGCTTGTCTTGGCCAACACCATCTCCGCGGCAGCCAACGCCGGCAAAACCTCCACGGTGTGTTCACAGCTGAGCCACTGAAACACCCCTCAGCCAAGGTGATGCTCTTCGATGACGTTGTGACCACAGGCGCCACCACCCAAGCAGCAGCAGAAGCGCTGAAAGCAGCTGGATATGGGGTTGTTGGAGTCCTCTGCCTGGCCCATAGCCAAAGCCTTTGCGAGGCCCCGATGGCTTAAGCTTTGCCCTTGCCCAATAGGGCTTGCCGGGATAGCTCAGTTGGTAGAGCAGGCGACTGAAAATCGCCGTGTCCCCAGTTCAAATCTGGGTCCTGGCATCGGCAATCGTTCAGGAAACTATTGGCCCTTAAGCCGATAGCAAAGGCATCTGGGAGTCGTCGTCTTCAGCTGAGAACTCCCCATCGTCGTGATGCTCTTGGTGCTCATCGATGAACGGCTCATGCTCAGCCTCGATGGGCTCAGCTTCAGGCTGAGCGAAGGCCTCAGCAGGTGATTCCACCACTTCGGATTGGGGTTCGGGCTCGGGTTCGGCACCCTCGGCCTCGGGGTTGAGCAAGAGGTGCAAGTGACGGACTTGTTGCTGACCTTCCTCGAGCAGCTGGTCCACCTCTGGTTGATGCTCACCACCACGAGCATCAGGAGCGGTCTCCAACGCCAGGAGTCGTTCCTCTGTGGCAAGCAGACGCTTGGTTAACTCGGCTGTGAGATCAATCAAGCCATGGAGCTGCTGACTGAGACGTTGCTCAACTGACGCCGCGGATTCGTTCTCAAACATTCCGGCAAGCCCCAAAGGAAGGACGCGCCGATCGTATCGATGCTGTTTGGCCTGTCCATCCCCCGAAGCCATGGCAGCATCGCCTTGGCTTCAACGGGTCATGAACGACAGCTTGGATCGCCTGACCCGCTGGTTATGCGGGAGCTTCAGCAACCAGCAACAAGCATTTGAAAATCCTCCTCTGTATGGGCACATCCATGTGCGCTATAGGCCCTTGGGGCAGCTTGCACCACGCTCGCTTCTGATTGAGCAGGCCTACGCCATTGCTCCCAAAGAGCCCTATCGCATTCGAGTGGTCAGACCCTTGCTCTGCTCAGAACAAGGGCTCAAAGTCATGAACTACACCCTGGCTGAGCCACAACGTTTTTTTGGCGCTATCGACGATGCTGAGTTGCGCGCCGAAATTCGTGAAGACGATCTCACCCACCTCGAGGGATGCAACTACCTGGTGAGCGATCAGGGCAACCATTTCAGCGGCAGCGTCGAGCCGGGATGCCGCTGCAAGGTTCGCCGTAAGGGGCGCGATTCCTACTTAGTCAGTGAGTTTGTTCTCAGTAACGGCTCGATGGAAACGATTGACCGCGGCCACGACCCTGACACCCATGAGCAGTTGTGGGGGTCTCTGCCCGGTCCGTTTCTGTTTGAGCGCAAAGAAGACTGGTCAGATGAACTTCTTCCGTTATGGGGTGGACTGATGCAGGGATAGCGGCCATAAAGTCTTGACTCTTGGGCTCACCCCATGCCGCCAGCCCTGGAAAATGAGCTCAAGGATCTGCTGAGCAGGGCAGGACAGCAGCGCGAAGTGCTGCTCGATTCCGGCGCAGGAATGGTGCGCATTGACCTCAAGGCCGACAACGTTGCGTTGTGGAGCAACACCCTCACTGACGTGGGCGCTGACACCAACCTGCTGCTGGCTTGCGAAAGCAGCACTGGGGAGCTGAGCTCCACCCGTTTGACCTGGGTTGTCGGCGCCGCCATCCGTCCCGCTGTGATCGAAGACAGCAGTCACGCTCAAAAACTGCTGCAATCCCTTGGCGCGTCGTCTGCCCAAACAGCCTTGGTTGCTCAGCAGTGCCCTGGCCTTGGGGAAGCCGTGACCTGGGCCCTTTGGCTGGACCGCCATGGCTGGCTGAGCGCCTCACCGGTGCCTCGCTCTGGTGAGCTGACCTGGCTGATGCCAGCCCAACCGTGAGCGCACCAACTAACGACACCATTCGCCAGCTGGCCGCCAAGGCACAAGTGCTGGGCTTGCCGCAACATCCCAACCTGAGCGAGAGCAGCCGCCAGCTGCTGCAACACGCTGATCAAGAGCGGCGCCTGCTCAGCAGCAGCGAAATCCAAAGCCTGTGCCAACTCAGCGGAGTGATGGCAGCACCGCTGGAGCAACTTCAAGGTAAAGCCCAGCCGTTGGTGGACCAAGCACGACGTGACCTATTGGAAGCCCAACCCCACTTGGTGAAAACGGGAGGGGCGCTCTACCCAGAGCATCGTGCTGAAGCTTGCTGGCGCGACTGCTTCCATTTCTTGCGCGTCTGCTGCTACGCCGTCGCTGTCGCCCAGCCCAAGTTCACCAATCCCCAAGGCATGGCAGCCCTGGGCGAGTTGTATGCAGTACTTGGTGTACCTGTCGATGGGCTCCTGCTAGCCCTGGCCCGTCTGCAAGAACTCGCGTGTCAGAGCTATCGCCAAGCAGCCCCATCGACGGATGCGGAGCTATTAGATGCCGCCTTCTCTGAACTGCGATCCCAGATCCACTCCTGCGTCGTTACGAGCTGCTAAGTCAAACCAGTAGCCCTCCTAGGCAGCTCCAAAATGAGCTTCCTCTAAATCACTCAAGCCAACGCCATGGCGATCCCGCTGCTGGATTATCCGCTTACCTCGCAGAACGCCAGAGTTAGCAATTTGGCCGGAGATCTTCATGACAACGGCCTAGCAACCATCAGCTATGGCGGGGCAGGGCATGACTCATACAACGCAGAAGTCGATGGATTAATCGAAAAGGCTTACAGGCAAATTTTCTTTCACGCGATGCGGAGCGATCGCGATGTTTTTCTGGAGTCACAACTACGCAACGGCAACATCACTGTTCGCGATTTCATCCGCGGCCTGTTGCTCTCCAAGCGCTTTCGCGACGACTACTACCAGTGCAGCACCAACTACCGGATGGTGGATCAGGTGGTTGGCCGGGCCCTAGGCCGCCCAGTTCATGGCGATGCGGAACGGCGGGCCTGGTCGATCGTGATTGGCGAGAAGGGCTTCAACGCCTTTATTGATCAGCTGCTCGACAGCGATGAATACATGGGCAGCTTCGGCTACGACCGCGTTCCAGAGCAGCGCTCACGCAAACTTCCTGGTCGAAGCACTGGTGAAGTGCCGATCTATCAGCGTTTTCCCCGCTATGGCGCTGACTGGAGAGACAGCATTCAAAAGCGAGCTCCTAGTGCGAACTTTCAATCAGGCAGTACTCGTCCGCTGCAAGCCTCGGCTGTATGGGTTGGAGGCAAACCTCCAGCGTGGGCCCTCAAACTTTGGCTGGGCCTGTTTGCCGTTGGTGGATTCGAATTGGGTCGAATCCTGCTGACTGTTGCCGCTGAAATGCTGAGCACGTCAGGGACGTAAGCACAATGGGTGAACAGCCCTGACAACAGAGAACGTCTTTGAGTACGAACGCCCAGCCTCTGGCTTTGCAGCAGTGGGAGCCTCCAGAGCTGACCAAGCCTGATGCAATCAAGCCTGGACCCATTGATGCCCGTGGGGCGGATTGGAGTGCTCAGGCACTGCCGGCACTGGATCTCAGCAAAGCCAAGTTATGCCGCAGCGATCTGCGAGGAAGCGACCTCAGCCAATGCAATCTTGATGGCGCTGATTTGCGGTTAGCCCGCTACGACGCAGCCACCCGCTGGCCTGAAGGTTTTAACCATTGCGAAAGCGGGGCCGTTGGTCCTGGGGCTCGACTCAGCGGGGTGTACCTGAATAACGCTGATCTACGCGGCATGGATCTACGCGGCTCAGTGCTAATGGGCACTTATCTCAGTGGATCTGACCTCAGCGGAGCCCTTTTGGATGGGGTTCGGCTCGCTGGGGCAGACCTCAGACAAGCCGTACTCAGGGGTGCTAGTTGCCTCGGGACACGCTTTGGCAATGCTCAACTGGACTTTGCAGATCTACGCGGCGCCGAACTGACCGATGCATCACTGGAAAACGTTGAGTCTCTACGTGGAGCCGATTTCACTGGAGCCCATGGGGTGGAGGCCTTCCGTGGAGCGCTGCTGCAACGGGAGCCAGAGGAGCTGGACGCCTGGAACCCTCTGACACGGTCCACAACACGTTCCAGCCTGGAGCTGCCAGAACAGGCTGGCTCTATGGATTGATCATCTCTTATCCCTGACAGCGCAAGGGAAGCGAGAGATTGAGCTTTATAAACAAATGCCTGGGGTTGCGGGCATTTGTTCGACGATACGTCGGCGCGTTGTACCGGAACACCCGTATGCCCTTTGGTCCCGCTTCGCTATTGGGTGTGGAGCGCTTCGACACCGAAGCACCCGTTGAGCTCATTCCAGGCGATGCCGACGCCGAGAAAGAGCAGATCATTCGTGCGATCTATCGACAGGTTCTCGGCAACGCCTATGTGATGGACAGCGAGCGACAGGTCGTTCTCGAGTCCCAGTTCAAGCTCGGCGAAATCAGTGTGCGGGAATTTGTCCGCCGCCTCGCCAAGAGCGATCTCTATCGCAGCCGTTTCTTTGAAAGCTGCTCCCGATATCGCTATATCGAATTAGCTTTCCGCCATCTTCTTGGTCGTGCCCCGGCTGATTTTGAAGAGATGAGAGCCCATGCCGAACGGCTCGATTCCAAGGGCTACGACGCCGATATCGACAGCTTTTTGGACTCTGGGGAATATCAGGATTACTTCGATGAGTGGACTGTTCCCTATCAGCGCGGCTGGAAAACCGAAAGCTGCGCCACGATGCAGGAATTCACGTGGAGCTTCCAACTTCTGCGTGGCAACAGCAGCAGCAGCCTGAAGGGCAGCCTCTCAGGCAATCGCTCCAAACTCGGTGGTGCGGTTTATCAAAACAACCCCATCCCAGTCATTCCGCCTTCCTCGCAAGAGGCGCAGGGATGGAGCTTCCGCCCTGCAGGCAACATGCAGGACGCCGCCACCAGACTCGGTTCCAGCGCAGGAGAAGAAGGGCGCACCTACCGCGTTGAGGTCACCTCATACAAGGCCAACAACGTTCGGCGTATTTCGCGTTATGTGAAATCCAACCGTGTGTATTACGTGCCTTTTGAAAAGCTCTCAGAGCAGTTCATCAGGATTCACCGAGAGGGAGGAAAGATCTCAAGCATCACCCCTGTTACGTAAGACCAATCCCGTCAGTTCACTCTGATCTGACCTCATCGATCCTCACCTACACCACCCCCAGCCCACTGAACCCATGTCCGGCAACCAATCCACCTCCCTCGGTTTCGGCGCCACCACCAAATGGAGCCAGCCTGTTTCATTCCAGCGCAAGGGCGCCGGAAACAAGGGTGCAGCTCTCACCATCGGTGAATTTCTGAAGCAGTCCTGCGATCAGATGCAGATCGGGGTGGGGCCGCGTAGTCATGAGGACTGCCCTCATCGCGTCACCACCGAGTGCTACAGCCCAGACGACGCGGCTGCTCTTGATCAGGTCATTGCTGCTGCATACCGCCAGGTGTACGGCAACGCTCATGTCATGGACTTTGAGCGCTCGGCAGAACTCGAGGCCCAGCTCTGCAATGGGGACCTAGATGTCCGCAACTTCATCCGCGGTCTGGCCAAGTCGAGCTTCTACAAGAGCCGCTTTTTCTCAGGCGTTGCCCCCCAACGCGGCATCGAACTGAACTTCAAGCACCTGCTGGGACGCGCGCCCCATTCCCAGGCTGAGGTCTCAGCCAAGGTGGCTCTGATGGCTGAGCACGGCCATGACGCCGTCATCGACAGCCTGGTTGATTCCGCTGAATACCTGGAAGTCTTTGGCAGCGACATCGTTCCTTACGCCCGCGCCTGGAGTTCCCCTGCTGATCTGGCAACAGCAGCTTTCCCAATGTTGGCTGCCATTCAAAGAAGTTTTGCTGGCAGCGATAGCGCCCGTGGCGGCAGCAGCTCACTGACCAAGAGCTTGGCCTCTGGATTGGCTCCCCGTATTTCCGTTCCAAGCCAAGCCGTTGGGGTCCGTCCTTCGGTCAGCTACACCACTGGCCGCTTCAGCAGCAAGGACCCAGGAGTGACCTCTGGTCAGGATTCAGCCCCAATGCGCGGCGATGCCTACGTGTTCTTTGGCTTAGGCCAGCGGGAACAAGAGACCTATCAACGCTGCCCCGGTGATGGCCCAGATCAACTGAATGCACTGATTCGTTCCACCTATAAGCAGGTGATGGGTAACCCCCACCTCATGGAGTTCGAGCGTGCCATCTCTGCTGAGAGCAAGTTCATCGATGGGTACCTGAGCACACGCGAATTGGTTCGCGCCATTGGCCTGTCAGCTGAATACAAGCGTCGTTTCTTCGAAACAAATGCGCCTTATCGCTTCATCGAGTTGAACTTCAAGCACTTCCTTGGACGTGCTCCTCAGTCCCAGGCTGAAATCAGCGAGCACACCAAGATCCTTGCTGAAGGTGGATACGAGGCTGAAATCTGCAGCTATGTGGATTCAGAGGAATATCAAACAAACTTCGGGGAGGACACGGTTCCCTTCGCCCGCATCCTCAGCGAAAACGGCCGTGCTCAAGTTGGATTCAACCGCCACCTCAGCCTTGCCGAGGGCTTTGCAGCCAGCGACACCGTGCTCAGCAGCTCCTCCTTGGTGAACTCTGTCGCTACCGGCATGGTGCCAAGCGGCTGGAGTGCAACCACCAGTCGGATCAACCGCACCGGCACCCAGTCCGGCGCTCCTGATCCCACCAAGAAGCGTTTCCGCATTGTGGTGGCTGCCCAAACAGCTCGCTCCCGTCAGCGCACGGCAAACTCCACCTATCTGGTCTCCGGCAAGGACATGAGTGCTCAGATGAAGTACATCCACTCTCGGGGCGGAAAGATCCTTTCCGTCACTGAGGTGATGTAGGCCAAGCAAGCCAATCCAAAGCCCTCTCCTCGCTATGTAGACAGGAGGGGGCTGAATCCATGCACACTCCATTCCCAGCCCAATGACTGAAATCACAACGCTGTCAGCACAAGCAAATACAGACCTTGGTCATGCCGCTGATGTGATTCGAAGGGTTTATAAGCAGGTTTTTGGCAACAAACACCTGATGGAATTGGATGTCAACGAATCACTTGAGGCCCTCTTCATCAACGGGGATCTCAGTGTGCAGGGCTTGGTAACAGCCCTGGCTCAATCTGACACCTACAAACGTTTATTTCTGGAGCCCAACAGTCCTTATCGGTTCGTCGAGCTGAACTTCAAGCATCTGCTGGGACGACCGCCCCATGACCAGGCTGAACTCATGGAGCATGTGCGTCTCTTCGCGGAAGAAGGCTACGAGGCTGAAATTACGAGTTACACCTACAGCGAAGAATATTTAGCTGCTTTTGGTCTGGACCAAGTTCCCTACAACCGTGCAATGGGAACAACTGCCGGTGGCAGAACAGTGAACTACCAGCGAGCAAGTGCACTTGACGTTGGCTTTGCTGGTTTTGACGGCAACAAGACTTCCCGCCTGTTGAAGAGCTTGGGAACTGACAGCGTTCCTGCCTTGAATGAGCGCAAAGCCATTGGCACAGCTGGTAGTTTCACGATTAGCTGGACTTCACGGGTGCAAGTTGGTGCAAACCGGCGCGCGGTCCAGAAGTCCGTCGCAAGCCAAACATCCCTCTCAGCAACGATCAGGGGAATTCAGGCTCAAGGTGGACGCATTCAGACAATCGAACCGAACACCTAAAATTCGGCATTACGGCAAGACCAGAACTGAATGGATATATCGACATTTGTCGAGCTGAGCCATGGTGAGTGGCGCTCCATGCGGAGTGGACACTCACTTGCTTTTCAATATTTCGAAGAGGTGCTCAGCGAAGTCAAAATTCAATGCCTTGACATAGATGATGAAGCCGTCAGCAAACTTGCCAACTCAGTCAAGGCACTAAAAGGAGAATTAACCGCACCATTCAGCATGGAGTGGGAAGCAGAAAGTGACTGGGAGCCAGATGACCCAACTGCTGTTTCTGCCGGTCACTGTATTTTGATTCCCTACCAAATTGATCATTCACACGGACAAATCATCCGAAGTGTTGGCTATGCCGAAGCTGAGCAAGCCATCACTGATTATTCATTTAGCTCAGACGGGACTCTAGTTTTAAGAACGGTCTACGGACAATCCATTGCTGAAGAGAGAATTTGGTTTGCCTCCGACAATGTCCGCTGCAGATCCTCAGTTTTAAAAACCTCAGAAGGAAGCGGAATACTACAAACATCCTTTGCCTCGGAAGTTAGAAAAATCAGCAAGGTATAAACCACTAACTTTAATGTTGAGCACTGCAGAACTAATCCTCTTTGCCAAAACGCTTGGAGGCATCTACGACAATCTGGAACAATCGCAGGCAAACCCAAAAGAGTTTGCCAGGATCAATATTTTTTTCCGCCCCCTCCCATGGTGTGTCTTTGAAGGGCCTGGTTTTTACTCCGAACAATGCTATGACTATGCACCGTGGGATCCATACCGGCAAGGCATACACCGACTAACACTTCGCGAAGATGTTTTTCTCGTTGAAAATTATGGCTGCACTAATTTCAGACGACTTGCAGGAGCAGGACGCGAGCAAGATCTACTAAAATCTTTAAAACAGTGTGATCTTGAAGCACGATGCGGCTGTGACATGCATTTCAAGCTAGAAAAGCCAGGCCATTACGTTGGATCAGTAGAGCCAGGCAAGAAATGCCTTGTGCCCAGAGATGGGAAAATGACCTATCTAGTTAGCGAAGTAGAAGTTGATCAAAATCGCTGGATCAGCCGAGATCGAGGGTTTGATCCCGAGACGGATGCACAATGCTGGGGTTCAGAACATGGAAAACTAAGATTCAAACGCGTTGAGTGGCTCAATGAAACCATTGAAAACGAATGGCTTTCAAAACTCCATAACGGATGACAGCCGATGACCATAAAAAGCAGATGAAATGCTGGATCAGGTCCCAACATCTGATCTGCGAAGGAAGTGATTTTATTTTTGAGACTGTCGACCAGACTCAATTGGAAAAGTTTGAGATCTGCCTTGAAGCACTTGGGGGCCGGCTTAGGAGTATCAAAGCCGTTGGCAATTGGCCTATGGGACCAAAAAGATCATTCAAAATTCTTCGCGCAACAGCTAGTGTGCCGAGACCTGGTGGCGAAGATCTTGTTACTTACTGGGCGAAAAGAGGTAGCAAATCAACCCGCTACTCTGAAATCAACAGCTAATCGCTAAACCAGCCCATCCAAGTATCCTTAGAAAAATCAGTGTGCTTGCTCCATCGCCTCAAGATCGTGAGTGAATCAAAGGCATAGCCATGTGATGTGGCAATATCAATCACCTGATCCTGGTTAAGAGCAGCTTTGATCTCATCTCTCACCTCTTGATTACCACGAGCAAAAGCAATGAAAGATTCCAAAATCGAATCTTTTTCGGCATCCGAAGCGGAAAGCGTCATGGGCTGCTGTTAAATCAGAAGCATCTGATCATCTTAGGCAAAAAATCCTGATTGCGACTGCCCGAGGCGATCATTCCATCAACATCGCTCTCCAAGTGGGTGTCTGGCGAAAAGCCCAGGACCAATGAGAAGTCTCGCACTCACGAATCTTGCTTTGCGCAGCAGGATCGAGCGTTAACCAATCAGCATCCACATGAGCCTGCCATTCACCCAAATCAACAGAAAAGCCTTGAGAGTTGGCATAAGCCACGATCTCCGCGTGCGTCGTACAGCGCTTCAGGCCCGTTGCGATGGCGTGGTCATAGACAACCGCTTTTAGAAAGACCTCTAACTGAGGAGTGTTCATCCTCAGCAGGCCTCAATCCAAAGGGCAAAGTTCACGTTCTTGCAAATCATCTGCAGAACCAAGGGTCCTCCGGGGCAACGCAGAAGGCGCCAAGGGATATCGGCAGCTAATACGCCTGAGTCAATCGTGATCTTCGGAGGACTCGTCGCTTGCTCGTAGGGAATCAAGGCTGATCCTGTGAGCGCAGGCTCAATGCGTTGCACCAGGGCTTTCAGGTCATCAATCGTGTTGAGCGCATTGAGCTGAGTTTGATTGTCAGGGCTGGCCTCAATGGCTTTGACAAATCGAGGCAACGCTTGTTCTTGCTCTGGAGATACAGGCATTGATTGACCTAATGTTGATCTCAGCAGGCGAGCATACCAGGACTAATGCACCCTCAATAATATGTAAAGATCAAATGATTAATACAGAAACAATCAAAGATACTTAGAAACCAGGACGCAGAATACTGATTGCAGATACCAAGACCCCTTGGCATGGCATTGACATGATAAAATGTGGCTACAAGGTCAGCCAACGGCTCTTGGCGCAGATTCCAGCCCGCGTCGACCCAAGATTTTGACCTCTGGCGAGTCAATCGCCAATTGGAACTATTAATCAAAAGGCTCATCAATGCCTGAACGTTTTGACAATCTTGTAGAAGGCCTTACTGAGGAACGTGCGATCAGCGTCATTCTGGCTGACCCGGACTCACTGGAGCGACCCGTTGATAAATACATGGCAGCAACACGGCTTGGTGCCAGTGACAGCGAACAGTCCCTGAACACACTGATCGAAGCCGCACAACTCAGTCCTGACAATCTGTTTGATCGGATTACCAGAAGAAAAGCCCTCGACGCCTTGGGACGGCGGCGTCACCCCAAAGCACTGCCTGTTCTGTTTGCAGCATTGAACTGCAGCGACGAATCGGCTGTGATCAACGCAGTGGACTCGATCACAAAAATCAGCTCCGAGCTGGATACCGAGCAGAAAAAGCAGCTTCTTCAGGCCCTGGGAGGAGAGGACATCCAAAAGCGGGCCGTGATCCAAGCCCATACACGGCTTGGAATTGAAGGCGCAGACCATGCCATCAAGCCGTTTGACGAAGACCCAAATCCACTGGTGTCGGGCGCAGCCAGGGCCTATGGGTCAAAAGTTCATGGCAGAACAGCAGCGTTGGATCCTTTGGTCCCCCAACTGGTGGACCAAATCGCTGGTCGACGTCGATCTGCTGTGATTGATCTTGGCGATGCAGGGGACGTCAGTCGACTCGAGTCACTAGTGACAGCGCCGGTCTCAATGTCCCTACGAGCCAGAAGTGCCTTTCAACTGGTTGACCCGGGAAAAACCTGTGTTGTCCCTCGGGAATACGAAGCACTGATCACTCAATTACTCCAGGACAATCCACAAAATTTAAAACTGAGAACGGAATGGATCTGTGATGTGAATGCCGATGAGATCGAAAATAATCTTCAACACAGGGATGAAGCACGTCAATACGGTGGCGCTGCAAGCCTGATGTCGATGGAAGAAGAGGAAAAACTCGCCCTGATTGATCGAATCAAAGACAAGTTATGGAGTGATTACGTCACGCATTACTACCTCACTGCCGTGGTCAGCCTTCAAAAGATTGATTCCAGAAGCGAACTGGTCCGACTGGCCCTGGCTGAAACCATTCCTCAGTACACCAAATCCAGGATTGCCGCTGCTTGGGGCTGCTTGGCGATGGGCCTGAACGATCAAGCTGAACTGTTGGAGCAACTCGCGGCACAGGCTCAGTGGTTACCACTGAAATGGACGTGCATGCAGGTGCTTAAAAAGTTGAAATAAGCAGGAGGAAATACTTAATCCCAGCCAGAGCAAAAAGCTCCTACTGATTTGCTTCAGGTTTTGAGTTTGTCAACTTGTGTGTCCTGACGATCTACTCGAGGCGTTGAGCTCGAAAAGCAGGGTTAAGGTCACTCGTGATGCGGATTGCATCCCCTCCCAAACACGTAATCGCTCAACCATGCTCGACGCATTCTCCAGGAAGGCCGTCTCGGCCGACTCCAGCGGCGCCTTCATTGGCGGAGGCGAGCTTGCCTCTCTGAAGTCTTTCATCGCAGACGGCAACAAGCGCCTTGACGCTGTGAACGCCATCTCCTCCAACGCCAGCTGCATCGTCTCTGACGCCGTTGCAGGCATCTGCTGCGAGAACACCGGCCTGACCGCCCCTAACGGTGGTGTGTACACCAACCGCAAGATGGCTGCTTGCCTGCGCGACGGTGAAATCGTTCTCCGTTATGTCAGCTACGCGCTGCTCGCCGGTGACGCTTCTGTGCTTCAGGACCGCTGCCTCAACGGCCTTCGCGAAACCTATGCCGCCCTGGGCGTGCCTACCGGTTCCGCTTCCCGCGCCGTCGCCATCATGAAGGCTGCTGCTGCTGCTCTGATCACCAACACCAACAGCCAGGCCAAGAAAATGGCTCTCACCTCCGGTGACTGCTCCAGCCTCGCCGGTGAAGCTGGCAGCTACTTCGACATGGTGATCAGCGCCATCAGCTGAGCCAGAGATCATTTTCTGAACACCTGAAAACCCTTCTTCAAAATCATGAAGTCCGTCATCACCACCGTTATCGGCGCTGCCGATAGCTCCTCCCGTTTCCCCTCCGCCTCCGACATGGAGTCGGTGCAGGGTTCCATCCAGCGCGCTGCTGCACGTCTGGAAGCCGCTGAGAAGCTGGCTGGCAACTACGACGCCGTGGCTCAAGAAGCTGTCGACGCTGTTTACGCTCAGTACCCCAACGGTGCCACCGGCCGTCAGCCCCGTAAGTGCGCCACCGAAGGCAAAGAGAAGTGCAAGCGTGACTTCGTTCACTACCTGCGTCTGATCAACTACTGC
The DNA here is from genome assembly GCF_047304245.1 of Synechococcus sp. MIT S9452. Lineage (NCBI taxonomy): Bacteria > Bacillati > Cyanobacteriota > Cyanophyceae > Synechococcales > Synechococcaceae > Synechococcus > Synechococcus sp. MIT S9452. Next base: position 2,066,643 of record NZ_CP138956.1, on the reverse strand, counting down.
CTGGTCACCGGCGGCACCGGCCCCCTCGATGAGCTGGCCATCAACGGTCAAAAAGAGGTCTACAAGGCCCTCAGCATCGACGCTGGCACCTACGTTGCTGGTTTCTCCCACATCCGCTCCCGCGGTTGCGCTCCTCGCGACATGAGCGCTCAGGCTCTGACCGCCTACAACCAGCTGCTGGACTACGTGATCAACTCCCTGGGCTGATCATTTAGCTTCAAGCTGATTGATTGTGTCGATCTAATCAGCGGGGTGGGCATAGTGCCCACCCCTTTTTTTACCCTTATCAAACTGTGCAGCATAAAATGCAGCACCCATGGCTTCATTTAGTAGTCAGAGTTATGAGGGCATAAATGATTAGGTTGCAAGACATAGCTCGCATCAACGCTCGGATGAAGTGGTCAAAGAAGCCAAGGTTCAGCAATTGCTAGCCATTGAAAACTGTGACCGTCAATCCATCTGCGGATTCATCTCTCGACAGGCTAAAGATTGCCTATCAGTTCAATGATTGGGCCGGCATGTTTGAGAGGTGATTAATAGTCCACCTCACCCCTTCCCTCATCATGCTCAGCACTCAAACGAGTCCCGAAGGGCTCGCAGCTGCAAGTCGCACCAAGCCTGCGTCCTACTCCATGACGAGTAAAGCAGGAAAGAACACTGTGCACCGCACGGTCGCTGGTGCCATCGCTGAATACAAGCGCAACACCTGCGCAGCGATGGGTCTTGGTATCGGACCTCGCCTTCATGGTGAGGTGCCCTATGCAGTCACCTTCGACGAATACGCCCCTAGCAGCAGCGAAGCTCTGGAGCGGACTATCAACGCTGCCTACCGCCAAGTCTTTGGCAATCTGCCACCGACCGAAGCTGAGCGTTGCACTTCCTTGGAAGCGCGCCTAATGAACGGCGAGATCACCGTCCGTGACTTCGTCAATGGACTGGCAAAGTCACCTTTTTACAAGGACAACTACTTCCACTCCGTTGCACCTCAGCGCGGGATCGAGCTCAACTTCAAGCACATCATGGGACGCGCTCCCCTGAATCAGGCTGAAGTGCAAAACAGCATCAAGCTGCAGGCCGAGGAAGGCTTTGACGCCCTCATCGACAGCATGACTGACTGTGCTGAGTACGCCGAGGTCTTCGGTTCTGACATCGTTCCGTATACCAGAACTGCAGATTCCTACGCTGGAATGTACACCTCGTCCTTCAACTTGAGCCGGGAGTTGGGTAGCACCAAGGTGGCTATCAGTGATAACGCTCAAGGCAAAAAGGCTCGTACCACGACCCCCTTGGCAACAGCAGCGGCTAAGGCTACTCAACCTGTGACCTTCACCTACCGGTCTGTGGCCAAGACACCAGTCAGGCTGCCTGAACAGCAGTACAGCGGTCATAAGCCCCCTGCTGTAACTGACTATGTGCCCTTCCGTCCCTTTGGTGTTCACTTCTGATTTCAAGAAGCTGGAAGGATCCCATTAAATTGGGAAATCAAAAGTGCCCCTTCACTGAAGGGGCACTTTTTTATTGCATGCCGACGAAAGTAAAGAGATAGTGCCTGGAAAATGATGAGTAAATCCAAGCCACCCTCGATCAATTAGATTGGCATGCAACTCAATGGCCATGGATTTGAGTCAGGGCGTAGAAGATCTAAACACAATCAGTAACAGCAAGCTCACAGAAGAGGAAGCTTCAAAGCTGGCTGATGAACTGAGCCTAAAACTGAGTGAAGGCGTGATTCCAGGCGCCGATAGCGATTCATTAAAAAAAATGGTTGCTGGACTTGGAGATCAACGAGGAGCTCTTCGCTTAACGTTTGCAAAAAGCCTCGGGGCAGTTGGTGAGGCAGCACTTCCAATCCTGTGCAACTCCTTGCGAACTCACGAAAACGTTGTCGTCAGACGGGCATCTGCCAAAACCCTGAACCTAATAGGCAGCAAAGCAGCATTGCCATTCCTATTGGAAGCCTTTCTCGAAGATGATGATCCAGTTGTACTTGGCTCATCTGCCGGGGCAATGGCAACGATTGGCCCAGATGCATTGGAATCGTTATTAGGAATTTTAGCTAATCCGGAATGTACGCCATTTCAAGTTGGGCTAATCAATCTAGCCCTCACATTCATAGGAGCAAAAGCCCCTGAAGCATTACTAGAGGCGTGTGATTCACCCCATGCAGAAGTACGTGTAGCTGCAATCTCAGCACTGGGTGATCAAATCCAGGCATTAGGGGATGCCAAAGCAATGCAGCGACTACTGAATGCGATGGATGACGAGTGCAGTGAAGTTAGGGCAGAAGCAGCTACCTTAATTGGAAAGTCTTGTGATGCAGAGGATGTGCAACATTTACTTGTTGCGAAACTAGTTGATGACGACCCACAAGTAAGAAAGAATTCTGCTTTATCACTTATGAAGCTGACAGCCCGTGAGTCAATCGAAGGACTTTCAAAAGCGGCCGAAAGCGAACAAGACGAAGGCGTCAAGAAAGTGATTGAAGTTGCGATCAAAATACTGAAAGCGGATGACGAGTGAATAGGAAGCAGAAATCCAGGGAAGGAATGCTATCGACACCAAAGAGAAAACTAGTCAACAGAAAGCAACTGCAGTAGAGTGCAAAGAGAAGTAGTCGGTAGCTCCGTGCTGCGAAAGCCAGCTAGTCACTACAGCTTCACTGACACCTTGGAAATGGAGGAGTGCTGCAAAGCACACTTCTCAGAGTATTACCAAGGCTCGGCCTTTGACTGTAATGTGACTCAGCTGACTAGCGGCAGTCTGCTAACAAAAACAATCTGCTCTCCAGTAAAAGACATACACCTGGAGATTTTTGAGAGTAACCAGGCTCTGCTCTATGAAGAGGAAGCAAATATCAACTCAATTTCGTTCTGCTGGGTAACCCCTGAAAAGCGCAAAGAAAACAAATATGCAACCACCATGAGTGGTTACAGAATGAATAATCAGAGTGTCGCAGGATTCAATAGGATCAGCAAAACTGGAGGTAATACCTGGAATCTTTTAGCCTCAAACAACAAGCTGTATTGCATGAGCTTGAGATGGGAGCGGCTCAAGAAAAGAATCCAATCACTAAAAGCCTATGAGGCCTACGCAAGGCTTGAGAAATCAATTGGATTTGACTCCTGCAACTCCGCTACAGTCCAACTGAAAAGACTAGTCAAAGAGCATTTTAATGGGAAATTAATTACCCAGCCGGCAAAAGCCTTTGATCTTGCCATTGCATGTCTAGAAGAAGGGGCAACCGGCAAGTCAATCGAAAGAGAAAGGAGTGAGTCAAGTGAACTAGTCGAAGATTTGGTGAAGCTCATTCACGAAGACAGGAATGGATTGCCACCAATTACCCTGAGCGAAATAAGTGATTATCTGGATACTGGAAAAAATTCTCTCAATAAAGCATGCAAAGAGACATTTGGGATGAATGTCTTAGAGCTAACAAAGGTAGTTCGACTAGAACAAGCCAGAAAATCTCTATCCAATCCAACCATAAGCTCAGGGTTGCGGCTGTTCACGAAAGAGCGAATTGCTGAATACTATGGATTTTCCAAATGGACGACATTTGAAGAGCTGTACTTCAGAACCTACTTAGAAAATCCAGAAGACACAGTCGAGAAAACACGAGGTATCAACATCGGGGTCTCAGCTCTTGGTGGAGAGGAGAAAATATGAGCATCATCATTGAGTATAAGGACCCTCTCAATCTTTCAGAAGAGCTCCAAAAGCTAGGGCAGAGCACACGAATCACACAATTTGAAAATGGTGGTGGAACTTACAAGATTTCTCCTCTTCAATATAAATCAGTATCTGTGGCGGAAATAGAGTCCACTAAAACGCTGCTTTATGAGGGCTGGGGAAATGGTGAAACTATTGATTTCAACTGGATTACTCCACTTGGCAGGGAAGTAGAAGGGTTAGGCAGGTGTGATGGTTACAAAATGACGCCGAATAGCCTCGCTGGATTTGCGACAATAAGCCCACAACCAAGGAACTCATGGGGACGATATACAAACAATTGCACAAGCACAGCCTGCATGGTGAGGAAGAGTGATTTTATTGATTACCTGCACGAATGCAAAGCTTACAACGCGCTTGAAAGGATCAATGGCGACATTGGAATGGAGTGCATGCCAAAACATTTAGCACAATTAAAGAGGCTGGTTGAGAGGAATATCCGAAGGCAAGAAGAAGGTATCGATAACAAATACTTTGAAATTCTGACTGCATGTCTAGAACAGCCAATTACAGTCAGTGACTCAAGCCAATCACCCAAGAATATTGACCTGTTGCGGGAGATTGTCAAACTTGCCCATGACTCAGATGTCATGACGAAGCCTCTAACCTTGGCAGAAGTATGTAGACAAATTCATACAAGCCAAGCCTCACTCTATCGAATCTGCCAAGAAAGCTTTGGCATGGGAATCATTGAAATGATGACCCAAATCAGATTAGAGGAGTCAAGGCGAGTGCTTTTGAATTCAGAACTAAGGTATGAGCTGAAATTACGTTCTATCAGGGAGATAGCCATCCATTTTGGCTTCAAGCATCAAGGCAGATATGCCCGTCGTTACGCCACAGCATATGGCGAGTTGCCAAGTCAAACATTAGAAAGAGCTCGGTTTTATCAGATTGGGTATAGCCCTATTAAAGTCGCTTCAATACGCTAAAGCAGGTCTGTTTTAATGCATCCCAGTAAGTTTCCAAAAATAGGCGCTCAATGGTTGGCCTGGCATCTTGGAGCCCAAGACTGAGGCAAGCCCAGACCGCAGCAATTCTTGATTTAGCATATTGGGGTTCACTGTTACTTAAGGCTTCAACAACAAGGTCAGATAGAGAGTGCAAACGTAATTGTCCGATGATATTTGTGATTAAATAATGCACACCATAGTCAGATCCATGTTGGTTCCAGATATCAATAATCGCTTGGTGTTGATCAGCAGACTCTAAGTTTAGAAGAGCCTTCGCACCAAGATATTGCTTGCCTTCATCTCGATGGCGCAAATAATCACAAATGGAATCCAAAGATGATGGAGACGACAGCTCTGATGGATAAACCAACAGGCGTGGATCATCAATCAAAATGGACTGAAGGAAGGTGTTCAAATAATATTGATGGTTTTTACCAAGGATGCGGAGCGCACTTTTAGCGCGCAAAGGCATGGAAACAGCAGATGAAGATAATGCAGAAAGTGAGGCTTCATGCCCCGCATCGCCGAGATCGATCACGGCCGCACGACGAATCCCAACCGTATTGTCTGATAGGCGTTCACTCAAACTCTCTAAGCGTTCCAGTGAGCCTGTATATCGAACCGAATAGGCAAGGGCAGCCCCACTAACCAAATAATCAGAGTGGGATTCAAACGGTGAAATTTGCGCAGCACAATCGTCAACATCAAGCCTGCTAAAGCACTGGATTGACACACGCTGAATGGCTGCAGAGCGTTGGTGTAATAGGTTCAATAAAGTGGTCTTGATATCTGTTGTTAAAGGCAAGCCAATTGTTATTAGAGCATCAACAGCATTGACAACAGTGGGGTCATCATCGCTAGACAAAGCTTCCTGAATGACAGGCAATGTGGAGAGATTCTTACGCCGCCCTAATGCTTCAATAGCTTTTCTACGAGTAATGCGATCAAAAATATCCTCTCTCTCTCCAGAAGACGCTGAGATTAAGGCTTCCAGAGACTCGTGCGAGCTACAAGCACCAAGCCGAGTAGCGGCAATATATTTAACACCTGGGTTATCAAGCTCGCCAGAGGGTTGATTGAGAAGGTCAACAGCATTTGACTCAGACATGCCTGCAAAGAGCCCATCAAATCGCTGACTATTTACCATTTAATTTGAGCAATTCTTTTTAGTTGTTCTAACAGCTGGCTACACAGATCGGGTAAGCATGATAAAAAGCAAAGCCAGATTGAGGAGATGGGGATCCTGCTGATAAAATCTGGATAGAGCTTGGGCTTAGCGCATGTCGAGAGCTGAATTCATTCGCTTCATTGGCGTCCTAAGGGAGGACACCGAGCTGAGAAGCAAGTTTGCGGACGCGCAGCCTGAAGAAATACTCAGACTGGCCAAGGCCAACGGATTTGATTTCTCGGACGAAATTCAAGGGCGATTCCTAAACCGCTGGGCCGGTGTGTATTTCTGCCCATTTGCCAACGACATTGGCGAATTGTGTCCAAAACTTGTGCCACCTGGCTTTAAAACGCTGCTGGAATATTCACAAACCACTTGCAGCAAAGAGGACGAAGTTGAACGCTATGACTTTCGTGCTGGGGGCTATTACGAAGGCCTTAAACCAGTCTGAAGCGTACCTCGAAAACCAGAACATAACGGTCTTCATTCTCCCGTCTCTGAAGGGAGCACTGCGTACTAGCTCTACAGCTCTGAAAAGTTCTTTATGACTACGATTAATTCAGTGCCTGTAGCCATTGATATAATCAAAACTAGCAACGACTTAGCACTGAAATACCACGCGATCTGGTGGTTAGGCAAAAACAAAGAGCAGCAGGCAGTTGCCGTTCTCTCTGAAGTCCTCAATGAAGACAATGATCAAACGGCATTGGGTGGGTATCCATTGCGCCGGCAAGCTGCTCGATCACTAGGAATGATCGCCAACCCGCAGGCGATCGCGCCGTTAATTCAATCACTCAATTCAAATGATTTACGACTTCAAGAAGCAGCTATCCTTGCATTGAGGTCTATTAATGACCCAGTCTGTGTTCCAAGCTTAATTGAATATCTATATGGAACATCATTGTCCAAGCCTATGGAGGCTTTAATTGAAGCCTTGGCTGCATTTGAGATATGGGAAGTATCAGAAGTAATCAGAGATTATTTGAATGACAGCTCCAAACGCATCCAAGGGGCTGCTGGAATTTATTTTTACAGAATGACAAGAGAACGAAAATATCTAGCAACCATCAACAGCAATCTATCGGACCAGAATGCATTCTTGAGGCAATCAGCTGCGTTTGATCTGGCCCAATGCCATGACGCAAATCTAAGCGAAAATATAACAGCTGCCAATCTTCCCAATAATGTAAAGATGGCAGCACTAAAGCAAATTCTAGAGACGCATGCCCGTTGTATTCATTCAGGAAATTCTAAGAACTCAATCCTCGACAGCGTAGTGAAGGAACTCATCTCCAAGATTGACTCACTCGTTACAGATGCCATTCAGGGCAATCTTCCATCTTCAAATCTACTAGCAAATAACAACAGCACTGAGCTATCCCCTCTAGAACTTAGCAAGGGGCATTTAATCAAGCTCATTCAGCAAAATCCAACGAACAATGAGCAGCTATTAAAAACACTTCAGGCCAGTGAGACAGACTGCTGCATGGAGCTTTGCGCGAGCTGCATTGAGAGCGAAGATCAAGATATACGTGCTGCGATTGTGCAACTCCTCTATTTCATGAGGTGTACTCAAGCTGTCACTGTTCTACAGCATGTCATCGGCCTTGAAATTGCTAACCATTGTCAAGGCAAGCTAAGACGTGTAGCACTCTTGGCTCTAGGGAAGCTGTACCATGATTTTGAAGACTGCAGTGAGACTAAAACATCCATTCAGTCAACGCTGCATTGGGCATTAGCTAAACCCGAGGATTGGGGCCTGCGTTATTCAGCTGTAATGGCCTATGAAGAGATGGCCTTAATCAAGCCAATAGATTTTGAACTATTCTCAAAAGCCAATAAAGCCTGTCAAACTGATCTAATTATTGATTTAAGACTGGCCATAGCTGAATCCGTCCTGAAAGAATCAGCAGAGGACTTGGTCAAGACTTAGAAGTTGCAACCAGGTTTTCATGCCGGGCCAATCCGGACTCAGCGGCTTCCTTGATCAAGGGATCAGTGGATGATTCCATCAGCGATTTTAAAGAGCTCGCCACAAGGGGATGATTAATATCTGCTAATGCTTGAGTGGCACTGTAGACCAAAGCAACGTTCTCATTTGTGAGCACATTGACTAGAAGCTGAACGGCTTCATCTCCACCAAGTTGCTGTTTACCGAGCTGCCCAAGGCACATCAATCCGCCTTGGACAACAACCATGTCTGAATCGTCAATCGCATCCCTAAGTAAATCCATCACCTCATCAGGAAACGGCTGGTTAGGAAAATTTTTGAACAACTGAACAAATGCCTTTGGACAGCATCTTTTTGCCGTTTGATTTTTGGTTCGACCATAAAGCTCAATGACAGGCAGGAATGCTTCATAGCCAAAGAATCCAACACCCTTTACAGCGCCACGATAAACCTTGGGGTCTTCATGTTCAAATAAATCGAGCAGCCGAGGCAATGCTTCCGATGCATATTTCTCTGCCATTTCACGACATGCATCCTCTTGGATCCGAGGATTTGGATGCATCAAATCTTCGAATAAGGAATTAAGGTTGGTATTGCAATCCGCAGCAGCTTCCATTTAGATATCTAAATGACAAGTCCTGATGATATCACCCAGGAGTCGTACAAGGACCTTATTGAGATGATGGGAAATGAATGCTTTTCAGACCCATCTAGGCATCCTAATGCTTTAGAAGTTCTTGGGCCTTTAAACGGACGATGGGCTCAGGGTCAGAAGCGACAAGCTGCACCAAAAAAGGCTCAATGGTCTCAGGCCAACTTGATTGCGGAAGGAACCCCAATGCTTCAAGACAAGCAAAACGTTTTTGCCAAGAAAAATTCGTGTAATCCGATCGAAGAGCATCCATCTGGTCCATAAATAAATCAGGGAAACGCATAGAAAGAGATAGCAGTGCAGCTGGAGGTGATTTTTTGAATTGTGGGCGTAGGTCTTGTATGGCATCAAGAAGGAGTTCTTTGATGAAAGGCAAAGAGTCATCAGGCCAGGTATCTACAAATCTAAATAAATGCATAAAAAAGTAATGTACTCCATAATCATTATGAGCACGATCAGACCATGATTTTTGCAAGAATGGCCAGATGAGTTGGCCATCCGTAGCAACAAGATGCTGCATCGCTAAATAGCAACGACTGAAATCCGGACAAAACAGCTCGTTGACCAAAAATGCAGGGTCTTGAGCATCCTCATAGTGATGTAGAACAACAATTTCTTCTGGACGGTCAAGAATCACTCTCTTGACCAAGTCAATCCCATAGGGAGCCTCAAGCTGCTCATCATTAAGCAACAGCTTTAAAGCCCTCATTTTGAATGCAGGGGAAACAGGAGCCTTGGTGACATCAGCCAGAAGATCAACTTGCCTGGCATCAATAATGTCTTGAACAGCACTTTGCCGATCCATCTGATTTGGCAAAAACAAATTCTCTGAAAGCTTTTCAAATTCATCCTTAGAAAGTTGTCTTTGCTTTGCAAGTGCCGCAATAGCAGCACCAGCCACTGATGGTTTGTCATCTCTCTTTAGCTCTTCGAAATGTGGGATAGCTTGATCAACATCTAACGAAGAAAGAGTCTGAATTAAAACTCTCCGATTTTGACTGGGCTCTGCCAACAGCGAAATCATTTGCTCATGAAAAGCACTGTCCTGACAGATCAATTGCCCCAATGCCCAGGCAGCATTTTCAACCATGTAGATATCTTTGCTGGCAAGGCATTGGCCAATAACTGTTTGCGCCTCCTGGCAGTGCAGGCGTCCTAGGACTTCAACAGCTTTACGTTGAGCCAACAACACACTGGAATCTTGCGAACTAATTTGCAAAAAGCCAATCAACCCATTCACCGTGTCCTCACCCGGAAAATTAATTAGGTGGGAAGCCGCCATATAGAAGTCACTTTTAGAATCAAGCTCTTCTACACTGCTTTTCAGTATTTTTAGCGCACCAAGTTGGGTTAATCCTTGGTGAATATTATCAAATTCTCCTGCCATCTATCGAGGATTCATTGGATCAAAAACTAGCACTAAGTAGGCAGAAGATACCCGCCGCAATGTTGATCAATAAGAAAAGTTTGAGCAGCTTTTCTTTTGAGGTGGCCTACGGCAGAATTTACTGGCATTTGCTTCATGAGCATGGGCCCCTCTGCTGGTCGTGATATCTGCCTGACAGTGCGGAGACTAGAAGGTCCAGCGTCCCAAACCATCCATACAGTGCGCATTCCTTTTTCTCGGATGCAGCAATGGATGCAAATGGCAAGCAAATCCGGAATCACCGTTCTTGACGTTTCAGCCAGCGGATCAGCATCTGTTGTCACCAAGCAGAAGGACCAGCCTGCTGCGAAAGCACAGCCCAAGAAGAACGCACCTAAACCTGCAACAGCAGCAAAATCAGAGAGCAAGTCTTCAAATCCACCAAAGCGTCGTGGACGCAGAAAGGCTTCCTGACACAGGTCAGGATCTGGATGGATTCAAGCCGAAATCTCAAATACTGCCTCTTGAGGCCGAGTGGATTTCAGTCCATCCCAGTTAATAGCAGCAAGGAATGCTTTGGGGTCTTGAGTCTCGACAACATCTACCCCCCAAAAACCTTCTTGCAAAGGTGAGCCTGGCGCCCCTGCAGAATCTTTTCTTCCACCCAGGGCTAACACTGTATGGGAGTTAGTGTGCCCCTTTGTTTGGCGGTAAGTTTTCCAAGCTTTGACAAGTTCATGAGCGAGCTGAACAGGCTCGAGTGAGGACTCGCAGGTCAAGGCCCAGTGCGGATGATCAAGAACTTGGGCAGCAGTAATTGCTGAAGAGTTAACAACCAAAGATTCAGCAAGATCTTGCATATCTATGGCAGGAACACTGTCACTTGTTATCTGCAGATTATGAGAGAGAACAAATGTGGTCATGGATTGGTTTGTTTGGCTCAAATTAAGGGTTCTCTTTGCTAGCCAGAGGCTTCGAGCGAGTAGGGATACCCGGACCAACGACGGTGTTTGAGTCAGTCTTTTCTAAGCCACAAAAAAAGGAGGGGCGATGCCCCTCCTTTGATGAACTGATTCAGTTCAGCTAACGAATCAAGTGCTCAGGAGAGAGCGTTGATCAGATAATCAAGGTAGCTCTTGAACTCATTGAGAGCCTGAGCACTCATGTCGCGAGGAGCGCATGCGCGATCGCGGGTGTAGGTCAGAGCTTCGATGTAAGCGTTGGTCGGCAGACCCAAGGTGCGATACACCTCACGGGCGCCAGCAATACCCCACTCATCGAGGGGGCCAGTGCCACCAACGATCAGGCAGTAGTTGATGAGGCGCAGATAGTGGCCGAGGTCGCGATAGCACTTGTCAATCTTGACCTGGCTGTCACCAGCTTCACCGGGTTGCTTCAGATAGGAGTACTTGTTGAAGCAGGCATCGCCCGCTTCACGAGTGACGTTATCCAAGCCGGCAGCCAGCTTTTCAGCGGCTTCCAGGCGAGCTGCGGCACGCTGAATGTTGCCCTGAACAGCCTCAAGGTCGTTCTGGGAAGGGAAGCGACCTGCTGCATCGGCAGCGGTCACGACGGTGGTCACAACGGATTTCATTTGAGATCCTTAGGAATGGTGGTGCTGTGAGTAGGGAAAGAAGTCGGGACCGATCAGCTGATGGCGCCGATCACGCGGTCGAAGTAAGAACCAGCTTCTGCAACCAGAGCAGAGCAATCGCCCTGAGTGGTTTCCATCTTGCGGTACTTGGCACCGCCGCTGGCAGGGGAGTTGGTCTGACCAATCAGAGCAGTCGCGGCGGACTTCATGATGGCCACAGCACGGGCAGCGGACTGGGTGGGAACACCCAGAGCGATGTAGGTCTCTTTCAGGCCGTTGAGGCAACGATCATCGAGCACGGAAGCATCGCCAGCCAGAAGGGCATAGCTGATGTAACGAAGCACGATCTCGCCATCGCGCAGGCATGCAGCCATGCGGCGAGTGGGATAGCAGTTGCCACCGGCTTGAATCAGGCCGGTGTTTTCGCAAATCATGCCGGTGACTGCATCAGAAACGATGCAGTAGGCGTTGGAGGTGATGGCGTTAACAGCATCAAGGCGCTTGTTGCCATCACGCACATAGGAGCGGAGGCTAGCGAGGTCGCTACCACCCACCGGTGCAGTTTTGGCGTCAGCGCTGACGACTGTGCGGGAAAATGCGTCGAGCATTGGGGGCCAGACAGTTTTAGGGGAAAAGCTTCTAATACCGCTGGGGGTAACCACACCGAATGGAATGGAGTCCCCAAGTGGGAAGCGCTCTGCAAAGCTAAGCCCATCAACCGAGGGCCCCACTGGGATCCAAGGGTTACGCAAGAGTTTGTCACCTTGGCCCTTGGGACGACCTGGACCACAGCGTTGCCTGCAAACCACAAAGCGAGGGCAAAGCCCAGTGCTCAACGGCAGTCTGAGCTGTTGAAGCTGGGCTCTGATCACGACATCAGCCAATGCGTGCAGCTACCGACCCAAGACTGAATAATGTTTCGAGCGCCAACGCTCGAGGTTTAAGCTTCAAAAAATCGATCACCTAAAGGATGACGAACGTTCCATCTGACACGCCAACAGCTCAGGAACTTCAAGAATCGATTGATGAGCTCTCTGCCTACCGCAATCGCCTTTATCAAGATGTTGTCAATCTGGGGCAAAAGCTTCGTCTTTCCCAGAAAAAAATTGATGCAACAGTTGCTGAGCACCCTGAATTACAGAAAATTGACGCCATCCTTGATCAGCTAGCTACCCAAAAGAAGGCTACTGAATCTTGAGCTTCCAGCCGCATATACCAGCGACCTTGCATTGGATTAAAAGCAACTGGCAAACATGAAATCCATCCCCTTACCACCCATGACGATGGCTGACTTCTTTGAAGCCAGCAGGGGAACATGGCTAAACAGAAGAGCAGTCCATCATTTGGATTTCCAAGATGATGAAGCAGCCGACTCTAATTTAATTATTGAACCCTTTAATGCAGATGATCCTGCCGTAGAAAGCATCTGCGCAGCTCTCAACATCAGTTCTACTGAAAGCAGTGGCGGAGCAAGATTCTGGTGGGAAAGCAACATTAAAAAAGGAGTCAGGAATGACGACTACGCGGCTGTTGTGATTGACGTGCCAAATACAAGCAATCCAAGAAAGGGGTATTTGCTCAGAGACGTGGGATATGTTGAGAAGCAATCTGTACTTAGTACTTACGACTTTGCAGACGATGGAATTCTAACAATCACAACTCGTTATGATACCAACGTAGGGGTTGAGAGATGCTGGTTTGTCACTGACCAAGTACGCATGCGCGTCAGCTCTGTTCAGTGCCTTGACGGAGTTTCAATGACAACTTACTGCACTGAATTTCGCTGTCCAAGCGATGAAGACATCCGATCAATTGCCATGCAAGCACAAAGCTTGAAGGCCAATACTCCTGCACCCATCATCTGAAGATGTTCGACCCATTCCTGGATCAGCTACACAGCGACTTAATGGAGAAAGGTGCTACGGCCCTTGAGATTCCTTCAGGATTAGAACGCTCTGAATCCCAAAACGGCAAAAGCACAATACAAAGCTGGCTTTGGCAGCTCCCTGGATTCAGGCGCTGGCGGGTCACCAGAATGGATGCAGGCGACAGCCTCCAAGTCCTCAATTCAGTTGCCTACCCAGACCTTAATAATGATCAACCCTTGATGGGTGTGGATCTGCTGTGGTTTGGCGCCAGAAAGAAACTTGTTGCTGTTCTGGATTTTCAACCACTTACTCAGAAGCCAGATTATCTAGATCGTCACCTGGTGGAATTAAAAAATCTCCACCAGCAGTTCCCAGAACTAAGCGGGGAAGAAACGATGCGTTCCTTCGACCCAAATCAATATTTCTCCCCCTATTTACTGTTCTGTCGTGGTGGAGCAGAACAAGCTGAGCAATCACTCCCTCAAGCTTTCAATGCCTTTTTAGATAGCTACTGGCAATTGACAGCTCGATCGCAAGCTGGGCAATCAGAGATTTCTCCTGCAGAAGTCCAAGAACTCCAGTGTGCTTACAACAAGTACAGCGCTGAGCGGGATCCTGCCCATGGACTGTTCACAAGCCACTTTGGTAATGAATGGTCAGACCGCTTTCTTCACGAATTTCTCTTCCCCACATCAACGCAATGAGCCCGTCACGCCTGAGCAGCCTTGAGCCTCTCACGATCGATCACTGGCGCTGGCAACCATTTTTGGATCATGCATGCGCAGCGTTAGAACCTTTTGGGTTGCAGCCTTACCCAATTGAGCCGGAGTTTCTGCTGCAAACAAGTGAAACGGGTTCTAAAAGCAAGCCGATCCATGTGACGACAGCAACCTGGGCCTGCAGCAGCAGAAAACTGCGACAAATTCGTGCTGCTTGCGTGGAGGCAGGGTCAGCAGCCTCAGTGCTGAATTTTGTGGTCAATCCGAGCACCAGCTACGACCTGCCGTTTTTCGGTGCCGATCTGGTGACCCTGCCAGCGGGTCATCTGCTGGCCCTCGACCTTCAGCCAGCCTTGAAAACAGACGCCCAGCACACCAAGGCTGTTTGGGAAAGGCTGATGCCGATTTTCGAGCGCTGGCAACAACGCCTCCCTGGCGGCGGCCCCATCCCCGAAGAAGCGCAACCGTATTTCTCTCCTGGCTTCCTCTGGACTCGCATCCCGCTCGGGGATGAGGGCGATGCCCTGATCGAGGAAGCCGTCAAGCCAGCCTTCCGCGACTACCTCGAGCTCTACCTCCAATTGGTGCAGGAAGCGGAGGAGGTGAGCCAAGAGCGCAGCGCTGAACTCCTGGCTGGGCAAAAGCGCTACACGACCTACCGAGCCGAAAAAGATCCCGCCCGCGGCATGTTGACTCGCTTCCACGGCTCTGAATGGACCGAGGAGTACATCCATGGGGTGCTTTTCGATCTGGATAAGAACCGGACATAACGCGTCAAACGAGGCCAAAAACAAGGCCCAGACAGCAATGTTGGCTGCCGACATCAATTAAACATTGTGAACAGGCTTCCAGTGTCAGAGGAGTCATTGGTCAGAATCCCCCCTGTGACGGGATGGGTACGCCCCCCGGCCGTCCCCACCCCAAAGTCGCTAAGACTTCCTCTCCAGAAGTAGCCCCCAAGGAGTTTCCCCAAATGTTCGACGCCTTCACCAAGGTCGTTGCCCAGGCCGACGCCCGGGGCCAGTTCATCGGCACCGGTGAAATTGACGCCCTAGCCGCAATGGTTGCTGACAGCAACAAGCGCCTGGATGCAGTGAACCGCATCAGCAGCAACGCTTCCGCCATCGTCGCCAACGCTGCTCGCGATCTGTTTGCTCAGCAGCCTGCCCTGATTGCTCCTGGCGGCAATGCCTACACCTCTCGCCGCATGGCTGCTTGCCTGCGTGACATGGAGATCATTCTCCGATACGTCACCTATGCAGTCTTCTCCGGGGATGCATCCGTCCTTGAGGACCGCTGCCTCAATGGTTTGCGTGAAACCTATTTGGCCCTTGGCACTCCTGGTGCTTCGGTTGCCTCAGCCGTGAACCTGATGAAGGAAGCCGCTGTGAACCTCGTCAATGACCGCGATGGAATCACCCAGGGTGACTGCACCGCCCTCGCTAGCGAAATCGGCACCTACTTCGACCGTGCTGCCGCTGCTGTGGCCTGAGCCTGAGCTGATTCATCTCTCTCACAACGCCTTTCCCTAATCATGAAAACCCCCCTCACCGAAGCCGTCTCAGCTGCTGACTCCCAGGGCCGCTTCCTCAGCAACTCTGAAATCCAGAGTGCTTCTGGCCGCTTCAACCGTGCCAAGGCCAGCCTTGAAGCTGCCAAGGGCCTGACCGCCAAAGCTGATGCTCTGGTGAACGGTGCTGCCCAAGCGGTGTACACCAAGTTCCCCTACACGACTCAGATGCAGGGTGCGAACTATGCAGCCTCTGCTGAAGGCAAGGCCAAGTGCTCCCGCGACGTGGGCTACTACCTGCGGATGATCACCTACTGCCTGGTGGCTGGTGGCACCGGCCCCATGGACGACTACCTGATCGCTGGTCTCGACGAGATCAACCGCACCTTCGAGCTCTCCCCCTCCTGGTACGTCGAAGCCCTGAACCACATCAAGGCCAACCACGGCCTCAGTGGTGATGCCGCTACCGAAGCCAACAGCTACATCGACTACGCCATCAACGCTCTGGTCTGATCACCACAGCCCATCGGCACAACAAAGCCCCCCTCGTCGAGGGGGGCTTTTTTTTTATGGGTCGGCAGATTCAAGCGGGACCAAGCGAAGCGCTAGGCCTCCGGCACGCCATCCACCGTGGCCGAGAGCAGCGGAGCCACCTCACCACGGCCAAGGGCCATCCAATCGCCCAGCTCTTGCATCAACGCCAGGCAGTCCCCTGAGCGCCCTTGCTGCGCCAGGCTGGTCAATCGGACTTGCATGTCATCCATGCTGAGATGCAGCGCCAGGCACAAGCGCTGCTCCCGGTCCAGGGGAGTGGACCGCTTCGCCATTGGGTTACTTAACTCGTTATCTCAACCTTAAGGACATCTCCGCCTGACTTCCACCCCATGAACGACAACGCCTCAGCAGGCCAACCCATTTCGGAAGCTGAGGCACTTGAGCGGCTCGAGCAACGCGAGGATCCCAGCCAGCGCTATTACGCCGCCTGGTGGCTGGGGCGCATGCGCTGCCAAAACCCCAAGGCCATCAGCCTGCTGATCGACGCCCTGGGCAGTGTGTTGGGCCAACCTGCTAGCCCCGACGACTTGATGGTGGCCCGCAACGCCGCCCGGGCCTTGGGGAAGCTGCAATCACAAGCCGCAATGACGGGTTTGCTGCAGGCGCTGGAGCACAGCGATCACGATTTAAGGGAAGCCGCGGCCCGCTCCCTCGGTGAAAGTGGCGACGCCAAGGCGCTACCCGCCCTGCTGAGCACGCTCAATCGCAGCAGCATTGAGCCCGGTGCAGCGAGCCAGGCGCGCTTGGATCAACCCTGCGAGGCCCTACTCGAGGCGATTGGCTGCTTGGCCAAGGGCAGTCAGGATCCCAGCACCTGCCAAGCACTGCAGCGCTTTTGCCAGCATCCACGGCCGATGGTGCGGAGCGCCGCCTGCCGCGCACTGGTGCTGGTGAGTGGAGATAGCCAGTGGGCCGAGGGAATGTTGAACCTGCTCAACGATCCAGAGCCACTCATTCGCCGCGGCGTCGTAGTGGATTTAGGGGCCAGCGGCTGGCGAGAGGCGGGCGACGCCATCGCCGGCTGCGCAGCTGAAAGCAACATCAAGCTGCTGGCCCTACGGCAATTGCTGGAGCAACCGCTCCACGGCACCGCGCCCTCAGCGCTGGGCGAGCACGAGCGCCACTTGTTGAACCTGATGGATGGTTTGCTGTGAGTCAGGGCAACGCCGAAGCACTGCAAACCCAGCTGCTGGCCATTGAGCAGGCCGCCACCCGCCAGGCCTTGGCCGATGCCAGCGCCCAGCTGGTGGCCTTGATGCCGCAATTGGGCAGCGAACCGGAGCTGCAGGCGCAAGCGATCAGCTGCTGCATCGATCTGCTGAAAGCCAACAACCCCGCTGCCGCCCTGCAGGCCCTGCGCGGCTTGATCGGCTGCGGAGCAGCTGCGGTTGAACCGTTGCTCAACAGCCTGGATGAACGCAACTACGGCGCCCGCGCTTGGACGGTACGTGCCCTCTCCGCGATCCAAGACCCCCGTGGCCTTGAGGTGCTGCAACGGGCCGTGGCCAATGACATCGGCCCCAGCGTTCGCCAAGCCGCGGCCTATGGCCTGGGCCGCTTGCAAGGCCATGACGAGAACGTGCTGCGGCCATGCATGGAGAGCCTGGAGCTGGCCTGCAGCGATAGCGAGTGGTCGGTGCGCTACGCCGCGGTGGCCGCCCTTGAGCAACGGCTTCAGCAGGGCTTGCCCTCCGATCTGGAGCGCCAGGCACGTGCCCTGCTGCAGCACAGGAGCCAACAGGACATGGACGATACGCTCGTCGTTCGTTTGCGCGCGCTTCTCGCCCTCGAGCGCCTGGCTGCATGAGCTCCCAACCCACCCGCGTTCTGTTTGTTTGCCTCGGCAACATCTGCCGCTCACCGGCTGCTGAAGGGGTGTTTCTCGATTTACTGGAGCGTGAAAACCTCAGCGCTGCCTTTGAGGTGGATTCCGCTGGCACCGGGAACTGGCATGTGGGCAAACGCGCCGACCCTCGGATGCGCGCTGCGGCCGAACGCCGCGGCATCGAGCTACCGAGCCGCGCCCGTCAAATCGAGCCCGAAGACCTGAGCCGCTTTGATTGGATCATCACCATGGATGACAGCAATCTGGCCAACGTGCGGGCCCTCGATCCCAGTGGCAGCAGCCACGACCGCATCGTGCCGCTCACCAGCCACTGCAGCCGCCACGAGGCCAGCGAGGTGCCCGACCCCTACTACGGCGGTGAGCAGGGCTTTGAGCATGTACTCGATTTGCTCGAAGATGCCTGCAGCGGCCTGCTCAAGCGCCTGCGTTGAGCGCCTCCACAGGCACGCGCTCGCGGAAGAGGGCCACGATCTGAGCCACCACCTCATCAATGCTGAGGCCATCACTGAGCAACTCCACCGCGTCACTGGCTTGACGCAACGGAGCTACCTCGCGGGTTGAATCCTGGTGGTCGCGATCAGCGATCTCCTGCTCCAGCTGGCTGAGCTCCGGCACCGGTAACCCGCGGGTCGTTAGATCAGCCGCGCGCCGGCGTGCCCGCTCCGCCACGGTGGCCGTCAAATAGATCTTCAACTCGGCATCGGGGAACACGGCGGTGCCGATGTCGCGGCCTTCGGCCACCAGCCCACCTTGTTGACCCAATTGCTGCTGCTGCTGCGTCAGGGCTCCGCGCACTGAGGGCAGGGCGGCGACCGCTGACACCGAGGCCGTCACCTCGGCGGTGCGGATCGCACTGGTGGCATCGATGCCATTGACCAGCAGGGTTTGCTCCGCGCCGCTGGCAGGGCCAAAGCGCAACTCCAATTCAGCCAACAGCGCTTGCAGGGCCTCACCCTCTTGGGGCGCGACGCCCCGTTGTTGCAGCAGCCAGGTCACACCGCGATACATGGCGCCGGTGTCGAGGTAGGTGAGCCCCAACTGGCGAGCCACCTGACGGGTCACGGTGCTCTTACCGGCACCGGCGGGACCATCGATAGCAAGGATTGGCAAACGGCTCATGAGGACGCGGTGATCGATCAGGCGGGCCTCGCCGCAGCGGACAGCAGCCGCCAACAACGCAGGTCCTGTGACCTGCTCCAGCACTTGCAGCCGGGGCAGATCCACCAGCTGCAGATAATCCACAGCCAAGCCGCCATCTTCCATCAAGGCGCGCACGACCCGAAGCAAGGGCTTCGCCTGCCGCTGGCCGGCATCCAACAGTTGTTGCCCCCGCGCCAAGGCCTGCGGCAGTAGCGCGGCCTGCTGACGCTGCGCGGCGCTGAGATAGGCGTTGCGAGAACTCAAGGGCAACCCATCGCGCTCGCGCAGGGTGGGGCAGGGAACGATCTGCACTGGCCAGCGCAGATCACGCACCAAGCGGCGCAGCACCTGGAGCTGCTGCCAATCCTTTTCACCGAGATGCAGATGGCTGGGCTGCACCAGAGCCAGCAAGCGGCTCACCACGGTGCACACCCCTTCGAAATGGCCTGGACGGCTTGGACCGCAAAGATTGGCCACCAGCTCGGGCGCCGGGGCCAATTGAGTTAATCCCGCAGCCCCAGCAGGGAAGAGGTCCTCAATCTGGGGTGCCCACAGGGCATCGGCACCAGCCTCCAACGCCAGGGCATGGTCGTCCTGCAAGCGGCGCGGGTAGCGGGCGAAATCCTCGTTCGGAGCGAACTGCAGCGGGTTGACGAACACGCTGACCAACACCCGTCCGCCCTGCTTCCTGGCGGCTCGAATCAAGGCCGCATGGCCCTGGTGCAACGCCCCCATGGTGGGAACCAAATGCAGTGGGCCCGGCGCAGTCGACTGCAGCCACTGCTGCAAATCCGCTGAGGTTTGAAGCTTCAACGCTCACATCAGCGCTTGGGCGCCTCTACTGCAGCACCTCGAGTTTGACCTGGGCAATGCCGCTGTGGAACAGGCCCAACTCTTCAGCGGCGCCATGGCCTAAATCAATCACGCGCTGACCGACATAGGGACCGCGGTCATTAATCCGCACCACAGCGCTGCGGCCATTCCAGAGGTTGGTCACCCGCACACGGGTGCCAAAAGGCAAGGTGCGGTGGGCGGCCGTCATCGTGCCGGGGCGATAAATCTCACCATTGGCGGTGAGATTGCCGAAAAAGCCAGGGCCATACCAACTGGCCTCACCTTCACTGGTGGAACGCACCAGGGGCTGCTGGACAGCAGCTTCTCGCGCTGCGGTGAGCTTCAGCAGGGGCTCGGTCAGCTCCTGAGCAAGCGCAGCCGGCTGCAGCGGCAGGGCGACCAGGGCCGCTGAAACAACCAAGCGATGGAGCGTCAAGACAGTCATTACAAACGGAACCGGAGCGCATGCAGTAGCCGCCTGAAAAGGCGCATTTGCAAAACAACTTCCCTGAGCTGAATCGGTGATTCAGCGATTCCTCAAGGCGGTAAAAAGCGATCAAAACGTAATGGAGAGCAGCACACGGTTCCACACACCCAACCGAATCAGTCGTTGATCAGAAAATCCAATCTCCTCCCAGTTCCCTTGCCACCGCAGACAACTCGCCGAAAAAACGGAGCGCCTCTGATCAGCAACAGCAATCTCCCAAATCAGCCAGCCTTATCGGACAGGCCTTGCGCGACGATGGGATTAACGGCAGCAGCCTGAGGAGATGGATTACAAGAGCGCCGGCGTTGACGTTGAAGCCGGACGCCATTTCGTTGAACGCATCCGCACCAGCGTGGAGGCCACCCACCGCCCAGAAGTCCTTGGAGGACTAGGGGGCTTTGGGGGCCTCTGCCGCCTGCCGGCCGGGCTGGAACAACCCTTGCTGGTGGCTGGAACCGATGGCGTGGGCACCAAGCTGGAACTCGCCCAGGACTGCGGCCGCCACCACGGCGTGGGGATTGACCTGGTGGCGATGTGCGCCAACGACGTCATCACTTGCGGCGCCGAGCCGCTGTTTTTTCTTGACTACATCGCCACAGGCAAGCTCAGCCCGGCCGCCATGGCCGAAGTGGTGGAAGGAATCGCCAGCGGCTGCAGCCAAAGCGGTTGCAGCCTGCTGGGGGGCGAAACCGCTGAAATGCCTGGCTTCTATCCGGCCGGTCGCTACGACCTGGCGGGCTTCTGTGTGGCCGTTGTCGATGAGCCGCGACTGATTGATGGCCGCACCATTCAGGCCGGTGATCAGCTGCTGGCCATCGCCAGCAGTGGCGTTCACAGCAATGGCTTCAGCCTGGTGCGGCGCATCTTGGAAGCCAATCAGGTTCCGCTGGAAACCAGCCAAGCGGCCCTGGGTGGCCGCAGCGCAGCAGAAGCCCTGCTGGAGCCAACCCTGCTGTACGCCCCACTGGTGAAGGCCCTGCTGCAGAGATCAGAGCTGGAGCTTCGGGGCATGGCCCACATCACAGGCGGCGGATTGCCCGAGAACCTGCCGCGGGCCCTGCCCCAAGGGCTGGCCGCTCAAATCGATCCGGGCAGCTGGCAGAGGCCAGCACTGTTCCGCTGGCTGCAGGAGCTGGGATCGGTGCCGGAGCGCGACCTCTGGCACACCTTCAACCTGGGTGTTGGCTACGTGGTGGTGCTGCCTGAAAGCAGCTGCCAGCAGGCGCTTGAAGTGGTGCACAACAGTGGCTTTACAGGCTGGATTTGCGGCGAAATCGTTGCTGGTCAGGGGGTTCTTGGCCTGCCGGCAGGGGCCTAAAGAAGGCTGCAGCTCGACAGGGCTGGCAAGATGGGCGGCAAAGAGAAAAACAGTCGTCTTTGTTACGTGCCTTTTAACGAGTCCAATCGCTTAACCCGTCGCCGTAGTTCTGCTGGTCCAACCCCCCCGAATCGCCCTCAACGCTTCGGAGCCGAGGGGTATCACCGCAGCGGTCCACGCGCCACTTACCTAACGCTTCCCGACCACGGCAAAGTCTTTGTCGCTGATCTGCCGCAGATGTCGGATGGTCAGCTGCAAAACGTCGGCCGCGAAGCCGCCGATGTGTTCGAAAGCCTCGAGCGCCGCATCGCTGATCTCGAGCAACAACTCGGCAGCAACCCCAGCGACGACAGCATCATTCGGGCGCGCACCAAACGCGATGTCACCGACCGTTTTCTGCGAGCGATCAGCCAAGAGCAGGAGCGTCGCCGCGAAAACCCCCACTTGCAAGCGGCAGCTGGCGAGTCCCTGGCACGGGCCTTTCTGGAGCTGGCGCGCCACCGCCTGCCCGGCGCCACCTTTGATTCACTGCTGCAAGAAGCGCTGAACGCCTGCGAGACCCAGCCCGCTGCAGCGCCTCCCCAAGCCAGCCTGCAGAGCATCCCTTCGGAAGCCCTCAGCGAGCCCACCGGAGATGATCCGATGGTGCTGCCTGTGGTGCTTAGCCCCGATCTTTGAGATCGAGCAAACGCGATGCCAGCAGGGCATCAAGCACCGCCACGAGCGCCCCAACACACCAAATCACTCGCCAGAGCTGCTGATCAGCCATCAGTGACAACCCCAGCATCAGCAGGGTGAGCACCACATCGAGGATCAGGGCGCGGCGCAATAGGGGTGGGGGGATCGGCGCCATCAGGAACTGCTGAAGGGGTTGGCCGGCATGCTCACCTTCAGCATGGCAGCGACTTCATCGAGGCGCCGCCGCTCGTCATCGCGCAGCGAGCAGCCCAGAGCTTCACGCACCGCATCCACCTGCTCAACGCGGCGCAATCCCGGAATCGGCATGGCCCCATGGCTGCGGCACCAGCTCAGGGCCAAGGCCGTCTGTGAGATCTGATGGCGCGCAGCCAGTTCAGCCATGAGCGTTTGCAAGGGCTTCAACGCCGGCAATAAACGCCGAAACAAGGTGCCCCGCGGCCCGCTGGGCAGCGGCCCATCGAGGCTCCAGCGGCCACTCAACAGCCCCAAGGCCAAGGGGCTGTAGGCAATCAACTCAATGCCCAGCTCGCGGCACACCTCCAGCACACCACCAGGCGCCAAGGGTTCGGTGGCCAGCAGCGAAAACTGAACCTGAAGGCTGCTGATGCGCAAGCCCCGCTGCTGCAACAGGCCATGCCAGCGGCGCAAACGGCGGGGACCCATGTTGGAAATCCCCAGCTCAGGCACCACGCCCGCCTCGACAAGATCACCGAGACCTTGCAACAGCGGCCCCTCTTGCCACGGGGCATAGCGGGCGGTGCTCCAATGCAGTTGCACCCGATCCAAACGGCCCTTGAGGCGAGCGCGGGAGGCCGCCAAGCCACGGTCAAAGCCGCGACGGCCCCAGCGCCAAGGGAAGGGAGCGAGCTTGGTGGCCACCGTGAGGCCTTGGCGTTGATCGGGGGGCAAGGCAGCGATGGCTTGTCCCAACAAGCGCTCGCTGCGTCCGGCGTAGGCGCCGGTCCCATAGGAATCAGCACTATCGAAAAAACGCACGCCAGCGGCAACCGCCGCGGCCACCGTGGCCTCAATCACCGGATCGTCCCTTTGGGGTTCATACCCCCAAAGGAAGCGATTTCCCCAAGCCCAAGTCCCGGCCCCCACTCCAGGCGCTTCAACCGCCATGATCAACTCCGATCCCGGCACCACCATGCAGGAACCAGCGGGCGCCCCCTCACCAACGCAGCAACCAGCTAGCGATGCCACCGCGAGCGAAGGCGATCGCGTGCTGTGTCAGCACTGCGGACGCACGGCCAACAATGGCCTGAGCTGCATTGGGATGTGCGTCGCTGACAACGACTACTGAGGCGGCCACAATGCAGCACCTGAGCCGGTTGTTGTGAGGAACCAATGGGCCATCGCCATGGCGCTGATGGCGAGTTTGATCGGCCAACCCGCCGCCGCCAAAGGGGACGGTCAACTGGTGCTGGAACCCAAGAGCTGCCAGCGCAGTCGCATGATGAACAAGCTCAAGCGGCAACCCAACCAAGGCCCCTGCGCCCGGGTTGTGATTGAGCAGGTTGATGGCAATTACATCACCATTTCCTTCTTGGCCCGCGGCAGCGAGCGCGGCAGCAGTAACAGCCTCAGCTTGGGGGGAACCACCAGCACACCATTGAGCTGCCGGCTGAACAAATGCCGGCTCACCCAATCGCTGAAGCTGGAGCTCGATAACGCCAAAGAGGTGGCGTACGACAGCGAAGGAAGCGAGAGCTCTCTGCCCAGTGCCTGGCCGGCCGTGGGGAGCTGTCAGCTGAGCCCCACAGCCGTCAGCTGCACAGCTCGGTCCATGTTTAAGGCCAAATGGCAGGCCGAAGCGAGCTTCTAACGCCGCCCCTACTGCTGGGACAGCCCCTCGCCATACCAGGCTTCGCCGAGCTGCCAGCGCAGCAGGGGCCCATCAGAGCTGGCCACCACTTTGAGGTTTTGCCCCTGGCGGCTATAGCCATAAGCGCAATAGCCCGAACCGGTCCCACTGCAAGTGATCAAGGCGGGGATCCGCTGCTTGAGATGGCTCTGGCGAGGCGAGAGCGGCTCACTATCGTTCGCCTCGCTGGACACGCTCCAACCGGTTGTGAGCAGCTGCTGATGCACCTGAGGCATCGGCGTCCCCACCTGCAACGCAGGCGCTTGAGCCATCAACAGCGGGGCCACCAGAACGAGCAGGTCCACGGATGATCCTCATGAGACGCATCCCATTGATGGCCAGGATTTCCGCTAGCTGAAGGGAAAAACAGGTTTTTGTCGCAATTCGGGTCTCAGCTGACCCAAGGCGGCACCCAGATTCGAACTGGGGATAAAGGATTTGCAGTCCTCTGCCTTACCACTTGGCCATGCCGCCGGCCGGGGAGCAAACTCCCGAAAACGGATCGTATCAGCCGCTCCATGCCCACCAATCGCCTGCTGGTGCTGAGCAATGGCCATGGGGAAGACCTCATCGCCCGCCGCATTCTCGAGCCGCTGCAACGGCTCGAGCCCAGCTTGGCCATCGCCGTGCTGCCCCTCGTGGGCCAGGGCAGTAGCTACCGGGAGCTGGACGGCATCAGCGCCATTGGCCCTCGGCTCACCTTGCCCAGCGGCGGCTTTAGCAACCAAAGCGCTGGCGGCTTGGCGCAAGACCTCAAAGCTGGGCTGCTGGGCAACACCTGGAAGCAGTGGCAAAGCCTGCAGCAGTGGAGCCATCAAGGCGGCCGAATCCTGGCGGTGGGCGACCTGCTCCCCTTAGCCATGGCCTGGGCCAGCGGCGTGCCTTACGGCTTCATTGGCACCCCGAAAAGCGATTACACCTGGTGCAGCGGACCAGGATCCGCCTGGCCAGCGGACGCTTACCACCGCTGCAAAGCCAGCGAATGGGATCCCTGGGAATGGGCCTTGATGCAGGGCAGCCACTGCCGGCTGGTGATCTGCCGCGACCGGCTGACGGCGCGGGGCTTGCGTCGCCATGGCGTGCGCGCCCTGGCTCCTGGCAATCCAATGATGGATGGCTTCCTGCCCAGCTCGATCCCCGCTTCGCTAACAGGCCTGCGGCGCCTGCTGCTGCTGCCGGGCTCGCGGGCACCGGAGGCCCGGCGCAACCTGCGGCGCCTGCTCAAAGCGCTGCCGCCATCGAGCGAACATGTGCTGCTGCTGGCCTGCGGACAACAGCCCGATGACGCCAGCCTGCGGGCCCTGATGGAGCCCCTCGGCTACCAAACAACCGAGGTCCCCACCGGCAGCGATGCCGATGCCGCCTGGCGCGGACCCGGCGGCTTGCTGCTGCTGGGCCGCGGCCGCTTTGAAACCTGGGCCCCCTGGGCCGAGCTGGGCCTGGCCTGCGCCGGCACCGCCACCGAACAGTTGGTAGGCCTGGGCTGCCCGGCCCTCTCGCTGCCAGGCCAAGGCCCGCAGTTCAAGCGCGGCTTTGCTGAACGCCAAAGCCGCCTACTGGGCGGGGCCGTGCGGGTGTGCCAGAGCCCCGATGCCTTGGCTACCGGGATGCAGCTCTTGCTCAACGAGCCTCAGCTGCGTGAGGAGCTCGGGCGGATTGGGCGCCGCCGCATGGGGCCAGCCGGCGGCAGCCTGGCCAGCGCCCAAGCGATTCAGCGCCACCTCTTGCCCTAGGCCACTCAGGCGCGGTGCTCAAAAATTGAGCCGTACTGGAAGCGGTCAAGATCGGAGAACACCGGAATGCAGAGGAAGCAGCGCTGCGCCAAGCTCCAGCGCTCCTCGCGCACCAGCATCTGCTCGAGACGGTCACGGGCCGGCAGCAAATAACGCACGTCATTGGCGGCGTAGGCCAGCTGTTGCTCGCTGAGCTCCTCAACCCGGCCCCAATCACTGCTTTGGGCCTGCTTATCGAGGTCCACCCCCACCAGCTCACTCACCACAGCCGCCAACCCATGGCGAGGGCTGTAGGTGCGGGCCAAGCGGCTCGCCACCTTGGTGCAGAAGATCGGATTCACAGCAATCCCTAGACCACTGGCCATGGCCGCCACGTCAAAGCGGGCGTAGTGGAACACCTTCTCGATGCCGGTGGCTTCCATCAGCTCTTTGAGCAGGGGAGCGTCGCTCTGGCCACGGGCAATGCGAATGCAGCACACACGGTCCTGGTCATCGCAGATCTGAACCAGGCAGAGGCGGTCGCGGCCGTGGATGAGGCCCATGGCTTCGGTGTCCACCGCCAAAGCCTTTGCATTTTTGTAATGTGCGAACCACTCAGGGCTGAGATCCCCGTCAAAGACAGCGAAGTGGGTGGGCGAAGCGGGGATGTCTTGAGGCATCGGCAGGGCAAATCAGCCCCAATCTGCCCGATGACCCGGCTATCTCACTTGAAAATCAAAACGAGACTGAGTTAGTGCTCGTTCAGAGCAAAACCACAGGATCGGCCATGTCGCATCGGCGAGCCCAAGCCAACCATGGCTTGAACGACATCAAGCGCTTTTTTGATCAGCCCCCACTGCAGTACCTCGGCCTGGAATTGGCCGTCTGCTGGATCCTCGACTGCCTCTTGGCCGCCGATTCCTATCCAACAGCCCTAATGAATCTGCTGGCTGAGCGCCATCCGCGCCTGCGCCTGTCGGAAACCGTGCTGCAGCAAGCCATTGCCTTCCTTGATCAGCAAGGCGCCATTGGCAGCTACTCCCAGCGCTGCCCCAGCCGCGGTCGCCCCCGCCGCATGCTGCACCTGGAGGAGTCCTACCGCGCAGAAGCTGAAGAGCTCATGCCCGCCTGGCATCGCTGGCTGAAGGACACCGAGTCCACCTCGGCTGCTCCCCAGAAGGTCACAGCTGAAGTGCTGAGCCGTTGAGAATGGCGGGGCTCAAAGCCCCGCAATGGATCCTGTTCTCAGTTCCACCCTGTTGCTCACCTCGCTGATGGGCATTGGCCTGGGTTTCTTTCTCAGGGCCGCCAGCAAGGACCGCACCACCACGGTGGATGTCAACAGCTCCCGGCCTCCTGTGGAGGTTCTCGATGGCCTCAACCACTGGCTGCTAGCCCGCGGCTGGCAAGCCAGTGGCGGCGACCCAGAACGCCAGGTGATGCGCTTTGAAGGCGCTGTGGCCTCCAGCCTGCCGCTCGCTGTGCTGCTAAGCAGCCTGGGTGCCGTGGGTGCCGCGAGCCTGGGGCTTGTGTTGCGTCAGCTGCTCCCCCAACTCGGCTTTTGGCCGCTGCTTCTGGCTCTACTAGGACCCATGGCTGGCCTGCTGTATCGCCGCAAGGCCGAGCGGGTTGAAACCTTTGAACTGCGGCTGATGCCGACCCAGGACTTCTGCCCCACAACCTTGCGGCTCAGGGGGCACCGGGATGAATTGATTGCCGTTGAGCAAGAACTCGGTCGCCCACTGAATCTCCACAGCGACGGCAAGCTGCTGAGTTCACCGGTTTAGCGACACTTCCCTTTGCAAATCAGATTTAACCGGGCAGCATGGGGAACCCATTTTGATTCCCATGGGTCGCATTGCCCTGCTGTTGGGCGGCTTTCTGTTGCTAGCCACCCCTGCCCAAGCAGGACTGATGGACTTGCTCGAGAGCATCGAATCGCCACTGCAAGAAAGCCCAGAGTTGCCGCCGTTGCCGGATGAACCCGGCGAAGGCAAAAACTGGGTCGGCACGGAAATCCCCAAGCCCGATCTGCCGATCCTGGTGCTGGCCGGCCACGCTGATTCCCAGCGCATGGCGGGCTCTGGCACCCCTGGGCGCGCCGTTGGCATCGGCGGTGCCCGGCCGATGCAGCCAGGCATCACCGATGAGTTGTTCTGGAACCTGCTCACCGCCAAGGCCGTGGTGGCCGAGGGCCAGCGGCAAGGTTTGAAGATGCGCTTCTACGACCCTGGCGTGCGCACCATTCGCGATTCCGATGATCCCCGCACCAACTGGAGCGTGGGTCGTGAGCATGTCTCCAACGGCGGCTACGCCGTTGAAATTCACTACGACGCCTACTCACCCCATGGCATCGGGCCCGGCATCATCCCGGCGGTGCTCTACGGCTTCTCGGTGATGGATGAAGCCTTAGCTGAAGAATTTGGCGCCTACCCCTACGACTACCGGGGCATGCTTGGCGGCCCCCGCCGCGGCGTGGCGATGCTGGAAATTGGCCAGCTGGAGGGGGCGCTGGAACGAGGCCTCCGCAATCCCTCCACGCGCCAACAAACACTTCAAACCATTGCTCGCCGCGTGGTGCGAGCGCTGCGGCAGGGAATGGTCTTAGCCAACAGCCCCGTGGGGGGCACAACGCTGCTCAAGGGCAGCATCACCGAGCCAGTCTTGGGGCCGGGTGAAGACGTCAGTGAGTAGGGCCTCACGGCTCCCCTCTTCTGCGCTGTATCCGTATTCCCAACGCACCAGCGGGGGCAGCGACATCAAGATTGATTCGGTGCGGCCATTGGTCTGCAGACCAAAAATCGTGCCGCGGTCAAACACCAGGTTGAACTCCACGTAACGGCCGCGCCGGTAGAGCTGGAACTGGCGCTCGCGATCGCCATAGCTGAGCCCTTTTCGCCGCTCAGCAATCGGCACATAGCTGGGCAAAAAGGCGTTGCCACAAGCCGACGCCAACTGGAACAGGCTCTCCCAATCGCGCTCAGGCACCTGCTCGCTGCCCACAGCAGCTGCTGGACCCTGGGCATCAGGGCCTTTGTAAATGGCACCACCGGGGGATTGGTAGTCGTAAAAAATGCCGCCAATGCCGCGGGTTTCATTGCGGTGCTTCAAGAAGAAGTACTCGTCGCACCAGGGCTTGAACACCGGGTAGTAGGCCGGATTCACGCTGTCGCAAGCCCCCTTGAGGGTCTGGTGGAAATGCTTGGCGTCCTCCAGGAAGGGGTAATAGGGGGTGAGATCGGCGCCGCCGCCAAACCACCACACCGGACCGGCTTCGAAATAGCGGTAGTTGAGGTGAACCGTGGGGATGTAGGGGTTGCGGGGGTGCAACACCATCGACGTTCCCACCGCATACCAGGGATGGCCCGCCGCTTCAGGCCTCTGGTTGAGAATCGAGGGGGGCAGGTTTTTGCCCTGCACCTCGGAGAAATTCACGCCGCCTTGCTCGAGCAGGGCGCCTTCGCGCAGCACCCTGGAGCGGCCGCCGCCGCCTTCGGGACGAACCCAGCTCTCCTCTTGGAAGCGTCCTTCGCCATCAAGTTGCTCCAGCCCAGCACAGATGCTGTCTTGCAGCCCCATCAACAGGGCCTTCATGCGGCTGCGGGAGTCAGCAGGCGGGGTAACGGCGCTCAAAGGAACCTGCACAGCAGTAGCCCAACACCTTTTCAGTTGACCGGTGCCGCCGGCAAGTGTCTGTAAGGGGCTGTCACTAGGATCCGGCGCCAGTGAGGGAAGCCCATGGCCAGCCAGCAGGACGCGCTCAGCCAGCTCGCTGAGCTGACCGATGCCGGCAGCGGCCGCAGCTTGGTGGAGCTCGGTTGGATTCAAGGACTCCGGCTAGAGGGCAGCCGGGCGGTGTTTCGCCTCGCGCTGCCGGGCTTTGCCCAAGGTCAACGGGACAGCATTGCGTCCAAGGCGCGCAGCCGCCTGGAGGCCCTCGACGGCATTGACAGCGTTCAAATCGAGCTGGCCCAGCCCGGCGAAGGAGCGCCCATCGGAGCCGCCGGCCATGGCCAAAGTCAACCGCGCCAACCCATCGAGGGCGTCAAGCAGGTGATCGCCGTGAGCAGCGGCAAAGGCGGGGTGGGCAAAAGCACCGTGGCCGTCAACTTGGCCTGCGCCCTGGCGCAACAGGGCCTGCGCGTTGGCTTACTGGACGCCGATATCTACGGGCCCAATGCCCCCACCATGCTGGGCGTTGCCGATCGCACCCCCGAGGTGGAAGGCGAGGGCGAAAGTCAACGGCTCACACCGATCGAAAGCTGCGGCCTCGCGATGGTGTCGATGGGTCTGCTGATTGGCCCCGATCAGCCAGTGATCTGGCGCGGCCCGATGCTCAACGGGATCATCCGCCAGTTCCTTTATCAAGTGGATTGGGGCGAACGCGATGTGCTGGTGGTGGACCTGCCGCCAGGCACCGGTGATGCCCAACTGAGCCTGGCCCAGGCCGTGCCCATGGCCGGCGTTGTCGTGGTGACCACGCCCCAGCAGGTGGCGCTGCAGGATGCGCGCCGCGGCCTGGCGATGTTCCAGCAGATGGGCATTCCCGTGCTGGGGGTGGTGGAGAACATGAGCTGGTTTGCTCCCCCGGAGCAACCGGAACAGCGCTACCCGATTTTTGGCAGTGGCGGTGGGCGCCAACTGGCCGATGAAAGCCAGGTGCCCTTGCTGGGCCAAATCCCGATCGAACTACCGGTGCAACAGGGGGGAGACAGTGGCCGCCCTGTCACGATCAGCCAGCCAGACAGTGTCACTGCGGCAGTCTTCAAGGACCTGGCCAGCGGCCTGATGGCTGCGCTCAAGATCTGACCCGATGCCCACCTACCAGGGGACCCGAGCCACGCGACTGGGAGCCAAAGCGCGGGGCAAGCGGCGCCAACGGATTCAATTTGATCCGGTTCTCTGGGGCATCCCCGTCTTTTTGACCCTGCTCGCTGGTGTTCTGATCGCCAGCACCCAACGGCAATCACCGTTGGCCGACTGGGAAAACCACTGGATCACCGCCGTTGTGGCCATCGGCGCAGCCGTGGGCCTCTCCCGCGTTGCGCTCAAGCATCTGCAGCAACTGCTGCTGCCGGTTTATATCGCCACGCTGGTGAGCTTGCTGGCGGTGAAGCTGGTGGGCACCAGCGCCCTAGGTGCCCAGCGCTGGATCTCGATCGGCGGCTTCAACATCCAGCCATCGGAGTTCGCCAAGCTCGCCGCGATCCTGTTGCTGGCTGGAATCTTGGCCAAACACCCGATCGAGCGGCCCGTGGATCTGCTCCGCCCCATGGCGGTGATCTCGGTGCCCTGGGCGATGGTGTTCATCCAGCCCGATCTCGGCACATCGCTGGTTTTTGGCGCCGTGCTGCTGGCGATGCTCTATTGGGCCGGCCTGCCACTGGAGTGGCTGGTTCTATTGATCTCGCCATTGCCCACAGCCCTGATTGCAGGCCTGCTCCCCTGGGGATTGATCCCCTGGTTTGCCCTATTGGCGCTGCTGGCCTGGCGCAGCCTTCCCTGGAAAGCCATCGCCGTGGCGGTGAGCCTGGCCATCAATGGACTCTTTGCCTGGATCACTCCCCTGCTCTGGGAGCACGGCCTCAAGGACTATCAGCGCGATCGCCTCATCCTGTTTTTAGACCCCACCAAAGACCCCCTCGGCGGGGGCTATCACCTGCTGCAGAGCACCGTTGGCATCGGCTCTGGGCAAATTTTTGGCACGGGCTTGATGCAGGGTCAGCTCACCAAGCTGCAGTTCATCCCTGAGCAGCACACCGACTTCATCTTCAGCGCCCTGGGCGAAGAGGCGGGCTTCATCGGTTGCGTGGTGGTCTTGGTTGCTTACCTCGTTTGGGCCTGGCGACTGCTGCAAATCGCGGGCCAAGCCCGCAGCGATTTCGAGTCGCTGGTGGTGATCGGTGTGCTGGCGATGGTGATGTTCCAGGTGATCATCAACATCAACATGACCATCGGCCTGGGCCCTGTGACGGGAATTCCCTTGCCCTGGCTCAGCTATGGGCGCTTTGCCCTGCTGGTGAATTTCATGGGCATTGGTCTGGTGGCCTCCGTTGAGCGAGAGGCCCGGCGGGCTCGCATGCGTTTGCAGTGAGCGCCAATGATTCCCTGCAGACGCTGCGGCAACGCCTAGCGGCAGGGGTTCCCGCCTCAGGTGGCGATGACGCCAGTGCCAGGCGCCAGTGGTGGGCAGCGCTCACGGTTGTGCAGGAGCTGCTGCTGGAGCAGGGCTGCCAGCAGGGGCTGTGGCTCGCAGCCCCACTTCCGGCCTTGCATGAACCCCTGCTGATCAGCCGCTTCCATGGCTGGGTGTGGACTCCGCCGCAATGGAGTAGCCGGGCCCCTGAGCTCCCCGGCAGTGCCGCCAACCACCCAGCCAGCGAGCGCAGCCTGTGGCAGCTGCCCCTGCAAGCAGGGGACGGCACCGATCCTTTACTGCTGCTGATCACGGGCCCACTGCAGGTGGCGATGGCCCTCCATGGCAGCGGCGCCCAGCGCCAGCTCTTGGTTCGTTTTGAGCAACCCTTGATTGCCGAACTGCTGCAATCGCTGGGCAATCGCTTGGCCAGCGAGCAGGGCGACGCCGCCAGCGACCTCAAGCACCAAATCCAACAACTCGGCAGCCTCGAAAATTCGCCGCAATTGGCTGAGCAATTTTGGCCGCGCGTGGCCGCCCAATTGGCCAAGGCCACTCCGAGCCTGACCCTGGTGAGTGCCGCCAGCAACGCAACCGACGACTCCGATCAACAGCTGGGGCTCTTAGAGGCCATTGCCCATGAAGTGCGCACGCCGCTGGCAACGATCCGCACCCTGATCCGCTCACTGCAACGGCGCTCAGACCTATCGCCCCCGCTGCAAAAGCGCCTGGGACAAATCGACCACGAATGCAGTGAGCAGATCGATCGCTTTGGCTTGATTTTTCAGGCCGCCGAACTGCAGCGTCAACCCAGCCAACAGCGGGCCCTGGCGCGGACCGATCTAGGCGCCTTGCTGCCCGGGCTCGAGCAGATCTGGCAACGCCAACTGCAGCGGCGTGACTTGTCCCTGGAGCTGGAGCAACCCGAGCAGCTGCCTGCCGTGATGAGCGATCCGATCTTGCTCGAATCGATGCTGATTGGCCTGATGGATCGCTTTAGCCGCGGACTGCGCCGGGGCGAGAGCGTTCGGGTTGAGCTGGCCTCAGCCGGAGAGCAGCTCAAGCTGCGCTTCAGCGGCGGACGTGATGACGACGACAGCCCCGGCGACACCGCCAGCGTCGGTCCGGTGCTGAGCTGGGACCCAGCCACCGGCAGCCTGCAACTCAGTCAAGCCGCCACCCAGAAGCTGTTCAGCAGCCTTGGCGGGCGCCTTACCGAACGTCCTGGCAGCAGCCTGACGCTCTATCTGCCCCTCGCCAATGTTGAAGGCTGTGAAGAGAACGGCGCTTGAGGCAGGCAGATCGCAGATGAGTGCTAGCTTCCAGCCATACCTAAACAAGTGGCTGAATGTCCACGGCATCCACTCTCAGCGGCCAGCTCCCCCAGTTCATTGGCAGCACCGGCGGCCTTCTGAACGCTGCTGAAACCGAAGAGAAGTACGCCATCACCTGGAACAGCGACTCAGCTCAGGCTTTCGAGTTGCCCACCGGTGGTGCCGCGATGATGAACTCTGGCGAGAACATCATGTACTTCGCGCGCAAAGAGCAGTGCCTGGCCCTGGGCACCCAGCTGCGCACCCAGTTCAAGCCCCGGATCGAGGACTACAAGATCTACCGGATCTACCCCGGTGGCGACATGGAATTCCTGCACCCGGCCGATGGTGTGTTCCCTGAAAAGGTGAACGAAGGTCGCGCCATGGTGGGGCACAACCCCCGCCGGATCGGCCAAAACACCAATCCCGCCACCATCAAGTTCAGCGGCCGCAACACCTTCGACAGCTGAACCCACGGCGCTTAGCGCTACATCCTTTAGAAAGGCGGGTCAAACGACCCGCCTTTTTTTTGCCAAGCCCTGTGATGGCCAGCCCCGATCCGACGACCAACTTCGAGCCGCTATGGCGGCGTTGGCCGGCGGACCTGGACACACCTCTGAGCACCTGGCTGAAGGTGGGCCAGGGCCGTCCCTATGGCGTGCTGCTGGAGTCGGTCGAGGGCGGTGAGCATCTAGGCCGCTGGAGTTTTGTGGCCAGCGACCCGCTCTGGGTGCTGAGTGTGCGCGGCGATCAAGCCTGGCTGGAACACCGCGACGGGCGGCGCGAATCACTCCAAGGCGACCCCTTTGAACTGCTGCGCCAACGCCTCGCCCCCTACAAGAGCGCCCCAATCCCAGGACTTCCCCCGGTGGGTCAGCTGTTTGGCTTCTGGGGTTACGAACTCATCCATTGGGTCGAGCCCAGTGTTCCGGTGCATCCCCGCAGCGATGACGACCGGCCCGATGGCTGCTGGATGTTCTGCGACACCCTGCTGGTGTTCGACCAGGTGCGGCGGCAAGTGACGGCTGTCGCCTATGCCGATCACAGCCAAAACGACGATCCAATAGCTGCCAGAGCGGAAGCTGAACGGCGGCTGGATGAGCTGGAAACCCAATTGCAGCAGCCCCTTCCGGCGGGCCTGACGCCACTGGCCTGGAGAGAGCAAGACGCCCAATCGCTCAAGGTGGTCAGCAATACCTCCCAGAGCGCTTTTGAAGACGCTGTCCGCCAGGCCCGCAACCACATCGGCGCTGGTGATGTCTTCCAACTGGTGCTGTCGCAGCGTTTGGAAGCGGAGGTCAGCCATGACCCCTTCGATCTGTACCGCAGCCTGCGGATGGTGAACCCATCGCCCTACATGGGCTTCTTCAGCTTCAACGGCTGGCATCTGATTGGCTCCAGCCCCGAGGTGATGGTGAAAGCCGACCCCCAAGACGACGGCCGGGTGGTGGCCTCGCTGCGGCCGATCGCCGGAACTCGCCGCCGCGGCAGCACAGCCGCCGAGGATCAAGCCCTCGAAGCGGAGCTGCTCGCCGATCCCAAAGAACGGGCCGAGCACGTGATGTTGGTGGATCTCGGCCGCAACGACCTGGGCCGGGTCTGCCAGCCCGGCAGCGTTGAGGTCAAAGAGCTGATGCTGATTGAGCGCTATTCCCACGTGATGCACATCGTTTCCCAGGTGGAAGGCGATCTGCAGCCGCAGCACGATGTGTGGGATCTCCTGCGGGCGTCCTTCCCAGCAGGCACCGTCAGCGGGGCACCCAAGATTCGGGCCATGCAGCTGATCCATGAGCTTGAGCCCGATGCCCGCGGCCCCTACTCCGGGGTCTATGGCTCGATGGACCTCAGTGGTGCCCTCAACACCGCCATCACCATTCGCACGATGGTGGTGCAGCCCGGAAAGAGCGGGGGCTGGCGCGTGCAGGTGCAAGCCGGAGCCGGAGTTGTGGCCGACTCTCAGCCGACCGCCGAGCACGAGGAAACCCTCAACAAAGCCCGCGGCATGCTCAAGGCCCTGGCTTGCCTCGAGGCTGCTCCACAGCCATGAGCCACAGCTTGCTCAAGGGCTTTGAAGTGGAGATGTACACCGGCCGCCCCGACGGCACGGTGGTGGGCTGCTCCAGCGAAGCCGCCGCGGCCATCGACGGGATCGTGACCGAGCCCGACCGCCGCAACCTGGAATACATCACACCGCCTGAGGCCTCCTATGCAGCGCAGCTCCAGCACTTGCTCGAGCCTCGCCAGCGCCTACGCCAGTGGTTGCAGCAGCGCCAGCTCACCTTGCTGCCGGGGAGCAGCCTCAGCCTTGGCGATAGCCAACGCTTTGAGCGCTCCGATCCCGACAACCCTTATCACCAGTTCATCGAGGACAGCTACGGCACCCGTGTGGTGACCGCCAGCGTTCACATCAACTTCGGCCTGGAGAGCAGCGAAACGATCATGGCGGCCTGCCGCCTGCTGCGCTGCGAAGCCGCACTGCTGCTGGCCCTCAGTGCCAGCTCCCCATTTCTTGATGGCCAAGCCACAGGGGCCCACTCCCAACGCTGGCGGCAATTCCCCATCACCCCACAACAGGTGCCGCTGTTTGAAAACCATCAGCACTACATCGATTGGATGCACGCCCAGCTAAAGCAACGGCAGATGCGCAATGTGCGTCACTTCTGGGGATCGGTGCGTCCCAATGGACCGGAGCGCCCGCAGCAGCTCAATCGCGTCGAGTTGCGGGTCTGCGATTTGGTGAGTGATCCGCGCGATCTATTGGCCATCACAGCATTGGCGGAATTGCGGCTGCTGCAACTGATCGATCGGGGCCGCAGCGAAGATCCCCTGTTCAGCAGTGAGCTCAGCGCCGCTGAGCTGGCTGAGCTAGCCGACCACAACGACCAGCAGGCCGCCCTAGCCAGCCTCGATGCTGAGCTGCGCCACTGGCGCGATGGCCGCACCATCAGCGCGCGGCAGTGGATCCAAGACCAACTCCAAGACCTCAAGACCTGGGGAGACGGGCAGCCCGCCATGGCCTGGCTTGATCGCCTGCCAGCACTGCTGGCGCGCGGCAACACCGCCATGCAATGGCTGCAGCGCCAGCAGAGCGGTGAGAGCATCTCCGCCATCCTGAGGGCCGATAGTGCCGCCATGGCGGCCCTTGAGCAGGACTTGCTGAAGGGCGGTTTGGGATGATCGAAACGTCTTCCACTGCTTCGACCTCGCGCATGCCGGCTTCGCAGACCGAGACAGTCCAGCCCGTCGGTCGCCGCACCCTGCGTCAACTGAACGAACGCTTGGAGCTGGTCGAAGAGCTGTGGGGCAATGTGCTGCGCAGCGAATGCCCGCCTGAGCAGGCCGAACGGGTGCTGCAGCTCAAGCAGCTCTGCCGCGAAGACGAGACCTCCGATCAGATCATTGACCTGATCGTGGCGATGGATCTCTCGGAAGCGATCGCCGCTGCCAGGGCCTTTTCCCTTTATTTCCAGCTGGTCAACATCCTCGAGCAGCACATCGAGGAAGACCGCTACCTGGCCACGATGAGCCAGGACAACATCGCGGAAGCCGCGATCAGCGACACCCTCAATGGCCACCTGGCCAACCACGACCAGCCCGCCACCTTCCAACGGCTGTTCCAGCGGCTGCGCGCCCTCAACGTGCCCCCCGGGTTGCTCGAGCCCCTGCTGCGGGAGCTGGATGTGCGGCTGGTGTTCACCGCGCACCCCACCGAAATTGTTCGCCACACGGTGCGCCACAAGCACCGCCGCGTCGCCCATCTGATTCAGCGCCTGGAAGGGCTGAACGACGAAAACGACAGCTTTGATGATCGTCAGGGGTTGCGCCAGCAGCTGCTCGAAGAGATCCGCGTCTGGTGGCGCACCGATGAACTGCACCAGTTCAAACCGTCGGTGCTCGACGAGGTGGATTACGCCCTCCACTTCTTCCAGCAGGTGCTGTTCCAGGCGATGCCGCTGCTGCATGAGCGCATCCGCAAGGCGCTGCAGGACTCCTATCCCGATGTGACACCGCCGGAGGACGGGTTCTGCACCTTCGGCTCCTGGGTGGGCTCCGACCGCGATGGCAACCCCTCCGTGACCCCGGAGATCACCTGGCGCACCGCCTGTTATCAGCGCCAGTTGATGCTGGAGCGCTACCTCAGCTCAGTGCGCAACCTGCGCAACCAACTGAGCATTTCCATGCAATGGAGCCAGGTGAGTCCGGCACTGCTGGAGTCCCTGGAAATGGACCGGCTGCGGTTCCCGGAGATCTACGAAAAACTGGCGGCTCGTTACCGCCTTGAGCCCTACCGGCTAAAGCTCTGCTATGTGCTGCAGCGCCTGGAGCTCACGCATGAACGCAACGGGCAACTGTCTGAATTGGGCTGGGAATCTCCCCCCAGCGCCACGGAACCGGAGGAGCAGACCCTCAGCAGCCTGACCCCACAGCAGGAGCTGCACTACAGCACCTACCAGGACTTCCGCAGTGATCTGGAACTGGTTCGCACCAGCCTGGAAGCCACCGGCTTGAGCTGCGAACCGCTGAATCGCCTGCTCAGCCAGGTGCAGATTTTTGGGTTCTGCCTGGCCTCCCTCGATATTCGCCAGGAGAGCACCCGCCACAGCGAAGCCCTCGCCGAGCTCACCCGCTACCTGCAACTGCCTCAGGACTATGAGGCCATGGAGGAGCCGCAGCGGGTGGAGTGGCTGCTGGAGCAGCTGCAAACCCGGCGCCCCCTGATTCCCACCGGTCCGCTGTGGAGTGATTCCACGGCGGAAACCTTTGCCGTCTTCCAAATGCTGCGGCGGCTTCAGGAGGAATTCGGGCAGCGGATTTGCCGCACCTATGTGATCTCGATGAGTCACACGGAGTCGGATCTGCTGGAGGTGCTGCTGCTGGCCAAAGAGGCCGGCTTGGTGGATCCAGTGGAAGGCACCACACGCCTGCAGGTGATCCCCCTGTTTGAAACGGTGGAGGACTTGCGCTGCGCCCCTGAGGTGATGGGCGCTGTGATGGCTCGCCCCTTCTACAAGCGACTGCTCGCTAACGAGGAGGTGCCGCTGCAGGAGGTGATGCTCGGCTACTCCGATAGCAACAAAGACTCCGGCTTCCTCTCCAGCAACTGGGAAATCCACCGGGCCCAAATCGCCCTGCAATCGCTGTGCAGTGAGCACAACATCAGCCTGCGCATCTTCCATGGACGCGGCGGCTCGGTCAGCCGTGGTGGCGGCCCGGCCTATCAAGCGATCCTGGCCCAGCCCAGCGGCACCCTCAAAGGCCGGATCAAGATCACCGAGCAAGGGGAGGTGCTGGCCTCGAAGTACGCCCTGCCGGAACTGGCGCTCTACAACCTTGAGACGGTGACCACCGCCGTGCTGCAAAACAGCTTGCTCTCCAGTGGCGTGGACGACACCCCCAGCTGGAATGAGCTGATGGAACGGCTGGCTTCACGTTCGCGTCAGCACTACCGCGCCCTGGTGCATGAGCACCCAGATTTGGTGGCCTTCTTCGAGCAGGTCACCCCGATTGAGGAAATCAGCAAGCTGCAAATCAGCTCGAGGCCGGCGCGGCGCCGCACGGGCGCACGGGATCTGTCCTCACTGCGGGCCATTCCTTGGGTGTTCGGCTGGACCCAAAGCCGCTTCCTGCTACCGAGCTGGTTTGGTGTGGGAGCCGCCATCCGCGAGGAACTGGGTGACGACGGTGAGCAGCTCGACACCCTGCGCACCCTCTACCAGCGCTGGCCCTTCTTCCGCATGCTGATCAGCAAGGTGGAGATGACCCTGGCGAAGGTGGACCTGTCCTTGGCGAAGTACTACGTCGACTCCCTCGGCAGTGCTGACCGCGCTGATGCCTTCCAAGAGATCTTCGCCACCATTGCGGCTGAGTACAGCCTCACCAAGGAGCTGGTGCTCAAGATCACCGGCCATGAACGGCTGCTCGATGGCGACCCACCGCTGCAACTCTCGGTGGAGCTGCGCAATCGCACGATCGTGCCCCTGGGCTTTTTGCAAGTGGCCTTGCTCCGGAGGCTCCGCAACCAGAACCGCCAGCCCCCC
This sequence comes from Synechococcus sp. MIT S9452, assembly GCF_047304245.1. NCBI lineage: Bacteria > Bacillati > Cyanobacteriota > Cyanophyceae > Synechococcales > Synechococcaceae > Synechococcus > Synechococcus sp. MIT S9452. The sequence goes on along the minus strand of NZ_CP138956.1, from coordinate 2,027,188 downwards.
ATGAATGAATCCGATCTGAGCGATACCCGCACCTACAGCCGGGGTGAGCTGCTGCGCGGTGCCTTGCTGACCATCAACGGAATTGCCGCTGGCCTGCGCAACACCGGTTGAGGCAGCAGCGATGATGCCTTACTTCCGCAGTCAACCGCCGGCGCCTCGCCTGCCTGAGGGGTTTGTCTTGGTGATGGAAGATCAGCCCGCTGATGCCCCTGCAGTCAACCGTTTCTTGCAGCAGTGCGGCGCTCCGGTGCGCAGCGACAACACCATCGCCCGCGCCTTGGAGGCCAGTGCCTGGACCGTGCGGCTGCTGCGCAACGAGCAGCTGGTGGGATTTGTGCGCGTGACCAGTGATCAAGCCCTCAATGCCAACCTTTGGGATCTTCGCGTTGTGCCGGACGAGCCGCAGGCCAAGCGGTTGCTGGCCGTGCTGGTGCACGCCGCCTTGAGCCGCCTGCGCAAAGAGCTCCCCGGTTGCAGCATCTCGCTGGCCTCACCACCGCAAGCCATTGAGGTGCTGGAGACGTTTGACTTCATTACGGACCCCAATGGGATCCGTGCCATGGGCCTGGATCTTTAGCGAAAGATCAGAGGAAAAGGCTCACGAGCATGGAGGGACTCGAACCCCCGACATTCAGAACCGGAATCTGACGCTCTATCCAACTGAGCTACATGCCCTCATTGCTTACGTTAGCTGCTTAGTGGCCCTGCCCTCATCCTTCTCCACCGCCTGGAGCTGAGCTGTTTTCGCAACTACGCGGAGCTGCATCTGGAGCTGGATGCGCCGCGGCTGCTAGTGCTCGGCAATAACGGCGAGGGCAAGTCCAACCTGCTGGAAGCTGTTGAGCTTCTGGCCAGCCTGCGCTCTCACCGCTGCAGCCAAGATCGCGATCTGATCCAACGCGGACAGACCAGCAGCAGGCTCAAAGCCTGGGTGGGAGAGGAAGCCGGCGATGAGTTGGCGATTGAACTCAGGCGCCAGGGGGGGCGGCGGGTTCAGCGCAACGGAAAGCTGCTGGAGCGCCACGCTGATCTGATTGGGCCGCTGCGCTGCGTTGGATTTAGTGCCCTTGATCTGAGCTTGGTGCGCGGTGAACCATCGGGCCGGCGCGATTGGCTCGACCGTGTCGTGCAACAACTCGAACCCGTCTACGGCGAATTGCTGAGCCGCTATGGACGGCTCCTGCGGCAGCGCTCACAACTGCTCAAACGCCAACTCAGCAACCGCGATGAGTTGTTGGATGCCTTTGACCACCAGTTGGCGGTGATCGGAACCCGCCTGCATCGCCGCCGCCACCGCGCCCTCAAACGGCTGGAGCCCTTGGCTGCCCCTTGGCAAGAACGGCTCAGCGGCGGACGCGAACAACTACAGCTGCTCTACCAACCCGGCACCCAGCTCAACGGCGACGAAGACGAGCAGGTGTGGCAGCAATGCCTGCTGGATCAGCTGCAAGAACAACGGCCACAGGAAGCCCGTTTGGGATATTGCAGCGTTGGACCCCAACGGGATGACGTGGCCCTGCTGCTCGGGGGCGAGCCGGCACGGCGGCTCGGTTCCGCTGGCCAGCAGCGTTGCCTGGTGCTCGCGCTCAAGTTGGCCGAACTGGAGCTGGTCACCAGCCTCAGTGGGGTGCCGCCACTGCTGCTGCTCGACGATGTCTTGGCCGAACTGGATCCCCAACGGCAACAACTGCTGCTGGAAGCCGTTGGCGAAGGCCATCAATGTTTGGTGAGTGCCACGCACCTACAAAGTTGCGTCGCCGACTGGCAGCAACGGGCGCAGCTGGTGGAGGTCAGGGCTGGGGTTGTTCTTCCTGCGGCGTAAGCGCGGGGGCCGCCTGCTGCTCAGCCGGCGGCGAGGAGAAGCCAAGGAACGCCAGCACCGTGCCGCCGACAGCTACGCCTGCAACCAACAAAATCAAGAGCAGCTCCCCAACGGTCAACCCAGCGCTGGTGGCAGAGGTGCGGCGGCTGTTGGCTATTGACAACACAATTTTGCGCTGAGCTGCAGGTAAGGTTATTAGCCCTTTTGTCTGCCCGAATCAATTGGCACAACCGTCCGTTCTGCACCCTGATCCAGGACGCCTCTCCAGCACCTCCCCCAACACGCAGCCTGTCCCCATGGACATGGTGGGAAAACACTGCATTCTCGAGCTCTACGACTGCGACTCCAGCAAGCTCGACGACGAAGTCTTTCTCAGAAGCGCCATCACCCAAGCAGCCGAACGGGCTGGCGCCACACTTCTGAATCTCATCACCCACCAATTCCAGCCCCAAGGCGTCACGGGCCTGGCCCTGCTGGCGGAGTCCCACATTTCCATCCACACCTGGCCTGAAGCGGGTTATGCCGCTGTGGATGTGTTCACCTGTGGTGACCACACCATGCCGGAGAAAGCATGCTCGGTTCTCAGTGAGGAGCTGGGCTCCGGCCATCAAAGCCTGCGCAGCTTCAGGCGCCGCACTCCCGCCAGCCTGGTGGACAGTGAGCGTCAGACGTCGGTGCCAATCGGCTGAAGGGAGCGGTTGAGCTTGCCGCTCACCAACCCTTCCAAATCCAAGCTCACGGCGGTGAATCCCAGTTGCAGGAAGACTTGCACCAACTCTTGGCGCAAGTCTTCCTGCATCAGCTCGGCTAAACGCGCCGCCGGCACTTCGATGCGGGCGGTCTCCCCTTGGGAGCGAACCCGCACGCGATCAAACCCCCGCTGTTGCAACCAGCGTTCAGCCTGGGCCACCCGGCTCAGGCGCGAGGCCGTAATGCCTTCGCCGTAGGGGAAGCGGGAGGCCAAACAGGGCTGCGCTGGCTTATCCCACCAGGGAAATCCAAGCGCTTTTGAGAAGCGCCGCACCGACGCCTTATCAATCTGCAGCTCCGCAAGAGGGGAGCAAACGCCCGCTTCGCGGGCGGCATCAATGCCGGGGCGATGGTCGCCGAGATCATCGTGGTTGACACCATCGAGCACCTGCGCGCCTGCGGCCGCGCGGCTGATCTCAGCGAGGTGGCGGTGCAACTCGCGTTTGCAGGCGTAACACCGGTCCGTGGGATTGCTGGCATAGGCCGGATCCTGCAGCTCAGCGGTCAACACTTCCTGGTGGGCGATGCCGAGCCATTGGGCTTGCAGCCTGGCTTCCTCTCGCAAGTGAGGCGCCAACGCCGGTGAGATGCCCGTGACGGCAAGGGCCGCTTCAGCCAGTTGCTCCTGGGCAATGGCGGCCACCAGCGCGCTATCGACACCGCCGGAATAGGCCACACAAACGCGGCCAAATTGGCGGATCCGTTGCCTGAGCCGATCGAGCTGGCCTTGATCCGCTGCGGTCAGTGATTCCAGCTGCCGAAACACCACAGGAGCCTGCTGGTCAAATCAGGCTAGTGACTTGGGCATTGGGCTGGTCGGGCGGGGTGCAACGGGCCAACAGCGCACTCGCCAACGCCGGAAAGACGAGCACGGTGGCCATCGCCGCAGCAATCAGCAAGGTGGCAAATGACATCTCAATCACCCCCTGGCGTTCCGCCAACACCACCACAGCCAACAGCAGCGGCAACTGGGTGGCGATATCCAACCCCAGCGCGAGGCGGGCCCGGAGATCAGGCAGGTGCTTGCGGGTCATCACCACCACTGGCACCCCACGCACGAGCAGCATCAAGAGCATCAAACAGGGGATCCAAACCAAGCGCCCGGGCTCTGCCAGCACCGGGGCAAAGTCGAGGCTCATGCCGGTGACAACAAAGAAGATCGGCACCAAGAAGCCAGCGCCCACACCATCAATGCGGGCCTGCAATCTGTGCCAGATATCGGCATTGGTGCTGAAGCGAAGCAGCACCCCCGCCACCAAGGCGCCCAGCACAACATCAATATTGAGCAGATGGGCAAGGGCCACCATGGCCACCAACAAGCCAATGGCGTAGCGCATGGGCAGTTGGGCGCTGCCATCCATGGTGCGCACCAACAAACGATTGAGGCTGCCGCGGTAATACGCTGCCACCCCCATCAACGCCAAAGCAATCAGCAAATAACCCAAAAAGTGAATCAGGGTGAAGCCCATCTCGGAGCGGCGGCCCTCAAGGATGCTCAGCAAAACAATGGGCACCACCTCGCCAATTCCGGCGTGCACCATCACCAACGAGCGATAGGCCTTCGGCAACAACTCGCGATCCCGCAGCAGGGGCTGCACCATCCCCATTGAGGTGGTGATCACCGCCAGTGACACCCAAGGCAAGGCTTGGTGGGAGATCTCACCAAGCACAATCAAGAGCCCCGCAACCATCAGGGCCAGGGGAATCGACAACAGCCAACTGGTGAGACCAAGACGCAGCCCACCAGACAAAAAGGCCTTGGGATCAAGCTCAAATCCGGCCTGGAGAAATAGAAATCCCAAGCCCAAATTGGCCAGCAATTGCAATGCCGAGCCTGGTTGATCAAAGTTGAAGCCGTGGGGGCCTAACACAGCACCCAGAACAATCTCGAGCACCGAAGTTGGTAGTCGCAGCCAAGGCAATGTTGCGGAAACCCAAGCAACAACCGCAATCGCCACAAACAACAGCGCTTGGTGCTCAAGAGGCATCAAAATAACTGACCCCCGATATCAACCAAGAGCTCCCGAAGGCGAACCCTGAGGTCAATCAAGTTTCTGTAAAACAATCTCGCAATTACCGCTCATTTTAATCTTCCATTTCTGGTTCTCTTTGATCGCATCAAACTCATACAACGGCCGATCAATCTCCTTGTCAGTCACAAAAAAGCCTTGGCCGCGCAACACATCAGCGCAGGCCGAAAGTCCTTGTTTTGTGAGCTCGGCGGCTCCAGCAGTAGCTGGAGCCGGGGCGGGGGCTGGTTGAGGGGCGGGAGCCACCGCCTTGGGAGCGGGCTGATTGCAGGCCGCCAGCAAGGCCACTGGGCTCAGCAATCCCAGCAGGGTCAAGCGCTTCATCCAGGCAGCCAATCGCAGTCCAAGTAGTACGAAATCAAAGCGAAGCGCAAAGCGCTGTTAACCATCTCTGCAGGTCCTCAAGCCCACAGCTGCTGGCGCTCCGAGCGCCTGGACGTCCCGGATGTTTTTGGCGCAAGGAGAATCAAAAATCACGGCAGGCCCCAAGAGGCCCGCTTAGGCTCGCGAAGCCAACCCAGGTCATCGACAAAGGGCGCTGTGACAGCAACCACCGGCCGGGGCATCGGCATTCGCACAGCAGCCGGTGGCGACGAGCGCCTACGCGGTCAACTGCACGTCTACGACGGTGAGGGCAAAGGCAAAAGCCAAGCCGCTCTTGGCGTGGTGCTGCGCACCATCGGATTGGGCATCTGCGAGAAAAAGCGCACCCGCGTTTTGCTGCTGCGCTTTCTCAAAGGGCCAGGCCGGGCCTACGCCGAAGACTCCGCCATTGAGGCGCTGCAACAGGGTTTCCCCCACCTGATCGACCAGGTCAGAACCGGCCGCGCCGACTTCTTCACCGCCGATGAAGTCACCCGTTTTGACCGCCAAGAAGCCCAGCGGGGCTGGGATATCGCCAAAGGGGCCCTCGCCAGTGCCCTCTATTCGGTGGTGGTGCTCGATGAGCTCAACCCCCTGCTGAACCTGGGGCTGCTCGATGAAGAAGACGTGGTGCGCACCTTGGCGGCCAAGCCACCGGGCCTTGAGGTGATTGCCACCGGCCGCGGAGCTCCGCGCTCGTTGGTCAACCTGGCCGATCTGCACTCTGAGATGCGGCCCCATCTCCACGAGGGGCCCAGCCAGCTGGGCATGGAGGGCATTGAGATCTACACCGGTGAAGGCAAGGGCAAATCCACCAGTGCCCTGGGCAAAGCGCTGCAAGCCATCGGCAAAGGCATCAGCCAAGACAAGAGCCACCGCGTGCTGATCCTGCAGTGGCTCAAAGGCGGCAAGGGCTACACCGAGGACAGCGCCATTGCAGCGCTGCGCGAGAGCTATCCCCACCTCGTGGATCACCTGCGCTCTGGCCGTGATGCCATCGTCTGGCGCGGTCAGCAGCAGCCAATCGACTACGTGGAAGCCGAGCGGGCCTGGGAAATCGCCCGCGCCGCCATTGCCAGCGGGCTCTACAAAACGGTGATCCTCGACGAACTCAATCCAACGGTGGACCTGGAGCTGCTGCCGGTTGAACCGATCATGCAAACCCTGTTGCGCAAACCACGCGACACCGAGGTGATCATCACGGGCCGCTGCAAAAACCTGCCGGCCTACTTCGATCTGGCCAGCGTTCACTCCGAGATGGTGTGCCACAAGCACTACGCCGAGCGCGGCGTCGACCTCAAACGGGGCGTCGATTACTAAACGCCAAGGTTCTGTCACATCTGAGCAGCTGCCCAGTCACACCTTGGCCATGACTGTGGGCAAGGCTCTTTTGATGCGCGTTGCTCTCTCTCTGCTTGCCGTTCTCGCTGTTGGTGTCAGCTCAGCGGCACCAGCCCACAGCCGCAACTGGCAGGCCATCGATGCGCTGCGTCAACGCCTTGAGGCCAAGGGCGCTCGCGTCGTGCAGCGGGACTGCGATTCCCTGCCCAGGGTGCAGGGGCTGTATCACCGGCCCAGCGATCAAATCGTGATCTGCCGGGTGCACCAGAACCCAGCCGCAGTGTGGGACACCTTGGCCCACGAAGCCGCCCACCGCATGCAGGCCTGCTACGGGCGCTCGCTGACCCGACCAGCCCTGCATCGCCAAATGGCTCGCACCCTGGCCCGCCGCTATCCGCACGAGTTGGCCTCCCTGCAGCTCTATCCGGCCTCGCGCCGGCTCTCCGAGCTGGAGGCGCGCTACACCGCCAAGCTCGACCCGGACCAGGTGTTGAACCTCTTCCAGCGCTACTGCGGTTGACCTCGATCCATGCTCACCATGCGTTTTCTGCCCGCTCTGCTTACCCCGGCGCTGTGGCTCCCAGCCCAGGCCATGGCCATGCCCCAGGAAGCCGCCGTTGATTTAGCCCTTGGCTATTGCCTGCATTCGGTGGGACGGGCCACCCAAATGCAGTCCTACCGCTTTGTGCAGGCGTTGGGTGCCAAGCAGGGTTGGCCCAGTGGTTGGTACCAACAGATTCGGCCCAATCAAATCCAAGCCGCCATCAACAACGCCGGTGGCTGCGGCCGCTTGCTGCGGCGCGCCTCTGGCGGCCAGCCACTGCAACGGCAACCCCGGGTGGTGCAGCGGGCTCCACGATCGGGGTCGCGCAGCGCTGCCGAAGGCTTTGGCCTGGCGCCTTACCGCTAAACGCTGGCCTGCGCTGAGTGGTTAAAAAAGCGGCGGTAATCCGGATCGCGCTCCAACAGATCCAAAAAGCGGTCGCGATCGAGCCTCAGCAGCAGCCCCTCGCCGCGAGCCCGCACCGTGACCGCCCGCGGCCGGTCCTCCAGCAGCCCGGCATCGCCAAAGAAATCCCCTTCTTCCACAACCCCTTGCTTGATGGGCACGCCGCCCCAGAGATCGTCTTGCAGCACCTCAAGGATGCCCGCCACCACCACATAAAAGCTGTCGGGGGGATCGCCCTCGCGAAACACCTCCTCACCAGGCCGCACCCGCTCGCTCACAAATTCCGCGGCCAGCCAGCGCAACACCGCCTTCTCCACCCCATGGAAGAGGGGAATTGAAGCGAGCCGTTCGGCCGTGATGCGCACCCGATGGCTGGAGCTGATATCGAAGCCACTCATCTGGCGGTGCCAGAAGTTGGCGTAGAGGCCGCCTTCGGCCAGCAGCGCGTTGTGGTGGCCTAGCTCAACAACCCGGCCATCGGAGATGACGGCCACCTGATCCATCGCCGCAGCCGCCCGCAGCCGGTGCAACACCGACACCACCGTGCGCCCTTGGCCCAAGCGGGCCAAGGTGCGATTGATGGCCTCTTCCGTTCCAGGATCCAGGGCGCTTGTGGCTTCATCAAGCAGCAGCAGCTTGGGGTCGCGCACAATCGCGCGGGCAATGGCGATGCGTTGACGCTGGCCGCCTGAGAGCCGTCCGCCGCCAGGGCCAACCACGGTGTTCAGGCCCTCGGGCAAGCTCGCCACAAAGCTGCCCAACTCGGCTGCTTCGGCAGCGGCCGCCACCTCGGCATCACTGGCCTCAAGCCGCCCTAGGCGAATGTTGTCAGCAATGCTGAGATCAAACAAATCGCTCTCTTGGGGCACCAGCGCCACCTGATGCAGCCACTGCTCGCGATCGGTGCTGTGGAGATCGATGCCATCGACTTTGAGGCTCCCAAACTGGGGCTGCAGCTGGCGCAGCAACAAACGCAGAACGGTGCTTTTGCCGCCACCGCTGGGGCCTACCAGAGCTAAGGAACTGCCAGCGGGGATGGTCAAACAGAGGTCGGTCAAACCGCCACCGTCTGGGTAGCGGAACTGAACTTGATCGAGCAGCAATCCCTGGCTGAGCGGCGGCGGCGCCGGCAAGACGCTGGCGGCCTGGGCCCGTTGCGCGCTGGCCTGCTGCAACTGCTCTTGCAACAGATCCAGGGCGGTGCTGCCCGCTTGCAGCGGCAGCAGGGAGGTGCCCAGTTGCCACATGCCACTCACCATCGCTGTGGCGATGCCCATGGCCGCCACCAACTGGCCAACACTCAGTTGGCCGGCGAGCATCAACCAACAACCCAACGCAAAAACGCTGACCAAGGTCAGCAACGCCGAGGCCGTCAGGGCGGCGCTCTGCACCCCCGACACCATGCCGACGCGGCGGGCCGCGCGCATCAAGGCGCTATTACCAGCAGCAAATCCATCGCTGGTGCTGGCTTTCAAGCCAAACAAATCCACCACTTCGCGGCCACGCAGGCGCTCCGCGGCATAGGCCAGCAGCAGTGCGGCCCGGCTCACCCGCTGCTGCTCACGCCTGGCCAAGGCGGGATTAAACGCCACCTGAGAGATCAGCAGCAACGGGGTCAAGACCACCGCCACCAGGGCCAAGCGCCAGTCGGTTTGCAGCAGCAGCACCACCCCCAGCACGATCTGCGCCACGGTCCAAATGAACAGGGGCAGCTGCACCACTACAACGTTTTCCAGGGTGGGAATTTGCTGGGTCAGCAGGGCCTGTTCATCTCCAGGGGTCCAGCGGCGATCGAGCGGTTGCTCGAGCAGGTGGTTGAACAAGCGCTGACGAAAATCCGTGCCGAGGCGACTGCCCAGGGCCGCAAACAGATTCACCGACGCCCCATTGCAGGCGACCGCCACCAGCAACCAGGCGCAGGGCAACAGCAGCAGCGGCAGGATGTCGATGCCGCCTTGATCAGCCAGCACCCGATCGATCACCAGCTGCAACAGAACTGGAATCCCCACCATCAGCAAGGGATCCGGGAGCACCGTGAGCACAGCCAAGACCACCCGCCAACGCTGACGGCGCAGGTGGGGCCAAAGGCGCAGTGGCAGCAGCAGAGGAAACACAGCCGCAGGCAACCATCTCCTGCTTAACCCAACCCCGGTCCGGCTGGCTCAGTAGCGCTGGACCGAGGGATCAATCTCCTGGCTCCAGGCATCAATGCCGCCTGTGACGTTGATGCCTTCGATGCCTTCGCGCTTGAGGGCAATCAAGGCCTTGGCACTGCGGCCACCCAACTTGCAGTGGGCGTAGAGGCGTTTGCCGGCTGCCAGCTCGCGCACCTGCTCAATCGCCGTGCCATTTTCGATCTGATCGAGGGGCACCAACACCGCCCCGGGGATCGTGGCGATCTCGGCCTCCTGGGGCATGCGCACGTCCAGCAGCACGATGTCATCGCCGCCGGCATCAAGCAGTGTTTTGAGCTCACCAACGCTGATGGTTTCCACAGCACCTGCCTCCTCTTGACCGGGAGCGGTTCCACCCACCCCACAGAACTCCTGATAGTCGATCAGTTTGTCGATCACCGGCCTCTCAGGGCTGGGCCGCAACTTGAGCTCGCGGAAGCTCATCTTGAGGGCATCGAACAGCAGCAAACGACCGCTGAGGGTGGTGCCGATGCCGGTGATGATCTTGACCGCTTCAGTGGCCTGGATCACTCCAATGATTCCCGGCAACACCCCCACCACACCGCCTTCGGCGCAGGAGGGGACCAAGCCCGGCGGTGGCGGCTCAGGGAAGAGGTCCCGGTAGTTGGGGCTTTCCGCATCCAGGTTGAACACCGTGGCCTGACCTTCAAACCGGAAGATCGAGCCATAGACATTGGGCTTGCCGAGCAGCACGCAGGCGTCATTCACCAGGTAGCGCGTCGGGAAGTTATCGGTGCCGTCACAAACGATGTCGTAGGGACGAATGATCTCCAGCGCATTCTCACTGGTGAGGGCGGTCTCGTAGAGATCCACCTGACAGTGGGGATTGATCTCGTGGATGCGGGCCTTAGCCGATTCGATCTTGGGCTTACCCACCCAGCTGGTGCCATGGATCACCTGCCGCTGCAGGTTGCTGTGATCCACCACATCGAAATCCACGATGCCGAGGCGGCCGACACCAGCTGCTGCCAGATACAGCAACAGCGGTGAGCCCAGTCCACCAGTGCCGACACAAAGCACCGAGGCACCTTTGAGCCGCTTCTGACCCTCCATGCCCACTTCCGGCAGGATCAGATGCCGAGAGAAGCGGGCGATTTCGTCGGGACTGAGCTCGACGCCGCTGATATCAGGGGGAAGCATGGGGGGTGGATCTCAAGCGCTGGAGCGACCCAGCGGATCCTCTACTTTCCCAAATGCCCGTCACCGGTGAGCTGCAAGTGCAGCGCTTGGGGCTGCAAACAGCCCAGCTCACCCTGCAGAGACCAGGCGCCCCAGGCCAATGGGGCATAACCGCGAATCAACATCAGCGCCCCGGGCCAGCCCCAATGGAGGTCTTCGGCGGACGGCATGACCGGTCCGGTGGGGTGGCTATGGGCCGCCCCAAGCAGCTGCCAGTGGCGATCACGGCACCATCGCTGGGCTGTCACCAACTCGGCAGGGTCAATGCTGAAACGGTTGCGGCGGCTCAACTCTGTCGGTTCCGGCTCAACCGGCTGCCAGACATTGAGGCAGGGCCAAACCCAATGCAACCGCCCGGGCTCGCCGAGCAGCAGGGCACACCCCTCATGGGGCCAGGCGCTACGCAGATCTCTGTCAAGAACCATCAGCCAATGCCCATGGAGCACCAACAGAGGTGGTGAAACGGGTTGGGGCTCGATAACTTGGCGACCAGAATCCATTGCCCGCCTCCATGATGACGGAGACCACCGAAGTCAAAACTGAAGCGCAGGAGGTGGCCGCTGAAACGACAGCTGACAGCGGCGTTGACCTGCAAGCCAAAGCAGGCGAATTCAAGGAGCGCTACGCCGAAGTGCTCGGCAAGGTCAACTCGACCCTCGACGGCGTCGACTGGAACCAGATGGGCCGTATCGGCAAAGCAGCCGGCATCCTGATTGCGGTGATCGTGGCTCAGATCCTGATCAAGGGTGTTCTCGACACCATCAACCTGCTGCCTGTGGTTCCTGGATTGCTGGAGCTACTGGGCCTGGTGGTGGTTGGCAGCTGGAGCTGGAGCAACCTGCGCACCAGCACCAAGCGTGAGGAGCTGGTCCAGAGCATCACCAAACTGCGTCAGGAGTACCTGGGCTGAGGCTCAAAGCATCCGCAACAACGCCTCAATGCTGCGGCGGCTCTGTTCGATATAAGAGCCGCCAAAGAGATTGGCGTGGTTGAGGAGATGGAAGAGGTTGTATGCGATGAGCCGCTGTTCAGCTCCCGCTGGCAGCGGCCATTCGTCGTTGTAGGCCTCAAAAAAAGCCTCAGGCAACCCGCCAAACATCCGGGCCATGGCCAGGTCCACCTCGCGATCGCTGAAGGACACCGCCGGGTCATAGAGGCAGGGGCGACCATCACGCAGCACGCTCGCGTTGCCAGGCCAAAGGTCGCCATGGACCAAACAAGGATCCGGTTGGTGCTGCTCAAGCCAAGGCGGCAACAGCTCCAGCAGCCTCTCGCTCTGGGGGCACCGCACGCCTTGGGCCGCAAGCCGCTGGAATTGATCGGCCAAGCGCTGCTGAGCAAAGAAAGTTCCCCAGCTGCGTTGCCAGCCGCCGCGCTGGATCCCAGCGCCGATCCAACGGTCGCCCTGCCAACCAAACAATCCAGGGGCGGGGGTGAGCTCCAAGCTGCGCCGGTGCAGCTGGGCTACGCCGCGACCAAGTCGCTCCCAGCCGGCGCGATCGCCGCCAGCCAAATCGAGCCAATCGAGCACCAACAGGGCTCGCCCCTCGGCCACACCCAGGGCCAAGGGTCTTGGCAACACCACCGAGCCAGCGCAGGGGATCAAGGCATCCAGGCCTTCGGCTTCGGCTTGCAAACGCTCGAGCTGATCAGCCGCCAGCCATTTGCAAAACAAGCGACCACTGGCTTGCTGGGCACTAACCCCTTGCTGCTGCAGCCAGGACTGCAGATCAAAGCTGCTCTCGCTCAACGCCCTGAGTTCCCAGACTGTGCTGCAGCAAGCCTGACGGAACGACCCTGAGCTCAACAGATGTGGTGGTGTTAGGGGCCGGAATCGCCGGCCTCACCGCGGCAGCGCTGCTGGCCCGTCAGGGCTGTGGTGTGGTGCTGCTGGAAGCCCACCACCAAAGCGGTGGCTGCGCCGGCACCTTTCGGCGTGGCCCCTACACCTTTGATGCCGGAGCCACCCAGGTGGCTGGCTTTGAGCCTGGCGGCAGCCATCAACGCCTATTCACCGAACTGGGGGTGCCGCTGCCGCAGGCCACACCCCTCGACCCCGGCTGTGTGGTGGATCTCGCCGATGGGCACCCGCCCGTCCGGATTTGGAGGGATCCAGAACGTTGGCGGCAGGAACGGGAGCAGCACTTTCCAGGCAGTGAGCGCTTCTGGCAGCTCTGCCAGCGCTTGCACGCAAGCAACTGGGCCTTCGCCGGGAGGCGACCGGTGCTACCGCCGCGCAACGGCTGGGACCTCAGCCAGCTGCTGCGCGCCATTGGCCCCGGCAATGTGCTCAGCGGGCTGCTCTGCACGGCCACGATGGCCGACCTATTGGGGCTCTGCGGCTGCAGCGGCCCTGGGCACCAGCGGCTGCGGCGGTTTTTGGATCTGCAGCTGAGGCTGTATTCCCAAGAGCCGGCCGATCGCACCGCAGCGCTCTATGGGGTCACGGTGCTGGCGATGGTGCAGGAGCCCCTCGGGCTTTGGCACTTGCACGGCTCAATGCAAGAGCTCAGCACCAGCCTGGAAACCGCGCTGCACCAAGCCGGCGGTGAACTGCGCCTGCGGCATCGGGTGAACACGCTGCAAGCCACCAATGGCGGCTGGCATGTGCAGGGGATGGGACCCAAGGGGCAGACCTTTTCGATCGGGGCTGCCGATGTGGTGTGCAGCCTGCCGCCCCAAGGTTTGCCCCAGCTGCTGGGCGATCAAATGCCAGTAGGACTGCAGCGGCGTGTGGAAGGGCTGGATGATCCCTCTGGAGCCCTGGTGCTCTATGGCGCCGTGGCGCGCGACGCCCTGCCAGCTGACTGCCCATCGCACCTGCAATTGGATTGGCAGCAGCCCGGCTCACTGTTTATCTCCATCAGCCAGGAGGGCGATGGCCGCGCTCCAGCAGGGCAAGCAACGGTGATCGCCAGCGTGTTCACCGGCGCCAAGCGCTGGTTTGACCTTGAGCCAGCGGCTTACACAACAGCCAAAGCCGAAGCGCAACAGGGCATTGAGGCCGGCCTTCATCAACTGCTCGGCCTTCAAGAGAGCCACTGGCTGCACCGCGAGCTCGCCACACCACGGAGCTTTGCGCGCTGGACAGGTCGCCCCTTTGGCTTCGTTGGCGGCATCGGTCAGGCGCCAGATCGCTTTGGCCCCTTTGGCTTAGCGAGCCGCAGCCCCCTCGCCGGGCTCTGGCTCTGCGGTGATGCGATCTATCCCGGCGAGGGAACCGCTGGGGTGAGCCTCTCAGCGGAGATGGCGGTGCGCCAGTTGCTCGCTCAAAGAAAAGTGGGCCGAGCGGCTTGAGCTGTAGCCAACGCCTGCTGTAACCCCGTCCAGTCCTCCGCCTCCACCTGCTCAGCCAAGTGGTGCAACGCCTTGCTGTAGGCGGCCAAGGCCTGCTGAACGGCCTCACGGTTGCAGCGGGCCATCAGGCTGCCCAGCTCCGGATTGCCCCCACCGATGCGGGTGGTGTCGGCAAAACCCGATGAAGCCAACGCTTGCAGCAGTCCCTGGGGCTCGGCTGCCGCGGCGCTCTGCAACAGGGCCGCGCTCACCAAGACCGGCATGTGCGAGATGAAGGCCACCGCCCGGTCGTGATCAGCCGGGTCGCACTCGAGCACGGTGCTGCCCAGGTCTCGGCCAAGGGCGCGGGCCATCTCCAGATCAGCGGGGCTCTCCTGCCCACTGGGGGTGATCACCCAGGGGCGCCCCTGGAACAACCCAGCCACACCAGCCTCAACACCCGCTTCGGCAGTCCCGGCCATGGGATGACAACCCACAAACCGTGGCAACTGGGGCTGCCAGGCCGCCAGCACCGGCTGCTTCACCGAACCGGTATCGAGCACCAACGCCTCCGGTGGCAGCGCCTGCAGCAGGGCCGCAGCGGGCTCCACCAACTGATTGAGCGGCAACGCCAGCAACACCAAGCCGCAGCCGTTGAGGCAGCTCAAATCACTGGAGGCCTCATCCGCCAAGCCCCGTTCCAAGGCGCGCTCCACCGTGCTCTGGCGATGGGCCACTCCCACCACCCGATGGCCGCGCTGCCGCAGGTCCAGTCCCAACGAGCCACCGATCAGCCCAAGGCCCACAACACCAATGGCTTGACCAGCCAGACAGTCGGCCAAGGACCTTGCAGTTGTCATCAAGCGCACCTCCAGCTCAGATCAGCTTCCTACGATCCGGCAACCCACAGTGGCGGATGCAGGAAGCCCAGGCCCACCACAAGCTCAAGCAGCTGCTGGGCAGCCGGGCTGGCTCCGGGTGGCCCCATGGGCTGACGCTGACTCGGTTGGTTGCCCGCAGCCTGCGGCGCTCTGACCACAGCCTCTTCCCGATTCGCGAAGGGCAACGCAACGAGTGGATGCTGAGCCTGCTGCTGCCAGCGGTCCTGAGCGAAGCGCCGATCGCCCTGGTGGCCAGCAAACCGCTGCAACGCCGGTTGCTGCAGCACGAGCTGCCGCTGCTGCGCAGTGCTGGCTTGGTGCGCCCCGTTTGGCAAGGCACAACAGCTCCCGCCAGTCCCTGCCTCTGGATGCTCTCGCCTGGGGACTTGGTGCAGGTGTGGCAAAGCAACCAGCTCGGCGAGCACCAGCTGCTGTGCGCAGAAGCCGAACAACTCGAAGAACTGCTTGGGGACGGGCAAGCGGTCCGCATTGAGCCTGAGCACTGGGATCAACTCTCCGCTAGCCAACCGCCCTTGCGCGAGGCCTTGGTGCAACTGCATGAGCGCCTCAGCCGGCAACTGCTCAACCGCCCCCTGGCCCGGCAGCCCAAGCTCGCCATCAGCCGCGAGCAGGAAGCCCCCTTGCGCTTGCTGCTGCAAGGCCGAACTGATCTGCCCAGCCCCTGGCAACGCTGGCTTGATTGCGGCGATCACAGCTGGACCAGCTGGGCGATCCCCGATGCCGAGCAACTGCGCTGGAGCTTGGTGCGCCAACCGCTTCGGCCATTGCAAAGTCTCCACGGCGTGCTGGAGCAGCGCGGTGCCGTACTCGCTGGCAGCTGGGCACCGGAAGGGGTTCGTCTCGACGCCTTAGGGCTGCACGAGCCTGTGGTGATCAGCCTGGGGGACGCCCAACGGGAGGAGGCGCTGCCGCTGTTTGCTCCACGCCAACAACCCTTCCCCAACAGCGCCGACTACGCCGGCCACCTGCTCGATCAATGCCGTCGTTTGGTCTTAGGGCAGGGGGGCTTGAGCATTGTGGTGATCGACGACAACCCACTGCGGCAATGGCTCACCAGCGCCTTGGCAGCGGAATTTGGGCGGCGTGTCGACCATGAACAGACAGCGCCAGAGAGCAATGGCGTGCTCGTCTGCCGTTGGCAGTGGTGGTTGCAAAACCATGAGCAACTTCCTGTGCCATGCCAGTTGGTGGTGGGATCGCTGCCGATAGCGAGCCTGGAAGACCCACTCACCGCAGCCAGGGTGGAAGCCCTGCGCCGCGCGGGCCGCGATTGGTTCCGCGAATGGTTGTTGCCCGATGCCTGTGATCGCTTGCAGCGCAGCGTGGCGCCCTTACGCGGCCAGCAACCTCAACCTCGCCTCGCCATCCTCGATGGCCGCTTGCGCAGCCGCAGCTGGGGGCAACAGCTGCTCAGCGCACTCGAGCCCTGGGAGCGGCTCGAACAACTGAGGCCCGACTAGCCTGGTTCCATGGGAGAAGCCAAACGTCGCGCTCAGCAGGGATTGCCGCCGCGGGAGCCAAAACGCGAGAGCCCCAAAGACACCTCACCTCGGATCGTCAGCTGGTTTCCGCTGACTCGAAACCAGGCCAATCAGTTCGTCAAAGTCACCACCCGCGGCGCCTGGGTTGGCATTGGAGCCCTCGTGGTGTTTTGGATTGTGCTGCGCTTCATTGGCCCTGCAGCGGGCTGGTGGACCCTCGCTGACGGCTAACCCAATCCGTCAGCGCTCGCTAACAAGGCTCGAACCAGTAGGTATTTACACCTCCCCAAAAGGGAAGCAAACCTTAGAATCTGATCAATAGTCTTAATCCTGTGTTCCTGCGACTGGCTGCCCAGTACCAAGACCTGGTCAAGGATTTGGTGCTTACCCTCGAAGCCTTAGCCGAGGGCCTGAAACAGCAAGGCGTCGCTGCAAGCTGTTACAGCTGCGGCACCGACGGAAGCCACGGCGCTTCATTCGTCGCCGACATGACTGATGGCCATGCCGTTCGTTTCTTAGTGACTGGCCTCGGCATCTCCTGGGTTGAGATGCGCAATGGCGTTGAGCTGGTGAAGCTCGAAGGCGCTGAGGCGATCCAAGAGCTGGATCGCCTCAGCTGCCACCTACGCAGCCTTCAGCGCAACGAAGCCGTCGAAGCCTGATCCAGCTCAGCTGGCTTCAGCCAAGGGCTTGGGAGCTTCAGCCGGACGCTCAGCTCCCTGCTTGCGCTTGGCACCAACCGCCGCCAGGGGCTTCATCGAATTGGCCGTCACATCAGCGCCAGCAGTGAGCTTTTCGCGGGTGAGCTGCTCAATCTCTTGGCAGGCCTCGGGGTTTTGCTCGAGCCAAGTGATCGTGTTGTCGCGGCCTTGGCCAACGTTGTCGCCGTTGTAGCTGTACCAAGCGCCTTTACGGACCACCACGCCGGTTTCCTCAGCGAGGTCCAACAGGCATCCCAAGGTGCTGATGCCGCGGCCAAACAGGATGTCGAACTCGGCGATGCGGAACGGTGGTGCCACCTTGTTTTTGGCCACCTTGACCTTGGCCCGAATGCCGTACTCCTCCGTGGCGCGCTTGAGGGTCTGCATGCGGCGGATATCGAGACGCACCGAGGCATAGAACTTCAGTGCATTACCACCAGTGGTGGTTTCTGGATTGCCGTAGGTGACGCCGATCTTGAGCCTGAGCTGGTTGAGGAAGATCACCGTGCAACCGGACTTGCCGATGTTGCCGGTGATCTTGCGCATCGCCTGGCTCATCAGACGGGCCTGAGCGCCCACAGCCAGATCACCCATCTCCCCTTCAATCTCAGCGCGAGGAGTCAACGCCGCCACCGAGTCGACGACCACCAGATCGACAGCCGCTGAACGCACCAGCTGATCAACGATCTCGAGGGCCATTTCGCCGGTGTCGGGCTGAGACACCAATAGGTTCTCGATATCCACCCCCAACGAGGCGGCATAAACAGGATCAAGCGCGTGCTCAGCATCGACAAAGGCCGCCACACCACCACTCCGTTGCACCTCAGCAATGGCATGCAGGGTGAGCGTGGTTTTACCGGAGCTTTCCGGGCCGTAAATCTCAACAACGCGGCCTTTGGGATAACCGCCGCCCAGGGCGAGATCCAAGGTGAGCGCACCGGTGGAGATGGTTTCAACCCGCATGCGGGAGGCATCCCCCAAGCGCATGATCGAACCCTTGCCGAAGTTGCGTTCGATCTGATTCAGCACCAGACCCAGGGCCTTTTCACGCTCAGCAGCGGGAGCTTGGTTGGACTTGGGATCGGCCATGGAGAAAACGGATTAGCAGCGGTTAAAGAAGGCGCCCGAAGACGGAATTACCGGGCATCGTGCGATGACAAAAAGCAAGATGCCACGATCGTCGCCCGGTGTTTCGATCGGCGGAGCGCCAGGGAAATTAGTTCGCTTGTACTATAGCGGCTGCGGGCCATTGCGCCAGGGGTTGAGTCACCACTTCTGGATCGAGCAGCTTGATGCCAGCCGGCAAATTTTGGGCATCACCGGGGCGGAGATACCCCCAGGTGGCCAGCAAGCAGTGCACAGCATCCAGCGCTGGCAGCGCCCGAACAGCCTCCAAGGTCAGGCGCCTGTCCTCTAAGAAGCGCCACGGGCCACTGGCCGGTGCCTGGGCCAGGAGGCGCTGCAAAACCTCGGGCTTGGGGCCGTCCTCACGGCCATAGATCACCTGGGGATGCAACCGATGGCTGCTCAACAAGTCCGCCGTAAAACCAGCACTTTTGGTGGTAAGCACACCCCAAGGCACGCCTTCAGCATCAAGACGTTGCAACGCCTTCAGCATCCAGGGATAGGGGCGGTGCAGCGCCAGCCAGGCTTGACGATCCGTGGCAATGGCCTGCTGGCGAACAGTATCCAAGGCCTCTGTGAGCTGCGGCTCAGACCAGGCCAACTGCTGCAGGCTGGCGGCCAACGCTGCGGCGTAATCCACGTGGAACGCCGCTAGGGGCTGGCCATAACCAGCGATGACAGCGGCCAGCAGCGGCATCTCCCAGCCGTGGTGCACCTGGGGGCGCAGTTGGCGAAACGCCTCAGGGGCCGCCTGGGGCAACGGCACGCCAGAGGGCAGCAACTGGGCGGCAGCCCGGCGGGCAGACCACCAGTACTCCTCCATGCCATCGACGATGACGCCGTCAAAATCCGAGATCAGCACTGGGATCTAAAAAAACTGGGCCGCTAGGATTCGAACCTAGGAATGGCGGGACCAAAACCCGCTGCCTTACCACTTGGCGACGGCCCATCGAAACGCGCGCGGCCATGGCTCGCGCGAGCCCTTATCTAGCCACAACGACCCGCCAAACGTCAAACACCCTGGGCGATTTCGGCTTCTCCATGACGGCGCAGCAAGCGCTCCAAAGCGCGCTGCACCTGGGGAAGGCTGTCGGCTTTGATCACGTGAATGGGCACAGCACCATCGCGGGCACGCTTGCGCAGCTCGGGATGGCGGCCCAATTGATGGCGGCCCGCCAAAACAGCATCAGCGCGCAGCAATTCATCGGTGAGCTGAACAGGCCAACGGCGCATGCGCGCTGCCTGCAACACCAGGCGCGGCGCGATGCCGCAACAGAACACCCGCAGCGGGCGTTCAGGAGCTGTTGCTGGGGCCGGCAGCGGAACCACCTCGGCGGCCAAGGGCGGACGTTTGGGGCCGCCACGCCTGGGCCCCTGCAAGGTCGGCCGTTCCACCACCAGCACACCATCAGGGCCTACGGAGCGCACCTCTGGGGCCGATGACTGTCCGCGCAAAAGCTGATCCACCGTGGCCGCCACATCGCCATGGACCATCCAGCGGCTGCGGCTGTGCATCTCAACCGCCAAGGGGAACGTGGGTTGAGCGGCCCGTTCCAGCACAGCCTTTTGACTGCCGCGGCGCCGGGCTTCGTCGTCGCCAAGGGTGACGGCCTGCACACCGCCAACCAGATCACTCAAGGTGGGATTACGCACCAAATTGGCGAGGGCGTTGCCATGGGCTGTCGCCACCAACTGAACCCCACGCTCAGCGATGGTTCGGGCGGCATGGGCCTCCTGCTCAGTGCCGATTTCATCGATCACGATGACCTCGGGCATGTGGTTTTCCACCGCCTCGATCATCACCCGGTGTTGCAGCTGCGGCCGGGCCACCTGCAGGCGCCTGGCCCGGCCAATGGCTGGATGCGGGATGTCTCCATCTCCAGCAATTTCATTGCTGGTGTCGATCACCATCACGCGACGACCTAAGTCATCGGCCAACACCCGGGCGATCTCACGCAACGCCGTGGTCTTCCCAACCCCTGGCCGGCCCAGCAGCAGCAGGGATTCACCCGTATCCAGCAGATCTCGCACCATGGCCACGGTGCCAAACACAGCCCGCCCAACCCGGCAGGTCAGACCAATCACGCGGCCCGAGCGATTACGCACAGCACTAATGCGATGCAGGGTGCGCTCGATGCCAGCGCGGTTGTCGCCCCCAAAAGGACCCAGCCGTTCAATAACCCCTTGCAAGTCATCGCTGCTGACGGGCTGATCACCCAGATCTTCCGTGCGATCGGCATAACGGGCCGCCGGCAAACGGCCTAAATCCAGCACCACCTCCAGCAAGTCAGCCCGGCGCTCGGGCGCCGCCAAACAGACCTGCAAGCGTTCCGGCAGCAGCGCTAACAACCGGTCCAAATCGTCGGTGATGCATTGCTCACTGACGGTGATCGACGGATGCAGGGGTGGAACCTTCTCCAACAAGGTGCAACATCCAGCTCCCTGTCTGGGTTCTAGCAGTTTCCGGCCAGCTCAGGGCGGCTGAAGAGGCTCTGCAACTGCGCCAGGGCCTGGCCCCACAGATCAGGGCAGGCGCGCAACGCCTGCCCACGGGCTTGCGCCTGCTGCAAGAGCGGTTGAATCAGTTTGCGCGCACTGCCGCCATAGGCAATCCCAGCCACCGCATCAGCCAACCCCTCGCGCTCCAAGCGACGCCTGCTGTCGTGATTGGTGCCGCCCGCCAGCTGCAGTGGCCCAGGCGGCAACTGGCCCAGGCGGCGCTGCAGCAGGTTGACGGCCGCCTGGGCGGTGCCAGCGCCAATATCCCCACTCATGGGGCGGCCATCGAGCTGCCAGAGCCAGGGCCAGCGGCTGCCCTGCAGCAGCTGATGCAATTGCCAAAGATGGTGCGGCATGGCGTCGCCCGAGCCCTCAGGGCAGCTCACCGAGAGCAGCTGCAGAGCCACGCCACTGCGCTCAATTTGCTGCAGGCGCTGAGCAAAGTCAGCGGCCCGGCCTGGATGGGTGTGAAGCTCAATCGCATCGGGCTGCAACTGCTGCAACAACGCAGGCAAAGCCTGCGGCGATAGGGCCATGCTGCGCTCCTCAATCAACCCCAGGGGGCAAACCGGCAAACAGCGGCCGCAGCCATAACAACGCTCGTCCAAGACAGGCCCCTGAGCGGAGATCGCCAGCGGCGGGCAGACCTTGGCGCAGGGCCGGGGGCAGTCAGATGGACAGCGGCTGGGATCAAACCAGGCCTTACGGAAATGGGGGTCCTCGCCATCGCTCAGGCTCACCATCAGCCAGGGCCGAGTTGGGCGCCCGTGTTGCTGGGCCCAATCCATGCCACGGCGCACAGCAGCGACCACCGCCCCATCGGCTGCCACATCGAGGCAATCCGCTCCAGCCAGGGCCGCTAATGCGGCCAAATCCTCGAGGGCCGCCAGATCGTGATTGCTGGCACCACCAATCCATTTGACCCAACGGCCAGCGGCGAGAGCGCGCCGCGGCCCGGAGGGCTGGTTAGGCCGCAAGCGCAGCTCTGAGCGGAGTCCAGCGCAAGCTGCGACTACCGCCGAGTTCCACAACCATGTGAAGGCGGGGCTCCCGCTCACACAGGGCCAACAGGCTGGCTTGCTCCGCCGACGAGAGCACCTGTCCTTCCAGCATCCAGAGCACAACCGGTGCACCACTGGCCAAGGCAGGGCCGAGCTGGGGCATCACCAGCTGCACCTCTCCAACAGCGGCATCACGGCCAACGCAGTGGTGGCCTAGATGGGGCGGGCGCACACCATGAAGCCCAAGCAGAAAGGCTTCTGGATCTCCCAGCCCGCGGGCTGATGTCAGCTCTGTGCGATAGCCAGCAGCGCGCAGCCGGCGCAGCAAGCGTGTCTCAGCTCCGCCCTCGAGTGGGGCATACACCGCCAAGGCCCGTTCGCGCTCGAGGTCCCGGCGGAAAGCGCGGCCGGTGAGCAGCAGGGGCATGGAGCGACTTCAGCAGATACAGCAAAGTTTGGCAGGAACGGCGCCTGCCATTCCAGGAAAGGGTGATGAGTTAGGGTCTTTGCTTGCGCATTTATTGCTGTGCCCGACCGTCAGCCGGGCCTCCAGCGGAAATGCCAGGAGTCATCACGGTTGATGACTTCTCCTTTGGCCAGTGCCGCGACTCGCTTCGGCGAGGTGCTGCCGGGAAACTAGCGCTGCTCAGTCCACACGACCAGCGGTGATCAGTCCCAGCCAAACCTGAAACGGAACACACGTTTCGCTTCAGTCATCCACCCCCAGTTGGCCTTGTGCTGCTGCGGGGTTGTCCAGCTGGCGTCTTTCCCCTCCCCAATGTCCATCGGCATTCTCGGGAAGAAATTGGGCATGTCCCAATTCTTCGACGACGAGGGCAGGGCCGTTCCGGTCACCGTGATCGAAGCGGGCCCTTGCCGCATCACTCAAGTCAAAACTCCCACCAACGACGGCTACAGCGCTGTTCAGGTGGGTTTTGGCGACGTGCGCGAAAAGCTCGTCAATCAGCCCGCCAAGGGTCACCTCAAGAAGTCAGGTGAAGACCTGCTTCGCCACCTCAAGGAGTACCGCGTCGATTCCACCGACGGCGTCGAGCTCGGCAGCAGCGTCACCGTTGATGCCTTTGAGCCCGGCCAGAAAGTGGACGTCAGCGGCGACACCATGGGTCGTGGTTTTTCGGGTTACCAAAAGCGTCACGGCTTCAGCCGCGGTCCCATGACCCACGGCTCCAAGAACCACCGCGAACCGGGTTCGACTGGCGCCGGCACCACGCCCGGCCGCATTTACCCCGGTAAGCGCATGGCTGGTCGTTACGGCGGCACCAAAACCACGGTCAAAGGCCTGGTGGTGCTCAAGGTCGACAGCGAGCGCAATCTGCTCGTGGTCAAAGGGTCCGTACCCGGCAAGCCGGGTGCCCTGTTGAGCATTCGCCCCGCGGTGCGGGTCGGTGCCAAGGCCACGGCTTGAGGAGGGACTGAACCATGAATTGCGTCATCCAAGACTGGCAAGGCAAAGAGGCAGGCAAGGCCTCCCTCGATCTGAAAGTGGCCAAGGAGACTTCGGCCGCTGATCTCATCCATCGCGCCGTGGTGCGGCAGTTGGCGAACGCCCGTCAGGGCACCGCCAGCACGCTGACCCGCTCTGAGGTGCGCGGTGGTGGCCGCAAGCCTTACAAGCAGAAAGGCACCGGCCGGGCCCGTCAGGGTTCGATCCGCACCCCCCTGCGTCCCGGCGGCGGCATCGTTTTCGGTCCCAAGCCCCGCTCCTATGAGCTGGACATGAACCGCAAAGAGCGCCGTCTGGCCCTGCGCACGGCTCTGATGAGCCGTAGCGAGGACATGGTGGTGGTGAAGGCCTTTGGCGACAAGCTCGCCAAGCCCAAAACCAAGGAGGTGCTGTCCGCCCTTGAGCGCTGGGGGGTTCCCTCTGGCAGCAAGGTTCTGATGGTGCTCGCTGACATCAGCGACAACGTCAGGCTCTCGGTCCGCAACCTGCCCCAGCTCAAGCTGATCGCTGCCGATCAGCTCAATGTTTTCGATCTACTCAACGCCCAAAAGTTGGTGGTGAGTGAAGACGCTCTCACCAAGATTCAGGAGGTGTACGGCAATGGCTGAGCGCTTCAGCTCTCGCCTGGCGGATGTGATCCGCAGGCCCCTGATCACCGAGAAGGCCACCCGAGCCCTCGAGCTGAATCAGTACACCTTTGAGGTGGACCCTCGGGCTGCCAAGCCCGACATCAAGGCCGCCGTTGAGCATCTGTTCGACGTCAAGGTCATTGGGGTTAGCACCATGAATCCGCCCCGGCGCACCCGCCGAGTCGGTCGCTTTGCCGGACGCCGCTCCCAGGTCAAAAAGGCCGTGGTGCGTCTTGCCGAAGGCAACAGCATCCAGCTTTTCCCTGAGTCGTAAGGAGCGTTAGTCATGGGAATTCGTAGCTTCCGCCCTTACACCCCCGGCACTCGCACCCGGGTGGTCAGCGACTTCAGTGAAGTCACCCGGCGCAAGCCGGAACGCAGCCTTGTGGTGGCCAAGCACCGCCGCAAGGGCCGCAATAACCGCGGTGTGATCACCTGCCGCCACCGTGGTGGTGGCCACAAGCGGCTCTACCGGATCGTTGATTTCCGTCGCGACAAGCACGGTGTGGTGGCCCGCGTGGCTGCCATCCAGTACGACCCGCATCGCAATGCGCGGCTGGCGCTGCTCTATTACGCCGACGGCGAAAAGCGCTACATCCTTCATCCCGCCGGCGTGCAGGTGGGTCAGGAGGTGGTGGCAGGACCTGAGGCCCCCATTGAGGTGGGCAATGCCCTGCCGCTTTCAGCGATTCCTCTGGGTTCAGCAGTTCACAACGTTGAGCTCTATGCCGGACGCGGCGGCCAAATGGTTCGCACCGCTGGTGCCAGCGCCCAGGTGATGGCCAAAGAGGGGGACTACGTCGCCCTCAAGCTGCCCTCCACCGAGGTTCGCTTGGTGCGCCGCGAGTGCTACGCCACCCTCGGCGAAGTGGGCAACTCTGAAGTCCGCAACACCAGCCTGGGCAAGGCTGGTCGCAAACGCTGGCTGGGTCGCCGCCCCGAGGTGCGCGGCAGCGTGATGAACCCCTGCGATCACCCCCATGGTGGTGGCGAGGGTCGCGCTCCCATCGGCCGCTCTGGTCCTGTGACTCCCTGGGGCAAACCCGCCCTGGGCCTCAAGACCCGCAAGCGCAACAAGCCCAGCAACAAGTTCGTCCTCCGCAAGCGTCGCAAGACCTCCAAGCGGAGCCGTGGCGGACGGGATTCCTGATGAACCAACACCTCTTGCTGATCGCTTAAACCGCCATGGGACGCTCACTCAAAAAAGGACCTTTCGTCGCCGACAGCCTCCTCCGCAAGGTGGAGAAGCTGAACGCAGCCGGCGAAAAGCCCGTGATCAAGACCTGGTCTCGGGCCTCCACCATCCTGCCGATGATGATCGGCCACACCATTGCCGTGCACAACGGCAAGGCCCACGTGCCGGTCTTTGTGACCGAGCAAATGGTGGGTCACAAGCTCGGGGAGTTCGCGCCGACTCGCACCTTCAAGGGCCACATCAAAGACAAGAAAGGAGGACGCTGAGATGGCCACCACCGCATCCCCCCAGGCCCTGGCCCATGCCCGCTTCGTGCGCGGCTCGGTTTCGAAGGTTCGCCGGGTGCTCGATCAGATCCGCGGTCGCAGCTATCGCGACGCGCTGATCATGCTCGAGTTCATGCCCTACCGCTCCACAGGGCCGATCACCAAGGTTCTGCGCTCAGCTGTGGCCAACGCCGAGCACAACATGGGACTCGATCCCAGCAACCTGGTGGTCACCCTGGCCAGCGCAGACATGGGACCTGCCATGAAGCGCTATCGCCCCCGGGCCCAGGGCCGCGCCTACCAGATCAAAAAGCCCACCTGTCACATCTCCATTGGTGTGACTCCCCAAGACGCCTAACGACCGATGGGAAACAAAATCAACCCGACCGGCGTGCGCCTGGGGATCACCCAGGAACACCGCTCCCGCTGGTACGCCCCCGCCCGGACCTATCCAACCCTGCTTCAGGAGGATGAGCGGATCCGGAAGTTCGTCACCAAGAAGTACGCCTCCGCCGGCATCAGCAGCGTGCTGATCGCCCGCAAGGCCGACCAGCTTGAGGTCGAGCTCAAAACCGCCCGTCCTGGCGTCCTGGTGGGCCGTCAAGGCTCTGGCATTGAGGAGCTTCGCTCCGGCATCCAGAAGACCCTGGGCGACAAGAGCCGCCAGGTCCGCATCAACGTTGTTGAGGTGGAACGGGTCGACGCCGATGCCTTCCTGCTGGCTGAGTACATCGCTCAACAGCTGGAGAAGCGCGTTGCGTTCCGCCGCGTGATTCGCATGGCGGTGCAGCGGGCCCAACGGGCTGGCGTTCTGGGTCTCAAGATCCAGGTGGGCGGTCGCCTCAACGGCGCTGAAATCGCCCGGACGGAATGGACCCGCGAGGGCCGCGTTCCGCTCCACACCCTGCGTGCCGACATTGATTACGCCACCAAGGTGGCCAGCACCACCTACGGGGTGCTGGGCATCAAGGTCTGGGTCTTCAAAGGTGAGGTACTGCCGGGCCAGAAGCAGCAACCCCCCGTGGGTGCTGCGCCCCGTCGTCGGGCCAGCCGACGACCCCAAGAGTTCGAAGATCGCTCCAACGAGGAATGAGGGAGGCCTGAACCATGCTGAGTCCACGTCGCGTCAAATTCCGCAAACAACAGCGAGGCCGCATGCGCGGTGTCGCTACCCGCGGCAACACCATTGCCTTCGGTTCGTTTGCACTGCAGGCCCAGGAATGTGGCTGGATCACCTCCCGCCAGATCGAGGCCAGCCGCCGAGCCATGACCCGCTACACCAAGCGGGGAGGAAAGATCTGGATCCGGATCTTCCCCGACAAGCCCGTCACCATGCGGGCCGCCGAAACCCGCATGGGTTCCGGTAAGGGCAACCCGGAGTTCTGGGTCGCCGTGATCAAACCAGGTCGCATCCTGTTTGAGATCGGCGGTCCTGAGATCACTGAGGAGCTGGCCAAAGAGGCCATGCGTCTGGCCCAGTACAAGCTGCCGGTCAAGACGAAATTCCTCGTCAAAGAAGAGCAGGAGGCCGCTGTCGAGGCCACCGCGCAAACCGCAGCAGTGGAGTCCTGACCCATGGCCCTTCCTGACATCGCTGAAACCCGCAAACTCAGCGACACCGAGATCAATGAGCAGATCAGCGGCACCCGCCGCGAACTGTTCGATCTGCGTTTTCAGCAGGCCACCAGCCGGCTGGAGAACCCGCACCGCTTCCGTCATGCCCGCATCAAGCTGGCCCAGCTGCTGACGGTGCAACAGGAGCGCGAGCGCTCCGCCGCCCCCGCTAACTGACCCTAGGAATCACCATGGCAGTCAAAGAAAGGGTCGGCACCGTCGTCAGCGACAAGATGGAAAAAACAGTGGTGGTGGCGGTTGAGAACCGCTTCCCTCACCCCATCTACAAGAAGACGGTCAGCCGCACCACCCGTTACAAGGTCCACGACGAGGACAACCGTTGCCAAGTTGGCGACCGGGTCCGAATCACCGAGACCCGTCCTCTGAGTCGCAGCAAGCGCTGGGCAGTGGCCGAAATCATGACCACCAAAAGCGGTAGCTGAGGAGATCACACCATGATTCAGCAGGAAACCTTCCTCACCGTTGCCGACAACAGCGGCGCCAAGCGCATTCAGTGCATTCGCGTCCTCGGCACCAACCGTCGTTATGCCCATGTGGGCGATGTGATTGTGGCGACCGTCAAAGACGCCATGCCCAACATGGGCGTCAAGAAATCGGACATCGTCAAAGCCGTTGTGGTGCGCACGAAGCACACCATGCGGCGCGAAACCGGCAATGCCATTCGTTTTGACGACAACGCCGCCGTGATCATCAACGACGACAAAAACCCACGCGGCACCCGGGTCTTCGGCCCCGTTGCCCGTGAGCTGCGCGAGCGCAGCTTCACCAAGATCGTGTCCCTCGCTCCGGAGGTGATCTGAAATGGCTACCGCTTCACCCACCCGCACCAAGATGCGGATTCGTAAAGGCGACACCGTTCAGGTGATCGCTGGCAAAGACAAGGGCAAGACCGGCGAAGTGCTGCGCACCCTGCCCTGGGAAAACCGTGTTGTGGTGCAGGGCGTCAACCTGCGCACCCGCCACGTCAAGCCCGCCCAAGAAGGCGAGACCGGCCGCATCGTCACTGAAGAAGCATCACTGCATGCCTCCAACGTGATGGTGTATTCCACCGACAAAAAGGTGGCCAGCCGCGTTGAAATCGTTGTCGACAAAGACGGCAACAAAAAGCGCAAGCTCAAGAAAACAGGTGAATTGCTCGACTGAGCCCAATCAACCTGTTCACCCCCGTTTCTGACACCGACCAGAAACACTTCCCCCAACCCCCGCCATGTCACTCAAAAAGCGCTACCGGGAAGCGATCCAGCCAAAGCTGCTGAAGGATCTCAACTTCTCCAACCTGCACCAGGTTCCCAAGGTGATGAAAGTCACCGTGAACCGTGGTCTTGGTGAAGCAGCCCAGAACGCCAAGTCTCTGGAAGCTTCCGTTGAAGAGATCGCCACCATCACTGGCCAAAAGCCGGTGGTGACCCGAGCCAAAAAGGCCATCGCCGGCTTCAAGATCCGCCAAGGGATGCCAATCGGCGTTGCCGTGACCCTGCGCGGGGATCGCATGTACGCCTTCCTCGAGCGCCTGATCAACCTCGCCCTGCCTCGTATCCGCGACTTCCGCGGTGTGAGCGAGAAGAGCTTTGACGGCCGCGGGAACTACACCCTGGGGGTTCGCGAACAAATCATCTTCCCCGAGATTTCCTTCGACAAGATCGACGCCATCCGGGGCATGGACATCACCATCGTGACCAGCGCCCGTAACGACGAAGAGGGCCAAGCCCTGCTTCGCGAGATGGGGATGCCGTTCCGCAACAACTGATCGCTCACGTTCCGGACACCGTTATGGCCAACACAGACCCGATTTCCGACATGCTCACTCGCATCCGCAATGCGTCTGAGAAACGTCACCAAACCACCAACATCCCGCTTTCCCGGATGAACCGCAGCATCGCCAAGGTGCTGGAGCAGGAAGGCTTCATCGATCAGTTCTCCGAGGCTGGCGAAGGGGTTCAAAAGCACCTGGTGCTGTCGCTCAAGTACAGCGGCAAGCAAAAGGTGCCCACCATCCGTTCCGTGCAACGGGTGAGCAAGCCTGGCTTGCGCATCTACAGCAACCGCCGCGACCTACCCAAGGTGCTCGGCGGACTCGGAGTCGCCATCATCTCCACCTCCAAAGGTGTGATGAGCGACCGCGACGCCCGTAAAGAGGGCGTGGGCGGCGAAGTGCTCTGCTACGTCTACTGATCGGAGGTCAGAACCATGTCACGCATCGGCAAAAATCCGGTCCCCATCCCTGAGAAGGTCTCGGTGGAGATCAGCGGTCTGACCGTCAAGGTCAAGGGCCCCAAAGGGGAACTCGAGCGAGTGCTCCCCGAAGGCGTCAGCGTCAGCCAGGCCGACAACGCCGTCACCGTCAGCCCCATTGACACCAGCCGCCGTTCCCGTGAACGCCACGGCCTGTGCCGCACCCTGGTGGCCAACATGGTCGAAGGGGTCTCCAAGGGGTACAGCAAAAAGCTGGAGATCATTGGCGTGGGTTACCGCGCCCAGGTCAAAGGCAAAAAGCTGGTGGTGAGCGCCGGCTACAGCCACCCCGTTGAGATGGATGCTCCCGAAGGCGTCACCTTTGCGGTGGAGAACAACACCTTGGTCACCGTGAGCGGGGCCGATAAGGAGTTGGTGGGCAATGAAGCCGCCAAGGTGCGCGGCATCCGTCCGCCCGAGCCCTACAAGGGCAAAGGGATCAAGTACGAGGGGGAACGCATCCTCCGCAAGGCCGGAAAGACCGGCAAGAAATAAGGCCGCTCTTCAGCCCACCGCTATTCCGCTATGTCCACTCCACGCAAGGAACAAACCCAGAAGCGCCACCGGCGCCTGCGCCGTCACCTCGAGGGCACACCCGAGCGTCCGCGCTTGGCTGTGTATCGCTCCAACGAGCACATCTACGCCCAGGTCATCGACGATGCTGCCCAGCACACCCTGGCTGCGGCTTCAAGCCTCGATAAGGACCTGCGCACCAGCCTCAAGAGCGGTGCCAACTGCGATGCTTCCACCGCAGTCGGTCAGTTGGTCGCCAAGCGCGCCATCGCCAAAGGCATCCAACAGGTGGTCTTCGACCGCGGAGGCAACCTGTACCACGGTCGGGTCAAGGCCCTGGCCGAAGCTGCCCGGGAAGCGGGCCTGCAGTTCTGATCCCGAGCAACCATGACTCAAGCAACTAACCAGACTCCCGGCCAGGACGTTCCAGGCGCCGCCGATGTTCCAGCCGCTGCTGAAGGGCAGGGCCAGGGCCAAGGCGAACGCCGTGGTGGCGGTGGTGGTCGCGGCGGTGATCGCCGCGGTCGCGGAGACCGTCGTGGCCGCGGTCGCGACGAGCGTGACTCCGAGTGGCAGGAACGCGTGATTCAGATCCGCCGCGTTTCCAAGACCGTGAAAGGCGGTAAGAAGATGAGCTTCCGGGCCATCGTTGTCGTTGGCAACGAGAAGGGCCAAGTCGGCGTCGGCGTCGGCAAAGCCGGTGATGTCATCGGTGCGGTCAAAAAGGGGGTTGCCGATGGCAAAAAGCACCTGGTCAAGGTGCCCCTGACCCGCTCCAACTCCATCCCCACCATCAGCACCGGCCGCGATGGCGCTGCCAGCGTGCTGATGCGCCCAGCCGCCCCCGGTACCGGGGTAATTGCCGGCGGTTCGATCCGCACGGTGCTTGAGCTGGCTGGCATCAAGAATGTCTTGGCCAAGCGCCTGGGCAGCAAAACCCCCCTGAACAACGCTCGGGCTGCCATGGTGGCCCTGCGGGACCTGCGCACCCACCAGGACACCGCCAAGGAACGGGGTATCACCCTCGAGCAGATCTACTCCTGAGCCCTGTCATGAGCCTCACCCTGCAATCCCTCAAGCCCCAGAAGGGGGCCCGTCGTCGCAAGATGCGCAAGGGCCGCGGCATCGCCGCTGGCCAAGGCGCCAGCTGCGGCTTCGGCATGCGCGGCCAGAAGTCCCGCTCCGGCCGGCCCACCCGGCCTGGCTTTGAAGGCGGTCAGATGCCTTTGTATCGCCGCGTTCCCAAGCTGAAGCACTTCACCTTGGTGAACCCCAAGCGCTTCACCGTCGTGAACGTGGGCGAACTTGCCGAGCTCAAAGCCGGCACGGTCGTCACCCGCGATTCACTGATTGAAGCTGGCATCCTCACCTCTCCAAAGCATGCGCTTAAGGTGCTGGGCGATGGGGAGCTGAAGGTGAAGCTCACCGTTCATGCTGCGGCGTTCACCGCCTCAGCCCGCGAGAAGATCGAAGCCGCCGGCGGCAGCTGCGAACTGATCGACTGATCCCCCCGGTCCACTTTCAACTTCGCGAGTCATGCTTGTCAGTCGGGGGCGCACCCCAAGCGCCGGCGAAGTCGTCACGCAACTGTTTCAAGCCAAAGGGCTCAGGGATCGTGTGCTCACGACCCTGGGCCTTTTGGTGTTGGTGAGGCTTGGCATCTACATCCCCATTCCAGGGATTGACCGCGAAGCCTTCCAACAATTCATTCAGCAAGGCGGCCAACTAATTGGCTTCCTCGACATCTTTACCGGCGGCGGCATCTCGGCCTTGGGCATCTTTGCCCTGGGGATCCTGCCGTTCATTAACGCCTCGATCATCCTGCAGCTGCTGACCGCAGCCCTCCCGAGCTTGGAGGATCTGCAGAAGAACGAAGGCGAGGCAGGGCGGCGCAAAATTGCTCAAATCACCCGCTATGTCGCCCTGGGCTGGGGTGTTCTGCAGAGCATCGTCTTCGCGATGATCCTGCGCCCCTACGCCTTGGAATCGGTTCCCCAGGTGGTGTTTGTGATCCAAACCGCCCTGGCGCTGGTCACCGGTTCGATGGTGGTGATGTGGATCTCAGAAGTGATCACCGAACGGGGCATTGGCCAAGGCGCCTCCCTGGTGATCTTTTTGAACATCGTGGCGACCTTGCCACGGGCCTTGGGTTCCACCGTGGAATTGGCCCAGAGCGGGGACCGCGGCACCATTGCCGGCATCATCGTGCTGGTCCTCGTGTTCCTGATCACGATCCTGGGGATCGTTTGCGTGCAGGAAGGCAGCCGTCGCATTCCGATTGTGAGCGCCAAACGCCAGGTAGGCGCTGGAGCCATGCTGCCTGAGCGGCAAAGTTATTTGCCCTTAAAGCTCAATGCCGGCGGCGTGATGCCGATCATTTTTGCCTCGGCGGTGATCTTCCTACCTCTCACCATCGCCAACCTCACCAAGAGTGAGCTGCTCGTCAGGGTGGCTGGTTACCTCAACCCCAACAGCAGCACCCCCTGGCTGTATGCCCTTGTGTTCTTTGGCTTGATCTGCGGGTTCTCGTTCTTCTACGCCACCTTGACGATCAACCCTCAAGACATCGCCTCCAACCTCAAAAAAGGTGGCGTTGCCGTTCCTGGCGTGAGGCCTGGCACGGCTACAGCTAAGTACCTCAGCGGTGTGCAAAACAGGCTCACCCTGCTCGGTGGCATCTTTTTGGGCGCCGTCGCCATCATCCCGGCCGCCGTGGAAGGGGCCACCAACGTCAAGACCTTCCAAGGCCTTGGTGCCACCTCTCTACTGATCCTGGTGGGCGTTGCCATTGACACCGCCAAGCAGGTTCAGACCTATGTGATCTCCCAGCGTTACGAAGGAATGGTGCGTCAATGAGTCATCGACTGCTGTTTGTCGGCCCACCTGGTGCCGGCAAAGGAACCCAAGCCGAACGCCTGGCAGCCAGCCATGGGCTGCTGCATCTCTCCACCGGCGACCTGCTGCGCGCAGAGGTCAAAGCCGGCAGCGACCTAGGCAAAGAAGCCGAAGCGGTGATGAACCGCGGTGAACTGGTGAGCGATGCGCTGGTGCTGGCGATCGTGCGCTCACGCCTGCAAAGCCACAGCGGCGGCTGGCTGCTGGATGGATTCCCCCGCAACCTGGCCCAGGCCGAAGCCCTTGATGCCCTGCTGAGCGAGCTCGACCAACCGCTGCAAAGCGTTTTGTTGATGGAGCTGGACGACGAAGAGCTTGTGCAACGTCTGCTGGCCCGTGGCCGCGCCGATGACAACGAAGAGGTGATTCGCCATCGGCTCAGCGTTTACCGGGAGCAAACCGCGCCTTTGATCAACCACTACGAGCAGCGCGGACAGCTGAAAAGGGTGGTCAGCACTGGCACGATCGAAGCCGTCGCCGAGCGAATCACAGCGGCCTTGGCTTAAGGCGCCGTGATAAGTTGTTTGTTTGTCAATAGGAGAGCCCACCCATGAAGGTGCGCGCCTCAGTGAAGCGCATGTGCGACAAGTGCCGGGTGATTCGTCGCCACGGCCGCGTCATGGTCATCTGCGCCAACCCCAAGCACAAGCAACGCCAGGGCTGAATCGATATCGGTTTCAATCTTGGCGGGCACATTCGTGCCTCGCAACCTCATTTCCCGGTGAAGTCTGTCTTCACCTCTTGTCCCAACAACCTTTCCCTCAGTGGCTCGGATTTCCGGTGTTGATATCCCCCGCGAAAAGCGTGTGGAGATCGCACTCACCTACATCTATGGCGTCGGCCTGACCCGTTCCCAAAAGATTCTTGCCTCCACAGGCGTGAATCCCGACACCCGCGTCAAGGACCTCAGCGACGCTGATGTTCAAAAACTGCGGGCGGCCGCGGAAACTTTCACCCTCGAAGGCGACCTGCGCCGTCAGGAAGGCATGGCCATGAAGCGCCTGCAGGACATCGGCTGCCTGCGTGGTCGCCGTCACCGCATGGGCCTGCCCGTGCGCGGACAGCGCACCCGCACCAATGCCCGCACCCGTCGCGGCGCCCGTAAGACCGTGGCCGGCAAGAAGAAGTAAGTCCTGACTTGCCTTCCCTCTGCTTTGCCGCTGGCCATCGCCAGCGTCACCAAGGCAGACCCCCATTCCGTTCTTTGATCACCTCGCTGCACCTGCGGCACCTTCTCCATGGCGAAGACAGCAAAAAAAGGGCCCAAAAAGGCCAAACGCAACGTCCCCAACGGCGTTGCTCACATCCAGAGCACCTTCAACAACACCATCGTCTCGATCACCGACACCGCGGGTGAAGTGATCGCTTGGTCTTCCGCTGGTGCCAGTGGCTTCAAAGGCGCTCGCAAGGGCACCCCGTTTGCCGCCCAAACCGCTGCTGAAGCAGCAGCCCGCCGCGCGCTCGAGCAGGGCATGCGTCAGATCGAAGTTCTGGTCCGCGGTCCTGGCTCCGGCCGGGAAACCGCCATCCGCGCTCTGCAGGTGGCCGGCCTGGAAATCACCTTGATCCGCGACGTGACTCCCCTGCCCCACAACGGCTGCCGTCGCGCCAAGCGACGCCGCGTCTGATCGCCTCTTTCACCTTCCGCCTTCGGGCTTCTTCCCTTTACAGCTCTTCCGGCCGTGCTGCAGTACCAAATTGACCGCGTCGACTATCAGATCGCTGACGATCAGTCCCAATCTGGTGTCTTCGTCATCGGCCCTCTCGATCGAGGCCAGGCCACCACTCTTGGCACCGCCCTTCGGCGCGTCCTGATGAGCGGCCTTGAGGGCACCGCCGTCACGGCTGTCCGCATCGCTGGCGTCAACCACGAATACGCCACCGTTCCCGGCGTGCGTGAAGACGTCCTCGACATCCTGCTGAACTGCAAAGAACTGGTTCTCAGCAGCCGCTCCCGCGACACCGAAATTGGCCGCCTCGTGGTCAATGGCCCCGCCTCGGTGACCGCCAGCGATCTGCAGTTCTCCTCCCAGGTGTCGGTGGTCAACGCCGACTGCCCCATTGCCACCGTGGCCGATGGCCATGCCCTGGAACTCGAAGTCCATGTGGAGCGTGGCGTGGGCTACCGCCCCGTCGAGCGCACCAGCGAAGACGCTGCCGCCCTGGATTTGCTCCAAATCGACGCAGTGTTCATGCCCGTGCGTCGCGTGAACTTCACAGTGGACGAAACCGCTGTGGGTGAAGGCGGCTCAGCCCGTGAGCGTCTGCGCCTGGAGATCAACACCAACGGCTCCATCACCCCCGATGACGCCCTGGCTTATGCGGCCAACCAGCTGATCGCCCTGTTCCAGCCTCTGGCCACCGTGACCCTGGCCGAAGAGCCCGGTCAGGAGCCTGAGCCCAGCGCTGAGAGCCAGATCCCCCTGGAGGAGCTCAACCTCTCAGTGCGGGCTTACAACTGCCTCAAGCGTGCCCAGGTCAACTCCGTTTCGGATCTGATGGGCTTCAGCTACGAGGATCTGCTGGAGATCAAAAACTTCGGTGCCAAGTCGGCGGATGAAGTAATCGAAGCGCTTGAGCGCATCGGCATCTCCTTGCCCCAGAGCCGCACCACCGCCTGACGGCCACCATCCCCACACCTCCTTTCGACCCATGCGCCACCAGTGCCGAGTCCCCCAGCTGGGACGTCCCGCCGACCAACGCAAGGCCATGCTCCGTGGCCTCACCACCCAGCTCATCCGCGAAGGCCGGGTGACCACCACCAAGGCCCGTGCCAAGGCACTCCGCGATGAAACTGAGCGGATGATCAGCTTGGCCAAAGACGGCAGCCTGGCTGCCCGCCGCCGGGCCCTGGGCTACATCTACGACAAGCAGCTGGTGCATGCCCTGTTTGACAAAGCCAGCGAGCGCTACGGCGACCGCAACGGTGGCTACACCCGCATCATTCGCACCGTGCCCCGCCGCGGTGACAACGCCGAGATGGCCATCATCGAACTGGTCTGAGCTCCAGCCCATTGACCGGCCAGCGCATCGCCCTCTGTCTGCAATACGACGGGGGGCCTTTTTGTGGCTGGCAGCGGCAGCCCCAGCACCGCAGTGTTCAACAAATCCTCGATGAAGCGATTGAGGCCCTCGACCCACTCCCCGCTGGCGTTGGCGCCAAACTCAGCCGCACCATTGCCGCCGGCCGCACCGACACCGGCGTCCATGCCGCCGCCCAAGTGGTGCACTTTGATTGCCATGGGCCCATCCCGGCGCCCCGCTGGGCCCCAGCCCTCAATGGCCGGCTGCCCGGCAGCATCCGGGTGCGGGCCAGTGCAGCCGTGGCACCGGATTGGCATGCCTGCTTCAGCGCCACATATCGGCGCTACCGCTACTGCATCTACAACGCCCGGCGGCCGAATCTGTTTTTGGCCCCCATCAGCTGGCACCGCTACCAATGGCGCCTGCAAGACCACCTGATGCAGGAGCTGCTGCAGGAACTGCTCGGACACCACGACTTTTCGGCCTTTCAGCGGGCGGGCAGCCAGCGCGCCCACGCCCGCACCACCGTGCAGGAGGTGAGCCTGCAGCGGGAGGGCGACATCCTCACCCTGGAGATCCAAGCCAGTGGGTTTCTCTACGGCATGGTGCGATTGCTGGTGGGGCAACTGGTGGCCGCTGGAGAGGGCCGCATCAGCCCTGAGCAATTCCGCCAACGCTGGCGTGAGCAACGCCGTGACGAGGTCAAAGAAGCCGCTCCACCACAGGGACTTTGCCTGCTGCGTGTGGGCTACCCAGAGCCCGTATTCCCAAGGGGTGCGTGGTACGATTGCCAACCGCGGTATCGGCTGGAGACTTCCGATCCGCCCCCTGAGATCACCAGCAATCCGACAGGCGAAGTTCTCTGAACTAGCTTCGGAATTGGTGGAGATTTCAGACTTTTTGATCTGGATTCCAGCTCCAGCCAAGTCCAGTCCCTGCACATGCAGGGCCCGTCCCGTGATTCCGGCCTGCCGGCGCGATGAACAAAACAGTCGTCCCCTCTCTCAATACCGTTGAACGCCACTGGTACGTGGTGGATGCGGAAAACCAGTGCCTCGGTCGCCTCGCGACTGAAGTGGCCTCGGTTCTGCGCGGCAAGAACAAGCCGACCTACACCCCTCACCTGGACACCGGTGACTTTGTGGTGGTGATCAATGCCGACAAGGTGAAAGTCACCGGCAACAAGGCGAGCGACAAGCTCTACCGCCGTCACTCCGGCCGCCCGGGCGGGATGAAGGTGGAAACCTTTGCCGCCCTGCAGCAGCGCATTCCCGAGCGCATCGTGGAGAAGGCCATCAAGGGCATGCTTCCCCACAACGCCCTCGGTCGGCAGTTGTTCCGCAAGCTGAAGGTCTACAAGGGTGCCGAGCACCCCCATGGCGCCCAGCAGCCCCAGCCTTACCAGCTCAACCCCTCCGCCAGCATCAAATGACCAGCAGCAGCAAGCGCGTCGTCTACTGGGGCACCGGTCGTCGTAAGACCTCCGTGGCACGGGTTCGGGTGGTGCCTGGCGATGGAACGATCACCATCAATGGCCGCCCTGGCGATAACTACCTCAACTACAACCCCAGCTACCTCAACGCGGTGCGTGCACCGCTCGACACCCTGGGGCTCTCCAAGGAGTACGACATCCTTGTGAATGTCCGTGGTGGCGGGCTCACCGGCCAGGCCGATGCCATCAAGCAAGGAGCGGCACGCGCCCTGTGTGAGCTGTCCCCCGACAACCGCAAACCGCTCAAGAGCGAAGGTCACCTGAGCCGCGACCCTCGCGCCAAGGAACGCCGTAAGTACGGCCTCAAGAAAGCTCGTAAAGCTCCTCAGTTCTCCAAGCGCTGATTTTCGTCATGCCCAAGGCCGACATTCACCCCACCTGGTATCCCGACGCCAAGGTGATCTGCAATGGAGAAGTGGTCATGACCACTGGCTCCACCACCCCCGAGCTGCACGTCGATGTGTGGAGCGGCAATCACCCCTTCTTCACGGGTACCCAGAAGATCCTCGACACCGAGGGCCGCGTGGACCGCTTCATGCGCAAGTACGGCATGGGCAGTGCCAATCCCGAAGCCGATGCACCCGCGCCCAAGAAGGATGCCAAGAAATCCGACACCAAAGCCGACAGCTGAACTTCTCAGCTGCAATGACGTCTGACATGGCCGGGTGCTCCCAACGGGGCATCCGGCTTTTCTATCGGCGCTGCTCAACCCGCTGAATCTGTGGATCAGTCCTTTGTCACCGAGCGGCTAGAAGCCACTTGCCGCACCTTCAACGCCCTTGAGCGTCAGCTGGCTGACCCCAGCGTGGTGGCTGACCCTGAACAGCTGCTAACCCTGGCCAAAGAGCGCTCGAGGCTTGAGCCGCTGGTGCTCGATTACCAGCGGCTGCAACAACTCGACGCCGAGCAACAGCAAGCCCAGCAATTGCTCAAAGAGATCAAGGGTGACGCTGAACTGGAGGCGTTGGCTCAAGAGGAACTGCAGCAACTGAGCTCAGAGCAGGAGCAGCTCAACCAACGCTTGAAAGTGGCTCTGCTGCCCAGCGATCCGCGCGATGAGCGCAGCGTGATGCTGGAAATTCGCGCCGGAGCCGGCGGCGATGAAGCCTGCCTATGGGCAGGTGATCTCGCCCGCATGTATGAACGCCACGCCCAAACCTGCGGCTGGCAAGTGAATCCCGTCAGCGCTTCAGAAGCCGAGCTTGGTGGATTTAAGGAATTGATCCTGGCGATCCGCGGTGATGCGGTGTTCAGCCAACTCAAATACGAGGCCGGTGTGCACCGGGTGCAGCGGGTACCCGCCACGGAATCGCAGGGCCGCGTTCACACCTCCACAGCCACGGTGGCGGTGATGCCAGAAGCCGATCCGGTGGATGTGCAAATCGATCCCAAGGATCTGGAGATCAGCACGGCCCGCTCTGGCGGTGCTGGCGGGCAAAACGTCAACAAGGTGGAAACAGCCGTCGATCTGCTGCACAAGCCCACCGGGATTCGGGTGTTTTGCACCCAGGAGCGCTCCCAGCTGCAAAACCGCGAGCGGGCCATGGAGATTCTGCGGGCCAAGCTGCTGGCCAAAGAGGAAGAGGAAGCGGCAGCAGCCGAGAGCTCAGCGCGCAGGGCCCAAGTGGGCAGCGGTGATCGCAGCGAAAAAATCCGCACCTACAACTACAAAGACAACCGCACCACCGATCACCGCCTGGGCAAAAACTTCCCGCTGGAAACCGTGCTCAACGGCCAGCTCAGCGACCTGATCGAGGCCTGCACCCACGCGGATCAACAGCAAAAACTCGAAGAGCTGGCGGCCAGCGAGGGCTAGGCGCCGATCACGTATTTGCGCCACTCTTCGCGGCGACCGCTGCGAATCTGGCGGGTGGCTTCGAAATACAAGGTGCTTACCGGGCGTCTTGGCACCGAGTTCAAGGGCATGTCCGCTTCTTTCGGGGTGCGATTGCCCTTGCGGACATTGCAGCGAATGCAAGCGGTGGTCACGTTCTCCCAGGTGTCTTGGCCGCCGCGGCTGCGGGGAATCACATGGTCGATTGAGAGTTTGTCGCCGCGATAGCCGCAGTATTGGCAGGTGTGGTGATCGCGCTGGAACACATTGCGGCGCGTGAGCGGTAATTCCTTGAACGGAATGCGAACAAATTGCCGCAACCGAATCACGGTGGGAGCTAAAAAATCTTGACGGAGAGTACGTTCTTCGTGCTCAAGGCCTTCCGCTTTTCCCTTCAACACCATGACGACAGCACGTCGCCAGCTGGTGATATTGAGCGGCTCGTAAGACGCATTGAGAACGAGGACGTGGCCCATGCCAGCTTCCCGTATTGCAGGCATGCTATCTGGGTCAACCAGTGACTCGCCGTCGTCCCTGATGCATCACGAGTCCCTGCCAGGGCTGACGCGGGAAACAATCCCCTCGGTGCAACCGCAGCAGCGGGCTTGGCTGGAGATTGATCGCGACGCCATTCGCCACAACACAGCACAGCTGAAGGGCTCATTGAAGCCCGGGTGCGCCCTGATGGCGGTGGTCAAAGCCGATGGCTATGGCCATGGCGCGGTGACCGTTGCTGAAGCTGCACTCGATGGTGGTGCCAGCAGCTTTGGGGTGGCCACCCTCGCTGAAGGCATCGAACTGCGCCAAGCCGGAATCGAGGCACCGATCCTGGTGCTGGGGAACCTGCAGCAGCCCGAGGAATTCCGCTGCTGCCTGCACTGGCAGCTCAGCCCCACGATCAGCAGCCTCAGGCAGGGGTTGATCGGCAGCAATGTGGGCGTCGCCGGGGGCAAGCCACTGCTGGCCCATCTCAAGCTCGACACCGGCATGGCCCGGCTGGGTATCGACTGGCAGCAGGGCCCCAAGCTGCTGGAGGAGCTGCAACAGCTCGATGGCCTCACGATCGCCGGGGTGTATTCCCATCTGGCCGATGCTGACAACCCCGATGGCCTGCTCAACGCCACCCAGCAGGAGCGTTTTGAAGCGGTGCTGCGCCGCTTCCATGAGCTCGAACTGCAACCTGGCCTGCGGCATCTGGCCAACAGCGCCGGCACCCTCAGCAGCCCAGAGCTGCACTACGACATGGTGCGGGTGGGGTTGTCGCTCTATGGCCACACGCCAGCTGCACATTTGAAGCAACTGCCGCTACGGCCCGCCATGAGTGTGCACGCCAAGGTCACCCTGCTGCGTGATGTGCCCGCCGGCGCCGGAGTGAGTTACGGCCACCAGTTCCACAGCACGCGGCCGAGCCGACTGGCCGTGCTGGGCATTGGCTACGCCGATGGCGTCAGCCGCCGCCTCTCGGGGCAAATGGAGGTTCTCGCCGAGGGGCGCCGCCTGCCCCAGGTCGGCGCCATCACCATGGATCAGATCGTGATCGACGCCACGGATTTGCCGGAATTAGACATTGGCGATTCGGTGACGTTGCTGGGCAGCAGCGGCAGCGAAACCATTGGTCCGCAGGCCTGGAGCGATGTCTGCCAGAGCATTCCATGGGAGGTGCTCTGCAGCTTTAAACACCGCCTGCCACGTCTGCCCCGCCGGCCGGAGCACTGATAGGCTTGGCCGACCGCTGGAGAGGTGGCTGAGCGGTTGAAAGCGGCTCCCTGCTAAGGAGTTACAGGAGGCAACTTCTGTCGAGGGTTCGAATCCCTCCCTCTCCGTTCCAACCTTTGAGGCCCTTGGTGTCCGGCTGCTAACAGGCCGCCGAGTCGGTTACCAATGACACGTCAAGAGGCTGTGACAGACCGCAACAATTGCGGCTAGATCGCCCGAATCGCCATGGACGACATCGTCGCCACGTTTTCGTACGACATTCACGCCTTGCGGCTGGAATACAAAACCACCTGCGATGCCCTGGAGCACTGGCGCGGGGGAGATCCCACCGAACAGGAGTTTCTGATCTGGAAGAAAGATCAGCTGTTCCGCTCGCTGTTGGAGCAGTCCTATGAGAGCGCTGAAGCCTGAATCAGGCGCTGGGTTAGCTCAGGAAGCAACGATTCATCGGCAGCCCGCTCAGGCCCTTCACTGAAGGCCACCACCAAAAAGGGCAGGCAGCCTGGGGTTTCGATATACGCCGCATCGTGGCGGGCCTGGCTCATCCAGCCGGCCTTGCTCCACAGGCGGCTGCCCACCGGCAAGCCCCCGCCTAAAAAGCCATCCACCTGATTTTCAGGATCCGCTTTGCGCTCCTCCAGATCAAGGCTGCGGCTCAACAGATCACGCAGGCGCGCTGACGCCAGGGGCGAAACCCATGCACCCGTCAGTACCGCATGCAGCATGCGCGCAGTGATGTCGGTACTCAGCCGGTTGCGGTTCTCCAAGTCAGCGCCATAAAACTGCCGCTCGCGGCCATAGGGACCTTCCCCCCAGGTTTTTTGGCAGGCGTTCGAGCCCTCCCATTCAGGCCAGCCGAGGGAGGCAAACCACTGGTTAACCAACTGGCGCTGCCGCGCCCAACTGGAGAATGGATCCGGCGGCAACTCAGGGCCACTTGTGGTGCCGCTCAGCAGGTCCATCACCAGGGAGGTGGCGTCATTGCTCGAATCGCCAATCATGTCCTGCATGGCTCGCCGCAACTCAGGGCTCTCCAGCAGCAAATCCCTGGCCAGCCACTGCTCGATAGCCATGGCATAGGCCAGCTTCACCACACTGGCCGGGTAGCGCTGCTGATCACTGCGGTGCGCAGCGCCGCGAATCGGCAGTGACCACACATCATTGGACTCCAGGCCTGCGGCCAGATCGATGGGGGAGGAGTCGTAGAGCAGCCAGGTGATGCTCAGCTGCTCCTCTAAGCCAGGCCGTGTGGCCTTTAACTCGTCAAGCACCCCATGAAGGGCCTGGGTCAGGTCCGAGTCGGGGCGGTAGAACGCCATCAAGCAGGGCAACAAGCGTGGCGACCTTAAACGAGCTAAACGAAGCAACCCCGGCTGCCCTGGAGTTGTTGCAACCCCTCAGCCACTGGCGCTTGAGCCAAGGGCTTGATCTCTACAGCAGCCCCCTGGGTTCGGGCCTGGCCACCCAAGCCTGGGCCGGTCGCGAGCTGCAGCTGCTGGATCAACCCGCCCGCCATGGACGCTTGCCGATTGAACTAGCTGAAGATGGCTACCGGGCCTGGGTTGAGCCGCAGGACTTGCTGGGTCGTGCCTGGCGTTGCCGCCCCTATCAGCCGCGCTTGCTCAGCGCTGAGCTAATCCAACAGCGCCTAGCCGCGGTGTTGCGCTTCTGCCAGAGCGCGGCTGAACAGAACAACACTTACTTGTGGGGAGGCAGCCTCGGCCCCAATTACGACTGCTCAGGCCTGATGCAACGGGCCTTTGCCAGTGCCGGAATCTGGATTCCCCGGGACGCCTATCAGCAGGAACGGTTCTGCCAGAAGGTGGCGATCAGCGCTGATCAGCTGCAACTGCTGCGTCCGGCCGATCTGGTCTTCTTTGGCCGGCCCCAACGCTGCACCCATGTGGGCCTCTATCTCGGCGGTGGCAGCTATTTGCACAGCTCTGGCCAAGAGCATGGCCATAACGGCATCGCCGTTGACACGTTGCACAGCTGGGACAACAGCCCAGTGGCCACCCACTACCGCATGGAACTGCGGGGTGCTGGCAGAGTGCAGCGCTGCCACGATGGCAGCCACCTTCCTTGAGTCGAGACGGCCGTGACCCTTTCTGTGGTGATCCCCCTCTACAACGAAGAGGAGAGCCTCTCGATGCTCGTGGCTCAGCTACTCGGCAGCCTGAGGCCTTTGGGGGAACCTTTTGAATTGGTGTTGGTGGATGACGGCTCCAGCGACCGCACCGCTGAACTCCTTCAAGAGCTGAGCCGCACCACACCCGAACTGGTGGCTGTGTTGCTGCGCCGCAACTACGGCCAAACCGCCGCCATGTCCGCTGGTTTTGATGCCTGCCGCGGCGATGAGATCGTCACCCTCGATGGGGATCTCCAGAACGATCCAGCAGACATCCCAATGATCGTGGAGAAGCTGCGCCAGGGCTACGACCTAGTGAGTGGCTGGCGCCACCAGCGCCAGGACGCGGCCATCAGCCGTTTGCTGCCATCGAAGCTGGCCAATAAGTTGATTGCCCGGGTTACCGGGGTGAGGCTGCACGACTACGGCTGCTCACTCAAGGCGTACCGCCGCGAGTTAGTGGCCGACATGAACCTCTACGGAGAGCTGCATCGCTTCCTGCCAGCGCTGGCCTACATCGAAGGCGCCCGCATCAGTGAAGTGAAGGTGAACCACAAGGCGCGCCAGTTTGGGGAAAGCAAATACGGCATCGACCGCACCTTCCGGGTGCTGATGGATCTACTGACGGTGTGGTTCATGAAGCGCTTCTTGACCCGTCCCATGCACGTCTTTGGCTTCTGGGGCCTGATGGCCCTAGTGGCTGGCGGCCTGATGGGCAGCGTGTTGGTGGTGCAAAAGCTGCTGGGCGCTGATATCGGCACAAGGCCGCTCCTCACCCTCTGCGTGCTGCTGCTGCTCACCGGGGTTCAACTGTTCTGCTTCGGACTGCTGGCTGAAGTGATGATGCGCACGTATCACGAAAGCCAAGGGCGGCCGATCTACCGCATCCGCGCCACGTTGCGGGGCAGCGACGCCTTGCCCGAGCCGGTGGTGGCTGCCTTGCGGTAACCACCGAGGGGTTCACCTCGAAATGCTTCCAAAGCGCAAGCCGCCTGGCGAGCGACAGCAACCGTGGCATCGCGCTGACCGCGGCGCAGCAGCGGCAAACAAAGGCGATCTCCCCAGCGCTGGGCTTCTTGCATGGCCTGCAGGCGCTCAGCGGCAGAGCCACGGCTGAGTTGCTCAAGCCATTTGAGATGCTCCCTGGCCTGTTGCGGCGTGCTGGGCAACGCCACCAGCGCCATGGCGGCCTCTGAGTTGCGGCGCTGCGCCAATGCTTGCTTGCGATCGCGGTTCAAAGCGGCAATCGCAGCCCCATCGAGCAAATTGGCGTCCATGCCTGGCACCACGGGGCGAAACACCAGTCGCCGCCAGAGAAGAAGCGACAAAACCAGGGTGAGGAAGGCTGCGATCGGGGCGCCCATGGAGCCAGCTGGATTGAATTTTTATGTCACCGATGGCCTTCAGAACTGAGGGTCCGATCAGCGCTACCTACAGTACTGGCGGACCTTTTGGCACCGCCATGACTGGAGAATTTGCCGCCGCCTGGTTGCCCGCGGTTTTCGTGCCCATCGTCGGAATCGTCTTCCCTGCGGTGTTCATCGTTCTGGTTGG
This sequence comes from Synechococcus sp. MIT S9452, assembly GCF_047304245.1. Taxonomy (NCBI): domain Bacteria; kingdom Bacillati; phylum Cyanobacteriota; class Cyanophyceae; order Synechococcales; family Synechococcaceae; genus Synechococcus; species Synechococcus sp. MIT S9452. Next base: position 1,982,996 of record NZ_CP138956.1, on the reverse strand, counting down.
AAGCCAAATCACCGCCAGCGAGTGACGGCCCCCTGGCCTTTGACCGCCACCTGAACATTCCTTTCCACTCATGACTGTGACTCCCGCCGCCGACCCCTGCGTCGGCAACCTCGCCACACCGGTGAACAGCGGCTATTTCATCAAAGCCCTGATCAACAACCTGCCCTTCTATCGGGCTGGCATCTCCCCGAACTTCCGTGGTCTTGAGACCGGTGCCGCCTTCGGCTACCTGCTCTACGGCCCCTTCACCATCTGCGGCCCGCTGCGCAACAGCGAGTTCTCCGCAACCGCTGGCCTGCTGGCTGCGATCGGAGCGGTGCACATCCTCACGCTGCTGTTCCTGCTCTACAACCAGCCCGGTAAGCAGCCCCACATCCCCATGGCGGATGTGACCATCGACAATCCTCCCTCCGATCTGTTCACCCGCACCGGCTGGGCTGACTTCACCAGTGGCTTCTGGCTCGGCGGTTGCGGCGGCGCTGTTTTTGCGTGGTTCCTCTGCGGCACCCTGCACGTCAGCACCCTGCTGAATCTTGCCGGTGGCGTTTGGAGCGTTGGCTGAAGCCAACCGCTTTCTCTGACTTCTCAAGCCCTCGCCTCGGCGGGGGCTTTTTTAATGGCAGGATCCCCCACACCAGGGGCCATAGCAGCGCTCGATGTCGCTCAGCGATCCGTTTCTCAAACGACCGCTGCTGACGCTGGTGGTCAGCCTGCTGATTCTGTTGGCGGGCTTGCTGAGCTTGGCCAGCCTCGATGTCGAAAATTTGCCGCCGATCGCCCCCAGTCGGGTGAGCGTGAGCGCCAACTACCCCGGCGCCAGCGCCGAAGTGGTGGAGCAAGGCGTCACCAACTTGATGGAGCGGCAGCTCAACAGCTTGGAGCGGCTGGAAACCATCACCTCCAGCAGCAGTGCCAATGGGGCCCGGGTGCAGCTCGGGTTTCGCGGCAACAAGGGCGAGCTGGATCAAATCAATGTCCAGAACGAGGCGTCGTTAATCAGCAGGCAATTGCCGCAACCGGTGAGCCGTCAAGGGCTGCGGGTAAGGCGCAGCAGCAGCGATCTGTTGATGGTGCTGAGCTTCAGCGACAGCAGCAACACCTACACGCGTGCCTTCATCAGCAGCTGGGTGGACCGGCAGGTGCGCGAACCGCTGCTGCGCATCAACGGCGTTGGCGATGTGGTGCTGTTTGGCAGCAGCGATTTGGCCTACCGGCTGTGGCTGGATGCCACCCAGCTCAGCCGTTTTGAACTCACGATTGAAGATGTCAAAACCGCCCTGCGGCGGGAGAACGTGCTGGCAGCCCTCGGCCAGGTGGGGGATAGCCCAGCGCCGGAAGGCCAGCAATACACCCTGCCCCTGCGGATGGAAGGGCGACTGCGCAACCAACAAGAACTCGAGAACCTGATCATCAAACCGTTGGGCGGCGGCAACAGCGTGCGGCTGCAGGATCTCGGCACGGTGCGCCTTGGCGAAGAGCGCTACGGCTCGATTGCTCGCAATCTCGATGGCCAAGCCGCCGTCGCTGTGGGGGTCTTTCAGCGCGATGGCAGCAATGCCTTGGCGGTAAGCCGCGCAGTGGACGAGCTGCTGAATCAAGCCAGCCTCGACTTCCCTCCAGGACTTGAGGTGGAGACGATCGTTGATTACGCCAGCAATGTGCAAGAGAGCATCAACCAAGCGATCGCCGCCCTGCGTGATGCCGTGCTGCTGGTGTTTGCCGTGCTGCTGCTGGGACTCGGCAACTGGCGCCTGGCACTGATCACAGCAATTGCCATCCCCGTAGCCCTGGTGGGGAGCTTCACAGTGCTGAAGCTCAGCGGCGGCACCCTCAATGCCTTCACCTTGTTTGGCCTGGTGCTGGCCACCGGGGTCGTGGTCGATGACGCCATCGTCGTCAGCGAAGACATCGGCCGGCGGATCAGCGGAGGGGCCAAACCCTTCCGCGCCGCACGCGAGGCCATGGATGAGCTCAGTGGAGCGGTGATCGCCACCTCTCTGGTGCTGATCGTGGTGTTTCTGCCGGTTTTGGTGATGCCTGGGTCCTTGGGGCGGCTCTATCACCCCCTGGCCGTGGTGATCAGCAGCACGATCCTGTTCTCCACCATCAATGCCTTGAGCTTCACACCGGTGGCCTCAGCGGTATTACTCGGCAAGTCGTTTCGGCCCGCACCGAAGCCAATGGAACGTCTGCGGCGCGGATTAGCGAAAAGCTCGCAATGGCTCGACGCGCTGCAGCAGCCCTACCAACGCCTACTGGAGCGAGCCCTGAAGCGGCGGCGGCTGGTGTTGAGCCTGCTGGGGGCAGGGCTGCTGATCACCGCCATCGGACTACGAGCACTGCCCACCGGCTTTGTGCCCCAAGAGGATGGCGGCCAGATCCGTGGTGTTGTGGTGCTGCCGGAAGGAACCTCACTGGAGCGCACCCAAAGCGCCATGCAACGGGTGCAGCAGGCGGTCGCCGCCGAACCCTTGGTTCGCTACGGCAACTTTTATGCCGGCCGTTCCTTTGGCGATAGCGCACCCAACAAAGGAATCTTTTTCCTGAGGCTCAAGCCGCTGGAAGAACGCTCCACCAGCACCAGCGATGTGGTGGAGCGATTGAATCCAGCACTGCAGCAGGCCATGGCCGGTGATGGCCGCGTGATCTTGAGCCAACCGCAACCGGTGCGCGGCTTTGGCTCAGAAGGAGGCATCAGCCTGAATCTGCTCGATGTCAGTGGCGGGCGCTTGAGCCTGCAGCAGTTTGGCGATGAAGCCGACGACTTCATCGCTGCGGCCAAGGCCAGCGGGCGGTTTGAACGGGTCGGCACCCGCTTCAGTGCCAATGCCCCCTCGCTTGAGGTGGTTCCTGATCGCCAACAGCTCGCCGCCGTTGGCGTCAGCTTGGAGGAGGTGGTGGCCGTGATTGGCGACAGCTTTGGCAGCACCTACGTCAACGACACCTTCAGCGATGCCCGCGTCCGGCGCGTGATCGTTCAACTGCAAGGGAGTGATCGCAGCAGCCCCGGCGATGTGTTGCGCCTGCTGGTGCGCAATCGCGACGGCAGGCTGATCCCCCTGAGCAACTTGGTGCGGCTGGAGCCAACAACCGGACCCACCAGCATCAATCACAGCGAACTCAGCCGCGCGATCAGCATCCGTGCCAAACCCAAACGGGGCGTCAGCAGCGGCCAAGCCATGGCCACCCTCGAGCGGGTGCAACAGCAACGCAACACCCCCAGCACCGAGCTGGAATTCACAGGCCTGAGCCTCGAGGAGCAACGGGCAGGAGGCGGCACCTGGAAACTGTTTGGCTTGGGGCTGCTGGTGGTCTATCTGCTGCTAGCTGCCCTCTACGAAAGCCCTATTGATCCTGTGGTCATCTTGATCACGGTGCCCTTGGCCTTACTGGGGGTCGTGCTGGGGCTCGCTGCACGTGGTTTGTTTCTTGATGTCTATGGCCAGGTTGGAATTTTGGTGTTGATCAGCCTGGCGGCGAAGAACGGCATCTTGATCGTGGAATTTGCCAACCAGCGCGTCAAACGCGGCGTTGCCGTACCGGTGGCGGTCCGAGAGGCAGCCAGCCTGCGGCTGCGCCCGATCTTGCTCACCGGGGTGTCGTCGCTGGCTGGATTTTTGCCTCTGGTGCTCGCCAGTGGTGCTGGCGCTGCGCGCAGCATCAGCATCGGCACGGTGGCTTTCAGCGGTCTATTGGCCTCAACAGCCCTGAGCCTGTTGGTGTTGCCCGTGGTTTACGAGATCGTCAAAACATGGGAAGTGAAACGGACACAAAAACTTGGTTAAGAGCGGATTGCATCCCGGTTTGTCTGGTCAGGATTCTGAGGCGATATCCCATCGGTCTGCCGGCATGAAAGCCCTCTCCGAAATACCCCACACCCTGAAGTTTGAAGAATCAACCCTGCGGGCCGCCGCCGCGGTGTTGCATCGCCGCCTCATCGGCCAAGGCCTCAGCCCTCAAGCTGCCGCCGACATATTGACCAGCGAACTGGCTGCCAATCTCATTGCCGAGCACAGCAGCGATTTGGAGTGCCTTGTGGGCCGTTAGCGCCCTGCAGCAAACCAGGGAATTCAGCCCCCAATTGGGGGCTTTTTTCATGGGCCCAATCCAAATGATCCTGCAGCCATAAAAAAACCCCCGCCGAAGCGGGGGTCAGTGGAACGTCGAAGTGAAATCAACCCATTGATCGTTGGATCAACCGAACTTGCCGGAGGTCGAAGCGATCAAGAAGGCGGCGTAGGTGAGGACATAACCCACTGAGAAGTGAGCCAGACCAACCACGCGGGCCTGAACGATGGACAGAGCCACCGGCTTGTCGCGCCAGCCCATCATGTTGGCGATGGGGCTGCGCTGGTGAGCCCAAACGATGGTTTCAATCAGCTCCTGCCAGTAACCACGCCAGGAGATGAGGAACATGAAACCGGTGGCCCACACCAGGTGACCGAAGAGGAACATCCAAGCCCAAACGGCGAGGTTGTTGGTCCCCATCGGGTTGTAGCCGTTGATCAGCTGAGAGCTGTTCAGCCACAGGTAGTCACGGAACCAGCCCATCAGATAGGTGCTGGATTCGTTGAACTGAGCCACGTTGCCCTGCCAGATGGCGAGGTGCTTCCAGTGCCAGTAGAAGGTGAGCCAGCCCACGGTGTTCAAGGCCCAGAAGACAGCCAGATAGAAGGCGTCCCAGGCAGAGATGTCGCAGGTACCGCCACGGCCGGGGCCGTCGCAGGGGAAGGAGTAACCAAAGTCCTTCTTGTCAGGCATCAGCTTGGAGCCACGGGCATCCAGAGCACCTTTGACCAGGATCAAGGTGGTGGTGTGCAGACCCAGAGCGATGGCGTGGTGAACCAGGAAGTCACCAGGGCCGATCGGCAGGAACAGATCGGTGTTGCCGTTGATGGCATCGAGCCAGTAGTGCTCACCAGCGATGTTGGCGGAAGCCAAGCTGGCGGAGCTCGCCGGGTTGGAGAGCAGCACGTCCATGCCGTACATGGCCTTACCAGAGGCGGCCTGCACGAACTGGGCGAACACAGGCTCAACCAGGATTTGCTTCTCGGGCGTACCGAAGGCAACGACCACATCGTTGTGGACGTAGAGGCCCAGGGTGTGGAAACCGAGGAACAGTGACACCCAGCTCAGGTGGCTGATGATCGCTTCTTTGTGCTCGAGCATCCGAGCCAGGACGTTGTCCTTGTTGGCTTCGGGGTCGTAGTCACGGATGAAGAAGATCGCACCGTGGGCGAAGGCACCGCACATCAGGGCGATGGCGATGTACTGGTGGTGGGTGTAGAGGGCGGCCTGGGTGGTGTAGTCCTTCGCGATGAAGGCGTACGACGGCATCGAATACATGTGCTGTGCCACCAGGCTGGTGACCACGCCCAAGGAGGCGAGAGCCAGACCCAGCTGGAAGTGCAGCGAGTTGTTGATGGTGTCGTACAGACCCTTGTGACCACTGCCCAGATCACCAGGGGTGTTGCTGGGGGGGTTGTGGGTGTCGAGGATCTCGCGAATGGAGTGACCAATACCGAAGTTGGTCCGGTACATGTGGCCGGCGATCACAAAGATGCAACCGATGGCCAGGTGGTGGTGGGCAATGTCGGTCAGCCACAGGGCTTCGCTCTGGGGGTGGAAACCGCCGAGGAAGGTGAGGATCGCGGTGCCCGCGCCATCTGCACTGCCGAAAGCCTGGCTGAGGCTGTCGGGGTTCTGGGCATAAACGCCCCAATTACCAGTGAAGAAGGGAGCCAAACCTGCCGGGTGGGGCAGGGTCGTCAGGAAGTTGTCCCAACCGACGTGCTGGCCACGTGCCTCAGGAATGGCGACGTGAACAAGGTGACCGGTCCAAGCGATGGAGCTGAAACCGAACAGCACAGCCAGGTGGTGGTTCAGACGCGATTCGGCGTTCTTGAACCAGGCCAGGGAGGGACGGAACTTGGGCTGCAGGTGCAGCCAGCCGGCGAACAGGGCCCAAGCCGACAGGATCATCATGAAGATGGAGCCCTGATACAGCTCGGCGTTGCTGCGCATGCCGATCGTGTACCACCAGTGGTACAGGCCGGAATACGCAATGTTCACCGGTGATGAAGCGCCCGCTTGGGTGAAGGCGTCAATGGCGCCTTGACCGAAGTGAGGGTCCCAGATCGCGTGAGCGATGGGACGGATGTGCAGAGGGTCAGCAACCCACTGCTCGAAGTTTCCTTGCCAGGCGATGTGGAACAGGTTGCCCGACACCCACAGGCCAATGATGGCCAAATGTCCGAAATGGGTGGAGAACAGCTTTTGGTAAAGCTTCTCCTCGGTCATGCCGTCGTGGCTCTCGAAATCGTGAGCCGTGGCGATGCCGTACCAGATGCGGCGGGTGGTCGGGTCCTGGGCCAGACCCTGGCTGAACGAAGGGAATTTCGTTGCCATGAGAGAGGTCAGAGGGTTGAGATCAGCCCACCGCGATGATGCGGGCCAAGAAGAAGGACCAGGTCGTCGCGATGCCACCCAACAGATAGTGGGCAACGCCGACAGCACGACCTTGCGTGATGCTCAGGGCGCGCGGCTGGATAGCCGGAGCAACCTTGAGCTTGTTGTGAGCCCAGACGATGGACTCAATCAGCTCCTGCCAGTAGCCGCGGCCGCTGAACAGGAACATCAGGCTGAACGCCCAGATGAAGTGGGCACCCAGGAACATCAGGCCGTAGGCGCTGGTAGCAGAGCCATAGCTGTTGATCACCTGTGAAGCCTGAGCCCACAGGAAGTCACGCAGCCAGCCATTAATGGTGAGTGCACTGGTGGCGAAGTTGCCGTTGGTGATGTGCTGGACGGTGCCGTCAGCGTTGACGGTCCCCCAGATGTCGCTCTGCATCTTCCAGGAGAAGTGGAAGATGACAACCGACAGGGAGTTGTACATCCAGAACAGGCCGAGGAACACGTGGTCCCAACCCGACACCTGGCAGGTGCCGCCACGGCCGGGGCCGTCGCAAGGGAAGGCAAACCCGAGGTTGGCCTTGTCGGGGATCAGACGTGAGTTGCGGCTGTAGAGGACGCCCTTCAGCAGGATCAGCACGGTGACGTGGATCGTGAAGGCATGGATGTGGTGGACCATGAAGTCCGCCGTACCCAGGGTCATCGGAGCAGCAGCAACCTTGCCGGCAACGGCCACAACCTGACCACCAAAGACCTCGCTCACACCCGAAAGGGCGTTAGGAGCAGTGGAGCCGGAGGCTGCAGCGTGCAGACCTTGGATCCACTGGGCAAAGATCGGCTGAATTGAAATCGCCGAGTCACTGAACATGTCCTGGGGACGACCCAGGGCACGCATGGTGTCGTTGTGGATATAGAGACCGAAGCTGTGGGCGCCAAGCCAGATGCAGACCCAGTTGAGGTGACTGATGATGGCGTCGCGTGCCTTGAGCACTCGATCCAGAACGTTGTCGATGTTCTGAGCAGGGATGTAATCGCGAACCATCGCGATTGAGGCGTGAGCGCCAGCACCCACAACCAAGAAACCGCCGATCCACATGTGGTGGGTGAACAGCGACAGCTGGGTTGGGTAGTCGATCGCGATGTACGGATACGGAGGCATCGCGTACATGTGCTGGGCCACGATGATCGTGACGGAGCCACCAAGGGCGAGGTTCACAGCCAACTGGGCATGCCAGGAGTTGGTCATGAACTCGTAGAGACCGTCGTGACCACGAGTGGCAGGGAACAGCAGGGGATCACCCTTTTGACCCTCGAGGATCTCCTTGATGGAGTGACCAATGCCCCAGTTAGTGCGGTACATGTGACCGGCCACCAGGAACATGATCGCGATCGCCACGTGGTGGTGAGCGATGTCGGTCATCCAGAGGCTGCCCGTGATCGGGTTCAGACCACCTTTGAAGGTCAGGAAGTCGCTGTAGGCCGCCCAGTTACCGGAGAAGAAAGCACCGATGCCTTCTTTGATGCCGGGATAGAGCTGACCCACCAGGTCCTGATTGAAAAAGGCATGGGGCAGAGGGATGTCCGCCACAGAGGCAACGGCCTTGCCATCCAGACTCAGGGGCTTGCCAGCGTCGATGGCATCCATCAGCGCTGTGGTGGGCAAGGAGATGTGAATCAGGTGACCAGCCCAGGCGAGTGAGCCCAGACCGAACAGGCCAGCCAGGTGGTGGTTGAGCATCGACTCAACGTTCTGGAACCACTCCAGCTTTGGAGCTGCCTTGTGGTAGTGGAAGACGCCAGCGTTGAGCATCAAACCAGCCATGACGAGGGCGCCGATGGCGGTGGCGAGCAGCTGGGTCTCATTGGTGTAACCCCAGGAGCGCCACATGTGGAACAAACCTGAGGTGATCTGAATGCCGTGGAAGCCGGCACCGACATCACCGTTGAGAATTTCTTGGCCAAACACGGGCCAAACCACCTGAGCACTGGGCTTCACGTGGGTGGGGTCGGCAAGCCAACCGGAGTAGTTGGAGAAGCGAGCACCGTGATAGAAGGCGCCGCTCAGCCAAATGAAGATGACGGCCAAGTGGCCGAAGTGAGCGCTGAAGATCTTGCGCGAGACCTCTTCCAAGTCACTGGTGTGACTGTCGAAGTCATGAGCGCGGGAGTGCAGGTTCCAGATCCAGGTTGTGGTCTTGGGACCCTTGGCCAAAGCGCGATCGAAATGCCCGGGCTTACCGAGCACATCGACATCGACTGGCACCGGGTTCCGATCAACCGAGACCTTGGCCTTGCCCCCACGTTCTGGTGGGCTGATGGTCATTCGAGACGTTCCTCGAGGGTTTGGGTCGTGACCTCTGCCAAAGCCCGAAGGCCATGACAGAGACCGCTGGGGTGCTGGGCCGCATACCGGCCAGGCGAAAAGCCTTGCCAGCACTAGGCCACGGACCCCAGCTAGGGGGACCGCTGGACGGAGTATAGGGGCCAGAAATGGCAGGTTCCCAACGGAGTTACAAAGGTTCAATCCCTGTGCTGGACAGGGCTCTTAGCAGGCCTAAGTAACAACTTAAAAACAATAATTTGGCGAAAAAAATGATACTTAACCTTGACAGATGGCGATGCTGGGTGCACAGCTTTGCGCTTCACTGGAGTCATCTCCTGTGCGGCCTGCCGCCCCGATGCCCCGCGTTTTCATCCGTCGACTGTTGCGGCATGGCATGGCCATGCTGATCGGCCTTGCTCTGCTAATCGGCCCCGTCTCGCCAAGCCTGGCGGCTCCTTGGAGCAAGCAACGCGCTGAGCCCAGTAACGCCAGCGGAGCCGCGAGCGTGTTGCAAGAGGTGGCACCACCGGGGGCTGCCCAGCAACTCAGTGATCAACTGCGGGGCAAGCAGCCACAGCTCAGCGTGGTGAGCCCCAAACCTGGAAGCCAAGTCCCCACAGGGGAGTGGACCCTGCAACTGCAGCTTGACGACTGGCCAGTGCTGGAGTCCAGCGAGCTGGGGGCAGGCCCCCACGTGGTGGTGCAACTGGATCAACAGGAGCCCCAGCGGATCTTCGCTAGAGACAGCAAGGGGCTGATCAGCGTTGTGATGCCAGCCCTCACACCAGGCAGCCATCACCTCAGTGCCTTTGCCGCTTTGCCCTGGGGCGAAGCCGCCGCCGGCAAAAAAGCGCGCGTTCAATGGCAGCTGTATCGGGGCCTAGCCACCCTGGAAGCCCTGCCAGATCTAGACGCCCCGCAATTGGTGGCGGTGGCACCGCAGCAGCTGGCCGCTGGCGCCGCTGTGCCCATCAACTGGTTTTTGTTCAATGCGCCCCTGCAGCACCTGCGCGATGGCGATGAGCAATGGCGGCTCCGGCTGAGCCTTGATGGCAGCAGTGTGGTGCTCGATCGAGCCCAATCGCTTTGGCTCAAGCCGCTGAAAGCAGGCGAGCACTTCCTCAAGCTCGAGTTGCTCGATGGCGACGGCAACCCGCTGCAGCCAGCCTTTAACAGCCTTGTCCAAGAGCTCGATGTTCCCGTCTCCAGGGCGGGAGCACCGGCCCTCTTCAGCAGCCGCCTCAGCGCTGAGCAATTGGCTGAGCTCAGCGATCCCAATTACCAACCCACACCAGAACCAGAACCAGAACCCGAGCCGGAGCCCGCAGCGGAACCCGAGCCGGAGCCAACCCCCGAGCCAGCGCCTGAATCTGAACCTGAAGCGAACGTGCAGCCCGTGCCTGCGATCGAACCGCCAACGGCCGCCAGCGAGCTGGAAGCACCAATCAGAGATAACGCCGAACGCAACGCTTCCGACGTGAGCGGAGATCCTTCTTGAAACGCCTTGGTCTTTGCGCCAGCCAGGCCGGCCTCCAACTGATCGAACCGCTGCTCCAGGCGGGTGAACTCGAAGCCATCGCTGTTCCTGCTGGCCTGCTCAATCCCCAGCGGCCTGAGTTCATTCGCCATGCGGACGGGCCCAAAGGCCTGCTGCAAGAGCACTGGGGCGAATTGGAGCTGCTGGTGGGGGCACTGGCCGCCGGTGCCCTGGTGCGACTGGTGGCTCCACTGCTGCAACACAAGCTGCAAGACCCAGCCGTGCTGCTACTGGCCGCCGAGGGACCAACGCTGCTGCCCCTACTGGGGGGCCATAGCCAGCAGGCCGACACCCTGGCCGAGCAATTGGCACCTCTACTGAAAGCCAGAGTGATCCAAAGCGGCTTCAGCAGCAGTAAGGGACTGCCCGCCCTCGATGCATTTGGCGAGGCCTGGGGCTGGCGCCGCGGCCAAGGCAACTGGGATGCCCTGATGCATCGGGCGGCCCGCAGTGAGCCGCTGAACCTGGAGGTGGCTGCAGGACAACCAGAGCCAAGTGCTTGGCTGCTGGCCAGTGCCTTACCTCTGAATCGAGCCACAGCGAGCTCAGCTGATCTCTGCATCAGCAGCAGCACGGGTGCTGGTTGCCGCTGGCACCCACCGGTGCTTTGGCTGGGGGTGGGCTGCGAGCGCGGCAGCAGCCTGGAGTTGCTGCGCAAGGCCATCGATGGCGCCTTGGAAGCCGCGGAGCTGGCGGCAGAAGCCGTGGCCGGACTGGCCAGCATCGAGCTGAAAAATGATGAGCCCGCCCTGCTGGCCCTGGCGAGCGAGCGCAACTGGCCGCTGAAGTTCTTCAGTGCCGATGAGCTCAAAGCGCTATCGGTGCCCAACCCATCGGCCGTGGTGGCTGCTGAGGTGGGATGCCCGAGCGTGGCGGAAGCCGCCGCCCTTTGCGCCGCCGGATCAGGAGCTGAGCTGCGCTTGGAGAAACAAATCAGCCGCGGCCAACCGGGCGAAGGGGCCGTCACCGTGGCGATTGCTGCCGCCCCACAACCCTGGGCACCGCAACGGGGACACCTGCATCTCATTGGAGCTGGCCCAGGAGCGCTGAATCAACTCACTCCAGCGGCCCAGCAAGCGTTAGCCAGCAGCAGCGCCTGGGTGGGTTACGGCCTTTATCTCGATCTTTTGGAGCCGTTGCGCAGGGCGCATCAAGTGCGCTTTGACGGCCAGCTCACCAAAGAGAAAGAGCGCTGCCAGCAAGCCCTAGAGCTAGCCCGCCAAGGGGTTGCGGTGGCCCTGATCTCCAGCGGCGAGAGCGGGATGTATGGCATGGCCGGCCTAGCCCTTGAGCAATGGCTTGCCCTGCCAAGCGATGAGCAACCGAGCTTCAGCGTGCACCCAGGCATCTCCGCCTTCCAGATGGCCGCCGCACGGCTGGGAGCCCCTTTGATGCACGACCTCTGCACCATCAGCCTCAGCGACCGGCTGACGCCATGGGCGTTGATCGAACAGCGACTCAAAGCGGCCGCTCAAGGGGATTTTGTGGTGGCCCTCTACAACCCCCGCTCCAGGGATCGCCATTGGCAATTGGGGCGTGCCGTGGAATTGCTGCTGGAACACAGGCCCGCCAACACGCCAGCAGCCATCTGCCGCCAACTCAGCCGCAGCGATGAAGCCCTGCAGATCCATCCCTTAGCTGAGCTGCCACTCGAGGCCGTCGACATGTTCAGCCTGGTGCTGATCGGCAACAGCACCACCCGCTTTGAGGACGGCCGCATGGTGACCCCGCGCGGCTACCCCGGCGCGGAGCTCAGTTGATGCAGGATTCAATGGTCAAGTCGGGATGACAGGATTCGAACCTGCGGCCCCTTCGTCCCGAACGAAGTGCGCTACCAAGCTGCGCTACATCCCGATGGACCCAGTTTAGGAGACCAACTTGCAAAAGCCTGATTGGCTGCGTGTGAAAGCCCCCCAGCGTGAGCGGATCGGCGCGGTGGCCGATCTGCTGCTGGATCTCAAGCTCAACACGGTCTGCCAAGAGGCGAGCTGCCCCAACATCGGCGAATGCTTTGCCGGCGGCACGGCCACTTTTTTGATCATGGGCCCGGGCTGCACGCGCGCCTGCCCCTATTGCGACATCGACTTCGATAAGAGCGTGCGGGAGCTGGATCCCACCGAGCCCGAACGGCTCGGCGAGGCCACCCAGCGCTTGGGCCTCAAGCATGTGGTGATCACCTCGGTGAACCGCGATGACCTGGCCGATGGCGGGGCCAGCCAATTTGTGGCCTGTATTGAGCAGATTCGCCAGCGCTCACCAGGAACCACCATTGAGCTGCTGGTTCCAGACTTCTGCGGCGATTGGGATGCCTTGGCCGCTGTGATGGCAGGGGCACCTGATGTGCTCAACCACAACATCGAAACCGTGCCGCGGCTCTACAAGAAGGCCCGCCCCCAGGCCATCTATGAGCGCTCACTGGAGTTGCTCCAGCGCGTTCGCGAAGGCTGGCCGCGCTGCTACAGCAAATCCGGCTTGATGGTGGGGCTGGGTGAAACCGATGAAGAAGTGATGGAAGTGCTGGCTGATCTGCGCCGCCATGCCGTCGACATCGTGACGATTGGCCAATACCTCTCACCGGGCCCCAAGCATCTGCCGGTGGATCGCTTTGTCAGCCCCGAGCAATTCGATCAGTTCCGCAACCAAGGCGAATCGGAGCTGGGGTTTTTGCAGGTGGTGAGCACGCCGCTCACCCGCAGCAGCTATCACGCCGGTGAAGTGCAGCGGCTGATGCAGGAACACCCACGCTGATCAATTTTTTTTGGTCAACCGCTTAAGGTTTCGGGCCAGTCTGACCTTCTTAATGCCAGCGGCCACGGCGGTGTTCAACCGAATCAGCGCCAACAATCTGCGCGGTGACCTGTTTGGTGGCCTCACCGCCGCTGTGATCGCCTTACCGATGGCCCTGGCTTTCGGTGTAGCCAGCGGTGCTGGCGCCACGGCAGGCCTCTGGGGTGCGGTGCTGGTGGGTCTCTTTGCGGCCCTCTTTGGCGGCACGCCCACGCTGATCTCCGAGCCCACGGGCCCGATGACGGTAGTGATGACGGCAGTCATCGCTGGTCTGACAGCCCGCAACCCCGAGCACGGCCTAGCCATGGCCTTCACGGTGGTGATGCTGGCCGGGGTCTTCCAGATCGGCTTTGGCCTTTTGCGTCTGGGGCGGTACGTCACCCAGATGCCTTACACGGTGATCTCCGGCTTCATGAGCGGGATCGGCCTGATCCTGATCATCTTGCAGCTGGGTCCTTTCCTGGGGCAGGCCAGCCCCAAGGGGGGTGTAATTGGCACCTTGCAGTCGCTGCCTGAGCTGATCACAGGAGCCCGGCCCCTGGAGGTGTGCCTAGCGCTGATCACCCTGGCCATCCTCTGGTTCACCCCCAAACAACTCAAAAAAATTGCCCCGCCGCAGTTAATCGCGCTGCTGGTGGGAACCCTGGTGTCGCTGCCACTGATCAGTGGCTTTGGCTCTGACGACATTCGCCGCATTGGCGAAATTGCCTCCGGCTTTCCGCAGCTGCAGCTGCCGATGTTCAGCGCCGCTGAACTTCAGCTGATGGTGGTGGATGCCGCTGTGCTTGGCATGCTCGGCTGCATTGATGCTCTGCTCACCTCGGTGGTGGCCGACAGCCTCACCCGCACTGAGCACAACTCCAACAAAGAACTGATTGGCCAAGGCCTGGGCAACCTGGTGAGTGGCCTGTTCGGGGGCCTGCCTGGCGCAGGCGCCACGATGGGCACGGTGGTGAATATCCAGAGCGGCGGCCGCAGTGCCCTCTCCGGCATCTTCCGCGCCGTGATCCTGATGCTGGTGATCCTGGTGGGAGCACCACTGGCTGCCGAGATTCCTCAGGCGGTGCTGGCTGGCATTGCCCTGAAGGTGGGTGTCGACATCGTCGACTGGGATTTCATCAAGCGCGCCCACCGCATCTCCCTCAATGGGGCGCTGATCATGTATTTGGTGATCGCCCTCACCGTGCTGGTGGATCTGATCACCGCGGTGTTTGTTGGCGTTTTCATCGCCAATATCCTCACGATCGACAAGATGAGCGCGCTGCAAAGCGAGGCGATCCAGTCGGTGAGCACCGGCGATGGCGACTTAGAGATCAGCGACGATGAGCGCGAACTGCTGAATCAGGGCCACGGCAAGGTGCTGCTGTTCCAGCTCAATGGCGCCATGATTTTCGGCGTTGCCAAGGCCATCAACCGCGAGCACAACGCGATTAGCGACTGCAGGGCGGTGGTGTTTGATCTCTCGAAGGTCTCGCACCTGGGTGTGACCGCAGCACTCGCCGTGGAAAACGCGGTGGAAGAAGCGATTGAAGTGGGCCGGCAGGTGTTTGTCGTTGGTGCCAGCGGCACCACACGCCGGCGCTTGGAAAAGCTCGGCCTATTCAGCAAGCTGCCAGCAGAACGCACCGAAATCGACCGGCGAGAAGCCCTACGCACCGCCGTGGCTGGGATGGCCTAAATCGATCAGGCCGCCACCGCCTCCTTCTCAGCCAAGCCAACGTTGCCGCGCTCGCTGGGGGGAACCAGCAGCTTGAAGCGGCCCTTCCAGGTGTTCCAATCGGCAAGGATTGCCGAGGCTTTGGTGCTGCCGGTTTCGGCCACATAGGCCTCGAGCAATGGCTTGAGCAATGCCTCCTGCTCTGGAGTCGTCAGAGGGCAGATCGCCACGATCTCAGGATTCACCCGAGCGGTGAGGCGATCGTCTTCATCGAGCAGGAAGGCCACACCACCGGTCATGCCAGCAGCCACGTTGCGGCCAGTGCTACCCAGCACCACCACAACGCCACCGGTCATGTACTCACAGCAGTGATCGCCGGCGCCTTCAACAACGGTGCGTGCACCGCTATTGCGAACGCCGAAGCGTTCCCCAGCACGGCCGTAGGCAAACAGCTCACCGCCAGTGGCGCCATAGAGGCAGGTGTTCCCGAGAATCACCTGGCTGCCAGGGTCGTTGCCGCTGCTGGGGGGCACCACGGTGAGACGTCCACCGCATAGACCTTTACCGACGTAGTCGTTGGCCTCGCCCACCAGGCGCACATTCATGCCCTGCACGTTGAAGGCACCAAAGCTCTGACCAGCAAACCCTTCAAAGGTGAGGTTGAGCTGACCGTTGAACCCGGTGTTGCCATGGCGTTCAGCGATCTCGCCGGCCAGGCGCGCGCAGACGCTGCGATCGGTGTTGATGATCGGCACGGTGCGCGCCAACTGACCATGGCCCTCGATGGCCGCCATCAGTTCGGCATCGGCGAGGAGCTGATCCTCAAGGATCGGCCCATTGGTGTGGGCCTCAATGGCGTGCTGCAACCAGGAGCGATCTTCAGCACCAGCGATGGGAGCCAACAGGCAGGACAAATCCAGGGCCTGGGTCTTGGCCAACTGCACCTGACGGGCCTGAAGCAGCTCCGTGCGTCCAATTAACTCCTGCAGGCTGGCGACACCCAGCACGCTGAGCAGCTGGCGCACCTCTTCAGCGACATAAAGGAAGAAGTTGACCACCTGCTCCGGCAGACCGGGGAAACGCTTGCGCAGGTTTTCCTTCTGCGTTGCCACGCCCACCGGGCAGTTATTGGTGTGGCAAACGCGGGCCATGATGCAGCCCTCAGCGATCATCGCGACGGAGCCGAAGCCGTACTCCTCAGCGCCCAGCAGAGCAGCAATCACCACATCCCAACCGGTCTTGAGGCCGCCATCGGCGCGCAGCAGCACGCGATTGCGCAAACCGTTTTCCAGAAGGGAGCGATGCACCTCGGTTAAGCCCATTTCCCAGGGGCCACCGGCATGCTTGATCGAGCTCAATGGCGAGGCGCCCGTGCCGCCGTCATGGCCTGAGATCTGAATCACATCGGCATTGGCCTTGGCCACACCAGCAGCGATGGTGCCGATGCCGATCTCAGCCACCAATTTCACGCTGACGCGAGCCGCTGGGTGCACCTGGTGCAGGTCGTGAATCAGCTGCGCTAGATCCTCAATGGAATAGATGTCGTGGTGCGGCGGCGGCGAGATCAGCGCCACACCCGGCTTGCTGTTGCGCAGCCAAGCGATGTATGGATCCACCTTGGGACCAGGCAGCTGACCCCCTTCACCTGGCTTGGCGCCCTGAGCCACTTTGATCTCGAGCTGCTTGCCGCTGCGCAGGTATTCCGGTGTCACACCGAAGCGACCAGAAGCGATCTGCTTGATCGCCGAGCAGGCGGTATCGCCATTGCGCAGGCCGCCAATGCTGGGGAGCACCTTGGAGCGCCCCTCGCCATCGACATCGTTGAGCACGTTGAAGCGGGCAGGATCTTCGCCGCCCTCACCGCTGTTGCTCTTACCGCCGATGCGGTTCATGGCAACAGCCAACACCTCATGAGCCTCGCGGGAGAGCGCCCCAAGGCTCATGCCACCGGTGCAGAAGCGGGCGCAGATGCTTTCAACGCTTTCAACTTGATCAATCGGCAACGGCGTTGGGGCCTGCTTGAGCTCAAGCAGGTCGCGCAGGGTGGTGACGGGCCGGTTTTCCAGCAGCGTTTTGTAGGTGGAGAAGTGGTCATAACCGGGTCCAGCCTTCACCGCAGCGTGGAGAGCCTTGGCCATCTCCGGGCTGTTGAGGTGGTACTCACCGCCCGTGCGGTACTGCACAAAGCCCATGAACTCAAGCTTGGTGCGGTTGAGTTCGGGAAACGCCTTGGCATGCAGGCTGAGAGTTTCACTGGCCAGATCAGTGATCGAGAGACCAGCCACCCGGCTGGTGGTGCCAGCGAAGGCCAAATCGATCAGATCGGCGCCAATACCAATGGCCTCAAAGATCTGAGCACCGTGGTAACTGGCCAATAAGGAGATGCCGATCTTGGAGAGGATCTTGCGCAGCCCGTTTTCCAGCGCCACGCGCACGTTGGCCTGAACCTGATCCACGCTGAGGGCAGGCAGCTTGCCCAGCTCGATCGCCTTGCGCACCTTGGGTTGATCCAGCCAATGGCGGCTGGTTTCCCAGGTGAGCCAGGGGCAAACAGCGCTAGCGCCAAAACCGATCAAACAGGCGAGGTGGTGGGTGCTCCAGCACTGGGCTGTGTCCACAACGATGGAGGTTTGCAGGCGCAACCCCAGCCGCAGCAGATGGTGGTGCACCGCACCAACTGCGAGCAGGGCGGGGATGGTGGTGTGGCTCGCGGTAACCCCGCGATCGGAGAGCACCAGAATCGTTTTGCCCTCGCGCACGGCGGCTTCCGCAGCGCTCTGCAGGCGCGTCACCGCCTGCTGCAAGCCGGCGGGACCATCGGCCACAGCCACCAAGGTGGAGAGGGTGGTCGCTGGCAGGCCTTGGGAGGTGGCGGCAGCGAGCTCGGCTTCGTTGAGGATCGGGCTGGGCAGATGCAACATCCCAGCGGCGCTGGCCTCCGGCTTCAGGGAGGAGCCCCGGCGGCCCAAATGCATCTCCAGGCTCATCACCAGTTTTTCCCGCAGCGGATCGATCGGCGGGTTGGTGACCTGGGCGAAGCGCTGCTTGAAGTAGTCGTAGAGCAGGTGCGGCTTATCGGAGAGCACAGCCAAGGGGATGTCATCCCCCATGCAGTAGGTGGGCTCTTTGCCCGCTGAAGCCATGTCCTCAATGACCAGCTCAAAGTCTTCTGCGGTGAAGCCAAAGGCGGTCTGCTGCTGCAGCAACTCCAGATCTCCCAGCTGCTTGCTGGTGGACCACGGCTGGGGCTCAAGGTTGCGGCGATGGTCCTTCAGCCACTGGGCATAGGGGTAGCGGCTCGCCACCTCGCGCTTGACATCCCAATTGCGCAGCAAGCGGCCGTTTTCCAGATCAACGGCCAGCATTTGGCCGGGGCCAAGCCGGCCCTTTTCGATGATGCGGCTTTCATCGAGCTCCACCACACCGGTCTCTGAGCCCATCACCACAAAGCCGTCGTTGGTGAGGCAGTAGCGAGCCGGGCGCAGGCCATTGCGATCCAAGGTGGCGCCCACGCTGCGGCCATCGGCAAACACCAACAACGCCGGGCCATCCCAGGGCTCCTGGGTGCAAGCGGCATATTCGTAGAAGGCTTGAACTTCTGGCTTGTCCTCCAGCTCGGGCTGGTTACGGAAGGCCTCAGGCACCAAGGTCAGCAAGCTTTCGGTGATCGGACGACCACTGCGCACCAACAGCTCGAGGGTGGCGTCGAGGTTGGCGGAATCACTGAAGGCTGGATTGACCACGGGCTTGAGGTCAGCGGCATCGGCGCCCCAAACCGCATCGAGATTGCTCTCGGATGCTTTGGCCCAGTTGAGGTTGCCCAACAACGTGTTGATTTCACCGTTGTGCCCCAGCAGACGCATGGGCTGAGCCAGAGGCCAACGGGGCAGGGTGTTAGTGCTGAAGCGGCGGTGATACACCGCAAAGCTGACCGCAAAGCGTTCATCGCTGAGATCGCCGTAAAAGGGCGCCAGCACCTCCGAGCGCACCATTCCCTTGTAGACAACAGTCCGACCACTCAACGAGCAGAAGTAGAGGTCGCTGGCCTTGGCGCCAAAGCTGACGCGGGCACGATCACCGCAACGCCGGCGAAGGCGAAACAGCAACGCTTCCAGCGCATCACCGTCGACATCAGCGCCCAGCAGCCACTGCTCAATCTGAGGCGCATTGCTGCGTGCCAATGGGCCGAGCACCTCATGGTTGGTGGGCACCACGCGCCAACCGAGCGGACGCAAGCCGAGCTTGGTGGCCGCCTCATCACAAAAGGCCCGGGCCTGAGCCGCACGCTCAGGCTCCCTGGGCAAAAACACCATGCCCAAGCCACGGGCCTGACCGGCTGAGTCAGCCGCTTGCGGCCAAACAGCTTCTAGATAGGTCCAGGGGATACCGCTGAGCACACCAGCGCCATCGCCGGAGTCGCCATCACCACCGCAACCGCCGCGGTGTTCCATGCAACCGAGGCCTCGCAGGGCCTGCTGCATCAGCCAATGGGACTCCTGCCCCTGAAGCTGCGCCAAAAAACCAACTCCACAAGCATCCTTTTCCCCAGCAACAGCCGCCGGAGCCGGGCTGTCGAGATGGGGCCAAGTAGCAGAGAGCTGGGTAGACATGTACGGAAATTCACGACTTGGTTTGCCAGCTCAAGCCCAAAGGCTTGAAGAAGCACACCGAATAAAGATCCTAAAAGTTCGAGCCCTGGCTAAGTTGCATCGACCACGTCGGGGGGTTTGAGGTGCTGCCAGTCAGTCCGCCCCCACCGCCGAGCCCACCTGCCCTGCTGCAACTGGTTGAAAGCCCAGTCAGCGATGGCGATCAACTCTTAATCAACGGCCAGCCGCTACCGGTGCGCTGGCGCTTTGAGTCCGGCAATCCAGACCGGTTGTGGCTGCCTCTGGATCTACTGGAAGCCGAGCTGGGCGTGGAAGCCAAGCGCATCGCCGGCGGCAACCTCGAATTGAGCTGGTTTGGCCAAGAGCAAACCGTCAGCACCGGCGAGCAAATCAGCCTCGACGATGAGGTGGCCGTGGAGGTGGGCGCTCTGTTGCGGGGTGGCGGCATGCGCCTGCAGCTGGAGCCCGGCAGCGACGGCAACACACAACTGGCTCTGCAATTGCCGGCTCCACGATTTTTGCGGCTGCGGGAATCAATCCGTGAGGGCAGCCAGCGCCTGGTGCTCGATCTCAGTGGGCCAACCCTCCTGCCACGCAGCGATGGGCAACTCCAACTGCCGCTGAGCAACCCAACGGCGGCGGCCCGCGCCCTCCGGCAGCGCGGCCTGGAAGCAGGCATTGATGGCTGGCGTGTGCTGCTGCCCATTGAGGGCTGGAGCCAATTCAGCCTCGGGAGGCCCGCCCGGCTGGTGCTCGATGAGCGCAGCCATCAGCTGGCGCCGATGGCCAAGCGGCCGCAACCGTTGCTGCCAGCTGGCAGCGGCTTGCAGATGGAGCAGCGGCGGCTGGGAATCCGCCGCCAGAACTACAGGGTCAGCTTTGTGCGGTTTGATCCCACCGCCGAAACCTTCAACTTGGTGCCCCTGAGCCGCCAAAACATGGTCGGGCTTGGGTCGTTGCTGGGCCTCGCCCGCTCCCAAGGTGCCGTGGCCGCCATCAACGGCGGATTTTTCAACCGCATTCAGGCCCTGCCCTTAGGCGGCTTGCGCGACGATGGTGATTGGCTCTCGGGCCCCATCCTCGATCGCGGCGCCATCGCTTGGGCACCACAGGAACTTCCCCGCTTCAGCCGGGTGCGGCTCAACGAAACCTTGGTGAGCGATGCGGGCGAGCGCATTGCGCTCAACGCCATCAATAGCGGCTGGGTCAGCAAGGGCGTGGCCCAATACAACAGTCTCTGGGGGCCTCGCTACCAAGCGATTACGGGCAGAGAAGAGGCGGTGTTGGTGCAGGGCCAAACAGTGGCGCGCCGCTTTAATCATGCAGAACTGCGCCGCGGCGTTGGCCTGCGGCGCGGCGAGACCCTGGTTGTGGCCAGGGGCGGCGCCCCCTTGCCGCTCAAGGCAGGCGATGGCGTCAGCCTGGAGCGGGCCATGGTGCCCAAGGCCTTTGCTGATCTACCCAACTTGATCCAAGGCGGCCCCTTGCTGCTCAACCAAGGGAAGGTGGTCCTCAATGGCAAAGCCGAACGTTTCAGTTCAGCGTTTATGCGCCAAAAAGCGCCCCGCAGCGTGGTGGGCACCGATGGCGAGCTGATTTGGCTGCTCGCCGTGGAAGGCCAGGGCAACGCCGGCCCCACCTTGCGTGAAACCGCTGAACTGATGCAAAAACTGGGCCTCCAACAAGCGCTCAACCTCGATGGCGGTAGCTCAACGCGCCTGATGGTCAGAAATGGAGGGCGATCCAGTGGACGTGGCTTTGGCGCTGCCATTCACAATGGACTGGGCATCGTGCTCAGCCCCAATCGCTAAGTCCCATGGAGCCCAAGGCCGGCTTTTTGATCACTCCGCGCGCTGCAGCTGAGCTGTGCCGCCTTTCGCTGCGGGCCGGCCAGCCCGGTTTGGCCTATCTGAACTTGGTGGAAGGCAGCTGTGAAACCTGGGCGCTGCAATTGCGCGGCGGCACGGGCTCTGGTGTGGCGCTGGCACGCGCCGATGGCATCACCCTCTATGGGCGGCGCGAACAGCTGGCGCTGCTGAAAGACATGCAGCTTGATTACCAGGGGGATCTCAGCGGCGGCGGGTTCCTTTTGCGGGGCGGCGATGAGATCCGCAGTTGCGCCTGCGGTAGTGCCTTCAGCCGTCTGGAGAGCTGACGAGCGCTCAGGTACTCTGGTCGATTGTCGAATCCGGTTGGCCCAGCGGCCCGCCCCCGGTCTTAGATGCCCACCATCCAGCAACTGATCCGTAGCGAGCGGCAGACCCTCTCCCGCAAGACCAAGTCTCCTGCTCTGCGGTCCTGCCCGGAGCGCCGAGGGGTCTGCACTCGCGTGTACACCTCCACACCCAAAAAGCCGAACTCGGCCCTGCGGAAAGTGGCTCGCGTGCGCCTCACCTCTGGCTTTGAGGTCACCGCCTACATCCCTGGCATTGGCCACAACCTGCAGGAGCACTCCGTGGTGCTGATCCGCGGCGGTCGCGTGAAAGACCTCCCCGGTGTCCGCTACCACATCATTCGCGGCACGCTCGACACAGCTGGCGTGAAAGACCGCCGTCAGAGCCGCTCGAAGTACGGCGCCAAAGCTCCCAAGGAGTGATCTCCACTCCGTTCTGTACCTCCCACCCGCTGATCCCCACTCTCCATGTCACGCCGTAACGCCGCCGTCAAGCGTCCGATCCTGCCCGACCCCCAATTCAACAGTCGTCTGGCATCGATGATGGTGGCCCGGCTGATGAAGCACGGCAAAAAATCCACGGCACAGCGAATCCTGTCCGACGCCTTTGGTCTGATTGGCGAGCGCACCGGCGCTGACCCTCTGGAAGTGTTCGAAACCGCCGTGCGGAATTCCACCCCGCTGGTGGAAGTGCGTGCCCGCCGGGTGGGCGGCGCCACCTATCAGGTGCCCATGGAAGTGCGCCAGGAGCGCGGCACCGCCATGGCCCTGCGCTGGCTGGTGAACTTCTCCCGTTCCCGCGGCGGCCGCAGCATGGCCCAGAAGCTGGCCGGCGAATTGATGGACGCTGCCAACGAGGCAGGTAGTGCCGTCCGCAAGCGCGAAGAAACTCACAAGATGGCTGAAGCCAACAAGGCTTTCGCCCACTACCGCTACTAATCCAAACCTCCCTTTTGCGGGTCAACGGCTGCCTGAGGTCAGCCTGTAGAGTTGCGCCCGCTTTTTAGCAACATTCCCCCTTAGGAGCATCACGTGGCTCGCGACTTTCCCCTCGATCGCGTCAGGAATATCGGCATTGCCGCTCATATCGACGCTGGCAAAACCACGACCACGGAGCGCATCCTGTTTTATTCAGGTGTGGTGCACAAGATCGGTGAGGTGCACGATGGCGCCGCCGTGACCGACTGGATGGCCCAGGAGCGCGAGCGCGGCATCACCATCACTGCTGCGGCTATTTCAACCGCGTGGAATGACCACCGCATCAACATCATTGATACCCCTGGCCACGTGGACTTCACCATTGAGGTGGAGCGCTCCATGCGTGTGCTCGATGGCGTGATCGCCGTCTTCTGCGCCGTGGGTGGTGTCCAACCTCAGTCGGAAACTGTCTGGCGTCAGGCGGATCGTTACAGCGTTCCCCGCATGGTGTTCGTCAACAAGATGGACCGCACCGGGGCCGACTTCCTCAAGGTTCACGGGCAAATCGTTGATCGCCTGAAGGCCAAAGCTGCCCCCATTCAGCTTCCGATTGGCGCCGAAGGTGAACTAAGCGGAATTATCGATTTGGTGGCCAACAAGGCCTACATCTATAAGAACGATCTGGGCACAGATATCGAAGAAGCTGAGATCCCTGCCGACATGGCAGAGGAAGCAGCTGAATGGCGCGCCAAGCTCATGGAGAGTGTTGCTGAAAACGACGAAGAACTGATTGAAAAGTTCCTCGAAACCGGTGAACTTACAGAAGCTGAACTCAAAAAAGGCATCCGTGATGGCGTGTTGAAGCACGGCCTGGTTCCGATGCTCTGCGGTTCTGCGTTCAAGAACAAAGGTGTTCAGCTGGTACTCGACGCTGTTGTCGATTACCTGCCGGCCCCCATCGACGTGCCCCCGATCCAGGGTGTTCTTGCTGATGGCAGCGAAGCCGTTCGTCCTTCTGACGACAACGCTCCCTTCAGTGCACTGGCCTTCAAGGTCATGGCTGATCCCTACGGAAAGCTCACCTTCGTGCGGATGTATTCCGGCGTGCTGACCAAGGGCAGCTACGTGATGAACTCCACCAAGGACGTCAAAGAGCGCATCTCCCGTCTGGTGGTGCTGAAGGCAGACGATCGTGAAGAGGTCGACCAACTGCGCGCTGGTGACCTGGGCGCTGTGTTGGGTCTGAAAAACACCACCACCGGCGACACCCTCTGCGATCCCGACAACAGCATCGTTCTAGAGACCCTGTTCATTCCCGAGCCGGTGATCTCCGTGGCGGTGGAGCCCAAGACCAAGGGCGACATGGAGAAGCTCTCCAAAGCGCTGACCTCCCTGTCCGAGGAAGACCCCACCTTCCGCGTCTCCACCGATGAGGAAACCGGCCAGACCGTGATCGCCGGCATGGGCGAGCTTCACCTGGAAATCCTGGTGGACCGCATGCTGCGGGAGTTCAAGGTGGAAGCCAACATCGGCGCCCCCCAGGTGTCGTACCGCGAAACCATCCGCTCCTCCTCCAAAGGAGAAGGCAAGTTCGCTCGCCAAACCGGTGGTAAGGGCCAATACGGCCACGTGGTGATCGAAATGGAGCCTGGTGAGCCCGGCACCGGCTTCGAATTCATCAACAAAATCGTTGGTGGCGCCGTTCCCAAGGAATTCATCAAGCCCGCTGAAATGGGCATGAAGGAAACCTGCGAATCCGGCGTAATTGCCGGTTTCCCGTTGATCGACGTGAAATGCACGATGGTCGACGGTTCGTATCACGACGTCGACTCTTCGGAGATGGCGTTCAAGATCGCCGGCTCCATGGCCTTCAAAGACGGCGTCAAGAAGTGCAATCCCGTACTGCTTGAGCCGATGATGAAGGTGGAAGTCGAGGTGCCCGAGGATTTCCTCGGTTCCATCATCGGCGATCTCTCCTCCCGGAGAGGCCAGGTCGAGGGTCAATCCATCGACGATGGCATCTCAAAGGTCTCTGCAAAAGTGCCTCTGGCCGAGATGTTCGGCTACGCCACGCAGCTCCGATCCATGACCCAGGGGAGGGGTATATTTTCAATGGAATTCAGCCGTTACGAGGAGGTCCCTCGCAACGTGGCCGAAGCCATTATTTCCAAGAATCAGGGAAATTCCTGATCCTTCCACCCTCTTCATTTACCCCCCGATTCTTCCTTAACAATGGCCCGCGAGAAGTTTGAGAGGAACAAACCTCACGTCAACATCGGCACCATCGGCCACGTTGACCACGGCAAAACAACCCTGACCGCCGCGATCACCAACGTCCTGGCCAAGAAGGGGCAGGCAGAAGTTCAGAACTATGCCGATATCGACGGCGCTCCTGAAGAGCGTGAGCGCGGCATCACCATCAACACCGCTCACGTTGAGTACGAGACCGACACTCGTCACTACGCCCACGTGGACTGCCCCGGTCACGCGGACTACGTGAAGAACATGATCACCGGTGCTGCCCAGATGGACGGCGCCATCCTGGTTTGCGCCGCCACTGACGGCCCCATGGCCCAAACCAAGGAGCACATCCTGCTGGCCAAGCAGGTGGGCGTGCCCGCCCTGGTGGTGGCCCTCAACAAGTGCGACATGGTCGACGACGCCGAGCTCATCGAGCTGGTGGAAATGGAAATTCGCGAGCTGCTCTCCAGCTACGACTTCCCCGGCGACGACATCCCCGTTGTCCAAGTCTCTGGCCTTAAGGCCATCGAAGGCGAAGCTGAGTGGGAAGCCAAGATCGAAGAGCTGATGGCGGCTGTTGACGCCAACATCCCAGAGCCTGAGCGCGAGGTCGACAAGCCCTTCCTGATGGCTGTGGAGGACGTGTTCTCCATCACCGGCCGCGGCACCGTGGCCACAGGCCGTATTGAGCGCGGCATCGTCAAAGTCGGCGAAGAAATCGAAATCGTCGGCATCCGGGACACCCGCAAGAGCACCGTCACCGGCGTTGAAATGTTCCGCAAGCTGCTCGATGAGGGCATGGCTGGCGACAACGTTGGTCTGCTACTGCGCGGCATCCAGAAGGAAGACATCGAGCGCGGCATGGTGCTGGTGAAGCCCGGCTCCATCACCCCTCACACCAAGTTCGAGGGTGAGGTGTATGTGCTCAAGAAGGAAGAAGGCGGCCGCCACACCCCCTTCTTCGCCGGTTATCGCCCGCAGTTCTACATCCGTACAACTGACGTGACCGGCCAGATCACCGCTTTCACCGACCGCGAAGGCGGCAACGTGGAAATGGTGATGCCTGGTGACAACATCAAGATGACCGGTGAGCTGATCTGCCCCGTGGCTATCGAACAGGGCATGCGCTTCGCCATCCGCGAAGGCGGCCGCACCATCGGTGCTGGCGTTGTGACCAAGATCATCGAGTGATCGAACTGGGTTGGGTCCTCAGCCTCTCGGGGCTGGGGGCTCAACCTCCGTTTCATCCCCGCCACTAGTGCGGCTGCACCTCGACAACCCATCCCCCCTCAGCGTTTCGACGCTCTTTCACCATGTCCACGGCTATTGCTCAGCAGAAGATCCGCATTCGCCTGAAGGCGTTTGACCGCCGCATGCTGGATCTGTCCTGCGACAAAATCATTGAAACGGCCGACCACACCGCTGCAACAGCGATCGGCCCCATTCCGCTGCCAACCAAGCGCAAGATCTACTGCGTGCTGCGCTCGCCTCACGTCGACAAGGATTCCCGTGAGCACTTCGAGACCCGCACCCACCGCCGTTTGATCGACATCTTCAACCCCTCGTCGAAAACCATCGACGCCCTGATGAAGCTGGATCTTCCCAGTGGTGTTGATATCGAAGTGAAGCTCTGATTCAGCAGGCCCGCTGGCCCTGAATGCTTCTTAGGATGGCTTCCGTTCTCCCCACGCCATGACTGAGCTGGCCGTACGGGAGCTTCCTCTCTTCCCATTGCCAGACGTGGTGCTCTTCCCCCAGGAAGTGCTGCCACTGCATATTTTCGAGCACCGTTACCGCATGATGTTGCACACGGTGCTCGATAGTGACCGCCGCTTTGGGGTGGTGCGTTGGGATCCCGAATCCAAGCAAATGGCGCAGATCGGATGCTGCGCCGAAGTCCTCAAATGTGAAACCGGTGACGACGACCGCAGCAACATAGTCACCATGGGCCAACAGCGCTTCCGCGTGTTGGAAATCGTGCGAGAAGCCCCCTTCATGGTGGGATTGGTGAGCTGGATGGAGGACGAGCCTCCGGTGGATGACATCCAACCGCTCGCCTCTGATGTGCAAGTGGCTCTCAAGGATGTAGTGGATCTCTCCGCCAAATTGCTGGGTCACAAAACCGTGCTCCCCGATGACCTCCCAGACCTCCCTAGAGAGCTGTCGTTCTGGGTAGGTGGCCACCTCGGTGGTGCTGTTGCCGACCATCAACAGCAGCTGCTGGAACTCACCTCCACCGGCGAACGGTTGCAGCTCGAATTTGAGCTGTTGGACCACACCCGCCGCCAACTGGCTGCCCGCACGGTGCTGAAAGACACCTTCAAGGATCTGGAGGGATGAGCCTGCTTGTCACGGGGCTGGTGCTGCTCACCGGCCTGCTGATCGTGGGACTAGTGGTTTGGTATGTGCTGCCTCGGCGCTTTCGCGGCAGCGAAAGCGTGGCCTCTGCCTACGACAACTGGACCCAAGATCAATTGCTGGAACGCCTTTGGGGAGAGCACATCCACCTCGGCTACTACGGAGATCCTGCGCAAGGGCGCGATTTTCGCGGTGCCAAACAAGATTTCGTGGATGCCCTGGCCCAATGGGGCGGCCTGGAAGATTTACCCGCAGGCACCAAAGTGCTTGATGTGGGCTGCGGCATCGGTGGCAGCAGCCGGCGCTTGGCCAGCCGCTATGGCTTTGACGTGCTGGGCGTCAGCATCAGCCCTGGGCAGGTGGAGCGGGCCCGGCAGCTCACAGACCCCGATCTGTCCTGCCGCTTCGCAGTGATGGATGCCCTCAAGCTCGATCTACCCGATGCCTGCATGGATGTGGTGTGGACCGTGGAGTGCGCTCCCCACATCGCTAACAAGCAGGGCTTTGCCAATGAACTGCTGCGGGTGCTCAAGCCTGGCGGGCAGCTGGTCGCCGCTGATTGGAACCAGCGCGATCACGTCGGGCGCCCCTTCAACCAAGCTGAAAACTGGGTTCTCGAGCAGCTGCGGGTGCAATGGGCCCACCC
Organism: Synechococcus sp. MIT S9452; assembly: GCF_047304245.1. NCBI lineage: Bacteria > Bacillati > Cyanobacteriota > Cyanophyceae > Synechococcales > Synechococcaceae > Synechococcus > Synechococcus sp. MIT S9452. The sequence goes on along the minus strand of NZ_CP138956.1, from coordinate 1,955,335 downwards.
CGCCTTCTCCTCCATCAACTCCTTCCGCCGCAATCTGGAGCAAAGCGGCGTGCCGCTTGAGCAGTTGCAAACCGGTGATTGGAGTCGCCAAACCCTGCCCTCCTGGTGGGCCTCCATCGAAGAGGGCATTCGCCGTCCGATGGCGGTGCTCAGCCTTGGACCAGGCGCAGTGCTCAAAGGGCTCAGGGAAGTGCCCACGCTGCTGCTGATGCAATGGGCCTTCAGCTGCGGACTGATGCAATTCGGCCTGTTCAGGGCGAAACGGTGTCGTCCGTAATCGGATAGGAGCCAAAACAGCTCAACCGTTCACACAACGGTTGCAGCGCAGCGCACACCTCCTCCACTGGCGGACCAGCCGCTTCGAGATCCACGAAGAACACGTACTCCCCCAGCTCGCGTTTGGAGGGCCGCGATTCGATCCGGCTCATGTTCAAACCACGGGCCGCAAAGATCTCCAGGGCCTGCAACAACGCGCCAGGGGCGTTGGCATGCAGTGAAAAGGCCAGGCTGGTGCGGCTGGCCTGGGCTTGCTTGGGCTGCGGGCCGCGCCGCAGCAGCAAAAACCGGGTGCAATTGCCAGGCTGATCATTGATGGGATAGGCCAACTCAGCGACCCCCTGCTCCTGCCCCGCCTGGCGCGATGCCACGGCAGCGCGGAAGCGAGAGCCCCGCACCAAGCGGGCGGCTTCGGCGGTGGAACTGGTGGGGAGCTGCAGCGCTTGGGGCAGGTTCTGCTGCAACCAGCCGCTGCACTGCGCCAAAGCTTGGGGGTGGGAGAGCACCTCAGTGATCTGCTCGAGGCTGCCGTCAGCAAGCAAGGCATGGCGAATCGGCAGGATCAAGGCATGCTCGATGGCCAGAGCGCCATCGCCCTGCTGGCCGGATTGCCACAGCAAATCCGAACAGCTGGTCACACCGCCTTCCACCGAGTTCTCCACCGGAACCACAGCGGCATCCACCCGCTGCTCCAACAACGCCATCACTACCGCACGGATCGTGGCCTGAGGGCAGCGCTCTGCTTCAGGCGACCCACACAGCGCTGCCAGGCGACGGCAGGCTTGCTCGCCGTAGGTACCCGCTGGCCCCAAAAAGGCCATAGAAGTCAACATCGCAGGACGGGACCAGGACACACCGATAGGATCCCACCGCGTCCAGGTCAGTGGGAATGGTTCTGGCCTTCCGTGCAACGCAAAGCCTGAATCTGGCGGTCCGCCAAGGCGCTGACGACCTGCCGGCTTACTTGCAAGAACAACAGCGTGTCGTGGGCGCGTTGCTGAGCCCTGAACAGCTGGAACCGCTGGGAGAGGGGCGCTACCGCTACAGCGTCAGCCCCTTGCAACTCTTTCAGTTGCGCATCATGCCCACCGTGGAAATCCTGGTGGAGCAACAGGCCAGCCGCCTGGAAATGCGTTCACTGCAATGCAATCTCGATGGGGTGCCGGGGCTTGACGACGATTTCCAGCTCTCGCTTAGTTCCTGGCTAGAAGCCACAGCCCATGGCCTGGTGGGAGAGGCCAAATTGGGGGTTCAAGTCACCCAGCCAGCCGTGCTGCGCCTGATTCCAACCCGCCTACTGGAGAGCACGGGGGAATCGCTGCTCAATGGCATCCTGCTCACCATCAAAGGCCGTGTGGGCCAGCAGCTCATTCAAGATTTCCAGAGCTGGCGCCAGCAGGTGAGCCGCCCTTCAGTTCTGGCGCCAGAAAGCTAAGCCGGTGTAGGGGGGTGGGCCCCCACTCCAGCAGCGCCGTGCGGTGCGCTTTGGTGCCATAGCCCTTATGCGAGGCCAGCCCATAGCCAGGCCAGCGCTGATCGAGTCGCTGCAGCAGGGCATCACGGCCCTCTTTGGCCAGGATGCTGGCGCAGGCAATCGCCAAGCAATGGCTATCGCCGGCCACCACCGTCTCCTGGGAACCAGGCCAAGGCCGCAAGGGCAGCGAACCATCCACCAGCACATGATCCGCTGACGGGCAGAGGCGCTGCAGGGCCCGACACATGGCCAGCTCGGTGGCAGCGCGGATGCCTACGGCATCAATGCAAGCCGCCGAAGCCTGACCCAGCCCATAACTCAGGCAGTAGGCATGAATCTCAGGCAACAACGCCTGCCGTCGTTTGGCGCTGAGCGCCTTGCTATCGGTGACACCGAGGGCCGGTAAACGGTCAAAGGCTTCGGCTTTCAAAATCACTGCAGCAGCCCAGACAGGGCCGAACAAGCAGCCCCGCCCCACCTCATCGACACCAGCAACGATCACCCCGCCGAACGGCGGCGGCGGCGGCGGCGGCCCTCTCCCTCGGATTCGGCCTCCGGCTCAGCAGCGGTGGGCTCAGCTTCGGTGGCAACAGCAGCTTCGGCGGGCTCGCTCTGCGGGGTATTGACGACGAGCGGTGCGATCTCCACCAACGCGGGTTCAGAAGCGGTGGGTTCTGGCTCGAGCAGCGGTGTGATCTCCACCGGGATGGATTCGCTCGTCTCTGCGGCAGGGGCCGCTTGGCCATTGCCACTGCCGCGGCCACCACGGCGGCGGCGGCGGCCACCACTGGAGGCCAGCTCTTGCTTGGCGGCTTCCAGCACCGCATCGGCGTCGTCGCCAGGACGAACAACGCGGGACACCACGTTGTCGAGATCCTCTGGGGCGGGATCAGCCAGCAGCGCTGGATTGAGGCCAAGCCAGCCGAACACCAGCTCTTGGCTTGAATCCATCGGCACAGCCACCACCTGGGGATCTTGGCGGCGTGGTTCAGCGCTGGCCTGGGCGGCCGAGCCACTGAACTCCTGATCGGAATCCACCTGATCCACAGGCTCGGTGGCAGCCCGTCCACCACCACCGCGGCGGCGGCGGCGGCCACCTCCACCGTCGCCATTGCTGGGACTGGACACCTCAGCTCGCGCGGACGCGGCAGAACGCACCAAACCAGGCAAGGACGCCAACGGCTGCAGGGTGTCTTTCCCGGGCAGGGTCACCACATGACCCAAGCCTCCGCAGCTGGGGCAGGCGCGGCCAAACAGCTCATAGATGTTTTGCCCCTGGCGCTTACGGGTGAGCTCCACCAAGCCCAATTCAGTGATCTGGGCAATCTGTGGCCGGGCCTGGTCATCCCGCATGGCCTGGGTGAAATGCTCCAGCAACATCAGCTGGTCGCGGCGCGACTCCATATCGATGAAGTCGATGATCACCACGCCGCCGATGTTGCGCAGCTTGAGCTGGCGAGCAATCTCGGTAGCGGCTTCACAGTTGGTCCAGAGCACCGTCTCGCGGGCATTGGCCGAGCGGGTGAAGGAACCGGAGTTCACATCCACCACCGTGAGGGCCTCGGTGGGTTCGATGATCACGTAGCCGCCGGAGGGCAGATCCACCCGGGGCTTGAGGGCATCACGGATGGCCGCGTTGACCTTGTAGTGCTCAAGGATTTCGCTGGCATCCTCGTGGTGCTCAACGATCAAGTTGGCTTGGTCGGGGCCAAGGAAGCGATTGACGCGCGCCACCGCGTCCTCGGAATCCACCACAACCCTCAGCACATCCGTGCTGTAGAGGTCACGCAGGACCCTATGAATGAAGTCTTCGTCCCGGTTCAACAGAACCGGCGGATGGGCTGTTTCAGCCGCCTGTTGGATCGCTTCCCACTGGCGCAGAAGGGATTCGAGGTCGTCAATGATCTGCTCTTCACTGACGCCATCGGCCTCGGTGCGCACTAGTAGGCCCGTGCCTGGGGGCTTGATCAACACGGCCAAGGCACGCAGCCGGTTGCGCTCGGTTTCACCACCGATGCGCCGTGACACATTCACCCCTTGGCCGTGGGGTTGCAGCACCAGGAAACGACCTGGCAGCGAGAGGTTGCCGGTGAGCCGCGGGCCCTTGGTGCCCGTGGGCTCCTTCATCACCTGAACCAGCACCTTCTGGCGCGGTTCCAGCAACTCGGTAATCCCAGCGCCGCCTTTCTTCAGGCGCAACGGGCCGAGGTCGGTGATGTGAATGAAACCGTTTTTTTCGCTTTCGCCGATGTTGACGAAGGCGGCATCGATGCCGGGGAGGACGTTTTCAACGGTGCCGAGATAGACATCACCGATCTGGTGACGACCTTGCGCAACGATTAATTCATCAACCCGTTCGTCGTTGAGAACTGCGGCAATGCGCAGCTGCTCAGCGATGACGATCTGCTGTGGCATGGGCTGAGGCCACCCCTGACGGGGTCACCGAAGAGGACAGGGAAAGGAACAAAAATGCTGTGCAGCAATCAGCTGTTGGGGGCTGAGGCGGCGTTTCAACGAATGAACCTGGAGATATCACGACATTGGCCTTCCAGTGGAAAGCCACACCCTGGGAAAACCGTGCTGTAGAGCCCTTGGGTCTGCTGCAGGCGCAGGGGAAGGACAGTGTTCAAAGCCCTTGGACGACTCGCATCCCGCGGGCGGATCCACCACCTTGACTTGAAACTAGCACGCAAGTTTCAGGGCCACGCGCCGCAGCTGCGTTTGCTGCAGCTCACAGCCGAGGCGTTGGCCAAGCAGCTGACGCAACTGATCCGGTTTCAAGCTGCGGCCATTGGCCTGCACCAGGGTTTCCAGCCCCAGCTCCAGCTGCTGGGGACTCCAGTGGTGCCAATGCAAATCCAGCAGCAGCGGCCGCAAATCCCGGCGACGGCGGCGACCCTGACGATCCAGCTCCTCTAAGGGAAGTGCCTCTGCACCCAGCAACTCGCCTAGCGCCTCTTGGCAGCGCCGTTCAGCAGGCAACCATTCAGCACCACTGGGCTGCAAAGACAAGCGCCAATGGGCTGAATGCAGCATTTGCGAAAGGGCTGGCGACCTCACCGGCACCCCATGGGCCTCGAGCAGCGAAAACCCCTCAGGCAGCAGGGGCGCCAAACGCTCCATCAACTGCGCAGGCTGCACCACTTCGGTGAAGCTCAAATCCAGCCAATCGGAATCGGCTTCAGCCCCCAGGGGCAAAGCCAGAGCCAATTGCAGCCGGGGCAGCGGATGGAACCCCCCGGTGAACGACACCGGCAGCTGACTGCGGCGCAAGGCCCGCTCCAGCATCCGCACCAAATCGAGATGGCTCAACAGCGCCATCTCACCGGTTTTGGCAAAGCACACCCGCAAACGCCCCACCTGCTCACTGGGGGGCTTACGCGGCGGATCGATGGCAGGAATCGCCGGCGGTGGCACCACCACGTTGTGCCCCAGCCCTTCGCCGCACACACCGCAGTGACTGCAGCCATCAAACGAGCAATCAGGAACCACCACGGCCTCCAGGGCACGCTCAAGGTCTTCCTGCAACCACTGCTTGCTCACCCCGGAATCGATGTGATCCCAGGGCAAGGGTTCAGCGCAGCGCTGCCGGCGTTGCTCGAGCGTGAGGGCCTGAAGCTCAGCCCAACTGCCAAGTTCCAGCTCGCGATAACGGCCGCCCAAGCCGGCTGCGTCAATCGCCTCACACCAGGCGCCATGGGTTCGCTCGATGTTGTCGAACCAGGCGTCCATGCCGGCGCCAGAGCGCCACGCGGCTTCGATCACCGGGGCGAGACGCTGGTCCCCACGCCCGATGAAGTCCTCCATCGCCGAGAGGCGCACATCGGTGTAGTTGACCTTTAAAAACCGCATGCCCGCAAAGCGCTGGCGCAAGATCCCCTGGCGCCGCTTGAACTCAGCGGTGGAAACGCTGTGCCACTGAAATGGTGTGTGGGGCTTGGGGGTGAAGTTGCTGATCGTCAGATTCAGCTCCAGCCGGCCGATATCGCGCATTTCAAAGCGCAACCGCTCCACGGTGTCGGCGATGCCATGCACATCGGCATCGGTTTCACCCGGCAAGCCGATCATGAAATAGAGCTTCACCTTGCGCCAGCCGTTGCGCATCGCCGTCTCGATGCCAGCGCTGAGCTCCTGATCCGTCAGGCCTTTGTTGACGATGTCGCGCATGCGCTGGGTGCCTGCTTCCGGGGCAAACGTGAGTCCGCCCTGGCGCGTGCCGCCCAGGATGTGGGCGATGTTGTTGTCAAAGCGATCGATGCGTTGGCTCGGCAGCGAGAGGCTGACGTTGTGGTCCTGCAGGCGGTTGCGCAGCTCCACCCCCACGGCGGGCAAGGCGAGGTAGTCGCTGCAACTCAGCGACAGCAACGAAAAGTCGCTGTAACCGGTGCGCACCATGCCGGTCTCCACAGCTTCCACCACCTCCTCGGGATCCACGTCGCGGGCCGGGCGGGTCAACATCCCCGGCTGACAGAAGCGGCAGCCGCGGGTGCAGCCCCGACGAATCTCCACGGTGAGCCGGTCATGCACCGTTTCCACATGGGGAACCAAGCCCATGGCGTAATGCGGCATGGGCGTCGCCACCCGGCGCACCACGCGGCGATGGCCCAACGCCGGCACGTAGACGCCGGGTACCTCCGCCAGGTCGCGCAGCAGCTCTGAGCGAGGCAGGCCAGCGGCCTTGGCCTCCTCCAACACCAAGCCAATCTCTGGCAACAGCTCTTCGCCATCGCCTAGGGCGATGAAATCGAAAAATGGCGCGTAGGGCTCTGGATTGCTGGTGGCCGTCTGGCCGCCGGCAAAGATCAAGGGCCGTGCATCTGCAGAACCAAGCGGTGCATCGCCGCGATCACGGGCGTAAAGCGGCAGCCCGATGAGATCGAGCATCTCCAGCACATTGGTGGCGCTGAGCTCGTAGCTGAGGCTGAAGCCAAGGATGTCGAAGCTGTTGAGGGGCCGGCGGCTCTCAACGGCAAACAATGGCGAGCCCGTGCTGCGCAGCCGCTCGGCCAGATCGGGGGCCGGCAAGTAAGCGCGATCGCACAACTGCCGCGGCTGGGCGTTGAGGATCGAATAGAGAATGATGTGGCCGAGATTGCTGGCGCCAACCTCGTAAACCTCGGGGTAGGTGAGGGCCCAGCGGATCGATGCCGCCTGCCAATCCCGTGGCTCCACCCCCAGTTCATTGCCGAGATAACGGCCGGGGCGGGAGATTCCGGCATTGACCAGCTCAGCGAAAGCGGTCATCGGCGCGGCAGCACTGCCTTGAGTATGGAGCTCCGCATAGGACAATCCCGCCATCGCGCTACTCCCCTATGGCCCTCGTCAACGGCAATTACCTCAAGCTCAAAGCGGGTTACCTGTTTCCTGAAATTGGTCGCCGGGTCAAGGCCTTCAGCGAAGCCAACCCCGACGCCGCCCTGATCCGCCTGGGCATTGGTGATGTCACCGAGCCTCTGCCGCAGGCTTGCCGGGACGCCATGAAAAATGCCATCGATGAGATGGGAACCCGCGACGGCTTCCACGGCTATGGGCCGGAGCAGGGCTACGCCTGGCTGCGCGAAGCCATTGCCAAACACGATTTCCAAAGCCGTGGCTGTGACATCAGCGCCGATGAGATCTTTGTCTCCGACGGCTCCAAGTGCGATAGCAGCAACATCCTCGACATCCTTGGCGAAGGCAATCGCATCGCTGTGACCGATCCGGTCTATCCGGTGTATGTCGACAGCAACGTGATGGCCGGCCGCACCGGTGATGCCAATGAGGGAGGGCAATACGGCGGCCTCAGCTACCTGCCCATCACCGCTGCCAACGATTTCACCGCGCCGCTGCCGAGCAGCCCGGTTGATCTGATCTATCTCTGTTTCCCCAACAACCCCACCGGAGCTGTCGCCAGCCGCGAGCAACTGAAGAGCTGGGTGGATTACGCCCTCGAGCACAAGGCGCTGATCCTGTTCGATGCGGCCTATGAGGCCTTCATCCAAGATCCGGCCATCCCCCACTCGATCTTTGAAATCGAGGGGGCGCGCCAATGCGCGATCGAATTCCGCTCCTTCTCCAAGAACGCCGGCTTCACGGGCACCCGCTGCGCACTCACCGTGGTTCCCAAAGGCCTGATGGGCACCAGCGCCACAGGGGAGCAGGTGGAGCTCTGGGGCCTCTGGAACCGCCGCCAAAGCACCAAGTTCAATGGCGTCAGCTACATCGTTCAGCGTGGTGCTGAAGCGGTGTACTCCGAGCAAGGCCAAGCCGAGGTGAAGGCGCTGATCAGCTTCTACATGGAGAACGCCGCGATCATTCGCAGGGAGCTGTCCGCCGCTGGGCTCACGATCTATGGCGGCGAGCATGCCCCCTACGTGTGGATCAAAACCCCTGAAGGCATGGATTCCTGGGGTTTCTTTGACCACCTGCTCAACAAAGCCAATGTTGTGGGAACCCCCGGCAGTGGCTTTGGTGCCGCAGGTGAGGGCTACTTCCGCCTCTCGGCCTTCAACAGCCGCAGCAACGTGGATGAAGCCATGCGCCGCATCCGCGCTCTCTAGATTGCCGTCGGTTCTGCGATCTGCCCCCGCCATGACGCACGCCAGTGAAACTCCGGTGCGCTCCCCAGGTGGTGCCGCCGTGATGGAGCGGCAACCCGAGACGGTGCGAAAACCATCGCCCCGCTACCGAGTGCTGCTCCACAACGATCCGGTCAACTCCATGGAATACGTGGTCACCTCCCTGCGGGAGGTGGTGCCGTCGTTGAGCGAGCAGGATGCGATGGCCGTGATGTTGGAAGCCCACAACAGTGGGGTGGGCTTGGTGATCGTCTGCGATATCGAGCCAGCTGAGTTCTATTGCGAAAGCCTTAAGGCCAAAGGTCTCACCAGCACGATCGAGCCGGAGGAGTGAGGCCCCACTGGCGCGGCACGCTCCTCTACCCCGCCTCCTTGGTGGCGTTGTTTCTGGGTTTGCAAGGCCTCCTAGGCCTGATGGGTGTTCCCGCTTCCCAGCAGGCTTCCTTGGCCGCGCTGCCCAGCGTTGCTGCACTGCTCATCTCACTGCCTTGGCGCTTGCAGCGGGCCTGGGGTGAACCCCAAGCCTGGAAACGCCTCGGTCTGCGCTGCAGCTGGGGGGAACTCATTAAGGCCTTGAGCCGTGGAGTGCTGTTGGCCGCAGCACTGCTGCTGGTCATTGTGGTGGCCTTGCTGCTCGGCGGCGCCCAGAGCGAGCTGCGTCTGACGCCGGCCCTGGTGCTCAATGCCGTGGTGCTGGGCTTGGGGGTGGGCTTTGCCGAAGAGTTGCTGTTCCGCGGCTGGTTGTTCGGCGAGCTGAGCCTGCTGCTGGGCCACCGCCGCGCCCTCTATCTGCAGGCCGTGATTTTCAGCCTTGTGCACACCCGGTTTCACCTCCCCGGCCTGGAACTGCTTCTGCTCCTTGGTGGTCTCGCTCTCTTCGGCGTACTGCTCGCTGAACAACGCGATGGCGATCGAGGGGTTCTGTGGGGTGCCGTTGGCCTGCATGGAGGAGCCGTCGGCGGCTGGTTCCTGCTCAGCCAAGGGGTTCTCAATCTGCAAAGCGCTGGACCGAACTGGCTCTTAAGCCCGGCCAATCCCATCGGCGGCGTGGCGGGCTGGATCGCCTTGATGGTTTTGCTGCTGACTTTGAAACGCTCCTAACCGGCGTCAGGCGGTTGCCGTGGCCATGGCCTTGCGGCCTTCCACTGGGGCATGCAGTGCTTCATCCAGGGGAGCGCAGCCGTAATCGCGCTCCAGCAGGTCCATCACGGTGCGGCCGAAATCGGCGGGGTTGCGCTCAAAGGCTTCCAAACACACCCGGCCGAAGGTTTGGCCCATGGGCTCGGGGTTCCACAGCAATTGGCGAGCTGTCCAAGGCAGCATGCTCATGGGGTTGTAGCCGGGCTTGATCAAGCCCTGGTCGAAGCCGTACTGCTCCAGGTGAGTGTGGGGCTGCAGGCCAATGAAGAAGATGGCGGGCTCCACCTTGTCGGCACCAAAGGCCGCCTCGAGTGCGCGGTGATAGGCAACGGTTTGGCGGATCGTCTCAGGCCGCTCGTCGATCACGTTGAACGAGTAATTGACTGAGACGTGATGGCGGAAGCCAGCTCGCGCCAGCAAGCGGCAGTTCTCCAAAACGGTGCGCAGGTTGTAGCCCATACGCATCTTGCGGACGAGCTCCTGGGATCCGGAGGTGATGCCGATCTCGAAGTACTCCATCCCTGTGGCCACCATCAGCTCAGCCAGTTCGGCATCGAGGTTGTCGGCACGGATGTAAGCCGCCCAACGGATGTCATTCCAGCCCTGCTGCTGCACCGCGCGCAGGAGCTCCTTGGCATCTTCGATGTAACGCCGCGCTGGGATGAACTGGGCATCGGTGAACCAGAAGCCGCGCACCCCGCGCTCGTAGAGCTGACGCATCTCGGCGATGACTTCATCAACGGGATTGACCCGCACCGCCTTGCCTTCAACAACGGTGTAAACGCAGTAACAGCAGTTGTGGGGACACCCTCGTTTGGTCTGCACGCCGACGTAGAAGTCACCCGCTTCGAGATACCAGTTGAGCTGCGGCCAAATCGATTCGATGTAGTCGTAATCGCAGGCGGTTTTGATCAAACCCGAGGGCTGCTCGTGAATTAAGCCAGGGCGGGGCGCTTCCCCGGCGCGGAAGCAACGCTCACCAGCGAGTGACTCCCCGCGCAGCAGCTTTTCCAGCAGCGGCTCGCCTTCGCCAACGGAGACCACCGTGCCTTTGGGCAGCAACGGCGCCAGTTGCTCGTAAAACACGCTGGTGGCACCACCACCCAAAACGGCTTGCGCCTGGGGGCAGTGGTGCCGAGCACGCTTGAGGCCTCGCCGAATCAAACGCAAGTTGCGCCAAAGCTCGCCATAGAACGAGCCCATCAACTTCACACCGCCTAAGGCACCACGCAGGCGCCTGAGTGGATTGCGGGCATAAAACACTTCAAACGAGTGCTGCAGCGGATTGCCGCCGCGCCCATCCACAGGCGCATAGATCTGAATGTCTCGCCAGGAAAACACCAACAAGGTGGGGCGAAAGGCATCGACCGTGGCCCGCAGCACCCGGTCAACATCCAGCAGGGGAACGGCAGCTAGGTCGAGCAGCCGCTGCTGCAACTGGGGAAATTGCTTGTGGAGGTGATCGGCCAGGTAAATCGGCCCGATCGGGAAGATGGGATTACAGGGAAGGCGTACCAGCAGGACGCGATCAGCCGAGGTCGGTGTTGGGGACTCAGACACCGCTCCAGCACAAGGAATCGGACCCTAACAAGGCCATTGCCGCTGCGGAGTCTTAAAGCGTTGGTTTACATCCCGCAATGTTGCTTTACAATTGGGGGACCGGACATTGATCCGGGAATTCATACCGCCTTCGGGCACACCCCAACGCACTCATGCAAACCACCATTCAGCAGCGCTCCGGCGCCTCTGCGTGGCAGCAGTTCTGCGAGTGGGTCACCAGCACCGACAACCGCCTCTATGTGGGTTGGTTCGGTGTTCTGATGATCCCGACTCTGCTGGCTGCCACCACCTGCTTCATCGTTGCCTTCATCGCCGCTCCCCCGGTTGATATCGACGGCATCCGCGAGCCTGTCGCCGGCTCCCTGCTCTACGGCAACAACATCATCTCCGGTGCTGTTGTTCCTTCCAGCAACGCCATTGGCCTGCACTTCTATCCCATCTGGGAAGCCGCTTCCCTCGATGAGTGGCTGTACAACGGCGGTCCTTTCCAGCTGGTGATCTTCCACTTCCTCATCGGCATCTATGCCTACATGGGCCGTGAGTGGGAACTCTCCTACCGCCTGGGCATGCGCCCTTGGATCTGCATTGCTTACAGCGCCCCTGTGGCTGCTGCTTCCGCAGTGTTCCTGGTCTACCCCTTCGGTCAGGGTTCTTTCTCTGACGCGATGCCCCTGGGCATCTCTGGCACCTTCAACTACATGCTGGTGTTCCAGGCCGAGCACAACATCCTGATGCACCCCTTCCACATGCTGGGTGTGGCAGGCGTCTTCGGCGGCAGCTTGTTCTCCGCCATGCACGGCTCCCTGGTGACCTCCTCCCTGGTGCGTGAAACCACCGAGAGCGAGTCCCAGAACTACGGCTACAAGTTCGGCCAAGAGGAAGAGACCTACAACATCGTGGCTGCCCACGGTTACTTCGGTCGCCTGATCTTCCAATACGCCTCGTTCAACAACAGCCGCAGCCTTCACTTCTTCCTGGCTGCCTGGCCTGTGGTTGGCATCTGGTTCACCGCCCTTGGCGTGAGCACCATGGCCTTCAACCTGAACGGCTTCAACTTCAACCAGTCCATCCTGGATTCCCAGGGTCGTGTTCTGAACACCTGGGCTGACATCCTCAACCGTGCCGGCCTCGGCATGGAAGTGATGCACGAGCGCAACGCTCACAACTTCCCCCTCGACCTGGCTGCTGCCGAGAGCGCCCCTGTGGCTCTCCAGGCTCCTGCCATCGGTTGATCTGGAATCAACAAACGGTTCAGATCAACTGAATCGGAAAGCCCCCTCCTCGGAGGGGGCTTTTTGTTGTGGATAGAGCTCCCTTACGCCACGTTTAACTAGAGCCAGAGAGGTGGACGGAATCCATGCCAGAGGAGGACCCGACGCTTCAATTTGAACTCAATGAAGAAGCCATTGGGCTAATGCTCAAGTCGGTGAGCTTCTATCTCGAGCGTTGGCCCGGCGGGCCGGATCCCAGCGAGCAAGAAGGCTTGATCAAGCTCAAATCTCTTTTTGCTGCAGCTCTCCTGGAATACAACTTCAACCGCTCAGGCGGCGAATTAACTTAATTAGCGGCTCATCGGCAGCTCTTGGCACGCGGCAAACAGCTGTTGATGGCGCTGCTGAGCTCAGCTCTGATGGCGAGCTGCACCACCAGCCCAGAGCTTGAGACAACCAAGCAAGGCAACAACAAGCCGGTGGTGCTCACCACCTTCACGGTGCTGGCCGACATGGCCCGCCAGGTGGGCGGAGATCGCCTTCAAGTGCGCTCGATCGTGAAGCCTGGAGCTGAAATCCATGGCTATGAGCCCACCCCCAGCGATCTGGAACAAGCCTCAGGCGCTGATCTGGTGGTGGAGAACGGCCTGGGACTGGAGCTATGGGCCGACCGCTTTCTACGCGCAGCAGGAGATGTGCCCCGCCTCACCCTCAGCCAGGGAATGGAGCCCCTGTTGATTGAGGGCGATGCCTACGCCGGCAAGCCCAACCCCCATGCCTGGATGTCGCCGCAACGGGCGATGGGCTACGTCGATGGCTTGGTGGCGGGGTTCAGCCAGCTCGATCCTGAGGGTGCTGCGGACTTCCGCCGCAATGGGGCGACCTACAAACAACAGCTGCAGCAACTGGATCAAGAACTGCGCAGCGCCCTTGCTGAGCTGCCTCCAGAGCAACGGTTGCTGGTCAGCTGCGAAGGAGCGTTCTCCTATTTGGCCCACGATTACGGCCTAGAGGAGGCCTATCTCTGGCCTGTCAATGCTGAAAGCCAAGTCACCCCAAGACGCATGGCGCAGCTGATCACCACCATCAAGCAGCGCCAAGTGCCGGCGATTTTTTGTGAAAGCACGGTCAGCGATAAGGCCCAACGGGAAGTCGCCAAGGCCTCAGGCGCCCGCTTTGGCGGTACGTTCTATGTGGATTCCCTTTCGGGCAGCGACGGCCCGGCCGCCAGCTTGCTTGATCTGCAACGCCACAACGTCAATCTGATCCGGCGCGGACTCGGCAGCGAAGGAGGTGAGCGCTGATGCGCATCGAAGCCGATCAGGTCTGCGTTGATTACAACGGCCGAGTGGCCCTCTATGACGCCAGCCTGCATCTCCCCGCTGGCAGCATCTGCGGCCTTGTGGGCATGAACGGGGCTGGTAAGTCGACCCTGTTCAAGGCGCTCACCGGTTTTGTGCGGCCATCCCGCGGCCGCATCCGCATCAATGGGCAGCGCGTGGCCCAAGCCCAGCGAGAGCAGGCGGTGGCCTATGTGCCGCAAAGCGAAAGCATCGACTGCGGCTTCCCCGTCTCGGTGTGGGATGTGGTGATGATGGGCCGCTATGGCGCCATGAACCTGCTGCGCATTCCGCGCCAATCTGATCGCGTCGCCGTGCGCGATGCCCTCGAGCGGGTGGAGCTGCTGGAGTTACGCCATCGGCCGATCGGCTCCCTCTCCGGCGGCCAGCGCAAGCGCGCCTTTTTGGCCAGGGCCATCGCCCAAAGGGCCTCGGTGCTGTTGCTTGATGAACCCTTCAACGGGGTGGATGTGCGCACCGAAAAGCTGATGGCTGAGCTGTTCCTGCAGCTACGCCGCGATGGGCGCACGATTTTGATCTCCACCCACGACCTCAGCCATGTGCGCGACTTCTGCGATCTGGTGGTTCTGATCAACAAAACCGTGCTCGCCTACGGCGAGACATCCGAGGTGTTCACGCCGGAGAACCTGGCACTCACCTTTGGCGGCATGCCTCCCAACCTGCTGACGGGGCCCAGTTCAGCTGAGGAACCCGAGCCATGATCACCTGGCTGCTGGAGCCCTTAAGCCACGACTTCATGGTCAGGGCCCTGTTGGTCAGCGCTCTGGTTGGCGGGGTCTGCGGCCTGCTGTCTTGTTACATGACCCTCAAAGGCTGGGCCTTGATGGGGGATGCCGTCTCCCATGCGGTGCTGCCTGGGGTGGTGTTGGCCTATGCCCTGGGGTTGCCGTTCTCGCTGGGGGCTTTTGTGTTTGGTGTTGGCTCGGTAACGGCGATCGGTTTTGTCAAACAGAAATCCAGGGTGAAAGAAGACACCGTGATTGGACTGGTGTTCACCGGATTTTTTGCCTTGGGCTTGGTGCTGGTCTCCAAAACCCGCAGCAACATCGACCTCACCCACATCCTGTTTGGCAATGTGCTCGGCATCTCCCAGGCCGACATCCAGCAAACCCTGCTGATCTCGGCGCTGGTGGTGGCTGTGCTGCTGCTACTGCGGCGCGACCTGTTGCTGTTCTGTTTTGATCCCACCCACGCGCGCTCGATCGGGATCAACACTGGGCTGTTGCACTACGTGCTGCTCTCGGTGCTGTCGCTGGCAGCGGTGGCGGGCTTGCAAAGCGTGGGAATCATCCTGGTGGTGGCGATGCTGGTGACCCCTGGCGCCACGGCCTACCTGCTCACCGACCGCTTTGATCGCATGACCCTGCTGGCCATCACCAGCAGCGTGCTCGCCAGCCTGCTGGGGGTGATCATCAGCTATTGGAGCGATAGCTCCACCGCCGGCTGCATCGTGCTGGTACAAACCGGCTTGTTCTTGTTGGCTTTCCTGTTCGCACCGCGTCACGGCATCTTTCGCCAACACCCAGAAATTGGCGCCTGAGGCCAGGCGTCACCCCGCAAACGTATGGGCTGGCAAGCCAGCCACACCCACCTCAGCCACAAACAAGCCTCCAGCTAAGGGTTGCTGCTCCAGTTGATCGGGAGCGAGCTGGTGACGGGCCGTGGTGATGAACAACTGATCAAGATCTGCTCCGCCAAAGCAGCAGGAGGTGACTTTGCTGCAGGGCATCTCCACGCTGGCCAGCTGCTCACCACTGGCTGGATCCCAACGGGTGACCGCCGAACCGTCGTGCAGGGCAATCCAGAGCATGCCCTCAGCGTCGATTGTCATGCCGTCAGGCACACAGTTCCAGGCTGCCGGGATCTCCACGCACACCGTGCCCGCATCGATGGGATCACCCTGCTGATCCAAGGCGAATCGCAACACCTGCAGCGTTGGTGAATCAATGAAATACAACCAGCGTCGATCAGCGCTCCAAGCCAACCCATTGGAGATCGTCACGCCAGAGCGCATCAGGCGTGATTGCAAGTTGGTGTCCAAACGCCAAAGCGCCGCAGCACCGGGCACGAACTCGTAGTGCATCGTTCCGGCCCAAAGCCGGCCCCAGGGGTCGCACTTGCCGTCATTGAAGCGGTTATCGAGGCAGTGGGCCTCGGGGTGGTGCAGCAGTGAGCGCTTAGCACTGGTGGGCTCCACCCGCAAAAAACCGTCTGCTGTCGCCGCCAGGAGATCGCCACTGGCTGTAGGCACCACACAGCCGACATGGCACCCCACATCGATGAAGCTGTTGTGGCCACTGCGGGGATCAAAGAGTCCGATCCGCGACGCCTCGATATCCACCCACAGCAGCTGGGAACGCTCGGCCCACCAGTGGGGCCCTTCGGCTAAGTGGGCTCCAGCCGGCAGAACACAGTGCGCCTGAAGCGGGTGGACAACGGAGACATCCATGAGCGAAGCCCGCTGGATCTCATTCCATTGTGTCCAGCCTTGGACAAGCCCTTGGAGGCTCTCCAGAAGGATTCAGGAAACAAACAAACCCATGACGCGCTCTGGCCCGTACGCTCGGTGCAGTTTCAGCTGGCCATGGGCAGCAGTTTCGGCCATCTCTTCCGCATCAGCACGTTTGGGGAATCCCACGGCGGCGGTGTTGGCGTGATCGTCGATGGGTGTCCTCCGCGCTTAGCCATCGACATCGAGGCGGTCCAAGCCGAACTGGACCGGCGTAAGCCTGGTCAGAGCAAGATCACGACCCCGCGCAAAGAGGATGACCGCGTTGAAGCGCTCAGCGGTCTGCTCGATGGGGTCAGCCTCGGCACCCCGATTGCCATGGTGGTGCGCAACAAAGACCAGCGGCCTGGCGATTACAAGGAAATGCAGGTGGCCTTTCGGCCCTCCCACGCCGATGCCACCTACCAAAGCAAGTACGGCATCCAGGCCCGCAGCGGCGGCGGCAGGGCTTCAGCGCGTGAAACCATCGGCCGCGTGGCCGCTGGAGCCATTGCCAAGCAAATGCTCCAGCAGCTGCATGGCACCGAAGTGCTGGCCTGGGTGAAACGCATCCACACCCTGGAAGCCACCATCGATCCAGCCGTGCCCACGCTGGAGGCGGTGGAGTCCAACATCGTGCGCTGCCCTGATGCCGCCATGGCAGAGCAAATGATCGAGCGCATTGAGTCCATCGGCCGTGATGGCGACTCCTGCGGCGGGGTCATCGAATGCGTGGTGCGGCGTCCGCCCACGGGACTGGGAATGCCCGTGTTCGACAAGTTGGAGGCCGATCTCGCCAAGGCCGTGATGTCACTGCCGGCCACCAAAGGCTTTGAGATTGGTTCGGGCTTTGCAGGCACCACCCTGCTGGGAAGCCAGCACAACGATGCATTCCTGCCCACCAGCGACGGCAGCTTGCACACCGCCACCAACAATTCCGGTGGGATCCAAGGCGGAATCAGTAATGGGGAGCCGATCGTGCTGCGGGTGGCTTTCAAGCCAACCGCCACGATCCGCAAGGAACAACAAACAATCAACGCCAGTGGCGAAGCCACAACACTGGCAGCGAAAGGACGCCACGATCCCTGCGTGCTGCCCAGGGCCGTTCCCATGGTGGAAGCCATGGTGGCCCTGGTGCTCGCTGATCACGCTCTACGCCAACGCGGCCAGTGCGGTTGAGCTGAACTGATTCAGCTCAGGGTTGCGGTTGCGCTGCCCACTCCATTGCTGGAGGCAGCGGCGCCAGAACCCAACTTGCTGGCTGCTTTCGCCATCCGCTTGGCAACCGAACCGGTGGAACGCTTGGCCTTTGCAGGCGATGCGGCCCGTGCGGTCTTGCGAGCCGCCGGCTTAGCGGCGGCCTTGCGGGTCACCTTGGTGGTGGTTGCCTTTTTGGCTGTTGTCTTTTTGGCTGTTGTCTTTTTGGCGGCTGCCTTTTTAGGAGCTGCTTTCTTGGCAACAGCTCGGCGGGTGGTTGTGGTTTTGGCCTTCACATTGCCGGTCTTGGCCGGACGGGTGCGATGGCTCAACACCATGGCCCATTCCTCATCGCTGAGGTTGTTGGGCTTGCTGCCGTGCTGATTGGCCAACTTGGCGGCCTTTTCGATATCAACAACAAGGTTTTTCCACGATGTGGCGAAACGCTTGTCGCTTTGAGACTTCGCGGCGGACTCCACAAGAGTCTCAACCACTCCTGAGGGGGTCACCTTCTTACGGCGACGATTGAAGATCTCTTTCTGGAGCTGAGCGATCAGAGAGAGAGCCTTGTCGCTGAGCTTGACTTTGAGCTCTGCCATGGCTCGCAGATATAGGTCATTCCCAGATGTAACACCTGAGACTCAGAACTACAACGTCTCCTGATTGGTGGTGATGCCGCGCAAGTACGGCTCAAGCTGCTCGGCATGCCCCGCATGCAGCCGGTCTTGTTGATCAAACAGCGTGGATCCCAGAGCCACGGCTTCCACCCCAGATGCAAACCAGGCACTGAGATCTGCAGGGCGAAGCCCACCGGCAGCAATACAAAACGGCATTGGTGCCATCGGCCCGCGAAGCTGACGCCAATAAGAGGGTCCCAGGCTGGCCGCGGGAAACAATTTCACCGCTCCGCGAGCGCCCGCGCGATGCACCTCAGTTGGACTGAACACCCCGGGCACCAGGGTTAACTCCAACGCATCGGCTTGCTCCCACATCAGCGGGCAGCTGATCGGCGACATCGCAAAGCGCAAACCCTGCGCGTGGGCGACCACTAACTGCTCTGCCCAACGCACGCCGGCTACGCCAAAACGCAGTTCAGGCCATTGGTTTGGCAGGGTCTGCAGCAGCTCTAACCACCAAGGCTCCTGGCTCCAAGCCAGTTCGACGTGATGAAAGCCAGCGGCGGCAACAGCATCAATCTGACGGTGCGCTTGCGCTGGTGAGCCTGGTCGCAACACCGCGAGCAAGGGCGATTGCCGCAGTGAATCACACAGGCCAGAGGGGTCGCCGCGGCGCACCCCAGCTTCCATCAGACGTAGTCGGCGACTTTGGCGTCGCGGCTGATCAACAGCTCTTGAAGCTGCTCAGCATCCACGGTTTCCATCTCAACCAGCATCTCTGCCAGTTCATCAAGAAGAGCACGGTTTTCGCTCAGCACCTGCACGGCACGGGTGTAAGCAGCATCCACCAAGGTCGACACCTCTTTGTCGATGGTGGCTGCGGTGTCTTCTGAGAAATCACGCTCAGATGCAATGTCGCGCCCGAGGAACATGCCGCCTTGGGAGCGGCCTAAAGCCACAGGCCCGAGCTTGTCGCTCATGCCGAAGCGAGTCACCATCTGGCGCGCCACACGGGCCACCTGCTGGAGGTCATTGGATGCACCGGTGGTGACTTCGTCTTCGCCGTACACCAGCTCCTCGGCAACACGGCCGCCCAAGGCCACCGCCATCTGATTTTGCAGATAGGAGCGGGAGTAAAGACCCGATTCCATGCGCTCTTCACTTGGGGTGAAGAAGGTCAAACCACCAGCCTGACCGCGGGGAATGATGCTGATCTTCTGAACGGGGTCGTAGTCAGGCATCAGGGCACCGACCAAGGCATGACCTGACTCGTGATAAGCCACCAAACGCTTGCGCTTTTCGCTCATCACGCGGTCCTTCTTCTCAGGACCAGCCATGACGCGCTCAATGGCGTCGTTGATCTCATCCATCGAGACCTCGCTGAGCTGACGGCGAGCAGCAAGGATGGCGGCCTCATTCAGCAGATTGGCCAGGTCAGCACCGGTGAAGCCAGGGGTACGCCGGGCCACTTTGTCGAGGTCAACATCTTTGGCCAGGGTCTTGCCGCGGGCGTGAACGCCAAGAACCTGGAGACGGCCGCTGTAATCAGGGCGATCCACCACCACCTGACGGTCAAAGCGACCAGGACGCATCAGGGCTTGATCCAGCACGTCGGGGCGGTTGGTGGCCGCAACGATGATGATTCCGGTGTTGCCTTCAAAACCATCCATCTCCGTGAGGAGTTGGTTCAAGGTCTGCTCACGCTCGTCGTTGCCGCCGCCAAGGCCGGCGCCGCGTTGGCGACCGACCGCATCAATCTCATCGATAAAGACGATGCAAGGCGCGTTTTTCTTGGCCTGCTCGAACAGATCGCGAACGCGGCTGGCACCCACACCGACAAACATCTCGACGAATTCCGAGCCGGAGATCGAGAAGAAGGGAACGCCAGCTTCACCAGCGACAGCTTTGGCCAGCAGGGTTTTGCCGGTACCAGGAGGGCCCACCAGGAGCACGCCTTTGGGGATCTTGGCGCCGACAGCGGTAAAGCGATCGGGGTTCTTGAGGAAGTCAACAACCTCGGTGAGCTCGAGCTTGGCGCCTTCAATGCCAGCGACATCTTCAAAGGTCACCTGGGTTTGGGGTTCCATCTGAACCCGCGCTTTGCTCTTGCCGAAGCTCATGGCGGGGTTGCCACCACCGCCCTGGGCGCGGCGCAGTAGGAAGAACAATCCACCGAGCAGCAGCAAGGGGAAGAGCAGGCTGCCCAAGGCCGATTGCCACGCCGGCGACTGGCGGCTGGGCTGCACGTCAATGTCGACGTCGTGCTCGCTGAGCAGATTCAGCAGGTTCTTGTCGGGAGCCAGGTTCACCTGGGCGCGCTGGCCATCGCTCTTAACAGCCAGTGCAGTGCCCCGATCAGGAGCAATCAGCACCTTGGAGATTTCGTTGCTCTGAACGGCCTCAACGAAGTCGCTGTAGCGGAGGTTGACCGGTGCGTTGTTGGGTGTGTTGGAGCGCCCGCCGACAAAGGCAGTGCCGAGGGCGATCAACACCACCATCAACAGGACATACAGCCCCGCATTGCGCCAACTCTTCTTTGCAGCCAAGGCTCTACCCCTCGAGATTACGGAATGTTAACTGCAGTCGCCCTTCAGGCGGCACGCAGCACGTCAACCACGCTGCGGAAGGCAAACCACTCGGGAATGTCCTCGCCACTGCGCAGCATCTTGCGGAACTGAGTGCCGCTCAGCTTTTTGACGTGCAAATTGCTGGCTTCGGCGTGCTCAGCGGTGACATAACCCTCTTCATCGGTATAGACGAGGTTGAGCGAAGGAACGGTTTGCATGCCCAGTTCGGGGGCGTTCTCGCGGGCGAAATCTTGGGCTTGATAGGGGCCGTAGAAGTCATCGCCACTCACCGACGACTTACAGCCAGCCATGTCGCGGCCAATGATGAAGTGGGTGCAGCCGTAGTTCTTGCGGATGATCATGTGCTGCAGCGCTTCGCGCGGGCCAGCCATGTGCATCGAGTAAGGCAGATAAGCCCAACGAATGCGGGAGTTGTCGACCTCCTCAGCCAGACGCTCATAGGTCTGGAAGCGAACAGCCCCGGGGATGTCATCACCTTGGGTGGGGCCGCAGGTGGGATGGACGAGCACAACGCCGTTCTCACTGACGTTCTCGGCATGCAGAGCGCGGGTGAAGAGCTCGTAGTGGGCGCGGTGAATGGGGTTGCGGCACTGGAAGGCCACCACGTCTTCGCCCGAGGGCAGGCCAGCACGCACTTCAGCTGGCGTCTTGCAGGGGAAGGGGCGCTGGGGGAGCTCCATGCCAACGATGGAACCGCCCAGATAAAAGCGGCCTCGTTCGGTGGCGATCATGCGCACGGCTGGGTGCTCCAAGGAGCTGGTGCCGTAGCAACCGAGAGCCTCACGGGCTTTATCGGGCTCCCACTTGCTCTCCACCGTCATCACGGCGAGGTTGCGGCCTTGATAAGTGAGCAGCAGGCGCTGACCAACGGCAATGTCATCCCGATCGGTGTCCATCACGATCGGCAGGCCAAACAGCAGGCCTGAGGTGGTGCGGTTGCTCTCAACAACCGAGCGGTAGTCCTCCTCGCCCATGAAGCCGCGCAGGGGGGAGAAACCTCCCACCATCAACAGCTCCACATCGCACGCGTTGCGATCACTGCACTCAACGCGGTGATCAACTCCTGCGATGGCCGCATCCCACTGGTCAGCAGGCAAGCGCAGATCCACCAGCGTGCCGCCGTGGGGTGCAATCAGTGCCTGGGGAGCGGTGCTGGTCATCGAGCCGGGGGCGAAATGCGGTGGAATTCTTCCAGATCAACGGCCCCCGGCGGGAGCCATCAGGCCTGCTCGAGGCGGCCGTAGAGCTCACCAGAGACCTGAACGTCAACCACCTCACGGCCACCCATGTCGGAGTCGGAAGGCTGAACGGCGGTGAAGACACCAGCGAATTCGCCGGTCTCGGCATCAACCCGGGTGATGGAGAAGGACATGGTGCCGGTGCCATCGATGTAGCGCTTGACGTTCTCGCTGTTGAGTTCGTCCTCCCCGATGTCCTGAGCGGCCACCAGACCCTGGGCGTAGCCAACACCGGTGGTCAGCGCACGACCTTTGGGATCGAGGAAGTTGCTAGTGCGGTAGCTGGGGGTGCGGTATTCGCCGTTGAAATCGGTGCTGGTGGTGATGGCAGCGCCATCGGCCGTGGCCAGAAGCTGCTTGCTGGAGAAGGTGAAGGGAATCTCCTCACCACCGGGGAGCAGCACGGTGATCGGCTGGAAGTCGATGCCGCCTTTCTCTTTGAACTCGAGACCGCTATCGGTGACAGCCAGATCGCCGTAAACAGAGTCGAGGCTGGAGGTGTAGCGGGTCAGGATCCGGCCTTCCACGAACTGGGCTTCCTGACGCTTGTTGGTGGGCTCACCTTTGACCGCCACGGTGCTGGGGTGGAAGCACATCTCCTGCAAGGAGTACTTGCCACCAGCAGTGAGGCTGATGCTGCCGCGGGCCGACTCCGGCAAGGAGAAACAGTCGTTGGCCAAGCCAGTGTTGTGAATGTCGTCGTAGGTCAGATCGGCGCGATCGATCGATTTGGCGTCACCACTGCAGGCGGTCAGCAGTGCCAGACAGGCCGCCAAACAAAGAGCAACGGTTGTCCGCAGCAGGGAGCGCATGGGCCAGCAGTACATCGTGAGCGCGATCGTACAACTGAAAACCACCGTCCCTCGTAGGATGTCGCGGCTCTCAACATGGTTCGATGTCTGCCCCCCAAAGCGACTGGACGGCGCGCCTCCAACGCTGGTGCACTGAAGGGGCTGAGCTCTGCGAGCAAGCCGGCAACGATCCTGAACAGCTCCTGGCGGTGCTGAGGCAGCTCGAACAGCTTCACCGCGACCTGCAGGACGGCTCGTTCCGCAACAGCCTGCCCTCCGATCGCCACCAGCTCTACAAGTTGCTACAGGCCATGGAGCAAAACGGCGGCTGGCCTTACATCCCCCGGCTTCAGCTCAAAACGTTTATGGAGCTGCTGGAACCTGGCCATGAGCCCGGCACGCCGGATCAATCAGCACTGGCCGCCTGAGGCAACCTGAGCCTCAGGCGATCCAACAGGCCATGGGCCAAGGCCAACTTGCTGCAGGGGCCCATAGCTTCTGGGCTGGCCCCTTGGCTGAGCAGCCATCCCTGATTGGCTGAGGCAGCAAAGCCAACTCCTGGTTGATCAATGGGATTAGCAAACAACAGATCACAGCCTTTGCGCTGAAATTTGGCCTCTGCTTGGGTGAGCACATCGCCGCTGTGGGCTGCAAAACCCATCAACACCTGATCGGCGGAGCGGCGCTGCACCATCTGCTGCAGCAGATCCGGAACCATTTCCCAACTCGCGGGGCTGTGCAGCACCTCCTGCAACTGCTGTTTGCTGAGCTTGCTGCTTAGGGGCTGCCGCAAACGCTGATCCGCCACAGCGGCCGCCATCACCACCGCTGCAGCCCGGGGCTGATGGCGCTCTAGAAGCTGCTCCAACTCAGCGGCCGTGCCAAACCGCTCGCTGTTCAACCCTTCAAGCAACCCAGGCTCCAGCTGCAGCGAACCGTGCAACAGGCGAACCTGCGCCCCGCGCCAGCGGGCCGCCTGGGCCAGCAGCACCCCCATCAACCCAGTGGATGGATTGCTCAGAACCCGGGCGGGATCGAGGAACTCCTGGGTAGGGCCAGCTGTGACCAGCAGCTCCAGACCCTCGAAATCGCGCTGAACGCCATGCAGCGCCAAGGAGGCAGCCGCCTGCAAGAGCAAGCTCGGCTCCACCATGCGGCCACTGCCCCGCCGGTCACAGGCCAGCAAACCTTCGCTCGCTGGAGGCAACGCCAACAGCGAGTGATCGCGCTGCAATTGCTGCCAATTGCGCTGCACCGCAGGCGATTCCCACATGTCGGTGTTCATCGCTGCCGCCGCGAGCACAGGAACCCGTGTGGCCAGCAGCGTGGAGGCCAGCAGGGTGTCAGCCAGGCCATGCACCAAGCGCGCCAGCGTGCTGGCGCTCAATGGCACCAACAACACCAGATCAGGCCATTCGGCGAGCTCAATGTGGAGCGGCCTGGGCTCGTGATGGCTCCATTGATCAGCGTCGAGATAGCAGCGGTGGCGCGACAGGCTGGCCAACGCCACAGGGCTCACCAAATCGGCAGCACTGGGTGAGAGCACACAACGCACCTCAGCCCCCTGCTTCACCAGGGCGCTCACCAGCTGCGGCAACTTCACCGCCGCGATGCTGCCGCTTCCTGCCACCAAAATGCGCCGCCCAGCGAGGGGCTCAAGCGGATCGAGAGGAGCGCTGGTCATCAGTCCTCGTCAAAGGGTTCCTGATCAACCAGATGCACATAGGGGCGAACCAGCTCAGGGCGATGGATGGCCAGGGCCCTGAGTAGGTGCCAGTCGCCAAGCCCATCAAAGGGAGAGGCGTAATCGTCGTCCTCCAGGCGCTGGGCGAGGACCGCCACGCTGGCTTCGGTCTGGGCGGCCAGCAGTTCTTCAGTGATCAGGCCGTTTGAGGACATGTTTGGTAGCTTCGAATCAAGTCCCCCAGGGGAATTAGCTCAGCTGGTAGAGCGCTGCGATCGCACCGCAGAGGTCAGGGGTTCGAATCCCCTATTCTCCATCGCCATGATGGCCTGGCCGCTGCTCCTGGCTCCCCTGCCCCTGCTGCAAACCGCGCAGGAGCGGATTGTCTTGCTGGAGGTGGGTCCGCTGCAACCGCTGCCGGCTTGGGCCCGAACCAGTAAGCAATCAACAGAGGATCGCCCGGCCACCATGCGTGTGGCTTGGACCGAACGCCAGCAAATCGACGGCCCTGGCCGCTGGGCTGTGGCCTATGGAATCGACTGCGAGGGCAGGCGCATCCGCCGCTTGAGCGCTCCGTTGGATCTCAACGCAGGCAGCTTTGCCAAACAAACTGCCATCACTGGTGAAGCGGGTTTTTGGTATCCCGAACGGCCCTTCACGCTGCTGAGCCGCCTATTGCAACGAGCGTGTGCAACCCAGCGATGAGGAGCGGGAGTTTATCCCTCAGCACCTCAATGGGGTACAAAGGGTCACCAACCTCAATGGTGAGCGATGTCGCAGTCCAAGCGTGAACAGGTCGTCAGCCACCTCCGTTACATCCGCCAAGAACTGCGCGAAATGCATCAAGGCGTGATGGATGACGGCCTGCTGCCCGAAAGCGGTGAAGTCCGTGGTGTGATGGCGCAAATGGAAGCACTACTCGAACTGCTGGAAGGCAAAGGCAGCCGCAAGGCCAAAGAAGTCAAATCCTGAGCTGGCACCACCTGTAGTGGTTGAGGCAACCACTAGGACCAGATGTTGTGTATAAAGGGCCTGGCGGAGCTCCGGGCCAGGTGATGGGGATCCCAGGCTCGCTTCGCCAGATCTTCCAATTACCCGAGCACGACCAAATAGCGGGCTCCCACCTTCTTGACCCAGCGGGTGACCTCTTCGGTTAGGGCGCGACCAGCCAGACCGATGCAGCCTGCCGTGCCATCCAGGCTGACGTCCTCATGGATGCCGAAATGGCCCCGGGTCGTGCCAAATAGAGGGTCAACAGGAATAAACCAACTGCGGCCGATCTCATAGAGATCACCGGAATGCAGCTTGATCGGAGATCCCACGCTGTAGGCGCCCGGAGGCAGTGGCGCGTGGTTGCCCGGCCTCCAGAACCGATCCAGGCGCTCAGTTTCAGGGCGCCCAGTCACCGTCGTCCAGCGGCGCAGGGGCTCCTCACCACGCCAGAGGGTGAGATCCCAAAGACGATTGCCGCGGCGATCGCGCTGCGCGGTTGGAGCCAACTCAAGCCAGGGCTCCTCGGTTTCAGCAACGTGCTTGGCAAACACAGTGGGCAGCGCTGGATCCGGCAGCTCTTGCGGTTCCCCCAAAAAGAACGGAAGCATGGGTCACGTTCGAGGTGGCGCCGAGCTTCGCGGATTTCCGCTCACCAGCGGAAAACAACAGGACAGCGCGCAAACCGAATCCCACGCGACTCAAGCGATGCAAGCGACGCGACTCAACCGGCTCAGCGGACAGCTGCTCAGCCGCCTCAGCCAATGGGCCGAGAACCCATGGCGCCGCTTCTCGCTTCTGCTGCTGGTGCTGTTGGCCGGCTTCAGTGCCGGCGTCAGCATCGGCTCGGTCGCCGGTGTGCTGATGGTGATCGACCCGGTCGGAGCCCTGGTGGTGGTGGCCGCCTCAGAACTCGCCATCAAGGCACGACGGCCCCTGCTCAAGCGCGGCGGCGACAAACTGCCACTGGGCCTGTTGGACATGGCCCGCATGGGAATCGTTTATGGCCTGCTGCTCGAAGGCGTCAAATCGAGCATTTAATCCCTACGTCGCGGCCGAAATTGAACAGCGTTCATACCTTGTGGAAGTTGATCGCTACCAGGGCCGATGACTGCCACCCGTGAGCGTTTCTTTCTTGAACTCGAGCCTCCGATGGAGGAGCTGCGCGGCAAGCCCCATGTGGTGATCGTCGGTGGTGGATTTGCCGGCATCAAGGCCTGCAAGGCCTTTAAAGGCGCTGATGTGCGCGTCACGCTGATTGACAAGCGCAACTTCAACCTGTTCCAACCGCTGCTCTATCAAGTGGCGACTGGCTTGGTCTCCCGCGGCGATGTGGCCACCCCATTGCGCCAATTGGTGGGGGCCCAGCGCAATGTGCAGGTGCTGCTTGGTGAGGTCAGCGAGATCCAAACCGAAGCCAAGCAGGTCATCTTCAACGGCAAGGCCATGGCCTATGACCACCTGATCCTGGCCACCGGATCAGGAAGCAGCTTCTTTGGCCATGACGACTGGCGCGGCATTGCCCCGCCGATGAAGATCCTCGAGCACGCCGAAGAGATTCGCCGCCGGCTGCTGATGGCTCTCGAGCAAGCCGAGCAAACCCCCAATGGCGACGAGCGCGCATTTCTACAAACGGTTGTGGTGGTTGGCGGCGGTCCCACCGGCTGCGAAATGGCCGGCGCCATCAACGAGCTGATGCGGCGCTCGATGGCTAAGGACTTCAACCAACTCGACCCAGGGGCCACACGGATCATGGTGGTGGACCCCGGCGATCGGCTGCTCAAGGCCATGCCGGAAGCCTGCTCAGCAGCTGCCGCCAAACAATTGCAAGACATGGGTGTGGAGCTCTGCTTCCACAGCCGGGTTCAGTCGATCGTGCCCGGTGAAGTGCTGATCACCACGCCTGAGGGTGAGCGCACGATCAAGGCGGCCAACGTGTTCTGGACCGCTGGTGTGCGCGCCTCCCATCTCGGCAAAAAGCTGGCCGAAGCCACCGGCTGTGAGGTGGACCGCGGCGGGCGGGTGCTGGTGGAGCCTGATTTCTCCATCGCCAATCACCCTGAAATCCGCGTGGTGGGCGATCTCTGCAGCTACAAGCACACCGCCGATGGCAAACCCTTGCCGGGCATGGCCGGTCCAGCGGTGCAGATGGGCGGCTGGGTTGCCAAAGACATTCGCGCCCAGCTGGAGGGCCGCGGCCACAAATCCTTTGCCTGGTTTGATTTCGGCAGCATGGCGGTGTTGGGTCGCCTTGGCGCCGTGGCCGACCTGCGCGGGATCAAGCTGGCGGGCCTCCCGGCCTGGGGGCTGTGGGCCGTGGCCCACCTGGCCTTCATGCCCGATGAAGAGAATCGCCTGTCACTGCTGGTGAAATGGCTCTGGGCCATCCTCACCAGGCAACGGGGATCGCTGTTGCTGACCGGGATGCCCAGCCAGCACGTGGGGCTGGAAGGGGGTTCAGCGCCCTTCCCCATGGGCCTGCACAGCGAGCCATCCATCGCTGAAATGGACGGAACCATGGAGAAGGCCATGGAGAACTTCCGCGACCTAGAAAGCCCGGCCGAGCCTGCTAGCTCAACCCAGCAGCTGAGCTAGCAGGCTCACTGGCCGCCATCAGATAGAGCAGGGCCATGCGCACCGGAATCCCGTTGCGCACCTGCTCTTCCACCAGCGAACGGCTGGGGTCATCGAGCAGCTCTCCGCTGAGCTCAACGCCGCGATTCACTGGTCCGGGATGCAGCACAGGCACCGGCTTTCCGCAGCGCTCCAGCCGGCGGTGGCTGAGTCCATAGCGCCGGTGGTAGGCCTCCAGGCTGGTGATCAACTGCTCCTTCATGCGCTCCTGCTGCAAGCGCAGGGTCATCACCGCATCAGCGCCCTCAAGGGCACGATCGAGATCGCGCTCGATGCGCAAACTGCCGCGCTGCGCCACCAAATCCTGGGCCTGGCCGGGCGGGGGAGCTTGGATGAATTGGGCAAAGGCATCCGGCAACAGGCTGGCCGGACCGCAAAGCACCACATCGACACCACAGGCGGTGAGCGACCACAGGTTGGAGCGGGCCACACGGGAATGCAGCACATCGCCAACGATCACAATCCGCTTGCCGACCAGACCCTCAAGCGTGGGGGTGTCCGGGTTGAAATGGCGCGCCAGGGTGAAGAGATCCAGCAGGGCTTGGCTGGGGTGGCTATGCAAGCCATCACCGGCATTGAGCACGGCTGTGCGGCAGCCAGCCGCCTCAAGATCTCGGGCCAACTCAGCCGGCACGCCAGCGCAGCGGTGACGCACCACCAGCACATCGGCCCCCATGGCCACATAGGTGCGGGCGGTATCGAGCAGGCTTTCGCCTTTGGCTAAGGCGCTGCTGGCTGGCGAAAAGCTCTGCACATCAGCCGACAAGCGCCGCGCCGCCAACTCAAAACTGCTGCGTGTGCGCGTGCTGGGCTCAAAAAACAGCGTTGTCACCAACCGGCCCTGCAGAGCAGGCAAACGCCGGGGGCCACTCATGGGCAAGGCCCGAAAGCGATTGGCGAGTTCCAACACGGTGGCGTAGTCCTCCTGGCTGAAGGCAGCCAGGTCGAGCACATGGCGGTAGCTCCAGCGGCTCAGGGGGGGACGGGCGATCACCTCCAAAGTAAGGGTTCAATCTGATCTGGGCTGTAGCGGCACCACCGGTTTGCTGAGACTCGGATGTCCCGCCAACATCCAGCGCCAGGGCAGATCCAGCCCCTGCTTGATGCCAACTCGGGCGCTCTCAACCAACACACCGGGTGGCCCTGACGCTTCGCTCAGCCACAAGCCGGTGTCTTCCGCCACCGGTTGAGCGTTGTGGCTCAGATCAATCCCGAATCGGCGCGCCAACAATCCAGGACCTGCCGCGATCCGCGGCGGCTCTGTGGGCAACGCGATGGCGCGCAACAACACCCCATTGGCCCAGTCATCGCGGTCTGTGACCACATTCACGCAGTGGTGGATGCCATAGGTGAGATAGACGTACCAATGGCCCGGCGGGCCAAACAAGGTGGCGTTGCGTTTGGTGCGGCTGCGGAAGCCGTGGCAAGCGGGCTCCGCTTGGGAATAGGCCTCCGTTTCCACCACCACCCCCCACAGCAGGCTGCCGCCTGTTTGGCGTTTGACCAAGCGGCAGCCGATCAGCTCAGGGCCCACTACCTCAGCGGGACGCGCAAAAAAGCTGGAAGAAAGAGCTCGCACCAGGCCAGAAGCCGCCAGACTGGTCTTATACCCATTCGGCGCACCAGCCCATGACCCTGGCCCAGCTGCTGATTCCCTTGGCCATCCTGTTCAGTGTGTCGCTGGTGTTCTTCGGCATGAGCGGTGGCTACTACGACACCGACGCCTACGACGGCAACGGCACCGCCCACTAAGCCATGACCACAACCGAAGCGATCAGGCTGCAGCTGCGCAGCTGGCCTGAGGTGGAGGCCTATTTAGACCGCTGCAAAGGGGTGATCGTGCCCCTCGGCTCCACCGAGCAGCACGGGCCAACCGGAGCCATTGGCACCGATGCCCTCACCGCTGAAGCTGTGGCGCTGGAAGTGGGTCGCCGCAGTGGAGTTCTGGTGACTCCGGCTCAAGCCTTTGGCATGGCTGAGCACCACCTCGGCTTTGCCGGCACCGTGAGCCTGCAGCCCAGCACCCTTCTGGCGGTGTTGCGGGATGTGGTGCTGTCCCTCGCCACCCATGGCTTTGAGCGGGTCTTTGTGATCAATGGCCATGGCGGCAACATCGCCACCGGGCGGGCGGCCTTTGCCGAGGCCTATGGCGAGGCGCGCCGGCGCCAACTGCCCGTGGCCCCCAAGCTCCAATGCCGCATGGCGAATTGGTTCATGGCTGGCCCGGTGATGCAGGAAGCCCGCAGCCTCTACGGAAACCGTGAGGGGCATCACGCCACCCCTAGCGAAATCGCCCTCACCCTGCATTTGGAGCCAAGCCTGCAAGATCTGCAGCGGCCCCTGCCTGAGCCAGCACCCGCTGGCCCCATCCACGGCCCCGATGATTTCCGCCGGCGCCACCCCGATGGCCGTATGGGGTCTGACCCCTATCTGGCCAAGGCCGATCACGGCGAACGCTTCTTGGACCTGGCTGCCACGGCGCTCTGCAAGGATCTGGAGCAGTTTCTGGCCAGCGACGCCCCATGAGCCACATCTCCGCCGACGACGTGCGCAAGGTGGCCCAACTGGCGCGGCTTGATCTGCCTGAGGACAGCATCGCAACCTTCACGCCGCAGCTCGAGCGCATTCTTGATTTTGTGGCTCAGCTCGAAGCCATCGACACCGAGGGCTTACCGCCCACAACCCGAGCAGTGGAAGTGGTCAATGTCACCCGCGAAGACGGGGTTGAACCCACACCAGTGCGTGAAGAGCTACTCAACCAAGCCCCTCAGCGGGAAGGTGATTTCTTCCGGGTGCCGCGAATCCTGAACAGCTGAGTCAGCGGGGGCCGACGCTGGTGCGGTGCAGCAGACCAATCACGCGCCGGCGGTTCTGAAAACCAGGCACAAAGTGGGCGACCCAACGCAGTTTGGAGCGCGTGCGGCTGTGGCTGCGGATGCCAAGCAACACGTCGTAGAAGAAGTTGCCGCAGTCGTGCAGGGTCTCGAAGATCCCTAACCGCTGAGGTGAACCCTTGCGATCCAGCAGAGGCTTGGTGGCCTGGTACGCCGCTTGGTATTGGAACCAGGGAATGGAGGGCCAGAGGTGGTGAACCAGGTGGTAGTTCTGCCCCATGATCAGCAAATTCATGGTGTTGCCCGGATACACGCGGGCATTGGTCCAGCGGTTGCGTGAATCAAACGGCCGGTGGGGCAAGTAATCGAAGAACAAGCCCAAGGTGACGCCCACCAACAGGGCAGGGGCAAACCAACAGTTGAAGATGAACGGCAGGAAGCCACCACGGGCCGCCCCCACGATGATCAGCACAAAAATGGTGCGGGCCAACGCCCACTCAAAGAGCTCATAACGGCGCCAGAGCCGGCGCTGGAAGAAGAAATACTCGTGATAGAAAAAGCGCGGGGCAATCAACCACAGCGGTCCAAAGGTGGAGACGATGTGGTCGGGATCGTGCTTGGGGTCGTTGACGTGGGCGTGGTGCTGCAGGTGCACCCGCGTGAACACCGGGTAACTGAAGCCCAGCAGCAGCGCAGCGCCATGGCCCATCACCGCATTCCAAAAGCGGTTGGGATGGGCGGCGTTATGGCAGGCATCGTGAATCACGGTGCCCTCGAGGTGCAGGGCCAAAAAGCCAATCAGCACCAGCAAGGGCAAGGGCCACTGGCCCACAAACCAGCCCCAAATGGTGAGCGCCGCCAGGGCATAACCACCCAGGAACAGGCCAACGGTGGGGTTGAGCGCCGCTGGTGGTTCAACGAAATGGCGGGGCACCGAGCTCACAGCAGGGCGCTCAGCCGCTCCTGATGCCAGAGGCGAGGTCCGGACAGGGGTTGCCGTCACTGCTGCCGAACCTCCTGACCTGAGAACCGCGCCAGCCTAGGGAAAAGCCCTGATCAGAGGTTGGTCTTGCTCAGCAACGCCGGCAGCAAACTCTGGGTGGCGGGGCGGTTGGCCGCCGCCATGCAGCTGTCCTTGAGCAGGTTGATCACCGCAGGCGGCTCGAAATTGTTGGCCACCCAGCGGGCCTCCAGCTCAAACAAACGCTGCTCAGGTGGGTAGGCCGAAAGGATGTACATCTTTTCCTGCTGCGGCGTGTCCTCGAGCATTTCGCGCTGAATGCCCTTCAAGCCCATGGAGAGAGGGCTGGCATTGCGGCACACCTGCATCACGTGGACCGACTCGTGGGCCAGGGTGTTCCAGTAGTTGGCTGATCGGTCCGGCATGGTGTTGGTGCACATCAACACCTTGTTCTGCCGCGGGTCGTAGAGGCCCTCAAGACCGGCAGGGCAGTTATCGCGGTACTCCACCGGAACACCTTGCAGGGCCAACACCTGCTCGAGCTCTTGCACCTGCCCCCAGCGCGCCGGAACGGGCGCAGCGCTGATCTGAGGGCCCCACTGGTGGAAGGCTTCCCGCGCTGTGCCTTGGGCCACCGGAACGGCCGAAACCAAAGCGCCGAACACCGCAATCGATACCGCCAGAGCCCGAAACACCATGGCTGGGTCTTACGAGTCCCAACCATGGACACAATTGGAACTGGGTCAGGCCCAGTTCCAATTGATTGCGGAAGTGCCCACCACGAGACTTGAACTCGTACAGCCGAAGCCACTGGTACCTAAAACCAGCGCGTCTACCAATTCCGCCAGGTGGGCAGACGACAACTGTAGGCAGCGCTTGAATGTGGCCAGTCATGACAGGGTCTGTGCTGGCCGTTCTGATCGGATCCCTCGCCCTTGTCGCCGGGCTGCTGCTGATGCTGCTGCCCCTGGTGGCGAGTGAACTGGCGCGGCCGCGCGACAGCTTCTGGGCCGCAGTGGTGCTGCTTCTGGGCCTGGTGCTGGTGACGGCATCGGACCGGCTCACCGGCGCTCCGATGTTGGGAGTGCTCTGCGGCGGCCTATTAATCGGCCGCCTGGGATCGGAAGTGGGGCAGCAGCGCTGGGGGGCGCTCGAGCCGGCCAAGCAGCAGCGCTTCAGCGAAACCAGCTATTGGACGCAGCAACTGGAGCAGTTGCGTGGTGCCGCGGCCAAGCTCCTGGCTGCTGGCGGAATCATTGCGAGCTGGCTGCAAGAACGGCTCAAGAAACCCGAAGTCAGCAAGCGCTGGGTGCGCGCTGATGCCACTGGCGAAGCCGCGCTCACCGAAACCGAGCCCACCACCACAGACCCCAGCGCCGATGCGGGAAGCAGCGAGGAAGCTGCAGAGATCAGTGCCGAAGTCGTTCCCGAGCCTGAAGCAGAGCCAGAGCCCGAAACCGAGCTGGAGCCTGCGCCCGAGCCAGCCGCTGAGCTCACGGTGGAGGTTGAGGCCACCAGCCAGGTTGATCCTGAGGCGGAAGCAGAACCAGAACTCACAGCCGACCCCGAACCCGAGATCGAGATCGAGATCGAGATCGAAACCAAAACAGAGGCAAACACTGAGCCGGAAAGCATCGCTGCCAGCTCAGAAGAAGAGCCCAACAGCGACGAGCTGCCCACCGTGGAAGCCGAAGTACTGGATCCAGCGCCCCAGGTTGAGCAACCGGTTGCCGCTGTGATTCAGTCGCTTGATGAGGTCGACGCGCTCCTCGCGGACGGCCGCCACGGATAATCGCCAGCAGACGTCGAACCCTGGTGAGCGCGAGCGAGACCTCTTACAAGGACACCCTCAATCTGCTCAAAACCGATTTCTCGATGCGCGCCAACTCGCGCCAACGGGAACCGGAATTGCAGGGGTTCTGGGCTGAACTGAATCTCTACAACCGGCTGAGCCGGGAGAACCCGGGGCCGGTTTTTACCCTCCACGACGGGCCTCCCTATGCCAATGGGGCCCTGCACGTGGGCCATGCCCTGAACAAGACCCTCAAAGACATCATCAACAAAGTTCAGTTGATGCAGGGCAAGAAAGCCCGCTACATCCCTGGCTGGGACTGCCATGGCCTGCCAATTGAACTCAAGGTGCTGCAGAGCCTCAAGGCTGAGGAGCGGCGCGAACTCAAACCCCTCGAGCTGCGCCGCAAAGCCCACGCCTACGCCGAGCAGCAGGTGGAAGGCCAACGCCAAGGCTTTCGCCGCTGGGGCATTTGGGGGGAATGGGACACCCCCTATCTGACCCTGCAGAAGCGCTATGAGGCGGCCCAAATCGATGTCTTCGGGCGCATGGTGCTGGCCGGCCACATCTACCGGGGGCTCAAGCCGGTGCACTGGAGCCCCAGCTCCCGCACGGCGCTGGCTGAAGCCGAACTGGAATACCCCGATGGGCACACCTCACCCAGCGTGTTTGTTGCCTTCCCGGTGGAGCAGCTCAGTCCGGCCTTGGTCGAGGCTGGAGTGAGCGCCGAAGGCTTGGCGGTTGCCATCTGGACCACCACCCCTTGGACCCTGCCGGCCAATTTGGCGGTCGCCGTCAATGGCCGGCTCGACTACAGCATTTGCCAAAGCAGCAGCGGCGGGCAGCTGATCGTCGCCAGCGACTTGGTGGCCAGCCTGAGCCAGCAGCTGGAGCTCAAGCTGGAGCCGCTGCAGCAGGTCAAAGGCGAAGCACTGGAGGGCCTGACCTATCGCCATCCACTGCTCGAGCGCAGCAGCCCGGTGGTGATTGGCGGCGATTACATCACCACCGAAGCCGGCACCGGCTTGGTGCACACGGCGCCTGGCCATGGCGTCGACGACTTCAACACCGGCCGCAAATACGACTTGCCGGTGCTCTGCCCGGTCGATGAGGGGGGATGGCTGACCGAAGAGGCCGGCCCCTTCGCTGGGCTGAACGTGCTCAAAGACGCCAACACCACGATCATCTCGGCTCTGCAGGAGGCCAAGGCGCTGCTAGCTGAAGAGCGCTATGAACACCGCTACCCCTACGACTGGCGCACCAAAAAACCGACGATCTTCCGCGCCACAGAGCAGTGGTTTGCCTCGGTGGAGGGCTTCCGCGACGACGCCCTCAGCGCCATCGACTTGGTGGAATGGCTGCCGGCCAGTGGCCGCAACCGCATTGAAGGGATGGTGCGCGAGCGGGGCGACTGGTGCATCAGCCGCCAGCGCACCTGGGGGGTGCCGATCCCGGTCTTCTATCACCGCAGCAGTGGCGAGGTGCTGCTCAACGCCGACACCCTGCAGCACATCCAGGCCTTAATCGCCGAGCACGGTGCCGACATTTGGTGGGAGCGCGACGAGGCGGATCTGTTGCCACCGGCCTATCGCGATCAGGCCGATCAATGGCGCAAGGGCACCGACACGATGGACGTGTGGTTTGACTCCGGCTCCTCCTGGGCTGGGGTTCTCGGCGGCCTAGAGGCTGCGACCGACAGCTCGCTGAACTATCCAGCTGACCTCTACCTCGAAGGCTCTGACCAACACCGGGGCTGGTTCCAAAGCAGCCTGCTCACCTCCGTGGCCGTCAACGGCAAGGCCCCCTATAAGCGGGTGCTCACCCACGGCTTCACCCTCGATGAAAAGGGCCGCAAGATGAGCAAATCCCTGGGCAACGTGGTGGATCCAGCCGTAATTGTTGAAGGGGGCAAAAACCAAAAGCAAGAGCCTCCCTACGGCGCCGATGTGCTGCGCCTCTGGGTGAGTTCTGTGGATTACTCCGCCGATGTGCCCCTCGGCCCGGGCATCGTCAAACAGCTGGCCGACGTCTACCGCAAGGTGCGCAATACGGCCCGCTACCTGCTGGGCAATCTGCACGACTTTGATCCCAGCCGTGACGCGGTTCCGCTCGCTGACTTACCGCTGCTGGATCGCTGGATGCTGCAACGCACCGCCAAGGTTCTCGAGGACGTCAGCGGCGATTTTGAGCGCTACGAGTTCTATCGCTTCTTCCAAACCCTCCAGAACTTCTGCGTGGTGGACCTCTCCAATGTCTACCTCGACATTGCCAAGGATCGTCTCTATGTCAGCGCCGCTGATTCCTTCCGCCGCCGCAGCTGCCAAACCGTGATGGCCCTGGTGCTCGAGCGTTTGGCCGGCATGATCGCGCCGGTGCTCAGCCACATGGCGGAAGACATCTGGCAACACCTGCCCTATCCCGTTGAGGAGGCCTCGGTGTTCCTGCGGGGTTGGCCCCAGGCCGATTCAAGCTGGAGTGGCCTCAGCAACGCCGAAAGCGAGGCGATCGATGCCGCTGTGCAATTGCGGGCTTTGGTGAATCGGCAATTGGAGAGCTGCCGCAGCAATGGCGACCTCGGGGCATCTCTGGAGGCTGCTGTGCAGCTGGAGCTGGGTGCTGGCCTCTTGGCAGACGCCCTGCGACAGGCTCTAGAGCAACTGCAGGCCAGCCCCCACCCAGAGGTGGACAACCTGGCGGATTGGCTGCTGATTAGCCAACTGCAGTTGGGGGGGCAGCCACCAGAAAGCCCCTTGGCTGAGATCACAGAGGAGGGGGTGACGCTGCGCATCTCCAAAGCCGCTGGCGAAAAGTGCGCCCGCTGCTGGCACTACGAAACCGACATCGGCAGCAACGCTGAACATCCTGAGATCTGCGGGCGCTGCGTCGCGGCGATCGGGGCCTAACGCTTCAGCCCCACAGGGCCCTATCGAGGAAATCTTGCGCTGGTCGCGGGCCGGCCAGCACCTGTTCAGCGGCGGGATTGAGGGGTGCCTTCAGCAGCACGGCGGATTCAATCCTCGCTTCGCTGGGCAGCAACGGCTGATCCGGATCAAAGGCGGTGGGGTGGGTGAGGCTGCTACTGAAGCCCCGAAAAATCACCACTTCCAACGCTTCGCCATCCCCCATCCGCCCTTGCAGCCGCAAGGCGCGATCGGGGCGATCACGGCTGATGCTCTCCAGCTCAGCGAGCACCTCAGAAGCCCCCGGCCAAACGACCCTGCTTGGGCAAACGCACCACCAAGAATTGGATCAGGCCAACGCCATAGGCCGCCAAGCCCAGATAGCCGAGGAAGGCGGAGATGGTGGCCGTCCAGCTGCCACCAAACAGAAAACTCAGCACCACCGCCAAACGGTCGTGGAATTGCTGCGGCGCCTCCAGCCACAGCTGGCACACCTCGCCAGCGCTCCCAGCACCTGCGCAGCCCAAGGCTGGAACTGTGAGCACCAGGCCCAAAACGCACAGCACGGTCATCGCCCAGCGCCAGCAGCGCACCGTGAGGGGCAAGGGGCGGTAGGGGGGCAAATCGGCTAACTCCTCATTGAGATCCGACCAGAACCACAGGGCAATGAGGATGAACAGGTTGGCCACAGCCGAGGTGATGTAGGCCACCGGACGGGCATCCACCATGAGCAGCACCGTGATCCCCAGCAAGCTGGCCACCTGCCAGTACAGGGTGAGCAGCCGCACCAAGGCTTGCTCACGCCGGGAGAGAGCCCAGAACAGCAACACCAGGGGCAGAGCCACGGTAAAAAGCACTGCGAGCCGGTAATCCAGCCAGATCAGACTGCGCAGCAAGGGGAGTGGCATGCCGGGGCAAAAGGGTGCCTCATTATCCGCGCTGCAGCTGTAGCGTCCAATCAGCACAGCCATGGTCATGCTGCCCTGGTTCAAGAGCAGTGGTCCTGATGCGCTCGCCCGCACGGCCCTCTCCTCTCAACCCTCCCTGGAGCAAGCCATCGATGAGGTGGCTGGCAGCCTCAAGGGCATGGGCCAGGCGAACTTGGCGCTGGTCTTTTGCAGCAGCAGCTTTGCCAGTGATTTGCCTCGCCTGCTGCCGCTGCTGCAGCAAAAGCTGCAAGCGGATCATTGGTTGGGTGCCTGCGGCGGCGGCGTGGTGGGCACCAATTCAGGAAACCAGCCCTTGGAATTGGAGCAGGGGTGCGGCCTCAGCGTCACGCTGCTGAAACTGCCGGGCGCGCAGATCAACTGCTTTGCGCTCGATGCCAACCAACTACCCGATCTCGATGGCCCGGCGTTGCCATGGCAGCAGGCCGTGGGGGCCGACCCGGCCGCCGGTGGGGCGATGTTGCTGTGGCTGGACCCCAGCATCAGCAACATCAACGATCTGATCAGCGGCCTGGATTACGCCTATCCAGCCATGGCAAAGCTCGGCGGGATCGCGGGGAACCACAGCGCGAACCATGGCTCGCTGCTGTTCGCCGATCAGGTGCACCACAGCGCCGTGGGCTGCGTAATCTCCGGGGCCTGGACGCTCGAGCCGGTGGTCGC
This sequence comes from Synechococcus sp. MIT S9452, assembly GCF_047304245.1. NCBI lineage: Bacteria > Bacillati > Cyanobacteriota > Cyanophyceae > Synechococcales > Synechococcaceae > Synechococcus > Synechococcus sp. MIT S9452. Next base: position 1,917,432 of record NZ_CP138956.1, on the reverse strand, counting down.
CCAGGGCTGCCGCCCCATCGGGCCGGTCTTTGAGGTTGAGCAAGCCAAACGCAATGTGGTGCTGGAGCTGCGCCAAGGAGATGAGCTCGCCAACCCGGTCACGGCGCTGCAACAGGTGATTGAAACCCTGCCTGAACCCGATAAAGAGTTGCTGCGGCACTCCCTGTTTGTTGGCTTGGCCCGCAACAGCTTTTCACTGCAACAAGAGCGCAGCAGCAACCCCTTCTTGGTGCGCAATTTGATGGGGGTGGACCCGCGCCATGGCGCCATGGCCGTGGCCGACAGCCTCCAGGTGGGGCAGCGCTTGCAATTCCAACTGCGCGATGGGGCCACCTCACGGCAGGAACTCGATGGCCTACTGGACGCTTCTCAACAGAACTGCCAGCAGCCACCGGTTGCAGCGCTGCTCTTTGCCTGCCTCGGGCGAGGGCAAGGGCTCTATGGCGAAGCCCACGTGGATACGGGCCTCTGCCGCAAGCACTTCCCAGAGCTGCCCATCAGCGGCTTGTTCTGCAATGGTGAAATCGGCCCGGTAGACGGCAGCACCCAGCTGCACGGCTACACCGCATGCTGGGCCTTTGTGGTTCCCACCCAGTCCTGAGGTCCTTGCGGCAGCACGTCAATCCACTCAGCAGCTTCTTCCAGCAGGAGCGTCCATTACCCGGCTTAGCCGAGCTTTTCGCCACACCAGAGCAGCCGCTCCACCTCGACATCGGCTGCGCCCGCGGCAAATTCCTGCTGCAGATGGCAAGCCGCTACCCGCAGCGCAATCACTTGGGCCTGGAGATCCGCCATCCCTTGGTGAAGCAAGCGGAAGCCGAGCGCCTGCAACTGGAGCTCACCAACCTGCACTTTCTGTTCTGCAACGCCAACATCAGCCTGCGGAATTGGTTGGCGCAACTGCCCATTGGGCTGTTGGAGCTGGTCACGATTCAGTATCCCGACCCCTGGTTTAAAAAGCGGCATCAAAAACGGCGCATGGTGCAGCCCGAGCTGATCCGCTGGGTGGCTGCAGCAATGGCACCGGGGGCTCAGCTCTTTTTGCAGAGCGATGTTCCCGATGTGATCGACCAGATGCTGGAGGCCACAACCAGCGGTCCCTGGTTTGAACCCGCCGATGGCGGCCAATGGCTCAGCGACAACCCCTTGCAACAGCCCACCGAACGTGAGCTGTATGTGCAGAAACAAGGCCTGCCGGTTTACAGACGGCTCTTCGCTCGAACCACAGCAGCCATTCAAGCCCATAATCCGTGCGCCGCCGACGCTGCGACGCCATGAGTCCCTCTCCAGCCGCCCCTTGGCTGCTGTGCTGGCAGGGACTGCTGGCCAGCGAGGCAACGAGTCGCCTGCGCAAGCTGCTGCCCCAAATAGCCGGCGGCATGCTTTGCGCCCTGCTGCTGGTGCTGCCGATGGCAACCCGCACGGGCCTTGGCTTGCTGATTGCCGCCTGCGGGTTGCTGTGGCTGGTGTGGGGACTCGCCACACCACCGGTGCAACGCCCCCTGGGGGCTATTAATGGCTGGTTACTGCTGTACGTGGCCATCGCCGTGGTGGCCACGGGCCTATCACCCGTTCCAGCCGCCGCGGCCAAAGGACTGCTGAAGCTGTTGAGCTACCTCGGGGTGTATGCCCTGATGCGGCGGCTGCTGGAGGGGGCACCGCAATGGTGGAACCGACTATTGGCCGCCCTGTTGCTGGGGCAATTGATCACCGCCGTGATCGGGCTGCGGCAGCTCTATGCCCCCATCGAAGATCTTGCCCTCTGGGCTGATCCCAACTCCGTTGCCGATGGCACGCGGCGCATCTACAGCACCCTGGGCAATCCCAACTTGCTTGCGGGTTATCTGGTGCCGATCCTGCCGCTGGCGGTGATCGGCCTGCTGCGCTGGCAATGGATTTGGCCGAAACTGTTGGCCCTCAGCAGCCTGGGTTGCGGCTTGGCGGCGGCCCTACTGAGCTACAGCCGAGGCGGCTGGATTGGCTTGCTGCTTGCCCTGGGCAGCCTGGGGCTCTTGCTGCTGCTGCGGCAATCCCGCCGGCTTGGCCCTTTGTGGGGAAAACTGCTGCCGCCGCTGGTGATCACTGCCGTGGTGGTGGCACTGGTGCTGGCGGCCATCAAGGTGGAGCCGCTGCGCATTCGCCTCACCAGCATGTTGGCCGGTCGCGGCGATAGCTCCAACAACTTCCGCATCAACGTTTGGCTGGCTGCGCTGGAGATGATTCAGGCGCGGCCCTGGATTGGCATTGGCCCTGGCAACAGCGCCTTCAACCTGATCTACCCGCTCTTTCAACAACCGGGCTACACCGCCTTGAGCGCCTACTCCGTGCCCCTTGAGCTCGCTGTGGAAACCGGCATCCCTGGGCTCCTGGCGGCCACCGGACTGTTGTTCAGTTCGCTGCGGCTTGGGCTGCAGCAGCTGCAGCGGGACCTGGTTTTGAGCTTGCCGGCCCTTGGCGCGGCTGCTGCCGTGATCGGCCTGGCAGGGCATGGCGTGGTGGACACCATCTTTTTCCGCCCGGAAGTGCAGATCACGGGCTGGTTTGCCCTGGCCACCCTTGGAGCGGCTCGCCAACTGCGATGACGTTCACCAGCCCCACCGGTGGACTGCTCGCTGGTTTTGATGCCGGCCAAACCCACACCCGCTGCCGTCTGAGCCAGCGCGATGGCCGCGTGGTGGCCGAAGGCGAAGGCAGCGGCGTCAGCCACCTGGGCAGCGAGCAAGGGCCGGAGCGCTTTAGGCAGGCGCTGCAGAGCAGCCTGGAGGCTGCCAGGCGGCAGGGGGGACTAGCCCTGGAGCCTTTGGCCGCCGCGGCGATTGGGGCGAGCGGCATCGAGCAGGACAGCCCCACCCAACGCCTGGGCACCGACTTAGCCCGCCAGGCCCTGGGACTTGAGGCAGTGTTGGTGACCGGAGATGAGCGCACAGCCCTGGCCGGCGCTTTTGCCCCCGGGCAGGCGGGCATCAGCCTGATCAGCGGCACCGGTGCGATTGCCCTGGGCCAAAACGAGCAGGGCCGGCAGCATCGCTGCGCTGGTTGGGGCTGGCTGGTGGATGGGGTGGGCAGCGCCATGGACATTGGCCGCGATGGCTTGGCGATCAGCCTGCGGATGGTCGACGGACGCCTGCCCGAAACAGGTTTCAAAGCAGCGCTGTGGCAAGCCCTCGGCGTGCAGCAGGCCCACGAACTCAAGGCCCTGGTGGTGGACCCAGGCTTTGGCGCGGCGGGCTTTGCCCGCTTGGCACCGGTAGTGCATCAGCAGGCCTTGACCGGCGATGCCCATGCCCAAAGCGTGCTTGAACACGCCGGGGATGAACTGGCCGCCATGGTGATTGGCGTTGCCGAAGCACTCGAGCTGGAGGCCCCGGCCCTGTGCTGCTCAGGGGGAGCCATCAGCCATCTGAGCCTGCTGCGGCAAGCCATGGATCGTTTGCTGCTGGAACGTCTCCCCGGGCTGCGTCATGTGCAGCCCCAAGGCGATGCCTGTGATGGGGCCTTGCGCCTGGCTCAGGCGTTGAGCAACTGATCGGCGAGCTCAGAGAGGTGATCGGTCCAGTGGTCCACTTGCTCCTGGCAGGAGGCCTCCACCATCACCCGCAACAAAGGCTCGGTGCCGGAAGCGCGCACCAACACCCGGCCCTCATCGCCCATGGCGGCCTCAGCGGCAGCGATTGCCGTGGTGAGCCCATCGCATTGCTGCCAACCCTTGCGGCGGTCACGATCCGGCACACGCACATTGCGCAACCGCTGGGGGAACGAGCGGAAGCTTTGATCCACCCGATCCGACAGCATCTCGCCAGGTTGCAACAGCGCTGCCAGCTGCAAAGCAGTTAAAACCCCATCGCCACTCATGCCGTGATCGGCGCTGATGATGTGGCCGGACTGCTCGCCGCCTAGCACCGCACCAAGTTCGGCCATGGCGGCATGGACGTGTTGATCACCCACCGCGGTGCGTTCCAACTGACCGCCCCGTGCCGTCCAGGCCCGCTCAAAACCGAGGTTGCTCATCACCGTGGCCACAAGCCGTTGTTGCGGCAGGGCATCGGCATCGGCGAGGGCCGAGCCCCAGAGATAAAGGATGTGATCGCCATCCACCAAGCGGCCCTGGCCATCAACAGCCAGCACCCGGTCGGCATCCCCATCAAAGGCAAAGCCCATCTCAGCGCCGTGCTCCATCACGGCCTGGCGCAGGGGCTCGAGGTGAGTACTGCCGCAACCCACGTTGATGGCCGCACCATCAGGCTGGTTGTGCAGGGCAATCACCTCAGCCCCAAGGCGCCGGAACAGGGACTCAGCGCAGGAGGTGGCTGATCCCCAGCAGAGATCGAGCACGATCCGGCGGCCATCAAGGCGCCGGCCTTCCAGGCTGTTTTCCAGCAAGGCGGTGTAACTCTCCAAGAGCTCAGTGCGCCGCTGGGTGGGACCACAGCTGGTGAGCGCTGGCCGCACCTCACCGCGCAAGCCGGCTTCGATCGCTTGCTGCTGATCGCGGCTGAGCTTGGCCCCTGAAGGGCCAAACAATTTGATGCCGTTGTCTTCTGGGGGGTTGTGGCTGGCCGAAACCATCAAGCCGCCAGCCGCCTGGAACTGATTCACCAGCCGGGCCACCGCCGGGGTGGGGCACAGACCAAGGGTCCACACCTCACGGCCCGCAGCAGCCAGGCCAGCCTCGAGGGCGGCCACGAGCATGGGCCCACTGCTGCGGGAATCCATCCCCAACAGCACCGGGGCATCGCTAGGGAGCACCTGACCGCTCCAGTAGCCCACCTGCATGGCAAGAGCCGGGGTCATCACGGTGCCCACGCGGCCGCGAATGCCATCGGTACCGAAGCTGACGCCACCACCTCCAAGGGGTTGGCCCACCGGATGGGACGCCAGATCGGCCATGCCAGAAACTTCGTTCCTGCAGAGATTAAACGGGTTTTCCAGGCCTGCCTGGACGCAGGAGACTCATGGACAGCCGTCTGCCTAACGCCAGCGCTGGGGCCGCCATGCCAAGAGCCACAACTCAATCGCTCCCCACAGCAGCAAGCCCCCGACCACCCAACCCGGCAGCCAAACCAGAGGGGGCCAAGGCCGCAACAGCCAACTGAACAATCCCAAACCCACAGCCAGCGCAGCGCGCCGGCGTTGCAACTGCCAGGGAGGCATCTGGGCCAGAGCAGATCGAAAGCGCTCCCATCGCTTGACCATGGTTCCCGCCGGTCTGCAGCCGCGCCATTGTGACCTCCATACGATGCCGGCAAGGGACAACAGAGGTTGATGCCGCTGCGGGGTGGAGGAGTTCTGCTGATCACCATCGCCGCGGCTGGCACCGTGGTGATCAGCAGCGCCTTGCAGCAGCGCCTGCAACAGATCCGGCCTGAACTCGACCGCCACAGCTCAGCCACCCTGCTGCGGCGAACCGCTCGCTTTGATCCCGATCCAAGCCGGCGACGCCTCGCCCGGCTGATCCTGGCCAACCAGGGCGATGTCAGCGCCGCCAGGCAGCAATGGTTGCTGCGCGCTCAAGGCTGGGGCGAGAGCCCACTGAGCCCCGTGGTGCTCAAACAACAAGCGCTGGCGGCGCGGGCGCTCGGCCAACAGGAGCGATCCGAGCGCCGCTGGCAGGAGCTATTGCGGCGTTTCCCTGAAGCGGCCCCCAGCGCCGACGCCCTCTATTACCTGGGGCAGCCAGGGGATGACCAGCACCAGCAACTGCTGCAGCGCTTTGCGGCCCACCCCGCGGCTCTGGCCGCTGCGGTGGATTGGGACCGCCAAACGCAAGATCCCCGCGCCGGCTTGCATCTGGCCGCTTGGGGAGCGCGCTGGCCTGGGGCCGATACAGCACTACTGCGCGCCTGCGGTAGCGATCTGGCTGATCAACAGCGCGAGCAAGTTGCCGCAGCCCTGGCGCAACAAGGGGATCTCGATGCAGCCCTGGACTGCCTTGGTGATCTCAAGCCCACAGGGCCCAAGAGCATGGAATGGCTTGGGCTGGCCGATGAGGCGCCACTGAGCCCGGAACAACAGGCCTGGGAGCAGATCCGATCCCTGCTGCTGGAGCGCGATTGGCGTGGCGCCCAAGAGGCGCTGCAGCAACAGCTGGAGCAACCCCTCACACCGCCATTGCAAGCGCGGGTGCGCTTCTGGCTGGGTCTCAGCACCTGGGAGCTGGGGGAAACCAAGCGGGCGCAGCAAATCTGGCAGCAGCTCTTGAGCGAGCACCCTTTTGGGTACTACGGCTGGCGCGCCAGCGAACGGCTGCAGCAGGCCCCTGAGACGCTGCCGCCCGCGAACCCTCCAGCCGGCGGACTACTGCCGGAGGAATTCGATCAACTCCTTGCGCTGGGGATTCCGGTTGAGGCCTGGGAGCAGTGGCGCACGCAACGGGGCGGCCAACCACCGGAATCGCCCCGAGAGCTTTGGCAAGAAGGCCTGCTGCGCCTGGAGGTTGGTGATCGCTGGATCGCCTTGGAGCAACTGGACCGGGCCCAGCGGCTTGGCGCCGCTGAAGGCTTGAGCCAACAGGTACTGCTGGAGCAACACCGCCATCCGCGCAACTTCGAACCACTTCTCGAGGAAGCCGCAGGCAACGAGCAACTCGACCCTGACCTGCTCTTGGGCTTGGCCCGACAAGAGTCACGGCTGACGCCCACGGTGCGCTCCAGCGCTGGTGCCATCGGCCTGCTGCAGCTGCTTCCCAGCACCGCTGCTGAGCTGGATGATCCAGCCCCGAGCGAAGAGGAGTTACTGCAACCAGAGCGCAATGCCCCCTTGGGCGCCCGCTATCTCAAAGAGATGCTGAACTGGGCAGACGGCAATCCCTTTCTGGCAACTGCCAGCTACAACGCAGGACCCGGTGCTGCTGGCAGCTGGCGCAACGATGACCTCGATGCCATCCCTGAACTCTGGGTGGAAGCCATCCCCTATCCCGAGACCAGGATCTACGTAAAAAAAGTGCTGGGTAACCGCTGGACCTATGCCTTGCTCGGCGACAGGTTGACCAGCCACTGAAACCATTCCATGCCGCCCAACTGGTTGTGGATGGAGTGGCCGTAGGTCATGAACAACAGGATGTAGACGTTGAAGCCAATCAAGCCGAGCCAAGCCGGCGGCCAGACGCGCAATCGCACCAAATCAAGGCGTGCCAGCAGCAGCGCTGCGGTGAGCACCAAAAGATCAGCAAAACCAGGCATGTAGAGCAGGTACATCCCGCCCACCACCACCACCAGCAGGGTCACCACCAAGGTGAGGGCTTTGCTCGCCGCCATGAACAACGAGATCTGGCGCAGAACCAGCTCCGGCAGGGTGCAAAACGACACCACGATCACCACCTGGGAGAGCGAGAGCACCCAGTAGGCCTCATCCACCAAAGACTGATCGGCCACGCTGGAGCGGATGTCTGCCTGCAGCAGGCCCCAGTGGGCTCCCAGATAAACGCTGATCAAGGCGAGCAGGATCAACATCGGGGCCCGGGCGGGCAATGTCAGCCAACGAAGGAAGAAAGACATCAGAGCTTCAGGCTGATGGCATCCAGCGGGCAGACAGCGATGCACTGCTCGCAGACGACGCAGCGGCGCTGATCAAACTGCAGCCGCCAGTCTGGTGTGCTGCAGCTCAAGGCGCCACTGGGGCAAACGCTGGAGCAGATGCCGCAATCGACGCAGCGCTCAGGGTCAATGGCGATCTCCCCAGCCGCTGAGCTGATCGACAGCCCAAGGCTCATCAACCACTCCTGGGCGGCATCGAGCTCATCGATATCACCGGAGAGCTCCACCACCAACGTGCCGCTTTGGTTGGGAGCAACCTGGGCGCGAATGATCCGCGAAGCCACGTCGTAATCGACAGCCAACCGATAGGTGATCGGCTGGTGCACGGCTTCCCGAGGGAATTGCAGCGTCAAGCGACGCTTCACGGCACACAGGGGAGCTTCGCTGCCAGCATGGCAGCGCCCCAACAGCGCCGCAGCCATGAGCAGCACCCCAGCCGGCCCCGAATTCCCTGGGAAGAGGCTCCCTCAGCTGGTGCTGCTGCTGGTGGCCATCGTTGTAGTAGCGGTGGTTTGGCTGGAAGGCGGGCGCCCGGAGGGCGACCTGCTCGATCAGATGGCTCGGCGCTCACTGCCTTTGGAGCAAGCCCTGGGCAACGGCAAGCCAACCGTGATCGAGTTCTATGCGGACTGGTGTGAGTCGTGCCGCACCATGGCTCCCGGCATGGAGCAAATGGTCGAAGACCATCCCCAAGTCGATCTGGTTTTGCTGAATGTCGACAACCCCAGCTGGCAGCCGCAAGTGCAGCGCTGGAACGTCAATGGCATTCCCCATTTGCAGCTCTTTGATGCCAATGGCGAGAGCCGTGGGCAATCGATTGGCCTACGCCAACCGCAAGAGCTCAGCGCCATCGCCGTTGCCCTGGAAACCGGCGAACCCCTGCCCACCCTGGCGGGCATCGGCGCCATCAGCAGCTTGGATCCGACTAGTGAGCCGAGTCGGCGCGACATCAGCAGCAACGTGGGCCCGCGCAGCCACGGCTAAGCCTCAGCGGCCAGATCTTGAAGCAGCTCAGCAAGCAAGCGATCGGCATCACGAACCGCCAAGCGCTCCATGCCTTGGCGCAACAAGCGCAGCGGATCAGCCGCTGGATCACAGCCCCGCAAGCGGGGGCCCAGCAGGTTCCACAGCATGCGCCGCAGGCCGGGCTCATTCGGCCCATGCTGGGCCACGATCACAGCGGCTCCAACGGCAGCCGCAGCAGCGGCATTGGCGCTCTGATGGTCATCGGCAGCCTGCGGGAAAGGCACCAACACCGCTGGGGTTCCGCAGACAGCCAACTCGCTGAGGCTGCCGGCACCGGCCCGTGAGATCGCCAGATCCGCGTGCTGCAGCAGCGCCGGGATCTCATCACTAAACGGACGCTCGCGATAGGCGGGGTGCTGCAGCTGGCCTTGATCCGGATCGACGCTGCCGCTGAGGTGCACGATGCGGCATCCCATGGCGAGCAACGCAGGCGCTGCCTCACGCACCATCCGGTTCAACCCAACCGCGCCTTGGCTACCGCCAATCACCAGCAGCAGGGGGCCGTCACCAGCAGGCACCCAATCCGGACAGGCGGCTGGCTTGAGAAAGTTCTCCCGCACCGGAGTGCCGGTGACTTCTGGACGGCAACCACTCAGATAATCCGCCGCCTGCGGCAGCCCAAGGGCCACACGGGTGCAAAAGCGGCCAAACAGGCGGGTTACCTGGCCAGGGATTGCATTGGATTCATGCAGCACCACCGGCCGGCGGCAGAGGCGCGCCGCCAAGATCGCCGGGGCTGCGATGTAGCCGCCCGTGGTGAAGACCACCGAGCACTCCTGCTTGCGAATCAGGCGCGCCACAGGCCAAGCGCTCCAAAGCAACTGAATCAATTGCTTGAGCTTGCGCAGACCTCGGCCCTGCAACCCGCCAGCCCGCACAGTGAACAGGGGGTAACGGCTGGGGACGAGTTGGCGTTCAAGGCGATCGGGAACCCCCAACCAGCGCACACTCCAGTCGTCTGGCATGCGGTCAGCGACCGCCAAGGCCGGAAACAGATGGCCTCCAGTGCCGCTGGCTGCAATCAGAAGCCGAGGCATGGACGCACAAGACGGGGCGCCTAACTTAAGGATCCCTGCGACGGCGTGCCGTGACTGCAACACCCTGGCTCTCCCTGCTGCTCGGGGGTGTTTTGTCTTGCCAAATCCCAGCAGCCCATGCCCAGTTGAGTGGAGCGCTGTTGGACCAACTGGAGAGCGCACTGAATAACGGCGATACGAGTGCACTGGCGGACTTGGTGGCCAGCAGCGATGAAATCGGCGGCAGCGAGTTGGAAAACCGCTACAGCCAACTGCGCCGTCAGTTTCCTGATAGCCAATGGTCCTTGGCCGCGGGCCAAGACCTCGCCGATGGGCGCAACACCCTGAACGTGAGCGTGGTGGGCAACGGCAGCCAAGACGGCCGCGATTTCCGCCTGCAGGCCAGCCAAATCCTGGCGGTGCGTAGTGACGGGCTCACCCTCGGCAGCCAGGAGGTGTTGAAGGAAGAATCCATCGTGCGCAGCGGTGAACGCGATTTAGCCGTGAGTGTGCTGGCCCCCGACACGGTGCTAACCGGTCAGCGCTACGACCTCGATGTGCTCATGGATGATCCGCTTACGGATGCAACCTTGGCGGGCGGTTTAACCGAGCTCACCGAAGCCGATCTGCTGCAGGAGGAGAGCCCTGAGATTGAACTGGGCGCGCTCAATGCCGGCGGCATTTTCAAAACAATCCAGGCCCCGTACCAAGCCGGGCGCCAAGCCTGGGCAGCCCTGCTGCTGCATCCCGAAGGCACCGTCAGCATTAGCCGCACGGTGCGGGTGGTGAATCGTCTTTGAACCAGCGCAGCAACGCTGAGACATCCTCCTGGCCGTGGCCTTGCTGCATCAGGCTGTCTTCCATCGCTGCCACCTGCTCGCTGATCGGCAACTGAAGCTCACAACCCTCCGCTGCCGCCAGGGCGATGCCGAGATCCTTGCGGTGCAGCTCAAGCTTGAAACCAAGCGGGAACTGCTGCTCGAGCATCGATGGGGCGCGATGGCGCAGGGCCCAAGAGCCTGCCGCCCCCTCCTGCAGGGCAGCCACCAAATCGCGCATCGGCAAGCCCAACCGCTGACCCAACGCCAGCGCTTCAGCCACTGCTGCATAGCTACCGGCCACCAGCACTTGGTTCACAGCCTTGGCCCGCTGGCCTGAGCCCAAGGGACCCAGGTGGGTGATGGTGCCGCCCACCACCTCCAGCACAGGGCCAGCACGCTCCAGATCGCTGGCCTCACCGCCCACCAACACCGAGAGCGTGCCGCGGCGTGCGCCCTCGGTGCCGCCGGTCACCGGGGCATCCAACCAGCTCACCCCGCGCTGGGCCGCCGCGGCCGCCAGACGCTGCGTGCTGGCCGGATCAATCGTGGAGAAATCAACGATCAAGCCGCCAGGCTCAACCCCTGCCAGGAGCCCAGAAGGTCCCTGCAGAACCGCCTCCACAGCTGCTGCATCGGTGAGGCAGAGCGCATGGATCTGGGCTGAGGCGGCCGCCTCAGCTGGGCTGGCCGCAACCCGGGCTCCGGCGGCTTGCAAGGGCTGTTGCCGCTCAGGACTGCGGTTGTGAACGGTGAGCGGAACACCGGCAGCCAGGAGGTTGGCGGCCATCGGTTGGCCCAGGGCCCCAAGACCGATGAAGCAAACCGGAATGTTTGCAGCCATGGCTTGCCGGCTCCAGGCCGAATCGCGACACTGCGGCCATCGTGCTGCAGTCGGTGCCGTGGCCCCAACTTGGGTCAATAGTCCTGTGCTGATGGAGGCGCTAGAGCGCTACCAGCAAGGGCGGTTGCCGCAGCAGATGCGCCACTGGATTCGCGCCCTCCTCGAGCTTCCAGCCGACGCTCCAGAACTGGGAGCAGAACTCTTGGTTCAGCGTCCGAAGAGCAGCCACAACAGCAGCACCACAACAATGGTGATCACCCACCAGGGCAATCCCTGACGGCGGCGGCTACCGCCAGAACCAGGCCGGCGCCCATGGCGTTTGTCCCAGAACTGACGGGAAAGATCTCGCTCGCGATCGGTGACCACCGGGTCTGGCCTCAGGCGGCTTCGTCGAGGGCAGCCACACCGGGCAGCACCTTGCCCTCGAGCAGCTCGAGGCTGGCGCCACCACCGGTGGAGATGTGGGACATCTGGGCGGCCAGGCCAGCCTTCTCAACAGCAGCCACCGAGTCGCCGCCGCCAATGATGGTGCAGCAGCCCTTGGCGCTCAGGTCAGCCAGGGTGGTGGCGATGGCGTTGGTGCCAGCGGCAAATTTGTCGAACTCGAACACGCCCATGGGGCCGTTCCAGATCACGGTCTTGCAATCACCCAAAGCGTCCTGGAAAACCTTGATGGAGTCAGGACCGATGTCCAGGCCCATCCAGCCGTCGGGGATGGCATCGATGGACGCCACTTGGCTGTTGGCATCGGGCGCGAAGTTGTCAGCCAGCACCACGTCGGTGGGCAGCAGCAGCTGAACGCCCTTGGCCTTGGCCTTGGCTTCAAGCTCCTTGGCGAGCTCGAGCTTGTCTTCTTCCACCAAGCTCTTACCCACCGACAGGCCGCGGGCTTTGTAGAAGGTGAAGATCATGCCACCGCCGATCAGCACCTTGTCGCACTTGTCGATAAGGGCCTCCAGCACGCCGATCTTGCTGCTGACTTTGGAGCCACCAACGATGGCGGCCAAGGGGCGCTTGGGATCGTCAACAGCACCTTGCAGGTACTGCAGCTCCTTCTCCATCAGGTAGCCAGCCACGCTCGGGCTCAGGTACTTGGTCACGCCTTCGGTGGAGGCATGGGCGCGGTGAGCAGCGCCGAAGGCGTCGTTCACATAGACCTCAGCCAGGGCAGCCAGCTTTTCGGCGAAGCCAGATTCGTTCTTCTCTTCTTCCGCGAAAAAGCGCACGTTCTCCAGCAGCACCACATCGCCATCGGCCATGGCGGCCACCTTGGCCTCGGCATCGCTACCGATGCAGCTATCGGTCTTGGCAACCGGGGCGCCAAGCAGCTCGCTCAGGCGCGCAGCCACTGGGGTGAGGCGCATGTCCTCGTTGACTTTGCCCTTGGGACGGCCGAAGTGGGCCGAAAGGATCACCTTGGCGCCCTTGCCGGTCAGATCTTTGATGGTGGGCAGGGCTGCACGGATGCGGGTGTCATCGGTGATGGCGCCGGCATCGTTGAGGGGAACGTTGAAATCCACGCGCACCAGCACACGCTTGCCGCGCAGGGCCTCACTGTTCAGTGCCGACAAGGAGCGCTTGGCCATAGTGCGTGGGAGGTGGAAGCGCGGCGAGTTTACCCTTCAAGCCTCGAGGCATGGATCGATGCCCGCGGCGAGCTAAGACAAAGGCAGGGCCCTTGGCAACGCCATGTTCCGCACCGTTCTGTTTCCCTTCGACCAAAGCCGCGCAGCCATGGACACCGCGGCGACGGTGTTGCAGCTGGTGCAACAGCACGACAGCAAGCTGGTGCTGCTCTCGGTGGTAGAGGAAGGCAGCAGCTCCATGGGGGATGTGGATGCCGTGGCGCAGCTGCTGCAAAAAGCGCACGACACCTTTGCCGAAGCAGGCATCGAATGCGAACTGATCGAGCGGGAGGGCAAACCAGCGTTTGTGATCGGCGATGTGGCCGATGAGATCGAGGCCGACCTGATCGTGATGGGCACCCGCGGCATCAACCTGGAGCAAGCCAGTAGCAGCACGGCAGCACGGGTGATCCAGCTGGCCCCCTGCCCTGTCCTGGTGGTGCCGTGAGCGCCCCTGCGATCCAGTGGTATCCGGGCCACATTGCCAAGGCTGAACAGCAGCTCACCCAGCACCTCAGCAAGGTGGATTTGGTGATCGAGGTGCGCGATGCGCGCATCCCGATGGCCACAGGCCATCCCCACCTGCAGCGCTGGATCAAAGGCAAACAACATCTGTTGGTGATCAACCGGCGCGACATGGTGTCGGCGCAGGCGCGGCAAGCCTGGGATGAATGGTTCCGCAGCCAGGGGCAGACGCCCTGGTGGTGTGACGCCAAAGCCGGCACCGGCGTCAAGCAGGTGCAACAGGCCGCCATCCGCGCTGGCGATCAACTCAATGAGCGGCGCCGCAAACGGGGCATGCGGCCCAGGCCCGTGCGGGCCTTGACCCTGGGGTTCCCCAATGTGGGCAAATCAGCCTTGATCAACCGGCTGGTGCGCCAAAAGGTGGTCGACAGCGCCCGGCGAGCCGGGGTGACCCGCACGCTGCGCTGGGTGCGGCTGGGCCAAAGCCTGGATTTATTGGATGCACCCGGTGTGCTGCCGCCGCGGCTGGATGACCAGCAAGCCGCCTTGCATCTGGCCCTCTGCGATGACATTGGCCAGGCCGCCTACGACGGCGAAGGCGTTGCGCTGGCCTTTCTCGAGATGTTGGTGGCGCTGGAGCAGCAACCTGCCGCTGCCGTGCCGCCGCAACTGCTGGAGCAGCGCTACGGCATCGCGGTGGAGGCTGGGCCTGGGGCGGCCAACGCCTGGTTGAGCGCAGCGGCGCTGAAGCACACCTCAGGCCAGAGCGACCGCATGGCCCAACGGCTTCTCGATGACTACCGCCGTTCGGTGTTGGGGCCGATTGCCCTGGAGCTGCCATGAATGGCTTTGGCGAAGGAGAAGGCGAGTTGCTGACGCTCCACTACCCGAAGCCCCTGCCGATGCGTCTGGACCGTTGGCTGGTGAGCCAGCGGCCTGAGCAAAGCCGCGCGCGGATTCAGAAATTCATCGAAGCCGGCTATGTGCGGGTCAATGGCACCACCGGCCGAGCCAAAACGCCCCTACGCACCGGCGATGAAATCAAGCTCTGGATGCCGCCTCCAGAGCCGCTGCCCTATCTGCAGCCTGAGCCGATGGATCTCGATGTGCTCTTCGAAGACGAGCACCTGATCGTGATCAACAAACCAGCTGGCCTGACGGTGCATCCAGCCCCAGGGAATAAAGACGGAACCCTGGTGAACGGCCTCCTTCACCACTGCCCCGACTTACCGGGCATCAGCGGCAAGCTGCGGCCTGGGATCGTGCATCGCCTGGACAAAGACACCACCGGCTGCATCGTGATCGCCAAGAGCCAGCAGGCCTTGGTGAAACTACAGGTGCAAATCCAAAAACGCGTGGCCTCCCGCGAATACCTGGCCGTAGTGCATGGGGTGCCGGCCGACGAGAGCGGCACGATCGTTGGAGCCATTGGCCGCCACCCTGTCGACCGCAAGAAATATGCGGTGGTGAGTAGCGAGAACGGGCGTTACGCCTGCACCCACTGGAGCCTGCAGGAACGACTCGGCGACTACTCGCTGCTGCGCTTCAAACTCGACACCGGCCGCACCCACCAAATCCGGGTGCATTGCGCCCACCGCAACCACCCGGTGGTGGGGGATCCCACCTACAGCCGCTGCCGCAAGTTGCCAATCGAGCTGCCAGGGCAAGCCCTCCATGCCGTGCAGCTGGGCCTGGATCACCCAATCACTGGCGAGCGGATGGTGTTCGAGGCCCCACTGCCTGAGGTGCTGGAGAAACTGCTGGCGGTGCTGCGCAAGCGAACCGCTTAGAGCACGGTGAAGTCCGTTCCCGCCGCCAGCAGGGTGTCTTCGCTGAGGCTTCCGTCACGGGCCAGGTCGGTGCCCGCCAAGGCGTTGAAGCCAACGGTTCGCGATTCACCCGCTCCGATCGACTGCCCCCAGTCCGCGCCATTGAGCTGATAGCGATACAGGTCTGCCGAGAGCTGCTCGGTGACCACCTCGACGCCCCAGGCTTCGCCATAGAAACGGTGAGCGCTGGTGAAACTCAAGGCCCAATCATCCAGGGTTTGATCGCTCTGGTTAATGACGGTCAGTGAGGCCGTGAAACCACCCCACCAGAGATCACCACTGACCTCAACATCCACAGGTGCACCGACCACCGGATCAATCTCCGCAGGCCCATCGTCAGGCAGCAATGGACCGGGGAACGGCACCGGTTGTGGTTCGGGAGTGACCGCGCCGCCACCGGTCAAATCCTCCAGGTTCTGACTCAGCGGATCGCCCAAAGCCACGATGCCTTGGTAGTAGTTGATCACCGTTTGATCAGATACATCCAAGGCAGGCCATTGCGGCCAATCAAAGGTGTCATTCATGAACGGCTGGCTTTGATCCCAACCCAGCACCGTGAGGTGGTTGATGTCATGGGCAATCGCCACACCTTCAACATCTAAAAATCCGTGGGTACGCCCATGCATCCAGCCCCCGTAATGGGGTTCCATCTTCAAGGTGTTGATGAATGCATCCTGCAGGCCGCTCTGCTCGATGTAATCGGCAAATCCTTCGTGACCAAACTCACGAACCATCGCCATCACGCCGGTTTCTGAGCCAAGCCGTGCCGTGCGCTGAATGTCAGCCAGGATCTGCGGGTCGTAGGCCTCATCAGCAATCCAGCCCACCTTCGCGCCTTGCATCGCGTACCAAAGGCCAACACCTTTGGTGTCATTGCCCCAGGCTTGGGAGTTATTGGTCAAGCCCTGGGCAAAGGCCCACTCACCCACCGCCTCAATCTCCACAGCCTCGAGCCCTGCAAAGGCCCGTAGGCCGTTGTAGGCCACAAGGGCTTCAGTGGTAATCGCCGTGCGACCTCCCACCAACTCATCGTGCTCGGAGTTGTGATTGGAGCCATGAAAAGTGCCCCAACTGGTGATATCGATGTAGTCACCTGAACTCGGCGGAGCCACCATGCTGTGGTCATGCCCGCTGTGATCCATCCCGGAGTGATCCTCAGGGCTGTGGTCCATCACCGGCTCCTCCATCACGGGAGCATCAACCTCAACGATTGGGGCTGGATCCACAGCTTCAACAACCTCAATCGGCTCTAGCTCTGCAGCAATAGGCTCAGGCTCGGGGTCAATAACAGGTTCAGGAGTCACCACTCCCACACCCGCCAAATCCTCCAGGTTCTGACTCAGCGGATCGCCCAAAGCCACGATGCCTTGGTAGTAGTTGATCACCGTTTGATCAGATACATCCAAGGCAGGCCATTGCGGCCAATCAAAGGTGTCATTCATGAACGGCTGGCTTTGATCCCAACCCAGCACCGTGAGGTGGTTGATGTCATGGGCAATCGCCACACCTTCAACATCTAAAAATCCGTGGGTACGCCCATGCATCCAGCCCCCGTAATGGGGTTCCATCTTCAAGGTGTTGATGAATGCATCCTGCAGGCCGCTCTGCTCGATGTAATCGGCAAATCCTTCGTGACCAAACTCACGAACCATCGCCATCACGCCGGTTTCTGAGCCAAGCCGTGCCGTGCGCTGAATGTCAGCCAGGATCTGCGGGTCGTAGGCCTCATCAGCAATCCAGCCCACCTTCGCGCCTTGCATCGCGTACCAAAGGCCAACACCTTTGGTGTCATTGCCCCAGGCTTGGGAGTTATTGGTCAAGCCCTGGGCAAAGGCCCACTCACCCACCGCCTCAATCTCCACAGCCTCGAGCCCTGCAAAGGCCCGTAGGCCGTTGTAGGCCACAAGGGCTTCAGTGGTAATCGCCGTGCGACCTCCCACCAACTCATCGTGCTCGGAGTTGTGATTGGAGCCATGAAAAGTGCCCCAACTGGTGATATCGATGTAGTCACCTGAACTCGGCGGAGCCACCATGCTGTGGTCATGCCCGCTGTGATCCATCCCGGAGTGATCCTCAGGGCTGTGGTCCATCACCGGCTCCTCCATCACGGGAGCATCAACCTCAACGATTAGGTCCGGCTCAGGTTCATCAACAACCGGTTGTAGTTCGGGCTGGGAGGCAGCCTCCGGTGATGTTGAATCACCAGCCATTAACAGCTCTTGATTCAAGGAGCCAGTAACACCCAGATCAACGCCTTGCTGGCCATTAAATCCAACCGTGACGGAACCACCTGCTGGAATCGCAGCTCCCCAATCTGCCCCACTGAGGGTGTAACGAATCAGGCCATTATCCAGGGGCTCAGCCTGCAACGTGGCACCCCACGGAGCTGAGTTCAATTGATGCGGACTCTCAAAGCTGTAGCTCCAACCACTGAGGGCAGATCCTGTGGTGTTAGCAATCGTGATTTCAGCTGTAAATCCACCCCACCAAATCTCTCCAGCCACAGCGACACTGAGGCCTGATGGTGTTGATAGCGCCATGGCTTAAACCTGAGATTCAGCAACAACAGCAACCTAAAAATGAGCCGTTGCTGAATGAACCCGTCAGCTGAAGGGTTTCACCTGAGGATTCACTGAGTGTTGCCTGAGATCACCTGGGCTGCGGCAAGCGCGGACAGGCCTCCACCAATTCACGGGTGATGGCCGCCGCTGGTGCCTTCAACATCACATCACCCGGCCCCTCTTCCACGATGCGGCCCTGGTCGAGCACCACAACGCGGTGACAAAAACCACTGGCCACCCCAAGGTCATGGGTGACAAACAAAATCGCCACACCGAGCTGTTGCTGCAGTTGGCGCAGCAGTTGCAGTACTTCGGCCTGCACCTCGGCATCGAGCATGCTCACCGATTCATCACAAAGCAGCACTGCCGGTTGCAGCACCAACGCCCGAGCAATCGCGACCCGCTGCTGCTGACCCCCGGAGAGCTGCCGGGGTAGGCGTTGTGCCAACGACGCATCGAGCCCTACCGACGCCAACACCGTGCGGGCCTGCTCACGGGCTTGGCTCTGTGATGCCAAGCCATGGATCAACAACGGATCGGCCACCGCATCGATCACGGTCATGGCTGGATTAAGGCAAGCCAGCGGGTCCTGAAACACCATCTGCAACCGCTGGCGGGCCTGGCGTAAGTCCTGCCCCTGCAAGCGCCGCAAATCCCGGCCCTGCAGCATCACCTCACCACCGCGAACAGGGTTAAGCCCCATCAAGGCGCGGCAGAGGGTGCTCTTGCCGCAGCCCGAGGGGCCAACAATGCCCAGGGTTTCCCCGGCATGGAGGCGCAGGCTGATCCCATCAACCGAGCGCAACCACTGCGGCTGCCAGGGCCAACCACCAAGGCGATGCCAACAGCGCAGTTGATGCAACTCAAGAACCACCGGTGTAGCAGGGGCCTGAGGGGTCGCCCCTCCCTCCCGTTGCCGGGCCGCCGCCACCAAGCGTTGGGTGAGCGGTTGCTGCGGCTGAAGCAATACCTCTGAGGCCGATGCCTCCTCCAGCAAGCGTCCGTCTTGCATCACCGCCATGCGCTGACACCAGCGGCCCGCCATGGCCAAATCGTGGGTGATCAGCAACAGCGCACTGCCAGCCTCTTGGCACAACGCCGTGAGCTCAGCCATCACCTGGCCGGCCACCGCCACATCGAGGCTGGTGGTGGGCTCATCGGCGATCACCAGTGGCGGTTGCAAGGCCATGGCCAAGGCGATCGCCACCCGCTGGCGCATGCCACCGCTGAATTGGTGCGGGTAACTGTTCATCCGCTCTGGCCCAATGCCCACGCGCTGAAGCAGTTCCTCAGCCCGCGCCGCCTGAGCCCCATGGGCCGAGAGGGTGTCGCGCAGGTGGTCGCCAATGCTGATCAGTGGATTGAGGCGGGTCATCGGGTCTTGAAAGACCAGGCCAACCGCCTCACCCCGCAAACGGTTCAGCGCCCCGCGCCGCAGGCGCCGGGGATCGCTGCCCATCAATTCCAAGCGCCCCTGACTGCGGCTTCCTTCCGGCAGCAAGCCCAAAACGGCTCTAGCAACAGTGCTTTTGCCGCAACCAGAGGGCCCCACCAAGGCCAAGCGCTCACCGCGCTGGAGGCTCAAGGTCAGCCCATCGAGGGTGGGATCAGCGGAGCCTGGGTAGGCCACCACCAAATCCTCTAGCTGCAGCACGGGGGCTGACTTCATGGCGAGCTGCTGACCACGGTTGGGATTCTGCTCGCCGCTGAATACCATGGCCTCAGTCTGACGGGGCCATGCTGGACGCCGCCGACCGGTTTGCCACCTCAGCAGCGTCAACGCTGCCTGGTCGAGCCGAGTGCGATGCGCCCCAACTCAGGCAAGAGATCGCTGGCCCTGATGACTACGCCATCGATCTACCCGCATGGCTGAGGCAGTGCATCGAGCATGTGCCCCCTGGTCAGGGCGAAACCTGCCCCACCGACCCCGAGGGTCTGCTGGCGTCAGCCTTTGATTTCGCCTACCAACTCCACCGCCAGCAGGTGCGAGCCACCGGTGAGCCATACATCATTCATCCGGTGGCCGTGGCGGATTTGCTGCGCGACATCGGCGCCAGCGCTGCGGTGATCGCCGCTGGGTTCCTCCACGACGTGGTGGAAGACACCGATGTGAGCTTGGAAGAAATCGAGGGGCACTTCGGGGCTGAAGTGCGGCAACTGGTGGAGGGTGTCACCAAGCTGGGCGGCATCCATTTCACCAACCGAACCGAGGCCCAGGCTGAAAACCTGCGCAAGATGTTTTTGGCCATGGCCAGCGACATCCGCGTGGTGTTGGTGAAGCTGGCCGACCGGCTCCACAACATGCGCACCCTGGGGGCGCTGCGCCCAGAGAAACAACAGCGCATCGCCACCGAAACCCGCGACATCTACGCGCCCCTGGCCAACCGCCTTGGCATTGGCCGCTTCAAGTGGGAGCTGGAGGATCTGGCCTTCAAGGTGCTGGAACCCGATGACTTCCGTTCCATCTCCCAACAGGTGGCCAGCAAACGCAGCGACCGCGAAGAACGCTTGGGCGTCACCGTTCAGCTGCTGCGCGACCGGCTGGAGAACTCAGGCGTGCGTGAGTGCGAAGTGGTGGGGCGCCCCAAACATCTCTATGGCATCTGGAGCAAGATGCAGCGCCAGGAGAAGGAGTTCCACGAAATCTTTGATGTGGCGGCGGTGCGGATCGTGGCCCCATCGGTGGAGACCTGCTACCGCGCCTTAGCCGTGGTGCACGACACCTTCCGGCCCATCCCAGGTCGCTTCAAGGACTACATCGGCCTGCCCAAACCCAACGGCTACCAATCGCTGCACACCGCGGTGATTGGTCGGCATCGGCCGATTGAAGTGCAGATCCGCACCGGCGAGATGCATGAAGTGGCCGAGTACGGCATTGCGGCCCACTGGAAGTACAAAGAGGGCGGATCTCCAGCTGACGGAGATGAGATGGCCCGCTTCAACTGGCTCAGGCAGCTGGTTGATTGGCAAAAAGAAGAGGGGGGACAAGACCACAACGACTATTTGCGTTCGATCAAAGAAGACCTCTTTGACGACGAGGTGTTTGTGTTCACCCCCAATGGCGATGTGATCGGACTGCGCAAAGGGTCCACCGCCGTGGACTTTGCCTACCGCATTCACAGCGAGGTGGGGAACCACTGCCAGGGCGTACGCATCAACGATCGGCTCTGCCCGCTCGCCACCCCCCTGCAGAACGGCGACTTCGTTCAGATCGTGACAGCCAAAACCGCTCACCCCAGCCTGGACTGGCTGAATTTCGTCGCCACACCAACGGCGCGCGAGCGCATCCGCCAGTGGTACAAGCGCAGTCACCGCGACGACAACATCACACGCGGCCGCGAAATGCTGGAGCGGGAGCTCGGCCGTGATGGCTTCGATGCCCTGCTCAGCAGTGACCCAATCCTGCGCGTCGCCCGCCGCTGCAACCTCACCGGTGTTGATGACCTGCTGGCCTCCCTCGGATTTGGCGGCGTCACGGTGCATCAGGTCACCAATCGACTGCGCGAAGAGATGCGGCTGGAGGAGGAATCCAGCAACGAGGCCCCCAGCAATGAAGAGCTCGCTCGCAATCTCAGCGACCAAGCCAACACCAGCACCACCGACCCCAGCGGCAGCCCAATTCTTGGCGTTGAAGGACTGGAATACCGGTTGGGGGGCTGTTGCAGTCCCTTGCCGGGCGAGCCGATTGTTGGCGCCGTTGCCCTTGGCAATCACGGCATCACCATTCACCGCCAGGACTGCGCCAACGTGGCGCAAACCCCGGTGGAACGGCGCTTGCCGGTGCGCTGGAATCCGGTGGTGAGCGAACACCGCCGGCGTTATCCCGTGCTGCTTCGCATCGAGGTGCTCGATCGCGTCGGCATCCTCAAAGACATCCTCACCCGGCTCTCCGACAGCAGCATCAACGTCAGTGATGCGCGGGTTCGCACCGCCTATGGCAAACCAGCCCGCATCGATCTGAGGATCGAATTGAGCAGCGCTGATCAGCTGCAAGCCACCATGAACCAAATCCGCTCGATGGCGGATGTGCTGGACCTGGCCCGCTGCGGCAGCGCCTGAGCAGGACTCCGAGCAAACTGGAGCCACATTGCGGAATCGCCGATGAGCAGGCCTGTCTTCACGCCTCGCGACCGCTGGTTGGCTGTGGTGGGGCTGGCGGCCAATCTGCTCGGATTGATTGCAGCCTCGGTGGTCATCGGCTTGCCTGACCCTTGGCACACCGCCAATTTGGTGCTGGCCATTTCCGCCTGGATCCCCACCGCGGTTGTCGGGATCATCGCCTGCATCGCTCTCATTGGCCGGCGGGGTTGGGGCATGGTGCTGGCCTTGGTGGCGCTGAGTCTTCAGCTCTTGGTGCTAGCGCCCTACGGCATCGTTCGCCTCAGCCTGCTGGCCTCTGAGCGATCCCAGGGTCTTGTGGCCGTCATCTCCCTGGTGGTGGCCGATGTGCTGCTGATCGTCTATTGGTCGCGAGCCCTGAGGCGGCAACGTCCATGAGCCTGGCGGGGCGCGACGACACCATCGCAGCGATCGCCACGGCGGTTGCCGCCGGCGCCGGCAGTGTGGCCATCGTGAGGGTCAGCGGCCCCCAAGCCGAAGCCATTGGCCGCCAACTGTTTCAACCGGCTGGCCAGCAGAGCTGGGAGAGCCATCGGGTGCTCTACGGCCACGTCAACGATCCAGCCAATGGCGATGTGGTGGATGAGGTGCTGCTGCTGTTGATGCGCGCGCCGCGCAGCTTCACCCGCGAAACGGTGGTGGAGTTCCACGGCCACGGCGGACTCGTGGCGGTGCAACGGCTGTTGGAGTTGGTCTTGGCGGCAGGTGCTCGCCGCGCCCTGCCCGGGGAATTCAGCCAGCGGGCCTTTCTCAATGGACGCCTTGATCTCACCCGCGCTGAGGCCATCAGCGAATTGGTGAGCGCCAGGAGCCGCCGGGCCGCTGAGCTGGCCATAGCCGGGCTCGATGGCGGATTGCAGCAGCGCATCGATGCACTGCGCCATCAATTGCTCGATCAGCTCTGCGAGCTCGAAGCACGCGTGGACTTCGAAGAAGACCTCCCAAGTCTCGATGGAGCAGCGGTCTGCAACGCCTTCCAGGAGGTGCAGCAGGCGTTGGATCAGTTGGTGCGCGATGGCCAGCAAGCCCAGTTGCTGCGCGATGGCTTGCGGGTGGCGATTATCGGCCGGCCCAATGTGGGCAAAAGCAGCCTGCTCAATGCCCTCAGCGGCCAAGAGCGCGCCATCGTTACCGACCTACCGGGCACCACGCGCGACCTGTTGGACTACGACCTGGTGCTCCAAGGGGTGCCGATCACCTTGGTCGACACCGCTGGCATTCGCTCCACCGCCGATCGCGTTGAACAACTCGGCATTGAACGCAGTCGCGCTGCCCTGGCCAGCGCCGATGCGGTGGTGCTGCTCTATGACCTCAGCAGCGGCTGGAGCCCAGACGACAGCGAGCTGCGCAACGAGGTGCCAGACGGCACACCCCTGTTGTTGGTGGGCAACAAATCAGATCTTGGTGGGACTGCTGCTGAGACAGCAGGACTGGCCATCAGCGCCCGCAGCGGGCTGGGGTTAGCAGAACTCAGCAGCGCACTGCTCAAACTCTGTGGCCTCAGCGGCGAGGGGCAGGGGCTGCTGCTGGCGCTCAATCAACGTCAATGCGATCTGGCCGCCACGGCCTCAGCCGCCTTGGGCCGCAGTCAGCAGGCAGCGCGCGATGGCTGCTTGCCCTGGGATTTTTGGACCATTGATCTGCGCGAAGCGATTCGCGCTCTGGGTGAGATCACCGGTGCTGAGATCACCGAAGCCGTGCTGGATCGCGTCTTCTCACGCTTCTGCATCGGCAAATAAAGCCCTAGGGCTCACTGGCACCTTCCGCCTGACGCGGCATCACGCGTGCCACTAACAACAGCGCGGTGACCACGGCATAGGCCAGCGCCCATGGCGCCCCAGTGCCCCAGCCCAAGTGCATGACCGTGTCGGCGGTGGTGAACTGCCAGGCATTGATCACACCAAACCAAGCCAGCAGCGCCGCCAAACCGCTGCACAGCGCAGCGGCCAAAAAACGCCCCTCAATGGCGAAGACCAACAGCGCCGCGAGCAGCATCGCCGTGATGATCTGGCCTTGCTCCAAGGCAAAGGCGCCTGCCGCCCAAATGTCGGCAGCATTGAGCGCCGCCAGCAGATCAGCATTGAAGGGATTGCTGGGAGTTCCCAAACCACCGCTTCTCAGGCCTGCTTTGAGCAGCAGGGTGCCCCAGCCAGCCAACCCCGGAAGGATGCCAAGCACCACCGCCGGTGCATGGCGTGAGGGTGTGGCCTGGAAGGCCTGGGCTGTGATCGTCAAGCCTATATAAAGCAAAATCGCCATCCCCGCATCGATGGGGATCAACAGAGAGGCCAACCCAAACAGGCCAAAACAACAGGCCGCCGCCAGCACCACCCCATTCATCCAGGAGTAGCCGGAGCGGGCCCCCAAGGTCTTAAAGCCGGGATGGCCGATGTAGATCGTGGTGGGAAAGCACGAACCCAAGGCGGCCGCGCTCAACGTGCCCAGGCCATTGATCAGCAAACAACTACGGGTTGGGTAGCGATCACCGGCCGCCTCAGCGCTATCGAGGTTTTGCAGCGAACCGATCACGTTGAACAGGCCCATCGGAATGATCACTCCGAGCCAGGGCACCAACTCCCCCCGGGCCTGCCACAGCCCAGCGAGCTGAACCATCGGCGCCTGCCAACCCACCAGAGACCAGCTCTGTTGCCAGGCGCCAGGCGCCACCTCCATCAACCCACTGCCCCAAGCGAGCACCAGCCCCAGCAACAGGGCAAACAAACCCGTCGGCAGTGGCCAGCGCACTCGGCCGTAGTAGCCCAACAAAATCACCGCCAAACTCGCCAAACCCACCAGAGGGTTGGCATAGGTGCGCAGCAGAAAGCCAAGCGAGATGTAGCCCAGGGCAATCCCGGCGAGGGTGGAGAGCAACGCCGCCCGCGGCAACCACAACCGCAACTTGTGGGCGCAAAAGGCTCCGGCGGTTTCAATCAGGCCGGAGCCCAAGCAGGCCACCATGCCGGCCTGCCAGGAGCGCGTGATGGCGGTGCTCTCATCCAGCCCTGCCCCCAGAGCGGTGAGCTTGACCGGCAGCATCACCAAAAAGATGTAGGCGAACAGGCTCACGGTGTTGATGCCATAGGGCAACGCCGTGCAGTCCTGGCGCCCTTCCTGAAGCTCCAAGACACGGGCTTGGCGGGCATAAGCCAAATTGCCCAGCAGCAAGCTGATGCCGGTAGCCGGCAGGATCACCCCGAACACCAAGCTGTCGGGGTAGCCCAGCACATCCCTACAGAGGCCAATGATCAGCAGGATCGTGATCAGGTTGTTGAGGGCTAAAGCCAGGAAGCCGTCGAGATCACCTGGCCTCCAAACCAGACCAAATCCTGGTTGCTGTGTTGCCATGCCCCTGCCTGATCACGGCCCATCATGGGATTGATTTAGCCAGCTCCTGCCGTGGCAATCCCCCCTCTGGCGATGACGCCAGCGCTGCAGCAGCACTTGCAGGCCTGGCTGCAGGAAGACCTGGGCCGCGGTGATCTCAGTGCCGCGGCGCTGCAGGGCTGCCGCGGCCAAGCCCACTGGCTCAGCAAGGCCAATGGAGTGTTCTGCGGTGGGCAGCTGGCCGCAGCCGTATTTGGCCTGATGGATTCCGGGGTAACAGCGCAGGTGCTGGTGAACGACGGTGAGGCCATCAGCGCTGGAACGCGGCTGCTGGAGCTCGAAGGGCCCGCCGCGGCTTTGGTGGGAGCTGAACGCACCGCTCTCAACCTGGCGATGCGGCTCTCCGGCATCGCCACAGCAACGGCAGCGCTGGCCAGCCAACTGCAGGGCAGTGGGGTGCAGCTGGTGGATACCCGCAAAACAACCCCGGGCCTGCGGGTGCTCGAGAAATACGCCGTGCGTTGTGGTGGCGGCGGTAACCACCGCATGGGCCTCGACGATGCCGCGATGCTCAAGGAAAACCACCTGGCCTGGGCGGGTGGGGTGGCTGCCGCCGTTGCGGCCGTGCGCGCCGCAGCCCCTTGGCCCAGCCAAGTGATCGTGGAAGCAGAAACCATTGAGGAAGCCAAAGCCGCTGTGGCCGCTGGCGCCGATGGGGTGTTGCTCGATGAATTCAGCCCCGATGCACTCCAGCAACTGGTGCCCGAGCTGCGGGGCCAGGCCCAGCAGCGGGGCAAGCCCGTTGTGCTGGAAGCCAGCGGCATCCAGCCGGATCAATTGAGGCTCTATGTCAGCAGCGGCATCGATCTGATCTCCACCAGCGCCCCGATCACCCGCAGCTCCTGGCTGGATCTGAGCATGCGGTTCACCGGCTAAGAGGGATGATCAGAGGCTGTGTCCACCGCTGCGGCGGTCCCTGTTCATGCTGCGCATTGCCCAAACCCTGGAGGCTCAGCTGCGCGCAGCCATGCAGCAGGCCTTCCCTGAGGCCGACGGCGAGCTGAATCCAGCCCTGGGCCCAGCCAGCAAACCGGAGTTTGGTGATTTCCAAGCCAATGGAGCCCTCGCCTTGGCCAAGCCGCTCAAGCAGGCACCACGGCAGATCGCAGCGGCCATCGTTGAACAGCTGCAGAACAACCCAGCGTTTTCAGCACTGGCTGAGGCGCCAGAGATCGCCGGCCCGGGGTTCATCAACATCACCTTGAAGCCCTCGGTGCTAGCCGCTGAGGTGCGCCAGCGAATCGGCGATCCACGCCTGGGCGTTGCGGCGGTTGAGCAGGCCGAAGCACCGGTGATTGTTGATTTCTCCAGCCCCAACATCGCCAAAGAAATGCATGTGGGGCATCTGCGCTCCACGATCATTGGCGACTGCCTGGCCCGCGTTCTGGAATTCCGCGGCCACCAGGTGCTGCGGCTCAACCATGTGGGTGACTGGGGAACCCAGTTCGGAATGTTGATCACCCACCTCAAGCAGGTGGCCCCAGAAGCGCTCAACACCGCTGATGCCATCGATCTGGGTGATTTGGTGGCCTTCTACCGGGAGGCCAAAAAACGCTTTGACGACGATGAAGCGTTCCAAACCACCTCCCGCGAAGAAGTCGTCAAATTGCAAGGCGGCGATGCCACCTCACTGAAGGCTTGGGGCTTGCTCTGCGACCAATCGCGCCGCGAATTCCAAAAAATCTACGACCGACTTGATATCCGCTTGAGCGAGCGGGGGGAGTCGTTCTACAACCCACAGCTCGCGGCGGTTGTCGACGACCTTCGCTCCAGCGGCTTGCTGGTGACCGATGACGGGGCTGGCTGCGTCTTTTTAGAGGGCGTAGTGGGCAAAGAAGGCAAACCCCTTCCTTTGATCGTGCAAAAAAGTGATGGGGGGTTCAACTACGCCACCACCGATCTGGCGGCGATTCGCTACCGCTTGGGCTCAGCGGGCGATGGCGCAGGACGGGTGATTTACGTCACCGACGCGGGCCAGGCCGCGCACTTCGCTGGGGTGTTCCAAGTAGCCAAGCGGGCGGGCTGGGTGCCCGCGGCGGCCAGCCTGGAGCACGTGCCCTTCGGCTTGGTGCAAGGGGACGACGGCAAAAAACTCAAAACCCGCGCTGGCGACACCGTGCGGCTCAAAGATCTGCTGGATGAAGCCGTTGAGCGGGCCCAGGCTGATCTGCGCCGCCGCCTGAAAGAAGAGGAGCGCCAAGAAAGCGACAGCTTCATTGATCAGGTGGCGACCACCGTTGGTTTAGCGGCGGTGAAGTACGCCGATCTGAGCACCAACCGGATCACCAACTACCAGTTCAGCTTTGAGCGGATGCTGGCCTTAACGGGCAACACAGCCCCCTACCTGCTCTACGCGGTGGTGCGCATCAGCGGCATCGCCCGCAAGGGGGGCGCCCTCGATGGTGAACTGCCCGAGCACTTGGTGTTTGAAGAACCTCAAGAATGGGCCTTGATCCGCCAGCTGCTGCAACTCGATGCGGTGATCAGCGAAGTCGAGAGCGATCTGCTGCCCAACAGGCTCTGCACCTACCTGTTTGAACTGAGCCAGAGCTTCAACCGCTTCTACGACCAGGTGCCTGTGCTCAAAGCTGATGAGCCGATGCGCAGCTCGAGGCTGGCCCTCTGCCGTTTAGCGGCTGACACCCTCAAGCTGGGTCTAAGCCTGCTGGGCATTCCCAGCCTGGAGCGGATGTGATGCCGGATCCACGCCCCCAGTTCCCCCCGGCCCGCAGCGAGGTGGAGCAATTGCAGAGCTACAGCGCCCCGCTGGAGGGACGCCGGGGCCTGCTGCGCTTGGACTTCAACGAGAACAGCGTCGGCCCGAGCCCCAAGGTGGTGGAGGCGATTCGCGGCATCCCAGCCGAGCACTACGCGATCTATCCCGAATACGACGGCCTACGCGAGGCCTTCAGCCAATCCCTCGGCGGCCTGCCGTGCAAGCAGATCGGACTGTTCAACGGCGTTGACGCAGCCCTCCACGCCATCTGCCAGGCCTACGGCAACCCAGGCGATGTGATGCTCACCACCAGCCCCACCTTTGGCTACTACCAGCCGTGCGCCCGCATGCAGGGCATGGTCGTCAACGCCATTCCCTATGAAGGCGACGACTACCGCTTCCCTTTGCAAGACATGCAGCGGGCCTTGGCGCAACTCAACCCGCGCCTGCTGCTGCTCTGCAACCCCAACAACCCCACAGGCACCCGGCTAGAGGCTGAGGCGATCTGCCAGCTGGCGGCCGGCGCACCCAGCACGCTGGTGGTGGTGGATGAGCTCTATGAGGCCTTCACCGGAGACAGCGTTCTGCCGCAAGCCGATTTCAGCCAAATGCCCAACTTGGTGGTGCTGCGCTCACTATCTAAAACAGCTGGCATCGCTGGGCTGCGCCTTGGCATTGCCGTGGGATCAGCTGCAGTGGTGGATCGCATCAGCCGGGTCACCGGCCCCTACGACATCAACAGCTTCGCGGTGATCGCTGGCATGGCGGCACTGCAGGACCAGGCCTATGTCGATGACTACGTCCAAGAGGTTCTCAAAGCCAAAGCATGGCTTGTGAACAAGCTCAACAAACACCAAGTCCGCCACCACAGCGCCGGCGGCAACTACCTCCTGATTTGGCCCAGCCAAGGGGCCGCCAGCTGTGAGGCTGCGCTGCGGCAGGACGGAATCCTGGTGCGTTCGATGGCAGGCAAAGCCCTGATCGATGGGTCCCTACGGGTGAGTATCGGAACCAGCAAACAAATGAAGCGGTTCTGGAAAGCGTTCAGCGCGCAGCAGGAGTTGAGCTGAACGCGCATCAGTGCCGATCAGGCCCACGCAGGCCAAGGTCAGCGCCCCTTGCAGGGCAAGGCAAACGCCGATGGCTCGCCGTTGATGCCAAATCATGCCCATGACAGCCCCTGCGAAGGAGCCGGATTGTCATGGCATCAGGTCGATTCGGGTTGTATCGCCCAGAGGGGGTGTCAGCTTCAACACACGACCCACCGGTTTGGACGGCACGCCAGGTAGGGCCTCCAGAAAATCCTTGGCGCCGGTCTGATCGCAGTCGGCAGGGGGTTCGCCGCTACGGACGTACTGCACAGGGATCACCACTTTCGGGTTGAGCTGCTTGACCACCTCAGCAGCTTCCGCACCGTCGTAAACCTTGGCACCACCACCAACGCCGAGGATCAACACATCAGGCCGGCCCAGCAAGACCTTGTCTTCCGGTTGGAGTGTTGCGGCGGTGCCGCCAAGGTGGGCGAAGTCCAAACCACCTTGCTGCCAGCGCCAAATCACGCCATTGCCAAAACGGCGGCCACCAAGGCGGTCGTGGGGAGCGGCAAAGCCCTCAAAGCGCAGGCCTTTGATGCTGTAGCCACCCGGGCTGGCCAGAAAACGGCCCTTGGCCACAGGCGCACCCTCATCGAGCAGGAGGCTGCTGGCCAAGACCACATCGGCCTTGATCCGGGGCTCCTTCAGACCAGCCGCGCAAGCCACGGCTTTGAACGGATTCACCAACACGCTGGCGCCACCGCCATTGATTAGCAGGGCGCTATGGCCATAGCTGGTGATCGTGACCCCATCAGCCAAAGCCGCCGCGGGCAGCGCAAATGCAGCCGTCGCCGCAGCCAAAGGCAGCAGAGAAGAACGCAGCATGGGGGTGGCCCAGATCAGAGCCGGGAACCTAGCAGTGAAACCCAGCCGAACTCAGGCCGAGGCACTGGTGAGGAAATTGGCCAAAAGCGCATGGCCGTGCTGCGTCAGCACGCTCTCGGGGTGGAATTGCACGCCCTGGAGATGGGGATGATCGCGATGCCGCAGCCCCATCACCATGCCGCTATCCAACCAGGCGGTGATCTCCAGACAATCCGGCAGTGAATCCCGTTCGGCGATCAGCGAGTGATAGCGGGTGGCCGTGAAGGGATCAGGCAGCCCAGCGAACACCCCAGATCCGGTGTGATGCACCGGCGAGGTTTTGCCATGCATCAACTCAGGTGCCCGCACCACCTTGCCGCCAAACACTTCGGCAATGGCTTGATGACCGAGGCAAACGCCAAGGGTGGGGACCTTTGGGCCCAACTCGCGGATCACCTCACGGCACACGCCGGAATCAGCTGGTGTTCCAGGTCCAGGTGAGATCAACACAGCCGCAGGGTTGATCTCCTTGATCTGCTCGAGGTTCAAGGCGTCATTGCGCTCCACCCGCAAGCTGGCTGCCAAGGGGTGATCAGCAGCCAACTCGCCCAAATACTGCACCAAGTTGAAGGTGAAGCTGTCGTAGTTATCGAGGACCAGCAGCATCAGCTTCCCAAGCGCGCCATCAGCGGTGGCAGCAGCAACAGCAAAGCGATCATCAGCGATGAGAGTGCTGCCACCAGCACCGCCGCCGCCGCACAGTCTTTGGCAATGCGGGCCAAGGGGTGAAACCGCCGGCCCACCGACAAATCCACCACCGCTTCGGTGGCCGTATTCAGCAGCTCCAGCACCAACACCGCTGCCACGGTGAGCACCAGCACCGCCAAGCGATCAACTGAGAGCTGTAACCACAGCCCCAGGGCGAAGACCACCACCCCGGTGAAGACATGGATGCGGAAATTGCGCTGGCTCGCGAAGGCATAGACCAGCCCCTGGGCCGCATAGCGAAAGCTGGCCGGCAGATCACGGGCCACTTGCCAAGCTCCAACCCGCAGGCGACGGGCGCGGCCGTCGACCGGGAAGCCCACGGGAGTGGATTCACTGGAATCGAGCTCTGAGGTCACCAGAGGCGCCATCCGCGGGAGCTCTGAGGCTCTCATGAAGGTTTCCGGAACCCTACCGCCATCAGTGGGCAGCAGCACCCTGCACCAAGGCGTCCTGCCGGCTGAGCATGGCGGCCAAGGAGGCCTCATCGGGGTGGTCCCAGCCCAGCAAATGCAGCAGCCCATGGCTGGCCAAAAACATCAATTCCTGCTGCAGCGAATGGCCCTGCTCCGGGGCTTGGCGCTCAGCGGTGGGAATGGAAATCACGATGTCGCCCAACTCAATGGGCATGCCCTGCAGGGGCTCAGGGGAATCTTCTTGGGCCGCAAACGAGAGCACATCGGTGGGCTTGGGTTGCTGACGCCATTGGCCGTTGAGCTCAGCGATTGCAGCGTCATCGCAGAACTGCAGGCCCAGGCTGTAGGCATCGGCCTTTAAAGGGCTGGGTAATTCGGCCTGGAGTTGCGCCAACCAGCTACTCAGCAACTCAACCCAGCGGTCTTCCCCCAGCGGGTCAGGGCCGGCGTAGGCCAGATCCAGCTCAATCTCCGCCAAGGGGTTCACGCCCCCGGCACGGAGGGGCGACCAAACCAGGCCAGCAACAGCAACACACCGGTGAAACCAACCGCGGTCAGGCCGAAGTGGAACAGGCTCTGGCGACCTTTGCGCACCATGTTGCGCATCGCCAGCTTGACGAAACTCGGCTTGGCTTCAGCCGGTGCAGGGGAGTCGCTCATGCGGCCTCGTCGGAAACAGCGTCCACACCCTGGCGCAAAAGCGACTGGATGAAGGGGTCGAGATCGCCATCCATCACCCCCTGCACATCGGTGGTCTCCTCATTGGTGCGCAGATCTTTGACCATCTGGTACGGGTGAAACACGTAATTGCGGATCTGATTCCCCCAGGCCGCCTCAACGATGTCGCCGCGGATGTCGGCGATCTCAGCAGCACGCTGTTCCTGGGCAATCACCAGCAACTTGGATTTGAGCAGTGCCATGGCTTTCTCTTTGTTCTGCAGCTGCGAGCGCTCCTGGGTGCAGCGCACCGCCAAGCCGGTCGGGATGTGCAAAATCCGCACGGCGGTCTCCACCTTGTTGACGTTCTGACCGCCAGCACCGCCTGATCGGCTGGTGGTGACCTCCAAGTCCTTATCGGGGATCTCGAGATCGACCTCCTCCTCGAGCTTGGGCATCACCTCAACACCGGCAAAGCTGGTTTGACGCTTGTCGTTGGCATTGAACGGTGAAATGCGCACCAAACGGTGGGTGCCCTTCTCATTGCGCAGGTAGCCATAGGCGTAGCGGCCCTCCACCTCGATGGTGCAGCTCTTGATGCCCGCTTCTTCCCCTTCTGAAAGCTCATCCACGGTCACCTTCATGCCGCGGTCTTCCGCCCAGCGGGTGTACATGCGCATCAACATCAAGGCCCAGTCCTGGGCATCGGTGCCACCGGCACCGGCATTGATGGAGATCACCGCACCTTCTTGGTCGTAGGTGCCGCTCAGGAGCCGCTCCAGCTCCCAGCGATCGAGCGCCAGGCGCAACTCCTGCAAGCCGCCATTGGCTTCTGCCAAGAGCGCGTCATCGGGCTCGAGGTCGTAGAGCTCCAGGGTGGCGGCAGCGTCATCAACACTGGCGCGCCAAGTCCGGAGCTGCTCGAGCTGGGCTTTGACGTCATCCAACTGCCGCATCTGCTTGCGGGCATTGTTCTGGTCATCCCAGAAATCAGGCTGGGCCGCAAGTTGCTCGAGATCCTGCTGCCGTGCTGTCAGTGCAGGGACGTCAAAGACAGTCCTGGGCTTGGCCCAGGCGGTCAGTGAGCTCGGAGAGATCGCGCTTGAAGTCGGTGAGATCCAGCACAGCGAAAGGACTTGATCGTTTGACCGTAGCCACCCGTAAGATCCATCCAACCAAGATCAATCGGATGGCCGCCAGCGTCGAGATCTACACCTGGCGGGCCTGCCCGTTCTGCATCCGGGCCAAGGACCTCTTGAACCGCAAAGGGGTGAGCTACACCGATCACGCCATCGATGGCGATGAGGCGGCCCGCGACCAGATGGCGACCAAAACAGGCGGACGCCGCAGCGTTCCCCAGGTGTTCATCAACGGGCAACACGTGGGTGGCTGCGATGACCTCTATGCCCTTGAACGCAGCGGCCAACTGGATGGCCTGCTGGCCTGATCACGGAGCCAGATCAGCGTGGGGCGCCAACTCTTTCTGATTGATCCGATTGGGCGCCTGCGCCCTGAAAAAGACAGCAGCGTTGCACTGATGCAGGCCGGACAGCGCGCCGGCGAGGAGATCTGGGCTGCTCAACCCAGCGATCTGGCAGGCGGGGAAGGCGGCCCCCGCGTGCTGGCCGCGCCGATCACTGCCGAGCCTTGGTACAGCGCAGGGGAAGCCCGCTGGCAGCCCCTCAGCCAGTTCCAGCGGGTGTGGATGCGCAAAGACCCACCGGTGGATGAGGCCTACCTCTATGCCACCCACTTGCTTGAGCTGGCGGAGCGCCAGGCCGTGCAGGTGCTCAACCGCCCAGCCAGCCTGCGGGCCTGGAACGAAAAGCTGGGGGCGCTGCAGTTCCCAGAGCTGATGGCCCCCACCCTGGTGGCCAGCGATGTGGAGCTGTTGCGTCAATTTGCCGCCACCCATGGAGAGGTGGTGCTCAAGCCCCTCGGTGGGCGGGCTGGTCAGGGGGTAATCCGCTCCAGTGGCGAGGCTCCAGGGCTAGGAGCCCTGCTGGAGCTGGTCACGCAGCAGCAGCAACTGCCAGTGATGATTCAGGCGTTTTTGCCCCAGGTCAGTGAGGGCGATAAGCGCATCTTGCTGGTGA
This sequence comes from Synechococcus sp. MIT S9452, assembly GCF_047304245.1. Lineage (NCBI taxonomy): Bacteria > Bacillati > Cyanobacteriota > Cyanophyceae > Synechococcales > Synechococcaceae > Synechococcus > Synechococcus sp. MIT S9452. Next base: position 1,883,665 of record NZ_CP138956.1, on the reverse strand, counting down.
ACGGCGAGCCGCTGGGCGCCGTCAACCGCAAACCGAAGGCGGGCGAATTCCGCAGCAACCTGGCTGTGGGCGGCCAACCGGAAGCCACCGACCTCAGCCCCCGCGAGCGGCAGATCTGCGATGTGTTGCGGCCCGCCTTAATTGAGGCCGGACTGTTCTTTGTCGGCATCGATGTGATCGCTGGTCACCTCAGCGAGATCAATGTCACCAGCCCCACCGGCATCCGCGAAGTGGAGCAGCTCGGGAAGATTCCCCTGGCTGATCTCACCCAGCAGCGTTTACTGCGGGGCTGACGGTGAGCTGCTGCTGCAGCACCTCAAGCTTGAGGGCCACCTCCTGCAATTCCCGCTCAGGCACCGAGCCCTTGACCAAACCAGCTCCTGCGGTGAGCTCAAGCCGAGAGCCCCGCAGCACGCCGCTGCGAATCGCCACCCGCAGCTCCGCATCACCGGCGCTGTCGATCCAACCAATCGGAGCGGCATAGGCGCCCCGCTCAAAGGGCTCGAGCTGCCGCAACCAGGCCATCGCTTCGCGGCGGGGCAAGCCAGCAACCGCCGGGGTGGGATGCAACGCCGCTGCCAATGCCAGAGGGTCTTGGCCGGCTAACGATGCCGTGATCGGGGTGTGCAGGTGATGCAGGGGGCCATGGCTGGCCAAGCGGGGATGACGCGGCTGGCGGGGCACCAGCCCCTGCTGTTGCAGCACGGCTGTGATTGCTTCCACCACCAGCTCATGCTCATGGCGATCCTTGCTGGATTGCAGCAACTGCTCGGGCGGCTGATGCTGCGACGCCGTGCCAGCCAGGGCATCACAACGGAGCTGCCCCTGGCGCACAGCCAACAACCTCTCTGGGGAGGCCCCCACCAGATCGCCGCCATCGGCCAGCCCCCAGAGGAAGCGGCAGCTGCCGCGATGGCGTTGGCGCAAGCCCTTGAGCAGCAACTGGGGATCCAGAGGCGCCTCCAGCTGCAGCTGCTGACGCACCGCCAGCACCAATTTGCGTAGCTGGTTGTCGCCCACCAGATGCAGGGCCTGATCCATGGCCTGGCGGTAGGCCCCATGCCAAGGGCTACGGCTCAGCAAACGGGGAAACGCTGGTGCTGGCGCAGGGGGCTCAGCCTGCTGAAGCGCGCGCGCCTGCTCCCAAAGCTCTTCGGCCACCAAGCGCGGGGTGATCTCACCGCCGAGGCTGCGCGACAAGCGCAACCAGCACTGGCGGCCCTGACGGCTGAGCTGCCAGCGTGGCAGCACCGCCCGCACCCCAGGCAGGGGCTCAGAGGCCTCGAGCAGCGGCGCATCAAAAAACGAAAACCCGAGAAGCACGCGCGGGCGCGCCAACGCAGGAGCCTCAGGCGCGCCGTCCTGCAGGCGCGAGAGGCTCAGCTGACAGAAGCGCTGGGCCAGCTCAAAGCGGCGCGGACCACTGAGCTCCAGCTGCTGAGACACCCCCGTGGCGGCAAAACAGAGGCCCGGCTGGCTATCCCACAACGCCCGGAAGCGATCACCCCCTGGAAGCAGCGGCATGGCCTGGAGCGGGTCCAATGGCGCCAGGGGCAGCGCCAGGCTGAGCACAGCACCGTCCTCCAGGGACTGCCCATGGGCGGCAGCCTGGCTAAGCAAGTCGGTGAAGCGGGGGGCCTGGTGCACCACACAACCGGGGGACTGCTCAAATGTATGGGTCTCTCGTGGCCCGTAGTGCCGGGCAGCCATGGCTGAGCCCCAGGTCGTCGCAAGCCGTTACGCGCTCTGGAAGGCGGCCATGAAATGGCCGATGTACTCCGTGGCAGTGATGCCAGCGCTTTTGGCCAGTGGCTGGCTGCAAAGTCAGGGGTTAGACCCCCGCTGGGGCCAGCTCGGCCTCTTTCTGCTCGCAGCGGTGCTGCTGCTGGGGTGGGAAAACCTCAGCAACGACGTTTTTGACGACGACACCGGTGTCGACACCATCGGCAAACCCCATTCCTTGGTGGCCCTAACCGGCCGCCGCGATCGCATCGCCTGGATAGCCAACAGCCTGCTGGCGGGCGGCCTGCTGCTGATGGCGCTGGTGGCCCTGCGCAGCCAACCGGTGGTGCTGCTGCTGGTGCTGATCTGCTGCGCCCTGGGATACCTCTACCAAGGTCCGCCCTTTCGTTTGGGCTACCGCGGCCTCGGCGAACCGCTGTGCTGGCTGGCCTTTGGCCCCTTCGCCACGGCCGCTGCGCTGATGGCGCTGCAGCCACCAACGAGCCTGCCGGCTGCTGTTCCTTGGCAGGTGGCACTGAGCCTGGGCTCCGGCCCGGCGCTGGCCACCACCTTGGTGTTGTTCTGCTCCCACTTTCATCAGGTTGAGGAGGACGCTGCCCACGGCAAACGCTCCCCGGTGGTGAAGCTGGGCACAGCCAAAGCCGCGGCCGTAGTGCCCTGGCTTGTGGCGGCGAGCTTGGCCTTGCAGTGGCTGCCGGTGCTGGAGCGACAGTGGCCCTCCACCGCGCTGCTGAGCGTGATCGGTTTGCCCGCTGCAGCGCAGTTGATCCGGCTGCTGAGAGAGCATCACCACCAGCCTGAGCGAGTTAGCGGCAGCAAGTTTTTGGCCTTGCGCTTTCAAGCCCTCAGCGGCCTTGGGCTGGCCATCGGCCTGGGCATTGCCCCTTGGCTGGGACGTTGATGCGCCTGCACTGGCGCCCATACCGCTGGGTGCTGCACCCACCTTTGATCACCGCCAGCGGCCCTTGGAGTGAACGGCGCGGCTGGCTGTTGCGGCTCGAGGAGCCCGCCAGCGGTGCTGTGGGCTGGGGAGAAGCCGCACCCTTGCCGGCTCACCACGGCCGGTGCGCCGACGCGCTCGCTGCCCTGCCGGCTGAATGCAGCGCCGAACACCTGGAGCCAACGCTCAGGACACTGCCTGGACCAGTGGCCTTTGCCATCGGACTGGCCTTAGCCGAGCTGGAAGGACTGCATGGCGGGCCATGGCTGCCGGCCCCGGCTTCAGCGGCCTTGCTCCCCGCCGGCAGCGAGGCCATCGCAGCGCTGCAGAGCGCGCTCAATCAATCCACAGGCCAGCCAGCGGAGTTTGCTGCCAAATGGAAGGTGGGGGTGCTGGATCCAGACACCGAACTGCAGCTGCTGGAGCCGCTCTTGGAGCAACTGCCCAGCTGCGCCCAGCTGCGCCTCGATGCCAATGGCGGCTGGGATCGCGCCACCGCGGGGCGCTGGGCCATGCGATTGCAAACCGAAAGCAAGCTGCAATGGCTCGAGCAACCCTTGCCGCCCAGCGACCATGCCGGCTTGCTAGCCCTCGCCCGCCGGCTGCCGGTGGCCCTCGATGAATCGCTCCGCCATCCCAGCGGCATCCCCAGCGGATGGAGCGGCTGGCTAGTGCACAAACCAGCTCTCGAAGGTGATCCTCGGCCAATGCTGCAGCGGCTCAAGCAAGGAGCCCCAAAACAGATGGTGAGCAGTGCCTTGGAGAGCGGCATAGGAGCCCGAGCGGTAGCCCACATGGCGGCCTTAGCGAGCCGCGGGCCAACACCATGCGCCGCTGGACTAGCCCCAGGCTGGGGTGCCTCGGGGGATCTCGCCAGCGCAATCCCCCAGCAGGTCTGGGAGGCTGCCGGCCCATGAACCGCTGGGAGCTACGGGCCAGTGCGCTGGAGCACGAAGCGGGCCGCCAAGCGATGGCCTGCTGCCAGCAGTGGCCAGAAGGCAGTGGCGTGGTGATCGGCAGCGGCGGCAGCAGCGGCGGGCGCAAGTGGTGCTTGCAGAGCTGGGAGAACCTCGAGCAGTCGGCCAGGAGCTGCGCGAACTGGCTGCAAGCCATTGGAGTTGATCCCAGCAGCGTGCGGCTGGTGAATCCGCTGCCCAGCCATCACATGGGGGGGCTGATGCCCCAGATCAGGGCGCAGCACTGGCAAGCACCGCTGGTGGCCATCGCACCTGAGCTGATGAAATCCGCATCTGCGCTGCTGGAGCAACACGGCCACCTCACCCGCAGCGGCCGCGATGCGGTGATCTCGCTGGTGCCCACCCAATTGCAGCGGCTGCTGAGCGATCCCTCAGGCCGCAGCTGGCTGCAGCAATTCCGGCTGCTTTGGATCGGCGGCGGCCCCCTCAGCCAAGAGCTCGCTGATCAAGCCCGCCAGCTGCAGCTGCCGCTGAGCCCCTGTTACGGCAGCACCGAAACAGCCGCGATGGTCTGCTCCGCAGATCCAGCCCAATTTCTGGTAGGGCACAACAGTTGCGGTGAACCGTTGAGCGATGTGGAGCTGCAGCTCGAACCAACCAGCGGCGCCGTGGCCATCAAAACCAAGCGGCTGAGCCCCGGCTGGCTGAAGGGAGAGCAGGTGCAGCCCTTCGCCGATGCCGGCGGCTGGTGGCAAAGCGGTGATGCAGGCCGCCTCGGGCCAGCGGGCCTGGAACTGCTCGGGCGGCTCGATGGCGCCCTCAACAGCGGCGGGGCCACGGTGTTTCCAGAGCAAATTGAAGCGGCCTTGGCCGGCCTTGCAGGAGTCGAAGCGCTCCTGGTGGTGGGCCTACCGGATCCGCAATGGGGCCAGCGGCTGATTGGCCTGATCAAGCCCTCACCAGGCGCCAATGCTGATGAGGTGATGGCGCAGCTACTGCAGCGCAGCGCCGGCCTGCCGCCAGCGCAACGGCCCAAGCAATGGCAGCTTTGCCCTGAGCTGGCGCCCAACACCCAGGGCAAGTGGGAGCGGCAACGCTGGCAGCGCTGGGCTCAAGACTGAGCTGAGGCATCCAGCCAACGCTGCACCCCCTCCGGCAGCGGCGCGCGGCGGCGATCCGCAGCGGCGATGCACTGATGCCGCGTCAATCCGCGGGCCACCGGACGCCCCGCAGAAGAAAAGTCGTAGCCCACCTCAAAAGAGGTGGAGTCCAACGGCTCGGGCTTCAACGCAATCGCCAGCGGATCACCGCAGATCAAAGGCGCTAAAAAATCAGCGCTGCAATGGGTGATGGGCAGCAACAGATCGAGCTGCTGACCTGGAGTTGGAAACAGCGCGGCCGGCTCAAGCCCAAAGCGCTCGAGGCTCTCTTCATAGGCCTCATGGCACCAGCGCAGCAGCTGCTGAAAATGCATCACACCAGCAGCGTCCGTTTCACCGAAACGCACGCTGCGGCACAGCACTAGCCAATCGCTGGAGTTCAGCGGTCGACAGAACCCATGATCACGTCGATCGAACCCAGGATCGCCATGATGTCGGCCACCTTCACACCCTTTAAAAGGTGAGGAAGGATCTGCAGATTGTTGAAATCAGCAGCGCGAATTTTCCAACGCCAAGGGGTGACGTCGTTGTTGCCCATTAGGAACACGCCAAGCTCGCCTTTGCCGGATTCCACACGGGTGTAGAGCTGCCCGTTGGGGATCTTGAAGGTGGGGGCAACTTTCTTGGCGACGATTTGATAATCGAAGCCATAAAACTCGCTGTCTTTTCCTTCCAGCTGACGCTTGGCTTCCAGATTTTCGGTGGGCCCGCCAGGAATCTGCTGGGCGGCTTGTCGCAAAATCTTCAGCGATTCGCGCATCTCCTGCAAACGCACGCGATAGCGGGCGAAGCAGCAGCCCTCTTGGGCCGTGGCCACCTCCCAATCGAAATCGTCGTAGCACTCGTAGTGGTCAACCTTGCGCAGATCCCAGGCCACGCCTGAGGCCCTCAGCATCGGACCCGACAAACTCCAGTTTATGGCTTGCTCGCGGGTGATCGTGCCAAGGCCCTCAATCCGCCGGCGGAAGATGGGGTTGTTGGTGATCAGCTTTTCGTATTCATCGATCTTGGGGCCAAACCAATTGCAGAAGTCGTCCAACTTCTCCAGCCAGCCATAGGGAAGATCCGCGGCAACACCACCAATGCGGAAATAGTTGTTGTTGACCATCCGCTGACCGGTGGCCGCTTCCCAGAGGTCGTAAATCATCTCCCGTTCACGGAAGATGTAGAAGAACGGCGTTTGAGCGCCCACATCCGCCAAAAATGGGCCCAGCCACAGCAGGTGATTGGCGATGCGATTGAGCTCCAGCATCAACACGCGGATGTAGCTGGCGCGGCGCGGAACTTTCACATCAGCCAGCCGCTCCGGTGCATTCACCGTGATGGCTTCGTTGAACATGCCAGCGGCGTAATCCCAGCGGCTGACATACGGCACGAACATCACATTCGTGCGGTTCTCGGCGATCTTCTCCATGCCGCGGTGGAGGTAACCGATCACCGGTTCGCAATCCACCACGTCTTCCCCATCCAGGGTCACCACCAGACGCAACACCCCATGCATGGAGGGGTGATGGGGCCCAAAATTGAGCACCATCGGCTCGGTGCGCGTTTCCAGCTGCGTCATGGGGGCCGGGGGCCGAAGCTGCGCTGATCCTAGGAAGGACCCTGTGCCATCCCCGTGCGGACTTGAGCAGTTCCTTTCATCACCAGCCGGTGTTGCCGCAACAGGTGCTGGAAGCCCTGGCCGAATTGCCCGAAAAAGGCGTGCTGCTCGATGCCACCGTGGGCGGCGGAGGCCACAGCAGCCTGCTGCTCGATGCCCACCCGGGCTGGCAGCTGATTGGACTGGATCAAGACCCCGCTGCCCGCGCTGCAGCGGCCCAACAGCTAGAGCGTTTTGGTGAACGGGCGGAGCTGGTAGCCAGCAACTTCGCGGCCTACACCCCAGCCCAGCCGGTGCTTGCGGTGCTGGCTGATCTAGGTGTCAGCAGCCATCAGCTCGATGTGCCCGAGCGCGGCTTCAGCTTCCGCGCCGACGGCCCCTTGGACATGCGCATGAACACCGAAGGCGGCGGAGAAACCGCCGCAGCGCTGATCGACCGCCTCGAGGAAAACGCCCTGGCTGATCTGCTCTTTCACTACGGCGAGGAGCGGCTTTCACGGCGGATTGCACGCCGGCTCAAAACCGAAGGCCCATGGGATGACGGCAAGCGGGGCACCGCCGCTCTGGCCTATGCGATCGCCGGCTGCTACCCGCCCAAACAACGCCATGGCCGCATCCATGCCGCCACCCGCAGCTTCCAGGCCTTACGGATTGCCGTGAACGATGAGCTGGGCGTGCTGGAAACCCTGCTCAACGACGCTCCCAACTGGCTCGAACCTGGCGGGCGGATCGCCGTGATCAGCTTTCACTCACTCGAAGATCGGCTGGTCAAAAACCGCTTCAAGGCTGACGAACGTCTTCGGGTGATCAGCCGCAAGCCCTTGATCGCCTCAGAGCAGGAAGCCGAGGCCAACCCCAGGGCCCGCTCCGCCAAGTTGCGCGTTGCCCAGCGCCTCAGCGCAGAGCCTGGACCTGCTCAGTGAACCAAGCCAAGGCCTGATCCACCTGCTCGGCCGTGTTGGCGCGCCCCAAACCAAACCGCACCGACGCTGCGGCCTGCTGCCGGCTGCGGCCCAAGGCGAGCAACACATGGGAGGGCTCACCGCTGGAGCTGCTGCAGGCTGAGCCGCCACTCACGGCCAACCGACGCCGCAGGGCGCTGTGCAGGCGCGCGCCATCAACCCCGCCCACGCTGACGTTGAGATTGTGGGCCAAGCGCTGATCCAGGCAGCCGTTGAGCACCACTCCCTCCACCAGTTGCAATCCCTTCCAGAGGCGATCGCGCAAGCCCGCAAGCTGCTGGGCGCGCTGGGGGGCATCGGCGAGCGCCCGCTCCAGGGCTTCGGCCAGACCAACGGCCAAAGGCAGCGGAACACTGCCGCTGCGCAGCCCCCCCTCCTGGCCGCCGCCATGGAGCTGGGGCTTGAGCTCCACACCCGGTGCCACCAGCAGAGCGCCAACACCCTTAGGGCCATAGAACTTGTGGCCGCTGAGGCTGAGCAGATCAATGCCCATAGCCAAGGGCTCAAGGCGTTGATGACCCACCAACTGGGCGCCATCGACATGCACCGCGATCCCCTGAGGCCGGCACAGGGCAGCAATGTCGGCGATTGGCTGCAGCACGCCGATCTCGTTGTTGGCGGCCATCACGCTCACCACCACCGTGTCAGGCCTTAGGGCGGCGGCCAGGGCCTCCAGATCGAGCAAACCATTGGGCTGCACTGGCAGCACCGTGAGCTCAAAGCCGAGGCTTTGCAGATAACGGCAGGGGTCGAGCACCGCCCGGTGCTCGGTGGCCACCGTGACGATGTGGCGCCCCCGCGTGAGTCGCGCCTCACACAGGCCCTTAATGGCCAAGTTGTTGGCTTCAGTGGCGCCGCTGGTGAACACCACCGCATCGGCAGGAACCGCCAAGCAACGCGCCAAGCGTTCTCGGGCGAGGGTCAGCTGGGCTGCCGCCTCCAGGCCAGGGCGATGGCTGCGGCTGGAGGGATTGGCAAAGGCATCACTCCACCAAGGCGCCATCGCCTCCACCACCGCCGGATCACAGGGCGTGGTGGCCTGATGGTCGAGGTAGATCGGCGCAGCGGCCACGGAGGCTCCTCACCCAACGCAATTCATCCCATGCTGGCGGGACTCCGCTGGATTTCAGTGATGGTGCGCCCCACCTGGCTGCTGGCAGCACTCGCCGGCCTGTTGAGCTCGAGTGCGGCAGTGGCTCAGGGCTTTGTGTTTGAAACCAAGCAACAAAACCCAGCCAACTACCGCCCCCCTGGCCTGAAGATCCTCACCCAGCGCGCCGTTCCCTACGGCGAAGAGGTGGTGGGCATCTATGCCATTCGCGATGCCGAGGACATCCCCGATGGCAAGCGCATCAAGATTTGGCGGGAGCGCGCCAATGACGTCAAGGTCGCCAACGAAACCATCCGCTGCGACACCACTGCGCCGATGCGGATCACTGGCCGTGGCGACCAGATGCTGATGCTGGAACTCAACCCCGGTGGAGCTGTTGGGCCCCACAACGAGGAATCCCATCTGATCTGGTGGGCCGCCTGCGTGCCCGAGCAGACCGGCAACGACCCCAACACCCTTCAAGCGATTGCCCAAGAGCTGGGTTTCAGCGGACTGCTGATCGAACGTCAGCATGTCTTGCCTGGACGGCCTCGATAAAGTCCAGGCGCTGCGTGAGATCTCTGCCCATGGATGGCTCTCAGGAGAAGGACCACGCCGAAGAACTGCTGAATGCTCCACCGCGGGTGTTGCTGGTGGACGACGAGCCCGGCCTGCGCACAGCGGTGCAGGCCTACTTCGAAGATGAAGGCTTCATCGTTAGCACCGCCGCCGATGGCGAAGAGGGCTGGGAAAAGGCCCAAAGCCAACTGCCCGATGTGGTGCTCAGCGACGTGATGATGCCGCGGGTCGATGGCTTCGGGCTGCTCAAGCTGTTGCGCGAAGACGAACGCCTCGGCGGAACCCCGGTGATCTTCCTTACCGCCAAGGGCATGACCGCCGATCGCATCGCCGGCTTCCGCGCCGGGGTGGACGACTACATCCCCAAACCGTTTGACCCCGACGAGCTGGTGGTGCGGGTGCGCAACGTGGTGCAGCGCCAGGAACGTCTGCTCAAAGAAGCCGCCCGCTACGCCGATACCGACCTGGGCCAAATGGCCAAACAGATCGGCGAAATTCGCACGATGTTGCAAGGCGGTGGCGGCAGAACCGCGGGGCAAAGCGTGGAGCATTCCTTCACGCCGCGAGAAGCCAGCGTGCTGCAGCTGGTGGCCGAAGGCTTGATGAACAAAGAAATCGCCCGGCAGCTCGAGACATCGATTCGCAACGTCGAAAAGTATGTGAGCCGTTTGTTTGCCAAGACCGGCACCGCAAGCCGCACGGAGCTGGTGCGCTACGCCCTTGAGCACGGCTTGGTGCAGTAGCTGCGGTGCAGGGCTGGCGCGCGGCCGCGCTCAACCAAGGCTGGACCTACCGCCATCGGGTGCAGCCAGCCGAAGCTGGCCAAGCCGCCCTGGAGCTGCTGGGGCAACGCTGGCAGCACTCCGATCGGGGCACCTGGGAGCAGCGGCTTCTGGCCGGTGAATGCCAACTGAATGGCACACCCCTGCGGGCCGATCAGGTACTGCAACGGGGCGATGAGGTGATCTGGCAGCGGCCTCCTTGGCTTGAACCCGCCATCCCCGACCAGTGGGAGACGATCGCTGATGACGGCGACCTGCTGGTCATCAACAAGCCCTCAGGACTGCCGGTGATGGCCGGCGGTGGGTTTCTGCAGCACACGCTCACGGCTCTGCTGGAGCCCACAGGGGCCAAGCCCGTGCACCGCTTAGGCCGCTTCACCTCAGGGCTGCAGGTGTGTGCTCGCACTCCCGAAATGCGGGCGCAGCTCAGCAGGCAAATGCAGCCACAGGGCAGCTGCCGCAAGCTTTACCAAGCCTGGGCGCAGCGCGTGCCCGCTCTGAATGCAGGGCAATGCCTTGCGATCACAACCCCTGTTGTGGAACGCCAACATCCCCTGCTGGGCTGGATCTGGGGACCGCAACCCCAAAGCCCGGAATTGCTGCGCCGTCAGCTCAGCGCCCACTCAGAGATCCGCCTGGGGGAGCGCACCGCCATCGGCGACCGGCTGGACGTGGTGATCCACACCGGCCGGCCTCACCAGATCCGCATCCATTTGGCTCAAATCGGCAGCCCCCTGCTGGGCGACCCGCTGTATCTGGCCGAGCAACGCATCGCCGAAAACGCCACCCCAGGCGATGGGGGCTACCGGCTGCATGCCCATCAGCTCAGCGGGCTTGAGCACAACGGGGAGCAGCTGAACCTGATGGCAAGCACGCCGCAGGACTTCAGCCCCGCACGAACTCAATCAGACGCGAGAAATAGAAGGGAGCTTGGTTGAGCTGCCGCCGCTTGGGCACAAAGCCATGGGCCTTGGCCGCCGCCACGATGCCGCTCTCTTTGAGCGTGTAAGCACGCGTGGTTTTGCTGGGGCCGGGGAACAACTGGCCAATGCCCTTGAGCAGGGCCAGCAGCGGCGTGTAAGGAGCAAAACTCACGATCAAGCGCTGCTCAGCCATGGCGGCCAAATGGGCCACCATCAGCTCGGCCTGGGGCTGCGGGTAGTGGATGAACACATCAAGGCAGATCACCGTGTCGAAGCGGCCTTCCAAGCGCTCCAGATCACTGGCCTGAAACTGCAGCCGGCCATCGTTTAAGCCAGCACTCTGGGCCCGGCGTGCAGCCTCAGACACCATCGCTTCTGAGAGGTCACTGGCAGCGATCGATGCCGCGCCAAGCTCAGCCAACGGCAGGCTCAAGCTGCCCACACCACAGCCGGCATCACAGAAGCTGCGGCTGGCCACATCACCGTCATCGCGGAGCCAAGCCAGCACGTTATCCACCGTTTTTTGGTGGCCGATGCGGATGTTGCGCTGCACCCGGTTGACGTCGTCGCTTTCGCTGTAGATGCGATTCCAGCGATCAAAGCCCGTGGTCTCGAAATAGCCCTTGACCTCGCTCTTCTCCTGCGCGGCGTCTTGGCTCGGGGCAGCACTCATCGCTTGCAGCGAAACAGGAGCGGACCTTACCCGTTCCGCTGCCAGGCCAATGGCGCACCTGGGCTCTGGTGCCAGCGCAGCGTGTGCTGGAAGTCCACACCCAACAGCTGCTGCGTGAGAGAGCGTTGATCCCCAAGCACCTGACGCGGCAGCACGGTGGCCGAACGGATGGCAGCACCAACGGCACCGGTCCATCCAGCCAGACGAACCACGCCATCCAGCAGCGTCAGCGTGGTGCCCGCCAAGGTGCCGTCTTCCAAACGGCAGGTGCCATCCGCCACCGCGATGCTGCGCTGATCCCAGGGGTAGGTGCCTGGCGGCAGGCCGTAAGGAGCCAGCGCATCACTCACCAACACCACCTGTTCAGGGAACAACCGCTGCAACAAAGCCGCCATGGCCGGAGCGATGTGGATGCCATCGGCGATCACACCCAGGGCCACCGGCGGGCTTCCCAACAAAGCTCCAACCGGACCCGGTGCCCGGTGGTGCAAGCCAGCCATGGCGTTAAAGCAGTGGGTGATCATCCCCACGCCCTGCTGATAGGCCAGGCGCGCCGCCCGTTCATCGGCAGCGCTGTGGCCGAGGCTCACCACCACGCCGCGCTGGCGTAACGCCGCAATCACCTCCTCAGCGCCCGGCAACTCCGGCGCCAAGGTGACCAGCGCAATGCCGTCTTCAAAGCCGCTGATGCGGCGCTCCAATTCAGCGAGCGAGGGCGCACACAAATGCTCACGGGGGTGGGCACCGCGTTTTTCAGGAGCCAAAAACGGGCCTTCCAAATGGGCCCCCAACAGGCGGCAGCGCCCAGGCCGATGCTGCCGGCCCGCTTCAGCCAACACAGCCAACGACTGCCGCAAGGACTCGACGCCGCAGGTCACCAGCGTTGGGGCAATCGCCTCCACCCCATCACGCCAGAGCAGATCCAACAGCTCAAGCAAACGCGGCAGCTGCGCGAGCTGCAGTTCAGGAAACGGCAGCCCCAAACCACCATTGATCTGCAAATCAACGCCCGCTGGAGAGAGCCAATCCCCCTGCCAGTTGTGGCCACTAGCACTGGTCCCAGCGGCCAAAGGCTCCAGTGCCGCAATGCGGCCATCGTCATCAATAGCCAGGCGCCAGTGGCGCTCCGGCACACCGATCGGTTCGGGCAAGCGCAGATTCGTGTGCCACTGCATGCCGATGTGGTGAAAATGCCCGCAGTTGCAGTCTGCCGATGACAGCCCCGGCACGGGTGGGAGTGGTGATGGGAAGCGATTCCGACCTGCCCTGCATGCACAAGGCTGTGGAGATACTGGAGACCTTCGGCGTGGCCCATGAAGTGCGGGTGCTCTCGGCCCACCGCACGCCACTCGCCATGACGGAATACGCCCAACAAGCCGAAGCGCGTGGCCTTCAGGTGTTGATCGCTGGCGCCGGCGGCGCCGCCCATCTGCCCGGGATGGTGGCGGCCCTCACCACCCTGCCGGTGATTGGCGTGCCGGTGAGCAGCAAAGCGCTCTCCGGGGTGGATTCGCTGTATTCGATCGTGCAGATGCCGGCCGGCATCCCGGTGGCCACCGTGGCCATCGGCAATGCGGCCAATGCGGGGCTCTTGGCCCTGCAAATCCTGGCCATCAGTGATCCAGCCCTGCGCGAACAATTGCACAGCTATCGCCAGGGCCTGGCCGAGATGGTGACCGCCAAAGATGCCCGCCTACAGGAGTTGGGCAGCAGCAACTACCTGGCGCAGTGATGAACCTGCCGCGCTGGTTACGCCTGAGCCTGATCCTGCCCTTACTGGGCTTGAACCTGTTTGTGTTGCGCCAGGCGCTGCTCCGCCTAGCGCCTTTTCCGGCTCTGTTCATCAGCGCGGCTCTGATTGCCTTCCTGCTGGATATTCCGCGCCGCTGGTTGCAGCACCGGGGCGTGCCGAGGCCGCTGACGATGGTGCTGGTGCTGGGCGTCACCATTGGGGTGGTGGTGCTCAGCGGCCTGTGGCTGGTGCCGCGGCTAATTGAACAGCTCGGCGAACTGATCAACGCCGCTCCCGGCTGGCTAGAGCAAGCCCAAAACCAGCTCGATCTTCTACAAGAGAAGGCCTTGGAGCGGGGCATCCCCACCGACCTCAGCCCCCTGACCGACGATCTGCTCGCCCGCAGCACTCGCCTGGCACGCAGCCTGAGTCAGCAGCTGCTGGGCCTACTCAGCGCCACCTTGGGCCTCACGGTGAACAGCATCATCGTGCTGGTCTTGGCGGTGTTCCTACTGCTGGGCGGTGAAACCATCTCTGCCGGTCTGGCGCGCTGGATCCCGGATGACTGGCGCGAGTTGGTGGTGGGCAGCTTGAACCGCACCTTCCGCGGCTATTTCGCCGGCCAGGTGCTGCTGGCGCTGATCCTCAGCGGCCTGCAGGTGGTGGTCTTCACGCTGCTGCAGATCCCCTACGGAATTTTGTTTGCCCTGCTGATTGGCTTCACAACGCTGATCCCCTACGCCAGCGCCCTGACGATCACTCTGATCAGCATGGTGTTGACCGTGGAAGATCCACGCACTGGGCTGGAGGTGCTGGCGGCAGCCATCTCCGTGGGCCAGGTGGTGGATCAGGTGATCGCCCCACGCTTGGTGGGCACGATCGTGGGACTGCATCCAGCCTGGGTGCTGTTCAGCCTGCCGGTGGGCTCACGGCTGGGCGCGCTGCTGGGCTGCGGGCAACTGCTGGGATTGCTGCTAGCCGTGCCGCTGGCCAGCGTGCTCAAGACCATCCTCGATGAGCTTTACCTCAGGCTGCAGCCTTCAGAACCCCCCGCTCCTCCAGCAGATTGATCACAGCAGCAACGCACTGCTCCAGGTTTTGGGCGCCAGTGTCGAGGCAGAGCTCGGGCTTCTCCGGTGCCTCATAGGGGCTGGAAATACCTGTGAACTCCTTGATCTGCCCAGCGCGGGCCTTGGCGTAGAGCCCCTTGGGATCGCGGGATTCACACACCGCCAGATCAGCAGCGCAGTGAATCTCGAGGAAATCACCATCTGCCACCAGGGCGCGCGCCTTGTCACGGTCAGCGCGGAAGGGAGAGACGAAGGCGGTGAGCACGATCACTCCCGCATCGAGGAACAGCTTGGCCACCTCCCCGATGCGGCGAATGTTTTCCTCGCGGTCGGCATCCGAGAAGCCCAAGTCTTTGCAGAGGCCATGGCGGATGTTGTCGCCATCGAGCACGTAGGTAGCAAGGCCACGCTCAAACAAGGCCGCGTTCACCGCGTTGGCCAACGTGCTTTTGCCTGATCCCGACAGGCCGGTGAACCACAGGATGGAGCTGCTATGACCGCGCTTGCTGGCCCGGGCCTGACGATCCACCGAGGCTTCATGCCAAACGATGTTGGTGGCCTTGGGGGTGGTTGCGGTCATGACCACGGGGTGAAGTGGGGGCCCATTGTCCCCTAGCCGCCGGCCCGCTTCGGGCGATACCCCTCACTGGCCAATAACTCCAGGGCCAGATCCACCTGATCACCCTGCAGCTCAATCACACCGTCTTTGGCCGTGCCGCCACTGCCGATACGTGTTTTGAGCTTTTTGAGCAGTGCCTTGAAGCCAGCCCCATCAAGCTCCAAGCCGCGGATCACCGTCACGGTCTTCCCGCCCTTGCCGCCCCGGGTGGGCTGCACCCGCACCACTTGCTGGGCCTTGGGCAACGGCTCGGAGGCAGCGGCCGCTGGGCGCTGCAAACTGGCGTCGCTACTGAATTCCTGCCAGCCCCCCTTGGGCATGGACCTCCCGCAATCCCCTGCATTGTCGATGAACACCGCCTCCCAGGCGCCCCAG
The DNA here is from genome assembly GCF_047304245.1 of Synechococcus sp. MIT S9452. Classification (NCBI taxonomy): domain Bacteria; kingdom Bacillati; phylum Cyanobacteriota; class Cyanophyceae; order Synechococcales; family Synechococcaceae; genus Synechococcus; species Synechococcus sp. MIT S9452. Next base: position 1,868,497 of record NZ_CP138956.1, on the reverse strand, counting down.
TGGGCGGACTCCAGCCGCGGACTGGGCCGGCTGATCGAGTCGCTGATCAGCATTGGGCTGCTGCGGCGTCCGCTGTTTTTTCAGGCGCGGCAACTGATCATTCGCACCGCCGAGCGCAACGGCATTCCCTGGCGTGCACGGCGCCAAGAGCTTCAGCAAGCCGCCGAACTACTGCTCGAGCAAAGCCGCACAACGGATCTGAGCATTCCGGAGTACTACCGGGTTCGCTTCCATGCCTACGAGCAGGGCAATCTCTGCTGGCAAGCCGCTGCTGAAGCTGAGCAGGCCACCGATGCCATGGCGCTGCGGGTGTGGCCCGATGAGCAACTCAACCCGCAGCAAGCCCAAGAGCGGCTGCGTCTGGCGATCCACCGCTGCGCCGAGCCGCTGCTGGAGCAACCGATTGCGCGGGTGCTCGACATCGGCTGTTCCGTCGGCGTGAGCACCCAAGCGCTGGCCCAGTGGCTGAATGCCCGCGCTGAAGCGCACGGTGTGGCCAAACCGGAAGTGATGGGCCTCGACCTCTCGGCGGAGATGTTGGCGGTGGCGCGGGTGCGCGATCAGCAAGGGCTCGTGAGCCAGTGGCGCCATGGCGCTGCCGAGGCCACCGGGCTGGGGCCCCTGAGCCTGGATCTGATCAGCCTGCAATTTGTTTGCCATGAGCTGCCGCAAACCGCCACGGCAAACGTGCTGAGCGAAGCAGCGCGGCTGCTGCGCCCAGGCGGGGTGCTGTTGATGGTGGATCAAGACCCCGGCTCAGCGGTGCTGCAGCGATTGCCTGCGGCGGTGGCAACGTTGCTGAAGAGCACCGAGCCCTACATCGAGCAGTATTTCGCCCTCGACATGCCCGCAGCCCTCAGAGCTGCCGGTTTTGAGGAGTTGCAGATTGCGGCCTGCGACCCCAGGCACCGGGTGATTGCCTGCAAGCGCTCCACTCCCCCTTGCCCCTAGGGCACCAAGCGCTTAGCTGAGTGGGACCGGCTGCCGCTGCCTTGGACGCCTCACCACCACTGAATGTGAAGATGCTGGAGGTGCGCTTCAGCGATCCCCATAACCAGCAAACCTGCGCCGAGGTGGGGCTGAACCTGGCTGACGCAAGCGCCAACCGCTGCCGGGGCGAGCAGGGCCGCATCCAAATCCTTGAGCCCTATGGCTGGCCTCCCTTAATCCCACCGGCTCCCTAGGCTGACGCCAACTTGATTGCGCCGGTGACCAGCACGCTGCCCAACTCTGCGGCCCTGGATGCCGCCTCTCGCCCTGACGGTTTGGGCCGCTTCGGCCGTTTTGGCGGTCAATACGTTCCTGAAACGCTGATGCCAGCGCTGGCTGAGCTGGAGACTGCCGCCGCTGAAGCCTGGCAAGACAAGGCCTTCACCGATCGCCTCAACGCGCTGCTGCGCGATTACGTGGGCCGGCCCAGCCCCCTCTATGAAGCCGAGCGCCTCAGCGAGCACTACCGCCGCGCTGACGGCGGCCCGCGCATCTGGCTCAAGCGCGAGGACCTGAACCACACCGGCGCCCACAAGATCAACAACGCCCTGGGCCAAGCGCTACTAGCCCTGCGCATGGGCAAAAAGCGGATCATTGCTGAAACCGGCGCTGGCCAGCATGGCGTGGCTACCGCCACCGTCTGCGCCCGCTTCGGCCTGCAGTGCGTCATCTACATGGGCGCTGAAGACATGCGCCGTCAGGCTCTCAACGTCTTCCGCATGCGTCTGTTGGGCGCCACCGTTCAACCGGTAACGGCCGGCACCGCCACCTTGAAAGACGCCACCAGCGAAGCGATTCGCGATTGGGTCACCAACGTCGAGAGCACCCACTACATCCTCGGCTCGGTGGCTGGCCCGCATCCCTACCCGATGCTGGTGCGCGACTTCCACGCCTGCATTGGCCGGGAAACCCGCCAGCAATGCCACGACGCCTTTGGCCGGCTTCCCGATGTGTTGTTGGCCTGTGTGGGTGGCGGCTCCAATGCCATGGGCCTATTTCACCCATTTGTCGGCGACACCAGCGTTCGCCTGATCGGCGTTGAAGCTGCCGGTGAAGGGGTCGCCAGTGGTCGCCATGCCGCCACGATCACCGAAGGGCGAACGGGCGTTCTGCATGGGGCCATGAGCCTGCTGCTGCAGGACGGCGATGGCCAGGTGATGGAAGCCCATTCCATCAGCGCAGGCCTTGATTACCCCGGCGTTGGCCCGGAGCACAGCTACCTGCGGGAGATCGGCCGCGCCGAATACGCCGCGGTAACTGATGCGCAAGCCCTCGAGGCCCTGCAGCGCCTCAGCCAACTGGAAGGGATCATCCCGGCCCTAGAGACCGCCCATGCCTTCGCTTGGCTCGAAAGCCTTTGCCCAACTCTGGCTCCAGGCACCGAGGTGGTGATCAACCTCTCCGGCCGCGGGGATAAAGACGTGAACACCGTGGCTGAACGCCTCGGCGATCAACTCAAGCCAGCAGACGGCTGAGGGTGCCAGCCACCGCCTCAACGGCAGCCAAAGCCGTGGCATAAGCCATCCGCATCGGCCCCACCAACGCCACGCTTCCCTCACCACCTGAGGCGGTCGCATAGGAGGCTTGCACCACAGCGCAGCCGCTTAAGGCGGGGTGGGGATGTTCCTGGCCAATCCAAACGCCACCACTGGCTGTGGCGGCCGCAGGGTTGAGCAATTCATAGGGCTGCTGCTCCACCAGTTGCAGCAGGGGCCTCAAGCTGGTGGTGAGCTGAAATTCGGGCTGGCACAGCAAGCCCGCCAGGCCCGTGGTTAAGGCTCCTTCGGCCTGACGATTGCGGCCACGATTGTGGCTGGCCAAGGCCTGCTTCAGCGGAGCCCCCACGCTCTGCAACTGGGGCGGCAGGCCACTCCAATTGATGGCGCTCTTGGAAAGCTGATCGTTGAGCCAATGCTCCAGCGCCTGCAATTGGGCGCTGCTGTCTGGCGGCAAACGCAAATTGAGGCTGCTGCTCGCCGCCGAACTCTCCACCAAAAACACCAGCAAACGATCCCCACTGCGCACCAAGCGCAGGGCCTTGAGCCGGGGTTCCTGCCGTTGCGGGCGCGTGATGATGCTCATCAGCCCGGTGAGATCGGCCAAGCGGCGGGCCAAGTGGTGCAGCAAATCATCGAGAGCCGCCCACTGCAGGCTCAGTTCGGCCAGCTCCCGCTGCAGCTGCAGCACCGCCCCGCCAGGCTCAGGCAGCAGGGCATCCACAAACTGGCGATAGCCCTTCGGGCTTGGCACACGCCCGGCGGAGGTGTGCGGCTGGGTCAACAGTCCCTTCTGCTCCAGCGCTCCCATGGCCGAGCGCACCGTGGCGGGTGAGGCATCGAGGCCAAATCGCCGCACCAAGGTGCGACTGCCAACCGGCTCCACCGTGTCGACGTAGTGCTGCACCGTGGCCTGCAACACCTGCTGCTGGCGGCGGGGCAGAGGAAGCACATCCCTGGGCCGAAGACTTCGATCGTACGCAAGCTCAGTAGCGGGGCACGGCCGGATCCACCAACACGCTCCAGGCATCAATGCCGCCTTCAAGGTTCCAAACCTGAGGCACGTCTTGGGTTTCCATCAGCCAAGTCGCGAACTGCCAACTGCGGATGCCGGCATGGCAGAGCACCACCAGATCGCGGCCCCTGTCCAAGCGATCCCAGAGCTGCGGCAGCCACTGCTGTGAACCGCTCAGCGGCAGATGAACCACGCCAGGCATGGCGGCCAGCTCCAGCTCCTGCTGCTCGCGCACATCCACTAGTTGCGGCGGCTGCGTGGAGGACATCCAGCGCTGCAACTCGGGCGCAGAGATCGACGTTGGTGCGTTTGCCATGGATGATTTGTAAATCACGGCAGGGAGTGCTGGGTGCAGAAGCTTCTGCAGCAATCGATGGCAGCGGTGCTGGCGATCGCCATCAGCTTGGTGGGGCTTGGTGCCGCTGGCTGGTGGTGGCTGCAAAGCCAAAGCCCGCTGAAGCTGCAACACCAGAGCCTCACAACACCTGCCACCACACGCTTTCTGCCCGCCGATGCCAACTTGACGCTGATCCTGGAAGCTGACCCAGGGCGTCTGCCGGATTACGGGCGAGCGGTGGCCCCCATGCGCCAGCGCCGTCAGGCGGCCGAACAGTTGGAGCATCTGCGTGATGCCCTGTTCGCAGCGGCAGGACTGGACTACGCCACCGAATTGGCCGACTGGCTGGGCGATGAAAGTGCTTTGGCGCTCAGCAGCGGCGATACCCCGGGCTGGGTGCTGGCCCTCTCCAGCCGCGATGCCGACGGCGGCCGGCAGTTCCTGCAGCGTTTCTGGCAATCCCGCAGCCTGGCCGGTGGCGACCTCGACATCACCCGCTACCGCGGCCTCGGCGTGATCAGCAGCCGCGGCCAACAAAGCCAGGGCCGGCCCTCCACCACGAGCCCACAAGCGGAACACCCGCCGCTGGCCTCAGCGCTGATCAACGATCAGCTGGTGCTGCTGGCCTCCAGCCGCGGCCAACTCGAAGATGCCCTCGATGCCTCCCAGGAAGAGGCCCGCAACCTGGCGGGGGATCCCTTGCTGGAGGAGTGGCTGGGCTCAAGCCGCCAGGGCATTGCGCTGCTGCGCGGTGATCGCCAGGGGATCGAACAGCTGCTGGGGTTGCCAGCCAGCTGGAGCACCGATCAACCGATCGAGCAATTTGTTGGCAGCTTGCAAGTCGATGGCGCTGGGGTTCGCCTGGCGGCTCAGCTGCAAAACAGCTCTGGGGAGTCGATCGCCCCACTGAGTCGCCGGGATCAGCAACTGCTTGGCAACCTCAACCAGCCGGTCCAGCTGCTCAGCCTCAGCCGCCCCAACGGCCCCCTGGCCAGGCTGTTCAACCTGACAGCCGCGAGCGACGACATCCTGCTGCCCGCGCTGCTGGAAGGCGAGCAGCCCCTGCTGGAGGCGCAACTGCAGGACAGCAAAGCCTGGTTGATCGGCAGCAGTGACAGCGCTCCGCCGGCCGCAAACCTCAATGAAGCGCTGGCCAAGCAAGGCTTTGATGCCAACAACCTCGATGGTTTGCAGGTGTGGAGCCATCTGACAGGCCAGAGCGATCGCCAGGGACAACTGCAAGCCACCGTGGCCGGCGCCACCGGAGTGGCGCAGTCGAATCGTTGGTGGAGCAACAGCCTCGATGGCTTGCGCGCCCAGTTGCAGGGCCATGGCTCAGGTGGAGTGCCCAGCGAACTCTTGGAGCGGCTCAATGCCCCCAGTGGGGCCATTGCCCTGTTGGGTGCCGATGGCCGCAGCACCGCCGAGTTGCTCAAACCCTGGCCCCTGTGGCGCGGGCTGCAGCTGCTCGCTGGCCAACGCCTCGGTCCCTCGCTCCAAGGGGCGGCCTTGGCGCTATCACAGGATCAGAGCAGCGCTGAGCTCGATGCGCTGCTGACGTTCCGCTGACAATGGGCCCATGGCTCGAGAACTGCTGCTGATCCGCCACGGCATTGCTGTCGAGCGCGGCAGCACCGCCACCGATGAGGAACGCGCCCTCACCACCGAAGGGCGTGCGCGCACCAGACAAGTGTTGAAGCGGCTGCTGCGCCTGGAGTTGAACTGCGACAGCCTGCTCAGCAGCCCATTCATCCGCGCCCGACAAACCGCTGAGTTAGCCCTGCAACTGGGCCTAGGGGACACCCTCAACGTGCGCGATGAGCTGGCGCCAAGCCAAGACCCCCTGCCCTTGCTGCAGGAACTGCTGGCGGAGGAGTGGAAACGGGTAGCGCTCTTCGGCCATGAGCCCGATCTCAGTCAACTGGCGAGCCATCTGCTGGGTTGCAGCACCAACAGCCTGCAGCTCAAGAAAGCGGGGGTTGCCCTGGTGGAGCTAGAGCCAGGACTGCCGCAGCTGGAGCCCGGCAACGGCCAGCTGAAGCTGCTGCTCAGCCCCAAAGTGCTGCTGGAGGGCAAAAAGTGACTGAAGCTCGCCGCGTAGCCTCGATCTGGTGTGCAATACCGGCAAAGCGATGAGCGAGGCTCCCACCGGTTTTCGCCCTGGATTGGAGGGGGTTCCTGCCACCCAATCGGCGATCAGCAACATCGACGGTCAGCAGGGAATTCTCAGCTACCGCGGCTATCGCATTGAGGATTTGGCCGCCCACAGCACCTTCCTGGAAACGGCCTATTTGCTGATTTGGGGTGAACTGCCCAGCGCAGAGGCGCTACGCGAGTTCCAGCACGACGTGCAGATGCACCGGCGGGTCAGTTTCCGCATCCGCGACATGCTCAAGTGCTTCCCCTCGGGGGGGCACCCCATGGATGCTCTGCAGTCGAGCGCTGCATCGCTGGGGCTCTTCTATTCCAACCGCGCCCTGGACGACGAGAACTACATCCGCGGCGCCGTGATGCGCGTGCTGGCCAAGATCCCCACGATGCTGGCCGCGTTCCACATGATTCGCCGCGGACAGGACCCCATCCAGCCACGGGATGACCTGCCCTACGCCTCCAATTTCCTCTACATGCTCACCGAGCGGGAGCCCGACCCACTGGCGGCCCGCATCTTTGATGCCTGCCTAGTGCTCCATGCCGAGCACACCCTCAACGCCAGCACCTTCAGCGCCCGGGTCACCGCGAGCACCCTCACCGACCCCTACGCCGTGGTGGCATCGGCCGTGGGCACCTTGGCTGGTCCCTTGCATGGCGGGGCCAATGAGGATGTGCTGCTGATGCTCGAGGAGATCGGCAGCGAAGAGCGCGTTGAGGCCTACCTCGATGAAGCCATCGCCTCCAAGCGCAAGATCATGGGCTTCGGCCACAGGGAATACAAGGTCAAAGACCCCCGCGCCACGATCCTGCAGGGCTTAGCCGAAACCCTGTTCAGCCGCTTTGGCCACGACCGCATGTACGACGTGGCGCGCCGCCTGGAGACCCTGGCCGCCGAAAAGCTTGGCCCCAAGGGGATCTACCCCAATGTGGATTTCTATTCCGGGCTGGTGTATCGCAAGCTCGGCATCCCCACCGACCTGTTCACGCCAGTGTTTGCGCTCTCCAGGGCCGCCGGCTGGCTGGCCCACTGGAAGGAGCAGCTGGGCGCCAACCGGATTTATAGGCCAACGCAGATCTACACGGGTCTCGAAACCAGAAACTGGCTTCCCACTGAGCAGAGAAGCGGGCACAATGGCGAGCCGACTGGGTAGGTTGCCTGCAACGGTCTGCGCTGATGAGCACCGCGTTCACCCTCGATTTAGAAACCGGCTTCAGGGGCCTGCTGGAATCTGGCGGCGTTAGCCCTGGGATCAGCCGGCTGATCTGGCTGCCCCTGCCAATGCTGCTGGTGCTGGTGGCTGCCGTGGTTGGCGTGCTGGTGACGGTGTGGCTGGAGCGCAAGATTTCCGCTGCCGTTCAGCAGCGCATTGGCCCTGAATACGCCGGCGCCCTGGGCATCCTGCAGCCCCTGGCCGATGGTTTGAAGCTGCTGGTCAAGGAAGACATCGTCCCGGCCCGGGCCGATGGCCTCCTGTTCACCCTCGGACCCGTACTGGTGGTCGTGCCAGTGATCCTGTCCTGGCTGATCGTGCCCTTCGGCCAGAACCTGCTGATCAGCAATGTGGGGGTTGGAATTTTTCTTTGGGTGGCCCTCAGCAGCATTCAGCCCATCGGCCTGCTGATGAGTGGCTACTCAAGCAACAACAAGTATTCGCTGCTGGGCGGCCTGCGGGCTGCAGCCCAGTCGATCAGCTACGAAATACCCCTGGCCCTGGCGGTGCTGGCGGTGGTGATGATGACCAATTCGCTCAGCACCGTCGACATCGTCGATCAGCAAACCGGCGCCGGAATTTTGAGTTGGAACATCTGGCGCCAACCGGTGGGCTTTTTGATCTTCTGGATCTGCGCCCTGGCCGAATGCGAACGCCTCCCCTTCGACTTGCCAGAAGCGGAAGAAGAGCTGGTGGCCGGCTATCAGACCGAGTACGCGGGCATGAAATTCGCCCTCTTCTACCTGGGCAGCTACATCAACTTGGTGCTCTCCGCCCTGTTGGTAGCCGTGCTCTACCTCGGTGGCTGGGGCTTCCCCCTGCCGGTGGAAACCCTGGCCGGCTGGCTGGGTCAGCCGATTGATGCCCCATTGGTGCAAGTCATCACCGGATCGGTTGGCATTGTGATGACGGTGCTCAAGGCCTATGTCCTGGTCTTCACTGCGATCCTGCTGCGTTGGACCGTGCCCCGCGTGCGGATCGACCAACTGCTGGATTTCGGCTGGAAGTTCCTGCTGCCGATCGCCCTGGTCAATCTGCTGGTGACCGCAGCCTTGAAACTTGCGTTCCCTGCCGTCTTTGGCGGCTAAGCGCCCTCAAGCCAGCCCAAAGCGGGTCATGATTGACCCGACGCCTTTCCGCTCCGCCCCTTCTCGCCTCCATGTTCGGCTTTCTTAAGCAGGTCGGTGATTACACCAAAGACGCGGTCAGCGCGAGCCAGAACATCGCGCGCGGTCTTTCGGTCACCTTTGACCACCTGCGGCGCCGACCGGTCACGGTCCAGTACCCCTACGAGAAGCTGATTCCCTCGGAGCGGTACCGCGGCCGGATCCACTACGAATTCGATAAGTGCATCGCCTGCGAGGTTTGCGTACGGGTCTGCCCCATCAACCTGCCCGTGGTGGATTGGGTGATGAACAAAGCCACCAAGAAGAAAGAGCTGCGCAACTACTCGATTGACTTTGGGGTGTGCATCTTCTGCGGCAACTGCGTGGAGTACTGCCCCACCAACTGCCTCTCGATGACAGAGGAATACGAGCTGGCGGCTTTTGATCGCCACAGCCTGAACTTCGACAACGTGGCCCTGGGCCGTTTGCCCACCAACGTCACCACCGACCCTGCTGTGGTGGCGCTGCGGGAGTTGGCCTACCTGCCGAAAGGCGAAATGGACCCCCATGGTGTGGACCCCAATCGTCCGCGGGCCGGCAAACTGCCTGAGCAAGTTGCGGCGGAGCTGCCCAAAAAGGAGGAGACCAACTGATGCCCCCCCTTGCTGAACTCACCCAGCTGATCGTGTTTGGGGTGCTAGCCACCGCTGTTGTGGTGGGTGCCCTTGGTGTGGTCATGCTGCCCAACATCGTCTATGCCGCCTTCCTGTTGGGCGGGGTATTCCTCTCTGTGGCAGGGCTCTACTTGATGCTCAACGCCAGCTTCATCGCAGCAGCCCAGATCCTGATCTACGTGGGAGCGGTCAACGTCTTGATCCTCTTCGCGATCATGCTGGTCAACAAGAAAGAAGCCATGGGGGCCTCCCCCGGCATCGGGCTGCGCCGGGTGCTCTCGACCGGGGTCTGCCTGGGCTTGTTTGCTCTGCTGCTGCGTGTGGCCTTCAGCACCCCCTGGGCCACCCCTGGGCCCTCCGCCATCGGCGAAGACGCCGTGATTCGCCTGGGCGAGCACTTCTTCAGTGATTACCTGCTGCCCTTTGAGCTGGCGTCGGTGCTGCTGTTGATGGCGATGATCGGCGCCATTGTTCTGGCCCGGCGCGATGTTCTGGCCACCGACATCGGCACCGGTGAAAGCGTTGATCAGGGCCTGATCGAAAAAGCCCGCACTCCCCTACTGATGGAGAAGCCCTAAGCCATGTCGTCGATTGATATCCCCCTCGAGGCTTACCTCACCATCGCTGCCGCCCTGTTTTGTATCGGGGTTTGGGGTCTGATCAACAGCCGCAACGCAGTGCGGGTGTTGATGAGCATTGAGCTGATGCTCAATGGCGTGAACATCAACCTGATGGCCTTCTCCAGCTATCTCGATGGCACTGAAATCCGCGGCCAGGTGTACGCCATTTTTGTGATCACCGTTGCCGCTGCGGAAGCCGCCGTTGGCCTGGCAATCTTGTTGTCGCTCTACCGCAACCGCGACACAGTGGATATGGAGCGTTTCAACCTGCTGCGCTGGTAGCCAATCACCCATGGACTTGCGGCGGGTATGGGTGATTGTCCGTAGCGGCAGCCAAACCGCCCAGCGGATTGCCAACCGCTGCCGCGAGCAGCTCGAAGCCCGTGGATGCGCAGTGATCTGCGCCACCAGCGGACTCACAACCAACCCCTATCCAGGCCTGCTCGCCGATGACCGGCTTCCTGATTTGGTGTTGGTGCTCGGGGGGGATGGCACGGTCCTCAGCGCTGCGCGGTATTTGGCGGCGCTTGATGTGCCGATTTTGAGCTTCAACGTGGGAGGCCACTTGGGCTTTCTCACCCACGAATTCCTGTTGCTGGAATCGCTGTTGAGTGGGGATGGTTCCGGGCTATGGCAGCGCCTGGAAGATCACCATTACGCACTCACCCAACGGCTGATGCTGCAAGCCAGCATTGACCGCGGCGATGGCGTCCCCGACAGCGGCGATCACCACGACAAGCAAGGCCAGCTCTGCCATTTGGCGCTGAACGACTTCTATCTGCGGCCCGCCCAGGAAGAAGCCACGCCCACCTGCCGGCTGGAGGTGGAGATCGATGGCGAAGTGGTGGGGCAATACCAAGGCGATGGCTTGATCGTGGCCTCGCCAACGGGCTCCACCGGTTACGCCATGGCAGCTGGCGGGCCCATCCTGCACCCAGCCATCGATGCCATCGTCGTCAATCCGATCTGCCCGATGAGCCTCTCCAGCCGGCCGGTGGTGGTGCCGCCCAGGTCGATCCTGGCGATCTGGCCGGTGGGCGATAGCGCCAGGCGGGTGAAGCTATGGAAAGACGGAGCCCTGGCCGGCGAACTGGAACCCGGTGATCGCTGCATCGTGCAGCAGGCCGACCACCATGCCCGGTTGGTGGCTTTGGAGCAGCAACCCTCCTACTTCAGCAATTTGAGCCGCAAGCTGCACTGGGCTGGCAGCCTCACCGATGCCATGCCATCACAGAACTAAGCCATGGGCCTTGAGATCGAACGGCGCTTTTTGGTGGTCTCAGAGGCCTGGCAGGAGCTGAGCATCAGGCATGAGCAACTCGACCAGGGCTATCTCAGCGAAGGCCAAGAGGCGGTGGTGGTGCGGGTGCGCCGCAGCCAAGAGCACGCCTGGCTGACCTTGAAAGCACCCACTAGCAACCCGGAAATTCGCCAGGAGTTCGAGTACACGATTCCGGCCGCTGATGCCGAGGCCTTGCTCGCCCTCACTCCCAGGCGGGTGCAGAAAACCCGGCACCATCTGAACTGCCCAGGCGGTGACTGGGTCGTGGATGTCTTCGCCGGAGCCAATGCACCGCTGGTGATCGCCGAGGTGGAACGCTCCGACCCCGAAGCGCCGCTGACGATCCCGCCCTGGTGCGGCGAGGAAATCACCGGTCGCGGCGAGCTCAGCAATGCCGCCTTGGCCATGCGGCCATGGAGCCAGCTGGAGGCCTATTCAAGAGGCAACAGATTCTCTTAAGATTGTGTGGTTCATGTGATCTTGCTGAGCAACGGCTGTGACCACCGGTCTCTACGACAACCAGGGGGTCCTGCGCTACGCCGGCAGCGATCCTTCCGCTTGCCTGGCCTACGCCGAGTTGTTTGGCCTCGAAGAAAACGACTTCACCCTGGTCACCCTGGTGGATGAAGCCGATAGCAGTGGCAGCGGAACGGCTCAGGCCGCCTGAGCTGCGTCTTCCGTTGCACCCAACGGAATCACGCGGCTGACACCACCAAGGGCTTGAATCACCTGCTCCTGCTGGGTTGCGGTGATCTCCGGAAAGATCGGCAGACTCAGCACTTCAGCAGCGAGTTGTTCAGTGATCGGCAAGCTGCCGGGCCCATAACCCAGATCCGCATAGGCGGGCTGACGATGGATGGGAATTGGGTAATAGATGATCGTGTTGACCCCGCGCTCGCGCAGATCGCTCTGCAGCCAGTTGCGGCAACGGCCTTCTGGCAAGCCATGCTCAGCGCTAGCTGGACATGGCGCACAACTTCCCCCGCAGGCAACGGAGCTGGCATCACACGCTGGCACCCGAACCACAAACTGATTCCAGCTGTGGCCAGCGGGGCCAGCATCAGGCAGCTGCACGCCCTGCCGGGTTGCCAGGGCGTCTTGGTAGCGCGCAGCCACAGCGCGGCGACGCTCGAGCCAACCGTTCAAACGCGGCAATTTGATGGTCAACACCGCTGCCTGCAGGGCATCCAGGCGGCTGTTGTAGCCAAGGTTGGTGTGGAGATAGCGGCGGGGCATGCCATGGACGGCCAGCTCACGGATGCGCTGAGCTAGATCGGCGTCTTGGCAGGTCACAGCACCACCATCACCAGCGGCGCCAAGGTTCTTGGTGGGGAAGAAGCTGAAGCAACCGGCATCACCCCAGCTGCCCACGGGCCGGCCCGCCCAGCTCGCGCCTGTGGCTTGGGCGCAATCCTCAATCACCAGCAACTGATGGCGCCGGGCGATGGCGCTGAGCGCCTCCATGTCCACCGGACGACCAAACAAATGCACCGGCAGTAGCGCCTTTGTAGCCGGTGTGATGGCCGCCTCCATCTGCTCCAGGTCGATCAGATAGGTCTGTGGATCAACATCCACAAACACCGGCTTGGCGCCAACAGCACTGATGGCTTCTGCTGTGGCAAAGAAGCTGAAGGAGGCGGTGATGACCTCATCGCCGGGGCCAACGCCAAGGCCCCTGAGGGCCAAGATCAGCGCATCGGTGCCGCTGTTGCAGCCAATGGCATGCTCGCTGCTGCAGAAACTGGCGAAGGCCTTCTCAAAGCCTTGAATCACTGGACCGCCGATGTACTGGCCGCTGCGCAGGACATCGATTACGGCGTGTTCGAGGTCATCCCCCAGATCTGACAGCTGGACGCTGAGGTCAAAGGGGGGGACAGTCATGCAGGAAAGCTTAAGCGGCTTTAGGGCTGCCACTTGATATTGCAGCCCATGGCTGGATGCTGCTGCAGCAACGGCGGCTGTCCAGCCTTCCAGGCCGCCAGAGCGGTCCGCAGATCCGCACAATCGCTGGGGTGGCCCGAACTGGGGCGGCTGGCATCCAGCTGACCGCGATAGATCAGGCGCTGGTCGCCATCGAACAGATAAGGATCAGGGGTGCAGGCCGCCTGGAACGAGCGCGCCACCTGCTGATCCACATCGTGCAAGTAGGGGAAATCCCAGCCGCAGCGCTGCTTTTGAGCCAGCAAATGCTCGGGTGCATCCTGCGGATGGGTGATCACGCTGTTGCTGCTGATGGCCAACATCTGCAACTCAGAGCTGAAGTCCTGCGCCAAGGCGCTGAGGCTGGCTTCCACATGTTTGACGTAAGGGCAGTGGGCGCAGATGAACAGCACCAGCAGCGGCCGGGGCTCGAGCTGCTGCGTTGACCAGGAGCCTCCTTCGACGGTGGGAAGCGTGAACAGCGGCAACGGCGTTCCCAGCGGCAGCATAGTCGAAGCGGTGAGTGCCACAAGCAAAATCGCCAGATCTCGGCAAGCTAGAGGAACCCTCCAGCCGCTTGGTTACTCCCGCATGGTCCCCCTGCGGCTGCTCCGCCCGCTCACCACCACTGGCCTGATGCTCGCGTTGGTGAGCTGCCAAACCAACATCAGCCAAGGGATGCGGGTTTATCCCCTCAGCCGCACTCAGCCCCACGACGGGCTGGCGGTGGTGAACCAACCCGATGGCTATGGGGTGCACATCTGGCTTGATACCGACACCCGCCAAACAGGGGTCTGCAGGCCGCTCTGGAATGCCGACCCGGCCCGCCTGTTCAACGGCAATGGCAGCGCCCCCTTCAGCTCCGGCCTGGCCAGCCGAGACGAATTTTTTGATGTGGTCAGCAACGGCGAAGTGATGCGCCAATTGCGCCGCGAAACAGAAGCCCTCTGCAAAACGCGGGCTCCCAAGGCCACCTTCCAGTGGCGTGAACCGCCCAAGCAAGCCGATCAAGTGGTGATGGAGGAACTACCGCCGCTGGGGGCCAGAGACCTCTGGCCCAATCCCAGCCAGGTCCGCAGGGATGAACAACAGATGCTGCAAAACGCGCCGCCGGCTACCCCCTGAACCCCTCCCAAACCAGAGGCTCGGCCTCACGCCAGTAGCGGCTGAAGCGGCCCAGCCGCGGCGGGCGAGGCAGCTCCACAAACGGATCCCCATCAAGGATCCAAAGCGGCAGTTCGCGATTGATCCGGGTGGCGTAACGGTTCAAGCGCGGGTCCACAGGACCACTAGTGACCACCCCGTCGGCGCCGTGACGCTGGGCAAACGCCAACACCTCCTGCACCACATCCCCTTTGCGCAGGGTGAGTGGCAACTCGAGCGCGCATTCATAGAGAAAGCCAAGGCGTTTGCGGGTGATGTTCTGGGCCTCAATCCAGGCCTGATCAAACACAAACAGGGCCGGGGCTTTGGGGTGGTCTTGCAGGGCGGGGTTAGCCGGGCCAAGGGCCTCCTCGTGAACCCAAACCACCGGGTTGGTGAGATCCATCAGCGTCTCCTTTTGCTTTTGCCCTTGCCGCGGGCGGGCACCGCTCGCACCGGTTGGCTCACGGCGAACAACTGCGATTCGAGTGCGTCGTAGCTGCCCTCTAAGGGGCAGCGGTCGGCACAACTGCAGCTGCGGCAATAGCGGCCATTGCTGTAGCGCTCAAGGTTGTCGCGGTTGAAGAAATAGGGCTTATGGCTGAAACAGCTGGCCACCCATTGCCAACTCAGGTGGTTGCTGGCGGGATCACCATCGAGCAAATGCTCGAGGAACCAATCCGCTCCAGCGCGCCAATGCACCCGGCGCCAGTGCACCACATAGGCGGCCAGCCACATGCGGGCGTGGTTGTGCAGCCAACCGGTCGTGACCAACTGCTCGCGAAAGCCATCCATGCAGGCCAGCCCGGTGCAGCCATCGCGCACGTCTTGGGGCAATGCGTTGCTGTAGCTGGAAGCCGGATGGCCGGTTTTGTACTCCTCTTGGTCCTCAGCGATGGCATCACCGAGCTCGAGCCACATGCGCTGCCAAAAATCACGCCAGCCCAATTCATTGATCAGCTTGCCGCCCTCATCGCGGTGACGAATCCGCCGGAACACCGCATTACGCACCTCCGCCAGGCTCAACACCCCATGGCGGATGTAGGGCGAGAGGCCGGTGACCATGCCGTCTAAGTGGTTGCGGCTGCGGGCATAACGGGCCGGGTCCACCTTGCTGAGCCGGATCTCCGCAGCTTTACGGCCACCGCGAATCGGGCTGAGCTCCCCTGAGGCTTCAGGAAATTCCTGCTGCAGCAGGCTGTTAAGCGCCTCCCGATTGGCTAATTGGCGCGGCAGATCACCAGGATCCGGAGAAGAAGAAGCAGCGGGCACCGGAGCGAGCTGGTCGACTGAACGCCGATCTTGGCGGGGCATGGGGGAGAATCGCGCGATTCCGCCCTGCAGGACCGCCCCGATGCTGCTCGATCTCACCGGCAAGAAGATCCTCGTTACCGGCATCGCCAATAACCGCTCCATCGCTTGGGGCATTGCCCAGCAACTCAAGGCCGCTGGCGCTGAGCTGGGTATCACCTACCTGCCCGATGACAAAGGCCGCTTTGAGGCCAAGGTGCGTGAACTCACCGAGCCCCTCGAGCCCAGCCTGTTTCTGCCACTCAACGTGCAAGACCCCGCCCAAATGGAGGCGGTGTTCAACGAGATCAAGGAGAAGTGGGGCGTGCTCGATGGCCTGGTGCACTGCCTGGCCTTTGCTGGCAAAGAGGAATTGATTGGCGACTACAGCGCCACCACCGCCGCCGGCTTTGCCCGGGCACTGGAGATCAGCGCCTATTCCTTGGCGCCGCTATGCGCCTACGCCAAGCCGCTGTTCAGCGAGAAGGCTGGCGTGATCACGCTCTCCTACCTGGGCGCCGAACGGGCCATCCCCAACTACAACGTCATGGGCGTGGCCAAGGCCGCCCTGGAAGCATCGGTCCGTTATCTGGCCGCCGAACTGGGCCCTGAGAAGCAGGTGCGTGTCAACGCCATCAGCGCCGGCCCGATCCGCACCCTGGCGAGCTCTGCCATCGGCGGCATCCTCGACATGATCCACAACGTGGAAGAGAAAGCGCCCCTGCGCCGCACCGTGACCCAGATGGAAGTGGGCGGCACCGCGGCCTTCCTGCTGAGTGATCTGGCCAGCGGCATCTCCGGCCAAACCATCTATGTAGATGCCGGTTACTGCGTCAACGGCATGTGAGCCTGGACCGATCGCCCAGGCCTGTCAGCATGGGGTGAATGGCGATCGGGCATGGGCCGGCAAGGAAACATCCATCGCGTCACCGGAGAAACCGAGGTTCGTGTGGCCATCGGTCTCGACGGCAGTGGCCAATGCGAGGTGAGCACTGGCGTGCCCTTCCTCGATCACATGCTGCATCAGCTGGCCAGCCATGGGCTGTTTGATCTGACGATCAGCGCCACTGGTGACACCCATATCGACGACCACCACACCAATGAGGATGTGGGCATTGCCTTGGGCCAAGCGCTCGGGCAAGCCCTCGCCGATCGCCGCGGCATCCACCGTTTTGGCCACTTTGTGGCGCCCCTCGATGAGGCCTTGGTGCAGGTGGCGCTCGACTGCTCCGGGCGGCCACACGTGAGTTACTCCCTGGCGATCCCAGCCCAAAAAATTGGCAGCTACGACACCGAACTGGTCAAAGAGTTCTTTGTTGCCGTGGCCAACAACGCTGGGCTGACCCTGCACATCCGCCAGCTCGATGGGGTGAATTCACACCACATCGTTGAAGCCTGCTTCAAGGCCTTCGCCCGCGCGTTGCGCATGGCCACCGAAATCGATCCGCGCCGCGCCAGCGCGATCCCCAGCAGCAAAGGGGTGCTCGAGCAGGCCGGCACTACAGGTTGAGGCGTGCGCTGGTTCATCAAACGGGAAACCTTTCGGCGGCCAGCTGCTGAGCTGAAGCCGGCGATCGCAGCCCACAAGCGCTGGGTGGCGGACTGCCGGCAACAGGGGCTGGTGATCAGCAGCGGCTTTTTGGTCGATGGCGAGGGGAAGCCAGGCGGTGGGGGCTTGCTGCTGCTGCAGGCCAGTGACTACGCCGCCGCGTTGGCTTTGATCCAGAAGGACCCGATGCTGCTCAGTGGTGGGGTGGAGTGGGAGCTACAGGAATGGATCAGCAGCGTGGGGCAATTGGCCACCGACGCACCTTCACAGTCCTTCACGAGATGATGGGGGCCACCGCCGGCCCGTCATGACCGCTGCCCCTGCAGCACCGAGCTACACCCGCAGCGACTGGTCCAGTGCCTTTCGCAATGTGGGGCAAGAGCTCAGCGATGTGGTGCTGGAGCCCACGCGCGGCCAGATCCCCGATGCGCTGGCCGGGGTGCTCTACCGCAATGGCCCTGGCCGCCTGGAGCGCGGCGGCCAATGGCTGCATCACCCCTTTGATGGCGACGGCATGATCACGGCGCTGCAACTGGCCGGTGGCCGGCTGCAGCTGAGCAACCGCTTTGTGCGCACCGAAGGTTGGCTAGCCGAAGAAGCCGCCGGCAAGGTGCTCTACCGCGGCGTGTTTGGCAGCCAAAAGCCTGGCGGGGTGATGGCCAATGCCTTTGATCTGCGCCTGAAGAACATTGCCAACACCGGTGTGGTGCGGTTGGGCGATGACCTGTTGGCCCTCTGGGAAGCCGCCGAACCCCACGCTCTCGATCCAGACAGCCTGGAAACCCGCGGCCTCAGCCGGCTCAACGGGGTGCTGAAACCCGGTGAAGCCTTCAGTGCCCACCCCCGCTTTGATCCCGGCCACCACGGCGATCCGCGCATGGTGACCTTCGGCGTCAAAACCGGCCCGCGCAGCACGGTGCGGCTGATGGAATTCGCGGCCGACGGCAGCCTCCTGCATGACCGCCGCGACAGCTTCAACGGCTTTGCCTTTTTGCATGACTTCGCCATCACGCCCAACTGGGCGGTGTTCTGGCAAAACGCGATCAACTTCAACCCGCTGCCGTTTGTGTTGGGGCAAAAAGGTGCTGCCCAGTGCCTGGAATCCAACCCCAAAGGGCAGGCCAAGTTCTGGTTGATCCCCCGCGATAGCGGCGCCTTCGCTGGCCAAAGCGCCAAGGTCATCGATGCGCCTGAAGGCTTTGTCTTCCATCACCTCAACGCCTGGGAAGAGGGCAAGACGGTGGTGCTCGAAAGCATCGTCTACGACGATTTCCCCTCAATCGGCCCTGGCGTCGACTTCCGCGAGGTCGACTTTGAGCAGATCCCCGAAGGCCTGCTGGAGCGTTGCCGCATCGACACCGAAACAGCGACAGCCCAGCGGGAGCGGGTCAGCGAGCGCTGCTGCGAATTCGCGATGGTGAATCCCAACCGGGTGGGGCTCAAGGCCCGCTACAGCTGGATGGCCGTGGCCGAGCGCGAGCAGGGCAATGATCCGCTGCAAGCCATTCGCAAGCTGGATTTGAGCAGCGGCGAGAGCCGGGTGTGGAGCGCTGCTCCGCGGGGCTTTGTCAGTGAGCCGGTGATGGTGGCCAAACCTGGATCTTCCGCAGAAGACGATGGCTGGGTGCTGTGCCTGGTTTGGAACGGGGCACGCTGCGCCAGCGATCTGGTGATCCTTGATGCCAGCACCCTGAACGAGCAGGCGGTCTTCGAGCTGCCCCTAGCGATTCCCCACGGCCTTCACGGCAGCTGGGTGCAGGCCAGCTGATCAGCCCTGCTGCCGCTGCCATTCGCGCCAAGCCAGGCGCGGTGCTGTCCACAGCGTGGTGAGCACGAGCGGGGTGACGGGAACCGCCGCAATCACGATGAAGGCCTGCAAGGCATTGATGCTGGTGCTGTCGCCCAGGCTGGTGCCAATGCGCAGCAACACCAAGGTGAGGCTGCCGATCATCAGCGCCCAAAACAAACGCAACACTGCAGGTGGCTGGCTCTGGCCGCTCACCACCATCGCGGCGGCGTAGCTCATCGAATCGGCGCTGGTGGCCATGAACAGCACCACCAGCAGCAACCCGGCTGGAATCAGCAACCAGGCCAGGGGCAACTGGGTGAGGATCGCCAGCAGCGCTGCAGCAGCGCCGCTCTCCGCCAAGGGCCCAGTGACCGAACCTTGATTGGCCAGCTCCAGATAGAGGCCGCTCCCCCCCAGCAGGGTGAACCAGATGTTGGTGACCAGCGGGCACAAAATCGCCACCGCCAGCACCAGCTCGCGCACGCTGCGCCCGCGGCTCACCCCAGCGGTGAACAGGCCCATCAGCGGGGCGTAGCCCAAAAACCAGCCCCAGTAGAAGACCGTCCAACCATTGACCCAATTGCCGCTGGCGTCATTGGAGGCCAGGGCCATCTGGGGCAAACGGCTGAGGTACAGCCCAAACGAACTGAAGAAGTGCTGAGCCAGCCACAACCCAGGACCAAGCACCAACAACGCTGCACCCAAACCGAGGGTGAGCCAAACATTGAGCTCCGAGAGCCATTTGATGCCCTTTTGGATGCCGCTCACCGTTGAGGTGGCAAACACTGCCGTCAGCAGCACCACCACAAGCGACTGCAAGCCAGCACTATCGGCCAAGCCCGGCAACTGCCCTGCGGCATTGCTGAGCTGCAGCGAGAGGAACCCCAAGGGACCCACCGTGCCTGCAATCGCAGCCACCACCGAGAGACCATCACTGAGATGACCCAGGGGGCCATCCACCCAACTGCGAGGCACCAACGGCACCAGCAAACTGCGGGGCCGCAGGGGTTCACCGCGACGCTCCAGCACCGAAAACGTGATGGTGACCGTGGTGGCCACCAGCGCCCAGGCCAAAAAGCCCCAGTGCAAAAAGCTGACCGCCAAAGCTGGATCAACGGCGGCTTCAGTGCTGCCGCTCACGCCTTCGAAATAGGGGGCCGGGGATTGGAAATGGAACAGCGGTTCAGCGGCCGACCAAAACACGCCGCCACCAGCCAGCAGCGTGCAGATCAGCACGGCGCACCAATCAAACAACTTGAGGCTTGGCTTGGCCTCAGCTCCGCCGAGCTTGAGCCGGCCGACTGGGCTAATGGCCAGAGCCGCTGCAATCAGGAACAGCAGCGCCACCATCCATTGCCAGGTGCTGCCCAGCCAATTGCTGATGATGGCCTTACCGCCTTCGGTGAAGGCGGTGGCCAGCTTGAGATCCACCGCGGCCATCACCAGAAACACCAGCAGGGGGCCAGCGCCCACCCACAGCGGCGGCTGCTTCAGCCAATGGCGATCAGATTCGGACGGCATCACGCTCTCGGCTCCAGCAGGACAGATCAACGGTGGGGGCCAAGCCCATGGCCAGGCGGGCGAGGGAGGTGCCAATCAGGGGCGCAAACTTGAACGCCTGACCGGATCCGCCACTGAACAAACTCAGCCGCGGCCCCAAACGATCAAGGACGAAATTCACATCCGACGCCATCGAATAGGGGCTGATGACCGTTTCAACGCGCTCCTGCACACCGCTGAGGTTGTTGAACAGGAAGTCATCCAGAAGCTGCACCAACCGCGGCGGCGGATCTTTGCGCATGGCATTGGGTTCGGCGACCCGCAGCTCTTCGGGAGCCCAATCGATGCCGGCCTTGATCTTGGGGCGGCCGTCCTCGGTGCGGCTCAATGCTGGGAAGCCGTAATACAAGCCTCCGTCGTCGCCTTGAGCCTGCTGGAAGCAGAACCACTGAGGATAGCGATCGGCCTGAGCAGGATCCACGGTGTAGTGAGCCCACAACATGGGCCACACCTCCAGCTTGGGGGCCAAGCCATGGGGAGCAAGCAGCAGCTGGCTCCAAATGCCGCAGGCCACCACCACCTGGTCAGCCTCGATCTGTTCACCGCTCTGCAGGCTGACCCGCCCTGAGCTGGGATCGACAGCCTGAACAGGGCAATGCTCGATCAGCTGATGACCTGCGGCTCGCGCTGTCCGCGTCCAGTGGGCAATCACCCGGTCACTGCGAACAGCTCCGGCTGTGGGTTCAAACAAACCACTGAAATCAGCCCGGGGCTTGAGCGGGAAGCGATCAGCAATCTGCTCAGACGTGAGGGCTTCGTAGGGAATGCCCTGGTCATCCATCACCCGGCGTGCCCCCGGGATTGAACCTTCGATCGTCTCCTCATCCCAGCTTTCGCCGTAGAAGAGCAGACCATGGGTCTGGCGCAGGATTTCGCCTGAACGCTGTTCCTCTTCGCGCCAAAGGCGATTGGCCTCTTGGGCCAGCCGGCAAAGCACCGGATCGGAATACATCTCCCGGAACATGCGGGATTCGCCGAAACTGCTAGCTCCGGCGTGGGCCAGGGTTTTGGCCTCCAGCAACACCACATCGCTGACCCCCTGCTGGGCCAGGGACGAGGCGCAGCTGAGACCTGCCATGCCGCCACCAACGATGACGACCGCAGCGCGGCTGGGAATGGAGACGTTGCTCATGCCGAAAGAACAAAACTCAGGCCAATGGGGTCCTGGCTACTGCCGGCAGCCACATGCATCAACGCTTCACCAACGCTGAGGCCCCGATCCCGCTGGGCCAGGAAATCGCCGGCGCGATCGCGAACAGCCTGGCGCACAAAGGCGTACACCTGCTCTGGGCTGGCCTGTTTCCAAGCCTCCGGGGCAAAGCGCTCAATGGAGTCAGCGATCACCGCCCCGGCATTGACCAAAGGGTCGGGCAGCACCCGAACCCCGCGCTGCCGCATCTGCTCAGCCAAGACCGGGTCAGCGAAGGGGGCATTAGCGGCCGGGACCACCGACTTGACCTGAAGTGCTGCGGTGATCTCCTCTGTCAGCAGACCGGAGATCGAGCACGGCAACAGCAAGTCGAGCTCCTGGGTCCACCACGGCGAGCCTGGATCCAAGGGGGTCGCGCCACTGATCTGGGCCCGGGCCGGGTCCATATCCACCGTGAAAACCTGCCAGCCATTGGCCACCAGGGCCTTCGCCACCGGTCCGCCAACGGCGCCACAGCCATGCACCAACGCCCGACCAGCAGGTGCCTGATCCAGGCTGTTCTGCAGCACCGCTTCCACGGCGCCAATCGTGCCGAATGCAGTGGCACTGCTGGCATCCACCGGGCTGCCAACCGCGGCCAACACATGGGGCGTTAGAGCGGTGAGCCGCTCCATGTCCTCAAGGCTGGTGTTGAGATCGCAGCCAGTGATCATGGCTCCGCCGAGCGACTCCAGCAGCTCCGCGGTGACATTGATCAGCTCGTCTTTCACCGCCGCCGGATTGGCAGCGCGAGCCACCACTTTGCCGCCGGCAAAGCCGGTGCCATAGAGGGAATGCTTGTTGGTCATCAAGCTGGCCAAGCGATGGCCATCGGCTTTGCAGGTGGCGTCGCTGTCGTAGGAGAGCAGCCTCAGGCCGCCATTGGCCGGCCGCTCAGCATCGGTGTTCTCGGCCACCACAAAAACCGAGAGGTGATCCGAGATGTGCTCCGCCAGCACGCGCACCTGTGGACTGCTGGAATCGGCACTCCTCATGCAGCCACCTTTTCCATCATTTGATGGTGCTCGACGTAATCGAGGCTCCACTCATCAGGAGCTGCAGCAATGCGCTTCTCCAGGCGTCCGTAGAGCTCATCGGCGGCGGCATCGCCAGCGGTTGACGCAAAGCTGTGCCGACTCCAGCTACGGATCGTGGCCATCAAGCCAGAGGCGAAGGAGGCCGTATCGCCATTCTCCTTCCAGCGGCGGCGGTAGGGGCACTCCACGTACACCGTGCGCTGATCAATCAAACGCAGGCCGTTGCGGTAGGCCGCTGAAGTGGTGTCCTTCAGCGGAGCCATGAACTCATCGGGTGACTTGTAGAAGTTCATCACAGTGGCAGCGCGGTAGTGATCGGCGCTGATGCGCCCTTCATCGGCCATCTCTCGCCAGATCTGGTGCAACTGGTCGTGCACATTGCGGGTGCGGCCACCGTTGTGGCCCAAGTAGAGGCCGGCCTCGTCGCGGGAGAGGTTCACCGTCAACAAACGACCACCCACCTGCAGTTCCTTGGAGCGCAACTCCAACAGGGCATTCCAGTCGCGCATGGCCTGCGCCGTGAAGCGACTCAAGGCCTCAGCATCGCCAGAGGCCTGAACGTGGGTGTGGGTATCGAGAGCGCCTGCCGACTGACTCAACCAGTGCATGGCGGTGGCGGTAAAGCCAAAGCTGACCGAACCCGGGGCCATCAGCGGCTCGTAAAAGCTGCGGCAACTCACCAGCACCGTTGGGCTGGGAGGACGCGACAACTGCAGCGCCACATTGGCGGCCAGAGCGAGGTTGTCGTTGCTGGGCAAGTCATTGCCCACCAGCGTGTAGTGGGCCTGAGGTTGGCGCTCGTGGAGGCGGTCCAACACGGAGTTCCACAACCCAACAGCCGTACCGCCGTCGGCAGCGCCGTAATCAATCAAGGTGTAAGCGCTCTGCTGCGGCAGAGCGTCAACACAAGCGATGGCCCAGTCCGAAGCAGCTTCGATACAGCGCAAGGCGCCTTCGGTCTGCGCGCTGTAACCAGTCGTCATGGCGATGGCCATGATCTCCTCGGCGTCAGCGGCCAACCTAAAGATTGGCCCTCAATCCCGCCGCCGACTGTCTTGTTTTGTGATCAGCGCTACTGATCATTTAGAAGTTTGTGCAGCTCGGGCTGGAGCAGCGCAAAGGCGCGGCCGCGGTGACCAACGGCTTGCTTTTGCTCAGGCGCCATTTCGGCAAAGGTCAACGCGGTGCCCTGAACTTCAAAAATCGGGTCGTAGCCAAAGCCTGAATCACCCCGAGGGGCCGTGGTGATCACACCCGCGCAGCAACCCTCTACTTCAAGCAACACCTGCCCCGATGGATCAGCGAGGCAGAGCGCAGCGCGAAATTCGGCGCGGCGATCGTCCCGGCCGCCCAGCTCGCCCAACAGCCGCGCAATCCGTTCTGAATCACTGGCGGCGTAGCGGGCGGAATGCACACCTGGGGCGCCCCCCAGAGCCATCACGCACAGACCGGAATCATCGGCCAAAGCCCATGACTCACTCGCCGCGGCGACTGCTAGCGCTTTGAGCCGAGCATTCTCAGCAAAGGTGAGTCCTGTTTCCTCAACCTCCATGCCATCGGGTTGGGGCAGCAGCTCCAATGGCAGCTGCTGCAGGAGCTCCCGAAATTCACGCACCTTGCCAGCATTGCCGCTGGCAATCACCAGCGTTCGCCTGGGGCCATGAGGAATGCTCATGCGGCTTCGGCCAACTCGCGGGCCCAGGCCAAGACTTCGCTCACACGCTCGGCGTTGGGGGCTTCGCAGTAGAGGCGTAGCAGTGGCTCAGTGCCCGAGAACCGCAGCATCAGCCAATGGCTGGATCCCAACCGCAGCTTGACGCCATCGGTGCGAATCACCTCCTGCACCGCCAAACCAGCAACGCTGCTGGGCGGCGCTTCAGCCAACTGCTGCTCGAGGCGCTGGCGGCTGTCCATGCCGGACAAGCGCAAATCCAAGCGGTCATAAGAGCTGCCGCCACCGCAACGCTGCTGCAATGCCTCGAGGCGCACACCCAAAGGCTGGCCGCCCTCCACCAATGCCTCCAGCAGCAGCAGTGCCGCAAAGGCAGCATCACGCTCGGGCAAGTGCATGCCAAAGCCAACACCCCCTGATTCCTCACCACCCACCAGCACCTGGCCGCTGAGCATTTCGCTGGCGATGTACTTGAAACCAACCGGCTTTTCAACCACCTCACGGCCAAGGTCTTCGGCGACGCGCCGCATCAAATCCGACCCACTCACGGTCTTGATCACCTTGCCGGGCAGATTCCTGGCCCGGGCCAAATGATCAATGAGCAGCGGCATCAGCAATTGCGTGCTGCAGTAACGCCCCTGCTCGTCGATGGCGGCAATGCGATCGCCATCGCCATCAAAAACAATCCCCACAGCAGGTTGACCAGCGGCTGTGCTGGCTTTCACCTGGGCAATCAACTCGCCGAGGTAAGGGGCAAGCGGCTCCGGTGGATGGCCTCCAAAGAGGGGGTCCCGCTGGGAGCGAATTTCGCTCACCGCCTCCCCGAGCAGCGCCGGCAGGCCGCCAGCGGCCGAGCCATGCATTGGATCCACGATCACCTTGAGCCCCAAGCTCTGCAGCCCATGGCGCAGCGCATTGGTGTCCATCGCACCGCGCAGGCCTTGGAGGTACTCCGCCCAGCCGTCAAAGCATTCGGTTTCCCCGGGTTCCGGAACGGTGATGCCGCCGGCCTGGAGGCGCCGCTCAACGCGCTTGGTGAAATCGCCTTCCACCGAGCCGCCGAAGTGGCCCTTGATCTTGAGGCCAAGCCACTCAGGAGGGTTATGGCTGGCGGTGATCACCAGCGCGCCGAGGGCACGCCGCTCCACCACCACCCAGCTGCAGGCCGGCGTGGGCAAGGGTTCTTGCGCCAACAGTGGTTCCAAGCCAACGCCGCGCACCGCCGCAGCAATGGCGGCTGCCAATTCCGGCGCCAAAAAGCGGCGGTCGTAGCCGATCACCACGGTGCGGCTCTCCAGCTCCGGCGGGGCGGAATGGGCTAGCTCCGCGGCGGCAGCAGCGGCCACCGGCAACAGGCGCTCGATGGTGATGTCGACCCCGAGCACACCACGCCAACCATCAGTGCCAAAGGCGATGGCTGCAGGCTCCAGGTGCAGGGGTGAGGAAGACATCAGTCGGCGCTGAGTTGATAGCAGTGTCCTGGATCGGGATCAATGAAGCGGGTATGCGGGTGCCGGCCAGCCAGCTGCGCTTGCTCCTCATCGCTGATGGCCTGGGCCTGCAGCACCTGCTGCAACAGTCCGCTGTAGGCCACATCGCCGCCAGCCGTG
This sequence comes from Synechococcus sp. MIT S9452, assembly GCF_047304245.1. Taxonomy (NCBI): domain Bacteria; kingdom Bacillati; phylum Cyanobacteriota; class Cyanophyceae; order Synechococcales; family Synechococcaceae; genus Synechococcus; species Synechococcus sp. MIT S9452. The sequence goes on along the minus strand of NZ_CP138956.1, from coordinate 1,842,856 downwards.
CTGGCGAGCAGGTGGGCCGGTGTAAAGCGCTCCAGCAGCTGCGGCACCACCGCACGACCCTTCACAAAAGCCCCTGCCACAGGCAGACCTAAATCCATCACCGGTGTGATCACCGCCGTGAGGGGCTCGGCCGGCAAGGCCGGATCCAAGAAGCCATGGGGCTCGACATAGAGGCTTTCCCCGGAGCCGCGCAGCAGATAGCCATTTTCCACCTGGGGCACTGGTGCACCAGCGGTGGCCTGAATCTCGAGCGAACCGCGCTGCAGGCGTTCGCCAGGGCGCAGGGTGTCGGTCTGAATGAAACCAAAGCGGCGGGCTTGCTGCACCGCTGCCGCAGAACCCACCACCGGCAGCGCCTTGGGCAAGCGCTCCAAGGTGGCGGGATGGGCATGGTCTGGCAGGCCCTGGGTCAGCAGCAAACCATCGAGATCGCCTGGAATCGGCCACTCCCGGGGCAGCGTGCCTTCAAACAACCAACTCGCCCCACCAAAACGCAGCGGACCCACCAACCAGGGATCCAGCAACAAGCGCTGGCCAGCGAGCTCAAGCAACCAGCCATTGGCGCCGAAATAGGTGAGCTGCATGGCAAGTGGCCCAGGCGGAGCACCCTTCTAGCTTGAATCGATGGTGCATCCGCTCAGTGACCGCTTGCTGCGCAGCTGGCTGCGTTGCCGGCGCAAAGCCTGGCTGGATCGCCATGGGGATCCAGCCGAGCGGCTCTGGAACCCGCACCGCGCCCTGCAGCTGGCCGATCGCGAAAAGCGTTTGCAGCAATGCATTGATCAGCCACTCGAGCGCTGCACTGGCTTGGGGGCTCTGCAACGGGGCGAACCAGCGGTGCGTTTATTGCTGCTGCGGCGCGATGGCATTTGCGGCCGGCCCACCTTGCTTCTGCGCAAACCGCAGCCCAGCCAGCTGGGCAGCTTCAGCTACCAGCCAGCACTGCTGCAACCCGGTCGTCACGGCACCCGGGAGCACCGCCTCACCCTGGCGCTCTGGGGCTGGCTGCTGGAGCCGGTGCAAGGCACAGCGGCCAGCCAGGGTTGGCTGATCAATCCCCGCGGACAACGCCAACGGCTCAACCTCCACAGCGGCCTCAACCAGCAAATGCAAACCGCCTTGACGCGGCTGCAGCAGGACCTCAAACGCCGCAACCCGCCGCCACTGACCCACGACCGGCGCAAATGCACGCTCTGCAGTTGGCGCCGCAGCTGTGATGCGGTGGCCGAAGCACAAGGCGAACTGAGCACCGTGAGCGGCATTGGCGGCAAACGCCAGGAACTGCTGCAGGAGTTGGGAATCGCGAACCGCCAAGCCCTCGCCGATGCCCCAGGCGACTGGTTGCTGCAACAGCTGGAGGAGCGCGGCATCCAACAACCGGAGCTGGCCACCGAACTGATCGCCCAAGCGACTGTTCAGCAGCGCGGCATCGCCGAGCCGCTGCAGGCTGGCAACCCCGACCCCTTACCCGAGCTACATGGGGCACCCGGGGTGCTGCTCTACGACATCGAATCGGACCCTGATGCTCGAGACGATTTCCTGCATGGCTTTCTGCCCTTGAGCCGCGGGGCAGATGGCCGCTTTGAAGATGCTGACAGCGCTCCTTACCGGCCGATCCTGGCCTTGCGGGAGCACGGCGAAGATCGCCTCTGGCAGCGGCTGCAACGCCTGCTCGCAGCACACCCGGGCTGGCCGGTGCTGCACTACGGCGAAACCGAAGCGATCGCCTTAAAGCGGATGGCCGAGCGCCAAAACAGCGAAGCGCCTCATGGCTTGGTGGATTTGCACCAGCGCGTTCGCCAGCACTGGCGGCTGCCAGTCGACAGCTATGGCCTCAAAGCCGTGGCCAGCTGGCGGGGCTTTCGCTGGAGCCAACCCACCGCCGAAGGGGCTCGCTGCGTGTTGTGGTGGCGCCAATGGCGTGAACGCCACCAGCGACACCAACTCGATCAAATCCTTCGCTATAACCGCGACGACTGCCTGGCCACCTGGGCGGTGGCTCAGTGGCTATCGAACGCTGCCGCCTCCGGCAACGACAACTCCAGCCCAGCAAGTTCCGATTGATCCCAGCAGCGGCGATGCAGCAGCAGCAGCCCGCGATCCCCTTGGACTGAGGTCACCAGGGCGCCGCGCTCCCCGCTGGTGGTGCGCAGCTGCTGCCCGGCCTCAGGTGCATCCGATCCAGGCGCCACCACAAAACGCCGCAGTTGCTGCTTAAGGCCATCGCGTGAGTGCAGCTTGGCCAGGGTTTCCTGGCCCAAGTAGCAGCCCTTCTCAAGGCTCACCCACCGGCGCAACCCCAGCTCAAACGGGTTGAACTCTTCGCTGAGCTCCGCACCTGGGGCGGGGATGCCCTGATGGATCCGCAGCTGCTCCTGCTGCTCGGAGCTCAAGGCCGCCGCGGCCGCGAGCGGTTCGGGCAACGCCTCCTCTTCAACCAGCAGCCAGTGCTGCCCCGGCAGCGACCAACCAGCACCGCCAGGCTCCCCGCCGGGCTGCACCAGCCCATGCCAAAGCAGCGCTTGCGGCTCACCCAGGGCCACACGATCGGCGGGGAACAAGACCCGATCGAGGGATTGGTGCACCTGAGCCGCTGAGCCAGCGGTGACGAGCAAGTCGGCGCCATCACTCAGCACTGCAACGGCCGCCAGGGCCACCAATCGGGCCGTGGGGGTAACGCAGCAGGTTTCGATCAAGCTGCCGGGGGCCGCCCCTTCGATGGCCTGGGTGGTTTGACCATGAAGCACCCGCAAACTGCCCTCACCGCGCAGGGGAATTCGGGCAACCGGAAGCGTGAAACGGAAGGGGGACGCCGGCAGCGCCCAAACGCTCGCACTCATGACTGAGCCGCCTGACTGCGCTGATGCTCGGCCGCCACAGCACTGAGCTGGTAGAGGGCTTTGAGCTCCAGCCCTTCAGCCGCTAAGGCCGCCGCACCCCCTTCCTCGCGATCAACAATCGCCACCACCCGCTCCAGTTGGTAGCCAGCAGCGCGCAGTTGCTTGACGGCCTTCAGCGCCGAGCCCCCGCTTGTGACCACGTCTTCCAACAGCGTGATCCGCGCACCGGGTTCAGGCAGTGGCCCTTCCAACCAAGCGCCGGTGCCATGGCCTTTGGCCTCCTTGCGCACGATCAAGGCATCCAACTCGCGGCCACCCAGGGCGGCGGCATGGGCCACCCAGCTGACCATCGGATCGGCGCCGAGGGTGAGCCCCGCCACGGCCGCCGCATTGGGCTCCACCAAGGCCAACAACTTGGGAGCCAGCAGCTGGGCGCCACGGCCACTGAGGGTGACTGGCTTGCAGTTGACGTAGTGCTCGCTGCTGCGGCCTGAGGCCAGGGTGAATTGACCGCGCCGGTAAGCCCGCGAGGCCAGCAGCTCAAGAAGGGGATCGGCAGCGGTCATGAACTCTGGCGCGGAGGCTTCATCGTTTTTACCTTGAGCCCGGACTCCGTTACGCCTCCATGGTCCGCCAAGCCCTCCTGAGCGCCTGCGTTGCCTTGCTGGCCACGCCGGCTGCCGCTGGCCCCATGGTCTGCACCACCACCTTCGAAGCCCCGCTCGGCAGCGCCCCCGATGAGCAGCCTGGTCAACCCGTGGAGGTGACCCGCTGCGGCGCCATCGAAACCACATCCGAGCTGATCGATCGACGGGCCTTCTCCTACACAGCTCCCTTCGCCCGCGGCATCGACATCACCCACCAGATCACCGACCTGCTGGGGATATCGATGGGTGGCGGCGATGGCACCAAGGTGATGGGCTTCGGCTTCCCCGACCAAACCATCGTGTGGGATGGCTCAGCAATAGAGAACACCTACCGCTCGCTGCTCGATGAGCAGAGCAGCCCGCTGCCGCGCCGGGTGGCGGACCTGGAAACGCCTTACACCGGCAGCATGCGCAAGATTGAACCGCTAATCGAAATTGAGCCTGTACGGGGGCTCTGGTAGAAAAAGGAAGACGGTGGGATCAACCGCCGGGGGTCTAGCAATCTGGTGAATGCAGCGAACTCATAATTCGCCTTAGGCGAGTTCGATCCTCGCGACCCCCATCAGAAGCGAAATCAAGGCAAAACAGCAGACGCTGTCGCTGGGAAGCAATGACAGGCTGATTTATGCAAGAGCTGAACGAAGCATGAGGTAACACGCGGTCCAAAAAAAGTAATACAAATAGCGATCAGAAGTGGCAACAAACTGCTGGACAAGCATCAGAGAAGCCGCAACCCAACAAGCAAGGACACCCACAAAAACTTACACAAAACATGCCCAGCCTGATCAAACGCTAACGAGAGGCGAAAACGACACTTTGAGTAATCAAGCAAAAAATGCATACCCATTTCCAAAATTCCAAACAAAGGAATTCCAGTAATGAGAGAAACAGCTAAACCATGGGTCGCAGAATGAGCCGTTAGCCACCAATACCAAGGCAAAGTGACATCACGTCCTGGACATTTTTCAACAGCCATCTTGTCGTTTTGAAGCGCAAAATCACAGAGAAAATGCGCAAAAACAAGATTGAGGAAAATCGAAATTGGCCAGCCGTTAATTGTGTCCAAAGCTACAAAATTCATAGCAGCAAAAATCTGTTAACGAACGATGGCGAATCAATGCACGATAACCAGAAATCGCTAGCTTGCATTGAGAGTCAATGTTGAAATTGCTTACCACCTGGCTGGAGAAATTTGACAGCGAGCTCATGAGCAACTTAATTAAAGCCAAGACGGCTGCCGACATCGAAGACTTAGCATCAAAGAATTCAAAATACATAAAAAACTACTGCATCATATTCCTAGACCTAAGTGGATTTGGCAAAATAACAGAGTCAAGCAGGGACTTTGAAGCCCTACGTCTTATTCTTACAGCCGAAACAACAATTTCAGAATTATCTGTAAGCCACAACGGAACTTTGCTTAAATCAATCGGAGATTCGTGGCTACTAAAATTTGCCAAAACAAGCAATGGCGTCGATTTTCTACAGGCTCTTTACCAAAGCCTCAATGCAAGAAATAATTCAGCCCCAGAGCAAACAGCTGTAATTCCGTGCGGAGGCATTGCCTACGGGCCGTTATTAGAATTTGGTGACTATGACATCATTGGAAGGACAGTAAATGTAGCCGCAAAGGCTGGAGAGGACACAGCAGGCCCCTGGGAAGTACTTGTTGCTCAAAGCGCGCTGGATGAAGCCAGTATTCCTGGGGAAGCAAAGATTACCGATCACGTCATCAGCGGAGAAAAACTGTATAGCTGGTTACCAGTTAATCAGACCTCGTAAATTCAAGCATAAACAACAAATAACTTGAAAGGCGTCATCTCTTTCCTAGAATAAAAGAGGATCGGCGCAAGATGAATGTCCGGAACCAGGCTTGAGGCGTTCAACGCCTTCAATGAAATCAGCCCCGGCCTAGAAAATTGGATGAAAAATAATGGGAAATTGATTGAATTCAAGCGAGATCAAAAATTAATTACTGAAGGCGAAATAAGTGACAGTATCTTCATGGCCATTGATGGAAAGCTCGCTGTCAATACAACTGACCAGAACGGAAACGAAAAATGCTTAGCCGAATTACAAGAGGGGGCAATCGTTGGAGAAATGACCTGGTTAGAGCAACGGCCTGCTGTAGCAAGTGTCAAAGCAATTGAATCAACAAATACACTTGTCATCAATTTTGAAAAGCTGGACGATTTAATCAATACAGATCCAACCCACGCTGCAGAGTTACAGCGTGTCCTAGCGAAAAAATTGGCATTACAGATTAATTCTCAAAATGCATGGATTCATAGGTTTAGTAATGAAGGAATAGAGGTTGAGCCACTACGTAAGGTGTTGATCTTTTTTGCTGGTCTTAGTGATCAAGATGTCAATGCAATAGCCAGCATTGGATCACTCAATCGAGTTCATGCCGGAGAAGATTTGATTCGTCAAGGCGAAGAAGTCAGCTCTCTTTATTTAATCCTCGCAGGTGAAGCAGAGATTATTGTTGACATTGGAGGTGTAAGCAAACAAGTTGGCTCATCTCGAAGAGGTGAACTTCTTGGAGAACTTACACTGCTAATTAGTAGTGAAGGAGGAGCTACGGCAACAGTTACAAGTTCAGAAGGTATGGAATTATTAGAAATTGACAAGACAAAGTTGAACCAGTTACTCAACGCAGATCCAAACCTAGCGGAACATTTTTATAGAAGCCTGAGTTGCATGCTCTCACAGAGAAGTCGTGACCAACTTCTGAGTCAACGCCTGGCTTCACTCAGTAAAAATGCAGAGCTTGAGGACGGAGACGATGATGAAGAATTAGACATGGCACAGCTAGGAGGAATCAATCGAGCAGGGCAGCGCTTCAACAGGATCTGTGAAAAGTTTCAGGGAAGTTAGATAACTATGAAACTAGCTGCTGGAGAAGTTATTGATTGGCCACTCCATCCGTTTGTATGTGATGGGTCAGATATTTTTACCATCGTGAATGGGACATCGGTATTCAGATTAAAAGAGGACCTTCTATTACCTGGATTCACTGAAGAAGTTGGGAAAGAGCTTCAACTCCAGCTGAGAGCCACGCAATCAGTTAACGTTATCCTCTATGAAGAAGCAACAGAAAAGGTCAATAGAGCATGGCTAGTCAAGCAGCTGTACCTATCACTAGAGAAAGCAGCAATAGCAGATGATTATGGGGACGAACAAGAAGTTCAACTGTTTCGTGAACTTAGAGACAAAATTGCCGACAAAGACAATGCAAGCATTCAAAGTTATACACCGATCAACAAATCCACAGAGAGCCAACTATTTTGTTGGCTAGAAAGCAAAGAAAAAGCAGTACAGCAGCAAAAACAAATTTTTGAACATGGTACAAACCAAGACCATGCATTAAAAAGCTGCCTAGCTGAAGTACTAAGTTGCTCGGTATCAGACGTAAAGGCTGTAGGGATTAGAAGCAATGATCCGAGACAGCGACTGCAACAGATGCTTGATCAGAATGATTTGATCGGACGAGAAGTCGTCATTAATTCACAAAATCTAAATAAAGAATGCGGAGATTTGATCGCATTTAATCAAGAGGAAGATAATTCACCGGTCCTTTTGAAAACAAACAATGATGGATATCGATTATGGGACCCCAAAAGTAATAATAAACCAAGCCCGATCAAAAATTCTGAGTCTGAATTAGAACAGCTCAGTCAACGGATGATCGGCATAACACCTGCCTTAAAGAAAAAGGACCTCACAACAGTGGGGCTATGGCACTTCACTTTCGGAAAATCAGAGAGTTTCATTCAGTTTGTATCAGCTGGATTACTTGTTGGTGCAGCAATAGGCTTCATGCTCTCCATTGGCAGAGAAGTTGGGGCAGCACGGTGGATTTTTAGCATGGCAACGACTGGAACAATATTGGGTGGGGCCTTAGGACTGGTAACGGGTGGATTACGGAGTGGTACTGCGGCAATGCTAATCGTGACATTGCTAGGAATGCTGACACCAGCATTCAATACTGTCATTACAAACCAAGCTTTACCGGATCAAGACTTAGGGCTTCTGCTACAAATTAGTGTCGTTTTACTGGCTGCTGGTCTGACAAGTATTGGATTGGAATGGGTACAAAGCCGAGATATTCTTATCAGTCAGCAAAAAGGAGCTGCAAAGATGCAGCTAGCCAGTATGAAAAGGGCATTAGATCTTCCAACAGAATTTTATAGACAACGGGGTGTTGGTGAATTGCAGTCTCGATTGGGCGCAATCGATGAAATTCGTGAGGAAATTCAGGATTTGTTAGGGGGTGGAATCGTTGAGTCCCTTCTAATTAGTTTATATATTCTTTTCATGCTCCGAATAAGCGTGAAGCTAACACTGCTGGCAGTTTTTGTATCGTTTTTAATGCTGATACCAACAATCATTGTTGCCATTCAATCCAGGCCGCTACAAAGGCACCAAGAGAAAGAGGAAGCAGATGCAGAGGGTAGGAATCTTGAACTAATCAATTCAGTGAGTAAATTAAGGTTAGCTGGAGCTGAGGCAGCTGCAGCAAGGTGGTGGGCTCAGCCATACAAAAGAGTTGTCAACCTGGAAACAGCACTGGATGTAAAGGGTGCAGTTTCTGATTTACTCGAAGATGTGATTCCCAATTTAGGGACACTCCTGCTTTATATTGTAGTAACTAAGTTAATAGCTGAAGCTGCAGCAACACCAAGGATTTCAGCACCAAATATTGGCCAACTTCTTGGCTTTTTCTCAGCTTTTGGAACGTTCATAGGCGGCATCTCTGGGCTAACAGGCTTGATTTCTGAAGCCTTTGAATTGCCAATTTACTATGAACGAGCAAAACCATTTTTTGACTCTGATACAGAGTCTCAAAGTGACCAACTGGAATCATTAGAAATAACCGGAGATATTGAACTTGATAGGGTTAGTTATCGATATGACGATGAGCTGCCATTAGTTCTGGATTCAGTTAGTTTTCACATCAAGCAGGGGGAATACGTAGCCATTGTTGGTCCCTCTGGTTCTGGAAAATCAACTCTCATTAGATTGCTGTTGGGCTTTGACAGCCCTGAAGATGGAAGCGTTCGATTTGATGGGCGCCCGATCAGTGGATTAAACCTAAAAAGTCTGCGTAAACAGATCGGAACTGTTCTGCAAAGCAGCACTCTCTTCAGTGGTTCTCTCATGGAAGCCATTGCTGGAGGTACTTTCCTTCAGGAGGAAGATGTATGGGAGGCGGTTGAACAAGCTGGCCTGGCAGAAGACATCCGGAAAATGCCGATGGGTCTACAAACAGTGCTACCTGATGGAGGTGGAACATTATCCGGTGGTCAAAGGCAGCGAGTTGCTATTGCTCGTGCACTTGCTCGGAAACCACGGTTACTAATCTTTGATGAAGCTACAAGCGCTTTGGACAACCGAACCCAAGCGATTGTCACTAAAAGCCTAGACAAACTACCCATGACTCGTATCATGATTGCACACAGACTAAGCACAATTCGAAAGGCAGACAGGATCATCGTGATAGAAAATGGCCAACTAATTGAAGAAGGTAACTACGAAGCACTTATGAGTAATAACGGTCTATTTACTCGATTGATGAAACAGCAAATCAAATGAGTTTATTTCGCAAAAAGGCACTGGATGCCCTATCGACTCCAGAACAATTAGACAAGCCTCTGGAATTAATTAGGCCAAGTCAATGGATCTTATTGCTATCTCTTGGGGGTTTTACATTAACCATACTGTTGTGGTCGATCTTCGGACGAATCCCAGTCCGAGTAAGTGGACTAGGAGTTTTAGTCAATCCCAATAGCCTTACAGATGTACACAGCCAAACAACCGGTGTCATTACTGATATACCGGTCAAAGTAGGCGATTGCATCCGTAAAGGATCCAAAGTTGGTCATATTGAGCCTGTGAGCAGAGAAGTTGAAATTAAAGCTGCCAAGGTACAGCTCAACCAGGCCCTCACCGAAGACAGAGGGATGGATGCGTTGGCCTACATGAGACTGGAACAAATGAAGAACGACGTAGACCGCATCAAACCGCTCGTAGATATGGGCGCCATATCAATCGACAAATTGTCAGAGCGTCAACGCCAATTAAGTGAGCTGGAATATTCGATTAAGCATGGAAATAGTGTGCGTGAGCAAAGAATCACAGAGCAAATGAATAGGATCAGATCAAAACAAGAAGAAATTGCTCGTATGAGCGTCTTACGTGCACCAATTACTGGGTGCATTGTCGACCTTGGTGTCCACACGGGGGAGGTGGTTCAAAGCGGGAAGACCATATTCACAATGCAGGCAGGACAAGATCAATCAGGACTCAAAAGTTTGGTATTCTTTGCCGCCAAAGATGGCAAACGTCTCAAAATAGGTCAACGAGTCAGAGTCACACCAACCACCGCCAAACAACAACGTCATGGAGGAATCGAAGGAGAAGTCATCAGTATTCAGCCGCTACCCGTTAGAGATGAAGCGGTTATCAAACGTTTAGGTGTGAAATCTCTTCTTGGTGCTGTCAGTTCCAAAAACAACAGTCCTCTGATCGAGGTCGAAACAACACTCAAGAAGAACCCCAATACCGAAAGTGGGTACGACTGGGGCGGAAATAAAGGACCCTCATTAAAGCTAACAGCTGGCACAACGACAAAAGTTCGGGTGTTAGTTGAAGAGCGGCGACCAATCAGCTACATCATTCCAATCCTGAGAGATCTGACTGGTATTTACTGAAGAAGATGATAAAAGCAGTTCTTGAAAGTATTCGGGGTAACCTCCGGCAAATACAAGCTAAGGCTGATGGAAGGCGGGTCAAAACCCCAACGCGTCTACAAATGGAGTTCACGGAATGTGGCGCTGCATCATTGGGCATTGTTTTGCAATACTACGGAAGGTATGTCCCACTCACACAACTTCGAGAAAGCTGTGGGGTATCTAGAGATGGTAGTGATGCAGCCAATCTTGTTCTCGCAGCAGCTAAATATGGACTCAAAGCCAAAGGCTACAAAAAAGGGATCAAAGCACTAAAGCAAATCAAACCACCAGCAATTCTGTTCTGGGAATTTAATCATTTTCTGGTATTGGAAGGTTTTGTAGGCGATGAGGTTTATCTCAATGACCCAGCACTAGGCCCACGCACTGTAAGCATCGAAGAATTTGAAACCAGCTATACAGGAATTGTTCTCACCTTACAGCCAGAAAAAGGTTTCCAACGTGGAGGCAAAGCACCATCTGTATGGCCCATAGTTTGGCGTCGATTATTTAGTGAGCCCCTGGGAGCTCTTTTCATACTTCTTGTTGGCTTGTTATTAATAATCCCGCAGCTCACGATGCCAATTTTTGCGCAACTTTATTTGGATGAAATCATTGGCAATAGCATGCAAAGCTGGCTGAAGCCAATGCTATGGGCAATGGCTTTGACTATTGTTGTTCAATCAATCTTTCAATACCTACAGCTGTTGGGGAGTCGTCAGCTGGAGAGACGCTTAACTCGGCGCTTTTCTGCCCATTTTGAGCATAAGATGCTCTCACTTCCAGAAAGCTATTACAAACAAAGATATGCCTCAGATATTGCTATTCGCATGGAATCAAATGGCAGCATTTCAGAATTTATTGCCGAAAAGTTAATCCCAATGGCTTCTGGGATTGTGTCTCTCTTTTTCTACTTAATACTCACATTAGTTTACAGCCCATTACTTGGTTTGCTGGTATTTATTACAACTGGAATCAATGCTGCTGTTATCCAAGCAAACCTAAGAGTGCAAAAAGATGACAGCTTGAAGCTTCAAAAAGATGATGCCAAGTCTGATGGCGTCATTGTCGCAGCAATGAGCAATATGGAAACCATCAAAGCAGGTGCACTTGAAGATGATATTTATCGCAGGTTTAGTGGGTATCACAGTCGACTACTGAATACACAGCAAGGTATTCAGTTGCGCAACATGCGCATTAAGGTGTTTCCGAGCGCACTGACTACCATCAATGAGATCGCGATATTTGTTCTTGGCTTCTTCTTAGTTCTCAAAGGGCAACTAACTCTAGGTATGTTACTGGCAGCCCAAACAATTGCGGGCTCATTGAAATCAAGTATCGAAGAAATTATTGGTTTTGTCCAAGAGCTACCAGAATTTCAAGCTGAGCTGTTGAGATTGGAGGATGTGCTCGAACAACCCAATGATCCGTTAATCGAAAATCAATTTGCAACTACAACATCAGCTGAACCTGTTCGGAGACTAAGCGGAGAAGTCACACTGCAAAGCGTTGATTTCGGATTTGTTAGCATCAAAGAGAACCTAATTAATGATTTTAGTTTAACCATTCATCCTGGCCAGCGGATCGCTTTTGTAGGCGGAAGTGGAAGCGGAAAGAGTACATTGGCAAAGCTCATTGCCGGACTTTACCAACCTACTAGTGGGCAAATTTTGTTTGATGGTGTACCTCTTCTCGCAGTACCACGTGCCGTAATGACCGGCTCTTTGGCGATGGTGCAACAAGACATCGCCTTGTATGGATGTTCCGTCAGAGAGAACCTAACCCTCTGGAATCCATCGATTAGCTCTACAGATTTGAAGCGGGCTTGTCGAGACGCTGAAATTGAAGATGTGATTAACGATCTACCGGAAGGTATGGACACCAAGCTGAGTGAAGGCGGCAGCAACCTGTCAGGTGGCCAGAGACAGCGGATGGAGATTGCCCGTGCTTTGGTCTGTGATCCAACCATCTTAATTATGGATGAGGCAACGTCAGCACTTGATGCTGAGACAGAAAGTAAGCTATTAAAAAATCTAAGTCTACGCGGATGTACTCAAATCATCGTCGCACATCGACTGAGTACGATACGAAATGCAGACTTAATACTGGTGATGCAAGATGGGGAACTTGTTCAACAAGGAAGACACGAGTCAATGATTTTGGATGAAAACAGCCCCTATTGCCAACTCCTCAATGAAAGCGCTTAATCAGCTCAGAAGAGTAGGTCATGGTTGGCAATTTCCATCCACCTATCACAAACAGGTCTAACCTTTTGCATCATCCAATGATGATGCCGATAATTATCGACAAATGAGATAAAGCGAGCATTTTTGATCCTATCTTGTGGATCACTAAAATGCGCTGATCGAACAACTTCAGCCAGAAGTGCAAAGGGTGCTCCAGATTTCTCCCAGCCAGGGTCGATCCAAAATTTTGCGTAATGCAATGAATTGGAGTCCACCAGGTTGGTAATCATCCAGCCAATAATCTCCCCATCGCATAATGCCAATCGACTGTGCTTCTGACATGGAGTCCAGCGATGATCTCCTGAAGCGGGATCCCACGGCACCTGCCAGCCTCTTTCCTTCGCATAGAGAATTCGATCTTGTAAGGCTTTATTAGGCAGGTCAGGGAAGCTAGTAATTTCCCAATTTGCGTTTCTAGAACGAAGTTTTGCTGAGCGCTCCAATCTCTGGAGTAACTCATTAGCAGAGTCAGAGTCCGAGAAATTAGCAACAACTTGACCAGCGGAAGCTATCCATCCTGCATCTAATGGCGTCAAACTTCGTAAGGCCTCAAGGTACTTGGACTCCAAAGGAACAGGCAGCCGAACGCCATCCAAGCCAACGTTTTTTGCCCAGGTAATCACGTGACCTAGCAAATGTTTTGCGAAACCAAAGCGCCTGAATTTCTTGGCAACAATAATGCTGTAGATAGACAGGACGTCAATCAGCTCATCTGTTTCGTTGGTGACCTCATCACAATCAGCCAGTACAAGCGCCACCTTGACTGGTCTGTCTAGATTTTTTGACTTAATCGTCAGGCCCCAGGCCAACAGTGAAGAATCTGGATCAGCCTGTGAGGTTGCCGCTGATGTGAGATGAGTTCGCAGCAACGCTGGTGCTAGATGCAACCATCCAGAAATGGAGTCTGAGCTGACTTTTAGACATTCAATGTCGAAAGACACATGTGTCAGGGCACTGTCTTATCTATGGTAGAAAGGCATAGACATGTGGCAACATGATCAGGGCCAATATTCAAGCAAGGGGATACTCAAATCATCCAATCCACTATTACACTAATATCTATTAATGACACCGAAGACATTAGAGTAATAGGGAAACTTGCTGGCTTGGCCTTCTCAATATCCTCTTCTACCTCTGCGTCGTTGGCTATTCCTCAGGCTTCTATAGCGGGCACCTGCTCCTCGCCTTCTACGGTAACCTCCGCGCCTGCTCGCACCCTTGCCACCTGCTACAGCAGTTAATGCAACAGCATCCAACTCAATATTCTCATCTTCATTCTCTTCAGCTTCATCTTCTAGTTGATCAAGCAAAACATCCACTTCTTCTAGTGATATTGTCACGCCCTTAGAAGATGCAACCTCAACAATGCGGTCAACACCAGAGTCATAATCAGTCAGAATCAGGCCTGTAATCTCTTGCTCAATCTCTGGCGAGATTGATTGCTTCAATGTTTTGAACTGATCCAGGGAAACACTGGTTTCTGGATCTGGCAACTGATCCAGAAATGAATTCACATCATCAGTCGTCACTTGAATATCTTGCTGAGCTGCAAGTTCAACCAGACGCTTGACCCCAAGATCTGAATCGCTTTCGAACAAGTCTGAAAGCTGATTCTCGGTGTCTGGAGGTAGAGACTCTAAGTAGTCTTTGAGCTGTTTGGCTGAAGCAGAAGAAATCATGGTGATCAAAAAACTGCCAAAGAAAGGGGCTCGTTGGTTCCCCTATTAAATTAGTAGCGCCAATAGAGATCTGGGATACAGAATCGAGATAAATGGAAACCAAGCAGGAGATTCAGAAGCGCGAATGCCTATAAAGCACCTCAAAACCTGGGAAGCAACGTAGCATCAACAACTGAATGAATAAGGTGTTAATTAATTAAATCCAACTGAAGCGATCAATACCTTCTTCCAGGCCCCCTTCTTGGCATGGAAGCTCTTCGTGCATACATAGCCCTACGTGAAGCATGTCGACGTCCACTGCGGCGAGTCGCTTGGCGATGATATTGACCACTGGCATAGCGACGACGACGGCCCCTACGACTCTTACGCCTACCACCTGCTACAGCAGTTAACGCAACAGCATCCAACTCAATATTCTCATCTTCGCTCTCTTCCGCTTCATCCTCTAGTTGATCAAGCAAAATATCTACTTCTTCTAGAGGTATTGTCACGCCCTTAGAAGATGCAACCTCAACAATGCGGTCAACACCAGCATCGTAATCAATCAGAATCAGGCCTGTAATCTCTTGCTCAATCTCTGGCGAGATTGATTGTTTCAATGTTTTGAACTGATCCAAGGAGACAGTGGTTTCTGGATCTGGCAACTGCTCCAAAAATGCATTCACATCATCAGATGTCACCTGCATACCTTGTGCAGCCGCAAGTTCAACTACACGGTTAATAGCAAGGTCTGCATCACTATCAAACAAATCTGCTAAGTCTTCATCTTGCTCAGGAGTTAAAGCTTCAAAGAGTTCCTTGAGCTGTTGCATGGCAGTGGATAGCAGAGGAAAGAATATGATATAAACATATTAATGCAATCAAACTGATTAATCTGTGCTGGTGAAGACCATATAGCCAATATATTTAAAAAGACTCAAGGCCATGAATTTTCTGATTTTCATGGCAATTAGTGTGCCCTGAGTTTTACAGGGCTTTTCAACCAACTTCCACTAAATTTCGGTTGGCACTTACCTTACAAGAAGTAAGTACCAACCGAAAGAAGTCAACCGAGGATCAATAATTCTGGGATAATATCTTCCTGTGCTGACTTAAGCTTAGAACCAAGATTTAGCCGTTTTGTACATATACTTGCCAGTTCTCTTAGTATTTTTCCAAGCGGCTTTGAACGAGCGTTTTGTTCGCTTTTTCGTGCTGGCTTTTCTTCTTCCTCCTGCAACTGCTGTCAGGGCAACTGCATCAAGCTCAACATCTTCGTCTTCATTATCATCCGATTCTGCATTCAGCTGGTCGAGAAGAATGTCCACTTCATCCAGCTGAATTGTAACTCCTTGAGCAGATGCGACCTCGACAATTTTCTCGGCCCCTGCATCATAATCGGTCATGATCAAGGTCGTGATTTCTTGCTCAACCTCTGGAGTAATTGATTGACGCAAGCTCTTGAATTGATCTAGCGATACCGTAGTTTCTGGATCTGGCAATTGGCTCAGAAACTCTTGAATTTCATCAGTTGATGCTTGTATGCCCTTCTGAGCTGCAAGCTCAGCTAATCGCTTGATACCAAGATCTGGGTTGTCATTAAACAAACCTTCAAGCTCTTCATCAACCTCAGGGGTCAAAGACCCGAAAAGCCCTTGAAGCTGTTCGACGGAGGAGGTCATGCTCGTTGGAAAGCAAAGTGCTACAGAAGATGAATTCCTAGCTGAAGGCTGGCTAAATTCGCCAGGCAAAGGCAGCTGACAGCAGAAATTCATACTGCATTTAAAACCTAGCCAAAGGACAGCAGAGCAAAGCGGCTCTTCAAAAAAATTGACTAATTATCATTTTAGCTTATTAAATTGTAAAATCTGATACGCGATAAGGCCAAAAAAGGGCTGGAGCTCGACTTTTCTTAAACGAGCCACCATCAGATCAAAGCTATTCCTGCTTAAGGAAGGATTAAAGAAGGTTCACTCTCGTCATCTAATTAACAACAGAAGCAGGGGCAACACTCCAGGCCAACCCTGGCTCAACTTCATAACAATGATTGCCATCATCCAAGAACAAGCCCTCTAGTGGAGGAACCAAGCCTGTGGGACTCGCTCTTTACGGAGGACAAAGGACAAGAGCCTCCATGCCCCGCTGGTACATGGAGGAAAAAGGCATCGCTTACGACTGGCGCATGCTCGACATGCAAGCAGGCGAGCACAAACAGGAGCCTTTTCTAAGCATCAACCCCTTCGGCAAGTTGCCGGCCCTGGTGCACGAAGACCCAGCGCTGCCAAGCGGCCGCCTGCAAATGTTCGAAAGCGGCGCAATTTTGCTCTATCTGGCGGAGCTCAGCGGTGAATGCGGCAGCAGCGCCGAGCGCAGCCTGGCGGCCCAATGGGTGCTGTTTGCCAACGCCACCCTGGCGACGGCGTTGTTTGTTCCCACCAATCGCGAGAAGGAGTTTCCGCGGCTGATGGGCGTGCTCAACAGGCTCCTCGATGGCGGCAAGCCGCTGATGGGCGGCAGCTGGGGGGTGGCTGACTGCGCCGTGAACGCGTATTTGGCCTATCTACCGATGTTTTTCCCCGATCTAGACCTGAGCCCTTATCCAGCCGTTCAGGCCACCATCGCCGCGACCCAGGCGCGGCCGGCCTACCGCAAGGTGATGGGACTGGCCTGACGCGAGCCCTGTGGATTGTTCGGTGAGGGAAGGAAAATAAGTCGTTGCAGAATGGTGGCCCAAGCCCGCAAGGATGCACTCCCCGTCTGCCGATCGACGCCTTCAGCAGCTTTGGCGCCGCATGAAAGCAGGGGAACGTATTCGCCGGCGCTGGCCTGATCCTGCGGCGGCTGCGCCCGATTCGATGACGGCCGACCCGTTAGCGCCCCTGCTGCAGCATCTGCACCGCAGCTGGCACAGCGCCACCGGCGACTCATAATTCAGCCATTCGCCAGCTGGCATCCACAGAGTTCATGGGGCTTTCCCTGCGGTTGCTGACTCTGGTGTTGCTGTTGGCCTTGGTGGCCTTCTTTGCCGCCAGTGAATTTGCCTTGATGCGGCTGCGGCCCACCCGGGTGCAGGAACTTGCCGAGCGCGGCAATGCGGCGGCATTAGCGATTGCACGCCTGCAGCGGCACCTGCGCCGGGCCTTGCTGGCCACGCAACTGGGCTTGAGCCTGGCCCTGTTGGCCCTCGGCTGGGGCAGCCACAGCCTGCTCACCCTGCTGCATGGGCCCACACCTCCGGCCTGGCTGCAGCTGGTGGTGTTTGCGCTGCTCGCCCTGCTGGCCACCCTGCTGGGCGGATTGCTACCCAAAGCCTGGGTGCTCGATGACCCGGAGAACGCAGCGCTGCGGCTTGGCCCGCTGCTGGAATCGGTCAACCAAGCCCTGGCCCCGCTGCTGAGCGCCATTGAGGCCGTCGCCAATGTGCTGTTGCGCGCCTCAGGGTTGCCGCTGCAATGGGACCGGCTGGTGCCATCGCTCTCAGCCAGTGAGCTCGAGAGCCTGATTGAGAACGACGCTGTCATTGGCCTGGAGCCGGATGAGCGCAACATCCTTGAGGGGGTGTTCTCCCTGCGCGACACCCAAGTGCGCGAAGTGATGGTGCCCCGCTCCGGGATGGTGACCTTGCCGCTGGAGGCCTGCCTTAGCGACCTGATGGAGGCGGTGGTCTCCACCCGCCATGCCCGCTTCCCGGTGATTGGCGAATCACTCGATGATGTGCGCGGCCTGCTGGATCTCCGCCTACTGGCCGCACCGCTGGCCCGTGGTGAGCTGACCCTCGACTCCCCCTTGAGCCCGTACATCTCTGCGGTGGCACGGATTCAAGAGAGTGCCTCCCTGGCCGATCTGCTGCCCCAAATCCGCAGCGGTGAGCCGGTGCTGGTGGTGGTGGATGAACACGGCGGCACCGAAGGCCTGGTGACTATCGCTGATCTCACCAGCGAAATCGTGGGCGAAGAACTCGAAGACGACGGCAACGAAGCCGATTTGATTCCGCTGGGCGGCAACTGCTGGCGCGTGGCCGGTGATCTGGAGATTTTTGAGCTCAATCGCCAACTCGGGCTCAAGCTGCCGGAATCCGATGAACACCACACCCTGGCTGGCTTTCTGCTGGAGCGGCTGCAGCACATCCCCGCCGCTGGCGAGGCCCTCAACTGGGATGGTGACCAATTCACGGTGCTGACGATGGACGGGCCCCGCATCGAGGACGTGAAGATCTGCCTCGGAGAACGCAGCGATGCGTTGATAATGAGCCCCCAGCAGGACTAGTCCCCTGCCTGCAACACCGCCCAGCTCACCAGGATGAAACCAGTCAAGGTGGGCGTCATCGGCATCGGCAACATGGGCTGGAACCACGCCCGTGTGCTGAGCCTGTTGCGCGATGCCGAACTGGTGGGCGTTGCTGACCCCGATGCCGCCCGCGGCGCCTTAGCCACCGAACAGTTCGGTTGCCGCTGGTTTGCTGACTACAACGACCTCATCGAGGAAGTGGAAGCGGTTTGTATTGCTGTGCCGACCCTGCTGCACCACCCCGTGGGCATGGCCTGCCTCAAGGCTGGTGTGCATGTGCTGATCGAAAAGCCGATTGCGGCCAATGAGCAGGAAGCCGGTGAACTGATCGCTGCGGCTGAACAAGCAGGCCGCCTACTGCAAGTGGGCCACATTGAGCGCTTCAACCCGGCCTTCCGGGAGCTGCTCAACGTGGTGGCCAATGAGGAAGTGGTGGTGCTGGAAGGCCGGCGCCACAGCCCTCACGCCGATCGCGCCAACGATGTGTCGGTGGTGCTGGATCTGATGATCCACGACATCGACTTGGCGTTGGAACTCGCTGGAGCTCCGGTGGTGGGATTCGCCGCAGCGGGTGGCCGCAGCAGCGACGGCCCCATCGACTACGTCACCGCCACCTTGAATTTCGCCAATGGTGTTGCCGCCAGCCTCACCGCCAGCAAGATGAGCCACCGCAAGGAGCGCTGCCTCACGGCCCACTGCCGCGACAGCCTGGTGGAGGCGGACTTCCTCAACCGCAACCTGCGCATCCACAGGCGTGCCCATGAGTCCTATTCCGCCACCCGGGGGGAACTGCTCTACCGCCACGACGGCTTCATTGAAGAGGTGAGCATCTCCCCCACCGAACCGCTCTATGCCGAGCTCGAGCATTTCCTGCAGTGCGTGCGCGGTGCGGCCAAACCAGCCGTGGATGGTCTGCAAGCGTCCCGGGCTCTACGGCTGGCCGACCTGATTGAGCAGGCGGTTGAGCAGCCGCAGCAAAGCCTGCTGCAGCTCGACACACCGCTCTAAGCCGCAATCGCGCTGTCCACCAATTGGTGCAAGGCCCCAACGCAAAGCTCACGGCAGCGGGTTGGTGAGGCCCGGTAGAAGCTGTCCCAAGCAGCGGCCTTGTGGGAGCCGTAGTCTCTGAGCCGGTGGCTGGGGTCCTGCTCCAACCAACCCAGCCGCACAGCATGGCCAATCACCACATCCAGAGCGATGTGGTCGTCAAAGCAGACATCGGGGTTGGCCTCAAAAAAGGCCATCAACGACAAAAGTGCTTCGATCGAGAGTTGGCGGTATTCCGGCGCCTCGATCTTGCTAAGCAGGTGCTCCACCAACACCGCAAAGTTCTGCTCATCGGGCGTTTTCTCAGCCAACAGCGCGCTATCCAAGCGATTGCGGCGCTCCAACTTGTCGCCAATCAACAGCCCGCGGCAGTGCTGCAGCAGCCCCCACACACCGGGATAAAAATTGCGCGGCACCCACTGCAAGGCCCCGCGGCGCACCCGGTGCTGCAGCCAGCAGCCCCCGGTGGGTTTCTCCGCCACCGGCGCTGGGGCTTGCCACAGCGCTTTGCCGCGCAGATGCAGCTGCTCGCAGCGTTGCAAGGCCGCTCGCGCTCGGGTGAGATCAGCCAGCACCACCCCCAAACGCCGGAAAATGCCGTGGGGAGGCAAGGCGCACAACGCTTCAAACGCTTCGGCTGAGCCAAGTTTGCGCTCGGTGGCCAATTCGCTGGTGAGCAGCAGCAGCAGTTGCCCGAGCTGGAAGGTCAAGGTGCCCTGAAGCAGGGCCGGACGCTGGCGGGCCAAACCCTCAAGGGCCAGCAGCAACTCCTGCTGCAGGATCGTCTCGCGACTGTCTTCGCCGCTGAATTGGCGCATCCGCTGGGCGATGGCGGCGCTATCGAGGGGCTCACTGATGCGCGAGCGACTGGTGTAGTTGCGGCCCACCACCAGTTGGCGGTTGCGGGCGAGCAAATCATCGAGGGCATCTTCGAGATGGGGGTGCACCAACCCCAGCAGCCCAGCGCAGCGGCGCACCGGCTCCCAATCACCAGCCTCCAGGCTGCGCCGATAGACGGCCTCCACCATCTGCGTCAGGGGCACCGGCAAGGCCTGATCGGGTGCCTGCAGCTGGGCTGCAGCACCCAAACGCAACTGCAACTGCTCCAGCAATTCCGCCTGCTCCCGCAGGGAGGTGCTGCCCCACAGCTGGGCGGCCAAATCAAGGGGCGTGGTGGATTCCAGCTCCAGCTCCTGTTCGCGGTCGACCGTGAGCGAGCGGTAGCCGCTGGCTTGCGCGAGCTGCAGCGGAATCGCCGGGAGGGGAACGGCTGGGGGAAGCGCCGGCAAGGCCACCGCCTCACAGGCGGCCGCCGAAATGTGATCAGCCAGGGTGCCCAACTGCACCTCCACACCGCCCAACGATCCAGACGCCAAGGTGCGGGCCAGCTCCAACACCTGCTCACGGCGGCGGGCAAAAGGGGCTGCCGCGATCGGAACGAGCAGCAGCGGCTCACCATCGGCCAGCCAATGGCGTTGCAGCAGCCGCAGCTCCCCCAGCAGGGCATCGGCCAGCTGCTCGGGGTCATCGGCCAGATAAAAGGTGCTCTCCTCGAGCACAGGGGGCAAGAACGCTGTCAGCTGCTCACCGCAGCGGTAGAGCCGGGCCACCGCCAAGGTGGCCGTGGCCCCTTCCGGCGGACCGCTGAGCCCCAAGCTCTCGCAACGCCCCAACGGAGCCAAGGCCTGGGCCAATCGGTGCGATGACTCAATGGCCACATCGCCATCGCCTGGGGTGACGATCGGCAGACCTTCACGGCTCAAACCAGCCGCCACCGCCGCATCGCCAGGCACCAGCGCCAGCCTCACCCGTTGGCAGCCAGGACGGCGCGCCAAACGCCGGCCGCAGGGATCCAACTCCTGCGGCGTGATCCAGCGGGCGATCAGCAGCTGACCCAGCAACCACAGGCTCTGACTCCAGAGCAAGGGCACGTTGTCGTTGGGTTCACGCACCTGGCTACCGGGCGCTTGGCGCTCAGCTGCCACCGCCGCAGCCGGCACCCGATACAGCTCAGGCAGCAACGAATCCTCGCCGCGCTGAACGGCCAGCTGCTGCAGCCGCTGATCCAAGTCCTCGGCCTGCTGCCACCGCTCCTCCATGCAGGCGGTCACCAACTCAAAGGCCAAAAACAGAGGCCATTGGCATTCGATACCTTCAAAGCAAGCCAGCTCTTCGGGCTCGTAATGCAGCCGCGTGCTGTCCTCCACCACGGTCTGATGGCCATCGCGGCGGAAGCGGCTGAAGCCGTAGCGGCCGCCGAGCTCCCGGTGGATGGAGGCTTGGGTGCGGGCGCGCAACTCCTCTCCCTCGACACCCCAGGAGGGATAGCCGATCACCGCTAGGCAACCGCTATCGACCTCTTTGCTGGCCGATTCCCGCGGCAGCAGTGCCTCCAAGGCGCGCCTGAGGCGCAGCACCGCATCGGGCGGCACCCACAGGGTGTGGCGGCCATCGCCATGGGGGCCGAAAGGATCCAAGCCAGTACTGGCCTCCAGGGCCGCTTTCACCAAGCCAATCGAACTGGCATTGCGCTCGGGGGCCCCGTTGTTTCCCTTATCGCCGCGCTCCCAAATGCCGTAATCCGCCACTCGGTAGGCGCGGCAGAGGTAATAGATCAGGTTTTGCACAAAGGCGGCCTGGGCCGCATTGGCCACCACCACCAGGCCGGAGCGCGTCAGCTGCACCAGCTGCAACACAAATAGGGAGGTGGCATCGAGCTGCAGGTGCCCCCAGGCGTTGTCGGCCACCACCGGCTGGCCGGTCGCGGTGTCGTACTTGGCATGCAAGGCATCGAGCAGCTCCTGGCTCGCCTTGAAGCGTTCCACCTTGGCCGCCTGAGCCATCATCGAGCGCATCAAACCGCGCATCAGCGCCAGCACGCTCTGCTCCAGCGCATAGACGCGAGCAGGCCGTTGCCCTTGTCGCCGCCAGGCCAGAGCCAGACCCCAGATGGCCTGAACGGTGTACACGTTGTCGCGCACCCAGGCATCGCCGTAGTTGCCGTGCACCGTGTTGGCGGTACTAGCCGGCATCAGACCCGTGATCGGGTGCTGCCTGGCCAGGAACACCCGATCCACATGGGCATCGAGGCGTTCCAGTTGTTCCAGTGCCGGGCCAGCACTGGTGTTCGTTGTCAGGCTGGTCATCATCGATCAGATTCTCACGCGTCAGCGGCTCTGCCCATGCCCCCAGCCCCCAGTCCCTGTGATCGCCAGCAGGTGCTCGGGATGCCGGTGGACGCCTGCCCCGATGTGCTGGCGGCAGCTGTGGAGCTGCACCGCAGCGGTGGCGGGCAACTGGTCACCCTCAATGCCGAAATGACGATGACGGCCCTGGCCCAGCCAGAGCTTGGGCAGGCGATTCGAGCCGCTGACCTGGTGATTCCTGATGGTGCCGGTGTGGTTTGGGCCTTGCGGCGCCAGGGCATTCGGGTGCGCCGCAGCCCTGGCATCGAACTGGCCCATAACCTGCTCGCCCATGCCGCCCAACACCACTGGCGCGTTGCTCTGGTGGGGGCGAGCCCGGCTGTGATGGATGCGCTCAGGGAGCAGCTCCCCCAACACCACCCCGGCCTCCAACTGGTGATCGCCGTGCATGGCTTTCAAGCGCCCGAGGCCTGGCCTGGGCTGGAACAGCAACTGCTGGCCCTCAAGCCTGACCTGGTGCTGGCGGCGTTGGGGGTGCCGCGGCAGGAAACCTGGATCGGGCGCCTGCATCACAACCAAGCAGGTCTATGGATGGGCGTTGGCGGCAGTTTTGATGTGTGGTCAGGGCAAAAGAAAAGGGCCCCCCAATGGATGGGAGCCCTTCAAATCGAATGGCTGTACCGATTGATTCAGGAACCCAGCCGCTGGCGCCGCATGCTGTCGTTGCCTCAATTCGCCTGGGCTGTGATCAGCGGAAACCCACCGAGGCCTGCCACACAAAAGCCAGAAGCAGGAAAAACACCGGAATAAGCGGAAGGATGTCCACGAGCGGGCCAAAGGCTCGATAGGCCTCAGGAAGCTGGGCCAACAGAGGCAGTGCAGCGGTCACCATCGTGGTTGCAAACCAAGCAGTCGCTGGACGCTACCACGTGTGGGCCGCCGGTGAGTTCGGCTCCCATGGAGCGAAATGCTCTGAAAAACAACCCTCCTCAATGGCCTGGGCCATCGCTTTGGTGTAGCGGATCAACTGCGTGAGGTTGTGCAGGCTCAGCAGCGTCAGGCCGAGGATTTCGTCGCTCTTGATCAGGTGATGCAGGTAAGCCCGGCTGTGCTGTTGGCAGCAGGCGCAGGGGCAACTGGGATCCAGGGGGGTGTGATCGTCGCGGAAGCGCGCGTTTTTGAGATTCCAGCGCTCACCGTTCACCAGCGCCGCTCCATGGCGGCCCAGACGCGTTGGCAGCACGCAATCAAATAAATCGACGCCATGGGCCACGGCTTGCGCCATCTCCGGCAGGGTGCCCACCCCCATCAGGTAGCGGGGCTTGTGCTCAGGCAGCAGCGGTGTGCACCAGCGCACCACCTCATGCATAGCCGCCGCAGGCTCCCCCACACTGACCCCGCCAATGGCACACCCCGGCAGATCAAAGCTGGCGATCACCCGGGCCGATTCCTCGCGCAGATCTTGGAAAACACCCCCTTGCACGATTCCAAACAGCGCCTGATCCGGTCGCTGATGGGCCGTGACACAGCGCTCTAACCAGCGGTGCGTGCGGCCGCAGGCCTCGCGCACATCCTCATGACTGGCGGGATAAGGAGGGCACTGATCGAAGGCCATGGCCACATCAGCCCCAAGCTGCTCCTGGATCGCCATCGAGCGTTCGGGGGTGAGCTCAACCACTGAGCCATCGCGCGGGGACTGGAAGGTGACACCGCGCTCTTTGATCGCATTGAGGCTCGCCAGGCTGAACACCTGGAACCCGCCGGAGTCGGTGAGCATCGGCCCAGACCAACCCATAAAACGGTGCAGCCCGCCGGCGGCCGCCACGATCGACTCCCCCGGTTGCAGATGCAGATGGAAGGTGTTGGAGAGCACCATCTGCGCGTCGGTGCTGCGCAGTTGCTCAGCACTAATGCCCTTCACCGTGGCCGCGGTGCCCACGGGCATAAACCGTGGGGTCTCCACCACGCCATGGGGGGTGTGGAAGCGACCCGTGCGGGCCTGGGTGTGGGGGCAGCGATGCAGCAGCTCGAATTGGAACGGAGCAGCAGTGCTCAACACCCAGAGGCAGCGCAGCTCTCACCCTATGGCGAGGCGCAGGATGGAGGCAGCACCCAACCGCTGATGCTCAGGTGGTGGCCGGATCTGGCTGGAAGCTGGATCTTCTACACAACGCTCCCGCTCTGGCCCGGGGTGACCCCGCGCTTTGAGCGGATTGCCCGGTTTGCTCCTGTGGTCGGCGTTTTCATTGGCGGCGCCCAAGCTGGCCTCTGGCTGCTGGGCCGCGAATTGGGGATGCCCAGCGCCAGCTGCGCCCTACTGGTGCTGGCCCTGGGGCTTTGGCTCACCGGCGGCTTGCACCTCGATGGGGTGATGGACACCGGTGATGGTTTGGCCGCCGGCCCCCGTTGCCTGGCCGCCATGGCCGACAGCCGCATCGGCGCCAGCGGCTTGGTGGCTGGAGTGATGGTGCTGCTGCTCAAGCTCGGCGCCCTGCTGAGCCTGGCTGCATTGGCACCCACCTTGTTGATTTGGAGTGCGGTGTGGGGCCGCATTGCACCACTGCTGGCCATCGCCTGGTTCCCCTATCTCAGGGCCGAAGGCAGTGGTGGCTTCCACCGGCTCAACCGTCAACCCCTGCTGCAAGAGCTGCTACCGGCGGCGGTTGTGTTGGGGCTGCTGATGGGGCTCAGCCTCAGCCCCCCCGGCACGCGCACGGTGCTCGCTGGAGTGTGCGGTGTGATCCCAACGCTGCTGGTGCCTCGCCTGCTGGGCCAACGCCTGGGAGGACACACCGGCGATAGCTATGGCGCCTGCGTGGAGTGGACCGAAGCCTTCACGCTCTGGAGCGGCTGGCTGATGCTGCGGCTGCTGAGCTGAGCGGCAGCGTCAACACAAACGCGTTCCCCGCTGCCGGCAAACCAGGCGCCAAACCACTGGCAGGGCAATGCAGCTGCAGGCTGCCGCCGCTGGCTTCGGCTTGATCGCGGGCCAAGGCCAAACCCAGCCCCGTGCCGCTGAGCTTGGCTCCGTGGCGGCCGCGCTCACCGCGCTGAAAGATGCGTTCACGCTCATCGACGTCGATCAAGGGGCCGCTGTCCCAAACCGCCAACTGCAGCTGATCAGACTCCAACGTGATCCAAAGCCCCAAATCGCCGCCTGGATCGCTGTAGCGAAAGGCGTTTTCGAGCAAATTGGCCAGAATTTCACCCACCGTGGCCGCCGGCACTGGAACCTCCGGCGCAGGCCCCGGGGGATGCCAGCGCCGGCCTTGAAGCTTGGCCGTTGCTGCAGCGCGGGCCAACAGCGGCTCCAAACACGCGCTGAGCGAACGCGGCTGCTCGGGCGCCAGCACCGGCGGCAGCAGCAGCGGCGCTTCAGTGCCGCTGGCCTGGGGCAACGCCAAACCGGCCTCCGAGCTGCTCAAGGCATCGAGGTAGCCCGCCAACGACTGCTGCTCATCGAGCAGATGCTCCACCAGCTCGCGGCGTTCATCACTGGCTTCAACCCGGCGCAGCAACAGCTGCGTGAAGGTGCGAAGAGCTGCCAGAGGGTTGCGCATCTGATGCACCAGCAGATCGCGCTGGCGCCGCTCCCGTTGCAGCTCGCCTTGCCAGCGTTGTTGCTCCAGGTCCAACAGCAAGGCTTGAGCCAACACCTGGGCCGCGCTCTGCAAGCGCTGATTGAGGAGCTCTGGCCACTGCCCCAACGCGCTATCGACCCGCAGCGCACCAATCACAGCGGCCTCCTGCCGCAACGGCAGCCACCGGCGTGATTGCTGGGGAGTTAATAGAGGCGCCGCCTCAGCGGCCGGCTCCAACCGGGTTTCCGTGCGCGGCCAGGCCTGCACCAATTGCAGCTGCAGCTCACCGTCGGCCGCGGGCATGGCCACATAAACACCGAGGCCCACCAGCTCTTGACAATCACAAAACTGGTCAAGCTGCTGAGCGACCAGCTGGCGGAACCGCTCAGAAATCATGGCGCCACCAGGTCGTCAGCGCCTCGACAGGGCAACGACAAGGGGCTTGCCAAATTCAGAGAAAGTCTTAAGATTGTATCTACGACCACTACTTCCCAGTCCCGGAACCCTGGTGCTGAGGAACAGGTCCCATCACACAACGGAGCTTTTCTGGCGTTTCCCCGCTGGAAAGGTTACAGCAGAGGTTGTTCGTACCCCTGCGCCCTTCCCCATAGCCGAATGGTGAAGACCGGTGGGGCCATCCCAGTCATGGATCTTTCCCGATCCCAGTTCCGGTCGACAGACGTATGGGCGCTGCAGGTTTACCTGCGCCTCTAAGAGCCGGCTCCGGTGTCGTTTTGCGGCCCCGGTCGACTTGTTTTGTCCGATCCACAGCCCACCCCATAAGGGGTTCTTTCCATGTCGAAAAAGCGCAAGCGCATCAGCCGTCGTCGGCTGGCTGGCCAACGGGTTCTGGCCCACGTTCCCACCCACAACCTCGATACCGGCGAGCACAAGCCTGTGACCGCTGCCCGTCGCTACATCGCCAAGTCCAATCTCGTGCCGCCGGCTCTGGTGAATGTGCGCCGCAATGAGCACACCACCGACCGCTTCTTCTGGGGCGAGAAAGGTCTGTTCAGCGCTCAATACGCCGAAGAAAACCACTTCCTCTTCCCATCCCTGCGCACGATCGTTGATTCCGTGGGCGAAGACACCATCTTTGCTGGCCTGGAAGCCACCTCCGACGACTGGGAGGAGATGGAGGAGTACGAGTACGCCTTCGTTTAAGCGACTGGCTTACAGGGCCGCCAGAAACTCGGCGGCCCGCTCGATGGCTTCGATTGGAATCGTGTGACCGTCCGCGAAGGTGAACACCTCCACCTGGCCCCCCACGCGAGAAATTTCAGCGGCGAGTGCTGCTTGAGCGGCCACGGGCACCACGACATCCTCTGAGCCGTGCATCAAGAGCGTTGGGGCCTGGGGAGCTTGCGTCAGGCTCCAATTGGGATGGGGATAACCACTGCAAGCAATCACACCGGCCAGGGGCCTGCTGAGCCCCACCTCAATGGCCATGGCGGCTCCCTGAGAAAACCCAAACAGCACCACAGGTTCTGAGCCAGCCGCCAACAATTCACCATCCAGCCTGGCTGCCAAATCCCGCACAGCCTGCGGACGCTGCGGCCAGCCTGGGGTGTTGAGGTCGTACCACTGCCTCGCTCCACCACCGGCTGGGTGCGGATCGGGCGCATCCCACGACTGCAGCTGCAACGCTGCGGATCCCGGGGACAGCTGAGCCTGCAAGGCCTCACCCAAGGGGAGCAGATCAGCGGCATTGGCCCCCCAGCCGTGCAGAAAGATCAGGCGCATCAACCAGCAGCAGCGTCAGGACCACCCCATACCATCAGAGATTGGCTGTCCCTGCGATCTCCATGGCCCGTCTGGCTCTGCTGAGTGTGTCGAACAAAGAGGGGATTGAACCTCTGGCCCGCGCCCTGGTGGAACGCCATGGCTTCCAGCTGCTCTCCAGCGGCGGCACCGCGAAATGCCTGGCCGATGCAGGGCTCCCCGTCACCAAGGTGGCGGAACACACCGGTGCCCCTGAAATCCTGGGGGGCCGGGTCAAAACCCTGCACCCACGCATCCACGGCGGCATCTTGGGCCGCCCCAGCGACGCGGCCGACCAGGCCGACATGGAGGCCCAGAACATCCCCGCGATCGAGCTGGTGGTGGTGAATCTCTACCCGTTTGAGGCCACCATCGCCAAGGCCGATGTGAGCTGGGATGAGGCCATCGAGAAGATCGACATCGGCGGACCAGCCATGGTGCGGGCGGCCGCCAAAAACCATGCCCACGTCAGCGTTTTAACCAGCCCAACCCAATACGAGCGAATTCTTGGCGCCCTCGACGCCGGGCCGATCCCTGCCGAGCTGCGGCGTCAGCTCGCACTGGAAGCCTTCCAGCACACCGCCGCCTACGACAGCGCCATCAGCACTTGGCTGGGCACCCAGTTGGAAGCCAGTGCCACAAACCCCCACACCTTGGCGGTGACGCTGCCGCAGCGGCAAACCTTGCGCTACGGAGAAAACCCCCATCAAGCGGCGGCTTGGTACAGCAGCACAGCGGGATGGGGCGGAGCCCAGCAACTGCAGGGCAAAGAGCTCAGCTACAACAACCTGCTCGATCTCGATGCGGCCCAAGCCACGGTGGAGCGCTTCCCCGCCAGCGAAGGCGCAGCCGCTGTGGTGATCAAACACACCAACCCCTGCGGCGTCGCCACTGGGCGCGATGCCAGCGATGCCCTAGCCAGGGCCATTGCCGCTGATCCCGTTTCAGCCTTCGGCGGCATCGTGGCCCTCAATCAACCCCTCGATGGGGCGGCCTGCGCCAGCCTGCAGGGCCTCTTCCTCGAATGCATCGTGGCGCCGGAGATCAGCGCCGAAGCCCGCGAGATCCTCTCCAGTAAAAGCAATCTCAGGCTGCTGGAGCTGCCAGCCGCGGCCTCAGCCGCCGCCACGCGGCAGCAACTGCGCTCGGTCTTAGGCGGCGTGCTGCTGCAAGCACGCGACCAGATCAGCGACGACGACAGCGCCTGGCAGGTGGTGAGCCAACGCCAACCCGATGCCGAGGAGATGGCTGATCTGCGCTTTGCTTGGCGCGTGGTGCGCCATGTGCGCTCCAACGCGATTGTGGTGGCCAAAGCCGGCCAAAGCCTGGGCGTTGGCGCCGGTCAGATGAATCGTGTGGGCTCAGCAGGCATTGCCCTCGATGCCGCGGGCGATCAAGCCAAAGGTGCCGTTCTCGCCAGCGATGGCTTCTTCCCCTTCGATGACACCGTCAAGCTGGCCGCTGAGCGGGGCATCCGGGCAGTGATCCAACCCGGAGGCAGCAAGCGCGACAGCGACTCGATTGCCGCCTGTGATGCCGCTGGGCTGGTGATGGTCACCACGGGCCGCCGTCATTTCCTGCACTGAAGCGGAATCAGGCGACCCAGTAGCGTCGCTCCCATCGCACGCTGAGCCGATGCCCGAGGCCCTGCTTTTCAATCTGAACTTCCTGCATCCCTTGCTGATGTGGGGTCTGCTGGCCGGTTCTGGCTACGCGCTGTTCCTTGGCATCAAGGCCAAGAAAACCCGCACAGCCACAGCGGAAGACCGCAAGGAACTGATCAAAGGCAAATTCGCCCAGCGCCACTACCTGATCGGCAGCGGTGTGCTGGCGGTGATGGTGCTCGGCACCTTGGGTGGGATGGCCGTCACCTACCTCAATAACGGCAAGCTGTTTGTCAGCCCGCACCTGCTGGTGGGCTTGGGCATGACTGGGCTGATTGCCATGGCCGCATCCCTGTCTCCGCTGATGCAGCGCGGCAATCTGATCGCCCGCAAAGCCCACGTGGGCCTGAACATGCTGGTGATGACCCTGTTCCTGTGGCAGGCCGTCAGCGGACTGCAGATCCTCAACAAGATCTGGACGAATCGCTGAGGCTCAGAACAGAGCCCGGCGGCGCGGCGGGCAGGCCAGCCCGGCATGGGCGTGGAAGTCCTCTTGCACCTTCCAGGTCAAACGACGTGAAATCTGGCGAACGATCTGCCGCAGCAGGTGGTCGCCACTGGATTGGACCAGGGCCTCAGGCAGCACGCCAATGAAAGCGGGCAAACGAATGCCCACGGAGAGATCCAACTCCCACTGCACCAGGGTGTGTTGCTCCTGGGGGCAGAGCTCGAGGCTGGCCTGAAAATCAACGCTGTAGCCCTCATCCACTGGCTGGGAGGGAGCCAGCGTCTCGATGCGGTACACCCCCTGTTGCTGGGGCAGGAGCACCAAATCGATCTTGGGCTCAACTTCAAAGCCAAAGTTGCCGAACTTGCCGAGCTGCAGCCGGTACGCGTTCACATCGAGGGGCTGCACTGTCATCGGTGCGGCGCAACGGGTGAACCACTCCTGATGCGCATCGAGGTAGTCCGACACCGAGGCCACAGGCGCCAGCATCTCCATCACATCGGAGAAATGGCTGCTGTAAGTCCGTAGGCAGGCCTCATCCACGTGGGGCTTTGACCTCTTGCTTTGGCGCCAAGAGAACGTGGCCGTCATCCAGCTGAATAAGACCCATCACCGGCCAATGTAACGGAGCATTAAGCAATCTCAGCGGCAATTTGCCCAGCCTCTGCCAACTGCAGCAGGCGGTCGATCACCCCCTCCACCACACGATCGGGCGTGGAGGCTCCAGAGGTGATGCCAATGCGCAGGTCACCCTCGAGCAAGAACGGCTCGAGGCGCTCGAGATCCTGGCCGAGGGGTTTGTGTTCCACCACGTTGCCGGGGCCAATGCGCTCAGGGGCATCGATATGCACTGAAGGAATGCCGCGGCTCACGGCGATCTCCTGCAGGTGGGTGGTGTTGGAGGAGTTGTATCCGCCAATCACCACCATCAGATCAAGCGGCTCATCCACCAGGGAGAACATCGCGTCCTGACGCTCTTGGGTGGCATCGCAGATGGTGTTGAAAGCCAAGAAGTGGTCGTTGAGCTCAGTGGGCCCATAACGGCGCAGCAAGGTGCGCTCAAACAAGCGACCGATGTCTTCGGTTTCGCTTTTCAGCATCGTGGTCTGGTTGGCAACACCAATGCGCGACAGATCTCGGTCGGGGTCAAACCCAGGTGAGGTGGCCCCAGCAAATCGCTTCAAGAAGGCCTCGCGATTGCCATTACCAAGGATGTAGTCACACACCAGCTGGGCCTCCTCGAGGTCCAGCACCACCAAATACGTGCCAGCAAAGGAGCTCGTGGCCAAGGTCTCCTCGTGCTTCACCTTGCCGTGAATCACCGAGGTGAACGAATTTTTCTTGTGCCGCTCGACGCTGTTCCACACCTTGGACACCCAAGGGCAGGTGGTGTCGACGATGTGGCAGCCACGCTCATTAAGCAGCTGCATCTCCTGCACCGTGGCGCCAAAGGCCGGCAGGATCACCACATCACCACTCTCCACACCCGAAAAATCCTTGACCCCCTCTTCCACGGGGATGAACAGCACGTTCATCTCCACCAAGTGGGCATTCACCGAAGGGTTGTGGATGATCTCATTGGTGATCCAGATGCGCTCGGTGGGGTAGTGGCGGCGGGTCTCATAGGCAATCGCCACCGCGCGCTCCACCCCCCAGCAGAACCCAAAGGCCTCCGCCAAGCGAATCGTGACGCGCCCCTCGCGTAGCTCATAACCGTTCTCACGGATGCTTTGGATCAGCTCGCTTTGGTAGGCCTGCTCAAGGCTTCCGGCCACCTCATCGGCACGGCCAAAACCGCGGCGGTTGTAGCGATCGGAATGATGCAGCGATCGCTTGAAGGCGCGAGTGTCCATGGCAGGGCGAAAACAGCACCGAGACGCCCAATCTATGGGCTGATCCCGGACAAAAAAAAAGCACCCGCCGCAGCGGGTGCGATGCAATGGGAGCTCAGAGGCTCACTTGGCCGAGGCGAAATCGGGATACGCCTCCATGCCGTGCTCACCGATATCGAGACCTTCGATCTCTTCGGATTCAGTCACGCGGATGCCACCAAAGAGGGCGCCGATGATCTTCCAAACGATCCAGCAGGTGATGATCGTCCAGATGGCATAAGCAGCACAACCCACGGCCTGAATACCGAGTTGGCTGATGCCGCCACCGTTGAACAGGCCCAGACCGGCAGCGCCGGGATCCATGCCATCAACACCCCACAGGCCGATCACCAGGGTGCCCCAAACGCCGCACACACCGTGCACGGAGAAGGCGCCCACGGGATCATCGATGCCAGAGGCATCCAGGGCGGAAACAGCGAAGACAACGATGATTCCGCCGACAGCTCCAGCGATCCAAGAACCAACCAGAGTCATGTTGCCGCAACCTGCGGTGATGCTCACCAGACCGGCCAGGATGCCGTTGATGATCATCGTCAGGTCGGGCTTGCCGGAGGTCAGGGTGGAGACGATGGTGGCGGCAATGGCGCCACCAGCAGCGGCCAACGTGGTGGTCACAGCCACATAGGGCACGTACTGGTCCATGGCCAGCTCGGAACCGGGGTTGAAGCCGTACCAGCCGATCCACAGGATCAGAGCACCAAGAGTGGCGATGGCCATGTTGTGGCCAGGGATGGCTTGAGGACGACCATCGACAAATTTGCCGAGGCGTGGGCCAAGCAGCATGGCGCCGACAAGACCGGCCCAAGCTCCAACGGAGTGAACGATGGAGGAACCGGCGAAGTCGATGAAGCCGAGCTCGCTAAGCCAACCGCCGTTCCACTGCCAGGAACCTGAGATGGGATAGATGAAGGCGGTGAGCACCAGGGCGAACACCACGAACTCGCCGAACTTGACGCGCTCAGCCACCAGACCAGAAACGATGGTGGCGGCGGTGCCAGCGAAGGCAGCCTGGAAGAGGAAATCAACGGTCGGGACGAGGGACGCCTCGGTGATCATTTCCGGAGTGACCGCTGGGTCAAAGAACAGACCAGCGAAGTAGAACCAGCCGTTGTCGCCATTGCCGTACATCAGCGAATAGCCGATGACCCAATAGGCCGTCACGGCCAGGGCGAACACGAACAGGTTCTTAGCCAAGATGTTGACCGCGTTTTTCTGACGGCACATCCCTGCTTCGACCATGGCGAAGCCGGCGTTCATGAAGATCACCAGGATCGTTGCAATGAACAGCCACAGGTTGTTGGCCAGAAATGCAGCGTTGAGTTCAGGCATCTCGGCGGCTTTGGCCGAGAGGTTGAACAGGCCCAAGCCAAACAGCGCCACAGGGACGCAGGCGAGCCAGGTCAAAGAACGGTTGGAGGACAGGCCACGGAACTGATTGAGCATCACCTGGGGTGCTTCAAGCAGGGTTGCCTCCCTCAGAGTCCGCGGCACAGACCGCGGCAGAGGAGATGCAGTCATAAAGAACGCAAGCAGTCAGAAGGGCGGAAATCCGCCATAAACCAAATGTTGCGGCGCGAACAGTCCACTCACTGTTTGCGTTGATACAAAACAAGATTTTTACAATTCAATGACCACTGCGCCCGAAGGATTGTCGCCGGCTGAGGTTTATCCAGATACACAAAATCAGGGGTCTAACACGCAATCCCCCAAAATGTTCACCATGAACATCGTTTTTACGATATACATGTACGTGGAAAGACAAAACGTTGGAAGTGCCGGCTCGGGCCGCAGCACTTGGAAGTAGCCCCCCGCATGGCGAAGCAACGCTCTTTCCCCTGAAGCGGATACCCCCACTTCGAGGCCCGATCCATGACCAAACTCCAATTCCACGGCGTCGCTTACGACTCCGCCCGCCACGAGCAACCCTCCGGCAACCCTGTTCAGCACACCTACCGCGGCCAGCGCTTTGAGGCACCTCTGCGCCATGACGCTGCCCCCGTGGAGCCCACAAAGCTTTCCTACCGGGGGCAGGTGTACCAGCGCCGCAGCGCCGAAGCTGCTGCCCAGGTGAACGCCAGCTGAGACAGCCAATTCGGCCATTTGTACTTGTTGTTACTACAAGGTTGCGCTCCTGAGACCTGAATGGGTCCAGGAGCTTTTTTATGCGTGGACCTTCTCCTGGCCCCCATGGAATCCACCAATCGCCTGGTTCCAGCGTCGGCGATGGGCATGCTTTGGCTGCAAACCCACTTCGAGGATGAGCATTGGGATGAGCTCAGCCGCGGGCTGGTTGCTCTCTCTCCAAGCTGCAGCGAAAGCCTGATTGCTGATGCCCTTGAAGCCGGCTTGAAGGTCAACCGGATTCCGTCCTTTGCACAGGCAGCACTCCCTCAAAGCGAACAGCGTCAAGCGCAAAGCTGAACTGACAGGGCAGCACTTCCACGCCGGCATCGATGGCTTGGCGGAACAGCTCCCCGTAACGGGGATCAGCGCTATCGCCGGGCGCAAAACGCTTCACATCAGAGCGGCTAACGCAGGGAATCAATACCGCCCTGGCATCGGGCAAAACATGCATCAATTCCTCGAGGTGCTTCTGACCGCGCTCGGTCACCGTGTCGGGGAATAGGGCCAGATCAGCGGCACTCCAGGTGGTGTTTTTGATCTCCACATAGATCGGCCGTTGGTCGTCGGCCTCGGGCGCCGGCTGCAGCAATAGATCAATGCGGCTGCGCCGCTCTCGGCCGTAGGTGACCTCAGCGCGGACCCCAGCAATGGGCCCCAGCCACTGCTCAAGCAGCCCGGCTTCGATCGTGGCGCGCAACAGACGGTTGGGCAGGGCCGTGTTAACGCCAACCCAGCCACCCTCTCCCGGCATTTCAGCCTGCTCCCAGGTGTAAGCCAATTTGCGCTTGGGGGAGGGGTCATGCCGCACCCGCACCCGGCCGCCGGGGTGCAACACCCCGGTCATGGGACCAGTGTTGGCGCAATGGGCGGTGACCAGCTCCCCGCCAGCGAGCTCCACCTCTGAAAGGAATCGCTTCCAGCGACGCTGCAGCACCCCCTCGAGCAAGGGCTCAAAGCGCAAGACCTCGACAGATGGCATCAGGGCAGGCAAGCGACCGGGCCATGGTGACTGATCAACAGCGGCGAGTTCCCCCACAATCAGCTCTGCATGCCGCAACCATCGATGGCTGAAGCCTCCCGCGGCAGCGGGCGCAATCTGCGCCGCATCGCCATGCTGGTGGCGATCGCCACGGCCTTGAGCAAGCTGGCGGGACTGTTTCGTCAGCAGGCCATTGCGGCGGCCTTTGGCGTTGGCGCCGCCTACGACGCGTTCAATTACGCCTATGTGCTGCCAGGGTTTTTGCTGATCCTGCTGGGCGGCATCAATGGCCCGTTCCACAGCGCCATGGTCAGCGTCATGGCCAAACGGGAGCGGAAAGACAGCGCGCAACTTTTAGCGGCCATCAACACCTTGGTGGGTCTTGGGCTGCTGGTGGTCACGCTGCTGCTGGTGCTGCTGGCCAATCCATTGATCACCCTGGTGGGCCCAGGGCTCGATCCTGAATTGCATGCCTTGGCCGTGCTGCAGCTGCGGCTGATGGCCCCCATGGCCTTGCTGGCCGGCCTAATTGGCCTGGGCTTTGGTGCCCTCAATGCAGCCGATGTCTACTGGCTGCCAGCGATCAGCCCACTGCTCTCCAGCCTGGCGGTGCTGATTGGTTTGGGGCTGCTGTGGCTGCAGGCTGGCGCAGCCATCGGCACAGCCACCTGGGCGTGGGCGGGGGCGGCCGTGCTGGCGATCAGCACCTTGGCGGGCGCCCTGCTGCAGTGGCTGGTGCAACTGCCGGCCCTGGCGAAGCAGGGATTGGGGCAGCTGCGGCTGAACTTTCGCTGGCGGCAGGCTGGCGTTCGCGAGGTGCTGCAGGTGATGTGGCCCGCCACGCTCTCCTCGGGGATGCTGCAAATCAATGTCTACACCGACCTGTTTTTCGCCAGTGGCATCGCTGGAGCAGCTGCTGGTTTGGGGTATGCCGGGCTGCTGGTGCAAACCCCTCTCGGGATTCTCTCCAACATGCTCTTGGTGCCGTTGCTGCCGGTATTCGCGCGGCTGAGCGCACCGGAGCAGCGCAACGAACTGATTGCTCGCATCCGCCAGGGGGTAATGCTCAGCAACGCCAGCATGTTGCCGCTGGGGGCGCTGATGATCGCGCTGGCAGCTCCGATCGTGGCGCTGATTTATGAGCGCGGCAGCTTTGATGCCGATGCTGCCCAATTGGTCGTCGGGATCCTGATGGCCTACGGCCTAGGCATGCCGGCCTATTTGGCGCGTGATGTGTTGGTGCGGGTGTTTTACGCCTTGGGTGACGGGCAAACCCCGTTCCGCATCTCCGTGGCCGGGATTGGCCTAAATGTGGGTTTCGACTGGCTGTTAGTGGGCGGGCCCAGCCCCAGCGGGCTGATGGTGCCCGCTTTAAACGCAGGTGCACCTGGCCTGGTGCTGGCCACCGTGGCCGTCAATGTGATCACCTGCCTGGTGCTGCTGCTGGCCCTGCAACACAAGCTGGGGCAGCTGCCCCTGCAGATCTGGGGCCGCGACAGCCTGCTGCTCAGCCTCGCTGCACTCGCCGCCGGCGTGATCGCCTGGGCCATGGCGCAATGGATTCAGTGGCCCAGCGATCTACTGGGCTTGGCGCTGCAGGTGGCGATCTGCGGTGGTGTGGGCGCTGGGCTCTACGGACTACTGGCCAGCAGTTTTGGGGTTCCAGAAGCGCGCCAACTCAGCCGTCAGCTTTTAGCCAAGCTGCCAGGAGTCAGTTGACGGTGCGTTGATCACGCACATGCACCGGCACCTCCACATGGCTGCGCCCCACCATCGCTGGGCCATCCACCGAAAAGATCCGCGCCTCGATGCCGAACTCGCGGAAGTTTTTTTCCAGCTCTTGCAGCAGAGCTTTCTCCACTTGAGCTTCGGCGTCCACCACGGTGCCAATCAGTCGCTCACCAAGACGACCCACCCGTTGACGCACGACCTCGCGCGAGTTGGTGACCTCAATCACGATCATCCGAGGCCAGCGCAGCGGTGGCCCCAGTATCGCCTGTTCCTGCAGCGGATTCAGGAACTGAAAGATTCGAGGATCTCCTCCAGGTCAACCAGTTGGCCCGGAGAAATCAACCGAGAGAGCGGCAACTTGGTGCTGCCTCCGCCCAGCGGCACCTGCAACCGCTCCAAACCCTGACGCGCGGCCACCGCGGGCCCTTGATCCAGCAGGCCCGCCAGCTCTTCGGCCAAGGGTCGCGCCAACTTGGCATCACCGAGGTAGAGATGCCAGCCAGCCACTTGCACATACAGCCGGTCCGCCAGGGCTTGGCTCAACTCATCCAGCTGCGCCGATGACAACGACATCAGGAAACTTGCTCTGCTGAAGTTTTAGCGGCGCCGGGCCAACACCCAAACCACATGCCCCGCTAGGGCCACAGCCCACAGGCCAGTCAGCCAGGGGAGCTGGGGGAAAAAGTTCGGCTTCAGCCCATGCCACACCCAAAGGCCGCTGTTGAACGCCGCAAAGGCAGACGTGTGCACAGCCAAGTTGATCAGCTGCTCAAGCTTTTGGTAGTCCGGATCGCTTGGATCCGGCGGCCGCGTGATCACCAGGGGCATGAGCCCGTCTTCGCAGAACCTTCATTCTGTGGCTCAGGCGGCAGGCTTGACGGATGCGCAGTTGAGCTGGGCAGAATGGATGGCTCAAGCGCTTGTAGCTCAGCGGATTAGAGCATCTGACTACGGATCAGAGGGTCGGGAGTTCGAATCTCTCCAGGCGCGCCTTCTTCAGAAACCAAGAACCGCCCCCGGGCGGTTTTTTTTTTGGTTCCATCAACTGGAACCACCGGTTCTTACGATTCAAGGACCGCCCACGTCCCTTTTTCTGCATCGCCAGTGACTGAGCCGACCATGCGAGCCCCCCAAGCACTTCTGCAGGGCGATCCAGAGATTGCCGGACTGATCAATAAAGAGCTGGAACGGCAACAGAGCCACCTGGAGCTGATTGCCAGTGAAAACTTCGCCTCTCCAGCGGTGATGGCCGCCCAGGGCTCGGTGCTCACCAATAAGTACGCCGAAGGCTTGCCCAATCGCCGCTATTACGGCGGCTGTGAGCACGTCGATGCCATCGAGGAGCTGGCGATTGAGCGCGCCAAGCAACTCTTTGGTGCCGCCTGGGCCAACGTGCAGCCCCACAGCGGCGCTCAAGCCAACTTCGCTGTGTTTCTGGCCCTGCTGAAACCGGGCGACACGATCCTGGGCATGGATCTCTCCCACGGCGGCCACCTCACCCACGGCTCACCAGTGAATGTGAGCGGTAAGTGGTTCAAGGCTGTTCACTACGGCGTGGACCCTGAGACCCAACAGCTCAATTTGGAGAGCATTCGCCAGCTGGCCCTTGAGCACAAGCCCAAGCTGATCGTTTGCGGCTACTCCGCCTATCCCCGCAGCATCGATTTCGCTGGCTTCCGGGCGATCGCTGATGAAGTGGGCGCTTACCTACTGGCCGACATGGCCCACATCGCTGGGCTGGTGGCTGCTGGCGTGCACCCCAACCCCGTGCCCCATTGCCACGTGGTGACCACCACCACCCACAAAACCCTGCGCGGTCCCCGTGGCGGCCTGATCCTCTGCAACGACGCCGACTTCGCCAAGCAGTTCGACAAAGCGGTGTTCCCTGGAACCCAGGGCGGACCGCTTGAGCACGTTGTTGCCGCCAAAGCCGTGGCATTCGGCGAGGCGCTCCAACCGAGCTTCACGCAGTACAGCCAGCAGGTGGTGGCCAATGCTCAGGCCCTGGCCAAGCGCCTGCAGGAGCGGGGCATTGCCGTGGTCAGCGGCGGCACAGACAACCATGTGGTGTTGTTGGATCTGCGCGGGATTGGCATGACCGGCAAGGTGGCTGATCTGCTGGTGAGCGAGGTGAACATCACCGCCAACAAAAACACTGTTCCCTTTGATCCGGAGTCGCCGTTTGTGACCAGCGGCCTGCGCCTGGGCACTGCAGCACTCACCACCCGCGGCTTCGATGAAGCGGCCTTCAGCGAGGTGGCTGATGTGATTGCCGACCGGCTGCTGAATCCCGAGGACGCCGCCATCGAACAGCGCTGCCGTGATCGCGTGGCAAGCCTCTGCCAGCGTCACCCGCTTTATGGGCCGGCATCCCCTGTGCTGGCGACCTAGCCCAATTAGACTCGGGGGGAAGGCTTGTTCGCCCCGTGGATTCCAGCCCGCTGATTCCTGCGCTGGCCACCTTGGGTGGGGCCTGTTTTTTGACGGCTGCGATCGTTCCGCAGGTCCGAACAATTGGCTTGAGGCTGGGTCTCACCGATCAACCGGATCCTCGTAAACAGCACCTCACCCCGATGGTGCGCTTGGGGGGCATTGGCATTGTTTTGGGCTTCAGCTTGGCCCTGCTGATCACCTGGCTTGCTGGGGGCTTTGGTGTGTTGCCCGCCAGCCGCGATCAACTGGTGTGGGCCACCTTGATTGGCGCCATTGGCTATTTCCTCATTGGCCTCAGCGACGATTTGCTGCAGCTGCCGCCACTCCCCAGGCTCGCGCTTCAGATCGGCATAGCGATGGGGGTGTGGAGCCAAGGGGTCAAGATCGGCACCATCACCCTGCCGTTTGACAGCAGCCTCTCGCTGACCTTCCCCGATTGGCTCAGCTTGATCGCCACTGTGATTTGGCTGGTCGGTATCACCAATGCCATCAACTGGCTTGATGGCCTCGATGGGCTGGCTGCTGGGGTCAGCGCCATTGCAGCCATGGCCTTGCTGTCGGTCAGCTTCAGCTTGCATCAGCCCGGAGCGGGGCTGCTCGCTGCCGCCTTGGCTGGCTCGTCCATCGGCTTTTTGCGCGACAACTTCAATCCAGCCCGGATCTTCATGGGCGATGGAGGCTCCTATTTCCTGGGCTTTTCGCTGGCGGCCATCAGCGTGATTGGCCCGGCCAAGGAGCTCACCACCGTCAGCTTGTTGTTGCCGCTGCTGATCTTGTCGCTGCCGCTCGCCGACATGTCGGCGGTGATCATGGGCCGCGTTAGCGATGGCCGCTCGCCCTTCTATCCCGATCGCCGCCATCTCCACCACCGCCTGCTGCGTGCTGGCTACAGCCACCGCCGCACGGTGCTGTTGATCTATGCCGTTACCCAGTGGCTGGCGGCCTTGGCCCTGGTGGCGGCCAACGCTGAAATGCGCTTCCTCTGGCTTGGCCTGGCTACAGCTGTTCTGGTGTGGGTGGTGTTGCGCAGCCGCCGCTACCCCAGCCGCGATGCCCAGCGCTTAGCCGATACAGCCGATCAAGAGGAGGGTTCTGAGACCATGCCAGTGCTGCAAAACAGTTCCAACGATCGATCTTGAGCACATCCCGCAGCGGCTGCGAGATCCTCTGCATCGGCACCGAACTGCTGCTTGGCAACATCCTCAACGGCAATGCCCGCTGGCTGGCTGAATCACTGGCATCACTGGGCATTCCCCATTTCCGCCAAGGCGTGGTGGGCGATAACCCCGAGCGCTTGCGCGAGGCCGTGCTCGAAGCAGCCGGCCGCAGCCGGCTGCTGATCTGCACCGGTGGTTTGGGTCCCACCCCCGACGACCTCACCACCGAAACCTTGGCCGCCTGCTTTGGCGTTGCCTTAGAAGAGCGCGCTGATGTGCTCGAAGACCTCGAGGCCAAACTGCGCGCGCGCGGCCGCAGCCTGGGAGTCAGCAACCGCAAGCAAGCCCTGCTACCGCAGGGGGCTGAGGTCTTGCCCAACCCCACCGGCACGGCTCCAGGAATCATCTGGACGCCGCAACCGGACTTCACCGTGTTGACCTTCCCCGGCGTGCCCAGCGAAATGCGGGCCATGTGGCAGCAAACGGCGGTGCCTTGGCTTGAGGCTCAGCATCTGGTGGCAGGCACCTTCCGCAGCCGGCTGCTGCATTTCTGGGGCATTTCGGAATCCAGCCTGGCCGAGTCAGTGGCCCCGCTGCTGGAGCTCAGCAATCCCACCGTGGCCCCCTACGCCGGCCAAGGCGAGGTGAAGCTCAGGATCACGGCCAAAGGAGCAACGGCCAGCGAGGCCGAAGCCGCCATTACCCCGGTGGAGCAGGAGCTGCGGCGCATTGGCGGCGAGCACTGTTTTGGCGCTGATGACGACAGCCTCGCCTCGGTGGTGCTGCAGCAGTTGCGCTCGCGCAACCAAACCCTGGCCGTGGCCGAGAGCTGCACCGGCGGTGGCGTTGGCAGTGCCCTCACAGCGATCAGCGGTAGCTCCGATGTATTTCTCGGCGGCGTGATCGCCTACGCCAACCGCATCAAACAAGACC
This sequence comes from Synechococcus sp. MIT S9452, assembly GCF_047304245.1. Classification (NCBI taxonomy): domain Bacteria; kingdom Bacillati; phylum Cyanobacteriota; class Cyanophyceae; order Synechococcales; family Synechococcaceae; genus Synechococcus; species Synechococcus sp. MIT S9452. The sequence goes on along the minus strand of NZ_CP138956.1, from coordinate 1,801,548 downwards.
TGCTGCAGGTGCCCAGCGAGCTGCTTGAGCGGGAAGGCGCCGTGAGCGCTGCTGTGGCGCAAGCCATGGCGAAAGGCGCCCGGCGCCAGCTTGGGAGCGACTGGGGTGTTGCCGTCACAGGCGTGGCTGGCCCAGGCGGCGGCAGCGACAGTAAACCGGTGGGCCTGGTGCACTTTGCGGTGGCTGGCCCCGATGGCAGCAGCCATTTGGAGCGCCGCTATGGCGATCGCCGCGGCCGCGATTGGATCCGCGGGCTGAGCGTGGGGGACGCGTTGAATCTGTTGCGGCTGCAGCTTTAGGCTGCTCTGTTTGGCGAAGGTAAAAGCGCTTGAGCACAGCCACCCTCTACGACAAGGTCTGGGCCCTGCATCAGGTGGCTGAGCTGCCCAGCGGGGCGACGCAGCTGTTCATTGGCCTGCACCTGATCCATGAGGTCACCAGTCCGCAAGCCTTTGCTGCCTTAAAGGATCTGGGGCTGAACGTGCGCCACCCCGAACGCACGGTGGCCACGGTGGACCACATCGTGCCCACCACGAGCCAAGCGCGGCCCTTCGCCGATGGACTGGCCGAAGAAATGCTCAGCACGCTGGAGCGCAACTGCCAGGAGAACGGCATCCATCTCAATGGCCTGGGCAGTGGCCGCCAAGGAATCGTGCATGTGATGGCCCCGGAGCTGGGCTTGACCCAGCCGGGCATGACCGTGGCCTGCGGTGATTCCCACACCTCCACCCACGGCGCCTTTGGTGCCATTGCCTTTGGCATTGGCACCAGCCAAGTGCGCGATGTCTTGGCCAGCCAAAGCTTGACGATGAACAAGCTCAAGGTGCGGCGCCTTTGGGTGGATGGAGCGCTGCAACCCGGCGTCTTCGCCAAGGACCTGGTGCTGCACATCATCCGCACCCTGGGCGTCAAAGGTGGCGTGGGCTACGCCTACGAATTTGCCGGCCCAGCCATCGAGGCCCTCTCGATGGAGGAGCGGATGACCCTCTGCAACATGGCGATCGAAGGCGGCGCCCGTTGCGGCTACGTCAATCCCGATCAAACCACCTTTGACTACCTCCATGGCCGCCCCCACGCGCCCAGCGGTGAGGCATGGGATCGCGCTGTGAGCTGGTGGCAGAGCCTGGCCAGCGGAGCTGATGCGTCCTTCGACGATGAGGTGAAGCTTGATGCCGCCGCCATCGCCCCCACCATCACCTGGGGGATCACTCCAGGCCAGGGCATTGGTGTGGATGAGGCGGTGCCCACCTTGGAGCAGACCCCCGAGGAAGACCGGCCCCTGGCCCAAGAGGCCTATCGGTACATGGATTTGCAGCCAGGCCAAGCGATTGTCGGGCTGCCTGTGGATGTCTGTTTCATTGGCAGCTGCACCAATGGCCGCCTCAGCGATCTGCGCGCAGCAGCCGCTGTTGCCGCTGGCCGCCAGGTGGCCTCAGGCATCAAAGCCTTTGTGGTGCCGGGATCAGAGCAAGTGGCCGCCGCCGCCGAAGCTGAAGGCCTCGATGCCGTGTTCCGCCAAGCGGGCTTCGAATGGCGCGAGCCGGGCTGCTCAATGTGCCTGGCGATGAACCCCGACCGCCTGGAAGGCCGCCAAATCAGCGCCAGCTCCAGCAACCGCAACTTCAAAGGCCGGCAAGGCTCAGCCAGCGGCCGCACACTGCTGATGAGCCCGGCGATGGTGGCTGCCGCGGCCATCACCGGCCATGTCACCGACGTTCGGTCCCTGCCGCCTGCTTAAAGCCATGACATCAACTCCTTTTCCCAGCGGTGCCATCACCAGCGTGAGCGGACGCACCGTGGTGCTGCGCGGCAACGACATCGACACCGACCGAATCATCCCGGCGCGCTTTCTCAAATGCGTGACCTTCGATGGCCTCGGCGCGCAGGTGTTCGCCGACGACCGCAGTGAGCAAAACGGCGAGCACCCCTTTGATCGGCCCGAACACCAAGGGGCCACTGTCTTGATCGTGAACCGCAACTTTGGCTGCGGCTCTAGCCGTGAACACGCTCCCCAAGCGCTGCTGCGCTGGGGGATCCGGGCGGTGGTGGGCGAAAGCTTCGCCGAAATCTTTTATGGCAACTGCCTGGCCTTAGGCATTCCCTGCCTGCAGGCCAGCAGCGAGGAGATCGACGCGCTGCAATCCGCTGCTGAGGCCGCTCCGCAAAGCAGCGCCCGCATCATCCTGGAGCCGGTGGCAATCGAGATCGACTGCCACAGCTGGAATCTGACCATGGCGGCCGATGCCAAAAATCGCCTGCTGAACGGCCAGTGGGATGCCACCAGCCAGCTGCTGCAACAGGAGCAAGCGCTTCAAGACACGGCAGCACGCTTGCCCTACATGCAGGGGTTCACGGCCAGCCGCTGATTTTTTGTCTACAAAAGAGATAGCGATGAGACAAATGAGATGGACTCTGCGTCTGCCCCCCGCCATCGCTCCCGCTGGAGCTTGTTGAGCCTGCTGGTGCTGGCGGCTCCTCTCGCCATCCTCAATCCCAGCCTGGCGGACCCGCTCAAGCAACTGGAAACAGGTTTTTGCTCGGGCTGCGCTCTTAGTGGCGCTGATCTGCGCGGCCGTGACCTCCGCGGCTTCTACCTCATCGGCGCGGATCTACGCGGCGCCGACCTAATCGGCGCCGACCTCAGCGGCGCCAACCTCGAAGGCGCCGATCTCAGCGGTGCCAATTTGGAAGGGGCGCAGCTGCAGGGCAGCCGCCTCAGTAATGCCGACCTACGCGGCGCCAATCTGCGCTTCGCCGACCTCACCGATGCCATCGCCATCCAAGCGATCACCGAAGGCGCTCAAATCGAAGGACTGGAGTTCAGCGGCGCTGAGCTCTACCGCAGCAACCTGATCGTCGGCGGAGAGAGCCAGCCGAGCGACAACCGTTAATCAACGGGTGCCTTCCCGCCAGGAATTCGCCCTGGAAGCGGGGAATAGTCATACGGAACAAAGGGAATTCCCGTTCCTTTGAAGCCAAAGTCGTTCAACCGAACACGCAAACCACCCATACCCGTGTACGGGCTGAAGTAGGCCTCAACTTGATAAGCGCGGCGCAACCAACGCAAGGCAAACAACGCATTGGTGACTTCACCGTAGTAACCAGAATCGCCAGCCACGTTATATCCGATGGAGCTCTGCAGAACCAAAGGTCCAACCAATTGCTGGGTCCAATTCACACCCAAGGTGCCCACATCAACAAACTCATCAAATGAGAACGGACTATCACCCGTTTTGGCCGTTGCGCTTCCGTAAAGAGACAGGCGGGTGAAATCCAAGAAGGGACGGTTGAAATGGCCCAGCGTCAAACTTGGGCCACCCGAGATGCCAAGCAGGTTCTGGTTATCCCCATCGGAATAACTGGCCAGACTTGCATAAGGAACAACGTCAAACCTCAGGCCGGGAACAACAGGAACAGGTGAATATCGATAGGCACCTTCAGGACTAAGCTCAAGGGTTTCACCCTCCCAAATCTGCCAAGACAGGCGAACAGTTCCATACGCAGTCCCCCTGAATTGCTCGGTGAAGTTGGTTGTCTTAAAAGAATTGCTCTGGTAGTTACCGGCCTCAACACGCCAGAAATACACAGCCTGGAGTCCTGCTAAATCAGGTAGTCTCGCGGTCTTCTCAATGGACCCGCCAAAGGCAGAATAAATATCTTGCAGGCCTAGGGAGCCATTCCAAACGCGGTAGCGATACGCGCTAAACCCTCGAGCCTGAACATCGCCCAAGAAGGGCATTTTTAAGGGCTGCGAGTAAATGCCAGAGGCCCTTAATGCATTAGGCAAGTGGCTTGGATTAAAACTTGAGAAACTCGACCGCAGCCTGTAATTGCCACCACCCAAATAACCATCAATGCGAGCATCCAAGCCAAAGAGATCAGCCGAGTCAATTGGCTGATTGATATCTCGAGAGCCCGGCCTAGAACCAGGCTCAGGATAACTATCTGTTTCTCCTTCGAAAGCCCTCTGGATCATGAATTGGGGCTTTAAAGAAAGAATGGCTCGATCCCAAACTTTTCGCTTTGCCAAGGAATATTGAACATAAAAGCCATCACGATCCCTCTCGTCGACCAATACCGCCCAGCGGTTGCCAACGCTGTCTTGATCCTCAGAAGGGCTGAATCGGACTTGATTCGAAATAGGGATTGATAACTTATTTTCCAAGAGCAGGCGATTACGCCGAGCTTTGATCAAGGTGGAACCATCAGGCTCTTGGGTTGCCGTCACAGCCTCAGCATCAATCCAGGCCTGGGCTGGCGTGAATGGATCACTTGTGAAACTCAACCGATCTGCCGACCACCCCTCTGGAGTGATGAGCAACTGGGGGGCCTGGAAGCGCCAGTGGGTGATTTTGCCTGAAACAAGATTGGCTTTTTGACCTAACTCCCTAATTTGGTTCTGGGGAGTGGCGACACTAAACTGCCGCTCTCGTGCACTCAGCCGGTCGAGTTCAGAAGAACCCAAGCTTGTTGAGATCTCAAGCCCCAAACGCGGCTGGACGTCGGTGACGCGCTGATCCAAATCAGCAATCGCTGAGCGGCGCTGATCCAATTGCTCTTGCGGGGTAAGGGTTGGCTCGTTCTGTTCAATCTGCTGTGTTGGTTCATCAGCAGCCTCCTGAGCAGAAGGACCATCAAAAACCACAGCTTCTAACTGTTGCTCCAAGGGCAACGAAGGCTGACGCCGATCACGATTGGGATCCTCACAGCCCAATGGCGGAGGCATGCCTTCTTGTTCGCGCGGCTTCGGTGACTCTCCAAAGTTGTAGCGAACTCCGAGCAAATAACCGTTACTGCCTTCTTCGGCTCCGTCATAGGTGCCATAGGCGCCTGAGCGATGGTGAATCCTGCCAACCACAGACCATTGCGGATTGATCTGCACTGCAATCTCCGCAGCTAAATAGTTGAGAAATACGCTTGAGTATTGCCAGGACGCCGCTTCGTAATTACTGAGCTCACTATTAAGACTGACACCTTCAACAACCCCAAAACTCAGCCAGGGCTGGATCCACCAACGCAGGCCAATACCAATGGTTCCTTCCCAAAAACTTTGAGCCTTCGTCTCTGCATTGTCCTTTTCATTATCAGGAATGCCGCCTACGTAGCGAAGGTTCCTGTTGGTCGCCGAGTTGTGATAAAGCGCATTGCCATCTAGCTCAATCGAAAAAGGGTCGGCATCCAGCAAACGCCGATTAAAGCCAAGGCCAAAGACACCCTCAGGACGCGGCGTCCCACTAAAGATGAAGGTTTCACCAAAGGTGGCATCGGTCATCTGACCGCCCCAAGCAGTCACCGCCCAAGGGCCTGGAAGCCGCGAGCGCAAAGCTGGCAGATCGGGAGGGCAGGCCAAGGGCTCAGGTAGCCCCAAAGGCTGCACCGAGCTCGGCGCCACCAATGGATCGTCGACTATTTCATCCGGATCAGGAACAGCAATGTCTTCTTGCAGTTCACGTCTGCGCCTTTCACGCTGCGCGCGAGTCAAGGTGCTTTCGTCTTCAATATCAATCAGCCGTCTTTCAACAGACGTCGCCTCAGCAACTGGAGCATCCGGATCAAGATCCAAGGTGCTGGTTCTGAGATCCAGAACGCCATACACATCCTGGAGTTCACCTTCACCTTGAAGAAGGTTGTATCTCAGCAAACTGGCTTGAAGGTATTGATTACCCCGCTGGAACTGAACGGCCCCGCGGGCCCAGATCACACGGTTGAGGGCGTCATATTCGAGGCGATCGGCTTTTAACCGCCCGCCCGCCAGAAGCAAGGTGACATCGCCAACAGCCACAAATCGCTGCAGGCCACTATCAAACCGTTGTTGGTTGGCCTCGAGCTCCAGCTCGATAGGAACACCAAACGATTGAGCCGGCGCAGGATCCGGACTGAAAAGCTCTTGCTCAGGGTTCTGCTCCTGTTCAAGCAGACGCTCTTCGGTTTCCTGCTCCGGTGCGAAGGGGTCTTCCTCGAGCTCCTGCTGGAACAGAAAAGGCTCCTGCTCATCGACACCCGACTCGATCGGTGGTTCGCCTGGACCGAGCGGGAAGTTCTGAGCCTGGCTCGCCAATGGCTGGAGAACCCCAGCCGGGCCGGCGAGCAAGGAGGCAACGACAGCCAGGACTGGGGCAGTGGATTGTGGCCTCAAACCTGGCGGAGATCAGGAGCGCGGATATTGCCACGCCCAACCGGTCAAATCACTCCTCGAGGTCCTTTCTGCTAGGCGTCCTGCTGGGGTCGCTGGCCAGGAAGCCAAACATGAAAATCCCGATAAAGAAGAAGACGACCGAGTAAACGGAAATCTTGAGAGCGAGCATGGTCGAGCCGAGGGTCGGGGGTTGGCGCCGCACCCGTAGCGGCGCGACCATCCTATGGGGCACCTGGACGTCGCGGGATGAATGCGGGCCTAGATCGACAGCTTCTTGGGTGGATTGAAACGTTTTCCGCTCGCCAGCAGCACGATCTGCTGCCGCAACTGCAGCGCCCCGATGGCTCGCCAGCCCTGCACCACCCCTGGGGTCAACGCAACCGCCCGGACTGGGATGCCCGCGGATTGGTGATCTGGCCGCGGGGCGGCCAACGCCTGCATCTGAGCCATTCGCTGCACTGGCCGCAGGCTTGGGGCCAGTGCCAAAGCGGCGAAACCATCCGCCTGGCCCTGCGCTGGTGGGCCGAAGCCGCTGAGTGCCGCATCAACGGAAAAACCGTTCACCGAGGCGATCTCTTTGACACCGCCTGCCGCTGGCCACTTCCTGAGTGGTTCGGTCCTGGAGAGGTGCTGGAGGTGGAGCTGCTGCTGCAGAGCCCGCGCCATGACGATGGCGCTTTGTTATTGGCGCAGCTGGAACGGGAACCCAGCGAGCCCAGCGACCCATACGGCCTCCTGCTAGCCAGCCAGCTGAGGTTGCTGCAGCAGCACCTGCCCGCAGCAGACGAGGAATTGGCAGCCCTGCTGCAAGGCGATCCCAACAACAGCGGCGCGGTCGCCAACCTGCGCCACTGGCTAAGGCAGCGCCAGCGGCCGGCTGGGCTCACGCTGCTGAGCCATGCCCATCTCGATCTGGCCTGGCTATGGCCCGTGGCTGACACCTGGCAAGCCGCCGAACGCACCTTCCGCTCGGTGTTGGGCTTGATGCAGCGGCACCCGGAGCTGCAGTTCGGACATTCCACCCCTGCGCTGTATGCCTGGCTGCAGCAGCACCGCCCAGCGCTGTTTGCCGAGATCAGCCAAGCGATGCAGCAGGGTCGCTGGGAGCCACTCAATGGACCTTGGGTGGAGAGCGATTGCACCTTGGTGGCCAGTGCATCGCTGCTGCGGCAATTCCAGGAGGGGCAGGCCTACAGCCAGCAGCAGCTGCCGGGCTGGGAGCACGCCCTGGCCTGGCTGCCGGACAGCTTTGGTTTCAGCAGCGGAGTGCCGGCGATCTGCCGCGCCAGCGGCGTGCATTGGTTCTGCACCCACAAGCTGTTTTGGAACAGCACCAACCCCTTCCCCCACCGCCTCTTTCGCTGGCGGCACTGCAGTGGAGAGGAGGTCTTAGCGCTGATGAGCGCCCCGATTGGCACTGGGGGGGACCCATTGGCTATGGCGGCCTACAGCCAGCAATGGCAGCAATCCACAGGCATCCCCCAGGGCCTATGGCTTCCCGGTGTGGGTGATCACGGCGGCGGACCCAGCCAAGAAATGCTGGAGCAGCTTCAGCTATGGCAAGAGCAGCCCCTCAGCGCACCCACTGAATTTGGAACCGTGCGCAGCTATCTGAACCAACTTGAAGCGCACCAGGGGCAGCTGCCGCTATGGCGCGACGAGCTGTATTTGGAGCTGCATCGCGGGTGCGCCACCAGCCGCCCAGACCAAAAGCGCCACAACCGCACCCTGGAGCGGTTGCTGCTGGAGGCCGATCTAGCGCAAGCCCTCAGCGGCCAGCAGCCCAGCGGCCAAGAGCAATGGCGCACGCTGCTGTTTCAGCAGTTTCACGACATCCTTCCTGGCACCTCAGTGCCCGAGGTGTTTGAACAGGCCAAGCCGCAATGGCGCCACGCGCGGCGCCTCAGCCGCCAGCGGCGCGATCAGGCGCTATCGGCCTTGCTCCCCCTGGAATCCAAACAGCAGCCGCAGTGGTGGGTGGCCAACCTGCTGCCAACGATTCCAGGATCGACTGTGGTGCGCCTGCCCAGCCCGCCGGCCGGGCAGAGCTGGTGTGACCACACCGGCGCTGTACCAATCCAACCGGCCCGCAGCGGTGGCTGCTGGCTGCAAATCCACAGCTCTGCAGGTGTTGGAGCCCAGCGCCTGGTGCTGGCCTCAGCCGCCGAAATATCAGCCAAGGCCGAAGGTGCGGTGAGCCTTGATCGCGATGACAACGGCGCGCTTTGGCTCTCGAATAGTCACCTGCAAGCCAAGCTCAGCCCTAAGGGCGTGGAGCAACTGCAGCAACGCCGCGGCCAGGGGTGGGGAGAGCCCCTGCTGGCCAAACCGATGGCCCTACGGCGCTACGACGATCGCGGTGAGTTCTGGGATGCCTGGGACATCGCCAGTGACTACAGCAGCCATGCCTTGCCAATGCGCTGGGAGCCCGAGGAGGAGTTGCTGGAGTCGGGGCCCCTGTGCACGCAGCTGCGCTGGCGCGGCCACTGCGGCCAAAGCCCACTGCAACTCTCGATGCGCCTCCAAGCGGATCGTCCCTGGCTTGAGCTGATCATCACGGCGCAATGGCGCCAGCTGCATGAGCTGCTGCGCTGTGAATGGGCGCTGAACCATCCAGGGGCCTTTTGGTGTGCGGACACACCCGGTGGCGTTCAAGAGCGCAGCAGCAGCCCCCGAACCCCAAGGGAGCAGGCCCGCTGGGAAGCCACCGCCATCAGCTGGCTGTGGGGCGGCAGCAACCAAGCGGGATTAGCGGTGCTGCTCGATGGCCCGCAAGGGGTCAGCGGCAACAGCCAAGGCCTGGGAGTGTCGTTATTAAGGGGTCCCACCTGGCCCGATCCCAGCGCCGATCAGGGCTGGCACCGCTTGCGCTTGGCTCTGATGCCAACCAGAGGCAGCTGGCATCGAGCTGCCGTTGCCGCACAAGCGCGCCGCTTCCGCCAACCGCTTTGGCGCCATCCAGCGGCCGCGGGGCCAGCGGAGGCGAGGTCATGGCTGGCCTGGCCAGACCCGCATCAGCAGTGGCTGGGTTTTGAGCCCGCCACCGATGACGGGTTGCAGTGGCAAACCCAAAACCTCAGCCCCTGCCGCAGCCTGTGGCCAGCAGCCTCAGGCCCTTGGCAAATCAAACGCTGGCCCTGGTGGATGGCTCAGTCGTCGTGATCATCAAACGGATCATCCAGCTGGCGCGATGGCGGCCCAAAGGCGGTGTAAATGCCAAAACCGGTTAAACCCAGCAGAGCTGTTAGCACCGCAATCGACACAGAAAGGGCTGGCGAGGTGCTTTCCATCAAGACTCCCAACAGGGGCCGCCGTCACAGCGGTCAGGGCCATTAGAGTAACGGCCCAAATCTTCGCAGGAGAGATTGCACCCCATGGCCCAACGCACCCGCCTGGGAGACCTGCTGCGTCCTCTGAACTCTGAGTACGGCAAAGTCGTGCCTGGCTGGGGAACCACCCCTGTGATGGGCATCTTCATGGCCCTGTTCCTGGTCTTCCTGCTCGTGATCCTGCAGCTCTACAACCGTTCGCTGCTGCTGGACGGCATCACCGTGAACTGGAACGGCCTCGGCTAAAGCCAATGAACATTTTTGGGGTTGGTCTTCCAGAGATGGCGGTGATTGCCGTCATCGGCTTACTGGTGTTCGGCCCCAAAAAATTGCCTGAATTGGGACGCAGCCTTGGTAAAACCTTGAAGGGTTTTCAGGCCGCTTCCTCGGAATTTGAGCAGGAGTTCCGCAAGGCCGTTGATTCGGTCGAACTCCCCGCAGGTCAAACTGACTCCACTTCCAGCCAGGAGGCCACCACGCCTGCCGATGACGCCACTGATGCTGCTGGTCGGCCTGGGTAATCCTGGATCCAAATACGACGGCACGCGCCACAACGTGGGTTTCATGGCGCTCGACAGGCTCGCCGCGGCGGCGGGCGGAAGCTTTCGTGCCAACGCCAAATTGCATGGCGATCTTGCAGATATCGGCCAAGGCGAGCGCCGCTTACGGCTACTCAAACCACAGACCTATATGAACGACAGCGGCCGGGCGATCCGGGCCAGCCTGGATTGGTTTGGTTGGACGCCTGAGCAACTGCTGGTGATCGTTGATGACATGGACCTTCCCCTCGGCCGGCTGCGGCTGAGGCTCAGCGGTGGAGCCGGAGGGCACAACGGCCTGCGCAGCACCATCGCCCACCTGGGCGGTGAGGCCTTTGCCCGTCTGAGGATTGGCATCGGCGCTCCCGGCACCAGCAGCGAAGAGCGCAAGCAACGCACGGTGGGGCACGTCCTGGGCAACTTCCACACGGCGGAACGTCCCTTACTCGATGAGGTGCTGCAGGAGGTGGAGCACGGCATCGGCCTGATCCAACGCCAAGGCTTTGAGCGCGCGGGCAACCGGATCAACAGCTTTCGGCCCGACGCCGCCTGACCATGGCCCGCCTGCCCAGCACCACAGCCCACTTGCGGGTTCTGCAGCAGAGCTTCAGCGAGCAGATGGTGGAAGGGGAAGTGGCCGCTGGTGGTTTTCGCTGGCACTTCGACCGCGGCGAACTGGTGGTGGAGCCATCCCTGGGGCGAGCGCTGATTCAAGACGCCCTGCTGCGGTTTTTGGTCAAAAGCGACTACACGCTGGAAGCCGGCGGTGATTACTGCTTCACGGTGCGGGCAGCCTTTTAAAGCGTGCCCCCAGGTGGGCCTCGAGCAACACCAAGGCCGCCAAATCATCCACCGGTCTGGGCGGCAACCGCAGCCCGCGAGGCAGCAGCCGCTGCCAACCCCTGGCAGGCAACAACTGCCAATAGCGCTCACGCGCCGCCAAGGTGCTGCCCGCCTCCGGCTGCAACACCACCGGCACAGCCGGCTCCAGCTCAGCCAAGGCCTGCTGCCATGGGCCGCTGGCGGTGCCATCGCCGAGCACCACAGCTTGCAAGGGGGCTTGGTGTTGCCAGTGCTGCAACCAATCCCAGGCCTCCCTGGGGGAGCAGATCAGTAGATCAACCAGCTCTGCTCCAGTGGCATCGGTGCGCACCAGCCCGCATTTCTGGCGCCCTGGATCCAGCGCTGCCCAGCCGCCACTCATGAAGGGGCCAAACCCTTGGCGCGCACGGTTACAGCAATGGGATCGAGGCTGTCGGTATCGCGCGCAGCCACCACCTCCAGGCGCACCGGCTGGTTGCCTTGACGCTCTACCAATTGGGCGGCCAGAGCGTTGAGGGCGTCTTGATCCACCTGCAGCCGTGGGTTCAGGGCGCCACGGCGCTGGCTTTCGTTGCGGGCCGCGGCCAAAAGCAGATTGAGCCGTGCAAACACCTGTTTTTGAGCCCGTTGCTCAGGGTCCAAGCTGAGGCTGGCCAGCACTTGGCCCGCTTCCAGCACCTGCCGGCTGCGGCGCACATCGGCAAAGGCGAGCACCTGCTTCTCACCACGCAGCACATTGCCCGCCGAGTGAATGCTGATCACCCAGGGGCCGCCGCTGCGCAAGGCCTTCTCCACCTTGATCACCTCACTGCGGGGGATCAACAGCAATTGCTGCTCAGGCTTTTGCCCAGGGAGAACCCGCTGATACGCCTGCACATTGGCCTGACGCAACACATCTTCGGTGGCCTGGCGCGCCAACTCAGGATTAGGGATCGCCACCTTGGCCATGGTGAGCGGCTGGCCGGTGCTGAGCACCACATCACCGCTGCGCAAATCCAAAACATTGCGCTCCAGCTGGCGCAATTCCTGTTGGCTGCGGCGGGTGCGTTGCTGCAACTGGCGCAGCTCCTCATCGCGGGCCGCCACGTCTTGGCCCAGCCGGTCGCGCTCAGCCTCTAACTCTTGGCGCTGCTTTTTTAAAGGCGCCAGCTGCTGCTCGGCCGCAGCCCGCTCCGATCGCGCCTGGGCTAGTTCGGCTTGATTTTGATCGAGCTGCTTAAGGCTCAGCTGCAGCGACTTGCGGGAAGAACGCAAACGCGTTTCCAGCTCATCGAGCTGAAAAAGGCCCACCCGCAGGCGTTCACTGACGGCCACCATCAACCCCAGGGTGAGGGCACTAATCAAGCTGCCGGTGAGCACCGTGATCACCACAGCCGTGCGGCGTGGCCTCATCTGAAACAAGCTCAGCCGCGCTTTGCCGATGCGGCTGCCAAGGCGGTCGCCAAGCGTCGACAGCACTCCCCCGAGTACCAGAACGGCCAGGATCAGCAGCCAGCCGCTCACAGCGCCAGAAGAACAGTGGGGTCAGTATCGCTGAGGCCTTAGGCGAGCGTTTCCAGCAACGGTCAGCTGAACCGTTTGGCCAAGGCAATGGGGTCGAACACGGTGATGCGCTTGCGCTCAATCTCCAGCAAACCAGCAGAGCGCAAATCCCCCAGCAAACGGGTGATCGTGACCCGCGTGGAGCCAATCGCTTCAGCGATCGCCTGGTGCGAGAGCTTCAAGTCGATGGTGATGCCCTGACTAGAGGGCACCCCAAAGTCGCGGCAGAGCACCAGTAGAAAACTCACCAAGCGCGATGACATGTCGCGGTGGGTAAGCGTTTCGATCATGGTTTCGGTCTGCAGGATTCGCGAGGACAGGCCCTGCAAGAGCAACAAACCAACCCGTGCGTCCTGCTCAATGGCCCGGCGCACGGAGCTGGCCGGAGCGCTGAGCATCTCAACGCGCGTGAAGGCAACCGAGTGATAGAAGCGATCGGACTTCTGGCCGGTTAACAGGGACAGCACACCAAAAATGCTGTTCTCCCGCAACAAGGCCACGGTGATCTCTTCACCGGATTCATAAACGCGGGAAAGGCGCACAGCCCCGCGGCGCAGCAGATACATGCGCTCGGCGGGATCACCTGGGAAAAAGATTGTCTTACCGCGCTCAACCGACTCAGCAGCACTGCCAGCAAGCGAGCGCATCACCTCTTGCAAGGTGGGCTGGGGATTGGGCGCTGGCGAAACGCTGACCATGAAGCGCGTACCGGTTCATGGAAGGTAAAGAGCCGGCTTGACAGTGCTTGTAGCAATAAACACCGTCCGGGCTGGACGGGATCACCAGTAGTACAGACATTCACACTACTGGTGGTGCCAGTCACTTGATTCGCCGTTTTTCGCCGCTACATTCAGGAGCAACCCCGCTTTGGACGGCCCATGCTCAGCCGCGTTGCTGAACGACACCACAGGCCGTCCACAGCACCATTGCGGCTGCTGGTTCGCGAGCCGGAAGGGCTGCTGCAGGTGCACACCGCCAGCTTTCGCGGCAGTTTTGCCAGCGTGTTCAGCGAAGCTCTGCGCTCAGCGGGCTTGGGCAGCCGCGTGCTGATTTGCCAATTCCTGCGCGGCGGCGTTGATCAAGGTCCCCACCAACCCGTGCAGATGTGCGGACGCTTGAGCTGGCTGCGCCCAGCGGTGAACAGCTGCCTGCAGGCCGACCACAGCGACGAAGACAAGCAAGCTGTACGAGAGCTGTGGCAAGAAACCCAGCGCCAAATCCTCGAAGAAGCTCCCGATCTTGTGGTTCTTGATGAGCTGGGGCTGGCGTTGGATTACGGCTTATTGGATGCCAATGCTGTGATCAGCACTCTGGAGACCCGCCCGGGACGAATGGATGTGATCCTGACCGGACCTGCCGTGCCCGAGCCTGTGATGGCGATGGCCGATCAAGTCACCGAATTGCGCCGCGACCGATGCTGAAAAACGATCGCTGGATCAACGAACAGGCTGAGCATGGGCTGCTGGAACCATTCCAGCCCACCTTGGTGCGCCATCTCGATCCTGAAAACCGCAGCGGCGCGGTGCTCAGTTTTGGTTGCTCGTCCTATGGCTACGACCTGCGCCTATCGCCCCAGGAATTTCTGATCTTCCGCCACGTGCCCGGCACGGTGATGAACCCCAAGCGGTTTAATCCCGCCAATCTTGAGCCCGCTCCCATGCAGAGCGATGAGGACGGCAGTTACTTCATCCTCCCGGCCCATTCCTATGGGCTTGGTGTTGCCCTCGAAAAGATGAAGGTGCCCGAGAACATCACCGTGATCTGCCTGGGCAAGAGCACCTATGCCCGCCTCGGCATCATCGTGAACACCACCCCGGCTGAAGCCGGTTGGGAAGGCCACCTCACCTTGGAGTTCAGCAACAGCTCCGGTGCTGACTGCCGCATCTATGCCAACGAAGGCATCTGCCAGCTGCTGTTCTTTGAAGGTGATCCCTGCGACACCACCTACAAAGACCGCTCCGGCAAATACCAGCACCAACCCGAGCGCGTCACCTTGGCGCGGATCTGATCCTTAGGGCGCCAATCGCGCCTTGTGAAGGCGACTCTTCTCATACCAAGCGGCAATCTCAGGGGCCCACTGCACCATGTGGGGCCACATCAGATCGCACATCTGGCGAATCTCTTCTTGGGCGTCGAGCTTGGCGCGTAGATCCATGAAATGCAGGAACGCCCGAAGGGTGAAGCTCACCACAAAGTGCTGGCGGTAGTCGAACGGCAAGATGCCGCGGGCGTGCTCTTCGGCAAAACCCGCTTCCAGCATTTCGGCATACCGCTGGGCTGAGCGGCGGCAATGCTCGAGGTCTTTGGCCCGTTCCGCCTCGGTGTATTGATACTTCTTGCCCTGGCGATCGCTATAGCTGCCAACAGGGCGCAGATAGAACACGTCTTCCAAATCCAGCTCACCTTTGGCCGCACGGCAAATCCGATCGCCGGTGTAACGCATCGATTGCACATCAAAGCTGACGCCAACCCGGTGGGTGCGGGCCTGTTGCATCACCGAATGGGGGAACCAACCCACGTTCAAAACGATCTGCGCATGCTCCAGCGGTCCGTAATGGCCGCGCTCGCCAGAGAGCAGGCGCTTGACGCAAACCTCACCAGCCCTCGCCTCATCAGGCCACTGAGCTTGATCGGCCACCACATAGCCCTCGGAATAGTCCTGGTGCATCGCCGCGTAAATGCAGCGCTGAGGATTCGGAGTGGCAGCGATTAAATCAACCCGAAAGCGGTCCATGCCATGGCACGTGCTGGCAGGGACCCTAAGCGCGATCGGTCGCTTGCACCTGATCTAGGGCGCGCAGCAATCGCCGGTTCCGGGGCCGGTCCAGCAGGGCCAGACGCCACCAACGCTCATCGAGGCCAGTAAAGCTGCGGCAATCGCGCACCAAGATGCGGTGCTGCTGCTCGAGTTGCTGGCGCCAGTTCTCCAATGGGTGGCCGCGCTGCACCAAGAGGAAATTGCAACTGCTGGGGCTCACCTGCCAACCACGCCGCACCAATTGATCGGCCAACCACGGCCGTTCTGTCGCGACCCAGGCCTGCACCTTTTTGGTCCAAGCGGCATCGGCCATCAACCGTTCACCGGCGGCAGCGGCCAAGCCATTGACGGGCCAAGGATCGCGCCACTGGCTCCAGCGCTGCAGACGTTGGGGCTCAGCAATGGCATAGCCCAGGCGCAGCCCAGCGATTCCAAACAACTTGGTGAGGCTGCGAATCACCACCAGGCGGGGGTGCTGGCTAGCCAGTTGCACTAAGGAGTGCTGCTCGCCACCAGGAACCAGAGGCAAAAAAGCCTCGTCAACAACCAACAGCGGCACGCGCTCCAACAACGCCAACAACGACTCCTGGCTCCAGAGCTGACCGGTTGGGTTATGGGGATTGGTGAGCCATAGGGGGCCCTGCAAATCCGCCAACTGCGATTGAAACGCCGCGGGTAGCGCTTGTGGACCTGCCTGTTGATGGGGGAGCTGCAGGTGCTCGTGCCGCCAGCGGCCTTGCCAACAACGCAAGGCGCGCTCGTAATCGGCAAATCCCGGGGCTGGCAGATGATTGAGCCCCAAGGCAGCAGCATCTCTGGCTGCCCAGGTGAACAACTCAGCGGCCCCATTGCCGGGCAGCACCGCAGCGGCCGGCAGCTGATGCCTCAGAGCAATGGCCTGGCGCAAGACGCTGTAGCTGCGATCGGGATACACCTGCAAGGCCAGGGCCTGGCGCAGGCCGCGCCGAACGGCCGCCGGTGGGGCAAAGGGCACCAACGAGGCACTGAAATCCAACAACTGCTCTGGGGCGCAGCCCAGGCGCAACGCTGCTTGCTGCAGGTTGCCGCCATGGCGGGGCGGGACTTGTGCCATCGCCCCATGGTGACCCAGCCCTCGGACCGATAAAACGGAGCAGCAACACAACCTCCATGCTGCGGCCCCTGGCCACACTGTTGCTGCTGGCAACCCCCGTCGCCGCAGCCGAGCTGCAGGATCTGCAGCAGCTCCTCGAAGACAAGAGCTGCCAAGGCTGCGCGCTCAACGATGCCGATTTGGTGCACGCCGAGCTCAATGGTGCGCATTTGCAACAGGCCCAACTGCAGGGAGCCAACTTGAGCCGGGCCAAGCTGCGCGGGGCCGATCTGCGGGATGCCGATTTGCGCCAGGCGGTGTTGCTTGGGGCCGACCTGAGCCGGGCTGATCTACGCGGCGCCCAACTGAGCGGCAGCGACCTACGCCAGAGCGATCTCACTGGCGCCAAGCTGGATCCTGGTGCCCTGAGCAGCAGCCACTGGCAAGGCGCACAAGGGGTTCCAGCGGGGGCCAATAGCTATGCCGATCTCCACAACAGTGGCGTGGAAGCTGCCCTGAAAGGTCGTCATCCAGAAGCGGAACAGCGCTTTAGTGCCGCCATCGCTCGCCGGCCCGAAGCGGCCATCAGCTGGCTGGCCCGCGGCATCGCCCGCGGCGAACAAGGCCGTGAACTAGAGGCAGCCGCTGATCTGCAGCAAGCCGGCCGTCTCTACCGCCAAGGCGGCATCGACGATCTCGCTGATCAGTTGGACAAGGCGTCCAAGCAGCTGCGCGACAACCCCAAAAAGCCCAATGGCAACGGCTGGGGCAGCGCCATCTTGGGCGGTGCGGCGGGACTGTTTAAGCAGCTGGCTCCTTACGCCCTGAAGTTGATGGGGCCGGGTCTTCTTTAGGGGCGCGGCTGTAAACGCTCAAATTGAACTTGAGCACGGTGGGCTCGGCCGAATCCTCACCGTCTCCAGCGGGGGCGGGGTGCGAGAGATTGAGATCCCTGAGCACCGCCAGGGGCGACAGGCTCTCGATGCGGCGCAAAAACATCAACAGTTGCGGGAATGCCCCGGAGGCCATCACCAGCTGCTCGCGTTTGACCAACGCGCCATCAACCAGCAACGGATCACTCGGGGGCGCATCGTTGCCTTTGGCTTTGCTGCGCTTGGAGCTGGGAGCTGGCGGCGGCACCTGAGGCTGATAGCTCTCCAGGGTGACGCCAGCAGCAGCGGCTTCCACCGCCAGTTGGGCCAGCAGGGTATCGAGCTGATCGGTGCCCGCAACAATCTGCAGCAGCTTGCGCTGATCAGCCTCAGCTTGTTGCAGACCCTGGCGCGTGCGGCCAAGCCGGGCGCGGTTGGCTACTAGTGCTTCCCCTTGGCTCTGCAGCAGCTGGCGTTGCTGCTCAAGAGCGCTGTTGCGCTGCCAAGCCGGCAACAACCAAGCCAGCGCCAGTCCTGCGGCCAGCAAGCCTCCAGCCAAGGCCGGCAAGGCCAACACCAGGCGCTCGGGTGTGATGGCAAAGCGGCTCGGCGGTTGAGCCTGAAAGTTCGTCATGGCAGCACCCCCAACTGTTCAATCACCGCCAGCCGGTAGGCCATGCCTTGGGCCTGCAGGGCCTGCAACTGGGGCCCATCGAGCAACGGAATCCTGCTGCCGAACTGCGCTCCCAAGCGAAAGCGAATGCTGCTAGAGGGCTCCGCTTGGCCGGCATCCCTGCGCTTGGCCTCTTGCACCTGAATGCTGGATGGCACAAACAGCGGCGACTGCTGCAGGCCCAACTGCAACCCATTGATGCGCACAAAGCCATTGGGATCGGTGGCTTCGCCCTCGAGCTTGAGCAGGCGGTCTTCAGAAACAGCACTGGTGAGCTGCAGCCCGGCTGGAACCTCTTGGGCCAAAGCCGTGAGCCAAGCCGAACTGGAGGGAACCGAGACCAAGGCTTCGGCTAATTGCGTGTTGACGGCTTTCAGGCGCCGCGCCTGGCGCCCCACCCCATCGGCTTGTTGACGCAAGGCTTCACTGGCCGACGCCGCCGGCTGCAACTGGCTGACCTGCTGCTGCAGCTGGGACTGGCGCCAGCCCAGCCACCCACCGGCCAGGGCCACCACACCAACGCAGGCCAAGCCGACCACGCCACCGCGAATCAGCAGTGGCCGAACCGCAATCCTTCGATCAGGCGGGACCCCCAGCTGGGCGCGCCTCTGCTCGAGCAAATCAATAGTCATCGAAGCAGCCCCCCTAGGGCCAAGCCGATCAAACGATCAACCACTGCCGGCGCAGGGCTCACCCAGGCGCCGGCGTCACTCACCGCGGCCTGGCTCAGGCCATCGATCCACTGCAGCCGGCAGCCCAACTGCTGGCTCCAACTCTCCAGTGGAGGAGTCAGCTCAGGATCTGCCAACACCCATAGGGTTGGCGGCTGACCATCCAATTCCGCAATCAAAGCTTGCAGTTCATCCAGCCCGGAGGCTGACGCCAAGCTGAGCTGTCGCAGCGGCACAGCTCCCCGCCACAGCATGAGCTGCCAAGACTCTCCGCGCACATCGAGGCTGCCGGTCCACTGCTGTGGATCCTGCTGCTCGAGAGCCGCTGGCAACAGGCGCTCAACAGCCAGGACTGATGGCTCAAGGCCATGGAGATCAAGACCAGCAATCGCACAGGTATCGATCCAACGATCGAGCTGATCGTTGGGCATGCAGGCCAACAGCCAGTGATCGCCGCGCTGCTGCCAACTGACTGCCGCCTCAGCCAGCGGGAAGGGCAAGGCCAAGGCGGCCTCTTGCCCCATCAGCCACGGCATGATCTCGGCATCGGGTTGCCGGCCAGCCGGCAGCTTCAGCGAGCGCAACACCACAGCTTCTGGCGGCAATAAGCCGCGAGCACCCGGTGCCTGCAGACCCCCTTGAAGCAGCACATCACCAATCAGATCTCCCAAGGCCTCGCTGAGCAGAGGCACGCCAGCCTCCACCACCCCACTGGGCAGCGGCGCTTGCTGCCAGCTCTGCAGCTGCAACTGACCACCGTTGGTCTGATAAGCCAGCAGCGTGAGCGCATCCGCCTCCATGGCAACGGCAACACGGCCTGTGCACAGCGGCCTGAGCAGTTGCTCACGCAGGGGGGCCAGCTGCTCGGTGACTCCCGAGAACACGCCACATCACTGGCAACTGGGCAGAAACTAGATCGCCCTTAGCTCTCCTGCCAGGGCAAACCACTACCCACCGCTGCAGCGATGTTGGGCAAGCCGTGATGCTCCAGCTGTTGCAGCAGGCCATCAAGGATGCAGGGCACCAGCTCCGGGCCGCGATAAATCCAACCGGTGTAGAGCTGCACCAGCGAGGCCCCTGCGGCGATGCGCTCCCAGGCCGCCTGGGGGCTATCGATGCCGCCCACACCAATCAAAGGCAACTGCGGGCCAGCGCTGACGCGCAAACGCCTGAGCACCTCGAGGGCGCGAGCGCGCAAGGGCGCGCCACTGAGGCCACCGGCCTCCTCCGCCAAGGTGCGGCCGGTTTGCAGCAAGCGCCGCTGGCCCAACCCCAAACGATCCAGGCTGGTGTTGGTGGCAATCACCCCAGCGAGGCCCTCGGCATAGGCCAGCCGGGCCAAGGCATCAATCGCTTCATCGGCTAGGTCCGGGGCAATTTTGACCAGCAGCGGCGGGCAACCGCTCTGACCGCGCAAGCGTTCCACCAGCTGGCGCAGCAGGGTTTCATCCTGCAGCTCCCGCAATCCCGGCGTGTTGGGTGAGGACACATTGATCACCACATAGTCCGCCAGCGGAGCCAAGGCCTCCAGGGAGCTGGCGTAGTCATCCGCTGCCTGCTCAAGCGGTGTGACTTTGGATTTGCCCAAATTCAACCCCAGCACCAACGGGCGCTGGCCCACCGGCGGCAAGCCCTGGGCCTGCAGGATCCGCTGCACCGCTGCCACCCCTTTGTTGTTGAAGCCCATGCGGTTGAGGGCTGCTTGCTCCTTAGCCAAGCGAAACAGCCGCGGCTTGGGGTTCCCCGGCTGCGCCTGGGCCGTGATCGTGCCGAGTTCGGCAAAACCAAAGCCAAAGGCCTGCCAGATGCCAGCCGCCACGGCGTTTTTATCGAACCCAGCCGCCAAGCCCACCGGATTGGCAAAGCGGCAGCCAAACACCGTCTGGGCCAAACGAGAGTCGTGACGCTGCAGCGCTTTGGCGGTGGCCTCAAGCGTCGCGCGCACCGGCGGCAGAGCGCGCCAGCGGCTGGCCTGACCGAGGGCGCTCAGCGTGAACTGGCTCATCCACTCGGCATCAGCGCCGTCATCGGCGGAGAGCAAAGGCCCCAGCCAGCGCTGCCAAGGATCGGAATTCATGGCATCACCTCCGGCTTGGAGCGCTGCAACTGCCAACGGCCATCGCCCAGCGGTTGCACCTGAAAATCGCGCCACTGCCAGGGGCCATCACGGCTTTCCAGCTGACGCAAGGGTTGCTCCACCAACTGCGCCAGTTCCACCAAGGTGAGGCCATAGCCGCCGCTGGCGAGGCGATCGGCCACCTCCAGCCGCGTCAGCACATCCCGCAGCGAAGCGGGCGCCGGATCGGCAGGTTGCTCGGGCGCAGCTGTGCTCTCAGCTGGCTGCTGGCCGTGGGAATGGGCCACGGCAATGGCATCGCAGCGCTCGTTATCGGGGTCACCGCTATGGCCTTTGACATGGGCCAAGGCCACATCAGGCAGGCGGGCGGCATCGAGCGCCTCCCAGAGATCACGGTTGAGCACCGCCCCGCCAGAAGCGGTGCGCCAGCCCTTGCGCTTCCAGCCGTTGATCCAACGGGTGTAGCCATCGATCAAATACTTGCTGTCGGTGCGGATGGCCAAGCCTTGGGCCCGCGGCAACCGCTGCAGGCGCTCGAGTAAGGCCAAACAAGCGCTGAGCTCCATGCGGTTGTTGGTGGTCTGCGCCTCTGAGCCACCCAGCTCCTCAACGCGGCCATCACTGAAGCGCAGCAGAGCTCCCCAACCTCCAGGCCCGGGGTTGCCCCGGCAAGCGCCATCACAGGCAGCGGCCACCACCACCGGAGCGTCGTCAACAGCAGCGGAAGCGTTGGCAGGCATCACTGGAACCTAATCAACGGGGCAGACCACTCGGAAAACCGTCTCGCCAGGGGGTGGCATGTTTTCCTCTGAGGAAATAGTTTTATGACGTGTGAGGAGTGCGGACGCTTCTCAGGGTCGAAACAAGGACAGACTCCTGAGCTCGTCCGATTCCTGCCCCGCTTCGGCGGGGCTTTTTTCTTGGCAAAAAAAAACCCTCCGCCGGAGCGGAGGGCATGAAGGTGGTCCGAGAGGACCGGGGCGATCACTTGAGGGTGACCTTGCCGCCGGCTTCTTCGATGGCCTTCTTCATTTCTTCGGCGGCTTCCTTGGCAATGCCTTCCTTGACAGGGGTCGGAGCCTTTTCGACAAGGCCCTTGGCATCGGCCAGGCCGAGACCAGTGGCTTCGCGAACAGCCTTCAGCACCTTGATCTTGGCGGCGGCATCGAAGCTTTCGAGGATGACGTCGAATTCGGTCTTTTCCTCGGCGGCTTCACCACCACCAGCAGCGGCGCCAGGGGCGGCCATCACCACAGCGCCAGCAGAGGCGGCGGCGGACACACCAAAGGCTTCCTCGATCTGCTTAACAAGCTCAGAGGCTTCTAGCAGCGAGAGAGTCTTCAACGACTCGAGAATTTCGTCGGTTTTTGCGGACATGGTTGAGAAGAGAGCAACAGAACGGGAGATCGGTGGAACTCAGCTGTTTTCGCTTTCGGCGTGCTGCTTGAGCGCGCGGGCGAGACCAGAGGGAACCTCGTTGACGCCGACGGCCAGCTTGGTGGCCACAGCATTGATGGACCCGGCGATCTGAGCCATGAGCACCTCTTTGGAGGGCAGGTCTCCGATGGCCTTGATGTCGTCCTGGCTGAGGAAGCGGCCTTCAAACAGGCCTCCCTTCAGCTCCGACTTCTTGCTGTCCTTCTGGAAGGACTGCACGGCCTTCACGGCACCACCCACATCCCCTTTGATGAGGACGAAGGCGTTGGTACCAGTGAGCAGGGGGTCGAGGTCGGACCAGGTGTCGTTGCCATCGATGGCGCGACGCATCAAGGTGTTTTTGGTCACCTTGCAAATGCCGTTCGCAGCCAAGCGACCGCGGAGGTCGCTCATCTCCTTGATGGAGAGGCCTTTGTAATCGAGCACCAGGGCCATTTCGGCCTCGCCGAGCAACTGCTTGAGCTCCTCGACGATCTGTTGCTTGTTCTCCAGCGTGCGGCCCATAGGTTGAGGATCGGATCAGGGGAACAAGCCGGGTTGTGCGGACCGGTGGAGGTCGCAACAACCGATCCGCACCACAAGGGGTGAAACCGATGCGCAAACCTCGGCAGGACTTATGGCTGCGGAAACCGCCTCCACCTGCTGTCTTCGGTTGCGAGTGGCCGTTGAGACAAAGCTCTCAGGCCGAACGCTGGGTGCAAAACCCGATTCCGGCGAAATACCGGAGTCATTTACCGTATCAGGCCGTCACTCAGCGTTGCTGAGGTCCTGCAGGGCGGAGAAGTCCACTTCCACCGAAGGGCCCATGGTGGAGGTGATGTAGAGGCTCTTCCAGTAACGGCCCTTGGCGCCGCTGGGCTTGTTGCGATCCACCGTCTCTTGCACGGACTTGAGGTTCTCCAGCAGGTCCTCAGCGCTGAAGCTGGCCTTACCGAACTGAACGTGCACGATGCCGCTGCGGTCGGCGCGGAACTCCAGCTTGCCGGCTTTGAATTCGTTGATGGCGCTAGTCACATCGGTGGTGACGGTGCCGGTCTTGGGGTTGGGCATCAAGCCGCGGGGACCCAGGACCCGGCCGAGCTTGGCCACCTTGGGCATCATGTCGGGGGTGGCGATCAGCAGATCGAAGTCCATCTGGCCACCAGCGATGGTGTCGACGAGCTCCTCGTCGCCCACCAGCTCAGCGCCAGCGGCTTTGGCTTCCGCCACCTTCTCGCCGCGGGTGATCACAGCAATGCGGATGCTGCGGCCAGTGCCCTTCGGCAGGGCCACGGTGGTGCGCAGCTGTTGGTCGGTGTATTTGGGGTCGATGCCCAGACGCACGTGGGCTTCGATGGTTTCGTCGAACTTGGCCGTGGCGTTGGTCTTGACCAGCGACACCGCCTCCAGCGGGGCGTAGGCGCGGGGCTCAACGGTGGCCTGGGCGGCCTTGAAGCGTTTGGAAATGGATTTCATAGCGAGATGGGGTGCAAGCGACAGTGATCAACCGTCTCCCCCGGTAAGGGTGTGCAAAAGGCTGAGCGGAGCTCAGTCCTTAACGGCGACGCCCATGTTGCGGGCGGTGCCTTCGATGATCCGCATGGCGGATTCAACGCTGCTGCAGTTGAGGTCAGGAAGCTTGGTGTTGGCGATCTCCTCGAGCTGAGCCCGGGTGATGGAACCAACGCTGCCCTTGGCGGATTCGCCGGAACCCTTCTCGATGCCGGCTGCCTTAACGATCAGCACGGACGCGGGAGGGGTCTTGGTGATGAAGGTGAAACTGCGGTCTTCAAAGACCGAGATCTCCACCGGGATCACAAAACCGGCTTTGTCCTGGGTACGGGCGTTGTACTCCTTACAGAAGGCCATGATGTTGACCCCGTGCTGACCGAGGGCAGGACCCACGGGAGGCGCCGGGTTGGCCTTGCCAGCCTGCAGGGCCAGCTTGATGACGGCGGTGACTTTTTTAGCCATCGATTTGACGGACGGGACAGTGCTGCGGTGCACCCGACGAGGGGCGCTGGACAAAAGGCCGACCCCCGCAGCGGGACGGCCCTGAGATCAGCTGTCTTTGCTGATCTGGGAGAACTCGAGCTCCACCGGGGTTTCCCGGCCAAAGATCGACAGCAGAGCTTTGAGTTTGCTGCGATCGCCGGAGATCTCGATGACCTCACCGGAGAAGTCCTTGAAGGGACCAGCGGTGACGGTGATCCGATCGCCTTCGGACAAATCGACCTTGACGACAGGTTTCTTCTCTTGAGCCCGCTTGAAGATGCGGTTCACCTCCGAGCGACTCAGGGGACGGGGCTTGATGCGGCCGCGCACACGGCCAGTGGTGCGGCGCTCCTCATGACCAACGAAGTTGATCACGTTGGGGGTACTGCGCACCGCTTGCTCAGTGTCCTCATCCATGACCATGCGAATCAGCACATAGCCGGGGAACACCTTTTCTTCGGTGCTTTGACGGGAACCGTCTTTTTTGATCTTGACCGCCGGGGTCTGGGGGATCTCGATCTCCAAGATGCGATTGGAGACCCCCAAAGTCACCGCCCGCTGCTCAAGGGTGGCTTTGACCTTCTTCTCGCAGCTCGAGGCCACCTGAACGGCATACCAGCGAGCAACCTGCGGTTTGCTCTCGGCCTGCTCCTCGCCGGCTACAGCTGAATCAGCCGCCTCAAGGGCGTCTTGATCGTTAAGGGGTTCGGTGAGCTCTGACAAGGCGATCAACGGAAAACGAGCTGGGACATCCAGCGGAAGAAGCGATCCAATGACGCGATCGCAGCAGCCGAGAGGGTGACCATCAACAGAACAGCGACGGACTCACTGATCAGTTGCTGGCGGCTTGGCCAAACCACGCGACGCAGCTCAGCCAAGGTGGACTCAATGGGCCCACGGGGCTCCCGAGGGGCACCAGGGGGCTGAGAAGCTGCAGCGTTGCCGTTCTCAGGCTTGGCTTCAGCCTCAATCACCGCCCCCTCAGGGGCCGTGGGATCACCAGATTTGTTCGGCTGGCTGAAAACCACACTCCTCCGTCGCGGGGGATGAACCGCAAACAAACAGCCTACAGAACTGGGCTGAAGCTCAGGCTGCCCTCCTCGAGGCTCACCTGGACCCCGGCGGCGCCTTGGTAGCGCTCTGCGAGCAACTCAGTCGCCAGGGGGTTTTCCAAACGCCGGCGCAGCAGTCGCCGCAGGGGCCGGGCCCCGTATTCCGGGTCGTAGCTCTCGGTGGCCAGCCACTGGATGACCGCCTCATCCACCTGCAAGGGCAGCTCTTGCTCGGCCAGCAGGGCGGCCAATTCGGCGAGCTGCAAGCGCAGGATTGGCACCAGGTCGTCTGGTTGCAGCGGACGGAAGCGAATCACTTCATCGATGCGATTGAGGAATTCCGGCCGGAACTGGGCCGCCAAGCTGCTGTCGATCTCCGCTTCCAGCGCCGCCGTATCGCCATCGCGGGCGTGGCTGAGGATGGCGCGGCTGGCGAGATTGCTGGTCATCACCACCACGGTGTGGCGGAAATCCACGCTGCGGCCCTGGGAATCGCTGAGGCGGCCGTCATCGAGCACCTGCAGCAGCAGGTTGAACACCTCGGGGTGCGCCTTCTCAACTTCATCGAGCAGCACCACCGCATAGGGCCGGCTACGCACCGCTTCGGTGAGCTGGCCACCTTCCTCGTAGCCCACATAGCCCGGCGGTGCCCCGATCAAGCGGGCCACGGCATTGCGCTCCATGAACTCGCTCATATCGAGCCGCACCAGCGCCTCGTCTTCATCGAAGAGGTTCGCGGCCAAGGTGCGGGCCAGCTCGGTTTTACCCACACCGGTGGGGCCCAAGAACAGAAAGGAGCCAACGGGCCGCCGCGAATCTTTCATGCCAGCGCGGGCGCGGCGAATCGCCGCTGCCACAGCAGCGACGGCATCGGGCTGGCCGAGCACCTTCTCGCCGAGGCGGTTTTCCAGTTCCAGCAGCTTCTGGCGCTCACCGGCCATCAAGCGCTGCACAGGGATGCCGGTGGTGCGGGCCACCACATCGGCAATGTCTTGGGCCGCCACCAAGTCCCGCAACAGGCGGCCGGGCTGCTGCAGCTCCACCTCCAGCTCCTGCCGGCGACGCTGCACGTCTTGCTCCAGCTCCACCTGCAAGCGAGCCATGTCTTCCCACTCCGTGAGCCGCTCGGCCTCAGCGATGCCGTGGCGCAGCTCCTCCTCACGCTGTTGCAGCTGACGCAAATCCTGAAGCTGCTGACGCTCGTGCTGCCAGCGGTCTTGCAGTTGCTCGAGTTTGTCGAGGGCGTCGCTGCGGCGCTGCTGGTGCTGCACCCGCTCCTCCATGGGCGCCTGCTCAGCGGCCAACAGCGAGCGTTCGATGCGGCGCAATTCGGCCTCGGCCGCTTCCACCACCGCCGGCTTGGAGGTGGCCTCCATCTTCAAATCAGCGGCCGCTTCATCAATCAGATCGATCGCCTTATCGGGCAGGCAACGATCGCTGATGTAGCGATCTGCCAGACGCACCGCCGCCTCGAGGGCGTCATCGCCAATGCTGACGCCGTGGTGCAGCTCGTAGCGCTCGCGCACACCACGCAGGATCTCCAGCGACACATCCAGGGCTGGTTCCTTGATCAACAGCTGCTGGAAGCGCCGGTTCAGCACAGGATCTTTCTCCAGCGTGCGGCGGTATTCCTCGATGGTGGTGGCCCCGATGCAGCGCAACTCACCTCTGGCCAAGGCTGGTTTGAGCACGCTGCCGGCATCGGCGCCCGCACGATCACCGTTCACCAGGGTGTGGATTTCATCGATGAACAGCACCACCCCTTCACTGCCTTCATCACAGGCGGCGATCTCCTCCAGAACGCTGCGTAAGCGCTCTTCGAACTGACCGCGGTATTTGGCACCAGCGATCAAAGCGCCGAGATCCAACGAGATCAAACGGCGGCCTTTGAGGGAATCGGGCACTTCACCGGCCACCATCCGCTGGGCCAACAGCTCCGCAATGGCGGTCTTGCCAACGCCGGCCTCGCCAATCAACACGGGATTGTTCTTGTTGCGGCGCGAGAGCACCTGAATCAGCCGCCGAATGTCAGCGCTGCGGCCAATCACCGGATCCAGGCTGCCGGCCTTGGCCAAGGCGGTGAGGTCGCGGCCGTATTGGGCTAAGGCGCCAGCGTCGGCACTGGGGTGGGCGGGCTGCTGAACGCTGGGCTGATCGATGGCGACCGGGCGTGGAGCGGCTGCCGCTGGCACCGGAGGTGCCACGGGTTCGGCCATGGCCACGCCCAAAGGCTGCAATTGCTCATCGAGCTGGGAACGGCTCAGGCCCTGGCGCTGCAACAGGGCGCCGCCGAGACGCTCATCATTGGCGAGGGCCAGCAACAGATGCCGTTCATCGATGGTGGCAGCTCCCTGCTGCTGGCGTTCCTGCTCGGCGACATCCAACAGCAGCTCCAGGTCATCGCCCACATAGAGCGTGTTGCTGCTGCGGGTGGGCTGGCGGGCACAAAAGTCTTCGAGATCGTCGCGCAGCTCTGCGCCCTGCAGGCGCAAGGTGTTCAGCAGCGGCCGCAGCCGTTGCTCATCGAGCAAGGCCAGCACCAGGTGCTCGACATCCATCTCACCGTGACGCCAGCGGCGGGCTTCCTCCTGGGCGCCGAGGAGCAGATCCCATGCGAGATCGTTGAAACGTTCTGGCTCGGTGGTGAGGCTGAAACGGGAATCAGGCAGCCGCATCGGCTCGAGAGCTCAACTGGATCAGTTCCACCTTGTAGCCATCCGGATCCTCCACAAAGGCGATGACGGTGGAGCCGTGCTTCATCGGACCGGGTTCACGCACCACCTTGCCGCCCTGCTGGCGAATTTGCTCGCAGGTGCCATAGATGTCATCCACGCCCAAGGCGATGTGGCCATAGCCCTCACCCAGCGCGTAGCTGCTGGTGTCCCAGTTGTGGGTGAGCTCCAGCACCGTTTGATCAGACTCAGGGCCATAGCCCACAAATGCAAGGGTGAAGCGCCCGCTGGGGTAATCCTTGCGACGCAGCAGGCTCATCTTGAGCACCTCGGTGTAGAAGGCGAGGGAGCGCTCCAGATCGCCCACCCGAAGCATGGTGTGCAGCAAACGCATGGTGCGTTGATGGCTCTAGCTGAGCTCATTGTGCAGGGCCCATCTGCATAATGAGCCCGCCAGATGAGACCGCTGTGTTCGACTCTCTCGACCTTGTGATCGACACCGTGGTGGCACGGGAAGTGTTGGACTCCCGCGGCACCCCAACCGTCGAAGCCGAGGTGTTGCTCGAGGGGGGCGCCAGCGGCCGGGCGATCGTGCCCAGCGGCGCCAGCACCGGTGCCCACGAAGCCCATGAGCTGCGCGATGGCGATGCCACGCGTTATTTCGGCAAAGGGGTCAACCAAGCCGTCAGCAATGTGGAAGAGCGGCTCGCCCCAGCCCTCTGCGGACTGAGCGCCCTCGATCAGGTGGCCGTTGATGGCGCCATGAACGAACTCGATGGCAGCGCCAATAAATCCAGCCTTGGTGCCAATGCAATCTTGGCGGTGAGCATGGCCGTGGCCCGCGCAGCCGCCAACGGGGTTGGCCTGCCCCTGTACCGCTACCTGGGTGGCCCATCGGCAACGGTGCTGCCGGTGCCGCTGATGAACGTGATCAATGGCGGCGAGCACGCCACCAATAACCTGGATTTCCAGGAATTCATGATCGTGCCCCACGGCGCCGGCAGCTTCCGCGAAGCGCTGCGCTGGGGTGCTGAGGTGTTCCACACCCTCAAAGGCCTACTGAACGAACAAGGCCTCTCCACAGCCGTTGGCGATGAGGGCGGCTTTGCCCCCAACCTCGATGGCAACGATGCCGCTGGCGACTTGCTCGTGCGCGCCATCGAGAAAGCCGGGTACAAGCCCGGTGAGCAAATTGCCTTGGCCCTCGATGTGGCCAGCACCGAGTTCTACAAAGACGGCCGCTACAGCTTTGGCGGCGGCAACTACAGCAGCGCCGAGATGGTTGATCAGCTGGCCCAGCTGGTCAGCCGTTACCCGATCGTGTCGATCGAAGACGGCCTGGCTGAAGACGACTGGGATGGCTGGAAGCTGTTGACCGAGCGCCTCGGCGGTTCGGTGCAGCTGGTGGGCGATGACCTGTTCGTCACCAACAGCACCCGCCTGCAGCGGGGCATCGATCTGGGCGTCGCCAATTCAATCCTGATCAAGGTGAATCAGATCGGTTCACTGAGCGAAACGCTGCAAGCGATCGACCTGGGCGGCCGCAATGGGTACACCAGCGTGATCAGCCACCGCAGCGGCGAAACCGAAGACACCACCATCGCCGATCTGGCTGTGGCCACCGGCGCTGGTCAAATCAAGACCGGATCCCTCAGCCGCTCGGAGCGCATAGCCAAGTACAACCAGCTGCTGCGCATCGAAGACGAGCTGGGCAGCCAAGCGGTGTATGCCGGCACCCAAGGCCGCGGCCCACGCGGGCGCCGCTGATCAGCGCTGCTGGCCGGGAAGCTGCTCGAGCCGTTGATCACGCTGCAGCCTCAACTGCAGCTTGAGCCAACTCAAACCAACGGGTACCCCTGCCACCAGAGGCGCAACAGCCCATACCGGACGACTACTGGCTCCGAGCAGAGCGGCCGCTAAAGCCAAACAGCCCAGCAGCACGGACTGGCCAATGGCGTGCTGAGCAGTCGCCATGCGGCGGAATTGCCGATCGGATTCACCCAGGCGAATCTGCAGTTGCAGATCACCCTGCTCCAGGCGCTCCAGGCTGGAATCCAGACGCCGCGGCAGGGTTACAGCTCGCGTGCCCAAGGCACCCACTTGACGACCCAGCTCATTGATCAGCTCGTTGGGGCCATTACCGCTGGCAGTCATGAGGGGAAGAAGCTTGGGCTTGGCGATCGCCACCAAGCTAAAGCCGGGATCCAAGGCGCGGCCGACACCTTCAAAAGTGGAGAGGGCCCGCATCACAAAAATCAGATCGACCGGCAGCTGAAACGGCTGCCCGTAGACCAAGGCATAGAGATCACCTGAGAGGCGATCGAGCACATTGCTCGGGAAGGGCGGCGTCAAGGCGTCATCGAGCATCACGCGCACCAAGCGGCGCACCGGACCGGCATCGATGGTGGTACTGATCACCCCAGCGGCCTGCAACTCCTCCACCAAACCGCCGGCATCGCGCGCCGCGGCCGCCGTCACCATCGAGCCAAAACGACTGCGCAGGCGGGGAGGGATCTGCCCCATCATCCCGAAGTCGTAGTAGATGAGTGCTCCGTCATCAGCAACCGCCAAGTTGCCGGGATGGGGATCAGCATGGAAAAAGCCGTAGAGCACGAGCTGCTGCAGGTAGCTAGCGGCTCCTTTTTCAGCGACAGCGACCGGATCGATACCGCGCTGCAGCAAAGCCTCGCGATCGGTGATCTTGGTCCCAGGCACATAGTCCAGGCAGAGCACGCGCCTTGTAGTGAGCTCCCAGATGACCGCGGGAATGCGCACATCGGGATCATCCAAAAACTGTTGGCGAAAGCGGGCCGCATGCTCGGCTTCCAAGCGGAAATCCAACTCGCGCAGCAGCACGCGCCGGCATTCACGGGCCATCGCCACCCAATCGCGCCCACGACCCCAATTGGGATGACGCTGCAGCACTGCAGCCACCTGCTCCATCACTTGCAAGTCGAGGCGGAAGAGCTTCTCCAACCCCGGCCGCTGCAGCTTCAACACCACATCGCGCCCGCTGTGCAAGGTGGCGCGATGCACCTGGGCCAAGCTCGCGGAACCCAATGGCCTGGGCTCGATCCGCATAATCTCGCTGCGGCGCGGTCCCAACTCAGCTTCCAGCAGAGCCTCCGCCTGCGGGAACGGAAACGACGGCACCCGATCTTGCAGTTGCGCTAACTGCTCCACCCAGGGGGCCGGCAGCAGATCAGGTCTGGCCGAGAGCAGCTGGCCAAGCTTGATGAAGGCCGAACCTAAACCCAGAAGTTCATGCAGCAGCCAGCGGGCCAAACGGCGCTGACGTCGCTCAATGGCTTCGTCGCTAGCCGCGCTCAGATAGGTCCAGCGCCGACCATCCCACCAGAGGCGGCTGAGCAGCACCACCACGACCGACCAGATGCGCAAGGAGCGCAGCACACTGCGCAATCGCGCCATTAGCTGGGCTCCTCTAGGCGCCGCGAAAAGTTGGCCACTTGAGCGCGCAAACCGTCGAGCTGATCCTGCAGATTCTCCGGGGCCGCTTCACTGGATTCAGCCGCTGGGGTCTGGGGTTGTTCGATGCGCTCAGCTTCCTGCTGCACCTCCTGCCAAAACAGTTCCAGTTCTTGCTGCAGCTTTTGCGGAGCGTCCTGCGCCATCACGCTGAACTGTGCAGCCGCATCCATGGCGCTGCTGCCAAGACGGGCAGCCAAACGATTCAAGGCGGCTTGCACCAAAGTTTCCGGGGTGCTCATCGCCAAACAGGAGGCGGCGCTCCGACTGTGGCAGAAGACGACGGTGGTTGTGGCAGCGGCCGCGGCCAAGGGGGCAGATCCTGGAGCGGATCCACCAGGGGCAACTCAGGACTCTCGACAATCTCAGGTGCTGGAAGCACCGAAGAATCAACCGCTTCAGGCTGTGGGAACAACTCCGGGACTGGAAGCGCTGAACGATCGACAGGCTCAGGATCCACAAACAACTCCGGAGCGGGAAGCACAGCGGCATCAATCGGCTCCGGTTCGGGAAGCAACTGCGGTGATGGCCCGAGCAAATTGACCCGTTCGGCGCCATAGCGCATGCGCAAACTCTCCAGCGTCAAGCCGGGCACAGGCTTGCTGGAAAAACGCCGGCCCAACGGAACCAGGCCGCCAAGGCGATCTTCCAAGAGGCGGCCCGTGACCACATAGGCCAAGCCAAAACACAGACCCACCATCAACGGCCCCATGGGATTCCAAGGGTTGGGGCGCCGCGCTGGCCGGCGCCGCTTCTGAGCTGGTTGTGCAGCCACAGGCCGTGGAGTGCGCTTCTTCGAACTCATCATCGTCATGACCTCACCTCCCCGGGCAGGGCCTGCAGCAGTTGCTCAGCCGCGTAGCGATTGCCCTGGGGGTTGAGGTGTATGTCATGGGTGAAATAAAACGCCTGGGGCTGGCGCAGCAACTCTGGCGCCATGGGCACATAGGGCACATCAAGCTCTTGGGCCAATTGGGCAAAGCAGGGCTCAAGGTGTGGGCCCTTGCGGGGATCGCTGGGCACCGCGGAGATCAGGTAGCGGCCGCCACCGGCTGCCACGCGATCCCGGATGGCAGCCAAGGCACGGCGGGTGGGCTCCAGCTCGGCTGCTGAGCGCTGGCATTGATCTCCCGCAATGGCAGCAGCTGGGCTCTTCTGGGCTGTGGTGATCTCCTGGCGGTGCCCCAGCTCAATCACGGTGAGCTGAGCGCGGCGCAGCAAGCGCGCCAAATACGAAACCCGTGCCAACCGCTCCAAAGGCGAGAGCTGAGTTTCACTAGAAACCACCAACTCTCCATTGGAATCAGTCTTGAGCTGACTTCCATAGCCCTGGTCACCACCGATGTCGTTGTCATAAAGCAGATGAACCACCACACCACCCGCTAGAAGCTCCGGTCCCTGGGGGTGTTGCTGCTGGTATTCACGCAGCTGAATCTCTGAGAGCACGGGTGAGTAGCTGCTCACCCCCAGGTTGTGAACGGCCACACCCTCCCGGCAGAGTTGCTGCTGCAACTGGCCAGCGATGCTGTCGGCATCACTGACCTGAAAGCCTTCAACAAACGAGTCCCCCAACAGCAGCAGATGCCGCTTGGGCCCTGCAGCTGGGAACTCACAGAGGCCCTTGAGGGAACGGTTGCCAAAGCGATCGGTTTGGATTTCAAAGCCGCCCCATTCGTCCTGCAGCGAATAGGCCTGAAAGGTGTAATTGGTTGGATGCTGGTGGTGTCGGGTAGCGCTGGGGTTCAGCGGCGCATTGTTAAAACCAAGCCGGAGGAACCTCAAGGCCAGCTCAGCACCCACCAAGCAGAACACCAAGCTGAACAGCAGCAGCAGCAGATTGGCGCGCAGCGCTTGCATTCAGCCTGGGATCAGGCGGCCAGGTTATCGGCTGAATCGGTTTTCAAAATGGCCTGCAATTGATTGGCGGCAGCGCAATAGGCCGCCCAGCCCGTCATGCGGCGCGGGTCGGAACGGCCTTTGTCATCCACGGCCTCCCGCACGGTGACGCCCTGAACTTCGGCTTTGTCAAAAGCGGCGAGCAAAGGAATGGAGCCATCCAGCACCTCAAGGCCAAAACCCTCGAGGGTGTCGCGCGCCTCATCAGCGAAACGCTGCTTGCGCGTATCAACCTTCACCAGCAAGGCCGCATGGCGGATGCCGTAGCCCCGCAAAATCGCCGACATTTCAATCGTGAGCTCCACCGAGCGCGCTTGCGACGTGGTGGGCAGCACAACGATGTCGGAGCCAGCTGAGAGGTTCTTCAATTCATCCTCATGGCTACTGGCCTGGCCATCGGTGATCACGATCTGAGCCGAACGGGTGGCTTTGGCGGCAGCCTCAACAGGCACAACGTCAAAACCCAGAAGGCCTCTGGCTGCATAGGCGGTTGCCGAGCGGTTGCGGTCCGCATCAACAACGCAGACGGCGTAACCCTGCTGAGCCCAAACACTGGCTAGGTGGATGCTGGTGCAGGTTTTGGCTACACCGCCTTTCTGACCAAAAACAGTTACGAACACTTTTTGGCAGAGAGTAAGCAGCAAAAAATGAAACGCAAGGGGCTGCTGCTGGTGTGCTGACAGAGCCTCAGTCGTCGCTGTGATGGCGTCGTTGACGCTGCTGCTTGAGCTGACCGCGCTGTTTCTTGGCATCCAAGCGGCGACGCTGCGAACCGCGCGTGGGCTTGGTGGCGCGGCGTGGCTTCGGCGGCGGCTTCAGGCCTTCGCGCAACAACTGCGCCAGCCGCTCGAGGGCCAACTCCCGATTGCGCCATTGGGAGCGATGCTCAGCGGCCACAACCCGCAACACCCCGCCACTGAGCTTGGAGCCCAAACGCTCTTGCAGGCGCTGACGGCGAACCTCTCCCAAGACCACGGAAGCCTGCAGGTCAAACAGCAGCTCAACAGCGGTTTCCAACTTGTTGACGTTCTGCCCGCCTGGGCCGGAGGAACGCGTGAAGCGCCATTGCAGCTCAGCGGCGGGGACAACAAAAGATTTAGTTACTGGCAGATCAGCCATAAACAACAACTAAGAGCCAACAAAAACACAGGCAAAGCTCAGCCACATAAAACAAATACAAAGTGCCAAACACAAGATCAGCCTGCAAATCTGCGAAACAAGGACCGGGATCTATAAAAGAGAAAGCGAGCAACAGCGACGACCAAATCTACACAGTAGCTACGAAGGCTTTTCCCCAAAGAATCGGCTAACTTCACGCACACGGATGCACAGCCAAGCCTCTCTGAGGCGATCCATGCATAAACATCAGTACTGACCCAACTGCAATTAATAGTGGCGAATTCATAGATAGATCCATCCATCTGCTGACAACAAATGCGGCCGTTTTTGTCACTATAAAAATTTTTAATTTTTTTTCCAAGCCTTGGAGCATTCACAAATTGAAAACCGTGATCCTGACACATGCAATCATCAAACCAAATATTCCGATCCGAGAAGAAAGAGGATAACTGCGTGGTGCTGACAGAACACTTCTCACGGTATCGACAGAAAGCCTCCATCTCGGTATAAGCATGAGTGGGCCTAAGGCTTCGAAAATTTTGCAAAGAAGTGCGAATAAAATTTCTATCCTCATAATCTTCGATCATGCTCTTACAAAATTCAGAAATTAATGCTGTTTGAATATATCCAGATGGGCATGCGTCATTGCATAGCGTAAATGCATCAAAGCCCGAATCAGCCAACTCTCTCTCATAAATACTAAGATCATGCAAAATCATCGTATCTGAATCAAAATGCCAAAATGATTCAATTCTCTCATTAACTAGGAAAGCCTCTAAGCAAAAAAACCTCTCAGAAACAAATCTGAGCCAATCCTCTCCTCCCTTGACAGGATTATGACTAATGCCCTGTATCCAAAAAAATCTTGCATTAAAAGTATCTCTCTTGCTAGAGCAAAGTTCGCGATACTCGATATGCTCCCATCCAGCAGAGCGAGCAGTCTCTTGATTTAAATCATCTCCAAGAAGAATGCACCTTCGCTCAGGATTTGACGCCTTAGCTTGCGCGAGCGTGAACGCAAGATAATCAGGGTCACCATAATGAGTAAACACCAGAGGCGCTGGCATCACAGCAATAAAAACAGGCCCTAGCCTTGTTGAAATTCACACCAAACCTAGCACTAATTAATTTTCAGACTAATCAACAAAAGCATCTGACTTACAAGAACATCAATTTTTTCAGGTGGTGTAGTCCGCATTGATGCGCACGTACTGATCGGAAAGATCACATCCCCAGGCTGTGGCCGTGCCAGAACCCTGACCAACCACCAGGCGAATCACAACGGTGTCATCGAGCAGGTATGTGCTGGCTGAGCGCTCGCGCATGTAGACGCTGGCCGCTGCGCGATCAAACGCCAAAGGCTGACCAGCAGCCATGAGCTGATGCTCACCGAGCCACAGGGCCACGGCATCAGGATCCACTGTCACTCCAGCGCGGCCAGCCGCTGCAACGATGCGGCCCCAGTTCGGATCCCGGCCATGCACGGCGGTTTTCACCAGCGAAGAGCCACACACCGTGCGGGCAATGGCCTGGGCTGCGGCTTCATCAGCAGCGCCCTCCACCTGCACTTCCAACAGCAACGTGGCCCCTTCCCCATCACGGGCAATGGCTCGGGCCAGCTGCTGCATCGCCGTGGTCAGCCCTTGCTCGAGCGCGTTGTGGTGTTCAACCGCTAACGGCTCTCCGGCGGAGTAGGCCAGCACGGTGTCGTTGGTGCTGGTGTCGCCATCAACGGTGATGCTGTTGAACGAGCGCTGCACCGCACGGCGCACCATCACTTGCCAGATATCAGCTGGCACGGCGGCATCACAACTGAAGAACCCCAGCATCGTTGCCATGTCGGGATGAATCATTCCCGAGCCTTTGGCCATGCCACCGATGCGTACGGTGCGGCCACCCAGCTCAGCCTCCAGGGCCACCTGCTTATCAATCAGGTCGGTGGTGAGGATCGCGTCAGCCGCCGCCGCTGCTGCTTCTGGAGTTGAGCCCAAGGCCGACACCAGAGGCGCAACGCCGGCCAGCAGCGTGTCCATCGGAATCGGCACGCCGATCACCCCGGTGGAGCAGATCAGCACCTCGTCTTGGCTCAGCCCCAGCTGATCAGCCACCGCCTGGGTGGCCCTATGGCTATCAATCAAACCCAAATCCCCGGTGCAGGCATTGGCCTGGCCAGAGTTGATCAGCACCGCTTGCGCCTTCCCGCCTGTGTCCTCGAGCCGCTCCGCGCAAAGATCCACGCAAGCCGCGCGCACGCGGTTGGTGGTGAAACTGCCCCCGCAAACCGCTCCGGCTGGTGCCAGCACCAACGCCAAATCAGAGCGGCCACTGGCCTTCAAACCGGCGGTGATGCCAGCAGCCTGAAATCCAGCCGGTGCTGTGATCCCACCCTCGATGGCACGCCAGGGGTGCGTCATCATCCAACCCAACACACTGCTCCATTCTCCCGTGGCCCAGCGCCGCATTGGCCTCACTGGCGGCATTGCCACCGGCAAGAGCAGTGCCGCGCGGCTGCTCGAGCAACGCCATGGGCTGCCGGTGCTCGACGCTGACCTCTACGCGCGCCAAGCCTTGGAACCCGGCCAACCCGCCACAGAGGCGGTGCTTGAGCGCTTTGGCACTGGGGTAGTGGACAGCAACGGGGTGGTGGATCGCCGCGCCTTGGGAGCGATTGTGTTCAGCAACCCAGACCAGCGCCGCTGGCTGGAGCAACTGTTACATCCAATCGTGCGCCAGCGCTTTGATCAGGAGCTCATGCGCCTGGACGCTAAGCCTGCGGTGGTGCTGATGATTCCGCTGCTGTTTGAGAGCGAGCTGGAAGCTCTCTGCAGTGAAACCTGGCTGGTGGATTGCGATGAAAGCCAGCAACTGCAGCGGCTGATGGCCCGCGACCAACTCAGCGAAGAGGAAGCACAAGCACGAATCAACGCCCAGTGGCCCCTAGCCAAGAAGCGCGAGCTGGCGGATGTTTTAATTCGCAACCACACATCAGCAGACGCCCTTCAAATCGAACTCACCAAAGCCCTTAAGCATCTAATTAGTGATTATTAGATTTATCAAATCATGATATAGATAGTCAAAACGAAGCATCGCCATGAATAGTCCAGGATGGGCCACGAGAGAGTTTTTCTTAAATAATCTCGACACATTCCGAGCTATATACGAAGCAAGGCCAATAAGGGATAACGCAGGGGGGATGCTCTCAACCCATATGTTTTACAGCTGGCTCACTGCCAAAACTCTCAATCCTGAATTAATCATTGATAGTGGAACATACAAAGGACAAAGCGCTTGGCTCTTCAAGCAGGCCTGCCCGAACGCAAAAGTAATCTCTTTTGACGTTGACACCTCTCAGCGAAAAATAACCTGCGAAGGAGTCGAATATGTAGATGGTGATTTTTCACAATATGACTGGAGCGGGATCCCAGGCAAATCACTAGCCTTCTTTGATGATCATCAAAATGCCTACAATCGCATACAGCAATGCAATTGGTTTGGCATTAAAACCATAATGTTTGAAGATAATTATCCGCCACAACAGGGCGACTGCTACAGCCCGAAAAAAATACTTTCATGCTCAGGATTCAGAGATGCAGAAGCAAGCCAAAGCAAGAACAAACCCGAGAAAATATCAATGCGAAGAAAGATCGCCCAAAAACTTACCCGCAAACTGCAAGACCCCAACTCCCAACAATCGCAAATGGAGCAATTCCAAGCTATACATATCAAGAGAAATGACTGGGATAAAAAAATTCTTGAAAGCAAATTAGAAGCCTATATCGAATTTCCTCCTATTTACCAGTGTGATTTCACCAGATGGGGAGACGCCTGGGACAGAAACTATCCCACTCCCACGCCCTTAAAAGGATTTATAAGCTCTCAAGAGGCTATTAATTCTACAGACATTTATGCCAATGAGTGCAAAGCCTACACATGGATATGCCTTTGCAAACTAAAGTAGTACCCTTGCTTTAACTGGCCAAAAACTCCACAACGAAGCAAAAATTCAGCCCTTGAGCTTCTGGCTGAGGATTTGGTTGGCCAACTTGGGATCGGCCTTACCACCGGTCTTCTTCATCAGTTGACCAACGAAGAAGCCCTGGAGTTTGTTCTTGCCGCCACGGAACGCCTCCACCTCATCGGGATGGGCCGCCAAAAGCTCATCGACGATGGCGGTGATGGCAGCAGGATCGCTGATCATCCCCAAACCGCGCTCATCAACGATCGCTTTGGGAGAGCCACCTTTTTCGAGCAGCTCCGGCAGGATTTCCTTAGCAATCTTGCCGCTGATCTTGCCGCCATCAATCAGCTGCACCATCTCCGAAAGCTGCTCGGGGCGGAAGGGCAATTCGCTGTAGCTCAAGCGCTGAGAATTCACATAGGCAGCGATGTCTCCAGTGATCCAGTTGGCCGCCAACTTGGCGTCAGCTCCAGAGGCCACCACAGCCTCGAAGTATTCCGCCATCGGCCGCTCATCAGTGAGCACGCGGGCGTCATATTGCGAAAGCCCCAGGGCATCGGCGTAGCGGTGGCGCTTGGCGGCCGGGAGTTCCGGCAGCTCATTAAGCCAGGCTTGGCGCTGATCGGCTTTCACCTCAATCGGTCCGAGATCCGGTTCCGGGAAATAGCGGTAATCGCTGGATCCTTCCTTGCTGCGCATGCTCTTGGTGAGCTGCTTGCCCTCATCCCACAGGCGCGTTTCTTGCACCACCGGCTCGCCAGTTTCATAGGCCTTGATTTGCCGCTGAATCTCGTGCTCGCAAGCCTTCTGGATCGCCGAGAACGAGTTCATATTCTTGATCTCCACCTTCGTGCCGAAGGGGGCATCCGGTCCCCGGCGCACGGAAATGTTCACGTCACAACGCAGCGAGCCCTCCTGCATGTTTCCGTCTGAAACCCCGAGATAGCGCATGATGCGGCGAATCTCAGAGGCGTATTCGGCTGCCTCACGGCCGGTGCGCAGATCGGGCTTGCTGACGATCTCCGCCAGGGCCACACCGGCGCGGTTGTAGTCCACCAGGGAGTGGGTGGAGCCAACCAAGCGGTCGCTACCGGCATGCACGAGCTTGCCGGCGTCTTCTTCCATATGGAGGCGCTCGATGCCGATGCGCTTGAGGTAGGTGTCTTTGCCTTTCTCGGCGACTTCCACCTCAATCCAGCCGTTTTCCGCAATGGGCTCATCGAACTGGGAGATCTGATAGTTCTTCGGCAGATCGGGGTAGAAGTACTGCTTGCGATCGAACTTGCTGTGCTCGGCGATCTCAAGGTTGAGAGCCAGAGCCGCCTTCACTGCATACTCGAGCACCTTTTTATTCAGCACCGGCAAGGTGCCAGGCAGACCGCACACCACCGGATCGATGTGGGTGTTGGGGTCATCGCCAAAGGCCGTTGAGGCGGCAGTAAAAATCTTGCTCTCCGTTCCCAGCTGCACGTGGGTCTCCAGGCCAATGACGGCTTCCCAATCCGCTGCCATCTGCTGCACTTGCTCAAAGGCTGGGGGGATCCTATGGACCCGCAGGAGCCTCTACGGTCAGCTGGGGAGCATTGAGTGCATTGGCGGCTGCTGAGCCTGTATTGATTCTTGGTGGTGGCTTGATGGGCCTGGCCCTGGCCCATCAGCTGGCCAGGCGTGGCCAAAACGTTCAAGTGATCAGCCGGCGCCGCAGCGAAGCAGCAGGGTTTGTCGCCGCCGGCATGCTGGCCCCCCACGCTGAAGGCCTCAGCGGACACCTGCTGGCCTTGGGCCAACGCAGCTTGGAACTGGTGCCCAGCTGGCTGCAGCAGGTGGAAGCTGACAGTGACCTGGATTGTGGGCACCGGCCCTGCGGCATCGTTGTGCCGTTCCGCAGCGAGCAGGAACGGGACGCCTACCCCACAGCCAGCTGCGGCGTCGCGCTCAACAGAGCTGAACTGGAGCGTGAAATTCCTGGCATTGCCGCAGGCTGGCGCACCGGCCTGCTGTTTGAGCAGGACGGCCAAATCGATAACCGCCGGCGGCTGATGCGGGCCCTT
The DNA here is from genome assembly GCF_047304245.1 of Synechococcus sp. MIT S9452. Classification (NCBI taxonomy): domain Bacteria; kingdom Bacillati; phylum Cyanobacteriota; class Cyanophyceae; order Synechococcales; family Synechococcaceae; genus Synechococcus; species Synechococcus sp. MIT S9452. The sequence continues at coordinate 1,761,412 of NZ_CP138956.1, read as the reverse complement.
GAGCGGGCGTGCTCGCGGCTGGGGGTGCAGTTCGAAGAAGGGGCCGAAGTGCAGAGCCTGCAAGCCAGTGGCCATGGCGCCCTAGAGGCGGTCAGCCTGCGGCGGGCTGACGGCGAACTCCAGCATCTCCCCTGCCAGCAGGCGGTGCTCTGCAGTGGCGCTTGGAGCGGCCAACTGCTGCCGGAGCTGCCGGTGTTTCCGGTTAAAGGCCAAATGCTCTCGCTGCAAGCACCGCGGCAAGCACTGCGCCGAGTGCTGTTTGGCCCGGGCACGTATCTGGTGCCCAGGGAAGACGGGCTGTTGGTGGTGGGCGCCACCAGCGAACCAGAGGCCGGCTTCAGCGAAGGGCTCACGCCTGAAGGGCAAAAGCAACTGCAAGCCGGCATCACCGCCTTGCTACCTGAAGCCAGCCAATGGCCACCGATGGAGCGCTGGTGGGGCTTTCGCCCCTGCACACCCGATGAAGGGCCCCTCCTGGGGGCAAGCCCACTGACTGGGCTGTGGCTGGCCTGCGGCCACCACCGCAATGGGGTCTTGCTGGCCGCGATCACCGCAGAGCTGCTGGCGGGGGCCATCACGCAAGAAACCCCCAGCAGCGCCGATGCAGCTCTGCTGAGGGCCTTTAGCTGGAAGCGTTTTAAACGAGACGCTCAGCCCTCGACGCGCCAACCCTGATCAGAAGGAGTCCAATCATTCAGTTCGGACGGCTGGAACCACAGGCCGATTTCGAACTGGGCGGTTTCGGGAGCATCAGAGCCGTGGATCACGTTGCGGCCGATGTTGACGGCTAGATCACCGCGGATCGTGCCGGGCTCGGCTTCCAGAGGCTTGGTGGCACCGATCAGCTTGCGGGCGCTGGCGATCACGCCATCGCCTTCCCAAACCATGGCCACCACAGGGCCTGAGGTGATGAAATCCACCAAACCAGCAAAAAACGGACGCTCCTTGTGAACGCCGTAGTGCTGCTCAGCCAGCTCACGGCTCGGGGTGATCTGCTTAAGGCCCACCAACTTGAAGCCCTTGCGCTCGAAGCGGCCAAGGATCTCGCCGACGAGACCGCGCTGGACGCCATCGGGCTTGATGGCAATGAAAGTCCGTTCGGTGGACATGGTTTGGCTGGTAAGACGGGCGCCATCGTCCGTGGCCGCCCTACCGCTTGGCAAGCACACCCACATCAGTGGGAGCGCAGATGGCCGAGCCTTCCTACATTTCGTTCATCAGATGAATTGATGGGCGGCGTCGATGGTGGTGGCCCCAAGCCAGGTGGAACAGCAGAACTGGACGCCAGCCGCTAGCGCTCAGCTCTATGGGCTCGATCAATGGGGTGATCCCTATTTCAGCGTCAATGCCCGCGGCCATGTGCTGGTGCAGCCCCGCGGTGATCGCGGTGGATCGTTGGATCTGGTGGAGCTAGTCGAGGGATTGCAAAGCCGCGATCTGCAATTGCCGCTGCTGATCCGCTTTGAAGACATCCTCGAAGACCGCCTCGAGCGGCTGCATGGCGCCTTTGAGCGGGCTATTGCCCAGTACGGCTATGGCGGTCACTACCAAGGCGTTTTCCCAGTGAAGTGCAACCAGCAGCGCCATGTGGTGGAGCAGCTGGTGGAGAGCGGCCGTCGCTGGCACTTCGGCCTGGAGGCCGGCAGCAAAGCCGAACTGCTGATTGCGCTCTCACTTCTGGATGACCCCAAAGCCTTGCTGATCTGCAATGGCTACAAAGACCAGCGCTACATCGAAACGGCGATCCTGGCGCGCCAACTGGGGCGACAGCCGGTGGTGGTGATCGAGCAAGCCGATGAGGTGCCGCGCATCATCGAAGCCAGCCGCAACCTCGGGGCAGCGCCTTTGATCGGCGTAAGGGCCAAGTTGTCGACCCGCAGCACCGGCCGCTGGGGCAGTTCGGTGGGAGAGAAAGCCAAATTTGGCCTTTCGATTCCCGATCTACTGGCCACGGTGGAGGCCCTGCGCGAAGCCGATCTGCTCGGTGACCTGCGCCTGCTGCACTTTCACATCGGCAGCCAGATCTGCGATATCGCCGTGCTGAAAGACGCCTTGCAGGAAGCCGGTCAGCTGTATGTGCAACTGGCATCGCTGGGCGCACCAATGGGCTTCCTCGATGTGGGCGGCGGCCTTGGCGTCGACTACGACGGCAGCCGCAGCGCCACAGCGGCATCAACGAACTACTCGCTGCAGAACTACGCCAACGACGTGGTCGCCACCATTCGCGAGTGCTGCGAACCCCAGGGCGTCACCGTTCCCACCCTGGTAAGCGAAAGCGGCCGTGCCATCGCCAGTCATTTCTCGGTGCTGGTGTTCAACGTGCTGGGGCAAAGCGGCGTCAACCATCCATCCATCCCCGAGGCGGTGGATGGTGAGGCCTTGATCGTGCGCAACCTGCGCGAAACCCTCGCCGGCATCGGGCCCGACAACCTGCAGGAAGCCTGGAACGACGCGCTCAAGTTCAAAGATGACGCCCTGGCCGCATTCCGTCTGGGCTACTTGAGCCTGACCGAACGGGGCAAAGCCGAGCAGCTCTATTGGGCCTGCTGCAGCGCCATTGCTGATCTCCTGCCTGGCGATGAGGAATTGCCCGATGAGCTCAAGGGCCTCAAGGCCGCCTTTGCCAGCACCTATTACGCCAACCTCTCGGTCTTCCGCTCGGCCCCCGACACCTGGGCCATTGACCAACTGTTTCCGGTGATGCCGATTCACCGGCTCCAAGAGCAACCCCGAGAGCTCGGCAGCTTCGCCGACCTCACCTGCGACTCCGACGGCAAGCTGGCGCGCTTCATTGCCAGCGGCAGCGCCAAGCCGTTGCTGGAGCTCCACGAGCTCAAAGAGGGTGAGCCCTATTGGATTGGTTTGTTTCTCGGGGGCGCCTATCAGGAAGTGATGGGCAACCTGCACAACCTCTTTGGCAGCACCAATGCAGTCTCCATTCGCCTCAGCCCGGGCGGGCCCTACCGGGTTGAGCATGTGGTGCGCGGCCAAACCAACTCCGATGTGCTCGAAGCCATGGAGCACAACCCCGAAGCTCTGCTCGAACGGCTGCGCCAGGCCAGCGAAGAGGCGATTGGCGGCGGTGATCTATCGATCAGTGCAGCCAGGCGCTTGATGCAACACCTGGAAGGCAGCCTGCGGCAAACCACCTACCTCGAGGAATAGCTCCGCTGCTTAAACAGGCGCTCCCATTGGAGTTTCACCTGATCGCTTCAGGCGCTTGGCCAGTTGACGCAGCAAGCCATGGGAGAAATGGCTGGAGCGTTGCAACAGCTCATCAAAGGCATGAACGGGGAAAGCAAAGACATTGAGGCCATCGGGGGAGGCCTGAAGCTTGCTCATGGACGGCTCGCCGGAGATCACCTCCATCGCACCCATTACAGAGCCAACGTCGTGCTGTACGAGCTGACCACCATCAGTGGTTTCAGTTGCACCACCACGAAGAATCAAAAAGATTAAATTCTTCCTGTTCACTGCTTCACCAGCTGACCACGATTTCAACCAGCCGTGTTCAGCAACCCATAGCAATCCAGACGGCAGCAAGTCACGGAATAAGCTCGATTTAGCCAAATGAGGGAATTCATCATGATCACGATGCTTTTGCCCCTTGAGCTGACTATCTAAAAACATTGATGACCCCAAGCCAGGTCGACCAGACTGCAATCTTGAGGCAACAATTTCCGGTCTGATCAATCGCTCGACCATCAAGACCCAACCAGCTGTATCGGGGTCAGGATCCATCCATAACATATCAAGCGCCTCATCCAAAGAAGAGCTCTGATCTGGAGTTTGCTCCAACTCGCTCTCCAAAACATCTGGCGGAAGAAGGTCGGCAATTCCGTTCAAACGCTGTTCCATTGCCAACGCCAATGGATTCAACAGAACCTGATCTGAGGCGTGATCTTGCAAAACCAACAAGCATGCGCGCTCTTGCATGAATTGCTGCAGGCGTGTCTGCAACCTCAGCCGTGCCAAATCACCGGTGCTATGGAAACGACTGAGCACACGCTCGGCATCAGCCTCCTCCAAACCTGAATCCAACTTCAAACGTTCCAGACGAGTCTGCAACGGCGCAGGCAAAGAAGCAGCATCGAGGGTTTGCAAACCAGATGTGGCCAGAAAATCCTCAACGACTTCAGCAAACGCTTCTTCACGTAATTGCTGGAGTTGCAGGGTTCGCTCATCTAACTGCAACAGAGATGGCTCATCGGCCGCAAGGAAGCGAATGGCCGCATGGTGATCCTCTTCAGACAGTTGCAAGCTTTGACGCAGCTCCTCTAAATCCACCAAAGCAGCGGCGCGATCAAGAGAGCCATTCCGAATCAAATCGCGAATCACTCCTTGATAAATCTCACTGGCCCGTCCGCGAACAGCAGCAGGAAGTGCTTTAGCCAAAGTAAAGACCTCTTGGGCCGACAAGTCCTGCAACCGTCTGCCATCCAACGCCGCATCAAGGTCTGGCAGTTGCTGCAACTGTCGCCTCAAACTATCGGTTGTGCTCTCACGGCGATACGTGGACTGATCGCGCGCCCAAGACCGGAACAAAACAATTGCCGAAATAGCTAAAACCAGTGAGCGCATCCACTGGGCGCCATGGGGACCGAAGGCACCCTGACTGGGATCAACGAACCAGAAGAAGAAATTGATGGAGAAAAAAGTAGCCAGCAAGCGAGTGCGACTGACCGCCAAATCTGCAGCTCCAGGCAACCCCAATTTTTGATATTGATGCACAAAAGCGCGCTCAAGCCCCTGAAATAGAGCAACAGAAATCCAGCCAGCCAAAACCAGCAACAGAGGGATTACAACCAGCCTTGGGAACGGAAGCCAGCTGTGCAGAGGATCCAAAGCTCGCGCTGGCAATGTGGCATCAAAAGCCCAGCGGCCATCGCGCAAATAAGTCAACTCTGAATCTTGAGGCGCCATATGCGCCTCAACAGCCATCATCAACTCAAAGAACATCAGGATCAAACCTGGATAGGAATACCAGGCCCAAGCCAATCCACGCTTCCCCCTAAGAAACTGCCAATAATGGCGCTCAGAATCAATATCAATACAAGAGGCCTGGCAAGCCACACAGGCACTTTGCTCCTTACCCGAATCAGCAATTGAGCGACACATTGATTGTGTGATTTTGCTCGTGCTACCAATGTGGGCGGCTCCCCCTAGAGCACTTCGCTGACCAGTCAAGATGGTTTGAACCGGGCCCATTGGACAGATGTATTGACACCAGGCTTTTCCTGCATAAAACCAACCGACCAATGCAGCTGCTGCCAAGGTGAGAATCAGCAGCAATGCCAGGCCTATTGGGCTCGAATTAACAACCAATAGGCGAAGACAAAGGCCGGCAATCAGAAGCGTCCACTGCAACTGCACATGATGGCGTCCGAGCCATGAATCAGGTTTGACTTTGACGGGCTCAAGACGACCCTTTTTGTTCGCAACTTTGCGCTGGATCCCGAGTGAACGAGCAGCCTGGGAGACAAAAGCCAATGGACAAATTCGGCGCCAAAATTCATGACTGCCAACAACCAAAATCAACAACCCCGTTGGAACAACAACCCCCCAAAACAAACGATTGCCTGGCTGTCGATGCAGGAGGCACTCGACAGCATTGGGTTCACAACCTGGAGCCAATGACGTTGGCAAAGTCAGCGCTGGAATCAGCAGTGACAGGATTAACAAGCACCAACCCGTCAATAAAACCCAGCGCACCACCCGCACCTGTTGTTCTGGCCATTGACTGAACCAACGCATGCTTTATCGCGTTTGAACGTCACCTCAACCTGGCCAGAGCGCCCTGCTGTCGTCAATGAGCCGGTCACCTCCCTCTGACGAAGCTATGAATGAATAAATACAAGGTGCCCATGTGGGGCGACGAACCACAACTGGAGGCCTTCCGCGAGCGGCTCAAGGTGCTGCTGGAGGCCCATGAGCAGGATCTCAACCCGCAGGTGATCACGGCCGAGGAAGGCACGGTGCTCTGCCGCCAAGGCGAGCCGGTCGACACCCTGATGCTGCTGAGGAAAGGGCGTGTGGCCGTTGATCTCCATCAGGGGCCACTGGTGCACACACTCGCCGAGATTGATGCGGTGGAGCTGCTCGGTGAGGTGGGATTTTTCGCCAATGGGCAGCACTACGCCGACATGCGGGTGGTGAATGGCCCAGCAGAGCTGGCCACGATGAGGGGTGAGGAGCTGCTCAAGGCCATGCTCTACGACACCGATCTGGTGGTGGAGCTGCTGTCGCTAGTGAGTGAGCGCTGCCGCCGCGGCAACCGCGTGATTGGACTCCTGCTCAACGGCATCGAAGCGGTGCACAAGAGCCAAAGCGACCGGCTGCAGCACACCAGCGATCAACTCGGCGGCATCCATTTCTGCGTGGGCAAAGCCAGTGATCAGCTCCAGGAGCTGCACGACAAGCTGCAGGGCACTTAGTTAGCCCTGCAGCTCCTGCTGCAAGGAACTTTTGGCCTGCTCCAGGGCTCCGTCTAAGGCCGCACCATCACGGCCGCCTGCTTGAGCCAGGTTGGGGCGACCGCCGCCGCCACCGCCGCAGAGCTTGGCCACACCACCAATGAATTGGCCGGCCTTTTGGCCCTTGGCGACCACCGCTTTGCCAAATGCGGCCACCAGGATCACCTTGCCCAGATCGCTTGGATCGGGCAGCCCCCCCAGCACAACAGCAGCACCATCACCCAGCTGATCGGCCAAGCCTTGGGCAGCGCTTTGCAGCCCGCCGCCATCAACACCATCGAGGCGTGCCACCAACAGCTGATACTCACCAATCGCCTCGGCTTGGGCCGCCAAAGCTGCGGCTTTAGCAATGGCGAGTTCTGAGCGGGCTGCGGCCAGGGCCTTGGTGGCACTTTTGAGCTCTTCCTGCAAACCGGCCACGCGAGCGGTGATCTCAGCAGGCTGCACCTTGAAGCGCTCACTGAGCTGCTTCACCACAACATCACGCTCATTGAGGTAAGCCAGCACCGCCGGCCCGGCGACCGCCTCAATGCGGCGAATCCCAGAGGCCACGCCGGCTTCACTAACGATCTTGAACAGCCCGATCTCAGCGGTGTTGGCCACATGGGTGCCGCCGCAGAGCTCCATCGACACCCCGGGCACATCCACCACGCGCACCACATCGGCGTACTTCTCGCCAAACATCGCCACGGCCCCCGCGGCCTTGGCCGCCTCTATCGCCATTTCCTGCACCTCAAGGCTGTGGGCCTCGGCGATCCAGCCATTGATCAGGGCCTCCAGCTGCTCAAGCTCAGCGGCGGTCACAGCGCGGGGGCAGTGGAAATCGAAACGCAAGCGATCGAAATCCACCAACGAGCCGGCCTGGCTGATGCTGGAATCCACCACCTGCTTGAGGGCCGCTTGCAGCAGGTGCGTGGCGGTGTGATGGGCCTGGGCCCGGCGCCGGCAGGTGCGATCCACCTGGGCGGTCACCAGATCTCCCACCGACAGCTGACCGCGCTCGATGCTGCCGGCATGGACGAACACATCGCGCTGACGGTTCACCGACTCAATCGAGACAATCAGGTCTTGACCGCTCAAGCTGCCGCGATCACCCACTTGTCCGCCGCCTTCTCCGTAAAAAGGCGTGGAGTCGAGAACCAGCTGAACGGCATCACCAGCGCTCGCTGTTTGGGCCGGTTCACCGTTGACCACCAAAGCCACCACACAACTGGGGTGCTCTAAAGCCTCATAGCCCTTAAAAGCAGTGGCCTCCAGTTCCGCCGCCATCTGCTCAATGGCCCCTTGCAGGGTGAGGTCGATGCTCACCGCCGCGGCCTTGGCCCGCTGACGCTGAGCCTCCATGGCCGCCTCAAAGCCAGCCAAATCAACACTTAAGCCGTGCTCTTCGGCGATTTCTTCGGTGAGCTCCAGCGGGAAGCCATAGGTGTCATAGAGCTCAAAGGCCTGCTCGCCGCTGATCTGCTTGGGCTTGGCCGCCAGCACATCGGCCAGCAACTTCTCGCCGCGCTCCAGGGTTTCTAAAAAGCGCGCTTCTTCGCGCTGCAGCTCTGCCAGGATCAGCTCGCGGCGCTCATTGAGCTGCGGGTAGGCCGCCTGCATCAAGGCAATGGCCGCCTCACCCATGGCCACCAGAAAAGGCTTGTTGATGCCCAACAGGCGCCCATGGCGCACAACCCGGCGCAGCAGCCGCCGCAGGATGTAGCCGCGGCCGAGGTTCGAGGCGGTCACGCCATCACAGATCAGCTGGGTCACCGCGCGGCTGTGATCACCAATCACCTTCAGTGACGTTTGCCCTTTGACATCGAGCTGGCGGTAGTCGACATCAGCCAGGCCGGCGGCCGTTTCGATCAGCGGATAAATGAGATCGGTTTCGTAGTTGTTGGGCACCCCCTGCAGGATCTGGGCCATGCGCTCGAGGCCCAAACCGGTATCGATGTTCTTGTTGGCCAGCGGCGTGAGCGTGCCTTCCGCATCACGGCTGTATTGCATGAACACCAAGTTGTAGAACTCGATGAAGCGGCTGTCGTCCTCAAGATCGATGCCCTCATCGCCCAGTTCGGGCTTGAAGTCGTAATAGATCTCGGAACAGGGACCGCAGGGGCCAGTTGGGCCTGAAGCCCAGAAGTTGTCAGCCTCATCCATGCGGATGATGCGCTTGGGGTTCACCCCCACCACATCACGCCAAATCGCCTCGGCTTCGTCGTCTTCGCGGAAGACACTCACCACCAAGTTCTTGGGATCAAGGCCAAACACCTCGGTGCTGAGCTCCCACGCCCATTCGATGGCCTGCTGCTTGAAGTAATCCCCAAAGGAGAAGTTGCCGAGCATCTCGAAAAACGTGTGATGCCGGGCCGTGCGGCCCACGTTTTCGATGTCGTTGGTGCGAATGCACTTTTGGCTGCTGGTGGCCCGCGGCGCTGGACGCTCCTGCTGGCCCAAGAACACCGGCTTAAACGGCAGCATCCCGGCGATGGTGAGCAGCACCGTGGGGTCCTCAGGAATCAGCGAGGCACTGGGGATGGACGTGTGACCGCGGGATTTGTAGAACTCCAAGAACGCTGCACGGATCTCGGCACCACGGCGGGGACGGGCGACGGCAGGGGCCATGGTGAAAGGGTTGCAAGCCAGCGGCCATGATCCCGCAACACCTGCACGCCCATAGTGTGGAGATGGCTTCCCGTGCCGTTTCTCCGCTGCCGCAGCCATGAGCCTGCTGCACGCCGTTTGGCTGCCCAACCCCGGAGCGCCCCATCTGGCCCTCTGGGCGGATACCTGGCGCGTGGCCAAACCACGCAAATTGGACGACCTTGAGGCACCACTGCTGCATCCCTTGGCGCTGGAGGCAGGCGACCTCAAAGCTTGGCTGGAAGAGATCGACCGGCTGCCAGCTGAAGCGCAGGCCATCGAAGTGCAGCTGACCCTGCCCAGCCGCAGCAATGGCCTGCCGCTGATGGCTGGTGAAGCGATCCCGAAAACCGTGCAGTGGTGGCCCTGGCGCGTGCCCGCCCTGGCCATGGCCCCAGCCGATGCCGCCAGTTGGTTGGGGCAACTGCCACTGGCGAGTAGCCCAGCTGAGCTTGGGGATGATCTGAGCTGGTGGGCTCACCTGCAGCGCTGGAGCCTGAGCCTGGTCGCCCGCGGCCGCTGGTTGCCGGTGGTGCGGCGGCTGGAACCCGGCCATGTGCAAGCCAGCTGGCAGCCCCTGCTCAATCACGAAGAAGACCGCCGCCGCCTTGAGGATCTCGCCAGCCAGATGCCGCTGGTGGTCAGCGCAGCGGACACCCCAGGCGCGCTGGGCTGCCGGCGGCCCAGCGCCAAGCGTTTGCAAGTGGCCCAAATCGCTGGGGCGCTGCTCGATGGTCAGCTGCGCCAGGGCTTTCAAACCTCATCAGAGGGATTGGATCCACTGCTGGCGGGCTGGCAGAAGGCCTTGGGTCCTGGCGATGGAATCCTGGCCCTCTCAGACGACGACAGCGCCCGCCTGATTAGTGCCACCTCCCGCTGGCGCGAGACCGTGGCCGGCCAGGTGGCACCGGCGCGGGCCCTGCTGGAGCTCGACACACCACCGGAGGGCAGTGAGCTCTGGCCCTTGCGCTTTGGCCTGCAAGCCGAAGCCGACGCCAACCTGCGCCAGAGCGCGGCAGCTGTTTGGAATGCCGGTGATGGCGTGCTGCAACTGGGCGAAATCCAGGTGGAGCAGCCCGGTGAACTGCTCTTAGAGGGCCTGGGCCGGGCCCTGGTGGCCTTTGAGCCCCTGGCCCGCGGGCTGGATGCAGCAGCCCCAGAAGCGATGGAGCTGGCACCAGCGGAAGCGTTTGTGTTGGTGCGAACCGCCGCGGCCAAGCTGCGGGATGTGGGCGTTGGGGTGGTGCTGCCCCCCAGCCTCAGCGGGGGCCTCGCCAGCCGGCTGGGCCTGGCGATCAAGGCCGAGCTGCCCGAACAGGGCCGTGGCTTCAGCCTCGGCGAAAACCTGGAGTGGTCGTGGCAGCTGATGATCGGCGGCGTCACCTTGACGCTCAAGGAGCTCGAGCGGCTGGCCGGCAAGCGCAGCCCCTTGGTGCAACACAAAGGCGCGTGGATCGAGCTGCGGCCCAGCGATCTGAAAAACGCCGAGAAGTTCTGCGCGGCTGATCCACCGCTCAGCCTCGATGACGCCTTAAGGCTCACCGCCAGCGAAGGCGACACGCTGATGCGGCTGCCGGTGCACCGCTTTGAAGCGGGCCCCAGGCTCCAGGCGGTGCTGGAGCAATACCACCAGCAAAAAGCGCCCGATCCGCTGGCGGCACCGGAAGGCTTTGAAGGGCAATTGCGGCCCTATCAAGAGCGCGGCCTCGGCTGGCTGGCCTTCCTGCACCGCTTTGATCAAGGCGCCTGCCTAGCCGATGACATGGGCCTGGGCAAAACGATCCAGCTGCTGGCCTTCCTGCAACACCTCAAAGCCGAGCAAGAGCTCAAACGGCCGGTGCTGCTGGTGGCGCCCACCTCCGTGCTGACCAACTGGAAGCGGGAGGCGGCCCAGTTCACCCCGGAGCTGCAGGTGCTGGAGCACTACGGCCCCAAACGCGCCAGCACCGATGCAGCGCTGAAAAAAGCGCTTAAGAGCACTGATCTGGTGCTCACCAGCTACGGGCTGCTGCAACGGGACAGCGAATTGCTGGGCAACTTCGATTGGCAAGGACTGGTGATCGATGAAGCCCAAGCGATCAAAAACCCTGGCTCCAAGCAGAGCAAAGCGGCCCGGAGCTTGGCGCGGCCCAGCCGCCAGAGCCGCTTCCGCATCGCCCTGACCGGCACACCGGTGGAGAACCGGGTCAGTGAGCTGTGGGCCCTGATGGATTTCCTCAACCCGCGGGTGCTGGGCGAAGAGGACTTCTTCCGCCAGCGCTACCGCTTACCGATTGAGCGCTATGGCGACACCTCCTCGCTCAAGGACCTCAAAGCCCGCGTCGGCCCCTTCATCCTTAGGCGCCTGAAAAGCGACAAATCGATCATTGCCGATCTGCCTGAAAAGCTGGAGCTGCCTGAATGGGTGGAGCTCAGCGGCGAGCAGGCCAAGCTCTATCGCAAGACCGTCGACGACACGCTGGAGGCGATCCAACGGGCACCGCTCGGCCAACGCCACGGCCAGGTGCTGGGGCTGCTCACCAAGCTCAAACAGATCTGCAACCACCCCGCGTTGCTGCTGGGGGAAGAGGAGGTGGGCGCCGATTTCGCCAGCCGTTCGGCGAAGTTGCAACGGCTTGAGGAGATTCTCGAAGAGGTGATGGAGGCGGGGGATCGCGCCCTGCTGTTCACCCAATTCGCCAGCTGGGGGCATCTGCTCAAAAACCATTTGCAGCAGCGTTGGCGCCAGGAGGTGCCGTTCTTGCACGGGGGCAGCAGCAAAAACGAACGCCAAGCGATGGTGGATCGCTTCCAGCAGGACCCCCGCGGCCCGCAACTGTTCTTGCTTTCGCTCAAAGCCGGCGGCGTGGGCCTCAACCTCACCCGCGCCAGCCATGTCTTCCACATCGATCGCTGGTGGAATCCCGCCGTGGAGAACCAGGCCACCGACCGGGCCTACCGCATCGGCCAAACCCAGCGGGTGCTGGTGCACAAATTCATCACCACCGGCTCGCTGGAAGAAAAAATTGATCGCATGATTCAGGAGAAAGCCTCCCTGGCCGCTGACATCGTGGGCAGTGGTGAGGAATGGCTGGGCGGGCTGGAGCTCAGCCAATTGCGCGATCTCGTATCCCTGGAGGCCACACCATGACCAACACCACCCTGGGCAAGGAAGGACTGGGGCAACAGCCCTGGTGGGTTGTCGAGTGGATGGAGCTGATCAACTCCTACCGCTACAAAAAACGGCTGGAGCGCGCCTGGATCTATGCCCGCGAGGGCAACGTGCTCTCGATTCGTTTTGAAGGCCGGCGCGTGCAGGCAAGGGTGCAAGGCACTGAGCCTGAGCCCTACAAGCTCAAGCTATGGCTTGATGTGCTCAACGACGAGGACTGGGATTTTGTGCTCGAGGCGCTGCTGCAAAAAGCACGCTGGACCTGTCAGCTGTTGGCCGGGGTGATGCCCGATGACATCGAGCGGGCCTTTGCCGCCAGCGGCAAGCGGCTGTTCCCGTTCAAGTTGCAGGAGGTGCGCAGCGAATGCAGCTGCCCCGATAAGGCCAACCCCTGCAAACACATCAGCGCCGTCTACTACTTGATGGGTGATCGCTTCAGCGAAGACCCCTTCGTGCTGTTCCAGCTGCGTGGCCGCAGCCGCAGCCAACTACTCAAAGAACTCGCCGAACGGCGCAAACAGCGGCTGCAAGAGCAACGGGAGAGCGGTGAAGCACCCGCCGCCTTGACCCCAACGGTGGCACCGCCGCCGGATCCAACGCGCTGGTGGAGCTACAGCGCTGCCCTCGATCCCGACCTGGTGGTGATCACCCCAGCGATGGAAGGCAGCACCGGCCTGGATGAGGCGGGCGACCTACCGCTGGCCGCTGAACCCCGCTTTCCCGAGGCCAACCAACGCTTCCTTGATCAACTGCGGCAGCACGGAACCATGGTGGGGCAGATGGCGATGATGGAAGCGATGGCAGCTGGCGCGGAGCCATGAGCGAAGCGGCGGAGGCTCCTTGGCTCTCCCCGCAGCTTTTGGGGCTCACGGCACTGCTACTGGAATCACACCAACGGCTGTTCCAACGCCCCCTGGTTCGCAGCAATGGCATCCGGCTGGCGGCCCAGGAGCTGTTTGTGCTCGATCAGGTGGTGCTCTGCCATGACGGCAGTGAAGACCCCCGCTTTCTCTATGCCAACCGGGCGGCCCTGCAGCTGTTCAGCCGCAACTGGGAGCAGATGGTGGGCATGCCCTCACGGCTGAGCGCCAGCGCCAATCAGCGCCTCAGCCGGCGCGAGCAACTGGAGCTGGCCAGACGCCAAGACAAGCTCGAGAACTACAGCGGCGTACGGGTGAATAGCCAGGGCCGGCGCTTTCAAATCCGAGGGGCACGGATCTGGAGCCTGATCGATCAAGAGCGCCACTACAGCGGCCAGGCGGCCTGTTTCGGCCAATGGTGGTGGGAACCGTAATGGGTGTGGTGGACCGCACCGCAAACGCCGGTTCTCCTCATCGCCGCAGCGGAGTAGGCGTCGAACACTGAGGTCAACGGGGCGGCGATCAGCCAGCCCCACCACCCCGTGAGGACACCACCATGCTTTCCCGTCACGCCACCCCTTTCGATCTGTTTGAAAAGCTCGAGCAGCAGTTGGCCCAGGCCGAACGCGTGCCTGCCGCCGAAGTGCTCGAAACCGACGCCGCCTTCCAGATCGCCGTTGAACTGCCTGGCGCTGCCAAGGACTCCATTGATGTCAAAGCCACCGACCGCAGCCTGGTGATCAGCGCTGAGCGGGTCCAACCGGAGGGCGAGCGCGATGGCGAAGCCCTCGTCAGCGAGTTTCGCTATGGCAGCTGGAGCCGCAGTTTCCGCTTCCCCAAGGGGATTCAACGCGATGAACTCAAGGCCAGCTACCGCGATGGCCTGCTGCGCATCACCGCCCCCAAAGCGGAGAGCAACGCAGCTGTGAGCATCACGGTTGAGGCCTGAAGTCGCGGAGCACACAGACAAAACGGGCTGCGACACCTGAGGCTCATTCCGAGTCATCGCAGCCCTGCCATGGAACTGGTCCGCGTCCGCACCACCTCAGCCCCTGGTCTGGGCCTCTGGTTGAAGACACTGCGCAAGGGTTTAAGCGGCCAGGGCTACCGCGTTGAGGTGATCGATAACGGACCGGTTCAGGTGTCGCTCAAGTCCACCCACCCCGACATCGACGGGGTGCTGTGCCTGGATGCGACCCTGCAAGCCGATCGCGAAGCCGGCGGGCTAGAGCTGCTCACCCGCTTGCAATGGCGCGGCGAGCCCGGCACCGATGAGACCCTGCAACAGATGCGCGATGTGGTCGCCGCTTTGGTGCCCAACGACAGCATCTTGAGCCTCAGGGACGAAGCCGCCGAATTGGTGGCCGCCTGAACCAGCCGCCAGCCACCTGAGTTCGGTCCTAGGTTTTATTGCCAGGAGCCATGAAACGGCAATGGTGGCGATCCAACCCAGGCTGACGCTGCAGCAGCAGGAGATTGCAGCTGATACCAAGACCTTGCGGTCCCTCGATTGGGACCGCAGCCGCTTTGATATCGAGTTCGGGCTGCGCAATGGCACCACCTACAACTCGTTTTTGGTGCGCGGTGAGCGCACCGCACTGATCGATTCGAGCCACGCCAAATTCCGCAGCAGCTGGATCCCGGCGCTGCAGGAGATGGTTGATCCCTCAACGATCGATGTGCTGATCGTTTCCCACACCGAACCCGATCACTCGGGCCTGATTGGCGATCTGCTGGAACTCAACCCCGAGATTGAGGTGGTGGGTTCGAAGGTGGCGATTAACTACCTGCAAAGCCAGGTGCACCGGCCCTTCAACAGCCGGGCGGTGAAAAGCGGCGAAACCCTGGATCTGGGCACCAACCCCGAGAGCGGTATCGAGCACCGCTTTGAGTTCCTCAGTGCCCCCAACCTGCACTGGCCCGACACGATCTTCAGCTTTGATCACGGCACCGGGGTGCTCTACACCTGTGATGCCTTTGGCCTGCATTACTGCAGTGATGAGGTCTTCGATACCGACCCGGGCTCGATCGCACCGGACTTTCGGTATTACTACGACTGCCTGATGGGCCCCAACGCCCGAAGCGTGTTGCAGGCCCTCAAACGCATGGAAGGGCTGCCGGAGATCACGATGATCGCCACCGGCCATGGGCCGCTGCTGCGCGATCACCTCAACCTCTGGATCACCGACTACGGCGACTGGAGCCGCGAGCGCAGCAAAGGCGATCGCTACGCCGCGGTGGTCTACGTGAGCCAATACGGCTTCTGTGATCGGCTCAGCCAGGCCATTGCCCGTGGCATCAGCAAAACCGAACTGCCGGTGCAGCTGGTGGATCTACGCGGCACCGATCCCCAGGAGCTCACCGCCTTGATCAGTGAAGCCACCGCCTTGGTGCTGCCCACCCCACCGGCTGATCGCGACAGCGATTTGCAAGCCAACTGGGGCACCCTGCTGGCAGCGCTGAAAGCCAAACAAGCGGTCGGCCTTTACGACGCCTATGGCGGCAACGACGAGCCGATTGATGCGGTCGCCAACCAACTGCGCGAGCTGGGCCACCGCGAGGGTTTTGCACCGCTGCGCATCCGCAGCGTTCCCGATGCCGCGGCCTATCAACTCTGCGAAGAAGCCGGCACCGACCTCGGCCAACTGGTGCAACGGGCCAAAACCATCCAGGCGATGAAGTCGCTCGATGGTGATCTCGATAAGGCCCTGGGCCGCCTCAGCGGCGGGCTCTATGTGGTGACCGCCCAGCAAGGAGAAGGCAGCGAGCTGCGCACTGGCGCCATGGTGGCCAGCTGGGTGAGCCAGGCCAGCTTTGAACCGCCCGGACTCACGGTGGCGGTGGCCAAAGACCGGGCCATCGAAGCCTTGATGCAGGTGGGTGATCGCTTTGTGTTGAACGTGCTGGCTGAAGAAAACCATCAGCCGCTGCTGCGTCATTTCCTGAAGCGTTTCCCACCTGGAGCCGACCGCTTTGCTGGTGTGGCCACCTTGGAGGGGACTGCCGCGGGGGGACCTGTGTTGAGTGAGGCTCTGGCCTATCTCGATTGCCAGGTGCAGCAGCGCATGGAGTGCGCCGACCACTGGTTGATCTATGCGGTCGTCAATGGCGGCAATGTGGCTGATCAGCAAGCCAGCACCGCCGTGCACCACCGCAAAGTGGGGAATCACTACTGATGGGCGATCAGCGCTCGGTGCTGCAGCTGCCGATCGACGGGGGACTGACCTGCCTGCGCGGCCTCAGCCCGCAGCGCACCCGCTTTGAAGTGGAGTACGCCCTCGAGCGGGGCAGCTGCCACAACAGCTTCCTGTTCAACAGCAGCGATCCGGCCAAGCCCGCGGTGCTGGTGCACCCGCCTGGGGCCACCTTCAGCGAACCCTTCCTCGCCAGCCTCAAGGAACTGCTGAAGCCAGAGCAACCACTGCAGGTGGTGCAAGGCAACGTCAACCCCGATCGGGTGGCGCTGCTGCATGCCCTGGTGCGCCAACACCCACAGGTTGAGCTGGTGGTCTCCAATGCCGGCGCCAAATTGCTCGATGAGCTTTGGAGCCGGCAAAAGCCCGGCAGTGATGCTCCGCCGCCGCCGCCCCAGGCGCAGCGCACGGTGATCAAACAAGACAGCAACCTGGCGCTGCCTGATGGCCGCGAACTAGAGGTGCTGGCGGTGCCAACACCTCGCTGGCCTGGAGGCCTGGTGGCGTTTTTGCCCGATAACGGCCTGCTGATGAGCGGCCGCTTTTTTGCCGCTCACCTCTGCAGCGACAGCTACGCCGAAACCAACCGCAGCAGCACCGAAGAAGACCGCCGCTACTACTACGACTGCCTGATGGCACCGATGGCCAGCCAAGTGGAAGCGGTGGTGAGCCGGCTTGAGGAGCTGCCGATCCGCAGCATCGCGCCGGGCTATGGGCCCGCCATCGATGACAGCTGGCGCAGCCTGCTGGCGGACTACGGCCGCTGGGGAGAAGCCCAGCAGCGCTCGAAGCTGGAAGTGGCTCTGCTCTATGCCAGCGCCTACGGCAACACCGCCTCCATCGCCGATGCCATTGGCCAGGGCATTGCCCGCACCGGCGTGCGCGTCAACAGCCTCAACTGCGAGTTCAGCGAGCCAGTGGCGCTGCTGAAGGCGATTCAGGGTTGCGATGCCCTGCTAATTGGCTCCCCCACTCTCGGCGGCCATGCGCCAACGCCAATCGTTTCGGCCCTCGGCACTGTGCTGGCTGAAGGCGACCGCAGCAAACCGGTGGGGGTGTTCGGCAGCTTTGGCTGGAGCGGAGAAGCGCTGGATCTACTGGAAACCAAACTCACTGACGGCGGCTTCAGCCAAGCCTTTGAACCAATCCGGGTGAAGTTCAGCCCTGATGCCCCCACGCTGAAGCGCTGCGAAGAAACCGGCATGGGCCTGGCCCGCAAGCTGCAGCAACAGCAGAAGCGCCAGCAAAAACGCGCTGGTGGCGGACTGAGCGAAAGCCGCAGCGATCCCGGCGTGCTGGCCCTTGGACGCGTGGTGGGGTCTCTCTGCGTGCTGACCGCCAGCAAAGGAGAAGGCGAGCAAGCCCTCAGTGGCGCCATGGTGGCCAGCTGGGTGAGCCAGGCCAGCTTCACGCCTCCGGGCATCACGGTCGCGGTGGCCCGCGACCGTGCCGTGGAAGCGCTGCTGCATGTGGGCGACCGCTTTGCCCTCAACGTGCTGGCCGAAGGCCGCGAAACCGGCCCGATGAAGCAATTCCTGCAGCCGTTCAATCCCGGCGACGATCGCTTTGCCGGTTTGGAGCTCGAACGCAGCCCCGGCGGGCAGCCGCTGTTGCCGGAAGCGCTGGCCTGGCTGGAGGGAACGGTCAAGCAGCGCATGGACGTTGGTGACCACTGGGTGGTGTACGCCGAAGTCAGTGCTGGCGGGCTATTTGATGAAGAGGGAGTGACGGCGCTACATCACCGCCGCAGCGGCAGCAACTACTGATGGGCCCATTTGTGCACACCCAAAAAAGTCATGCAGGCCGCCTCAACTGCGGCTCTAATGCAGTCAGGCGGATCGTTCGCAATTGGAGAGCCAAACTCCCGGGCAGGTGGAGCGTTACCGCGGTTTTGTACTCATCCCAGAAGAGGACCTGAGCTGGCAGGTGCGCCCCGAGCGCAGCCCGATGCACGTGTTGCCGTTTCGCGCGCCGGCCTGCTCGATCGCCGATGTGAAAGCCCTGGTGGATTGGCGCCTGGCCCGCTTGGGCCGCGACCGCAGGCCCAAGGCGGAGCTGCTGCCTCAAACCAAAGGCAACGGTTGGCGGCTGGCTGAGATGCAAGACCAACAAAAAACCGCCTGAGCTAGCAGGCTCAAGCGGTTGATCACAAGCTAAAAATCAGTCTTCCCAATGCCGCCAGCTCAAGCTGCGCGGGGCGGAGGTGTGGGATCAAAGCGCTGCAGAGGCAGCACCAGGGTGTGCCAATTGTCGGGACGCTCGGGGCGATCGCGGCGGCTACGGCGAACACCGAAGGGAACCCGCACCACATTGGTGCCTGAGACATTGACCGTTTCACCGCGTGCCAACCGGTCTTGGAAGGGAAGGTTGGGGCCGCTGGTGTGAGAGCCGTGATCGTTGGTGCTCATGGTCTCGCTCAGTAACGGAATCAGGCTTTGTGAGCCCTCGACCGCAGTTGCAACAGATGATGCCGGAAAGGCAAGACGTAAATCAAGAGGAAAACCTTAAATTTACTCTTGTCAAGACTTAACCGGCCGCTCCAGCCAGCTCCTCCACTGAGGGGCAGGTGCAGATCAAATTGCGATCGCCGAAAGCATTGTCGATGCGCGAGACCGCAGGCCAGAGCTTGTTAGTCCGCAGCCCCTGAACCGGATAGGCCGCTTGTTCGCGGCTGTAGGGCCGCTCCCAAACATCAGCTGTCACCGCCGCCAGGGTGTGGGGAGCCCGGCGCAGGGGATTGTCATCGCGATCACACAGGCCGGCCTCGATGGCAGCGGCCTCAGCGCGGATCGCCATCATCGCTTCGACAAAGCGATCGAGCTCCAGCAACGACTCACTTTCAGTGGGCTCCACCATCACGGTGCCGGCCACCGGCCAGGACACGGTTGGGGCATGGAAGCCGTAGTCCATCAAGCGCTTGGCCAGATCATCAACCTCCAAACCAGCGCTGCGCTTGAGCGGGCGCAGATCAAGGATGCACTCGTGGGCGACACGGCCATTGGCGCCGCGGTAGAGCACCGGGAAATGGGGTTCGAGTCGTTCAGCCAAGTCATTGGCAGCCAGCAGAGCCACCGCCGTGGCTTGCCGCAGGCCGGCGCCACCCATCAAGCGGATATACATCCAGCTGATCGGCAGGATGCTGGCGCTGCCCCAAGGGGCTGCTGAAACAGGGCCAATGGCCTGCTCACCGCCGCAGGGCACCAGGGGATGGCCGGGCAGGAAAGGCGCCAAGTGGGCCGCCACAGCAATGGGGCCTACGCCGGGGCCGCCGCCGCCATGGGGGATGCAAAAGGTCTTGTGCAGGTTGAGGTGGCAGACATCAGCGCCAAAGCGACCGGGCTGGCAAACACCCACCTGAGCATTGAGGTTGGCGCCATCGAGATAAACCTGGCCGCCGTGGCGATGGATTAGCGCGCAGATGTCGCTGATGCCCTGCTCAAACACCCCATGGGTGGAGGGGTAGGTGACCATCAAGGCCGCCAACTGATCGGCGTGCTGCTCGGCCTTGGCGGCCAAATCGGCCTGATCGATGTTGCCCGCTTCATCGCATTGCACCGCCACCACCTGCATGCCCGCCATCACCGCACTGGCGGGATTGGTGCCATGGGCACTGGTGGGAATCAGGCAGATGTTGCGGTGGCCTTCACCGCGCTGGCGATGCCAAGCGCGAATCACCAGCAAACCGGCGTACTCGCCTTGGGAGCCGGCATTGGGCTGCAGCGACACCGCCGCAAAACCGGTGATCGTGGCGAGCCACGCCTCCAGCTCGTTGATCAGCTGGTCGTAGCCCTGGCGCTGCGCTGCCGGAACAAACGGATGCAGGCGGTTGAACGCAGCCCAGCTCACCGGCTGCAGCTCAGCAGCGGCATTGAGCTTCATGGTGCAGCTACCCAGCGGGATCATCCCGTGCACCAAGGAGAAGTCCTTGGAAACCAGCCGCTGGATGTAGCGCAGCAGCTCGGTTTCTGAGCGGTAGAGCTGGAACACTTCCTGGGGCAGCCAACCAGCCGGACGCACAGGCAACTCGCCAACGCTCTTGGCCTGCGGTGTGGCGGCCAGCAGCTCGCTAATGGCCGGGGCTGTGCGGCTGCAACCAGCGGCAAAACACTCCAGCAGCGCCTGAACTTCCGCCTCATCGCTGCATTCATCGAGGCTGATGCCAACGCCATCGGGCAGGGGCAGCAGGTTGAAGCCAGCAGCTTCCAAACGCTCGATCCAGCTACCTGGCTGATCCAGCTGCAGGCGCAGGGTGTCAAAGGCGGGAGCGGCAGCCAGCTCAAGGCCCAACTGCTGCAGGCCAGCGGCCAGGGCTGCTGTCAGGCGCTGCACGCGGCGGGCGATGGCGGTGAGGCCATCGGGGCCGTGGTGCACGGCATAAAAACCAGCCATCACAGCCAGCAGCACCTGGGCGGTGCAGATGTTGCTGGTGGCCTTATCGCGGCGGATGTGCTGCTCGCGGGTTTGCAGCGCCAAGCGCAGGGCGGGCTCACCAGCCGCATCGCGGGACATGCCAACTAGCCGGCCTGGGATCTGCCGCTTGTAGGCCTCGGTCGTGGCAAAGAAAGCCGCGTGGGGTCCGCCGAAACCAAGGGGCACACCAAAGCGTTGGGCACTGCCCACCGCGATCTGCACACCCAGCTGCGCGACCGGTGGCATCAGCACCTGGGCAAGGGGATCAACCGCTGCAATCACCAGCACATCAGCGGCCTTGGCGCGGGCAATCACCGCGGTTGGATCCGGGCAGGCGCCACTGGCCGTTGGCAGCTGCAACAGCAGACCAAAGCTGTCGTCGCCGAACTCCATCTCAGCGGGGTCAGCCACCACCAGCTCAATGCCGAGGGGCTCAGCGCGGGTCTGCAGCACCGCCAGGGTCTGGGGGAACAGATCGGCTTGCACATGGAAACGGCGGGCCTGCTTGCGGCGGCAGGCGCCATAGGCCAAGGTCATCGCCTCAGCGGCAGCGGTGGCCTCGTCCAGCAGCGAAGCATTGGCGATCGGCAGGCCGGTGAGCTCGCTGATCAGGGTTTGGAAATTCAGCAGGGCTTCCAAACGGCCCTGGGCAATCTCCGCTTGATAGGGGGTGTAGGCGGTGTACCAAGCCGGGTTTTCCAGCACGTGGCGCTGGATCAACGCTGGGGTGGCGGTGTCGTAGTAACCAAGGCCAATCAGGTTGCGAAGCACCGTGTTGGCTGCGGCGCGCTGTTCAAGCTCGCGCAGGGCTTGGCGCTCATCGCACTCCTGCGGCAAGGCATCACGCGCCTGCTCGGCATCGATCAGGATTTCGGCAGGAACACACTCCTGCAGCAGCTGCTCGAGGTCGCGGCACCCCAAACGCTCCAGCATCTGGGCCTGCTCAGCAGGCGAAGGCCCGAGATGGCGTTGAACAAACCCAGCGCTCAAGAGCCCCCCTCCACTTTGGCGCTGTAGCTGGTGGCATCCATCAGCTGATCCATCTGGGCGGGATCAGCGGGGGTGATCTTCAGCAGCCAACCCTCTTGATAGGGGTCGTTCTGCAGTAGCTCAGGGGTATCGATCACGGCCTGGTTGGCGGCCACCACGGTGCCGGAGACCGGCGCATACATCTCTTCCACCGCCTTGACCGATTCGACGGTGCCAAAGCTGCTGCCCTTCTCGATGCTGGCGCCCACCTCGGGAAGCTCAACAAAGACGATGTCGCCGAGCTGATCAACAGCGAAAGCGCTGATGCCGACTTTGATCCCGTCATCACTGGGGCCGGCGTATTCGTGGCTATCGGCGTAACGCAGCTCGGCCGGGAAGGAGAGGCCCATCGGCTGTTGGCTTTAAAAGTGCGCTCAGTCTGTCGGACAACCCTCCAATCTCGTGAGTGCGGCGGCCAATGCCAAAGCCGCATGAGCGCGGTGGGTGCCCCCCTGGCTGTAGAGCACGTAGGGCTCCCGCAGGGGTCCATCGGCGGAGAACTCACTGGTGCTGCCATCAATAAACGTGCCGCCAGCCATCACCAACTCACTGGCGTAACCAGGCATCGGCGCCGGCACCGGATCGACATAACCGCCGATCGGTGAGCAGGCCTGAAACGCCCGGCACACCTCCTGCAGCGGCTGCGGGGCGCCGAACTTCACCGCCTGGATCACATCGCTGCGCTCTGCGCCGGGCAGCGGTTGCACCGGCAACCCCCGGTTGGCAAACACCTGGGCTACCAGATCGGCACTGATCAAGGCCTCAGCCACCATCTGCGGCGCCAAAAACAGCCCTTGAAACAGCAGCCGGTTGAGATCAAAGCCGGTGCCGCCTTCAGCGCCAATACCTGGAGCGGTGAGCCGGCAGCAGGCCTGCTCCACCAAATCAGCACGGCCGGCCACATAGCCGCCTGTGGGAGCAATGGTGCCGCCGAGGTTTTTGATCAACGAGCCGGCGATTAGATCAGCTCCCACCTCGGTGGGCTCGGTGGCTTCCACCAGCTCGCCGTAGCAGTTATCGACGAACACCAAGCTGGCTGGGCTGTGCTGACGCACCTGCTCCACCAGCCGGCCGATCTGGGCCACCGCCAGCGACGGCCGCCAGCTGTAGCCGCAGCTGCGCTGAATCAGCACCATCCGCGTGGCCGGGCTGAGGGCATCGGCCAAAGCCGGCTCATCAACGCAGCCAGCGGCGGTGAGCTCCAGCTCGTCGTAGTGGATGCCGAACTCAGCCAGGGACCCCTGGCCGCTGCCGCGCAGACCGATCACCTCCTCGAGGGTGTCGTAGGGGCGGCCGGTGATCGAGAGCAACCGGTCGCCTGGACGCAAGACGCCAAACAAGGCAGCGGTGATGGCGTGGGTGCCGCTGACGAACTGCAGCCGCACCGCCGCAGCTTCCGCGCCCAGCACCCGGGCAAAAACGCGATCGAGCGTGTCGCGGCCCAAATCGTTGTGGCCGTAACCACTCACCGAGGCGAAGTGATGGGTGCCCACCCGCTCGGCTTGAAAGGCCGCCAGCACCTTGGCCAGCTGGGGCTGCACCGCAGCGGTGCGCGCTGCCGCAGCAGCGCTGAGTTGCTGCTGGGCGGCGGCAACGGCCTCCCAGGCCTGGGGAGAAGCAGCGGGCCAGGAAGGCACCAAAGCCATCGGGCAACTGAAGGCCAGCCTGCTTCAGCAACGGTTTTCTCTAGCGGGAGCTAAGTTCATCCGGCTTATGCGTCGCAACTGCGACACGGCATCCGCCGTTTACGGAGTCTCTTTTGGTCGTAGCCCCTACAACCGCGCCGACAGCCGCACCCGTTGCAGATGATCTGCACGAGCGGCTCTACGGCCGCCGGCCTCCACTGCCGGCCAGTCAGCGCAAGCTGAAAGTGGGCACGACCCTGTTCATGCTGGCGATGCATGTGGGCGCCGTCTTTGCGCTGCTGCCGCGCTTCTGGAGCTGGCAGGGCCTGGTGGCCTTTGGCGTCCTGTATTGGATGACCGTGCTGGGGGTGACCCTGGGCCTGCACCGGCTGATGGCCCACCGCAGCTTTGAAGCCCCGAAATGGCTCGAACGGGTGCTGGTGGTGATGGGCACCCTTGGCTGCCAAGGCGGGCCTGTGGAGTGGGTGGGTCTGCACCGCCACCACCACAAGTTTTCCGATCAACCCAACGATCACCACGACGCCGGCCGAGGCCTGTGGTGGTCCCACAGCGAATGGATGCTCCACTCCATTCCTGCTCTGAAGCACCTGGATCGTTTCGCTGGCGACATGCGCCGCGATCCCTTCTACAACTGGCTTGATCGCTTTTTCCTGCTGCTGCAGCTGCCCCTGGGCGCGGCTCTCTATTGGATCGGCGAGAACACCGGCGTGCATGGCGGCGGCTTGGGCCTGGTGCTGTGGGCCATCCCCCTGCGCCTCACCGTCGTGTATCACGTGACTTGGCTGGTGAACTCCGCCACCCACGTTTGGGGTTACCGCAACTTCGATTGCCCCGATCGCTCCACCAACTGCTGGTGGGTGGCGATCTTGAGCTTTGGCGAGGGCTGGCACAACAACCACCACGCCTTCCCCCACTCAGCCCGCCACGGTCTGCGCTGGTTTGAGTTCGACATCACCTGGCAGCACATCCGCGCCCTCAAGAGCCTGGGTTTGGCCAAGCGCATTCGCCTGGCCCACTACCGGCCCTGACGCAGGCGCTCCAGCAGCGCCTCAGGCCCTGAGGCCACCAGCTCTTGCATGCCAAGGGCTTCGGTGGTGATCAACAGATCGCCGAGCTCGCTGTCGAACTCGGCGGCGCCGTAATCCCGCAGGCCAGCCATCACTTCAGCAAAACGCTCCCGGCGTTGCCGCTTTTGGGCTGGATAGGCCTCAAGCACCGCTTCGCGGCACTGGCGCCAGGGCTTACCGCCACTGAGCAGTTCCGCCAACGCAGCGCTGAGGGCCGGGGCTTCCTCATCGCTGATGCGCAGATCAAAGCCAGGTGGCAACGGACGCAAACCAATGAAAATCTCCAGCAACTCGCCCGCCGTCAGCGGTGCCCCTGAGGCATCCAGCAACGGCAACGCTGAGATTTTCAGCGCTGCCAGCAACTCCTCTTGGCCTTCCAATTGCTCCAGGCCATCACCGCCTTTGGCCGCTTCGGCGAGCCAGCGGTTGCAGCTGCCCAAGGCCAAAAACACCTCAGGGCCTGGAGAAGAAAGTTTCTGGTTGCGCAGGTTGGAGAGCTGGGAGCTGTGCAACCGGCCGAAATCAAGCTGCTCGGCTAGGGCCGGCAACACCCGGTGCGACCAGCTGTTGCGCTCATGCCAGGCCTTGAGCATGGCGGCAAAGGCGCCGTGTCCGGCTTCGAGCTGTTCGCGGTAGCCCATGGGGCTGGCAATTCACTTTGCCCAGAGTAAGGGCGGTAATCCCAACCCGCATAGCTATGCAATATGGATTCGTATTGTTATTGTTGGCTCATTGATACGGAATCAGTCCAATGACCGTCGCTATTCCAGCGGCAACCATCTCAGCACCAGCCCGCTCGGCTGTGTTGAGTGCGCCGCACCCTGACAAGTCCACCCACTGCGATGGTCCCGGCCGCCGTTGGGGCACTGTTGGCTTTATGGCCGGCATCCACATCCTCGCTGCGGTGGCACTTCTGCCCATGTTCTGGAGCTGGCAGGCCGTCACCAGCCTGGCGGTTCTCTACTGGGTCACCGCCTGCCTGGGCGTGACCATCGGCTACCACCGCCTGCTCTGCCACCGCTCCTTCCGCCTACCCCAATGGCTGGAGCGCTTCTTTGCCACCTGCGGCGCCCTGAGCTGCCAGCACGGCCCGATCGACTGGGTTGGCCTGCACCGCCACCACCACAAGTTCTCCGATACGGATGCTGATCATCACAACAGCAACCGCGGCTTCTGGTGGAGCCACATGGGCTGGATGTTCGAGGAAATCCCCGCCATGGGCGCCGTGCCCCGCTTCTCAGCCGATCTGGCCAAAGACCCCTACTACCGCTGGTTGAACAACAACTTCCTGCTGCTTCAACTGCCCTTGGCTGGCCTGCTGTTCTTAATCGGCAGCCTCACCGGTGCCGGCGGCTGGGCCCTGGTGCTCTGGGGCATCCCCCTGCGCCTGGTGCTCGTCTATCACGTGACCTGGCTGGTGAACTCGGCCACCCACTGCTGGGGCGAAGCCGTCCATGAGAGCGGCGACAAGTCACGCAACAACCCCTGGGTGGCGGCTTTGACCTTCGGTGAGGGCTGGCACAACAACCACCACGCCTTCCCCCACTCGGCCAAGCACGGCCTGGAGCCCGGCCAGATCGATCTCACCTGGCAACACATCCGGCTGATGCGCGCCCTCGGCTTAGCCACACAAGTCCGCCTGCCGGCGGGCTGAGGCTCAGGCCAGGAAGGTAAGATCAACGGCTGGCCTTTTGGCAGTCGAATAGCACCCGGATTCACCCATGGCGAAGCGCGTACAAGTTGTTCTCAGCGAAGACATCCTGAGCCTGGGCAAGGACGGTGATCTTGTGGAGGTGGCTCCGGGTTATGCCCGGAACTTCCTCCTTCCCCATGGCAAAGCACTGCCTGTGACCCCAGCGGTGCTCAAGCAGGTGGAGCACCGCCGCGCCAAGGAAGCTGAGCGGCTGGCGGCCCTGAAAGCTGATGCGGTGGCCTTCCGCACGGCGCTCGACACCATCGGCCGCTTCACCGTTAAGAAGCAAACCGGCGGCGACGACGTGTTGTTTGGCACCGTGACCAACGTCGATGTGGCTGAGGCGATCGAATCGGCCACCAAGAAGCTGGTGGACAAGCGCGACATCACCGTTCCTGAGGTGCACCGCACCGGCAACTACAAGGTTCAGGTCAAGCTGCACCCTGAAGTGGTCGCCGAGATCAATCTGGAAGTGGTCAGCCACTAAGGCCAAACCGCCCGAAACGGGGCAGCATGGTTGTCCCTTTAACGATGGAACGGCGCGATGGTTTCTGTTCCCTTGAATGAACCAGAGAGGGAACGCTCGCGCCGCAAAGATGCGGAACTGTTTGAGGCGACGCCCGAGCAGATTCCGCCGCAGAACTTAGAAGCCGAGGAGATGATCCTCGGCGGCATCCTGCTCGACCCCGATGCCATCGGCCGGGTCGCTGATGTGCTGCAGCCGGAAGCCTTCTACACCGGTGCCCACCGGGAGATCTTCCGCACCGCCTTGATGCTGCACGGCCAGGGCAAGCCCACCGACCTGACGGCGATGGTGGCCTGGCTCGCCGACACCGGCCAACTCGAGAAGGTGGGCGGCAGCAGCCGGCTCAGTGAGCTGGTGGACCGCACCCTCAGCACCGCCTCGATTGAAGAGGTGGCCAAGCTGGTGATGGACAAGCACCTGCGCCGCCAGCTGATCCGCTCTGGCAACGAAGTGATCGGCCTTGGCTTTGATCAGGGCAAGCCGATGGATCAGGTGCTCGATGAAGCCGAGCAGAAGATCTTTGCAATCAGCCAGTCCAAACCCAGCCTGGGGCTGACACCCACCGCGGAAATCCTCACCCGCACCTTTGAAGAAATTGAAACCCGCTCTCTGGGCACCTCAGTGGCGGGCATCCCGGTCAACTTCTACGACCTCGATGCGATGACCCAGGGGCTGCAGCGCAGCGACCTGATCATCGTGGCCGGACGCCCAGCCATGGGGAAAACCTCAATCGTGCTGAACATCGCCAAGAACGTGGCGCAACTGCACGACCTACCGGTGTGCGTGTTCAGCTTGGAGATGAGCAAAGAGCAGCTCACCTACCGGCTGTTGTCGATGGAGGTGGGCATTGAAAGCGGGCGGCTGCGCACCGGCCGGCTCAATCAAGAGGAATGGCCGCTGCTGGGCCAAGGCATCAGCACGCTCGGGCGGCTGCCGATCTTCATCGACGACAAACCCAATGCCGGCGTTTTGGAGATGCGCTCACTCTGCCGGCGCCTGATGGCTGAACAGAGCCGCGAGCTGGGCTTGATCGTGATCGACTACCTGCAGTTGATGGAAGGCTCCGGCTCCGACAACCGGGTGCAGGAGCTCTCGCGCATCACCCGAGGCCTCAAGCAAATGGCGCGCGAACTGAATGTGCCGGTGATCGCCCTTTCCCAGCTCAGCCGCGGCGTGGAAGCGCGCACCAACAAGCGGCCGATGCTCAGCGACCTGCGGGAATCCGGCTCGATTGAGCAGGACGCCGACATCGTGATGATGATTTACCGCGATGAGTACTACAACCCCGAAACTCCCGATCGCGGCATCACCGAAGTGATCGTCACCAAGCACCGCAACGGGCCAGTCGGCACCGTGAAGTTGCTGTTCGAATCGCAGTTCACCCGCTTCCGCAACCTGGCGGCACCTGGGGGCTAGGCGAACACCCAGACGGAATGCAAGCTCCGATAATGAAGCGATGGAGCCAGCTGCGCTGCCCACCGAATCCTTTCAGCTGATCGTTGTCGGCGGTGGTCATGCCGGCTGCGAAGCAGCGCTCACGGCCGCGCGGCTGGGCATCTCCACGGCCCTATTCAGCCTGAACCTCGATCGCATTGCCTGGCAGCCCTGCAACCCAGCCGTGGGCGGGCCAGCCAAAAGCCAGCTGGTGCATGAAGTGGATGCCCTTGGCGGGGTGATTGGCCGCTTGGCCGATGCCACCGCCCTGCAAAAGCGGGTGCTCAATGCCAGCCGCGGCCCAGCGGTGTGGGCCCTGCGCGCCCAAACCGATAAACGCCAATACGCGCGCCAGATGCTGCAGCTGCTGCAGCACACCCCCAACCTCGCCCTGCGCGAAGCGATGGTCACGGGGCTGGAAACCAGCGGTAGCGCCGAGGGCGGTGATCTGTGGATCACCGGCGTGCGCACCTATTTCGGCAGCATCTACAACGCCCAAGCGGTGGTGCTCACCACCGGCACCTTCCTGGGCGGGCGCATCTGGGTGGGCAACCAATCGATGCCAGCAGGCAGAGCCGGCGAGCAACCCGCTGAAGGCCTCACCGAAGCGCTTCAGGCCTTGGGGTTTACAACTGATCGGCTCAAAACCGGCACTCCCGCGCGGGTGGATCGCCGCAGCGTGGCGCTCGAGACCCTCGAAGAGCAGCCCAGCGATGCCCATGAGCGCTGGTTCTCCTTTGACCCCGAAGCCTGGGTGAGCAGCGAACCGATGAGCTGCCACATCACCCGCACCACTGCGGCCACCCATCAACTGATCAAAGACAACCTGCACCTCACCCCGATCTACGGCGGCTTCATCGACAGCAAAGGGCCCCGCTACTGCCCCTCGATCGAAGACAAGATCGTGCGCTTTGCCGATAAGGACTCCCACCAAATTTTTCTCGAGCCCGAGGGGCGCGACACCCCCGAGCTCTACATCCAAGGCTTCTCAACCGGCCTGCCGGAGCGGCTGCAACTGGAGCTGCTGCGCACCCTGCCCGGGCTGGAGCAGTGCGTGATGTTGCGGCCGGCGTACAACGTCGAATACGACTACCTGCCCGCCACCCAACTGCTGCCCTCGCTGCAAACCAAACGCGTGGCAGGCCTATTCAGCGCCGGGCAGCTCAATGGCACCACTGGCTACGAGGAAGCCGCTGCCCAAGGCTTGGTGGCTGGGCTCAATGCGGTGCGCTTGATCCGCGGCCAAGAGCCCGTGCACTTCCCCCGCGAAGGCAGCTACATCGGCACCTTGATCGATGATCTGGTCACCAAGGATCTGCGTGAGCCCTACCGGGTGCTCACCAGCCGCAGTGAATACCGCCTGGTCCTGCGCGGCGATAACGCCGACCGGCGGCTGACGCCATTAGCCCGCGAGCTGGGCCTGATCGATGCGCGGCGCTGGCAGATCTATGAGCGCAAGCAGGAGGGGATTGCAGCGGAAACAAAGCGCCTAGAAACTGTGCGGCTCAAGGTCAGCGATCCTGTTGCGCCAGCGGTGGTGGAGCAAACCGGCGCGGCGATCAAAGGATCCATCACCCTCGCTGATCTGCTGCGCAGGCCCGGCTTTCACAGCAACGATCTGGTGAGCCACGGTCTTGCTGATGGCGAGCTGCCAATCGACGTGCGTGAAGGCGCTGAGATCGATGTGAAGTACAGCGGCTATCTCGCCCGCCAAACCCAGCAGATCGAGCGGGTGCAACGCCAAGGCCAGCGCCCCATCCCCAGCGGCATCGACTTTCACAGCATCACCACCCTCTCCCGCGAAGCCCGCGAACGGCTCAGCGCTGCTCAGCCGCTCAACTTGGGCCAAGCCTCTCGTCTGCCAGGGGTGAGCCCAGCTGATGTCACGGCGCTGCTGCTGTGGCTGGAGTTGCAGGATCGCCAAGCGGCTACCACCACCCTCGCCAGACCTTGAGCTGATCGATAAGTTGGTGCGTTCGCGCCCCAATCCCTGACCAGCTCGACCCTGCCAGATCTGCACCAACGGCATTGCCGCCATCTGGCCTACTGGGATTTGCGCGCCGAGGAAGTCATGGACCGGGTGTTTGCCGCTGTGAATCCCCTAAACGGCACGGCCTTGGTAGCCATTGCTGAGCCAACCCCTCCTGCAACAGCTCCAATTCAAGAGGAGGCCGAAGTGGCTTCACCCCCCTCGCCGTGGCGTCAGCGGCGTTGGTGGCTCCTATTGGGCGCCCTATGCCTATTGAGCAGCAGCGCGGCTGTGACCGCGGGGTTGCTGTGGCGCGGCTGGATGCAAGCCCGCGATGAGCTGCAGCATCAGCGCCAACTGCAATTGATTGAGCGGCTCAAGCCCGCCAGCGAGCCAGCCGCCGCTCCGGCGCCGATGCCGCCACTGCGCGTTGAAATTCCGCCGGTGATTCCGCCAGCCGCAACGCTGGATCCGGCTGGTGAGCCTCCTGCTTCACCCGCAACCAGCGGCACTGTGGCGCCCGAACTGCTGGGTGTGGTGAAAGTGCCCGGCCGCAGCGGCAGCGCGATCTTCACAACAGGCGGAAATTCACTGAGTACAGGCGTTGGCGAACCGATTGGCAGCAGCGGCTGGATCCTGGAGCAGGTACAAGCCGATCGGGTGGTAATCCGCCAAGGCAGCGACAAGCTGCAACTGAGCCTGGGCCGTTAGCGTCAAAACAGCTGGCCAGGCATCAACGCTTTGCCGTCCACATCCCAAACAGGGCTGCTGCGCTCCTCCCCAGAGGTGCTGTGGCGTGATCCAACCCTCAGCGGCACGTTGCTCCGGGGGCCTTGGCGCCTGTGGTTGCTGGGTGATGGCAGCCCCACGCGCCACCTGCAGCTGCTCACCGGCGATCCCGTGGCCATTGATCTGGCGGCCATGGCTCCAGACACAGGCAGCGATTTGCATACCCCCCGGGAGGTGCAGGAGCTGCAAGCCCCATTGCTGCGCCGGCAGGTGTGGCTCACCTGCGGCGGTGAAACCTTGGCCTGGGCCGAGAGCTGGTGGAACCAGCAGCAAGCCGAAGAACACCTCAAGGAAAAGGATCAACCGATCTGGCGCAGCCTCACCAGCAACCGCGCCGAGCTGTTTCGCGAGGTAGATGGCGTGGCCTTGGTGCAAGCCGATTGGTTACACGAACGCCTGCAAGGAGAGGGGCCGTTTTGGAGCCGCCATTACCGCTTCTTCCGCCAAAGCAAGCCCCTGACTGTGATTCGCGAGGTGTTTTCGCCAAAAATCGAGCAATGGCTGGGGCCAGCCATCGACGCAGAAAACAATGAAGTTTTTATAAATATGTTCGGTAATGCTGCGAAACCCTGTTGACAGGTTGCGCGCTTTTTCCCTCGCGTCAGCATTAAGTCATCCGACGAGGGTCTGATGGAATCCCAAGTCAATTGGCTCACACTCACCGACCTGGGTCGCCGCTTTGGCCTCTCAGCGGTGAGCTGCGGCCGCATGCTCAGCACCGCTGGCATGCGCGATGACGACGGCATGCCCAGCGATGTCGCCCTTGATGGCGGCTACGCCTACCGGCGCCCCGACCAAAACGCCAACCGCTCGGTGCTTTGGCATGAAGAGCGCTGCACCGAACTGCTGCAAAGCCTGGGCTTGCACGCCATTGATGAACAGCAGCTGGTCAGCCAGTGGGCGGATCTGCTCTCAGCCCTCGATGAAGGCTCACCCTCGATCAGCGCCTCAGCCGAGCAAATGGCTGAGGACATGCCCAAGCATCTGGTGGCTGCGGTCAATGCCCGACTGCAATTGCTGGGCTGCGGCTTTCAGGTGAGCCCGCTCAAAACAGCGGCACAGGGCAGCTCTGGTAGCCGTACTGCTCCAAGGTGAAGCTGCCGAAGTCGTGCAGGAACTCAACGCCCTGATCACAGGGGTTAGCCACCTCAATCACGATCGGCTGCATCAGAACCGGATCAGCCGCCGCAGCGATCTGAGCAGGATCAGCGGCGGTCATCCCAACACCCATGGCCAACAGGCCGAGCACAGAAGGGTCCACGAGTCTTACCTGAGTCTCATTTTTCTTTAGCCAAGGAACCTGCTTCCGCGCCACCGTTTGCGGGAATGCTCAAGTTCCATTCCCCCTAGGGTTGAAGGGCTGCTTGAGCGCCTCCGCCATGGCCCTGCAACGCCGGCAGTTTCTGCTCCTGTTAGGTGCTGCCGCCGGCGGTTTGAGCCTGCCCAGCCGGGCGAGCAGCGCACGTCAGCAAGCCCTGCCGCCCTTTAAGCCGGTGCGAACGCCGCTGCCGCTGCCCACCGATGGCCTCAGCCCCCAGCAGCAACGCCAGGCCTACCGGATGGTGCGCATCAACGATGCCCTCAGCCTCCCGGAGGGATATGAGCAAGAGCTCTTGGCCAGCTGGGGAGATCCTGTGGGAAGCAGCCGCTTTGGCTTCAACAACGACTTCCTCGCCTTTCGCCCCCTCAGCGCTGATGCCGCACTTCTAACGGTCAATTACGAATACATCAGCCCGCTTCCCTGGCGCCAAGGCTTCAGCGCCGTCACCGGACAACCCCTGCCCTACGACGCTGTCGTGGCGGCACTGGCCAGCAGTGGCGGCAAGCGCGATGTCTGGGGCGATGCCCCCGATGCCGAACTCCAAGCAAACATCACAACCGTGGCCACTGAAGCCATGCGCGATCAAGGCATTGGCGTGCTGCGGCTCAAGCGCGATGGCCAAGGCCACTGGCAGCGTGCAGCCGGCCCAGAAGATCGCCGCATTGATGGACTCGCCGGCCTCGATGAACCAGTGCAGCGCCTACGCAGCAGCGGCCCAGCCAGCTCGGTGTTCCGCTTGAGCGAGCGCCAGGGCTACGACGATGGCCTGGGTGATCGCATCATCGGCACCTTTGCCAACTGCGCCGGTGGCACCACCCCCTGGGGCACGGTGCTCAGCGCTGAAGAGAACTTCCAAAGCCAGGTTCCAGAAGCGGTCTACGCCGATGGCAGCGCCATGGCTCCCTCAGCAATGCCATTCCGCTGCCAGGAGAAGCGCCTCTACGGCCTGGGTAATCCATTTGGCCTAGCTGGCAACAAATACGGCTGGATGGTGGAGATTGATCCGGCCAATCCGAATGATCCCGGCACCAAACACACCAGCCTCGGCCGCTTCCGCCATGAGGCCGTTGCCGTGAAGGCCCGCGCCGGCGAACCACTGCACGTCTACTCCGGCTGCGATCGCCGCGGTGGCCACCTCTACCGCTTCCTCAGCGATGGCGTCGTCAGCAACCCCAGCGATCCAGCCAACAGCCGGCTCTTTGAGACAGGCACCCTTTATGGAGCCGTGTTCAATCCCGATGGCAGCGGCAGCTGGGTAGCGCTCACCGCTGGCACCCCGGTGAACCCACTGGCGGCCCCCGTGAAGGTGCCCCACAGCGACCGGAACCAAGCCGGCGCCGAAAGCCTCGATAGCCCCGCTGCCATTGCCGCCTACCGCCAGCGCTACCCCACCCTTGGCGATCTCTACAGAGGCGAAGGCGAAGCCCAACTCGGCGCTCTATTGATCGATGCCCATCTAGCCGCCAATGCCGCTGGCATCACTGCCACCGCCAGGCCGGAAGACACCGTGCTTGATCCAGCCAGCGGTGATCTGCTGGTGAGCTTCACCTCAGGGATGCCCGGCAGCGATGGCACGCCTGATCCGGCGATCTTCAAGGGCCCCCAAGATCAAAGCCCCTGGAATGAGGGCTGGATCATGCGCCTCAGCGAGCAGGGCAACAATCGCTTCCGCTGGCAGATGGTGGCCACCGGCGGTGAACCCACTGATGGCGGCCTGGGGTTTGCCAATCCCGACAACCTTGCGGTGGATCCCACAGGGGCACTGTGGATGGTGACCGACATCGGCACCGGCAGCCAAAACAACCCCGAATTCAATGGCGGCACCTTTGGCAATAACAGCTGCTGGGTGATCCCCAGCAGCGGGCCTCAAGCCGGCCAAGCCTTCTGCTTTGCCACCGGCCCAATGGAATGCGAGCTCACGGGGCTGGCCCTCACCCCAGAGGGTGAGCAGCTGTTTTTAGCCGTGCAGCATCCCGGCGAACGCCATGGCAGCCGCAACGACAATGCCGAGGAGGCGCGCCGCTTCCAACTGCAACTCAGCAATGGCGAATCACTCAGCCAGCAGCGCTGGGTACCGCTGGGCTCCAACTGGCCAAGCAACCGCAGTGGCGCGCTGCCCAAACCCAGCGTGGTGCTGATTCGCCGCCGCGACGGCCAGGCGCTGCTCAGCTAAGCCGCAGGGCTTCGGCTTGCTGCTTGGCCTGATCCAGCAGCTCCTTGAGATGGTCTTCGTCGGTGTGGCTGAGGTTGGTTTGCAGCAGCTGGGTGTGGCCAGCGTGGCGGCGCAATTTCTCAATCACCCGATCGGTGGTGGCTTCTTTGACCAGCAGGCAAAGGGCGGCCTTGCCGGGGCCAAGGGCCTCGCCCACCTCCTTGAGAAAGCCGTCATTGATGCCCAGATCCGTCATGGCGCCAGACGCTGCACCCACCCCAGCGCCCACCGCCGCACCCACCAGCGGGTTGAGAAACAGCAAGCCCACCAAGGTGCCCCAAAAACCACCACTCACCGCACCAGCGGCCGTGAGGTTGAGGGCTTGGCGCAGCTCCACCTTGCCTTCGCTGTGGTGCACCACCACCACGGCATCTTCGAGAGCAATCAGATGGTCTTGCTGCAAGCCCACCAGCTCGCGGCGCACCTCTTCGGCTTCGGCGGCATCGGGGTACCCGAGCACGATCAGCTGACCCATGAGCAACACAGCGTTGTCCCTTGAGCCTTTGGCCGCTGGGTTAAGCCCGCGTGATCAGCCCTAGCCCTGGCTGCGGCGCCGAGACGAACGGGGCAAGGGGCGCTGGTTGCTGGGCTGACGCCGCGGCGGCGCACTGTTTAAAGGATCAGGAGCAGGCTGGCGTGTGGGTTCCGGACGCTGCCAGCGGGGCAGGCTGAAGACATCGTCATCAGGCCACTCACTATCGGCATCACTCCAGCCCGGCACCGGATCGCTGGGGGCTGCGGAGCGTTGGCCGCGCCTGGAGATGGCATCGAGGGGCCGCCGGCGGGCATTGCTCGAGCTGCCAGAAAAGCTCGAGCGGGGCTGATTGCTGGCTGCTGCGTTGGCAGCCACCCCATCAACAAACTCGCGACCGCGATCGATCCAACCTTCGAGGCGCTCCTCCAGACCACCGTCGAAGAACCGATCCACCATCAACCATTCATCCGTTGAGGCACCTTAGGCAGGCGCGGCCGCAAGGTCGCCTCACGGCGCAGGCCTAGCCAGCTGATCACCCAGCCGCTCACCACCAAGCCCGCCAGAAATTCAGCCACTGCACACCTCCTGAGGCCGCTCAAAGCGCAGCAGAAAGCGCGCATCCCAGCGGCCGCCATTGTGCTGCTCGCAGCAGTACCGGCAGGCCAACCCCTGGCGCCGGCGCCGGTAGGCCGCCGTGCGACCGCAGACCGGACAAACAGCAATCCAGCCAGCCACAACCGCTGGCAAGGGATAGCTGTGGCGCAGGCTCACCTCAAAGTCCTGCTGGGCCCCATTGATCTGGGCCATGCGAGAGCGAAATTGAGGGCCATGCACCTCCTTAACCCGCTGCACCCGGTCCACCCAGGCATGGATCATTTCGTGGCAGAGCGTGCTGAGGGTGGCCTCAGGCGGCAACGGCGCCAGCACTGGCCGTGACAACACGATTTCGCAGATGCCTGGACCGCGCCGGTACAGGCCGGCGGTGCGGGTCATACGGCCATCACTCCAGCGCAATTTCAGCGCTGGCCGCCCGAGCTCTCCCAGGCAACCTGAGAAGTGCTCCCGGTCGAGCCGGTGGAACAACGGCGGTAGCGGCGCGAGGGGCATCGCAGCGATTGTGCGCGCAATCGTGGCCGCAGTC
The DNA here is from genome assembly GCF_047304245.1 of Synechococcus sp. MIT S9452. Classification (NCBI taxonomy): domain Bacteria; kingdom Bacillati; phylum Cyanobacteriota; class Cyanophyceae; order Synechococcales; family Synechococcaceae; genus Synechococcus; species Synechococcus sp. MIT S9452. The sequence continues at coordinate 1,725,394 of NZ_CP138956.1, read as the reverse complement.
CTGCAGACTCGTGCCAGCCCAGCTGATGCCCCGCCCCTGCCATGGAAATGGATTGGTCACTCGCCCGTGATCTCGGCACCAAACTGCTGCTCGCTGGCGCCGGCGCGCTGCTGCTCTATTGGACCGTTAGCGCGGTGCGCCTGGTCATCAGCGCCCGAGGCATCAACCCACTGATCAAGCAGTTCTTCACCAAGGTGGCCTCCGGTCAAATCGACGGGGCCTACCTGCTCACCACCAAGACCTACCGGCAACACGTCAACCGCCAGCAGTTCATCCGCTTCCTGGCTGGTCTCAAGCTGAACAAGTACCGCAACCTGCGTTCCGGCCGCCCCCGCATCCAAGAGGGTCAGATCATGCTGACCGTGAAGCTCAAAAGCGAAGGCGGTGAGGAGCTGCCCTTGGACTTCACCTTCGTCAAAGCCGAGGACAACTGGCGCGTTGAGCGCATCAGCCCCGTCAGCGACTGAGCCCGCAAGCGATGGCGTCCACGGCCCAGCAGCAGCTGCGGGCTGCCGAACTGCGGCAGCTACTGAACCGGGCTGCCCACGCCTATTACGTGCTGGATGCCCCTGAATTTGAAGATGCCGTCTACGACCGGCTCTACCGGGAGTTGTTGGACCTTGAGCAGCAACACCCTGAGCTGCTGAGCGCTGACAGCCCCACCCAGCGGGTGGGCGGCCCGCCCGCTGAGGGGTTCAGCAGCGTTGAGCACCGCATCGGCATGCTCAGCCTTGATAACGCCTTCAACGCTGAAGAGTTGCAGGCCTGGGATGGACGCCTGGGGCGCCAGCTGGAGGACAACCCTGAGCGTCAGCGCGAGTACGTCTGCGAACTCAAGATCGATGGCAATGCCTTGGCCTTGAGCTACGCCGATGGGGTGCTGGTGCGCGCTGCCACCCGCGGTGATGGCAGCCGCGGTGAGGAGATCACCGCCAATGTGCGCACCATCCAAGCGGTGCCGCTGCGGTTGCAGCTCGAGCAGCCACCGGCCTGGGTGGAGGTGCGGGGCGAAGCCTTCATCCCCGACGACACCTTTGAAGCCATCAACGCCGAGCGCCAGCAGCGCGGCGAGGCCCTCTTTGCCAATCCCCGCAATGCCTGCGCGGGCACCCTGCGTCAGCTCGACCCGAAGGTGGTGGCCGCCAGACGGCTGGACTTCTTCGCTTACACCGTTCACCTACCAGCGGATGCCGCAGGACCCAAGAGTCAATGGGAGGCCCTGCAATGGCTGGAAACCGCGGGATTCCGCGTCAATCCCCACCGCGAGCGCGCCAGCGGAGCCAATGGGGTGGTGGCTTTCTATGACCGCTGGGAGGAGCAGCGCCATCAGTTGCCCTACGCCACCGATGGGGTGGTGGTGAAGCTCGATGCGCTCGAGCGTCAGCAGCTCGCTGGCTTCACGCAAAAGGCGCCGCGCTGGGCGATCGCCCTGAAATACGCCGCCGAAGAAGCGCCCAGCCGGCTGCTGCGCCTGGTGGCCCAGGTGGGCCGCACCGGGGTGGTGACGCCGGTGGCGGAATTTGAAGCCGTGCCGCTAGCCGGCACCAGCGTCAGCCGCGCCACCTTGCACAACGCTGATCGCCTCGAGGAACTCGATCTCCACAGCGGCGACACGATTGTGGTGCGCAAAGCCGGCGAGATCATCCCGGAAGTGCTGCGGGTGCTGCCTGAACTGAGGCCCGAGGGAGCCGAGCGGCTAGAGCTGCCGAGCCACTGCCCTGAATGTGGTTCGGTGCTGGTGCGCGAAAGCGGAGAAGCAGCTACCCGCTGCGTGAACAGCAGCTGCCCCGCGATCTTGCGCGGTGCCTTGCGCCATTGGGTGAGCCGTCAAGCGATGGATGTCGATGGCTTGGGAGGCAAGTTGATTGAGCAGCTCGTTGATCGCGGCTTGGTGCGCTCCATCGCCGACCTCTACAGGCTGGATGCAGCCCTGCTGGCCAGCCTCGAGCGCATGGGCGAGCAGTCCGCCAGCAACTTGATCGAAGCGCTGGCGGCTTCCCGGCAACGGCCATGGCACCGCTTGCTGTTTGCCTTGGGCATTCACCACATCGGCAGCGTGAATGCCAAAATATTGGCCACCGCCTTCCCCAGCTGGGAGGTGCTTCAAGGCGCCAGTGAAGAAGCGCTGAACGGGCTCTATGGCATTGGCCCCGAGATCAGCCAATGCATGCAGCAATGGTGCAGCACGGAAGCCAACCAACACCTGATGGCTCAGCTGGCTTCCTTGGACCTGCCGCTGGCCAGCGACGGCAACGGTGCTGAAGCCGAAGGTGGAGCAGGCCCTCTAACGGGTCAAACGCTGGTGCTCACAGGCACATTGCCCAGCCTCAGCCGCGTGCAAGCGCAAGCCATCATCGAGGCCGCTGGAGGCAAGGTGACAGGTTCGGTCAGCAAAAAAACCAACTACGTGGTGGCCGGCAGCGAAGCAGGCAGCAAATTGCAGAAAGCTGAAAAACTCGGTGTTGCCGTGATTGATGAAGCCGAATTGCAGCGACTCATCGGCCAGGCAGGCGATGCGAAATGAATCAACCCGCAGAGGCCATAGCCGCATTCAAGATTCGGAAACCAAACCAAATAACCACCGGGCCGACCGTGGCAACAGCCAGGGTGAGGACACGCACAAAACGGTTGTAAGTCACAAGCCATGTCCAGGAACTACTGCGCTTCAACGAGGTAAGCAGCAAATCCATGAACATCAACAACGTGACCACATAAGCCATCAAATAAAAGTAATCAAGTAGGATCGGATAACCAAGATCTGGAAGCCCTGAATAGGCACCTTGTTGCATAAAGACCAAGGAAACCAAGATTGTTGGCGGCACAGCCAACTTCACATCGGTGAAGCGATAAGGGATATAGCTTGATAGCACCAGAAGCAATAGAGCAAGCGAAACTGGAAACATCGAGCGCATCAATGTTGTGGAGAACTGCCTGCGCAGATCAAGTGTGATTCCTGCTACCGAACGGGGACCAACAGGCCCACCGAAGTAGCGGCTTTGCAACGCTCCAAGACGCTGCTTAAACCCACCCTCTTGCTTGGAGTTGGCGCGAACGTCAGCTTCAGCACGCTTAAAATGTTGCACCGCTTGCTGGGGAGATGCAGATGGGGTCAACAACACTTTCTTCAAGGAAGGGTCGTAAAGAGCCTCAATTGAGGGAGGCAGCGCTTGAACCTGATCAATTCGATATTGGCCAACAAAGAAATCAGGCCTTTCAAAGGCAAGGTCGGGCTTCAGCGATTGAAACTTCAACATGTATGACGGGAGAATCTTATGGCGCACCTGCAAGGGAATGCGCTGAATATCCAATGGATATTCCCGAAGATTCAAAGGAAAGCGAATATTTCCCGAGAAGTTATACTCAGAGACAAAAACAGTCTTATCGCCTTTTTGGATTTGCCTTAAAACTAAAGGGTCATAGGTGTAAAAATCATCTTTAACCAAATCAGGCATTTCCAAATCCTTCAACAGATCCTGCTCTTCATAGCCAGCAATGCGCGCAGCCTGGTAGCGATCCGTGGTAATAATTTGCTGCCCAAGTGATTCAGGTGACCAAACAGCCGACACCTTTCCAGATACAAACACCGTGCGACGAGCCAGATCAAGATCAGCCACCTTGTCAATCGTGAACTTCAACATCAGGTCGCGCTGAACAGGGGTAAATCCCTGAATTCCATTATCTAACGCAAACGCTTGCTCGAGATATTTCTCCGTGCCGCGATTCACCTCATAAACATGGGCTGCCGGAGCAGAATCGCGGGAGCCAAAATAAAAGGAAGCCTCGTAAAAAGACCAAACAACAGGAGTTAAAATGACAACAACAACAGCCCCAACTGCAACCAGAGGCAGAAATAAATCTAAGCGCAACAAACGATCGATAAAGCTGCGCAGCCAAGTAACAGGAGAACCCACGGCTTGAAACTAAAAATTGAATACTGCGCAGTTGACGCAATTACTCGATCACTTTATCATAAGTAAATTAATTCAATCAGCGCAAAGTTGTCCCGCAAACAAGTACCCAATCACTACGTGAGCGGCCACTACGGCGATCCTCCAGCGACATTGCCTCAGGACTACCTATTGGTCCTGATTCAAATCGGGCGACGCATGTGGAAAGACATTGGTGTCGTTTTGGTGCTCAGCTTTCTCATTGCCATTGCTCCGATTCCCAAAAGCTGGCTCTTGAGCGGTAAAGCAGTGTCGATTCTCGGCATTGCGGTCTCAATCTTCATCGGCTTTCGTAACACCGAAGCCATCAACCGCTGGTGGGAGGCAAGAAAATTGTGGGGCGAGCTGGTTAACCACAGTCGCTGCTGGAAAGACAATCTCTATACCTACATTGACGTCAAGGAAGCCAGGGCGAGCATCAAACGCCTGGTCAGGCTTCAAGTGGCGATGATTTGGCAAAACAACTTTGAATTGCGCAACTTCTGGCATCCATCAGACTCAGTTGTGCTGAAGCAAATTTGTGAGCAAATCAAGCTCAAGCCAGGAACCAGCGTGCGGCGCATGAGCGAAATTCGAGCGCTGGATATTCAGAAACTGCACCAAAAAGCCATCATTGATGATTGGGGCCGCAACCAACTCGTGCAAACTGCAGATGCCACGATGGTGGCCATTGGTGGATTGCAGCGCATTCGCAACACGCCAATCCCGCCTCCCTATGACGTATTTGTGCGACTTCTGACGTGGGTTTTTGGCTCCCAGCTGCTATTGGCTTTCAAGCACGACAACTCGTTGGCAACTGGAATCGCCTTGATGATTGGATTTCTATTTGCTGAGCGAATTGGCGCTTATATCGAAGGCCCATTCGATCAAGATGGCAGCAGCTTCTCCATGCCCCAAAATGTCATCTGCATGACGATCACCGAAGACCTGCTACCGGAAGAATTTGAGCATCGCTTCAGCTTCAGTAGCCATCGCCCGATTCAGTGGGATTAAGACCAACTAAGTGGTGGCCGGCAGTAAAGCAGGCAGCAAATTGCAGAAAGCCGAAAAGCTCGGCGTGGCCATCATCGACGAGTCGGCATTGCAAGACCTGATCAACCCATGAGCCGCCCTGCTATTCACCGCTGGATCAAAACCGACTGCGGCCGTGCCAAGTACGCCGAGTTAGCAACTCGAGAAGGCATCACCGCCAAGCTGAGGCTGGGTTGGTTTGTGCTGATCGCCTCTCTGCGCGATCTTCCGATCAAGAACCAAGAGAGCACCTGAGTGATCAGGCTGCACTGACCGAATACGTCTGGCCCACCCCCTAATCAGCCTCTGAAGCATCGCTCTGCAAAGCCCGCTGAGCCGCACGCCCCACGAGCCAGACCACAGCGAAGGTGGCGAGCACACCCACGATCCGCAACGCCCAGGTGACGCCATCGGCCTCGCCAGAGAGCACCTCGCCAAAGCGGGCCACATCCCCAGCCAATGCACCAAGGGCGCAGAACAGCACCGTGCCGGGGAGAATCCCGATCAAGCCAAGGCTGTAGTCGCGCAGCGACACAGCACTGAGCCCATAGGCCAAGTTCAACAGGCTGAAAGGAAAAGCCGGCGAGAGCCGAGTGAGCAATACCAAGCGCAACCCTTCACGGCTCACGGCCGTTTCAATCGCCTGCAGCCGCGGCCAGCGGGCCAGCCGCTGGCTAGCCCAATCGCGCAGCCAATGGCGGCCCAGCAAAAACGTGGCCACCGCGCCGAAGCAGGCCCCAAAAAACACCAAGGCACTGCCGCCCCAGGTGCCATAGAGCACCCCAGCCAACATCGATGCCCACACCCCTGGAAGCAGCAGCGTCACCCACAGGGCATAGAGCGGCACAAACAACACAGCCCCAAGGGGGCTGCGCAGCAGCTCCAACACCGTGTCCAGCGCGGGGATCAGCTCGGCCATCGCCAGAACCGCCAACACAGAAGATGCCGCCATGGTGACCGGTTCTGCAGTGAGGCGCGTTCCGCAGCCGGCTGGATAGGACAGCCGGAATTAACTTGCATTAATCAATAAGATTGTTGAGACTGGCGGGCTTGTTACCGGACCCCGCCGGATGTCGCAGCCGCTCTTTGGCGAACTGGATCTGTTGCACAGCAACCAGGGTGTGCTGATTGGTACCGCCGGCTTGGTGGTCCTGTGGATCACGCTCACGCTGCTGGAGCGCCGCGGCCGCCGGGTGGGTGCCCTGGTCTCCCGCACGGTGAAGCGCCCGCTCACCCTGGGCCTGGCTGTTGCGCTCTACGCCGGCTGGATCACGCAGCTGTTGGAGCCGGCCACTAGCAAGCTCAATGGCCTGGCCAGCGCGCGGCTGTCGGCCAGCTTGATGATCGTGGCCATCAGCTGGGCCGCCATTCGCCTGGGCCATGCCGTGCTGCGCTCGCGCAGCTTTGAAGAGTGGCTGAAGGTGGAGGATCCAAAAGATGAGGCGATGTTGATCAGCCTCTTGGACCGGCTTTATGTGATTGGCGTGCTGGTGGTAGCCAGCGCTGCGCTGATGGTCACCTTTGGGGTGTCCACCACCGCCGTGGCCACGCTGCTGGGCGGCGCGGGCATCGGCATCGGCTTTGGCACCCAACACATCTCCCAGAACTTCCTCTCAGGATTCATGTTGTTTTTCAATCGTCCCTTCAAAGAAGGCGATTGGATCAGCACCACCGGCCTGGAGGGCACGGTTGAGAGCATCGGTTGGTATCACACGCGTTTGCGCACCTTTGATCGCCGCCCGCTTTACATCCCCAATGCGGTGTTTGCCACCAACCCGATCGAGAACCCGGGGCAGATGTACAACCGCCGCATCAAAACCAGCCTGAGCCTTCGCTACGAAGACATCACCCGGGTTCAAGACGTCACCGAGCAGATCCGCACGATGCTGGAAAACCATCCCGAGATAGACCAGAGCCAAACGATTCTGGTGAACTTCAACGAGTGGGATAGCTCGTCGGTAAACGTGATGATCTACTGCTTCACCCACACCACCGTGTGGAAGGAATGGCTGGATGTGCAGCAGCAGGTGTTCCTCGATATCGCCGAGATCGTCAAAGGCGCAGGCGCTGATTTCGCCTTCCCCGCCACCACCTTCTACCCAGCACCCCAACTGCCGGAGGACAACGCCATCCGCAAGCTCAACGTGGCTTGATCAGCTCAGATCAGCCAAGCGTTTGCGGGCCAGTTGGGCTTGGGTTTCAGCCTCGGCCAAGTTGGCGCGGCACTCAGCCACCACAGCCGCTGGTGCCTTATCGGCGAAGTTGGGATTATCGAGCCGCTTTTGCAGCCCAGCGATCTCCTTCTCCGCCTTGGAGAGGTCTTTGGATAGGCGGCCTTTGAGGGCCTCAAGATCCACCAGGCCATCGATGGGGAGCAGTACCTGCAGCTCACCACTGACGCCAGCCAAGGCGCGGCCAGCTGGGGCATCCGCCAGCACCCCCACTGATTCAGCGCGGGTGAGGGCCGCGATATCAACGCTGGCGTGCCTCAGGCTTTCGGCCAAATCAGAGCGGGTGGTGATGAAGCGCACCGGCGCGGCCTGCGATGGCTTTAACCCGGCCACCGCGCGCAGGTTGCGCACCACGCGAATGGCTTCAAACAGCTCGGCAAAGGAGCGCTCGAGGGCCTCATCCAAGGCGGCTTCATTGAGCTCAGGCCAGCTCTGCAGCGCCAGATAAGTGGCGTCATCTGCGCCGGTGAGCGCGTGCCAGAGCTCTTCGCTGAGGTGGGGCATCAGCGGGTGCAACATCCGTTGCAACTCCTCCATCACTTGAGCCAGCACCTGCCGGGCCGTGCGCTGATCCGCCAAGGCCTCGGCGCTGGGGTTCTCGCCAGGGTTGAGCCTCCGCTTGCTGAGCTCTAGATACCAATCGCAAACCTCGTTCCAGGCGAACTCATAGAGGCCTTTGGCCGCTTCACCCAAGCCATAGCTGCTGTAGCGGGCGGCCGTCTCGCGGTTGACGCGAGCCAAGCGGGAGAGGATCCAGCGATCGGCCAGCTGCAGCGCTGCAGGGTCCGGCTTGCCAAGGCTCGCTGGGGTCTCGCCGCCCAAATTCATCAGGGCAAAGCGGGTGGCATTCCAGAGCTTGTTGGCGAAGTTGCGAGACGCCTCCACCGTGCCGGAGGTGTCGCTCTTGCGGTCGTAATCCAGGCGGATGTCTTGCCCGGCCCCGGCCACTTCGCGCACCAGGGCAAAGCGCAGGGCATCAGCTCCATAGCGATCAATCAGCAGCAATGGGTCGATGCCATTGCCGGCTGATTTGCTCATCTTGCGGTTGTTCTCATCGCGCACCAAGCCGTGGATGTAGACGTCGGCAAACGGCGTCTCGCCGGTAAATGCACCGGCCATCATCGTCATCCGGGCCACCCAGAAAAAGATGATGTCGAAGCCCGTCACCAGCAGGCTGGTGGGATACCAACGCTGCAGATCAGGCGCGTTCTGATCGGGCCAACCCAGGGTCGAGAAGGGCCACAGGCCGCTGGAAAACCAGGTGTCGAGGGCGTCTTCATCCTGCTCAATCTGGGCCTCAGCGCCGAACTGGGTGCGCGCTTTCTCCAGCGCCTCGGCTTGATTGCGCGCCACCACATAGGGCGTGGTGTCGGTGTAGCGGCCACCGCTTTCGCTGATCACAAACCAGGCCGGGATGCGATGGCCCCACCACAGCTGGCGGCTGATGCACCAATCGCGAATGTCGGTGAGCCAATCGCGGTAGACCTTGCTCCAACGCTCCGGCACGAACTGTGGCTTGGCTTGATCGAGGGCCTCACGGCAGCGGGCCGCTAACGGCTCAGCTTTGACAAACCACTGGGTGGAGAGCAACGGCTCCACCGGCACCTTGCCGCGATCGGAATAGGGAACGCTGTGGCGATGGGGCTCCACCTTCACCAGCAAGCCCTGCTCCTCCATCGCCGCCACGACGGCTTTACGCGCTTCAAAGCGATCCAAGCCGGCAAAGCGGCCGGCTTCACTGTTCATACTGCCGTCCTTGGCCATCACCGTGATCAACGGCAATCCATGGCGCTGGCCAATGGCGAAGTCGTTGGGGTCATGGGCGGGCGTCACCTTGACGCAACCGGTGCCGAACTCCGCATCAACGTGCTCATCGGCCACGATCGGAATCTGGCGCCCCACCAAGGGCAGTGTGAGGGTTTGGCCCACCAGAGCGCTATAGCGCCCATCGCTGGGGTTCACCGCCACACCGGTATCGCCCAGCATCGTTTCCGGGCGCGTGGTGGCGACTTCCAGATGGCCACTGCCATCGCTGAGGGGGTAGCGGAAATGCCAGAGGTGACCATCCACCTCTTTCATCTCCACTTCCAGATCACTCACGGCCGAGCCGGAAGCCGGGCACCAATTCACCAGGTATTCGCCCCGGTAAATCAGGCCTTGCTCATGCAGGCTGACGAAGGCTTCGATCACCGCCTGGCTGCAACCGGCATCGAGGGTGAAGCGCTCCCGCTGCCAATCCACCGAGAAACCAAGGCGGCGCAGCTGGCTAACGATGCGCCCGCCGCTTTCTCCCTTCCAGGCCCAGCAGCGCTCTAAAAATCCTTCGCGGCCCAGCTCCTCTTTGCTGCTGCCCTCAGCCTTGAGCTGTTTTTCCAGAATTGTCTGAACCGCAATCGAGGCGTGGTCCGTGCCCGGCAGACAGAGCACGTTTTTGCCCTGCATCCGCTGAAACCGAACAATCGTGTCGATCAGCGCCGTGTTGAAGGCATGGCCCATGTGCAGGCTGCCGGTCACGTTCGGTGGCGGCGTCACCAGCGAAAACGGTTCGCCAGGGGCCTCAGGATCTGGGTGAAACGCCCCTGACTCTTCCCAGGCCTGCTGCCAGCGCTCCTCAGTGGCCTGGGGGTCGTAGGTCTTGGCCAGTTCGATCACTGCAGCGGCGCGCGCGAAGCGGCCATGCTCGCAAAAAGCAGCTCAGGCTTCCGGGGCGCCGCGCCAAGGAATCGCCACCAACGCCTCCAGCTGCTGCCAGCTGCTCGGCTCGGCCAGCACCAGCTCCGTGAGCTTGACCTGCCCCAGAGCAGCTTGCACATCAGCTTCAGCCAAGGGCCGCGCTGGGCCCAGCGGCATCACCAGCACTTGTGCTTCTGCAGGATCGGCCATCACTTTGAGATCGAGATCGCCGAGTTCGCGCTCAAAAAACAAACGCCGCAAGCGGCCGGTCAACACTGGACCCAAAGCATGGGCAAAAGCTTCCAGCTCCTGCTGCTGAACGCCAGCGCCGCACTGCAAAGCCAACCAGATCAAAAACTTGGCCCAGCTTTCACGGGTCCACAGCGGCGGGAATTCCTCGCGCTGATGGCGCACCAATTCCTGCACTGCAAAGTGCAGCAGCGCCCCCTGCAGATCGTTATTGGATTGCGCTTCCACCACTGGCTAACCGCACCACAATCCATATCTCCTACCAGCTGATCAGAAGCGCGCCTGCCATGGACTGCACGACCCAACTGGGGATGCTGCGGGAGAGGCGCCAGCGGGGAGAAGCCCTGCTCGCCGGCCAACGGGTGGTGCTGTGCAGCCCAAGCTGGCCGCTGTTGGTCAGCCAATCCACCGCGCTGCAAGGGAGCGCCGATGTGGTGGCGGCCTGCACCACCGAAGCAGAAGCCGCCAGGCACGTGCAACAGCGCCGCCCGCAGCTGCTGATCAGCCACGACCAGCTGCAGCAGGGATCCGGGCTCCAGTTGGTGAGCCGCAGCAAGCAGATCCAACCGCAGCTGCAGACGCTTTTGATCGTGAGCCGGCCGCAGCATTTCCCATGGCAGCAAATGCTGAGCCTTGGCGTGGATGCTGCCTGCAGCAGCGAGCAACTGGGCCGTGGTGTGCTGCTGCGGGCCTTGGAACATCTCCAAGAGGAGGGCACCTGCTTTGTCGATCCAGCGTTGAAACAAGTGAATGCCCAGCGCCATCCCCACCTGTCCCCGAGGCAGCAAGAGGTGCTTGAAGGCCTGCAAAGCCAGCACTCCTTGGCGGAATTAGCTCACGAATTAGGCCTCGCCCACAGCACCTTGAAGGGCTATGTACGGGAGCTCTACGAGAAGTTGGAGGTACCCAGCCGCCATCTCGCTGTGCGCAAGGGCCGGCAATTGGGCCTGCTGCAGGCAGACTGAAGGTGTTGCACGCCTTCCCATGGCCCTCGACCTCAACGATCCCGATCTCGAGCTGTCTGATCTGCTGTTCGCTTATCAAACCTGGGTACTGGCGGTCCTCAACGACGAGAAGCTCAATCCAGAAGGAGAAAAGCTCGCCACCGACGAGATCTCAGAAGACGCCATGAACGCCTTGAGGTTCTTGCCGTCGGAGGTGACCTCCACGGTGGAAAGCACCTTGGCGTTGGCCTACGACGTGGATGCCGACGAGCTCACCAACTTGCTGTTCCCCGAAGGCTGATCAGCCAAGAACTGCATAGCCGCTGACCACGCCTGATCAGCGGCTTGGGGATCCCAGCGGGGGCCGTCATCACGCATGAACGTGTGATCGGCCTCAAAAAGCTTGCTGCGGTGATTGAGGCCGCTGGCCTCAAACGCTGCGAGCACCTGCTGCAACGCCTCAGGTGGCACGTGGGGATCGAGGCTGCCGAACACGGTGAACACCGAGGCTTGAATCTCGCTCAAACGCTCAAGCGTGTCGGCGCGATCAGCGCCCAACACCCCGTTCTGCAAACCGGTTGGGTAGCAGCAAACAGCAGCCTTGATGCGCTCATCCAAGGCCGCCCGCAAAGCCAGATGGCCGCCTAAGCAAAAGCCAAAGCTGATGAGCCGCTGGCCATCAACACTGCCTTGCTCGCCAAGCCAATCGAGAACGGCGCTGGCATCGGCGTCGTAGGCCGCAACAGGCGTGGCCTTGGCATCGGCATTGCCACGCAGACGGCCCACACCACCAGGCTCCATCACCGTGCCGGGCCGCTCCAACCGATGAAAGATCTCTGGTGCGGCTACCACGTAGCCGTATCCCGCCAAACGGTTCGCCAAGCGCAGCATCGGCTCACCGAGTTGGTAGATGTCGGAGAAGAACACCACCCCTGGATAGCAGCCTTCGGCTTTGGGCTGGGCAACATGCAGCCGCATCAGCGAGCCATCCACCATCAAGCCCTGCTGCTGCTGGGTGATCTGCACAGCTCTTACCCCTAGGTATCTGAACCCTAAAAACGATCGTTTGCAGCGTCAGGAGTTCACCGCGCAACGCCGTGGCTACCAAAGGTATGGAGTGCCGCATCAACCATGCTCAAACCCTTACTCACTGCTGGACTTCTGCTGGTTGCCACAGCCAGTTCGGCCTTGGCACAAGTTCCCGCCAGCCAAGTGCGAGCAGCCAACTTGGCCCGCATGGAAGCCGAGCGCCTCAACGGCGGCCTCAGCAACTACTTCACCGCTAGCTGCATGCACCGCTCAGGCGGTGGTGATTGCCTCGTCGAAGACAGCGCGAATGGCTACCTGTTCAATTTCCTCGGTGGTGCTCCGGGCTGGGAAGTGAATCAAAAACCGGCCACGGTGCAAACCAAGATCCTGATCGACCCTGAAGGCAACCGGGTCAAACAGGTCATCTACAACGGCGCCCCCCAATAGGAGCAGCACCCATGGCTTTTCTGCTCAAGGTCCGCTGGGAGATCAAGCCCGGCATGCAAAACCAGTTCTGCCAAAGCGAGAAAGCACTGGCTGAGGTGATGCTCAACCACCCTGGTGTGATCTGCTATCACGCCGATTACCCCGAGCCGAATCTGAGCGAATGGGTGGAGATCTACGCCAACGACGACACCTTTGCCTCCCACCTCGATGACCCCGGCGCCAGCAAACCCCTCGGTGAGCTGATTAACTGCTGCAGCAAGGTGTCGTGCCGTTGTTGGGGCGATCCCAACCCCGCCTCCAAAGAACGGCTCAAAGCCTTCGCCGCTGAGTACCAGAGCACTGGCAAGGGCTCCTTTGTGCTCAATCCCAACGCCGATCCCGCCTCACCGATCTGAATCAAACGGTGAAGGGTGGGAATTGGTGATGCCCGGTGCCGGGTTCGAACCAGCGACATCCTCTTTGTAAGAGAGGCGCTCTACCGCTGAGCTAACCGGGCGGTTTGACCATTGTGCCAACTGACTTGAGCCTGGATCCTGGGCTCAGCTGGAACCCCGCACCCTGGCTAGCGGCCGCCGCCACGATCAAGCCACCTGGGCCATCAGCTGGCTGCTGGGGCTGGTCATGGCGCTGCTGCTGGGTTGGCCCACAGGGCTCACGGCCGGGCTGGCTTTTCTGGTTGGTGGGCTGTGGCTCTCCCCCGATCTCGACACCCGCAGCCGCCCAAGTCAGCGCTGGGGATGGCTCAGCGGGCTGTGGTGGCCCTACCGCCGCCTGGTGCGCCATCGCGGCTGGATGTCCCACACCCCACTGCTGGGCAGCGCCAGCCGGCTGCTGCTGCTGCTGGGCTGGTTGCTGCTGGCCCTGGTTGGGCTGCAAACCATCGGCGGGCCAGGGCCGCTGTGGGGCATTCAACAAATCGAAACGCTGTGGCGGGCTTATCCACAGCAACTGATCACAGCCCTGGTGGCGATTGAAGCCAGCGCCTGGCTGCATCTGCTGCAGGATGGCGACCCGATGCCACCCCCGTTGCGCCGGTGACTGATCCCTCCCCCAGCAGCGCCGCCATCGACAAGTTGATGGCCGTGGTGGCCCAACTGCGCAACCCCAAAGGCGGCTGCCCCTGGGATTTGGCGCAAACCCATCAATCCCTGCTGCCCTACGTGCTGGAGGAGGCCCACGAGGTGGCCGATGCCCTGCGCACAGGTGATGACACAGAGCTCAGCGATGAACTCGGTGATCTGCTGCTGCAGGTGGTGCTGCATGCCCAGATCGCTGCCGAGCGGCAGGCCTTTGATTTGGCCCAGATCGCCGAAGGCATCAGCGCCAAGTTGGTGCGCCGCCATCCCCATGTCTTTGGCGGCGAAGCCCGCAGCTGGGAGGAGATCAAGGCTGAAGAGCGCGCCGCCCGCGGCCAGAGCGACGCCAGCCTCAGCGATCGCCTGCGCCGCAAAGTGCGCGGCTTGGGGCCCTTAGCTGGGGCCATGGCGATCTCCCGCAAAGCCGCCGCTGCTGGCTTCGAGTGGGACTCGATGGAGGGGGTCTGGGAGAAGGTGCATGAGGAGCTCGATGAGCTCAAAGAAGCGGTGGCCAGCGGCGATCAGGGCCACGCCGAAAGCGAGCTGGGCGATCTGCTGTTCACGCTGGTGAACGTGGCGCGCTGGTGTGAACTCAGCCCGCAGGAAGGCCTCAACGGCACCAACCAGCGCTTCCTGCAGCGCTTCGCCAAGGTGGAAGCCGCCCTCGGTGGCGACCTCTCCGGCCGCAACATCGAAGAACTCGAAGGCCTCTGGCAGCAGGCCAAAGCTGAGCTGCGCTCAGAGCAAAGTGACGGCGCCTGAGGCGATATCGAAATAACTGGGTTGGATCTTGAGCCGGCCTTCAGCGACGGCCTGCTGCAGCACCGCACTGCGCTCAGCGAGCTGGGCAGCGGCATACACCGCGTTGTGCTGAATCCCGCGAGGCAGGTCATCGCGCGGTTCCAAGGCCGCACGGATCGGCGTCACCAACTCCTCCAAAAGCGGCGTTAAGGGGTCTTTGCCCAAGGCTGCCGTCACGGCCCCGCAGCCGCTGTGGCCCATCACCAAGATCAGCGGCACCTGCAGCAGCTCAACGGCGTATTCCAGCGAGGCCACCCCTTCGTTGAAGGCGGTATTGCCAGCACTGCGCACACCAAATAATTCCCCCGCACCAGCGCAAAAAATCCACTCCACCGGAATGCGCGAATCGGCGCAGGTGAGCACGGCTGCCCAGGGGTGTTGGCCTTTGGCCAGGGCCTTGGGATCCACCTGGCAGTGTTCCCCCAGCAGAGCCTGCAGCACGGTCATCCGCAGCTGCGGGTCGTCTTCTTGGGCCGCCCGGCTCCAGGCCGCCGCAAAGCGGGCATTGCCCGTCTGCAAGGCCTTCAGTGGGTCGTCGTGGGGGCTGCACACATCCAGCCGCTCCAACAGCGAGGGAGCCGCAGCGCCGGCGATCGCCGGCTGCGGCCGCCAAGCCAACCCCAAACCTGCCAGTCCCAAGGTCTGCAAAAGCTGCCTGCGGCTGCTGCCCATCGAGGTCCCTCCTGACAAGGGTGCTTGGTCCGTTCTTAGCTGGAGTGATCGGCCGCCACCACAACCCGCCATGACCAGCCCCGGTTGGATCGATGAACACCACAACGGGGTGCGCTATGGCCTTGCCGGTGCGGTGCTGCATGAGGAGCAAAGCCCGTTTCAGCGCGTCACGATCATCGACAGCGAGCGCTACGGCAAAGGGCTGCTGCTCGATGGCTGCTGGATGACCGCAGAGCAGCAAGAACGGCACTACCACGAGGCCTTGGTGCATCCGGCCCTCTGCAGCGCTGAGCGCATTGAACGGGTGCTGGTGATCGGCGGCGGTGATGGCGGAACCGCCCGCGAGTGCCTGCGCCATGGGGAGGTGCAGCAGCTGGATTTGGTGGAAATCGATGGCCGCGTGGTGGAGCTCAGCCAGCAGCACCTGCCCAGCATCGGCGGCAGTGCCTGGAGCGATCGGCGGCTGCAGCTCACGATCGGCGATGGCATTGCCTGGGCCGCTAATGCCGCTGACGCGAGCTACGACGTGGTGCTAGTGGATGGCTCCGATCCAGCCGGCCCCGCCGAAGGGCTGTTCAACCGCGCCTTTTTCGAGCATTGCCGCCGCCTGCTGAGGCCTGGCGGTGTGTTCGGCACCCAAAGCGAATCACCGGAAGCCTTCCGCCAGGTGCACCTCGACACGGTTCAACTACTGCGCGAGGTGTTCGGCCATGCCGATCCGCTCTACGGCTGGGTGCCCATGTATCCCAGCGGCTGGTGGAGCTGGACCTTTGCCGCCAATGATTGCGCCCGCTACCGCCAAGCCAAACCAGAACGCGCTGCTGCTGTGGCCGCCAGCTGTGAGATCTGGAGCCCCCGCTGGCAGCGGGGAGGTTTTGATGCAATCCCCGCCGGCATCGAGCGGGCCTTGGAGGCGTAAACGATGACGGCGATCCCCGAGGAGCTGTTCAACCGCGATGGCGCCATCTACATGGGGGCCCAGCGCGATCCAAGCGGCTGCCAGGTGGGCCTGTTTGGAGTGCCCTACGACGGCACCACCTCCTTTCGCCCCGGCACCCGCTTTGGCCCAGCCGCCATTCGCCAAGTAAGCGATGGCCTGGAGACCTACGACCCCCAATTGGATGCGGATCTCGAGGAGATCGCCTTCGCTGATCTCGGCGCTGTTGAGATCTCCTTTGGGGCGCCCGAACCGGTGGTGGAGGCCGTGAAGCAAGCCACCACAGCCGTGCTGGATCTTGGACTCAAACCATTGATGCTGGGCGGCGAGCACTCGATCAGCAGCGGCGCTGTGGCCGCTGTGGCTGAGCGCTACCCGGATCTCGTGCTGCTGCAGCTCGATGCCCATGCCGATCTGCGCGAGAGCTGGCTGGGTGGCCGCCATAGCCATGCCTGCGCCATGCGGCGCTGCTTGGAGGTGTTACCCAGCGGTGAGCTCCTGCAACTCGCCATCCGCAGCGGCACCAAGGAGGAATTTCGGGAATTGTGGCGCGAACAACGGCTGGTGGGGTTACAGCAACTGGCCGCGCGATTGCAGGCCATCCAAGGCCGGCCGCTGTACTTAACCGTGGATCTGGATTGGTTTGATCCCTCGGTGATGCCCGGCACCGGCACTCCCGAGCCGGGCGGCTACCTGTGGGCTGATTTCGCTGAGCTAACGGCTCTGCTGCAGGGGCAAAACCTGGTGGCCGCTGATGTGGTGGAGCTAGCGCCCGGACTCGATGCCAGCGGCTGCAGCAGCGTGCTGGCCGCCAAGGTGGTGCGCAGCCTGCTGATCAGCCTCGCGGCGCCGTAAGGCCGGAGAGCCGCAGCTGCTGGCTATCGGCGGGTTTGACGCCTTGATGCTCGTGATGGCCCCAGTCCGGCAGCTCTGGCGGCTTGGCGGTCCAGTGATGGCAGCTCAAATCCGCCGTCAGATCGGGATGCAGCATCACCCCGCGCAGCCGGCACCAGGAAGCATCCGCTGCCGGATGGCAGTGGCGACAACTGCGGCAGCAGGGCCTAGCTGACATCCACCCATTTGAAGTGGTTTCAACGTAATGACGTCATCAGTGGCGCCAATGGGCCGCACCACAATCCCCAGGTTGTCTACGGGAGACTGAAGCAAATCTGTGGCCCGCCGCGATGCTGCACACCCCCCTATTTGAGCTCTGCCGTGAAGCCGGTGGCCGCATGGTGCCGTTTGCCGGCTGGGAGATGGCGGTGCAATTCGAGGGCCTGATGGCCGAGCACCGGGCTGTGCGGCAACGCTGCGGTGTGTTCGATATCTCCCACATGGGCGTGCTGACCCTCACGGGCTCAAGCGTCAAAGACAAACTCCAGGGTCTGGTGCCCAGCGATCTGCAGCGCATTGGCCCCGGCGAAGCCCAATACACGGTGCTGCTGAATGAAGCCGGTGGCATCCGCGACGACCTGATCGTTTACGACCGCAGCGACACCGAAGTGGTGGTGGTAATCAACGCCGCCTGCGCCGGCAGCGACACCGCCTGGATCAAACAACAACTCGAACCCCAAGGGGTAAGCGTCAGCGACCGCAAGGCGGGTGGCGTGCTGCTGGCACTACAGGGCCCTGAAGCGGTGGGCCGGCTGGAGCAGCTTTGCGGCGAAAGCCTGGCCGGTGTGCCCCGGTTTGGCCACCGCGACCTGACCATCAATGGAGAAACCGTGTTTGCCGCCCGCACCGGCTACACCGGCGAAGACGGCTTTGAGCTGTTGCTTACAGCCAGCGCCGGCCAAGCCCTGTGGCGCCAGCTGCTCGATGGCGGCGTGGCCCCTTGCGGCCTGGGCGCCCGCGACAGCCTGCGCCTGGAGGCGGCCATGCACCTCTATGGCAACGACATGGATGCCAACACCAGCCCGCTGGAATGTGGCCTCGGCTGGCTGGTGCACCTGGAGATGCCGATCGAGTTTGTGGGCCGCGAAGCGCTCGAGCGCCAAACCGCTAAAGGCGTCAGCCGCAAGCTGGTGGGGCTGCAGCTGCAAGGCCGGGCCATCGCCCGCCACGACTACCCGGTGCTGCACAACGGTGAGCCCGTAGGGGTCGTCACCAGCGGCACCTTCTCGCCAACCCTGGAGCACCCGGTCGCCCTGGCTTCGGTGCGGGCGGATCTGGCCAAGCTCGGCAACGAACTGATGGTGGAAATCCGCGGCCGCCAAGAACCAGCGATGGTGGTGAGGCGACCCTTCTACCGGCGGCAGGGGTAGGCACCCGCCGCGTGGGATCATCCGGGGTTACTGACGTTCCCCCACCATGCGCAGCCACTCCTGCGGCGATCTGCGCAGCGATGCCATCGACAGCACCGTTCTGCTCAGCGGCTGGGTGGATCGCCGCCGCGACCATGGCGGGGTGATCTTTATCGACCTGCGTGATCGCAGTGGCACCGTTCAGATCACGGTGGACCCCGATCTGGGCGCCGAGGCCTTCGCCGTTGCTGAACACCTGCGCAATGAAACGGTGCTGCAGGTGGAAGGGCGGGTGCGCGCCCGCCCCGATGAATCCCGCAACGAGCGCTTGGCCACTGGCGAGGTGGAAGTGCTGGCCCAGCGCCTGAAGGTGCTCAATGCCCCCAGCCGCAACCTGCCCTTTGCGGTTTCAGTGCACGACGACGAGCAGGTGCGCGAGGAGCTGCGCCTGCGCCACCGCTACCTGGATCTGCGCCGCGAGCGCATGCGCCGCAACCTCAGCCTGCGGCACCAAACGGTGCAAACCGCCCGCCGCTTCCTCGAAGACGAGGGCTTCATCGAAGTGGAAACCCCGGTGCTGACCCGCTCCACCCCGGAGGGCGCCCGCGACTACTTGGTGCCATCGCGCGTTTGCGGTGGCGAATGGTTTGCCCTGCCCCAATCACCGCAGCTGTTCAAGCAGCTGCTGATGGTGGGCGGACTGGAGCGCTACTACCAAGTGGCCCGCTGCTTCCGCGACGAAGACCTCAGGGCCGATCGCCAGCCGGAATTCACCCAGCTGGACATGGAGATGAGCTTCCTGGATCAAGAGCAGATCCTCGATCTCAATGAGCGCCTGATCGCCCGCATCTGGAAGGTGGTGAAAGGGGTGGAGCTGCCGCTGCCACTGCCGCGCATGACCTGGCATGAGGCCATGGAGCGCTACGGCACCGATCGCCCCGACACCCGCTACGGCATGGAGCTGGTGAGCGTCAGCGACATCGTTGCCGACATGGGCTTCAAGGTGTTCTCCGGCGCGGTTGCCGCTGGTGGCTCGGTCAAGTGCATCACCGTGCCCGGCGGCAATGACAAGGTCAGCAATGTGCGCATCAAGCCCGGTGGTGATGTGTTCAGCGAAGCGCAAAAAGCTGGAGCCGGCGGCTTGGCGTTTATCCGCGTGCGCGACGGCGGTGAGATCGACACCATCGGCGCCATCAAAGACAACCTCAGCGATGAGAAAAAAGCCGAGCTGCTGCAGCGCACCGGCGCCGAGCCGGGGAGCTTGATCCTGTTTGGCGCTGGCGATACCGCCACGGTGAACAAGGCCCTTGATCGGGTGCGCCAATACCTGGCCAAAGAGCTGGAGCTGGTGCCGGCTGAGGCCTGGAACTTCCTCTGGGTGGTGGATTTCCCGATGTTCGAATTCAACGCCGACGAAAACCGGCTCGAAGCGCTGCACCACCCCTTCTGCGCCGCCAATCCCGAGGACCTGGGCGACGATCCAGCCCAATGGAGCGAGCGGCTGCCTCAGGCCCGCGCCCAGGCCTACGACCTGGTGCTCAATGGCCTGGAGCTGGGCGGCGGTTCGCTGCGCATCCACGATGCAGCCCTGCAAAACCAGGTGCTGCAGACCATTGGCCTGGCCCAAGAGGAAGCCCAAGAGCAATTTGGCTTCCTGCTCGAAGCGCTGGAGATGGGCGCCCCGCCCCACGGCGGCATTGCTTTTGGCCTGGATCGGATGGTGATGCTGCTGGCGGGCGAGGAATCGATCCGCGACACCATCGCCTTCCCCAAGACGCAACAGGCCCGCTGCCTGATGACATCAGCCCCAGGCGGTGCCAGCGACAAGCAACTGGAGGAATTGCATGTGGCGAGCACCTGGGTGGAACCGGAAGAAAACTGAATCAGAATTTTCCCCTTGTCGCAGATAAGTCCAAGTTGAGACTGTCCTATGGGAGCGGCCATGACAAACCGTCAGGCCAGTTCCAAACGCCGCTCGACAGCGGACCTCGTGCGCCTGTATCTGCAGGACATCGGCCGCGTCGACCTGCTCAGCCATGAAGAAGAGCTCACCCTCGCCCGGCTTGTCCAAAAGCGAGAGCAGCTTGTGGTGGAGCGCCGCGGCCTTTGCTCAAAACACCCCGACGTCGCCCGCCTGGAGGCTCTTGAGGAGCAACGGCTGCGGGAAACCTCAAAGCTGGGCCATCAACCTTCCCAGAGCCAATGGGCTCAGGCCTGTGGGCTAAGCGCGGCCGAACTACGCGCCCAGGTGCAGGCGGGCAACAAGGCCTGGGCCGAACTGCTGAACATGAGCGCCGGCGATCTGCAGCGGCAACTGCTGCATGGGCGCCGCGCCAAGGAGCGCATGATCCAGGCCAACTTGCGCCTGGTGGTAGCCGTTGCCAAGAAATATCAGCACCGCGGCATGGAGCTGCTCGATCTGGTGCAAGAGGGCACCCTCGGCCTGGAGCGGGGCGTTGAGAAGTACGACCCCACCCGCGGATTCCGCTTCAGCACCTACGCCTACTGGTGGATCCGCCAGGGGATCACCCGCGCCATCGCCACCCAGAGCCGCACGATTCGCTTACCGGTGCACATCACCGAAAAGCTCAACCGCATCAAAAAAGCCCAACGCGACATCGCCAGCCGCCTGGGCCGCACCGCCACCCTCAAGGATCTATCGACAGAACTTCAGCTCTCTGAAGAGGTGGTGCGCCAAACCCTGATGCGGGTGCCGCGCTCGGTGTCCCTCGACACCCGCGTTGGCCGTGACATGGACACCGAACTGGGCGACCTGCTCGAAGACGGCATGCCCACCCCCGAGCAGCGGCTCACCCGCGAAAAGCTCCACGACGATTTGCTCGTGCTGCTCAATGAACTCAGCGGCCGCGAAGCCCGCGTGATCCGGCTGCGCTTCGGGCTCGATGACGACACGCCCCAAACCCTGGCGGAAATTGGCAAAACCCTTGATCTCTCCCGCGAGCGGGTGCGCCAAATCGAATCGCGGGCGCTGCACAAATTGCGCCTGCCCGAACGCCGCGGCCGCGTCCGCGACTACATGGAAGACCTCGATTAGGTCTCCCAGTCCTCCCGCCAACCCACTGCTTCATCTCCAGCCCCAGCCGTCATGGCCCATCTCGCTCCCCCCATCGACATCGGCATCCCCACCAACCAACGCCTGGACATTGCCGAGGGCTTAGGCCGCCTCTTGGCCGACAGCTACGTGCTCTATCTCAAGACCCACGGCTTCCACTGGAACGTGACCGGGCCGATGTTCACCTCGCTGCACACGCTGTTCATGGAGCAGTACACCGAGCTGTGGACAGCTCTCGATGAAATCGCCGAGCGGATTCGCGCCCTCGGCCAGCTGGCTCCAACGGGAGGCCGCCGCTACGCCGAGCTCTCCAGCATTGAGGAGTGCAACGAATCACCGGAAGCCATGGCCATGGTGGCTGAGCTGGTGCGAGGCCATGAAGCCGTGGCCCGCACCGCCCGCGGCGTGCTGCCTCTAGCGGAGGCCGCTGGTGATGGCCCCACCGCTGACCTGCTCAATGCGCGGCTGCAGATCCACGAAAAGACCGCCTGGATGCTGCGGGCACTGCTCGAGGGCTGAGCTCAGCGCTCCAGGGTGCAGTTGATCGCCAGCTCAAACGGCACCGCTGTGTTGGGCAGGCGCAGCAAGTCCGCCGAAAGATCGGCGATGTCTTGCGGTTGGGTCATCGCCTCTGCGGGGATGGCCTGAACGGCCGCGGCCATATCGGTGTTCACCCAGCCCGGGCAAATGGCGGTCACACGGATGCCCGCCTCCCAGCCTTCGTTACGCATGGTTTGGCAGAGCCCAAGCAGGGCAAATTTGCTGGCGGTGTAGGCCGCTAAACGCCCCTTGCTGCGTTTGCCACTCATCGACACCAACAGCTGCAAGCGCCCTTCACCATGGGCCGCCAGCTGCGGCCAGGCCGCCCGCGTCAGCCACCAGGGCCCCATCAAATTCACCGCCATGGTGCGGTTGATCTCCTCTTCTTGACCCGCCTCAAACAGCACTCCAGCCCGGCTGAAGATCCCAGCGCTATGGATCACGCTGTCGAACCCGCCGAAATGGGCGGTGCTGGCTTGCACCCAGGCATTAGCGGCCGCCGGATCCTCGGCGTCATAGGGATGCAGCAGCACCCGATCAGCGCCAGCAACGGCTGGATCCAAGGAGGTGCCAGCTAGGGCTTGCTGGTTTCTGAGCCCCAAGCTGAGCCGGTGGCCATCAGCCAGCAGGCGCTCAGCGATGGCCCGGCCAATCCCGCGGCTGGCGCCACTGATCAAGAGGGTGCGCACGGCGACAAAGCTGGTGGACTGCAGCGGTAAATTGGCATGTTGCCGATCAGCCCATGGCCAAGTTCGTCTTTGTCACCGGCGGAGTTGTCTCCAGCATCGGCAAAGGAATCGTGGCTGCCAGCTTGGGCCGGCTGCTGAAAAGCCGCGGCTACCGGGTGTCCATCCTGAAGCTGGATCCTTACTTGAACGTGGATCCGGGCACCATGAGCCCCTTCCAACACGGTGAGGTATTCGTCACCGAAGACGGCGCCGAGACCGACCTCGACCTGGGCCACTACGAACGTTTCACCGACACCGCCATGTCGCGCTTGAACAGCGTGACCACCGGTTCGGTGTATCAATCGGTCATCAACAAAGAGCGCCGCGGTGACTACAACGGCGGCACCGTGCAGGTGATCCCCCACATCACCGGTGAGATTCGCGATCGCATCCACCGCGTGGCCGCCAACAGCAATGCCGATGTGGTGATCACCGAGATCGGCGGCACCGTCGGTGACATCGAATCGCTGCCCTACCTCGAAGCCATCCGTGAATTCCGCGGCGATGTGGGCCGCAACGACCTGGCCTATGTGCACGTCACCCTGCTGCCGTTCATCGGCACCTCTGGTGAGCTGAAAACCAAGCCAACCCAGCACTCGGTGAAGGAGCTGCGCTCGATCGGCATCCAGCCAGACATCCTCGTGTGCCGCAGCGATCGGCCGATCGATGACGAACTCAAGGCCAAGATCGGCGGCTTCTGCGGCGTGCCCACCCGAGCGGTGGTGCCCTCCCTGGATGCCGACAGCATCTATGCCGTGCCCATCGCCCTGGAGAAAGGCGGGCTCTGCCGCCAGGTGCTCGATGCCCTGAACCTGCAGGACCACGAGAGCGACATGGCCTCCTGGGAAGCGTTGGTGCAGAAGCTGCGCAATCCCGGGCCCGCCGTGAAGGTGGCCCTGGTGGGTAAATACGTGCAACTCAACGACGCCTACCTCTCGGTTGTTGAAGCGCTGCGCCATGCCTGCATCCATTGCGATAGCGCCCTGGATCTGCACTGGATCTGCGCCGAGCAGATCGAAGAAGACGGTGCCGATGGCCTGCTCAAAGGCATGGACGCGGTGGTGGTGCCCGGCGGCTTTGGCAATCGCGGCGTCGACGGCAAGATCGCTGCCATCCGCTGGGCCCGCGAACAGCGTGTGCCCTTCCTGGGCCTTTGCCTGGGCATGCAAACAGCGGTGATCGAGTGGGCCCGCAACACCGCCGGACTGGCGGGGGCCACCAGCGCCGAGCTGGAACCAGCCACCACCCATCCGGTGATTCACCTGCTGCCCGAGCAGCAAGACGTGGTTGATCTGGGCGGCACCATGCGCCTGGGCGTCTACCCCTGCCGGCTCTCACCGGGCACCAAGGCCCATGAGCTCTATGGCGAAGAGGTGGTCTACGAGCGCCACCGCCACCGCTACGAGTTCAACAACGCCTACCGCAATCTGTTCCTGGAATCGGGCTATGAAATCTCCGGCGTTTCGCCCGATGGCCGCTTGGTGGAACTGATCGAACTCAAAGGCCATCCCTATTTCCTCGCCTGCCAGTACCACCCCGAATTCCTCTCGCGGCCGGGCCGACCCCATCCGCTGTTCACCGGCTTGATCCAAGCCGCCAGCCAGCGGCTGCCCCAGTCCCCCAGCGAAGCCATCAGCCAGCGCGCGTGAGCAGCCTGCCGGTGGTGGAAACCTTCCATTCCCTGCAGGGGGAAGGTCTGCATGCCGGCCGCAGCGCCTTCTTCATCCGCCTGGGCGGATGCACGGTGGGCTGCAGCTGGTGCGACACCAAACACTCCTGGCCGCAAACGGCCCACCCGGCCTTAGAGACCCAAGCCCTCGCCGCTGAAGCCGCGGCGGCCCAACAGCAAGGGGCGGCCTTTGTGGTGATCACCGGTGGTGAGCCCCTGCATCACAACCTCGATGGCTTCTGCCAAACCCTCACGGAAATGGCGCCAACATTGCCGCGCCATCTGGAAACCAGCGGTGTGGATCCCTTCAGCGGAAGCTTCAGCTGGATCACCCTGTCTCCCAAAGCCCACAAACCGCCAACGCAAGAGCTGCTGGCTCGCTGCAATGAACTCAAAGCGGTGGTGCATGGGCCCGAGGATTTGGCCTTTGCCGAGGCCATGGCCGCTCAGGCACCGCAAGCGCAATGGTTGCTGCAGCCCGGTTGGGACAGCCCCCAAGGACAGCAGCTGGCCGTTGAGTTTGTGCGCAACCACCCGCTCTGGCGCCTAAGCCTGCAAAGCCACAAATGGCTGGGGGTGCGCTAAGCCGTTGCTATGAGCAGCACCACCATTGCCCTGCTGTCGGGCGGGCTGGATTCCGCCACCGCCGCAGCCTTGGCCAGAGAAGCCGGCCAGCGTGTCATTGGCCTCTCGTTTGACTACGGCCAGCGCCATCAACGGGAGCTCAGGGCGGCCATTGAGGTGGCGCAAGCCCTGGGCCTCGCTGAGCACCACACAATCAATGTCAACTTGGCGGCCTGGGGTGGCTCCTCCCTCACCGACCTGGATCAACCCGTGCCCGATCAAGGCGTGCAAGACGGTGTGATCCCCAGCACCTACGTGCCCGGCCGCAACACGGTGTTCATTGCCCTTGGGCTGAGCCTGGCGGAAGCCAAAGGCGCCGAGCGCCTGGTGCTGGGGGTCAACGCCATCGACTACTCCGGCTATCCCGACTGCCGGCCGGACTACCTCGAGGCCTATCAACGCCTGGCAAATCTTGCGAGCCGCAGCGGCCGCGAAGGCCATGGCACCCAGCTCTGGGCACCGCTGGTGGAGTGGAGCAAAACCAAGATCGTGGAGGAGGCCCTGCGGCTCAACGTGCCAATTGCCAGCACCTGGAGCTGTTACGCCGGCGGGGAGCAGCCCTGCGGCGTCTGCGACAGCTGCCGCATTCGTGATGCCGCCTTACGCGAAGCCGGGCGGCCTGATCTGGCCAGCCGATGAACCCGCTGCCCTGGTGGGAACCCCTGCAGCTCGCAGCGGCCCTGCAGCAGCGCTACGGCCACCAGGGCTTGGTGTGGCTTGATGGCGATGGCACCCAGCGCGGCCGTTATGCCGTGCTGGCGGCTGGCCCCAGCGAGCAGGTGCGCTGCGATGGCTTGCCGAATGATCCGGGAGCCAGCGATCCGTTTGCCACCTTGCAGCAGGCCTTCGCCTGCGGGCCCGGGCACTGGCTCGGCTGGCTCAGCTATGAGGCCGCCGCCTGGAGTGAGCTAGGAACGCACTGGCACCGCCCGCAGATGGCTCAGCTCTGGGCCGGCCATTACGAGGTGGTGATCGAACTAGATCTGCAGCAACGGCAACTGCAGCTGCGCGGTGAAGGCCCGCAACACTTGGAACTGGAGCAATTGCTGCTGGAACCACAACCCAGCCTGGAGGGATGCGATGCAGCGATCCCATTAGCGCGGTGGCAATGGCTCACCAGCAGTGCCGATTACGGCCGCCAAGTGCAGCAGGTGCGCGATTGGATCAGTGCTGGTGATCTGTTCCAGGCCAACCTCACGGCCTGCGCCGAGCAGCAGCTCAACGGCCCAGTGGACCCCCTGGCCCTCTACCGGCGCCTACGCCAGCAGTGCCCAGCTCCCTTTGGTGGGCTGATGCTGGCCAGCCGCGATGAAGGCGTGCTGAGCACATCGCCAGAGCGGTTCCTGCAAGTGAGCGCTGATGGGCTGGTGGAAACCAGACCAATCAAAGGCACCCGGCCCCGCCACAACGATCCGAGCCGCGATGCCGATGCAGCAGCTGAACTTGTGTGCAGCGCCAAAGACCGCGCCGAGAACGTGATGATTGTCGATCTGATGCGCAACGATCTGGGCCGCGTCTGCCGCAGCGGCAGCATCGAGGTTCCCCAATTGGTGGGGCTCGAGAGCTACCGGCAAGTGCATCACCTCACCTCCGTTGTCACGGGCCAACTCAGCGATCCCAATGATCTAGCCGGACTGCTGCGGGCCTGCTGGCCCGGCGGCTCGATCACCGGCGCCCCCAAAATCCGCACCTGCCAGCAACTCAATGCCTTGGAACCTGTAGCGCGCGGTCCCTATTGCGGCAGCTTTTTCCATCGCCGCCCCGATGGCAGCTTCGACAGCAACATCTTGATTCGCAGCCTGTTGCTCAAAGGCTCAACCGTGCGCGTCCACGGCGGTTGCGGCATCGTGGCCGACTCCGACCCAGCACTTGAAACCGAAGAACTGGGATGGAAAGTGCAACCACTGCTGCGGGCCTTGAGTTGAGATGAGCCGCGCCATCGCCTGGGTTGAGCAGCAATGGGGCCATCCCGACAGCTTGGGGGTGCCGGTGAGTGATCGCGGCCTGGGCCTAGCCGATGGGGTGTTTGAAACCCTGCTGATTCGAACAGGAAGACCTCAACTGCTCGAGCAGCATCTGCAGCGCTGGCGGGATGGGGCCGCTTGGCTGCAGCTGCCAAAAACACCGAATCAGGAGCAGGTGGAGCAGTGGATAAATGAAGCCATCAGCCGCAGCGGCATCCGCGATGGAGCCCTGCGAATCAACTGGAGCCGGGGCAGCGGCGGCCGCGGCCTGCAGCCTCCTGCACAAGCACAAGGGCGCTGCTGGGGCAGCTTGTATCCGCACCAACCAAGCTTCCAGCGTGAACAGGTGGTGATCAGCGAGCGGGTGCAGCGCTGGGCCGAGGATCCATTGAAGAGATGCAAAACCCTGGACTACAGCGCCATGGTGCTGGCCCGACTGGAAGCCAGCCAAGCCGGAGCGGGCGATGTGCTGCTGCGCAGCAGCCAAGGCGGTCTTTGCTGCAGCAGTAGCGCCAATCTGCTGGTGCAAGAGGGAGGGCAATGGCTGACGCCGCCGCTGAGTAGCGGCGCCCTACCCGGGGTGATGCGCGCCCGGGGTGTGGCGATGGGGCTGATCCAAGAAGCACGCCTGGGCGACTCGCTGGCTGTTGAGCAACCCGCGCTGCTGCTCAACAGCCTGGATTGCCGTCCCTTGAATCAGATCGCTGAGCCGCTCGCAGAGCCTCTGTTTGTGCAACTTTTGGGTTCAAATTGAACCAATTGATTTATTCAATTTGGAAGAAAAAAGAAAATCAACACTGAAATCAACAGGGCGTGACGATTGACACGGTTTCCCATGGATGCTTGTGCATTGATGGTGGTCCAACAGGTCTTGATCCATGTCTCTGGGCTGCTGCAGCTACAGGAACAACGACGATCGGATGGTGATCCTGCGCTGTTTTGGCAGTGATGGTTTTTATCTCGAGCGCGTCATCTTCCCATTTGAAGTTCTGAACTTTGTGGCTCCACCAGAAGCTGAAGTTGAGATTTGGAGCCATTCGATCGGCAGCCCCGAACTGGTGGCGACCCATCCCATTCGAGAACTCGTCGCCCCAGAACCAGCTGAGTTAGTGAGCAGCAACTAACGCTGCTGCTCAAACGCTGAGGAACTTCTCCACCACGTCTTGGCTGAGCTCGCTGGTGGGGCCACTAGCCACAATTCCGCCGCGCTGCATCGCGTAGTAGCGATCAGCCTGGCGCACGAAATGCAGGTGCTGCTCCACCAGCAGCACACTGATTCCCTGCTCGCGAATGATGCGCCGCACCGCCTGCTCAATGTCTTGAACGATGTTGGGCTGAATGCCTTCGGTGGGTTCATCGAGCAGCAACAGCGACGGCTTGCCCATCAAGGCCCTGGCAATCGCCAATTGCTGCTGTTGCCCGCCACTAAGGTCGCCTCCTTTGCGGGGTAAGAAGTCACGCAAAATTGGAAACAGCTCATAGACAAACGGATCAATCCGTTTCTGACGACCCATCCCACCCGGCCGCGCCTCGAGGCCCAACAGCAGATTTTCCTCAACGGTGAGCTGGGGAATGATTTCGCGCCCCTGGGGCACATAGCCCACACCGGCGCGGGCCCGTTGGTGGGGTGGCTGGCGGTCGAGACACTGCTCAGCAAAGTTGATCTGACCCCTGCGGGGCTTGAGCAAGCCAATGATGCTTTTCAGCAAGGTGGTTTTGCCAACGCCATTGCGGCCGATCAGGCACACCATCTCCCCGGAATTCACGGTGAGGTCGACATCCCGCAGGATGTGGCTCTCGCCGTAGTAGGTGTTCAAAGCGCGAATCTCGAGCTGTTCCATCACATCTCCTCCTGGGTGCCGAGATAAACCTCAATCACTTGGGGGTCCTGCTGGATCTGATCCATGGACCCCTCACACAACACATGGCCTTGATGCAGCACCGTGACCGGGCTGTTGAGCCGGCGAATGAACTCCATGTCGTGCTCAATCACCAACACGGTGTGCTCACCAGCTAACGACTTCAGCAAGTCAGCCGTTAGGTCGGTTTCCTCATCGGTGAGGCCAGCCACCGGTTCATCCACCAGCAGCAAGTCGGGGTCTTGGCCCACCAACATGGCGATCTCGAGCCACTGCTTTTGGCCGTGGGAGAGGGAGCCCGCCAGCCAATCAGCGCGGTTCTGCAGATTGACGATCTCCATCAAGTGATGCACCTGATCACGCTGCTCAGCCGTGAGCCGGCCCAACAACAAACCCAGTGGCTGCTTCGGGCGACTGACCGCCAGAGCCAAGTTCTCTTGAACGCTGAGCTTTTCAAACACCCGCGGGCTTTGAAACTTGCGGCCAATGCCAAGTCGGGCGATGCGGTGCTCACGGGTGCCCACCAACGAGCGCCCCTTGAACACCACCTGACCTTCGGTGGGCTTGGTCTTGCCGGTGATCACATCCAAGAAGGTGGTTTTGCCGGCGCCATTGGGGCCGATCACCGCCCTGAGCTCGCCGCTCTGCAAGCTGAGGTTGAGATCCCGCAGGGCCAGAAAGCCGTCGAAGCTGACGGTGATCTGGCGCAACTCCAACAGAGGAGTCGTCATGGCTGCACCTCCTCATTGCCATCAATTTCAAGCTTGGGATAGGTCGCCAGCCGGCGAACCCAGCCCAACTTTGCGAGCAGATTTTGCGGGCCATCGGTTTTGAACCAACCGATAACGCCCTCCGGCAGCACCGTGACCACCAGGATGAACAAACCGCCCTGGATGAACAGCCAGCCCTGGGGCCAGGCCTCAGACACCAGGCTCTTGGCATACATGATCACAACGGCGCCGAAGATCGCCCCCACGAGCGTGCCGCGGCCGCCCACGGCCACCCAAATCACCATCTCAATGGAGAAGGGAACCGCCATGTATTGCGGCGAAACGATGCCGGACTGCACAGTGAACAGCGCCCCGCCAATGCCGGCCAAACCACCGGCAATGGCAAACACGATGGTCTTGAACAGGGTGGGATTGAAGCCGGTGAAGCGCAGCCGTGGTTCGTCATCACGAATGGCGATCAGCACATCGCCGAAGCGGCCCCGCACCACCCAGCGCACAAACAGCCAAACCAGAAACACCAGCACGCAGGTGAACCAGAAGAAGTACCGCTGCATCTCTGGGGACCCCACCATCTGACCAAACAGCTGGGTCACATCGGTTTTGAGGCCATTGGTGCCATTGATCAGCTTCTGCTGCCCGTTGAAGAAGTTGAAAAACACCAGCAACGCAGCCTGGGTGAGGATCGAGAAGTAGACCCCCTTGATGCGGTTGCGGAACACCATGTTCCCCAGCAGCGCAGCCAACAGTGCTGGCACCAGCCAGATGGCAATCAGCGTGAACAACGGGTTGTGAAACGGCTCCCAGAAAAACGGCAACTGATCAACGCCGTACAAGCTGAAGAACTCAGGGATGCCGTTCGGTTGGCCTGAGGAGCTATTGAGCTGCAAAAACATTGCCGCGCCGTAGCCACCGAGGGCAAAAAAGATCCCCTGACCGAGGCTGAGCAATCCGGTGAAGCCCCAAATCAGGTCAATCCCCAAGGCAACGATGGCCAGCGAGAGGAAGCGGCCAAGCAGGTTGAGGCGAAACACCGGCAAAACCGCCGGAGCAGCAATCACCACCGCCACGATCACCACCCAAAACACCAGCCAGCGCCAGCGCCGTTGTTGAAAGGCTTGGAACATCAGCTCAGGCCTCCACCATGCGTCCCTTCTGCGGGAACAAGCCCGCGGGACGGAACTGCAGGAACACCACGATCAAGGCAAAGACCATCACCTGGGCCATGCTCGTGGTGGCAAAAAACTGAACGGTGCTTTCCAGCGGAGCTGGCATGTCAGGCCAGATCGTGAGCAAGCGTCCAGCGCCGATCAGGTCGGTGAGCAAGCCGATCGCAAAGGAGGCGATCACGGTGCCAAGCAAATTGCCCACACCGCCGAGCACCACCACCATGAAGCAGCCAACGATGTAGGAGGTGCCCACATTCGGGCCCACCGATCCCAGCAACGACACGGCCACGCCAGCGATCCCAGCCAGGCCAGAACCGATGCCAAAGGTCAGCACGTCCACCGTGTCGGTGGGGATGCCGAGGCAGTCACTCATCTGGCGGTTTTGAGTCACCGCGCGAATCCGCATCCCCCAGACGCTGCGATTCAGAAACCAGGTGACCCCCACCACTGCAAGGATCGTGATCACGATGATCACCAGGCGCGGCACCGGGAACGTGAGGTCCATGAATTCGATGCCGCCACGCATCCATTTCGGTGCGGTCACATCCACGTTCCGGGATGTGGCACGGGCAATCTTGCTGATCTGCGAAGCCAGCACGCTGCCGAACAGCACACCAGCAAGAGCCGAAACGCCCCAGCTACCGGCGCGCACCCAACGGCTGCGCGGACCCTGCAAGAGATCCTGGGGCAGCACCAACGGCAGCGAGAAGCCCAGCACCAAGGCCAGCACCACGCCCGCGGCTTGAGCCAAGGGCACGCTGCGCACAAACTGCTGCAGGATCAAGCTCACACCCCAAGTGGCCAACAGGGTTTCGAGGGGATTGCCGTAGAGACGGCGAATCACGGTGCGCTCGAGCAGGATCCCCACCACACCGCTGGTGATGAAGGCAAGCGGGATCGCGACTAAGACGTAGAGGTTGTAAACCGGCTGCAGCGCAGGCAGTTTGAAGATCAGCTGAACCACATAGGTGGTGTAGGCGCCGAGCATGATCAGCTCGCCATGGGCGAGGTTGATCACACCCATCAGGCCGAAGACGATCGCCAGTCCAAGTGCTGCCACCAGCAAAACCGAGCCGATGGCAACCCCGTTGAACAGGCTTTCAAAAAGCAGTTGCACAGAAGTGGGGGGAGACGAGAGCAGCCAATGAAAAGACGAAAGGAGGAGCCCCAACGGGGACTCCTCCAGAGGAATCACTCAAAGGAGTGAGTCAGCCTGAATCAAAGGATCAGAGCTTGTACTTCTCGCCCTTGCTGGGATCGGTCCAGTCGCAAGCAAAGCCTTTGGAGGTGGGCTCGAACTGGTTCCAGGTCTGGGGATCGATGGGGTTGTCGGACTCCTCGATGATTTCGAACTGACCATCCGAGGTGATCTTGCCGATCCGCACGATCTGAGAGATGTGGTGGTTCGGACGCACTTCGATCGGACCTTGGGGAGCGTCGAACTTGACGCCAACCAGGGCTTCACGAACTTTGTCGTCGTCGAAGGTGCCGGCCTTCTCGACCGCCTTCTTCCACAGGTAAACCATGTTGTAGGCGGACTCCTGAGGGTCAGCCACCACACGGTCAGCGCCGTACTTGGCCTTGAAGTCAGCAGCGAACTTCTTGGAGGCCGGGGTGTCGATGGACATCATGTAATTCCAAGCGCCGTAGTGGCCCTCAAGGAACTCAGGTCCAATGGTGCTGATCTCTTCTTCCGCGATGGAGTAGCTCATCACGTAGTAGCCATTGGCAGGGGTGATGCCTGCGTCCTGGATCTGCTTGAAGAAGGCGACGTTCTGGTCACCGTTGAGGGTGTTGATGATCACACCGCCATCGGGCAGAGCCTTCTTGATCTTGGCGATGATCGGAGCCACCTCGGTGTTGCCCAGGGGCAGGTAGTCCTCACCCACCACTTCGCCGCCAAGCGACTTGAGCTGCTCTTTGGTGATGGTGTTGGAGGTACGGGGGAAGACGTAGTCCGAACCGACCAGGAAGAAGGGCTTACCAGCGGCAGGCGAGTTCTTGTACATGAAGAACGTCGCAGGCTCCGACTGCTGGTTCGGAGTTGCACCGGTGTAGAAGATGTTGTTGGAGCACTCCTGGCCCTCGTACTGAATCGGGTAGTAGAGGAAGGCGTTCTTCGACTCGTAGACCGGCAGCATCGCCTTACGGCTCGCCGAGGTCCAACCACCGAAGACCACAGGCACCTGGTCCTGATCGATCAGCTTTTTGGACTTCTCAGCGAAGGTGGGCCAATCAGAGGCACCGTCTTCGACGATGTACTCGATCTTGTACTTTTTGCCGTCGACTTCAACGCCGCCAGCGGCGTTGATCTCATCGATCGCCATTTTCTCGGTATCCACCAGGGTGGACTCAGAGATGGCCATCGTGCCGGTGAGGGAGTGGAGGATACCCACCGTCACGGTGTCGTCGTACTCGACGTTGGAGGCTTGATCACCACCACCGCAAGCGGTAACGCTCAGGCCCAGTGCCGAAGCCGCAGCAGCGGCCATCAGGCGCCGGGAAAGGGAGAACTTCATGAGTCAATCCGAACGGAATGAAGCGGAACGCCGATTGGGCGAATTTCGACAATACGGATCACAAACGGCCTTCTTGTATTGACAGCTACCGTTTTGCTCTTAGTGAGCAAAAGTTGACGCGCCAGGTAGTTGTTGCAACAAAAATCCTTGAACTTCTGCTACGCCTTTCCCGCTGCGCAGGTTGGTGAAACACCAGGGGCGATCGCCTCGCATCGTCACGGTGTCGCGCTCCATCACAGCCAAATCAGCACCCACCAGGGGAGCCAAATCGATCTTGTTGATGACCAATAGATCGGAGCGCGTGATTCCTGGCCCCCCTTTGCGCGGGATCTTGTCGCCGGCGGCCACATCAATCACATAGATGCAAAGGTCCACCAGCTCCGGACTGAAGCTGGCCGCCAAGTTGTCGCCGCCGCTCTCCACCAAAACCAGATCCAAGCCAGGGAAGGCCTGCTCGAGTTCTTCCACCGCAGCGCGGTTTATGGAGCAGTCCTCACGGATAGCGGTATGGGGGCAGCCGCCGGTTTCCACCCCGCGAATGCGCTGCGGCTCCAACGCACCAGCGCGGGTCAAAAACTGGGCATCTTCTTGCGTGTAGATGTCGTTGGTGACCACAGCCAGCTGCAACTGATCCCGCAGGCGGCGGCAGAGCACCTCAACCAGCGCTGTTTTGCCAGACCCCACGGGGCCAGCCACCCCAACCCGCAAACGACTCATGGCGCAGCGTGCACTCACTGCATGTTGGCAAGCCAACGAGGCTCGTAATCTGAATTTCTTCGCTGCGAGGTCATCGACGCCATCACCCTGCTGGCGTTGATCATCTGCGGCCTGGCAGGCGGCTTCATCAACACGGTGGCTGCCAGTGGGGCCACGGTGGTGGTGCCTTCCATGATTGGGCTGGGTTTAGAAGCTGGAGTGGCCAATGGCACCAGCCGGCTGGCCGCCGTGGCAGGCCTGGCCACCGCCACCTGGCGCTTCCATCAAGCCGGTGCCATCCCTTGGCTGCTCACGCTGAAAGCCACCGTGCCGATGGTGGCTGGAGCAATCGCAGGCTCCCTGTTGGCCACAGCCCTCAGCGATCAGTGGATCACCCTGGCCATTGCAGGCTCACTGCTGTTTGTGCTGATCTGCCTGATCACCCAGCCCACCCGGCTGCTGCTGCAAGAGGAGCCCAGCTCCGAGGAAACCGACACCCAGCTCGGGCCGCTCTTCTATTTATTGATGGCTGCCACAGGCTTTTGGGCCGGCTTCATCGCCCTGGGCTCAGGGGTGATGACGCTGCTGGTGTTGGTGCTCGCAGGCGGCATCCCGCTAAAGACCGCCAACATCCTCAAATGCTTTGTGCGCCTGAGCTCCAGCCTGGTGGCCCTGCTGATTTTTGGGCTCAGGGGCGACATCAATTGGCTTTGGGCCCTGCCCCTGGCCCTATCCGGCATGGCCGGAGCCCATCTCGGCGCGAGGCTCGCCCTGGGGGATGGGGCCACGCAATTGATCTTCCGCGCCCTGATTGCCGTGGTGAGTTTGGAAGTGCTGAGCTTCCTCTGGCGCCTTGGACTGCCGCAAAACCTGATGGGGGCGCTGGCCTAAACGGCTCAACTGCGAAACAGGCGGCTGTAAAGCTCAGCGTGTTGGAGCTGGGCCACCCCTGCCCCAACCCCAGAACTCCACAGCTGATGGGGATCCACCCCTGCCAACGCCTTGGCCTGGCCATCAATCACTGGAGCCAGCGCCAGCTGCAAGCGCTGACCTTGGGTGGGGCCTAACGGCACCAAGCGCACAGCAGCGCTGATCTGATTAGCCACCCAACTGAACAGATAGCCCTGGCGCAGGGCCTGAGGCTCAACACCCAAACAACAGCCAGCCCAGCACCAGGCCGCCGGCCAGCTCAAATCCAAGGCGCCATCGGGCAAGGGCCAGCCCAACTCAGCCAGCAGTTGCAACAACGAGCGGCCCATCTGCCGCTGTTGCTGGCGCAACTCCAAGGCTTCGCGCTGCGCCAGCAGCCAACCATCGAGATCGCGCAGCTGCGCCTCAGCTGCGGCATCAGCACCGGTTGGCCACTGCTGCAAGCACTGCTGCATGGGTTCCAGCGCGGCGGTCTCCAGCCGCACCACGCCCAGGCGCAACTCAGCCTCAAGCCAATCGCCCACATCCTGCGGCGATGCGAGCTGGCCCCGTTGCACCAGCACCTCAAGGCCTTCGGAGTAGCTGAACGCGCCCACCGGCAAAGCCGGACTGACCAACTGCAGCAGCGCTAAAGGAGCACTCATGGGTGGTGGTGGTGATCAGCTGAGCCGTAGGCGCCACCCTCGGGGCAAAAGGGCGCCTCTTGCTTCTCGAGTTGCAGCCCCCGTTGGTGCAACATCTGCTCCAACACCGAATCCGCCAGCAAACGCAATTCCTGGGGATGCACCTCCAGGGCCACATGGCGGTTACCCAGGTGATACGCCGCCTGCAGCAGAGCCAACGGCTGAGACGCTCTGACCACCACCACTGGTTCTGGCGCCGCGGCCACCACCACCTGTGGTGTGCCACCGGCATCGGCGAGGCCGCATCCAGGAATCAGCTGCTGACCGCGCGGCAACTGAAGCAACACGGCGCGGCCGTCCTCCAAGTAGCGGCGACCTCGGCAGACACGGCGTTCAGCAGCGCTGAGCGGCAAGCGCGGCAATGTGGCCGATGCAGCACCATCCAACTGCTGCGTCAGCACCATGGGAGTGTCGCCTTGGGCCAAAAGCACGTCCTCTTTGGGTCAGCTTTGCGGCGCGATGGCGCCAATCCGGTCATAACCGCTACCAACCAGACCATGGCCGACACCCCAGACCAAATGCAGCCCTGGCGTGGGTCGGTGAGCTTGCGCTTTGCACCAGCGGCCGATGGCACCACCCAATGGCAGGGGGGAGCCCGTTCACCGCTCAAGCTGCTGCGTCATTTCACAGCCGGCGATGGCCGCTGCGTGATGCCGCTGCTGCACACCGCTGGCGGACTGGTGGGGGGCGATCAGCTCGAGATTGGCCTGCATGCCGCCGCCGGCAGCCGCAGCTTCCTCACCAGCGTGGCGGCCCAAAAGATCTATGGCAGTCGCGGCCGCTCCAGGGTGCAACCGCAGGGACGCTGGGCCCAAATCGCCTTGCAAGCCGAGCTCGAAGCCGGAGCCGATCTGGAATGGCTACCGCAGGAAACCGTGGTGTTTGCAGGAGCCTTGCTGGAGCAACAGCAACGGATCACCCTGGCGCCGGGTGCCAGTTGGCTGGGGGCTGATGTGGTGCGCTTGGGCCGCACAGCCCGCGGCGAAGACCTGGGCGCCGGGCGCTTTTGCAACAGCCTCAGCATTCGCCGCGGTGAGCAGTGGGCTGTGGTGGAGCGGCTCTCCCTGGAGCAAGAGCAACTGCGCCATCCCCATGGCATGGGCGGCGAGCCAGTACTGGGAACGCTGATCTGGATCGCTCCAGAACCCCTGGCCAGTGAGCAGCTCACTGAGCTGTTGGAGGGCGGCAGAGCCGACCGCGGGGGACTCAGCGGCACCATGGCCATCGGGGCACTCGAGCCTGGCCTGATCGCGCGTTACCGCGGCAGCTCCAGCCAAGCGGCCCGCCTCTGGTTCTTTCGCCTGTGGCGTCGCATTCGCGCCGTGCAGGGCCTGAGTGAACCGAGCTGGCCGCGCACCTGGCCCTTTCAAGAAGCCGAGCTTGCCCTCAACCCAGAGCCTGCAACAACAGCCACCACAGCGGCACGCTGAATAGCGCCAGCAGCGTGCTGGCAAACACCAAACCCGCTGCTTCGCTCACATCACGCGACG
Source organism: Synechococcus sp. MIT S9452 (assembly GCF_047304245.1). NCBI lineage: Bacteria > Bacillati > Cyanobacteriota > Cyanophyceae > Synechococcales > Synechococcaceae > Synechococcus > Synechococcus sp. MIT S9452. The sequence goes on along the minus strand of NZ_CP138956.1, from coordinate 1,688,462 downwards.
ATGCCTCAGCGATCAGCAACACCGAGATCGCCGTTGGGGTCGCCGCCTGCAACACCAACACATCACGCACCAACAGCGGCTGAGCCGTGATCGCCGCCAGCGTCCACATCACAGCCGGCAGCAACAGCAATTTGACCAGCAGCGCAGGACGCAACACCTGCAGCGCACGAGCGTTGACCTCACCGCTGCGCAGCATCACGCCAAGCCGCATGCCCAGCAGCAACAGGGCCAGCACAATCACGACCCGAGCTGGCCACCACAACCAACTCGCCATCACTGGTGCCAGGGGCGTGAGCTGCAGCAGCACAGCCAAAGCCATGCCTTGCACCGAGGGGCTGCAGGCCAGATGAGCCACCAGGCTGCGGCCTGAGATGCGGGCACCACTGATCAAGGGAGGTCCCAGCGTCCAGGTGATGAGGCTGCCGATGATGTCGTAAATGACGGCAAAGGCCAGGCCAGCCGGCGGCAACAGCGCCAGCACCACCGGCACTCCGAAATAACCGGTGTTCCCCGTAACCGCTCCCAGGCGCGTCACCCCCCAAGGCAACCAGCGATGCCACAGAGACCAGAGCAACAGCAGCAGGCTGCCGCCGATCAAGCCCAAGGTGAGCAGGGCCGCACCAAGCACATCCCAATGCACGCCGGAGCGCAGCACCAACCCGGCAATGCTCAAAGGCACACCGAAGCGCACCAAGGGCGGCGCCAAGCGCTCGGGCCACATCGGGCGGTGCCAACCAAAAAGCAGGCCAAAACCCATGCAGGGCAACAGTTCCAGCATCAGTTGCAGCACTGGGCCTTGGCAAAAAAGTTCAGCGCAAACCTTTACGACTCACGCTTCTTTGCCAGCGTGTCAGAAGCAGCCGCTCTGTGATGCATCTCTCTCCCCAGGAGAAAGACAAACTCTTGGTGGTGACCGCCGCCCTGCTGGCTGAGCGACGCTTGCAGCGGGGACTGAAGTTGAACCATCCCGAAGCGGTGGCCTTCCTCAGCCTGCAAATCCTGGAAGGGGCCCGCGACGGCAAAACCGTGGCGGAACTCATGCAGGTGGGCAGCACCTGGCTCAGCCGTGATCAAGTGATGGAAGGGGTGGCTGAACTGGTCAGTGAGGTTCAGATGGAAGCCACCTTCCCCGACGGCACCAAGCTCGTGACCCTGCACCAACCCATCCGCTGAACCATGGCAGCAATGATTCCCGGCGAATTGCTTCCCGAACCCGGCGAGCTGGAGCTCAACGCCGGCCGGCCCGTGACCACCGTGCTGGTGGCCAACACCGGTGATCGCCCGGTGCAGGTGGGTTCCCACTTCCACTTCGCAGAAGCCAACGCCGCCCTGCGCTTCGATCGCGATGCGGCCCGCGGCCAACGGCTCGATATCGCCGCTGGCACGGCGATCCGCTTTGAGCCTGGTGATGAACGCCAGGTGCAACTCGTGCCCTTCAGCGGCGCCCGCCGCGTTGTGGGGTTTAACGCCCAGATCAACGGAGACCTCTGATGCCGTATCGGATTGATCGTCGGACCTACGCCGAGACCTACGGCCCCACCACGGGCGACCGGGTTCGGCTCGCCGATACCGAGCTGATCCTCGAAGTCGAGAAGGACTACACCGTCTATGGCGATGAGGTGAAGTTCGGCGGCGGCAAGGTCATCCGTGATGGCATGGGCCAAGGCCAAACCAGCCGCGCCGCTGGTGCCGTCGACACGGTGATCACCAACGCCCTGATCCTGGATTGGTGGGGCATCGTCAAAGCCGATGTGGGCCTCAAGGACGGCCGCATCTGCGCCATCGGCAAAGCGGGCAATCCCGACATCAGCGATGGGGTCACGATCCCCATCGGACCTGGCACCGAAGCCATCGCTGGTGAGGGGCACATCCTCACCGCTGGCGGCATCGACACCCACATCCACTTCATCTGCCCGCAGCAGATCGAAACAGCGATCGCCAGCGGGGTCACCACGCTGCTGGGCGGTGGCACCGGCCCAGCCACGGGCACCAACGCCACCACCTGCACGCCAGGTGCTTTTCACATCAGCCGCATGCTGCAGGCCGCCGATGGCCTACCGGTGAATCTGGGCTTTTTCGGCAAGGGCAATGCCAGCACCCCTGAGGCCCTTGATGAGCAGGTGCGTGCCGGCGCCTGCGGCCTCAAATTGCATGAGGACTGGGGCACAACACCAGCGGCGATCGATTGCTGTTTAAGCGTGGCCGATCGCTTCGATGTGCAGGTCTGCATCCACACCGACACCCTCAATGAGGCGGGGTTTGTGGAAGACACCATCGCCGCCATCAAAGGCCGCACGATTCACACCTTCCACACCGAAGGGGCTGGCGGCGGCCATGCCCCCGACATCATCCGCATCTGCGGTGAAACCAATGTGCTGCCCAGCAGCACCAACCCCACTAGGCCCTACACACGCAACACGCTCGAGGAGCATCTCGACATGTTGATGGTGTGCCACCACCTGGATTCCTCGATTCCCGAGGACGTGGCCTTTGCTGAATCGCGGATTCGCCGCGAAACCATCGCCGCCGAAGACATCCTTCACGACCTGGGCGCTTTCAGCATCATTGCCAGCGACTCCCAGGCCATGGGCCGCGTGGGTGAAGTGATCACCCGCACCTTCCAAACCGCCCACAAGATGAAGGTGCAACGGGGCGTGCTCGAGGGCGACAACAGCCGCAACGACAACACCCGCCTGAAGCGCTACATCGCCAAGGTGACGATCAACCCCGCCATCGCCCATGGCCTCGACCATCAGGTGGGCTCAGTGGAAGTGGGCAAGTTGGCGGATCTGGTGCTGTGGAAGCCGGGATTCTTTGGCGTGAAACCCGAGCTGGTGCTCAAAGGCGGCTCGATCGCCTGGGCCCAGATGGGCGATGCCAATGCCTCGATTCCCACGCCCGGGCCGGTGCATGGCCGGCCGATGTTCGCCAGCTTTGGCGGCGCCATGGCCCCCTCGTGCCTCACCTTCCTGAGCCAAGCGGGTCTCGATGCCGGCGTTCCCGAGGCCTTAGGGCTGCGCACGCCGTGTGTGCCGGTGCAGAACACCCGCGGCATCGACAAAGCGCAGATGAAAAACAACATCGCCCTACCCAAGGTGGAGGTAGATCCAGAGACCTATGAGGTGTTCGCCGACGGCGAACTGCTCACCTGCGAACCGGCTGAGGTGCTGCCGATGGCCCAGCGCTACTTCCTGCTCTAAGCCCAGCAATGCCGCCTGAGCTGCTGGTGGTCCAGCACGTGGATCGCGAGGGGCCCGATCGCATCGCCGACTGGGCCGACGCCAAAAGAATCACGGTCCAACGGATACGCCCCGATCAAGGCGAGGCCCTACCTGCCGTTGAAACCCATCAACCCGCCGTGGCCGTGCTGATGGGCGGGCCCATGGGGGTCAATGAGCGCCAACAGCCAGGGCTGCATTGGCTCGAGCAGGAGTTGGCCTGGCTGAAGCAATGGCTGGCTCAGGGGCGGCCCGCCCTTGGCATCTGCCTGGGTGCCCAACTGCTCTGCGTGGCGAGCGGCGGCCGCATCGAACCACTCAACGCTGGTGATCCTGCCCATCCCCTCAAAGAAGTGGGCTTTGGCCCGATCAGCTGGCAGAAGACAGCAGCGGAGGTGCCATGGCTACAAGGCATCCCCACCCACCAGTTGGTGCTGCATTGGCACGGCGATCGTTGCCGTTTAAGCCAGCACGCCGAACTATTGGCCTCCACGCTTCACTGCCCGGAGCAGGCCTTTCAAATCGGCCAACACGCTGTGGGGTTGCAATTCCATGTGGAAGCCTCCCCAGCCAGCGTTGAGCAATGGATTGAGGCTGATCAAGCCTTCATTGGCAGCGCTGGCACCTCAGCTGCACGCATCCGGCGCGATCAAGACCTCTTCCAAGTCAGTCTTGATCGCGAAGGCAACCAGCTGCTCGACCAGCTGCTGAACCACTTGATGGCTCAAGCCGGAAGCTGACAACAGTCGCGCAGCCCCAAGGCCTGGCGAATCTCGCCCAAGCGCTCACCCAGGCGCAGGAAATCTTGTGGGGTGAATTGCATCAAAGGCAGGGTGCGCTGACCGAGCCAAACACCACGCCAGAACTGCCAGAGGTCGCGGCGGCTATGGCGATAGACAGGCGGATAAAAGTGATGGGAGACCAGGGCCAGCAATCGCTGATGCCAGCGGCGGCAACGGCGGTCATTGCCCATGGAAAAGCCCACCACGAAGGCCTCATCGGCTGTGGAGTAGCCGCGGTTCAACAGGATGTGCAGGCAGTCGTGCAGGTCCAGGCACGCGGCACCCGGCAGGGCCACAGGGCTATCAGGATCTTCAAACAACCAGAGCGAGAGCGGCAGCTTCGACTCTTCATCGAGGCCGGTGCTGACCCGCTCAAAGAGCTCTAAAAACGACAGCTCATCATCGAATGGCGGACCGATGCCCACAGCGGAAGCAAGCGCGAGGAAGACGCACGGTCTCACTTGGACCCACGCGTCTGATGTTGCAACCGCAACCGTTGTGGTGTTTTTGGTGTTGCCCGTAACAAACCCGAAAACTGCCGTCTAGACAGGTCCTGGCTCGGTAGCAAGCGTGACCTTGAGGGGGGTTCGCCTAACGGAACAATCCAGGCAATACCCCCTGCACCGTTCTGTGTTTGAGAGCTACGCCGCCTCCAGCGGCTTTGACGAATACCTGCACCAACCCCGGGCATCAGGTTCCTCACTCGGTGAATTGATGACCCGGCTGAGCGCCATCGGGCTGGAGCAGCTCAACCAGGACCATCGCGGCGCCGAACAACTCCTCAAACGCCTGGGCGCCACCTTTCGCCTCTACAACAACGACAGCCAAGCCAGTGAACGGATCCTGCCGTTTGATCCGCTGCCGCGGCTGATTGATCAACAGGACTGGCAGCGGCTCGATCAAGGGCTCAAGCAGCGGCTCGAAGCGATCGATTGCTTCCTCGCCGACATCTACGGCAAGCGGCAGATCCTGAGCGACGGGGTGATCCCGCTGGAGGCGATCGAATCCAGCCTCGGTTGGCGGCCACAAATGCAAGGGCTTGAACCTCCCCAACAGCGCTGGTGCCACATCTCAGGCCTGGATCTGATCCGTGATGGTGAAGGCACCTGGCGGGTGCTGGAAGACAACCTGCGTTGCCCCTCCGGCGTGGCCTACTTCCTGGAAAACAGGCGGGTCATGAAACAGCTGTTTGGTGATCTGTTCGAGCGGCAGCGGGTGGCCCCCATTGATGACTACCCCTCCAAGTTGCTGCGCATGCTCAAGGGCCTCGCACCCTGGAGCCCGGAACCCTATGTGGTGATCCTTACGCCCGGGGTTCATAACAGCGCCTACTTCGAGCACAGCTACTTGGCCCGCCTAATGGGGGTGCAGCTGGTGGAAGGCAGCGATCTCACTTGTGAAGGCGGCAAGGTTTGGCTGCGCAGCACCTCAGGGCTAAGCCGGGTTGATGTGATCTACCGCCGCATCGACGACGACTTCCTCGATCCCCAATGCTTCCGCCCTGATTCCATGCTGGGTGTTCCAGGGCTTATGGAGTGTTACGCCGCAGGCCAAGTGGCCATTGCCAATGCCCCTGGCACCGGCGTAGCCGACGACAAGCTGATCTACACCTACATCCCCGAGATCATTCGCTACTACCTCGGCGAAGAGGCGATCATTCCCAACGTCGAAACTTACCGCTGCTCTGAACCCTCTGATCGCGCCTTTGTGCTCGACAACTTGGAGCAGCTGGTGGTGAAGGCGGTGTCGGAAGCCGGTGGCTACGGCATGTTGATCGGCCCAGCCTCCAGCTCCGAGCAGCGCACCCAGTTCCGCGAAGAGATCCTTGGCAATCCCCGCAATTTCATTGCACAGCCAACGCTGCAACTCTCCACGGTGCCGGCACTCAGCGAAGGGGAGCTCTATCCCTGCCATGTGGACCTGCGCCCCTATGTGCTGCGCGGGCAATCCACTTGGGTGACCCCAGGCGGGCTCACCCGTGTGGCCCTCAAACGCAATTCCTTGGTGGTGAATTCATCCCAGGGCGGCGGCAGCAAAGACACCTGGGTGGTTCCATGCTCTGCCGTGTAGCCGACAGCCTCTACTGGATTTTCCGCTACATCGAGCGCGCCGAAAATCTGGTGCGTTTTCTCGAGGTGGGCTGGAGCGTCTCGCTCGACAACCCCTCTGGCAATCCCAGCCAGTGGACCTCACTGATTGATGCCTGCGCCGACCGGCGTCTATTTGAAAAGCTGCATCCAACAGCTAGCCCAGCCGATGTGATCACCTTCATCACCCGGCAACCGGAGAACCCCAACGCGATCAGCAATTGCATCGCGATTGCCCGCGAAAACGCACGCCAAATCCGCGACACCCTGCCCACAGATCTGTTTGAAGAGCTCAATGCGCTGCACCTGCTGCTGCAGGACGATCCGCTGTTCTGGCACCAACGCCTCCCCGAACAACTGCAACAGATTCGGCGCAGCTGCCAAACCCTCTATGGCCTGCAAAACAGCACGATGCAACGGGACCAAAGCTGGCTATTCGCCAACCTCGGCAGCCTGATAGAGCGGGCCGACAAAACGGCCCGCATGCTGGATGTGAAGTACTTCCTCCTGCTGCCAAGCCCAGAAGACGTGGGCGGGCCGCTCGATGAATTGCAATGGATCGCCCTGCTGCGCTCTCTCAGCGGCTATCAGATGTTTCGGCGCAAGCAGTCGCTGGAGATCACACCAGCGCGCGTGGCCGGATTTGTACTGCTCAACCGTCAATTCCCCCGCTCGGTGAGCTACTGCATTGAGGAAATCATCAACACGGTGGATCGCATCGAACGCAGCACCGCCAACCCAGTTCAAGCTGACTTGCGCCAGGCCCTTGAGGCGTTGCGAATCACCTGGACGACGATGCCAATTGAGGACCTCATCAACACAGGCCTGCACCAAGGCATCGATCATCTGCAAAGCCAGCTCAATGCCGTGCATGGCCAGTTGCAGCAGACCTACTTCACCACCTCCCCATGCACGTAAGGATCCGGCATCAACTGAGTTATTCCTACGAGCATCCGATCCAGTTGGGACCCCATCGGCTCTGCTTGCAACCGCGGCCTTTGGGCTTTCAGGCGCTGCGTAGCCACAGCCTGCGCTTCAACCCCGAGCCGTGCCATCGCTTTTCGCTGTTATGCGCCAGTGGCGATCAAATCGAAAAGGTGCGCTTCGTTGGCAACACCGACCGGCTTGATGTGATTGCTGAATCCGAGGTGATCACCACAGAGCCGCCACTGCTGCATCTCTGCCTGGAGGATCAACCACCGCAACTGCCCTACCGAATCGGTGAGCTGAATAGCGACCTGAACAGCCATCTGCAGGGTTGGCTGCCCAATGGCCAGCACGATCCGCTCGCGATTGCCCTGGCCCAAGACGCTTTGATCGGCAGCGACAACCACTGCCTGCGCTTTCTGCAGCAACTGATCGAGATCATCCAAGAACGGGTGAGTTACACCCAGCGCAACCACGGGCCGGCCTGGTCGGCTGGACGCACCCTGCGCGAACGGGTCGGTTCCTGCCGCGACCTGGCGGTGGTGATGATCGAATGCTGCCGCTGCATCGGACTGCCAGCCCGCTTTGTCAGCGGCTATCACTTCGCCATTCCCAAGCCGGAGCACTACGACCTGCACGCTTGGGCTGAGGTGTATCTCCCTGGGGCTGGTTGGCGCGGCTTTGATCCCAGCGGCCAAGGGGCCATTGATGAGCGCTATGTGCCGCTGGTGAGTTCCTCCAAACCCGAGCTCACCGCCGCGATCTACGGCAGTTTCAGCGGGCCGGCCAACACCCCAAGCGAGTTGACCTGGAGCATCGAAGCCACTGAGCTGGAGAGCTCACCAACTAACGCCGTGGAGCTTGGGAAGCGGAGCTGAGTTAGCCGTGATGGCCTTCAACCGCGGAATGCGGCCGCTGTTGTAGACGCGAAATTCCCGTGCCACCGAGGCATCGGCATCACGCACGGCCTGATTCATCACCACCGAGCCTTCTTCATCGGAAATCGAGCGATGAAAGGTGCCCGGTGGGATGCGCAGGATGTCGCCTCCAGCCTCCAGCCGCACGATGTGGAACGGATAGTTCCAAAGGAAGTTGATCAGATAGAAGGTGCGGCCGCCCTGGGCCGCCAGCAGGTTGTCCTCTTGATGAGGATGCAAATAAAACTGCCAAGCACCGGTTTCCTTGTCATCGGGAGGACTCACCGCCGGTCCGGAATGCACCACCAAATCGCGGGCATTGGAATCGGCGATGGTGACGTCGAAAAACCGCACCGCTGGAGTATCACGGAAGCGCTGATAAGGAATCAGCTCGAACATGGGCACAGGACCCATCAGATCACCCGGTTATTTCTTTCATTCAGACAAAACTGATCAGGGCGCGATGCAGGCATTGATACAACCCGAGCAACTTGTCATCGCCGATTCACCCAAGCTGCAGCTGCGGCATGCTCCCGCGTGGGTGGATCCCGCCACCGCAACGCTGTGGTTGGAGCAGTTGCAGCACGAAGTTCCCTGGAAGCAGGAATCAATCCAGCTCTACGGCAAGCGCCATCCCCTGCCGCGCCTGACCTGCTGGATGGCCGATCCGGGCTGCGGCTATCGCTACTCCGGCCTCGACAACGTGGTGGAGCCTTGGTCGCCAACAGCGCAACGGATCCGCGAGCAGCTCAATAAACTCAGCGGCTGGCCATTCAATTCACTGCTGTTGAACCTGTACCGGGATGGTCGCGACGCCATGGGGTTCCATGCCGACGATGAACCAGAGCTGGATCCCACAGCGCCCATCGCCTCGGTCTCACTGGGCATCAACCGCACCTTTCGCTTCAAGCCCAAGAAGGGACATCAGGGCAGTGATTTCGATCTCGAGCTGGGCCATGGAGCCCTGTTGCTGATGGATCCACCAACCCAGCTGCATTGGCTGCATGGCTTACCCAAACGCCTACGCGTGAGCCAGTGCCGACTGAATCTCACCTTTCGGGTGGTGCAGCAAGCATGATGGTGTCGTGATCATCCCTGTCATGGCCCGCCACAGCAGCCATCAATCACCAGCGCGGCTCACAAGCCTGATCGCATCGTTGCGGCTTCGCTACGCCGAAGCTGATCACCGCGGCGATGCCCAAGCCAAGCAAGCCCTGTTCCAAGAAGCCATCTATCTCGGGATCCAGCCGGAGCTGTTCACTCAACCGCAGTGACAGCGCTGCTGTTTCACACTCTCTGGGGTTGGCAGGCCAGCCTGGAAGCCGCCAGTCGCTACGCCCAGCAAGCCGGCTTTGATGGCCTCGAAGCCAACCTTGAGCATCCCTGCTTCAAGGGCTGGCGAGCCGAGGAGGTGCAAACCCTGCTGAAGCAGCAGAACCAGCCACTCGTCGTTGAAATCACCACCGGTGGTGGTTACACCCCCAGGCTCGAACTCAGCCCAGAGCACCACCTCGCCGAGCTGGAAACCAAGTTGGAGCAAGCCTGTGAGCTGGCGCCGCTGCGCATCAACTTGATCACGGGCAGCGACTGCTGGCCGATGGCTCAGCAGCACAGCTTTCTCGAGCGCTGCTTGCAATTGCTCAACCACACTCCGGTGCCGGTGAGTTTGGAAACGCACCGCAGCCGCAGCCTGTTCAATCCCTGGGCCATCGAGGACATTCTCAAGGCCCATCCCAGCTTGCGGCTCACCGCCGATGTGAGCCATTGGTGCGTGGTCGCCGAGCGCTTAATGAGCCCGGAACTCCAGGCCATCCAGGCGATGGCCAGCCACGTGGATCACATTCATGCCCGGGTGGGCCATGAGCAGGGCGCTGGCGTTCCCCACCCCTTTGCCGCGAACTGGCAGGAGGCTCTCGTGGCCCATGCCCAGTGCTGGGCGCTGTTTGCTGAGCAACGTCTCCAATCAGGGCAACCGCTCACGCTCACACCGGAATTTGGACCCGATGGCTACATGCCCGTTCACCCAGAGAGCGAAGAGCCACTGGTGGATGTCGCCACGATCAATCACTTGATGGCGGACTGGCTGCGCAGTGAGGCCTGGCTGAGCTGAGCCTCAGCCAGCAAGCGCTGATAAAGCTGCTGCCACTGCACAATCCGCTGCTCGAGTTGATGCACTGGTCCTGGCACCCAATCGGCGCGATAACCCAGCTGCACCGATTCGACCAGACGGCGGTCCTCCTGCAAAAACTCCAGCAACTGCTGCTTCCAGATCTCAACATCCAAGGGATGGTTGGAACTGGCAAACAAGCGCAGTTGCAGCTGACACGAGCTCAGCTCCAGGGGCAGAAACTCCAGCAGGGCCATCCGCCCATCGGGCCACAGCAAAACATGGGTCCAGGGGGGCAAACCAAAAGTGAAAAATGATCCGCCTTCGGGATGGGGAGTGACCAAGGCGTTGGCCAGGTCCGTGATGAGGTGGCGATAGTCCCGCACTGGGCCCTGTTCACGGTGCAGCGTCGTGGGATGGGCAATGGCGACGTGATAGTCGTCAAGGGTGTTGTCGTGCGCCACTTTCCAATTGCACTGCAGGCGGAGGCGGCTGCTGGCCTGCTGCTGCAACGGCGACTGCCACGGCCCGCTGGCCTGCTGATGGATCAGCTGCAGCTGCTGGGCCAGGGGGATGGGCGAGTCAGCCAACGCCACCCAGATCAGCGGCCCGTCCTGCTGAGCTGGCAACGCTTCAAGGGGCCAATCAGCCCGGCTCAGGGCAGCAACAAAGCCGTCTTCCCGGGCCGCCGCCAACAGCTCACCTTCGAGGTTGTAAGTCCAGCCGTGATACGGGCAAACCAACTTGCGGCAAGACAGGGCGGCTCCATCAGCGGGCAACAGCTCAACGCCGCGGTGGGGGCAACGGTTGCGAAAACAGCGCACCACCCCATTCAGCTCACGGGTAAGCAGCAGCGATTCACCCAACAACGGCAGCGCCACGGCTTGGCCCGGCTGCAGTTGCGAAACAGCTGCCAACGGGTGCCACCACTGCTTGGCATAGCCATCGCGCTCCCACTGGGCGATGGCTGGATCTTGATAAAGCCAGCCCGGAAGAAACGCCACTTCAGGCATCAGACCAGCGCAGGCTCCAGTTGCCGCAACACCCCAGCCAAGGTGCGGCGCTTCTCCAAAAATGCGGAGCTCAAACGCAATTGATTCAGGTCACTCTTGTCGAGATCCACCTCCACCGTGCTGACAATCCGGCCGGGGTGAGGCGCCAACACATGCACCCGCTGGGCCAGCACCAAGGCCTCCTCCACATCGTGGGTGATCAACAACACCGTGAGGCCAGTGCGCTGCCAGAGCTGCAGCAGAAAATCCTGCATGGCCTCGCGAATCTGCAAATCCAAGGCGCCAAAGGGCTCATCGAGGAGCAACACCTTTGGATTGGTTGCCAAAGTGCGGGCGATGGCAACCCGCTGTTGCATCCCGCCCGAGAGTTCGCGGGGCAGCTTTCTGGCTGCATCCTGCAAACCCACCACCTCGAGGAAGTAGGCGGTCCGCTCGTTGATGTCGCGCTGCGGCAAGCCCTGCAAGCGCATGCCAAAGGCAACGTTCTCAGCAGCACTCAGCCACGGGTAGAGGCTGTATTTCTGAAACACCATGCCGCGATCAGGGCCAGGACCCTGAACCACTTCACCATCGACGAGCACCTGTCCTGAACTGGGCTGCTCGAGGCCCGCGATCAAGCGCAGGATCGTGCTCTTCCCCGAACCAGAACTCCCCACCAGCGAAAGAAACTCGCCAGAGCGCAGAGCAAAGCTGATATTGCGCAACACCTCTTTGCTGTGCTGGCCAGAGCCAAAGGTTTTGCTGAGATGGCGAACCTGCAATTCCATCGCTTACAGGGCCCAGCGGCACGACAACCGCAACAACAGCCGGAAGCCCATGTCGATGGCAAAGCCGATCAACCCCAACACGATCAGCTCAGCAAAGATCTGATCGGTGCGGAAAAAACGCTGCGCGAGCTGGATTCGTTTGCCCAACCCCACCTCAGCGGCCACCAATTCGGCCACAACCACCAAGTTCCAGGAGGTGGCGATGTTGATGCGCAGGGTGTCGATGATGCTGGGCAGGCTGTAGCGCGCCACCACCTGCACCAACACCTGGCGGCCGCGGCCACCCAGGGTGAGGGTGGTTTCAATCAGCTCTTTGGGAACGAATTTGACGGCATCCATCACCATCAAGACGTTGAAGTAAACAGTGCCCAGGAAAATCAGCGCAATCTTGGGCTCTTCGCCAATCCCCAAATAGATGATCAGCAGGGGGATGAACGCCGCCGCTGGCATGTAGCGCAGCATCGCGATCAAGGGCTCACACAGGGCGCAGATCGCGGGATACACACCCATGCAGATTCCCAAGGGCACCGCCACGAGGGTGGCCAGAAAAAAGCCGGCAAAGACCCGGCCGGTGCTGGCCACGATGTCCTGGAACAGGATCCCCTCCCGTGCCATCGAGGCCAGCGACTCCAGCACCGCCGCTGGAGACGGCAAAAATTTGCCGTCCACCAGTTCCAGGGCACTGATCACCGTCCACAGCAACAGCGGGATCAACAGGGAAGACACCTGCAAACCGCTGCGCAGCAATGGAGATGGAGTGGCTCCAATCGACAGCAATGGCAGGGGCTTGACGCCCCCGCCATCCGTTGCTGACGCAACCATCAGGACGCCGCGATGGTCTTGATGAAGGAAGGATCAAACAGGTTGCTCATGTCGGGCTTTTCGGGGATGAAGCCCACGGAGACCATGAAATCAGCCATCTTCTGAGCGGCATAAGGCATGAACTGCATGCCTTGGCCATCACTAAACGCCTCGATGTTTTGCTCCACCGTGAAGAAGGTGGTGCCAGCCTTGTACTGCTCATATTCGGCGGTGGGAATACCAGCTCGCTTCGCCATGATCTGCTCCGATTTCTCGGGGTTGGCAGCCATGAACTCGCGCACATCCCACCAGGTATCAACGATTTTCTGAACATCATCAGGGCGACTTTCGATGAGGTCGCCACTGACAGCCAAAAGATCAGGGATGGCACCGGGGTACTCCTTGGAGCTGGCGATGACATGGGCACCATCACGCTGCATGGCGGTGCCGGTGTAAGGAGGGAATGCGCCCACGGCATCCACCTTGCCGGCAGCAAATGCCGTCGCAGCCTGATCGGTCGGCATGCCCTTGATGATCACGTCATCACGGCTGAGGCCAACATCACGCAGAGCCAGGCTCAGCAAAAAGTCATCCACAACACCTTCTTCAACAGCAACTGTTTTTCCTTTCAAATCACTAATAGTTTCAATCGCCTCATCAGCAATGATTTGATCATTACCAGCTGAGTTGTCATTAACCAAAACAACAACTTGACCACCATTCTCACCGGGCAAGAAGGAGATGGTGTCGTTCAGAGTTTGAGAGTTTCCATCGATTTTGCCAGCGGCGAATGTTTCCATCGATTGCACATAGCCGTCAAACCATTTCATCTCAACGTTGACGCCATTTTTTTCAAACAGCTTCTCCTCAACGGCGATGGCCCAAGGCCACCAACCAGCCCAATTGCTGTAACCCAAAACAATGGGCTCACCGCCAATGGTTGTGGAAGGCTTGGAGCAGGCCACAGCCAGCACCACCGCCAAACTGGCGAATAAGAGATTTCGAAGTTGTTTGGTCATGACATTGCAATAAGGACAACACGCAAGAACGCTGCTCAGGCCATGGCCAGAGCAGGTTGCAAGGTGTTTTGGCGAGCCGAGCGCAGCCAGGCATGCCACACATCAATCCCTTCACCAGTGAGAGCAGACACCGGAATCACGCTGGCTTTGGGATTGATGCTGTTGATGTTGCGGCGAAACTGCTCAAGCTCAACGGGCAGATAGGGCAGCAGATCAATCTTGGTGATGAGCACCACATCAGCCTGGCGAAACATCAGCGGGTACTTCAACGGCTTGTCTTCCCCTTCAGTGACACTGAGAAGTGCCACTTTGTGATGTTCACCCACTTCAAATTCAGCAGGGCAAACCAGATTCCCCACGTTTTCAACCCAGAGCAGATCCAGCTGATTTGGGTTGAGCCGCTCACACAACAACTTCAGGCCACCACTGACCATGGCGGCATCGAGATGGCAGGAGCGCCCGGTGGTAATCGGCACCACCGGAATGCCCACAGCCTCCAAGCGCTCCGCATCCAATTGGGTGGTCATGTCGCCTTCCAAGACGGCCATCGACCACTCCTGAGCCAACTGAGGCAAGGAGCGCTCAAGCAAGGCTGTTTTGCCCGCCCCGGGGCTACTCATCACATTGAGGGCCAGCAGCTGCCAAGCCTCAAAGTGCTCACGGTTGTGCTCGGCTTGGTGCTGATTGGCCGCCAGCAAATTCATGCCGAGGCGATCTTCTAAAGGCAAATGCATGGCAAGAGAGGGTGGAGAACTGTTTTGCCTTCAGACGCGCTGGAGCGAGAGAGGTTGTGACTCAACAGCGCTCTGAAGGGACGTGCGGTAGTCGATGCTGCGAATTCGCAATTCACGGCCGCTGACGATCTCCTCGAGTGGGTGATCGCAGCAAGGAGAGCGGTAAGCGCCCTCAGGAGTTGGGCTGTAGGTGCCGTTGCAGACCAAGCAGCGACCCACAAAGGGGATCTCTTCGATCTGCAGCTGCGCGCCATCGAGCCAGCTGCCAGCGATAGCGGCTTGAAAGGTGAAGCGCAGCTGCTCCGGCTCAACGCAGGTGAAGCGGCCCACCTCCAAATGAATGGTGTCCACCATCGCCTGGGGTGCTGCCTGCTCTTCGCGCCATTGCTGCAGAGCCAGAAGCAGGCACTTGGTCATGTCGACCTCATGCATGGGATCACCTCCAGGCCTGATCCACTTGCATGTTGCAAGTGGGATTGATCCAACTGGGCTTCTCTTTGCGGGGCAGCTGGCCGCTCACCACCAGGTGGGCCATGGTGTCGCAGATCACCCGCGTGGCCATCAGCGATGTCATGTCACTGATGTCATAGGGAGGCGAAACCTCCACCAACTCCAGGCCACAGACCGGCACGTTGCGAACAATCAGCTCGAGCAACTTCAAGGCTTCGCGGGGTAACAACCCGCCAGGCTCTGGCCAACCGGTGCCTGGAACAAAGCCGGCATCGATGCAGTCAATGTCAAAGGAGATGTAGACGCAATCGGTGCCATCGGTAGCCCGTTCAATGGCATAACGGGCGGCAGCCTCCAGACCCATCTCGGTGATATCGGTGACGGTGAGCACGTTGGTGCCGCGCTCACGGCAAACCTTCACCCCCTCGCGAGGCACTTGCCAACCACCAATCCCCAGTTGCACCAGGTTCTGAGCCGGTGCATTGGCCATGTTCGTGGCATGGAACCACGGACAGGTATGCATCCGTTCATCGAGATCGATCTCTTGGGTATCAACGTGGCGATCGAAATGGATGATCCCCACCTTCTTGTCGCCGAGGTGGCGGCAAACACCACGGACCGTTGGAAATCCAATGGAGTGATCGCCACCCAACAGGATCGGAAAGGCCCCGCTGGCAAAGACGTGGGCTACCCCCTTGGAGATCTGGTCGAAGCTTTTCTCGTTGTTGGCAGGAATGGTGAAGACATCACCCACATCACAGAGGGTGATTTGCTCGCGCAGATCCACACCCATCTCGTAGTTGTAAGGGGTGTAAAGAGCTGAAATCCTGCGAATTCCCTGGGGCCCAAAGCGCGTACCGGGGCGATAGGTGGTGCCGCAATCGTGGGGAATGCCCACCACCGCAACGTCAAAGTCGCCGACGCGGTTCACATCCTCGAGATAGGGCGCCTTCATGAAGGTGTTGATGCCCGCGTAATGGGGCAACTCACCGCGAGAAAAGGTGGAGATGTTGCGGTCCACGATGCTGTGGGCCGCTTCCAGGCCCAAGCGCTTGGCCTGATCCACCTCTTGCTGCCATCCGGTGAGGGGCAAACGTTGCTCTTTCTCAAGGGCCGCCATCCCCTCACTGGGATGGCTGCGCTCGAAGCCCCCGGGGGAGCCACTGGTCGACGTCATTGCAGGGGAGTGCGAGTGAGTGCGGTCTCCCAGGCTTTTGTTCCACCGATGAACCGGAAAAGCTGGTTGGAAACGGTTGGCTCACTCACCCAAACGGGGTGGTGGAAGCGTTGGTTTCCACAAACCGCCTATCCAATCTCCGCTCGCGATCGACCCCAATGGGGTAACAGGCGATACCTGTTTTTCAGTGTTTAAGCAGGGGCGTTTTGAGGACTGCGAGCTATGGGTTGCGGCATGGTGACGGGGGCTGGCATGGGCGCGCAACCAGGGATTCGCTGCTCCACCACCTCGCCAATCACAACGATCGCCGGGGCACTGAAACCCTGCTCATCGGCGGCATCAGCGAGATCCTCCAGCGTGGCAATCAGATGCTTTTGGCCATTCACGCTGCCCTGCTGAATGATGGCCGCCGGCGTGGTTCCCACCAATCCGCCGGCCTGCAACTCCTCGCAAATCCGAGCCAAGTTGTGCAGGCCCATGTAAATGACGAGGCCATCACTGCAAGCAGCCAAAGCGCGCCAATCCACCGCTGGCCGGCCTTTATCGATTTCTTCATGGCCAGTGACAAACGTCACTGATGAACCGGCCCGGCGATGGGTCACCGGAATCCCGACATAGGCCGGCGCCGCAATGCCAGAGGTGACCCCGGGAACCACCTCAACAGGCACACCACGCTTGGCCAAATAAGCGGCTTCCTCGCCACCCCGGCCAAACAGAAAAGGATCGCCCCCTTTCAGCCGCACCACACAACGGCAACGCCCTGCCAGCTGCTGCAACAACGCATTGGTGCTGGGTTGCGGAACGGAATGGTGGCCGCGCCGTTTACCAACCGGATGAATCTCGCAGCCCTCAGGCACCAACTCCAGGAGCTCCATCGGCACCAAGGAGTCATGCACCAAGGCATCACAACGCTGCAGAAGACGATGGGCCCGCAACGTCAACAATTCGGGGTCTCCAGGACCTGCTCCCACCAAATAAACGATGCCGGGCATGTCAGTGGTCATGGCAAGTCCAACAACAGCTCGAAAAGAAATTGACGCGTGGCAGGGTGCTCTAGAAGAGCCAGACCACCCTCCTGCTGAGCACTGAGGTGGGCTGTCATGCGATTGGGGGCCAAAGCAAGCGGCAACACCCGATCAAACTCTGCATCACAGGTGTCAGCACTCCGCAAAGGAAGGCCGAGCACCTGGCTAAGAACGTGCAGATAGCGCTCAGCAATCCCCGGACGAAGGGGGTGATGAACAACCACTTGGCTTTCAGCATCGCATCCCAACTGGCGCAAATGCTGCAGCCAGGGCTGCCAGGCCCCCAAAAACGGCAAAGCCATCACCTGATGGCCAAGCCCGCGCAATCGCTGGCGAATCGCCGGCACATCAACGCGCACATGGCTGCCTGGCGTTAACAACAACGGCACCAACAAAAGCTTTTGCCGCGGCGGTAATTCAACGGGTTCAGCTGTTAGCGCCTGCACCCACACCGCAGCGCCCCTGGCTTGAGCGAGCTCATCGAGCAGGGATTGCAACACAGCAGGAACAGCCCCACCGCCATGGCCATGCACCACCACCAACAGGGGCCAAGGACCAGCCGCAGCCTGGCCCTGTAACAACGGCCACCACTGAAGGGCCACCTCAGCTGATGAACTCCTGGTTCGTTGCGCCATCCCATCACGATGCCATCGCCACGAGCGCTGCCACGGTCACGACGCTCCAGCCGGGTCAGACCGGCTGATCGACGGACCAGCTACTCCCGCCCACCAGAGCGACGCCTTGAGCGTCGAGCTCATCGCAGTGATTGGCAGAGCGAACTTGACGCCGATTTCGCTGCCATGTCCAAGGTGTGGCAAATGCTGCGCCATGGAGCTGTGCGGATGCTGGGAGAAATCGGCCGCCAGTACTAAACGAAGTTTCGTAACAACGGTTACTTCCTCCGGCCTACTCAATCCATTAAGTAGTCACAACATCAAGCCGTGCCTTTCATTCTGAAGCGGCCTGAGAGTTGAACTCCAACACTCACATTTCGCTTCAGAACTATGGTGGCAACACCGGCAAAGCCCCTGCCGAGTTGGCTTGAGGGCAAAAAACTCAACAAGATCGAGCAAAACAAAGCCAACAAAGATGGCTTGCTCGTTGGTAGTGAAATCGAAGAATTTGCCCGTGTCGGCTGGGAGAACGTCGACGAAACCGATCTTCAGTTGCGGCTGAAGTGGTACGGCATGTTCTGGCGCCCCAAAACTCCAGGACTGTTCATGCTGCGCCTGAGGGTTCCCAATGGGGTCCTCAATGCTGAGCAGTTGCGCGCCATCGGCAGCATCGTTGCCCGTTACGGCGATAGCGGCAGTGCCGACATCACCACCCGCCAGAACATCCAATTGCGTGGTGTTCTGCTGGAAGACCTGCCCGACATCCTTGAGCGCTTGAAGGCTGTTGGCCTCAACACGATCCAATCGGCCTTCGATAACCCCCGCAACGTCACGGGCAACCCGATCGCTGGTATCGATCCTGAGGAAATTGTCGATACGCGCCCGTACACCCTGGAGTTGCAGAACTTCCTAACCAGCAACGGCGAAGGCAACCCTGAATTCTCGAATCTGCCGCGCAAGTGGAATACGGCCGTTGCCGGCTCCCGCGACAACTTCCTGCTGCACAACGACATCGTCTTCCACCCGGTGGAACGCGATGGCGTGATGGGTTTCGGCGTCTGGATTGGCGGGATTCTTTCCTCACAGATGAACGCCTATGCCATCCCCCTCAATGCCTGGGTGAAGCCCGATGAGATCTGCCGGATGACGGCAGCGGTCCTAACCCTGTGGCGCGATAACGGTGAACGGGACAAGCGCCCCAAAGGCCGGTTCCGTTTGTACCTGGATTCCGTTGGCCTGGAGGCCTTCCGCGAGCTGGTCGCCGAGCGTTTTGGCCCACTCACCCCCGACCCAGGCTCGGTGTTTGATGCAACGCCGCGCTCCCACTACGGCATCCATCCGCAAAAACAATCCGAACTCAATTACGCCGGCCTGCATGTGCCTGTTGGCCGGCTCAAGGCCGAAGACTTCCAAGATCTCGCCTCCCTTTCAGAGGGTTATGGCAGCGGGGATGTGCGCCTAACTGAAGATCAAAACGTGATCATCACCGGCATTCCCAGCGGTCAGCTCGATCACTTCAAGAGCGAGTCACTGTTGCAGAAATTCCCGCTCGAGCCCAGCCACCTGGCGGCAGGCACCGTGAGCTGCACCGGCAACACCTATTGCAGCTTTGCCCTAACCAACACCAAAGACCAAGCCCTGGCAGCAGCCGCTGAGCTGGATCAAGAGCTGCACCTGCCAGAGGAGATCAAGATCCACTGGACCGGCTGCCCCAACACCTGCGGCCAGGCCTACATGGGCGCCATTGGCCTCACTGGCACCAAAACCCGTGGTGAATCAGGGATGGTTGAGGGCTACGACATCACCATCGGCGGCTCCCAAGGGGCCAACCCGCAAGTTGGTGAGCTGCATCGCAAAGGTGTGCCCGCCAGCGAAGTGCGCTCGGCACTCAAGGAAATCCTGATTGAACAATTCGGAGCCAAACCCAAGGCTGCTTGATCAGATCGAAATCAGTGGCGGCGCTGATCTTTTGAAGCCCCGCTGAGTTTTGATCACCCGCCAACCTCAACCTCACTCACCATGGCTCAAAAAGCTGACTTCTTCAGTCGTTTGGTCAACTGGTTCAGCACCAGTGGCAAAGACAAACCTGCCATCAACAAACCGGATGGAGGCAAGGATGCCTTCTCCAAGCTCATGAACAGCATCAGCGGCTGATTAGAGAGCCACGACTAACCATCTGACTTCAACACCATGAGCGTTACAGCCTCACAAATGGACTACGTCCTACCCAATGAGCTCGTCGACGGCATGATTGCCGCCGGCGGCAAAAAAGCCACCGTTAGTGTCAAGAACCTGCTGCTCCGCGGCTTCTATTCCGGAGCCATTCTTGGCCTGGCCGTGATCTTGGCCCTGACCGTTGGCATTCAGAGCAAGATGCCGTTCCTCGGCTCCGTGCTCTTCCCCTTTGGCTTCGTCAGCATCGTGCTGTTCGGCATGGAGCTGGTCACCGGCAACTTCGCGCTGCTGCCCATGGCCACCTGGGCCGGCAAAAGCACCTGGGGTGCCACCTTCCGCAACTGGAGTTGGGTTTGGATCGGCAACTTCATCGGCACCCTGGTGGTGGCGATCATCATGGCCATCAGCCTCACCAGTGGCGGCACGATTGACCCTGCCGCTGATGGCGGCATGTGGCAAAAAGTGGCCCAAAAGATCATCAGCCTCAACATCCTCAACGTTGAGAAGAAGTACGAAGCCCTCGGCAGCCTCGGATTTTTCCTCGCCTTCCTGCGCGGTCTTGTGGCCAACTGGTTGGTCTGCCTCGGCGTGACCCTGGCCCTGGTGAGCAAAAGCGTTCCCGGCAAACTGCTGGCCTGCTGGCTGCCCATCACCGCGTTCCAAACGATGGGCATGGAGCACATCGTTGTGAATCAGTTCCTGCACACCGCTGGTCCGATTCTTGGCTCTGGGGTTCCTTTCACCAAGGTGATTTTCTGGAACTTCCTGCCTGTCACCCTGGGCAACATCGTGGGCGGCATGGTGTTCATCGGGATGCTCTTCTACAGCACCCACCGCACCAAGCTGGACAACGTGCTGCCTCGTGAAAAAGACGAGAAGCTCGAGCGCGAGCTGGCCGCTGAACTCGGCGCCCGCTGATCGATGCTCACTGTTGTCGCCCCTGCTGAGCAGTTGACGCCTGACCAGGAACTGGAACTGTCCAAGCGTCTTGCTCAGTGGAGGCGCCAACCACTCAGCCCTGAGGAACTGGCAGCCCTGCTGCCCAAGGTTTCCGACCCTGCCCTTGCACTCGCGATCGGCGAGCGCTTGGGCATGGCAGGGCCTCAAGCTTTTGAGCTGATCGGACCCCTCTGCCAACAACTGGGACTCCGATCAGCGCTGATTCGAGCCCTCAGCATTTGCCATCACCCCAACGCCAAAGAGCAGCTGCTGCAATGGCTGCCTCAAGCGGGTGAGTTAGAGCCGGAGGTGCTGCGTGCCCTGGGGTGCTGGGGCAATGGGATTGATCTATCAATCATCACCAACGCCTTAGAGGCGCCAGGCCAGCAACACCGCCTGGCTGGAATCGAATTGCTGACATTCCGCTGCCGCAGGATCTCCACCGAGCAGCTGCTGAGCTTGTGCGAACCCCTGCTCGACGATCTACGAGCCGAAGTTGTGATCGCCACCTTGCGGCTGCTGCAAAGGCGCGATGAACCCGAAATCCTGCAGCGGATCGCCGCCTGCGCAACGGTGGATGCCCTGCCTGGCGTTGCTGAGATGGCGATCCAAGCCCTGGGCTGCATTCAAAGTGAGTCCAGCCGCCAATTGCTGGCGCAATTGACCCAAGACTTGCAACAAACGCGCCTTGAAGAAGCCTTGCAACGCCAACTAGGCGCCCAATAAAAAAGCGGCCATGATTTGGCCGCTTACTTTGCTATCTAAGCTGAGATAGTCACCACTTTTTGTAAGGCAAGAACTTGCCGCACATGGTGACCTTGACACGGTCACCAGCAGGATCTTCCACCTTGTCGATGTTGAGGGTGAAATCAATGGCGCTCATGATGCCATCACCAAACTTTTCTTGGATCACATCTTTCATCGGCATGCCATAGACCTGCATGATCTCGTAGAAGCGGTAGATCAGCGGATCGGTTGGGATCACAGGCTCCAGCGAGCCTTTGGTGGGGTAGCTCTGCAGCGCTTCGGTGATCGCAGGATCAAGATTCAAGGCTTCAGCCAGTTGCTGAGCTTCTGCAGCTGAGGCTGTGGATTGACCATAAAACAGAGAGGCAACCCAAACCTCATCACGGCCCAGCAACGAACCAAGCGCAGCAAATGTGAGTCCTTTCGCCTTTTTGGCAGCCAAGAGTGTGGCCGTGACAGTGTCAGCTGATGGCGCCGCCAGGCTGGGCGTCAGCGAAGGGGTCAACGTCATAACGGAAAGGGCAAATTAGATGTTTTAAGAGAAAAAGCGTTCTAAAAAGTTGCCGCTTTTCAGCCATCAATCTCGGGTAATTCTTTGATCCCAACAGCAACGCTTGCTACCCGGCAAAGAAGCCGTTGGTAGCGGTTGATACTCAAAAGGGCCCCCTCGGCTCTTCAGGATCCCTGCAGCGCGGAGGAGCAGTCATGGCCGCAGAGCCAAGCTCGCCGGTCAGTGGGCGGGAGACGTTTAAGGCCTACCTGCGCAAAGTTGGCAGCGGTGAGCACACCAGCAAAGGGCTCAGCCGCGAAGAAGCCAGGCATGCTCTCGAACTGATCCTCGATGAGGAAGCCACACCAGCCCAAATCGGTGCCTTTTTAATCGCCCACCGCATCCGCCGGCCTGAGCCCCAAGAGCTCACCGGCATGCTCGATGTGTATCGGCAGCGCGGACCCAAGCTCAGCACCACCACCAAGGCGATCAGCTTTGGCATGCCATTTGATGGCCGCAGCCGCACCGCACCGATCTATCCCCTCACGGCTCTTGTCTTAGCGGCCGCAGGCCTGCCAGTTGTGCTGCAGGGCGCTGGGCGCATGCCTGTGAAATATGGCGTCAGCAGCGCAGAACTCTTCAGCTCCCTGGGAGTGAGCTGGACTGGCCGCAGCTTGGAAGCGCTGCAGGGCTGTCTCGATGCCACCAATTTGGCCCTGGTGCATCAACCGGATCACTTTCCAGCCGCTGAAACGCTGATCCCGTACCGGGAAGATCTCGGCAAACGGCCACCTGTTGCCAGCCTTGAACTGCTGTGGACCTCCCACCAGGGTGAGCACCTGCTGGTAAGCGGTTTTGTTCATCCCCCAACCGAAGCCAGGGCCTGGGAAGCACTCAAGCTCGCCGATGAACCCGATGTGTTGACCGTCAAAGGCTTGGAGGGCAGCACCGATCTACCGATCAGCAGGGCCTGCGTCACCGCCCGCTGCAGCAACAACCAGCAGCAGCGGCAAATCCTTCACCCCCGTGACCATGGCTGTTACGGCCATGACCAACTGTGGGAAGGGCTTGAGGTCTGGAGCGATCAGGCCAGAGCAGCTCTGGGCGGGCAAGGCGAGCTGGCCACCGCCTTGCGCTGGAATGCCGGCACCTATCTCTGGCAGGCGGGCTGTGAAGACAGCCTGGAGCAAGGGCTTGAGCACGCCAGAGAATTGCTGAACTCAGGCCAAGCCCTCAACCACTTGGGCGCCGTTCAGGCTGCCTTGGCTCAGGGCTGAGCGAGGGGCTGCCACAGGCTGGCGGCATGGGCAGTCACCGGAGCCACCACCTGGGCTGGCGAAACAGCCACTGGATCAGCCGTTCTCAGCAGTTGAACCGCCAAAGAACCCACGACAAAGGCTCCAAGAAAGCCAGCGGCGATGGTGATGGGATGACGGCCTGAACCGACCGACGCTGCACTTTGACCTGCCATCAAAATCAAATCTTGATGGCTTCACTATGAAACCGTTCTTCAGTTCACCCAAGAGTCGGTATAAATCGACACAAAAGCAGGCTCTGCCTGAACCATGCGTTGATCAACGGCAAACCAACCGTGGGAAGCTCCAAGAAGAAGACCCATGGCGATGGCCAAACGCATGAATGATGCTCCAACGAGGAGCTAAAACTGCCAGGAAACGGAGCATCAATAAGCCACAACCGACACCAAATTGCGATGAATCAAGCCAGCCACTGTTTTGCTTTTGAGCACGATTTCATCGGTAGCTGGCGCTGCATCCCTCTCTGTGTTCGCCGCAAACTCGATCTCATCGGCCTCAAGCTGAAGTTGAACCATTGGTTGGCCCTGAGTCAGGAGCAACGCCAACAACTTGTGGATTGGCCTGATGAGCACCAGCAGCTCAATGCACTGCGTGATCATCTGCGTGATTGCACCAGCTCAATGGCTGATGGCATAGCCAAAAACCTGCCTCCAGCTTGCGCTGAGCCATGGCAACAGCCCAACCGCATTCCTGCTGAGTTGATTGATGCGGCTCAACAGCAGGGCGTTGAGCTCGATGCCAACGCCTGGTCAAAGCTCGATGAACTGGAGCGCTTTGCCCTCTGCAAGCTGGCCCGACCAGGCCACGATCACCACAACCTGCCGGCCGCCTTCAGCGAAGTGCTGGGCTAAGCAAGCGCCGCAACGACTCGAGCCGATTGCCGGTCTGCTCTTGCGGACGAATCACCGACACCGCCGGCGCCACCACCACGGCTGTGGCCTTGAGCTCTGGCTGCTTGGAAATCGGACAGGCCTCACCGTGCATCAAGGCATTGGCTTCACAGGCATGCTCCTGGGTGAATCCCCAGTGCATGGGCAAAAACACCGAACCCGGGCGAATGCGGTCGGTGATGGTGATGCGAGCTGTGAGCGTGCCGCGGCGCGAGGTGATCGCCGCAATGCCATCGGCCTCAAGGGAAAAACGCTTGGCATCGTCGGGATGCACCTCAAGGCGCGGTTCGGCATGCATCGACTGAATGCGCTCAACCTTGGCCGTTCGCGTCATGGTGTGCCAATGGCCCAAATAGCGGCCCACCGTGAGCACCAAGGGATAAGCCTCACAAGGTGGTTCGGCCAAGCCCAGTGGCTGCTCGGCCATGAAACGGGCCCGCCGCGACGGCGTGGCAAAGCGGTGATCGCTGTACAGCCGCTTGGATTCTGTGGTGGGTTCACTGCCACTGGGGAACGGCCACTGCTGGGGTCCGTGCTCGGCCAGCAAGGCATGGCTGAGGCCAGAGACATCGCATAAACGGCCAGCGCTCAGAGCCGCAAATTCGGCATACACCTCAGCTGCGGAGTCGTAGCTGAACTGCTGCTCAAAGCCGAGCCGGCGTCCGAGTTCTGCGAACACCTGCCAATCGGCGCGGCTCTCGCCATGGGGTTGGCGGAAGGCCGGGCAATAGGTGATGCGCCGCTCGGAATTGGTCATCGCTCCGGCTTTCTCGCTCCATTGCGCCGCTGGCAAGAGCAA
Organism: Synechococcus sp. MIT S9452; assembly: GCF_047304245.1. Classification (NCBI taxonomy): domain Bacteria; kingdom Bacillati; phylum Cyanobacteriota; class Cyanophyceae; order Synechococcales; family Synechococcaceae; genus Synechococcus; species Synechococcus sp. MIT S9452. The sequence goes on along the minus strand of NZ_CP138956.1, from coordinate 1,663,468 downwards.
GTGGGCGTAATGGGAGGTTTCGGTATCGGCGTAGGCATCACTGACCACCACCAAAGGACAGTTGCGCAGCGCTGCCTTAAGCCGGTCCAACTCCGGCATGCTCACCAAGGGATTGGTGGCCGCCACCCACCAAAGATCGAGCTCACCGCGCTCCATCGCCTCCACCTGCTCACCAGCAGCCAAACCAGGCTGAGCCGCAATCGATCCAGGCTGAAAACCCCAGGCCCGCTCAACCTCAGCGCGGTGGTCGGCATTGCCCACCAGCCGATAACCGGGCAGCAGATGGGCCAAGCCGCCGGCTTCGCGGCCACCCATGGCGTTGGGTTGGCCGGTCAAGGAAAACGGTCCAGCTCCGGCATGGCCGATCTGACCGGTGAGCAGATGCAGGTTGATTAAACCGCCAACGACTGCCGTGCCCTCACGGCGCTGGTTGACGCCCATCGACCACAAACTCAGAACCGCTGGTTTGCGGCACCACAACCGGGCCACCGCCCTGAGTTGCTTTTCAGTGATGCCGCAGGCCTCAGCCACCCGCCGCGGGGTCCAGGACTCCACCGCCTGAGAGAACGCGGCAAAGCCCTCGGTGGCCTCATCGATGAAGTCGGCATTGAAGCCAGCATCTTTGAGGATCAAGCGCGCCAATCCGTGCAGCAGCATCAGGTCTGTCCCTGGTGCAATCGCCAAGTGATGGTCAGCGATCTTGGCTGTTTCCGTCGCCCTTGGATCCACCACCACAATCGTGAGGCCCTTGGGATCTTTCTTTTTGCGCTTCAACAAGCGCTGGAACAGCACTGGATGGCATTCAGCTGTGTTGGTGCCAATCAGAAAGGCCACCGAACAGTGATCGAGATCCTCGTAACAGCACGGCGGGCCATCAGAACCAAGGCTGCGGGTGTAGCCAGCCACCGCGGAACTCATGCACAAGCGCGAGTTCGCATCGAAATTGTTGGAACCAATGGCGCCTTTTAAGAGCTTCTGCGCCAGGTAATAGTCCTCAGTGTGGAACTGGCCGGAGCCATACATCGCAATCGCCCCAGGACCTTTGCTCGCCAGGGTGCTGCGGATACGTCCAGCCAAGAGATCAAAGGCGTTGTCCCAGGTGATGGGCTCGAACGGATCCTCCAGTGAGGAGCGATACAGGGGCTGACTGAGTCGTCCACCCGCCAAGGTCTCGCCAACCGTGGCCCCTTTGATGCAGACCTGGCCCTGGCTTGAGGGATGGGCACGATCACCACGGGCGGACCACATGGGATGGCCCTCGCCATCACGACGAACGGGCCTGCCCGGTTGCGCGGGAGGCAGCAATTCCAAACCGCAGCCAACCCCGCAGTAGGGACACTGACTGGTTACCGAATCAGCCACGGCAAGCGCTTTTAAAAAACAAAAAGCCCAGGATCTTTCGACCCTGGGCACGAACTAGCAACTGCTTAGGAAGCAGGCTGAACTTGAGCAGCCTCACCTTCATGCAGTTCCGCAAAGGAACCCTTGGGCTCTTTGAGGAAGAAGAAGCAGAAGAAGGCCACAACCAGACCAGCCACACCGAGCACCTGGAAGAAGGCACTGTTGGAGGAAGCAATGATCTCAGGTGTGGGCTCAGCGCCACCACCCATCCACATGGGCAGCAAGCTGAAGATGGTGAGGTATGTCACGGCGCCAACGTTGCCGTAGGCGCCCACCAAACCAGCCACCTGGCCGGTGACGCGACGCTTCACCAGAGGCACCAAAGCAAAGGTGGCTCCTTCACCGGCCTGAACAAAGAAGGAGGCCAGCATCGTGATCAACACAGCAACAGCAATGCCGGTGGAACCGGTGAAGGTGCCGGGCTTGATCATGCTCATGATCAGATAACCAACACCTAAGCCGAAGGTGAGGAAGCCCATGGTGTTTTTACGGGACCCCAGGCGATCGGAGATCAAGCCACCTGCAGGGCGGGCCACCAGATTCACAAAAGCAAAGCAAGAGGCCAGAATTCCAGCGGTGGCCTTGGGCAGGTCAAAGGTGGTTTCAAAGAAGGTGGGCAGCATCGAGACCACCGCCAGTTCAGAACCAAAGTTGACGATGTAGGTGAGCTCAAGGATCGCCACCTGTTTGAACTCGTAGCGATCTTCCTTGGGATATTCCTTGGTGCCCATGATCAGCTCACGGTTGGTGCGAACGATCCCCCAGGTCTGGAAGGCAAACCACACCAAAACTGCCAAGAGAGCCAATGGATAGGTGGAAGCATTGAGGAATCCAACCTTCTGAAGGCGCCAGCAGAGAACACAAAGAATGGCCGCGAAAGGCACATTCATGCCAAGCAAACCCCAGAAATCACGCATGGAGGTGACTTCAAGACCAGCTGTTTTTTCGGGACGCTGATACACCTTCCCAGGCGGAGTATCACTGACGTTGCAGTAATAAATAACGCCATAAACAGCCGAGATGATGCCGGTTAGGGCAATGGCACCGCGCCAGTTCAAGACCGCACCGGTGGGCAGCTCAAAACCACCTGAGAAGGACAGCCAACCGGCCACACCAACCAGAGCCAAGGCAGAGAATGCGGAGCCAAAGTTGCCCCAACCGCCATAGATGCCCTCAGCCAAACCGATTTCTTTGGGCGGGAACCATTCGGCCACCATGCGGATGCCGATCACAAAGCCAGCACCAACGATGGAAAGCAGCAGGCGAGACACCACCAACTGGTTGAAATCTTGCGCGGACGCAAACATCAAACAAGGGATGACCGAAAACACCAGCAAGGTGGAGTAGGTCAGCCGTGGACCGAATTTGTCGAGAAGCATCCCGATCAGCACACGCGCCGGGATAGTGAGCGCAACGTTGCAGATCGCCACGGTGCGGATTTGGCCAACGGTCAAACCCAGGTCAGCCTTCACCGTGGTGGCGAGGGGAGCCAGGTTGAACCAAACAACAAATGTGAGAAAAAAGGCGAACCAGGTGAGATGCAGCGTGCGATATCTCCCCTGGAACGACCAAATGTCGCCAAGCATGAGAGTCAAGGTGAATAAACAGACCCTGAGCTCAAAATGGAACGCTCGGGCAGCGGATTTAGGGCGTTACCAAAACAAGTCGCCCACCCCGCTATTGGATCAGCTTGGGGGTCTCTTAAAAGTACTTAATGATACAAAGTAAACATCAAGCAGTTCATGCCGAACGTTTTCACCAGGACCCGCGAAGTGTTGACCATCAAACTGTTGTGATGGCTACCAAAATCGCACTGCAGGCTGTTGTTCTTAGCGGTGGGGTCAGCCGGCGCATGGGCCGCGACAAGGCCTTACTTCCCCATGCCGCTGGTGGCACCTGGTTGGAGCACATCACGGGCCTGCTCAACAGCCTGGATCTCCCGGTGCTGGTGCTCACCATCCACCCCAGCCATGAACAGCTACTGCAAACAAGCCAAGGGGTCAGCGTGCAGCGCGATGCCACACCAGGGGCAGGCCCGCTTCAAGCCATTGCACCGGTGTTTCCCGCCGATCAGCAGCAAGCCCTGCTGATCGCACCAGTGGACATGCCCGATCTGCAGGCTGATGGCTTACAGCAACTCATCAGCAGCTGGCAGCAGCAACCCACTGCAGCAGCCGTAGCCCACGACGGCGAACGCCTGCAGCCCCTGCTGGGCATTTATCCGGGCGGAAGCAAACAACGCCAATCCATGCTGGAAACACTCGCCGCCGGTCAGAACAGTTGGATGGCCTGGCTCGAGCAAATCCCCTACCGAGCCGTGAGCCTGCCGCCAGGGCAACTGCGCAACTGCAATCACCCCAATGACGACTCCAGGGCGATTGATTGATCAACACAACAGGCCCTTGGGGGTGTTGCGGCTGTCGCTGACGGCCCGCTGCAATTTGTCTTGTCCCTACTGCCAACCCGATGGCGGCGAAGACAGCCGTCTTTCGCTGCACCAACGGCTGCAGCTGATCCGTGCCTGCTGCGAACTGGGCCTGACCACCCTGCGGCTCACGGGCGGAGAACCGCTACTCGCCCCTGAATTGGATGAGCTGCTGCAAACGATTCAGCAGGGCCGCAACAGCCGCCACGACCCGTTGCATCATCTGCAGGAGGTGGCCCTAACCACCAATGGCACGCTGCTGGACGGTTGCCGAGCCGAGCAACTCAAACAAGCGGGCCTGGATCGCATCACCATCAGCCTCGATGGGGCCACCGGGGCCAGCGTGAGCCGCATGGCCGGCCTGCAAGGGGGCGAGCGCCATGGCGAACAGCTACTGCAACGCGTGCTGCAAGGCATTGCTGCAGCCAAAGCCGCTGGCTTCCACGCCGAATCCGGCGCCATCAAGATCAACAGCGTCATCCAGCGCGGCCGCAACGACGATCAGCTACTTCCCCTGGCCGAATTGGCGCGCCAGCAGAACGTGGAGCTGCGGCTAATCGAATACATGGATGTGGGCAACCGCAACGGCTGGTCAGCAGCAGAGGTGGTGCCGGCGAGCGAACTCCTCAGCCAACTGCAACAGCGCTGGCCACTAGAACCGTTAGGCCGGCCCCAACACGGCACCGCCAGCCGCTGGCGTTACCGCGATGGCGCAGGGCACGTGGCGGCAGTGGCTTCAATAAGCCAACCCTTCTGCGGCGACTGCAACCGCCTACGGATCACCGCTGAAGGCATGGCCTACACCTGCCTGTTTGCCGAGCAGGGCCATGACCTGCGCCCATTCCTCGCCCCAGACAGCAGCACTTACGAACTGCAAGACGCTCTGAAGGCCATCTGGCAGCAGCGCACCGATCGCTACAGCGAAGAGCGCGACCAACGCCAAGGGGAAATCAGACAGCCAGCTGAGATGGCTTATTTAGGCGGCTGAGGGATTTAGGTGAGAACACCGATGCCAGTTGGCACTTGAGCCGATCAAGCTGTAGCAAAAGATACGGTTGATGATTCCCTCCTCCCTCTGCCGCGGCAGCAGCACCTCTCAGCAACGCAAGGAACAGCAACTGGTCATGCGGCTGTGCAAAGACATTGCCCGCGCGCAATTCGTCTTTGCCAATCCCAAGCGGAGCAAGCGGCTTTGGGATGAGGCAGCCGCCCTCGAGATCGAGCCCGATCGTTTGCTGAATCTTCTCTATGGGGGCGTGGATCTCGACGATCCTGCTGATTTGATCGCCGCCGACGAGCGCTATTTGAGCCAGCGCCGGGGCTATCGCCGCAGCCCTTGGGTCAGCCGCATCCTTCCAGTGCGGCGGCGCCTGCCTTCACGGCCGGCTCAAGCCTGCGTCGGATCCTCCGGCCAGCGGTGCTTGGGATAACGGCCCCGCAGGTCTTTGCGCACCAACGGATAGCCCTGCTGCCAAAAACTCTCCAGATCGCGGGTCACAGCAGCCGGACGACCCGCCGGTGAGAGCAAATGCACCAGCACGGCATGGCGTCCACCCGCCAGACGCGGCGTCTGCTGCAGGCCAAAAAAGTCTTGGAGCCGGCTGCTGAGCACCGGCTCTTCGCCGCTGTAATCAATGCGCCCATTTCGGCCACTGGGCAAGGTCCAACGCAACGGGGCCAGGGCATCGAGTTGGCTGCGAGCACGCCAATCCAAGCGATCCAGCAAGGCCCCCTGCAGATCAATGGCCTGCAGCTGCGCCGCGCTGCGTACGCCCTCCAAATGCGGGCCAAGCCAGAGCTCCAGCTCAGCCAGCAGGCTCGCCTCATCCACCGCTGGCCAGAGCTCAGGCTCGAGCTGATGCAGAAAAGCCAGCCGGCCGCGCAACTGCAGCTGTGCTGGCGTCCAACCAAGCCACTGCAAACCGCGGCGCTGCAGCTGCTCCAGCAGCACGGCCTGCACAGCCGCTGCATCCGGCTGGGGCTGGGGGGCATCACTAAGCAGCAACGCACCCAGGCGGCGCTGCCGGCGGGCCATCACCTGCTGACGCTCGTCATCCCACTCCACAACGTCGTGATCAAGGAGCTGTTCGGGCTGCAACAGCTCCAAGGCCGCGCGGGGCAGCGGTGCTGCCAACCAGATGCGGGCCTGACGGCGGTCGCCATCGAGATGGGCCGCCACCAAGGCTTCGCTGGCGGCCAGGGGATCCTGCGGCTCCAGAGCTGCACCACGGCCAGAGCTGAGCACCATCACGCCAGGGCGCTCCTGAGCCCGCGGCAACGCCAAGCGATCGGGATAGGCCAAGGCCAACACAATCCCCACCCACGCTGCCCAGCCCTCAGGCAGCAAAGGAATGCTTTTGGGCAAACGCAGCTGACGGCGGAGTTGCAGCGCCAGCTGACGGATGGGTGCCACCGCACCAGCTCGGCCTCGCTGCTCCAGCAAATCAAGCCGCAGGCAAAGGTCGGCACCAACGGCGTCTTGGCGCAAGGGATCCCGTTCGCCAAGCAGCGCCGCCATCACACAGGCCAAGGCCTGCCGCTGATCCGCGGACAACGGCGGCAGGTTCAAAGCAGTGGCCGGCAGCTCCAAATCAGCGGCGCGCAACACCATGGCCCCCAAGCGCGGGTGCAAGCCCAAGGCCGCCATGGCGCGGCCGCGAGGGGTGGGTTGGCCATTGGGCAGCAAGGCACCCAGCTCCTGCAACAACACCCGGGCCTGCTGCAGAGGTCCTGAAGGCGGCGGATCAAGGAACGCCAACTCCTCCCCCTCAGCTGCCCCCCAAAGGGCCAACTCCAAGGCCAATGGAGCGGGATCACTGCTGAGAATTTCGGGCTGGGGCTGCAGCGGCCGGCGCTGTTGATCCACAGCAGTCCACAGCCGCCAACAAACACCTGGGCCCAAGCGACCCGCGCGGCCGCGGCGCTGATCGGCTTGGGCCACGGCAGCTTTTTCGGTCAACAACCGCGCCAAACCGGTGCTGGGGTCAAACCGCGACACCCGGCTCCAGCCCGCATCAATCACCACCTCAATGCCATCGATGGTGAGGCTGCTTTCCGCCAGGGCCGTGGCCAGCACCACCTTGCGGCGACCTGGCACCGCGGCGGCCACCGCCGCGTCCTGGGCGCGCGCATCGAGATCACCAAACAGGGGCGTGAGCTCCACGTCAGCCGGCAAGGCGTCCTGCAGCTGTTCCATCAGACGACGGATCTCCGCCTGACCAGGCAGAAACACCAAAACGCTGCCTTGCTGCATCGCCAAGGCCTCCCGGATCGCCGGGCGCACCTGATCCGCAATCGCTCGCGGACTGGGTTGATCCGGAGCTGGCCGCTCGGCATAAATGGTTTCCACCGGGAAAGCCCGACCCTCACTGCTGAGCACCGGGGCGTTATCGAGCAACCGCGCCAACGGCTCGGCAGCCAGGGTGGCTGACATCGCCACAACCGCGAGATCTGGCACCAGCAGCTGGCGGGCCTGCCAGGTGAGCGCCAAGGCCAGATCACTGCCAATGCCCCGCTCATGCACTTCATCGAACAGAACTGCACTGACACCGCTCAGGGCTGGGTCCTCCTGCAACAGGCGCAAAAAGAGCCCATCAGTCACCAACTCCACGCGGGTGTTGGGACCAACGCAGCTATCGAGCCGCACGCGATAACCCACCGTTTCACCAACGGCTTCCCCCAGGCTGCGGGCCATCTGGCGCGCGGCCAACTTGGCGGCCAAACGCCGCGGTTCCAGCACCAGCACCCGGCCTTGGCTCCAAGGTTCAGCCGCGGCCAAGGCCAACGGCACCCGCGTGGTTTTGCCCGCTCCAGGCGGGGCCTGCAGCACCAGCCGGCCATGGACGCGCAACGTCTCCAGCAGCTGCGGCAACAACGGCTCAATCGGCAGCGAAGCAGAAGAAGCCATGGCTCAACCCAGCAGCAACTTGCTGCCCGCAAACCCGGTGACTAGGGCCAGCAAACGGCGAATGGTGGGAACGGCCCAGCGATGACTACCCACGTAGGCACCGGCCCCTCCAGCTAGCAGCACGATCAGCAACCACGCCCAAGGCACAGACGGCAGCGGTTGGCCTGAGCGCCAAAAACCCAAGAGCCCTGCGATCGAGTTCATCAAGATGAATACGGCCGATGCCGCCGCGGCTTGGCGGGTGCCGCACCAGCGCCGCAACACCATCCAAGGGCTGAGAAACACACCACCTCCAGTGCCGGTCAGGCCAGCCATGAACCCCAAACCACCACCAGTAGCCAACAGGCTGAAGCGATCGGGAGGAGCGAGCTGCTCGGGATCCTGCGGACGCAGCAGAAAACGAACGGCGGCCGACAGCAGCACCACACCCAACAGCACCCGCAAACCTCGGGTTGGCACATCCAGCCATCCCCCCAAAAAAGCCGCAGGCACCGCCAGGGGCAGCAGCGGCCAAAACTGTCGCCACTGCAGATGACCAGCACGCCAAAACTGCCAACTTCCCAAGCTCGCCACCACCACGTTGAGCAGCAAAGCCGTGGGCCGGATCTGCTCAGGGGCGAGGCCGGCCAACGCAAACACAGCGATGTAACCGGTGGCACCGGCATGGCCAACGGCGCCATAGAGAAAGGCCACCACCGCCAGCGCCAAGGCGATCACGACGGTTCCCGCAGGCGGGGCAACAGCTGCACCAAATTGCAGGGGCGGGTGTCTGGATTCAGCTGAGCAGCAATCAAACGCTCCCAGGCCGTGGTCACCGCATCGAGGGAACCCGGCAACACAAAAATGATCGTGCCGTTGGCTGTCCCCGCCAAACAACGGCTTTGCAAGCTGCTGGTGCCGATGGTCTCGAAGGACAGGACCCGGAACAGCTCACCAAAGCCATCAATGGTTTTATCGAGCAGCGGAGCGACCGCTTCTGGCGTGCCATCGCGACCGGTGAGCCCGGTACCACCAGAGCTGATCACCACCTGCACCGCTGGATCAGCAATCCAAGCGCTCAATACCGCCCGAATCGCATAACGGTCATCGGGCACCAGCTCGCGCTCCTGCAACTGATGGCCTGCGGCGAGTAGGGCCTGCTGCAGGGCATCGCCGCTGGAATCGTCGGCCAAGCTGCGCGTATCGGACACCGTCAGCAGTGCGATTGCAAGTCCCATCGCCAGGGGGTGCTTTACCCATTCCTAGGCTGCCGTGATGCAGCAAAGCTCAGGCAGCATCACCGTGCGGTTGTTTGCCGCTCTGCGAGAACAGGCGGGCTGGGACCAGCGATCATGGCCGCTCACCAGTGGCGCCGATGCCCTAAGCGTGTGGCAAGCCTTGGGCTTTGGAGACGCCATTCCCGACGGCACACGCGTCGCAATCAATCAAGAATTTGAAAGTCCGCGCCAACAGCTTCAACAAGGCGATGAGCTGGCCTTCCTGCCGCCGATCAGTGGTGGCTGACGCCATGGTCAGCAGCATCCCGATCGATGTGGCGCTCTGCAGCAACGCTTTCGAGCCACTGGCTGAGCTGCAGCAATGGCCGCACCACCAGAGCAACGCGGCCACCGGGATTTTCATTGGCCGCATGCGCAGCCAAGGCAGCAGCACTGAGGAGCTCGAAGCCATGCAGCTGGAACACTATCCAGGCATGACCGAACGCCAGCTGCAGCACTTAGCCAGCGATGCAGCCGCTAGCCACGGCGTACGCGCCGTGCTGATTCGCCATCGCATTGGCCGGGTGACACCCAATCAAGCCCTGGTGCTGGTGGCCGTGAGCGCTGATCGCCGCGGTCCAGCCCAGCGCTGCTGCCAAGCGCTGCTGGAGGCCATCAAGCACGACGCGCCGTTCTGGAAACAGGAGATCAGCCGCTCTGGCAAACACCGCTGGATCGAGGGCAACACGCCGCTTTGATTCAAAAAATCGGCAGCCGCAGCAGTTGAGCCCACACCAACGTTCCCGACACCAACTGTGTGGCTTCAGCAGGCAACTCCAACAGCAGATCCGCCTCCTGCAACGAGCCAATGCGGGAGGAGGCCTGACTGCCCTCCAGCCAAGCCATCGGCACGCCAGAACCATCCACGTGCAAGCGAGCCCGAGCTAACTCCGGCCGGCCGGCGCGGCGGCGCAGGTCCTGGGCCAACGGCAGCTGAAAACGGGGCAGCAGCTGGGGCTTGGCTCCCTCCAGCTGTTGCAGGGCGGGCCACAGCAATTGCAAGGCTGTGATCGCTGCGGCCACGGGATTGCCAGGCAAACCAAAGAAGGGGATGGCTTGGCCGCTGGGCCCTTGCAGCGAGCCAAAGGCAAACGGGCGGCCTGGCTTGAGAAACAACTTCCAAAACGCCACCTCACCGAGCTCGGCCAGCAGGGGGCGAATCCAATCACTGTCACCGGCGGAAACCCCACCGGTGCTCACCACCACATCCGAGCCAGCGGCCAGCTCCTGCAAGGCCAACCGCAACGCTGCCGGATCGTCGGCCACCACCCGGCGCTGAGCCACGTGATAACCCAGCCGAATCAATAACGACTCCAGCAGGGTGCCGTTGCTCTCCCAAATGGCTCCCGGGGGCCGGCGTTCACCCGGGGGAATCAACTCATCCCCGGTAATCAACAGCCCTAGCCGCGGCCGCACGGTCACCGCAAGCTGGCTGATTCCACACGATGCCAAGCGAGCCAGTTCCGCTGCGCCCAAACGGGTGCCGGCAGCCAATAGCTGCTGGCCTGCACTGGCCTCCTCATCAGCCGCGCGAATCCAGGGCTGATCTGACACCACTTCAATCAGCTCGAGCGTGGAGGCAGTAGGGCACTGCACCTGCTCCTGGGGCAACACCCGCTGAGCCCCGGGTGGCAAGGGTGCACCGGTGAGGATGCGAATCGCTTCACCGGCGCCAAGCTCAGCGCCATAGGGGGCCCCGGGCGCTGAACGGCCCACCAGCTGCCAACGCGTTCCAGACGCTGGCGGCTCCGGTGTGCTGATGGCGTAGCCATCGAGGATCGAAGCACGAAATCCAGGCACCGACTCAACGGCCAACACCGGTGCAGCGCTCAAGCGCCCCAACGCCTCCTGCAGAGGCACCGGCTCCACCAATGGCGAGGCCGACAATGCTGCGAGCACGGCCTGGCGAGCCTGCTCTAAGGGCAAGCCTTCGGCTGGAAAGGGTTCAGCCATCACTCGAACATTGCCAGCGGCCGTTGCGGCCTCCCTCCTTTCTGAGCAGGCGCACAGAGGTGATGGTCATGGCCGGATCAGCACTTTTGAGCATGTCGTAGAGGGTCAACAAACCCACCTGCACCGCCGTGAGCGCCTCCATCTCAACGCCGGTTTGACCAACGGTGCGAGCCGATGCCTCCAGCCGCAAACCACTGCCATCCGCCAGCGGTTCAATGCTGACTTCAAGACCGGTCAATGCAATCGGATGACAGAGAGGGATCAATTCCCAGGTGCGCTTGGCCGCCTGAATGGCAGCAATGCGAGCCACCGCCAAGACATCGCCCTTGGGCGCACGCCGCTGCACCACCAACTCCAGCACCTCGGGCTGCATGCCAATGCAGCCTTCTGCGGTGGCGCATCGTTCGGTGCTGGCTCGATCACCCACCTCCACCATGTGCACCTCACCGCTGGCGTTGAGGTGGCTCAAGCTGGGCTCGACCATCCGATTGAGCTGCTGATGCACCAAGCTTGCGTCATTCCTGAGCCCAGGTGATGTCGAGCGCCGAGCAGCACGAACAGTTCATGGCCCTGGCCATCGAGATCTCACGGCAAACCGCCCTGGAAGAACGCAGCGGCGAACCCTTCGGTGCTGTGATCGTGCGCGATGGGGTTGTGATTGCTGCCGAAGGCAACAGCGTCAACGGCGATAGCGACCCCACTGCGCACGCTGAAATCAACGCCATTCGTGCCGCCGGTCGCGCACTGGGAACCTGGGACCTCAGTGGCTGCGTGCTCTATGCCAGCAGCCGCTGCTGCCCCATGTGTTACGGCGCAGCCCATTGGGCTGGCATCCGCAAGATCTATTACGGCGCCGGCTGGGAGGACTACAGCGACTTCTACGACGACTCGGAAGCCATCAACGAAATGAACCTGCCGCCGGAGCAGCAAGCCATGGCACCGGAGCAACTGCTGCGCCAGCAAGCGGTTGATGTTTGGCAAACGGTGCGCAAAGAGCGCGGCATGGCTCAACCGGAGAGCGCCTGAGTTGAAGCGTCCCTCCACCCTGCTGTGCGTTTTCGTCACCCTGCTCAATGACCGGGTCAGCGAAAGCCTGGTTTTCCCATTGCTGCCGTTTTTGCTGGCGAGCTTCACCAGCAGCGGCACCACCTTGGGTTTGCTGGCCGGCAGTTACGCCTTGGCCCAGTTCATCGCCACGCCCCTCATCGGCGCCTTCAGTGACCGCTTTGGCCGGCGCCCGGTCATTGCCACCTGTGTGGCGGGAACCGTTGTTGGGCTTGGGGTGTTTGGGCTGACCTTGGAACTGCCGTGGCCCGATGGCAGCCTCTGGCCGCTGCTGCTGCTGTTTGGCGGACGCCTGCTCGATGGCTTCAGTGGCGGCACCGCGGCCACCGCAGGTGCGGTGCTGGCTGATATCAGCACCCCAGAAAACCGGGCCAAAGCCTTTGGCTTGATCGGTGTGGCCTTTGGCTTGGGATTCATCCTCGGGCCGGCCTTTGCAGGAATCTTGAGCCAGTGGAGCGTCACGCTGCCGGTTTGGATCGCGCTGCTGATCGCTGTTGTAAACCTGCTGTTGGTGTTGCGGCTGCTGCCAGAAACGCACCCGCTGGATCAACGCCAACCGCTGCCGCGCAAACGGGCCCTCAACCCCTTCACCCAACTCTCGGGGGTCTTCAGCAACCCGCGGGTGAGCCAGCTGTGTTTGGGCTTTTTCCTCTTCTTCTTGGCCTTCAACGGCTTCACGGCCGTGCTGGTGCTGTTCTTCAAACAGAAATTCGGCTGGGGACCTGGCCCGGCCACCACGGCGTTTTTGATCGTGGGGGTTGTGGCCACCGTGGTGCAGGGGGGCTTGATTGGCCCGCTGGTCAAACGCTTCGGCGAGCAGCGTTTAACCCTGGCGGGCCTGGGCCTGGTGCTGGTGGGTTGCCTGATGATTCCGCTGGCCCCGGTGGAGCGCAGTCAAAGCGTCGTGTTCCCAGCGGTGGCCCTGCTGGCCTTCGGCACTGGTTTGGTCACGCCATCGCTGCGCAGCCTGGTGTCGCGCCGGCTCAGCAGTGGCGGCCAAGGTGCTGCGCTTGGCAGCCTGCAAGGTCTGCAGAGCCTCGGCAGTTTCCTGGGCCCGCCACTGATGGGATTCAGCTACGAGCTCTTGGGTCACAGCAGTCCGTTCCTGCTGGCTGCTGCCTTCCTGATCGGCGTGGCTGCCTTGAGCGCTAACGGAAGCTTTAAACAAGCTGGCTAGCTTCCGGGCCAGAAGCATTCCTGCAGCAACCCCATGACGTCGGTTGAACTCGCCCCCGAGCTCTACCTCAACCGGGAACTGGCCTGGATTGATTTCAACCAGCGGGTATTGGCCCAGGCCATGGACCCCCGCACGCCACTGCTGGAGCAGGCCAAATTCAGCGCGATCTTCAGCAACAACCTCGACGAATTCTTCATGGTGCGGGTGGCTTCGCTGAAGTCACAGGTGGAAGCCGGCATCGAGACCCCAAGCGTCGATGGCCTCACCCCGCTGGAGCAATTGACGGCGATCCAAGCCAAGTTGCGACCACTGTTGGAGCAGCAACAACAGCACTACCGCGACACCCTGCGGCCGCAACTGGCTGAACACGGTGTGCAGGTACTCGATTACGAGCAGCTCAATGGCGAGCAGCGCGCCTGGATCAACCAGCACTTCCGCAGCGCCATCTTTCCGGTGCTGACGCCGCTGGCGGTGGATCCGGCCCACCCGTTCCCCTTCATCAGCAACCTCAGCTTCAACATTGCTGCCTTAATTCGGGACCCCGACACCGGGGAGCAGCAATTTGCGCGGGTGAAGGTGCCCCAGAAGAATCTGCCGCGCTTCATCAAGCTGCCGCTTGAGCTGGCTGGTCAAGAGGGCTTGCTCTACACCGCCATCGCCTTGGAGCAGGTGGTGGCCAACAACCTGGGCTTGCTGTTCCCCGGCATGAGCGTGGAGGCCCACTACACCTTCCGGGTCACCCGCGACGCGGACCTCGAACTACGGGAATTGGAAGCGGACGACCTGATGAATGCGCTGCAGGAGGGTCTGCGCAAACGCCGCATGGGCGGGGAGGTGGTGCGCCTCGAGGTGGCTGATGACATGCCCAGCGATGTGATCGGCCTGCTGATGGAAGGCATGGCGGTCGAGCAGGAGGACGTCTACCAAATCAGTGGACCACTGGGGCTCGACGATCTCTTCGCCCTCACCGGCGTGCCGCTGCCGAAGTTCAAAGACCAGCCCCAAAAGGCCCGCATTGCAGCGCCGTTGGCGCGCGCGCAGAAAGCCTTGCTGGCCGATGGCTCGATCCCAGAAGAGGAGTTTGAAAGCATCTTTGCTGTGCTCAAACGCGGCGATGTTCTGCTGCATCACCCCTATGACCTGTTCTCCTCATCGGTTGAGGAATTAATCAATCAATCGGCCGATGATCCTGATGTGCTCGGCATCAAAATGACCCTGTACCGAGTCTCAAAAGACTCGGCCGTGATCAGTTCATTAATCCGCGCCGCTGAGAATGGAAAACAGGTGATGGCCCTGGTGGAGCTCAAGGCCCGTTTCGACGAAGAAAACAACATCCAATGGGCCCGCCAGCTTGAAAATGCCGGTGTGCATGTGGTGTACGGGGTCATCGGGCTCAAAACCCACACTAAAATCACTCTGGTGTTGCGGCGCGAAAAAGAAGAGTTGCGCTCCTACGTGCACATCGGCACCGGCAACTACAACTCGAAAACGTCACGTTTGTACACCGATCTCGGTTTGCTCAGTGCCAGGCCTGAATTGGGGCAAGACCTGGTGGAGTTGTTCAACTACCTCACGGGTTTCTCCAAGCAGCAGACGTTCCGCAAACTGCTGGTTGCACCCGTGAGCCTGCGCTCCGGCATGGAGGCTCTGATCCGCCGCGAAATCGACCATGCCAAGGCAGGCCGCGGCGGTCACATCATCGCCAAGATGAACTCCTTGGTGGATCCGGGCATCATTGCCCTGCTCTATGAGGCCTCCCAGGCCGGAGTGCAGATTGAGCTGATCATTCGCGGCATCTGCAGCCTCAGAGCAGGGGTTCCCGGTCAGAGCGAGAGCGTGCGCGTGGTGAGCATCATTGGCCGCTTCCTCGAGCACTCGCGCGTCTTCTGGTTCGGCAATGCCGGAGCGGCCGAGGTGTTCATTGGCAGTGCCGACTGGATGGGCCGCAACCTCGACCGACGGGTCGAAGCGGTGACGCCCGTTGATGATCCAGTTCTACGCAGCCAACTCGAAGATCTAATGCAGACCTATCTCAAAGACAACCGCGGCGCCTGGGATATGGGCAGCGACGGTCAGTTCACACAGCGGCAACCACAAGAGGAAGAACGCAACTCACAACTGGAGCTCATGGACACATGGCGCTCCGTACAGGGCCAAGGTCACTGAAACTGTGGCAACCCGCACACATTGCCAGCCATTTGCGATCAAAACCAAAGAGTTTTGAAGCTTTAGAGACAAAGCATCAAAAGGGCATCAATGCATTAATTACTTAGCGATCAGAAACGCTGATCGAGTTGCTTTCTGTAAATCCAGATTGTCTTCCTAATAGGACCATTTAAGTGGTCGAAGCAGTGCTATGTTCTGGCCAAATTAAATTCGGAGACCAGGGTGATGGGGACACCACTGGAGCACCGATCTGAGGCGCCTAAGCCTCGGAATCGCAGTGGCTCGCGTTCATCAACTCGCGGCTCAGGTCGCCTTAGTACCGATTCCATTGGTTGGTATCTCAGCAATATCGGCCGAGTGCCGCTGCTGACCGCCGCAGAAGAAATTGAGCTGGCCCACCAGGTCCAGCAAATGAAGCAACTCAGCGAAATTTCTGCTGAGGAGCGCACTCCCAAGCAGCGCCAGCAGGTGCGCATGGGCTGCCGTGCCCGTGACCGCATGATGGCCGCCAACCTGCGCCTGGTGGTCAGCGTCGCCAAGAAATATCAAAACCAAGGTCTGGAGCTTCTGGACTTAGTGCAAGAGGGGGCCATCGGTCTCGAGCGCGCGGTCGACAAGTTCGACCCAGCCATGGGCTACAAGTTCTCGACCTACGCCTACTGGTGGATCCGCCAGGGCATGACGCGCGCCATTGACAACAGCGCCCGCACCATTCGCCTGCCGATTCACATCAGCGAAAAACTCTCCAAGATGCGCCGCATCACACGGGAGCTCACCCACCGCTTTGGGCGTCAACCCAACCGCCTGGAACTTGCCCATGCCATGGGCATGGAGCCCGATGAACTGGAGGAGCTCCTAAGTCAGAGCGCCCCTTGCGCATCCCTCGATGCCCACGCTCGCGGCGAGGAAGACCGCAGCACCTTGGGTGAATTGATCCCAGATCCGTCCTGCAACGACTCCATGGAAAGCATGGATCGGCGCATCCAAAAAGAACACCTGGGCACCTGGATCACCCAGCTCAACGAGCGGGAACAAAAAATCCTGAAATTGCGCTTTGGCCTCGAAGGCGCTGAACCACAAACGCTGGCGGAAATTGGTCGCCAGATCAACGTGTCCCGCGAGCGGGTGCGGCAACTGGAAGCCAAAGCCATCCTCAAGCTCAGACTGATCACCAACCAGCAACAGGCCGCCTGAGTTGAGCGCTGCCGCCAACCTGCTTTGGGTCGCCCTCTGGCTGGTGTTGGTCCTGGTTGCGGCAAAAACCGCACGGCGGATTTGGCCACTGCAAAAAGAGCTCAGCCGCAAGCTGGTGCACATCGGTGCTGGCCTGGCGGTGCCGCTGGCCTGGACTCTGCAAATTCCGCGGCAGTGGGCCCTACCAGCCGCTGGCCTGGCCACGCTGATCGCCCTGATCAATCACCGCTTCCGGCTAGTGCCAGAAGTGGAAGATGTTGGCCGGCGCAGCATCGGCACCATCGCCTACGGGCTCTCCATCACCTTGCTGGTGTGGTTTTGGTGGCCGCAACGGGCTGATCTGGTCAGCGCTTGCGTGCTGGTGATGGTGCTCGGTGATGGAGCCGCCGGCTTGCTGGGCTCTTCGTTCTCATCACCCCGTTGGCAGGTGATGGGTCAAACCAAATCGCTGATCGGAACCAGCGTGATGGCCCTCGTCAGCTTGCTGGTGCTGGGCTTGCTGCTGCGTGATCTCAGCTGGCCAACCCTGATCGCCCTCAGCGCGGCAGCCACTTTGCTGGAGCAAATCAGCTGGGGAGGCCTCGACAACTTCAGCGTGCCCATGGGCGTGGCCGCCATGGCCTACTGGCTTGGGGCCTAGGCCTCAAACATCTTTTCGCAGCGCAACTGCCAATCCTGAGGCGTTCCCAAACCAGCCACCAGCAATCGGTCGGCAGGCGCCTGACCCAAGATCCGTTGCCACTGGGCAATCAGCTCCTCTTTTTCCAGCCAACCCTTGAGCAGGGCTTGATGCACGAGCTGCTGATCCCAACAGCGCTGCTCAGCAGCTTGTTGGCCCCATCCCAGCAGGCGATCGAGCTGACAGGGGCGAAACCCAGCAAACACAGGGCCCGCCGGCTGACCCTGCTCCAGACGAAAGAGATTCAGCGAATCGCTGATGCCAAAAAACTGCAACAACAGGGCCATGACGGAAGGCCTCTTGGAGAGCTGTTTGACCTTAAGCAGAGAAAAACAAGTGGCCGTGCCCGTCGCTACCAGCCGTCAACGACCTACGCCACAGGAACCGGCACCGCCGCCGCCAGTTGCTCGAGCAGTTGTTCGGTGGTGGTGAGATCGATGCAGGCATCGGTGATGCTTTGGCCATAGGCCAGCTGACTGAGATCAGCGGGCAGTTTTTGATTGCCCTCCACCAGATTGCTTTCGAGCATCACGCCCAGAACAGACGTGGAGCCCTGGCGCACCTGATCGGCCACGGCAGTCAGCACCTCACCTTGGCGCCGGTAATCCTTGTTGGAGTTGCCGTGGCTGCAATCCACCATCACCCGATCGGGCAACGCCGCGGCCTTGAGTTCAGCGGCCACCGAAGCGATGGCTTCCGCATGGAAGTTGGTTTGGCCACCACCACCGCGCAACACCAGATGGCCATCGGGATTACCGGTGGTGGAGACGATCGAAGCGTGCCCCTGACGGTTAATCCCCAGGAAATGATGGGGCCGAGCGGCGGCCTGCATGGCATTGATCGCCACAATCACCCCGCCATCGGTACCGTTCTTGAAACCAATGGGCATCGACAAACCCGAGGCCATCTCACGGTGGGTTTGGCTTTCGGTGGTGCGGGCACCAATGGCCGTCCAGCTGACCAAATCAGCGATGTATTGAGGAACGATTGGATCCAGCAATTCCGTGGCCGCCGGCAGGCCCCGCTCAGCCAGTTGCAGCAGCAGCGAACGGGCCCGGCGCAAGCCGCTGTTGATGTCGTAGCTGCCATCGAGATGGGGGTCGTTGATCAGACCCTTCCAACCCACCGTGGTGCGGGGCTTCTCGAAATACACCCGCATCACGATCTCAAGGCTGTCCTTGAGACGCTCACGAATCAAAGCCAGCGCCCCGGCATATTCCTCAGCGGCGGCCACATCGTGAACCGAGCAGGGGCCCACGATCACAAGCAAGCGCGGATCCTCGCCACGAAGAATGCGTTGAATCCGCTGACGGGCCTGGCGCACCGTTTCACTGGCCCGATCCGACAACGGCAGATCGCTATGCAAGATGGCCGGTGCCACCAACGGGCGGGTCTCCACCACATGCAGATCGGAGGTGGGGAGCATCGGGCAAGACCTAGGCATCGCTCAGCCTAAGATCCGCCGCCATCCCGGCAAATCAGAGAATGGTTTGCTGAGTTTGTCGCTGACGCCGTACCGATGAGCCTTACCCCTGACGCGTTCCTGCCGGCTTACCGCGCCGCCGCCGCTGAGCGAGAAGGCCTCGGTGTGCCCCCCTTAGCTCTCGACGCTGAGCAGACCAAAGCCCTCACAGAACTGCTGGAAACACCGCCCAGCGGGGAGGAGCAGACGCTGCTGCATCTGCTCAGCGAACGCATTCCACCGGGTGTGGATGAAGCGGCCTACGTCAAAGCCGACTGGCTCAGTGCCGTGGCCGAAGGCCGGCGCAGCAGCCCCTTGGTGAGCCCGCTGGAGGCCACCCGGCTGCTGGCCACGATGATTGGCGGCTACAACGTGGCGGCCCTGATCCGGCTGCTCAGCAACAGCGACAACAGCCTGGCCGCAGCGGCGGCCGAAGGCCTGAGCCGCACCCTGCTGGTTTACGACGCTTACAACGACGTCCTCGAGCTGGCCGCTGGCAACAGCTACGCCAAGCAGGTGATCGATAGCTGGGCAAAAGCGGAGTGGTTCACGGCCAAGCCCGAGCTGCCCGAGTCGATCACCGTCACGGTGTTCAAGGTGGAGGGGGAAACCAACACCGACGATCTCTCCCCGGCCACCCACGCCACCACGCGTCCTGACATCCCGCTGCATGCCACAGCGATGCTCGAGACCCGTATGCCCGGCGGCCTCGAGCAACTCGAAGCCCTCAAAGCCAAAGGCCATCCGGTGGCCTACGTGGGCGATGTGGTGGGCACCGGCAGCTCCCGCAAATCAGCCATCAACTCGGTGCTGTGGCACACCGGCAGCGACATCCCCCATGTGCCCAACAAGCGCAGTGGTGGCGTGATCCTGGGCGGCAAGATCGCCCCGATCTTTTTCACCACAGCAGAAGATTCCGGCGCTCTGCCGATCGAATGCGACGTCACCGGGCTGAATAGCGGTGATGTGATCACCATCCGCCCCCATGCCGGCACGATCGAGCGCGACGGCGAAGTGGTGGCCCGCTTCGATCTCAAGCCCAGCACCATCAGCGATGAGGTGCGCGCAGGCGGCCGCATTCCTTTGATGATCGGCCGGGCCTTGACCGACAAGGTGCGCAGCCAATTGGGCTTGCCGGCCTCCGAGCTGTTTATCCGCCCAACGCCTCCCGCCGACAGCGGCAAAGGCTTCACGCTGGCGCAAAAAATGGTGGGCCGCGCCTGCGGACTGCCGGGCGTGCACCCAGGCACCAGCTGCGAACCGCTGATGACCAGCGTTGGCAGCCAGGACACCACCGGACCGATGACCCGCGATGAGATGAAGGAGCTGGCCTGCCTTGGCTTCTCCGCTGATCTGGTGATGCAGAGCTTCTGCCACACCGCGGCCTATCCCAAACCGGTGGACCTCAAAACCCACACCGAGTTGCCCGACTTCATGAGCAACCGCGGCGGTGTGGCCTTGCGCACCGGCGACGGCATCATCCACAGCTGGCTTAACCGCATGCTGCTGCCCGACACCGTTGGCACCGGCGGCGATAGCCACACCCGATTCCCCCTCGGCATCTCCTTCCCTGCAGGCTCTGGTCTGGTGGCCTTTGCCGCGGCCATCGGCGCCATGCCACTCGACATGCCGGAATCGGTGTTGGTGCGCTTCAGCGGAGAACTTCAGCCCGGCGTCACCCTGCGTGATGTGGTCAATGCCATCCCCTATGTGGCGATCGAGAAGGGGCTCCTAACGGTGGAGAAAGCCGGCAAGAAGAACGTCTTCAACGGCCGCATCATGGAGATCGAAGGCTTGCCCGATCTCAAGCTGGAGCAGGCCTTCGAGCTAACAGACGCCACTGCAGAACGCTCCTGCGCCGGCAGCACGATCAAGCTCAGCGTCGACACCGTCAGCGAATACCTGCGCAGCAATGTGGCACTGCTCAAAAACATGATTGCCCGCGGCTACAGCGATGCCCGCACCCTGGCGCGCCGTATCAAAGCCATGGAGGACTGGCTGGCGAACCCGCAATTGCTGGAAGCCGATGCCGATGCCGACTACGCCGCAGTCATCGACATCGACCTCAACACGATCACTGAGCCGATCGTGGCCTGCCCTAATGACCCCGACAACGTCAAAAGCCTCTCCGACGTCGCGGGCGACAAAGTCGATGAGGTATTCATCGGCTCCTGCATGACCAACATCGGCCATTACAGGGCAGCGGCCACCGTGCTGGAAGGTCAGGGGCAAAACACGGCGCGCCTTTGGGTCTGCCCCCCCACCCGCATGGATGAGGAGACGTTGAAAGCCGAGGGCTACTACGCCACCTTCGAAGCCGCCGGCTCACGCATGGAGATGCCGGGTTGCTCGCTCTGCATGGGCAACCAAGCGCGCGTGGAAGACAACACCACCGTGTTCTCCACCAGCACCCGCAACTTCAACAACCGACTCGGCAATGGCGCCCAGGTTTATCTCGGCAGCGCCGAGTTAGCGGCGGTGTGCGCCCAACTGGGACGCATCCCCAGCCGCGAGGAATACCTGGCTGTGGCCGCTGAGCGGATTGATCCCAACAGCGCTGAGCTCTACCGCTACTTGAACTTCGATCAGGTGCAGGGCTTCGCCGATGAAGGCAGGGTGTTGAGCCAAGCCGAAGAAGAGAAGCTGCTGGCCGAGGCCTAAAGCGCCGGCGGCCTGTAGCCGAAGCGTTCGGTGATGAAGCGGTCCCGCTGGGCCACCAACTCAATGCTGGCCTGGTCGTAATAGTCCTGCCAGCGGCTGCGTTTGCCGCGGGACGGATTGCTGCGGCCGCCCCCCAGGATCTGGCTGCGCTGCTCATCACTGATGGAGATCTGCAAACGCTCCAGCACCATCAGCAGGTCCTGCTCCAAGTGCTCGGTGCGGATCACGTGATCGAGATAGTTGGCGCGGGCGTCAAAGGCGCGCAGGCTCTCGAGATCAGCGATGGAGCGAAAACCGCCGCGGCAGAACAAATCGAGATAGCGGTAGGTCAGCAGACCCACCCGTTCAGCGCAGGCATGCAAGGCAAAGCGCTCGGCGCTGTCCCAACGGCGGGCGGGCTCATGCAACCAACGCAGCCAGGTGCGAAACGCCTGCACGTCTTGAACATCGCTGTAAAGCCGCCGCCACTCTGCGGGGCGCTGGCGCAGGCTGTGCAGCCACCGCCGGCCGGCATAGATCGGCGCAGCGCGCCAACCCAAACCCCGCACGCTACCGCGGCCGTGGGTGAGGGCTTCCCACAGCATTCCCTCCTGCTGGCAGCCATAGGCCCACAGCGAGACGTACCAAGCCCAGGGATTGCGAACGGAACCGAGAAACACCGGCCCGCGATCGAACTCAGCCTGGCCGGGTTTGTTGTGCTTCCCCCGCTGCTCACCGGGAACCACCAGCGCCAACAGCTTGCCGATGTGGGTGCAAGCCGTCTTGGGCAGCTCCACATAGATCAGGCGATCGGCGATGAACATCCGCAGCCAGACCGTGGGCGCAGCAGCCTACCGATCGCAGGGATGATGGGAACACCACAGCCTTCCGCGCCTGAACCAGGAAACGCTGCTGTTTGAACCAGCCCAACCGGCGGCTGGTGCCCTACGCGCTGTGCTGGCCTTCCCCAGCACCTACTCGGTGGGCATCACCAGCCTGGGATACCAGGTGGTTTGGGCCAGCCTGGCCGGCCGCAATGATCTCGATGTGCGGCGCCTGTTCACCGATCAAGGCGACCCACCCCATCGCCACTGTGATCTGTTTGGCCTCTCCCTGAGCTGGGAGCTCGATGGCCCGGTGCTGCTCGATCTGCTGGAGCAGCAGCGCATCCCGCTATGGAGCACAGAGCGCGGGGATGACGATCCGATCGTGTTTGGCGGTGGGCCGGTGCTGACCGCCAACCCCGAACCCTTGGCCCCCTTCTTCGATGTGGTGCTGCTGGGCGACGGCGAACTGCTGCTGCCCGCCTTCATCGACGCCCTGCAAGAGGTGCGCGGGGAACCGCGGCAACAGCAGCTCAAGCGACTCGCCCAAGTGGAGGGGATCTATGTCCCCGGGCTTTATGCCCCGCGCTACGACGCCAGCGGCCAACTGCAGGCAATTGAACCAATCGATAGCGCTGTGCCGGCGCGCATCAGCAAGCAAACCTGGCGCGGCAACACCCTCAGCCACTCCACGGTGATCACCCCAGAGGCCGCCTGGCCTTCGATTCACATGGTGGAAGTGGTGCGCAGCTGCCCGGAGCTCTGCCGCTTCTGCCTGGCCAGCTACCTGACCCTGCCGTTTCGCACCCCCTCCCTTGATGACGGCCTGATTCCTGCGGTGGAGAAGGGCCTTGGCGCCACCAAGCGCCTGGGGTTGCTGGGGGCCTCGGTGACCCAGCACCCGCAATTCAATGAGCTGCTGCAGTGGCTCAGTCAGCCGCAATTCGACGACACCCGCATCAGCGTGAGCTCGGTGCGCGCTACCACGGTGACGCCGCAATTGTCCGCCAGCCTGGCCAGCCGCGGCAGCAAATCAATCACCATCGCCATCGAGAGCGGCAGCGAACGGCTGCGCCAGGTGGTGAACAAAAAGCTCAGCGAAAGCGAGATTCACGCCGCGGCCCGCTACGCCAAAGAAGGGGGGCTCAGCGCCCTCAAGCTCTATGGCATGGCCGGCTTACCGAGCGAAACCGACGACGACATCGAAGCCACAGCATCGCTGCTGCTGGCGCTAAAAAAAGCCACCCCTGGCCTGCGGCTCAGCCTGGGGGTGAGCAGCTTTGTGCCCAAAGCCCACACCCCGTTCCAATGGCAGGGGGTGCGGCCTGAAGCCGAAAAGCGCCTGAAGCTGCTGGCCAAACGGCTCAAACCCAAGGGCATCGATCTGCGGCCCGAGAGCTATGGCTGGAGCGTGATCCAAACGTTGCTCTCCCGCAGCGACAGGCGCCTAGCACCCGTGATTGCAGCCGTGCGCGGCAAGAGCGACAGCCAGGGCAGCTGGAAGCGGGCCTACAAAGAGCTCAAAGGCGATCTCCCGCCTTGGGATGAGGTAGTGCATGGCTGCTGGAGCAGCGATCGGGTGCTGCCCTGGGAGCACCTCGATGGCCCCCTGCCCAAGACAACCCTGGCCAAGCACCAGGCTGAAGCGCTTACGGCCTAGGCCAGGCGGCTGCCCGCAGCCCCGCTAGCAAGATCCAGCCCACCACATTGATCTGGCCGGAATACAGGGGCAGATCGGTGGCGTGCAGCAACGCCAAAATCACAAACGCTGTCCACCAGCCCCGCTCAAAAGGGTCAGCGCCGAACATGCCGCGCTGCAGCGAGCGAACCAAGAGCCACAGGGCCAAGCCAATGAGCATCAGGGCCGCTGGCAAGCCAAAGCTGATGGCCAACTCCAACGGCAGGTTGTGGGGATGGCCATGCCAAACGCCGGCCCGCTCGGGATACACCAGGCTGAACGCCGCCGCACCCCAGCCCAACCAAGGGCGATCAGCCACCAGGCTGACGGCCACCGACCATTGCCCCAGGCGGGTGGAGGCCAAGGGCCGTTCGCTAAAGGCCAGATCACTGAGCCGGCCCCAAATCGCCTCCGGCACGATCGCCCGCGCCGGCAACTGCAGCAGCTCCGGGATCCCAGGCAACACCGCCAGCAGCACCGGCAGCAGCAAAAGCAGTAGCACCGGCAGCAACCAAATCCAGCGGGCTGGGCCCAACACCAACGGCACCGCCACAACAGCTGCACCCCAGGCATTGCGTGAATCGGTGAGATAAAGGGCCGCCAGCTGCGAGACCAGCAGCAGCAGCACCGTGGGCTGCTTCCAGCTCCAGCGGCCCCACCACTGCCGCCCGATGCTCACGGCAACCGCCAGGAGCAATGGCCAGCTGAATGCCAACCAGGCCGCGGCCACATTGGCGTAATCAAACAGCCCAGAGAGGCGACCCGGCGGCAGACCACCGGGGTCCATGTGCCAAATCACCAAACGATTGAGCACTTCCCAGGGACCGCTCCAACCCAGCAGCAACTGACCCAGGCCTGTAACCACCACCGGCACGGTGCCAGCCACCAGCACTTGGGTGATGCGGCGCCGCGCTGCCGGCGTCATCACATAGGGCTGAAAACCCCAGAAACCCCAGAAAAAAGGCAGCCAATTCACCAAACCCGGCCAGGCCAACCAGCCGCTGCGGGCAAAGGGAGCTGCGCAGGTCATCAACGCCGCCACCGCCAACAACCAGAGGTTGACCCGATCACGCCACCAACGCGGGCGGTGATGGCGTGTGCCCTCCAGCAGGGCCCAAAACAAGGGAATAACCGCCAGCAACAAACTGCTGGCCAGCAGGAAGAGGCCAAGCTGAAACGCCAGCCAACCCGAGCGGGTGGCCACCGACGGGCGGTGCTGCTGTAGGCGCTCGATCAACGGCAAAGGCTTGGGTTGCTCAATCGAAAACGGCGGTGCGGCCGCGATAGACCATCACCTGATGGTGCAGATGCTGACGCAGGGCCCGCGCCAAGGCGAGGCGTTCCATATCGCGTCCTTTACGGATCAGATCATGGACCTCATCGCGGTGACTCACATGCACCGTGGCCTGTTCGATGATCGGGCCGGCATCGAGCTCTTCGGTGACGTAGTGGGCCGTGGCGCCAATCAACTTGACGCCCCGCTCCCAAGCGCGGTGATAGGGCTGAGCCCCGGTAAAGGCCGGCAAAAAGGAATGGTGGATGTTGATCACCGGGCTGAAGCGGCCCAGAAAATCGCCACTGAGCACCTGCATGTATTTGGCCAAAACGGCCAGATCAATCCCCTCCTCTGCCAAGAGCTCGAGCTGCCGCTGCTCAGCCTGGTGCTTGCTCTCTGCACTCACCGGCACCAACTCAAAGCGGGCACCAAAGTCTTCGGCGATCGCTCGCAGATCGGGGTGATTGCTGATCACCAGCGGCACCTGCATCGGCAACTCCCCAGCGCGGGTGCGCCAGAGCAGATCCAGCAAGCAGTGGTCTTGTTTGCTGACAAACAACGCCACACGCCGCTGCTGATCGGAAAAGTGCAGTTGCCCCTCACCACCCAACCGGGCTGAGAGGGCTTGAACCGCCTCAGGCAGGCTGGCTCTCGGCAAGCCAAAGCCTTCGAGGTCCCACTCCAAACGGCTGAGAAACAAACCCGCACCGCTGTCGGTGTGGTGATCGGCGTGGCGAATGTTGCCGCCATTGGCGGACACCCAACCCGATAACTCGCTGACCAAGCCAGGGCGATCAGGGCAGATCAACTGCAGGATTGCCGTTGGGGCAACCATGGCGAGGCGATAGCAGTGGGACCCGTTTTAACGCCAGCCTCAGTGGCTTGCTTGCCCCGCCTGCAAGCAAGCCCGCCGCGTCAGTGCCATGGAGGTGAGCGTTGGGCTCTGCCACCCCGATGACGGCCAGCTGGCCCCATCGGTGACCAGCAAATTGGAGCAACCACGCCAACGGTTCCAACCATCCAAGAGGGATGTGGCGGGATCTGAGCCCATCGGCACGCCGCCCAATTCATGGATGTAATAGCCGGGTGGCCCTGGCCGCTGGGAACCCGCTGCACTGGTGCGCACCCATGGCTCCACCAAGGGCAGATGCAGCAGCTCTTCAATCGGCCGCACCATGCCATCGGCCGCGTCCACCACCGTGTGGATGCGCTCGAGCATTTGCTCCAGCAACTGCTGTTCGGGCTCACGCCAGCCCATGGCGATATGCGGCACGGGCAAGCCCCAGGCATCACGGGCCTGGGCATCCAGCACAACCCGATTGCGCCCATCGGCCTGCACCTCGCCGTGGCCGATCAAAAAGCCCAAGGCGGTGTCGGGCTGACGCTGCAACACAGATGGTGGATCAAACCGTTGCACCGCACACCAAAGCCCATAGCCCTCACCGGTGTTGGGAATAAAGCAACTTTCTGCGCCTGATAAACCCGTGCCGGCTGGAGCAGGGGGTTGAGCCGGCAGCGTAAAGAATCGCGCCACCGACACGTGATCCATCAAGCCCAGGCCCAACAGCCCTTGGGGATCGATCAAGCCGCCGGATTGATGGTCATCGCGGGAGAGCAGCAGCAAGCGAATGGTTTCAATCGTCGAGGCGCAGAGCACCACCAACCGAGCTGAAGCCTGCTCAATAGCTCCAGTGGCGGCATCAATGAACAGCACCCCTTCGGTTTGATCCTGCGCGGGGTTGAGCAGCAGCTGCGACACCAATGCGCCACTGCGCAACGTCACCCGTCCGCTGGCCAGGGCTGCTTGCAGCGCACCCCCTTGAGCTGAAAAGCGGGGCCACGGACCATCACGGCTAGGCCGGTGCCGAGCAAAGCCGCGGGAGGCGATGAAGGGCAGATCCAAGCTTTCGCAGGTCTTGGAGAGTTGAACCTCACCCGGTGTGAACGGCGCCGCTGGCTGGGTATCGCCATCGGGCAGCAGCTCCAGCCCATCGCGGTGGCCCCAAACACCCAGCTGCTGTTCCAGGGCGCTGTAGTGAGGGGCCAGATCCTCGTGGCCCACAGGCCAACCCTGGGCAAATTCCCGCTCGGAGAGGCGCAGGGTGATGCCGCCCCAGCTCAGGCTCTTGCCCCCCACCTGGCGGCCCCGAGTCCAGAGGAAGGGCTGCTCTGCAGGGGTTGTGTAGGGATTGAGCTGCTCATCGATGTAGAGATCCGGGTTGTTTTTCCAGTAGCCCGGGTGCTGGCTTTGCAAGCGATGGCGCCCTGCCAGCAGATGCTGAAAACGGCGAGCGATGTTGCGAGGTTCCGAGCCGAGGGCCTGCTGCGCCGATAACTCCGGGCCGGCCTCCAGCACCAACACCTGCAGGCCCTGCTCCGCCAAGGTCTGAGCGGCCACAGCACCTGTGGCACCGCTTCCCACCACCACGGCGTCGTAGGTGAGGGCTGGATCAAAGCGGCGTGCCACACCTCGGTCGCTGTTACACCTGATGCTGCCGCAAGCCAGATCGGCAAAGGCGGCTCTTACACTCCCCCTGATTCAGATCCCCTGCAATGGCCTCCGCCTTGGCTTCTCTGCTGCGTCGACTCGCCGCCGTGGCACTGGTTCTTCTGCTCTGTGTTGGCTTCATCTCTCCAGCTGAGGCCAAGGGCAAAGCGGCCAAGACCATCAGCCCCGAAGACATGGCGGCAATCCGCCGTCAGGCCGAAGAGTTCATGGAAGCCAAGGATCGCCTACCCGAACTGGCCAGCTTGGTGAACGAGAGGGATTGGGTCTTCACCCGCAACCTGATTCGCGGCCCCATGCAGCCCCTCGGCCGCGAAATGCTCTACATCAACCAGCGCCTGCTGCCCCAAGACCGCAAGGAAGCCGACAAGCGCGCAGCTGAACTCAAGACCGCTCTGGCTGAGCTCGATGAAGCGGCCCGCCTGCAGGACGGCTCCCGCCTGACCAAGGAATACAGCCGGGTGGCGAGCGGCTTTGGTGCCTACGCCGAGATGATCCCCGCTGACGCCCTGAGCTGAGCGCCCAAGCCCGAATTGCCGTCATCGGCGGTGGCTTCGTTGGCCACTGCTGCGCTTGGCTGCTGCAACAGCAGGGCCATCAGGTTCAGCTGATTGCTCCGGCCACGGCTCCCCAAGGCAGTGCCGCAGCCCTGGGGCTGTTAATGGCTGAGGTGTATCAACGCCGCAGCGGCCGCGGCTGGCGCTTGCGACGCCGTTCGATGCAGCTGCTGCTGCAGTGGCAAGGGCAACTCCAGCTACCCATCCAGCGCGGCTTGTTGCTGCTGGCCTCTGAATCCCAGGAGTGGGAACGCCAGCAACGGCTGGTGCAGCAGAGCCAATCCTTGGAACTGCTTAGCGCTGCTGATCTCAGCGCGCGGGTCAACCAAGCAGCCCTGCCGGAACTACCGAATGGGGTGATCGGTGGCGTGTGGTCGGAGGGTGATGGCCAGCTCGATCCCATGCAATGGATTCAACGCTTGCAGGTGGCGAGCGCAGAACAAGGTCTTGAACGGGTTGAAGCCAACGTCATCGGCATCGATGGCAATGGCGGCGGACCCTGGACACTGCGGTTGGATAACAGCTCCAAACTCAGCTCTGACTGGCTCGTGATCGCTGCAGGGCTGGGTAGCAGCGGCCTGCTCGAATCACTGGGCCACTCCCTGCCGATGGAACCGGTATTAGGGCAGGCCTTGGAGCTGCAACTCCATCGCGGCCAACCGGCGTGGAGTGGGTGCCTGATTTGGAAAGGCATCAACCTGGTGCCGCGGCCCAATGGCCGGATCTGGCTCGGGGCCACCTTGGAGCCCGGAGACAAGGCATCGGCCCCAGCGCTGGCTGAGTTGCAGAGCCTGGAGGGCACAGCCCCCGGCTGGCTGCAACAGGCCCAAGTGCTGCGCCAATGGCAAGGCCTACGGGCACGCCCTAGCGGCCAACCAGCACCGGTGCTGGAGCAACCACAACCACATCTATTGGTGGTAAGCGGTCACTACCGCAACGGCATCCTGTTGGCTCCAGCCTGCGCTGAATGGGCCGCCACCCAAATCCAAAACAGCTGACGCCAGCCACAAAAAAGCCCCCCTTGCGGGAGGCTGAGGCAAAAAATTGAGCTAACGAAAGACCTATTTGGTCTCGGTGAATTCGGCGTCGATGACGTCATCACCGGCAGCGCTGCTGTCAGCACCACCGGCACCATTCGCCCCACCGGCGGCAGCTGCTGCACCATCAGCACCCTGCTGATACACAGCAGCACCGGCGGCGTACAGCGCCTGCTGCAGCTCTTCCTGGACGCTCTTCATGGTGTCGAAGTCGTCTTTTTCGATCGCCTCCTTGAGCTGGGTGGTGAAACCTTCCACCTTGCTCTTGTCATCAGCCGACACCTTGTCGCCAAGGTCGCTGAGCTGTTTTTCAGCTTGGTAAACGAGGGTTTCCGACTGGTTCTTGAGGTCGATGCGCTCGCGCTTCTCCTTGTCGGCCGAAGCGTTGACTTCGGCGTCCTTGACCATCTTCTCCACCTCGTTGTCGCTGAGGGTGGAGGCACCGGTGATGGAGATGGTCTGCTCCTTACCGCTGCCCTTGTCCTTGGCGGTCACGCTGAGGATGCCGTTGGCGTCGATATCGAAGGTCACCTCGATCTGGGGCACGCCACGGGGGGCCGGGGGAATGCCATCGAGGCGGAAGGTTCCGAGGCTCTTGTTATCAGAGGCCATCTCGCGCTCACCCTGGAGCACGTGAATTTCCACATTGGTCTGGCCATCCACCGCTGTGGAGTAGGTCTCGGTCTTCTTGGTGGGAACCGTGGTGTTGCGGTTGATCATCTTGGTCATCACACCGCCGAGGGTTTCCACACCCAGTGACAGCGGGGTCACGTCCAACAGCAGGATGTCCTTGACCTCACCGGCCAACACACCGCCCTGGATGGCGGCGCCAACGGCCACCACCTCATCGGGGTTCACCGTTTGGTTGGGGTCTTTACCGGTGACGCGCTTGACCAGCTCCTGAATGGAGGGGATGCGGGTCGAGCCGCCCACCATCACGATCTCGTCGAGCTCGCTGGGGGAAAGCTTGGCGTCCTTTAGGGATTGCTCCACAGGCACCTTGCAGCGGTCGATGAGCTTGGCGGCAAGCTCTTCGAACTTGGCGCGGGTCAGGTTCAGATCCAGGTGCTTGGGACCCTCAGGAGTGGCCGTGATGAACGGCAGGTTGATCTCGCTTTGGGTGGCGCTGGAGAGCTCGATCTTGGCTTTTTCAGCCGCCTCGGTCAGGCGCTGCAGCGCTTGCTTGTCCTGGCGCAGGTCGATGCCTTCGTTGGACTTGAAGGTGTCGGCCAGGTGATCAACGATCACCTTGTCGAAGTCATCACCACCGAGGTGGGTGTCACCGGAGGTGGAGAGCACCTCGAACACACCATCGCCAACCTCCAACACGGAAACGTCGAAGGTGCCGCCGCCGAGGTCGAACACCAAGATGCGCTCGTTGCTCTTTTTATCGAGGCCGTAGGCCAGAGCTGCTGCGGTTGGCTCGTTGATGATCCGCAGCACCTCAAGGCCGGCGATCTTGCCGGCGTCCTTGGTGGCCTGGCGCTGGGAGTCGTTGAAGTAAGCGGGAACCGTGATCACCGCCTGGGTGACGTTTTCACCGAGGTATTTGCCGGCGTCTTCGGCCAGCTTGCGCAGCACCTGGGCTGACACCTCTTCCGGTGCGAACTGCTTATCGAGAACGGGGCACTTGACCTTCACGTTCGAGCCGGCCTTTTCAACGCCGTAGCTCACCTCTTTGGATTCCTCGTTGACCTCATCAACGCGGCGACCAATGAAACGCTTGACGGAATAGAAGGTGTTATCCGGATTCATGACCGCCTGGCGCTTGGCGATCTGCCCCACCAGCTGGTCCTGGTTCTTGGTGTAAGCCACCACCGAGGGGGTGGTGCGGAACCCTTCCGCATTCGCGATCACGGTGGGCTTGCCGCCCTCCATCACCGAAACGCAGCTGTTGGTGGTGCCCAGATCAATGCCGACGACCTTGCCCATACGAACTCCTCGTTAGACCTCTCAAACTTGTTGCATCTTCGTCAGCAGTTCCCCCTCCCGACGAGGTGTGGTTCCCGAACAACGGCCGCCCATGAACTCCACAGCTGCAGCCCCGATCAACGCCTCCACTGAGCTGCTGGGGGTGATTGGCCAGCCCATCCACCACTCCCTCTCACCGGTGATGCACAACGCAGCCCTCGCTGAACTGGGGCTGAACTGGCGTTATCTCGCCTTTGCGGTGGCGCCCGATCGGCTGCAGCACGCCATCGAGGGCCTGGCCGCCCTGGGCTGCCGCGGCCTCAGCGTCACCATCCCGCACAAAGAAACGGTGCAGCCACTGCTGAGCAGCGTGGATGCCGTGGCTCGCGAGCTCGGTGCTGTGAACTGCCTGATCCCCGATGGCCAAGGCGGCTGGCGCGGCACCAACACCGACTGGAGTGGCTTCCTCACCCCCTTAAGCGGGCGCTTGCCGCCAGGGGGCCAGGCCCTGATCCTGGGCAGCGGCGGCGTGGTGCGGGCCGTGCTGCGCAGCTGCTGCGAGCTGGGCATCAAGCAAGTGGTGTTGCGCGGGCGCAACCGCAGCAAGTTGGAAGCCCTGGCGGAAGACGTCCGCAGTTGGGCACCCCCTTTGCTGCTCAGCAGCGGCAATGAACCTCTCGAACCCCTGCTGGAGCGCAGCAACTTGGTGGTGAATGGAACGCCGCTGGGCATGGCTGAGATGCGCGATCAAACGCCCCTCAGCCCTGAACAACTCGCCCTGCTGCCGGAAACCGCCGTCGTCTACGACGTGGTCTACACCCCCCGGCCAACGCTGCTGTTGAAACTGGCCGCCCAGCGCGGCCTCAGCGTCATCGATGGGCTCGAGATGCTGGTGCAGCAAGGCGCTGCCGCCCTCAAGCTCTGGACTGGGCTGGAGCAGGTCCCGGTGGATGCGATGCGCCGAGCAGCCGCCCTAGCCTTGGAACCCGCCGCGGCAGACCATGGCTGACATTCCCCTTTGGCAACGGCTCCTGGGCTTGCTGGCCTACCTGTTGCCCTGGTCGGACGCCCTCAGCTTTGGGCGTGAGCTCTACAACCTCTTTCCCTGGATCTCCTACCTGGCGCTCCCGGCCACCCCGGTGCTGCTACTAGAGCGCTCGATCCCCTTTGGAGGTTTTCTGCTGTTCCTGGTGCTGTTCCTGGTGGTGGTGCGCAATCCAAACGTGCCCTACTACCTGCGCTTCAACGTGCTGCAAGCGATCTTGCTGGACATCCTTTTGGTGGTGCTGGCCTTGGCCTTCAACGTCTTGCTCAGCCCCTTGGGCAACAGCCTGATGATCCGCACCCTCAACAACACGGTCTTTATTGGTGCCCTGGTGTTGGTGCTTTACGCCTCCATTCAGTGCATCCGCGGCAAAGAAGCCGATCTGCCCTCACTCTCAGAAGCGGTGCGAATGCAGCTCTAAGGCCAAGGGGTAGGGTGATCAGTTCGACGCACCGTCGAAGTCCGCCTCCGGACCGTTGGTCCGGGTTCACCCCACAGGCAGCATGAGCGCGAAGCCCAATTACGAAACCATGTACATCCTCCGGCCGGATATCGCCGAGGAGGAAGTTGAGTCCCACGCCAACAAGTACCGCGACCTGGTGGTCGAATCCGGTGGCGAGGTGATCGACAGCCAAATGCGTGGCAAGCGCCGCCTGGCTTACAACATCGGCAAGCACCGCGAAGGCATCTACATCCAGCTGAACTACAGCGGTGATGGCAAGCAGGTGGGCCCGCTGGAGAAGGCGATGCGCCTCAGCGAAGACGTGATCCGTTATCTCACCGTCAAGTACGAGGGTCAGCACAGCTCCCTGGGCCGCAGCACCGCCCCGGCCAACCCCATGGCCAGCAACACCCCTCGCACCGAAAACCAGGAGCAAGCCAAGAGCGAGCCTCAAAACGCCCCAGCCTGAGCTGGAGCGCTGACGCCCAGCAGACCGTCACGGCTTGCTGGGCTGGTTTGTGACCGATAGGGTCCGGCCAGAAGGCTTGGGCCCCATGCAGGCGGAGTGGACAGCAGATCGGGAACCGCTGCCCCACTGGCTTGAGGAACTAGAGGATCAGGCCAGTGCAGCGCGCCTGGAACTCGAGAGGGATCAGGCCGCTTCCAAGCTCGAGGAGCTGGAAAGCTTGCTGGAAAACCTCCCGGACATTTTTGAACGCAAGTTCTCGCAGCGCCTGGCCCCAGTGCTGGAGCGCCAGAAATTGCTAATGGAGGAAAACGAGCACCTGCGCTCTCAAGTGGAGCGGTTGATGCCCCAGCCAGGCGAAGTGCGCCTCAAGTTTCCCCAAGCCAGCAACGACGACACGCCTCCGCAAACCAATGAGGAGAGCCTGCCGCCGCTGCTGCGGCTCATCCGTGGTGGCCGCGCCGACGCTTGGCCGCGGCCCACAGCCGCGTGGGAAGACCCCACACGTAGATAAAGCCTGAAGCGGCGCGGTGATCGAATTGATCTTCGGCGCCGTAAGTCGCCATATCCGGCTCATAGAGGCTGTCGCTACTGGAGCGACCAACCACGGTGGCGGAACCGCGGTGCAGCTTGATGCGCACCGTGCCGTTCACGGTGGCTTGGGTGCGCTCGATGAAGCCATCCAACGCATCTTTCAACGGCCCGAACCAGAGGCCCTGATAGACGAGATCAGCCCACTGCATCTCAAGCTGGCGCTTGGTGCGCAGCACATCAGCAGCCAAGGTCAGGCTCTCCATTTCCTGATGGGCCTGAATCAGCAGCAACAGGCCGGGGGTTTCATAGATCTCGCGGCTCTTGATGCCCACCACCCGGTTTTCGATCATGTCGAGGCGGCCAACACCGTGGCTGCCGGCCAGGCGATTGGCTTCGCGGATCAAGCTGACCGGATCCAAGCGCTGGCCATTAATGCTCACTGGTAGGCCGGCCTCAAAGCCGATGCTGACCAGCTCAGGCTGCGCTGGTGCCGCCTCGGTGGAGCAAGTCATCGCGAACACCTCTTCTGGGGGCTCGACATCGGGATCCTCCAAGGGACCCGCCTCAATCGAACGGCCCAGCAGGTTCAGGTCGATCGAATAGGGGGAGCGCTTGCTCACAGGCGAGGGCAAGCCATAACGCTCGCCATAGGCGATGGTCTCCTCACGGCTCATGCCCCACTCACGGGCCGGAGTCAGCACCTTGAGATCAGGCGCTAGGGCACCAATGGCCACATCGAAACGCACCTGGTCGTTCCCTTTGCCGGTGCAGCCATGGGCCACCGCATCGGCGCCCACCTCCCGGGCAATCTCCACCAAACGGCGCGCAATCAAGGGCCGCGCCAAGGCGGTGCTGAGGGGATAACGGCCCTCATAAAGGGCATTGGCCCGGATGGCTGGAAACGCAAATTCAGTGATGAACGGTTCGATCAGATCACCCACCAACGACTGGCTGGCTCCGGCATCCAG
The DNA here is from genome assembly GCF_047304245.1 of Synechococcus sp. MIT S9452. NCBI lineage: Bacteria > Bacillati > Cyanobacteriota > Cyanophyceae > Synechococcales > Synechococcaceae > Synechococcus > Synechococcus sp. MIT S9452. Next base: position 1,628,899 of record NZ_CP138956.1, on the reverse strand, counting down.
CGCCTTCTGGCGAATCGGTTCGAGCTCATCCCCTTGACCCAGATCGGCAGCAAAGGTGATCACCTCCTCCACGCCCCACTCGTGTTTGAGGTAGGGGATGCAGACGCTGGTATCCACTCCGCCGGAGTAAGCCAGCACCACCTTGTTTGCCCGCGCCATGAATCCGGTCGTCACTTAATCCACAGGATTGTCCGATGCCGAGCGCCAAGCAATCCAAACGCCCATCGCCAGCGGCGGCAGAAACACCAAACTCAGCAGCAATGGCAGCCCAGGAGAGGGAAGCTCGAGATGGGCTCCACCCCAACGCAGCAGGGCTGCGCCGACCAGGGCACCGCCCCATGCCAACAGCAGTTGCATGGCTTTGGTGTTCATCGGTTAAGTTGATGGATTGTCAATCACGGGGCGGGACGTCAGCTGATGAGCACGATGAGCACGATGAGCACCCTCGATAGTTTCAACCCTTCGCTGACCCGCTACGACCGCAACGATCCTGCACCGGTGCTGCCGCTGCGGGAAGAGCCCGATCTGCTCAGCTGGCTGGAAACCAGCGGTCGCCTGGTAGCCGATGAGGAAGACGCCGCCAACGACCAGGCCACCGTGGAAGAGGAGGAACTCTCCGCGCTGATGGGCGACAAGGAGGACTACTCCAAGGACGACGAAAACCAGGAAGAGAACTGGGAAGACTGATTTGGGCAGCCGCGGCGCGGCTGATCTAAGTTCCCGGCGCCCGGTTCCAACCCTTTGAGCGCTCAGCAGGCCCAACGCTTTCCAGGTACTGGCTTGCAATGGAGCCTGGGCCTGATTGCCCTGATCCTGGCGGCCTGCTTGATCAGTGATGGCCTCAGTGGCGGACCGCAACTGAGCTTGCCCCTGCTGCTGGCTGGCGCCCTCAGCTGGCTGGTGTGCTGGATCGGCGTCCCACGCCTGCGCTCCTTGAAGATGGGGCAGGTGATCCGCCAAGAGGGTCCCCAATCGCACCAAAGCAAATCCGGCACGCCCACCATGGGCGGCCTGCTGCTGGTGCCGTGTGGCGTTGTGGTGGGCAGCCTGGTCAGCCCAGGCGACCCCAGGTTGCTGCCCATCGGCCTGGTGACCCTGGCCTTCATGGTGATCGGAGGCGTCGATGACTGGCGCAGCCTGACCAAACGCCACAACACCGGCCTGACACCCAAAGGGAAGCTGCTGCTGCAGGCCCTGGCGGCGGGATTGTTTTTGCTGTGGGCCGGCCTGCATGGAGCGATCCCAGCGACCATTGCCCTGCCCTGGGCCTGGCTGTTGCCCATCGGTTTGCTGATCTGGCCCCTGGGCCTGTTTGTGTTTCTGGCTGAAAGCAACGCCACCAACCTCACCGATGGCCTCGATGGCTTGGCTGCCGGCGTGGGCGCAATCGTGCTGGTGGGGCTCTCGCTGCAGCTGATGCTGCGCGGCAATGGTGGTGATCCCGCTCTGGCTGGTTATGGCGCTGCACTGGCTGGGGCCTGGCTGGGCTTTCTGCTGCACAACCGCCATCCCGCCCGCGTGTTCATGGGAGATACGGGGTCGTTGGCCATGGGGGCTGCCCTCACGGCCCTTGCCCTGTTGAGCAACAGCCTTTGGCCCCTGCTGCTGATGGGAGGCCTGCTGCTGGCTGAATCGCTGTCGGTGATCCTGCAGGTGTGGGTCTTTAAAGCCACCAAAGGACCGGATGGCCAGGGCAAACGCCTGTTGCGTATGGCGCCGTTGCACCACCACTTCGAATTGGGCGGCTGGAGTGAACGACGCGTTGTGGTGAGCTTCTGGGGCATCAGCTTGCTGCTGGTGGCGCTCGGACTCGTCCTCGTTCCCTGAAAACGCGGGCAGAATTAAGACAACTGCCACGTGCGCCCGTGCCCTACTTCACCTGGAAGGAACAAGGGCTCACGGCGGAATGCGCCAGCCTTGATGCGATGGCCTCCCGCTTTGAAGAAGCAGCCCAACTGATGCGGCGCATGGCCAGCGAAGGCTTCCGCGTTGAGCGCATTGAAGGCATGCAGCGCATCACCCACGACGATGAGGCCCTGTTTGGCGCCTATGGCTTCATCAGCGAGGAATCGCCGGTGCAGCAGCTTGATCTGGTCTTGGATGAAGGCAACCCAACCCCCTAACGGCGCACGTAGCCAACAATCCAAATCACCATAAACACCAAGCCCGAAAGGCCCAGGTAAAGCAGCACGCCGTTCTGCAACCCCGCCAGATTGAGATCAAACGGCATGGGGCCGGGATCACCGACAGTGGCGTAAGCAAAAAGCGGCATGGGGGCCTCGATCCGCACGACGGTCTAGCAGCCCCTCACCCTTTCACCAGCCCATCGCTTCATGAACAGCACCCATCTGCCCGCCACCCTGCTGTTGCTTGGCAGCGGCGAACTCGGCAAAGAGGTGGCCATTGCCGCCCAGCGACTGGGCTGCCGCGTGGTGGCGGTCGACCGCTACGCCAACGCTCCGGCGATGCAGGTGGCCGACACCGCCGTGGTGATTGCGATGACTGACGCCGAAGCGCTTAAGCAAGTGATTCGCGAACACCAGCCCGCCCTGGTGATCCCTGAAATTGAGGCCCTCGCCGTGGATGCCCTGGCCGAACTCGAAGCCGAGGGCATCACCGTGATCCCCACCGCCAGGGCCACAGCGATCACGATGAATCGCGATCGCATCCGCGATCTCGCCGCATGCGAGCTGGGCTTACGCACGGCCCGCTTTGGCTACGCGAGCTCAGCCGAGGAACTCAGCAGCGCCGCAGCACCGCTGGGCTGGCCGGTGGTGGTCAAGCCCGTGATGAGCTCATCCGGCAAAGGCCAAAGCGTGGCCACCAACCCCGAGGAACTTCAGCAAGCCTGGACAGCAGCCACCCAAGGCGCCCGCGGCAACTCCAGCTTGGTGATCGTGGAGGAATTTCTGCGGTTCGAGCAGGAAATCACCCTGCTCACGGTGCGCCAAAAGGACGGACCCACCCTGTTCTGCCCGCCCATTGGCCACATCCAGGAACGGGGCGACTACCAATGCAGCTGGCAGCCTGCCGAGTTGCAGCAGAGTCAACTGCTGGAAGCCCAACGCATGGCCCGTCAGGTGACCGATGCCCTGGGCGGAGCCGGCATCTTTGGCGTGGAATTCTTCATCGCCTCAGGCGAAGTGATCTTCTCGGAGTTATCTCCACGGCCCCATGACACCGGCCTGGTGACCCTGCGCGGGCAAAACCTCAGCGAATTTGAACTGCACCTGCGGGCCGTCCTGGGACTGCCCATCCCCAGCATCACCAGCACAGGAGCTGCCGCCAGCCGCGTGATTTTGGCCGGCGCCGACCAACGGGGGGGACCTGTTAACTACCAGGGAGTCGCCGAGGCCCTAGCTGTGCCCGAGAGCGAACTACTGCTGTTTGGTAAGCCAGAAGCGCGGCCCATGCGGCGCATGGGCGTGGCGCTGGCCAGCGGGTCGAGCTTGGCGGAGGCGCGTGGGCGCGCTGACACGGCCGCGCAGGCCGTTGCTCTTGAGATTGGCGGTTGATTCCAACTGAGCAGCAGCGCAAAGGGGCCGCGCCACCTGGAGATAACGGCTGGCATGGGCTTCCCAGCTGTAGGCCTGCTGCACAGCCTCGAGGCCCTGCTGCCGCCACTGATCCCAGGGGGCATCAGCAGCCAGGGCTTTCTCCAGGGTGGTGCGCAACGCCTCTCGGCTAGAGACATCCACCAACAACCCGTTGCGGCAACGACCCAGGATGTCGATCGGACCGCCGTCGTTGGTGGCCACCACCGGCAAACCACAGGCCGCGGCTTCGATCAGGGTCAAGCCGAAGGGTTCGGTGAGCGCAGGGTTCACAAACACGCCACGGCGAGCGGCTGCCCAGCGATAGATCGCGGGCACCTGGGAGCGGCTGTGATGTTTGGGATAGGCGACCTGGCCGTAGAGATCCTGACGATCAATGGCTTCGAGCACGTGATGCCATTCCTCCCGTTGACTGCGTTCCAGCGGGTGGAAGCCTTCGCGGTTGCCCAGCACCAGCAGCAGGTTGGCCTTCTCGCGCAGCAGCGGACTGCTGCCAAAGGCATCAATCAAGGCGGGAATGTTCTTGCGCCGATCAGGCCGGCACACCGCCAAGAAACAGGGGCGATCGGGCTCGCGCAGGAAGGGGCGGAAGAGATCAGCAATCTCGCCATCTTCCCCTCTGTGGCTGGCCTGGGGCTGAAAGCTGGTGGTGTCGACCCCAGGTGGAATCACCTCGGCCATTTCGGGGTGGAAATGGCTGTAGCGCTCATATTGAACCCGGATTTCTTGCCGGGTGCTGGTGACCACCAAGCTGGCGGCCGCTAGCGCTTCCTCCTCAGCACTGATCCGACTCTCCATCGCGTAGCGCTGGTTGACCTGCTCCGGGTTCTGGCCGATCTCGAGCAGACGACGCTGCTTCTCACGGCCAAGGGAATGACCCGTAAACACCAGGGGAATGCCGAGGCGCTGTTGGATCTGAGCACCCACCCAACCGGCATCGGCGTAATGGGCATGGATCCAGTCAGGACGGCGCTGCTGGCGGGTGATGTGGAGCACCAAAGCATCCACCAATTGGTCCAAATTGGGCCAAAGCAATTCCTTGCGCAGGTAGCGGCGGGGTCCGAATGGCAAGCGCAGAACGCTGGCTTTGGAGGTCAATGATTCGCGGTGGACCGCATATTCCGGGCTGACGCGGCGATCCTCAATGCAGCGGGTGATCACTTCCAAGCGATCGACTTCGCTGTGCTGGCCGAGAGCCTTAGCTAATTCGAGTACATAATTGGTTTGTCCGCCAGTATCAGCATCACGCCCTAATTCCAGGTCGTGACCACGAAACAAGCCGTGAAGATGTAAATGAAGGATATACAAACCCATAGACATTTACCCCCTCTTTTTTAACCATACACACATTTTTGATAATGCCGGCAAATGTTCTGTTTGATTTCTGACAAAAAAGATTTCGTAACTGAGTAGGCGTATTTCTTCCGTTTTTATTTAGAAATCAGCCAGTAAATACTCAGCGAAGCTGAAACAAAGCCAAGCCAGCAGGATCGGCAACAGGGGTATCGGGGCCAATTGGCTCACCCTTCACCCAAGCCAACAGCAAGGCCCGCAACGAACCGCCATTCCCGCCTGAGGCTGAGGGCAGATTGAAGTGGGTGCCATCGAGGGCCACCACAAGCCGATTGGGCCCCTCTGGATAACGGGCAAACGGCTCGATTGCCTCCGGCTGGGCGGGCACCACCAGATCCCTGCTGCCGCTGATCAACAACACCGGCAGAGCCAAATCGCTCAAACCACCGGCAAACACCAATCCCTGGGGGGGGCTCACCGCCACCACCCGGGCCAAGCGAGCATCGAGCAACGACTCAGGCTGAGCAGCGGGCAGCACCCCGCACTGCAACACCCAACTGGGATTGCGCGATGGGTGATTGGCCTGCTGACAGGCCTGCCAAAGCGGATCGTCCACGCTGCGGGCACCGGCCAATTGCAGCGTGGAAGTGGCCCCCCAGGAATGGCCAATCAACACCACATCACGGGCAGGGGCCCCGGCAACAGCAGGAATTTGGCCGGCCTCCAGGGCATCAAGCACGGCTTTGAGTTCAGCCGGTCGCCGCAAAAACTCCTCGGGTTTGGGGGGCTCTGAGCGTCCCGCCAACATTGAGGTTTGCTGCCGCGTGTCGCTGCCGCTGTGGCGCGGCAACAGCACCACAGCCCCATGGGAGGCCAGATGCTCAGCCCATCCCAAAAAACTCACTGGGGCATCCCACAACCCATGGGAGATCAACACCGTGGGCAATTCAGGAGCGCCCACCGGGCGAACCACAGTGAGCTCCAGTCCATCGGCTAACACCACAACGCGGCGCACAACCGCCTTGGGCCCACGAGCCAGGGCGGCAGCCGGTGCCGCCGGCAATGGGTTTTGAGCGAGGAGTTGCTGATCGAGAGCTGCCTGCTGGCTCGTCATTTTCCTGAGTGCCGGCAGCGCGCGGTCCAAGCGAATCGTGAGCTCGTCTCCAGGCAACACCCGCAGCAGCGTCAACAGGGTGAGCGGCTCACCGCTGGCAGTGGCTTGGCGCAACCACGGCAATGACGCGCCGGCTTGCACCACTGGCAGTTGCCATTGCCGCTCCGATGGTTCAACCAGGGATTGCACCAACATCTCCACTTGCCGCGCCATCGGGTTGTCCAAACCCAGCTGCACCGGCAGCGGTAGAGGCGTGGTGAACAGCGTTTGCAGCGAACGACCCAAACGACCATCGGTGGCCCGATTCAGTTCGGCAAGATCACTGCTGCCAGACCACAACGCTTCCGGGCTGCTCAGCTCCTGCAGGTTCACGCTCAGGCGCTGCAGTCCAAGAGGCCCCTGCAAATAGAGGGTTTCAACGGCTGCTGCAGGCATCGCCGCAGCCAGCAGAGACAACCCCAGGGCAAGCCGCTTCAAGCGGCCAGAGGCTGCGCAGGATGCTGCTCGAGCACCTGACGCAAATACCGGCCGGTGTGGCTGGTGGGATGGGCCGCAAGGTCTTCTGGTGTGCCAGCCGCCACGATTTGACCGCCGCGATGACCGCCTTCAGGGCCCAAATCGATCAACCAATCAGCGCAACGGATCACATCGAGGTTGTGCTCGATACAGATGATCGAATTGCCCTTGTCCACGAGGCGTTGCATCACATCCATCAGCTTGTGGACGTCGTAGAAGCTCAGACCGGTGGTGGGTTCATCGATCAAATACAACGTCTTGCCGGTGGCTCGCTTGGAGAGCTCAGTGGCCAACTTGACGCGCTGCGCTTCACCACCAGAGAGGGTTGGAGCTGGTTGGCCCAACTTCACGTAGCCCAATCCCACATCCACCAAGGTGCGCAGGCGATCAGCGGCTTGCGGGATCGCCGAGAACACCTCAGCGGCCTGCTCCACCGTCATTTGCAACACATCGGCAATGGTGTGGCCGCGGTATTTGACCTGCAACGTCTCGCGGTTGTAGCGAGCGCCCTTACAGACGTCGCACTGCACATAGACATCGGGCAGGAAGTTCATCTCAATGACGTTGACCCCCTGACCACTGCAGGCTTCGCAACGGCCGCCTTTGACGTTGAAGCTGAACTGACCAACTTGATATCCGCGGGCCTTGGCCTCAACGGTGGCCGCAAACACCTGACGGATGGGATCAAACGCGCCGGTATAGGTGGCCGGGTTGGAGCGGGGGGTGCGGCCAATCGGGCTTTGGTCAATCACGATCACCTTGTCGATCGCGCTGATGCCGCGCAGTTCTTCCAAACCTGAGGGGAACGGCACCTTGTGGCCCAAGTTGTGCTCCAAAGCTGGATGCAACAACTCATTGATCAGGGTGCTCTTGCCGCTGCCGCTGACCCCAGTCACCGCCACAAGCCGGCCCAAGGGGATCTCCACATTCAGATGCTGGAGGTTGTTGCGATGGCAATCCACCAAAGTGAGCTTGCGGCTGCCGGTGTTGCGGCGCTCCGCCGGGGTGGGGATCGAGCGGCGACCACTCAAATAGGCCCCGGTGAGGGAGTCTTCAGCAGCCATCAGATCCGCCAAGCTGCCCTCACTAACGATGTGGCCGCCATGCACCCCGGCCCCAGGACCGATATCAACAATGTGGTCAGCAGCCCGGATTGTGTCCTCGTCGTGTTCGACGACGATCAAGGTGTTGCCGAGGTCCCGCAGCTTGACGAGGGTTGAGAGCAACCGGTCGTTGTCACGTTGGTGCAAGCCGATGCTGGGTTCATCAAGCACATAGAGCACACCGGTGAGGCCCGCACCGATTTGAGTGGCCAAGCGAATCCGCTGCGCTTCACCACCAGAGAGGGTCATCGCCGGCCGATCAAGGCTGAGGTAATCAAGGCCCACATCGATCAAGAAGCGCAGGCGCAAACGGATCTCCCGCAACACCAGATCAGCGATCTGGATCTGGCGCGCTGACATCAACGGCTCGCCATCGGAGCCGCCACCCATCAAGGCATCGATGCGCTCGAGGCACTCGCCAACGCTGATGGCGGTGAGATCGGTGATGTTGTACGGGCCAATGCGAACAGCCAGGGCTTCCGGCCGCAGGCGCTGGCCGGCGCAGGTGGCGCAGGGCACCAGCTCCTGATATTTCTCCAGCTTCTGGCGGGCCGATTCACCCCCGGCATCACGGACTTGGCGCTCAAGGATGGCCAGAACTCCTTCAAAACGGCGCTCATACCCCTTGGTTTTGCGGTAGCGGCTATCGGCCTCGATCAAGATCGGCTCAACGGTGCCGAACAGCACGGCTTCTTGCTGCGTACGGCTGAGCTCCTGCCAAGGGGTCTTGAGTTCAAAGCCATAGGCCTGACCAACACTGAACAGCAGCGAGAAGTAGTAGCTGCTCTCCTTATCGCTCCAAGGTGCAATCGCGGCATACACCGGCAGCGAAGGGTCGGGCACCACCCGCTCTTCGGTGAACTTGCGCAGGTAGCCGATGCCATGGCAATCGGGGCAGGCGCCGTAGGGACTGTTGAAGGAGAACAGGCGAGGCGAAAGCTCCTCCATCACCGCGCCGTGTTCGGGGCAAGCGAAGTTTTCGGAATACAGGCGCTCACGCTGCACCCCTTCTGGAAGCTCTTCGCCGCTCTTAGGCACCACCTCCACCAAGGCCAAACCATCACCGCGCTTGAGGGCCGTGCGCAGCGAATCGGTCAAACGCTCTTGGATCCCCTCACGGGCCACCAGGCGATCCACCACAACTTCAATGTTGTGGGCATGGTTTTTGTCGAGCTCGATGTTGTCGGAGAGCTCGCGCACCTCGCCATTGATGCGGACCCGCGCAAATCCCTCAGCCACCAGGCCGCTGATCAACTTGGTGTGGGTGCCTTTCTTGCCCCGCACCAAGGGGGCCAGCAATTGATAACGGGTGCCCTCGGGCAAGAGCAGAATCTGATCGACCATCTCATCGATCGACTGGGGGCTGATCGGCCGATCACACTGGGGGCAGTGGGGTTCACCCGCACGGCCAAACAACAACCTCAAGTAGTCCTGGATCTCGGTGACCGTGCCAACGGTGGAGCGAGGGTTGTGGCTGGTGGATTTTTGATCGATCGAAATGGCCGGTGATAAGCCCTCGATGGCATCGACATCGGGCTTATCAACCTGACCAAGGAATTGGCGCGCATAGGTGGAGAGACTCTCCACATAGCGCCGTTGGCCCTCGGCAAAGATCGTGTCAAACGCCAGGGAGCTCTTACCACTGCCGCTCACCCCGGTGAAGACCACCAGCTTGTTGCGGGGCAGGGTCAGATCAACATCTTTGAGATTGTGCTGCCGGGCACCGCGAACCCGGATCACATCACTGACATTTCCGCCATTCAATGCCTGAAGGGCCTTGCCAGACGCGGCTTTGGCTCGGGGCATCGGGCCTTATCTTAAATAGATGGGGAATCATACTGGAATTAGCAGCAGAAGTGTCGCGATCACGCACAGTCACGGCAGCAGATCGGGGTAAGGCATTGGATGCCGAGCCAAATGCAGAAATCAAACAAAACAATCCCACCAATACCAAAAAATCAAAGGCTGAAGAAACACCAATGGAAGTGGCAGAAAAATTTCTATACGCATTAAATAAAAAAAACAAAGAAAGAAAAAAAGCGATCTTTTTTGATAGAGATGGTGTTCTGATTACTGATAAGCATTACATAAAAAAGATAGAAGATGTCGAACTCATTGAAGGAGCAAAAAAAGCAATACTTAAATCCAAAGACGAGAATTATGTTAATATAATTATTACGAACCAGTCAGGGATAAGCAGAGGCTTCTACAGCTGGGACGAATACTTCAAAATTAATCAACAAATGAGGTTATTAATGGGGGAAGCATCAGAGCAAATAGCAGCAATATACGCAAATGGCTACATAAACAGCCACCCAAGTACTCTGTGGCGGAAACCAAATCCAGGAATGCTTTTAGAAGCAGCGAAAGATTTTAATTTAGACTTAGAAATATCATTAATAGTAGGGGATAGGCTGACAGATCTCCAGGCCGGCTTAAAAGCTGGCATCTCAACATTCGTGCACGTGGAGACTGGCCATGGGATACAAGAAAAAGAGGATGTTATTAATTGGTTTAATCACTTGAAAACGACAGAAGAGAAACAAGGCCACAAAAGAGAATTAAAGCTTTACAGAGTCCAATCGATTAAAGAGCTAATTAAGATAATTTAGCTTTAACAATGATTGCTAAATGGATTGGAAACTAAAAAATCTAAGTCATTATAAGAATAGTTTTCGTGTTGGATACGGGAAAAATAATTAGAGCTATCAAATTGATGATAGACAGGCAAACCTTTAGATAAAAGTAATGGTGTTAGCGACGATCCACCAGATTTATACATATCAATAGCAATATCATAATCAAAGCAAATACTACAAGCTAGCTGATCTCGCGAGGGTGCAGTACAAAATTGAATTACACTAGTATTAATACCAAATTGGATGAGCTGTTGCAGTAAAGATATTTGCAAAGACTCAACAACAGTCAGACCAATTTTATCGATAAAAGGCTTTGTGGATAGTTGTACAAGAAACTCAAGAAAATCATACGTATATTTGTATGGATTACACGGGAAGCAGATAGATTGGGGGGGGGAGGAATCAAACTTATAGTGATTAGTTTGAAGCATTAGGATTGTATTCTCGGGTAAACTCCAGTCCTGGGTAGAGCTTAGTCTTAATGCATTAGGTGTGCCATTCCCTTTATGATTCGCGGTGGGTGGCAAATGATAGCCATAGCAAAAATAATATCTTGAAGATGGAAAAAATTGTGATAGCCATTCAGCTGATGGAAACAAGCCATACGATGCATCAACAACCAAGCTATTAGAAAGTTGTTTATATATGCCTGAACGAATCAATCTAGTCGAATAGTCAACATGATAATCTAAGATCATTGCCTGATCATGTAATGAGGAAATATCTAGATCTGGCGATGGTAACCGTACATAATTAATTGGAATCCCAGAGGCATCAACTAACATCCTCTCAATAGGAAATCCATTCACATGCGTAGTTAAACATTCAGACAAGATAGAAATTTCCTCGTACTCTTCGTAAGTAGTAGTGAAAGAATCTAAGTGCAGAGATTGAGAAAGATTCTCTGTTATACAACAAAGAGTTTTATGCCGCTGGCTAGCATAAGCAAGAACAATGGTGTCCGGTAAGTCAGGGGGAAGATAACAAGTTGGCCAGAGACAAGGCTCAAAGTCTTCGGAGGATAACATCCGAAGAATTCTTTTATAGTAAGAAACTGATGAATAAACTTTACCCTGCGAATGGTTGACAAACCAGTCAAAAAGCAATGAATACAGCATTCAATCTAATCTTTAATTAAGTAACACATTTTCGTAGTTAAATCAGTCCGAACAATTTTTATATTGGAAATACCAAGAACATCATCAAATAATTGTGCGACGCCAGGCGCAGAGGGTGATCCCAAAGCTGAGGAAACAACGATTGAACCCCGAGGCATTTTGGACCAGGCAGTCTTCAAAATAGATTTCTCTACTTTGTAGGTCTCTATATGTAAAAGCAAAAGAGAAATTACTGGATAGTTGTTAACGCAATAATCTTGGTAGGTGTCTAGGGAATCCCCTTTTACAAGTTTTATCCTTGGGGATACAGAGGTCCTGGCTGCACCATTGAAATGATCTACATGATCTTGTAAGGCATCAAATGATGTGCAATGGGGCATTGGATTCGTATCAGGATGACAGTAATTACCATCTTCAGTTGAAACATGGGGATAAACTGCTTGGTGATCCTCGAACAAATCAAATCCGACGATTTGTCGAGTACTATTTAAACTCTCAAATATCTCGGCTAAGTGAGCCAATATAAATAAAGTGCTGCCATTAGAGACGCCATGTAGATGTATTTCTCCTTGGACATTCAAGATCTGTTGATAAATATGGTGGTAAAATAGAAGCCTTGCATAATCAGGCGTCGTTAAGTATCTATGAGGAGAAGACGAGTATGCATCAAAATCAAGGTTATTATCAAAAGTATCTTTTAAATATTGCTTATAAGCTTGACCTTTGCTGCCAATCATAATTCTTCGAAAAAGCTAAATTATTCTAGCCCATACAAAAGAATGAACAACCTGCAATTTAACCTGACTGCAAGACTACAACATCATTTTGTAATAACGATATTGCCGATAATCAGCAGATCAATGCCACATCCATAGAAAGTCATTAAAGCGTCTCGAGGTGATTCAACAATTGGCTGACCTTTCAAATTAAAACTTGTGTTCAATAATACCGGAACAGAAGTAAATTCTGCATAAGTCAGAAGTAACTTATGCAGAAGTGGATTTTGGTTATTAGAAACTGTCTGCAAGCGGCTGGTGTTATCGACATGAACAGTCGATGGCAATGTATCAATAGCTTTTTGCTTAGCCTTAACAGCATATGTCATGGTTGAATAATCTATCAATGGATCTAATTTCCAATATTCGTTTGCAAACTCGGAGGCAGCAACTGGTGCAAAAGGTCGAAACTCTTCTCGATATTTAATGGATGCATTAACTTTCTCCTTCATATCAGGGAGTGTGGCCGATGCAAGAATTGATCGGTTACCGAGAGCTCGTGCACCTGCTTCGCTTCTACCTTGGAACCAACCGATAATTTGACCATCAGCAAGTGCCCCAGCAGCGTATGAACAAATATCGTTTTGAAGTGAATATTCGATCTTATTATTATTTAATTCGTCAATCACAGCTTGTTCATCATATTGAGAGCCCAAATATGGAACTCCAAGCGGTTTTATTTGATCTCCAAGCGTACTCGAGCCAATACAAGCACAGCCATAAGCAAGGCCCCTATCAGAAGCAACAGGGGAAACGTAGTGAGCCTTGATTTTTTGCGAACTGAATATAAGATTATTAGCTGCGCAGTTGAGAGCTACACCGCCTGCGTACACGATATTGTTAACACCGACCTCAGTTACAGCTTCTTCCATGATCTCTGAAACCCTGCGAACTAATGCATCTTGTAGTTGCTTAGCACAGTTTTTGTGATCGATGCTGAGAGGTGACTTAACGGATCGTTTAGTACATTTAGTTAAAGCTTCCGTTGCAGCAGCATTTGAAGGATAGTCAAAGGGAGATAACAAGGCAGGTTGTTTGCGTAAGATATTATTGGCAGAATCAGGATCGAAGAAGTTGATTAATGGGAGTTCCGTGGAAGCATAAGGAGCAAGACCCATAACCTTATATTCATCACCATCCTCAAAACCCAAATGATATGTAATAGCAGTGTAAATCATTCCTAATGATTCATCATTGGGAATGTGCTTAACAAGAGTTAGGCCGGATGATCTGGAACAGCGGTAGATCGAACCAGAAACTCCATCTCCACTTGCATCTAATGTAACTGCGGCAGCATCGTCAAAACAAGATCCATAAAAAGCGGCTGCAGCATGTGCCTCTTGGTGATGGCAAGGAGATACAGAGACTCTTTGACCGAATAAATGATATAAAAACAAGGTCCATCTTTCAGCAGTGTTCCTGTAAGTTATTCCTGGAACAAATATGGCATCAAGATCAGTTAGAGATAAATTAAAGTCGTCAAATAGCTTTAATAAAGAATATTTAGGCAATAACCCATAAGAACTTTTAACCCGATTAAATCGCTCTTCTTCGTAGATGGCAACCGTAGTGCCATCAATAATTAAAGAGGCTGAAGGCTCATGTTGACCAATGGTGTACCCGCCATGAAGGCCTAAAATTGTGGCCATGGTCCAGTTTAATTGAAAGGATTCTACAACACAAGATGGGGGCGTTGAATTAAAAGACAGGCCACTTTATTTGGCGGGAAAATATCCGGGTCAAGCCATCATCACTCTAAATGACTTGAATTATAGCCTTAGTATACATACTGCCCAAATCAAGTATATGATAGAATAAAATTATCTACTCGGGAAAAGTCGCTATGAAATGCAGATTGTGTAATTCCCCAGATTTAAAGCTATCACTTAAATTACCAGATAGTGAAATTGGCGATACATTTACGAAAACAGCAAATGAACAAGTCAAAAAATATCCCTACACTATTTACACTTGCGTGCAATGTGGCCATGTTCAATGTCATGATGTATTAGAGCAGTCTGAATTATTCGGGCATGATTATTCGTATACCCCATCGTACTCTAAAAAACTAGAAAGCCATTTTGACTTTTATGCCAATAAACTTGCGTCTGTCTCTAACGCAAAAAATTTGAATGAGGAGACGTCACTTGCGATTGATATTGGATCTAACGATGGCTTATTTCTCAGATGCTTGAAAAAACGGCTGCCTGTGGATGTGCTTGGTATAGAACCAGCAGAGGCCCCAAGAGCATTTTCCGAACACAATGGTATTCCTGCAATTGATTCCTTTTTTTCGAGTGCACTGGCCAAAGACCTCAAAGAACAAATAGCAAGAAAAGGACAAAAGGTAAATTTTGTCAGTGCAAACAATGTATTTGCTCACTGTGACAACCTACAAGATTTTGCAAAAGGGATCAGTGAACTCCTAGATGATGATGGAATCTTTTGTTTTGAGATCTCATATTTAGTTGACATAATCAACAAAGCGCTAATTGGGGTGTTTTTTCATGAGCATTTATCTCACCATGCATTACTCCCTTTGGATAGGTTTTTAAGAACTTATAATCTGTTCCTTTTTGATGCTATAGAAGTCGACCAACAAGGTGGCGCATTAATTTGTTTTGCTCGTAAATCAAAAGTAATCAACAATGATCAATGCTTAAAATCTGAGAGACTTAAGCAGCTTTTTGAAATTGAAACGGATATGAAACTAGATACCTGCGAAAGTGGCAGATTATTAGAAAAATCTCTCATAGCTTCTCAAGCTAGAGTACATCAGATTCTAGATAACTTAAAAAGCGAAAACAAAAGAATCGGATACTTTGGAGCTTCCAGAAGTTTATCCATGTTGTCTGCATTTTATAATTTGACCAGCTATGGAAGTATTATTATTGACGACAACCCAAACAAGGTTGGCAAATATCTTCCAAATAGCGATCTCAGGGTAGTGAGAATTGATGAATCAAAGTTGGAAGAGTTAGATTGTATATTAATAACTGCATGGGTACCTGCGCAAATTATCTTAGAAAAACTAGTTGATGACAATAGGTTTAATGGCAAAGCTATAAAATTAAACCCGGAATGTGTTGTCGTGCAGTGCTGAGCGGAGAGAGCAGTAACGAAATCAAAAATGAGATGATTAATTGTCCTTCCTGTAGATCTGCAGTTCTTGCTCTTTACGATGAAAAGTTTGAATTCCCGGCCACACAAAAGTTTGCATTACAGCCTAAAAACTCTGGCAAAGAATTATACAAGTATCTAATTTGTAAAAACTGTGGGCTACACTTCATCAGAAATGACAGTAAATTAGACCTACTGACACTTCAGAGCCAAAAAGCTTTACGACTAAAAGAGCCAACAGATCATCTGGAAGACGTCAGCAATATATATTCCAAACTAATCAACTCAAGTAATAGTAATAAAACTAAGATTTTTGGCATAAGCTACAAAGATGACAACTTATTAGATAAATTAGCTGCAAACAAGGGTTATTCAACTGTTAAAGCAAATAGGAATTTATTTGATAATGAAATAAGTTTATTAGCTCAACAAAGCCATCTTTCATTGCTAAATGATGAAGTCCAAAAGAGTAAAGCCAGAGGATATAACACCTATCTAGTTGCATCAAGATGCCTAGAACACATGAGCCTGGAAGGGCTTGATTTGCTTTTAAAAGGCGCCTCATTTAATGGAATTTATGTAGAAATGGGAAATTTCTATGTAAATAGTTTTGACAACTACTGTCTTTGGAATGAAAGACGAAACTATTTTTCTACTCAACACATAGCAAAGATGTTTGGGAGATACGGATATTTTTTACATAGCAAACATGAATTTGGAGAACTTGACCCGTACACATGTACGCTTTGGACAAAGAATAAAGAAAGAGGAGCAATAACAAGCAATTTATCGCCAGATAATCAGTTGAAAACATCCAGTGTATTTGAATCGTGTGATAAAGTTATTAGTGGAATTTGTTCCAGAATTCAAGGTGATAAATTGGCTCTATTTGGTGCAGGCCATAAAGGTATTACGCTTGCCAACAGACTTAGAGATGCTGGTTACCTCATCAATCTCTATGATGGCAATGAAGCGTTAATTGGTCAATTTGCTAATGAGTTCATGATAAAAGACCCTAAGTTGTTAGTACAAGATGGTTTGAATCAAACACTAATTTGTGCTGGTTTAGGTGCGATTTCCAAAATAAAGGCATCGCTTGAGAAAATGGGTTATAATGGTACGTTCATTAATTAAGGCTATAATCTACTGGCTGTCATGAAAAAAATAAAGGAAGGTGTGTTTAGTTGTGGCGATCTATCAATCATACAAATTGGACACAACGAAATTGATCAACTCATTGAAGAAGCCAAATCAGCAGATTTGAGGCGTGCAAGAGTTAATATCCACAAATCAGCTGATGATCTTTTGCATGAGATGATTATTGCATTTACCTCCGAAAGCGAGGTGAAAATCCACAAACACCCCAATAAAAGAGAGTCTTTTCATATAATAAGAGGTAGAGTCCAAATTCAGTTTTATGACGAAGATCTAGTAGAAATGATTGATAAAAAAGTTATTATGTGCTCTGAAAATGGTCCTTATTTTTACCGAATGCAGGACCAACTATGGCATAAAGTTGTGCCACTAAGTGATATATGTGTCATACATGAGATTACTGATGGCCCCTTCATTTTGGGCCAAAGTAGTATTTTCCCAGAAAATAAAATCAAATAGAAAGAGCTGTTATGCAAAAAAATAACGTGAAATTCCCAGCACGCCGAGCAATCTGGATCAATGAATGGCTATCAGTACTAAAACTCTTTTTATATTCAGCTATCACTGAAGAAGATCCTGGTTATTCAGGTTATTACCGTCAAAAGTATTCAAAAAATCTGAGCGATTTCCTCAGCAAAGAGAAAGGATATGTGTTCCCAGCATGCAGCGGGACAAACGCCCTTTATATCGCGCTGAAAGCGATTCCTAAAACTGAAACTAAAAATGTTGTGCATGTTTCAGCAATTACTGACCCTGGCAGTATCGCAGCAATCATAGATGCAGGTTATAAAATTAACGTCATAGATTCAGAAAGTCCACGAGACGGGCAAAGCTCCTTAAGTTCACTTAAAAATGCACTTAATCGATTTAAAACAAGTAGTGCTGCATTTTTATTAGTACATCATGCTGGTTGGTTATCGACTAATATTTACGAGTTTAAGCGTACGTGCCAACAATATAATTGTGCGTTCATTGAAGATATAAGCCAAGCACACGGTGCGAAGCTAGAAGATAAAATCGTTGGTTCTTTTGGTGATATTTCAGCGGGATCAACAATGTACAGGAAGAATTTTGTGACAGGCGGTTGTGGAGGGTTTGTCTACACCCAAAACAAACTTATCAATCAAGAAGTCATGTTGCATGGAGACAGAGGAAAGCCAATTTGG
This sequence comes from Synechococcus sp. MIT S9452, assembly GCF_047304245.1. Taxonomy (NCBI): domain Bacteria; kingdom Bacillati; phylum Cyanobacteriota; class Cyanophyceae; order Synechococcales; family Synechococcaceae; genus Synechococcus; species Synechococcus sp. MIT S9452. Next base: position 1,611,345 of record NZ_CP138956.1, on the reverse strand, counting down.
CAGAATAATTTTTATGATAACTTTTTAAGCAATCGTGATGGAAATAATGTAAAATTTTCTGCACTGAATCACGCAATCGACAATATTTCTCTTGCAATTGGGATAAGTTCACTCAATAGATTACCTAAAACTATCGAAAAAAGGCAGAGAGTTGTCAACTCTATTAAAGAAAAGATTAACCGTAAACTAAATCTAATATTTCCAAATTCTGAAAAAATATCACCGTCACCATTCATTATCCCTATAACTTTCGATAGCGTCGAACAAAAAAAACTTGTCGTCAATTGTTTGCTGGAAAATCAAATTCCTTTTAACCCTGATTACAGATTCTTAGTTTCTGACTGGGGGTGGATAAAACAACACTTAGTTGAGGATTCTCTTTACCCAAAAAATGCAAGAAAATATCTCGATATGAGTATATTTTTATACTTGAATGAACGTTATTCCGCGAAAAATTGCAGCATTATTGCTGAATTAATTAATAATTCATTAGCGTAGATCAAGAGCCTTAATATATGTACTGACTAGAGTTAGGTTTTTAATTAACCGGTTTCAGGCAGTTTTCCGTTGCAACAGGCTGGCGGCAAAGTCCCGCGCTTCACCGGAGTCGCCACCGGCCAATTCCGCCAATTCCCGCTGCCGCTCTTGGAGCGTGCTCAAAGGCTGAATCAATGAACGGGTGTTGCCATGCTCCACCTGCTTGCGCACCAACAGATGTTGATCAGCCGCAGCGGCCACCACCGGCTGGTGGGTGACACAAAACACCTGACGGTGCTGGGCCAAGCGCTGCAGCAACGCCGCCATCGCCGCGCTCACCTTGCCGCTGACGCCGGTATCGATCTCGTCAAACAGCAGGGTGATCTCTCCATCAGCTTCAGACAGGCAGGTTTTCAACGCCAGCAAAAAGCGGCTCATCTCACCGCCAGAGGCCACCTCCCGGAGCGGCGCCAGAGGTTGACCCGGGTTGGCAGAAAACAGGAACTGCACGTTCTCCGCCCCATGCTCACTGGGGTGGGCCGGCACCAGCTCAACAGCAAAGCGCACATGGGGCAGGGCCATGGGCCGCAGCGCTTGCATCAAGTCGTGCTCCAGGCGTTCGGCTGCTTTCTGGCGTTGCTCGGTGAGCTTCTGGCACGCGGCATCACGCTGCTGGCGGCGCAGCACCTCCTCCTGCTCAAGCGCCACCAAAGCCGCTGCAGCCCCACCGGCCTGCAAGGTGTCGCGCAGCTGATCACGGCGCTCAATCAAGGCCTCGAGATCAGCACCAAAGCGCCGCTCCAAGGCCTTCAGCGCAGCAATGCGCTCCTGCAAAGCCGCCAAATGCTCAGGGTCAGCCTCTAACGCGGCGGCGTAACGGTCCAAATCGCGGCCGAGATCCTCCAGGGCGCTTTGAGCATCAATCCAGCTCTGACGAATCGGCTGCAACGCCGGATCCAGCGCAGCCATGGCACTGAGCTCCTGATCGCAGGCGCCGAGATGCTCCAGCAACGACGGAGCCCCTTCAGCCCCTTCGATCAAACGCCCCTGCACCTCCTGACAACCCTGTTGCAAGCGCACCCCATGGCAGAGCCGATCTTGCTCCTGTTCCAGCAGCACCCGCTCCTGTGGATTGTCGAGTTGGGCCGCTTCGAGGGCTTGCAGTTGCTCCTCTTGATTGGCGCGATCTTGCAGCATGGCTTCCTGTTGAGCCCTGGCCTGCTCCAGCGCCGCAGCCGCCTGCATCCACAACTGCTGGCGTTGGCGCACCGGCTGCAACACAGCCGAGAGGTCGCTGCCACCAAAACGGTCCAACCAGCGGCGCTGTTGCCCGGCTCGAGCGAGTTGTTGGGTCTGCCCCTGACCGGTGAGATCCAACAGCAACGGCCGCAGCTCGGTTAAGGCCGCGCGGTTGAGGCTGACGCCATTGAGACGACTGCGGCTACTGAAGCGGCCATCCAACAAGCGCAGCTCGCGGCTTAGCAGCAGCTCCTCCTCCTCGTCCAAATCAAGCTCTTGGGCTTGGCACCACTGCCGCAAGGGCTTGGTCCAACCAAAACTGGCTTCGATCGATCCCCTGACGCAGCCATCGCGCAACAGGCGTTGGGGCTGACCGCCACCGGTCACCGCATCGAGGGCATCCAAAAGAATGGATTTACCGGCACCGGTTTCACCGGTGAGCACCGTGAAACCCGGACCGAACACCAGCTCTTGGCTGTCGATCAGGGCGATATTGCTGATGTGAAGCCCGGTGAGCACGGCGTCCCCAAGCCAGCCGGCGCAGCGTAACGGCTCCAATATCAATTAAAAGGGGGTTCCCAGCCGGGTTCCCCACCGCAACGCCGCCATGACCGCGACCAGCGATTTTCTCGAAGCGGCCGGTCTGAACAGCTACGACCCGGCAGAGATCACAAGGATTTACGCAGGCCACCCCCTGCGGCTGTTGAAACGGCTGCGGGAAACCTTGATTCCCATCGGGCTGTTGCTGCTGGGGGTTCTGTTCGATCGCCTCAGCGGACGCCTCAAAGACCCCAATATTTCAAGAGATCGCGCACGGGAAGCCGCCAACCTGCTGGCTGATTTGGGTCCGGCGTTCATCAAGGCCGGCCAAGCCCTCTCGACCAGGCCCGACATCGTTCCGCCCGTGCTGCTGGAGGAGCTCTCGCGGCTGCAGGATCAACTGCCGGCATTTCCGAGCGATCAGGCCCGAGCGTGCATCACCGAAGACCTCGGCGCACCCGTGGATGAGCTCTATGGTGAGTTGGATGCCGAACCGATTTCGGCCGCTTCCCTGGGCCAGGTGTACCGGGGCACCTTGAAAGACGGCCGCAGTGTGGCCGTGAAAGTGCAGCGGCCCGGTCTGCGGGAGCAGATCACGCTGGACCTCTACATCGTGCGGAATATTGCAGCCTGGCTGAAATCGAACATCGGCCTGATCCGCAGCGACTTGGTGGCCCTGATCGATGAGCTGGGCCGGCGAGTGTTTGAGGAGATGGACTACTTCAACGAAGCCTCCAACGCCGAGCGCTTCGCTGAGCTCCACGCCCACAATCCGCGCATCGCTGTTCCGGAAATCCACCGCGAGCTCACCAGCCGGCGGGTCCTGACCATGGAATGGATCGAGGGGGTGAAGCTCACCCGGCTTGAAGCGGTCAAAGCCATGGGGATTGACCCCGATGAGCTCGTCGATGTCGGCGTGAACTGCAGCCTGCAGCAATTGCTCGAGCACGGCTTTTTCCACGCCGATCCCCACCCGGGCAACCTGCTGGCCCTGGCCGATGGCCGCTTGGCCTATCTGGATTTCGGGATGATGAGCGAAGTCACCCGCGAATCGAGAACCGGCCTGATTCAGGCCGTGGTGCACCTGGTCAATCGCAACTTTGATGCCCTCTCCAAGGACTTCGTCACCCTTGGATTCCTGGCGGAAGAGGTGAACCTCGAACCGATCGTGCCGGCCTTTGAGCAAGTGTTCGGGCAGGCACTTCAGGCCGGGGTCAGCCGGATGGATTTCAAGGCGGTCACCGACGATCTCTCCGGGGTGATGTATCGCTTCCCGTTCCAGGTGCCGCCTTACTACGCCTTGATCATTCGCTCGCTGGTGACGCTCGAAGGGATTGCCCTGAGCGTCGACCGCGATTTCAAAATCCTGGGCGCTGCCTATCCCTATTTCGCCCGGCGCTTGCTGGAGGATTCCGATCCCGATCTGCGGCGCTCGCTGCGGGACATGTTGTTTGACGGTGAGGATTTCCGCTGGAGCCGGCTGGAGGATCTGGTGATGAATGCAGCCCGCCAGCAACAGCTGGACATCGAAGGGCTGTTGGATCAAACCCTGGATTTCCTGTTCTCCCCACGCGGCGGGGTGCTGCGGCAGCAATTGGTAAGTGCTGCTGTGGATCAACTCGATGCGGCTGGCTGGAACCTGGTGCAAAACCTCGGCAAGCGCCTGCCCTTGCGGTTGCGGCCACCGGGCCTGAAGACACCTCCGATGCGACGCACCAATGCAGCGCTGTTGAACCTCGAACCGATCCAGGAGCTGGTGCGAATCCTGCAGCAACTCCCTGGCTTTGAACCGCGCCTGATCACCAGCCGTCTGCCGCGGCTGTTAGCAGAACCTGACCTGCGCGGCATGGGCCTAGATCTGGCCCGCGGCTTGGCAGAGCGGGGGATGGTGCGTCTGGTCCGCGACCTGCTGGTGGAACCCGACATCCGTCAAGAGGCTCAAATTCCTCAAGCGGCCTAAATTCCAGGCGTTGCCACAGCCCCGGGTTTCATGCTGGATCTGCCACCGGTGCTGGCGACAGAAAATGTGGTCTTCGTCACCGGTGCCTACCGCCGCACCATGACGGTCAGTTCATTGGAGACGTTCGTTGAAACAGGGGTTCCCAAAGGACTCCTCGCCGACCTCCTGCGCTTCACCGGCTCGCAGCCCAAACCGATTCAGGGGCTACTGAAAACGGAAGTTCCGTTACCGGTGACTCTCACCAGCCGGCTTCTGAATACCCGCATTGGTGAGGCGATCCTCGAGCGAGCCTCAGCAATCGTGTATCCGCTGCGCGCCCCCGATGCCGGCGTGGTGGCCATGCGTTCAGCCCTGGTGCTGGGGGTCTACGACAACGGTGGCAAGCTCACTCCCATCAGCTTTTTGAAGGCCTATCCGGCCGAAGACATGGCCGTGAACATCCCGCAATTGCTGGCCATCGTTCAAAAAGCTGCCTCGATTAGTGATCTGGTTCGCTTCTTCTCCGATGCCCCTCTTGATGGGTTGCGCTGAGGTTGTCGCCCTGGCGCGGGTAAATTGACCTTTTGGCCGCAGCTGTGCCCTTGCTCCGTTCCGTTCGTGGCCTGTTTAAGCGGCCCACCACACAGAACTGGCAGGGCCTGATTCCCGCCTACCGCCGTTGGCTGCCAGTCAGTGATGCCACCCCGGTGATCAGCCTGTGTGAAGGCGCCACCCCACTGGTGCCAGCTCCAGCCATCTCCGAACGGCTCGGCCGCGGCATCCGCGTGTTCCTCAAGGTGGATGGCCACAACCCCACCGGCAGCTTCAAAGACCGCGGCATGACCATGGCGGTCAGCAAAGCCAAGGAAGCGGGGGCCGAAGCGGTGATCTGCGCCAGCACAGGCAACACCTCAGCGGCCGCTGCTGCCTATGCCCGCCGCGGCGGAATGCGGGCCTTTGTGCTGATCCCCGATGGCTATGTGGCCCAAGGAAAATTGGCGCAGGCCCTGCTCTATGGCGCCGAAGTGCTGGCCGTGCGCGGCAACTTTGACCGGGCCTTGAGCATCGTGCGCGAAATGGCCGATCAATACCCGGTCACCTTGGTGAATTCCCTCAACCCGTTCCGTTTGGAAGGCCAAAAAACGGCGGCATTTGAAGTGGTGGATGAATTGGGTGATGCCCCCGACTGGCTCTGCATCCCCATGGGCAATGCGGGCAACATCAGCGCCTACTGGATGGGATTCAAGGAATACCGAAACGCCGGCATGAGCCGCAAATTGCCCCGGATGATGGGATTCCAAGCCGCTGGCTCAGCGCCTCTGGTGCACGACACCACGGTGGAGCAACCCGACACAATCGCCACCGCCATCCGCATCGGCAATCCCGCCAACCGCGAAAAAGCCCTGAAGGTGCGCCAAGAGAGCAATGGCGGCTTTGCTGCCGTTACCGACGCCGCCATCCTCGATGCCTACCGCCTGCTTGGCCGCGAGGAAGGGGTCTTCTGTGAGCCCGCATCCGCCGCCTCAGTGGCAGGTCTGCTGCAACGGGCCGATGAAGTACCCAGCGGCGCCACGGTGGTGTGCGTGCTCACCGGCAATGGCCTCAAGGACCCCACCAGCGCCATCGACCACAGCGAGGCCACCTTCCACGGCGATCTCAGCCCCGATGTGGCCACGGTGGCCAAGACGATGGGCTTCTAAATCAGGCAATCCAACCGAAAAACTGTCTGCTGAAAGGCGGTTCAATAGCTGTGAAAAAGAAGGGGAAAACGGGAGGCCCGAACAGCCACCGCTTCTCCACAGCCTGGGGATCCAGGGGGAAAGCCAGGCTTCTTCCCAACCTGCTCACCCACAATCCCCAGCCACGGCATGCGGCAATTGCAGGCTGGGCCAAGGATTGGAACGTTTTCCCCGAGTTCCCCAGGCCCTATTACGGCTGTTTTATTAGTTCTTTTCTAAGAACAAAACCAATTCACTAGAAGAGAAGGTGGAACGCGTTGCAGATTCAGGCACCGTGTGGAAGCTTGGTATCGCTCGAGGCGGCATCAGATGAAATTGGTTTGCAGCCAAGCGGAGCTCAACGGCAGCCTGCAGTTGGTCAGTCGCGCCATCGCAGGGCGTCCCACTCACCCGGTGTTGGCCAATGTGTTGGTCACCGCGGATGCAGCTGCTGGTCGCATCAGCCTCACTGGCTTTGATTTGAGCCTGGGGATTCAAACGAGCTTTGCTGCAGTTGTCGAATCCAGTGGCGCCATCACCCTGCCCGCCAAGCTGTTCACCGACATCGTCAGCCGCCTGCCAGCCGATGGTCCGCTGACCCTGGCTTGCCCCGAAGGCGAAGAGCAGACCGAGCTCTCGGCTCTCACCGGCAGCTATCAAATGCGTGGCTTATCGGCGGAGGATTTCCCCGATTTGCCTTTGGCCCAAAACGGGCAGCCCCTGCTGCTTAGCGGTGAAGCCTTCGCGGAAGGTCTGCGCAGCACCTTATTTGCCAGCAGTGGCGATGAGTCCAAGCAAATCCTCACCGGCATACACCTCAAGGTGGAAGAGGGCGGGTTGGAGTTTGCGGCAACCGATGGTCACCGTTTGGCGGTGCGCCGCAATGGCGCTGGCGGCCAAGAGGGTGCTGAATCCTTTGCCGTCACCGTGCCGGCCCGGTCGTTGCGTGAGTTGGAGCGACTGCTGTCTGCCCGCCCCTCGGAAGAGTCGATCAGCCTGTTCTGTGATCGCGGCCAGGTGGTGTTTCTGTGGGCTGATCAAGTGCTCACCAGCCGCACCCTGGAGGGCACCTACCCCAATTACGGCCAGCTGATTCCTGAGAGCTTTGCTCGCACCATCAGCCTGGAGCGCAAGCCGTTCATCGCCGCCCTGGAACGCATTGCGGTGCTGGCTGATCAACACAACAACGTGGTCAAACTCACCGCTGATCCCGCCAGTGGTCAGCTTCAGCTCAGCGCTGATGCGTTGGATGTGGGCAGCGGTTCGGAATCCCTGGCAGCTCAAATCAATGGCGAGGAGATCGCCATGGCCTTCAACGTGCGTTACCTGCTGGATGGGCTGAAGGCCATGGCCGATGCCACCGTGCGCCTCAACCTCAACAGCCCCACCAGTCCTGCGGTGTTGTCAGCTGATGAGGATGGCGAGGCCGGTTTCACGTATCTGGTCATGCCTGTTCAGATCCGGAGCTGAATGCCGCTTCCCCGCCAGATCTTGATCAGTGAGCTGTTGCGCTCACGCCTGCGGGATGAGTTGGGTCAAGACCTGGGTGTTGGTCATCAGGTCTGGATGCACCCCCCGTGCCATCGCTTGCTGGGCTGGAGTTCGCGTCCGTCGGCCTTTGGACCGCGGCGTTCGGTGTGGCGTCTGGATCAACTGGTGGATTGGTTGGAGGGGCAAGTTGAGGTGGAGGGAGAGCCTGCCGACACCGAACAGCCCACCTTGGATCTGCTGCCCACCTTGATGGAGGCCACCCTGCTGGGCCAGCAGCAGCAACCCTTGGGCCGTCTGGTGGATGCGGTGGTTGATGTGCAGAGCGGACGCATCAACCACTACCTGGTGGCGCGAAGTGATCCCCGTTTGCCTGGCAGTAGCCGTTGGCGTTTGGAACCCGATCGCTTGATCGATCAACAGCCGGGGCAAGTTCAGGCGGCGTTGCAAGAGCTCGACGATCTACCGCTCGATCGCGCCAGCATCCGTCAGCAGATGCTGCGCCGTAGCCGTCAAATTCGCGATCAAGTTCCCGACTCGTTTGATGACCTGGAGGGGCGTTTGCGTTCCTTTGGTCAGCGCCTCTGGGATGGCGGGGAGGATCTGGTTGAGCGCTGGCGCGATGAGGAACCGCCCGTGGATGAGCGCCGCCGCCGTTCGCGTAGCCGCGATTGGGATGATCCCGACGATGGCGAGGATCCCTGGATCTGAGCTCATTCAGACTGGAGGCTGTCTTGATGGCTCAGCGCCTTGGCTTCCACCCCTGCTTCCGGTGCCCCAGCCTTTGATCAAGCGCCGCCAGCGATTGCTGCGCAGGTCAAGCAAGAGGGCCTGACACCAGAGGATTACAACGAAATTGTGCGGCGTCTGGGGCGCCATCCCAACCGGGCCGAGTTGGGCATGTTTGGGGTGATGTGGTCGGAGCATTGCTGTTACCGCAACTCCCGCCCGCTGCTGGGGCAATTTCCCACCGAGGGGCCGCGAATTTTGGTGGGTCCTGGGGAAAACGCTGGTGTTGTGGATCTCGGTGAAGGCCATCGCTTGGCCTTCAAGATTGAAAGCCACAACCACCCCTCAGCGGTGGAGCCCTTTCAAGGTGCCGCCACCGGTGTGGGCGGGATCCTGCGCGACATTTTCACCATGGGTGCCCGCCCCATGGCCCTGCTCAATGCATTGCGGTTTGGGCCTCTCGAGGAGTCCCGCAATGTCGGCTTGATGGAGGGGGTGGTGGCTGGCATCGCCCACTACGGCAATTGCGTTGGTGTGCCCACCGTTGCTGGTGAAGTGGCCTTTGATCCCAGCTACAGCGGTAACCCCTTGGTCAATGCCATGGCCTTGGGCTTGCTGGAGACCGAAACGATCGTGCGATCCGGGGCCTCCGGTGTTGGAAATCCTGTGGTTTACGTGGGCAGCACCACCGGCCGCGATGGCATGGGGGGCGCCAGCTTTGCCAGCGCTGAGCTCAGTGAGGACAGCCTCGACGACCGCCCCGCTGTGCAGGTGGGAGATCCCTTTTTGGAGAAGGGCTTGATCGAGGCCTGCCTCGAGGCTTTCCAAAGTGGTGATGTGGTGGCGGCCCAAGACATGGGTGCCGCTGGGCTCACCTGCAGTTGCGCGGAGATGGCCGCCAAGGGCGATCTCGGTATTGAGCTGGATCTCGACCGGGTTCCGGCCCGGGAAACTGGCATGACGGCCTACGAATTCCTGCTCTCGGAATCCCAGGAGCGGATGTTGTTTGTGGTGCAAGCCGGCCGCGAAGAACCTCTGATGCAGCGCTTCCGTCGCTGGGGCTTGCAGGCCGCTGTGGTCGGCCGGGTCTTGGAAGAACCGCTGGTGCGGGTGCTCCAAAACGGCGCGGTGGCTGCAGAGGTTCCCTCCCGGGCCCTGGCTGAAGACACACCCATTAACCGCCGTGAACTGCTCAGCGAACCTCCCGCTGCGGTTCAACAGCACTGGCAGTGGCAGGAGGGTTCCTTGCCAGCGTTGGCTGCAGAGGCTGTGGAGCCCACCCTGCTGCAGCTTTTGGATGATCCCACCATTGCCAGCAAGCGCTGGGTGTGGCGTCAGTACGACCATCAAGTGCAGGCCAACACGGTGGTGAGACCGGGTGGGGCTGACGCTGCGGTGTTGCGGTTGCGCTCCCAGCAGGACCATGACCCGCAGTCGATGAATCAGCGTGGTGTTGCGGCCACCGTGGATTGCCCCAACCGTTGGGTTGCCCTCGATCCAGAGCGCGGTGGCATGGCTGCTGTGGCTGAAGCGGCCCGCAACCTCAGCTGCGTGGGTGCCGAACCGATTGCCGTGACCGACAACCTCAATTTCCCTTCGCCGGAAACGCCGACGGGTTATTGGCAGTTGGCCATGGCTTGCCGCGGCCTCTCGGAAGCCTGCCGGGTGCTGCAAACCCCAGTGACCGGAGGCAATGTCTCCCTCTACAACGACACCCGCTTGCCCGACGGCAGCATTCAACCGATCCAGCCCACACCGGTGGTGGGCATGGTTGGCCTGGTGGACAACATCAACACCTTGGTTGGCTTGGCTTGGCCCCAACCAGCGGCAGGTGCTGCCGGGGATCATCTGGTGCTGTTGGGCGTGCCCCTGGACACGCCCCAGGACGATGCACGGGTGGGTTTGGCTGGCAGCAGTTTTCTGCAGGTCTGCCATGGGCTGTGCACCGGCCGGCCTCCCCAGACGGATCTGGCGCTGGAGCAGCGGGTGCAGCAGGCCCTGCGCTCAGGCATTCGCGCTGGTCAGATCAGTGCGGCCCACGATGTCTCGGATGGTGGCTTGCTGGTGGCTGTGGCAGAAATGGCCGTCGCCGCCGGTTGCGGCGCTCAGCTGAGTGTCCCAAGTGCGGGACGCTTGGAGCGGCTGCTGTTTGCCGAAGGAGGGGCCCGCGTGGTGGTCAGCGTTCCTGAGGCCTCGTGGCCTGCGCTGCAAACGGCGCTGCAGCAAGCGGGATGTCCGGCGCAGAGCTTGGGGCGAGTTCAAGCTGATGCCCGATTGCAGCTCCGCGTTGGCGATCAAGACTTGCTGGACGTGGCGATCGATGCCTTGGCCCATGCCCACCAACAGGGCTTGCCGCGGCGTTTGGAGCAGCCGGCACTCGGGCACAATGGTTAACCAACCATGAAGGCCTCAGCTGCTGTGACCGTTCAGGGGCCCGAACAATCCGGTGGGGCACCGGATCGGATGGAAGAGGCCTGTGGGGTCTTTGGAGTGTTGGCCTCTGGCCAGCAGGTGTCCAGCCTGTGTTATTTCGGGCTTTATGCCCTGCAGCACCGCGGCCAGGAAGCCGCTGGTATTGCCGCCTTTGAGGGCGATCGGGTTCGCCTCCACAAAGACATGGGCCTGGTGAGCCAGGTGTTTGATCAAGACGTGCTGGAGCGCATGCCCGGCGATTTAGCTGTTGGACATACCCGGTATTCCACAACCGGCAGTTCCCGCGTTTGCAACGCCCAGCCCCTGGTGTTGATGACCCGGTTGGGTCCCTTTGCCTTGGCCCACAACGGCAATTTGGTCAATGCCATGCAGTTGCGCGATCAGCTGCAACAGCAGGGTTGTCAGGCCACCGGCACCACCGATAGCGAGCTGATTGCTTTTGCTGTGCAGGCCCATGTGGAGGCCGGGCTCGATTGGGATGAAGCGATCAAAGCGGCAGCCTGTCAGTGCCAAGGGGCCTTCAGCCTCGTGATCGGAACGCCTAATGCGCTCTATGGCCTGCGTGATGGCCATGGCTTGCGCCCCCTGGTGTTTGGTTCATTACCCGAGGCTGAGGTGCCGTCTTGGGTGCTGAGCAGTGAAACCTGCGGTCTCGACATCGTTGGGGCTCGCTTCCACGACGATGTGGCCGCCGGTGAATTGGTGCGTTTCCACAGCGGGGAAGCCCAACCATTCCGCAGCCGCTGGATTGAGGAAACCCCCAAGCTCTGCGTCTTTGAGCTGATCTATTTCGCGCGTCCCGATAGCCGCTTTTTTGGCGAATCCCTTTACAGCTACCGCAAGCGCATCGGCCAGCGGTTGGCGCAGGAGTCACCGGTGGAAGCCGATCTGGTGATTGGTGTGCCCGATTCCGGTATTCCCGCCGCCATTGGCTACTCCCAAGCCAGTGGGATTCCCTTCGGCGATGGCTTGATCAAAAACCGCTATGTGGGCCGCACCTTCATTCAGCCCACCAAGGCGATGCGTGAGGCCGGCATTCGCGTCAAGCTCAACCCCTTGCCCGATGTTCTTGAGGGGCAGCGCATTGTTGTGATCGATGACTCGATCGTGCGGGGCACCACCAGCCGCAAGTTGGTGCAGGCGTTCCGTGATGCCGGTGCCCGTGAAGTGCACATGCGCATCAGTTCACCGCCGGTGACCCATCCCTGCTTCTACGGAATCGACACCGATACCCAAGATCAGCTGATTGCTGCGCGCTTGGAGCTCGAGGAGATTGAAGCCCATCTCGGCGTGGATTCCCTCGCCTATCTGAGCCGTGAAGGCATGCTCCATTGCGCCCAAGAGCAAAGCGAGAATTTCTGCTCGGCCTGTTTTGACGGCAACTATCCGATTCCTGTGGAAGACGGCATGCGCAACAGCAAGTTGATGCTGGAGCCAGCTGGGGTTGCTGCGGCTCTGAAGTCCTAGGGCGCCGCCTTAGCCGTCGATCAGGGGCAACAGCCGTTGCACAGTTTGACCTTTGGGCAGCTTGAGCTGTTGACCAGTGCCGCGGCCATCTTCCACAGGCAGTGAGTCGCTGGCTAAACGCAGGCTGCCGGCTTGGGTTTCCACGCTGAGCCGCGCTGTGGTGCTGCGTAGATCGGTGAGGGCATCGTTGCGCTGCTCAAAGCGCAGACCGATTTCGCCAATGGCGCCCCGTTGGCAGCGGCGTAGATGGTCGATTCCGAGGCGTTTGAGCTGGCCCAACTGGCTGATCAGCAGCACATCGCCTCCGGCTGCAGTGGCCGCGGCTCCGACAATCGATTCGCCCGGCAGCAAGCGCATCAACACCGGACCCTGGGCCGTGCGGCCCATCACAGGGATGGTGCTGTCATCAATGGGCAGACGCAGCATGCGGCCCGTGCTGCTGGCCACCGCTAAATCATCGCCAGGTCGGCACATCACCACCCGTTGCAATTGCACGCCGTCCTTGAGCTTGAGCACGGTGGTGGCGCGTCCGGATAGCTCTCGGAGGTCTTGGCCAGCGAGGCGTTTGAAGCGGCCATCGCTGCTCAACAAACCAACGCTGAAGTCTTGATCGGCTGGGGGCACCACCAATACATCCACCACCTGCTCGGCTTGGCCATCAACGCTGTCGGGCAAGAAGCGCTCCAAGGGACCGGGCTGCTGTGCCGCAAATTCCCAACGCAGCGCCGCAACGCGCCCACCGCTGGTGAAGGCCAGCAGTTGTGGTTCCGGTTGCACCGGCAGCAGCAACTTGGCGCTGCAGCCGTGATCGCCAAAGTCCAGGTCGTCGAGCAGGTGCAGCCGGCCCAGCACTTGGGGAGTCACCAGCCGCAGGATGCCGTCGCTTTGCCACAGCAACTGTTGATCGTTGCTGACGTTGGCGAGCGCTTGCTTGCGCAGCATTTCGGTGTTGGGCCGCTGGGCTGCCGTGCGCTGCGCCACCAGTTCATCGCCCCCTTCTTGCAGCGCCGTCCGGCGGGGAGTGGCGTAGCGCTTGCGCAACTGCTTCAGCTCACTGACCAGGGTGTCGAGCAGCGATTTGCGGTCATCGAGCAGGTGACGCAGGCGGCTCTGCTCTTGACGCAGCTCTTCTAATTCCTTGCGCAGGCTCTCCTGCTCGAGGCCGGTCAGGCGGCGCAGGGGCATGGCGAGCACGGCGTCGGCTTGCCGCTCTGTGATGTCGAGGTGCACCTGCAGGCTGGCTTTGGCGCTGGCGGCATCGCGGGCGTCCTGAATCATTTGGATCACCTTGGCCAAGTCGTCGAGGGCTTTGATCAGACCCTCCACCACTTCCAGGCGTTCTTCGCAGCGGCGCAGGGCGTAACGGGTGCGCCGCACCATCGTCAGTTCGCGGTACTCCAGGAACTGCTGGAGCATCTGGCGCAGGCTCAGCTGGATGGGTTGGCCATTGACCAGCGCCAGCAAGATGGCGCCGAAATTGTTTTGCAGGGCTGTGCGTTTGTGCAGCTGCGCCAGCACCTGTTCAGGGTTGGCATCGCGGCGCAGTTCCACCACCACCCGCATGCCCTCGCGATCGCTTTCATCGCGGATGTCGGCGATGCCGGCGACTTTGCCGTCGTTGACTTGTTCCGCCAGTTTTTCAATCCAGCCGGCTTTGCTGAGTTGATAGGGCAGCTCGGTGATCACCACCGCATTGCGCTTGTGGCGTCCTTTACCGGGTTGCACCTCCTCGATATGGGCCACCCCGCGCATCGGGATGCTGCCGCGGCCATGCAGATAGGTGTCGCGTAATCCGCTGCCGGTGAGCACCACACCTCCGGTGGGGTAATCAGGCCCAGGCACCAGTTGCAGCAACTTCTCATCGCTGAGGTTGGGGTTGCGGATCAGGGCCACCAAGGCATCCACCACCTCGCCGAGGTTGTGGGGAGGAATGCTGGTGGCCATGCCCACGGCGATGCCCGTGCAGCCATTGAGCAGCAGGAAGGGCAGCTGCGCCGGCAGCACCGTGGGTTCCTGTTGGGAGCCGTCGAAGTTGGGGGCGAAGTCGACGGTGTCGCTGCCGATCTCTTCCAGCAGGGCTTGATGGGAGACCGGCGCCAGGCGGGTTTCGGTGTACCGCATCGCGGCCGGTGGATCGTCATCAACCGAGCCGAAGTTGCCATGACCATCGAGCAGCGGATTGCGGCAGCCGAAGGTCTGCACCAACCGCACCAAGGCGTCGTAAACCGCCTGATCACCATGCGGGTGGTACTTGCCAAGTACGTCGCCCACCACACGGGCGCACTTGCGGTAGGGGCGATCTGGGGTCAGCCCCAGCTCGTGCATCGCAAAAAGAATCCGTCGCTGAACCGGCTTGAGGCCGTCGCGCACATCAGGTAGCGCGCGCCCCACGATCACGCTCATCGCGTACTCGAGATACGAGCGCTGCATCTCCTGATGCAGGGAGATCGAAACGATGCGCTCGTCCGCCATGCGGCGTGAGTTCAGGGGCTAAGAGTGGCGCTCAGCCTACAGATGGCGTCTAGTTGCTTTGGAAGGTCGCCAACCCCTTGGCACGCCGCACAGCACCTTTGACTTGCTCGTTTTCAAAGAGCTCCTGGGTGGCTGCAACGAGTTTTGGTCCCCACAGCTGATCCTCTTGAAAGGCGGCCAGAACGTAATCGGGCTGCTTGATCAGGGCTTGAACCGCTAGACCCAGCGTGTCGGCTGAGTCATCGCCGTTGGCATAGAGGGCAGCGGCGAGGGCCAGCATTGGCTCGGCTTCGCCGTCGCTCATTTCCACCGCTTGGCGCCAGCGATCGATGGCGTCGTCACGCCGGTTCTCTTCAAATAAAACGATGCCTTGGTTGTTGACGGCTTCCCAAAAGTTTTGACGCAGTCCCGATGCTTTTTCAAAGGATTTCAAGGCCGCGCCCAAGTTGCCCTGCTTGATCTGGGCGTTGCCCAGATCGAAGTAAGCGCCAGGGTTTTTAGGGTCTAAGCGCAGACCTTCTTTCAGCAGTTTTTCGGCAGCGGCCGGCCGGTTGTTGCGCAGGTTGAGGGAACCTTCGGCAAACCAAACGCCAGCATTTTTGGGATCGAGTTCTTTGGCGCGAGCCAGGGCTGCTTCGGCTTTGGCCGCCTGTTCGCTGCGGTTGTTCTCATCGGAGCTGCGCAGTTCGGCTTCGGCCAAGACCAGCCAGGCCCGCGGATCATCTGGAAGCAGTTGCACAGCCAAACGCCCCAGGCGCCGTGCTTCTGCGATCTGGCCGATTCTCAACAGCCCGGCCGCGGCGCCAGCAATGTTGACCCCCGCATCGTTGAGCTCTTCGCTCGTGGGCACATAGACATAGGGAACCAGGGCTCGCGCTGGCAGCACAGGGGAGAGCAACGCCGCGGCGCAGAGAGCGGGCAGCCAACGACGCATTCCTGAGTCCCAAAGAGGGCTCAGCCTAGGTCCGCCAAATTGCGTCGCCACATCCAGGGTTTGATGCGCCGCAGGGCTGAGGCCCGTAAGCGTTCACTCCAGGTGTCCTCACTCCAGCTCGCCATGTCATTGGCTGTACTGGTCAAGATCCACTCTCTGGGTTGCACCGCTGGATCAGCACTGCTTTGGGCGTGATGTTGATTCCAGGGGCACACCTCCTGACAGACATCACAACCAGCCACCCAGCCATGCAATGGCAGGGGCACCTGCTCATCGCGGTTCTCGATGGTGTGGAAGGCGATGCAGCGGCGGCTATCCACCACAAAAGGTTCCGGAATGGCCGCCGTGGGACAGGCCGGGAGGCAGCGCTGGCAATGGCCGCAGAGGGAGCGGGCGGGTTGATCGGCTTGGAGGCTGGCGGTGGTGAGCAGGTGGCCCAGCAGCAACCAGGAGCCATGGCTTGGGCTGATCAGATTGCCGTTTTTGCCAATCCAGCCCAAACCGGCCTCCTCAGCCCAGGCCTTGTCCATGAGGGGCGCGCTATCGACGCAGGCACGCCAACGGCAGCCGGGCTGTTGCTCCTCCAGCCAGCGGCCCAGTCGCCTGAGCCGTTGATCCATCACCCGGTGGTAATCCCTTCCCCAGCCGTAACGCGCGATTTTTGGGGTGTCTGCGGCTTGCCGCTGATTGACGTAGTAGTTCAGGGCGACCGCCAGCACGCTTTGAACCCCTGGCAGCAGCTGCTCAATCGCCTGCCGGCGCGGGTCTTGCATCCAGGCCATGTCCGCCTGGTGGCCTGCGGCTAACCACCGCTGCAGCGCTGCAGTGCGCAGGGCGATCCGCTCACCGCTTGGCACCGCAGCGATGCCAGCAAGGGCAAACCCCTGCTCCAAGGCCTGCTGTTTGAGGGCATCGGCCAGATCAGCAGGCACCCGTACAGTTGCGCCGCTGAAGCATTCTCCTGTGTCGGAACTCACCACCTCCCGTCTCTCCGGCCTGTTGCGCTGGATCGGTGGGGTTCTGGTCATCCTGCTGGGCTTTGAGCTCCTGGCGGTGCTCATGGCCAACGCCTGGGGTGAGGAGGCCTTCCATCAGTTGTTGGTGGACACGCTGCTCGCCCATGCACCGATGGCCCTGGTGGGCTTGTTGCTGATGTTGGTGGGCTCTCGGCTTGATTTCCCCGTCCAGGGCCGCAGCCCACTGCGGTGGACCGTTTTGGTGGTGGGGGCCTTGATGTCCCTGGCGCTGTTCGTGGCGATCCCTGTGCAGGTGGGGGGCAACCAACTGATCCAGTTGGAGGCGAATCGTTCGGTTGATCAAAAGCGCTCGGAATTCGAGCAAGCGCAGCAGGAGAGCCAGGATCCCAAGTTGATGGAGATGCTGCAGGCCCAGCTCGAGCAGGCCGGGCAGGTCTCTGCTGAGGCCAAGCCGGAAGACAAAAAAGCGCAGGTGCAAGCGCTGATTGATCAGCGCCTCGATCAGCTCAAGCAGCAGCAGGTGCAAGCCGAGCGCACCCGCGACCTCACCTTGGGCCAGCGTCGCTGGGGCGGAACGGCTGTGGCCCTGTTGTTGGCCTTGGCCAGCTTGGCGGTGGCTTTGGCCGCTGTGCTCTGAAGCGACAGTCCCGTCGCTAAGTTGCATATGCGACATCCTTCGACCGGCCAGCCTTGGTTCAGTCCCGTTCTCGATCTGAACCGCCGGTCAACGTGCGGTTGCAGCAGGATCTGAAAAACGATCTGATCGCCGGCTTGCTGGTGGTCATCCCATTGGCCACCACCATCTGGTTGGCCACCTTGGTCACCCGTTTCGTGGTCAGTTTTCTGACCTCGGTTCCGAAGCAGTTCAACCCGTTCAACACCCTCAACCCGCTGTTGCAGGAGTTGATCAACCTGTCGGTGGGGCTTCTGGTCCCCCTGCTGGGAATCCTGTTGATCGGCTTGATGGCCCGCAACATCGTTGGCCGTTGGTTGTTGGATTTCGGTGAGGGCACCCTCGCCCGAATCCCTTTGGCTG
Organism: Synechococcus sp. MIT S9452; assembly: GCF_047304245.1. Taxonomy (NCBI): domain Bacteria; kingdom Bacillati; phylum Cyanobacteriota; class Cyanophyceae; order Synechococcales; family Synechococcaceae; genus Synechococcus; species Synechococcus sp. MIT S9452. The sequence goes on along the minus strand of NZ_CP138956.1, from coordinate 1,593,896 downwards.
GATCGGTTTACAAGACCCTCAAGCAGATTCTGGAAACCGTGCTGCGCGACAACAGCACACGGTTTCGGCGCGTTGTCTTGATCGAGTATCCCCGCGACGGGATTTATGCCCTTGGCTTTGTGACCGGCATGCTCAGCGCCGGCATGCAGGCTGGGTTCCCCCAACCGATGATCAGCGTCTTTATCCCCACAGCTCCGAACCCCACCACTGGTTGGTACAGCATCGTTCCAGAGGCGTCCGTGAAGGACCTGGACATGAGCGTGGAAGAGGCCTTCCGCACAATTATTTCCGCTGGCATCGTCAACCCCGACGAGCAGCCCAGCCCCAGCAATCGCAGCTTCTCGAGCCTGCTCGCTCAACTGCGGCCCACACCTCTTTCGGCTCCTCCCAAAGCCTGACCCATGCAGAACCGCACGATTGCCCGGGAGCTTGCCCTCTTGATCCTGGGGCAGCTTCAGGACCGCCATGCTCCCGAGGCCACGACAACCGAACAGCTCTTGGCCCAGGCCATGGCGTCGTTGAACAGCCATCTGCGCGAGAGCTTGGATCAAGCGGCTGAAGAGCTGCAGCAAGCCCAACAGGCGTTGCTGGATAGTGAGTTGGCCGAAGGCCAATTGCCCCAAGTCAGGGAGCATTTGCGCCAGGGGCTGGAGCGCTCAGAGCAGGTTCTCAACCGACTTTCTTCCAGCCTGGAATACCCGCGCCTGTTGCAGCTGGCTGATCAGCAGGATTTGCGCCATTGGGCCTTGTTGCGGGCCAAGGCTGTGGCTGAGGCCCAACCGCAGCTTGATCAAGGCATCGATGCGGTGATGGAAGGTTGGCGCTTGACCCGGTTGCCGAGGATTGATCAAGACATCCTGCGCTTGGCTGTGGTGGAAATTGATGAGTTCCAAACCCCAGCGGCTGTGGCTTGCAATGAAGCGGTGGAACTCGCCCATCGCTACAGCGATGAAGCCGGTCGCCGCATGATTAATGGGGTCTTGCGGCGCTACACCACGGCCGCGGCCCGCTAGCCCATGGCTGAGTTCGATTGGTTTCAGCGGCAGGACGCCTCCGAGTCCTCTGATGCGCAGCAGCCCGACGATGCCCTCGATTGGGCCAAGCAGGCCTATGCCCGCCTGAAGGCCCAGCAGGAAGCTGAGAAATCAGCGGCGACTGCTCCTCCAGCTGAACCAGCAGCTGAACCAGCAGCGGAACCCGCTCCAGCCTCTGAGCCAGAACCAGCACCTGAGCAGCCGCCAGCCGCAGCGGCGGTTCCCGACTCTCCAGTGGCGGCTGAACTGGAACCGGAACCCGTGGCAGCGGTTCCAGAGATTGCGCCGCAACCGGAGCCTGAACCTGCTGCTCCATCAGCCCCGTCTTGGCTGGAGGCTGCGGCGGCGCGCCGCCAAGAACGGCTCGAGCAGTTGGTGGAGCAGGAACCAGCAGCGGAACCCGAGCCTGAGTTGGTTCAGGTCAGTGAACCTGAGGCTGAACCCAAGCTGGGTCAACTCGATGAAGACTTCCTCTGGTCTGCCGAGGTGCTGGCTGCTCAGGGGCGCCAGGCTGATCAGATTTCACTCGAAGAGATCGATTGGCTGGGCCGGCTGCGGCGCGGCATGGAGAAGACCCGCCAGAACTTCGTCACCACCCTGCTGGAAAACCTTGGTGATGACCCGCTCTCGGAGGCCTCTCTCGATGACATTGAAACCCTGCTGCTGCAAGCCGATGTGGGTGTGGAAGCCACCGACCAGGTGCTCGATCTGTTGCGCCGCCGCATGAATGAAGCGGTGGTGGATGGCAGTGAAGCCATCAACTTGCTCAAGGATCAACTGCGCAATCTGCTGGATGCGCCGATCAAATCCACCGGTGCCAACCCCTTACTGGCTCCCCAGAAGGGCCGTTTGAACATTTGGTTGATGGTGGGCGTCAATGGGGTCGGTAAGACCACCACCTTGGGCAAGCTCGCCAACTTGGCTGTTCGCAGTGGTTACAGCTGTTTGGTGGCTGCTGGCGACACCTTCCGTGCTGCAGCGGTTCAGCAGTTGCAGGTGTGGGCCGATCGCAGTGGCGTGCCCTTGGTGGCCAATCCTTCGGCGAATGCTGATCCCGCTGCTGTGGTGTTTGACGCCATTGGTGCGGCCCAGTCCAAAGACATCGAGTTGTTGCTGGTGGACACCGCGGGTCGCCTGCAGACCAAAAACAACTTGATGGAAGAGCTGGCCAAGGTGCGGCGGATTGTCGACCGTTTGGCTCCCGATGCTGCTGTCGAATCGTTGCTGGTGCTCGATGCCAGCCAGGGTCAGAACGGTTTGCGTCAGGCGATGGCCTTCGCCAAGGCCGCTGGCCTCACCGGTGTTGTGCTCACCAAGCTTGATGGCACCGCCCGGGGCGGTGTGGCATTTGCCGTGGCCTCCGAGAGCAACCTGCCGATTCGCTTCATCGGCGCGGGCGAAGGACTGCGCGATTTGCGGCCCTTCAACAGCTTTGAATTTGTGGAGGCCCTGCTGGCACGGGCTTAATCGCGAGGCCCTCGCTAACTTGAGATCCCCTGCGGCAGCCCCATGGGCGGTACGCCGCCTGCCCATCGCTCTCCTGCGGCGATCACGCCGGCGGCTTCGCTGCGCCAGCTGATCGACAGCCTTAATCGTGAACAGCGGCGCAATCAGGAGCTTCTGGCCTCGTTGGGGTTTGCCCTGCGCAGCTTCACCAACCTCAGCCGTTTTCTTGAGTTGGTGCCGTTGCTCACGGCGCGCTTGGTGGAAGCCGAAGGTGCCGTGCTGCTCACCTTCCGCAGCGACGGTGGTCTTTGGCGCGAGCAGCTGCATTGTTCATCCCAGGCGCGGTGCGGCGAGTTGTTGCGGCAGTTGGCGGGGTTGCAAGACAGCGACCTCGATCGCGATGCCGGCGATGAAGCCATGGCTACCCGCCTGGATCAATTGGTGCGCCGCCAATTGGGCGATGTGCAGTTGTTTGGCACCTCCGTGGTGGCCAAGAACCGTCAACGCGGGCGGTTGTATGTCTTCAGTGGCGATCCCCAGTTCTCCTGGAGTGAAGTGCGCCGCCGCCATGTGCAGCTGGTGGCCGATCAAACCGCTGTGGCGATCGAGAACGAATTGCTGCTGGAGGAGATGCGGCGCCATGAGCGCCTCGATCAGCAGCTGAGCATCGGTGGTGAGATTCAGTCCCAGCTGCTGCCCAGCCGTTGCCCGGTGATTGAAGGGGTCGAGTTGGCTGCCCGCTGCCGGCCGGCCTTTCAAGTCGGTGGCGACTACTTCGATTTCATCCCCACCCGCCCTCAGCTGATGGGCAAGCGCCGTGAGCAAGGTCGCTGGGCGTTGGTGATGGGAGATGTGATGGGCAAAGGGATCCCAGCAGGTCTGTTGATGACCCTGCTGCGGGGCATGCTGCGCGCTGAGGTGCTCACCGGCCTGCCGCCCGATCGGATCCTGCATGACCTCAATGAACTGGCTCAGGAGGATCTGGCGCAGTCCAACCGCTTTGTGACCCTCTTTTATTCCGAGTTGGATCCGGTTACGCGGGTGCTGCGTTTCAGCAATGCCGCCCACAACCCGCCGCTGATTTGGCGCCGCCAGCGCCACAGCGTTGAGCGCTTGGATGCTCCTGGATTGCTGATTGGCCTGCAGCCTGATGCCGACTACGGCTGCGAACAGGTGCAGCTGGAGCCTGGTGATGTGCTGCTCTACTACACCGATGGCGTCACCGAAGCCAGTGGCGTTGGTGGAGAGCGCTTTGATGAGGAACGGTTGATGCGAGCTTTGCTCGCCATCTGCAAAACCGTTCCCGATGCCCAGGGAATCCTTGATCAGTTGTTTGCGCGCTTGGATCGCTTTGTGGGGCCGGGCCGTCAGCTGGAGGACGATGCCTCGATGGTGGTCTTGAAAGTCCGTGATGAGGTGGTTTTACCTACCCTTTAAGGTGTGCCGATGACCGTGAGCGACGGGGTTACAGGCGGTTCTGGCTCGGGCTGGAGCGATCGCTTTGAGGAGGGTTTGCACCCCAGCATCGAGCGGTTCAACGCCTCGATTGGCTTTGACATCACCCTGCTGCAGCAGGACCTCGATGGCTCGGTGGCCCATGCCCGAATGCTGGGCCGTTGCGACTTGATTAGCGCCCAGGAGAGTGAGCAGCTGATCGAAGGCCTTGAAACCATTCGGCAAGAAGCTGCTGCGGGTGATTTCAACCCGGGCCTGGAAGCCGAGGACGTTCATTTCGCCGTTGAGCGCCGCCTGATCGAATTGCTGGGGCCCCTCGGCAAAAAGCTGCACACCGGCCGCAGTCGCAATGACCAAGTTGGAACGGATTTGCGGCTGTGGTTGCGCCAGCAAATCGATGCCATCGATGGCGCTCTGTTGCGGTTTCAACGCGCGCTCTTTCGCCATGCCGAGGAGCACCTTCACACCCTGATTCCCGGTTACACCCATTTGCAGCGGGCCCAGCCGTTGTCCCTGGCCCACCATCTGCTGGCCTATGTCGAGATGGCTGGGCGCGATCGTCAACGCCTGCAGGATGTGCGCCGGCGGGTCAATTGTTGTCCTTTGGGCGCGGCGGCTTTGGCTGGTACGCCCCTACCGATCAATCGCCAACAAACGGCGGATGACTTGGGTTTTGAAGGCCTTTATGCCAACAGTTTGGATGCCGTGAGTGATCGCGACTTCGCCGTTGAGTTCAGCGCGGCCGCTTCGCTGGTGATGGTGCACCTCAGTCGCCTCAGTGAAGAGGTGATTTTTTGGGCTAGTGAGGAGTTCGCCTTTGTTCGGCTCACCGATCGCTGCGCCACCGGCAGCAGCTTGATGCCGCAGAAAAAGAATCCGGATGTGCCTGAGTTGGTGCGCGGTAAAACCGGCCGCGTTTTTGGGCATCTGCAGGGGCTGCTGACGATGATCAAGGGCTTGCCTCTGGCCTACAACAAGGATTTTCAGGAAGACAAAGAAGCCCTGTTCGATGTTGTGCGCACCAGCTTGGATTGTTTGGAGGCCATGGCGATCTTGCTGGAAGAAGGCATTCGTTTCCGCCCAGAACGGCTCGAGCAGGCTGTGGCCAGCGACTTCTCCAATGCCACCGATGTGGCCGATTACCTGGTGGCCCGAGAGGTGCCATTCCGGGAGGCCTATCAACTGGTGGGTCGCTTGGTGAAGTTGTGCTTGGAGGAGGGAATCCTGCTCAGGGACTTACCGCTCAACCGCTGGAAGCAACTGCATCCAGGTTTTGAGCAAGACATCTATGACGCCATTGCTCCCCGGCAGGTGGTGGCTGCTCGGCTCAGTGAAGGTGGCACTGGATTTGCCCAGGTGGAGAAGCAGCTCCAACGCTGGCGCCCTGTTTTGGCTTGATGTCGTCTCGATGACATCGGTCGTTCGGGGGCTGCGGGTCTAGATTTCCAATGTTTCCCCTCTGCGGGAATACCCCCCCTGTTTCAGCGGTCCAATCGGTCCCTACGGCCAGTGAGCATTTTTGTCGGCAACCTCCCCTTCCGTGCGGAACAGGAGGACATCATTGAGTTGTTCGCCTCATTCGGTGAGGTGACGAACTGTTCGCTTCCTTTGGAGCGTGACACCGGCCGTAAGCGTGGTTTCGCTTTCGTCGAGATGGCTGATGAGGCCACCGAAGAGCGTGCCATTGAAGGATTGCAGGGCACTGAGCTGATGGGCCGGCCCTTGCGCATCAACAAAGCAGAACCCCGCGGATCCCGTGGCGGTGGTGGCGGCGGCGGCTACGGCGGTGGTGGTGGCGGTCGCGGCGGCTACGGCGGTGGCGGTGGTGGTCGCGGCGGCTACGGCGGTGGTGGCGGCGGCTACGGCGGCGGCGGTGGTGGCTACGGCGGCGGCGGTGGCGGCTACGGCGGCGGCGGTGGCGGCTACGGCGGCGGTGGCGGTGGTGGCGGCTACGGCGGCGGTGGCGGTGGTGGCGGCTACGGCGGCGGTGGTGGCGGTGAGCGCGGTTCCGGTGCCCGTGGTTGGGAAGATCGCAGCTATGGCGGTGGTGGCGGTGGCGGTGAGCCCAGCCGCGACAGCTTTGATGAGGGCCGCAGCCGTCGTCGCCGTGGCGGCGGCGGCGGTGGTGAATCCTCCGGGGGCGACTGGGGCGATTACGGCGGCGCTGAAGGCTGAGCCCTAGAGCCCGCGTTCTTGGAGTTGTTGCATGGCTCGCTCCAGCACATCGGGGCGAGCTGAGCGATCGCTGGCTTCAACACTGAGTTGACGGCGCCAATAACGGGCGCCGCTGACCCCTTCGACCAGGTGCACCAGGTGGCGAGCGATGGGCCAGAGCCGGCCGCCGCTGCTGCACCAGCGTTCGGCATGGGGAAGCACCCCTTGCAGCACCTCCGATGCCTTAACCGGTGTGGCGTTGCTGTCGCCAAAGATCTCCTGATCCACCCGATTCCATTGCAGAGGGTGGGCGTAGGCGGCCCGGCCCACCATCACGCCATCAACGGCATGGAGTTGGTCTTGGCAGGCGCTCAGGCTTTCGAGGCCGCCATTGAGTTCAACAATCAACGCGGGTCGATCGCGTTTGAGGGCATGCACCAGGTCGTAGCGCAATGGAGGCACGGTGCGGTTCTGTTTGGGATCGAGGCCCTCAAGCCAGGCTTTGCGGGCGTGCACGGCAAATCGCTGGCAACCGGCCGCGGCCACCGTGTCCACGAAGTCCAGCAATTCGTCGTAGCTATCGCGCTCATCAATGCCGATGCGGTGTTTCACCGTCACCGGTAGCCCGCAGGCCGCGCCCATGGCCTCAACGCAGCGGGCCACCTGCTGCGGCTCGGCCATCAGGCAGGCGCCGAATCGCCCCTTTTTCACCTTGGGGCTGGGGCAGCCCACATTCAGATTGATTTCGTCGTAGCCCCAGCGTTCAGCCAGTTCAGCGGCTTCCGCCAGTAGCGCCGGATCATCACCACCGAGCTGCAGGGCAATGGGCTTTTCCAGCGGATCAAAGCCCAGCAGGGTGTCCTGGCGGCCGTGGTGCAGGGCCTGAGCTACCACCATTTCGGTGTAGAGCAGCGCATGGCGGCTCACCTGCCGCATCACCACCCGGAAGTGGCGATCGGTGTAATCCATCATCGGCGCCACGCTGAAGCGATAGGCCGGATGCGGCTTGGGGCTGGCGCTGGTGCTGCTCACTCCCCCATGCTGCAGTCAGACCTCCCCCGCCCCATGGCTCAGTGGCCCCGCCGATCGCTGTTGCAGGCAGCTGCCGCTGTTTTTGGATCGTTGTTTCGTCCCAAAGCGGCCTTGGCAGCCAGTGCTGCTGATCCGGCCTGGCAATTGAGCGATCAGCAATGGCGTGAGCGGTTGAGCCCAGAGGCTTTTCGGGTGCTGCGTCAGGAGGGCACCGAGCCGCCCTTCAGCAGCCCGTTGAACAACGAAAAGCGGCCAGGCACCTTCGTTTGCGCTGGTTGTCAGCAGCCCCTGTTTGCCAGCAGCACCAAGTTCGATAGCGGCACCGGTTGGCCCAGTTTTTGGCAGCCGCTGCCCGATGCGATCGACACCCAGGTGGACTTCCGCTTGATCATTCCCCGCACCGAGTACCACTGCCGCCGCTGCGGTGGTCACCAGGGCCATGTCTTCAATGACGGCCCCCGCCCCACCGGTCAGCGCTACTGCAACAACGGGGTGGCCTTGGCCTTTGTGCCGGATGCATGAGCCGGGCTCGCCAGTGCCTTTGGTGGTGGCTGGTGGTGGGGCCGCTGGCTTCATGGCCGCGATCACCGCTGCTGAGGCTGGCGTGCCCCAGGTGCAGCTATGGGAAGCCACCGCTGAGCCGTTGAGCAAGGTGCGCATCAGTGGTGGCGGCCGCTGCAATGTCACCCATGCTTGTTGGGATCCCCGGGAGTTGGTGGGCCATTACCCCCGCGGCAGCCGGCCGTTGCGTGGTCCATTCAGCCGGTTTGCTGCCGGAGATGCGGTCGCCTGGTTTGCTGATCGCGGCGTTGAGTTGGTCGAAGAGGCCGATGGGCGCATGTTTCCGGCCAGCAACCGCTCCAGCAGTGTGATTGAGGCCTTGCGTCAGGCCGCTCGTCGTGCCGGCGTGCAGCTGCTGCCCAAGCGCGCCTTGCAGGCGGTTCGACCATTGGAGGGTGGTGGATTTGCGTTGCAGGCCCGCGGCGATTCCACTTCAGTGGCGGCGCAGCGGTTGCTGCTGGCCACAGGTGGCCATCCCAGCGGGCGGCAATTGGCTCAGGCGTTGGGCCATCAGGTGGTGGCTCCAGTGCCCTCGCTGTTCACCTTCCGGGTGCAAGCCCCGTGGTTGAACGCCTTGGCTGGTTTGAGCCAAAGCCCGGTGGCCATGGAGCTCAGTGTGGGGGAGGAGCGTTTTCGCCAGCAGGGCATCGTGTTGCTCACCCATTGGGGTTTGAGCGGTCCAGGGGTGTTGCGGCTCACGGCCTTTGCCGCCAGGGCGCTGCAGCAGCAGCGTTATCGGGCTGAGTTGCGGCTCAATTGGTGCGGTGGGGTGAATGAGTCGGTTGTTCGCGATCAGTTGAGCCAGGCCCGCCAGGGTCTGGCCAAAAAGCAATTGGCCAATGGCCGCCCGGAGCTGTTGATGCCGCTCCGTCGGCGGCTGTGGCTGGCGTTGCTGCAGCAGGCTGGTTTGGATCCAGCCTTGAGTTGGGCGGAACTGCCGCGGCGCGGTGAGCAGGCCTTGCTGGAGTTGCTCTTGCGATGCCGCTTGCCGGTGAGTGGCCGCGGCCCGTTTGGTGAGGAATTTGTCACCGCCGGCGGTGTGGAGCTCGGTGAAGTGAATTTGTCGTCAATGGAGAGCCGCTTGGTGAGTGGCCTCTATTTCGCTGGTGAGCTGTTGGACATTGATGGCGTCACCGGTGGTTTCAACTTCCAGCATTGCTGGAGCAGCGGCTGGATCGCTGGTCAGGCGATTGCCAAGGGCCTCACTTGATGTTTTCGAACACGCTGAACATCGGCAGGTACATCGCCAGCAGGATCGAACCCACGATGCCCCCCACCACAACGATCATGGCCGGCTCCAACATGGCGGTCATGGCTTTGACGGTGGCAGCAATTTCGTCTTCGTAGAAGTCGGCCACCTTCGAGAGCATCGCGTCGACTTCGCCGCTCTCTTCGCCGATCAGCAGCATGCTCATGGCCATCGAGGGGAACACCTTGCGGCGGGCCAAGGCCAGGCTCAAGGTGCCGCCTTCTTGCACCTCAACCTTGGCGCCTTCGATGGCTTCAGCCAGCACCCGGTTGCCAACGGTGTCACGCACGATGTCGAGGGCCATCAGGATCGGCACGCCCGCTCGCGTCAGCGAGCTGAAGGTGCGGCAGAACTGGGCCGTGGCCGTTTTGCGAATGAGGTCCCCAAACAGGGGCAAGCGCAGCATTAGGCCATCCATGCGCCGGCGGCCGAGCTTGGTGCCGTAGGCCCGCTTCAACAGAAACACCATCAGCAGCAGCCCGCCGGCCAAATAGAGCGAAAAGCTTGAGCGCAGCAGGGCGCTGAGGTTCACCATCAACTGGGTGAAGGCGGGGAGTTCGGCGCCGAGGTCTTCAAAGATCCCCGCAAAGGTGGGGATCAAAAAGATCGTCATGCCCAGAAACACACCGATGGCAATCACCAGCACCGTGACCGGGTAGCCCAAGGCGCCGCGGATCTGGTTTTGCAGCTTGGCGTTGTCTTCCAGCAGTTTGGCCAGCCGCTTGAGCACCTCCTCCAAAACGCCGCCAGCTTCCCCGGCTTCCACCATCGCCACGCTGAGGGCATCGAACACCTGGGGCCAGCGGCGCAGGGCTGCACCCAGCGATGAGCCCTGGTTCACATCCAGCGACAGGCGCTTCAGCGCCCGCTTGAACATCGGCAGTTTTTGCTGCTCCGCCAGGATTTCCAGGCTGCGCACGATCGGCACCCCTGCGCTCACCAGGGCTGCCATCTGACTGGCGAACACCGCTTTTTCCTTAACCCCTGGTGCTTTCTCCAGCGACAAGCTGAGGCCCCGTTGGACCTTCTCGCCGCTGCCGCTATCGGCTTTGAGGCTGAGGGCCAAGATGCCGCGCTGGCGCAGGCTGCGTTTGGCGCTGGCCAGATCAGCGGCTTTGAGCTTGAGGCTTTTCTCCTTGCCGCGCCGGTCTTTGTAGGTGGCGATGAAGGCTTGGGCTGCCATCACGCCTCACCGAGCAACCGCATCAGTTCATCGGGTTTGCTGGCTTTGCTCAGGGCTTCGCCCCGCTCCACTTGGCCGCCGTCCACCAGGTTGGCCAGGGCGCGCTCGAGGGTTTGCATGCCGTATTGGCCGCCGGTTTGCAGCTGCGAATAGATCTGGGCGGTTTTGCCCTCGCGAATCAGGTTGGCCAGCGCCGGAGTGTTGACCATGATTTCTTGGGCCATCACCCGGCCAAAGGCCCCAGCAGGGGGGTTGAGCCGCCGGCAGAGGGTTTGAGCAAACACGGCCACCAGGCTGCCGCTGAGTTGCACGCGGATCTGGGTTTGTTGCTCGGGCGGAAACACGTCCACCATGCGATCCACCGTTTGCGCTGCTGAGCTGGTGTGCAGGGTGCCAAACACCAAATGGCCCGTTTCTGCGGCGGTGATGGCGAGTTGGATGGTTTCTAGATCACGCATTTCCCCCACCAGGATCACGTCGGGGTCTTCCCGCAGGGCGGCCTTGAGGGCATTGGCAAAGCTGCGGGTGTCTTCACCGAGCTCACGCTGGTGAATCACGCTGCGCTCTGACTTGTACACAAACTCGATGGGATCTTCCACCGTGAGGATGTGTTCGGCCCGCTGTTGATTGATGTGGTTCAGCAGTGCCGCCAAGGTGGTGGTTTTGCCTGATCCCGTGGGTCCGGTCACCAGTACCAAACCCCGCGGCCGCTCGCTGATCTCGCGCACTACATCGGGCAGGCCCAGTTGCTCCAGGCTGGGGATGCTGCTGCCCAGGGCCCGCAGGCAGGCGGCATAGCACCCCTTTTCCCGGTAGACGTTGACCCGAAAACGGGCCACGCCTTTGAGCCCGTAGGAGCAATCCAGCTCCCAGTTCTGCTCCAGCTGCTTGCGCTGGTTGTTGTTGAGCAGGCTGAAGATCAAGCGGTTGCAGCTCTCCTCGGCCAGAGGCGCTTCATGCATGGGCCGTAAGGCACCACTGAAGCGGCCGTAGGGGGGTAATCCAGCGGAGAGGTGCAGATCGCTGCCCCCTTTCTCCACTAACTGCTCCATCAGGGTTTCGATCTGCAGCTCCATGGCTCGCTCTGGTGCCCCTATCACTGCAGTGTGCCCCTAGGAGTTAGGCAATAGGGGCAATCAAGCCATTCATCTCTCAGCCCAGCGCCGCAGGTTGAACAGGTCGCAGTGCTGAGGTTGCGGGCCCTGATTTCCTGCTCGAGCCCGGAGTCCGTCAGCAGCACCCGCTCCACCTCCTCCAGGCTGGTGTGGCCTTGGCGGGCCAGTTCCAACCCGTAGCCCAGCAGGGTCTTCATGCCATTGCTGAGGGCCAGGTGGCGCAGCTGGTCGGTGCCGGCGCCTTGGCCGATGGCCTCTGCCATCTCCTCATTGACGCGCATCACCTCATACACGCCGATGCGGCCCTTGTAACCAAGGCCATGGCAATGGCTGCAGGTGTTGTTGGCCGGAGGTTGGTAGAAGTTGATGGCGCTGTTTTGGCTGGCCTCCAAACCGAAGCGGGCCAAGGTGGCCTCCTTGGGTTGGTAGGACTGGCGGCAGTGGGTGCAGAGCTTGCGCAGCAACCGCTGGGAGAGCACGCCGATCAGTGAGGCGCTCAGCAGGTAGGTCTCCACCCCCATCTCCTCAAGCCGCGCTACAGCACTGGGCGCGTCGTTGCAGTGCAAGGTGGTGAGCACCAGGTGGCCGGTCAGCGCCGCCTCCAGCGCGGTTTTGGCCGTTTCGAGATCACGGGTTTCCCCCACCAGCAACACATCTGGGTCTTGGCGCATGAAGGCCCGCAGGGCCTTGGCGAAGTCCACCCCCTTCTCCCGGTTCACCTGGGTTTGCGTGATCCCAGCCAGGGTGTATTCGATCGGGTCTTCCACCGTGGAGATGTTCAGCCCTGGATCGTTGCGCTCAGCCAGCAGCGAGTAGAGGGTGGTGGATTTTCCTGAGCCGGTTGGGCCTGTGACAAGCAGGATTCCGTAGGGCTTGCTGCCCATGTCTCGCACCTCGGCCAAGGCCTGGGAGTCGGTGATCAGCAGATCCAGCCCCAGTTCGGTGGCACTGGAATCCAGCAGCCGCAGCACAATTTTTTCGCCGAAGCGGCTCGGCAGCACGCTGACGCGGAAATCAACGGTGTTGCCTTGATACTGCCGGCGAATGCGGCCGTCTTGGGGTTGGCGGCGCTCGGCGATGTCCAGGTCCGCCATGATTTTGAAGCGGCTGGTGAGTGCCGGAATCACCTTGGCCGGCAGGGTTTCAAAAGCGTTCTGCAGCACGCCATCAAGCCGCAACCGCACATGCAGTCCGTCCTCCTGCGGTTCGATATGGATGTCGCTGGCCTGGCGGCTCAGGGCTTGCACCAAGATGCGATCCGCCAGCTGGATCACCGGCGAGGCCTCGCGATCGTTGGCGCTCTCCACCAGGTCCGGCCCATCTGGCGGCGGCGGCGGCGCAAAGCTCTCAAAGCTGTCGTCGAGTTCGAAGCGTTCCACCGCTGCTCCTCGGACTTTCTCTGCTTTCAGGATGGCTGGGTTTTCCGACCTTGATCCAGGGGCGGGCCTCCCAGCAACATGGCAGCACTGCACGCGTTGCCCCGATGACCGCCGAGCCTCCTGCTTCCCCCTCTCCCTCCGAGGCTGAAGTCAGCGTGGAGGATCAGCAACAACCCACCTCTGAGGCTCAAGCCGAGCAGCCTGCCGCTGAGGCTGCAGCAGCCGAGCCAGAGACCACCGCTGAGGCCCCTGGAGCCCCAGCTGAGAGCGGTGATCGCGCAGCTGCTTTGGAGGCTGAGCTCACCTCCTTGCGGCAGGAGCACGAGACCGTGCGCAGTCAATACATGCGCATTGCGGCTGATTTCGATAACTTCCGCAAGCGCCAGCAACGGGACGCCGAAGATCTCAAGCTGCAGCTCACCTGCAGCACCCTCGGCGAGATCTTGCCCGTGGTCGACAACTTTGAGCGGGCCCGTCAGCAGTTGAACCCTGAGGGTGAAGAGGCTCAAGCCCTGCACCGCAGTTATCAGGGGCTCTACAAGCAGCTGGTGGATGTGCTGAAGCAGCTGGGTGTTTCCCCCATGCGCGTGGAAGGTGAACCCTTTGATCCCACCCTGCATGAAGCCGTGCTGCGGGAGCCCAGCGATGCCCATTGCGAAGACGTGGTGATGGAAGAGCTACAGCGGGGTTATCACCTTGATGGCCGCGTGCTGCGTCACGCCATGGTCAAGGTGTCGATGGGTCCAGGCCCTGCACCGGCCCAGGAGTCAGCTCCGGCTGAGGGCAACTGATGGCGGATTACTACCAGCTGCTGGGTGTTGATCGTGATGCCGATGCCGACACGCTGAAGCGCGCCTACCGGCGCATGGCGCGTCAGTACCACCCCGATGTCAACAAGGACCCCGGCGCTGAGGACAAGTTCAAGGAGATCGGCCGCGCCTATGAGGTGCTCGGCGATCCTCAAACCCGCGCCCGCTACGACCAGTTCGGTGAAGCCGGCGTGTCTGGTGCAGCTGGCGGCATGCCCGACATGGGCGACATGGGCGGCTTTGCCGACCTGTTTGAGACATTCTTCAGTGGCTTTGGCGGCTCAGCTGGTGGCCCCCAACGGCAGCGGGGCCCTCGCCAAGGCGATGACCTGCGCTTTGACCTCAACATCAGCTTCCGCGATGCGGTCTTTGGCGGCGAGAAGGAGATTCAGATCCGCCACCTCGAAACCTGCGGCACCTGCAACGGCAGCGGCGCCAAGAAGGGTTCAGGCCCGGTGACCTGCAGCACCTGTGGTGGTGCGGGCCAGGTCCGCCGGGCCACGCGCACGCCGTTTGGCACCTTCACCCAAGTGGCCCCTTGCCCAGCTTGTGAAGGCACCGGTCAGGTGATTGCGGATCCTTGCCCCGATTGCAGCGGCCAAGGGGTGCAGCAGGTGCGCAAGCGCTTGCGGGTCAACATCCCAGCGGGCGTTGATTCCGGTACGCGGCTGCGGGTGAGCGGCGAGGGCAATGCCGGCCAGCGCGGTGCGCCGGCGGGTGATTTGTATGTGGTGCTCTATGTCCAAAGCGATTCCAAGCTGCGCCGCGATGGCATCAACATCCACTCCGAGCTGAAGATCAGCTATCTGCAGGGGATCCTTGGCGACAAGGTGCAGGTCGAGACCGTTGATGGACCTGTGGAGTTGCCCATTCCTGCCGGCACCCAGCCCGGTGCGGTGCTGACCTTGAAAGATCACGGTGTGCCCCGCTTGGGCAACCCGGTAGCGCGGGGCAATCACCTGTTCACCATCAACGTGCAGTTGCCCGGCAAGCTCGAACCGCGCGAGCGTGAGCTGCTGCAGGAGCTTGCTTCAATCTCCACCACCCATCCCAAGGGCAAAGGTGGTTTGTTTGGCGGCCTGTTCAGCTAGATGGACTTGCGGGGCACCCCATGCCCGTTGAATTTCATCCGTACGCAGCTCGCCCTCGAGAAATTGGCCAGCGGTGAGCAACTTGAGGTGCTCCTCGATGCCGGTGAACCCGACGCGTTGGTGTGCGCGGCCTTGCAGGGTGATGGGGCGGCCGCGGCGCTGGTGCAGCAGATGCAGCGGCAGCAACAGAGCGATGGCTCGGTGCGGTTGTTGATCATCCGTGCCTGAACCCTTCGCCGCCCAGGTGATGGCCTTGGAGGCCAACTACCTGCGGGTGCGCCTGGACCATCCCGGCCCCGATGGGCGCCGGCTCTTGCTTTGCACGCGTCGGGCTCGCTTGGCCCATGGCGGCTTGAAGGTGATGGTGGGCGACCGCGTTGGCGTCGAGGGTTGCGATTGGATTGAAGGCCGCGCGGCGGTGGGGTCCTTGGAACCTCGCCGCAACCAATTGCAGCGCCCGGCCTTGGCCAATGTGGATCAGGTGCTCGTGGTGATGGCGTTGGCCCAGCCGGCCATCGATCCCGAGAGCTTCAGCCGCTTTTTATTGAGCGCCGAAACCGCCGGCGCTGAGGTGATCCCGGTGTTGAGTAAGGCGGATTTGGTATCCGCCCAGCAGCGGCAGCAATGGCTGGATCGCCTGGTGGGCTGGGGCTATCAGGCCTTGGCGATCAGCCGCCATGATCCCGCTGGCTTAGCGGCCTTAGCGGATCGGTTGGGCCGTGGGGTGGCGGTGTTGTGTGGTCCCAGCGGTGTGGGCAAAAGCAGCCTGCTCAATGCCTTGGTGCCTGACTTGAAGCTCCGCACCGCCGCGGTTTCCGGCAAGTTGCAGCGGGGTCGCCACACCACCCGCCATGTGGAATTGCACGATCTGCCATCCGGCGGATTGTTGGCGGACACCCCGGGGTTCAATCGACCGGAGTTGCCTGCTGATCCTGAGCTTGTGGCGCAACTCTTCCCTGAAATCCGCCAGCAGCTGGAGGCAGGTGTGCGCTGCCGATTTCGCAATTGCCGTCACCTGAAGGAGCCGGGCTGCGGCCTGCAGCGGCAATGGGAGCGCTACCCCAGTTATGTGGAGCTGATGGGCTGAATCAGCCCCCCAGCCCTGGCAGGTTCAGTCCGCCAGTGAGTTCTTCCATCCGCTCTTTCATGGTTGCGGTGGATTGGGCGTAGGCGTTTTGCAGTGCTTCGAGGGTGGCGGCTTCGGTGGCCTCTTGACCGCTAGCCAACAGCTCGGGAGCCAAGCGCACGCGCAGGGGCTGTTGGTTGCCGGACAGCCAAATGCTGGCCTTCCCGTCGACGCTGCTGCCCTCGATCTCCATGGCATCGAGCTCTTCTTGCAGTTTCTGGGCGTCCTGCTGAATCTGCTGAGCTTTTTTGAACGCTTCTGTCAGCTGACCGAAGTTGGGGAGACCGAATCCAGCCATGCCAATGAAGAAGGGCCCGCCAGGTTAGGCCGCAGCTGCCTGGGATTTGGCGAAGCAACCCAGCCGCATCACTTCAGGATGCAACTGCAGCCCATGGGCCTGCTGCACCACGGCCTGAACATGGCGAATTAGCGCATCCATGTCGGCGGCTTGGGCGTTGCCGGTGTTGACGATGAAATTGGCATGCAGTGTGGAGACTTCCGCGCCACCAATGCGGTGACCCTTTAAACCCAGGCCCTCAATCAGCCGCCCTGCTTTTTGCGGTTCGGGGTTGCGAAAGACACTGCCGCAGCTGGGAAGTTGGTAGGGCTGGGTGCTGGTGCGCTTGTGGAGATTGCTGCTGGTGCGAGCACTGAGCTCGCTGGGGTCCCCGCCTGCTTGCAGCTTGAAACGGGCCGAGAGCACCACCAAAGGCTCGCTTTGCAGCGCGCTGTGGCGGTAGTCGTAATCGAGCTCACGGCAGCTCATGCTCCGTGTTTGGCCGCTGCAGGGATCCAGCACGGTGGCATCCATCAGGCTTTCAGCGATGCAACCCCCTTGGGCTCCAGCGTTCATCACCACGGCGCCGCCCACGGTTCCAGGGATTCCAACCGACCACTCCAGTCCGCTCAAGCCGGCCTTCGCAGCCCGTCGGGCCAGCGTTGGTAGCGGTTCACCGGCCTGGGCTTCGATGAGTCCGGTGGTGGGCTCCATTTGTGATCCCTGCAAGCGGCGGCTGCAGATCACCAGGCCGGCAAGGCCGTCGTCGCTGATCAGCAGGTTGGAGCCAGCTCCGATGAAGCGCATCGGCAGCTGCTCCTGCCTGCCCCAATGCACCAGGGCTTCGAGTTGATCGCTGCTGTCGGGTTCAGCGAAAAAGTCGGCAGTACCGCCCACCTTCCAGGTGGTGAAGTCCCCCAGGGGCACGTCTTCGCGCAAATTGAGATCGGCGGGGATCTCCATGGCTCAGGCGGCTGTGGCCAATCCTTTTTGATCCGCGCTGGATTGCAGGCGGCCCCAGAGCTGATTGACGTCTCCAGCGCCCATCACCAGTACCAGATCGCCTGCATTGCTGCTTTCTTGAACGGCTTCCACCAGGCTGTCCATGTCGGCCAAGGCCCTGGCTGACTGGCCCGCTTGTTGAACTTGTTCGGCGAGGGCGGCACTGCTGACACCCTCGATCGGTGATTCCCCAGCGCTGTAGAGCGGAGCCACCAGCACTTCATCAGCGCATCTCAGGGCTTCGGCAAAACGCTCCATGAATTGCGCCGTGCGGCTGTAGCGATGCGGTTGAAACACCGCCACCACCCGCTTGGGAACCCAGGGAAGCGTGCTGCGGCCGCTGCTCACCATCAGCTGGGCCATGGTCAAGGTGGCGTCCACCTCGCTGGGGTGGTGGGCGTAGTCATCGACGATCAACCGGCCTTGCCATTCGCCGCGCAGATCAAAGCGGCGCCCTGGAGGCACCAGCTCCGTGAGTGCCGCTTGTAGATCAGCGAACGGGGCCCCGGCCAAACGGCAGGCAGCCACAGCCGCTAGGGCATTGCTGAGGTTGTGGATGCCGGCCATTGGCAAGGTCAGCTCACCCAGCCTCCTGCCGTCTTCGAGGTAGTCGGCCCGGCACCCAGCCCCATCGAGGCTGAGGGGCACAGCGCGGAAATGGGCGGAACTGCTGTCCTCAAGGCTCCACCAGTGGTCAGCGCTCAGCTCTGAGCTCAAGATCGGGCAATCACAATTGGCCAAAACGCTGCTGCAGTTGCCGCTGAAGCGGCGCATCGTGCCGACGAGGGCGTCGAGATTGGGGTAGTGGTCGGTGTGGTCGAGCTCAAGGTTGGTGATCAGCCCGAGTTGGGGGTGAAAGCGGACCAGGGAGCCATCGGACTCGTCGGCTTCAGCCACGAGCCACTCGCCAGCTCCATTGCGGGCATTGCTGCCGAAGGCGGGCACCACACCGCCGATGATTGCTGTGGGATCCAGTCCAGCGCTGTGGAGCAGGCTGGCGATCAAGCTGCTGGTGGTTGTTTTGCCGTGACTCCCGGCTACCGCGATGCTGCGTTGGGCATTGATCAGCCAGGCCAGCAGTTCGGAGCGATGAACCACCCGCAGGCCTGCCCCGCGGGCCGCCTCCAGCTCAGGATTCGATTCGGGCACAGCGCTGCTGACCACCACCAATGGGGATCGCTCAACGCCAGAGCAGATGGCGTCGATGGTGGCGGCGTTCTGCTGCTGGAAAACCCTGGCTCCCTGTTGGCGCAGCAACTGCGATTGCGCCGACTGTTTTGGATCAGAACCGGTGACGTTGAAGCTGCGCTCCGCCAGGATCCCGGCGATGGCGGACATGCCGATGCCCCCAACCCCAATGAAATGAACCGGCTGCTCTGCCGTCAGTGAAAGGGGCTTGGACACGGTGAACAAGGTCCTACGCAGACCATAAATGCGTTCTCTCTGCCTGGACTAAAAAGACTCCAGATCGCAGCGAAAACATCGATTCGGAGTCTGTATGATCGGCAGCCAAATTCCCCAATAGTCGGGATTTATCCCGAATTGCTATGACCCTTCGTGTTGCCATTAATGGTTTCGGCCGCATCGGGCGCAACTTCATGCGCTGTTGGCTGAGCCGCGGTGCCAACACGGGTATCGAAGTGGTGGGCCTGAACGACACCTCCGATCCGGCCACCAACTCCCACCTGCTGACCTACGACACGATGTTGGGTCGCATCCGGGACGCTGAGATCGACTACACCGAGAACACCATCATTGCCAATGGCCATGAGATCAAGTGCTTCTCAGACCGCAACCCCCTGAACCTCCCTTGGAAGGAGTGGGGCATTGATCTGGTGATCGAGTCGACCGGTGTGTTCAACACCGACGAGAAGGCCAGCATGCACATCCAGGCTGGCGCCAAGAAGGTGATCCTCACCGCTCCTGGTAAGGGCCCCGGAGTCGGCACTTTCGTGGTTGGCGTGAACGCTGATCAATACCGCCACGAAGATTTCGACATCCTGTCCAATGCCAGTTGCACCACCAACTGCATGGCTCCGATCGTCAAGGTGATCGATCAGGAGTTCGGCATCGTTAAGGGCTCGATGACCACGGTGCACAGCTACACCGGTGACCAGCGCATCCTCGATGCCAGCCACCGCGACCTGCGCCGCGCCCGCGCTGCAGCGATGAACATCGTTCCCACCACCACCGGTGCTGCCAAGGCTGTGGCTTTGGTTTACCCCGAGGTGAAGGGCAAGCTTGATGGCCTGGCCCTGCGTGTTCCCACCCCCAACGTGTCGTTGGTGGACATGGTGTTCAACGTCAGCAAGAACACCTCGCGTGATGAGGTCAATGCCGTGTTGAAGGCAGCCTCTGAGGGCGCCTACAAGGGCATCATCAAGTACTCCACCCTGCCTCTCGTGTCGTCCGACCTGGCTGGCACCGACGACTCCACCATCGTTGATGCCGAGCTCACCAAGGTGATGGGCGGTGACCAGGTGAAGATCCTCTCCTGGTACGACAACGAGTGGGGCTACAGCCAGCGTGTGGTTGACCTGGCCGAGATCGTTGCCCAGCGTTGGGCTGCCTGATCCAAGGCTTCCAACTCAGCTGAAGTGTTCAAACCCTCTGCCTTCAGGCAGGGGGTTTTTGCTGTCAGCCCAACAGGGCTCGCCAGCAACTTCACCGAGTTGGCCCAGATGTTGGCTGCCGGGTAACTGGCGCAACAGGGCCTCAGCCCAGCTCGGCGCTAAGGCCAGCACCAGTTCAAAGTCTTCGCCGCCATCGAGGCAGAGGCTCCAGAACGGATCGGTTGGCTCTGGCAGAGCGCTGCGGTTGAGTTCAGGCCGGTAGCCGCAGGCGCTGCCCAAGAGCTCCAGGCTGCGGCGCAGGCCATCGCTGCTGTCGGTGCCGCCCACGCGCCACGGTTGCCCTGCTGGGCGGCTGGCATGCAATGCCGCGACGGCATCAAAGCGCGGTTGCGGGCGTTGATGGCAGCGGATGGCCGTTTGCCGTTGCTCGTTGGCGAGGGTGCCGGCCCAAGCGGCTTCCCCGAGTAGCAGTTGCAAGCCCAGGGCACTGCGGCCGTGAGCTCCGGTGCTGATCAGCCAATCCCCGGGCTTGCCGGCTCCCCGTTGGATCAGTTGATCGGGATGGACCGGTCCCACCGCTGTGATTGCCAGCACCAGTTGTTCACCGCTGCTGCAGTCACCTCCCAGCAGATGGCCGCCGTGGCGTTGCAGCAGATCCTGCATGCCCCCATAGGCCTGCTCAATCCAGTCCACCTCGGTGTCTCCAGGTGCACTGAGTGCCACGGTGACTCCTTCACAGCGGCGGCATCCCATGGCCGCCAAATCGGAGAGGTTGGCTGCGGCAGCGCGCCATCCGGCGGCGGACGCTGGTGTTGTCTTGGCCGAGAAGTGCACCCCGTCCACCAGGGTGTCGCTGCTGATCACCCAGCGCTCTGGGCTGATCTCAGGCAGCAGGGCGGCATCGTCGCTCCACTGATCAGCTCTGGCGTAGGCCGCTAGCCGCCTGATCAGGTCCCGTTCACCGATTTGGCTGAGGGTCAGCCCCTCAGGCATGGCTCTTGAGGTTGTCAGCTCCGCTGATCACCTTGGCGCTGATGATTGTGTCGTCCATGGTCATCTCCTTGAGCACCTCGGATCCCTCCACCACATAGCCAAACGCTGCATTGCGGCCATCCACCAGGTTCAGGCCAGCCGGGGTGAGCTCGGCTTCGTAAAGGAAGAAGAAGAACTGGGATGAACCATCGTCCAAGGCCTTATCGGAGTGGGCCCAGCCCAGGGTGCCCAAGGTGGCAAAGGGCAACACCGGCGTGGCTTTGAACAGGCCGAGATCCTCAAACGTCATGTTGTAGATCGGTGAGGCATCCCCCGGCACCAGGATCTCGAGGGGAACATGGCGTTCTTGCTTGGTTTTCGGATCGATGAAGCCTTCGGCGTCTCCCTTGGGATTGCCGCTTTGCAGCACGTAGAAGTCTTCGGCCCGTGAGAAGGGCAAGCCGTCATAGAAGCCCCGTTGCACCAGATCAACAAAGGCTCCACCGGTCAGTGGTGCGCTGTAGCCGTCGATGACGGCGTTGAGATCGCCTTGGCTGGTGCGAATCTCCACCGTGGCGCGCCCCAACAGTCTCGGGAGGTCATCGAATTCCGAGGGGATGGCATAGGGGAAGTCCCCAATAAACAACTCCTCCAAGGCGCCGATATCCGCCAGGGTCAGGCGGCGCTGCTCGAGGAATCCATCCCGCTCTTGCAGCTCGCTGCTGGCGCAGAGCTCTTCAAGATTGGTGTCGAGTTGACTGAGCAGTTGCTCGGCTTGGGGCTGCCGCTCGCTCGGAACGGCTTCAAAGATGGCGCCGCGTTTGAGGCTGAATTGCCGCTGGGTGCGTTCGCAGCTGGTCTTGATGCTGTTCCAGCGCCGGGCCCTGAGGTCATCGCTGGTGCCTTCCAGCCGGTGCTGAAGGTCCCTGAGATCGGCCTGATCAACGGGCAGGGAGTCGCGCAGGATGGCTGCTGGATCAGTCACCGCATTCCCCGGGGGCAAGGCGGCCAAAGCGGTTGCTGGCGACAACAGAGCCAGTCCAAAGCTCAGGATCAAAGCCAGCAACTGCGGGATCAGAGCGCGAGCCACGGCTGCCCGTTCAGTAGCGGCGACCACCGTACAATCCGCCTCAATCCATTCGCCGGGAATGATCTCCAGCAACGACTTCCGCACTGGCACCACGATTGAGCTGGATGGTCAGGTGTGGCGTGTGGTCGAGTTTCTCCACGTCAAGCCAGGCAAGGGCTCGGCCTTTGTCAGAACCAAGCTGAAATCAGCCCAGAGCGGCAACGTTGTTGAAAAAACCTTCCGCGCTGGCGAGATGGTCCCTTCAGCGCTGCTGGAGAAGTCCACCCTGCAGCACACCTACATGGAGGGTGAGGACTTTGTCTTTATGGACATGGCCACCTATGAGGAAACCCGCCTGACGGCCAAGCAGATCGGTGAAGGCCGCAAGTACCTCAAAGAAGGCATGGAGGTGAACGTGGTGTCCTGGAAGGACAACCCCATTGAGGTTGAGCTGCCGAATTCCGTGGTCTTGGAAGTCACCGAAACCGATCCCGGTGTGAAAGGTGATACAGCCACCGGTGGCACCAAGCCAGCCATAGTTGAAACTGGCGCTCAAGTGATGGTGCCCTTGTTCATCTCCATTGGCGAGAAGATCAAGATCGACACCCGCTCTGACAGCTATCTGGGCCGGGAGTCCTGAGGATCATGCAAATGGACCAACAGGCCCTGCGCGAGCTGCTCGAATTTCTGTCCAGCAGCGATATTCAAGAGCTCAAGCTCGAAGGTGACGACTTCCGCTTGGAAGTCAGGCGCAACATGCCAGCGCCCCAGGCAGTCATGCTGCCTGCGCAAGCTGCGCCGATTGCTGCTGACGTTTCCGCGGCAGCACCTGCGGCGGCAGCACCGCCACCTCCAGCTGCTGCGGCCAGCCGTGGTGATTTGGTGGAGGTCAAAGCGCCGATGGTGGGCACCTTCTACAGGGCCCCAGCACCGGGTGAGGCTCCCTTTGTGGAAGTGGGCTCGAAGATCAGCAACGGCCAAGCCGTCTGCATTTTGGAGGCGATGAAGTTGATGAATGAGCTCGAAGCTGAGGTCTCGGGCGAAGTAGTGGAAATCCTTGTGGAAAACGGCACCCCTGTTGAGTACAACCAGGTACTGATGTTGGTGCGCCCTAGCTAGCCCAGCTCCACCGCCGTATCAATGGCCGCCAGCATGCTGGCGCCGCGGGCGCTGCCTTGGCCGGCCCGATCAAACCCTGTGCCGTGATCCGGTGAGGTGCGCAGGAACGGCAACCCCAGCGTGGTGTTCACGGCCTGATCAAAGGCCAGCACTTTGACCGGGATCAGGCCTTGGTCGTGATACAGCGCCAGGTAGCCATCACATCCCTGCTCCAAGTGTTCGGAGTCACTCCAGGCTTGGGCTGCGCCGAGCCAGCAGGTGTCCGGTGGCACGGGGCCTTCCAGCTGAAGGTTGTTGTGGCGCTGCTGATAAGCCTGCAAGCAAGCGGTGATCCAGCGCTGCTCTTCGGTTCCCAGTTGACCGTCTTCGCCGGCATGGGGGTTGAGTCCGGCCACCCTGAGGCGAGGACGCTGGCGAAAGCGCCGGCAAAAGTCCTCGAGCTGGCTGAGGCGTCGTTCCAGGCGCTCTGGCGTCAACGCTGTGGGGACGCTGCTGAGTGGAATGTGGGTGGTGGCCAGCAGCGTGTTGAAACGCCAGCCGCTCTGGGGTGAGCGGGCCGTGAACAGCATGGCTGCGTCGTCACAGCTACAGAGTTCAGCCAGCCGTTCGGTTTGCCCGGGGTAGTGGTGGCCGGCCTGGTGCCAGGCGGTTTTGGCAATCGGGGCGGTGACTAAGGCCTGGGCGCGGCCCTCCAGCACGGCCTCTGTTGCCCGGGTGAGCCAGCTGAATGAAGCGGCTCCAGCAGCGGCGCTGATGCTCCCAGGCGCGATGGCGTGAGTGAGCGGCTCATCAACAATCTCCAGCTGGCTTGGATCAGCCAGCGGCTCATGGCAGCGGGGCAGGAGGTGCTCGTAGCTGGCTTGCAGCCACAGGCGGCAACCCACCAAGAGGGGATTGAGGCTGGGGCGATGGGCCAAAGCCTTTAGGACCACCTCAGCTCCAATCCCAGCCGGGTCGCCAAGAGCAATGGCCAGGCGCTTCAAGCCTCAGGCAGCAGCAGCTTCCACCACTACATCAGGCATGGATTCGAATTGGCCCAGCAGCTGGCGAAACACGCCATGGCAGCGGCAATCGGGGCTGCTGCTGATCGAGTCGTTGCTAATCACACACTGCAGTTCACGCCGCCCATCAGGGTTGGTGTGTTGATCGAGCAGCACCACAGCTCGATCGCGCAACCGTTTGACCGGCTGGCTATCCACCAGGCTGATGGATTCACCAATGGCTGAGCGGACCTTGAAACCCTGGCTTTGGAGTGCTTCTGTAGCGATCGGCAGCAGATCCATATCTGGACGCTGGGTTCGGCTGAAGCACTCAAATCGGGCCATGGGCTCAACCAATTTGCGGATATTCAAGGCAGTCCCTATTAAGGACGCACTAAAGGATTGTTCGCTTTTTTACTTGGTTCCACTGTTCGTCACAAACCATGTTGCGTTTGCTGCTCCTGGCCCTGTTGCTTTTAGGCCTTGGAACCGGGCTTCAGCGCGGTTGGCTTGAGGTGCGCTGGGATCGGCTGGGCAAGGATTTGGAGACGTATGTCAATCGAGAGCCTCAGCCTTGAGGCAGGCCTGCAGTCCCTCCCGGTAGCTGGGGAACTGCAGTGCATAGCCCAGTTCTTTGGTCAGCTTGCCGTTGCTAACGCGGCGGTTGTCGCGCCAGAAGCTCAGGGCCATCGGGCTCATGCTGCCTTGAACCGCTTCAAACCAGTGCAGTTCTGGCAGCGGGCAGTCCAGCAGGTGCGCCGCATAGCCCAGCAGTTCACTGCTTGGGGCTGGGCGGTTGTCGCAGACGTTGACGATGCTGGGCCGTTGTGTTGCGGCTAGCTGCAGGCAGTGCAGCAGGGCGCCAACGATGTCGTCGACATGCACGCGGCAGAACACCTGCCCTGGTTTGTGCACATGGCGGGCGTCTCCGCGCTGCAGCGCCAACAGGCTGTTGCGCCCGGGTCCGTAAATGCCGGGCAGGCGGAACACCTGCACCGGCCAACCACTGTTGAGCCAGGCCTGTTCGCATTGCAGTCGGGCTTGGCTGCGGGGCAGCAGATCTGCTGCTGGAGGCGTGTATTCATCCACCCATTCGCCGTGCTGGTTGCCGTAGACGCCTGTGGTGGAGAGGTAGCCCGCCCATTGCAAAGGCAATTCATCCAGCAGTGGTTTCAGGCTGCTCAAGCAAGGGTCCTGCCCTTGGCGATCAGGGGGGGCTGTGACCAGCAGATGGCTGATTCCCTGGAGCTCCGCTGCGCTGGGCAGCAGGCCTGTGCTGCTATCGAACGGCAACTCCCCAGCGGCGGCGGCTGCCCGGCGGTGGGTCACCACCACATCGGCGCCCAATTGGCGTAGCCGCTCAGCAAAGTGCTGGCCCGTGTAACCGCCGCCCACCACCAGTAGACGTTGGTCAGGACTCAGCGGGTTGACAGCTCCTCGAGAAGTGAGTACACCTGTATTACTCACTAATACACCTGTTCCATGACCTGCTCCACCATCATCCCTGCCGCTCGGCCCAGGCGTGCTTGGTTAAGCCCCGTGGTGCTGGCTGCAGCGATTGCAGCGGCTGGTTTGTTGCTGCCCGAAGAGCCCCAATTGCAGGCGGAGCTATGCCAACGCACCAGCAGCGTCAAGGCCTGCCAGGTGTGGTGAGTCCCTTAGGCGGCTTGGTAGTTGGTTTGGCTGCGAATCGGCACCACGCCATTGCCGCTGGACTCTTGTGTGTTGGATGACTCGCTGGGGGTCGCCCATTGCAGGAGGCGAACGGCCAGCCTCAAATCACCGTCGAGCCAGGCGCGAATGGCCATGGCGCGGCGAGGGTCGTAAAAGCGTTGACGGCGATACCACTGGAAGGCATCGGAGTCACTTTTGTGTCCGTTGCAGGAGAGGCAAGACGGCACACAGTTTTCCGTGACGCTGAGGCCGCCGCGGCTGCGGGGCCAGACATGGTCGATGGATTCCGATGGCTTGCCGCAGTAGATGCAGGTATGGCCGGTGTACTCGTGGAGAGATTGACGCCACCGTCGGACGCGGAGCTTGGGACAGAGTTCCTCGAGGAACACCGCATCGCTCTGATGCATCCGAATCTCCCGGATTTGGCCCAAGTCTGCGGATGATTGTTCGGCTGTCAATGTGCTGCAGATTGCACTTTGGCCAGCGGGTTAGGCGCTCTTGTTTTCCGGCTGATGCGGCTTAAATTTATGAATGGCCAAGCAGATTGTGGGCAACGGTCTTTCACTCACAGCTGCTGGCGACGTCTTATTTCGTTGCCCGCCAGATCCCGTTAGCCAAGCCCAGATTCGGCGGATCAGACCGCGCGGGCGCTGGCAGCAACGCCAAGGTGGTTGGGTTTTCCCTTTCGACGCGGCCTGGCAGCTGACGCAGCACTTCGGTGAGCGTTTTCCCATTGATCCGGCGCTGCAGCAGTGGCTCGACCAGGTGCGCTGCCCATTACCGCCCCTGCCAGCTCATCGTGAGCTGATTGCTGCAGCTGATTTGCAGCACCCCCTTTCCGACGGCCGCCACCTGCTGGCCCATCAACGGGCGGGGGTGCGCTGGTTGTTGGCACGCCGCGGGGCGGTGTTGGCCGATGAAATGGGCCTAGGCAAAACGCTGACTGCGTTGGCTGCCGCACGGGCCTTGCTGCGCTGCAGTGCCACCCGTTTGCTGGTGGTGGCACCTGTGGGGCTTCACGACCATTGGCGCCGCGAGGCGCTGGCGTTGCAGCTCAGCCCCGAATTGTTGAGTTGGGCTCGCCTGCCGCAGGAGCCGCCCGATGGGGGCTGTGTGTTGGTGGTGGATGAAGCCCACTTCGCCCAGAACAGTCAGGCCAAGCGCACCCAGGCGCTGTTGCGTTTGGCGCGCCATCCACGCATGCGAGCGGTGTGGTTACTGACGGGCACGCCGTTAAAAAACGGCCGCCCTGTTCAACTGTTGCCGTTGCTCATGGCCATCGGCCATCCCTTAGCCCGGGATCGTCAGGCCTACGAAACCCTTTTTTGCAACGGACATTGGCGTCAGAGTGGCCCGCGCATGGTGTGGGACTGCCAAGGGGCCAGCCGCCTTGATGAGCTCCAGCGTCTACTGCGGCCCCAGTTGCTGCATCGCCGCAAACGCGATTGTTTGGATCTGCCACCGAAGTTGCGCCGCTTCCATGCGGTGGTGCTCAAGCCCGAGGCTCAGCATCAGTTTGATCGGGCTCTGCAGCAGCGTTTGGAGGCCTACCGCAAGCGCGCAGCGGCTGGCTTGGTGCGCTCCGATGCGGAGCGTTTGGCCCTGCTCACCGCGCTGAGACAACTGGGCTCCTTTCACAAGTTGGTTGCCCTGCAGCAGCTGCTTGATCAGCTGCAAGGTTCGGGTGATCCGGTGGTGGTGTTCAGCGGTTTTCGCGGGCCGCTGCTGCAGCTGCATCGCTTGCGCGGCGGTGAGCTGCTCACCGGCCTGGTGGATCCCAGCGAGCGGCTGCAGCGGCTGCAGCGCTTTCAAGGGGGCGACTCCAATTTGCTGCTGGCCACCTATGGCGTTGCTGGCTTGGGTCTTGGCTTGCAGCGGGCTTCTCAGGTGATCCTGCTCGAGCGTCCGTGGACCCCCGGTGATGCTGAGCAGGCGGAGGATCGCTGCCACCGTTTTGGCACCCGCCGCACCGTGGAATGCCATTGGCTTCAGCTGGGGGGGGCTGATGCCTTGGTGGATGGCTTGATCCTCAGCAAATCCGAGCGGATTGAAGTGGTGCTGGGGCGTCAGCGGCGGCAGCTGCGCCGCCAAGGCTTGGCGCGCATGCTCGAAGAATTGCTGCAGAGCTAGCGGCAGCTATCGGCCCGCACCAAAATTTCGGCGCGCAGGTCGTTGTGGCTCTTCGCTCCGCTGGTCTCGAGCAGAGCAGCGGCATGGGCGATGTCTTGGCAGGCGGCGTCCTTGTTCTGCAGCAAGGTGTGCAGCAAAAAGCGATCGTTGTGGGGCCGCGGATCCTGAGGATGGGCTTTCACCACCCGGTTGCAGCGTTGCAAGGCCCGGTCCAACGCGTTGGCTTCCACATCGGCTAAGCAGCTGTCCGCCTCCAACTGACTGGAGCGGCAAGCACCCAGGATCACCAACCCCATCCCCATACCGATGGCTTTGGTCAGCTGACCCTTGCCCATGACCTGTTAGTAGCTGTAGCGGTCGTCGTCGGTGGTGCTGCTCTCGTTGCTTAAGCCGGCATCAAAGTCTTTGCCCGCGGTTTCGCTGCCTGAATAGAGGGCGCCCAGGTACTTGCCGCAGTCCCTGAATTTGTCCTGTGCGGTGACCACGCTTTCGGTCATCATCACCGCCGCGTGCTTCGGCGAGGTTTTGAACAGACCATTGCCCTGACGCTTGATCCGCTCGTAGGCCGCTTTCCAGCTGACGTTGTGGGAATTGCCCGTCTTGCGCATGAAGCAATAGATCTCGGCTCCTTTATCCCCGGCTTCATTGGCGTCAGCCGGCAGGCTGCCCATGCAGCTCAGCCCCAGGGCCAATGCCATGAGTTGGTAGCGCTTAGCAGCCATACCTGTCCCCAGCTTGATGAACTGGGCCAAAGGTATCGATCCCTTCCCGTCTGTCCAGAGCGGTTGATCTGCCATCCCTTGAGCGAAGCCCGTCTCTGTGTTGTCATCCGCTTGACGTCTGGGTTCAGCCCGTGGAACCGCTGTCCTTCCGCATCACGCGCAGCACTGAGGGGTTGGCCGAAACCTTGGCCACCTTGTCCCATCGCCTGATCAATTTGGAGCAGCGCTTAGCGGCCATGGAGCTTCAGCTGCAAAACCAGATGGCTCCCCATCCGCAAGAGCTTGAAGCTTTGCAATCGGTGGATAACTTGCTGGCCGATTGCCGTGAGCTCCTGGCCACATCGGTTCCCGAGATGGACCAAGCCGCTTAGAATTAGTACACCTGTACTGATTGCATGGCGGTCGTTGCGGCGGGCTTCCCCAGCCCAGCCGATGACTACCTCGAAGCGGGGGTTGACCTCAATCGCCAGCTGATTGCGCGCCCCCTCAGCACCTTTGTGTTGCAGGTCAGTGGCGATTCGATGCTGGCTGATGGGATTCACCACGGCGATTTGCTGCTGGTGGATCGCAGCCTGCAGCCCCAGCCGGGCCGGGTGGTGGTGGCGGTGCTCGATGGCGCCTTCACGCTCAAGCGGTTGGAGTGCCATGGCGGCCGCTTGCGCTTACAGGCGGCCCATCCCGGTTATCCGCCTTTGGACTTGGACGGTTGCAGTGCGGTTCAGATCTGGGGTGTGGCCACCCATGTGATCCATCCCCTGTAAGCGCCCATGGCAGCAGCGCTGGCTCTGATTGATTGCAACAACTTCTATGCCTCCTGCGAGCAGCTGTTTGATCCAGCGCTGCAGGGCCAGCCGGTGGTGGTGCTCTCCAATAACGATGGCTGCATCGTGGCCCGCAGCCGTGAGGCCAGGCAGCTGGGCATTGCCATGGGCACGCCCTATTTCCAGGTGGCGGATCGCCTGCGCGACCAGCAGGTGGTGGTGCGCAGTTCCAACTACGCCCTCTATGGCGATATGAGCCAGCGGGTGATGGCCCTGTTGAAGCAGCGGGTGCCGGAGTTGGAGGTGTATTCCATCGATGAAGCCTTCGCGCGTTTGCCATCCCTGCCCGCCGATGAGCTCAGTCGTTGGGCTGCAGAACTGCGGGTGGTGGTCCGTCAGCAATTGGGCTTGCCCATTGCCCTTGGCATGGCGCCCTCGAAGGTCTTGGCCAAGTTGGCCAATCGCTTGGCCAAGCGGGATCCCGCCCGCACGGGAGTTTGCAATCTGCTGCTGGAGTCCCACCTGCCCGATCGCTTGGCGGAGGTGGCCGTTGAGGATCTCTGGGGTGTTGGTCGCCGCTTGGCGCGCTGGTGCCGTTTACGCGGTTTGGCCACAGCCCTGGATCTGGCGCAGGCTGATTCCGCCTTGATTCGCCAGGGCTGGGGAGTGGTGGGGCTGCGCCTGCAGCAGGAGTTGCGCGGAATCAGCTGCCTGGCCTTGGAGAGCGAGCCGGTGGCCAAGCAGGAAACCTGCGTGAGCCGCAGTTTTGGCACAGCGGTGTTGGACCGTCTCAGCCTGCGGGAGGCGGTGGCAGCCCACGTGGTGCGGGGCGCGGAAAAGCTGCGCCGTCAGGGGCAACGGGCGGGCCGGCTGACGGTGTTTGTGCGCACGAGCCCTTTTGCAGCTGGGTTTTATGCCAACAGCATCAGCGTGGGTTTGCCGTTGGCGACAGCCGACACCGCCGTGTTGTTGCAGCGGGCTCTGCCACTGGTGGATCAGTTGTTTCGCCCTGGGCATGCCTTTCAAAAAGCCGGGGTGCTGCTGGGCCAGTTGCAGCCCCAGGAGCACTTGCAGCACCACCTGTTGGTGCCGTGTTCCCCTCAGCAGTTACGGCGCCGCAGTCGTTTGTTGCAGGCCGTCGACCGGCTGAACCAGCGCTTTGGAACGGGCACGGTGCAGTGGGCTGCCGTTGGTGTGGAGCCGGATTGGTGCATGCGGCGTCAGCACTTGTCTGCCCACTTCACGACCAGCAAGGCCGATCTGCCCATGGTGTCTGCCCATGAATAAATGCGAAAAAATTTTGAAATCCACACGCTCTGGGGCCTCTGGTGTGCCATGGGGCCTGGTCAGGGGTGGCAGAATAAAAAGAAAGCGAACCATGGCATCTCTCGCCTCCGTTCACCCGCAGTCCTGTCCTTACACACCGCTCAGCAATCGTCGCGGTTTTGTTGACAGCGGACACCAGATCGAAAAGTTGGAATTTGCCCTAGCTGTTGCCGTTGGCCGCGGTGATCAGCAGCGCATTCATGAGCTGCGTCAGCGCATTGCCGATCTCGGAGACAATCGCGAAGAACCGGGCACCTGATCCATTTCGTTCCATTCAAAACCGGTCATTGTTGCTATTGCCTTTTGACCCATTATTTGGCAGGGTTGAAAGAGATTGACGGGCAGCAAATCGTTCGCTGAGAAATGCTTACACAAATACGAGCAGGTGGTGTGAAAGAACCATCGAAAGTTGGTAGTTCGGTTGACCAGGAACGGGATCAGCTCAAGGGTGAAGCGCAGCAGTTTTATGAAGCAGCAAAAGTGAAAGCTGAAGCTGGTGAGGTTACCGAGGCAGGACTCTTAATCCTGAAGGGTTTGAATTGTGAGCGGCGCGCAAAAGCCAGAGGGCCTCAAGTGTTAGGCCTGATTCGTAAGCGCGACTGAGCTTAGAAATTGAATAAGCGGGTGACCGGACTCGAACCGGCGACGTTCAGCTTGGGAAGCTGACATTCTACCACTGAATTACACCCGCATTCTTTCAACTTAGCAAAGGCTCCGTTGATGAGATCTCTCGCCAACGGAGCTTTGGCTTGGTTGCTTGGCAACGACCAACACTCAGTTGCCGCCAGCTGCATCGCAGTTCACATCAGCCACGGCAGCTTGGCGCGCGGCCAGCACTGGTTCCAGCTTGCCTTGCAGTTCATTAGCAGCCTCTTCCAAGGTGGTGCTCTTCTTGGCGGTGACTTGCTTCGCCGCCTTGTTGAAGGCCATCACTTGCTTTTGCAGTTCCTGAACGCGCAGTTTTTCCAGGGCGGCTTCCGAGTCTTGGAGCTTGGCCACGGCTTTGGCCAGGTTGTCGCGAGCTTGTTCGGCGTCACCAACGGTGGAGCTGGGGCCGAGCTCGCCAACTGCTTCGAGGGCCTCGCCCACGGCGGCCAGGTTGGCGCAGACTGCTGATTCCGCCTTTTGCTCGCTTTGCTGAGGAGTTGGTTTGCTTTGGCAGGCAGCCAGTGCAAGCGCCACAAGGGCAGATCCCAGCAGCAAGGCAGGACGACGCATCGGGTGAGGGGTTGCTCACCTCTAGTGGTAGCCACCCCTGTGATGGCTGGCCGCCAGGTTTTAGCCCTGAAGCACCGCTGCCGCGGCAGCCACGCCGGCCCCCGGCTGGGCTGAAGCCGCGCCGAGATCCACCAGGGCTCCTTCGATGGCGGCAACGGCGGTGAGCACGTCGCGATCGCACACAAAGCCCAGGTGGCCGATGCGGAACACCTGTCCTTTGAGGTGATCTTGGCCGCCCGCCAGCAGGATGTCGTAGCGGCCTTTGACGGCCTTGCGCAGGGCCTCAGCATCGATGCCTGCTGGTGCCACGGCGGTAATGGCCGGGCTGCCGTAGCCATCAGCGGCAAAGAGCGGCAAGCCAAGGGCGCGCATGGCGGCTTGGCTGGCGCAGCGGTGACGGTCGTGGCGGGCAAAAATTGCCTCGAGCCCCTCGTCTTGCATCAGATCAAGGGCAGCCTCCAAGGCGAAGTAGAGGTTGACCGGGGGGGTGAAGGGGTTGCTGTTGCCGGCGGCTGCTTTGCGGTAGCGCTCGAGATCCAGATAGAACTTCGGCAAATCAGATTGCTTTTGCGCGGCCCAGGCCCGCTCGCCCATGGCCACAAAGCCGAGGCCCGGCGGAATCATGTAGCCCTTTTGTGAGCCGGAGCAGACCACATCCAGCCCCCAGGCATCCACAGGCACTGAGCAGGCACCAAGGCTGGTGACCGCATCCACCACGATCAAGGCCTCCCCATGGGCTTTGACGTGGCGGTTGATGGTCTCCAGGTCGTTGATGACGCCAGTGGAGGTTTCCGAGTGCGTGAGGATCACCGCCTTGATCGCCTTGGCTGTGTCGGCTTCTAACGCGGTGCGGAAGGCCTCGGGATCCAAGGGCTGCCCCCAGTCCGCCTTGATGATCTCCACCTCAAGGCCGTAGGCCTTGGCCACCTTCACCCAGCGTTCGCCGAATTTGCCGTTGTCGCCGCAGATCACCTTGTCGCCGCGGCTGAGCACGTTGATGATTCCGGCTTCCATGGCCGCCGTGCCGCTGCCAGCGAGCACCAGCACATCGCCTTTGGTTTGATGCAGCCATTGCAGCTGCTCGGTGGTGCGGGCCACGATTTGTTGGAACTCCCCGCTGCGGTGGCCGATGGGATGGCGTGCCATCGCCAGGAGCACCCGTTCCGGCACAGGAGTGGGGCCGGGGATCATCAGTTGAAGCTTGTCCTTCATGCCGCTGGGTGGGGGGCCGGAATCCGGCTGGTGGATCATTCACCTTAAAAAGCAGCCGGTAATCCCCTTTGTCCGCCTCGTCCGCCCTCGACTCCGGCTACACCCTTCCGGTTTGGGTGGCGGTGGCCGCGGTGGCTGCCGTGCGGCAGCTCCGGGGTGATCCATCGGCGGAGCGCATTGGCCTTGAGCTGTTGCAGCCGGCGGGGCAACGGGAGCTGCCGATTGAGGCGGTGGCTCCCTTCGCCGATGGCAGTGCCTTGGCCATCAGCCGCTGTGATCCTGGCCCTGGCATGGACCTCACCCGGGGCTTGGCGGTGTGGGTGCGGGCCCGCTGGGCTGAGCCGCTTGAGGGGGCCTGCTTTGACGTGCAAGCCGGTGTTGGTGTGGGCCGCCTGGCGGAGGGAGGTGAGGTGTGCCTCTCGGGCTTTGCCCGCGAGCTGCTGCAGCACAACCTGGCTGGTTTGGTGCCGGCTGATCGCTCGGTGGCGCTGGAGGTGGTGTTGCCCCAAGGGCGCGAGCGGGCTTTGCGCACCTCCAATGCCGCCTTTGGGGTGGTGGAGGGATTGGCCTTGATCGGCACCCAAGCCGACGTGCAGCGCAGTGCGGCGCCGGATCAGTTGCAGGGCGCTTTAGACGAGTTGCGTCAGCGCGCAGAGCGGCCGCAGGGTTGCCCTGAGTTGGTTTTGGTGGTGGGGGAAAATGGCTTGGATTTGGCCCCTCGCCTGGGCTTGCCTGCTGAACTGCTGCTGAAAAGTGGCAATTGGATTGGCCCGCTGCTGGCCGCGGCCGCCGAGCAGGGGGTGCAGAGGCTGCTGTTGTTTGGCTACCACGGCAAATTGCTCAAGCTGGCGGGCGGCATCTTTCACACCCATCACCATTTGGCCGATGGCCGCGCCGAGGTGCTCACGGCCTTGGCGGCTCTCGAGGGGGTGCAGGGCGAGTTGCTTCGTGAGCTGCACAGCAGCGCCACCACTGAAGCTGGCATGCAATTGCTGCGGCAGCAGCAACCAGAGCTGGAGCAGCGGTTGCGGCAGCGGATCACAGCGGCCATCGAAGCGCGCACGGCAGCCAGCATTCAGGCCACCACGGGTTTGACCCTGGAGCCGGGGGTCGCCCTGTTTGATCGCTCCCGTCAGTTGTGGGCCGTTGGACCGCGAGGTCAGTCCTGGTTCGCTGAGGCCGCGTTTTAGGCTCTTTCGATTGCCTTAAGTGCCGATGTCCGCTGCTCTAGCTGGCCTGGAGGGAGCAGATGGGCGCCGCCCAGCGATCGTCATCCTTGATTTCGGCTCGCAGTACTCCGAGCTGATTGCCCGGCGTGTGCGGGAGACCGAGGTCTATTCCCTGGTGGTCAGCCACACCACCACCCTTGAGCAGCTGAAGGCCCTTGAGCCGCGCGGAATCATCCTCAGCGGCGGGCCCAGCTCGGTGTATGCCGCTGGAGCTCCGTTATGCGATCCGGGCATTTGGGATCTGGGGATCCCGGTGTTGGGGGTTTGCTACGGCATGCAGCTGATGGTGCAGCAGCTGGGCGGTTCCGTTGAGGCATCAGAACGCGGTGAGTACGGCAAGGCCCCGCTATTTGTGGACGATCCCACCGATCTGCTCACCAACGTCGACGACGGCTCGACGATGTGGATGAGCCATGGGGATTCGGTGCAAGCCCTCCCCGATGGCTTCACGCGCCTTGCCCACACCGACAACACCCCAGAAGCGGCGATTGCCCACCACGGCCGCAAGCTCTACGGCGTTCAGTTCCACCCCGAGGTGGTGCATTCCACCTGCGGCATGGCCCTGATCCGCAATTTCATCTACCACGTGTGTGGTTGTGAGCCGGATTGGACCACCGAGGCTTTCATCGATGAAGCCATTGCCGATGTGCGTGCGCGCGTGGGGAGCAAACGCGTGCTGCTGGCCCTCTCCGGTGGCGTGGACTCCTCAACCCTGGCCTTTTTGCTGCACAAGGCCATCGGTGATCAGCTCACCTGCATGTTCATCGACCAGGGCTTCATGCGCAAAGGCGAGCCCGAGTTTTTGGTCGAGTTCTTCGACAAGCGCTTCCACATCAATGTGGAGTACATCAATGCCCGTGAGCGCTTCATCAACAAGCTCGCCGGCATCGCTGACCCCGAGCAAAAGCGCCGCATCATCGGCACCGAATTCATTCGCGTGTTTGAAGAGGAGAGCAAGCGGCTTGGGCCCTTTGATTACCTCGCCCAGGGCACGCTCTATCCCGATGTGATTGAGAGCGCAGGCACCAACGTCGATCCCAAAACCGGCGAGCGTGTGGCAGTGAAAATCAAGAGCCACCACAACGTGGGTGGTTTGCCCAAGGACCTGCAGTTCAAGTTGGTGGAGCCCCTGCGGCGTCTGTTTAAAGACGAGGTGCGAAAAGTGGGCCGCAGTCTTGGCCTGCCTGAGGAAATCGTCCGGCGGCATCCCTTCCCCGGGCCAGGCCTAGCGATCCGGATTCTTGGTGAGGTGAGCGAAGAGAAGCTCGACATCTTGCGCGATGCCGATCTGATCGTGCGTGAAGAGGTGCGCGATGCCGGCCTCTATCACGACATTTGGCAGGCGTTTGCTGTGCTGTTGCCAGTGCGCAGTGTTGGTGTGATGGGAGACAAGCGCACCTATGCTTACCCAATCGTGTTGCGTTGCGTGGGCAGTGAAGACGGCATGACCGCCGATTGGTCTCGGTTGCCCTACGACTTGATGGAGCGCATTTCCAATCGAATCGTCAATGAGGTGAATGGCGTTAATCGCGTCGTCTATGACATCACCAGCAAGCCGCCGGGAACCATTGAGTGGGAATAGAATTATTTGGAATTGATTTTGATGCCATTTCTTTTTGTTTTTCTAGTAGGTCACCTTTAAATGTATTTATTAGGCGCATTATCAAGATGGCTTAAAAGGCCTTTAGCTTATAAGTTAGATTCTTTAATCTATCGAATAAAAGCCGATCATTCAGCAAAGCGCTTTATTTTATGGCTATTGAGGCAACTCTCAAAGTCAGTTTTTTTTAGACCATCATTATTCTTATTTCATGATAAGCAACAATATGTAATTGCCCCTACCAGGGAGGGGTTGTCGTACATAGTAAGTTCATCTGATCTTTGTATCGGCCGTCTTACTTTTGAGGATCAATTTTCTTATGAAAGCGAGATGATGGATGTGGTTATGAAAACTCTAGCGAAGCCTTGCTTCGATCAACTTCTTGACATTGGCTCGAATATTGGCTCAATTGCAATGTATTCCGTGTGTGCAAAATATGCTAGCTCTGCACTTGCTTTTGAGCCAGATTCATTGAATTATAAATTGCTGTCTTTGAATATCCAATTGAATAACTTGGCTGAAAAAATTACACCAAGAAACGTAGCTCTTTGTGATCAAAATAATACAACCCTTAAGTTTGCTAAATCTGCTCAAAACCATGGTGACCATCGAGTAGGTTTTTCGGAGCAACAAATTAACAGTTTTAATAGCCAAGAGTTTGTATTGGTTCAAGGACGTACTCTGGAATCTTATCGTGCCGAAATTAATACCAGTAGTTTGTTGATGGTTATGGATGCACAAGGATCAGAGGGGCATATTTTATCTGGTTTTCCATCCTTTCAAAATTCTAAAATCCCTTTGCTTGTTGAATATCATCCAAATGGACTAAGGAATTCTGGTGGTTTTGAAAAGTTTGTATCTTGCATCATGTCTTCTGGTAATACGCAGCTCATTGATATGCATGCTCCATCAGTTATCCTTCCGTTGTCTAAAAAGTCTTTGATTGGAATAGCCAACTCGTTGACCAGGGACGTTCCAGAAACAGATCTATTGATTTTCTAAAGTACAGTTTTTCTCCTAGGTTAGCTTTTGATGATTGTAATCCAATAGAAGTTAGGACTTCTTATGTCGAACACTAGTAACACTTCAGGCTACCTTCCTCAATTAGATGGTTTGCGAGCAGTCGCTGTGCTTGCAGTTATCATCAATCATTTTGATGTAGATTTACTGCCTAGTGGTTACTTAGGTGTAGACATATTTTTTGTTATCTCCGGTTTTGTGATAACTATGTCTGTTTTTTCTGCTAATAAATTTGACCGCAGATTTGCTTTTAAGTTTTTTGAAAAACGGCTTAAAAGGTTGCTTCCAGCTTTGTTGTTTTATGTTGTTGTTGTTGCTATTTTAATTTCTTTTGTTAATCCTTATCCCCAGTTGGCACTTAGAACAGGCCTTTCATCACTGCTTGGCTTTTCAAACTTATACTTGCTGAAGCAATCCGTTGATTATTTCTCTCATTCTACAGAGCTTAATCCATACACGCAGACATGGTCTTTGGGCATTGAAGAACAATTTTATTTATTATTCCCTTTCCTTGTCATGATGGCAGCAGGGGCTCTCGGGTTTAGAAACAATCGTGAAAACAACTATCTTTTCTTAGTATGTCCACTGGTGCTTGCGTCACTTACTTATTTTATTTATTTTTATCCAATCAATCTTTCCGTTGCATATTTTTCTCCACTGGCTCGCTTTTGGGAAATTGGTATTGGTTCAATTTTATATGTGCTGCTCATTAAGCGGCGTCAATATGAGAACTCTTTAGTATCTCATCTGTTGCTGTCAATGACAGTAGTCCTAACACTTATTAGCTTTTTCTTGCCAGTTGAAGTTGGTCTGTATTCCACGGTTTTAATTGTTGCTTTATCCTGTTTGCTCATTAGTTTTTTATTTAAAGAGAAGAGTTCTATTCTTCGTAAAGTTCTATCGTCATTTGTATTTGTCAAGATCGGACGTTTATCCTATTCCCTTTATCTTTGGCATTGGGGAGTCTTAGCTTTAAGTCGGTGGACAATCGGGGTTCATTGGTGGTCAGTCCTTCCTCAGCTTCTTCTTATATGGCTAATATCAGAGTTTTCATACCGCTATATAGAAAACCCGCTGCGAAGAGCAAATTTCCTGCATTCGACAGCAAAAAACATTATTTTTGGAATAACAGTCATTGCGGCTTTTGTTTCTGGTCTTTATTTTCTCTCCTTAAATTCTGCAAGATTGTATGCGGGTAAGACTTTGACATATCCGCAATGCCCAATTTTTGATGGTAGCTCCCCTGCATCGCCTGCCTCCAGGCAGTGGGTTGTTGGTGATAGTCATGCTGTTGCATTTGGTAAGTCATTATTTTCAGCAACGGAAGGAGATTGTCTGCATTTTACGCTGGATACTGGCAATTCTTTCCTGTTTAACCGGAATATTTATGGTAATACTGATGTTCCAGATGTGGAAGTAGAGCTGTTAGATCCATCATTATTTGTTGCTCATCTTAAGGCCTATTCTCCAGATTATGTTTTTGTAGCCCCTTATTGGCTTGGTTATTTTTCTCCTCCTAATCAAGCTATTGCTAATCCTGATTTTATTGCAAGGAAATGGACTTCTAAAAGTTTGGAAATGAGTTGGCAGGATGCATTTGATTCTTACCTTAATAGTCTGAGCTTAGTAGTTGATTCCGTGAGCAGCAAATTCATTATGGTGTTGCCCCCGCCTCGTTTTGACTGGATCCGCAGATATGTGGCACGGCCTGAATTTTGTCAAAAGCAGTGGTTCCAGCTATCGATATCAGATCCGAATTGTCCTGTGAATCATCCCAAGGCTGTAGTCGACCTGCAGTTCTTTGAAGAGCAAAGGTCTTATTTTGTTGATCAATTGGGTCAGTTTGCCGCAGCCCATCGAAATGTCCGTTTGTTCGACCCTGCTCAATTCTTATGTTCCGAAAGTAGTTGTGAAACAGAAGACGCGAGTGGCAATTATTTGTTCGATGACAGTCATCATGTTTCTGGGTATGGCTCTAGTCTGTACGTTGGAAAGTTAAGAGAAATAATCAATCCTCAACGTTCTGATTGAAAATCGCCCGGTGGTCGTGATCACCGGGACTAAGGGGTGGCGTCTGGCGCGACAGCTTGGGTGGCCCACTTAAAGAGTGTGGGGCTTGTCAAGCCTGGTTTTGCCTTGCCGTCGCCGATACCATCGGACACCGACCGACGTGTTGTGGCCAGCTCAGCGCCTCTCCAGCAAAACCAGCAGTTGCAACGGCGGTTGCAACAGGACAGCATCGAGCTCGCCGGTAAGACGGTTTACCTCAATCCCTTCTTGTATTGGCGGCGCTTTGATGCCAATACGGACCGTTGGCTGCGCGAGCCCGGTCAACTCAATGAGGACCAGATCACCACGAATCGTGTGCGCTTCTATCCCGAGGTTGTTTGGGAAAGCCTGAGTGATGAGGACCGCGCCATCAAAGATGGTTCCGTAGAGATGTTCCTCAAGAGCCTTGAGCTGATCAGCACTTTCAACCCGGAGCTGACTGCCGGCCAGCTGCTTGAGCTCGAGCGCAAGATGGCGGTCACCAAGAAGAAGGCCTTCGAGCATTGGGTCGGTAAGTCTCTGCGCCGCCGCAGCCAGGAGGAAAAGGCTGAGAAGCGTCGTTTCAGCCGTCAGCGCTGGGTGCGCGAGTGGCGGGAGTGGTTAGCTGATCCCACTACCGGACGGGCATTGCTGCCGGTGACCGGGCTCATCCTCACCGCTGGTTTTCTGGGTTGGCATCTGGGTTCCCAGCAGTTTTGCCGTGAGTTGATTCTTCAACCTGGGGTTCAAAGAAGCCGCTAAAACCGCCAGAGCGTGGCAGCCTGGATCTAATTCCTCTGGCTGATGGCTGAACCTTCTATCAATCCCTGGCTCAGTCTTGGCATGCAGCTGATGGACGCTGCGCGCCAGAAGTTGGCGACGCCTGCAGAGTCGGTGGTGCCTGTTGAGGTGACGGTGGAAGATCCTGATCAGCCCGCCAGTGTGGAGGCGTTGCAAGAGCGCTTGACAGCTATCACGGCCCGGTTGCAGCAACTGGAGGCCAAGCTGCTGCCATGAGCCTCGGTTTCTCACGCCGTGATGCCCGCTTTTGCGGCATGGGGCAGCAACCCGGCGTGATCCTGCTGGTGCTGTTGATGTTCTTCAGCGCCATCGGGATGCGCCTGGTGTGGATGCAATTGCTCCACGGCGCCGAGAACCGAGTGGCAGCTGACGAAAACCGCATCCGTTTGATGCCGCGCTCGCCTATCCGCGGGCGTTTGCTCGACCGTAAAGGCCGTGTGCTGGCCAGCAGCAAACTCACCTACACCTTGTTCATTGAGCCCCGGTTGGTCACCGATGAGCAATGGCCAGCCTTGAGGGATCGCTTGGCGGGTTTGCTGCAGCTTGATCCCAAGGGCTTGGATCAAGCGCGCGAGCGCGGCATGGGCAAAGACGGATACCGGATCCCTTTGGTGAATGGTCTGCAACCGGAGCAGGTGCTGCGTTTTCAAGAGCAGAACCTTGATCTGCCTGGCGCCAGCGTGGATATGGACATTCTGCGCTTCTACCCCCACGGGATGTTGGCGTCCCACACCTTGGGCTACACCCAGCCGATCACCGAAGACGAATACGACGTCTTGATTGATAAGGGCTACAAGATCCGCGACCGGATTGGCCGTATTGGCGTGGAAGCGGCCTACGAAAGCCATCTGCGCGGCAAATGGGGCGGCCAGATGTTGGAGGTGAACGCCAACGGAGAGGTGCAGCGCTATCTGGGTGATCGCCCCTCCAAGGCCGGAAAAGACCTCACGCTGACGATCGATCTGGATCTGCAACGGGCCGCGGAGAAGGCCCTCGCTGACAAGCGTGGTGGCGCCATCGTTGCCATGAATCCCACCACCGGGGCGATTCTGGCGATGGCCAGCAAGCCCAATTTTGACCCCAACTTCTTCTCCAAGCTGATCACCACGCAGCAGGAATACGACGCCCTGTTTAAGTCGCCCAACAAGCCGCTCTTCAGCCGGGCGATGAATGCCTACAACCCAGGTAGCACATGGAAAGTGGTGACTGGTATGGCGGGGATGGAATCGGGCAGGTTCCCCGCTGGCACCAAGCTGAAGACCATGGGCTGCATCACCTATGGCGGCCACTGCTTCCCGGATCACAACGGCGCCGGTTTTGGCACCATCGGCTACGAAGATGCGCTGCGCTTTTCCAGCAATACCTTTTTCTATCAAGTGGGTGTTGGCGTGGGGTCGCGTGAGCTCTACAAAGCCGCCAAGCTCCTAGGTTTTGATGGCCCCAGCGGGGTTGAGATCGGCTACGAGGAGAGCCCTGGGTTGGTGGGAAATGAAGATTGGGCCAATGAAGGTCGCGGCTGGGCGGAACCTGGAACCACCCCTTGGATTCCAGAAGACATGGCCTCAGCCTCTATTGGCCAGTCGATTGTTGAGATCACGCCATTGCAATTGGCCCGCGCTTACAGCGTGTTTGCCAATGGCGGTTACCTGGTGACGCCCCACCTGGCCGATCAAGGACAGGATTGGACGGCGCCGCCGCTGCGAACCAAGGTGGACATGAAGCCCAGCACCCTTGAAACCATTCGCGCCGGCCTGCGCAAGGTGGTGGCTGATGGCACCGGCTATGGCCTCAATGATCCTGCTCTTCCCCCTGGGGCTGGCAAAACAGGAACAGCAGAAGACAGCCAACGGGGCGGTCCAGACCATGCCTGGTTTGGCTGTTTCTCTCCCTACGACAACCCTGAAATCGTGGTGGCTGCGTTTGCCCAGAACACGCCAGGCGGTGGATCAGTGCATGCCCTGCCGATGGCCAAAAAGGTGCTCTTGGCCTGGCATTCGCAGAAAGGTGATTAACGCGCAGCCCTCAGGCCGCTGTGGTGAGGTTGGTCTCCAAGACTTGGCGGTAGTAACCGCGCAGTTGTTCGGTTGCACCGGCCCAGCCCCAGCGTTCGGCTTCGCTGCGGGCGGCATGGCGTAGGCCCTGGCGCTCGATGTCATTGCCGAGCAGTTTGCGGGTGGCTTCGATCAGGCTGGCGGCACCGCCATCGGCCCCATCGGGTTCATAGAGGCAGCCGTTGGTGCCATCGCTAATGATGTCGGGGATACCGCCGCGGTTGGCGCCCACCACTGGGCAGCCGGCCGCCATGGCTTCCAGCAACACCAGCCCAAGGGTTTCGGTGCTTGATGGGAACAGGAAGGCATCGCCGCTGGCATAGGCGCTGGCTAGTTCTTCTCCAGCCAAGTACCCCACAAAGGTGGTGGCGGTGCCTTCAAAGTGCTTTTCCAGCTGCTGGCGGTGAGGCCCATCACCCACTAGGGCCAGGCGCGCGTCGGGCAGGGCGTCCAAAACAGGCTTGATCCGTTCGATTTGTTTTTCAGCCGACAGCCGCCCCACATACACCAGCAGAGCACCGCGGTCGTCGTGTTCTCCCAGCAGGCGCTTGCGCATGGCGTCGCTGCGCAGTTCGGGGCGGAATAGATCGGTGTCGACACCGCGCTGCCACAGGGCGGTGTGCTGAATTCCTTTGTCGCTCAGTTCTTGCACCATCGCGGTGGAGGTG
This sequence comes from Synechococcus sp. MIT S9452, assembly GCF_047304245.1. Classification (NCBI taxonomy): domain Bacteria; kingdom Bacillati; phylum Cyanobacteriota; class Cyanophyceae; order Synechococcales; family Synechococcaceae; genus Synechococcus; species Synechococcus sp. MIT S9452. The sequence continues at coordinate 1,551,830 of NZ_CP138956.1, read as the reverse complement.
CAGAGGTTCAGCACCGCTTGGTTGTGGGCAGCTTTGAGCAGTTCCCAGAGCAGGGGCTCCAGCATGCCCATGCCGTAGTGCTCCAGGTACTTCGGTAGGTGGGTGTGGTAGCTGGCAATCAGCGGAATCCCTTTGCTCTTAGCCAGCCAGATGCCGCCCAGGCCCAGCACCGCAGGATTCACCACATGCACCAGGTCGGGCTGGAAGGCATCAATGGCTTCGGAGACCGCTGGTCTGGGCAAGGCCAGCTTCAGCTCGGGGTACAGCGGTAGGGGCATCGCTGGGACGCCCACCACCTTGGCACCCATGTAGTGGCTTGGCGCCCCTTCTGGGCAGAACACCACCACCTCATCGCCGGCTTCCACCAGGTGGCGCACGGTTTTGGTCAAACGGGTGACGATCCCGTCCACCTTGGGCAGGAAGGTTTCTGTGAAGAAGGCGATCTTCACTGGGCGTTAGCCGGCAATGGCCTGTTCTTGGGTCTTGGTCCAGGCGGACGTGCAGAGGATCCGGTTGCGGTCGCAGCGGTCGGCATAGCGGGTGGCGATCTCCACCACTTCCTTCAGCAAGCCGTCATCGAGAGTTGTGGGATTGAGGCCCAGCTCGATGAAGCAGCGGTTGTCCACGATCAGATCGTTTTCCACCGCTTCGTTGCGGGGATTGGGCAAGTTGTTCACCTGCGCGCCGGTCAGCGCCGCTACCTTCTTGGCTAGTTCGCCCACCTGATGGCTTTCGGTCATCTGGTTAAAGATTTTGACCCGCTCGCCTTTGACCGGAGCGTTGTCCAAGGCCAGCTGCACGCAGCGCACCGAGTCGCGGATGTGGATGAAGGCGCGGGTCTGGCCGCCGGTGCCATGCACGGTGAGCGGATAGCCAATGGCCGCCTGCATCAAGAAGCGATTCAAGACCGTGCCGTAGTCGCCGTCGTAGTCAAAGCGATTGGTCAGGCGTGGATCGCGGTCGGTGGCTTCGGTGTTGGTGCCCCAGACGATGCCCTGGTGCAGGTCGGTGATGCGGACCTGATCGTTTTTGTTGTAGTAGAGGAAGAGCAGCTGATCCAGCGTCTTGGTCATGTGATAAACGCTGCCCGGGCTGGCGGGGTGCAGGATCTCCTCCTCAAAACGGCTTCCATCGGGCTGGGGCACTTCCACCTTCAAGTAGCCCTCAGGGATGGTGGCGCCGCGGTGGGAGCCATAGCCGTAAACCCCCATGGTGCCGAGGTGCACCACGTGGATATCGAGGCCGCTCTCCACGATGGCGGCCAGCAGGTTGTGGGTGCCGTTGACGTTGTTATCGACGGTGTAGCGCTTGGTGGCGCTGCTCTTCATCGAATAGGGCGCGGCGCGCTGCTCGGCGAAATGGACCACCGAGTCGGGCTTCTCCTCGAGCAGTAGATCCAGCAGCCGCTGGTACTCATGGGCGATGTCCATGTGGACAAAGCGCATCTGCTTGCCGCCGATCTCACTCCAGGCCTTGAGGCGCTCCCCAATGCTGGTGATCGGGGTGAGCGATTCCACCTCCAGATCGATGTCGATCTTGCGGCGGCTGAGGTTGTCAACGATCAGAACGTCGTGGCCCTGATCGGCCAAATTCACGGCGCATGGCCAGCCGCAAAAGCCGTCACCACCAAGGACCAGGACCTTCACGACTGTCTCCTGACGAACGGAGCCGAGCTCCCATCCGGGCAAGCTACTACAGGGTTCCGGAGCTTCAGCTGATGCGGACGGCCACCGCCATCATTGCCAGCACGACCGCTCCGCCCATGCCGATCATCATCAGGCGCTTGTTGTTTGAGCCTGTTGTGGCGGGCTCTGCGTAGGTCATTCGCGGTTCTGACGCGAAGAGATTGAGCCGTCCGCCGTCTTCCTCGGTGACTGCCATGGGAGTTAAGCCAATTGATGCAGACCCTATGGAGCAGTAGGCATTTCAGCTCATAGTCTTAAAAAGCCTTTATGTGATCCGGCCCTGTTGCGGCGAGCTGGCACTGGCTTGGGCCCGTTTGGGCATGGCCCCACTGAGGTGGCTCAGGCGTCCGGCCTCAGCGGCTAAGGCCATGGCCCGCGCTGTGGTGGGGGGATGGCCGCTGAGGGCAATGGCGCTGTTGATCAGCAGGGCGTCAGCACCAATTTCCATGGCCATGGCGGCATCGCTGGGGACGCCAATGCCGGCATCCACCACCACCGGAACGTTGGCTGCCTCAATGATCAGCTTGATGTTGGCCAAATTGGCTAATCCTTGGCCGCTGCCGATGGGGGAAGCCAGGGGCATCACGGTGGCGCAACCGACCGCTTCCAGTCGGCGCGCCAACAGCGGATCGGCGTTGATGTAGGGCAGCACGGTGAATCCTTCAGCTACCAGTTGCTTGGCAGCTTCGAGGGTTCCGATCGGATCGGGCAGCAGATAGGAGCCTTCCGGGATCACCTCCAACTTCACGAAGGTGTTGTCGCTCTGGCCGGCCAAAGCCGCCAGTTCTCGCCCCAGGCGTGCCACACGCACCGCGTCTTCAGCGGTGGTGCAGCCGGCGGTATTGGGCAGCATCCAAATCTTGGTCCAGTCGATGGCTTCCATCAGGCCGCCATGGCCTGGAGCGCCGCTCTGCACGCGGCGCACAGCCACCGTGACGATCTCGCAGCCGCTGGCCTCAATGCTCTGCTGCAACGAGGGGATGTCGGGGTATTTGCCGGTGCCGGTCATCAGCCGGCTGTTGAAACGCCTGCTGCCGATCTGCAGCGGCGTGTCTTGGGTGGTGGTGGCCATGATTTGATCGTGCGGCGTGGTGCCGGCTTTGCGCAAGCCTCTGTTGGCTTCGAACGGCTGACGAGCTGGTGCGCCTGCGGCTGAATTTGCTGACAGCTTTCTTACCTTGAGCTGTAACGACTTATTGATGGCTGTGCCGCTGCCGTTTCTGCCCTTGGTGGCAATGACTGATCCAGCGCTGCTCCCGGTTGATCTGCCGGCGCCAGCCATGGTGAGCCCACTGGAAGTTGAGACCATTGAGCCGCTCGATGCAGATCGCATCGAAGTCCGCACCTTTGATCCGATTAAACGGGCCCGCAAGCTTGCATTGGAGCTGCCGCGTCAATGGCAAGGAACGTTGCGCTTGGCCAAATCCACTGAGCACCTGCCTGCAGATTTGGTGATTGATCGCCTCGTCCCCCTTGAGGCCATGCTTGATGTGTTTGGTCAGCTGACCATTGCCGGCCAGACATTTCCTGTTCAGGGCAATCTGAACGCTGCAACTGATCAACTCAGCCTGGTGCCACTGGGTGATGATCTGCCGGCTGAATTGGAGCCAGGCGGCAATTTCCTTGGGCTGCAGATGTTCAACATCAGCATGTGGATCGGTCCGCGGCTGACGAGTCGCGCGGCACTGTTGAGCCTGAAGCCCATCACTGGCTATCAGGAACCGCCCGTTCGCGGGCTTTGGTAACCGTTAGCCGTTAGGGGCGCAACAGCTTGAGCCGCTTGGTAGCTGTGCGGTTACCGGGTTCTAACTCCAAGGAGCGTTGATACAGCTCCACGGCTTCATCGCCCTTTTGCTGTTTTTCCAGTGAGTAGGCGAGGTTGTTGAGCGCCACCGGATAGTCCCCACGGGCCTTGAGCGCCAGTCGGTAGTGGCGCACTGCTTCTTTGTGGTTTTGCTGCGCTGCTAACGCAAAGCCCAGGGCGTTTTCAATCAAGGCCCTTGCCTCTGCCGGTTCGCTCGCCGAGAGCTTGGCTGCACGTTTGAGGCTGCTGGCTGCTTGGGCGAACAGGCGCTTGTCGAGTTGGACCGAGCCCAACTCGTAGAGGCTGGCGGCATCGGCGTTGGTGTCTTGGCAACGCCTTTCCAAGCTCGCCAATTGCCCTTCTTGCTTCCTGACGCGCAAGACCTGCCGGCCCACCACCACAGAGACCACGCCGAGCAACACGATCAGGCCCAATAGGTAGGCCTGGGGCAGGGCGAAGTTCATTAGCGCTGGTTTCAGGACTTGGCGGCAGCCACCACGGTTTCAAAGCCGGAGGGATCCAGCACGGCCAGTTGGGCCAGCATCTTGCGGTTGATGCGCACATCAGCCTTCTTGAGGCCACCGATCAAACGGCTGTAGCTGACGCCGTTCATGCGAGCCGCGGCATTGATGCGTGCAATCCAGAGGCGACGGAAATCGCGCTTGCGGCGGCGACGGTCGCGGTAGGCGTTGCACAACGCCTTCATCACCCGCTGGTTCGCGGTGCGGAAGAGGGTGCCATTGCTTCCCTGGAAGCCGCGCGCGAGGCGGAGGATCTTGTTGCGGCGGTTGCGGGCGACGTTGCCCCTCTTAACGCGGGCCATGGTTCAAACGGATGGGGATTTAAAAGCGGAAAGGGCTGCTGCTCAGCCGGAGTAGGGGAGCATGTGGCTCACCCGGTCGTGGTCGCGCTCATCAACCACAGCCATGGTGCCCAGGTAGCGCTTGCGCTTAGGGCTCTTATGGTCGAGCAAGTGATTGTGGAACGCGCGCCGACGCATGAACTTGCCGCTGCCCGTGACACGGAAACGCTTGGCTGCGGCCCGGCGGGTCTTGAGCTTTGGCATGTCGGACGCCCTGCGCACAAACAATCAAGTTACGGGGCGAACCTCCCTTTCGCCAAGTTTTTCGTTTATCCCGTGGATTGGCCTAACGCTTCCGCTCGTGCTGGTGGCGGGTTGTCGTTCCGCTCCCAGGGCCACCGAAGCGCCCCCCAAGCCGGTGGTTCCGCTGCACTGGCCCACCCAGCCAGCGCCCCCCCTGCAAGGGGACAACCCTGAGCTGTGGGTCAGCTTGGTGCCCCATTTGCCGCAGTTCCGTGGCGGTGTTCCCACGGAGTTGTTGCTGCGCGCCGCAGCTGGAACCCTGCTGCTCACTGCAGCCGATGGCGAGCGTTGGCAGGGCTCAGCCTTTCCAGTGCGCTGGAGCCAGGAGCCCCTGGCGCAACCGCTGACCATCCAACGGCAGGTTTTGGGACCCTTTGCGTCCCATGAATCAGCCCTGCAGCAGGCGGAGGCTTGGCAACAACAAGGTGCTGCGGCTGTGGTGGCCCATCCGGCGGATTGGGAGGTTTGGGCGCCCCTGGGCAGTCCGGATCCAGGCCAGCCCAGCCGCCTGGTGAGTGAGACCCATACGCAGTCTTGGCAACCGGTGCTGGATCGCCAGGGCACCCCCACGGTGATCCAGGGACCGCTGCAGATCGATGCCCCTGAGGGGTTGCGTTGGGCAGGTGCGACCTATCGCGGCCGCTTCCGGCTGCAACGGGATGCCTATGGCAGCTGGACCCTGCTGCAGCAGGCCCCCATGGAGAGCTATCTGCTCGGGGTTGTGCCCCATGAGATTGGTGCTGGCTCGCCCCTTGAAGCCCTCAAGGCCCAAACCGTTTTGGCCCGCACGTGGGCCATGGCCAATCGCGGGCGTTTTGCGGTGGATGGTTATCACCTCTGCTCTGACACCCAGTGCCAGGTGTACAGCGATCCTTCCGCTGCAGGCGGTGCCGTGCGGCAGGCCTTAGCCAGCACCGCAGGCCAAGTGCTCACCTGGGATGGCCAAGCTCTGCATGGGGTTTACAGCGCCAGCAATGGCGGGGTGTCATCGGGCTTGGAGGAGGTGTGGCAAGCCTCGGCCCAGCCCTACCTCAAGCCGGCCGTGGATGGCCCCGTTCCATTGCCCCAGCAATTTCCGCTGCCGATCCAAGGGGATGGCCCTGTGCGTTCGTTGCTGCGGAACCGCAATTTCTATGGCGCTGGCCATCCAAGGTTCCGTTGGACGCGCCGTTACAGCGCCACGCGGCTTGAGCAGTTGGCTGCCGCTGCCGGTAGCCCCATCGGCGCGGCTGAGGCTGTCTCGGTGGCAGGCCGAGGCCCCAGCGGCCGCGTGCTTCAGCTCATCGTTGTGGGAACGGACGGGCGTTGGGTGCTCGAGCGGGATCAGATTCGCCGTCAGTTGCGGGCGCTTCCCAGCACGCTGTTTGTTGTTGAGCGAGAGAGCCCAGCTGTGTGGTTCTTTGACGGTGGTGGATTCGGCCATGGCGCAGGGCTCTCCCAGGCCGGAGCCATTGATTTGGCCAGCCGCGGCTGGAGCAGCGAGCGGATTTTGCGCCACTACTTCCCAGGTGCGGAGCTGCAGCCGGTTAAAAATCTTTCTTCGCAGGTATCCCCTTAAAGTGCGCCGGAGTTCAGGCCTGCATGCCGAACGGCGATTCCCCAGCATCTGAATCGCCCGTCATGGCGTCTGTGATCGACGATCTGGCGTGGTCAGATGGTCGGCGGCGCAAGGCTTTGATCGTTGTTTTGGCCTGTTTGTGGGCTGGGGCTGCCCCCCATTGTCTGGGGCCAGTGCGTGGCTTGCTGCCTGCGTTTGGTCTGACGTTGATGCTGGGGGGCTACGGCTTCTCCACCCTGCGGCGTGGCCGCAGTTCAGCAGCTGCGGTGAGCAGTGCTCCGCCTGCTGATGCCGTGGTCCCGGCCATCGATGTGCTGGTGGCCGCCCGCGATGAGGAGCAGGTGATCGCCCGGCTGGTGCAGGCCATCGCTGGCTTGGAGTACCCCGCTGATCGCCTCAAGCTCTGGGTGATGGATGACGGCAGCGATGACCGCACTCCCGAGATCCTCAACCAGCTCAGCGCAACCCATTCCTTCTTGCAGGTGCGCCGCCGGCCTCGCAATGCCGGTGGCGGCAAATCCGGGGCGCTCAATGCCCTGCTGCCCCAACTGCAGGGGGATTGGTTACTGGTGCTCGATGCCGATGCAGCCCTGACGCCTGATGTCTTGTTGCGGCTGCAGCCTCAGCTCAATGATTCCGCCCTGGGAGCTGTGCAACTTCGCAAGGCCGTGGTGGGCGCTGATAGCAACTGGTTGACGCGCTCCCAAGCCCTGGAGATGGCCTTCGACGCTGAAATGCAGCTGGGCCGCATCGCCCAAGGGGGAATTGGTGAACTGCGCGGCAACGGTCAGCTGATCCGCCGCCAGGTGCTGTTGGATTGCGGCGGCTTCAATGAAGACACCGTCACCGACGATCTGGATCTCAGCTTCCGCCTGCTGCTGGCGGGCCAACAGGTGAGCGTGTTGTGGAATCCCGTCGTTGATGAGGAGCCGGTGATGCGCTGGGGCGCGCTCTGGCGTCAACGGCAGCGCTGGGCGGAAGGCGGTTTGCAGCGCTTTTTGGATTACTGGCCGGCGCTCTTCTCCGATCGCCTCAGCGGCCGTCAACAGCGGGATTTGATTGTCTTTTTCCTGCTCCAATACGGCCTGCCGTTGGCCACGGTGGGGGATGTGTTCGGCATGATTTGGTGGCGGCAGTGGCCGCTGCTGTGGCCCCTTTCGGTGTCGACCTTGAGCCTCAGTGCTCTGGCGTTGTGGCGTTCAGGCCGTCGCCATTCAGAAGGGCCTGAGCTTCCAAAGGCCACCGGTTGGAACCTGCTGGTGGCGAACACCTATTTGATCCACTGGTTCTTGGTGATCCCCTGGGTGGCGGTTCGCATGGCCCTTCGCCCCAAACGGTTGGTTTGGGCCAAGACCGTGCACGCTGGCTTGAGCGTCAGCAGTTAGGCCGCGGTGTCGTCGCTGACGACGGCACCATCGAAGAAGTCAGCAAAGCGCTTGGCCTGTTGTTCCAATTGACCGCTATTGGCGGGTAGTGGTGGAGTCGGCACCTCGTTTGGGGGGGCAACGGGAGGTTCCGCAGACGGTGGTGGTGATGCTGCCGCCACTGGAGGAGCGGCTGGCGCGGCTGCCTGAGCTTCTGGTGCCGGCGGTGGCGTCACAGCTGCTGGACTTGGGTTAGTCGGTGGCGCTTGCTGTGACGCCATGGGGGCCGGAGCTGCGGCGGCGGGGGGCTGAGGTGGTTGCTTTTGCTGGCTCGGTTCGCCGGCTTCCAGCACCACCTGGCGGGGTTGCCCAAGCACTTTGGCGGCCGCTTGCTCCAGCAGAGGTAGGCGGCTTTGCACCATGCCGGCCCAATTGGGGGCCACGCGCACAACAGCTCGTTGGTTGTCGAGGCGAACTAGTTCCCCTTGCTGCGTCAGCAGCATGCGTGTGGAGGGGAGCTCCAAGCTGGCCAGGATTTGTTGCCAGAGGCTATTGAGATCGAGATTGGCGGCTGCGGGAGCGGGAGCAGAAGCGGCTTCTGGCGCCGGTGTTGTGGTGGCTGCTGGTGCAGGGGCTGCGGCCGGCTCAGCGGCAGGAGCGGGCACCGGAACGGGTGCGGCAGCTGGAGCAGGTGGAGCTGAGACAGGCGCTGGCGTTTGAGTTGGAGCAGGTGCCTGGGCCACCGGTGCTGGAGCTGCAGCGATCGCACCGGCCTGGGGTTCAGCCAGCAGGCCCAGCAGCAACACCTCAAGCCACAGCCGCGGCTGGGCGCTTTGGCGCAATTGCACTTCGCTGCCGCGCAGGCCCTCTTGCCAGCGCAACAGTCGCGCACGCCCCAGTTGTTGGGCCAGAGCCGGCAGCGCCTCGCGATTGGCCGGGGAAAAGCCAGTGAGCTCCAGATGTTGTGGGGCTGCTAGGGCGAGTACCAGATCCCTCAGCAAGCCGGCCAGGCCTTGCAGCACAGCAGCTGGTTCGCGGCCGCGATCCAATAGCTGGCGGCAGCTCTGCAGTAGGTCCAAGGGGTCGGCGGCCTGCAAGGCTCCGGCGAGCTGCAGCAGCTCCTGCTCCGGCACGGCTCCCAGCAGTTCCCACACCGCGTCGGGTTCCACGGGGGGCGGCAGCAAGCTGAGTTGATCCAGCAAGCTTTCAGCGTCCCTGAGGCCCCCTTGAGCCAGCTGGGCCACCAGGTGCACCGCTTCTGGGGTGATGTTGATCGCCTCTTGCTCAGCTATCCAAAGCAGGTGTTGCTCGAGCGCCTGAAGGGGTATGCGGCGGAAATCAAAGCGCTGGCAGCGACTCAAGATCGTTGGCAACACCCGCTGGGGATCGGTGGTGGCCAGCACAAACACCACCCGCGGCGGCGGCTCTTCGAGGGTTTTGAGCAGGGCATTGAACGCCGCGGTGGAGAGCATGTGGCATTCATCCACCACATAGACCTTCCAGCGCGCCTGCACCGGTGCAAAGCGCGAGCGCTCGATCAGGTCGCGGATGTTGTCGACCCCGGTGTTGGAGGCGGCATCGATTTCGATGACATCAAGGGCGCCACCGGCTGCGATTGCGGTGCAGAGTTCGCATGTCCCGCAGGGTTCAGCGGTCGGCCCCTCACTGCTGAGGCAATTGAGTGATCGCGCCAGGATCCGGGCGCTGGAGGTTTTGCCGGTGCCGCGCGGGCCACTGAATAGATAGGCCGGAGCGATCCGGCCCCGTTGCAGCGCCTGGCTCAAGGTGGCGGCGATGGCTTCTTGGCCCACAAGTTGATCAAACCGCTGGGGCCTGTACTTGTGGTGCAGCGGTTCGTAGGCCATGGGTGGAGGCTACTCAGCCTTGTCGCTCTCTCCCAGTAGCCGTTTGAGCTGTCCTTCCAATTCATCAACAGCAGCCAACTGGTCCGCCAGTGATTGGGCTTGCAGCCGCGGCAGTGCATCGCTGTTGCTCTCGCGCTGCCACCACTGCTCCATCTGCTGCAGTTCACGCTCCAGTCGTGCTTGCAGCCGCTCGCGCAGGCTTGTTAGTTCAGCCAGGGCCCGGCGTGCCACGCCAGCTCCCTGCTCCATGCTCAGCCCCCGTTGCAGCAATAGCCGCACGGTTGCCAGGAGGGCCGCCGGCAGCATCTGACCCATCGCCAAAGCCCCCAGCGCACCGCTGCCCAGGGCTCGCTCCACCTGGCTGCTGCGGTGTTGACCGGTCTTGCACCAGACCGCGAAGTGCTCACAGTTGTTGAACAGCAGGTTGTAGCGCTGCTCGCCAATGCGGCTCATGGCCCTGCGCAGGGTCTGGCCGCTGGGATCAGCGTCGTCGTAGCTGATCACCCGAGGGGTTTCGCCCAAGCAAAACTCCTCGAGGGGGCTGCGCAGAATCTGCTCCCCTTCGAGGTAGTGGGCCACGCTGCCATCGCCTAGATCAATGCCGTGGTGCATGAACAGCCCGTGGCGCCGTGGCACCTCCAGGTGATCGGCCGCGGCCACGGCGTTAGGCGCTCTGCTGCTCCAGGCTGCTGGGGTGAGGCACCACCTTGTTGCCGTGGCACTCCTCCACCAGCTCCTCGGTGATCACGAACTTCTCCACCTCGTTTTGAGAGGGCAGGTCGTACATCAAATCGAGCATCAGATCTTCAATGATTCCGCGTAGGGCCCTGGCGCCGGTCTTGCGGCGATGGGCTTCGCGGGCGATGGCGCGCACGGCATCGGGTTGGAATTCCAGGCGCACGCTGTCCATCGACAGCAGGGTCTGGAACTGTTTCACCAGGGCATCGCGAGGCTCGGTGAGGATGGCTTCGAGGGCCTGCTCATCGAGGGGCTCAAGCACGGCACTGACCGGGATCCGGCCGATGAATTCGGGAATCAGGCCGTACTTCACCAGATCGTCGGGTTCCAGGTTGCGCAGCACTTGGCTGGCCTCTTGATCCTTCTGACGGGTGCGGCCGTTGCGGGTCTCGCCAGGCACAAAGCCGATGGCGTTGCGGCCCATGCGGCGCTGGATCACATCGTCGAGTCCGACAAAAGCACCACCACAGATGAACAGGATTTGGCTGGTATCGATCTGGATGCAGTCCTGGTAGGGATGCTTGCGGCCGCCTTGGGGGGGAACGTTGGCCACGGTGCCTTCCAGCATCTTCAGCAGGGCCTGCTGGACGCCTTCTCCAGACACATCGCGAGTGATCGAGGGGTTCTCGCTCTTGCGGGCGATTTTGTCGATCTCATCGATGTAGATGATGCCGCGCTGGGCCTGCTCCACATCGCCGTCAGCCTTTTGCAGCAAGCGCAGCAAGATGTTCTCCACGTCTTCGCCCACATACCCGGCTTCGGTCAGGGTTGTGGCGTCAGCGACGGCGAAAGGCACCTCCATCATTTCGGCCAAGGTCTGGGCCAGGAGGGTCTTGCCGCAACCGGTGGGGCCGATCAGCAGGATGTTGGATTTGTGCAGGCGCGTGGCACTGGATTCCTGTTCCGTGCTTGCATCGCCTTGCCAGGCCAGTCGCTTGTAGTGGTTGTAGACCGCAACCGATAGAACCTTTTTGGCGTCGTTTTGTCCCACCACCTGCTCATCGAGGTGGGCCTTGATTTCCTGAGGCTTCGGAATCGTGGCGAGGGTGGGAGCAGGCTTGGAGGGCTTGCGGGGTGCGACTTGCTTGCGGCTGGGATCCCCTTGGCCTTGACGCGCACCAGCCTGGCCATCGACAAGTTCCTCATCGAGGATCTCGTTGCAGAGGTCGATGCACTCGTCGCAGATGTAAACGCCAGGACCAGCAATGAGCTTGCGGACCTGTTCCTGCGATTTACCGCAGAACGAACACTTCAGGTGGGCGTCAAATTTCGCCATTGCCGCCGCGCGAGAGCCTCTGTCAGCAGGATCGGGTCCAAATGGCCCGGCGTCACCCCTAATTAGAGGATTACTTTGGAATTGTCAGTCGCGCACGACGCGATCGATCAGTCCGTAGGCCACTGCTTCATCCGGAGAAAGAAAGTAGTCCCTGTCAGTGTCTTCAGAAACTTTGGCCAGGTCTTGGCCCGTGTGGGAGGCCATCAAACCGTTGAGAGTTTCCTTCAGGTAAAGGATTTCTTTCGCTTGAATCTCGATATCGACGGCTTGTCCTTGGGCGCCGCCAAGGGGCTGGTGAATCATGATCCGCGCATTGGGCAGCGCCAAACGTTTGCCTTTGGTGCCGCCGGAGAGCAGAAACGCCCCCATGCTGGCGGCCAGGCCGTAACAGATGGTCACCACATCAGGAGCCACCTGCTGCATGGTGTCGTAGATGGCCAAGCCAGCGGTCACCGAACCCCCGGGGGAGTTCACATAGATCTGAATTTCCTTCTCGGGGTCTTCGGCTTCGAGGTACAGCAGCTGGGCCACCACGGCATCGGCGATGGCGTCATCGATGCCGGTGCCCAAAAAGATGATCCGCTCACGCAAAAGGCGTGAGTAGATGTCGAAGGCGCGCTCGCCGCGGCCCGATTGCTCCACCACCGTTGGCACCAGCGTGTTTTGCCAAGAGCTGTGGATGGGGTGGTGACTGATCGCTTCGATCACGGACCGTCGGCTGAGTCGGCTCAATCTATGGGGGTTATCAACTACTCGGCTGCCTTGGTTTTGGCTTTGCTGGTTTTGGCGGCGGGCTTGGCCTTGGTTTCGCCTTCAGCAGCCGGCTCCTTTTCGGCTTTGGTTTTGCTGGTTTTGGCCTTGCTGGCCTTCGCTGGTTTGTCTTCGGCGTCCGGTTCCACCATGGTCAGCTTGGCGTTCTCCTCCAGCCAGCTCAGCAGTGTTTCGCGCAGCAGGTCTTCGGCCACCGCATCGCGCAGCCGTTGAGGATCAATCTTGTTGGTGTCGCTGAAACCAGCGCTCACCTCTTTGATCTTGGCTTCGAGGTCCTTGTCAGCCACGCTGATGCCCTCAGCTTTGGCCAGTGCCTTGAGGGCCAGGCTGCGTTGCAGACGCTCGGTGGCCTCACCGCGGGAGGCTTGGGCCAGGTTTTGCACCGTTTCTGGCGTGAAGAGCTTTTTCACATCCATGCCCTGTTGCGCCATTTGGGCAGCGGTTTCCTGCAGCAGGCTGTTGATTTCTTCTTTGATCAGGCTTTCGGGCAGTTCCACCTCCAGTTGATCCACCAAAGCCTTAAGCAGAGCTTCGTGGCGGTTGTTCTTCTGACGTTGCTCGGCGTCTTGCTTGAGCCGATTCTCCAGGTCTTCACGCAGTTCGCTCAGGGTCTTTTTGTCACTGGCTTGCTGGGCGAAGGCGTCGTCGAGTGCCGGCAGCTCACGGCCTTTGAGCTCATCGAGGGTTATGGAGAACAGCGCCTTACGCCCGCGGCAGGTCTCTTCGGGGTAGTCGTCGGGGAATTGGCAGTCCACATCTTTTTTGTCGCCGGGCTTCATGCCCACCACACCCTCGACGAAGCCGCTGATCATGCGGCCCTCTTCGAGTTCCACATCGAGGCCATTGGCGCTGCCGCCTTCGATGGCGCTCTTGTCATCGCCAAAGACGCCGCTGAAGCTCACAACAGCCACATCACCCATCGCGGCAGCCCGGTCGCTCACCGGAACCAAGGTGGCCAGCTGGCGGCGGGATTGATCCAGCAGTTCATCCACTCGGGCTGGGTCGTAGGCCACGGATTCCGCTTCAGCGCTGAGCCCTTTGGTGCTCTTCAGCGTTGGTGTGGGGGCCACATCCATTTCCAGGGTGACCACCAATTCCTTGGCGGGATCGAATTTCTCCAGCAGCTCCTCAAAGTTGCTGCTCAAGGACGGCTGGCCCAGCACCTCAACTTTTTCCTGTTCGATCGCATCACGCAGCACGCTGTCGACCAGGTCTTCCAAGGCGGACGCCTTGACGCGAAGGGGGCCGATTTGCTGCAGGAGCACGGGTTTGGGAACGCGGCCCTTGCGGAAGCCAGGCAGGCGCACGCTGCGGCTGAGCCTGTCCACAGCGGCCTCGTATGAGGCTTTGCAGCGGCCAGCGGGAACACCCACCTCCAGGGCCAGACGGCTGCCGGGAAGGCTGGATGTCTTGACCTTGAGAGCGGTGGTCATCGGGGAGGGCGCAGCAAACCAAGCCAGCGATACTAGAAAGTGATGGTCCGATGGCCAGCTTTGGAGCCATTGCGTATTGTTCCTCTGGCGAAAGCAAAGAGCCGCAGATCCGCTCGCTTGTTGCCAAGACCTGTTGTTATCTCGTTAATTCCGCTTGACCTTCGCCTCAGCAGCGATTCCCCCCACCGTCGCCATCCTTGGTGCCACTGGGGCTGTTGGACAGGAACTGCTGACCCTGCTCGAGGAGCGTTCCTTCCCGCTGAAGCAGTTGCGGCTGCTGGCTTCTCCCCGTTCAGCGGGCCAAACCGTGGTCTTCAAAGGTCAAAGCTTGACCGTGGAGCCTGTGAGTGCCGAAGCCCTCTCCGGCGTTGATGTGGTGCTGGCTTCCGCTGGTGGTTCGGTGTCACGTCAGTGGGCCCCGGTGGCTGTGGAGCAGGGCGCTGTGGTGATCGATAACTCCAGTGCCTTCCGCATGGATCCGGCTGTGCCGTTGGTGGTGCCTGAGGTGAACCCTCAAGCTGCCCTGACCCACCAAGGAATCATTGCCAATCCGAATTGCACCACGATCCTGCTGACCTTGGCCCTGGCCCCTTTGGCGGCCCTGCGCCCGCTGCGGCGTGTGGTGGTGAGTACCTACCAATCAGCCAGCGGCGCTGGTGCGCGGGCCATGGAAGAGCTGCGTCAACTCAGCCGCACCGTGCTCGATGGTGGTGAAGCGCGCAGTGAGGTGTTGCCCCACTCCCTGGCGTTCAACTTGTTTCTGCACAACTCTCCGCTGCAGGCCAATGGCTACTGCGAGGAGGAGCTCAAGATGCTCAATGAAACCCGCAAGATCATGCAGCTGCCGGAGCTGAGCCTCTCGGCCACCTGCGTTCGGGTTCCGGTGCTGCGGGCCCATTCCGAAGCGCTCAACATTGAATTTGAAGCCCCCTTGAGCGTGGCTGAAGCCCGCGCAGCCCTCGCCCAAGCGCCTGGGGTTGAGTTGATCGAAGACTTCGAAACCAACCGCTTCCCGATGCCGACTGATGTAACCGGCCGCGATCCGGTGGCTGTGGGCCGCATTCGCCAGGACCTCAGTCACCCCCAGGCCTTGGAACTGTGGCTCTGCGGTGACCAGATCCGTAAAGGCGCGGCCCTCAATGCGGTGCAAATCGCTGAATTGTTGCTGGAGTCGGCCCGATGAGCAGCCTTAGCTCAGCCCCCTTTGGACGGATCGTCACCGCGATGGTGACGCCGTTTGCAGCCGATGGATCGCTGGATCTTCCCTTGGCCGCTCGCCTGGCTCAGCACCTGGTCGCCAATGGTTCCGATGGCCTGCTGGTTTGCGGCACGACGGGTGAATCCCCCACCCTCAGTTGGGATGAGCAGCTGGCGCTGATCAAAACCGTTCTCGCTGCGGTGGGAGAGAAGGTGCCCGTCTTGGCCGGAACAGGCAGCAACAGCACCGCTGAAGCAGTGGAAGCCACCCGCGAAGCCGCTGCCCTAGGTGCCCATGGGGCCCTGGTGGTGGTGCCCTACTACAACCGCCCGCCGCAGGAAGGGCTTGAGGCCCATTTCCGCGCTGTGGCAGCCGCAGCTCCAGAGCTGCCATTGATGCTTTACAACATTCCTGGCCGCACCGGTTGCAGCCTGCATCCGGCCACGACGGCTCGTTTGCTGGATTGCGACAACGTTGTGGCTTACAAGGCCGCCAGCGGCACCACCAGCGAAGTCAGTGCCTTGCGTTTGGCCTGTGATTCACGGTTGGCCATCTACAGCGGCGATGATGGCTTGACGTTGCCGATGTTGGCCGCTGGAGCGGTGGGCGTGGTCAGCGTCACCAGCCATTTGGCTGGCGTTGAACTCAGCGCGATGATTAACCACTACATGGCCGGACGTCACGCTGAAGCCTTAGCCCTGCATGAACGGCTCCTCCCTTTAATGGAGGGTCTGTTCTGTACCAGCAATCCAACCCCGGTGAAAGCGGCGTTGGAACTTCAGGGATGGCCTGTCGGTGCTCCCCGTCTGCCTTTGATGCCAGCCGATAGCTCCGTCCGTGACACCCTCTCCACCTTGATGGCCGCCCTGCGTCCCACTTGACTCCTGGCGATGGACGGGCTCTGGCCCCGTTTGTGTTTGCGTCTATTTCTCTCTTCCTTATATGAGCTCCAACGGTTCCAAGACCCAACAGCCCACCTTGCGGGTGATCCCCCTGGGCGGCTTGCACGAGATCGGAAAGAACACCTGCGTTTTTGAATTCGGCGACGACCTGGTTCTGATTGACGCCGGTTTGGCGTTCCCCAGTGACGGCATGCACGGGGTGAACGTGGTGATGCCAGACACCAGCTTCCTACGCGAAAACCAAAAGCGCATTCGCGGCATGATCGTCACCCATGGTCATGAAGACCACATCGGTGGCATCTCCCACCACCTCAAGCACTTCAACATTCCGATCATTTACGGCCCCCGTTTGGCCCTCTCTCTGCTGGAGGGAAAGATGTCGGAAGCAGGCGTCGCCGACCGCACGGTGCTGCAGACGGTGACCCCGCGCGAAGTGGTCAAGCTCGGCCAGCACTTCAAGATCGAGTTCATCCGCAACACCCACTCGATGGCCGACAGCTATTCGCTGGCGGTGACCACCCCTGTGGGCACGGTGATCTTCACCGGTGACTTCAAGTTCGACCACACCCCGGTCGATGGTGAGCACTTCGATATGGCTCGCCTGGCCCACCACGGTGATCAGGGTGTGCTTTGCCTGTTCAGTGATTCCACCAACTCGGAAGTGCCGGGCTTCTGCCCGCCCGAGCGCTCGGTGTTCCCCTGCCTGGATCGCCGTATTGCCGAAGCCGAAGGTCGCGTGATCATCACCACCTTCGCCAGCTCGATTCACCGGGTGGCGATGGTGTTGGAACTGGCGATGAAGAACGGCCGCAAGGTGAGCCTGCTGGGCCGCTCGATGCTGAATGTGATCGCCAAAGCGCGGGAGCTCGGCTACATGCGCTGCCCCGATGATCTGTTTGTGCCGATCAAGCAGATCCGCGACCTGCCTGATCGCGAAACCCTGCTGCTGATGACCGGTAGCCAAGGGGAGCCGCTGGCGGCGCTGAGCCGCATTTCACGCGGTGAGCATCCCCAAGTTCAGGTCAAGAGCACCGACACGATCATCTTCTCGGCCAGCCCCATCCCCGGGAACACCATCTCGGTGGTGAACACCATCGACAAGCTGATGATGCTCGGCGCCAAGGTTGTGTATGGCAAAGGCGAGGGCATCCACGTCTCCGGTCACGGCTTCCAGGAAGACCAGAAGCTGATGCTGGCGCTCACCAAGCCCAAGTTCATGGTGCCCGTGCACGGCGAGCACCGGATGTTGGTGCAACACGCCCGCACGGCCCATTCCATGGGTGTGCCGGAGAACAACACCTTGATCATCGACAACGGGGATGTAGTGGAGCTCACCGCCGATTCGATCCGCAAGGGTGATCCGGTCAAAGCGGGCATTGAGCTGCTCGATAACTCCCGCACCGGCATCGTTGATGCGCGGGTGCTCAAAGAGCGTCAGCAGCTCGCTGAAGACGGCGTCATCACCCTGCTCGCGGCGGTCAGCGTTGACGGAAAGATGGTGGCTCCGCCGCGGGTCAACCTGCGTGGTGTGGTCACCACTGCTGAGCCCCGCAAGCTCTCGATGTGGGCTGAGCGCGAGGTGAACTGGGTGCTCGACAACCGCTGGAAGCAGCTGTGCCGCAACACCGGTGGCAAGGCCCCTGAGGTGGATTGGATTGGTGTGCAGCGGGAGATTGAAGTGGGGCTGCAGCGCCGCTTGCGCCGTGAGCTTCAGATTGAACCGCTGATTATTTGTCTGGTGCAGCCCGCTCCAGCTGGCACGCCGCCATACAAGTCCAAGGCGATGGAGGAAAAGGATGACCGTCCGGCACCGCGCCATCAGCGCAACAACGACCGCGGCGGGGATCGGAACAACGACAACCGTCAGCGTCGCCGCCGTTCCACCGCGGTTGCGGGCTAAGCCTGGGAGCTGAGATCCACCAATAACCACCCATCGGCCAGCGCTTGTTCGCTGGCCGTTTTTGTTGCTGGGGTGGTTTCAGTCTTCACGGGTTTGGGTTCCAGTTGCAGTGCTTCTGGTTCTGCTACCGCGTTCGCCAGGCTGCTGAGATCAATGGCTTCACCAGCGGGATCTGGTTCTGAAGCCTCTGGCTCAGCAGGGGCGGGGTCCAGGTTGATGCCGCACTGGCTTAAGCCTTCTATGGCCAGATCGCGGTAAGGCCCTTTGGCTTCCAGCTCCAACACTCGCTGGTAGCTGCTGATGGCAGCAGGCTCATCATGCAAGCCAAAACTGCTCACGTACCCCTGCAGCAAAAGGCAGCGCAGGTCGTTGGGTGATTCGGCCAGCAAGGTGTTGAGCAGCTGTTGCGCCGCCGTGAAATCCCGCTCTTGATAGGCCTGCTCGGCCATGGCGTAGCTGACCTCTGCTTCGGGTTCTTCTGGTTGGGGTTTGGCCAGCTCTGGTTCAGGTTCCGGATCTGGTTTGGCTGTTGGCTGTTTTGGTTGCTCTGTTTGCGGCTTGAGTTCAGCGAGCCAGGGTGCTGCCGATGGCTGTTCGTTCTCGTCTGCTGATTCTTTGCTTTGGGCTGGCTCACCGGCGGGCTCTGCCGGCTTGGCTTCTCGCTCACTGACTGGGCAATGTTTCAGCCCTTCGCTGGCTAAGTCGCGGTATGGCCCCTCAGTTGCCAGCTCCAGCACCCGGCGGTAGCTGCTGGCGGCCGCGGCGGTGTCTTGAAAGCCATAGAAGTGGATGTAGGCCTGCAGCAGCAGAGCGCGGGGATCATCAGGCTGCTCTGTTAGGTGCTCGTTCAGTAGCGCTTGAGCGTCGGCAAAGCGGTGCTCGCCATAGGCCTGCTCGGCGGCGTCATAGCCCATTAGTCAGCGGCTGCCGGAGGGATCAGTTTCAGCATGCAGGCTTCAGCCTGCAGCTGCCAGCCATGGCTCAAGGCAATGGGCGGCCGTTGCCCTGGCTTGTGCAGTTGCCGCCAGATTTCTGTGGTGAGTGCCGCGCTGAGTTGTTGCTGGCAGGTCTGCTGCACCCAGCGGTGAAGCAGGCGTTTTTGTAGCTCGATGGGTTGCTCTTGCCAGCGCTGGCGGTTGAGCTCGCAGGAGCCAGGTTCACTGCAGATGGCCTCAAGAGCTAAGGCCTCCAACGCGCTGTGCTGGCCTTCCAGCTCCTCCAGCAGTTGAGCCGTGCGCGCCAAATGCTGCGTGGCGCCAGGGTTTAAGGCTTCCAGCTCAGGAATCACATCCAGCCGCAGGCGATTGCGGCTGAATTGGCGGTCGCTGTTGGTGCTGTCGTGCCACACCGGGAGATCCATTTCTTCGCAGCAGGCTTCGGTGTCGGCGCGGCTGAAGGCCAGCAGGGGCCTCACCAACGTGATTCCGGCGCCCAAGGGGCGCTTCTGCCGCAGGCTCGAGAGCCCTGTGAGATCGGCGCCACGGATAAGATGAAATAGCAGGGTTTCAGCCCGGTCGCTGGCGGTGTGCCCGGTGAGCACAAGCGAGCAGCCGCTGGTTTCTGCCTGCCGCTGCAGGCGTTCGTAACGCCATTGGCGGGCAGCTGCTTCGCTGCTGGGAGCGGGCTCAGCGCATTCCACCGTTAAGGGCAGACCCCATTGGGCCGCCAGTTGCTGCAAGTGCTGGGCGTTGGCGGCGGCGTCCTCGCGCCAGTTGTGGTTGCCATGCCAGAGCTGCAGCTGCCAGTGGTGCTGCTCGCGCAGATCCAGCAGCAAGCGCGTGAGGGCCAGGGAATCTTGGCCGCCGGAAATGGCAATCAGTAGGCCGCTTCCTTGGGGCAGCAGGGTTGGATCATCCAGCAAGAGCTGGTGCAGCCTGTGGTGCCAGCGGCTCCAGGGCTGCTTGCCAGATGGGAGGATGGTTTTCATCCGATGCCGTTGGGTATGTCCCCTGCTGCCAGCCTGCCAACTTCCTTGCAGCGTGCACTTGAGCAACGTCGGCTGCTCAAGGTGATCGCCGGTCTCGCCAACTTCGACTCGGCATCTGTGGCGCGCGTGGCACGGGCCGCCGCCGCTGGTGGTGCCGATTTGGTGGATGTGGCCTGCGACCCCGAGCTGGTGCAGTTGGCTGCGGCTGAATCTGGGCTGCCGATCTGCGTGTCTGCCGTGGATCCTGAACTATTTCCAGCAGCTGTGGCGGCTGGTGCCGCCATGGTGGAGATCGGCAACTACGACAGCTTTTATCCCCAGGGGCGCCTTTTTCATGCTGCTGAGGTGCTGGAACTCACCCGCCGAACCCGTCAGCTTCTGCCTGAGGTCACCCTGTCGGTGACGGTGCCCCATACCCTGCCCCTGGATCAGCAAGAGCAACTGGCCATCGACCTGGTGGATGCTGGTGCGGATTGGATTCAGACCGAAGGCGGCACCAGTGCCAACCCCCTCAGCCCAGGGGTGCAGGGCCTGATTGAAAAGGCCTCACCAACCTTGGCTGCCGCTCATGTGATCAGCCGGGCTGTTGCTGTGCCGGTGCTTTGCGCTTCTGGCCTGTCGGCGGTGACCCTGCCCTTGGCTCAGGCCGCTGGAGCGGCTGGTGTGGGTGTGGGCTCCGCCATCAACCGCCTCAGCGATGAGCTGGCCATGGTGGCGGTCGTGCGCGGTCTGCGTGATGCTCTGTCCGCTCTGAACCCTGTGCAGGTCTGAACTGCTTAGAGTCGCGGCTCCGGTCCTGAGTCGGTGGATTTCCGCCTCGAAGCCCCCTACAGCCCAAACGGCGATCAACCGACGGCCATCGAGACCCTGGTGCAGGGTGTCGAGGGGGGTCAGCGCTATCAGACGCTGCTGGGTGCCACTGGCACGGGTAAAACCTTTTCGATCGCCAATGTGATTCAGCGCACCGGCCGTCCGGCGCTGGTGTTGGCCCACAACAAAACCCTGGCGGCCCAGCTCTGCAACGAGCTGCGCCAGTTCTTTCCGCACAACGCGGTCGAATATTTCATCTCGTATTACGACTACTACCAGCCCGAGGCCTATGTGCCGGTCTCGGACACCTACATCGCCAAGACCGCGTCGATCAACGAAGAGATCGACATGCTGCGCCACTCAGCGACCCGCTCGCTGTTTGAACGCCGCGATGTGATCGTCGTTGCCTCGATCAGCTGCATTTATGGCCTTGGTATTCCCTCGGAATACCTCAAGGCGGCCGTGCCATTCAGTGTTGGCGAAACCTTGAATTTGCGGGGTTCGCTGCGGGAGTTGGTTAATAACCAGTACAGCCGCAACGACACCGAAATCGCCCGCGGTCGTTTTCGCGTCAAAGGCGATGTCCTGGAGATCGGGCCCGCCTACGAAGACCGCTTGGTGCGCATTGAGCTGTTCGGCGATGAGGTCGAAGCTATTCGCTACGTCGATCCCACCACAGGCGAGATTTTGCAGAGCCTGGAGACGATCAACATCTATCCGGCCAAACACTTTGTGACCCCCAAAGATCGGCTGGAATCAGCCGTTGGTGCGATTCGTCAGGAGCTGCGCGATCGACTCGATTGGCTCAATGGCAATGGCAAATTGCTGGAAGCCCAACGGCTTGAGCAGCGCACTGTCTACGACATTGAGATGTTGCAGCAGGTTGGCTACTGCAACGGCGTTGAAAACTATGCCCGCCACCTAGCTGGCCGCGAAGCGGGCACTCCTCCCGAGTGCCTGATCGATTACTTCCCCGACGATTGGCTGCTCGTGGTTGATGAAAGCCATGTCACCTGCTCTCAGCTGCAGGCCATGTACAACGGCGACCGCTCACGCAAGCAGGTGTTGATCGACCATGGCTTCCGGCTTCCCAGCGCTGCCGACAATCGCCCATTGAAAGGCACTGAGTTCTGGGATAAAGCCAAACAAACCATCTTTGTTAGCGCCACGCCGGGTGATTGGGAGATGGAGGTCAGCGATGGCCAGGTGGCTCAGCAGGTGATTCGCCCCACCGGGGTGCTCGATCCCATCATTGAGGTGCGGCCCTCGGGCGGTCAGGTGGATGACTTGCTCGGTGAGATTCGCGTGCGCGCTGAGCGCAATGAGCGGGTGTTGGTGACCACGCTCACCAAGCGCATGGCCGAAGACCTCAGCGACTACCTGGCCGAAAACCAGGTCAAGGTGCGCTACATGCACTCGGAGATTCACTCCATTGAGCGCATCGAGATCATTCAGGATCTGCGCAATGGCGAGTACGACGTCTTGGTGGGCGTCAACCTGCTGCGGGAAGGCTTAGATCTGCCGGAGGTCTCCCTGGTGGCGATCTTGGATGCCGACAAAGAAGGCTTTTTGCGGGCGGAACGCTCCTTGGTTCAGACCATTGGCCGCGCGGCTCGGCACGTCAGTGGCGTTGCCCTGCTCTATGCCGACAACATGACTGATTCGATGGCCAAGGCCATCACTGAAACGGAACGGCGGCGCGCCATTCAGATGGCCTATAACGAAAAACATGGCATTACGCCGCAGGCCGCCGGCAAGAAATCAACCCATAACCCGATCCTGGCTTTCCTCGAGATGTCTCGGAAGCTCAACGATGAGCAGCTCGATGAGGCGGTGGAAGAAGCCAAGCAGAATGCCGTGCCCTTAGAGAACCTGCCGGAATTGATTCAGCAGCTGGAAGAGCGCATGAAAGGCGCGGCCTCAAAGCTTGATTTCGAGGAAGCGGCCAATTTGCGAGATCGTATTAAGCAGCTCAGGCAGAAGCTTGTGGGAAAGGCTTAGATATCATTCTTCTCTAGATCGTTTAAGAGTTTCTTGGTCATTTCAAGCACATACTGATTTGCTGATTCTGTTAACAGCTGTTGCGGATTTGTTTCAGTTGTTTTGTCATCTATCCCTTCATGTGTCCATAAGGCGTCGTTGGAATTTAAAAAGATATTTTTGTTATGTATTGCTGTGAAATAAATTGCTTCTTCGACGGATCCATTTATCACTTTTTCAGGATTTCGAAGGCAGTCCCAGTAGTCTTCCTTTGTGAGCGCTGTGTGAGCAATTTTAAAATTTATTCCTGGATGGTCTCCAGCGAGTAAAACTTTTAGTCCAAAACATGCTGCTTCAGCAGCAACCGAGCCATATACCGACAAGATAAAAAGCGGTTTATGGTGAAAAATTGTAGAGTTAGGAATTTCAGCAGGGATCCACTGCACTAATCCAGAAGTTTTGAACTGATTTTTTAGTTTTTCGACTACCTTAGCGCTTTCATTGATTTGATTTGGATGGGGCTTTATGACTAATGGAATTTGATGCTTTATGCAAAATTCTATGGTGTCAGTTGCCCAAGTCCAAAAATCAGTGAATAGCATCCAATCGTAAGAATGCGGGGCATCAAAAAAATCGTGAAGTAGCATTATAACTTTTCCTGAACAGATTTTGGAAGCTAAAAGATTATTTTCGTGATCATTTTTGGGCGAATTTTTCATATACGGCATGCTGTTGTCATATTTCCCGTGAGCTCTATTCAATAATGTATTCTTAGCAGCCTTAATGACTTGATCAGGGAGCTCCTGAGCATTAGCAATTGTATAACAATTGTGGTCTTCCATATGTGATGGCTTCCTCCCATTAGAAACATTGTGAATTTTATAATAACTATGAGTACTTCCTAGTGTCACTAGCGTGCAATTAGACAAGACAGCTTGCCTAGTGAAAACACCTTCATGTATGTAGGATGAGTAACTCGAAATACAAATTTTTTGACCCGATCGTTTGGATGTATAGGATTTGATCAGGCGGTTTAATGATCTTGCGCGATGCCAAATATCATTGACAAATGAATCGTTATAAATATATTTTTCTGATGGCTTAAACCTTAAATATGTGTCAATAACTTGGTCGCTGATTTCAAAATCACTGATCGAATTTAGTTTTTCCTTTTTTGTTTGCATCAAGCAATGATCAATAGCAGATGTTAGGAGGAAGTAGGCTGCGGGAATAAATTGTACAGATTTTATTTGTTGATTCCCAAGGTAGAACTTGAGTTTGGTTTTCAGTGTCTTATTTAAAGAAAACTGCCGTTTCCAGTATACTATTCTAAGTTGAACTCTCTTGAGAAATTTTGGATATCTAGATTCAAGTGACTCATCAAATAGCTCGCCATATACAGGAATCACTATGTGTTTTGAGTTTGAATGTAATCTCTGTGCAATGATTTCTGACATTAAGCGGATAAAATAATTTTTAGCTGGCATAAAATAGATAAATGTCTCCTGCTTTGCTCTCATTAACTTTTTCTCTCCCATTGTTATCTTCTATTTTAACATGCAAGAGCTTTTCTATTTCGGGGTTTTAGTTAGTCAATTCAGGCTCCTTTTGCTTTTTGCCCTGAGATGACGTACAACTGGTAAGCTTACTTAGCTTATTTATGGCTGCGGTCTTGACCCCTTCCTTGCCTGATGAGCACCCATTTGGTGAATCAAGCCGTGTTCTGATCACTGGAGGCACAGGGAGCTTCGGTCGAGCGTTTATATCACGGACTCTTGTTGAATTTCCACATATCAAACGGCTTGTGGTTTTCAGCCGTGATGAATTAAAGCAATGGGAGTTACAGCAGCAATTTCCGGAAAAAGAGTTTCCTCAGCTCCGTTTTTTTATAGGCGACGTGAGGGATAAGGCTCGGCTGTTACGTGCTCTTGAGGGAATCGATACTGTTGTTCATGCTGCCGCCTTGAAACAGGTTCCCGCTGCTGAATACAATCCTATTGAATTTATAAAAACTAATATATTAGGAGCTGAAAATCTAGTTCAAGCTTGCCTAGATTGCGATGTGCGCAGAGTTGTTGCATTAAGTACAGATAAAGCGGCTGCTCCCATTAATCTTTATGGCGCCACAAAATTGTGCTCCGACAAATTATTCATCGCAGCAAATAATATTAAAGGTTCTCGGAGTCTTTCATTTTCTGTTGTTCGATACGGCAATGTTATGGGCTCTAGAGGTTCCGTAGTGCCTTTCTTCTTAGGTCGTGCTAATAGCGGCATTTTGCCAATTACAGACCCTGCAATGACGCGCTTTAATATTTCTCTTAGAGAGGGTGTTGATATGGTTTTTTGGGCACTGCAGAATGCATTTGGTGGTGAATTACTTGTTCCAAAAATTCCTAGTTACAGAATCATTGATGTAGCTGAGGCAATTTGTCCAAATTGTCAAAAGCCTGTTGTCGGCATTCGACCAGGTGAAAAAATTCATGAAGAGATGATTACTAGTGCTGATAGCTTTACTACGTATGATCTTGGACCTTATTACGCAATACTGCCAAGTGACGGTAGTGTCCAGCAGCTTTATCTAGATAAAGGTATTCCCCTCACGCCTGTTCAGCAGGGTTTTGCTTATAACTCTTCCTCTAATCCTGACTTTTTGTCAGTTAAACAAATAAGAGCATTAATACGTGAGCATGTTGATCCTTCCTTCGCTCCCTTGTAGGGATTCTTCTTGTTCTTTTTGGGGCTTTTGGTTGTGAGTCCAAAACTTTGCTTGGGAACAGCTCAATTTGGCTTAGATTATGGGGTTACTAATAAAAATGGTCAGGTATTAGAGCCAACGGTTTCGAAGCTTCTCCATTGCGCAAGAGAGTCTGGCATTGGTTGGTTAGACACTGCCCAGGCATATGGCAATGCTGAGGCAGTCCTGGGCAGATATCTTCTACCCGGAGACCCATTCCAGTTAATCAGTAAATTGAGCGCTCAAGAAAAAAAGGAATTTTGTCAAAATGACATCGTCTATCTTGAGGATCGATTTCTTGCCAGTTGTGATCGATTAGGCCGCACCCAATTAGATGCTTTGCTAGTACATAGCCCTTCGGACTTGCGTAAACAAGGCGCTGAATACTTAATTTCTTGGCTGCTTAGTCTGCGCGAGAGAGGATTGGTCAAGAGGTTGGGACTATCTATTTATACTGAAGAGGACCTAATTAATATCAACCCCGAATTGTTAGACGTTGTTCAATTGCCAATTTCTTTACTAGATCAACGGTTGCTCACTAATGGAACTGTCAGGCATTTGCACGATCGTGGAATAGCAATTCATGCTAGAAGTATTTATCTGCAGGGGCTCTTACTTACTCCAGCAGATCAATGGCCAGTATGGGTAAGTCGTGAAGCCAAAAGTCATCAGCGGAAGCTGGAGGCTCTGGCTGAACAGAAGCAATGTGGCCTGATTGATCTTGCGCTTGGCTTTGCGAAACAACTGACCGAAATTGAGCTAATTATCATTGGTCTAACAACTCCTCAAGAGCTTGAGGAACTCCTTCTAGCTTGGTCGTCACGCAATCCATGGCAGCCAGGTGAATCCACGACCGCTGCTATCCAAGACTTGACTTTGATCGATCCACGTAATTGGCCTCGATGAGTTTATGTGCCCTCCTTTCTTTGCCCCATTCAAGCGTTTATCCGCTGCTTACTATGAGAAGCTTATGAAGTTTACTTCCAGATTCCGAAGTGGTTTGCATTGCCTGCCTCTCATAGGAGTCATAGGTTGAAACTCACTGGTCGCCTCATCGCGCTTCAATGGATAAGTTAGTTGACCAATATAGGAGTTTTAACGATCTGATTACTTACCTATCTGAGCCTAGGCATGGACAGCAATCAGACGCTTTGTTTTTAATGAAGTGGCATTTGCAACCAGGCCTAAAGCCTTTATCTGCTCGCTAAGCTCAACCGGAAGCAGCCCCTGTAAATACTTCTGACGACAAGTCTATGTATTTTTGGAGAGATAAATAAACACCTTTTGAATTATATTTTCCGTCTTTTTGCTTTAATAATGTAAAGCCATTGTATCTACGAACATATAATAACTAAGTCTAATATCTTGAAGATTTATCTCAATGCTTGCAAATTTTGCGTTAATATGGCCTAACTAAGTTCTAAGATATCTAATGAAATCTACCCTCAGATAGGATATTGTGAGATATAAGATAAAAGTAACTTTATTGAGGAACAACTAGAGTTTATTAAAATGCTTAGACCTCGCACAAAAATACAAGTTGGCGGTCGCGAAATTGGTGAAACTGAACCGACTTATTTTATTGCCGACATTGCTGCAAATCATGACGGAGATTTAAGCCGTGCTAAAGATCTAATCTATAGGGCTGCTGAGGCTGGAGCCGATGCGGCAAAATTTCAACATTTCCAGGCTGACACCATAGTCAGTGACAAAGGTTTTAAACAACTAAAGACTACTTCATCCCACCAAACGAACTGGAAAGGGTCGGTTTATGATGTTTACAAGTCGGCAAGTGTTGACTTGAGCTGGACTAAAGAGCTCAAGTCAACATGTGATGATGTTGGCATTCCCTTTTTTACAACTCCCTATTCTTTAGATATTGTCGATTTCATAGATGAATATGTGCCTGCATATAAAATTGGATCAGGTGACTTAACTTGGCTGCAACTGATTCAGCATGTAGCTGGCAAGCATAAACCATACATGATCGCAACAGGTGCTTCTTCAATGGATGAAGTCCATAGAGCCGTAACTGCAGCACTCACTATTAACCCTCAATTAGCACTTATGCAATGCAATACAAACTATACTGCAAGTTTGGATAATTTTAAATTTATCCAATTAAATGTCTTGCGAAGTTATAGAGCTATGTATCCAGATATGATCCTTGGTTTATCCGACCATACTCCAGGGCATTCAACAGTTTTGGGTGCAGTTACGCTAGGTGCGCGCATTATTGAAAAACATTTCACGGACGACAATGAACGTATTGGACCAGATCATGCATTCTCAATGGATCCTAATAGTTGGCGGGAGATGGTTGATCGGACTAGGGAATTAGAACAAGCCTTGGGTAATGGAATCAAACAAGTAGAGGATAATGAAAAAGAGACTGTCATCTTACAGCGACGCGCGTTGAGATTGAATAACACTATGCAGGCTGGAGAGGTAATTAAAGATACTCATTTAGAGATATTGCGACCATGCCCTACTGATGCAATACCGCCCTATTTAATCAATCAAGTTATTGGCAAAAAACTCACAAAGCAAATTGAAAAAGGCGAGTACATACGCTTTCTTGATATTCAATAATGAAAAGCAATCGCTCGAAGGTAGCTATAGTCATCCCCGCATACAATGAATCATTAACTATTTATGAGGTCGTTTCAAATGTTTCCGTTTACGGGGATCCTATAGTTGTTAACGATGGATCCACAGATGATACAAGTCAGGTGGCTCAAATGGCAGGAGCTTTTGTCTTGTCCTTTAATAAAAATCAGGGTTATGATTTCGCATTATCTGCAGGCATTGCGAAGGCAATAGAGCAAGATTTTGATTACGCTATTACTGTTGATGGCGATGGTCAACACAATGCAGAGAAGATAAACCAATTTGTGGAAAAACTTCTCAACAACTGTGATCTTGTAGTTGGTGTTCGTGACAACTTGCAAAGGCCTGCTGAACTTATCTTTTCTAAGTTTGCACAACTTCTTTGGAGAATATCTGACCCTTTATGTGGAATGAAGGGTTACCGGTTAGCTAAGTTTAAGCTTTTCGCGAGCCTTAATAGCTACCAATCAATTGGCACCGAGCTTACAATACGCGCAATTCGTTCTGGCTGGAATATTGATGAAATTTCCATCAAAACATTGGTTCGTCAAAATCAATCCAGATTCGGGTCTGGCCTATATCCTAATTTTCTGATTCTAAAAGCCATGATAATTGGCTTCGTAAAGGCAAAGGGGCTTAAGTGTTAATGTGCGTAAGCCTCTTGTTCTAGCTTCTATTAAGGGTATTTCACAAAGCAAACAGTCTTTATCGTAGAGAAAGCACCCTTATCCAATTTCTATGATTCTATCTGGAGTTCTAGTTTTTTGTAGATGACAAAGATATTGGTCACTGGAGCAACGGGTTTGTTAGGCAGCTCATTAGTTCCATATCTAGAAAATTGCAATTATACAGTTAAGGGTGTTTCTTTCTCTCAGCAGAGCGATTACAAGATTGACCTAACAAAACTTGATGACATTAGATTTTGCCTTCGGGACTACACCCCAGATTTAGTTATAAATCTTGCCGCCTTGGCAAATGTTGACAGATGTGAAACGCACCCTCACTTAGCAGATGCACTCAATACAAAGATTGTCGAAAACCTTTGCGCGTGGATAAATGAATTAAACCAACCCTGCCATCTCATTCATCTGTCAACAGATCAAATTTATGATGGCATAGGTCCACATTCTGAATGGAAAGAATCTCCTTCTAATTACTATGCAATCTCAAAATTAGCAGGTGAATATGCAGCCAGATCAACTTCTAGTACTATTCTAAGGACTAATTTTGTTGGACGTAGTTTATCTAATAAACGCCAAAGCTTAACAGATTGGCTCTACCAGTCTCTTTGCGACCAAAGACAAATAAATGTTTTTGACGATGTTTTATTTAGCCCACTGTCTATTGCATCCCTCTGCATATTAATCAAGAAATGTATATCGATGCGACCTCATGGCGTATTTAACCTTGGATCTCGAGATGGAATGAGTAAAGCTGCTTTTGCTTTCTCTTTTGCTAGTGCAGTAAACATATCTCCAGATAACTTCAGTATTGTGAGTTCGTCATTTCACAGATCTTTCGTAGCCAATCGTCCCTCTGATATGAGGATGGACAGTTACTGCTTTGAAAGACATATGGGTTTGATTTTGCCAACTTTAGCGGATGAGATTCTGCGAGTGGCCAAAGATTACACGGACCTTTTAGACGTCTAAAATTTTTCATATATGTATCCTGGCTTGTAATTATCTACCTATACTACGGATAAAGCTTTAATCAGTTTAGTTGTTGGAAAGTTCGGAAGTTAACAATAGTCGTTATTGTTTTGTCTAATGATATTATGTTGATTCAAATACTTCAAATCCGCCGTCTAATCTGTTTTCTTTGCATCTGTCATGGTTAAATTTGAAGCCAATTGGCATAAAGTCAGCTTACAAGTAAATTTGCAGTCTCTTGTGTGTTATAGTTTTTTCAGTAGTTGTCTTCGTTGGAAGGCTAGTTATTCAAATCTTGGACTTGAAAAGGCATCGTTATGAAAAAATTTAGCAAAAGTCTTGGTGATATTGCAGCAATCAAGCAGTCGTTTGCTGCTGACAACGATCATATGTTCTCAAATGCTATAAAGATAAATAGTTCTTATGCTAGCCAGCCCCTCCGTGGCATTTGTAAGACCTGCGGAGCCCCTCTTAGTTCCGATTCTCCAGACTTCACAAGCCATGGAATTGATTATGTCATATGTGCAAAATGTGGACATTTAAACGGAATCTATGATGACACTGAAAATTTTTGCAATCATTTATACGTTGATGAAGGTGGTTCTAACTATTCCCGTAATTATCTAAACGATTACTCTGCAAGGGTTAAAAATATTTATTTGCCGAAAGTTGATTTCCTTTGCTCGTCACTCATGGAGCAAAAACAAACTAGTTGTGAGAATATTTCAATTTCTGATTTCGGTTGTGGTGGCGGTCACTTTGTTCATGCAGCCAATCAAAGAGGGATTAAGGCGCAAGGGTTTGATGTCTCAGAAGGTCTAATTGAGCTAGCCTCGGAAGCATTTCAAGATGTTTATGGCTCTAACTGTCCATGCCCTTTTACAATAGTCCATAATGAAGTGCAACTTTTAGAAAAAATGACTTCTTGCGATACAACAGTTGCATCATTTATTGGAGTTTTAGAACATCTTAGGCGCCCTCTTGATTTTTTTGAAGCCTTCAAATCTTCTCAATGCAAGTATCTATTTTTTTCAGTCCCACTTTTTTCCCTCTCATGCTTAATTGAAAATGTGTTTCCAAATATTTTTCCGAGGCAACTTAGTGGCGGGCATACCCATCTCTATTCTCACAGCTCTATAAAATATATTTTGGAAAAATACGAATTCCGCCAAATATCATCTTGGCATTTTGGCGCTGATGCGATGGATTTGCGTAGATCAATGCTTGTTTCTATGATTAAGAGCGGATGTTCTGAGCGACTGCTTAACACCTTTCAGAATGACCTTTTTTCCGCTCAAATGCTAGATGAAATCCAGTGTGTAATTGACACCAATTTGGCAGCCTCTGAGATCCACATGTTGATTGAAAAAGACCACTAACATCTGATGGTTTTTTGATGATTCATGGCATTCATAATGACGATTTTTGGCTGTGATTGAGATTAACGCAAAATACTCTGTAGTTTTTAGGTGATTCTTGCCTAATGTTTTCTATTGATAGTTGTACGAATATCTAGAATTTACATTACTGCTTAAAATATTTTTTGGTATTTATAGTTCCAACTTGCTTGAAATATTCCTGCTTCCTTGAAAAGTTATCGACAAACTCATAATCACTTATAGCCGCTCGATGTCGGGAACTCTTGGTGCAGGTCCTGCCCGGTGGTTTTAATTGCATCCCTGTTCATTCTTTTCGACCTCTAAGATTGCAATACCTGATAGATTCTTCTAAAGTATTTAGGTATCATCTGGTTGGTTATTCATTGGCTAATGTCTTGGGTTCTGATTTTAAGATTTTAATCGAGTGAATTCCTTGAACTTGAACCATCATGATCTCCAATATTCTTTTAACTTGTTCCAGCAATAATTGATGTATCGCCAACGGCATGATTTTTACGTGCACTTGTCACGGACATACTTGCCACCATTACATTTTGCCCAACTCTGATACGCAAAGGCAAAGCTGCATAGCTTCAGAGCTGGACATGCGAAAGGTTTTGGAACTGGTCGCGTAGCAATGTCGCCGAACCATAACTGATCTATTTTTTTGTGCCTGCTCCTGATGAGAGTGTTTGACAAAGAAGCGTGTGCGGATTAAACAGTGTTTATTCACTCACGCAGGTGGTTTACGGTTGTGCGCTGTTTTCCAGATGTGTAGGGCGTCAAGAGCTGCGATTGTCAGCTAAAAAGAATAGTATTCTTAATCCATAGCAATGGCGTTAAACCATGGGAGCTCCTTTTTCTACTGCCCTTAGGCGCTGCAGCCGTTGCTTGTTGCCTGAAACGCACGAAACCCTTGTGCTTGATGCTGAGGGTGTTTGCAATGTGTGTCGTGCCCAAGAGGTAAAGGCTCAGATCAACTGGACCGAGCGACTTGAACATCTCGACAAATTGCTTGAGGAGTATCGCGGACGTTATCGGTATGACTGTTTGATTCCTTTTAGTGGCGGTAAGGACAGTACTTGGACGCTCTATTACCTTATGAAGCGCTACCCAGGCCTTAAGCCCTTGGTAGTTCGTTTTAATCATGGGTTTTTGCGTCCCAATTTAAGGGCGAACTCAGATCGGGTTTTTCGCAAACTTGGTGTTGATGTTCATGACTTCACACCGAACTGGAAAGTTGTTCAGCGATTGATGCTACAGGCCTTTCTTGAGAAAGGAGACTTTTGCTGGCACTGTCATACAGGCATCTACGCTTATCCGATGCAGGTAGCTCTGAAAGAACAAGTACCTCTTATTTTCTGGGGTGAACCTTCTGCTGAATATACGGCTTACTATAGTTATGATCAGCCTG
This sequence comes from Synechococcus sp. MIT S9452, assembly GCF_047304245.1. Lineage (NCBI taxonomy): Bacteria > Bacillati > Cyanobacteriota > Cyanophyceae > Synechococcales > Synechococcaceae > Synechococcus > Synechococcus sp. MIT S9452. The sequence goes on along the minus strand of NZ_CP138956.1, from coordinate 1,519,725 downwards.
AGCAGGTTGACGAAGAGCGATTTAACCGTTTTATGAATCTTGGGATCTCTGCAGACGATATGTTGATCCGTTTGGATGGTTTTCTAGAAGATCGTGATCTTGAACCGTTTCGCTATCCGCCTCTCAAGGATTTACGTAGCTTGGGCTATCGCTCTGTATGTCTGGGAAGTTATATTCCCTGGGATGTAAAAATGCAGGTAAAGAAGATTCAATCAGAGCTTGGCTGGCAAGGTGATGTTGTTGAAAATGTGCCCGAAGATTTTAACTACGAAAAGATCGAGTGTTGGATGCAGGGAGTCCGTGATTTTATAAAATATATTAAGCGTGGCTATACACGGCCAACACACTTGGCTGCTATTGATTTGCGCAATCATCGGATCACAAAAGAAGAGGCTCAACTAATGATTCGCCAATTTGAGGGTAAACGTCCTCCCAGCCTTGATCTGTTTCTTGAGTATGTAGGTTTAACCGAAGAAGAATTTTATTCGATCGCCATTACTCATCTAGTGTCTCCATGGCAGTTTGACCTCTCAGAGATTCGTCCAGGAGAAACAACACCTGATTTTGATTCATGGTTGCGGGGTGATGGCCTTAATCCTGCAGATGCCGAAGACCAAGTAGGTCGTTGGGCTGAGACCTGCGCGAGTTGCGGATCCTCAGGGAGCTGCGGCCCAGGATGACCTGTCCCAAAGTGCTGGTGATTGATGCTGGCCTTGGCAACATAGGTTCAGTTTTGGCTGCGCTTCGGAGGCAGGACTGCTCGGTCGAACGGCTGGTACAACCTCCTCCCCTCAAGTCCACTTTTGATTACACCCACGCTGTACTGCCTGGAGTGGGTTCCTTCGCTACAGGAATGAATGCTTTGCGCGTATCTGGTTGGGAAGGCTGGATTAAGGAGGTTTGGTGTCAGGACGATCGTCCATTTCTCGGTATCTGCTTGGGTATGCAGCTCCTTGCTAGTGAAGGCACCGAAGGCCTTCCAGAGAATGCTGTTGTTGCCGGTTTGGATTTAATTCCAGGTAGTGTTAATCGCCTTAGTGTGAGTTCCGATTTCGTCCTTCCACATGTGGGCTGGAATTCCCTGCATTGGAATAGGTCTTGTACAGCGCTTCTGCATGGTTTGCCTGAGGGGGGAGATATGTACTTCGTCCACAGTTACACCTTTCAGCCCCATGACCCATCTCACTGTCTTGCCTTCTCTCAATATGGTCAAAAATTCACCGCTGTAGTTGGTCGAGGTTCTTGTTACGGCGTCCAATTCCATCCCGAAAAGAGTCAGCGGCTCGGGCGTCGTCTCCTAGAAAACTTCTTAGTTTTGCCGACATGCTGAAGCGTCGTCTGATTCCCAAACTGCAGTTTGGCTTGCGAAAGAGCTTCCGCGGAGCCCAACCGGTGCTTGTGGTAACCCGCCAGTTCGGTAGTCGTCGCGCTATTGGTGATCCACTTTCTCAGGCCAAAATTTATGAAGCACAGCTGGCCGATGAGTTAATCCTTGTGGATCTCGAGCGCACTGACGAGAGTTGGCCTGTGCTTTTGGACACGGTGGAACTAGTGGCGGAATCGCTAGCCACCCCCTTGGCTGTTGGTGGTGGCGTGCGCAGTGTGGACCAGGTGCAGGCCCTACTTGATCGTGGTGCCGACAAGGTAGTGCTCAATAGCGCGGCCCTCGAGCAGCCGGAGCTGATTGGTCGTGTTGCCACTTCTTATGGCGCTCAGTGTGTAGTCCTCAGCCTGGATGCCCGTCCACAGCCTGAAGGCGGATGGCGGGTGTGGTCGGAGGGCGGGAACCTTGATGTTGGGCGAGATGCCTTGCAATGGGCGCGGGAGGCTGTTGATCGCGGAGCTGGGGAAGTGATGGTGACCGCAATCGAGCGTGATGGCACCGGAGCGGGTCTTGATCTTGACCTCACGGCAGCTTTGGCGCAGACCCTGGTAGTGCCGGTGATTGCTTCAGGTGGTTGTGGATTAGCACAGCACTTCGTGGATGGCTATGAGGCAGGTGCTGCCGCCGTTGCTGCCGGCACTTTCTTTTGCCAACGCGATCAGAATCCGATGCAGTGTCGTTCTCACATCCGTAATGCTGGGCTGCCCATTCGGCTGGAGGTCTAGAACATGCTGCAATCGTCTCGCTTATTACTAAGGGCTCTAAACCCCGATGATCTGAATGCCGCTTATTTGAGCTGGCTAAATGATCCTGCGGTGCACCGCTATATGGAAACTCGCTTCTTGCCGCAGACGCTTGAAGCACTTCAGGCCTATTGGCAGGCCCATCGTGATGATCCGTCCAGCCCCTGGTTTGCTATCTGTTTGTTGGGTGATGGGCGTCACATTGGCAACATCAAATTAGGCCCTATCCACTGGTTGCATCGCCGTGCCGAACTAAGCCTGTTCATTGGAGAACGCAGTTGCTGGGGTCAGGGCTATGCCAGCGAAGCCATTGCGAGAATCCGCGATTGGGCTTTTGGAGAGCTAGATCTGCAGAAACTTAACTCCGTTATCTACTCCGGCAATCTCGGCAGTCGCCGCGCCTTTGAGAAGTGTGGATTTGAACTGGAGGGCACGCTGAGGCAGGAGATGGTGAATGCCGGGGAGCGGCGGGATGTTTGGCTCCTTGGTTTGCCCCGCAGCCACTGGAGTCCATCTCCATGACCATCCTCGCCATTGTTCAAGCCCGCACCTCTTCATCGCGCTTGCCATCAAAGGTGCTCTTGCCAATGGGCGCCAAGCCGATGGTGGTTTACCAGCTCGAGCGCTTGAAACGCTGCACTCGTGTCGATCGTCTAGTGCTTGCGACTTCGGATGACAGCTCTGATGATCTTTTGGCCAATGTGGTGAGTGAAGCAGGCTTCCCGGTGTTCCGGGACGATCTGAGCGATGTACTAGAGCGCTTCCGTGCCTGCGCAGCAAAGGAGAAGGCCACAACAGTTGTACGGCTCACTGGTGATTGCCCACTTAGTGATCCAGCTTTGATTGATGAGTTGGTGCAGGCTTTTTTAGATGGCGGGTGGGACTACCTGACCAATTGCGCTGATGAGCGGCAGCTCAGTGTTCCGGATGGTTTTGATGCCGAAGTGTTCCGGGCCGAGCTGCTGGAGCGTGCCGCACGAGAAGCATTGCTGCCGTCAGAGCGGGAGCACGTCACGCCGTGGTTCAGAAGTGACAATGCTGGCCTGCGTTGGGCGCATTTCCGGCATCAGCCGGTACGTACTTACTTCCGCGTCACTGTTGACGATCCGGTCGATTTAGAGGTGGTTCGCGAGATCGTTGCGGCTTTGGAACCGCAGGACCGGGCTTTCGGTGTGGATGCTGTTGTGAAGCATCTAGAGCAGCATCCAGAGTTGGCCGCCCGAAACTTGGCCACGGTCCGCAATGAGGGATATCTGAGGTCCCTGGCACAAGATGCGCTGCAAGATCAACCGATCGCCATGGGTCAGAGACAGGGGCAGGAGCTTTGGAGCCGTGCCAAGAGGGTGATCCCCGGGGGAAATATGCTCCTCTCCAAGAGGGCTGAGATGTTCTTGCCGGAGCACTGGCCGGCTTATTTCTCTCGCGTGAAGGGTTGCCGGGTATGGGATCTCGACGGCCGCGAGCTCATCGATATGAGCATCATGGGGATCGGAACCAATCTCCTCGGTTATGGACACCCCGAGGTGGATGCGTCCGTGGCAGCCACCGTGGCAGCCGGCAACATGAGCACCCTCAATTGCCCGGAAGAGGTGTGGCTGGCCGAAAGGCTGGTAGCCATGCATCCCTGGGCAGATATGGTGCGCTTCGCCCGAAGCGGCGGTGAGTCGAATGCCATTTCTATACGGATTGCCCGTGCCGCCACAGGGCGAGACACGGTGGCTATTTGTGGTTATCACGGCTGGCATGACTGGTATCTGGCGACGAATCTTCAGAACGATTCCGGGTTGGAAGAACACCTGCTCCCTGGTTTGGAACCCAACGGCGTGCCGAGTGGCCTAGCGGGAACTGTTCAGCCCTTCAGTTTCAATCGCCTGGATCAGCTCGAGACCATCGCCGCCACCAGAGAGCTGGCGGCCGTAAAGATGGAGGTTCAGCGCAGCAGCCCTCCAGATCCCGGTTTTCTGGAGGGCGTTCGGGAGCTATGTACGCGCCGAGGCATTGTTCTGATCTTTGATGAATGCACCTCCGGTTTCCGTGAAACCTTCGGTGGCCTGCATTTGAAATACGGCGTTGAGCCCGATATGGCGATGTTTGGAAAGGCCCTTGGGAATGGTTATGCCATCACGGCGACCATTGGCCGCCGCGAAGTGATGGAAGCAGCCCAGAGCACGTTTATCAGTAGCACCTTCTGGACCGAGCGGATTGGCCCCACGGCTGCTCTGAAAACCCTTGAGGTGATGGAGCGCGAGCGCAGCTGGGAGCAGGTCACCTCTATGGGGCTGAAGCTGCGCAGTCGTTGGCAGGAACTTGCCGACCGTTATGAACTCAGCATCACCCACAACGGTCTGCCAGCACTGGCTGGTTTTGTGTTCCAAAGCCCCAAGTCAATGGAGTTCAAAACGCTTCTTACTCAGGAAATGTTGAAAAAGGGTTACCTAGCGGCGACAAACTGTTACACAAGTCTTGCCCATACCCATGATGTGATTGAGCACTACTTCGAGGCTTTAGATCCAGTATTTGCTCTGATCGCCGAATGTGAGGCAGGACGTTCCGTGGAGGAGTTATTGGAAGGCCCTGTCTGTCATGGTGGCTTTAAACGCCTCAATTGAAGAGGTGGTATTTAGTGATGGTCCGGGATCAAGTAAATCAGGCTTTGGTTGTAGTTGCCCATCTAAATTATGAAGCGCTCCGTTGCGGTGAGCTTAATATTACGCCAGCAGTCATTAGATCAAGCCTAGGTTGTGGATGAATTCTCAGCTCGGGCTCAATCCGCACAGGCAGCTGGTCTAATTCTTGGTGCCGGAGGTGTGGAACTTCTGGATCTCTCGTCTAAAGGCTTGGGTTTTATGGATTTTCTTGACCTCATTAGCGTATTGAAGAACGCATTCATTTGCATAAACTTTTGGCGTTGCACTTGCGCCATGTCAGCGATGTGAATGCTGATCATTGTTGTTTGTATCAAGCGGTCATTAAGGCATGACAGCCAATGCTTGGTTATGTGGTGAAGCGGTGCGGGGGGTATGCTTGCCTCTACAACGCTAAGTGCTTTGGTTGTTGAGAAATACTTGACGTTGGCTCGTGCTGATGGCGGAGTTGACAACGCTTTTTCTTTGGAGCTTGAGGGGATGCAAGCTTTAGTCGTTGAGATTGAGCATGCTTGGCAAACTATTGTGCAAGTCTGTTATGGCCCAACATAGGCAGAAAGAAAAATCTTAGTATTCTAGAGTTCAATCTGCGTATCCAAGGTTATATCTGTAGGCGAGCTATTTAGCGCACTAAGCATCGCAATAGTTTCTCCGGGCGATAGTATTTGCCCTATCTGTTTCGGTTTGATTGTTAAATCGCATGCCAATCATTTTTGTGGAAATACCTTTCAGTTTGGATTGGCTTTTTCAATAGGGGGACTCTGTTCCCTGAGCTTGATGTTCCTTCTCTCCGCTCAAGTCAAAGGCCTGGTGCACAGCTTGTAGGGCCGAGATTCCAGCGTCTTCAGCGACGACGCAGCTAATGCGGATTTCGCTAGTGGCGATCATCTCAATGTTGATCCCAGCTTCAGCTAAAGCCCTAAACATCTTTGCAGCACTTCCAGGGGTTGAGGGCATGCCAGCGCCGACGGCACTGACCCGGGCAATAGCCCTGCCTTCAACGAGCTCGGCGCCGGGCCAGAGTTTGAGCAAGGGCCTTAGGGCTTCACTGGCTTGGTTCAGATCTTCTCGTGGCAGCGTGAAAGCAATGTCGCGGCACAGTCCTAGAACGCTTTGGCGTTGACGCTCGGATTGCACGATGGTGTCGAGGCTGATGCCGCCATCGGCCAGGACCCGGCAGAGAGCCGCCGCTGATCCTGGGCGATCCGGTACTGAGGTCACCGTGAGTTGGGTCTGATCTCTATCGAGGGCGACACCCCGCACATCAGGCTCTCCTTCCCCTCCCGGTAAGGGGTTGTGCTGGAGCTGGTGATCATCCAGTTCAAACACTTGAGCAGCAGTCCGCATGGCTTTGGCGGCTTGTTCGCCCTGAATCAAGCAGCTCACTTTCACTTCACTGGTGGCGATCATGCGCAGGCTGATACCAACTTTGCTGAGTCCGTCAAACAGCTGTGCGGCAACCCCTGGTCGCCCCATGATCCCCGCCCCGCCAATGCTTAGTTTCGCCAGCCCGCTTTGCACTTGAAGTTGACTCCCTTCGCGCAAATTTTTGCGGCAGAAGGCCTCAGCGGTCGGTAGCTCAGTTTCCGCCAGGGTGAAGGCGATGTCATTGCTGCTGCCGTCGTGGGTGGCTTGCACGATCAGGTCAACGCTCAGGCCTGCCGCGCCAAGCCCTTCAAACAAGCGGGCGGCCACCCCTGGTTCATCTGGCACATGCGCGAGGGCCACCACGGCTTGGCCTTCTAGGAGCTCCGCACGGTCCACGGGCTTGCCCAGCTCCAATCCTTCGCTGCCAATTCGCCGGCTGGGCTGACTGAATAGGCGCGTGCCTGGCTCGTCGCTCCAACTGGATCGCACGATCAGAGGCACGCCGTAGTTTCTGGCGATTTCCACCGCCCTTGGGTGCAAAACAGCCGCACCCAGGCTGGCCAGTTCCAGCATTTCATCGCAGCTCACCTGAGTCATCAGCTGGGCTTCCGGCACCTTGCGTGGATCGGTGGTCAGCACACCGGGCACGTCGGTGTAGATCTCACAAGCATCGGCACCCAGTGCTGCGGCCAATGCCACCGCGGATGTGTCTGAACCCCCGCGACCCAGGGTTGTGATTTCTGGGGTTCCCGCGCTGCCGGTGCTAGTGCCTTGAAAGCCCGCCACCACCACCACATGGCCATCGTGCAGCCGGCGTTTGACCCGTTCGGTGCGCACTTCCAAGATTCGGGCGCGGCCATGGGCCGACTCGGTGACAATCCCCACCTGAGGCCCTGTCATCGACGTTGCTGCAACGCCTTCGGCCTGTAGGGCTATCGAGAGCAAGGCAATCGAGACCTGCTCTCCGGTGGCCAGCAGCATGTCCATTTCCCGCTGGGGGGGATCGGGACTAAGGGCGCGCGCTAGTGCTGTGAGCTCGTCAGTGGTGTGCCCCATTGCGGAGACCACCACCACCAGGTCATGGCCATCGAGGCGTGCTGCGGCCACTCGCTTGGCAACGGCCTGGATGCGCTCCACGTTGCCAACGGAGGTGCCCCCATATTTCTGAACCAGCAGCGCCATTGATTAAGCGACCCAGCTGCCGATTATCCGCTCTGGCCAAGCAGCCCATCACGAAAGGCCACATCCGCTGGGCTGCCGAGCTTTAACGCGGCTTCCACATCCAGAAGCCTGGCGAGCAACTTGAGCAGCCGTTGAGGCCTGACGCCGCGCAATTGTTTGCGCATCACGTAGATCCGTTTGGGGTTGCCAATCCCGGCGGCCTTGGCGATCGCCATTGGGTCTTGTTCACCGCTCTGCTCAAGTAGCGTCAGCCAGAGCCAACCCCGCAGCTGACTCACCAAGGAGGCCACAAGACGCAGGGGCGGTTCATTGGCTGCCATCAGCCCATCGATTTGCATCAGCGCGCCGCCCACATCACCAGCGAGTAAGGCTTCCCCAACGGCGAGGGCGTTCTGCTGCGCAGGTCCCGCTAAGGCTTTGACAGCCGTCACATCAATAGCCTTCTCTCCGCAATAGAGCGCAAGCTTTTCCAGCTCACCGGCCATACGGCTGCTGTCGTTGCCGATGGTGTCGGCAAGCAGCTCAGCCGCGGCGGGCTCCAGTTGCAGTTGGGCAGCAGCAGCGCTGCGTTGCACCATTTCGATCAGCCCGGCCCCATCCCAGATCGCTGGCAATGGGAACTTTTTCTCTTCAGCCATTTTGCGTAGGGCTTTGGTGGTGCGCAGTCGGGCATCGGGCTTGCCAGCACTCACCAACACCAGGTGACTCTGTTCAGGTATCAGTGGTAAGGCCGCTTCCAGCTGCTCAGCCAGCTCAGCTGGGCAGCGTTCGCAAAAGGGGCTGCGCTGCAGCAGTACGACACGCCCTCCCCCGCCAAAGGGAGCGGTTCGCGCTTCATTGAGGGCTTGGACCGCTTGATCACCGCTGCTGCCATCGAGCCGGCTGAGATTGAGGCTGACCCAGGCCGGCTCAATGACTTGATCAATCAGCTCCTGCACGGCGCGCTCACGGGCCATGGCGTCGTCGCCCCAGTAGAGATGGATTGGCATCAGCGGCGGGCTTGGACCATCCGATCTTCACGGAAAGCATCCAGCGGATCCAGGCCCTGTTGGGTCCCACTGGGCTGCCGCTGTTGGAGCAGGAGGTGTTGGAGCGGTTGATTCACAGCAGTGGTGATCCAGCCTTAGCTCCGCTGCTGCGGTTTACTTCTGGCGCCTGCAAGGCGGCGTCGCGCGCCCTGGCCCAAGGGGCTGTGATCCTTACTGACACCGCGATGGCCGCGGCGGCCGTGGCCCCGATGGCGGCCCGAACGTTTGCCAATCCTGTCCATAGCGTTTTGCAGTGGGCACCCGAGCTGGCTCCCGAAGGACAGACCCGAGCCGCCTTGGGGATGGCAGCTGCCCTGCGGGCCTACCCTGGGGCGGTGGTGTTGATCGGCAGCGCTCCAACGGCTTTGGATCTGCTGTTGAATCGTGTAGCTCAGGGGGATCAAGCGCCAGCCTTGGTAATTGGCATGCCGGTTGGTTTCGTTGGTGTTGCTGAGAGCAAGCGTCGATTGGCAGCCAGCGGACTGCCGCAGATTCGTTTGGAGGGAAGCCGCGGTGGCGCTGGCTTGGCGGGTGCTGCTTTGAATGCTCTGTTGCGGAGAGCCTGGTTAGACCAAAGTCATGATGTTTGAATAGCTCTACACAACAACCAAATAAATTTCAGGCGCTTAAGAGACGTTACTATTTTTGGTGTAAGATCTTAGAGATAAAAGACCTTTTTAAAAGGAGTGAAGAAAAAAGCTATCTCTGCTTGGAATAGCATTTGTGATTTATTTCAGCGATGTAAGTTTGTATACGATAAAATTTTCTACAAGGCTGATAAGGAATCAGTCAAAAATATTTTAAAATTTCTGGAATCAGACATTGACCTTGACAATGAAGAGAATAGCCCTTATGGGCCCAATAAAAAAGAGTTAGTGAAGTCTATAAAAAAGCAATTTCTCCAAAAAGTTGGGTACGAAGATCTTTCCGTAATGATTTATGGATTGTTGTTTTATAGGAAAACAGGCAGAACTCCAACTTTTGCGCATAAAGCATATTTGAGGGCATATATGAAAACTAGCGGTATTGCTCAAGAGGTACTTCATTATTCATTATTTGAAAAAAATACCACTTTTCATGGACAAAACCTGCCAGACAATAAGCACATCTTTGATTTGTCAGATGCTGAAATGCAAAAGTCACTTGTAGCGTTAAATCAAAAGGGATATTTCTGCTTACGAAATCATATAAGTAATGACTTGATTGATCACATTAATGCAGATGTACGTGACATGCGTTTTTCATCTGAGTCTTCGCCTGACTTGATTACCTTAAACCCAAAATTTCCTCCACAATGTAATACAGCGCATGCGCTAACAAAAGATATTTATTCGTCTAGCTATATACAAAAGCTTACTCATTCCAAGCTTTTGCTGAGTATTGCATCTGCGTACTTAAAAACTGAGGTTCAATTATTAAATTCTTGCTTGTGGTACAGCTTTGCTTCAAGCAAGCCAACATCTGAGGCTGCTCAGTTTTACCATTTTGATCTTGATACGTTGAAGTGGTTGAAAGTCTTCATATATTTGTCAGATGTCACTAAGCAAAATGGGCCACATGAGTATATTGAAGGATCACATATTCCTGGCAGTAAGCCTGCTGAATTATTAATGAGAGGGTATTGCAGGCTGACAGATAAAGAAATAGATAATTTTTTTGAGGGTAAGCGTAAGCAAGCTCTTGGCAGTGCAGGAACCATAGTTTTTGCAGATACCCGATGCTTTCACAAAGGCACAAACCCAATGACAGGATATCGCCTTGTTCTCCAGGCAATTTATGCACCCTCATTTCTGAGTTATAGGCAATTAGATTAACCACTTATTGCGTATGCTATTGTATTATTTCCGTGCTTTCCTTCGTTGAAGCAGTTAACTCTTATGGAATGGTTTTTATTCCTTCTCTCGGGCAGCCAATTCAGCACACTTTCAAGATAGTATCACTTCTCAACATAAATCCTGGTCTAAGCCCAGGCTGAATTTATTTACTCATATTATTCTTTGCCTTCACTTCACTTTTATGCCCATCAAGTCGACCATTAAAATCGTTGTTATATCTAAGTTTATTGCCTGGTGGATTTACGACAAGACTGTGGGGTTAGCAGTTGTATTATTTTTTGCAGTACTTGATGCACTCCTTTCAATTGCTGATCTAATTGGATATACATTAAGGTACTCTTTTTTAGAATCAGCTGCGTATGGCCATTTTATTTCAGATGGTCTGGATTTAATAGTAAAACATCGCCATTTAGCGGAAACATACAAGACATCCAACTTTATCTATAAACCACGCCTATTCTTAAGTTCACACAAATGCTCTTACCCACCATTTATAAAAAGCCTCGAACGTCATTTCAAGATAATTCATCTTGAAAAATTGCCACTTCCAGATTTGGTTATATCTAAAGTTTCTCAATTTTTATTTCAAAGGAACCCAGTTAAAAATGATCTCTTTCGAATAAGAAATAGTCATTTTTGCCTTCCTATCACTTTTGTGGCCGCAGCGAGGTGGATTAGCTCAAGAGACTTATTTGGCCTCAGAGATAGATATCCTCTGCAAGTAACTGATGTTCTTGACGACCATCTAATTATTAAGTGCAGAAGTTATCTTGAATCTCATAAAATTAATGTGAGCAATATTATTTGCGTACATATCCGAACCCCTGCCTGGTACCAGTTTCATAATAGTGAAGATCCATTCGTAAATAATAAAGAATCTGACTCTGTAAGGAATATTACCGACCCAGCTTCAGTTGTACCTGGATTAAATCATCTATTAGATAAAGGCTATTCTATTGTACAAATCGGACGAAAGCATGAAAGGCTTGATATTGACCATGCTCAATTCCTGCATCTTGACTCTCATCTTGATGCACCTGCAGAGTTAGATCTTTATTTGTATGCGATTACTAAAGGTGTAATTGGGACTGGGTGTGGTCCAGATAATATGAATTCACATTTTAACAATGGTCCCGCCTGTATTATTAACCAGCATCCCCATATACATGCTACAACTTTTATTCCATGTGTTTATCATCCACCACACATCATTGATGTAAATACATCTGAAGTTGTTTCACTTGGCGAGTACCTTTATCATCAAGAGTTTTCATATTCAGATTTGTCTAAAAAGGGTCTTAGCATAAAGCCAGCTTCTGCTGATTCAATTAGATCAACATTTGATTTTTTCGCTACTGTTTTAATTGAAAAGCAGCCATATTGCCATGAAAACTGGAGACTATTGAGTTCTAAGTATATTAATTGCCTTGCTTTGTATCATGTGCATTATTTAGGTCGGCCAAATTTAGCAGACTCTGTTTATTCTTACGGTTTAGAGACTTCTTATCCTTGGCACTTTTATATGACACCAGATTTTCACTTGTCGCCACATTTTTTATCGGAAGTCGGTGAAGAATGGTTAGATATAAGATATAGATATAGATAGATTTGCCCCCTCGCTAAGCTAAAATAGGGATTTTTTAAACAAATTTCTGACTTGCCAGTAATCATCAATTTTTTTCCAGTTTAAATTGTTTCCTCCTTTCTTGATTTCATTTTTAGCAATAATTAGCGTCCATTTTAAATGGTTGAGGTTGATTATGTCTTGAACTCTTTGAATCCAGCTGTTATTAACTTGTGTTATTTGCTTGTCAATGATTTGCATGAAGGATGCTTGCTGTTGTAATGAAAATACGTAGTGTGGTTGCATAATCCAGTCGCAAAAAAACTTTGACAGGTCATCATAACCGGCATACTCAAAGTCATAAAAATACAAATTATTTATATGCTTTTTTATGTTATGTATGCCTACATCTGAAGGAGAGATGATGCTACATAGGCTGGAATCATTCCAATGCGAAGAATCAGCTTTTTCTAGTAGTTTACTTATATTTTTGGACGCGTAGCTGGGTATTTCTTGTTGCAGCCAATTGTATAAACAAGCTGTGCTCTTTGTGCGCTCCATCCTGGATAGTTCGTCATTTAGTTTATAAATCCTTTTATAAATATCATTAGCCAGTGTCTGACAGCTTGTTATCGCATCAGCGGCTAATTTTAATTGATTAGTTTTTATTGAATTGTCTCTTGGCGAATTAAGCTCATGCATAAAACTACCTATCGCATCAAAATCAGTCATTTTTAGCTCTTTTGGCTTGGTTCCATAAAGCCAGCTCATTAATGTCCATTTATTTTTAATGTTATAGCAAATTATATTTGGAGTGTATTTGCCTCCCAGCGCCGCATAATATTGCAGAAAATTAATCTCTGCATCATGCCTTCTTCGTAGATCATCTGCACCCTTTTGAGGGTATATTTTTAGCGCATATTTTCCCGAGCGACTATCTATTAGCTGATATAAGGAATTATTTACTCCGCCTGTCAAGTTTGATTTTGATAGATTTAAATCTAACCCGGTCTGATCGTTGAGGCTCTGGATAATTTGATTAACAGTTTTGAGGCCCACTACATTATTTTTTCGAGATTATTCCAGTGATTCATTGTTTTAAAACTAGATCTTTCCTTCTTGTTGTCGATAGGGCTGTATAGAATGCATTGGACTTTAGTGTCTATGAGCTCTAATATTTCTGGTAAATCATCAATGTAATGGGTGCAATTTAATGAGTGGATTCTTTTAATTTTATCCTCTTTTGTGTCTTCAAAAAAGACCTTTTTGGAATCCCAATTTAAGCCTTTTTCGTCGAAGAAATGATGCTTCTTTAGCCATTTCATCGCTGCCCCTCTGAGATCATGCTTTGGGCCTCGATAGGGAGTCCGTGTCTTATGACTGACTAGCACCATGTCTATACCCTTAGCTGCGAGATTCTTTAATGAGTCGAGCACTCCTTCGCTTGGCTCGGCATTCAGTATGTAGGGCCCGTAAACCTCACCTTGCAGAAGAGTGAACTCGTGCTCCTGGCCCTGGCTTCTCAGTAGATCACGGATAAAAGTCTTGTTCGCAGGGACAGATGGACTGATTAGATTTCTTTCTAGCGCAAGAATATGAAACAACCTATCGTATCTGACTAGTGTATTGTCAAAATCAAGGCCTAAAAGTGTCATAACGATTGCACCAGTTTGGTAATTGCAGTGGCGTTGAGCTCTTCGGACTGGCGCACAAATTTTTGATTCCCAAGTTGATGCACAAAATGATCGCCAATTCCCATACGATTGAGCTGAATGGTGCTGATTTGTTGATCGGAGAGCCATTCCAGCAGAACAGAGCCCAGCCCGCCGGTTTGATGGTGCTCTTCCAGGCTGATCCAATGGCTGTAGCCCTCGGCCACACACTGGTGCAGGAAGTGGTGATCCAATGGCTTGATGCTGCCCATGCTGGCGATGGCTAGCTGGATGCCTTGGTCCTCCAGCATGGTGCTGGCTTGCAAGGCTTCTGAAAGAATTGGGCCAATGCCGAGCAGCAAAATTTTTTCGCCTTGCTTCAGGAGATTGGCCTTGCCGATCGCTAGAGGTGTGCGCCCCGTAAGTAGATCGGGTTCTCCTTTCTTGCCGATGCGGATGTAGGTGGGTTGGCCTTCGGCAATGGCTTGGCGTAATTGAGCTTCAAGCTCCAGCGAATCGGCTGGCGCACACACCTGCAGGTTGGGAATGCAGCGCAAGATTGCCAGATCCTCGAGGGAATGGTGGGTGGCGCCGAGTTCGGCATACGACAGCCCCGAGCCGGTTCCCACGATCACCACTGGTGCCTCGTGGTAGGCCACGCCTGTGCGGATCTGCTCGAGGCAGCGAGTGGTTGTGAATGGGGTGATTGTGTAAACCACAGGCCGCAAACCGCTCAGCGCCATGCCAGCGGCCATACTCATCATGTTTGCTTCTGCGATGCCGCAATTGAGGAAGCGTTTTGGCGCCACCTCCTTGTAGCGATCAAACATTCGGTTGCCGATATCACCCGAGAGCAAGCACACATCGCTGCGCTCCTGGGATAGTTCAGTCATCACGCGGGCAAAAGCATTTCTCACAGCTGCATCTCCTTCAGCTCAGCCAGTGCTGCAGCGAGCTCGTCTGGGTTGGGTGTGCGGTAATGCCAATTGTTGTCATCTTCCATGAACGAAACCCCTTTGCCTTTAATAGTGTGGGCCACGATCACACTGGGTTTGCTGGTCTCTGTTTTTGCGGAAGCGAGTGCTTGCCCAATCGCTACCAGATCATGGCCATCAATCTCCTGGGCATGCCAGCCGAAGGCTTCCCATTTGGCCGTTAACGGTTCAAGGGCCATCACCTCTTGGCTGCGGCCGGTGGCCTGCCATTTGTTGTAGTCCACAATTGCGGTGAGCTGATGCACATGCTGGCCTGCTGCAAGCATGGCGGCTTCCCAAATGCTTCCTTCATTGCATTCCCCATCGCTTAAGAGGGCGTAGCAGCGGCTGTTGCTTTCTTGGATGCGTTGGGCAACTGCCATGCCAAGGGCCATCGGTAGACCGTGACCCAGAGAACCGGTTGCTGCTTCCACCCCAGGGATGTAGCCGGGTTTGGGGGGGTGTTCGTGAAACACACTCCCGGGTTGCCCAAATTCAGCCAAGCGCTCAACAGGGAAAAAGCCCCGCTCCGCTAGCACTTGGAAGAGCACGGGTGCCCCATGACCTTTGCTGAGGACGAAGCGGTCTCGATCTGGCGCTTCTGGTTCCTGGGGATCAATGCGTAGCTCCTGCCAATAGAGCGCTGTTAGTAACTCAACGCAGGACAGGCAGGAGCCGAGGTGGGGGATGCGGGCATGGGCTGAGGTTTCAATTGTGCGTTGCCGGATGGTGAGGGCAATCCGGCCGAGCTCTTCTGTAGAGATAGCAGCAGTGGTGGCCATGGAGTTACTGATTGGCCTCAAGTTGCAGATGTTTCATCCACTTCACCGTGTAGCAGTTCTCTCCATCAGGAAGTTCTCCATTTTTGTAAGCAGTGGTGATCTCATCAATGGCGCTTTGAACACTGAATTGTGGCTGAAAACCAGTGGCCAGTAATTTGCTGGAGTCTTGGCGGTAGGAGCGTGGATCATTGGATTCACTTACTGCGATTTCAGCGCCTGTGCCATGTTGCACACGTTGGGCAATATCGAGTATCTGCAGATTCTCAAAACCGGCGTTGTAACAGCCAGATGGCAGATCGGGATGGGCAAGAAAGTGGCGATACACATTGGCCATATCTTGAATATGGATGTTGGGCCTGGTTTGCTCGCCACCAAACACAGTGATTTTGCCGTTCTTCAGCCCCTGGTAAGTCAGCATGTTGACGCTCACATCGAGCCGCATGCGGGGCGATAAACCACACACAGTGGCTGGACGAATGCAATGCACCTGCATTTGATTGGAGTAGGAGAGGAATACCCGCTCCGCCACCATTTTGGTTTTGTTGTACACAGAGATCGGGACCAGCGTGAGGTCTTCGGTGACCTGAGGTTCATCTTTGACGCCATAGACGCTCCCGGAGCTGGCAAAGATGAATTGCTTCACGCCAGCGCGAACGGCTCGATCAGCCAGCTGCTGTCCTGCCAGTACATTCACCTCCCAACTCAAGGTTGGGTTGAGCTCTACCGCCGGATCATTGGCGATGTTGGCTAAATGAATGATGGCCTCCACACCATCGAGTGGGATGGCATCGGTGTCGCGCACATCCAGTTTGTGGTTGATGAGCCGGGGGTCCTCCGGCAGGGCGTTGCCAAACCATTGGGTGTCGATGCTGATCACGCTGTGGCCATCGGCCAGCAGGAGGGGAATCAATACCGAGCCCTTGTAGCCGCAGCCACCAGTAACGAGCAGTTTCATGACTTGTGCTGGTAGCTCCAGGGCAGGGTCTTGAGGGTGGCCAGATTGGCATCCACCCAGGCCAGTGTCTCCTGAAGCCCCTGCTGCAGGCTGATCTGATCAGACCAGCCATGAACCTGGCGCATCGCTGAACTCTCGAGCAGGTAACTCTGGTCCTTGCCGAGCCGTTCCTCGCTGCTCTGCACCAGCTCGTTGAAGTTGGCCCCAGCAAGCGTGCAGATTTGCTCCACGAGCTCCTTGATGCTGCAGCTCTCCTGGGTCGAGAGGTGCCATGTGCTGCCCGGTTCCCCTTCGAGGGCCAGCTGCAATGTGGCTCGCACCACATCCTTGATATGGATAAATGCCCGAATGGAATAGCCTCCGCCATGAAGCTGCATGGGCTCCCCGGTGCTGGCACTCAGCAATGTGCGGGGAATGATGCGATAGAGCTGTTGACCTGGGCCATACACATTGGCGGCACGGGTGAACACCACCGGGAAGCCATAGGCCTGATGGAAGCTGTGCAGGTGCAAATCACAGGCTGCTCGGCTCACGGCATACGGGGTGCTCGGAGCGAAGTGGTTGTGCTCTTTTATCCAGCCACCATCGGTGCTGCCATACACCTCAGGCGTGGTGACATGCACGTACTTCTGCAGAAATGGCTTCTGCCGTAGGGCATCGTGAAGGGCCACTTGGGCCACCACATTGGTGCGGTACCAGTGGGTGGGATTGAGCCAGCTTTCGGCCACCATGCCCTGGGCAGCGAAATTCACCACCAGCTCAGGTTGAACGCGATCGATCAGGTCCAGCAGATCATTCAGTTGGGCGTTGAGATCAATCGCTTGAAACTGGAAGTTCTCAGCTGTAGCTAGGGCTGGACCCTCCCCGTTGAGGGGCCAGCGGTAGGGAAGGAAGACTGGATTGGGCTCTGATGAGCGGCTCACCCCCCACACGGGATGGCCTGCGGCGAGAGCTTCCGCCACAAAGTGGCTACCGCTGAAGCTGTTGGAGCCGATAACAAGAACTTTTGGCATGCTCATGGCAGCAGTACCTCCTGCAGGTTGCTTCGGAGGGCAGCAGCGCTGATGGGCGTGTTGCCCATGGTTTCAACGGCAAGTGCGGCCATGCAGCAGGCCAGTGCGGCGGTGGGCATCATCGCTTGTCCACTGGCTAGGCCAGTGGCGAAAAGGGCCAGTAATGAATCACCGGCTCCAGCTACATCCAGCGGATTCACCGAGAGGGCTGGGAAGGCTTGGCTGCTGAGTTGGCCATTGGAGGCGCGGTCGTAGGCAATGAAGCCTTCAGGTCCCAGCTTCATCACCATGCGTTCACTTCGGGTGATCTGCAGGAGGCGCTGGCTCAGTTGCTCAAGGCCGCTGTCTTTGTCTTGCAGGGCCAGGCGAGCTTCTCGTTCATTGGGGCAGAGCAGGGAGAAGCCTTCAAAGCGTGTGACAGATCCCACTTGACTGCTGCATTGCAGATCCCCGAAGAGCAGCAGGTTGTGCTGCTCGGCTAAGTGCTGAACAACCTCCAGGATCCGAGGGGTGACCACCCCGTACACAAAATCCGAAACCACGATGCCCTTGACTTTGGGAGCAAGCCGTTCCAGCTGGGCGATCACTTGTTCCTCAACTGCGGCATCGAGGTTGTGCTCTTCCAGCCGGCTGACGCGAAATAGCTTCTGGTTCTCAACTACATATCGCTTCTTGAAGGTGGTAGGTCGTGAGGGATCACTGGTTAGGCCATCACCGATGGCTTGGGCATTGAGCTCCTGGCGCACCAGCTCAGCTGTGTTGTCGGCTCCTACCACCGAGATGAAATCGCATTGGGCTCCAAGGGCACTGATGTGGGCAGCCACCACTGCCGCGCCGCCAATGAAGTTTCTGCGTTCAAGTTCCCGCACCACCACGACGGGGGCTTCGGCGCTCATCCCGATCGCCTCACAAGCGGCGTATTGATCAACGATCGTGTCGCCCAGCACAATCAACCGAGTGTCTCCCCAGGCGTTGATCGCATTTAGGAGCTGGTTTGTGTTGATGCCTTGGCGCCGGCAGGCCGCTTTGAAAAGGGTTCGGCGCTGCTGGCGCAACTCCCTTTCGGAGCCACTGAGCAGATCTGCAGTGGCGTAGTGAATGTCTCCGGCATGGAACTGAACGGAACGCCCTTGCTGCCGCTGCTGAGCCAGAGTGGTCTCAATCTCTTGGTTATCTTTGTACTCATTGCCCAGCACCAACACCGCTGGTTTCAGTGCAGTGATGGCCTGATCAAGTTCATTGGCGTTTAGTAGTAAGACAGCATCTGCAATCCCAAGAAGACTTAGAGCCTCAGCTCTTTCACTTTGATTAAATGGATATTTCTCACTAGAAGCATCTCCAATTAGCGCAACTACCAGTTTTTCACCGAGACCACGAGCATGACGTAAATAACGTATGTGCCCTGGATGAATTGTGCTGAAATGACCATAGGTGAGCACACACGTTTGAAAGTTTTTAGCCTCGTCAGCGTTAATGATTGTCGTGTTCATTTCAGGATGACAGAGGCGCTTTGCGAATAAATTGTCTGGACTGCTGAAGTCTACTTTATCTCATTCAGGCGCATTAGCTTAATTGAGCAGGATTGTGCAGTATTAAAGCAGAGTTTCAAGCAATCCTAAGTATTTACTGTAATCACAGTCTTCTAAAATTAGAAGATTAGATTGAATCAAAGTTTCAAGATCTGTATATGCCTCTTCACTGACTTCTGTGCGAATTCTCTCTACAGCAAAATGTAGGTTAATATTATTTTTTAAACAATGTTGATACACTTTGAATCTCTTATTATGCTCGTTTGGTAATTGCCACAGGCTATAAAAAACGATGTGATTGAAACCCTCGTTGAGAGCTGCCCACAATTGACATTGCGTGCTTCCATTAATCCAATATTCAGCACGTGAAAGGACGAATTCGAGACCGATTGAATCACAATATAGCTTGACGATTTGGTTTTGAAGGTGTTGTGGGATGCGATTCCCATTGAACTCTCCACTTGCAATGTATCCGCGAGCCAGGTTTTTCATTCCTAGACCCATTGATCTGGATGCTTGTATTTGATTCCAAGTCTTGTGCAGTTTTTAACAGTTATTGGCATAAAATATTCCCCTAATTTTTTATCCCAGTAAGGTGTGTGCAGTCCCTTGAAGCGACAGTTCATTGACCAATGTGATGATGTTTCAACATTCAAAGAATAACCGTGAGGGAGAGATTGGTCAAAGGCCAAAATCTTTCCATATTTGATCGGTATCCAAGTTAGGTCATTTCGGAGCTCATTAAAGAGCTCATCAGAAGTGAGATTGAGCAGTCCTTGACAGGTTTTTAATCTCTCTTGATATTTTTCTCTTTTGAGAATATACAAGCACATTGAATCTGAGCAATCGACAAATGGAATCCAAATATTTAGTTCAAATGGAGAAACTCCGTTCCATGTATCAGCATGAATCGGAAGAATATCACTATTATTTCCGGGTAAGTTTATAGATAGCCCTGGCCTTTTCTGCATTGCTAATTCATTCCCACAGAGATGATGAATAATAGATTTAGCAGAATTATAGTAATTCCTTTGAAATGATGTGCCTGCGGAAATTTTTTGCATTATATAGAGCCTTAAGTCATTACTTTCGTCGTTTGCTATTACTTGGTGAGCATTTTCTAGTGTCACGCATTTCTTCTTTTGCAATGTTGTGAACTCTGAGAATGCTGATTCAATCTCCTTCTTCATGAGTTCAAGATAATGATAATCAGCGTCTTCGATTAAATAACCTTCATCTGTATAGATACCACTCATGAGTAGCTCCTGGCTGCTCCTAAAATCCCATGGAGTTCCTGTTTGCATACCAGGGTTCCTTATGCCTGGCTTCAATAATAGTTCACGAATCGCATTCTATTCAAAGAAAATAAATGAGTAATCTCCTGAATAGTTTGTTTGCTCAAACCACCAACGCCACTCATCTGGAGTATTAAATGCTTCACAGGTGACCTGCCAGTAGAGGAGATTTGCTTTCTCTTCCTCATTTCGATAACTTTCAACACATAGATATTTATGCTTTTTGCCAACACGCTCCATCTCTCGCAAAGCCAAGTCAAGATCTTGAGCATACAAATTGTGTAGGGTAGTAATAGATACCACTAGATCAAATGTGTTGTCAGGCCAGGGCAATTTTTTGGCATTGCCAACTTGTAGATAATCACGGATTTCGGCTTTGCTATTTCTAATCGCATATTCCGATATATCAACTCCCTGTACCTGAGCATCAGGAATTACTTTTAGTAGGTCATAAAGAAAAAAGCCTTTTCCGCAGCCTATATCTAAAATCCTAGGCTGGGGCGGTAGAGGATAGTAGTCCGCAATTGCTCTAGCTACTTTTTCCCATCTTCCACTGATGTATTTGTATCCCCCATAGCATATGCGTCGATCACCATCCCAGTATTCATACCCAAATTGTTTGGCAAGCTTGGCGGCCCTAGCTTTTGGATAGTCGATATCATTGACACGAGCTAGATAGTCTCTGCTGGTGCTTTTATGTAATGCACTCATGAAGTCTATCTCTTTCATTTTTATTACCTGCTTACATTAGCTTTGTTATTATTCAACCATTGCATACAGATATGTCCAATGAGTAATTGCGTGTCCTCTGCTATCTGCATGTCATTGATTTGGAAATGTATTACCTGATCAGCAATTTCCTTACATTTGCCGCCGTCGTATGCAACGACAGCATAGGTCTTCATACCAAGTTCGTTTCCCACTTGTAGTGCGTTTACGACATTGGGTGAGTTCCCACTCCCAGATAGGACTAGCAGTACATCAGCTTGATTTGCCTTGACTTCGAGTTGATGTGAGAAAACATTTTCATATCCGATGTCATTAGCTAAGCAAGTCATGACTCCTGGATTAGCAGGTAATGCCTCAACACGTATGCCAGAAATTGTTGGACCAGGTCCACATGCACCTATTCCATAATGTAAATCGTTGGCTATATGTAATGCATTTGCAGCACTTCCACCATTGCCACAAATAAAAACCTGTTTCTTTTTAATCCATGCTTCCATTAAATCTGAAGCAAGTAGCTCAATGCTTTTGAAATGATTTTCAGTAAAGCACTCGTGGACTCTTTTTAAGTAGTCCTTGGCTTCACGTAAGAAAGCAGTGTTGAGTACAGTCATACTTAAATTCTATACTATTCCCCCCAAATTTTTCGAGCTTTTTCAAGACTTTCTGGAGTTCCGATATCAATAAATGCTGACGAGGTATGCCATGCATATATTTTGCCCAGCATTTTCGGAATCACTTGCGTACTAAAGTCTTTGATCTTGTCTTTGCTGCTATTCAACTGCTGAATAAAAGATGATTCGAAGACATATATTGCACCATTTGCACGATCTGATGGAGGATCTGGCACTTTTTCGTGAAATTGATGAACTATGTTGTTTTCGTCAGTTTCAATAATCCCGCAACTCCTGGGATTGTCTGTCGTGAATGTAAGCATAGTTAATTCGCAATGTTTAGGTCTGGCTAAATGAGCATTTACTAATTCTGAGATATTGAAATCCGTAGCGTTGTCTGCATGCAGCATGACGCATGTAGAACCTTTTAGTAGGTCTTGGTTCTTGATTAATGTGCCGGCTGTTCCTAAAAGCTTATCTTCATAGATCTCTTGCACTAGCATTCTATTATTTTTCCTTTGCTTTAGAAATTGAGCCACATTATTTCGTAGGTAATGTGTATTCACATACGCATTCTCGCAGCCGCTTTTCTCGAGATTATTGAGCCAAAGTTGAAGAAGAGGCTTCCCGTTTATCTGTACTAAGCACTTTGGTATTGACAATGTTAGAGGCCTCAGCCTTGTGCCATACCCTGCAGCAAGAACTAAGGCGTTAAAAGAATGCATAATCTATGATTTTTACAATTTTACCAGACTATGTCGTTACCTGATTTTAGTTCGCTTAAATATTCTATAAATGAGCCTCTTGTGAGGTAGCCAGCCAAATTTCTTTCTTCCTTATGAATAGTGCTGAATAGTTTTTTTTCATGCAACTTCTCGATTTCAATGAATTTGTATTCTTGTCCTTCAGACAGCTCTATCTCCTTATTCTTCATTCTTAAGAGATAGTAATAATGAAGTTTATTTCCAAGTAACTCCTTGCCAACATATTTTATTTGTGATGCATCTACACTTACGCCTGTCTCTTCATTTATTTCTCTTTTTGCGCAATCAGATGGACTTTCTTTGTCTTCAATAGTTCCTGAAACTGGCGCCCATAATCCAGGACCTTGAATCCATGGGAAGTCATCCCTAAGTATCAGCAGTAAAAGCCCATCATGCCATACAAATACAACAACACCTTTTTTGACCATGTCATTGCCGTTATTTTTCTCATCAATTGATGCCATAATCTGATTTCGTGTTATTAACTTTAGCAAATGCCTGATGTTTTTATGATTTCATCCGCTAAAGCAAAACTTGATGTAAATGCTGGTGAAATAGCGTTTAATACGTGAGTGCTATTGTTTTTGCTAATACAAATAAAGTCATTCTCAATTTTCATGGCCTTATTGTTAAATAGTTGAGATCTAATGCCAATCTTTGTTGAGATCTCTAGGTCTGATGATTTTATTGCGGGAATTAACTTACGTGCTGATTCCACTACGAAGGGCTTGAGGGCGAGCATGGATTGTTCATGTACATATTTTCTAATGCCACCCTTATTCATAATATATAGCTCACATAGCTTCTTGAGATTGGATACAGCTTGTATTGGCTCAATGCCCTCTAGTCTCTGGTAATTTTCTCTTCCAAATGCAAAAGTTGCTGTAGGCCCAATACTAATCTGAGTATTTTCTGCATTAGGAGTAAAATGTACGCCTAGAAAGGGGAGGTTTAAGTCGGGTACTGGATATATATTTGTACTAATATTTATACTGGAAGTATGTCTTATCTTCCAGTACAACCCTTTAAATGGCATTATTGTATATTCATTTCCAACATCAAGTTTATGTGCAACTAAGTCTGCACCAAGGCCAGCACAATTAAATAAGTATTTGTATTTGATGCAAGTCCCTCCATCTAGCTTGATGTAACAATCATTGATTTCTGAGGAAATTACATCTTCATTAAAAATAAATCTTACTTGGTTTTCTTCTAGCTCTGTTTTTAACTTATGAAGTACTTTTTTGGGATTAACTACTGCAGTTGTCGGAACAAAAAGGGCTCTATCTGTTGCAGTTCGAACACCAGGGAAATGTTTGTGTAGCTCGGCTTTTGTTATTATATTTGCTTCGACTCCATTGCTTCTCCCTCGTATTTCTAACTCATCTAGTACTTCATCCAGATGAACATCTTGAGGCGTAATGATTTTACCGCATTCATTTATTTGTAAGTCATTCTTTTTGACCCATTCTTTTAGCCTTCTACCGCCTTTGCTACAAACTCTAGCCTTTAGTGTATCATTCTTATAGTAAATACCCGAGTGAATTACTCCACTATTTCTGCCTGACGAGTGTCTCCCCAGCTCTGATTCTTTTTCTATAATAGTAATTTTTAGGTTCTGTTTACTGAATAGAAGCTCTCTTGCAATGCACATTCCCACCATGCCGCCACCAATTATTAGTATGTCAGTGCTCTGGCTTTCCAATTCTGAACCTTCTAACTCTAAAAATCTTAGCCTATAAACCTTTTGGTGCCCTACACAGCTAAGTAGGCACTCTAAATTTGTCTGGTTATTTCTTGTTCAAGTACTTCAAGAATTCCCGTTTCTTGGATATTCAAGGCAATGTTTCTGTATTCGCCGAGTTTTTTGCTAAATATTTTGCCTGTTCGAGCCTCATCTATCGCAACGAATTTCATATCCTGCCCTTCTTTAATTAGTATTCGGTCAATGTTTTCTTTCTGTATTGTTGCAAGGAAAAAGTAATTAACTGAATCAGGTCGTTTCTCTAAGCCTATATTTCTCACCACACTAGGATTTAGTTCTAGTTCTAGTTCCTCCAGAACCTCTCTTTGAACACATTCCTCTGCATTTTCCTCTACCTCTATAGTGCCCGACACAGGGGCCCATACTCCAGGATCAATAATCTTTTCATTGTCATCTCTTAGCAACAGAAGAATTTTGTCTTCATAGTTGATAAAAATACTGCTGCTTCTTCTGATCACCATCTTTGCTTCAAATAAGTACCTTATCGCTTACAGTTTTTATCCTGGTATTCTTGCTGCTTATCATTTTACTCTAATATATTCACTTACACATTACATTTTACGGTGCAGAACATAGGATTTACTTATCTGCCGAGTCTTGGAGTTTTCCATTAATAGTCACTTTCTTTTCTGCCCAGCTCACTACTTGCAATTTTGCAATTTTTTTTATAAGATTACTTTCTTATTCGGCTTTCTCTGGGCCAACTCATGAGTTTTCATCTGGGCGTAAACGTTTTTCACGATGTTGGTATCGCCGTTGTTGACTCTTCTGGCAAGCCATTGGCAATTTACGAAGAAACTAAATTTACAGGCAGGAAAGAAGAGTATTTGCAGCCGTTTCTTTGCCTAGATCAACTCAAAAAAGACGGTTTTAGTTCGTTTGCCTCTGTAACTTGGCCCATAGATATTTCCGAGATGAAGAGTGGCCGGCAATCGGAATATACCCAGCTTGCGATAAGAGCCACTGATGACTTTGAGCAATATATTAACAAGGAATTTTCTATTGAGCACAAACATACCCTTGAGCATCATAGGGCCCATGCTGAGTCTGTCTTCTTCGCGAGTGGATTCGAAAATGCTCATATTTTGGTTATTGATGGCGCAGGAGAAGAGCAATCAATTTCTATTTTCAATGGAAATAGATATCAAGCAGATTGCATTCAGGAGATAATACGTGTCCCACGTCAGCAGTTTTCATATGGTCATCTGTATGGGCTTGCCACTTCATATCTTGGCTATAGCAGAGGAGCCTCTAATACTCATTGTGGAAAGATAATGGGGCTGAGTAGTTATGGAGAGCCCAAGTATTGTTCTGACTTTATTGAACTATTTACTTCAGCTGGTCATTTTTTCCCAGAGGGACATACAAAAATAATCACTTATCTGACAGAGAGATTCGGATCTGCTTTTGCTATTGGTGAGAAATTTTCAAAAGAACAAGCTGACATTGCTGCTTCAATTCAGTCTTTCCTAGAGCATGATCTCTTGAGGATTCTTAAGGAATTGCCTAATAAATATCCTGATTTAATATCTTCAAGAAACCTCTGCATTGCAGGTGGTGTTGGTATGAACAGTGTAGCAAACGGAAAAATCTTATTTTCTGGAATTTACGATGATATTTTTGTTCAGCCAGCTGCTACTGATGCTGGAATTGCTTATGGAGCAGCTCATTATGGCGCTCGTAAGTCTGGTAACAGCGACCTTGCAAGATCTTTTTGGCAGAAGGCCAATTGGGGCTTCAATTGTCAATCTTCTCTATCAGACGTACAGAAGCTAATTTATTCTTATAATCTTCCACTTTCTGCAAAGACCGTAACTGATGTTCCTGAATATCTTGCAGCTCAACTACATGATTCAAAAATTGTTGCTGTTTGCCGAAATCAGCAAGAAATTGGCGAACGAGCTCTTGGGTATAGATCTATTTTGTCCTTGCCCAGCGAGTACATGAGGGATAAAGTCAATCAACAAGTTAAATATCGTGAGTCATGGAGGCCATTTGCGCCAATTTTATCCGATTCTTTCATACCTGAGATTTTTCCCACTCATAGACCAGAACCTTTCATGTCTATTGTTTATCCAATGAACAATACTACACCACCTGATATTCAAGGAATTGTTCATGTTGATAATACTGCACGACTACAAACAGTAAACCAGGATGTTGATCCTCTTATCAGTCAGACTCTTGCATTGCTTAAATCTCAGTATTCACGCTCACCTGTGATTATAAATACTTCGTTTAACATTAATGGGCAGTCAATGGTCCGTACCGATTATGATGCGCTTGTAACATTTATGTCCACTGGCATAGATCAGTTGCTTATTAATGACGTTCTAATTACAAAAAATACGGATGAGATTTTCCCTAAATCATCAATTACTCCGCTTGATCGTGCTCTGCAATCATTAAGCGCTTCATATGATAAAATTAATATTTTTTATATATGCAAAAATCATGATGACTCTTCAATGCTTAAAGCTGTCCTCTCCTCTGTTTCGATTAATAGAAAATTCTCACAGGATTGCTTTCAGCTGAACATCTTATCTTCTTACTCGTCAGACAAACAACGGTGGTACCAGGAGTCACTACTAGAAAAATTTCTTTCAAAGCGGATTCCTGTACACAGCATTCCTCAAGATTTATCTTCTATTACACTCAGCAATTCTGTTTTGAATCTGCTCATAACTGATCATCAGGTCCTTCCAATGAAAGCGGGCCACTTAATGACAGGTTACAAGATGCCAGATATTGAATATGTAAACTCCTACCTCGCTTCATTGGTTGACGTGCTTTCGGATGAAGATGTTTTTGTGGATTCACAATGTCGTCCAATCCGCATTAAGGATTTGAAGTCCATTTCTCACATATCTGTCCACAGTTCCCCGGTTATGGTTTAGTAGGCCTTATAGCTAACTTTTTTCTTATCTGAACCCATAGTGGTTAATGTAAATATTTGGCAGGGTAGGTCCATTTTTGATTTCGCACATATTTTCAATCTTTTCCTTTACGGAAATTTGTAGTGTAGACAATTTGTGGTTTTGATGCCTGTCTAATCTGAGAAGAAACTCCTTTAGTGACTCTCTGTAAATATGGTCAGGAATAATCCCATATGAGCACCCTTTTTTTAGAACCTCTTCTTCGTCCGCCCACCATAATTTCTTCTCATGTATTTCTTCCAGGCTAATCACTCGGCCTTTTTCTGTAATTGGTAGGGGAAGTATAAAGTCTTCGTTTTTGTGATATCCATTTGTCCCTAAAAAGGGTATTGTATTAATTATAAAACATTTTTTCCTTAGGCTTTCAGCGCATACATATGGTCCTGCGTTTGTTCCAATAAAATACTTGCCTTCGCTTATTACGTGTAATGGATCCCGTTCGTCAGCTTTCATTCCAATGTATTCTATTTTCGCGCCACCACCTTTTAAGTAGTTAGCGAGTCCTTCGACATCTCCTCTTTCAATATCTCTATATGACGCTTTTTGGTGGATGGCACTTTTCACGTATTTGCTCCTGAGTGAGATTGTTGCATCATGTTTTGGGGCAATATTCCTGTATTCACTGTACGAATTTGAATGATTATCTTTGCCTAATAGGCTGCAATACCCCTTTCTTTTGTCTACTTGAAGTGTGTTTCTAATGAATTTGAGCTTCTCCAGGATTTTGAATATGTTGTTCGGGATTCTTATTATATGAAAGTCTTTTTCAAGGTATTGCTCGGCTAATTTGTATGGATATGCGTTGTTGGATATGAATACAATGCGTGAGTTGTTTTTGCTGGCCTCTTCTAGTCCTAATTCATGTTGAAGATATGGCCCTCCAAATCTGTCGCAGTCCATTTTTATTAGTTTTATTTTTTTCATCGCAGTTTTAGTGGCCAATCATTCTACCTTGTGCTGGCGGTATTCCGCAATTAAGTTTCCCTTTTGCCTCTTTCGTTTTTGCTTGATAGCGCTTATTTGTTAACTGTTTGCTTGTGGTAGTTGTTCATCTTCACCATTGATCCGTTTTGAGTTTGCCTCATTGTTGTTTCTTTGAGTGTCCTTCTTCTCAACCAGTTCAAGTATCTGTCTTGCCCGCTTTACTACCGCTGGCGGCACCCCAGCCAGCCGAGCAGCCTCGATCCCGTAGCTGCGATCAGCCCCGCCAGGCATCACTTTGTGCAAAAACACCAGTTCGGCGTCTTGTTCTTCCACCACCACTTGGAAGTTGGCCACGTTGTGATGGCTGACGGCGAGCGCATTGAGCTCGTGGTAGTGCGTGGCAAAGATGCTGCGCGCCCCGAGGCCATTGGGTGGCGGGGAGGCCAGATGCTCCGCCACGGCCCAAGCAATCGAGAGGCCATCGAAGGTGGCCGTGCCGCGGCCAATTTCATCGAGCAACACCAGCGAGCGTTCACTGGCGTGTTGAAGGATGTTTGCCGTTTCGGCCATCTCCACCATGAAGGTGGATTGGCCACTGGCGAGATCATCCACGGCGCCAACGCGGGTGAAGATTCGATCGGCCAGACCGATGGCGGCACGCTCAGCGGGAATCCAGCTGCCCATCTGCGCCATCAGCTGCAGCACCCCGCACTGACGCAAATAACAACTCTTGCCGCTGGCGTTGGGGCCGGTGAGCACCACCAGATCCGGCTTGCCGCCATCGCCTAAGGCCACCGAATTGGGCACAAAGGCCTGCTCGCTCAGCAGTTGCTCCACCACCGGATGGCGGCCGCCCTCGATCTCCAAGCAGCGGCCACCTGTGAGTTCGGGCCTGCAATAGCCCTGGGTGGCCGCCAGCTCTGCGAGCCCGGCCAAGGCATCGAGGCTGGCGATGGCCCGAGCGGCATCGCGGATCGCTGCGGTTTGCTCGCCAACTTGGTCGCGCAGGCGGCAAAACAGGTCGTATTCCCGTTGGTGGCTGCGCGCCTTGAGCTGCAGGATCCGCCCTTCGCGCTCCTTGAGTTCGGGGGTGACGAAGCGCTCTTCATTGCTCAGGGTTTGCCTGCGAATCCAGTGATCGGGCACGGCCGTTGCCTTGGCGCGGCTGACTGCGAGGAAATAACCAAAGCTGCGGTGGAACTGCAGCCGCAGGTTGGGGTTGCTGCTGGCTTTGCGCTCCCTTTGCTCAACGCCAGCCAGCCAGTTCTCTTGCTCATCCAGCCGGTTCCGCAGATCATCGAGGTCTTCATCCACCCCGTCGTGAATTAGGCCGCCTTCACTGAGCGACATCGGTGGCTGATCCACCAGTTCGAAGCGCAGAAGCTCGGCGAGTTGCTGCAGATCAGCTCTGGGTTGCTGCAGATCAGCTAGCGGGGCTGCGCTGCTGCCTTTGAGCAGATCAGCCAGCATCGGTAAGCGCTCGAGTCCATCAGCCAGGGCCACCAGGTCGCGGGCACTGGCGCGGCCAGCCCCACAGCGGCCAGCGAGCCGCTCGAGATCAGCCATGGGCCGCAGCAAGCGCCGCACGGACAGCCGCAGTGGACGCTGCTCAACCAGTTCGGCGATGGCGTCCTGACGCCCTCGAATCGCGGTGGCATCCAACAGGGGTGCTTCCAACCATCGGCGTAGGGCCCGCCCGCCCATGGCGGTGTGGCTGCGGTCAATGGCCCACAGCAGTGAGCCCTGAAACTGACCATCGCGTTGAGTGGCGGTCAGTTCGAGATTGCGGCGCGTTTGGTGATCCAGCACCAAGGCATCACCGGCAAATACCAGCTGCGGCCGCTCCAACGGCACGGTGCTGCCGGGTTGGCTGGCATCGAGATAGGCGATCAGTCCGCCGGCGGCGCGCCGGGCCAAGGGGTGATCAGCCAGTCCCAGGCCCTCCAGGTTGCGAACCCCAAAGCGCTGCTTTAGAGCGCGATCAGCGCTGGCTGCTTCAAAGGGAGTGCGGGGTTGTTGGGTGAGGCCGAGCCCATCAGGACACCACTGCGCCGCTTCGATGCCAGGCAGCAGCAGTTCGGCTGCCTCCAGTTTCAGCAGTTCCTGTTGCAGCTCAGTGGTGCCTTGGCGTTCGTGCAGCAGCAGTTCGCCTGTGGAGACATCAGCGACCGCAAGCCCCCAGCGCTGCTCGTCATCGAGCACAACAGCGGCTAGCCAGTTGTTGCGCCTGGCCGCCAGCATCCCTTCCTCCAGAACGGTTCCAGGTGTGAGGACACGGGTGATGTCCCGCTTCAGGAGGGCCCCTTTGGCCGCGGTGGTTTCCAGCTGATCGCAGAGGGCCACGGCATGGCCGCGGCGCACCAGTTCACTGCAGTAGCGCTCGGCGGCGTGGTGGGGGATCCCTGCCATCGGGACCCTGCCAATGGTTTTGCCCCCCTCTTTGCCGGTGAGGGTGAGCTCTAAAAGGCGGCTGGTCAGCAGGGCGTCTTCGAAGAAACATTCGAAGAAGTCACCGAGTCGATAGAGCAGCACCCGCTCCGGGTGGGCGGCTTTGAGTTCGACGTAGTGCCGCAACATCGGGGTGAGCGCCAGCGGATCCACCAAGCCGTGGTGGTGCCAGCGGGGTAATCCCTCGTCGGCGCTGCTGGTGTTTTCATCGTTGGTTTCTTGAGCTGGGCAGTGGCGCCGTCCGGGATGGCTGCGCCTCTGCTTGGGCCTTTCGCTCTCTTCAGCCTCGTCCTCGCTGGGTTCTGGAGCAAACAGGCTCCCCTGGATCGTTTCGTCGGGCACCAGGGACAGCTGTTGTTCTCCAGGAGCCACGGACGCCTGCAGCAGGAGCGGGGATCGTAGGCAGCCTGCAGCGGCTCACCACAAGCTGTGAACTACTTCGTCAGTTGCAGGCGATCACGTGGGAGAATCCGGCGAGCCATTCGACTGGTTGCGGCCACGCCATGCAGATCCTCAACACCCTCACTGTCCTGGCGCTGGTGGTGATGTCGTTTGCCCTGATCGTCGCTGTACCGGTGCTCTACGCCAGTAACGACGAGAGCGGCAACAGCAACCGCTTGATCCTGTTCGGTGGTCTTGCCTGGGTGGGCCTGGTGCTGCTCAACTGGGGCATGAGCTTCTTTGTGGTCTGAAGCACCGCTTTAAGGCGGATACTGGATGCCAGTACGGCCGTCCTGAGCCATGACCGTTTTTGAAGGACGCTTTACCGATGCCGGCGGCCTGCGCATTGCCGTGGTCGTGGCCCGTTTCAATGATTTGGTCACCGGCAAGCTGCTGAGTGGTTGCCTCGATTGCCTCTCACGCCATGGCATTGATGTGGCTGACACCAGTAATCAGCTGGATCTGGCTTGGGTGCCGGGCAGTTTTGAAATCCCCTTATTGGCCAAGCGCCTTGCCAGTTCAGGCCGCTACGACGTGGTGATCACCCTGGGCGCGGTGATTCGCGGGGATACCCCCCATTTCGATGTGGTGGTGTCAGAAGTCAGCAAGGGTGTTGCCGCTGTGGCTCGCGAGAGCGGTGTTCCCGTGATCTTTGGGGTGCTCACCACCGACACCCTGCAGCAGGCCCTTGAGCGGGCGGGCATCAAGAGCAACCTGGGCTGGAATTACGGCCTGCAGGCTCTAGAGATGGGCAGCTTGATGCGCTCGGTGCCTGCATGAGTGCTGCGCGCAAGGGAATCATCCTGGCGGGGGGCAGCGGTACCCGCTTGCACCCCATCACCCGGGCGGTCAGCAAGCAGTTGCTGCCTGTCTACGACAAGCCCATGGTGTATTACCCCCTCACCACCTTGATGCTGGCGGGCATCCGGGAGGTGCTGGTGATCACCACGCCCCATGACCAGCCGAGTTTTGAGCGTTTGCTGGGCGATGGCAGCGCCTGGGGTATGGAGATTCAGTACGCCGTCCAGCCCAGTCCTGATGGCTTGGCGCAGGCCTTTTTGATCGGTGCTGAGTTTCTCGCTGGTGCTCCAGCCTCTTTGGTGCTGGGGGACAACCTCTTCCATGGCCACGATCTGGTGCTGCAGCTGCAGGCAAGCAATCAGCAGCAGCAGGGGGCCACGGTGTTTGCCTACCCGGTGAGTGATCCCGAGCGCTATGGCGTTGTGGAATTCGCCGCTGACGGCAGGGTGCTCAGCATTGAGGAAAAGCCCAAGCAGCCGAAATCCCGTTATGCCGTTACGGGCCTCTACTTCTATGACGACACCGTTGTGGAGCGGGCCCGGCAGGTGAAGCCATCACCGCGCGGAGAGTTGGAGATCACCGATCTCAACGCCAGCTATCTCAAGGACGGCCAGCTGCAGGTGGAGTTGATGGGCCGTGGCATGGCTTGGCTCGACACCGGCACCTACGACTCGCTGCAGGAGGCCGGGGCCTACATCCGCACCTTGGAGCACCGGCAGGGATTGAAAGTGGCGTGCCCGGAAGAGGTGGCCTGGCGCTTGGGTTGGATCAGCAGCGACCAGCTCGCCGCCTTGGCCCAACCGCTGCGTAAAAGCGGTTATGGCAACTATCTGCTGCAGCTGCTGGAGGTGCCCATTGCAGGTTGAACAGCTGCGTTCGGCGACTGGAGCCACGGTGGAGGGCCCACTGCTGATCACGCCCCAAGTGTTTGGTGATGAGCGGGGCTGGTTTTTTGAAAGCTGGAACCAGCGCCGCTTTGATGAGGCTGCCGGCGAAGTGGTCACGTTCGCGCAAGACAACCACTCCCGCTCAGCCCAAGGGGTGTTGCGCGGCCTGCACTACCAATTGCCTCCTGAGCCCCAGGCGAAGTTGGTGCGCGTTACCTCTGGCGCCATCTTTGATGTGGCGATCGATCTGCGCCAAAGCTCCGCCACCTATGGCCAGTGGGTTGGTGCCCAGTTGAGTGCTGAGAACCACAACCAGCTCTGGGTGCCGGAAGGCTTTGCCCATGGCTTTCTCACCCTCAGTGCTGTGGCTGAGGTGCAATACAAGACCCGGGGCTTCTGGAACAAAGGTTGTGAGCGCGCCATTCGTTGGGACGATCCAGCCCTCGCCATCGCCTGGCCGCTGCAGGGGCTGACGGTTCAGGTTTCTGAAAAAGATGGGTTGGCGCCATCGCTGGCCCAAGCGCAGCAGTCTGGAGATCTGTTCGGATGAAGGTCTTGCTCACCGGCCGCTCTGGTCAGTTGGGCCAAGCCCTGATGGCCTCAGTTCCTGATGGCGTTGAGCTGGTGGCCACCAGCCGCGTGGAGCTTGATTTGGCAGATTCAGCGGCCTGTCGCCGCATCGTGGAAGAGCAGCGCCCGGATTGGGTGCTCAATGCCGGGGCCTACACCGCAGTGGATCAAGCCGAACAGGAGCCTGCGTTGGCGGAGGCGGTGAATGCCCAGGCTCCAGCGGCTTTCGCTGCTGCACTGCAGCAAACCGGCGGCCGCTTGCTGCAGCTCAGCACCGACTTTGTGTTCAACGGCGCCCAGGGCCATCCCTATGGGCCTGAGCAGCCCCGCCAGCCCCTGGGGGTCTATGGCGCCAGCAAGGCGCGCGGTGAGCAAGTCGCCCTGCAGCACCGACAAGCGCGGCTGCTGCGCACCAGTTGGGTGTATGGCCCGGTGGGCAAAAACTTCTGCCGCACGATGTTGCGGCTCCATGCCGCCAAAGCCGACGAGGGAGAGCCCCTGAAGGTGGTGGCCGATCAGGTGGGCTGCCCCACCAGCACGCTGACCTTGGCGAAGGCCTGTTGGCGGGCGATCGGCATCGATGCCAACCCCGATGGCCCACAGGTGTTGCATTGGAGTGATGCCGGCGCGGCCAGTTGGTACGACTTCGCTGTGGCCATCGGCGAGCTGGCGCAAGCCCAAGGCCTCTTGAGGCAGGCAGCCACCGTTGAGCCCATCACCACGGCCGACTACCCCACCCCAGCCACTCGCCCCAGCTACTCACTGCTGGACTGCACCGCCTCGCGTCAGGCCCTTGGCCTGCCAGCGGTGCATTGGCGGGATGCGTTAGCTGAGGTTTTGGCCCGCGCTCAGTAATCTGCCGCCACCGTTGACATCCGGCATGCCCGATTCGCTTCTGCCCGCTGGGATCAATCGTGTGCTGGTCACCGGTGGTGCCGGGTTCATCGGCGGTGCGGTGGTGCGCAGGTTGCTAACAGGCAGCGACGCCCTGGTGTTCAACCTCGATAAATGCGGCTACGCCAGCGATCTGGCCAGCATTGAGGCCTTGCCCGAGTCCAAGGGGCGCCATCAGTTGCTGCAGCTTGATTTGGCCGACACGGAGGCCACGGCAGCAGCGGTTCAGCAGGCCGATCCCGATCTGGTGATGCACTTGGCGGCTGAGAGCCATGTGGATCGCTCCATTGATGGGCCTGGAGCCTTCATCAGCAGCAACGTGAACGGCACCTTTTCGCTGTTGCAGGCCGTGCGTCGCCATTGGGAGGGGCTCAGTGAGGAGCGCCGCAGCCGTTTTCGCTTTCACCACATCAGCACCGATGAGGTGTTTGGCTCCTTGGGTGCCACGGGTCGCTTTTCTGAGACCACGCCCTACGACCCCCGCAGCCCGTACTCCGCCAGCAAAGCCGCCAGTGACCATCTGGTGAATGCTTGGCACCACACCTATGGCCTGCCTGTGGTGCTCACCAACTGCAGCAACAACTACGGGCCTTGGCAGTTTCCCGAAAAACTGATTCCTGTTGTGATCCTCAAGGCGATCGCAGGGGAGCCAATTCCTCTTTATGGGGATGGCGCCAACGTGCGCGATTGGCTGTTTGTGGAAGACCACGTTGATGCGCTCCTACTGGCGGCTACCCGTGGTCAGCTGGGCCAGAGCTATTGCGTGGGTGGCCATGGCGAGCGCAGCAACCGCGAGGTGGTGGAGACCATCTGCCAGCTGCTGGATGAGCGCTGGCCCGAGGGAGCCCCCCATGCCCGCTTGATTACGCGCGTTGCGGATCGCCCGGGCCATGACCGCCGCTATGCGATTGATCCGGCTCGGATTAGCGCTGAATTGGGCTGGGAGCCTCGCCATGACTTCAGTTCGGGCTTGGCTGTCACGGTGGATTGGTACCTGCAGAACCAGGAGTGGTGCCGTTCCGTGCGGCAGCGCGCTGGCTACAGCGGTGAGCGCATTGGCACCCGCGCTTGAAGTGATTGACCGCCGGCAGGGTGGTCATGCATGATCATCCGATCGGCGCTTGAAAAAGCCCCGAGTGCGGATGTAGCTCAGTGGTAGAGCATCTCCTTGCCAAGGAGAGGGTCGAGAGTTCGAATCTCTTCATCCGCTTGATTCTCTAAGCATCAGCGTCTGCCCGTTGCTGCGGCGGAAATCCAGTTGGGTGTAGAAGCCTTCGCCATTGGTGGTCATTAAGTAGATGCGCTCCACCCCTTGAAGGCTGGGATGTTGCAGCAAGGCCTCCACCAGTTGCCGCCCCAAGCCCCGCCCTTGGACGTCTTCTGGGATCACCACATCCCACAGCACAGCCCGGAAGGCGCCATCACTGCTGGCCCTGGCAAAGCCCACCAAGCGTTTGCCGCGCCAGAGGCTGGCCACTGCCGCACTGCCCGCCAACATCCGCCTCAACTGGGAAATGGAGCGGCCCTGGGCCCAAAAGGCGTGTTGATTTAGTAAACGCTGCAGCTTGTAAAGGCCGCGGGTTGGACGCAGTCCAGGCCCGAGACCCAGCAGCCGGAGCCCCGGTGCACCCGGCGCATGCATTAGAAGCCTTGTGCCGTTCATGGCAACATCCTCCAAAGGCCTCTCCAAGTCCTCGTTCTCCCTTCTGTCACTGTCCCATGCTCAAGCTGCTGCTGGGTGACCCCAATGCCCGCAAGCTGAAGCGCTACCAGCCCTTGGTGAGCGACATCAATTTGCTTGAGGAGGACATTGCCCCCCTCTCTGATGAGGACCTCCGCCGGCGCACCTCGGAATTCCGTCAGCAGCTTGAAAATGCCGGCAGCCTGGAGCGCCAGCGGCCGGTTCTCGATCAGCTATTGCCCGAGGCGTTCGCCATCGTGCGCGAGGCCGGTAAGCGCGTGCTGGGCATGCGCCATTTCGATGTGCAGCTGCTGGGCGGCATGGTGCTGCACGACGGCCAAATCGCCGAAATGAAGACCGGGGAAGGCAAGACCCTGGTGGCCACCCTGCCGTCGTATCTCAATGCCCTCACCGGCCGCGGCGTCCACGTGGTGACGGTGAACGATTACCTGGCCCGGCGCGACGCCGAATGGATGGGCCAGGTGCATCGCTTCTTGGGGTTGAGCGTGGGCTTGATCCAGCAGGACATGAGCCCGGCGGAGCGCCGCCAGAACTATGGCTGCGATGTCACCTACGCCACCAACAGTGAGCTGGGGTTTGATTACCTCCGCGACAACATGGCCACCGACATCAGCGAGGTGGTGCAGCGCGAGTTTCAGTACTGCGTTATCGACGAAGTCGATTCCATCCTTGTGGATGAAGCCAGGACCCCGCTGATCATTTCCGGCCAGGTGGAGCGGCCCCAGGAGAAATACAACCAGGCCGCAGCCCTGGCGTTGCAACTGGACCGTGCCGCTGAGATGAGCAAAGACGGCATCGACCCAGAAGGCGATTACGAAGTTGACGAAAAACAGCGCAGCGTGATCCTCACCGATGAGGGCTATGCCAAGGCGGAATCCATCCTTGGGGTGGAAGATCTCTTCAATGCAGCTGATCCCTGGGCCCACTACGTCACCAATGCTCTGAAGGCCAAGGAGCTGTTCATCAAAGACGTCAACTACATCACCCGCGACAACGAGGTGGTGATCGTCGATGAATTCACCGGCCGTGTGATGCCGGGCCGGCGTTGGAGCGATGGCTTGCACCAGGCGGTGGAGGCCAAAGAGAGCCTGCCGATCCAGCCAGAAACCCAAACCCTGGCTTCGATCACCTACCAGAACTTCTTCCTGCTCTATCCCCGGCTGGCTGGCATGACCGGCACAGCCAAAACCGAGGAGGTGGAATTCGAGAAGACCTACAAGCTGGAGGTCACCGTCGTTCCCACCAACCGCACCCGAGCCCGCCGGGACTTGGTGGATCAGGTCTACAAAACCGAATCAGGCAAGTGGCGCGCCGTTGCCCAGGAGACTGCCGAGGTGCATCGCACCGGGCGCCCCGTGTTGGTGGGCACCACCAGCGTGGAGAAAAGCGAGGTGCTCTCAGCTCTGCTGCAGGAAGAGGGCATCCCCCACAACCTGCTTAATGCCAAGCCTGAAAACGTTGAGCGCGAGGCGGAAATCGTTGCCCAGGCCGGCCGCACCGGCGCGGTGACCATCGCCACCAACATGGCGGGCCGCGGCACCGACATCATTCTCGGTGGCAACACCGACTACATGGCGCGCCTGAAGGTGCGTGAAGCCCTGCTGCCCCGGCTGGTGCGCCCGGAAGAGGGTCACCGGCCGCCTGTGCCATTGCAACGGGAAGCCAGCAGTGGTTTTGCTGCGGCAACCTCAGCCCCAGCCAAGCCCCCGAGTGAGGCCCGCGCCCTTGGACGCCTTTACCCCTGCGAGCTTTCCCCCGAAACCGATGCGGCCCTGGCGGATGTGGCCCGTGAGCTCGTCAAGCTGTGGGGTGATCGCACCTTGACGGTGCTGGAGCTGGAAGACCGGATCAGTAGCGCCGCTGAGAAAGCGCCCAGTGAGGATGCTGGAATCATGCAGTTGCGTCAGGTGTTGGCGCAGATCCGCGCCGACTACGACGCTGTGATTTCCACTGAGCAGGCCAGTGTTCGTGAAACCGGTGGTCTGCATGTGATCGGCACCGAGCGCCATGAATCGCGCCGCGTTGATAACCAGCTGCGGGGCCGCGCTGGTCGCCAAGGCGACCCAGGCAGCACCCGCTTCTTCCTGTCGCTGGAAGACAACCTGCTGCGCATCTTTGGTGGTGACCGCGTCGCCGGCTTGATGAATGCCTTCCGGGTAGAAGAGGACATGCCGATCGAATCCGGCATGCTCACTCGCTCGTTGGAGGGAGCTCAGAAAAAGGTTGAGACGTACTACTACGACATGCGCAAGCAGGTCTTCGAGTACGACGAGGTGATGAACAACCAACGGCGTGCCGTCTATGTCGAACGCCGCCGCGTGCTCGAAGGCCGTGATCTCAAAAAGCAGGTGCTCGGCTACGGCGAGCGAACCATGGAAGACATCGTTGAGGCCTACGTCAATCCGGAACTACCGCCGGAGGAATGGGATTTCAGCCACCTGACCAACAAGGTCAAGGAATTCGTCTACCTGCTTCAAGACCTGGAGCCTCAGCAGTTGGCTGGTCTGTCGATGGAGGAGCTCAAGGCCTTTCTGCATGAGCAGCTGCGCATCGCTTACGACCTCAAGGAAGCGGAGATTGAGCAGCTCAAGCCTGGCTTGATGCGAGAAGCTGAGCGCTTTTTCATTCTTCAGCAGATCGATAGCCTCTGGCGTGAGCATCTGCAGAGCATGGATGCCCTTAGGGAATCGGTGGGTCTGCGCGGTTATGGCCAGAAAGACCCTCTGATCGAATACAAGAACGAGGGCTACGACATGTTCCTGGAGATGATGACCCAGGTTCGCCGCAACGTGATCTATTCGATGTTCATGTTCCAGCCTCAGCCTGCATCCACTGAGGAGGTTACTGCTTAATTCTTCGTCAAATCACAGCATAGTGAAATACATTCGCTATTTTTATTTTCTTGGGCTGTGCTTAAGCCCAATTCTTTTTATTGAGTTGGCATTTCAATATGTTTATAGGTTTGATTTGCTCTCAAGAAGTTGGGCTTGGTCAGGAACAGTCAAGCCTTCTCTTTTGCCCAATGGATTGCCGGCTAAAGCAGACTACATATATGACTCGCGTTGGGCTGGTACGCCCACTGAATTTCCTTCGCGTGGGCCAGTCAGGCTTCGAACGGATAAATATGGCACTATTTTGCCATCTGGATTGAGTCGAGCCTCGAAGGATACTTCTTCTGGCTATGTTCTTTTTTGTGGAGGCTCGACCACTGAATCCTCGTCAGTTTCGGAAGGATTCCGTCCAGCTGATGTCTTTGCCAAGCTTTCGAAGCTAGGAGCTGTTAATGCTGGTAAAAGCGGGAAAGATATATATGGTTGCATTGAGACAATCGATGGGATTTTTCGCCTGGCTAACAAGCGACCTTCCCGGATTGTGATTGCTACTAATGTGAATACTCTAATGTCATTTGCGCAGGAAAAAATTCGTAACCAGGGTTCGCTTAGCGCCTCTGCAGAGAAGAATTCAGTTAAAAATAGTCATCTTATTTCTGATCCTTTATCTAGTGTTAAAAAATATGTTTTACAGGTATTTCCTGGGATAGCGCGGTTTGCTACTAAGCTTCGTATTGATAATAGCCCTTACGCTGAACAAGAATTTGGATTGATCTCTGGATGCTGTCATGGTGCTTCAGAAGTTAATAGATATTCAAGCAATTTTCATTGGAATTCTGATGAGCTCAAGAGTGAGTATGCTCAACATGTAGAAAACGGATTAAATCAATTAAAAGCTGTCTTGTTGAAGCACGATTTTCCGGCTGAAAATGTACTAATTTTTAAAGAACCTCACTCTTTCTCATTCAAAGTTTGGCCGAGTTGGCCAGATTATCGCCAATGGCTTTCCGACTATAGTGGAAGACAATTAAATAGTCAGGAAAGCTCGCAAATTACGGATAATTTTGACGATTTATATGCAAACCTATTTTTAAATGCAGGCTTTAAAGTCGTTGCTTTCCCTGAGGAAAAACTTAGCTCGGAATACTTCATTGATGCGGTTCACCTTACTTCAAAAGGTGCTTTTGAGATAGGCAAGTACTACGCCCAAGTTATTTCCTTGCCTCGTTAGCTAGAGAGGCTGGCGAGGTGATGTTTCCCAGGAGACTTTGTTCTTGTTTTCTGCTTAATTGTTGCCGCCGCATTGTGCTAAGATTAGTATAGATAATAAGTTTCACCAATGCGCCCTTGGCTGCGTGTGGGATTAGTGAATGTGGGTGTGCTTTCTGCTCTACTATTAGTTCCTGCCATATCTTTTTCTTTTTACAAGTCAATTAAGTTGTCTCGGCAGCAAGAACAGCAGCCCCATCACAATTTAAATATTAATCCTGCCTATCCAACTGAAGCTGATAGAGAGCTTGTCCAAGAAATGAGTTTAGATAAGGGGAGTGGCGCCGAGTATATTTCATTTTTGGGATGGAAAAATAATCCTTTTGTTGGAAAGCACACCAATGTTCAACCACCCTACAACACTAGATTGTCGTTTGGCCAAAACATTGATTCGTCGCATTGGTTTTTTGGCGGTTCAACAATGTTCGGTACAGGAGCTTCTGATTTTGAGACAATACCAAGCCATTATTCAAAAATAACGGGCATACCTGTTTTTAACTTTGGCCAGTCTGGTTGGGTTTCCCGTCAATCTTTAAATCAACTTCTTAATCTTTTGGCAGAGGGTGAAAACCCAGATTCTGTCACTTTCTATAGCGGTGTTAATGATGTGCTAGTTGGATGTCGCTCAGAATATAAACAACTTCCAGTTCACCAGCAGCAACAAAGAATTTCTTCTAGCCTAAAAATAAATGCTTCGAGTGTCATTGCTGCCCGTCTAAAGAATGCTAAAAATTTTTTAATTGCCCCCTATGTAGCCATTGCTGGAAAATTTGGTGTGAAATCCGAGCCTGCCAAGGTGTTTGGTGGGATGGTTTGCTCGTCTGAGCCTGAACGAGCTCAGAAGGTCGCTGATCATTTGGTTGCTAATTGGTATGCCGCATATTTACTTTCAAAATCAGTTGGTGCAGATTTCACTGCAATTTTGCAACCAGTAGTTTTTCACAGTGCTGAAATCAAAACAGACTATTTGGGACAAGAGCACAATTATTTGCAAGCTGAATATGCTCTGACATATCCACTAATACTTGAGGAAGTTGATCGATATTGTGATATCAGTTTTGATTTCTGTGAAAGTGTAATCGATGGAACTGGATGGTTGGACAATTCTGAGCCTGTTTACATCGACTTTTGCCACATTACTGGTAAAGGAAACCAAATTGTTGCTGCAGAAATCGTTGGTATTTATCGCAACAAATAATCCACGGGTCAGTTGATTTAAATCCCGCTGCCTTCTAGGAACTCCAGAATCTCCCGGTCCCGCAGGTTTTGCGCTTGGGCAGCGGGAGCTTGTCCGCCGCGGGCTAGGGCTAGGGCGTTTTCCAGCGCGTCGATCCGCTCCATCAGGTTGCGGATCACTTGGGCTTCCGCATCAGGCAGCTGGGAGTGGGCCAAGGGGTTGATGCGCACGCCAGATTGGTGAATCACGCGCCCTGGAACGCCCACCACGGTGCAGTCGGCATCCACATCGCGCAGCAGCACTGAACCAGCGCCGATGCGGGTGTTGGCTCCCACGGAGATGCCGCCGAGCACCTTGGCGCCAGCTCCCACCACCACGTTTTCGCCAAGCACCGGGTGGCGTTGACCGCTCTGTTTGCCCGTCCCGCCCAAGGTGACGCCTTGGTAAAGCAAGCAGCGATTGCCCACCACGGCCGTTTCGCCAATCACCACGCCCATGCCGTGGTCGATGAACACGCCTTGGCCGATGCGCGCCCCGGGATGGATTTCAACGCCGGTGACCAATCGCCCCAGCTGGGACATCAGCCTGGGGATCAGCGGCAGGCCTGCCCTCCAGAGGCGATGGCTGAGCCGGTGCAAGCACAGGGCATGCAGCCCCGGGTAGCAGAGCAGAATCTCCAGCACGCCCCGGGCAGCGGGATCGCGGTCGCGAATGATGGCGATGTCCGCGCGCAGGCTGTGCAGCATCCTCAGGGGCTGGGGGCGTTGGCGCTGCTATCGAGGCCGATCTCCTTGCAGAGCATGTCGATCGTGCTGGCCCCGAGATAACTCTGGGCGCAGTGCACCTGCGGCAGACGCATCAGTTGCGAGCGATTTTGCCGCAAGGTCTGCTCCACCAGCGGCAGGCTGGGCCGGTCGCAGAGCACGTGACTGGCGGCGCGGCAGAGGGCCAGCAAACGGCTGCCCACATCCGGTGACGCGGTCATCACCAGCAGCTCTTGGCCGCGCATCGAGTGCAGGATCACCTCAGCAGCCCGCAGGATGCCTGGGCTGATGCTCACCAGGCCAACGCAACTGCCGGCGCGCAATTCCTTGAGCATGGCCAGCTCGTGGCGGAAGTCGTTGAGGTCAACGGCCACCGCACGCACGCCGTGTTGTTTGGCCAGCTCCTCAACGGGTTGCAGGAAATAGCGGCTGGTGACGACGGTGCCGTTGTTGGAGCTCTCCAGCACGGCTTCCAGTTCTTCGAGGGGCACCACCTCCACCGGCACTTCGAGTTTGGGGGTGAGCTCTTCGGCGATCAGCAGAGAGGCGCCCAGGTCCTCGCGCGGGGTGCTCACCAAAACCCGGGCGCCGCAGCGCAGGCGCCAGTCGATTTCACGGGTGAGCAGTTCACGGGCTTGCTGCAGCGTGCAGCCGGCATTGAGCAGTCCATCAATGCTGCGGCGCACTTCCTGATCGATGTCAGGGCGGATGCGGTGGCGCGGGCCGCTGGGAGCTTTAACTTCCCGGGGTTTTTGCTGGTCGCGCACATAGATGCCCGAGCCGGCCATGGCCTCGACCACACCATCGTTTTCCAGCT
Organism: Synechococcus sp. MIT S9452; assembly: GCF_047304245.1. Classification (NCBI taxonomy): domain Bacteria; kingdom Bacillati; phylum Cyanobacteriota; class Cyanophyceae; order Synechococcales; family Synechococcaceae; genus Synechococcus; species Synechococcus sp. MIT S9452. Next base: position 1,477,446 of record NZ_CP138956.1, on the reverse strand, counting down.
GGCGGTAGACCTTGCTGATGGTGTTTCGGTGTAGGCCCGTTTGCATCGCCAGTTGGCGGGTGCTGGGCAGCCGGTGACCCGGTGGAAAGTGACGCGCCGCGATCGCGAAACAGATCTGGTTGTAGAGCTGGGTCGACGCGGGAATGTCGCTCTCCTGTTGGATATGGAAACGCACGCCTGGGGTGTGACAGCAGATCGACCGTGCCACCGTAGTGGCACATGCCCCGGGTGACAATTCCTGCCGTGTCCTCTGTGTGGGCTTGGCCATGGCTTGGTTGACGATTTCCGGCTCCCAGGCCCAGCTGCGCTGTTGGTTTGAGCGTCCCCAGCAGCCCCGAAGCCTGGTGCTCGTGTTGCCTGAGGTGTTTGGGATCAACAGCTGGTTGCGTGCTGTGGCGAGCCGGCTGGTGGCTGCTGGCCATGGGGTGCTGGTCATGCCCCTGTTTGCGCGCACAGCCCCAGCGCTGGATGTGGGATACGACGCAGCCGGCTTAGCCGAAGGACGTCAGCACCGTGATGCGGTTACCGCAGCAGGTTTCCAAAGCGATGTGGATGCGGTGATGCGCTGGTTGGCGCACGAGCCTGAGCTGGCTCACCTGCCCCTGGCGGGTTTGGGGTTCTGCTTTGGGGGGCATTTGGCCTGGCACCTGGCCACGCGGCCTGAGCTCAAGGCCACCGCCAGCTTCTATGGCGCCCGGGTGTCGAACTTCTCCCCCGGAGGTGGCGTGCCCACCCTGCAGCTGGCCGCTGGGATCCCTGGGCGCTTGCTCGTTTGGTTGGGGGCGGATGATCCGTTGATGCCAGCGGATGAGCAGCAGGCGATCTGCACAGCTCTTCAAGCCGCTGATCTATCAGCTGAGCGCCTGCAGTGCCGCATTGCCCCTGCTGCGGGTCATGGCTTTATGTGTTCACAGCGCTCAGATTTCCAGCCAGAAGCTGCCTGGCAGGGCTGGCAAAGCCTGCTGGAGCTGTTGGATCAAGTCGGCGAGGCCGAGGCTTAATTTGTGGCTGCAGGGGCAGCTGTTTTGCCAGGGGGCTTAGCAATCGGCAGCGTGCGCTCAGCCTTGGTGGCTTGCTCGGGCTTGTCCTTTTGCAGCGGCGTTTTGCGGGGTCCCAGAAACATGATCATGTTGCGGCCTTCCCGCTTGGGGGGCTGCTGCACCTCGGCCGATTCCTCGAGGTCTTTGGCCATGCGCATCAGCAATTTTTCAGCCAAGGCGGTGTGCTGAATCTCCCGGCCGCGGAAGATCACGGTGCACTTCACCTTGTCGCCGGCCTTGAGAAAACGAACCGCTTGACCGATGCGCACTTGGTAGTCGTGGGCATCGATTTTGTAGCGCATCTTGACCTCTTTAACTTCGGTCTGGTGCGACTTTTTCTTGGCTTCTTTGGCTTTCTTTTCCTGCTCGAATTTGAACTTGCCGTAGTCCATGATCCGGCAAACGGGCGGATCAGCTTTTTCGCTTACCAGCACCAGATCCAGTTCCCTCTCCCGGGCCACATCAAGGGCTTCGTCCCTGGAGATCACACCGAGCTGGGTGCCATCGGCATCAACGACCCGCAGCTTGGGGTAATTAATTCGATCGTTGATATTGGGAAGTTCCCGAACCGGCGCGCGGCGATCAAAGCGAGGACGTGGAGCCATTCAGTCGGGTTGGGGGGCGTTCAGCAAGGAACGAGAGACTCTTCAGCCTAAGACCTGGCCGCTGCAATGGCTTCCAATGCTTCTTCAAGTGCGGATTCCGGGTTTAACCACAGGGGCTGATGGCGGTTGCGGAACCAGGTGCGTTGGCGTTTGGCGAACAGCCAGGTGCGCCGGCAGGTCAGTGCTTGTGCTTCGGACTTGCTGAGCCTTCCGGCGAGCACGGCCAGGGCTTCGCCGTAACCAATGGTTTGCAACAAGGGCAGATCAGCTCCGTAGCGCCTGCTGAGCGTTTCGGTTTCGGCCACGAGGCCCCTGGCATAGAGGGCGGCTGTGCGCTGCTCAATGCGTTCTTTGAGGTCGCTGGGATTGAGCCCCAGCTCCAGCACCCGGCAGGCCGGCGGGCAGCGCCCCTGTTGGCTGGAGATGGTTTGGCCGGTTCCGTAGAGCACCTCTAAGGCCCTTTGGGTTCGGATTGGATCGTTGGGCTGGATCTTGGCGGCGGCTTGAGGGTCCGCCTGGCGCAGTAGCTGATGGCAATAGGACTGCCCCAGTTGCTGCAGTTGTTGACGCAGGCCCGGTTGCGGCGGCAGGGCGGGGGGCTGCAGCCCTTGGCTGAGGGCTTGCAAATAAAGGCCGCTGCCACCGACCAACAAAGCGGGCCTTCCCCGCTGTTGCTCTTGCTCAATCAGCGGTTGGGCATGGCCGCAGAACTGCTGCAGGTTGATGGGCTGATCAGGGGTGCTCAGGTTCAACAGCTCGTGGGGGGCTTGCTGCTGCTCTTCGCGCGACGGCTTGGCCGTGCCGATGTCCATGCCCGCATAGAGCTGACGGGAATCAATCGAGAGAACCCGGCAATCAAGCTTTTGGGCCAAGGCAATTCCAAGGCTGGTCTTGCCGCTGGCGGTGGGGCCCAAAACCAGCACCATTAATGGGGTCATTGCATCCCCTGCCTGAATTCACCCGGAGACAGCTCCAGGACCGCCCATGGCAGCCGGTGGTAGTCTGAGATGTCATCGGAAGTGTCTGGCAGACCTTTGCTTCTGCACAGGGCTATCCGACGGTTATCAGCATGAGCGAAGCCACCAGCCCCTCGTCCTCGCAGGTTCAGGCCGCCTACGGCGCCGAGCAGATCCAGGTTCTGGAGGGTCTTGAACCGGTGCGGAAACGCCCGGGCATGTACATCGGCAGTACAGGACCCCGCGGTTTGCACCATCTCGTCTACGAGGTGGTGGATAACTCGGTGGATGAAGCCCTGGCCGGGCACTGCAACACCATTGATGTCTGCCTCAGGGCCGATGGATCCTGCAGCGTGGCCGATAACGGACGCGGCATCCCCACCGATGTGCACCCCCGCACGGGGAAGAGCGCACTTGAGACCGTGCTCACCGTGCTGCACGCTGGCGGCAAGTTCGGCTCCGGCGGTTACAAGGTCTCCGGTGGCCTGCATGGCGTCGGCGTTTCTGTGGTCAATGCCCTGAGTGAATGGGTGGAGGTCACCGTTCATCGTCAGGACAAAGTTCATAAGCAGCGCTTTGAGCGCGGTGCTCCCATCGGCAGCTTGGCCTCAGAAGCCGGCGAGAAAGGCCGCACCGGCACCGCGGTTTGCTTCAAGCCCGACATTGAGATTTTCACTGGCGGGATCAGCTTTGATTACGCCACCCTCTCGGGGCGTTTGCGGGAATTGGCCTACCTCAATGGTGGGGTCAAGATCGTCTTCCGCGACGAGCGCCCTGAAGCGGCTGGCGAGGATGGCCAGCCCCACGAAGAGATCTACTTCTATGAAGGCGGCATTCGTGAATATGTCGACTACATGAATGCGGAGAAGGATCCCCTTCACCCCGACATCATTTACGTCAACTCTGAGAAAGACGGCGTTCAAGTGGAAGCCGCCTTGCAGTGGTGTGTGGATGCCTATTCCGACAGCATCCTTGGCTTTGCCAACAACATCCGAACCGTTGATGGCGGCACCCACATTGAGGGCCTTAAAACCGTCTTAACCCGCACCCTCAACACCTTTGCCCGCAAACGCGGCAAGCGCAAAGACAGCGACGGGAACCTCGCTGGCGAAAACATCCGGGAGGGCCTGACAGCGGTGCTGTCGGTGAAAGTCCCTGATCCGGAATTTGAAGGCCAGACCAAAACCAAACTTGGCAACACGGAGGTGCGCGGCATCGTCGACACCGTCGTTGGTGAAGCGCTCAGTGAATATCTCGAGTTCCATCCCCAGGTGATTGATCTGATCCTGGAGAAGGCCATTCAGGCCTTCAATGCGGCTGAAGCCGCCCGACGCGCCCGTGAATTGGTGCGCCGCAAGAGCGTGCTGGAAAGTTCAACCCTGCCCGGCAAGCTCGCTGATTGCAGTTCCCGTGATCCCGCCGAATCGGAGATCTACATCGTTGAGGGAGATTCCGCTGGTGGCTCGGCCAAACAGGGCCGCGATCGCCGCAATCAGGCCATTCTTCCGCTGCGCGGCAAGATCCTCAACATTGAGAAGACCGATGACGCCAAGATCTACAAAAACACAGAGATTCAGGCCCTGATTACGGCCCTTGGTTTGGGCATCAAAGGCGAAGAGTTTGACGTCAGCAATCTTCGTTATCACCGCATTGTGATCATGACCGACGCTGACGTTGATGGTGCTCACATCCGCACCTTGATCCTCACTTTCTTCTATCGCTATCAACGCGAGCTTGTGGAAGGTGGTTACATCTACATTGCTTGCCCGCCGCTGTACAAAGTTGAGCGGGGCAAGAACCACACCTATTGCTACAACGAGCAAGACCTCAAAACAACGCTTGACGGTTTCGGCGAAAAAGCGAATTACACCATTCAGAGATTTAAGGGTCTCGGTGAAATGATGCCGCAGCAACTGTGGGAAACCACGATGGATCCCACAACCCGCACCATGAAGCGCGTTGAGATTGAAGATGCTGCTCAAGCCGATCGCATTTTCACGATCTTGATGGGCGACAAGGTTGCACCCCGTCGCGAGTTCATCGAAACCCACAGCGCTGAGCTTGATCTGGCTGACCTCGACATCTGATGGTGTTGCGTTGGGCCTGGGTGTTGGGCTTGGCCCTGATGGCTCCCGTGGCTTTGCCAGCCGGTGGTGCTGATCTGCGGCATCCCGATCCTCGCCGCCGCGGCCCCAGCGGTCCTTTGCTCTCCGGCAGGCGCGATCAGCTCAAGAGCAGTCCGGCCTCCAAAGCGCCTTCGCTGCTCACCCTGGGCCGCGAGACACCCATGACGGTGCTGCGCCATTGGAACAGCCCCGATGGCCGCCGCTGGGCCTATGTGCAGGTGCTGACGGGTTCGGGCTTCGGCGTTGGTCAGGTGCACAAACGCGGCTGGATCAATGTCTGAGCTTGTTGCCCCCGCTCCTTTTTATTGGGAGGCAATTTTGGTTGCTTTAGGCGCCGTGCCAGGGGCCTGGTTGCGCTTGCGGGTGGTGAATCACTTCGAGCCGGTGGTGCCCCACAAGCATTGGGGCACGTTCGTTGTGAATGTGTCGGCTGCTTTCTTTCTGGGGCTCTTTTCTGGATTGCACGCGTTGCAGCTCAAAGCCTGCAGCGGAGCCATTGGCACAGCCCCAATGATGCTGCTGGTGGGAGTGGGTTTTTTCGGCAGCCTCAGCACCTTTTCCACCTTTGTGGTGGAGCTACTCAATACCCTGCAGAACCGTCAATTCCTGCAGTTTGTTGGCCTGATGGTGTTCTCGCTGGTGATTGGTTTGCTGGCGGCAGCAGCGGGATTTCAGCTGGGGTTGAGCCGTGGCTGAATCACCCACTCAAGGCAGTCCAAATTTGGATTGGCGCCTGTTGGAAATGATCTTGGTGGCCATGGGTGCTGTCCCTGGTGCATTGATCCGCTGGCAGGCCGCCGGGGTCTATTTCGGTGATGGCGACAACGTCGTCGTCAACGTGGCTGGGGCCTTCATCTTGGGCTTGTTGGTTGGCCGCGGCGTGGATGCCCGCTGGCAGCTGCTGGTGGGCACAGGGTTCTGCGGTTCGCTCACCACCTTCAGTGCCTGGATGGTGGATTGCGTGGTGTTGATCGCCGCTGGCCAGTGGCTCCAGGCCGCAGGGTTGCTTGGCATCACCCTGGGCCTGGGATTGGGATTTGGAGCCCTCGGCGTGTTGCTCGGCCGGCTGCTCAGGCGGCCAAGGCCGTCTCAATCGCCGTAGTTAGCTCACTGCTCTCCGGCTCCACGCCGCTTTTAAAGCGGGCGATCACACCGCCGTCTTTGCCCACCAGGAATTTCTCAAAATTCCAGGCGATCGGGCCAGCGGGCTCGGCCTGGGTGAGGGTGTCAAAGGGGGCAGCGTCAGAGGCCACCTTGCTCATCAGCTCAAAGCTGACGCCGTAGTTGGTGGAGCAGAAAGTTTTGATTTCTTCGATCGTGCCGGGCTCTTGGGCGCCGAAGTCATTGCAAGGGAAGCCGATCACTTTGAGGCCCTGCTTGCCGTAGCGCTCGTGGAGCTGCTGCAGACCGGCGTATTGCTTGGTGAACCCGCACTGGCTGGCCACATTCACGATCAGCAGGACGCTGCCGTTGTCGCTGGCCAGATCACGGCTGGATCCATCGGCTGAGGTCACGCTGACGCCGTTGAGGCTGAGGGCCATGGGGATTGCGGCAAAACTGCTGCGCGACCCTAGGTCTGCTCCATAAAGTTCGGGTGCTTTGCTGCGGCCCAATGTCGGATTCGGCGACCGCGATTCCTGAGCTGACCGAGTATTTACAGCGTTTGATCGACGCCGGCAATTACGACGCCGTCAAGCAGTTGCTCAAACCGGAGCAACCGGTGGATGCCGCTGAAGCAATCAGCAACCTGCCCACGTTGCAGCAAGCCATTGCCTTTCGCTTGCTGCCGAAAGACGAGGCGATTGAGGTTTACGAGTACCTCGAACCCGTTGTGCAGCAATCGCTGCTGGAGCGCATGCGATCCAGTGAGGTGCTCGAGCTAGTTGAGGAGATGTCCCCGGATGACCGGGTGCGTCTGTTTGATGAGCTGCCCGCCAAGGTGGTGCGCAATCTGTTGCAGCAGCTCAGCCCCGATGAGCGCCGGGTAACCGCTGAGCTACTTGGATACGAAAGTGAAACGGCCGGTCGTCTGATGACGACCGAATTCATTGGCCTCAAAGAATTCACCACCGCCGCCCAGGCCCTGGAGATCGTGCGCCGTCAGGCCAGCGCGACCGAAACCGTTTACACCCTCTATGTCACCGATGCGGCTCGCCGCCTGACCGGCATCCTGTCGTTGCGGCAGTTGGTGGTCTCCGATCCCCAGGCCACCGTTGGCGAGGTAATGACCCGTGATGTGGTCCGGGTCCAAACCGGTACCGATCAAGAGGAAGTGGCGCGGTTGATTCAGCGCTACGACTTCTTGGCACTGCCCGTGGTCGATAGCGAAGACCGGTTGGTGGGCATCGTCACCGTCGATGACGTCATCGACGTGATCGAGCAGGAGGCCACCCGCGACCTCTATGCCGCTGGCGCTGTGCAGGCAGGTGATGAGGACGATTATTTCAAGAGCAATTTGTTCACCGTGGCTCGCCGCAGGGTGGTGTGGCTGGTGGTGTTGCTGCTGGCCAATAGCGGCACAGCGGCGGTGATTGCATCGATGGATGGTGTGCTGAAACAGGTGGTGGTGTTGGCGGCCTTCATTCCGCTGCTGATTGGCACCGGCGGCAACGTGGGCGCGCAGAGCTCAACTGTGATCATTCGCGGCCTCAGCACCCAGAGGCTGCAAAGCCTCGGTAGCTGGCGGGCGATTTGGCGAGAGGCGGTGGCTGGGGCCCTGCTGGGATTCCTGCTGATGCTGGTGGTGATTCCGTGGGCGGCCTATGTCAGCGGCGGCAACTGGTTGGTGGCCTGGGCTGCGGGAATTTCCCTGGTGGGTATCACCACCTTGGCTGCTACTGCGGGTGCCGCCTTGCCCTTGCTGTTTAACCGTTTGGGCTTGGATCCAGCCTTGATGTCGGCTCCTTTTATTGCCACAGCCACAGACGTGGCGGGCGTTTTCATCTATTTGCGTACCGCGATGATCCTGTTGGAACGGTTCTCATCGGCCTCGTGAGACCCCAGAGACCAGAGTTTTCTGAGAGCGAATTTACGCTTCTTAATGCTACGGTTTACATATCTTTATCGAACTGGTCATGGCTGCCATTGCCGTCGATCAGCGTCCCCCCGTCGATGGGGACCTGGTTCGCTCCTATTTACGTGATATCGGCCGGGTGCCGCTGCTCAGCCACGAACAGGAAATCACCTTGGGCCGTCAGGTTCAGGAACTTGTTCGGCTCGAGGAGGCTGAAGCTGAATTCAAGATGCGTCAGGGCCATGAGCCTAGCCGCGAGGAAATGGCTTCCAACTTGGGCATTTCCCCTGCTGTGTTGCGTCGCCGGCTGATCAACGGCCGCCGTGCCAAAGAGAGGATGGTGGCCGCCAACCTGCGTCTGGTGGTGAGCGTTGCCAAGAAATACACCAAGCGGAACATGGAGCTCTTGGATTTGATCCAAGAGGGCACCATCGGCTTGGTGCGTGGTGTGGAGAAATTCGATCCCACCCGCGGCTACAAGTTCTCCACTTACGCCTATTGGTGGATCCGTCAGGGCATCACCCGCGCCATTGCTGAGAAGAGCCGCACCATTCGGCTGCCGATCCACATCACCGAAACCCTCAACAAGCTCAAGAAGGGCCAGCGGGAACTTTCCCAAGAGCTGGGCCGCACCCCCACGGTGGGTGAGCTGGCTGAGTTCCTCGAGCTTCCCGAGCCCGAGGTCAAAGATCTTCTGAGCCGTGCTCGCCAGCCCGTCAGCCTGGAGATGAAGGTGGGCGATAGCGATGACACCGAGCTCTGCGAGCTGTTGCAGAACGATGCGCCCATGCCCCATGAGTTGGTCGATGGCGACTGCCTCAAGGGTGATATGCGCTCTTTGCTTGAGCAGTTGCCTCCGCTGCAGGGTCGTGTGTTGAAGATGCGCTACGGCATCGATGTGGAAGAGCCGATGAGCCTTACTGGCATTGGCCGTGAACTGGGTATGAGCCGCGATCGGGTGCGCAACCTGGAGCGTGATGGCTTGGCTGGTTTGCGCCGCCTTAGTGAAGCGGTTGAGGCTTACGTGGTGGCCTGATGTTAGTCAAGGTTGCTCGCAGCATATAAACAACAATCAGCGCGAAGTAAAAGCATTGCTGTAAGTTAAGTATTCACAACTTAAACTATATCTTCAGTTGTGGCTGTTGGTAATGCTAAATTTGTCTAAATGATCTCAAAGTAAAAAGAACCTGGTTCGCGATTTTTTGATAGATAAGGGCATACCAGCTTAAGTTTTTCATAATGAGTATGTTTTAAACTATTTAAGCTTGCAAGAATTTTGTATCGAGATGTATTTGAGAGTAGGCATTCCAGTAAATATTGTTCATTCCATAGAAGAACATCTTCTCTGATCCAGCTGTCAAGATAGTCGCGAGGCGTGAATATATCGTGGATATGAACTATTACTCCTTTTTTGAGGAGGGGAATTATCTCCAGGTACTCCATCAGAACCTCTCCTTGAGGTCGTATGACATGAGAAGAGTCAATAAATAAAAGATCCCCTGCCTCCAGTTCCTGGAAAATAGAAATATCTAACTCCTCTAAAAGATGGCGAGCAACTTGCACATTTAACTTCTCCAGCCAAGGCTGTTCGTATGGCTCAATGCAGAGATGAGTTGCTTTATTTCCATTTTCTTGACTGTTTTTCTTTGTGGCCAGGCAAGCTATTTTTGTTGATTGCCCGCTTCCAATTTCAATAATTTTTTTGGGCTTTTTATGCCTTATAATTTGATATAAAAATTCGGCGTCTCCACTTGCAAACCCAGGATTGCGAATACAAAATTCCGTGTCTGCCTGGGCGCTCTCGTTGAGCTTTAAGTCAATTAGTTCTTGGCCATATTGAAGTCGTTCGAGTAGTTTAAGTTGATCAAGTAGTTTTAAGTTAATGCCCGGCAAATTCCTCTCTTCGCGTAAGCTTTTCCGTAATAGTTTATCGTTTATCAGGGGTTGATAGTAATGGTCCCGAATTGGGTAAATTCCAATTTGTTTTAAAAGTTGTCTGGACTTTGGTAAGCGTGATCCACCTATTCTGGCAAACAGCTTCATGGCTAGAGCTGAGGGTGCTAGTAGCGGCCATAAGCAGTAATCAAGAATTTTCAGATATCTTTTCTGCATGAGCTTGGTGATTTGAAAGATGCCTTGTTTGGTGTCCAGTGCTTACACTTCGAAAGTTAGTCCCTGCTCCAGCCGTAGGCAGTTTGGCATGTTTTGTGGGGCTGCTCTGATTTTTGCAGCAAGGACTGCATCGAACGCCCCACTACTTTTGAAGTTGCTTTCGCACGCGGTGTCAAATTTTATTTCGTTGATATGATTACTCCCTTTTTTCGTTGGATCGTTGCCTTTTTATTAGCCTTTGTTATGCCCTCATTGGTTTAAGACTGATCAAGGTGGCCCCCAGCACCAAGACAGCACCCATCACCATCAGGTCGTTGATGCTCTCTTCCAAAAAGAGCAGTCCCCATAGGGCTGCGAACACCACCTGCACATAGTTAATGGCTGTTGCCCGTGCCGCTGGCATCGACGACAGCCCCTGGGTGAGAAAGATTTGTCCCAACTGGGTGAAGAGTCCAACCCCGATCAGCCAGGCCCACTCTGTTGCGTTGGGCCATACCGGATTGGCCAGCACAAATGGCAACGCCATGGGCACTGACATCAGCGGGAAATAGAAAATGATCACCGAGCGGTGCTCGTCAGTGGCCAAGTGCCGCACAGTGACGTAGGCCAGAGCGGTGAGCAGTGCGCCGGTGATTCCGATCGCGACGGCGAGCGCTGGGAGGGGATCCATGGCGCTATCGCCCGTGAGCTGCGCCAACCAATCGGGCTGGGCGACCAGCAACACCCCAAGCCAGCCCAAGGCCATGGCCAGCAGGATGCGTTTGCCAGCTCTCTCCCCCAAGGCTCCCCAAGCCAAGGCCGCGGTGAAGGTGGGATAGAGGTATTGCAGCACCGTGGCGGCTGCCAGGGGCAACTGGCTGATGGCGCCGTAAAAGCAGAACAGCGCCAGAGTGCCCACCACCCCGCGCCAGATCAGCATGGGCCGGCGATTGCCCCAGGGGCTCACGCCCTGGCGTTGGATCACCCACCAACTCAGCGCCAAGCTGATCAACGCCCGGATGAACACCACCTCAGCAACGGGGATGCGGCCTCCTAGCTGTTTGACGCACAGGCTCATCAGGCTGAAGCTGAAGGCGCTGAGCACCATCACGTGGGGACCTTTCATCGTTCGCCTTTCCTTTTCACAGCGCCCGCTGCAGACTGTGACGCACCCATGCGTTGTCCCGTTGGAATGAAGGCCAGCAGGTCTGGGGCACTTGGGGAGTGCAGATGAGTTTCGATGTCCCGGTGCTGCTGCTTACCTGGCGCCGTCCTGATACGACGCGTCAGGTGTTGGAGGCTTTGCGGCCGGTGGCGCCGTCCAAGCTTTATGTGGCTTCGGATGGTCCGAGGAATGAAGCTGAAGCCGAGGATGTGCAGGCAACGCGCGATTTGATCACGGAGTTTATTGATTGGCCATGTCTACTTAAAACACGTTTTCATCCTGTGAATCAGGGCTGTCAGCTGGGGGTGAGTTCGGCCATTACATGGTTTTTTGAGCAAGAGGAGGCAGGCATTGTTTTAGAGGATGATTGTGTGCCGCACCCCGACTTTTTTCCTTACTGCCGTGAGCTTTTAGAGCGCTACCGGCATGACACAAGGATCTGGTGCATTAGTGGTGATAACTATCAGGATGGTTGTTGGCGTGGCGATGGGAGTTATTACTTCAGCCGTTACAACCATTGTTGGGGGTGGGCTACTTGGAAACGTTGCTGGTCCCAATACCCCACCCATCAGCAACTTTGGGAAGAAGTCAAGGCATCTCCGTCGTTCCAGCAATCCATGTTTGAGGATCCGCTTGAGCGGCAGTATTGGATTACGATTTGGGAGAAGTTATTTTCGACTGGAATCCCTGATAGTTGGGCCTACCGCTGGTCTTTGGTCTGTATGGCCAATAGCGGCCTGACCGCCTTGCCCAATCAAAACTTGGTCACCAACATTGGCTTTGGTGACGATGCAACTCACACCACAGGGTTGGCAACAGCTGTTGAGACCAGAGGGCTCCCGGCGATCCAGCACCCCAAAGTGATTTGTAGAGATGCTGGTGCTGATGCGTATGCGTTTAATTCCCACTTTGGAGGCGCTCAGCTACGTAATAGGCGTCTTCAGTTGCGCAATAGGCTGTCGAGCTGGAAGCGCCATCTTCTTCAACGCTTGGTATGAAAAGCCCCTTGTCTGGAGCAGAGTGCTCGCTCTTAAACACGATTGAGGTTGAGCATATTCGCCGCCGCTGGTTAGAAGCGATGAACATTGTTTGGGACCCTAAATCCAGTAGCCAGAGGGTCGAATACTGGCTGGATTCGATATCAGGCTTTGCTTTCTACACCCCAACTGACTTGGCGGGGGAAGCCCCTTTGTATGAGCAATTGCAAGAGTTTGATTGGTATTACATGCCAGACAAATGGGAATTCCGCCAAGCATTGGCTTGGATACAAGCTCTGCCATGCAGCCAATCTCTTCTGGAGGTGGGTGTTGGCAAAGGATTCTTTTTGCAACATGCTCGCCACGCCGGCCTTGTGCCCACGGGTGTGGAGCTCAACCCAAAAGCCGCAGCTTCAGCGCGGGCGCTTGGATTTGAGGTGTTGATGGATCCTCTGGATGTCATTAAGCAGCAGCTTGGAGAGGGCAATTGGGACGTGATTTGTTCGTTTCAGGTGTTGGAGCACCTCCCCAATCCCTTGGCATTTTTGGCTGATGCGGCTGCGCTGTTGCGAGCCAATGGTGCCCTGATTCTCTCGGTCCCCAATAGTGATGTGGCCAGGCAATTGGATCCTCAACGCGAGCGTGACCTTCTGGATCAGCCCCCCCATCACATGGGGCATTGGACTTCTGAGGTGTTCCGCTTCCTTCCCGAGGTGTTGCCACTGCGTTTGGAAGCGTTGGCATACGAACCGCTAGCTCCACACCATGTCGAGTGGTTTGTGGCCTCGTGGTCACGTCAGTGGAGAGCTGCTCTGCCGCGCCCACTGGGACGACTCGTGGTGAACCGATGGTCCCAATGGTTGCTCCAAGGCTGTCTTCTTCTTGGCTTGCGGCGCTTTGTGCGAGGTCACACCTTGATGGCCCAGTTCCGCAAGATCGGTTGATGCTCACAGCCTTGCAGCTCAATGCCTCGGCCTCCGATGGAGGCGCAGCCCGGGCTGCTGTGCGTGTTCACGAGGGGTTGTCGCTAGAGGGCCCCGTCTTTGGTTGGACGAGCCGGTTTCAGGCAGCCTCGGGCCCCGCTTCAGGACTAGGTGTTTGCGTTGGTTCTCCGTTGCAACGGTCAGCGATTTGGCGCCGTTTGCATCCAAGACTGACCCAATGGCGCAAGCGCCACTGGCGAACCAATAACCCAGCGCTGCATTCGCTGGCTTGGCCGGATACCGGTTTGGGAGCAGAGCTCACCGAGGCCCACTCCCATGGTGATTTTGAACTTCTCAACCTGCATTGGCTGGGCGACAGCACGCTGTCCATCGAGGAGATCGGAAGGCTCCCTTGTCCTGTGTTGTGGACCTTGCATGATCAATGGCCGTTTTCCGGGGCTGAGCATTACGCCCCGCTGCCGGGCTCCGGTTCGGATCTCGCCGCGCTGGAACGGTTCACATCTGGCTACGAACAGGAGACCTCGCCTGTGCTCGAACGCAGGTGTGATCTGAATCGCTGGACCTGGCAGCGCAAACAACGTTCTTGGCGCCAACCAATGACCTTGATTTGCCCCAGTCAATGGATGGCGGACTGTGTTCAGCGCAGTGCCTTGATGAGTGGTTGGCCCTGCCATGTAATCCCGAATCCCCTGAATCTTGAGCAGTGGAAGCCAGTTGAGCCGCTGTTGGCTCGCCGGTTGTTGGACTTGCCTCTTGAAGCTCCGCTGGTCTTGTTTGGGGCGATGGGCGGGACTGCTGATCCACGCAAAGGATCTGATCTGTTGGAGCGGGCGCTGGTGTCCCTCGCGGCGCGCAGCGAAGGCCAGCCCAAGCAGCCGCACTTGGTGATTTTTGGCCAGGAGCGATCAGCTCTGCAGCAGTCCTTTGGGCTTCAAGTCCATTGCTTGGGCCATCTCCACGACGCGGTGAGTTTGCGTTTGGCCTACTCGGCAGCTGATGTGATGGTGGTGCCCTCACGCCTCGACAATCTGCCCAACACAGCCACTGAAGCCATGGCCTGTGGTACGCCGGTGGTGGCGTTTCGAACCGGTGGGTTGCCCGAGATCGTCAATGACGGGATCAGTGGCAGGCTGGCGGATCCGTTTGAGCCTGAAGATTTGGCCCAGTGCATCGCTTCGGTGGTGTTTCAGCCGGAGAAGCAACGGGCCTTGGAACAGCAGGCCCGGCAACAGGCGGAAAATCGGTGGCATCCCAAGCGCATTGCTGCTCTCTACGCATCCGCATACGACGAGGCTTTGGAGCGCTCCGCGTGACGCTGAGTTCGGGGCAGTTAGCCACTGATCTCCTTGCCTGGTGGGACGAGCATGGCCGCCACGACATTCCCTGGAAGCAGGCCAGAGCTTCCGCTCAGCCCGATCCCTACGGCATTTGGATCGCCGAAGTGATGTTGCAGCAAACCCAGCTGCAGGTGGCGCTGCCCTATTGGCAGCGCTGGATGGAGGCGCTTCCAACCGTTGAAGCTTTGGCTGCTGCAGATGAGCAGCAGGTGCTGCTGCTTTGGCAGGGGCTTGGCTATTACTCACGGGCGAGGCGGTTGCATCAGGCAGCGCAACAACTTCAAGGCCAGACCTGGCCCCAAGATCTCGAAGCTTGGCTTGCGCTCCCCGGCATTGGCCGCAGTACAGCCGGCAGCATTTTGAGCTCAGCCTTTGATCGGCCCCTCGCGATTCTCGATGGCAATGTCAAACGCGTTTTGGCAAGGCTGACGGCTTTCAAGCAGCCGCCTGCGCGACATAGCGCTCATTTTTGGAATCTTTCTGAGAAGTTGTTGGACCGGCAACGGCCCCGTGATTTCAACCAGGCCCTGATGGATTTGGGGGCCACGCTGTGCACCCCACGCCAGCCGGACTGCCACCGCTGCCCCTGGCAATCCCACTGCGCTGCTTACGCTGCCGGCTCCCCCGAACAATTTCCCGTGAAGGAGTCACCCAAGCCGCTACCCCTGCAGGTCATTGGTGTGGGTGTGGTGCTCAATGAAGCCGGCGAGGTGTTGATTGATCAGCGTCTGAATGAAGGTCTCTTGGGTGGCCTTTGGGAATTTCCTGGCGGCAAGCAGGAACCCGGTGAGGCTATTGAGGCCACGGTGCTGCGCGAACTTCACGAGGAGCTGGCGATCGAGGTGAAAGTAACGGAGCCTCTGATCAGCCTGGATCACGCCTACAGCCATAAACGTTTGCGCTTTGAGGTGTTTCTCTGCCGTTGGATCAGCGGTGAGCCGCAAGCATTGGCCAGCCAACAAGTGCGTTGGGTGCACCCCACCGGCCTGGCGGCCTTCCCATTCCCAGCCGCCAATGCGCGCATCATTGCTGCCTTACTGCAGCGCTTTGGCCAACCTGAGGAGAGCAGCAAGGTGGCCTGATGGCCCAGGTGTTCTGCCTCGGTGAGGCCTTGATCGATCGTTTGCTCCCTTGGGGCGATGATCCCGGCCGCGATTGTTTGGGTGGTGCGCCGGCCAATGGGGCCTGTGCCTTGGCACGGTTGGGATCCGCTGCTGGCTTTGTTGGACGCCTGGGGCGCGACCCAATTGGCACAGCCTTTGCAGAACTCTTTGAGCAGCGGGGCCTAGATATCAGTGGGCTGCAGTGGGATGAGCAGCGGCCGAGCCGGGTGGTGCTGGTGGAGCGTGATGCAAGCGGTGATCGCTGTTTTGGCGGTTTTGATGGCGACCGCGGCTCTGGCTTTGCCGATACGGCCCTGGAAGCCGATCAGCTGCCAGCTGGTTTGGGAAACGGCTGGCTGGCTTGCGGCACCATTCCCTTGGCCACGCCCACCTCAGCGCTGGCGTTGCAGCAGGCCATCAGCCGGCATCGCAACGGCGGGGGGCACTTGGTGCTGGATGTGAACTGGAGACCCACCTTTTGGGGCTTGGCCGCAGATGCTGAACCCACTGCTGAGATCCAGCAGCAGATGCAGCCATTGCTGCGGCAAGCCGATTTGCTCAAGTTGGCGGCTGAGGAGGCCGAGGGTTTGTTTTCAAGCCGTGATGCCCAAGCCGTGGCTGCTGCCCTGCCCCAACGTCCTGCTGTGGTGGTGACCGACGGCGGCAAAGGGGTGAGTTGGTCGATGGGGGCAGCCTCTGGTTCGCTGCCCGCCTACCGGGTGCCTGTTGTCGACACCACCGGTGCCGGCGATGCGTTTTTGGCTGGCCTGCTGCACCGCTTGGTGAAAGAGCCCAATCTCTTGGCTGGTTCTGATCCCGGTCGGGTTCAACAGGCGCTGCAGTTCGCCAGTGCCTGCGGGGCTCTGGTGTGTCAGGGCGCTGGTGCGATCGACCCGCAGCCCGCCGAGCCAGCGGTGTTGGCCTTTATTGAGCAGCAGCCGGCGGGTTGATCAACAGCTGCCGGCCGCCATCGCAATAGAGCAGTTGCAGCTGCCATGCCTGGGATGGTGAGAAGCTGAGCCGTTGCGGCCATTCCACCGCCAGCAAGGCACCACTTTCAGCGGCCAGTTCCTCCTCTTGGGCGAAGAGCTCATCGGCGGCTTCGGGCAGCTCCAGCCGGTAGAGATCCAGGTGCACCAGCACCGGCTGCTGGGGAGCATCTGGCCGGCTGTAGTGCTGGGCTAACGCAAAGGTGGGGCTGGTCACCGCTTCGGTGATCCCGAGGCCTGCAGCGATCCCTTGCACCAGTGAGGTTTTGCCAGCACCCAGTTCACCGCTGAGCAGCAGCACCGATCCCATGGGCAGCTCGCGGGCCAAGGCGATGCCGCGAGCATGGGTTTGATCGGCGTCAGCGAGAAAAAGATCCATCTCTGTAGATTCCTCCGACGCGAGCCCGAAGCCTCGGCGACTCCGCAGAGAATCCCTTATCCATTCTTTCCATGGTCGCTGCACCTGAAGCCCTGTCGTTTGCTGGCCTGCAAGCAACAGACAACTATGTAATCGCCGATATCGCTCAGGCCGCGTTTGGCCGCAAGGAAATTGCCATCGCTGAGACCGAGATGCCCGGTCTGGTGGAGCTGCGCAACAAGTACGGCGCCCAGCAGCCCCTCAAGGGTGCGCGCATCTGCGGCAGTCTGCACATGACGATTCAGACCGCTGTTCTGATCGAGACCCTGGTGGCCTTAGGCGCTGAGGTGCGTTGGGCTTCTTGCAACATCTTTTCGACCCAGGACCACGCCGCGGCAGCTATCGCTGAGAGCGGTATTCCCGTGTTCGCTTATAAGGGCGAAAGCCTTGATGAATACTGGGCTTTTACCCACCGGATCATGGAGTGGTCCGATGGCGGCACCCCCAACATGATCCTGGATGACGGTGGTGATGCCACCGGCCTGATCATCCTGGGCTCCAAAGCCGAGCAAGACATCTCGGTGCTGGATAACCCCTCCAATGAAGAGGAGATTGCTCTGTTTAAGAGCATCAAGGCCCGCCTGGCCGTTGATCCCACCTTCTATTCCCGCATCAAGGCCAACATCCAGGGCGTGACAGAAGAAACCACCACTGGTGTGGCCCGCCTTTATCAAATGGTGGAAACCGGTGAGCTGCCTTTCCCGGCCATCAACGTCAACGACTCAGTCACCAAGAGCAAATTCGACAACCTTTATGGCTGCCGCGAGTCCCTGGTCGACAGCATCAAGCGCGCCACCGATGTGATGGTGGCCGGCAAGCAAGCCCTGGTCATGGGCTATGGCGATGTGGGTAAGGGTTCCGCCCAGTCCCTGCGCGGTCTCGGTGCCACCGTTTGCGTTGCTGAGGTGGATCCGATCTGCGCTCTGCAGGCCGCCATGGAAGGCTTCCGCGTCGTTCGCCTCGAAGACGTAGTGGACCAGATGGACATCTTCGTTACGGCGACTGGCAACTTCCAGGTGATCCGCCATGAGCACCTGGTGCGCATGAAGGATGAGGCCATCGTCTGCAACATTGGCCACTTCGATAACGAGATCGATGTGGCGTCCCTCAAGCAGTACGAGTGGGACAACATCAAGCCGCAGGTGGATCACATCACCCTGCCCAGCGGCAACAAGATCATCCTTCTGGCCGAGGGCCGTCTGGTGAATCTGGGCTGCGCCACCGGCCACCCCAGCTTCGTGATGAGCAACTCGTTCACCAACCAAACCCTGGCTCAAATCGAGCTGTTCACCAAGCGCGATCAGTACGAGAACAAGGTGTATGTGCTGCCCAAGCACCTTGATGAGATGGTGGCTCGCCTCCACCTCGACAAGATCGGCGCCAAGCTCACAGAACTCACCAGCGAGCAGGCCGATTACATCAACGTGCCGGTGGAAGGCCCTTACAAGGTGGATCACTACCGCTACTGATTCGGCGGGGCCCATGGAAGACTTGCGCGGTTTCACATCGCGCAGGCTCCATGGGGCTCACTGAGCTGGTCACCCAACTACCGGAGCTCATCGGTCAGGCCGTTGAAGCCAACCAATGGTTGGGGTACACCGCCATCGGGGCGGCCATGTTTCTGGAAAACCTGTTTCCGCCGATCCCCTCAGAGCTGATCATGCCTCTGGGGGGGTTTTATGTGCAGCAGGGTCAGCTGAGCTTCATCCCTGTGGTGTTGGCGGGCTTGATCGGCACGGTGATCGGCACGCTGCCTTGGTATGGCATCGGCCGCTTGATCAATGAAGAACGCATCGAGCATTGGCTTGAGCGCCATGGCCGCTGGATTGGCATCAGCCCTGCTGATTTGGTGCGCAGCCGCAAATGGTTCAGCCGTTACGGCACCTTGCTGGTGTTCTGGGGTCGCTTGCTGCCCGGGATTCGCACCTTGATCTCCGTGCCTGCGGGCATTGAGTTGATGCCGTTTGTGCCGTTTCTGCTGTGGACAACGGCCGGAAGCTTGATCTGGACGTTGCTGCTCACCTTGGCGGGCTTTGCTCTTGGTGAGGGCTACAGCAACGTTGAGGTCTGGATTGAGCCGGTTTCGAAGGTCATCAAAGTGGGCCTGGTGGTGGCCGCCGTGGCGGTGGCGGTGTGGCTGGGCTTGCGCATTTGGCGCCGCCGCCACACCGCCGATTGAGCTCAGAACGGCACGTCGTCGTCGCTGGCGCCGCCGCCGAAGTTGGCGTTCTGTTCGCTATCGCGCCTGGAGCCGAGCAGTTCGAGCCGGTCAACGCGAACTACTGGCTTGGAGCGCTCCTCGCCACTGGCCCGGTCGGTCCAACGGTCCAATTTCAGTGAGCCGATGATTCCCAGCAGGGAGCCTTTCTTGACGTAGTCAGCGGCCACTTGGGCTTGCTTGCCCCAGATCTCCAGGTTGAACCAGTCGGGCTCATCGTCGCGGCTGCGGCGATTGACGGCCATGGTCAGGTTGGCAACAACGCTGCCGGATTCGAAGTAACGCACCTCGGGGTCGCGGCCAGCACGGCCAACGAGGGTGACGGAATTGACGCCCATGGGTCTCTCCTTTGTCGATGGGTTAATGATGCGCCACCTGGTCGGGGCGCCTATCCCCAGTGGTTCCACCGCTGCGTCCGGTTGTTGCGTGTCAGTACCCAAACAGCATTGAAAATCACATCTATGATTCGCCGGCTTAATGGCTTGACATCTCATGTTTTGGCGTCGTTTTCAGCTTTCCCGCGACATCGGGATTGATCTGGGCACCGCCAACACCCTGATCTATGCCACAGGCAAGGGGATCGTGTTGCGTGAACCGTCGGTGGTTGCCATCGACCTCGATAAAGGCGTTCCCCTGGCAGTTGGCGAAGAAGCCAAGTTGATGCTCGGGCGCACGCCGGGAAACATCCGTGCGGTGCGTCCCCTGCGTGATGGCGTCATTGCTGACTTCGATGCCGCTGAGCAGATGATCAAGTACTTCATCCAGAAGGGGAATGAAGGCCGCGGCATGGTGGCCCCCCGCTTGGTGATCGGCATCCCCAGTGGCGTCACCGGTGTGGAGCGCCGTGCTGTGCGTGAAGCCGGTCTGGGCGGCGCCCGGGAAGTGCACCTGATTGATGAACCGGTGGCGGCCGCCATCGGCGCTGGTCTGCCGGTGACTGAACCGGTGGGTTCGATGATCGTTGACATCGGCGGTGGCACCACCGAGGTGGCGGTGCTCAGCCTGCAAGGCACCGTGATTTCTGAATCGGTGCGCGTTGCCGGCGATGAACTCAGCGACTCGATCACCAGCTACCTGAAAAAGGTGCACAACCTGGTGGTGGGTGAGCGCACGGCTGAAGAAATCAAGATCCGCATCGGCTCGGCTTTCCCCGACGATGAGTTCGATCAGACCGCCATGGATGTGCGTGGTCTTCACCTGCTCTCCGGCTTGCCCCGCACAATCAACGTGCGCGCTGGCGATATCCGCGAAGCCATGATCGAACCGCTCAACGTGATCGTTGAAGCGGTGAAGCGCACCTTGGAGCGCACTCCCCCTGAACTGGCTGCTGACATCGTTGACCGCGGCATCATGTTGGCCGGCGGCGGCGCGCTGGTCCGCGGTATTAGCGATCTGGTCAGCAATGAAACCGGGATCCTCACCCACGTGGCGGAAGACCCTCTGCTGTGTGTGGTGAATGGCTGCGGCCGCGTGCTCGAGGACTTCAAGCGCCTGGGCCGTGTGCTGGATGCATCTGAGTTCAGCCGTTTGGCCAACTAAGCCATGGCGATGGGTCGGCGGCTGTCGCGCCTGCTGGATCGGTCTTTATTGCTGAGCACAGGACCTTGGCTGGTTCTGCTGCTCTTCTTTTTGGTGGTGCGCGTCTCTAAAGGCGCCCCCTTGGCCGATCTCTATGCCCAGCTCAGCCGCCCGTTTTGGCCTGGTTCAGCCCAATCGGAATGGCTCAAAGAGTCCCAGCACCTGGAAGATCAGCAGCGCATTGCAACCCTTGAGGGCCGCTTGGCTCGCCTTGAGCAAGATCAGCAGCTGCGCAATCAAGCCGGTGATTGGATCACCGCTCCTGTGATCAGCCGCCGCATTGAAGGCTGGTGGCAGCAACTGGAATTGGGTGCTGGTCGGGTGCAGGGCATCAAAACCGGAGCAGTGGTTACCGGCCCTGGCGGTGTGTTGGGCCGCATCAGCAGCGTGACTCCGAGCACCTCACGGGTGCAGTTGCTGACCGATCCCTCCAGCCGCGTGGGCGTCGAGCTTCAAGGCGGCAAAGGCCATGGTTTGCTCTTTGGGGAGGGCTCTAGCCGGCCACTGGTCAAATTCCTCAACAACGATGTGACCGTTCAGCCCGGTGATGTAGTGGTCACCTCTAAGGCCAGCTCGGTGTTTCCGGCCAACTTGATCATTGGCGTTGTTCAGAGCGTTAACACCCAAGCCGGGCCAGCTCCCCAGGGCTTGGTGCAGCTCTCAGCCCCAGCTGATCAGATCGATTGGGTGCGGGTGCGCTGATGGCTGATCGTTCCTGGTGGCGGCTGCAGGCGTTGATCCTCACCAGCTTGCTGTTGCTGCTGCTGACGATTGCCACCCCGGCTTGGTTGCGGCTTGATGGCATGCCTCCCAGTTGGCCAGTGCTGTGGCTGTTGCCTTGGGCTGTTGTGGAAGGTCCGATTGCTGGCGCGTTGGCGGCGGTGTTAGTGGGCCTTGGCTTTGATTCTTTTTACGGCCAGGGCATCAGCTCCATCCCCGTGCTCGTGTTGTTGGCTCTGTGGTGGGGGCAGTTCCGCGATGCGCGCCGGCCTTTGGAGCGCAGCACCACCCTTGGTTTGCAGGCCTTGCTGGGCAGCTTGCTGCTGAGTGCCAGCTTTGCGCTGCAGTTGCACTGGCGTGGTGGATCGGTGGCTTTGGCTTGGCAGGTGAGCCTGGCGCAAGCGCTGCTCACGGCCCTCTTGGCGCCGGTGGTTTGCTCTGTGCAGGTGCTGCTGTGGAGGCGCCTCACCCCAGACGATGGCCGTTAAAAAAAGGCTGCTGTTGCTGGGTTTGCTGGCGGCTCTGTTGGGGGGCTGCAGCCCGGGGCCCAAGCCCAATGAACTGCAGTTCTGGACGATTCAGCTGTCGCCCAAATTCGATCCTCTGATCCGCTCGATGTTGGCGGAATGGGAAGAGCAGAACCCTGGCGTGAACGTGCGCTGGACGGACCTGCCGTTTGGCTCGGTGGAGCGCAAGTTGCTGGCGGCTGTTTTTGCCCGCACAGCGCCCGATGTGGTGAACCTCAACCCCCTGTTTTCAGCCAATCTCGCGAGCAAAGGTGGTTTGCTGCCGCTGCAGCAACGGCTCACCCCTGAGGTCAAAGCGTCCTATCTGCCCAGGGTGCTGAAGGCTGCCGAGCAAGACGGTGAGCTCTATGCCCTGCCCTGGTATCTCACCGCCCGCATCACCCTGGCCAACCAAAGGCTGCTCAAAGACGCGGGCTACAGCCAGCCTCCAGCCACCTGGGCGGAGGTGCCGGCCTATGCCGAGGCTGTGAAAAAGCGCACGGGCCGCTATGCCCTGTTTGTGACTGTGGTGCCCGATGGCTCAGCTGAGCTGCTGGAGTCGATGGTGCAGATGGGTGTGCAGCTGGTTGATGAGCGCTACCGGGCGACGTTCAACAGCCCTGAAGGCCGCCGCGCGTTTGCCTTTTGGACCGATCTCTACCGGCGTGGATTGCTGCCCAGGGAGGTGGTGAGCCAAGGCTTCCGCCGCGCGATTGAGCTGTATCAGAGCGGCGAGTTGGCGCAATTGGCCAGTGGCGCTGAGTTCCTCGCCACGATCCAGACCAATGCACCCCAAGTGGCGGCTGACACGGTGCCGTATCCGCCGGTGACCGGCGCCGATGGGGCAGCCAATGTTGCTGTGATGAACCTGGCGGTGAGCCGCCAGAGCCGCCGGCCTCAGTTGGCGGTGGATCTAGCCAGCTTCATCACCAACCCAGCCAACCAGTTGCGCTTTGCCCAGGCAGCGCGGGTCTTGCCATCCAGTGCGCCTGCTTTAAAGAAGCTCGAGCAGGAGTTGGCTGGAGCTCAAGGCCGTGATGGTTTGGTGGGTGCAGCGCGGTTGATGAGCGCGGAGACCTTGGCGCGGGCGCGGGTGCTGGTGCCAGCTGATCCAGGCATTAAGCGCTTGCAAGCCATCATTTATGGCCAGCTGCAACGGGCGATGTTGGGTCGCATGAGCAGTGATGCCGCCATCGCAGAGGCCGAACGGCAGTGGAATGCATATGCGGCCGCACGCTGGCCTTAAATCCTTAAGAGAATTGGAAGAGTTGTGTCCGTTACAGCCATATCTCCTCTTTTTTCGGCTCGGTCAGGGTCTGCGGATCTGTAGGGTTGCGTCCTGTAAATATTCCGCTCGCTGATGCAATCGGGAGACTCCACTCCCAATCAGCCGACCGCAACGTTGTTGGTGGTCGACGATGAGCCAGCAGTGCGGCGCGTCCTTTCGATGCGTCTGCAGCTCTCGGGTTATCGAGTGGTGTGTGCTGAAGATGGCGAGCAGGCGCTCGAGCTCTTTGCCAGTGAGCAGCCAGATCTGGTGGTGCTTGACGTGATGATGCCCAAGCTCGATGGCTTTGCGGTCTGCCGCAGGCTGCGGGCTGAATCGGCAGTGCCGATCGTGTTCCTCTCTTCGCTTGATGCCATCGCTGAAAAGGTGGCTGGCTTGGATCTTGGCGCCGACGATTACCTCTCCAAACCCTTCAGCCCCAAAGAGCTCGAAGCGCGTATTAATCGGATTCTTGGTCGTGTTGGCCGCGGCACAGCCAGCCAAGATCCCCGCGAGCCCGTGGCTGGCCTTGGCGTGATCCGCCTTGGTGATTTGGTGGTGGATACCAATCGGCGTCAAGTGAGTCGCGGCGGTGAGCGTATTGCCCTCACCTACACCGAATTCAGCTTGCTGGAGCTGCTGTTCCGTGAACCCGGCCGGGTGGTGCCCCGCGCGGAGATCCTTGAGCAGCTGTGGGGTTACCCTCCCAGACGCACAGCTGATCTACGCGTTGTGGATGTGTATGTGGCCCGCCTGCGCGGCAAGCTTGAGCCGGATCCCCGCAATCCTGAATTGATTCTCACCGTGCGTGGCACTGGGTATGCCTCCCAGCGTCTCGGAGAACTCAGCGCCGCCGGAGCCTGAGCGTGAGCGAGCTGCGTGAGACCCGCCTGGAGAAATCCCAGGCACTGATTGAGTGCGGCCAAGTGCCGTACGCCCTGCGCTTTGAGCCCAGCCATCGCACAGCTGAGCTGCAGCAGGCTCACGCCGATCTCCCCAATGGCGAAGAGCGGGATGTGCCAGTTGCTGTGGCTGGCCGCGTGATGACGCGGCGGGTGATGGGCAAGTTGGCGTTTTTCACCCTGGCCGATGAGACCGGCCCGATTCAGCTGTTTCTGGAAAAAGCAGCGCTGGGCGAGTCTTTCAAGCAGATCACCAGCCTGGTGGATTCAGGCGACTGGATCGGGGTGAAGGGCACCTTGCGGCGCACCGATCGCGGTGAGCTGTCGGTTAAGGCAGCCGATTGGCAGATGCTCAGCAAAAGCCTGCAGCCCTTGCCCGATAAATGGCATGGCCTGGCGGATGTGGAGAAGCGCTACCGCCAGCGCTACCTCGATCTGATCGTTTCTCCCGATACCCGCGACACCTTCCGCCGCCGCGCGCAGCTGGTAAGCGGCATCCGCCGCTGGCTCGATGAGCGCGATTTTCTCGAGATCGAAACCCCCGTTCTGCAAAGCGAGCCTGGGGGCGCCGATGCACGCCCATTTGAAACGCACCACAACGCGCTCGATCTGCCCCTAACGCTGCGTATTGCCACTGAGCTCCACCTCAAACGCCTAGTGGTTGGAGGCTTTGAGCGGGTCTATGAGCTCGGCCGGATTTTCAGGAATGAGGGCGTCAGCACCCGCCATAACCCTGAATTCACCTCAGTGGAGATCTACCAGGCCTTCGCTGATTACAACGACATGATGGATCTCACCGAGGAGCTGATCAGCTCGGTGACCCAGCAGGTCTGCGGCAGCACCCAGATCACTTACCAAGGCACCGAAATCAATTTGGCCCCGGGTTGGCGCCGGGCCACCATGCACGAACTGGTGCAAGAAGCCACCGGGCTTGATTTCACGGGCTTCAGCAGCCGCAGCGAAGCAGCCACCGCCATGGAAGCCAAGGGGCTGCAGACCCCGGCCTTGGCTGATTCGGTGGGTCGTTTGCTCAATGAGGCCTTTGAGCAGGCCGTGGAAGAAACCTTGATTCAGCCCACCTTCGTTACTGACTATCCCGTTGAGATCTCTCCGTTGGCGCGGCCTCACCGCAGCAAGCCAGGGCTGGTGGAGCGTTTTGAGCTCTTCATCGTTGGCCGTGAGCACGGCAATGCCTTTAGTGAGCTGACCGATCCAGTGGATCAGCGTCAACGGCTGGAGGCGCAGCAAGAGCGGCGCGCAGCTGGTGATCTGGAGGCGCAGCGGCTTGATGAGGACTTTTTGAATGCCCTTGAGGTGGGCATGCCTCCCACCGGTGGTTTGGGCATTGGCATTGATCGGCTGGTGATGCTGCTCACCGATAGCCCCTCGATTCGGGATGTGATCGCCTTTCCGCTGCTGCGCCCGGAAAGTCGTGACGGGTCCGCCGCAGTGGATAATGGTTCCACTGAGTAGATTTCCTCTGGCATGAGTGGAGAGCGCGTCGGTTTTCGTTTCACCCACGCCGATGCAGTGGTGAAGCGCAATCCCCAGGGGCGGTCACGCCGGGGTTGGGTGATGGAGGCCGTGGAGCAAACCACCAGCCGTGGCACCAAGATGCCGGCCTACAGGATCCGCTGGCGCGATAGCGAACGCCCTGAGATCGTGCTGCAGCACATGCTGATCGCTGATCCCGATCCCACTCCGCCGCCCGAAGGCGTGAACCTGGTTCCCCCGGCCCCCAAGGCTTAGGCCTGCCCCCGCACTTTGTAGACCAGCAGACCCAGGTGTTCTTTGAGCACCTGGGTTGTTTGCTTTAGGGAGTCGCTGTTTGGCATCACATTGATCAGCAGCGCTTGCCAACTGAAGGCCTGATCCTTGCTTTGGGGATCCAGCCGGTAATCGCAGGCCACTGGAATGATCTGAAGCTCGCTTTGCTGCTGGAAGCTGGCCAAGGCGCGGGGCATGTGGAATGCACTGGTCACCAAAATCAGCTGCTTCCAGCCCTGATCTGCAGCGAGCTGGTTGATGCGTTGCGCTTCTTCTGCGGTGGTGCGCGCTTGGTCATTGAGCAGCACTGCTGAAGCTGGAACCCCCAGCTCTTCGGCCAGCTGCTGACTCAGCACCGCTTCTGCCGCGATCGGGTCATTGGGCTTAAAGCTCACCCTGGCGCCACTGGTGATCAGTACTGGTGCTGTTCCTTGCTTCCAAAGCCTCACGCCGCAGAGCAACCGATCGCCCGCTTCATTCACTTCCACGCCAAGGCCTTTCGCTGGAGCTGGACGGATGCCCCCGCCAAGCACCAGCACTGCATCTGCCTGGGGGATGGTTTTGGGGGTGAGTGCTGCTGCTTGATCTTCCAGTTGCCTCAGCAGGGCATCACTCACCACCGGCATCGCTGGCACGGCAATCACCAGCCAACCCGTGATCGAGAGGGGCAGGGCCCAGCGGCGCTTACGGCCGCCGATGGCAATGAGTTGCAGCAGCAGCCCCAACCCCAACGGGTAGATCAGTTGGGGGAGCAGTTTGCTGAGGAAAAATCCCATCAACCTTTGCGGCGACGCAATTCATTGAGCTCTTGCTCGGCTTCAAAGCGTCTCCAGGCGTCCTCCAGATCGGCTGCCGTTCCAGTTCTCGATTTCGGTGGTTGCTTGGCTGCGGCGAGCTCTTGCTTGAGTTGTTGTGCTTCCTCGCCCAAGGAGGCTAGGGCTTGCCACTGGGCCCGCCCTTGACCCATTAAGTGGCTGAGGTGGGTTTCCGCGCGGCTGGCCAGATCGTGGGCGCCTGCCTTGCGGGCCCGCTTGACCCGCTCGCTCCAAGCACTGATCTCTTTGGACAGCTTCAGTAGGCGTTGGCGAAGGTCTTGGGCTTCTTGATCGATGCCCAGGAGCCGCTGGTGTTTGCGGCGTTGCTGCTCGTTCCAATGCTCCTGATCGAGCAGCTCTTTTTGATTGGGGTGGTCGCTTAAGAAGCGATCAAATTGCTGCTCCAGTTCTTGCTCGAGCCGTTGCCACCAGCTGCTCTCCATGACTCAGCTTTGGGGAGGTTCCGGGGCCTTGGTGATCAGAGGCGCTTCGATCTCTTCTTGCAGCGGGGCAATGGCCCCTTCGCGGGAGCGCAGCAGCAATTGGGTGAGCCTGGCCACAGCTCCTTCGCCCATGTCGTCACTGCCGATCGCATCAAAGGCCCGCCGGTAAACGCCTTCGAGTTCTTCGATCAAGGATTCGCGCATGCGGCGAACGGCGGCCCGTTGTTCTTCGCGTCCCATGGCTTAGGTGTTGATGCGGGCATCATCGCCCTGAGTTAAGAGGTGCAGGCTGAAGTGATCGGCAGCGTCACACCAGCGTTTGGCTGCTTGCCACCCTGCTTGAGCTGCAAGAGCCAAAAACTCAGACGGCGCATATTTGTAGCTGTATTCGGTGATGAGTGCTTCACCAGCGACGAACGCAATGTTTGAGCCGCCGATGGTCCAGATTTGCAGCTTGCTGGCCACCAGTGCCATGGCGATTCGCTGATGGTCTGGCTGCCAAGTCGCTTGGTAGCTGAATGGCTCAGGGTCCAGCTCGATGGCTAGATCGCGTTGCAGCCTGAGCAGCAGATTTTTAGCGAAAGCGGCCGACACCCCAGCTTTGTCGTCGTAGGCGGCTTCTAGCAGTGCTGGCTCCCTGGTTTGATCAATGCCGATCAAAAGCTGAGCGCTCTCTCCCAGCAGCTGGCGAATTCTCTGCAGGAAGTTGATCGCTTCATGGGGTTCAAAGTTACCTAAGGAGCTGCCGGGGAAAAATCCCACCATCGGCTTGCTTTGCCAGGCCTTAGGCAACGGCAGGTCCAGCGGCTGGCTGTAGTCCGCACAGATTCCAAGCATGGGAATGCTCGGGTGACGCTCCTGCAAGCGAGCGCCAGCATCCCGGAGGTGCTCAGCACTGATGTCGATGGCCAGATAACTGGGCTCGTCGATTGCATGCAGCAGTGGCGACACCTTTTCGGCACTGCCGGCGCCAAATTCCACGACGAGGGATCCCGCCGGTAATGCCTCAGCGATCGCTTGCGCTTGCCTGCCTAGAAGCTCTTTTTCAAGTCGGGTGAGGGTGTATTCCGGTTGCTCGCCAATGGCATCAAACAGGGCTGAGCCTTGGCGGTCGTAGAGCAGCCAGGCCGGCAGCTGTTTGGGGCTGCGGTTGAGCCCGTCCAGCACCGCTTTGCTCACATCGCTTGGGGCTGGATGCAGGTCAATAAGCTCAAAGTGTTGGGCAGTTGCGTGCGGGCTCATCAGCGGTCCACCGCCAGCCGAATTCCAGCGGCTTGCCAGCGGCATTGGGGCCCAAAGAAGTTGCGGTAGCTGAGCCGCCCGTGGCCACCTGGCGTCAGAAAACAGCTGCCGCGCAGCACCATTTGGCTGCTCATGAATTTGCCGTTGTATTCACCAACAGCTCCCGCCGCCGGCTGGAAACCGCGGTAAGGGGTGTAGGGGCTCGCTGTCCATTGCCACAGGCTGCCAAACCAATCCGCCGCATCAGGCCATTGCCTGGCCGCTTGCTCCCATTCCGCTTCGGTTGGCAGCCGCGCGCCAGCCCAGCGGGCATAGGCATCCGCTTCAAACCAACTCACATGCCGCACTGGGGCATCGGCTTCCCGCGGTTGCAAGCCGCGCAGGCTGAATTCCATGCCGTCCGCGCGCCAATAGCAGGGTGCTGACCAGCCATTCGCTTGCAACAAGTTCCAGCCTTCGGCCATCCAATGTTTGGGCTTGCGGTAGCCACCATCAGCCATGAAGGCTTCGAACTCCGCGTTGGTCACCAAGCGATCAGCCAGCGCGCAGGCATCCAGCCAAACCCTCTGGCGAGGCGTTTCATTGTCGAAATGGAACTGAGGCTCGCCCGGCTCAACGCCAATGCTGATCAGGCCACTTTCAAATTCCAGCCACTGGCCGCTGCGCCCCTGAGCCGGTGGTGTTGGGGCATCAGGGTCGTAGCCGGGAGCCAGTGGATTGCGGCTGAAGCCATCGAGCAGATCCATCAACAGCAGTTCCTGGTGTTGTTGCTCGTGCTGCAGGCCCAACTCCAACAGTTGAGCTTGCTCATCAGCCATGCCTTCCAGCAGCCAGCGCTGCAGCTCTTGATCTACCCGCTCACGCCAGTGCATCACCTCAGCGATGGTGGGCCGGCTCAGCAAACCTCGCTGGGGCCTGGGATGGCGAGGACCTGCCGCTTCGTAATAGGAGTTGAACAACAGACCCCAGCCCTCGGGCATGGGCTGCCAGCTGGGCCGGTTGGGCTGCAGCAGGAAGGTGTCAAAAAACCAGGTGGTGTGGGCCAGATGCCACTTCGGGGGGCTGGCATCGGCCATGCCCTGCAGCATCAGATCTTCCGGCTCCAGTGGTGCAACCAGATCAACGCTGTGTTGGCGAATCGCGCTCACGCGCTCGAGCACCGGCGCTGGGGAGTGTCGGATCATCCGCAGCGCAGACCCTTTGGTGGCGGGACCCTAGCCTGCGCAAACGCAGTCAGCAGCAGGATGGGGATCACGCGCGGATTCGTTGGAGCGGTGGGCAACACCCCGCTGATTCGCCTAGAGCACCTCAGCGAGCGCACCGGCTGCGAAATCCTCGGCAAGGCTGAGTTCATGAACCCCGGCGGTTCGGTCAAAGACCGCGCCGCACTGGGCATCCTCTTGGCTGCCGAAGCCAGTGGTGAGCTCAAAGCTGGCGGCACCGTTGTCGAGGGAACAGCCGGGAACACCGGCATCGGATTGGCGCACCTCTGCAATGCCCGCGGTTACCGCTGCGTGATCGTGATCCCGGAAACGCAGTCGGCTGAAAAGATTGACCTGCTGCGCAGCCTTGGAGCTGAAGTGCGCACTGTTCCCGCTGTCCCTTATCGGGATCCCAACAACTACGTGAAACTCTCCGGCCGGATCGCTGAGGAGATACCGGGTGCGGTTTGGGCCAATCAATTTGATAACCGCGCCAACCGTCAGGCCCATGCCGACACCACTGGTCCGGAAATCTGGCAGCAATGCGAAGGCCGGCTCGATGGTTGGGTTGCGGCCACAGGCACTGGGGGCACCTATGCCGGCGTGGCCCTCTATCTCAAGCAGCAGTCAGAGGCTGTGCGCTGCGTATTGGCCGACCCCCATGGCAGTGCCCTGCATAGCTGGGCCAGCACTGGTGAATTGGCCAGCGAAGGCTCCTCAGTCACTGAAGGCATCGGCAACAGCCGCATCACCGCCAATTTGGAGGGGGCGCCCGTCGATGAGGCGATTCGCATCGATGATCAAACCGCCATTGATGTGCTCTACGACCTCCTTTGGCATGAAGGTCTGTTCTTGGGTGGATCGGTTGGGATCAATGTGGCCGCGGCGGTGGAGTTGGCCCGCCGCTTAGGTCCTGGGCACCGGATCGTCACGGTGTTGTGTGATGGCGGCGATCGCTATCGCTCCCGCATTTGGAATAAGGAGTGGTTGCAAAGCCGCGGGCTGCGCCAGCCAGAGCGGCAGCAACTCGGTAGCGTCGCTTAAGAGCCAGAACAGTGGCCGTGCCGACCCCTGCTGAGGCCGCCAGCGGAGCCTTGCTTGACAGCCGTTATCGCCTCGCTGAGGTCCTGAGCGAGGCCGAGGGCACGCGCCTTTGGCGCGGCACCGACACGCTGGTGGGTGAGTTGCCGGTGGCCATCAGAGCGTGGTGGGGCCTTTCGGCTGATCAATTCACTGCGTTGCAGCAGCGCTTGGAGCGGCTCAAGGCTGTGCTGCATCCACAAATTCCCCGCTTGGGCGAACAGTTGCCTGCCGATGACGGTTGCTGGCAGGTGCGCGAGTGGATCAATGGGCGCACCTACCAAGACCTGCAGCAGGCCCGCCAAGAGCGGCAATTGGTTTTTGGTTCTGGTGAGGTGCTGCTGCTGCTGCGCCAGTTGCTGCCTGCCTTGGCTGCCCTGCATGGCCAGAACTTGGTGCACGGGGATCTGACCCCCGCCAATTTGGTCCGCCGCGATAGCGATGGACTGCCGGTGCTGATTGATTTCGGCCTGCAAGACGCCGTTGCTGGCCAACCGCTAACGGCTGCAACCGCGGGCTATGCCCCACCCCAGGCCAGGCACGAGCCCTATGAGATCTGGATGGATCTCTACAGCCTGGGGGTTGTGGCCTTGGTGCTGCTCAGTGGTGAGGAGCCAGCAGCCTTAATGGATCCGGTGTCGCTGGCCTGGCGCTGGCCCGAAGGGATTGCGCTGGATGCTGCGTTTCGCCAAGTCCTTGAACGGCTCCTGTCAACAAGCCCTGAGCAGCGCTTCAACTCAGCGGCTGAGGTGGCCGAGGCGTTAGCCGCTCTGCCGGTTCCAGAAAGCACCGGACCCGTGAGCCGCTCTGATCGCACGGCTGTGCTGCTGCCGCAGCTCAAGCCAGAGCAGCAAGTGGAGGCATCTCCTGCCCCTGCCCCAACGCGTCCAACCCGAGACGAGCGCCGGCGCGCCAAAGAACAAGCGGCGGAAGGACGTTTTTGGCCTGTGGTGATTGCGTTGCTCTTGGCAGCGTTGCTGGGCTCGGCGTTGGGTTGGTTGCTGCTGGGCCGCAACCGCCAGAGCAACCGCCCGGCTACGGCGCTTGCACCGCAGCTCAGCTTGCCGCCAGCCGAGTTGGATCAACGCCAGCAATTGCTCAATCGCCTCAGGGCGTTGCAGGTCGATCAGACCTGGTTTCTCAAGTTGGTGGATAGCAGCCTTGCGGCTCAGTTCCCGGAGCGGGGTGGTCGAGCACCCACCGACTCCTTGGAGGATGCGCCGCTGCGCAAAATCTGGAACGATCTGGCCCAGGAGTGGCTGGTGCGCGTTGAGCAGCTTCCGGTTCCCTTGCGCCAACGCCTGGGCAGCTACACCGATGCGGATTGGAAGCAACGGGAGAAATCGCTCACCAAAGAGGGCCTGAGTCCATTGGTGCTGAGGCAGTTGGTCAGCAGCAGTGCTCAAAACCTGCTGCCGGGCCGCAATCCAGAGACGATTCCTGCTGAGCCCGTGAGGCAGATCTGGTATGCCGCTGCTCTGCGCAGCTTGGAAGGCCTCAAGGTGGAGCAGCTCAAGCCGGTCTTGAATATCCCTCGCTCGCTCAGCACCTCTGTTGATGGGCAAGGGGCCAAGTTGATCGCCATCTCCGTGCCCAAGAACCATCGCTTGGTCTTGGGGGTCAATGGCACGCCGTTGATGCAGATGAGTTTGTTTGCAGCCAATGGCAAGGTGCTGGAGCCGCGGGGCCCACTGCGGGTGCTCAGCGTGGCCAGGGTGGAGAACTCTCCGGTGCAGTTGCTGATCCGCAACGACGGCCTTGCTCCCGGTTTGTTCAGCCTTTCGGTGCGGGTGGATCCGCCCTTGCCCAAGCCGGCAAGCAAGCCGCAACCCTCTCGCCAGCAGCAGCCTTCCGCTCAGCCGCGCCCTCAACCCCAGCCACAGCAGCTTCCGCAGGATTCTGTGCTCGATCAGATCAAGCAGCCCACCGTGGATCCGTTCGGTAACTAGTAGCGCTTGAGGGCGGAGCGCAAATCCTTCTGGTCCTGTTTGCGGCGCTCTTCCTGGCGCTTGTCGTGGAGCTTTCGCCCTTTGCCCAGGCCGATGGTGAGCTTGATCCAGCTGCCTTGGAGATGGATGTTTAAAGGGATCAAGGTGAGGCCTTTGGTGTCGAGCTGCCCCCGGAGTTTGTCGATTTCGCGGCGATGGGCCAGCAGCCTGCGCACCCGCAGCGGCTCATGGTTGAAATAGCGGCTGGCCTGTTCATGGCCGGCAATGTGCACGTTGTGCAGTTGCAGCTGTCCCTGGCGGATTAGGCAGAAGCCATCGCGCAGGTTGGCCTTGCCGGCGCGGATGGCCTTCACCTCGGTTCCCAGCAGCTCAATGCCGGTTTCCAAGGTTTCCAGAATTTCGTATTGATGGCGGGCCTGGCGGTTGTCCGCCAGCAGCTTTTGCGCTTCCAGACGCTTCTTGGCTGCTGCTTTTGCCCCTTTGCCCTTGCCGGCCACGCCCTCGCCCTTTTCATTTCATGCTGACGCATGGATTGTCCGTAACCTCGAGCCATGGCAATTCAGTCCTCCAGCGGCGGTAACAAGCCCCCGGCGCCCAAGCGTCTGGTGGCTCCAGAGGCCACGGCTGCAGAGAGCGATGGCGGCCGTGATGAAGGCCTAAGGCCGCGGCGTCTGTGCGATTACATCGGCCAGAGCGAGCTCAAGCAGGTGCTCGGGATTGCAGTGGAGGCCACCCGCCTTCGGAACGACGCACTCGACCATGTGCTGCTTTACGGCCCCCCAGGCCTGGGCAAAACCACCATGGCGTTGGTGTTGGCCGAAGAGCTGGGTGTGTCGTGCCGCATTGCCAGTGCGCCAGCCCTGGAGCGACCACGCGACATCGTTGGCCTGCTGATGAATCTGCAGCCGCGTGAGCTGCTGTTTATCGATGAAATCCACCGGCTGAATCGGGTGGCGGAAGAGCTGCTCTATCCAGCGATGGAGGATTTTCGACTCGATCTCACCGTGGGCGCTGGTCCAGCCGCCCGCACCCGCAGTTTGGAGCTGCCGCCGTTCACCTTGGTGGGGGCGACCACCAAAGCCGGGTCCTTGAGCTCGCCCTTGCGGGATCGTTTTGGTTTGATTCAACGGCTCGAGTTCTACAGCTGCAGCGATCTGGAGGCGATCGTGTCTCGCTCGGCCCTGCTGTTGCAGTTGGAGTTAGCGGCTGAGGCCGCCGCTGAAATTGCCCGGCGGTGCCGGGGCACCCCGCGGATCGCCAACCGCCTGCTGCGGCGTGTGCGCGATTTCGCCAGCGTGCGAGGGATTGCCACTGTGGAAGCACCAGTGGTGGTGGAAGCGCTAGCGATGCATCGGGTGGATGGTCGCGGCCTCGATCCCTCCGACCGCCGTTTGCTCAGCTTGCTGGAGACCAGCTACGGCGGCGGCCCAGCAGGCCTCGATACCCTGGCAGCAGCGTTGGGTGAAGACCCCGACACGCTGGAAGCTGTGGTGGAGCCGTTTCTGTTGCAACTCGGTTTTCTGCAGCGCACCCCCCGCGGGCGTGTGTTGACCGATGCCGGCAGGGCCCATCTGGAGGCCGCTTAATGGCTTGGCTGATGCCAGCTCTGTTGGCGTTGCTGTTGGGCACCACTGGGCTGGCTGATCAGTTCCACCAGGCCCTGGAGGCCAGCCAGCAAGGTCGTTTCGCTGAAGCTCTCAGCCTTTGGGATGGCGTGATTGAGCTGGCACCGGCAGATAGCGCCGGTTGGAGCAACCGCGGCAATGTGCGCTTGGCCCTGGGTGACCCAGAGGGTGCCATTGCCGATCAAAGCGAAGCGATTCGCTTGGAGCCCGATGCGATTGACCCCCATCTCAATCGCGGCACCGCCGAAGAAGCCTTGGCCCTTTGGGATCAAGCAGCAGCGGATTACAACTGGATTTTGGAGCGCCAGCCCGATGAGGCAGCCGCCCTTTACAACTTGGGCAATGTGGCCGGCAGCCTGGGGGATTGGCCTGCAGCAAGGGAGCGATTTGAAGCGGCATCGCTCGCTCAGCCAGGGATGGCCATGGCGCGCTCCAGTGCTGCTTTAGCGGCGTTCCAAATCGATGAACTGGAGACATCAGAGAAGGAATTGCGCCGTTTGATTCGCCGTTACCCCCTCTTTGCTGATGCCCGTGCGGCTTTGACCGCGTTGCTCTGGCAGCAGGGCAATGCTGGTGAGGCTGAGAGCAACTGGGCGGCGGCTTCTGGTTTGGATGAGCGCTACAGCGATCCGCAATGGTTGCTGCAGGTGCGCCGCTGGCCGCCGCAGCCGGTGAGCGCACTGCAGCGCTTCTTAGCGCTGGATGGGGGTCAGGCATGAACGATCAGGCCGCCCTACTGGAGATTCGCCGTTATCTGCATGCCCATCCGGAGTTGAGCGGCCATGAGCAGCGCACAGCCGCGTTGGTGGCTGGTGAATTGCGTCAACTCGGCTGGCAGGTTCGGGAAGGTGTTGGCCGGACGGGTGTGGTGGCGGAATTGGGCCCTGCGAGCGGCCCCGTGATTGGCCTGCGCGTTGATCTCGATGCATTGCCAATCGAAGAGCGCACCGGCCTGCCCTTTGCCTCCAAAGAGCCCGGTCTGATGCATGCCTGCGGCCATGATCTGCACACCTGTGTGGGGCTGGGCGTGGCCATGGCCTTGGCTAGAGATCCGCGCCCGTTGCCGGGTCGGGTGCGGCTGCTCTTCCAGCCCGCCGAAGAAACAGCGGAGGGGGCCCGGTGGCTGGTGGAAGCAGGGGCGGTGGATGGCCTTAGCGGGCTGTATGGGGTGCACGTGTTTCCCAGCATTGCTGCCGGCAGCATTGGCGTGCGCCATGGCTCCCTAACGGCCGCGGCGGCTGAGTTGGAAGTGGAGGTGCTCGGGGAATCGGGCCATGGGGCCCGGCCCCATCAGTCGGTCGATGCGATCTGGATTGCGGCGCGCCTAATCAGTGGTTTGCAGGAGGCGATTAGTCGCCGGCTTGATGCGCTGCAACCGGTGGTGCTGAGCTTTGGGCGGATTGAAGGGGGCCGCGCGTTCAATGTGATTGCTGATCGCGTCAAGCTGCTCGGCACCCTGCGCTGTTTAGACACAGCCCTCTATGAAGAGTTGCCGGAGTGGGTCGAAAGCACCGCCCAGCAGATCTGCCGTGCCTACGGCGGGGATGCCACGGTGCGGTTTCGCGGTATTGCCCCACCGGTTCAGAACGACTTGGAGCTGACGCGCTTGCTGGAGCAGGTGGCCCTCGAGCAGTTGGGGCGTGAGCGGGTGCTGGAGCTACAGCAACCCAGCCTGGGAGCCGAAGACTTCGCCCACTATCTAGGCCATGTGCCGGGGTGCATGTTCCGGTTGGGTGTGGCGGGTCCTGATGGTTGCGCGCCTTTGCACAACGGGGCTTTCAACCCGGAGGAATCTTGTTTGCCGTTGGCGGTTGAGCTGCTTTCCGCAACATTGCGCCGCTGGTTGGAGCAGCATGGCCAGCAGAGCGGAGCTGCCCTGTGAACTCACGCCTGCTGATGGCGTTGGCCACACCTCTATTGGTGTTGTTGGCCCTGTTGGGGCTCTTTGGGGTTGGCCAGCGCCAGGGCGCTGAGCGCTTGCAGGCCCTGCCCGCTGTGCTGATCGGTTCGGGGCTGCTGGTGGCTGGATCTGCTGGCTATGGTCGCCGCCGGCGCCAGCTGCTGCGCGCCTTACGCGAGCGCGAGCCAACGCCATGAGCACCGAAGCCCAACAACCCAGTGGTATGGATTTGCCGGCGATTGAGGCAGCCATCACCAGTGGCGACACCACGTTGCGGATGCGGGCGATCACGGCAATGCAGCCCTTTGAGCCCCAAGAGTGTGTGCCGCTCTTGCTGCAGTGCCTTGATGACGAAGCTTTTGTGGTGCGCTCCTTGGCTTGCATGGGGTTGGGCTACAAGCGCAATCCCCAGGGGCTGCAGGCTCTGCTGGCGGTGATGCAGTCCGAGAGTGATCACAACGTTCGTGCTGAAGCGGCCAATGCTGTGGCCCGTCATGGCGGCGAGCAGGCCCTGCAGGCGCTCTTGGATCTGTATGCCCGCGACGACCATTGGCTGGTTCGTACCAGCATCCTGGCGGCGATGGCTGCTGAAGATGACATGCCGATGGAGCCTTTGCAGCAGCTGGCCGAGCAAGGCTGTGCCGATGACAACGAGACCGTGCGTGAAGCCGGCCAAGGCTTGACGTTGCGTCTGCAGCAACGCCGCTTGGAGAAGCTGCTGCCCTAGTGGTCTTGCTAGCTTTTTGGAGTCACTAGGGGTGCCGTCGCCGGATCAACGGCTATGGCTGAGATCACACCCTCCGAACCTGATCCGGGTGATGCCGGCGCAGGGAAGTGCTGGATGTGCGGCGGCCCCCCTCCCTGTTGAGGAACCTTCGTCATGCGCAGTGCCTGGATAGAGAAGCGCCGCGGCAGTGCCAATGTCAGCCAGCTCCATTACGCCCGCCAGGGCTTGGTCACTGAAGAAATGGCCTATGTGGCCAAGCGGGAGAATCTGCCGGAATCGCTGGTGATGGAGGAGGTGGCTCGGGGCCGCATGATCATCCCGGCCAACATCAACCACACGAATCTGGAGCCGATGGCCATCGGCATCGCCAGCAAGTGCAAGGTGAACGCGAATATCGGCGCGTCCCCCAATGCCTCCGATGCCTCCGAAGAGGTGAAGAAGTTGGAGCTGGCCGTTAAGTACGGCGCTGACACCGTGATGGATCTCTCCACCGGTGGTGTGAACCTAGATGAGGTGCGCACGGCGATCATCAACGCTTCGCCAGTGCCCATCGGCACGGTGCCCGTTTATCAGGCCCTGGAGAGCGTGCATGGTTCGATCGAGCGCCTTTCAGAAGATGATTTCCTGCACATCATCGAAAAGCACTGTCAGCAGGGCGTTGACTACCAAACGATCCATGCCGGCCTGCTGATTGAGCACCTGCCCAAGGTCAAGGGCCGCCTGACTGGGATTGTCAGCCGCGGGGGCGGCATCTTGGCCCAGTGGATGCTGTATCACCACAAGCAAAACCCCCTTTACACCCGCTTTGAAGACATCTGCGAGATCTTCAAGCGCTACGACTGCACCTTCTCCTTGGGCGACTCTTTGCGGCCTGGTTGCCAGCACGATGCTTCCGATGATGCCCAGCTGGCTGAACTCAAGACCTTGGGTGAACTCACCCGCCGCGCTTGGAAGCATGACGTTCAGGTGATGGTAGAAGGCCCTGGCCACGTGCCGATGGACCAGATCGAGTTCAACGTCAAAAAGCAAATGGAGGAGTGCAGCGAAGCGCCCTTCTATGTGCTGGGTCCCCTCGTTACCGATATCGCTCCGGGTTACGACCACATCACCAGCGCCATTGGCGCTGCGATGGCCGGCTGGCATGGCACCGCCATGCTCTGCTACGTCACCCCCAAAGAGCACTTGGGTCTCCCCAATGCAGAGGATGTGCGCGAGGGCTTAATTGCTTACAAGATCGCAGCTCACGCTGCTGACATTGCCCGTCATCGCCCTGGTGCCCGTGACCGCGACGATGAGCTCAGTCGGGCCCGTTATGCCTTCGATTGGAACAAGCAGTTTGAGCTGTCTCTCGATCCTGAGAGGGCCAAGGAGTATCACGACGAAACCCTGCCAGCTGACATCTACAAGCAGGCGGAGTTCTGCTCAATGTGTGGTCCGAAGCATTGCCCGATGCAGACCAAGATCACTGATGCCGATCTGGAGGGTCTTGAAGAAGTGCTCAAGAGCAAAGGCGGGGCTGAGCTGAGCACAGCCAAGCTTGATCGGGCGGATTGAGTCTTACTCGTTCAGCACCAAGGCACAAAAAAGCCCCCCATCCGGGGGGCTTTTGTTTGGTTAATTGAGCCTCAACCCAGCAGGGCCTTGGACTTGGCCACCACATTCTCGACGGTGAAGCCGAATTCCTTCATGCAGGTGCCGCCAGGAGCGGAAGCGCCAAAGCGGTTCATGGTGACGCTGTCGCCATCAAGGCCAATGAAGCGGTGCCAGCCGAAGGCTTCGGCCGCTTCCACCACGATGCGCTTGCGGATGGCAGCAGGCAGAACCTGCTCCTTGTAGGCATCGCTCTGCTCGTCGAACAGCTCAACGCAGGGCATGGACACCACACGCACCTTCTTGCCTTCGGCGGTGAGCTGCTTGGCAGCTTGAACGCAAAGGTCCAGCTCGGTGCCGGTGCCAATCAGGATCAGCTCGGGAGTGCCGTCGCAATCCTCAAGGATGTAGCCGCCATGGGCGACTTTCTCAATCGAGGAGTTGGCCTGGTTGGCCATGCCTTGGCGGCTCAGGCACAGAGCGCTGGGGCGATGGCGGTTTTCAATGGCCAGCTTGTAGGCACCGCTGGTTTCGTTGCCATCACCAGGACGGAACACCAGCATGTTGGGGATGGCCCGCAGCGACGGGATGGTTTCAATCGGCTGGTGGGTGGGGCCGTCTTCGCCCACACCGATGGAGTCGTGGGTGAGCACATAGATCACACCCAGCTCGCTGAGGGCTGACAGGCGCATCGAACCGCGCATGTAGTCGGCAAACACCAGGAAGGTGCCGCCGTAGGGGATTAAACCGCTGTTGTGATAAGCAATGCCGTTGAGCACAGCCGCCATGGCGTGCTCGCGCACACCGAAGTGCAAATAGCGCTTCTCTGGTGTTTCCGGCTGGAAGGAGCCGGTTTCGCCCTTGATGTCGGTGTAGTTGGAGTGGGTGAGGTCAGCGGAGCCACCGATCAGCTCAGGCAAGTTGGGTCCGAGAGCACCCAGGCAGATCTGGGAGTGCTTGCGGGTGGCCAGCCCCTTGTCATCGGCGCTGTAGGTGGGCAGATCCTTGTCCCATCCCTGGGGCAGTTCGCCGCGCAGCATGCGCTCAAATTCAGCGGCTTCGCTGGGGTACTTGCTGCGGTAGCCGGCCAGGGCCTGGTTCCACTCAGCTTCGAGGTTGGAGCCGCGCTCGATGGCCTGACGGTATTGGTCATAGGCCTCTTGGGGCACCTCAAAGGGGCCGTAATCCCAGCCCAGTTGCTGGCGGGTCAGAGCAGCTTCCTCTTCACCCAGGGGAGCGCCGTGCACACCGGCGGTGTCGCTCTTGTTGGGCGAGCCGTAGCCGATGGTGGTGGTCACCTTGATGATGGAAGGCTTTTCGGTGACAGCCTTGGCGGCCTCGATGGCCTTGGCGATGGCGTTTACATCGGTGTTGCCCTCAGCCACGTGCTGCACATGCCAGCCGTAGGCCTCATAGCGCTTAAGCACGTCCTCGGTGAAGGAGACGTTGGTGCGCCCGTCAATGGTGATGTGGTTGTCGTCGTAGAGGGCAATCAGCTTGCCCAGCTTGAGGTGACCGGCCAAGGAGCAGGCCTCTGAGGCCACACCTTCTTGGTTACAGCCATCGCCCATGATCACGTAGGTGTAGTGATCAACGACCTTGGCGTCGGGCTTGTTGAACTTGGCGGCCAGGTGAGCCTCAGCAATCGCCAGGCCAACAGCGTTGGAGATGCCGGCGCCCAGAGGGCCTGTGGTCACCTCGATGCCAGGGGTTTCAAAGGTCTCGGGGTGACCAGGCGTTTTGGAGCCCCACTGACGGAACTGCTTGATGTCATCGATGCTGACTGAGTCGTAGCCGGTCAGGTGCAGCAAGGCGTAGAGCAGCATGCAGCCGTGCCCAGCTGAGAGCACGAAACGGTCCCGGTTGAACCACTTGGGGTTCTTGGGGTTGTGCTTCAGGAACTTGTCCCAGAGGGTGTAGCCCATGGGCGCACAGCCCATCGGTAATCCGGGGTGGCCGCTATTGGACTTGTTGACCGCATCGACCGCCAGCATGCGGATGCTGTTGATGCAGAGGGTGTCGAGCGAAACAGGTGCAGCGACCATGGGGATCTCGTAGGGGAGGTAAGGGGGACCCCGTCACGCGTAGCGACGGAAAGCGAGGCAGACGTTGTGACCGCCGAATCCAAATGAATTGGAGAGGGCCGTAGAGATTATCTGCTCCCGTGCCTGATTCGGAACGACATCCAGATCACAGGCGGGATCGGGATTTTGGTGGTTGATGGTGGGAGGCACCACACCGTTCTGCAGTGCTAGCACCGCAGCGACGGCTTCGATGCCACCACTGCCGCCCAGCAGGTGGCCGGTCATCGACTTGGTGGAGCTCACCGGGATGGCCATAGCCCGCTCGCCCAGGGCGGTTTTGATTGCAGCGGTTTCGTTGCTGTCGTTGGCTGGGGTGCTGGTGCCGTGGGCATTGACGTAATCAATGTCATCGGCCTTCAGCCCAGCATCAGCGAGGGCCAGGCTCATCGCCCTGGCACCACCCAAACCACCCGGAATGGGTGAGGTGATGTGGTGGGCATCACAGGTCATGCCGTAGCCAACCACTTCACCAAGAATCTCGGCGCCGCGGGCCTGGGCGTGCTCGAGGGTTTCCAGCACCAAAATGCCGGCGCCCTCGCCAATCACAAAGCCATCACGCTCAGCATCGAAAGGACGACTGGCTGTGGCTGGATCGTCATTGCGGAACGAGAGCGCTTTGGCACTGGCAAAGCCAGCAACACCAAGCGGTGTGATCGCTGATTCAGCGCCTCCGCAAACCATGACATCGGCATGGCCTTGCTGCAGCAGGCGGAAGGCATCACCAATGGCGTTGGATCCAGCGGCACAGGCGGTGGCCACAGCCGAACTGGGCCCTTGGGCCCCCAAAGCGATGGCTGCCAGGCCAGTCGCCATGTTGGGGATCATCATCGGCACCGTGAACGGGCTCACCCGCCCAGGCCCCTTGCCCTCAAGAACGTGGGCTTGGGTTTCCATGGTCAGCAGGCCGCCAACGCCAGAGCCGATGATCACGCCGATGCGCTGGCGATTGGCATCGGTGATGTCCAGGCCGCTGTGAGCCAGCGCCTCTTTGGCAGCCACAACGCCGAACTGACAAAAGCGATCCCAGCGCTTGGTTTCTTTGGGATCGAGCACACCCCTGGGATCGAAGTCCTTCACTTCTGCGGCAAAGCGGCAGGCGTGCTTGGACGCGTCAAACAGGGTGATCGGCGCCACACCATTGGCACCGGACTGCAGCCCGGCCCAATAGGTGGCGACGGTGTTGCCAATGGGTGTCACGGCGCCAAGACCCGTGATCACCACCCGGCGGGACGACTCAGCCATGGTGTTGCAACGAGCAGATCGCGATGATCAGCCCTTCTTCTCCTGGATGTAGGACACGGCGTCACCAACAGTGGCGATGCCTTCAGCGGCCTCGTCGGGGATTTCGATATCGAAGGCTTCTTCCAGGGCCATCACAAGCTCGACCGTGTCGAGGGAATCAGCACCCAGATCGTTCTGAAAGTTGGATTCAGGCTTGACCTCAGCGGCATCGACGCTGAGCTGCTCAGCCACGATTGAACGAACCTTCTCGAGAATTTCCTGGGACATGGCCTGGGCTTCTTGGCGCCGAGCATCTTACGGGCCAGCCCCAAACTCGTTAACAACGATGAC
Organism: Synechococcus sp. MIT S9452; assembly: GCF_047304245.1. Lineage (NCBI taxonomy): Bacteria > Bacillati > Cyanobacteriota > Cyanophyceae > Synechococcales > Synechococcaceae > Synechococcus > Synechococcus sp. MIT S9452. The sequence continues at coordinate 1,435,495 of NZ_CP138956.1, read as the reverse complement.
GGGCTTGGCGCTCAGGCGGACGGACGGCAAGAGCGCGGGTACCTTGGCGAAACGGTTCTGTTATGGCCAGGGCATGTCCCACTCCGTCAAGATCTACGACACCTGCATCGGTTGCACCCAGTGCGTTCGTGCCTGCCCCCTCGATGTGCTCGAGATGGTGCCCTGGGATGGCTGCAAGGCTGGCCAGATTGCATCTTCTCCTCGCACTGAAGATTGCGTGGGCTGCAAGCGCTGCGAAACGGCTTGCCCAACGGACTTCCTCAGCATCCGCGTTTATCTGGGCGATGAAACCACCCGCTCCATGGGTTTGGCCTACTGATTTCAAGGGTTTTCATCCCTATGCTCTGCCCGGCCCTGCCGGGCTTTTTTATTGATCAGGAGTAGGCGCGGATGTGCGGCATCGTTGCGGTCATTGGCACCCGTGATGCAGCCCCCTTGCTCTTAGATGGCCTGCGGCAACTGGAATACCGCGGCTACGACTCAGCCGGGATCGCCACTGTTCATGGCGGTCAGCTGAGCCATTTGCGCGCCGAAGGCAAGCTCATCAACCTCACCCAGCGCTTTGAAGCCAGTGGAGCGGCAGGTTCATGCGGCATTGGCCATACCCGTTGGGCCACCCACGGCAAGCCTGAGGAGCGCAACGCCCACCCCCACCTGGACGGCTCCGCTGAGTTGGCGGTGGTTCAAAACGGCATCATCGAAAACCACCGCAGCCTCAGGGAGCGGCTGGAAGCAGGCGGGGTGGCCTTCCAATCCGATACCGACACCGAGGTCATTCCTCACCTCGTGTCCAAAGAGCTGAATGCCCTTCTGGCGGCTGGATCAGTGGCCGATGGCGCCACCTTGCTCAAGGCTGTGCAGTTGGCCTTGCCTCAGCTGGATGGCGCCTACGCCTTGGCTGTGGTTTGGGCCCAGTGCCCGGATGCGTTGGTAGTGGCACGCCGGCAGGCGCCTTTGCTGATCGGCTTTGGCGAAGGAGAATTTCTCTGCGCTAGCGACACACCTGCGCTAGCAGGCGTGACACGCACGATTCTTCCCTTGGAAGACGGCGAAGTGGCCCTATTGGGGCCCCTGGGCATTGAGCTCTACAACGAAGCCGGTGAGCGGCAGCAGCGTCCGCCAACCCAGCTGCAGGGCACCGATCACGTGGCGGACAAGCGCAGCTTCCGCCACTTCATGCTCAAGGAGATCCATGAGCAGCCCGAAACCGCTGCTCGGTGGCTGCTGCGCCATTTGCCGGAGGGCGGCCCCAATGACCCCTTGGTGGCCTTGCCGATTGAGCGCAGCCTGCTCGAGGGTGTTCAGCGCATCCAGATCTTGGCTTGCGGCACCAGCCGCCATGCCGCCCTGGTGGGAGCCCATCTGTTGGAGCAGCTCGCTGGAGTTCCCACCAGCGTTCATTACGCCAGTGAATTCCGCTACTCACCGCCTCCGCTGGCGCCGCACACCCTCACCATTGGCGTGACCCAATCGGGAGAGACCGCTGACACCTTGGCGGCCTTGGCCATGGAGCAGCAGCGCTGCGCTGACCATGGAGATCCCGCTTACGCGGCGCGCCTGCTTGGCATCACCAACCGCACCGAAAGCTCTCTGGGCCGCTTGGTGCCCCAACTCATCGACATCGCTGCTGGCGTTGAAGTGGGTGTGGCAGCCACCAAAACCTTCTTGGGACAGTTGCTGGCGTTTTATGGCTTGGCCATCCAACTCACCGATTTGCGTGGTGCGCGATCTCGTGAGCAACTGCATCCTCTGCTCGCTGAACTGCGGGCGCTGCCAGCGCAGCTGCAGACCTTGATCGACCGGCTGGACCTGCGTTGCGCTGAGCTGGCCCACGCCTTTGCCGACACGCGCACCGTGATTTACCTAGGCCGCGGCATCAACTACCCAATCGCCCTGGAAGGCGCCCTCAAGCTCAAAGAGATCAGCTACATCCATGCCGAGGGGTATCCCGCCGGTGAGATGAAGCACGGCCCGATCGCTTTGCTCGATGCTGATGTGCCTGTGGTGAGCGTTGCCATGCCTGGGCCGGTGTTCGACAAGGTGCTCAGCAATGCCCAAGAAGCCAAGGCCAGAGACGCGCGTCTAATCGGTGTTGCTCCGGAATGCCCTGATACCGAGATCTTTGACGAGTTGCTGCCTGTGCCAGCTGTCGATGAGTTGCTTTCGCCGCTGCTCACCCTGATTCCAATGCAGCTGCTCAGTTATCACATCGCTGCCAGGCGCGGCCTTGATGTGGATCAACCCCGCAACTTGGCCAAGAGCGTCACGGTGGAGTGATCCCTCTGCTTAGCCATCCAGTAGCCCTTTCGGGGGAGTGAGCAGCAGCCAGCCCTCTTCGGGTTCCACCTGGGGAACGATGGCCTCAACAAAAGGAACGAGGCAGCGGCGGCCGCTTTCTTTGAGTTCAATCTCAAGCAGGTCATTGCCGCCGTGGTGCAGGTCCACCACCACACCAATGGGCTCGGCCTCTTTGTCCAAATGCACCTTGAGGCCCTGCAAATCCAGTAGATGGAATTCCCCCTCCTCCAGCTCGGGCAGGTCGTCAGCTGCCACCAGTAACTCTTGGTGCACCAATCCTTCTGCTGCTGTGCGGTCGTTGATGCCTTCAAAACGCACCACAAACAGCTCTTTGCCGGGGAGTTGGCGGCCGCTAATGAGTTGCACTTCCTGCTCGCCTTGGCCGCGGCGGCGGAGCCAGCGTGTGCCGGCCTCGGTGAACCGCTGCGGAAAATCACTGGCCGGAAGGATGCGCACTTCACCCTTGAGCCCTTGAGCGGCCACCACCTGGCCAACAACTAAGAACTCCTCTGCCATCGCCGCTTAGCCTGAAGGCCCTCAAAGTTGTGGTGATGATTCTCCCTGGCAGCACCGTGCGGGTGAATGATGGCCGCTCGATCTACAACGGGTACCAGGGCTTTGTGCAGCGCATTAGTGGTGATCGAGCTGCTGTGCTGTTTGAAGGTGGCAACTGGGACAAGCTCGTGACCTTGCCGCTCAAGACCCTGAAGGAGGCCTGAGCTGAGCAAGGGCCACGCGGGCAGCCTCTTGCTCGGCAAGACGCCGTGATGGGCCCCAACCCGTGCCGTGTTGTTGGTCGTTGATGCTCACTTCGCTGCGGAAACGGCGAGGGTCGCCATGGCTCTGGTTCTCTTCAGCGGTGGCATAGACCGGCAAGCCAGCTTTTTGGGCTTGCGTCAGCTCTTGCAGCGCTGATTTCCAGTTGTGGCGGTGGGGATCGCTCGCCAGTTCAAGGCTGCTGCGCTGCCAGTGCGGGTCAAGCCACTGGCGCACGGCATGCAATCCGCCGTCGGCCCCGCCCCAAGCCAAATACACAGCACCAACCAAGGCTTCGCAGCATTCAGCCCGCACCGTTGCCTTTGCTGTGGGGTCTGCTGCGGTGGCTGATCCCTGCACGATCAGTCCATCGAGTTCCAGTTCAGCGGCAAGTTCCGCCAGCCAGCGGTCGCTCACCAATTGCGCGCGGATACCTGAGCGATCGCCAACGCTGAGAGTGGGGTTGTGCTCCTCAAGAAATTCAGCGCAAGCCAGTCGCAGCACGGCATCGCCAAGGAATTCCAGCTCTTCATGGTTGATCTTGAGCCCAGCACTGGTGTGGGTCAGGGCAGTGCGTAAGGGCTGTAAGACGGTCTCATCGGCTGGAGGCCTTAGCCCCAGGCGGATGAGCAGCTCCTGCATCGTTGTCATGGGCGGAAAGCAGGACGTAAGCCGGGTTCTGTTCGCTGGATGATCATCTGTCTGGGACCACCGTTACCGGTGGCCTCAAGCGGCGCGCTTTTGTCGGGACCGGTCAATGGCCAACCGTCGTCCCTGGGCCTTGCTCCCGGCCGGGGTTTACCGAGCCAGCACCTCTCGATGCTGCTGGTGCGCTCTTACCGCACCCTTGCACCCTTGCCTGTGCCGGCAAGCCGGCCATCGGCGGTGTGTTTCTGTGGCACTCTCCTCACGGTCACCCGCACTGGGCGTTACCCAGCAAGCCTGGCCATTGGGGAGCCCGGACTTTCCTCAGCCACCACTGCAAGCAATGGCAACTGCGATCACCTCGCCTGCTTTCCAATTCAAAGCCTAGATCGCTTGCAATACTGAGCTTTCAAGGGGCTGTAGCTCAGCCGGATAGAGCAACGGTTTCCTAAACCGTAGGTCGTGGGTTCGAGTCCCGCCAGCCCCGTGTCCAGGTGCTGCCACCTCTACAGGTGGTGCCCTGTTGAAACCTTGCCCCTGTCGCTAGCGTTCGAGTGTCTGACAGGGAGTCATGACCCAGCTCCACGATCTGCGCCTGCGTCTTCTGGTGCAGCAGGAGAGCGAGCGAATCGCCAGCACTCAACCTTCCGAGCTTGATTTATCGGTTGTTCAAGCCCGCAGCCTCTGCTGGTTGGCCCTATTGGCCGAAGCCCATGAGGATCAAGCCAGCGACGCTGAACGCCGCGGGGATACCGAGCAAGCCATGGGTTGGTTTGCCGATGCCATGCGACTGCGTGATGCCATCCAGGTGGTCACCACGATTGAAATTCCCCTGCCGGCAACCACCGATGAAGCGGAAGACGGCGACGATCAATCCATGGCCGCCTGATGCCATGATGGGTTTTGGTCCCTAGGGAGCCGCCGTTGCCCGAAGAGCCCTGCCAATGCCCTGATTGCCGGCGCTTCTACCGTGAGCACGACCGGCTCATCAGAGAAAATCCAAGCCTGCGTCAGCAGCAAGAACTCAATTGGGCTGCATTGCAAGCGTTCCGCACCTTGGCAGGCCGGGTCCTGGAAGATCTGCAAAAAAACCAGGCTCACTCGGGTGAAGCAGCACCTACTGCTGCAGCTGGTCCTGCGCCAACAGAAGACAACAGCCTGCAGCAGGCGTTGGGCGACTTAGAAACCATCAACGCCCACCTCTTCTCCATTGAGGTGCTTATGGAGCGCATTTTTGATGTGCGCGTCCCAGAAGCTGTTGAACAAAAATTTAAGGAGATCGCCGGAGAGCTCGCGCCTGATCCCTTGAATGTGGATCGGTTGCGGCTCAACCGGCTTTTGCACCAAACGCCTGATCTTCCCTAGGGGTTGCTCTGGCAGGTCACCTTTACAGGAACTGCTGAGGCTTTCCAGATCCCATCGCAGTACTCGCGCACGGAGCGATCGGATGAGAAGTAGCCCGTGCGAGCGCTGTTGAGCAGGCTCATGCGGTTCCAGTGCTGGCGATTGGCCCAGGCACTGCTGACTTCGTCTTGGGCCTTGAGGTAGGCCTCAAAGTCAGCAAAGACAAAGAACGGATCTTGGCCGCGCAGGTTATCCACCAGCGGGCGGAAGAGCTCCGTATCGCCATTACTGAAGTGGCCCTGTTCCACCAAATGCAGCACGTCTTGGAGTTCCGGCAGCTCTTCCAGTAGCTCCCAGGGGCGGTAGCCGCTCTTGCGCAGGGCTTCGATCTCCGGGGTGGTTTTGCCGAACAGGAAGAAGTTTTCGGCCCCCACCTGCTCGCGAATCTCCACGTTGGCTCCATCCAAGGTGCCGACCGTGAGCGCGCCATTCATGGCGAACTTCATGTTGCCGGTGCCCGAGGCTTCCTTGCCGGCTGTGGAGATCTGCTCAGAAAGATCAGAGGCCGGATACACCCGCTCGCCGAGCTTCACGTTGTAATCCGGCAGGAACACCACCCGCAGGCGGCCATCCATGTCGGGGTCGGAATTGACCGTTTCGGCAATGCCGTTGATGAAGCGGATGATCAGCTTGGCCATGTAGTAGCCAGGGGCTGCTTTGCCGCCAAAGATCACCGTTCGCGGGGCCAGGCCATCGCCTTGGCCGTTCTTGATCCGCAGATATTGCGCGATTACCTGCAAAGCATTGAGGTGCTGGCGCTTGTACTCGTGAATGCGTTTGACCTGTACATCGAACAGCGAGGCCGGATCCACCAGCACGCTGGTGTGGCGGTGGATGTAGCTCGCTAACTGGCGCTTGGACTCCAGCTTGGTTTGATCCCAGCGCTCCAGGAATCCGGAATCGTCTTGGAAACGCTCGAGCTGCTTGAGCTCATCGAGGTTGTGCAGCCAGTTTTGGCCGATCACCTCATCCAGCAGGCCGCGCAATTGCGGGTTGCAGAGGCCCATCCAGCGCCGAGGTGTGACGCCGTTGGTGACGTTGGTGAATTTCTCCGGCCACAGCTGAGCAAATTCCGGCATCAAGCTGCTCTTCACCAAATCGCTGTGGAGCTTGGCCACACCGTTGACGTGGTGGGAGCCCACGGTGGCGAGGTGCGCCATCCGCACGGCTTTTTGGCCCTCTTCATCGATGATTGAGAGCTTGCGCAAGATGGCGTCATCGCCAGGGTGCTTTAGCCGCACCTGCTGCAGGAAGCGGCGGTTGATCTCAAAGATCAGCTCCAGATGGCGCGGCAGCAGGCTGGAGAACAGGGGCAGGCCCCATTTCTCCAGGGCTTCGGGTAGCAGGGTGTGGTTGGTGTAAGCCAGTGAGCGGCTGGTGATGTCCCAGGCCAGATCCCAATCGAGGTTTTTGTCGTCGATCAGCAGGCGCATCAGCTCAGCTACCGCGATGGCTGGGTGGGTGTCATTGAGCTGAACAGCCCAGTGCTGCGGGAATTCCGTCACTGGGATCTTGCGCTGCTCCAGGTTGCGCAGCATGTCCTGCAGCGAGCAGCTCACAAAGAAGTGCTGTTGCTTCAGGCGCAAACGGCGGCCTTCATCGGTGCCGTCGTTGGGATAGAGAACTTTGGAGAGGGTCTCCGAGCCCACTTTTTCCTCAACAGCGCCGTAGTAATCGCCGATGTTGAAGGCGTAGAAGTCAAAGGATTCGGTGGCTGTGGCACGCCAAAGCCGCAGCCGATCGCAGGTGTTGACCTTGTAACCCAGCACAGGGATGTCGTGGGGGATGCCGATGGCGTGCTCAGCGGGAATCCAGCGTGAGCGGTAGCGGCCGTGCTCATCGGTGTAGCCCTCGGTGCGGCCGCCAAAGCCCACAAACACCGCTTGATCAGGGTGGGTGAGCTCCCAGGGCCATCCGCCTTTGAGCCACTTATCAGTGATCTCCACCTGCCAGCCATCGCGGATTAGCTGATCGAAGATCCCGAACTCGTAGCGGATGCCGTAGCCAACCGCTGGCACTTCCAAGCTGGCTAGCGATTCCATGTAGCAAGCCGCCAGGCGTCCCAAACCGCCATTACCAAGGCCCGGCTCTTCTTCCACCTCACGGACGTCGTCCAGCGTGGTGCCGTTAAAACGATGCAGGGCTTCGGCAGCTTCTTTCTCGATGCCCAGCATTAGCAGGTTGTTGCCCAATTGCGGACCGATCAGGAATTCTGCTGAGAGGTAGGCAACGCTTTTGGCCGGATGCTCGTTGAGGGCTTCTTTGCCAGCCAAATACCGGGTCATCAGCCGGTCGCGCACCGCATAGCTCAAAGCCATGTAGAGGTCATGGCGCGTGGCGCTAGGGGCCAGCTTGCCCAGGGTGAAGAACAGATGCTCAGTGATGCCGGCAAACAGGTCATCAGCGCTGAGGCCACTGCGCTCAGGATCCTGAAAACCGCCGGGGGTAGGCATCGAAAATTCCGCAGGCTGCTCGCTCATCGGATGGGGTGCCACAACGGGTGTCACCGGACCGTAGCGGTGGCAAGTTGGCTGAACCGTTAAAGCTGTTGATTGATGCGGGATTGGGGACTGAGTTGGGGCGGCTGGCTTGATAACCGCCGCGGTGAATGGTGGCTTTTGGGCCAGCTTGTGCTGATTGCTTTGGACATCGCCTTGCCCGCTTGGCCCTCGCTCTGGCGGTCTCCGCCGGGGGTGATGGTGGCTGGTGGTTTGGTGCTGATCGGTGGCCTGGTGCTGGCGGCGGTTGCCTTCGTGCAATTGGGCAGCAGCCTCACGCCACTGCCTGAGCCGATGCCCAATGCTGAGCTCAAGGCGCAGGGTTTGTATGGTTTTTGCCGCCATCCGCTGTATCTGGCGGTGTTGGTGTGCGCCATGGGGATGGCGTTGATCAAGGGCGGCGTGCTGCATCCCCTGCTGCTGATGGGCTTAGTTGTGTTGCTGCGCGGCAAAGCAAAGCGGGAAGAACAAGCTCTCGTCCGCCACTACCCCGACTACGCCGCCTACCAGCAGCGGGTTCCAGCGTTCTTTCCTGGCTTTTAAATCAGTCGTCCTGGTCTCGGCGCGAGGCCAAGCTCCAAAAGGCACCGGAGAGCACTGCCATCAGCCCCAAGCTGGCGCCCCAACTGGGGCCAAGCGCCCAACTCATGGCCAGTTGACTGATCAGGCCGATGGCTGCGGCAAGCAGCAAGCTGCTTAGCACCAGGATCGTGTTCTGCAGCGATTCACTGAGGCCCGTGCCGCTGAGTTCGGCTTCTAGCCGGCCTAAGGGTCCGCTCAAAGGGATGTAGAGGGCCAAGGCCCAAAGCGCCGAACCGCTGGCCAAGGTGATCCAGTCGCTACTGCTCAGGGGCAAGGCTCGGCGGCAAACGGCGCTTATCCCTAGCATCTTTGGCCCTTGGCTTGCGCCGCTGTGTCAGCGTCTTGGACTTTTCGCGGCAGCCCGATTCATTGCGTTGCTGCAGGTGATGACCAGCAGCGCCCAGCTGTGCTGCTGGTGCATGGCTTTGGTGCTTCCACTGACCATTGGCGCCACAACCTTCCGGTGCTCTCTGAGAGCTATGAGGTTCACGCCTTGGATCTGCTCGGCTTTGGCCGCAGCGCCAAGCCAGCTGGAGTGGCCTATGGGGGAGCGCTATGGCGCGATCTGCTTTGCGCCTATGTGCGCGAGCGCATCGGCCGGTCCACGGTGTTGGTGGGGAACTCATTGGGTGGCTACTCAGCTTTGGCAGCTGGTGCTGCCCTTGGAGACGACTGCGCTGGGGTGGTGCTGCTGAATGCAGCCGGCCCATTCAGTGAGGAAAAAGCTCCTCTGAAGGGTTGGGGCGCGATTGCCCGCAAAAGCATTGGCACGGCCATTTTGAAAAGCCCTGTGGTGCAGCGCTTGTTGTTTGAAAACCTGCGCCGCCCCGCCACCATTCGCCGCACCTTGCGGCAGGTGTACATCGATAAAACAAACGTCGATGACGAGCTGGTGGAAGCCATCCGCCAGCCCTCCCTCGATCCAGGAGCATTTGGCGTTTTTCGCACGGTGTTCGACATCCCCAGCGGCCAGCCCCTCGATGAGTTGTTTGCCCAGTTGAAGGCTCCACTGCTGTTGCTTTGGGGAATCCGTGATCCGTGGATCAATGCCGCTGGGCGCCGAGAAGCATTCCAGCGCTATGCCCCTGAGGCCACCACTGAGGTGGTGCTGGAGGCAGGCCACTGCCCCCACGATGAAGTCCCCTCAATCGTTAACGCTGAGTTGCTGCAATGGCTGAACGCTTTGCCTTGAGCCATGCCGCTGCAGCAACACTCGGCTCCCTATGCCCATTCGGTGTTCACCGCCGAAAACGGTGATCTGATTCGGGTGGTGCCCGAGCGCGGCGGATTGCTCACCGGCTGGCAGGTGCAGGGCCGCGAGATCGTCTATTTGGATTTGGAGCGCTTTCTCACTCCTGGCCAATCAGTGCGCGGTGGTGCGCCAATCCTGTTCCCGATCTGCGGCAATCTTCCTGGCGACAGCTTGCCTTTGCCAGGTGGCCGCACAGCCACGTTGAAGCAACACGGCTTTGCCCGCGACTTGCCCTGGCAGCTCAGTGCGTTGGCTGATGGGCAGGGCGTGCGCCTGGAGCTCAGCGATAGCGAACAGACCCGATCGGAATTCCCCTTTGAGTTTCTGCTGCAGCTGGATTATCGCTTGGCTCCTGGTGCCCTTGAGGTGTCGGTGACGCTGCACAACCGCAGCGACCAGGCTTTGCCCTTCAGCTTTGGACTGCACCCCTATTTCAACGTCAGCGGCCTGTCTGGCTTGAGCTTTGAGGGCATGCCGGAGCAGGGCTTTGATCACAAACCCATGGCTGCGGCCAACACCGCAAGCGTGCTCACCCAGCTGGATCAGGGCATCGATTTGCTGGTGCGGCCGACCGGGAATGTGGCTGTGGTGGATGCTGCGGCTGGCCAGAAGCTCACGATGGAGCTCAGCGATCCCTGGAACTTGGCGGTCTTTTGGACCGATCCTCCACGGTCGATGGTCTGCATGGAGCCCTGGACGGGGCCGCGCCAGAGCCTGATCAGTGGTGATCGCAAGCTTGAGCTGGCCCCTGGGGAACAGCGCAGCCTCTGCACCCGCTACGTGGTGAGCGCCGCTTGAACTCCCGGTAGGCGGCCGCGGCTGAGTTGCTGCAGCGGGTCGAACTGGCGTTTCACTGCCTCGATGATCGGACGCGCTGGAGCATTTCCCCAGGCCTGGATCTGTTGATCTGGGGGTGCCTGCAGCACCGTCAGGTAGCCCCCTAGGGATTCGCATTGCTGGCGCAGGTTTGCAACTTGGTGGCTGGCCGCTTGGCCGGTGGCCAGCCCGAGTCCGCTGGCGGCACCCAGCTGCAGTGTCCAGGGCTTGATGGCTGCCAGGCCAAGCAGGACATCAGAGCGTTGGGGTTCCACGCCAATCCGCAGCAGCCATGATCCCTGCTCAACCACTTCGGGGCTGGGTTCCCAGTCCTGGGCCTGCAGGTTGAGTTCCGAGGCCACGGAAGCCTTGAGCTGCTCTTGCTGCTGCTGCAAACCCTCAGGGTTGAGGCTCACCAGCGATAACCACAAACTGATCTCGCCTGCTTGATGCTTCCATTCCAGACGCTCTAGGGCCAGGGGGCTATGGAGCAAAAGCTCTTGGCGCAGTTGCTGCAGGGCAGGTAGAGAACCCTGCATGGCAAAGCACTTCCGGTGGCTCGGCAGCGGTTGGGTGCGCAGGGTGAGCTGGGTGATTAAGGCCAAGCTGCCCCAGCTGCCGGTGAGCAGGCGCATTAGGTCGTAGCCCGCTACGTTTTTCACTACTTGACCGCCGGCTCGGGCCGTTGTGCCATCGCTGCGCAGCAGGCTGATGCCGATCACTTGGTCTTTGAGCCCCATGGCCTTGTGGCGCAGTGGGCCACTGACGCCCCGTGCCACCACACCGCCGATGCTGCTGGGGCCAGCCAGTGGTGGATCGATGGGCAGCCACTGCCCTTGTTCAGCCAGCACGGCTTGAAGTTCGCCGAGCGCCATGCCGGCTTCCACCGTCACGGTGAAATCGCCGGTTGCATGCTCCAGCACTTGGTTGTGATGATGCAGGCTCAGGACTGAGCTTTGGAGTTGGGGTTGCGGGCCCCAGTGCAGATGGTTACCCAACCCGCTGGGGATCCAAGGGGAGGCCTGGCTGTGCAGTTCACGCACCAGCTCCACCAGCTCATGCCGTTCGGGCGTTAGGAGTGGAGCCTGATCCGGCATGCCAGGTAATGGCGAGCAGCCCCAAGATCATCGTCTTTGACGATGACCCCACTGGCTCGCAGACCCTGCGGGGTTGTCCTCTGTTGTTGGAGTTCAGCACGGCCAGCCTGCAGGCGGGCTTGACCGACCCCTCACCGCTGCTGTTTTTGTTGACCAACAGCCGTGCCTTGGAGCTCGAGCAGGTGCGGCAGCAGCTCACGGCCCTGTGCCAGCGCCTAAAGCCTTTGCTGGCGCAATTGGAGCGGCCTTGGCTGGTGGTGAGCCGCGGCGATTCCACCCTGCGCGGACACACGCCACTCGAGTTGGAAGTGATCCGCTCTGAACTAGGGCCGTTTGCCGCCAATTTGCTGGTGCCAGCGTTTCCGCAGGGTGGGCGCACCACCTCAGCAGGAGTGCACCTGTTGGATGGGAAGCCGCTGCATCACTCGGCGTTTGCCCTCGATCGCCGCTTTGGCTATCCCAGCAGCGATCTGCCCCAATGGCTTGAGCACAAAACAGCTGGAGCGATCCCGGCTGATTCTGTGACGCGGCTGAAGCCAGCCGATTCTTTGGCAGAGCTGAAGATGGGGCAGTGGGCTGTGCTCGATGCCAGCAGCCCCAATGATTTGGATGTAATCGGTGAGCAGGTGATCGCTGAGCTGGCTTTTGGGCGGAAGCATCTCTGCCAAAGCGCCGCCAGCTTGCTGAATGGCCTCAGTGGGATGCCGTCAGTGCCGCTAAAGCCCACGGAATTGCCGTCGATCGCTGCTCCTGGGTTGGTGCTGGTGGGCTCCCATGTGCCGCTGACCGATGCCCAGCTGGTGGATTTGCTTGAGCAGCCCGGCTGCTGCGGGGTGGAGTTCAGCCTGGATGAGCCCCAAGAGCTCTCTGCGCTCACAGCCCAGCTTCAGCAGTTGTTGAACACCGGCGTCACGCCCGTGCTGTTCAGCAGCCGCGGCGAACGGCCTGGCTACAGCCCAGCGAAGCAAAGGGAGTTGGCGCTGCAGATGGCCCAAGTGGTGATGGCCCTTGAGCCGCCCTTGGGGTACGTGATTGCCAAAGGCGGCACCACCAGCCTCACGTTTTTGCAGCAGGGATTGCAGTTACAGCAGGTGCGCCTTGTAGGTCAGTTGTTGCCGGGTTTGTCCCTAGTGCAGCCGTCTGTTTCTCACCCCCGCTTTGGCCGGCTGGCTGTGGTGACATTCCCCGGCAATTTGGGGGAGGCGAGCACCCTTAGACGTTGCTGGCAGTTGCTGGAAGCAGCCCGGCGCTGATGGCGAGCAGTTGCATCGGGTGCAGCACGGGCGGACCATCCGGGCCGAGATGCTGGCGAATCTGCAGGCTGCAGCCAATGTTGGCGCTGGCGATCAGCTGCGCTCCAGTGTCGGATAGATCAGCGGCTTTGAGCTGGCCCAGGGCAGCGGCTTCTTCGGGCTGCACCAGGTTGTAAATCCCCGCACTGCCGCAGCACACACCGGCTTCGGTGGCTTCTCGCAGTTGCAGCTCAGGGATGGCGCGCAGCAATTGCCGCGGTTGAGCGGCGATGCCCTGGCCGTGAATCATGTGGCAAGCATCGTGATAAGCCACCGCTTTCGGCAGGGGTTCAAGCCTGGCTTGGAACGCCTCGCTCAAGCCGATTTGGCTGAGAAACTCATGCACATCCAGAACAGGTGCTGAAAAGCCCGCTTCGCCGGGCAGAAGCTCCCCGTATTGCTTGAGGGTGTGGCCGCAACCGGAGGCTGCCACCAGCACGGCATCCAGGGGCTCCCCCTCGAACTGCTTCACTAAATCCCGGGCTAGATCGCGGGTTTGCTCGAGCTGCCCTTGGTGATGGCTGGCCGCGCCGCAGCAGCCTTGGCTAGCTGGCAGCACCACCTCCACACCATTGGCTTGCAGCACAGCGATGGTGGCGTGATTGACCGCTGGATCAAACACCCGCTGCACGCAGCCCAGCACCAAGCCCACCCGTGCACGCTGTTTGCCTGTCGCTGGTAGTACGCCTTGGGGGTCAGGGCCAAAGGCGCCTGGCGGTAGTGCCGGCAGGAGCTGCTCCATGGCAGCAACTTCCGGACCGAAAAGCTTTATCAGGCCGCTGAGGCGAGCCAGGCGTTGCAGCGGTCCACCGGCATAGAGCCGAAAAGGTTGCAGCAGAGCGCGGAGGCGTGGTGGGTAAGGGATCACACCCAGGAGCAAGCGCCTCAGTTGCTGCTGCCAGGGGCTCCTTAATTCGGCTTGGTTGAGCTGCGGTCGAACCTGTTCAATCAGCTGGTCGTAGCGCACCCCAGCAGGGCAAGCGCTGACGCAGGCAAAGCAGCCCAGGCAACTATCGAAATGGGGGGCCACGGCGGCATCGAGTTCCAGCTCACCGGCAGCGATAGCCTTGAGGGTGTGGATGCGCCCCCTGGGGGAGTCCATCTCTGTGCCGAGCACCCGGTAGCTGGCACAGGTCGGCAGGCAAAAACCGCAGTGCACGCAGGGGTCGCTAGCGGGCAATGAGTTGCTCATCAGTGCAGTCTGGCTTTTGAAGGCGCCTCATGGGAGACTGCGCGCCCCGGCTGGTATCTGGTGCGCATCCTCGGCCTCTCTGCCTACTACCACGACAGCGCAGCTGCTCTGGTGGTCGATGGTGTGGCTGCAGCAGCTGCTCAGGAGGAGCGCTTCAGCCGCAAAAAGCACGATTCCCGCTTCCCGCAGCATGCGGTGCGTTATTGCCTCGAAAGCCAAGGGCTGACCTTGCCTGATCTCGACGCGGTCATTTACTACGAAAAGCCGCTGCTCACTTTTGAGCGCTTGCTGGAGACCTATCTCGGCGCTGCACCCCGTGGAGGGCGTTCGTTTGTGGCGGCCATGCAGGTGTGGCTGAAGGAAAAGCTGTTCCTCAAAACCGAGCTCAAAAAACAGCTCAAGGCGGTGGCCGAATCGATGGGCTCAGAGGCTGAGCTTCCCGAGCTGCTGTTCAGTGAGCACCACCTCTCCCATGCAGGTGCTGCCTTCTACCCCAGCCCGTTTGAGTCCGCAGCTGTGCTCTGCATGGATGGGGTTGGTGAATGGGCCACCACCTCAGCCTGGCTAGGTGATGGCAGCAGCCTCAAGCCGCTTTGGGAAATCAACTTCCCCCACTCCTTAGGCCTGCTCTATTCGGCCTTTACCTATTACTGCGGTTTCAAGGTCAATTCCGGTGAATACAAATTGATGGGCTTGGCCCCTTATGGCGAGCCCAAGTACGTCGATCAGATCAAAGACCATCTGATTGATATCAAGCCCGATGGCACCTACCGGCTGGATCTGAGCTTCTTCAAGTTCCATCGCGGCTTCCGCATGACCGGCCGCAAGTTCCACAAGTTGTTCGGCAGGCCGCCGCGCAAAGGGGAAACCGAGCTCACCCAGTTCCACATGGATCTGGCCGCTTCAATCCAGGTGGTCACTGAAGAGATTGTGGTCAAGTTGGCCCGCAGCATTCAGCAGGAAACCGGTGCTCGCAATCTCTGCTTGAGCGGCGGTGTGGCCCTCAATTGCGTGGCCAATGGCAAGTTGCTGCGCGAAGGCATTTTTGATCAGGTTTGGATTCAACCAGCCAGTGGTGATGCAGGCTCAGCCCTTGGGGCTGCTTTGGTGGCTTGGCATCAGCACTTTGATAAGCCGCGCCAGGTGCAGAGCGGTGATGGCATGAAGGGCACCTATTTGGGCCCCCGCTTTGAGAACGCCGAAATTTGCTCCTATCTCGAGCAGATCAAGGCCCCCTTTTACGCCCTGGAAGATCCCCAGTTGTTTGAGCGTTTGGCTGAACTGCTGGATCAGGGCAAGGTGATCGGTTGGTTTAACGGCGCCATGGAATTCGGACCCCGTTCACTGGGCGGGCGCTCAATCATTGGCGATCCACGCAATCAGCAGATGCAGAGCGTGATGAATTTGAAGATCAAATATCGCGAGAGCTTCCGCCCCTTTGCTCCTTCGGTGTTGGAAGAAGAGGTGAGCAATCAGTTTGAGCTGACCAGCAAGAGCCCTTACATGCTTCTGGTGGCGCCCGTGAAAGAGACCCTCTGCAAACCGATGACGGCTGAGCAGGAGAAGCTGTTTGGCATCGACAAGCTCAACATCGCTCGCTCGGAGCTTCCGGCAATCACCCATGTGGACTACTCCGCCCGGGTTCAGACCGTGAGCCCCAGAACTAACCCCCGTTACTACAACCTGATCAAGAGTTTTCAGCGCCGCACGGGCTGCCCCACGGTGGTGAACACCTCCTTCAACGTGCGCGGTGAGCCCATCGTTTGCACGCCGCAGGATGCTTACCGCTGCTTCATGCGCACCGAGATGGATGTATTGGTGCTGGAAAATCAGCTGCTGCTCAAGGAAGAGCAGCCCGTGGAAGAGCGTGATGAGCGCTGGATGCAGGAATTCGAACTCGATTGATCACCATGACCACCTCGCCCACCACCAAGCAGCTCCGAGAGTTCGGCCTGCTGCTCGCCATAGTCTTCCCGCTGCTGTTGGGATGGCTTCTGCCAGCCCTCAGGGGCCATGGCTTCCATGCCTGGACCCTATGGATTGCGATTCCAGCACTGAGTTTGGGTTTAATCGCTCCGCGCACCCTGCGGCAGCCCTACCAGTGGTGGATGGCCTTGGGCCATGCCCTGGGGTGGTTTAACAGCCACATCATTCTTGGGGCAGTGTTTTTGCTGGTGTTGCAACCCATCGCATTCGTGATGCGCCTGACGGGCTATGACCCCCTGCGGCGGCGTACCCAGCAACTGACCACCTACCGGGAAAAACGCCACACAGCTGGTATTAATCTGACTCGCATCTTTTAAAGCCTAACGGCAGTTGTTCTCGTATGGATGCCTTTCTCGATCTGACCAAAGATGTCTGGGATTTTTTGCGGGTCCGCAAGAAGTATTGGCTAGCCCCATTAATTATCACCATCGTATTAATGGGCGCATTGATTGTTTTCACCCAGGGTTCTGTTGTGGCGCCCTTTATCTATTCCATTTTTTAATTCTATGAAGCTCCATCTAAGGGGTGTGTTGATTACTGTCTGCACATCCCTGATGGCGCTTGTTTTTCTTGAACTTGCTTATCGAGGCTATTCTTTTATTTCAAAAAGGCAAAAGCTGTATCAACAAGACTCCTTAACGGGGTGGTCTCCACGCCCTAATGTTTCTTATTCAAAAACCCTTGTTTCCTCAAAGGGAAGATCCTATGAAGGTAGATACACTACCGATAAGCATGGATTGCGGTTTTCGCCCAAAAATTTGAGCGTTAAGGATTCGAAGGCTAATAAAAAACTTTTAGTCATTGGTGATTCATTTACTGGTGATTTTTATAGTTCAGATTCAGAGGCATGGTTTGCTTATATAGCAAAGGAGTTGCCTCTGGACGTGTATGCATACGGGATGGGAGGCTCAGGTACTTTTCAACAGCACCTTGCATTCCAAAGGCTTTATCCAATTATTGAGCCCGACATTCTACTCATCCAAGTTTGTTCCAACGACCCTCAAAATGACTCATATTTGCATAGCTATAATTCAATAGTCAAAAACCAAGATCTCCGCAGGCCTTATTATTATCGAGGCCAAAAGGTTTATAGAAATGGAGTCTTGGAGTCCTCGTACCGAGCTTTGTATGACTACTCTGATTTATTTAAGAGGTTTGATTTAATTCATCAATTGAATCAATTTTCGCGAACTCAATCTTATTCGATAAGGCCCACCAGTCAAGAAGAGCTCAATGAGCAGATCTCTAACTGGAAGCATATATATAGGAAGTATGTTGCTTCTGCGCGTGATCTAGGAGTTAAAGACGTCTGGTCTGTTAGTTGTAATTCTGGAGAGGATGCCAGCTTATTTCACTCCGCATGGCTTGATGAATCAAGTGATCTTGGAGTGAAAACCTTTACCTCTTTTGCGTCTTCTATCTCTGATGCTAAAGAGTCTGGTCAGGATGTTTTTTTCGCGGATGGAGGTCATCTATCCGACATTGGCAATCAAATTGCCGGTCAAGCTCTCGCGCAAGAGATTATTCAATATCAAAAATAAAAAACTGACCAAATAGCAATCAGTTATTTGGATGCCTGCGATGTAATTTGGCTAAGCATTTGGCTTGTGCATTTGTAGATTTTATTGGATCCACGCTCGTTTTGATGGCCATCTTTTTCGTAATAGTCTTCGCTATTTAGATCGCATTTAGTGACATGACCATTAGGCAATAAATTGTTTGCAACATTAAGAACTTTTTTGCTGATAGGGGATATCTGACCTGTCGCAGCTTCATTGCGCTCGGGAATCCAAACCAGTCCAACATTTTCTTTGCCGTACAAATCAATGTGATCTCTGAAATGAGCTAGGCCGTGGCCTACAGCCTGCTTGAGATCTTTTTGATATTGAGTTGGAGGTTTCCCATCAAAACAAGGGTTGCCAATGACACTTGATATTTGCCGTATCAGCTCGCTTTTACCGCAAAGTCCATAACGAAGACGTTTATCCAAGGTTCTGTGGCGCTTGTTGATTAAGCTTGATGCTCGATCAGTGAGCTCCTCTTCAGATTGCTCGTTCCCTGCAATCGACTGATAATAGTGTTTACGGCATTTCTTAGAGTCACTTAAACATTGAAGGTCCTGGTCATTCCACCCACCCCGATTGAGTCGAGCAAAATCTTGTCCAATAACAACATAAATGGCTTTTTTTATATTCATTTTTTCCGATAGATTTTTACTGATTTGATCCCAGCGACCAATCCCTGTTCCTTGATACCCAAAATTGAGTAGTTGAGTATCAGAGCTTTGAGGGTTTGTTTCCCAGTCGTTCTCTAAATTGTAAAACCATGGGGTTGTTGCCTGGGGCTCAGTGAAGGAATCCCCAAAGACTGCGATTGATTTTTTTGTTGGGTTGAAATCTCGTGATTGTACTAATCCAATGTTGTTGGTGGTCGACCAAATCGAATATTCTGCTTTAGGTTTTTGGCCGGGATAGCCATAAAAAACATGCCAGTTGATGGCCGAGTTGGGCTTGTACCACTGGGCT
Source organism: Synechococcus sp. MIT S9452 (assembly GCF_047304245.1). NCBI lineage: Bacteria > Bacillati > Cyanobacteriota > Cyanophyceae > Synechococcales > Synechococcaceae > Synechococcus > Synechococcus sp. MIT S9452. Next base: position 1,417,152 of record NZ_CP138956.1, on the reverse strand, counting down.
GATGTGCCATCGGCAAAAGTTTTGTTGGTGTTTACTCCCTCGCTGACAAACATATAACGATGCTTCCATTCGTAGTAGTTTTTTGGAAGTCCTCTTGCGACAAATTCAGCCAAGCCGAAGCAGACAGCGCTAACCGTTAGCAGCAGAATGGCTGATTTACATCCGCTTCTCTTGCCGGAGCGTGTTGCTTGATCAGGTCGTTTCATCTCGTTCATGAACGTAGGAAAATATTATTCTTTGTTCATTTTCTCCAGTGATTGGCTAACGCATTTATATATTTTGCGCGAGCCCTCTTCGTTCTGATGGCCATCTTTCTCGTGGTAATCGTTTGGGCCCAACTCGCAAAGGATGATATTTTCTTTTGGGATATGATTCCCTGCAAAGCGAATTAATTTTCGGCTGAGTGGAGATTTGTTCCCAGTTGCAGCTTCATTTCTTTCTGGTATCCAAACCAAGTGCACATTCTCTTTTCCGTATAGCTCGATGTGCTTTTTAAAAAAGTAAAATCCCGTTCCCATCTGCTGCTGGAGTGAGGTCTGATATTCAGTAGGGGGGCTCTTGTAGCAGGGCTTGCCTGTCAGGCTAGATACTTGTCTGAGCAGTTCGCTTGACCCGCAAAGCGCAAACGTTATACGGTCATTCAATTGATGATGTCTACCTGCGATTTCTTGGCTTGCTCTTGTCCTGAGTGTTTTAGTGGATTGATCATTCCCTAAGATTGGTTGGTAATACAAACCAGGGCAGCTTTTTGTTGTGTCAAAGCAATCCAAGTCTCCTTCGCTCCAGCCGCTTTGGTTTAGTCGTGCAAAATCTTGAGAGATGGCTACGTAAACAGCTTTTTTTATTTTGTAATCATCTTTCAGATTGTTTGTAATTTGGTCCCATCGGCCTATTCCTGTGCCTTGATACCCAAAGTTTAAGAGTTGAAAGTTGCTGTTTGGAGAAATGCTATTCCAATGATTTTCCAGTGAGTAAAACCAAGGGTTTGTCGCTTGAGGCTCTGTAAAGGAGTCACCAAAGATGGCTATGGATTCCTTCGCTGGTTCAAAATTCCTGGATTGTATAAGTCCAATATCGTTGCTGGTAAGCCAGACTGAGTATTCTAACTTTGGTTTATGGAATGGGTAGCCATAGAAGACGGTCCAGTTGATTGCTTTGTTTGGCTTATACCATTGGGTTGTGCTTCCGTCTTTTAGGGTTTTATTTGTGATGACTCCTTCGCTTAAAAACATATAGCGATGTTGCCATTCATAGTAATTTTTGGGTAATAATCTTGAGGCTAATTCTGCCCCGGCTAGGCACAACGTTGCTACCCCAAATCCCAGAAGCCATGAATATCGTCGTCTTGTCATCAGAAATGTTCGATGACAGCATCAGCAAAGCCTGAGCAGCTCAGTGGATCCACGGGTGGCTCCATCAAGCGGGCCAAGTCATAGGTCACTTTCTGGTCTTCGATCGCGCCGCTGAGTCCTTTGGTGATTAGATCAGCCGCTTCTTGCCAGCCCATGAATTCCAGCATCATTACGCCGCTGAGAATCACTGAGCCGGGGTTGATCTTGTCGAGGCCCGCGTGCTTGGGAGCGGTGCCGTGGGTGGCCTCGAAAATGGCTGCCTTATCTCCGATATTGGCGCCTGGTGCCATGCCCAAGCCGCCTACAACAGCAGCGGCTGCATCGGAGATGTAGTCGCCATTGAGGTTCAACGTTGCCAGGATCGAATACTCCTGAGGGCGGGTCTGAATTTGCTGGAAGATGCTGTCGGCGATTCGGTCGTCGATCAGCACCATCTCTTTCCAGCGACCGGCTCCATGGCTGGCGCCGATGCTGCTGAGCACGCCATCCACCTCAGCATCGATCGCGGCTTGTTTTTCAGGCGTGAGGTTGTCGTAGCCCGGTTCAATCAGCCGTGAGTTGTCTGATATTGAAAGGTTTGGATTGCGGTCTTTGTTGTCGAGAATCCAGCTTTCGCGTTCGGTCACGCAATCAGCGCGGAATTCCGTGGTGGCGAGCTCATAGCCCCAGTCTCTAAATGCACCCTCGGTGAATTTCATGATGTTGCCCTTGTGAACCAAGGTCACATGTCGCTGTTTGCCTTGCAGGCGCAGCGCGTGCTGGATGGCACGGCGCACATGGCGTTGCGTCCCCTCTTTGCTCACCGGCTTGATGCCAATCCCTGAGCCAGCGCGGATGGTTTTGTTGCCCAGCTTCGGGGTGGCGGGGATCACTGTTTCATTCAGGTGCCTCAGTAGTTCTTGCCCCACAGGGTCATCGGCGGCCCACTCAATACCGATGTAGATGTCTTCGGTGTTTTCCCGATAGACCACAACATCAAGGTCCTGGGGCCGCTTGTGGGGGCTTGGCGTTCCGCTGTAGTAGCGGCAAGGCCGCACGCAGGAATACAGATCAAAGATCTGGCGCAGTGCCACGTTCAGCGAGCGGATCCCACCACCGATGGGGGTGGTGAGCGGTCCTTTGATCGCGACGCCGTATTGCTCGATTGCCGTCAGGGTGTCCTGGGGCAGGTACTGATAGGTGCCGTAGAGGTCGCAGGCCTCATCGCCGGCATAGACCTTGAACCACTCGATTGCTTTGCTGCCGCCGTAGGCCTTGGCCACAGCGGCATCGATCACTCTCTGGGTTGCAGGCCAGATATCCACCCCGGTGCCATCGCCGCGGATAAACGGAACGATCGGGTTGTCGGGCACCACCGGTTGGCCGTTTTCAAAGCGGATGACGCCGCCGCTTGTTGGAGGTGTGAGCTTCTCGTAACGAACCATGGGATGCGCAAGCCGGAGGTTGTCGGCATCGTGAGCCTAGAGATCGACCTGCGCTGTCATGAATGCCGCTGAGCAGGCCCGCAGCGTTGAATTGGCTCAGTTGATTGCTTCGGCGCTCAATCAGTTCAGGCAGCGCTTCCCCGAGCTGAAGCCCAATTTGCGGCCTTGGCGTGATGACCCGCAAACACGCGCCTTTGCTGAAGGCAGCTCATTGGATCTGGCCTTTCATCTACCCGGCTGGAGCCCCCGCTGGCAATGCCGCAGCCTCCTGGTTCAGCTCCGGCTGGCTGATGCCGAGCAGCCACGCCTGATGGGGATGCTGATCAGTGGCATGACCTTTCAAGGTGAGCAGTGGCGTCTGGCGACTGTGGGGCCTTGGACTGTGAGCGGTGAACGCGTGCCTGATGAAGCGATTTGCGACCAGCTTGAGCAGGTGTGCCGCGACCTGGTTGCACCGCTGCCGTAACCCTTCGCAACCAGATTGCACCTGATCCCAGTGATGGCACTTACGTTGGACAACTGTTAACCGCGTCTGGCCCCATGGCTGTTGCCCTCGCTGCCCAGCTCCGTGAAGGGACAAAGAAATCCCACACGATGGCGGAGAACACCGGCTTTGTGAGCTGCTTCCTCAAGGGAGTGGTCGACAAGCTGAGCTACCGGAAGTTGGTGGCTGACCTCTATTTCGTATACGAGGCGATGGAGGAAGAAATGCACCGCCTCAAAGACCACCCAGTGCTGGCCCCGATTGCTTTTGAGCAACTCGACCGCCGTCAGGCCCTTGAGGAAGATCTCACTTTCTACTTCGGTGCCGACTGGCGCAACCAAGTGGAAATCTCGCCGGCGGCCAAGGAATATGTCGCCCGCATTCGCGAAGTGGCTCAGAGCTCTCCTGAGCTGCTGGTGGGTCACCACTACACCCGCTACTTGGGTGACCTCTCCGGTGGTCAGATCCTCAAGACCATTGCTCAAAAGGCGATGAACAACCCCACCGATGACGGGCTGCACTTCTATGTGTTCCCTCAGATCGAGGATGAGAAAGCCTTTAAGACCACCTATCGCACAGCGATGGATGAGTTACCGATCGATCAACCGATGGCTGATCGCATCGTGGAAGAGGCCAACCATGCGTTCCACCTCAACATGAGGATGTTCCAGGAGTTGGAAGGCAATCTGGTCGCAGCCATCGGCAAGGTTCTGTTTGGCTTCCTGACCCGTCGTCAGCGGACCGGCAGTACCGAGGAGCCTGTGGCTGCTTGAGGTGAGTCAACGCCCTTTGCGTTTTTTGGTCCCCGGTACCGGGGACCTTTTCCGTTGCGGGGGCCTGTCAGTTGAGCTGCAGAGCGCCCGTCTTTGCGAGGGGTTAGCCCCCAGAGTTGAACTGGTGACCTACCGGCGCCGGGAGTCAGGGAGGTTGTTCCTGCTTGATCTGCTGAAGCAGGAACAATCGCCTGGTGAGGCCCTTTGGATCGTGAGTTGGGGATTTCATGTGCCCCAACTCCTGCGGAAGTTGAGGAGCAGGCCAGTGGCTTATCACGCCCACAGCAGCTGCTATGGCTTTGATTTGCCCGCTGGCGTGCCCGTGTTGGCGGTGAGCCGCAACACCCTCGGCTATTGGGGCGATCGTGCACCCAGATCACCGCTGCAATGGGTGCCCAATGCCATCGATTCAGGCTTTGGCGGTGGCAGCGGTGAGCGTCCCATTGATGTTCTCGTGCAGGCCCGTAAGAGCAGCGCTTATGTGCGTAACCGGCTGCTGCCAGCCCTTCGGCAGAGGGGCTTGATGGTGGAATTGCAGCAGGGCTGGGTGGACGATCTCAGTGATTTGTTCCGCAGCGCCAAGGTGGTGCTCTACGACTCGGCCGATCATTGGCGCAGGGCCGGGGTAAGTGAAGGCTTTGGTCTGCCGCCGATTGAAGCGTTGGCCTGTGGTTGCGTGGTCTTCAGCAGCTTCAACCACGCTTTGGCCGACACCTTGGATCCAGGTCATCTGGGGTGGCAGATCGGCCGCGGCACGCTCAGCGCCGATCTGGATCGCATCACAGCGGCAGCACGTTCACCTCAGCAGTGGCTGCCAAAGCAAAAAATGCTGCAGCGTTTGCTGGCCAGCCACAGCGAATCCGCGGTTCGCCAGCGATGGCGTGAGGCCTTGGAGGTGGTGAATGACCATTGGGATCGTGTTTTGGGTGGTGAGCAGCCGCTTAGTGCCATTGCCCCTTGGCGTTTGCGCTGGGGCCGGCGGTTCAGCCGGTTGCGCCGCCGCAGCTGAGTTGCCGTGCCGGCCATAGGGTGGGCTCGTGGCAAAAGCATCTGTTCAAGACAAGGGTTTCCGGGCATGGTTCAGCCGCCGCAGCAAAACGGTGGATCTGCTGCTGCGCTTGTTAAGCCACTTGCCGCAGCAACGTCGGCGCAGTCTTTGGCGTTTGCTTCCCTTTTCTGTCTTGCCGGGTTTACTTGACCTGGCGCTGGTGGCCGTTGGTGCCCGCATGGTGGGCTCGTTGGTGGGTTCACGCCTGGCTGATCAGATCCCAGGCATCAAGGTTTTTGGTGGCAACCAGTTCGATCAGAGCCTCTGGTTGGTCGCACTGTTTATTGGTTTGGCATGGTGCGCTTCGTTATCCAAGTTGTTTCTGCAGCTCTTTCAGGAGCGCGTGACCGCACGTATTTGGCGTGATCTATCCAACCAAATTCACGAAAGGGTCCTGCGTCAGGGCTATGGCTATCACCTCACAAGAAGTACAGCTGAACTCACAACACTGATTCTCTCCAATGTGCGTCAGGCGGCGAGCGGTGTGATTAGCCCGTCGTTGCGGATGGTGAGCGCCACCGTTTCGATTTTGTTGTTGTCCTTTGGCATTCTCTGGATTGGACGATTCCCTGGTTTTCTCCTGCTGATCACCGTGGTGCTCTGCTATTTGGGGCTCTCAACAACAGTCACGCCATACTTGCGCCACTCTCGTAAGCAAAATCTTCGTTTGGAGGTTCGATCAACGCATCTGCTGTTGGAATCATTGGGTTCCGTTCGAGATATCACTCTGACTGGAACTGAGCAGCATTTTCAAAATAGTTTTAGTCGCACAGGCGAACGTGCTCGTCATTATGCACTTCGCTCTGTTTTGCTCCCCATCCTTCCGAGGCAACTCATTGAGCCTTTGGGGATCACTCTTATCTTCGCAATTGGTGCGATTCCTGCGCTTTTGCAGGGGGATCCGCGTCAGGTGCTTGGAATTCTTCCATTTCTTTCGGCCTTGGCCATCGCAGCTCAGCGGTTAACGCCGCCTTTGCAGCAGCTTTTCCACTCGCTCACTGAATTGCGAGGTGGTCTACCCCAAGTGAGTCATGCGGTTGATTTGCTTGAACTTCCGATGGAGCGATTCACGCTTCGCTGTGAAGGAGTTCCAACACCCGCAGGTGTTCTTCCAAATCACACGATTCGTTTGAGAGATGCCTGGTATCGCTACCCGAACAGTGATGAGTGGGTTCTCAAAGGCATCAATCTCACAGTGCCAATGGGTTCGCGCATCGCGCTGGTCGGTAAAACAGGTTGTGGGAAATCCACAATTGCTCATTTATTGCTTGGCTTATTGCAGCCTGAGCTCGGAGAATTTGAGCTTGATGGGAATCCACTGACTCCTCAAGAACTCCCTGCATGGCAAGCCAATTGCGCCATGGTTCCTCAGAATATTCAGCTATTGGATTCGAGCGTCAGGGCCAATGTTGCCTTTGGTATTGATGATGAACTGGTTGATGATGACCGGATTTGGGAATCTCTAGAGGCTGCACAGCTGGCCGATTATGTTGCCGATTTGCCCTTTGGGCTGCTCACTCAAATTGGAGAAAATGGTCATCAGCTTTCCGGCGGTCAACGCCAGCGCTTAGCGTTAGCTCGTGCTTTTTACAGGGGGGCTAATGTTCTGGTGTTAGATGAAGCCACTAGCGCTCTCGATAACCGCACTGAGTCTGAGGTGATTAACGCACTTGAAGTGGTTGGTCGACGTTGCACCATGATTGTGATCGCTCACCGCCTGAGCACAATTGCCCGCTGTGATCGCATCTATGAGATTGAAAGTGGTCAAGTCAAAGCTTCTGGATCTTTTGAAGAGTTGCAAGATCGTTCAACAACTTTTCAAGATCTGGCTCATTTGGAGCGTTTGGCTGCCTCTCCGCGCGACTGAGCAGAGTCGTTGTTGGGAGTTTTTGCTTGAGCAGCAGTATTGATTCTCTGCGGACAAAATTTTGGTTTTGATAACTGCTTCCCAGTGAAAATCTTGGGTTTCAGAATCAGAACCATGTCATCAACTGCTTGGCCAGTCTTTTTCCAATGTTTCCAGATTGAGAGCTTGGCTTTCACCGTTTTGTAGATCCTTGAGTTGAAGCACGCCACGCTCGGCTTCTTCCTCTCCAATCAAGACGGCCCAACGCGCACCACTTTTGCCGGCGCGTTTCAGCTGCTTTCCAAAGCCTGAACCGCTGAGGTCCAGCTCAACAGATTGATTCATTTTTCGCAGACGACGTGCCACTTGGACGGCCAAGGCTTCGGCGGTTTTCCCTTGGCTCACCACAACGGCATTGGGTGTGTTGCTGAGTCCTATTCCTTCGCCGAGCAGCAGCATTAGTCGCTCCAGACCCATGGCCCAGCCGATACAGCCGGTGGCTGGTCCACCAAGCTGCTCAACCAGGCCGTCGTAGCGGCCTCCTCCACAGACAGTGGCCTGTGCGCCAAGCGCATCGCTGGTGATTTCAAAAGCCGTGTGGCCGTAGTAGTCGAGCCCCCGCACCAGCCGTGGATTGCAGACAAAGGGAATGCCAAGAGCGGATAGCCCACTTTTGACCTGCTCATAGCGGTTGCGGCTGTCTTCACTAAGCGCCTGCTCCAAGTTCGGTGCCTCTTGGAGCAGCTCCTGTGTCTGAGGGTTTTTGGAATCAAGGATGCGCAGCGGGTTGGTGCTGAGTCGCTGTTGGGAATCGGGATCCAGTTGGTCTTGGCGTTGTTCAAGCCACCCCACCAGTGCGCTGCGATAGGCCTGCCGGTCTTCACGGCTGCCAAGAGAGTTGAGCTCCAGCTGCAGTTGGCCAAGCCCCAAGGCATCAAGGAGATCCCAGGCGATCGCGATTGCCTCGACGTCGCTGCGTGGGTCAGAGAACCCAAGGCATTCCAGCCCGATTTGGTGGAACTGGCGCTGGCGGCCGCCTTGGGGCCGCTCATAGCGAAACATCGCTCCGCTGTACCAAAGCTTCTGTGGACCCTGGCTTAACAGGCCATGCTGGATTGCAGCCCTTACAACGCTGGCGGTGCCTTCAGGGCGCAGGGTGCAGAAGCGATCGCCCCGATCGCTGAAGCTATACATCTCTTTGCCCACCACATCGGTGCCTTCCCCGATGCCGCGGGCGAACAACTCGGTGGCCTCAAGCAGAGGTGTGCGTATTTCGCTTACGCAGGCGCGGCGGAAGTGGTTGCGTGCTGTGGCTTCAAGCCATTGCCAGCGCGCTGTTGCCTCAGGCAGCAGATCCACCATGCCCCGCAGGGTCTGCAGCTGTTCCAAGGCTTCATGCACCGCTGACGCGCCACATCCTGCCTCTCCGCGCAGAATGAGCCATTAATGCTGTGATTGCCGCGATGGCATCCCTGCTGATCACAGGCGGTGCTGGCTTCATTGGCAGCCACACGCTGCTGGTGCTGCTGGACGCTGGCCACGAGCTGGTGGTGCTCGACAACTTTGCCAACAGTTCCCCCATCGCCTTGGATCGGGTTTTGGAATTGGCGTCCCTTGATGCCGCCGGCCGTTTGCACCGTGTCGAGGGCGATGTGCGCTCGGCAGCGGATTTGGACCGGGCTTTCACTGCGCCTGCTGCTCCGATCACAGGTGTTGTGCATTTCGCCGGCCGCAAAGCAGTGCGGGAGTCAGTGGAGAACCCACTGCTGTATTGGGATGTGAATCTGGGAGGAACACGGGCGCTGGCGGAGGCGATGGGCCGCCATGGTTGTGATCTGGTGGTGTTCAGCAGCACAGCCACGGTCTACGGCGAGCCGGATGTGTTTCCGCTCACTGAATCGATGCCAACGCCGCCCGTGCATCCCTACGCCCAAACAAAGCTGGCTGCTGAGCAGATGTTGGCGGCTCTTGTGCAGAGCCAGGGCTGGAGGGTGGCATCGCTGCGTTACTTCAATCCCGTCGGGGCCCATCCCAGTGGTCGCATTGGCGAAGACCCCACTGGAATTCCCAACAACCTCTTCCCGTACATCACCCAGGTCGCGGCCGGGCGATTGGAGCTGCTACGGGTGTTTGGGGATGACTACCCCACCCGCGATGGCAGCGGAGAGCGCGACTACATCCACGTGATGGATTTGGCTGAGGCCCATGCGGTCACCCTCGATCACCTTTTGCAGCAGCAGGGGCCAACCCAGATCACGCTCAACCTCGGAACCGGGGAGGCGCGTTCGGTCTTGGAGGTGGTGCAGGCTTTTGAGCAGGCCAACGGCATCCCCATTCCCTATGAGGTTTTGCCACGGCGTGCCGGTGATGTGCCCAAGTTGGAGGCGTCGCCAGAGTCTGCAGCCCAGGTGTTGGGTTGGCGCGCTAGACGCACCTTGGAAGAGATGTGCCGTGACGGCTGGGCTTGGCAACATTCCAATCCCAACGGGTACAGGTGAGCCAGCTGCTGCTTGCTGGTGGTGGCCATACCCATGCGCTTCTGCTGCGGCGTTGGGCGATGCACCCTTCCAGTCGTCCAGCCGCTGAGGCCATCACACTGGTGAGTGCCGGTTCCACCAGCCTTTATTCAGGCTTGATTCCTGCTGCGCTGCAGGGTGCACTGCCTATCGATGATTGCGCCATCGATCTGCGGGAGCTTTGCCGAAGGTCTGCCGTGGGGTTTGTGCAAGCCCGCATCATCGGTTTGGACGTGCAGTCCCGCGAATTACGGCTTGAGGGAGAAAGGCCAGCGCTTCGTTTTGATTGGCTCAGCCTCAACCTTGGCGCCACTGTCCAGTGTCCAGATCAAGCCGATTGCTTGCCGATCAAGCCACTGGAGCCAGTGTTGAAGGCGCTGGCCAAGCTGTCTCCCGGTGATCGCGTGCGCGTTGTCGGAAGCGGCGCAGCGGCAGTGGAGGTGAGTCTGGCCTTGGCTGCCCGCGGCTTGCTGGTGCAGTTGGTGGCACGGGAACGGCAGCGGATCTTTTGGGGCCGGTTTGAAGCCGTTCTGCGGGCGGTTTCGGTCCAGATCGTGCAGGCGCCTCAGGGCTCAGTGAGGTTGGAGCTGCATTGCACGGGGAGTCGTGGTCACCGCTGGCTGGCCTCAGCTGGATTGCCAGTGGATGGTCATGGACGGGTGCTCACCCAGTCCACCCTTCGCAGCCTGGGCAATGAGCGCATTTTTGCCGTGGGTGATTGCGCTGTGGTGTCCAACCAACCGCGCCCGGCGAGTGGTGTTTGGGCTGTGCGGGCTGCCCCAGTACTGGCTCGCAATTTGAAACGTGCTCTGGGGGGTGAATCTCTGCGGTCTTGGCATCCTCAACGCCGAGCCTTGCAGTTGCTTGGCGATGGCCGTAGCGGCGCTTGGGCTCTTTGGGGGACTTGGGGCATCGGACCTAGCCGGTGGTTATGGCACTGGAAACAGCTCTTGGATCAGCGCTTCATGGCCATGCTGCATCCAGCGGCGATGACACCTGCTGAACCGATGCTCTGTTGCGGCTGCGCCGCAAAGTTGCCGGAGCAACCGCTGATGGCTGCTCTGACGAGGCTCCAGGGGGGGCGGCCGCCACTGGCTGAGGACGCGGCCAGCTTCGTAACACCTGGCCAGCTGGATCCGTGGTGGCAGAGCGTGGATGGTTTTCCAGCCTTGGTGGCCGATCCTTGGCTGAATGGACGGCTCACCGCTTTGCATGCCTGCTCAGATCTTTGGGCTTGCGGTGTGCCTGTTGCCCACGCCCAAGCACTGGTCACCATGCCCCAGGCAGCGAGCAACCAGCAGGAGGACCTCTTGTTGCAGACCTTGGCGGGCGTGCGCTCAGTTCTGCAGCCCCAAGGGGCTGCACTGATTGGTGGACACACCCTGCAGTCGCGTGAGCCAGCGGATCTCCTGAGGCCCCTCAGCGTGCAGCTCAGCTTGGCGCTGGTGATCAATGGCCGTCAGCACGAGAGTCAAACCACGTGGGGCAAGGGACCTTTGCACGCTGGTGATGCCTTGCTGCTTACGCGCGGGATCGGTTCTGGCGTGTTGTTTGCAGCTGCCATGGCCGGTGCTGCGGCTCCTGGGTGGATCGATGCGGCCTTGACTCAGATGCAGCGTTCCCAGGCACCGCTTCTCCCTGTGCTGCATCAGCACGGTTGCCATGCCTGCACTGACATCACTGGTTTTGGATTGCTGGGCCATCTCAACGAGATGCTGGAGGCCTCTGCTGCTGGCTTGCAGGTGGTTTTGGATGCTGAGGCCGTGCCGGCTTTTTCTGGCGCCCTTGAGCTGCTGGCTCAGGGTTGGCGCAGCAGCTTGGCTCCGGCGAATGGGGGAGCCCTGCAGCGTTGGCCGCGCTTGCAGGGTGTGAGGGCCGAATTGTTCGTGGATCCCCAGACCTGTGGCCCCCTCTTGGTGGCTTTGCCCCAGGAGCAGGCTGGTGCCTGTGTTCAAAGCCTGGAGCGTCTGGGGTGGCTTGATGCAACGGTGATTGGTCGCGTTCAGCAGGAGGGGGGGTGATGGCTGCGCGAGTGTTCTGGCTTCTCTTGGCGTTGCTTTGGGGGTTGAGCACCCTCTGGGACCGCCTTTGGCTGAGCTGGGATCAGCGTCTGCCCTCTTGGGATCAGGCCGACTATCTCAATAGCGCCATGGACCATGGACGCGCCTTGGGCCTGCTCCCAGGAGGCGGCTGGGAAGGCTGGCAAGCCTTGCTGGATCACTCCCCCAAGATTCCTCCGCTGGCGTCCTTGGTGAATGGCACGGTGCTGGCGATGGCCGGTGATCATCCTGATCAAGCTGCTTGGAGCCTCAGCCTTTGGTTTGCTGTGTTGCTTGTGGGGGTAGCGCTGTGGGGTCGCCAGCTCGGCGGGCCGGCCCTGGGTTTGCTGGCAGCTCTGCTGTGTGTGTTGGCCCCAGGGCTCGCTGAGTGGCGCGTCGACTATGTCCTGGAAATTCCACTGTGCGCTGGCTGCGTTTGGGCGTTGTGGTTGCTGGGGCGGTGGCTGCGCCCTGGAGGAGCGAGTTGGTCAGCAGCGTTTGTGGCCGCTCTGGCTATCGCTGCCGCCTTGCTGATCAAACAGAGTGCCCTGTTGCTCTTGCTTGGCCCCGCTCTTTGGGCTGCTTGGGTGGGCTGCCGGGAGCGGAGCCGGCGCCTGCAATTGTTGGCAGCCCTTGCCTTTGTGCTGGCTCTTGTTGCCCCATGGCTGGGTCACAACCTCATCACGGTGATTGGGGGCACCAACCGCGCCACCCTCGAATCAGCCGCCCGTGAGGGTGATCCGACGGCTCTGACCTTGGCTGGATGGCTTTGGTACCCAAGCCGTCTGCCTCAGTTGATCGGCACTGTGCCGTTGGTTGTCGGCCTGGCTGGGGGGTTGTTGGCGCTGTGGAAAAGAAGCCGTCCGCGTTGGGATTGGTGCTGGCTGTGGGGTGTGGTGCTGAGTGGCTGGTTGTTCACCACTTTGAGCCCCAATAAAGACCTTCGTTATTTGGGCCCGCTGTTGCCATTTCTGGCGCTTCTGCTGGCTCGCGGATGGTTGCTGCTTTGCCAAGCCCTGCAACCGGCGTTGCGTTGGCCCTTGCTGGGTTTGGGGGTGGTCTTGACGGCCGGATTCAGTCTCCAGGCCAGGCAGCAGGCACTGCTGGGGCCTGCTGCCTTCCCCCAGCCTCTGGAAGACATCGTTACCTTCATTCAGGGTGATGACCCTGGCCGTCGGCGCACCGTGATCGTGGTCCCGAGCCGGCCCCAACTCAATCAGCACAGCGTTAGTTATTTCGGCCGCCGTGATGGGGGCGGGTTAGTGGGCCGTCAGCTCGGCAGCAGCCGCAACGACATTGCCCCCGCCTTGGAGCAAGCCGAGTTGGTGGTGCTGGCAACGGGTGCTCAGGGCTCGGTGCGCCGCAGCGCTGCCAAGTTCAGTGATGCCATTCGCAGCAGTGGTGTTTTTGCCCTTCGGCAGGAGTGGCCGCGGCCTGAGGGCGGCACCTATGAGCTTTGGGAGCGCCGTGGTTCCGCAGTGAAACCCGTGCCGTTTGATCAGCGTTTCCCCGCTCTGGCTGCAGGATTGGGAGCAGGTCCGGCAGGCCTTGATCCTGTATTCAGCGCTGTTGCCACAGAGCATCAGCTGGATGGCCACCGGCTGTATCAACAGAGGGTGCGGCAGCAGGCATTGGCCCGTTTGCAGAGCGATCCAGATGATCAGGAAGCGCTTTGGAGTCTGGGCTTGTTGGCTGTGTTGCAAAACCGGCCGCTGCAGGCGGATCAGTGGTTTGCGCGTTTGCAGCAGCTCGAGCCAAATAGCCCTTGGCCTGCGGCCTATCGGGCTGTCGTGCTGACGGCAGCAGGCCGGCTTTGGTCAGCGGCGGCTGTGGCTAATAGCGCCAACCAGCGCACTCCCTCAGCTGTGCTGGTGGGCTTGGCTGATCTCAGTGGCGTGATGGGTGCCCAGCTCTGGCGCTTGCCATCGGCGCTCAAGAGCATTCCTGCCGCGGTTGCGGTGGTGGAGCAGCAGCTCAGCCAGCCGGAATCAGGGCGCTGAGCTTGTCGCGGAAATCGCCCTTGGGCATGCCGCCTTTGAGCTCGCCATGGATTACAAACTCACCCTCGGGGTCACTAACGATCAGATAGGTGGGCCAGCCCATCCCTTCTTTGTTGGGGTATTGGGCCATCAGCACCTTGCGGTATTTCCGGTAGGTCTCGGTGTCTTGAAGCATCACACTGACGAAGCCAAGCCCAAGCTCTTCGGCCACCTTGCCGTCGTAGTGGCTCATGCGATGGCAGGTGCCACAGTCTTCTGAGCTGAACTTGAGAACGGTGGGCACGGTGTTGCCTCTGGTAGTGGTGAGCGTTGCTTATCACAGCCAGAGCCCTCTGACGAGCCTTGCTGCCGATCTTGGTCGTCAGTCTCAGCGCCTGCAGCTTTGGCTGGTGGTGGACAACGCGCCTCAATCAGCGCCGCTCGATCCTGTTCCGTTGCAAGAGGTTCTCGGGGAGGTGCCTCTGCGCTTGCTCCAAGGTCAGGAAGGTGCTGGCTTTGCTGCGGGTTGCAACGCTGCCTTTGAGCATCTGGAGCATCAAGGTCATCGCGGTTGGATTTGGCTGCTCAACCCCGACATTCGCTTGCCTGAGGGGGATGAGCTGGATCGCTTGCAGATTTGGGTGCAAGACCAAGATCTGCGTTCGGTCGCGGGAACAGCCGTTCGCGATGATTTTGGGCAGCTAGAGGCCAGCGCGGGCTGGATTGACCCAGGCCTCAATTTCCGTCGTCGTCGCATCCAAGCAAGCCAGGTTGATTCGTCCTTAGCTCCACTGGCTGTGGATTGGCTCAGTGGCTGCAGCTTGATTCTTTGTCCAACAGCCCACCAGCCACAAGCTCGGTTTGATCCGGCCTATCCGCTGTATTACGAAGATCTGGATCTCAGCCGCCGGTTGGCAGCCAGCGGTGCTCCTTTGTTGTGGTTACCCGCGCCGGAATTGGGGCATCAGCGCGGAGAAGGCAGCCGCACACCTTCCAGCCGGCGCTTACACCTGTCCACCCGCAGCTATTGCCGCTACCTCCATCAGCACTGTGCTCGTTGGGTTCTAGTTGTGCGGTTACTGCGTTTGATACTCACAGCCCTGCTGCGGTTGCCTCTTCAACCAAGGCGCGGTTGGGCCGTGTTGAGTGGCATCAGGGTTGCTGGTTGAGCGCAATTGAGCGCTGCCGGCGTAGCTCCTCGCCCAGAGCTGGCCCGCTGGACCAGCCCCCTCTCAGGAGTTCTTGGGCGCTGATAGGGCTCTGAATTAAGCGCCAGCGCCATAGCCAGCGGAGTAGGGGGCGCCGCCAGGGAGTGAAGTTGGGCCCGACCAGCAGAAGCATCAAGATGGGTTGGTTAGCCACTCCTCTGCTTTCAAGCTGATGGGTCCACTGGCTTGGGCTCCACTCCAACCCTGCTGGCAGCTGTTGCAGCCATTGGCGCATCTCCAGGCTCTTCTCTAAGTGGTTTTGCAGCCCCTGCGGCAACTGCAGCCGTTCCCCTAAATAGGCAATCTCGTTGTTTGCTTCTGGAGCCAGGAGCAGCAGCCCCAGCAACTGCAGTGATCCGACAGGTACAGGTACGGAAGTCTTGCTCTGCAATGCCCTCCCCCATTGGCAGAGATGTTGCAGCCAGGCCAGGCCACCAGCAGGCAGCAGTTTCCACTGGGGAACCAGTAATTCCAGTCCCCCCCATTGCTGCAGCAATTTCACAGCTGTTGGCCAGCAAGGTTCTGCAAACAGCAGCTCCAATTCCATCCGCAGGCGAGCGGCCAAGGCCGGAGCATCCAGAGGCCATGGCCACTGATGGAGCACTGCTTTTGCTTGTGTTGCAGAGTCTGGTGAGAGGGTCAGGTTGAGCCTGGCTCCGTATCTCACCCCTCGTACGAGCCGTGTTGGGTCATCGCTAAGGCTGCTGGGATGCAAAAGCTCCAGTTGGCGTGTTTCCAGAGCTCTAGCCCCATGGAAGGGGTCCAATAAGGGCTGCCCCTGCGCTGGAAGCCGTTGGGCAATCGCATTGAGGCTGAAGTCTCTGCGGTGCAGATCGTCCTCAAGGGACCCCAGGCTCACGCAAGGGTGGGCGCCGGGGAAGGCGTAATGCTCAACGCGTGCTGAGCTGAGATCGCACAGCAATGGTCCAGTTGGGGTGAGCAGCTGCAGCTGGGCTGTGCCGAAGGCCTCAAAGCCTTGGCTGTTCTGCAGCACGAACCCCTTGGGCAGGCTGCTGGCCTTCTCCACAGCAGCCTTCAGTTCGAGCGCCGGCCAGGCCCTGGAACCTTCCACAACAAGATCTAGATCCTTGCTGGGTTGGCTAAAGCCCAAAAGCTGGTCGCGCACAGCTCCTCCCACAAGGCTGAGTCGCAGCCCTTGCTGAGTTGCAAGCTGCTCCAACCACTTCAACCAGAGATCGCTGCTGCTCAAGGGGGAGCGTGGGTACTGGCTTGCGGACTTAATGTGCCGCCACTTCTAGGCGGCTGTGAACCCTTCTCTGCAGGATCCCTCGGCATTGACCAAGATCCGGCGACGTCTGCTGGTTCCTGTTCGCTTCATCATCAAGCTGGAACGCTGGCGCGGCAATCGTCTGGCGGATTGGTTGCGTCGTCGCATTATTGCCGCGCAGCCTGGGTTGGAGTCTTTGCCTTGGCGGCTGAGCACAGATAAGGATTTTGTTCTCTGGACACCTGCGTCTTGGCACCTCAGCAGAGCTGATCACCGTCGACTTGATCGGTTACTGCGGATTCGCCAAGCTCGTAGCAATGCGCAGGTTGTGAGTTGCGATGACTGGGTCCCGTCCCGCAATGGTGATCGGTTGCGCTGGCGAGAGAAAGGGCAACTTGACTCCTATTTAGATGCCCAAACAGGTTTTTTTGATGGTCCGTTGCTGTTGGCAAGCTCATTGATTGCTCAGCATGGACTGCCTCCTGAAGACCCAGCTCTTCGTCCCCAGTGGCGATTAACCGTATTTCGTGAAATCGGATTGACCCGATGGACCCATGTCCCATTACCACTAGCTGTGTGTTCTCAGTACAAGCACGAACCTGCGCAACCAGCTAAGCCAAAAAATCAAGAACTTATCAGTGTCTTGATTCCAAGTGGAGGCTTTTTCAAGTCAGTTAATGGTCGCGGCACAATGTTGTTTCGCCATTGCCTCACAACCTTGCTACAACGATCTGACTATCGAAATCTAGAGATTATTCTTGTAGATGGTGGCGAGTTTACTGATGAGCAAATTCTTGAATTTAAAAATATTGTAGAGGCTTCTCTTGGCCCTAATCGGTGGATCCACTGTAGCGATTTTCGTCCTTACAGCTACAGCTTGAGAATGAATCTTGCTGCATCAAGTGCCTCAGGAAAATACTTATTGCAGCTCAATGACGACACTGAGCTTTTGGAACCTGAGGCCCTTGGTTCCATGACTGCTTTGTTGGAGGATCCCACGATTGGTGTTGTTGGAAGCTTGCTCTTGTATCCGGGTGGTCGCGTCCAACATGGTGGTGTGGCAATTGATAACGTTGCTCCAAGTCATCCTTGGGCAGGCTTATGGCCTAAACGCTTGCCTGTTGGCCTCTTGGCCGCACCGCGTCAGTTCCAGGCAGTCACAGCAGCGGTTTGCATGTGCCGCACTGCTCTTTGGAGTTCTCTGAACGGCTTACGGGAAGATCTACCTGTCAATTACGGCGATGTTGATTTTTGCCTTAGAGCACGTGAATTAGGTTTATCAGTGATTTTAGATCCAGCCAGCCGTTGGACTCATTTTGAATCAGCAAGCCGTACTTTGGCTAAAGTTCCAGCTGAACTTCCTCGCTTTCGTGAGCTTTGGACCGAGAAGTTGGGTGGCCGTCGCTGCATCGATCCCTATTCATCTCGATGGCGTGAACTGAGGAGGGCTGTATGAATAAAAACAATATTTTTTGGATCTATACCCACAATTTCACGAATACGGGTGCTCCGCTTGTCTTGGCAGACATTGTTCGAGAGTTGGCAGAGAATGGTATGCGAACACAACTCCGGCTGATTAGTTGGGGTGGAAAACATGATCAGCGTCATTCCAAGCTCCATACGGAGCTATCTCAAGAGGGCTTTTCCTGTGAAATTCTTGAACTAGGTGAACTGCCACCTACGCCTAAGTTCAATGATCGGATTCTATTAAATAGCCTGGCTGTGCCAGAAGATGTTGTGAATCTTGCTCAAACATGGCTTGAGCAAGGGCAGATCAGCCGTCTTGATTGGTTTGCGCACGAAGCCAATCCCAGGATTTGGTTGCCTCATTCAGCTCAAACACAAAGATTAAAGTTGCTTTTAGAAAATGAGAATGTGCGCCTGAGGGTTCCCTCTCAGCTGATTTTGAAACGCTATCAACATTGGCTTGACTACTTTGGTAAAAATCTAGAGCGTCAGATTCCAAAGCTTTCTTTTGACAAGAAGTCTCAAGTTCTGGTTAATTCACCAACACCATCTTTTGACACACTTCATTTTCAGCTCACTGCGATGGCTGGAGCAGGTCAAAAGGGACACCTTTGGTTGCTGCGAGTGCTCGAACAAGCTCTCGCTCAATCAGATGCCCAACAAAAGCATCTGAGGCCAATCGAGCTCTCCTTTATTGGCTTAGAGCAAGGACCATACGCAGCATTCACTCGTGAAGTTATTCGCCGTGGTCAAAAATTGTTAGGGGACTCATTTCATTGGACGCATCATGGTGCTAAATCCGATGCGCTACGAGCAATGGTGAAAGCCAATGTTGCTGTCTGTTGCTCACTTGAAGAAACCTTCTCCCTGGTTTCGGCTGAATCGATGGCATTGGGCCACCCGCTATTAAGAAGTCAGACAGGTGGTTGGTCTGAGCAGCTAGATGATGGAATTAACGGCTTCGATCTTGGATTGCCTGGTCCTGAACTCCGGCCCGAGCATGTTGAGTTAATTTCCAAACTCCGTAATCCGAACATTGTTAGTAATTCTCAATTAGATCGTATGTCGAAATCTGCGCGACAAAAAGCCTCTGAATTCCTGTCTATTAACTATGTTGATTGGTTGCTATGTCAGTAAGCCCATTCTTTTTAACCTGGTTTGTTACCCCTATTGATTTTCTCTTGCCGGTATCAATTACTTTATTTCTGCTTCCAGGACTAGATCCCGGCTTAAGCACGATTCCAGTTTTTATATGGCTTTTTATTAACTTCCAAATTTCAAAACAATCGCAGCGTTTCTTTGCATTGCCATTGATTTTTGCTTTGCTCTTTTCTGCACATAGTTTATTTGTTAATTCTGCTCCACACCCTGTCTCAATTACAGATGCTTTGCTTTTTGCGGTGGCGCTTGGATCCTCGGCTTTTGTGAACACGCATAGGTGGAAACGTATTTTTATTCTGCTTCCGCTTTCATTGCTTCCCTCTCTTTCATTGGTTACGTCAAGACCTTGGATTCCCAATGAGTTAGCAGGCGTCAATCAAAATGCCTATTTAATTGGATTGGCTTCTTTGGCTGCATTCTCGCTTTTATTCTTTATCCCTAAATCTCATTTTCTGTGCGGGATTGCGGTTGTCTTTCTCTTAATATCATGCTCACTTCTTTGGATGACAGGCTCAAGAGCTGCCCTTGTTTCAGTTATAGTTTCGATGTATGCCGGATTATTTAATAAATTTGGCTTTCGCTCAAGAGTGGTTAGATTTTTTACGATTGGTGGTGCCTTGGCATTGCTTATTCTTTTGACTAGAACTTTATATCTTTATTTTAATTATCCCCCTGATGCCAGTCCTTTCTTTGGCTCTGAATTAGGCCGACTTGAGGCTCTGAAGTGTTTCCTCAAGCTTCCTTTTAGTAATGAAGGGAATTTAGTTTATGGCTCAGGTTTTGAGTCTTTGAAAGAGCTTTGCTCATCACCAGTAAAAATTCTTTCTTCATCTCCTGATCATGCACACAACCTGTATGTTCAAGTATGGGCTGGTTCAGGGTTAATGGGTCTTATCGCTCTTGGCTCGCTTGCATATATTATGTGTTCGACGTATCGAGCACTCCCAAAAAGTGCGAACTCATTAATTGATAGTACATGGATCATGTTTCTGTTTTATGTCGGTATCTCAGGTATATTTGATCTCTCTTATGCCCATTGGCCTGTAACAGTTTTCTGGTCTGGGTTATTTCTTGGGATGCCATTTTCTGGCTCTTTTTCGAAGAGGCTTGTAGATGGTTAACAGCTATTGTGTGTAACCCATCTTGCTCTGGTAATCAGAAACCACCTGCTCAAGGCCTGCCTCTAGATCTATTTGCGCTTCCCAACCCAGGCTTTTGAGTTTGTTGACATTTAGAAGTTTGCGCGGAGTTCCGTCTGGCTTGCTTTCATCCCAAATGATTTTCCCTTCATATCCTGTCATTTGAGCCAATAGACTAGCTAAAGCCTTGATACTAATGTCACGACCTGTGCCAACATTGAGTATGTCCGGCTCCTTGCCAGGCTGTTTAATCTGCCAGTGTTCTAGGCAAAATACAGCAGCATCTGCTAAATCATCAACGTGAAGGAATTCTCTCTTTGGTGATCCAGTCCCCCAGCAAACCACTTCCTTTAGTTGATTGACTTTTGCCTCGCTAAATCGTCTAATTAAGGCTGCCATTACGTGGCTATGGCTTGGATGATAGTTATCTCCAGGCCCATAGAGGTTTGTTGGCATTAGGCTGATTGCGTCAAAATTATGCTGAAGGCGTAATGCTCGGCAAAGTTGAATGCCAGCAATTTTTGCAGTTGCATACCATTCGTTTGTTGTCTCCAAAGCACCAGTCAATAGGCTTTCTTCCTTGATGGGCTGTGCAGCAAGCTTTGGATAAATACAGCTACTTCCCAAGAACAGAAGGCGTCGTACGCCATGTTTCCAGGCCTCTTCAATGACATTGTTTTGTATTTTTAGATTTTCAAGAAGAAAATCAGCTGGGTAGTTGTTGTTGGCTAGTATTCCCCCAACTTTTGCAGCTGCTAGCACGACTACATCGGGCTTTTGTCTGCTGAACCAGCTTTTAACAGCAGAGGCGTTGCTTAAATCAAGTTCATCTCGAGTTGCTGTCAATTGGTTTTTGTAGCCTTGCGCCTTCAATGCACGGCAGATCGCATTCCCCGCCATTCCACGATGGCCTGCAATGAAGATTCGATCATTCTTATTAATCAGAAAAGTGGCGCTCATTCGTCAATCACTCTTGTGCAGTGCCGACAACAGTGAAGCCTTCTCGGCGCAAACAAGCTTCTTTGCTGGCATCTTCTCGGTCGTGATCAATCATTTCTTTGACAAGTTCTTCCAACGTAGTGGTGGGGGTCCAGCCGAGCTTGCTGTGTGCTTTGGTTGGATCACCCAAGAGAGTCTCGACCTCAGCTGGTCTGAAGTACCTGGGGTCAATTCTCACAACGACCTCATTGGTGTCTGTCCGGCGACCTATTTCGTTGAGCTCGGTGCCATCCCATGTAATCCCACCCCATCCCAGAGCTTTTGCGCTCAGTTCAATAAATCGTCTCACAGATTCTTGCCGACCAGTTGCAATAACGAAATCTTCAGGACTGTCTTGTTGCAGCATCCGCCACTGCATTTCGACATAGTCGCGCGCATGTCCCCAGTCGCGTAGAGAGTCGAGGTTACCCATGTAGAGGCAATCCTCTAGGCCTGCATCAATACGGGCTAAGCCTCTGGTGATTTTCCGTGTAACGAACGTCTCACCACGCCTTGGACTCTCATGGTTGAACAACAGACCGTTGCAGCAATACATCCCGTAGCTTTCGCGGTAGTTCACCGTTATCCAGTAGCCGTAAAGCTTTGCCACCCCGTAGGGACTTCGCGGATAGAAAGGGGTGCTCTCTCGTTGCGGTGTCTCTTGCACGAGACCATAGAGCTCGCTTGTGCTGGCTTGATAGATCCGTGTTTTTTGCGTTAGACCCAGCATCCGTACGGCCTCAAGGATTCTTAAGGTGCCAAGAGCGTCGCAATTGGCGGTGTATTCAGGAGCTTCGAAACTTACCGCTACATGGCTTTGGGCTCCCAGGTTGTAAATCTCATCGGGCTGCACCTGCTGAATGATCCTGATCAGGTTGCTGCTGTCGGTGAGGTCGCCGTAGTGCAGCACTAGTTGGGGGCTTTCTTCGTGAGGATCCTGATACAGGTGGTCGATACGGCTCGTGTTGAAACTGCTTGCCCGGCGCTTGATTCCATGCACCTCATACCCCTTCTCCAGGAGCAGCTCAGCTAAGTAGCTCCCGTCTTGGCCAGTGATGCCAGTGATCAAAGCGATCTTGGCCATGGTGCAAAGGCATTGAGCTACGCAGTGTATGGGGCAAAATGCCCAAGCTTGGAACCTGTTGGATGACCCCCCCTCCCGTTCGCTCAATTTGTTGCATGGGAGCTGGTTACGTCGGGGGTCCAACGATGGCTGTCATTGCAGACCATTGTCCTGAGATCCAGGTCACGGTCGTCGATCTCAATGCCGAGAGGATTGCTGCTTGGAATGCCCCAGACCTGACCTGCTTGCCTGTCTACGAACCAGGTCTTGACGCTGTCGTGGCCAGGTCGCGTGGCCGCAATCTGCATTTCAGCACCGAAGTCGATGCTGCAATTGCCTCTGCGGACATGGTGTTTCTGTCTGTCAATACCCCAACAAAAACCCGAGGCGTTGGCGCTGGGCAGGCCTCTGATTTGCGCTGGATTGAAGCCTGTACGCGCCAGGTTGCTGAAGCTGCTCAGGGCCACACCATTGTTGTGGAAAAAAGCACTCTTCCAGTGCGTACAGCCGAGACAGTTCAAACCATCCTGTCCGCATCTCAACAAAGTGGGGATGGGACCGCAAAAAGTTTTTCTGTTCTCTCCAATCCTGAGTTTCTTGCGGAGGGCACTGCTATTGCTGATTTGGAGTCACCGGATCGAGTGCTTATTGGGGGACAGGATGCTGACGCTCTAGAGGCATTGGCTGGTATTTACAGCCAATGGGTTCCTAGTGAGCGTATTTTGCGTACCAATTTGTGGAGCAGTGAGCTCAGCAAACTGACGGCCAATGCTTTTCTCGCTCAGCGAGTGTCATCGATTAATTCAATTGCAGCACTTTGTGAAGCTACTGGGGCTGATGTCAAGGAAGTGGCATGCGCGATTGGGACTGATTCACGAATTGGTTCTCGCTTTCTTAAGAGCGGGCCTGGTTTTGGTGGTAGTTGTTTCCAGAAGGATATTCTCAACCTCGTTTATCTCTGTCGTCACTATGGCTTAGTTGAGGTTGCTGAGTACTGGGAGCAAGTTGTCAGTCTGAATAATTGGCAGCAGCGACGTATTGCAAAATTGGTTGTTCAGCGGCTTTTTAATACGGTTGCAGGTAAGACGATTGCTTTACTTGGCTTTGCTTTTAAAGCTGATACGAATGACACTAGAGAATCACCAGCGATTCGTATTGCAAAAGATCTTCTGGAGGAAGGGGCTCAGCTCAGTATTTTTGATCCAAAGGTTTCTACTGAGCAGATTCAGCGTGATTTAGGAGTCCCACCGACTGATGGAGATTCTAGTTGGAAGCAAGCAACTGACCCTGTGCTTGCTTGTCAAGGGGCTGATGCTGTTTTGATCCTTACGGAATGGAATCATTTCAACAGTCTGGATTGGAAGGCTGTCTCTTCTGTCATGCGGCGCCCTGCTTGGTTGTTTGACACCAGAGCAACAGCTGATAAACAAGCAGCCCTTTCTGCTGGATTACAAGTTTGGACCGTGGGAGAAGGCTAATGACACAAAGGCACTTGGTAACTGGTGGGGCTGGTTTTGTCGGCTCTCACCTTGTTGATCGTTTGATGGAGCGTGGTGATGAAGTTATTTGTTTGGATAACTACTTCACAGGACGAAAGGAAAACATTCGTCATTGGATAGGTCATCCGAATTTTGAGTTGATTCGGCACGATGTCACTGAGCCAATTAAATTGGAGGTAGACCGGATATGGCATTTGGCCTGTCCAGCCTCACCAGTTCATTATCAGTTCAACCCCATCAAAACTGCTAAGACTAGTTTTTTGGGCACATACAACATGCTTGGTTTGGCCCGTCGTGTTGGGGCCCGTCTGCTCTTGGCAAGCACTAGTGAGGTGTATGGCGATCCCGAAGTGCATCCGCAGCCTGAAAGTTATCGAGGCTGCGTAAATCCGATTGGTATTCGCAGCTGCTATGACGAAGGCAAACGCATTGCTGAAACGCTTTGTTTTGATTACCACCGAATGCATGGTGTGCAGGTTCGTGTAGCTCGCATCTTCAATACCTATGGGCCTCGTATGTTGGAAAATGATGGCCGTGTGGTCAGTAACTTCATCGTTCAGGCGCTTCGGGGTCAGCCGCTTACCCTCTATGGCGAAGGGACTCAAACACGTTCATTTTGTTATGTGGATGATTTGGTACAGGGCTTTCTGAAATTGATGGAGAGCGACAATACTGGCCCAATGAATCTTGGCAATCCTGGTGAATTCACCATTCGTCAATTGGCCGAATTAGTTCGTGATCGCATCAATCCCTCCCTAGAGTTTGTGTTGGAGCCCCTGCCTCAGGACGATCCATTGCAACGACAACCGGTTATTGAGCTTGCCAAGAGTGCATTAAATTGGCACCCCAAAATTAATCTTTCCGAAGGACTAGATGCCACGATAGCTGATTTCAAAAAACGACTTATACCTTCCCAAGAGGCGGAGTCATGATTTCCAAGGTTATCGTTACAGGAGCCGCAGGTTTCATAGGAGCTGCAGTATCGGAGCGCTTGTTAAGCGATGGAGTCTCTGTTGTTGGTGTTGATAATTTAAACTCCTATTATGACCGAACTCTAAAACTCTCTAGATTAAAACGAATCGAATCCATTAATAAAAACCTCGATTGGAGTTTCCTTGAATTAGATATAGCTGACCAGGCTGCTGTTCATAATTTATTTCGAGATGTCAAACCGAGTGCTGTTGTCCATTTGGCAGCCCAGGCCGGCGTTCGGTACTCTCTTCAGAATCCATCTGCATACATACAGAGTAATTTAGTGGGTTTTGGGCATATTCTTGAAGGGTGCAGAGAACAACATATAGAGCATCTTGTATATGCTTCTAGTAGTTCAGTATATGGTGGCAATAAGAATGTTCCATTCCAAGAAACACAGGCTGTAGATCATCCCGTCAGTCTTTATGCTGCATCTAAAAAAGCGAATGAGTTAATGGCTCACAGCTATAGCCATTTATATGGGTTTCCTGCAACTGGGCTGCGCTTTTTTACTGTCTATGGTCCATGGGGGCGTCCCGATATGGCCCCCATGCTCTTTGCAAATGCAATATTGAAAGGGTTACCCATCAAAGTGTTCAACAACGGTAATATGTCCAGAGATTTTACTTTTATAGACGACATTGTGGAGGGGATAGTGCGTGTTTTGGCTAAGCCCGCAACTCCTAGTCCTGATTTTAATTCTCACATTCCAGACTCATCGTGTAGCTGGGCCCCACACCGAATTTTCAACATAGGGAATAGCTCACCAACCTCCCTGCTGAATTTCATTGAAGCATTGGAAGTTTCTTTGGGTATCACAGCTATAAAGCAATTTGAGCCTATGCAACCTGGTGATGTGCAGTCAACAGCTGCTGATACGCGCTTGCTCGAATCTTGGATTGGCTTCTCTCCTTCGACACACCTGAGTCACGGAATCGATAGATTCACACGTTGGTACCGGGATTATTATGGCTATTGATATTTATTCTAAATTACATTATTTTCTATCGAGGAAATTCCTAAGGACTCCGGCAAATCATTTAATACTTAAAACAGCCGTTAGAAATTGGCCTTTAATATTAGTCAGCTTTTCAACAAGCCTTGTTTCAGCGCTTTCTGAGGGTGCCACTTTAGGAGTTATTTATTTAGCTGTAGATGTCATTTCTTCAGGGTCAAAAGATGTCACCCCCTTAGGCCTTTTCACCCTCCCATGGTCTGGCACATCTCTTGTCATTGTATTGATGTTGTTTGCTGTATTTGCTCAGGCAATGCAGTCATCCATGAAATACGTAAATAAGGTTTGCGTAGGCTTTTTCTCTGCAAAAACTGGTGCAACCATAACAGGTTTGATTCATCGCCAGATTTTAGGCTTCTCATTTCCCTGTGCTAGCCGGTTTAAGGTCGGAGAATTAACTAACTACGCTGCTAGTGGTCCTGCAGCAGTTCAAATAGAAATTGAGGCAATAAGTGATCTATGTGTCGGATTGATCATGTCACTTACATATATTTTCGTTCTCTTGACTATTTCGCCTTGGTTGCTGTTAATTGCAATTGTACTGGCTTTGGCAATCTCTTTACTGCAAAAATTTCTAGAGCCGCGTTTACGAAGAGGTGCTCTCAGGCAAGCCTCGATAGCTCAATCGATCAGTGCACGCGCTGTCGAAGACTATCAAGCTTTGCGACTTCTTCATACAACCGGAAAACTTGATTACACCGATAAAAAATTTCAGTCGTTGTTGTCAGAGATGGAATCCGCCAATCTGCGTCAAACCCAAAAGTTGGCTCTCCTAGATCCAATCACATCTTTCTTGCCCATAGTTGCCGTCTCTTTGATGGTTAGTTTGAGTCTGGTACTCTTTGAAGACAGAGCAAGTAATCTACTGCCAAGTCTGGTTGCTTTTGTCATTGCCTTGCAACGGCTAAATGCCCGCATGGGAGGCATGGCATTGTCATTTAATGCCCTTGCAAATAATGCAGGTTTGTTGCAGCTTACCAATGAAATATTAGAGACTAGAGACAAGCAATATCGCCGCACAACGGGAGTTGATTTTACCGACAAGTTGAATTCAATTGAGCTAACATCTGTTTCATTGCAATATAATGATAATGCAGACTTTGCTTTGTCAGATGTAAGTTTTCGTATACATGCTGGTCAAACCGTGGCCCTTGTTGGTCCAAGTGGAGCAGGCAAAAGTTCAATTGCTGATTTGCTAATCGGGTTGTATGAGCCAACATTTGGGCAACTCACAATTAACAATACTTTGCTATCATCAATTGCCCTACCCTCTTGGCAGAAAAGATTAGGTGTTGTTAGCCAAGATACCTTTTTATTTAATGCATCTATTGCAGACAACCTTTCTTTTGGACTTGATGACATCTCTTTAGTTGATATCAAACATTCTGCAGCCTTGTCGCAAGCATCAGGCTTCATTGATAAATTGCCTGATGGCTATAATACCCTTGTGGGTGAGCGAGGTTACAAACTTTCAGGTGGACAGCGTCAGCGTTTGTCTTTGGCGCGTGCCCTATTAAAACGGCCTGAGCTGTTAATTCTTGACGAAGCAACGAGCGCTCTTGACACTGAAAGTGAAAGGCTTGTCCAAGATGCTATCCAACGACTTCGGGGAGACTGTACTGTCTTAGTTATTGCACATCGACTAAGCACTATCGTAAATGCTGATCAAATTATTGTTTTAGACCAGGGCAAAATTATTCAAGCAGGAACACATTCCTCTTTGATTAAGACCGATGGTTTGTACCATCGACTCTGGCTACAGCAGTCTAGTCCGACCACGCAACCATGAGGTTCTCTAAGGTCGCTGTCGCATGGGGTATGAAGGAGGAGTCTTACAATCATCCACCATTTTTGCCATCGATTGGGTGTTATATTCCAACTCAGAGAGATGAATTGGAGAAGCTTGTCTCTGCTATTCATTCACAACATGGATCAGAGGCTAGTTTCTATTGGTGTTTCCCTTTTTGGGTTCTAGCAGCCCAGCTCCAGTCCCTAGGGGCTTCACTTGGCGGTATATCTGAGTTCACTTCTAGATCCATAGCTCCAGATTTAATTATCTTGGTTGACCTTCCTGTTAAAAAAAGTGATTTTCATGAATTAATCTCAAACCATAAACATGTACCAATAATATTGCTTGTTGCTGAAACTCCTTTGGAACGTCATGCACAACACTGCATCGCTAACCTGAAGCAATTTGCCCATGTATTGACATACAATAGACTACTTACATGCCCTTCTTATATAAGTCATTATAGATTGCCGTTTAGATTTCACCGCCCTTCAAATCTGTCCTTACTGCGAACTAAGCCACCCTCCAAAAGGTCTTACTTTTGTGCCTATGTTGGAAATGCGCACAGCAGCGGTTGGCGTCGTAATTTCCAATATCACTTGGGCTGGTCAGGCTGGCCCGTTATCTGGCAATACCTGCAAGGTTGGAAAATACCATTTTCCGCTATTTTCCGAGATGAGTATTACGGGGCCTATACGGTACGCCAGTCTTTGGTTTTAGCCTCTTTTGCTTCCTACGGACTAAGCTTTTTCTTGTGTGGTCGTAATTGGTCAAATGGAGGCTCAGGCTGGCTCTCACGCTTGCTGCCTGATCGACGTCTCAAGATTCGGTCTTCTCCTCTGGGTATGCTTCCTGGGAGTAAGGTGACGTCCTTGTGCGATTCAACCTTCACAATCGCATGTGAAAATTACCTGGGCAATTCTGGTTATATTTCAGAAAAGATCTTTGATTCAATGTCAGCTGGAAGTATACCTATTTACATTGGAGCTCCTGGTTCTCTACCTAATGAATTAAAAGATTGTGTTATTAATCTGAGTGATTTTCCAAAGCAGAAGCTTACTTCCGTAGCGTTTCTTTCATCTATTTTCAAAGAACTTTTATCCATGCCTGCAAGTGAGTTAATTAGAAGACAAAAAATGTGCCTTAATTACATTGACAGTTTTCATGAGATGTCCTATGGAGTTGATGTCTTTGTGTCTTCTATTCTGAGGGTTCTCGATAATACTTGAAATGAAGATCTTGATTATAGTTGACCCCGATCATCCTGTTCCACCAGTCTTTTACGGTGGAATTGAGCGCGTGGCTGATTTATTTGCTGCTGAGTTTACTAGGCTCGGACATACCGTAGATCTACTGGCTGGTCCTGGCTCCAGAAGATACGCCTCAGGACGACTCTTTATTCATTATCCTCCTTCAAAGCATAAATTTAGCAGGGCACGTAGAAAGATTCAGTTTCAGCTTCAAAGCATTATCGCATCGAGAGAATGTGATGTTGTCTGCAACTTTGGACGGTTTGACTATCTTGAAAGTCTTTTGTACTTAAAAGTTCCGATTTTGCAGATCTTCGAAAATCCAATTGATCAGCTCCAGGTAGATTTTGCTGAGCAGCGTGTAAGAGGTAAAATTCTTTTCCAGTGCATTAGTTCACATCAACATCAAAGTGTTAAATTCAGTTCTCCAAGCATAATGGTCCCGAATCCAATTGCTGCAAATAGATATTCTCTGGGCTCCGGAGATGGCGGCTATTTGGCATTTCTTGGTCGTTTAACCTCAAATAAAGGTGTTGACGTAGCTATCAAAGCAGCACAACTGGCCTCTAAGCCACTCCTGATTGCAGGTCCTGTTCCAAACGAACCAGGTGCAATGGAATTTTTTAAACATAAAATCCAACCTCACCTTTTCTCGGGTCAAGTTCGATGGCTTGGAACTGTTGATGATGTAGTAAAGCAGCATTTACTTGGAAGAGCTGAAGCACTTCTCTTTCCAATTAGATGGGATGAACCCTTTGGGATTGTGATGACAGAATCCTTGGCTTGTGGCACTCCTGTCATTGCGACCAATAGGGCGTCTACTCCTGATGTCGTAAAGGACGGCTTTAATGGATTCCTGTGCTCACCTGAAGAACCTGATCCTCTTGTCTTTGCAGAGGCAGTCCGTAAATTGTCGCGTATCAGCCGCACACAGTGTCGTGCAGATGTCGAGTCAAGATTTGGAATCGAGCCCATTGCTTCTAGATTGCTTGCTCAACTACAAAGCCTTGTCACCGCCTAGTATCAGCACCATTCCAGCCTAGGATTCATTCCTTCAACTGTGTGAGCTCCCATGCATCGATCAAAAAGAACGAAGGTCGATGTTCTGATTGTTTTAATGTCGCTCGTTGCGGAAGGGACCCCTCAACTTGCATTGCAGCTAGCACGGGAATGGAAAGCCAATGGTTTTGAAGTGCAGCTTATGGTTCTTCAGCAAGAACCACTCGACATGTTGGAGGATTTTAATTTAATCGGTATTCCTATCCATTTCTCGCCCATGGGTAGAGGCCTTTCGAGGTATATCAACCTGTTGATTCATACATACACTTTGTGCAGAACATTTAGCGTTCGCAGTATTATGAGTTTCCCCTTGGGTTGGCATGCATTTACTGCAATAGGTGCCCGTCTTGCAGGAACAAGGCATATTTGTGCTTATGTTGGCAATCCCCCTCCTATTTGGACAGGTTCATCATTTCAGAAATTTAAGTTTTTAGTTCAACTTGGGCGACCATTTACCTCCAAACTTATTTGCTGTTCAGATTATTTGTATGATCTAACAATCAGAGATTTTCAAGTGTCCGCCTTTGAGGCAACTACTATCTACAATTCCTGTGATTTAGAGGCCTTTGTTAGCCCAAAACCTAGATCACCGATCCCAGCTACCCCACCTCGTGTTGTGATGACAGCTCGTCTTGAAGTACATAAGGATCAACCAACACTTATCAGAGCTGCCTCTATTCTTAAGTCACAAGGGACCCCTGTTGAGGTATGGCTGATTGGTGAAGGTAGTCGACGACCTGAACTTGAGCAGTTGATTAACCAGCTTGAACTCAATGACTATGTGAAACTTCTAGGATCTCGACGAGATGTTGCTGACCTTTTAAGCCAATGCGATGTTTTTGCTTTTCAGGCACTTAAAGATGAAGGTTTTGGTATTGCACTTGCTGAAGCAATGGCAGCTAAAGTTCCTATTGTTGCAACAGATGTAGGAGCTTGTCGGGAAGTCTTATTAGGTAATACCTGTGGCTTATTAGTAAAGGAGAGAGATCCTTCTGCAATGGCTAAAGGGATTCTTCATGTTCTTTCCAATAAGACTGAAACCCAGCAACGAGTCAAAGCAGCATATGA
The DNA here is from genome assembly GCF_047304245.1 of Synechococcus sp. MIT S9452. Lineage (NCBI taxonomy): Bacteria > Bacillati > Cyanobacteriota > Cyanophyceae > Synechococcales > Synechococcaceae > Synechococcus > Synechococcus sp. MIT S9452. Next base: position 1,386,795 of record NZ_CP138956.1, on the reverse strand, counting down.
GAGGGCTATAAGCAAGTTCTCTGTACCAGAAAGTGCTGTTTCTTATGGTCGTGAACTCGGCTTTATCCTCTAATGACATCTAACAAACTACTTCATGTCTTGTCTGGTTTTCATGCGGCTGGCATAGAGAACTTGGCTCTTCAATTGATTCGAAGTACTCCGAATAACTTCGCCTCTTATCTACTTAATATTGACCCCTCTTCTACTAATTTGCTGCCAACATTTCAGCAATTGATTTCTGCTGGAAATTTACAGGCTATCTATCAGACAACAAATCGTGGAATATCCCTATTTGTTCGACTTATATTATTGCCAAAATTCCACACATTTGATTCAGTGGTTATATATCCTTGTAACCTTTCTTTGTTGTGGCTGATTGCGGCATTTCGCTTGAATGGTCCGAAGGTAATTGCAATTTGTCTGCAAAATACTGCTCCACGGGCTTCAATTAAGCGCTTCAAATGGTTCTGTTTGCTTAGAGCCCTTCTTTTTTTACGTGTTCATTTAGTCTGTTGTTCTGATGCAGTGGCTGATTCAATTAAAGGGTTGCTTCCTGTGCACTACTCATGCAAGGTTATTCCCAATGGATGTGCTACAGATTTAATTGCCGCTCGTTCTTTGAATTCACTGTCTCTTACTCATAAATCTAATGCATTTAAGGTGATGATGGTTGCACGCTTGGATCAAATCAAAGATCAAGCTACTCTTATCAAAGCTTTTGCTAACGCCAGTAACCCAGACTGGGAACTTTATTTAGTTGGTGACGGTCCAACTAGAAGTTCTCTAGAGAGCCTAGTCCAAAGGTACGACCTCGCTTCTTCAGTCAATTTCCTTGGGAATCGTCTTGATGTTCCTGAACTGCTTGGCTCTGTTGATTGCTTTGCTTTCTCTACGACTGCTTCAGAAGGATTTGGCATTGTCTTGATTGAAGCAATGGCAGCTGGCCTACCTGTCATTGCCTCTGATGTACCTGCTTGTCGTGAGGTGCTAGATCATGGCAATGCAGGATTATTAGTTCCCTGCGCTAATATTCAATCTTGGTGTGATGCTTTATTTAAAGTATTCTCTGATGAGTCATTTAGAACTTCCTTATCCCAGGCATCCTCTAAGCGTGCTAAGGACTACGATATCCAGATGTCAGCTGATGCTTGGTTTACATTGCTAGATCAATGACTTATCAACTTGTATGTTGCGGCAATCCCAACGAGATATCAACCTGGAGCAACATTCCATACTATATTCTTCATGCGGCTTCGAAGAAAGGCTTACTAGTAGCTGGGCCAAGTCTTGACCCCAGCAGACTTCTTTTTAGACGTTTGCTTTGGAATATCTCTAGATTATTTTTGACCGGTAAGCCTGGCGGATTTCAATACAGTAAATCAAGCGTTAATTCTTTATGGTCGCAAGCAATTTCCCAAGGATTTAGTCCAAGTCAGAATCTTCAATTTCTCAGTCATTTCCCGTTATTACCTCCTTACCCATATCCAGATAACTGGAAAGTTAGTTTTTATATTGATGCAACAAATAAGCAGTTATTTGAGATTTACCAGACAGGCCATAGACTCTCTCACTCACTCAAACAAGACGTTTTTGCCCGTGAACGTAATGCGTATTTGTCTGCTGGTGCTGTAATAACCATGTCCAAGTGGGCAGCGCAATCTGTAATCAATGATTATCAAATACCTTCCGATCGCGTCCATATTGTTCCTGCCGGAGCTAACTTTAATTGTTCAGTCCTTAACCGATTAGACATCAATCTGACACTTCCTGCTCCTACTCATGCGTTACCGCTTAAATTAGGATTTTTGGGGAAGGACTGGCAGCGTAAGGGTGGTCCCTTTGTTCTCCAGTTAGCCTCTTATTTAAATTCAATTGGTATACCAGCAATTGTCCGAGTTGTAGGTCCTTCATTATCTGATCTACCTAAATCTCCACTTATTCAATACGTTGGTTTTATTGACAAGCACACGGAGCATTCAAAATTTATACGTGAAATTTCCAGTTGGCATTTTGGAACTCTGTTCTCGTTGTTTGAGGCTTACGGTATTTCAAACGTTGAGTGTTTTCGTCTTGCTGTCCCGGTCCTTACCCATGACGTTGGAGGGATCTCATCTACCTTTACTGGAGATGAATGTGGGAAACTATTTTCCGCCTATCCGTCTGTTGAAACTGTTGGCAATTATATTTCCCATTTGATGTCTGATTACGACTCTTATTTGCTTATGAGATCTCGTTTAGCCATTAATTCGTTGAACTTTGAGTGGCAGAACTCAGTTGCTCGTATTTGCGACATTTTATATTCATGAAAATAGTTACAGCAGCCTCTGGACGACGAGACTCTTATCAAGTCGCTATTGCTTTATATGAAGCAAAACTTTTACAGTGTCATGTAACTGATTTCTATTTACCTGATAAATTTCTTCCAGTCGTTCAAGCTTCTTATTGCTCACAGTTTCGCCTATTTGACAAGCTGAGCCAAAGGAACTCGTCTCTTCTTCCATCACAATATGTCCATAGTAGCCGACGCCTCGTATTCACTCGTTTTTTTCAATCCCTTTTCCCTTCACTTTCAGGTCGATTCGGTGATGACCAGGATCCCATAAGTTGGAGTGCATTGCGGATTGCTGAAAAGTATGGCTCTGCTTTTTTGCTTCATATGGGCTACGCCTATCAAGCATTTGTAGCATCATCTTCAGCTAATATCAAAAAAGGTTTAGTTCAATATCATCCTCACATAGGTGAAAGTTCTAAAATTTTGCTTCGTGATTTAGAACGTTACCCACTACTTACTAATGCTAAAGCTCAGATATTGGCTGACCTCAGGGATACTACCAACCAAACCGAACTTTCCCTTTCTGATCTTGTGATCTGTAACAGCAGTTTCACTGCATATACCTGTGTTAAAACAGGCATACCACATGACCGAATTAAAGTTATTCCATTTGGCATTGATTATATTCCTTCTCTCCAGCTTCATTCTTTCGATAAAAGCACTAAGTGTAATTTTCTTTATGTCGGAAGTGGACTGCATAGGAAAGGCTTACATCATCTACTTGAGGCCTGGTCATCAGCAAACTTGTCCCATTCTAAATTAACCATTGTCTGCCGCCATTGCGACCCTCAGATACAAACATCCTATTCTTTGGCATCTTCTGTAGACATCTTACCTTCGGTTACTGCTAATCATTTAGATCATCTTTTTAACACTTCTGATGTTTTTGTTATGCCTTCCCTCGTTGAAGGCTTCGGATATGTCTATCTCGAGGCTTTATCCCGCGGCTGTTTTTGTCTAGGCACTGCTAACACTGGCCTTCCTGACATTGCAGATCAAACTTGTTCAGAGATCATTCCAGCTGGCGATCCTCTTTCTCTTAGTCAATCCCTTCAAAATCTCGAATATAAGGTTCTTTCTCATGGAATCGATCGCGAGTACATTATTTCGTATGCACAACAGTGGTCATGGTCAAGATTTCGTACTGACTTAGTTAAGTCTGTTCAATCTGAACTTCTATAGTCTAATCAGTTATGTCTCATAATTCTGAATCTACTATCCTTATCGCCCTCCATAAAATTGGTCCATACCATCACGCACGTCTAGAGTCCTTAGCATTAACTTCTAAGCATAAATTGATCGTAATTGAGACTCGTCCCAATTCACTTGAGTATCCCTGGGATTCTAATGCACAAACATCTTTATACACTTTAGTCCAACTGCAGGGTGCTTCCAGTGCTGAGACTGATCCCCCTCCCTCAAGATTACGATCCCAAATCTTCCACTGCATTAACCTTTACAAACCCTCCCATGTTGTCATTGTTGGTTGGGCTGACAGAGCCTATCTACAGCTAATGATTACTTCCAATAATGCTCGTATACCATGCATTATTGTTAGTGACAGCAGAAAAATTGACAGTACTAGGAAGTTATTTCTTGAGTTCTTAAAAAGACTTTTACTTCGATCTGTCAGTTCAGCACTTGTCGCAGGAACTGATAGCAGGTCTTATCTAAGCTCGCTTGGTTTCCCATCCACCGCTATCTTCCAGCCTTGGGATGTCGTTGATAACCTTTTTTTTCAAAACTATCACTCTGTTGCCAGTAATAGTTCCCCTGCCCAACATCAACCTTTTATTTGTGTAGGTCGCTTTATTCCTGAAAAGAATCATAATTATTTGATCGATGCATACTGTCAGTACCAATTGTCAGGTGGTTCTCGAGAGTTATTGCTGCTCGGCCATGGGCCTCTCGAGACCGACCTCATAAATAAGTGTAAACTCTTACCTAAACCAAGTCGGGTTACTTTTCATTCTTTTGTTCAGCTTGACGAACTTGCGGCTATTTATAAGAAATCCTTCGCTCTTATTCTTTGCAGTCTTAAAGATACTTGGGGTTTGGTTGTGAATGAAGCTATTGCATCTGGCTTGCCTGTTGTCGTCAGTAATTGCTGTGGTTGTTCAATTGATCTCGTTGAACACAATTTTTCCGGTTTTATCATCGACCCAACCAACATCGATGACTTGGTTCATGTAATGCATACAATTGACGCTCAGTCAGAATCCCAGCGCACTACAATGATAAATAATGCTAGGGCCAATCTAGAATTGTATAGTCCTCTAAGTTTTGCTGATGGATTGCAAAATGCCATCGTTTACGCCTCACGTAATCCGCGTTACTCTGGTATAGGCACACTGGTTTCTCGATTGATTTCTTTTTTCTCTAGGCATTAATGATTTTTTCAGCCTCTGAAACTATCATCCTCTTTCTGCTGAGCATCTCTATTGCTTTCGAGTGCTTCCTGGCGATCCGTTCAAAGTCTTGGATTGAAATCTACAGGCCAACTTTGTTTGTCGCCGTTCTTCTTGTTTTTTATGCCCTAGTTGGGCCCTTGAGAGCTGTATTGTCCTCTGGTGAAGTATCAAATTTCGTTGGTACATCTGGAACTTTTTACCGTGGCATTGAGCACCGCGAATTTCTAGTCTGGGGATGGCTAGCAGCTTTAATCTTTTATATATCATTCCTTTCTGGTTATCACCTCTTCCGACCTTCTGTAAAGCCAAGAAAGTCCTTCAATTCCAAACTAAGCTCAATTCGTAAATCTGGCACTATTCTTTGTTGGTTAGGTCTAGTTCCATACCTTCTTGTTTACGGAGATCGAGTTATTGGAATGTTAAATCCCTTTTCACCTTCAAATTTTAATGCTTCCTTCTTTGGATTTTCTGGTCTCAATCTAGGTGCATTTGAAAATTACTTTATGCTTGCTATCAACCTTTTGATTCCTGGCGTTGTCATTAAATTTGCTGTTTGGTTGCGTACCAGGGCCCATTCATTTTCCTTGGCTGTTTGGACATTAGTTGCATCCGCAATCTATTTGTCAGAGGCCTTCCGTTATCGCATATTACTTCTTTTAGTTCCTATTCTTTTGCTCTGGCTTTTTTACAACAAGCTTCGTCCAAAGCTCGTTTTCCTTGTTCTTTTCATGTTTCTCTTCATTGGACTCAATGGAGCTCTTAGTATTACACGTACTAATTCCTTTGTTCGCGGTGTTGATATAACAGCATTGTCAAATTACTCTCCTTTTGAGGTCTTTACTTCAAGCTTTGAAGAAGCAGGTGTTTTTCTCACTAGCTCCGCAATTATCAGCCATACTCCTTCATCCATTCCACACAGTTACCTAAAGCCTTTTTCTACATCTTTACTTCAACCAATTCCACGTCAGCTTTTCCCTAATAAACCGGATGGATCATATTCTTCCTCAGCAAGAGAAGTAGTGTATGGAACACCAAATTCTTATACTGCCTATTTAAACTTTGCAGAATATTATTTAGCTTTTGGTTGGCTTGGAGTTGTTGCATTTAGTTTTATTTTCGGCTTAATTTGTAAACGTTTATGGTTGTGGTTTCTTTGGCGTCAATTTGAACCACTTCCTCAAGCAGTTTATTTGTTAAATGCTTCATTTATTTATGTGATCATCAGTAGAGGTTATCTTCCCCAGGCCTTCATGCTTTACTGTTTCACTGTTCTCCCTTCATTTCTTTGTTATCGCTACCTTTTAACTAAGAGGTTTTAATTGTTCAATGCCATTAGAGCCTGTCCACATCTCCTATTCGCCCTCAAGCTCCGATGGCGGTATTGCTGTATCTATCTCACAGCTCTTAGAAGCTCAACAGTCATCAGGTATTTTCTCCCGTTGGCTTAATTTTGACTCCTATTCATTACTTTCAAGAGATAGTCAACTAAAATCTTCTATTGATATTCTCGCTCCTAATATCCTTCATCTCCACGGTCTCTGGAGAGCTCACACAAGATTGGTTGCTTCATTTCAAAGTTCATCAATTCCTTTTATTATTTCACCCCACGGCATGATGGATTCGTGGGCGATGGCCCATTCACCGCTCAAAAAGTTGATTTCCCTAAGGCTATGGGAATCAAAAGCTTTCCGTAAAGCAGCCTGTATTCATGCACTTTGTGCAGAAGAAGCATTGTCTATTCGTCATTATTTTCCAGAACAGCCTATTGCGGTTATTCCAAATGGTATAAAACTCCCATCACTCTCTCCTCGAGACCTCCCTCCCCCTCTCTGGCATGAGATAATTCCTCCTCAAGACAAAGTTCTACTGTACCTAGGCCGTTATCACCATAAAAAGGGCTTAGAACCACTTCTAACTGCCTGGCAGTCATTAGCCGATGAAGCCAACCATTTTGGGTGGTGGCTCTGTTTTGTAGGTTATGGTGATGATGGAAAGCTACAAAGCCAACTAAGTAATTTCCCTATATCTCGTTGCCTTGCATATGGGCCAGCTTATAACGAGACTAAGTTCTCTTCATATCAGCATGCTTCTGCATTTATTCTCCCTTCATATTCAGAGGGGTTACCAATGGCTGCTTTGGAGGCTATGTCTTTTAGTTTGCCTTGCCTGCTAAGTGCAGCTTGCAATCTCCCAGATGCATTTTCGCTTAACGCCGCTTTAGCTGCTGAGCCTGATACTTCATCACTTACCCACTCGCTGCGCAAGCTATTTCATCTCAATCCTTCCTCTTTATCTGCTATGGGGGCTTCTGCTCGTGCGCTCGTTTCAGGAACTTATGATTGGGCAACTGTTACCAAGCAGTTTGCACTCCTCTATGGATGGGTCCTGGGAAAAAATGAGAAACCAAGTTTTATTATATGAAAATAGTAGCTCTTACTGATTCAATTGGCGAAAGTGCAGGTGGCTTGGCTCATGCAACATATCATCTGGCTGTCGCTGTTTCTAAAGAAAGTTCTACTAAAGACATCTCTATCTTGTGCCATACAGACTTTGATGAGCTTGATACTACAGCCAAGATTTCTGACTTCTCTCAATTAGAAATCCGCAAAGTCAAATCTTTTAGGAATCCTATTTATCCTATTTCCTTAAGGCTTGGTAAGCATTTGCAGGATTTAACCCCTGACGTTGTTCACTTGCGTGGTCTATGGCGTCAGGGCAGTCTTGTCTCACTCCAATGGAAACAAAGGTCACCATCCAAGGTTCTTATAGTTCAGCCCGCTGGTATGTTAGAGCCATGGGCTCGCTCTAGGAATCTATTTGCCAAAAAGCTCTTTTTCCATTTTATTGAGTCTAAGCTCTTTGATATTTGCGATTACGTTCATGCCACTTCAACTGCTGAGGCTCAGAACTTAATTGCACTTGGCATTCCTTCCTCTAAAGTTTTTGTGATTGAGGAGGGCATACCTCTGCCACCAGTCTTTCACCGTTCCAATTCGTCAAATCCAGTCAAGACTTTACTTTTTCTCTCGCGTATACATCCCAAAAAAGGACTAGATTTGTTGATCGATGCGTGGTCACTTGTTAGGCCTGTGAATTGGAAATGTCGAATTGTAGGTATGGGCGACCCTTCGTATATTCGTTATTTACGGCATAAGACGAAGCTTCTTCATATCTCAGATCAACTTATTTTCGAGGGACCCCTTTACGGTGAATTCAAAGACTATGCCTATCAATCGTCTCATGCTTTTATTCTTCCCTCATACAGTGAAAACTTTGGAATTGCCGTTGCTGAAGCCATGTCCTGGAGTTTACCTGTGATAACCACTAATCAGACTCCATGGAGTATTTTATCTAATAATAATATGGGTTGGTATATTCAGCCTAATCTAAATTCTGTCAGCCGAGCACTCTTTGAGTTGTCACTCAAAACTGACGAAGAACTGATGAATATGGGTTTAAATTGCCGTAATTATGTCTCTAGAAAATATTCCTGGAGCGCCATTGGTGCAAAGATGAACAAATTTTATGATAAAGTTTTCACTATATCTTGAGAGCCTTGTGCTTTTCATGTTTCAGTGAAGCCCACATTTTCTATTATCATTCCAACCTTTAACTGCCTTCATCTACTACGTCGTGCTGTCAATAGTGTCTACTCATTGTCATGTCCCTCGCACTTGTACGAATTGATTGTTATTGATGGTGGTAGTTGTGATGGAACAATTGACTATCTAATTTCTAATTCTGAGAGCATCAGCTATTGGGTCAGTGAACCCGATAGTGGCCTTTACGAAGCGTGGAACAAAGGTCTTTCAGTTGCTGTCGGCGACTGGATTCTTTTTCTTGGCTCCGATGATTCTCTCCATCATGATGCCCTCACTCAATACTGTACCTTCATCTCAAACCACCCTGAATATGATTACATCTCTGCACAAGTAACACTTATTTCCCCTAATGGATCTCAGCGTATTGTAGGCAAACCCTGGGTCTGGAAGTATTTTCGGCATTTCATGCGCACTGCCCATGTCGCTTCTGTCCATCGTCGCGAACTCTTCACTCGATTCGGCCTTTTTTCTATGTCTTACACAGCCTGCGCTGATTACGAGTTCTTCCTACGGATTGGACCTCGCTTGCGTGCCGGTTTTATGCCTTCTGTCGTTGCATCAATGGCCACAGGTGGTGTGAGCCAATCATCATTACTACCACTTTTAGAGTCTCGAAGAATGAAGATTCAACTCGGTGTAATATCACCTTTTCGTGCAAATATTGATTTTCTTTATTCTGCTACTATTTGGCTTCTTAGGCGTATACGTCTTAATATCTCACTATGACATCCGACTCTTTCCACAAGTCCGTTCAACTGCTTGATCAATATTCTTTAATCTATGAATCCTCTTTTTTGCATAAAGCAAGACGTATTCTCTGGTACTTTCCGTTTCGTTGGCTAGTATCAAGTCAAATTCCAGGGACTATTTGGCGTAAGTTTATTTTGCGTTTATTTGGTGCAAGTGTTGGTAAACATGGTCGTATCAAGCCTGGTTTAACTGTCACCAGTCCCTGGCATTTGTCTGTTGGCGACTACTGTTGGATTGGGGAGAACACCTGGATTGATAATTTGGCCCAGGTAACTATCTCTGATCATGTTTGTATCTCCCAGCTGGTTTATCTGTGCACAGGAAATCATAATTATAAAACTGAGTCTTTCGATCTATTATTGTCGCCCATTATGATTGAAGGCCAGTCTTGGATAGGTGCTAATGCTACTTTGGCACCTGGTACTTATATTGGCTTTGGTGCCGTTATTACTCTTGGAAGCGTTGTTTCAGGGATGGTTCCCCCTTATTCAATTGTTAAGGGCAATCCTTCTGCTGTTATTGGTCTTCGCCCATGTTGATTCTGATTTTTTAATTCTTTAACACAATAATCATTTATCTTTAATTTGTGCCTATTGTCCATATCTTCAGTTTTCCAGCTTTTTTATTAATAGCATTTGCTTTGTTCCCTCTCTCTTGCTGTGCATATAACCTAAATCTAGAGAGTTGTAGTTTCAATTTTCCTCTTTCTTTTTGCCTGCACTAATGGATTTGGGTCTTATTCCCCATAATCATGTGTCTTATCGGTTTTGACCTCAACATCGCCTATAATTCTATTTCCATTTCGGCCTGCTGCTGATGGCCGTCCGTTTTTTTCCACAGCTTCCTGAAGTCTTTCGTTACCTTCGGCAAGTCTTCTCCGCAGACCGACATCTTCTGGTTCGTCGCTTAGTTCTTCTTTTTACAGACACAGTTGTTCTTGTTTTCAGCTTCTGGGCCTCATTTGCACTTCGACTTAGTGAGCCATGGCCGCCTGCTCTTGTTTCAAGCATTCCATTATTAGCTCCCTTTCTGATTCTTGGAATTTCCATATTATTGGTCACTGGTTGGTATAGAAGTCTTACTAGAAGTATTGGTAGCCACTCTTTCTATACTCTCATTCCTAGAACCGCTCTGATCGTTCTTTTACTCTTTTTTACTACCAACCTATTTACATTCACTGATCCACCTCGATCATTTTGGCTTCTCCTTTGGGGGGTTTTGACCGTTGGTTTGCTTTTATCTCGTGTCATAGCACGTGATCTATTGCATTATAGAGCTCATCTATTCACAGTAACTGGTCGTAAAGTTCCGACTATAGTTTTTGGTGCTGGTGCTGCTGGCACTCGTTTAATCCAGGAACTTCGTAACCATCCAGATTTTCATCTTGTAGCTGTTTTTGACGATTCTTCCAGTCTATGGAATAGAAAAATACAAGGACTTCCAATTTGCAATCCTGATGCCATTTTTGATATCAAATCAAAGTTCCGCGTATCTCAAGTACTTCTTGCAATACCTTCTGCGCCTCTCAGTCGTCGAAGGCAGTTAGTTAGCGATTTAGGAGGACTCGGCCTGCGTGTCTTGTCAATTCCATCAATAGCAGATATTGCAAGTGGTCGCCACCGCGTTAGTGAACTTAAAACAGTATCAATCGAAGATGTATTAGGCAGAGAGCCATCCACCCCACTTAATCACCTTCTTGTCCCATTAGCCCACAATCGAAATTTTTTAATTACTGGTGCTGGAGGCAGTATAGGTTCCGAGCTTTCTCGTCAAGTCGTATCCCTCGGTGCTAATACATTAGTCCTTGTTGATCACAGCGAGTTTGCTCTCTATAAAATTTCACAAGAACTTTCTCTGTTGAATTGCTCAACTCATATAGTCTCTTCTTTGTGTGATGTTAAAGATCAGGCTAATCTTGAATTATTGTGCCAAAAATATACCGTAAATGTACTTCTTCATGCTGCTGCTTACAAGCACGTACCTTTAGTTGAATCCAACATCTGTTCTGCAGTTGAGAATAATATTAATGCCACTATTTCTGCCCTTCAGGCAGCACGCAACTGTAATCTTAGTCATTTTACTCTCATCTCTACAGACAAGGCTGTACGTCCTACTAATGTTATGGGTGCTAGCAAACGCGTGTGTGAGCTTTTGGTCCAGGATGCAGCTAATGAGATTCGGCCTAGTAAAACAGGCCCTGTTTGCTCAATGGTGCGTTTCGGTAATGTACTCAACTCAAGCGGCTCAGTTATACCTCTTTTCCGACAGCAAATTGCATCGGGAGGACCCGTAACAGTTACCCATCCTCAAGTTACAAGATACTTCATGACCATTCCTGAGGCTGTACAGCTCGTATTGCAAGCTACTTCGCTATCAGCTGGTGGTGAAGTCTTTGTACTCGACATGGGTGACCCAGTACTTATATATGATCTGGCTCGACAGATGATACAATTATCTGGTTTTTCTTTAAAAGATTCATCAAATCCATCTGGAGACATATCCATAGAATTCACCGGTTTGCGTCCTGGTGAAAAGTTATACGAAGAATTGATTATTGATTCAACCGTAGAAAAAACAGAGCACCATCTAATTTTTAAAGCCCGAGAAAATACTGTCCCATCTGATTTGTTGTTTTCTTCACTCTCTAGGTTGCAGTCTTCATTTATATCAAAAAGCACCACACAAATTCTGCATGAATTAAATCTCCTAGTCCCTGAATTTCACCAAATTGGTTTCTGATCCTCTTTGTACCTCTTGTTATGTCACTCCTTTTATTCCTATTCTTTTTTCTATCACCAGCTCATCTCTAACTTACTGACCTTATCTTGAGATAAAGTGGCTTCTCGTCAACTAAGCATTACATCAAACTATCTGGCTACATTTTGGTCAGGCTTTGCATCTTTTATCTTTATCCCTCAGTATATTAGTCTTTTAGGGCTTGAGCAATTTGCTCTTGTTTCCCTATTCATTCTCTTTCAGTCCTGGCTACCCCTTTTGGACTTCGGAATAGGACAAACACTTACACGTGAAATATCCATATATCAATCCCGTGGCACATCACTATCTTCTGTCTGTCAGCTTATTAGATCATCTGAATACTTGTCTTTTTTCATTTCTCTTATCTTCCTTGTTGGTTTTCTTTTGTTATCCCCTTCTATTAATTCAATAATACTCAAGCCAGACACCTCACTAGCTCCTTCTAATGTTTTGTTAGCTTTGCAGCTGATGGGTGTATCTCTGTTTCTGAGATTCCTTGAGTCTGTGTATAGAAATGTTCTTTTAGGTGGCCAATTTTACCTTCAATCTAGTTCAATCCAATTCATCCGATCTACGCTTACATCTATTATTGTTGTCCCAGTTTTGTATTTCTTTGGGGCAAATCTCATAGTATTTTTTATCTGGCAGTTATTTGTTTCTCTATTTACACTCGTTGTTTCTCTTGTTTCAGTTTACCGCTTATTTTCGATCCCAATCTTACGCAACCAAGCCTCCTTGCAAAGTATCTCCCATCTCCGGCACTTTGCATCCTCGCTTGCTCTGATCAATATATTTGCATTGTTGTTGGTCCAATTTGACAAGATATTAATATTCCAGCTTTTGTCTCTTGATGATTTTGCTATATATTCAACTGCTGCATCCGTTGCAAGTTCTCTCACACTGTTCTTGTCTCCCTTGTCATCATTTTTCTATCCTATTTACTGTACTGATTACGGTTCCCGTGATTTCCGTTCTCTAACTTCAAATTTTCACTTGTCAGCCCAGCTTATTTCAGTTCTTGCTTGTACATCGTGTCTTTCTATATTTTTCTTCGCTAATCCCCTGCTTTCCGTTTGGTTAAATAATACCTCCGTTTCAATACCAGCCCTGCCTGTTTTGCAAGTTTTGGCTATAGCTATTTTAATTAATACCTTTGTAACTCCTATCTACCAACTACTTCTTGCCCTTGGTGTAACTACGCTCACTTTGTATATGACAGTAATTTTTTGCTTTCTCTTTTTCCCAATTGGTTACATCTCTATATCTTCATTGGGAACGCTTGGGGCTGCATATTCGTTTCTTTCCATGAATATTATGGCTTTCATTGTGTTGGCATCTGGAACATTTACCCGCCATCTTTCATCGGCATTTTCAAGTTGGATAATTTATGACATTTGTCTTCCTTTCTTCTCTGCTCTCCTTTTCCTCATACTAGTTGCCAAACCCCTTTTCTCTTACTTTATCTCATTAGATCTCAATCCTTTTTTCGCGTTTATTTTGATCTCACCCTTTACTCTTTTATGCACTGCCTGCTCTGCACCCAGAATACGTCTAATTATTTCACGACTAATCTCCAATGCATAATCCACCGCTATTCAGGCACTTTCCTGATTTACCTTCTTTATTGTCAAACTATCTCTAGAGCTGTCCTGCTATTATCGTCAAGACTTTCAATTGATTTTGGCTTCAGGTTTTTCGGTTGTAATCCCAACTCGTAATCGAGCTGATACTTTGGCTTACGCTGTTGAAAGCGTACTGAATCAGTCTTATTCTAACTTCGAAATTATTATATCTGATAATAATAGTAAGGACTCGACGCCTGATCTAGTCCGTTCCTTTGAAGATCCGCGTATTAAATATTTTCGCTCTAATCAAGATTTGCCTATGGTAAAGAGTTTTGAATTTGCCATCTCTCACGTTACAAGGGATTGGATGTGCCTTATAGGTGATGATGATGCCCTTCTTCCTGACGCCCTTAAAAAGGCAGCGCATATATTTACCACTACCAATCTTCCTGCTATTTGCACCCAAACCGCCATTTACTATTGGCCTGGTATTTTCCAGCTTGAACATGGTTTATTAGCCATATCTCTCCAGAATTCATTTGAAGTGCGTTCCACCTCAAAGATGATCCCGAATGTAATGAATGGATTATCACCTTATTGCGAGTTGCCAATGCTTTATACGGGGTCTTTTGTTCAAACTAGTATAGTTAATTCCCTTAAGGACTTGTCTCCACACTGTCTATTTTACCACTCTATGACACCTGATGTGTATTCATCACTTTCCATTAGTCATATTATTGATGCGTATGCATATACAACCGATATCTATGCCATAGCTGGTCTCTCCGGTAAAAGTAATGGTGCTAACTATATTCAGTCCGACGCTACCAAAAACTTATCTTCCATTACAAAGGATTTTTTCTCTGTCCCTGGCATTCAAAGTCACCCATCCCTTCCGTTGAATTCGAATTCTGTGCCCATTCAGTCAATGCATTTTTTTGTCTATGAAACATACCTCCAACTCCCAGCTTCTGTTAAGGCTTTGTCTGCTTATACCGCCGATCCAACTCGTCAGTTACAAATCATTTTAGCCAAATCTCGTCGATTTAATCGTGTTGAAACTCTTCAGATGGTTCATGCTTATTGTCATCTCCACTCTGTCTCGCCTTCTCGCATTATCAATCCACTAGTTTTACTCCTGAGACTTCGGTTTCGGCTCTCCCTTGCTTTCTCCCGTCTTGTAACACTTGGCTATCGCTTCCATGTAGGGCCAAGTTCCTCTAACGATATCAACAATATTCTTGACGCTGTCTCTCTCATTGGTTCCATTAGAGCCCTCCGTCCTTCGCCCCTACTGTGTTTTTTCTCTCAAATTAAACGTGTCTTTTTAATGTCCAGTAGTTCACGTGCTTTTATTTCAAATGTTCGTCAGCTGAGATGATCCGCCGCCTTACCGTAATCCTTTTTGCCTTTCTGCATCTCACTTGATCTGTTTTTATGCGCACTTCTTGCTTGACAAAACTTACATCCTCTCATAGTTTGTCTATTATTACTTTCCTGTGTTGATTCAATTCTTTCGCCGTTCTTTGCGTAAATTTGTTCATTTCCTCCCCCTATCTCTTCGTCAGGAGATCGGCTGTATCTTTGCTCTCCAACGCTGGGACTTTACTTATGCTTCCGACGGGCTACTCACTGTTCATAATTCAGACTTCCTTAGAGAAGCCTCTTTTTTAGATGCCTATACAACCGGCAAGGCTACTCATTCGTGGGGCCAGGATGACATAGCTTGGAGAGCACATGTTTGTTGTTGGGCTGCCTCCAGTGCACTCCGATTAGATGGTGACTTTGTTGAATGTGGAGTTAACCGCGGTGGCTTGAGCGCTACTGTCATGCGCTTTATTGATTTTGCCAATGTTGATAAAACCTTCTACCTTCTTGACACCTTCCAAGGTCTTGTTGAGCGATATAGCTCAGTAACTGAGCGAGAAAACCAGCTTCAGAGAGGTGGTTACCAGGATTGCCTGGAAGACGTCCGTTCAACTTTTAGTCAGTATGACAACGTCAAAATTGTTCCAGGCGCTGTCCCTGAAACGCTTCCGCTTGTATCTACAGACCGAATTGCTTACTTGTCCATAGACATGAACTGTGTAGAACCGGAAATTGCAGCTATTTCATATTTTTGGGACAAGCTTGTCCCCGGCGCCATTGTTGTTCTGGATGATTACGGTGTGGCTATGCACATTGCTCAAAAGTTGGCTTTTGATTCTTTCGCTAAACAGATGGGGACTTCAGTTCTCAGTCTTCCTACTGGACAAGGTTTGATCCTTAAAGTCTGAAATAGGTTCCCAATTCCTGTTGTTCCATGCCTCCGTAGCAATCGCTCATGCAGAGCCAACACCCACATAAGACCCATAAAAGAACAGGCCAACCACAAACATCACAGCCATGCCACCGGCTGTTGCGACTAGCCACAACGGTAGAGGACCTTCAGTCCAGCGGCTTTTCCACGGCACTGCTGGTGTGCCATCAGGATTGCGATCGGGTACCCGTCCGTCGGGAAGACCTGATTTCTTACCACTCATGACTTAAGCCTCAGTTGAAGAAGTAGCTGGAGAACAGAACGCCAGTGACAAACACCAGCAACAAACCCAGGTACAGGCTGGTGCGGTTCAGTTCAACTGGCAGGTTGTTGGGGTTGGGGTTGCGGTCCATGGTTTAGAGAATTAGCGACGAACGAACTGCATAGCCGCCAGAGCGCCCAAGAAAAACACCGTTGGGATGCCAAGGGCATGAAGCGATAGCCACCGGACCGTGAAGATCGGATAGTTCCGGGGTGTCGCGGGTGAAGGAGTGGAAGTCATGATGGATCAGTTTTTAAGACGCGTGTCCAGTTGTGACTTGCCCTCATAGCGCTGGCTCACCACTGGTGCTTTGACGTCAGCAGCTTGGAAGTAGCTGTCAGGACGAGGGGTCCCGAAGGCGTCGTAGGCCAGCCCTGTGCTGACGAAAAGGAACCCAGCTAGGAAGATCGCAGGCAGTGTCACTGCATGGATCACCCAGTAACGGATGCTCGTAATGATTTCGAAGAACGGACGTTCCCCGGTTGAGCCGGCGGCCATCTCAACTCCCAGTTCAGCTCGGTGATCCTAAGGGGTCAGGCCGGCTGCTTGAGGCTTCAGTAACAGAGTGTCAGCCCACCCAACGCAGGATGGCGCCTCGCTCTCCCAAGGCAAAGGCCTTATTGCCGCCTAGGAATACAAAGCGAGTGAAATTGCTTGGTGTGGCTGTGCCTACGGGGTCTTTTTCCCACTCTTTGCCGCCATCGGTGCTGACTAGAAGGGTCCCATTGCCGCCACCAGCCCAGATGTTGCCTTGGGGATCCCAAGCCATGTCGAGGTATCCATAGCCATTGGTGATCGGGATTACAGGTTTGCTCCACTCTTCGTAGTCGCCGCCTTCGGGGTTGAAGCGCAGTTGGGCCCCGCGGGTCACCATCCACATTTGTCCATCGGGCTGAAAGCCCATGCTTTGCAGCCTTTGGCTGCTCACCCGTTGGTGCACCTGCCAGTTTGACTGGCCTGGATCCCATGTGGAGAAGAAGTTGCCAAGGCTGCTGACGCTGACGTAACGACCGTCTTTGCCGCGCTCTAGATCGCGAACCGATCCAGCAGCATCAACCACTTCAGCCTGCCAAGTCTTGCCTGCATCACTGCTCTGGTAGATGGCACCAACGTTGGTGGCCAGTTCGGCTTTTTTCGGGCCCAGAGCCGTAATCAGGTAGGGGTCGCCGGGCAGCTTTGTATCGAGGAGCAGGCGGCTCCAGCTTTGACCTGCGTCATCGCTGTGTAGCAGCAGGCCGGGCTGGCCGGCGATCCAGCCCTCATCACCGTTGAAATCGATGCTGATCAAACGAAAGTTTTCATCAGCCGGCAAGTCAATCTCGCGTTCCTCCCAGGTTTCGCCGCCGTTGGTGGTTTCCATGACCAAGCGGTTGCTGCCCACCAAAAAACCGTGCGTTTTGTCGGTGAAGGCCACATCCAACGGATTGGATTCAATCCCCAGTTTTTGGGAGGTCCAGGGGCTGGCTGTTGCCATCGGCAGGCTGGTGGTGACACAACCGCCGAGGCCAAAGGTCAGGCCAACACACAGCAGTAGAGAGAGAAACGAGCGAATCACAGCGATCAACGCAGGGAGTACAGGGAAAGGAAGAAGGCGAAGGCCAGTGCAAAGCCACCAAAGATCAAGACATTTTTTTGGCCTGGCGTCAGCACATTCACGCCCAAGCCGAATTTGAGGTTTTCCTCAAACCCACTGGGCTTATCACGAGGGCCAATATCGCGGAATGCGGCCACTGGGCTGCGGCAGACCGGGCAGCGGAAGCTGACCACATCCAAGGCGCTGAAAGGTGTGCCGGCCTCAATGCCCACCTTTTTCACCCCTTCGGCGGGGTCGTAGACATAGCCGCAGCTGCGGCACTCAAAGCGGTGAGTGTCGGGATTTTCCGCTGGTTCAGTGTCCTCAACGGGTGCTTCGATCAGCACCTCCTCCGGCGTTGACGGTTCCTGCTCCATCGATGCAATCCCGTTGCGACGCCGAACTCTATCGAGCTTGAGCAGCTGTCAGTGCCAGACTGCCGCAAGTGATTTGAGTGGAGCGCCGCTCTCGCATGTTTGTCCTCCCCGGGTATGACGCCTTCCTGGGCTTTTTGTTGATCGCTGCTGCCGTACCAGTTTTGGCCTTGATCACCAATGCCGTGCTGGCGCCGCGCTCGCGTCAGGGTGAGCGCCGACTCACCTACGAATCAGGCATGGAGCCTGTGGGCGGAGCCTGGATTCAGTTCAATATTCGCTATTACATGTTTGCTCTGGTCTTCGTGATTTTCGACGTGGAGACCGTTTTCCTCTACCCCTGGGCTGTGGCGTTCCATCGCCTGGGCCTGCTGGCTTTCATCGAGGCGTTGGTGTTCATTGCCATCTTGGTGGTTGCCCTCGCCTATGCCTGGCGCAAGGGCGCTCTGGAGTGGAGCTGAATCGCTATGTCAGACACCTCGCTTGATTCCTTGCGCGATTTGCGCGCCGCCAGTTGCGGACCGGTTGGATCACCGGAGGTCACCAGTGATCTCTCTGAGAACGTCATCCTCACCAGCCTCGATGACCTCCACAACTGGGCGCGGCTCAGCAGCCTCTGGCCTCTGCTTTATGGCACGGCTTGCTGCTTCATTGAATTTGCGGCGCTGATCGGTTCCCGTTTTGATTTCGACCGTTTTGGCTTGGTTCCCAGGTCCAGTCCGCGGCAAGCGGATCTTTTGATCGTGGCTGGCACGGTCACCATGAAGATGGCCCCTGCTCTGGTCAGGCTGTATGAGCAGATGCCTGAACCCAAATACGTCATCGCCATGGGGGCCTGCACCATCACGGGCGGCATGTTCAGCGCCGATTCCACGACGGCCGTTCGTGGGGTCGACAAGCTCATCCCGGTTGATCTCTATTTGCCTGGCTGCCCGCCGCGTCCAGAGGCGATTTTTGACGCCGTGATCAAGTTGCGTAAAAAGGTTGGTGATGAGGCCATCGCCGAGCGGGGCAAGCTCCAGCAGACCCATCGCTACAGCACGGTTGAACACCGCATGACTGCCGTCGATCCGATTGTGGATGGCCGTTATCTGCGCGCCGAAACCCAACAAAAGGCATTGGCTGCAGCTGAAGCCGTCTCACCTCTGAATCTGGCTCCTGCAGAGCAACCCGAAACAACCCCCGCTAAATCATGAGCGAGACCCCCCCCTCAGCCAAGCAGGATCTACCGGAAGCACCCCAGGCTGGTCCTCTCTCCCAATGGCTCACGAGCCAAGGTTTTGATCACCAAGTTCTTGACAACGACCACCTGGGGATTGAGCGCCTGGGGGTTGAGCCCTTGGCATTGCCCCTGGTGGCTACAGCCTTGAAGTCCAAGGGTTTTGATTACCTGCAGGTTCAAGGCGGTTTTGACCAAGGCCCTGGAGAACCGCTGGTGAGCTTCTATCACCTGATTCAGGTGGGTGGCAGTGATGGCGCCTCGACGGCTGAAGTTCGCCTTGAGGTGAGTCTTGCCCGTGATGGAGATCTCACGGTTCCATCTCTCTACCCACTGTTTCGAGGGGCCGATTGGCAGGAGCGCGAAACCTTTGACCTCTTTGGAATTAACTACAGCGGTCATCCCCATCCCAAGCGGCTGCTGATGCCAGAAGACTGGGTTGGCTATCCGTTGAGGAAGGATTACGTCCAGCCTGATTTTTACGAGCTTCAGGACGCTTATTAACTAATCGTTCTGGCGTTTTGCCTTGGCTCGGTAGAAGCGCATCACGGCTAGGGCCAGGCTGCGCGAGTCATGGCGCAGGGTGCCTTTGAAATCGCGCCCTTGACTGCGTTGTTGAGGGCCTTGCATCGAGGCCAGCATCACCCGATACCCCTGCTCGTGTAGGCCATCGAGGTCACAGTCCACGGGTTCAGCACCTTTAGATCGGTAGTAATCCAATTCAGGTCCGGCGGGTAATGCGTCTTGGGCCAAGACCGAATCGAATAGCCGCTGCTGTATGCCAATGCTGGCCAGCTGCGATTCGATGGCGCGCAGGTGACCATTGACATCAAGGCCATCGGTTTCACCGGGCTGGGTCATCAAATTGCAGATGTACAGCCGTGGTGCATGGGAGCGGCCAATCGCTTCCACCAGTTCCGGCACTAGCAAGTTGGGCAGGAGCGATGTGTAAAGGCTGCCAGGGCCAAGCACGATCAGATCCGCGTTGGCAATTGCTTCTAAGGCTCTTGGCAGGGCGGCTGGCCGCGGCGGGGTGCAACCTAAGCGCACGATTGGACTTTGCGCTTCACCGATGTTCGATTCGCCTTCCAACCGCTCGCCGTTTTCTAATTCGGCCCAGAGACGCACATCAGCGCTGGTGGCTGGCACCACCTGGCCTTGGACCGCCAAAACTTTGCTGCTGGCGGTAATGGCTGTTTCTAGATTTCCGGTAATGGCCGTCAGGGCCGAGAGAAATAGGTTCCCGAAGCTGTGGCCTTCGAGTCCTCCTCCTGCGGTGAAGCGGTATTGAAACAGTCTTGTGAGTAAGGGCTCCTCTCTCGCAAGGGCTGCGAGGCAGTTGCGAATGTCGCCAGGTGGCTGCACACCCAGCTCCCGCCGCAACACACCACTGCTTCCGCCGTCATCAGCGACCGTGACGATGGCAGTGAGGTTGCCGCTGTAGCGCTTGAGGCCGCTTAGCAGCGTTGAAAGGCCGGTCCCGCCACCGATGGCAACGATGTTGGGTCCGCGATTCAACCGTCGTTGCGCCAGTAGGGCATCAACAAGAGCCGTGTCTTTTTGAGGGGCAAGTGCGCGTTGAATCGAGCCAAAACTCCGGCTTTGGCCCAGCAAGACCAAGCCAATCCCAACCAGCAAAACGAGCGGGCCGGTGAACTCTCGGCCAGCGCCTGCCAACACCCGAAGCAGGTCGTCAATCGTGGTGAGGGTCCAATAGATCGGCTTGAGATCAGCCCAAATGGCAGCTCCCAGAAGGGCTAAGACAAAGCCAAGGGCTGAGGTTAGAACCCAGCGTTTGACAACAAGACCTGGCTGCAACCACTGCACCGCTCTTCGGGAGCGATCAACGAGCTCACCGCGGCGGGATCCAGTTTGATCTCCAGCACGCTGACGCATGGCGCTGGCCGAGGCAGCATCAAAACGGCACTGTAAAGAGATGGACCAGGTCTGTCCCCCTGTCGTTCAAATGCGTGGCCTGAGTTTGCTGCGCGGCAATCGCCCGATCCTCGATGGGATTGATCTGCGTCTTGAAGCTGGTCAAAGCCTGGCGGTGGTGGGCCCATCGGGTGCGGGCAAAACCACCATCCTGCGCTTGCTGGCTGGGTTGGAAATGCCCAGTGCTGGTGAGCTGCATTTGTTTGGCCGCCGCCAGGACTACCTGCGCCTGGATCAAGAGTTGCCTCCTGATGTGCGTTTGGTTTCGCAAAACCCTGCGCTGTTGGGTTCGTTATCCGTGCTGCACAACGTTGGCTTTCTGCTGTATCGCAGCGGTCTGCTGAGTGAAGCTGAGATCAAAGAGCGGGTGGCCCGCTGTTTGGAAGCGGTTGGTTTGGCCGGTACAGAGGATTTGATGCCTGCAGAGCTTTCCGGCGGTATGCAGAAGCGGGTGAGCTTTGCCAGGGCGATGATCGATGATCCGGCTGGTTCAGCGAATCCTCTGTTGCTGTTCGACGAGCCCACGGCTGGACTTGATCCGGTGGCCTCAACTCGTATTGAGGATTTGATGGTGACGACGACACGCCTGAGTCGAGGCACGTCCGTTGTCGTGAGCCATGTCCTGAGCACGATTGAGCGTTCGGCCGAGCAGGTGGTGTTGCTGTATGACGGCAAATTGCGCTGGCAGGGGTCGGTGGAGGCTTTCCGCTGCTCGGATAATCCTTATGTCGTTCAGTTCAGAACGGCTAGCCTGACTGGACCGATGCAGCCCCAGGAGCTGTAACCAGCTGATGCGCCGCAGTGTTCGCGAGGCCACCATCGGGTTTTCTTTGCTGGCTGCGTTGGTCGGTGGATTAGGCCTTTGGTTTTGGCTCACAGGAGTTGTCTTCGGGCAGAAGACCTATTCGATTCGTTTGCGTTTCCAAGATGCTGCTGGCTTGGCGCCTCAAAGCGTCGTTACCTATCAAGGCGTTCCTGTTGGCTCAGTTCATTCGGTAACCCCTGAGGCGGGTTGGGTTGCGGTGGAAGCCAAGATCAACGACCGCAGCTTGAAGCTCTATCGCCCTATCACGGCTCAAATCCGTAGTGGTTCGCTCTTGGGCGGTGACCCTCAAGTTGCCTTAGACACCCAAGCCACGATCCCTGCCTCAGATACCTCCGGCGGACCCACCAGTAGCACCTGCAACCCAACGCGCATCGTTTGTGAAGGCGGATTGATCAAAGGAGAAGCTACCCCCAGCCTCACCACGGTCATGGGCCTGATGGAGAAGCTGCTGACTCAAGCCGAGCAAGACAAACTGATTAGCAAAGGGGCTACGACCTTCACTGCTTTAACGACTCTTGCAGAGAGTGCAGAAGGTCTTGTTGGTGAGCTCCAAGACGCTGTTGAAAATGCTGGTCCTGTCATTGACAACTTGAATTCAGCCACGGCTCACGCCAGCAATGTGTTGGGTGCTCTGGACAACCCCACGTCGCTCAATGAGTTGAAAAAAACAGTCAGCAACGCGGAGCAGCTCACACGCCGCATCGATGTGATTAGTGCTGATATCCAGCAGCTCACCTCAGACCCCAATGTCATCAACGGCTTCCGCAGCGTCAGCATTGGTTTGGGCAAGTTTTTTGATGAGCTCTATCCATCGATCAAGCCTGAAACCACTGAGGATTGATCATCGGTTCAGTGCTTCGAGGGCAATAGACGCAATTGCTTGGTCGCTGGCTTTCGGCAGCTGCACGTAGCGGCCAGCTGCTGCGGCAGCGAGTTCTTTGCCCATGCCGCTGCCGATGAACTTGCGTTCAGTGTCGATCACCAGCAACTGCAAGCCCAATTGCGCGTAGCGGCTGGCCACCTCCTTGAGCTCTTGTTTGAGATCAACAGGGGGCTCCCCTTCAATCTCGGGTTGGCCCAATGAGCGGCCGAGCGGCACATTGCCGCGGCCGTCGGTGATGGCGACCACCACCACTTGCGATAGCTCGCCGGTTTGCAGCGCGTTGTTCCCCACCCGCGCCGCCTGGGCCAGGCCATGGGCCAGGGGGCTGCCGCCGCCGCAGGCCATGGTTTCCAAACGCCGTTTGGCAGCTGTGATCGAACGCGTGGGAGGCAACAGCACTTCGGCTTGCTCGCCGCGGAAGGGAATCAAGGCCACTTCATCGCGGTTTTCATAGGCCTCAGTGAGCAGCCGCAGAACAGCTCCCTTGGCGCTCTGCATGCGGTTCAGCGCCATCGAGCCGCTGGCATCCACCAGGAAGATCACCAGGGCGCCTGCTTTGCGTTGCAACTGCTTCGCGCGCAGATCGCCGTCTTGAACAATCACCTTCCGGTGGGGTTCGCGCGCGCGGCGAGCCTTTTGGTAGGGAGCGGCTGCGCGGAGGGTGGCGTCGACGGCAATACGGCGAACGGGTCCGCGGGGAAGCACCGGCCGCACATACCGGCCGCGGTTTTCGCTCAACACAATGCCGCGCGAGCCGCTGCTGGCTGCACGGTTTTTGGCGCTTTGGAACTGCAGCAGCTCCGGATCGATTGCGGTGGCTTCCGCATCGAGCATGAACTCCTCCGGCACGCTCGGGGGCGTGTCGTCTTCCGGCTCATCAGGTTCGGGAGGATCGGGCTCTTCGTCTTCTTGGTTGTCCTCACTCTCTGGAGGGTCCGGTTGCTCTTCGTTGTCGCCCGGTGGCGGCGGTGGTGGTGGCGGCGGTTGTTGCTGATCATCTGGAGGAGGCATCAACTTGGCCCGTGGTGCGATCACCAGCCGCACCGCCAGTTGCAGGTCTTCGGCCTCCACTTGATCGCGGCCTTGCAAGGCGGCATGGGCTCGGGCCACGCGCAGCGCATAGAGCTCAGCGCGATGACCTTCCACGCCACCGCGCAGCGCCTCATTCACCAAGTAGGCGATTTGCTCACGGCTGATTTGCACATCGGGGAGCCATTGGCGCGCCAGCAGCAGCTGCGTGGCGAGGGCATCGGTTTCTTCTTGGAATTGGGCCCGGAACGCCTCAGCGTTTTCGCCGTAGGCAATCGCGGCTTCCGCAATGCTGACCCGCGAGGCACTATCGATGCTCTGATCAGCCGATAGGGCAATCGCGAAGCGATCCAGCAGATGATCGCGAACAGCGCCTTCTTCTGGGTTGTAGGTGG
Organism: Synechococcus sp. MIT S9452; assembly: GCF_047304245.1. Classification (NCBI taxonomy): domain Bacteria; kingdom Bacillati; phylum Cyanobacteriota; class Cyanophyceae; order Synechococcales; family Synechococcaceae; genus Synechococcus; species Synechococcus sp. MIT S9452. The sequence continues at coordinate 1,362,583 of NZ_CP138956.1, read as the reverse complement.
CAATCAGCAGCGGCCTGCAGGGGTGGGCCACGCTCAGTCCTTCGCGCTCCACCTGGTTGGTGCCCGAGCCCACGGCTGCCAACACCAGGTTCAAGGCATTGGCATCCAGCAGGTTGAGCTCATCGATGTAGAGCACCCCTCGGTGGGCTTCTGCCAGGAGCCCGGGTTGAAACACGGTTCGCCCTTCTGAGAGCGAGCGGGTGACATCGACTGCGCCCACCAGCCGGTCTTCGGTAACCCCCAGTGGAATCTGCACAAACGGTGCAGGGATCACCTTGCTGGGGTTGGTCCCATCCGGTTCTTCGTTCCAGCTGCCTTCAAGAATTTCAATCGCTGGCAGCAGGGCGTGCAGGCCCCGGGCCAGCACGGATTTGCCTGTGCCTCGTCCACCAGCAATCACCACACCTCCCAGGCCGGGGTCAATGGCCGCCAATAGAAGCGCCAGCTTCAGCGTTGGGTGGCCGGTGACGGCAGCGAGGGGAAAAACAGGAAGCATGGCGGCCAATATTGCAGCTCAAGCGGGTTCGATCGGGGCCAGGCGTGGATCCAGGATCTTGGATCCCATGCCGATGAACTTCACGGCGATGGAGATTTTCTCGCCGCTGCCAAAGGTGTGGGTTACCTCTCCTTCCCCAAAATTGGCGTGGATCACTTTCTCTCCCACACTCCAGCTGCGGGCGGCACTCACCCGCTTTTTGGGTTCAGCCTCAGGCCGGTCCACGCGCGTGAGCCGCTCGAGCCGCTGTTCCCTGCGCAGGGCGGCACCACCACTGCGGGGGATATCGCCTTGCACCAACGCTTCGGGCAGTTCAGCCAAAAAGATCGATGGCACTGCTGGTTCGCGCATGCCGCCCCAGAGACGCCGTTCGCTGGCATGGGAGAGGAACAAACGCTCCTTGGCCCTGGTGATGCCCACGTAGCAAAGCCGCCGCTCCTCCTCCAGTGAGGCGGGATCATCCAGGGAGCGGTAGCTGGGGAAGAGTCCTTGCTCCAATCCCACCAGGCACACCACGGGGAACTCCAGCCCTTTGCTGCTGTGCAGGGTCATCAAGGTGACGCGATCAGCCGCGGTGTCTTTGCTGTCGGCATCGCTGGCTAAGGCCGCAGAAGCCAGGAACCCCTCGAGGTCGCCCTCTTCGTTTTCTTCTTGGTACTGCAGGGCCGCATTCACCAACTCCTGCAGGTTGCGCCGGCGCTCTTCGGCTTCATCAGTGGCTTCAGTGATCAGTTCCCTGAGGTAGCCGCTCTTTTCGAGCACCTGCTGGATCAGTTCTGATGGCGGAGCGACTTGGGCCTGTTCCCTGAGGCCGTTGATGAGTTCGCAGAACTGCAGCAGGCCTTTGGCTGAGCGCCCGCCCAGAGAGCGCACAGCCTCGGCATCGCTCACCACATCCCAAAGCGGAATGGCCAGTTGGTTGGCGGCGTCGTTGAGCCGTTGGATGGTTGTCTTGCCGATGCCGCGCCGCGGCACATTGATCACCCGCAGCAGGCTGACGCTGTCAGCAGGGTTGATCAGCAGCCGCAGGTAGGCGAGTACATCTTTGATTTCGCGCCGGTCGTAGAAGCGCAGGCCCCCCACCACCACATAGGGAATCCGCCAGCGCACCAGGGATTCCTCGATGGCCCTGGATTGGGCATTGGTGCGATAGAGCACCGCCATGTCTCCCCAGCTCAGCTCCGGGTGGGCGGCATCGAGCATGCGCATCCGGTGCACCACGGCTTCGGCTTCAGCGATCTCGTCATCGCAGCGGGTGAGTGAGATCAGCTCACCTTCGCCGCGGGTGGGGCGCAACACCTTGTCGATCCGCTCGCTGTTGTTGGCGATCAGGGCGTTAGCGGCCTCAAGGATCGTGGCGGTGGAGCGGTAGTTCTCCTCCAGCTTCACCATCGTGCGTGTGGCGTCATCGGCGGCTTGATCGCCGAAGTCCTGCTGGAAGCCCATCAGGATCGTGAAATCAGCCGCGCGGAAGCTGTAGATGCTCTGGTCGGCATCACCGACCACAAAGACCGAGCGGCCGCTCCACTCGTTGTAGAGCTTGGGGTCTTGGCCGCCTGTCACCAGCAGCTTGATGAGGTCGTATTGGGTGCGGTTGGTGTCTTGGTATTCATCCACCAGCACGTGGCGGAAGCGCCGGTGCCAGTAGCTGCGGACCTGCTCGTTCTGCTGGAGCAGCTGCACCGGCAGCAGCAGCAGGTCATCGAAATCAAGGGCGTTGTTGGCGGCTAGGGCTTTGCGGTAGCGCCGGTAGACATCGGCGGTGAGCTTGCCCCGCTGGCCTTCGGAATTGGCTTCGAGTTGATCAGGCAGCCACCCCTGGTTTTTGGCGTTGCTGATCGCCCAGCGAATCTTTTTGGGTTCAACCCGTTTGGGGTCGAGTTGCAGCTCCTGGGTCACGATCTCTTTGACCAGGCTCTGGGCATCAGCCTCGTCGTAGATCGAGAACTGCTTGGTCCAGCAGAGGCCCTCGGGATCTTTGAACTTGTCGATGTCGAAGCGCAGCAAGCGCGAGAACAGGGCGTGGAAGGTGCCGATCCACAACTCCTTGATCACTTCGCGTTCAATGCGAGAGCGCAGTTGCCGCTGCTCCACCGCCGGCAGGGTGCCCCACGGCTGGCCGAATTGGCTCTGAGCCAGCTTTTGGGCCAACAGTAGTTGCAGCCGCTCTTTCATCTCCCGCGCGGCCTTGTTGGTGAAGGTCACCGCCAGGATCTGGGCCGGATCAGCCCCGTGCTCGCCAATCAGGTGAGCGATGCGGTGCGTGAGTGCGCGCGTCTTGCCGCTGCCGGCGCCAGCCACCACCAGCAGAGGTCCTTCGTGGTGATCCACCGCCCGGCGTTGGGCGTCATTGAGGCCGGCGAGGAAGCTCATGCAGCGAGACTATCGATCTCTCGCAGCTGCCAGTGATGCCGTTGTGCCGCAAAACCAGTGCGGTGGCGTTGGGCAGCAACCTGGGTGATTCGCTGGCGCTGCTCTCGGCCGCTGCCCAGGCCTTGCAGCAGTTGGCCATGCCAGGTTCGTTTCGCTGCTCACCGCTGTTTCGCACCGCTCCGGTGGGCGGGCCAGCCGATCAGCCCGACTTCATCAATGCTGTGGTGCTGCTGGATTGGCAGGACAGCCCTGAACAATTGCTGGAGCAGTTGCAGCAACTGGAGAGCGCCGCAGGACGGCAGCGCTTGATCGCCAATGGCCCTCGCTCCTTGGATCTCGATTTGCTCTGGTGCGGCCATGAGCAACGCAGCAGTGCCTTCCTCGAGCTGCCCCACCCCCGCTTGGCCCAGCGGCGTTTTGTGTTGCAGCCCCTGGCGGCGCTGGATCCAACCTTGGTGCCGCCAGGCCAGGCCCTCAGTGTGGCCGCCTTGTTGGCACAGGTTGAGCAACGGGGCGAGGAGCCGCCGCCAGAGCAGCTTCGATCCCCCCACAACTGGCCTGCTTAAGCCGGCAGACTGAACTCCGAATTTGGAGCCGCTGTGTCTCCTTTGCCTGCGCCAGAGCCCTCTGAGCTGCTCGACACCGTGGCCACCCTGGCGGTGCGAAAGCTGCGCATGGAGATCCAGCACCTGCGCTTACCCACCGGTGTGGAAGGTAACTACGGCTGCATACGCCACCCAGGGGCGTCGTTGGCTGTGCCGGTGTTGGCCGATGGACGCGTGGTGGTGTTGCGCCAATACCGCTTTGCCGTGCAGCGTCGCATCCTCGAATTTCCAGCGGGCACATTGGAGCCCAATGAACAGCCCCAGCCAGCGATGGAGCGGGAGCTGCAGGAAGAAGCTGGCTACAGCGCCAGCCAGTGGGATTCCCTGGGCTTGTTGCTGCCGTGCCCTGGGTATTCCGATGAGGTGATCCACCTGTTCTTGGCCCGTCAGCTCACACCCGTTCCAGCGCCGGTGGCTGGTGATGACGATGAAGATATTGAGGTGGTGCTGATGCAGCCCAAGGAGCTCGATGCGGCGCTTGCCAGTGGCGATGAAGCGCTTGATGGCAAATCGGTCACGGCTTGGTACCGGGCCAAACAGCTTCTGGGGTTGGGTTGATGGCCCCCTGGCTGTTCTGGCATCGCCGTGATCTCCGCCTGGCCGACAACCTCGGCCTTGCTGCGGTTAGCGCCATTACGCCTGAGGTGATTGGCGTTTTTGTGCTGGATCCAGTCGAGCTGGAGCACCCGACCATGGCGCCCGCGCGCCGGTGGTTTTTGCTCGAAAGCCTGCGCGAGCTGCAGCAGCGCTGGCAGCAGGCCGGCAGCCAACTGCTGCTGCTAGAGGGCAACGCGATTGAGCTGTTGCCCCGCTTGGCCCAGCAACTCCAAGCGGCTGGTGTGGCTTGGAACCGGGATGTGGAGCCCTTGGTGCGCCAGCGCGATCGAGAGCTGGCCACGGTGCTGAAAGCCATCGGTGTGCGCGTTGCCGCTGATTGGGATCAGTTGCTGGTGCCGCCGGAGCAGCTCAAGACCGGCGGTGGTGATCCCTACCGGGTGTATGGCCCCTATTGGCGCAGTTGGGAGAAGCAGCTCAAAGCCAAGCCTGTGCCGGCGCCATCTGGGCTGAAGGATTTGCCTCAGATGGATCTCAGCGGCTTGCCTGTGCTGGATCAGGTGCCTGTTGAGGCTTGGGAAGGGGCTGATCTGTGCCCATGCCGCCCTGGTGAATCAGCAGCACTTGAGCAGCTGGAGCAGTTTTCGGCCCGCGCCATGGAGCATTACGGCGAAGGTCGCAATTTGCCGGGAGATGAGGGCACTTCGACTCTCAGTGCTGCTCTGCGGGCCGGCAGCCTCAGCCCGCGCACCGCTTGGGCCGCCAGTTTGGAAGTGCTGTCGCATTGCCGCAGTGATGAGCAGCGTCAGTCGGTGACGGTGTGGCAGCAGGAATTGGCTTGGCGCGAGTTTTACCAGCAGGCTCTGTTCCATTTCCCGGAATTGGCTGATGGCCCTTACCGGCCCCAATGGCGCCAGTTCCCCTGGGAAGACGACCCCTTGCGGCTGAAGGCTTGGCAAGACGGGCTCACCGGTGTGCCGATCGTGGATGCCGCGATGCGGCAGTTGGTGCAAACCGGCTTCATGCACAACCGTTGCCGCATGATCGTGGCCTCATTCCTGGTTAAAGACTTGATTTGTGACTGGCGTCACGGAGAGGCCTTTTTTATGGCCCATGAAGTGGATGGCGATCTGGCGGCCAACAATGGTGGCTGGCAGTGGAGCGCCAGCAGTGGCATGGACCCCAAGCCGCTGCGGATTTTCAATCCCTTCACCCAGGCCAGCAAATTTGATCCAGATGCCAACTACATCCGCCGCTGGTTGCCGGAGCTGGCTCACATCAACACCAAAGATCTGATCACGGGCGATATCGGTGCACTGGAGCGACGCGGCTACCCCGAGCCGATCGTGAACCACAAGCAACAGCAGGCGCGTTTTAAGGCGTTGTATGCGGCACTGCCCCGTTAATTAGCCCTCGGGCAATGTGCAGCAGTTAAAGCCGTCTTTGCAGATCTTGCCGTTGGAGAGCGCCCAATTCACCAGGGCAACTCGATTGCGTGAACCGGTCTTGGTGAAGATGTTGCTGACGTGGTTATCCACCGTGCGTTTGCTGATCGACAGACGCAAAGCAATCTCTTGGTTGGTGAGCTCTGCGGCCACCAATTCAATGATCTCAAGCTCGCGCTCCGAGAGATGGATCTTGGCTTGGTAGCTTCCGCTGTTCCTCGGGCCCGGAAGCACCATCTCGCAGCCGCCCTTAATCCTTTCGCCAGTGTAGGCAGCCTGGGAAGATGAGCCCCATGCGGAACCTGTCAGCTTCATCCCTCGCAAAGGCTTTGGCCTCCGGCCAGCCGGTGATCACCGCTGAAATCACCCCTCCTGTGGGTGGAGATCCCAGTCATGCACTGGAGATGGCCGAGGGTCTGCGCGGCCAGGTCCAGGCCTTCAACGTCACCGATGGCAGCCGCGCCGTGATGGGTATGAGCAGCTTGGCGCTCTGCCGTTTGCTGCTGGAGCGCGGCCTTGAGCCGATTCTTCAGCTCGGCTGCCGGGACCGCAATCGCATTGCTTTGCAGGCTGATCTGCTGGGAGCCCATGCCTTGGGCATCCGTAACGTGCTGTGCCTCACTGGTGATCCGGTGAAAGCGGGCAACCAGCCCGAGGCCAGGGCCGTGTTTGATTTGGAGTCGGTGCGCTTGCTGCGTCAGGTGCAGCAGCTCAATGGTGGGATCGGCCCTGGCGGCAAGCCCTTGGCTGATGGGGCGCCGGCTTTGTTCCCTGGTGCGGCAGCTGACCCGCAATCGGCGAGTTGGAGCGGACTGAAAAGCCGCACGCGCCGTAAAGCCGAAGCGGGGGCTCGCTTTGTGCAGACGCAGATGGTGATGGATGCCGCCGCGCTGCAGCGCTTTTGCAGCGAGATCGCTGCTCCTTTGAATGTACCTGTTTTGGCTGGAGTGTTCCTGCTCAAATCAGCCAAGAACGCCGCCTTCATCAATCGCGTTGTGCCAGGTGCTCAGATTCCGCAGCAGCTGATTGATCGACTCGCTGCCGCTGAGAATCCCCGTTTGGAGGGCATCCGCATTGCTGCCGAGCAGGTGCAGACCTACAGCGCCATCGCTGCCGGCGTGCATCTGATGGCGGTGAAAGCCGAAGAGAGCTTGCCCCAGGTGCTGGAGCTAGCTGGCCTCCCCAAGGTTGTTGCCCAGGTCTGAACCCAAGAGCTCGGCCAAGGCTTTTTGCTCGGGTGATGGCTCCACCAGATCCAACCGGCGCGCATCGGTGATCAGCCAGTCGAGGGAGGCTTCCTGTACATCGAGGTGATCGCCGGTCTTGTCGACGCAATAGCGGCCAAACACCAACTTCTCTGCCAGCGTCACCCCCGCGCCGATGCGGGAGTAGTCAAAGATGATCGAGTTATCGATCGTTGCGCCTGCGCAGATGTGGCAGCTCGGGCCAATCATGGCCGGGCCAACGATGGTGGCTCCATCTTCGATTTTGGTCATCCCGCCCACGTAGACGGGGCCCTCCACGTTGATCTTGTCCCAGTTGGCGGCCACATTCAGGCCGGTGTAAATGCCTGGGCGCACTTGCTTGCCGGGAATCGAAACCTGGCGAATATCGCCCTGCAGCACTGATCGAATCGCGTGCCAGTAGTCAGGCACTTTGCCGATATCCACCCACTCGAAATCCATCGGGAGGGCATAGAAGGGAAGACCTTCATCCACCAGCTTGGGGAACAGTTGGGAGCCGATGTCGTAAGAGACACCGTCGGGGATGTGTTCAAAAATCTCCGGTTCAAACAGATAGATACCGGTGTTGATCTCATCGCTGAGCGCCTCTTCCACGCCCGGCTTTTCTTGGAAGGCTTTGACCCGGCCCTCGTCGTCGGTCACCACCACGCCATAGCTGCTGACCTTCTCTTTGGGCACCCGTTTGGTGATAATCGTTGCTAGCGCTCCGCTCTGGCGGTGCTTGCGAACGGCTTCGCTGAGGTTGAGGTCGATCAGTGCATCGCCGCAGAGCACGACGAAGGTGTCATCAAAGAACTTCTGGAAGTTCTGAATCTTCTTGAGTCCACCCGCTGATCCGAGGGCATCACCAATCAGCTCACCATCTTCAATGCGGCCTTCAAAGCTGTAGGCGATCTCAACACCAAAGCGCTGGCCGTCTCGGAAGTAGTTCTCAATCTCTTCAGCGAGGTGGGAAACATTCACCATCACCTCGGTGAAGCCGTGCTGGCGCAGCAGCTCCAGCAGAAACTCCATCACTGGCTTCTGCAGGATGGGAATCATTGGTTTGGGAATCGTGTGGGTGATCGGCTGCACCCGGGTTCCCTTACCTGCCGCCAGGATCATGGCCTTCATGGCGGTTCCCCACTCAACCGGGGCAGCGTATCAAGGGTTTTTTAAGCCGCTTTCAATTCGCTAGCCGGCAGAGGAGCTGACCCAGCTGGAACAAAGTGCAGTACGCCTTGGCGCTGCTGATCCTCATCGCTGGGCCGCACCCGCAATTGCAGGGGGCCAAATAGATCACGCTCGTCTTGCTGCAGATCCACGCGCCCCTGACTGCAGAGAAACAGAAGCGCCCAGAACACCCCAACCCGGTCTTGATCGAGATCCTCTGGAGCCACGGCGGCCCAGGCGGCCACCAAACCATCGAACTGCTGCCATTCCCAGCCCACATCCCAGCTGCTGAGGAATTGGCTCAGGGCTGCAGTGGTTTCAGGCAACTTCTCGCGGTGCGCCAGAGAGGCCACTTGGGCAATGGCTTCGCGGTCGCTGTAGCGCTTGCGCCGCTGCTTGGGTTGGCGGCCGCCCTCCTGCTCCAGCCGTTCGCCAATGTCTTCCAGTTGGCGGATCAATTCCCCCAAGGTGACGGGACGCTGCAGTGGCGGCGGGGCCACGGTGCGGCGTTGCAGCAATTTTTCCGGCCGGGAGGGCAGGGCGCGCAGGGCTGGCCAGTCGCCATCGTCTTCAGCGAGCTGCTCCAGCAGCAGGTCGACGTGATCGTCGTCGACTTCCGCGGCCTGGAAGGTGCTGGCTTCTAAGTGCTCTGCTTTGAGCGACACCAGCACAGAGGCCGCCAAAAAGGCCTCACTGCTTTCGGCCAGGTCTTGCTCGTAGCTGCCGCCAGCCGAGGCGATCAGGCGAGGCAGTTCCAGTTTTTGGCGCAATTGATCGAGAAAGCCGTCAACGACGGCGATCACATCCACATCCCAGGGTTCGATCTCGCCTCGCTCAGCGGCGTCTTGGAGCAGCCGAATGGCTAAGCGTGTCCCACTGTCCCCGGCCTGGATCACAAGCTTTGCGGGCATGCAGTGGGCTGAAGTTAACGGGGTTAACTAGCTTCAGCTACCCCTGAGCTGCTTTCGCCAGAAGCGGGCAGCAGGCTGAGTTGGGCATCCATGGCGGCGCGGTAACGCTCCACGTCTTGCTGCAGTTCTTGGATTTGCACCTGTTGGGCCTGGCTCTGTTCGCCCGCAGTGATGTTGCGGGTGACCCCAGTCCAAACGGCAAACACCCAGGCGGCGGTGGCGCCTACGCCACCCACAATCAGTAGCAGCACCGCCAGAGGCATGGTGGTGCTCATCCCAGGCAAAAAGCGCACGGTCGTGGCCGCGGTGTTCTCCAGGGTGAACATCACCATCGCCAGGCCGAACACGAAGATCAGCACAAAATTGATCTGGGGCATGGTTCTGACAAGAGCTGACCGAACGGGGCGGAGATTAAATCGATCCGCCCATGTTCAGCTCAACTTCGGAGCAGAACGCAATGGCAAGTAAGGAGCCGTCAGCGCCTTCATCGATGACTCATCCCGGGCCACCACCTGCTCGATCGTGGCCCGGTAGCTGTCGGTGACCAGCTTCGGGTAGAGGCCAATGCCAATGATCGGCACCAGCAGGCAGGAAATGATGTAGATCTCGCGGGGCTCGGCGTCCACCAAATTGGCGTCGGAGAGCTCGGGTTTCTCCTGGCCAAAGAAGATCTCCCTGAGCATCGAAAGTAGATAGATCGGCGTGAGGATCACACCGATCGCCGCGGCCCCATCAATCACGATGCGGAAGGCCAGGCTGTAGGCATCGTCGGTGGCAAAGCCTACGAACACCATCAGCTCCGAGACAAAGCCGCTCATGCCCGGCAGCGCCAGTGATGCCAGCGAGCAGGCGGTCCACATGGCAAACATCTTGCGCATGCGCTGGCCAACTCCCCCCATCTCATCGAGCTGCAGGGTGTGGGTGCGGTCGTAGGTGGCCCCCACCAGGAAAAACAAGCTGGCGCCGATCAAGCCGTGGCTGATCATCTGCAACATGGCGCCACTGGCGGCCAAGGGCGAGAAGCTGCCGATGCCGATCAGCACAAAGCCCATGTGGCTGATGGAGCTGTAGGCGATCTTGCGTTTGAGGTTGCGCTGCGCAAACGAGGTCAGCGCTGCATAAATAATGTTCACCACCCCAAGCACCACCAGCAGTGGCGCGAACTGCACGTGGGCGTCGGGGAACATCGACGCGTTGAAGCGGAACAAGGCGTAGCCGCCCATCTTCAGCAAGATCCCCGCCAGCAGCATGTGCACCGGCGCGGTGGCTTCCCCGTGGGCATCGGGGAGCCAGGTGTGCAGCGGCACGATCGGCAATTTCACCCCAAAGGCAATCAGCAAGCCCGCATAACAAAGGGCTTGGAAGCCAGCTCCGAGATGTTTGGCGGCTAGATCTGAGTACTCAAAGCTGACAGGCCCGCCGCCGCTGAAGGCCATGGCCAGGGCTACCAGCAGGATGAAAAGGGAGCTGCCAGCGGTGTAGAGGATGAATTTGGTGGCGGCGTATTGGCGTTTTTTGCCGCCCCAAATCGCTAATAAGAGGTAAACGGGGATCAGTTCGAGTTCCCAGGCCAGGAAGAACAGCAGCATGTCCTGGACTGCGAAGACAGCGATCTGGCCGCCGTCCATGGCCAGCAGAAGGAAATAAAACAGCCGCGGTTTAAAGGTCACCGGCCATGCCGCCAGGCAGGCCAACGTGGTGATGAAGCTGGTGAGCAGGATCAACGGCATCGAGAGCCCGTCGGCCCCCACCGACCAGCCCAAGCCCAGGTCCGGCACCCAGGGGATGACCTGACGCAATTGCAGCCCGGCGATATCTGGGTCGTAACCGTTGAGGTAGGCGCCAACCGTGATCAGAAAGGTGGTCAGCGAGACGCCAAGGGCGTACCAGCGGACACCTCTGCCGTTTCCAGGATCTGGAATCAGTGGGATGGCCAGGGAGGCGGCGATCGGCAGCAGGATGGCCGTCGTCAGCCAGGGAAAGGAATCCAGTTCCTTTGCGGCATCTGGTTGGAGTGTAGAAATTTCAGCCGTTGCTGCCAGCAGTGCGTTCCCTTCGACACACAGTTCAAGCGAAAGGAACGGCTTCCTTCTGATCGAGCCAAAGTCCGGCGCTGATCACAGCCACTGCCCCGACCAGGACCCCGCCTAGTCCGATCGTCAGCTGTAAGAGAGCCAAAACGGCGGTGGCGCCCGCGTACAGCCCAGCAACGTTTTGATGGGGCCAGCCGGCTTGATGCAGCCGCTGAAACAGATGCAGCCGGTGCGCTTGAAAGATTCGTTGACCAGCGGCTGCCCTGCGAAGCACGCAAAGGCAGGCATCGGCCAGCAGTGGAGTTGCAAGCAGGAGCATTGCTAGCGCTTGGGGCCAACTGGTCGCTTGAAGCACCATCCCAGCGAAGACGGCACCAACAAAGGTGCTGCCCACATCACCCATGAACACCTTGGCTGGAGCCCAGTTCCAGATCAGGAATCCCGCGAGCGCGCCCACCAGTGGCCAAAGACCACTGGCCCCATCAAGAGCCACTGCCGCCAGGCTGATGGCCATGCAGCCGGCAACGAGCCCATCCAGTCCATCGGTGAAATTCACAAAGTTGATGACTGCCGTCACCGCAATCACCACTAGCGGCCCACACAGCCAAGGCCACAGCGGTGTTGGCAGAGCTGTCGGCAGCAGCAGGGCGATGGCTGTGAGGATCTGGATGCCGTAACGCAGCAGTGCTGGCAGGTTGAGTCGATCATCCAGCAAGCCCACCACGGCTAATGGCGCACAAATCCAGGGGATCCACAGCGCCGGCGACGGCCCTCCAAGCAGCAAAAAGCTGTTGAACAGCAGTGTGACCAGCACAAAAGCGACACCCCCGCCACGGGGTGTTGGTTTGGTGTGAGCGCTGCGTTCATTGGGTTGATCCAGTAGCCGCTGTTGTAGTTGAGGGATCAAGGCCCGCAGCAGCAGCCAACTGGCCGCACACGCGGTTAGAGCAACCAAGAGAGACAGCGCTGGGTTGCTCATCGCTTAGGCATCGAGAGTGTCTGGCCCGTGCCCGTGGTAATCGACGACAGGGAACAAAGCAGCCGGTTGCTGCAGCAAGGAGCCCGCTGGTGTGAAACCAGCAAGGTCAGCGCCAATCCTCAAAATGGCTTCGTAGCGTTTGAGTGAAAACAGTGCGATTGGCGCGGCCAAGAAAAAGAAGAGCTGATTTGGAATTGTGAAAAGCCTGCACCGCCGCTTGACTGCCTCCCTGGAGCCGGATGATTGCAGTCTTTTCAGCAACGCGAAGTAGCTGAGCGTCTCATCGCCACCTACTTCCAGCAACTTCGGCGCAGCCAATGCGTTGGTTTGGATATCAGTTGCCATCTTCAGGGCGATTGCTGCGAGTTGGGCGGCATGAATAGGCTGTCTTTTGCCACTTTCTTTTGGGAAAAAAATAAATGGATACGTGGCTATGGCCTTCGACAAGCGGCTGATGTTGGAGTCTTGATAGGGGCCAACGTGGCCATAAATCATTGTTGGTCTGACGATGCTTGAGTGGATGGAATTTCGTTGGCACAGAGTTTGAATGCGCTCTTCTGATGACCTCAGCTTCTGGACGAGTTCTTTGTCGTAAGCATTGAATGCATAACGTTTGGTGCTCGCTGAGCTCGATGAGCAGGCGATCACTCCTTTGATTTTGTGGAGGACTTTGGGTCTCTTCTGCTCGAGATATTCAAGGCAGCCTGCGAGCAACCAGATTGGCCCGAAGCTGACCCAGATGCTGTCCTCTTCTGGCGAGTCAAGCTTGAAGGAGTCCGGGTTTCGGAAATCCCAAGGTGTCAGTTCAGGGTTCTTGCGTGAATAGGCTTTGATTGGTTGCAGGACTTTGCTGCAGGAGGCCTGCCTCCGAAAGGCTTCTCCTGTTGGTGTTGAAGCGCCAAAAAGGTGAATGATCGTCATCGTTTCCAAGCGCTAGCTAGTCGCCGGATGTAGCGGCTGATGAAAGGAATCCACCAGAGGCTTCCAAAGGTTTGTTGGTAGCTGGTTTTAACTTGATTGAATCGTGATTTTGTGTGTTGACCGCTCACTCCACCGTCAGACATGTGAATCAGTTCAAGATCGATGCATCGAATATTCAGTGCTTTTTGGTTGCTAAGGTGTAAGAAATAGTCAAGATCTGCAGCCAATGGATAGCGCTCGTCATAGTGATTCAATTTTCTCTGAACACATGGGCTAAAGAGTGTTCCTTGGTGAGGGGGTGTTTGCCCAAGAAAAAGTTTCCTTCTGAAGCTTGCTGCGTTGAGGTTAACGCAACACCTTTTCGCTGAAAAAGCTGTGCGACGCGATAGCTGCCCTTGGGCATTGGCATACCTGCCTTTGGCGATGACAAGGTCCGTCGATCTGGCTTGGCTTTGGGCCGGGATTGCTTCTGCCAGTCTCTGTAGGACTGTCGAGCTTGCAGCCCAGTCATCGGAGCCCCAGAACAGAATCCATTCCTCAGGCCTGGCCTCCTCGAAGCCTTGATTCATGGCTCCAAAGATTTTTTGGTGCTTCGGTTTCTGCTCACTCCATTCAAATCGAGTATCAGCTTGGCAGCAATTGCTCAGCCACTGGCGATGCTCTTTGGATGAGGGGCCATCAATAAAAAGGCAGCGCCAATCCTGAAATGTTTGAGATTGGAGTGATTGAGTGAATTTCGGTAAGAGTTTGTATGAATTGAGCGTTGGAACAACAACCAGAAATTTGATAGTCATCCTCTTGAAGTCTTTCTTGGTCGCAAGCCGAGGATGATGAATCCCTGCATCACCCCAAGGCGCCGAAGATCACTACCAGGCCGATTACCCCGCCAAACACGATCAGGGCATAGAACTGCGCTCGGCCGGTTTCGAAGTATTTGAGGCCTTCGCCGCTCCCCAAGGTCACCAGGCCCGTGAGGTTGACCACCCCGTCCACCACCTTGGAATCCACCTGCAGCACTTGACGCGCCAGCTTGCGGCTGCCCTGCACGAACAGCTTTTCGTTCAAGGCATCGAGGTACCACTTGTTGGCCAGAAAGGCGTTGATGGCTGGGAAACGTCCGGCCACGGCCGTGCCGAGATCCACCTTGCGCAAGGCGTAGGCCGCGGTGGCCAGGCCAATGCCGGCAATTGAAATCGCCACCGAAGCGCCAGCGAGGGGCAGGAATTCCTTCCAACTGAAGTGTTCGGCCAACTCCAGCGCTTCCGCTGGATTGAGCAAGCCGGCAAAACGGTTGTTCCAGGGGGTACCCAGCAGACCGATCAGAACTGAAGGCACCGCCAGAACCATCAAGGGCACCGTCATCGGCCAGGCCGATTCATGGGGGCTGCTGGCGTGGCCATGGACCGTTTCATCGCCTTTGCCGGCCGCGGCGAGCAGCTGCTGCTGCACAGCACTGTCGGTGCCCCGGAACTCGCCTTCAAAGGTGAGGAAGTAGAGCCGGAACATATAGAAGGCAGTCATTCCCGCGGTGAGGAAGCCCACAGCCCAGAGCAGCGGGAAGCTGCCAAAGGCTTGGCCCAAGATTTCGTCTTTGCTCCAAAAACCAGCCAGTGGCGGGATGCCGCTGATGGCCACACAACCAATGAAGAAGGTGCTGGCGGTGATGGGCATCTTTTTGCGCAGCCCGCCCATCAGGCGCATGTCTTGGGCCAACACCGGCTCATGGCCCACCACCTCTTCCATCGCGTGGATCACCGAGCCGGAATCGAGGAACAGCATCGCCTTGAAGAAGGCATGGGTTACCAGGTGGAACATGCCGGCCACAGGGGCTCCGCAGCCCATGGCCAGCATCATGTAGCCGAGCTGTGACACGGTGCTGTAGGCCAGCCCCTTCTTGAGGTCCATCTGCGTCAGGGCGATGGAGGCCCCCAGGAAGCAAGTGATCGTGCCCACCACGGCGATCACTGTGAGCACTTGCGGGAAGAGGTTGTAGAGGGGCTCCAGCCGCGCCACCAAAAAAACGCCCGCGGCCACCATCGTGGCGGCGTGGATCAGGGCTGAAATCGGTGTAGGGCCCTCCATGGCATCGGGCAGCCACACATGCAGCGGGAACTGGGCTGATTTGGCCATCGGGCCCATGAACACAAACAGGCAGAGGGCCACAGCGGCCCAGCCCGCTACTTGGCCATCGGCCATGGCGGTGCTGAGGCCTGTGGCCATGCCTTCGAAATCAAAGGTGCCGGTGGCCCAGAACAAACCGAGGATGCCCAGCAGCAAACCAAAGTCGCCAACGCGGTTCACAACAAAAGCTTTTTGGGCGGCGTGGGCGGCGCCATCGCGGTCGTACCAAAAGCCCACCAGCAGGTAGGAGCACATGCCCACCAGCTCCCAGAAGACGTAGATCTCCAGCAAGTTGGGGCTCACAATCAGCCCCAGCATCGAGCTGCTGAAGAGGGCCAGGTAGGTGAAAAAGCGCACATAGCCCTTGTCATGGGCCATGTAGCCGTGGGAATACACCATCACCAGCAAGGCGATGGTGGTGACCAGCGCCAGCATCACCGCCCCGAGCGGGTCGACGCAGAAACCCATCTGCAGGTTGAAGGTGCCGGCACTGGCCCAGGTAAACAGCTGCTCGTAGGGCGCGGCCCCATTGAGTTGCTCTAGCAGCACCCCATAACTCAGGGCTGCTGAGCCGCCCACGCAGCTAATCAAAAAAGCCGCAACGGGCGTTCGCAGCCGGTTCAGCGTGCGGTTGAAGCTGATCAGGCCCAAGCCCACCAGGGCTGCTCCCACCAGGGGGAGCAATGGGATCAGCCAGGCAACCTCGGCCGCTGAAGGCATGGAAAACACTTCGATTTCCGGAGTGTAGGCAGCGTTAAGCCATCAGCCCGTATGCGCCATCGAGCCAGTGAGCAAAACCTGTTCGAGCAAAGCTGGTGGCGGCCACCCCAATCCACTGGTGGGCCCACCAAAAAACGCCAACTGCAATGGCAATGCCCAGCTGGGCTGGCCGCAGAAATTCACGCCAGGGCAAGGGTTGGCGGCCATCGAGCACTGCCGCAAAAGGAATCAATGAGGTGTTGGCCTTGAGCTCGTCAAAGGCCTCGCCAAAACGGTTTTGCAATCTGCGGTCGCCGTTCCAGACCGCGAACAGGTGATGGCCGATCAGCCCCACGCAGGTCACCACCATGAAGCTGCTGCCGATCCAGAGCAGATGGGTGGCGCACCACAGGATTTGCCCCACCGCCTGGGGGTGACGGGTGACGCGAATGATGCCGGTGGCATACATCCGCACCTGGGGCTTCAGCACCGCTGGGATCTCCAGCAGGTTGTAGGTGGCCGGGTAGAGGAACAGAAAGCTGATGGCTGTTCCGCCCCACACCACCGGAATGATCCAGGGTTGATCCTGCAGGTTCCAAAGCCGCAGCCCGTCGTAGCGATGCTCCAGGAAGTAGGCGATCACCACTACGGCGGCGGGGATGCTCACGGCTGCGAAAAGCAATCTCCAGGCCCGCTCGCCAATTTTTTCGGCTCCCCAGGCTCGCAGTGAGGCTCCACCGCTGTGCAGCACGGCAAAGACGATCAGCAGGATCAGCATCACGACGCTGCTGTGGTGATTGATTTCGTGGTCCAAGAGTCAGGACTGGTGAATGGATCAGATGGGGGTTGGTGATGTCACCCGTCAAAGCGATGGCTTGGGCCTGCTGAGTCGCGGCAAACTCTGATATTTTCACAAAAATTCCTGTTTTTCATGAAGGCTGTGATTCTTGCCGGCGGCCTCGGCACTCGCCTGAGCGAAGAAACACATCTCAAACCTAAGCCAATGGTTGAAATTGGCGGTAAGCCTATTTTATGGCATATTTTAAAAATTTACAGTTCACATGGTATCAATGAATTTATAATATGTTGTGGCTATAAGGGTTATGTAATTAAAGAGTATTTTGCAAATTATTTTATGCACACTTGTGATGTGACTTTTCACCTGGATGAAGACAATCGAATGGAAGTCCATCATCGTAAAAACGAGCCTTGGAAAATCACGCTTGTCGATACTGGTGATCACTCAATGACTGGGGGACGCTTGGGTAGAGTTCGCAACTATTTGGGTGATCAACCTTTTTGTTTTACCTATGGCGATGGATTAGCAGATGTGAATGTTGGCGCATTGATATCGCATCATCAGCAAATGGGCAAACTTGTTACTTTGACGGCTGTACAGCCTCCCGGTCGGTATGGTGCTTTGCAACTGGCGGGTGGTGCTGTCAGAAATTTTCAAGAAAAGCCAGATGGAGACAATGCCTGGATAAATGGTGGCTTTTTTGTCTTGGAAGCTGAAGTTCTAGATTGGGTTGATGCTGATTCGACGAGTTGGGAGGCAGATGTTTTGCCTCAGCTTGCTGCAGCTGGTCAACTATCAGCTTTCCGACATGAAGGCTTTTGGCAGCCGATGGATACCTTGAGAGACAAAAATCGTCTTGAAGACCTTTGGGCTACTGGAGAAGCCCCCTGGAAGAGGTGGTGATGTTCAATTCTTCTTTTTGGAAAGGCCGTCGTATTCTTGTTTCTGGCCATACAGGCTTTAAGGGTAGTTGGCTAACCCTTTGGTTACTTTCTTTGGGCGCTGAGGTTTGGGGGGTATCACTTGATCCTGTAGGCGAGCCCAATCTTTTTAGATCGCTTGGGTTTGATTCTGAGATACCAAAAAACTTGCCTGGCACACTTCACAACCATATTTTAGATATTTGTGAACTATCTACACTGCAAGAGGTTGTTGAATTGGCTAATCCTGAGGTTGTTTTTCACTTAGCGGCTCAGCCTCTTGTAAGGGAGAGCTATAAACACCCACTTCACACATGGGCCGTTAATGTGCAAGGTTCTCTTCATGTGTTAGAAGCACTTCGCTTTGTAAAGCATCAATGTGCTGTGGTCATGATTACTACTGACAAGGTTTATGAGAATTTTGAGTGGGATTACGGTTATCGAGAATCAGATCGATTAGGGGGAAGAGACCCATACAGCGCCAGCAAAGCAGCAGCTGAACTTGCTATTGCTAGTTGGAGAGATAGTTTTTGTGGATCATCACAACACCAAACCCCTTATCTACGCATCGCTTCAGCTCGTTCAGGGAATGTTATTGGTGGTGGAGATTGGGCAGCGGATCGAATTGTCCCAGACGCGATGCGCGCTGTAGCTGCTGGCCAGCCTGTTTCAGTTAGGTCACCACAAGCAACACGACCATGGCAACACGTGTTGGAGCCATTAAGTGGATATCTAATCTTGGCTGAAAAGCTAATGGCTGACAATGAAAGTCATAGTGAAGCATTTAATTTTGGTCCATCAATTAGTGCGAATCGCTCAGTCCAGGAGCTTGTTGAAAAGTCGTTTCAATATTGGATTGGTACTTGGACTGATTGCTCCATCTCTTCCAACCCACATGAAGCTGGACGACTTCATCTGCAGATTGATAAGTCTTACCACCGGCTTGGCTGGAAACCTCATTGGCCTTTTGAAACCACCGTAGAACGAACCGTTAAATGGTACAAAAAAGTACATGAAGGATCTCGACCATTGGATTGCTGTTTGGATGACTTGAGAGCCTATGAAGAGGTTTTGAAAAGTGTCTGTTGAACTCCTTAGTACACCAATTGAAGGGTTGTGGCAGCTGCTATCGGGAACTTTCTCCGATAATAGGGGCTCATTTCTCAATGCATTTAGGCATCAAGAACCTGGGTTTCAGAAAGTTTGGGGCAAACGTTCAATAGTTCAGGTCAACTTGAGTTGTTCTGAACATGTAGGCACTGTCCGTGGTTTCCATCTCCAGGCTCCGCCATATGCTGAAGCCAAGCTTGTGCGATGTATTCGTGGTCGTGTTTGGGATGTTGCAGTGGATCTTCGTTGCAACTCTTCCACCTATGGCCAGTGGCATGCAGTTGAGCTTTCGTCTGTCGGTGGGAACGCGTTGATGATTCCTGAAGGATGTGCCCATGGCTTTCAGGTCTTAGAGTCTCGTAGTGAACTTCTCTATCTTCATTCAGGATGTTGGGCGCCCGAGGCTGAAACAGGTGTTTGTTGGAATGATCCAACTCTTGCTGTAAATTGGCCAAAACCTGTAACTGTTGTCAGTGATCGAGACAGTGCCCTCCCATTCTTAGAAGCTTTTTCATGACTCATTATTGTCGTCATTGTGGATCACCTCTTCACCATGAAGTGATTGATTTAGGCCATCAACCCCCAAGTAATGCATATTTAACGACAGAACAACTTGCTCTTCCCGAAATAAACTTTCCTTTAAAAGTATATTTGTGTTCATCGTGCTGGTTGATGCAGGTGCCAGCTCACGCAGCCGCGGACGAACTCTTTACTGCTGATTATGCTTATTTCTCAAGTACATCCAAAAGCTGGTGTGAACACGCTCAAGCATTTGCAAGCAAAGCTATTGATCGTTTGAAGCTTGATTCTGCCAGTTTTGTTGTTGAGCTGGCATCAAATGATGGTTATTTACTTCAGTATTTTCAGGAAAAGGCTATTCCCTGCCTAGGTATAGAGCCTACTAGCTCTACCGCGCAAGCATCGCGAAAAAAGGGCATCCAAACCATTGAAGAATTTTTTGGTACCGCTCTTGCAGACCAACTTTCAAAAGCTGACCTCGTTGTAGCTAATAATGTTTTGGCGCATGTTCCAGATATTAATGATTTCGTTCAAGGCATCTCAAGACTACTAAAGCCAGACGGTCAAGCTTCCATCGAGTTTCCTCATCTTCTTCGGCTTATCCAGGGAAATCAGTTCGATACCATTTATCATGAGCATTACAGTTATCTTAGCCTTCATATAGTTTCCAGGATCTGTAGAGAATTTTCTCTTCAAGTAATCGATGTGGAGGAGCTTTCAACTCACGGAGGAAGTCTTAGGGTTTGGATATCAAAAGCAGGATTTATTGATCCTTCTCCTAGCGTACAGGCTGTTTTACACGCAGAAAATAGTCTCGGGTTGCAGAGTTATGAAGCGTATTTAGGTTTTCAGGCCAAAGCTGAGGAGGCTAAACTAGGCCTACTTTCATTTTTGATTAAATCAAAGAGAAAATCAATTAATGTCTTGGGCTATGGTGCTGCTGCAAAAGGCAACACTCTTCTAAATTATTGCGGCGTGCAGCCCGATCTTCTGCCAATGGTGGCTGATCAAGCCAAAAGCAAGCAAGGTAAGTTTCTTCCAGGCAGTCACATACCCATCGTCAGTCCCGAGGAATTAAAGACTAATCAACCTGACAACATAGTCCTTTTCCCGTGGAATTTAATAAATGAAATTTCACAGCTTTATCCATCTATTCCACTTGTAACGGCCATCCCACATCTGACAATTCATAAGGCTTGATTAATGATCTCTCTTGCTTGCACTGTTGATCGCATTTGTTTGTATGCCTCTATGACTAATAGATCACTTTGGCATGTTAAGCTTCTCTGAGATCAGGCTTTTAGTATGGCATTAGATTTGGATTTTATTCGGGGCCTTGCGTCCTTTCTTGATGATAATCCCTGCCTTGACTATGATGCACGCGTACAAATTTTGTATCCATTATTAGATCAACTCTATAAGCCTGAAGAGCTTATGCGCGTAGAGTTAGATAGTGGTTTGATTCTAGACTATTTTTATAAATCAAATATTGCAAAAGAAATACTTCTTCGATCGCGTCTTAAACCTAGTCATGCTTGGGAGCCAATGACTACTGCTCTAGTTCAACTCGCCTTGGATTTTTGTCCGGGGAATGTTTTGATTGGCGGAGCGTATTTTGGTGATCACGCATTAGTTGCAGCGCATCAATTATTTAAACGTGAGCAACCATTTAAGGTAGTCTGTGTTGAGCCAAACTCCGAACAACGCAATCTATTAAACGCTAACGCAATTTTAAATAGTCTTCAAGAAAAAATTGTTCTAGAGGATGCTGTGTTGTGGTCTGAAGAAGGTCTTTGCTTTGAGTTAGACAACACTGATTCTCATGCATCAGTTCGGCAAAGCAACTCTTCGACTTATTTAAGTAAAACCATCGATACTATTGTTTCAAAAAATAAGCTTGAGTCTATTTCTCTCCTGATGTTAGATATTGAAGGCTCAGAAGAATGCGCATTGAAAGGCGCTTCGGAGCTTTTGTCGATGCCTGAGGATCACGCACCCATCGTTATTTTTGAGGTTCACCGCAAATATGTTGACTGGTCTAATGGCCTTTCAAATACCTCAATTGTTGAAAGCTTAGTTGGCCATGGCTACACCATTTACGCTTTAAGAGATTGTCAATCTAATTGGGAGCTTGACTTGGAAAAACCCGAATTAATTCCGCTCACAAATGTTGTTTTAGACGGCCCACCACATGGATTTAATGTGGTTGCATCTAAGAGCGATAAGTTTTTCAATCCGTCGAGATTTAATTTCGTCAATGATGTAAGCCCAAAATATTTGCGTCATCGCTCACCTTCGTTGCACATGCCCATTAGTCTCTAGCTTTACTGATTTTGACTACAAAAGTTATTCTTGGATCGACTGGATGGATTGGTTCCTCTCTTGCAAATTATTTAAGAGCTAAGGGGCAGTCACCCCTTCTTATTGACCGCAATAACATTGACGATTGGATAGAGAGTGAGGCAGCAGTTGATGAAGTTTTTTACTGCATTGGTTTAACTGCTGATTTCAGGAAATTCCCCTATGAGACGGTGGACGCCCACGTTAATCTTTTGATGCGAATTGTCCGAAATAAGAAACTAAAAAAATTACTTTATCTCTCTTCGACAAGAGTTTATCAAAAATCGAACTCTTCATCGGAAGAAGATATGCTAACTATGAATAGCAATGATCCTGGTGATTTGTATAATATCTCAAAGCTAATGGGCGAATCACTTGTGCTAAATGATTCGCGCAATGGTTTTAGAGTTGCTCGCATTAGTAATGTCGTTGGACCTTCCCAGCCGTCAGCAACTTTTATTGGCTCTTTGTTAAATGAATCATCGCTCAACTCAAAGGTAATTATCAGACAACATCAGGATTGTGCAAAGGATTATATTCATTTGTCAGAAGTAGCTCGTTATTTGGATTGCATCTCTCATTCAGGGAAATTTAGAATCTATAATGTTGCAAGTGGCTGTCAATCTTCTCACCTCCAAGTAGCGCAATGGTTGCGGCAAAAAGGTATTATCGTTGAGTTTGCTCGGAATCCGGGTAAGGCTATAATATTCCCACCAATTAACGTTGATCGAATCCGTGGTGAATTTGGACCTTCGTTCTCTCCGCTAACCTCTACAGCTTTCTAAGTCAATCTTTTACTCTTTTTCTTAAATGGGACTATCTTTCTCTTTTGACGGCGATGCTTCTATTATTCGTTGTAATGATGAAGAGTTAAGTTTATCTGACCCCAGAGCATTCCAGATTCTCAGTGACGCGTGGCTTCGGTCTGGATGGGATACAAAATACGTTTATGGGTTCAGCTGGCTAGGCAGGCCTATTATTCAACTTCCAGAGGATATGATCCGTATTCAGGAAGTCATTTATGACTTGCAACCTGATGTCATTATTGAAACCGGTGTGGCCCATGGTGGGTCATTAATATTTTACGCAAGCTTATGCACAGCAATCGGAAAGGGTAGAGTTGTAGGTATAGATATAGAAATACGCAACCATAATAGATTGGCAATTGAGGAACATCGTTTATCACCACTCATCAAACTTATAGAAGGCAGCTCAGTAGATGAGAACATATTCAGTCAGGTAAAATCTATGGTTTCAGCGTCCGATAAAGTATTGGTCTTGTTGGATAGTAATCACACAAAATCTCACGTACTAGCAGAGCTTAATCTCTACAGTCAACTTGTTACCTCTGGAAGTTATATTGTTGCTTGTGATGGCATTATGAAGCAAGTGACCGGTGCTCCACGCACCAATAAAGATTGGGAATGGGATAACCCTCTCTCTGCGATTGCAGATTTCCTCGAAACTAACCCAAGCTTCAAGTTAGAAGAACCTTTTAGGCCATTTAACGAGGGTTCCATAGCAGAACGTGTTACTTACTGGCCTAATGCATATCTTCGTAAGTCTTAGCTTGCTTAAAATATAATTGATTTCCTGGATTTTGGTCTTGTGTCGTGTTGAATTTAATTGTTTCTGAGATGTGACTACAAAATTATCTATTCTTATCCCAACCTGGAAAAGATATCCTGGCTTGTACAGGAATTTGCTTTATATTAATTATTTACTAACTTCTGGCAACTGGCGCCTGTTCTTCAGTCAAGTTGAATTCATCATTGCTGATGGTACTCCCGTTGGCTTTGATCCGGAAAAATGTTATCCGTTGCTTTTAGCTCTTATTGAAAAGCTTCAAGCAAGCATAAACCTTGTCTATTTGCATGCGCCTGAGCAGACTTACCTTGCGAGGATTGCTTTGTTGGCAAGTAAGTCGACGTCTCGTTATGTAATGGTTGTTGGTGATGATGACCTTATTGTGCCTAATTATTTGCTTGAGTGCGTTGATTTCTTGGATTCGAATATACGATTTAAGTGTGTTGCTGGTCGGCAAATTAATATTTTGGGGTTCTCTGGAAATTCCCTCAAGTTTGATGATTCTGACCGGTTTTTCTATGGCGCTTCAGTGACAGTGGATAATTGTATTGGGAGGTTCATTCAATATCAAACTTTAAATATGGTTGGATGCCCCTCTCTTTACTATGCAATTCAAGCAAGAGAGTTGCTGTCCAATTTTGCCAGGCTTTGTGGTGACAAAGAATCTGAACTTTTTTATGGAGGATTAGAGCTAATTCACCAAACTCTTACTTTAAAGGAAGGCTTTGTCAAGCTTTCAAATCTGCCAACTGTGCTCAGAGATTTCACCTACTTGAACTATTTCGTTGAGGAGGAGCGCGTCGCTCCGTCTTCCGATGCTTATCCTTATTATGGAATTGGTGCTGTCAGAATAGTTGCATCGCTTTTGAAGGACACCTCAGGATTTAATCAACATTGCAAGGACCCCTTCGGCTTGCTTGATTCTATTTTTAATGCTAGTGCTGAGATTTTGCCCTCTCAGCAACGTGTAAGAGGCAATCTCAATTCTCAATTAGTGCAGCAAAATCTACTTCAATTAATCCCTTTAGAAACATGTTCGCTTGCTTTTAGGGTGTGGCGTGAAACTTTGGTTTTGCGCTATGGGCCTAATAGTAAATCAACTCTTGGTTTTAAAGACAGCTTCATTTTGCGTTTTCTTGTCGATTTGCGTTCGAGGTTTTTGGCTTACTTAAAAGCAAGCTAAAAAGGATTAATATATAAGTTTTGACCCTTTTTTCTGGCTATTCGGATTTGCGCACCTTATGATTTAATCGCTCGCGGCTTTTGACCTAGCTCTTAGTGGCGGACCTTCCTTTCACCCTTGATCAGCTGCGCATCCTGCGGGCGATCGCCAGCGAGGGCAGCTTTAAGAAGGCCGCTGACAGCTTGTTCGTCACCCAGCCAGCGGTGAGCTTGCAGATCCAGAACCTGGAGAAGCAGCTGGATGTTTCCCTGTTTGATCGCGGTGGCCGCAAGGCGCAGCTCACCGAAGCCGGCCACCTGCTGCTCAGCTATTCCGAGCGGATCTTGAGCCAGTGTCAGGAGGCCTGCCGGGCCCTGGATGATCTGCACAACCTCAAAGGTGGCTCGCTGATCGTGGGTGCGAGCCAGACCACGGGCACCTATTTGATGCCGCGGATGATTGGCCTGTTCCGCCAGAAATACCCGGATGTGTCGGTGCAGCTGCAGGTGCACAGCACCCGCCGCACTGGCTGGAGCGTGGCCAATGGTCAGATCGATCTGGCGATCATTGGAGGTGAGCTCCCGCCGGAGTTGATGGAGCAGCTGCAGGTGGTGCCCTATGCCAGTGAAGAGTTGGCGTTGGTGCTGCCGGTGAAACATCCGATGGCGCGGCTGCAGGAACTCCAGAAAGACGACCTCTACCGGCTCTCCTTCATTTGCCTTGATGCGCAATCCACCACTCGCAAGGTGGTGGACCAGCTGCTCTCCCGCGGCGGCTTGGATGTGCAGCGTCTGCGCATTGAAATGGAGCTCAATTCCCTGGAAGCCATCAAAAATGCTGTGCAGAGCGGCCTGGGCGCAGCATTTTTGCCGGTGGTGTCGATCGAGCGGGAGTTGGCCAGCGGCACGTTGCACAGGGGCGTGATGGCTGATCTGAGCGTGCGCCGGCAATTGCGCCTGATCACCCACCCCGCCCGCTATTGCTCACGGGCATCAGCTGCCTTTCGCCGCGAAATCCTGCCGGTGTTCGCCAGCCCCGACAGCCCACTTAGGCGCCCTCAGCCTTCCGCTGAATCAGCTCAGGCTCCTGATGCGGCTTAAGGCTCAGAACTGATCTGCTTCTGGAGTGATGCCCACGGTGTCATCAGCAGCGCCAGCGATGCCGGGGTTCTGGAATTTGTTCTCACCGGCGTCGGTTTGATACACGCAGCGCACGATGGGCTTATCGCGAATTGAGCCGATGTAGGCAAAGGTGTTCATCCGCTGCTTGCAATCGCGCATCTGATCGGTGGTGACGGCACCGGCTTTTTGCAGCACGGCCCAGTTTTCCCGGCGGATGACGCAGCCCGGCTGGAGCTTGGGCTGGGTTACAAAGCTGGTGGAGGGGTTCATGGTCGTGTACATCTCCACGTCCATCACAAAGGCGCTAGCCCCCCACTGCTTGCAGAATTCCGGGTCAGGAACGGCCAGATCGAGCTGCTCACTGCTGGCGATGTTGCCCTGGGAGCCCGATGTATTGCTCGTGAGCGACGTGCCGATGCCGATGCCGATGATCAAAATGCCGGCCAGCACGGCGATTGTGGCGGTGTTGAAGGTGAGCCCGGCTCCGCCACCACCTTTGTTGCCGCTATTGCCACCGCGTTGCGGCGGCCGGCGCTCATAGCGATCGCGATCGTCATAGCGATCGTCGTCGTAGCGGGAGGGGGGACGGCGGGGGGCCATCAGAGGGTCTCAGGGGTGCGGGGCAGGCCCATGGAGTAATTCAGCACCCGCGCGCCGAGGTTGTAGCGCAGCTCACCGGTCTGAAGCAGCTGGCGGATAAAACCTTCCAGGTCGGTGCCGATGCGGCGCAGGTTGTAGTCGCTCAGCTCAGTTCCGGCCGCGGCATCAACGAGTTCAGCGAAACGCTGTTGCACCTTGGCCAGCACAGGCTGATCCCATTCGAACTCGTTATCAGGATCGAGATCGAGGGTCAGTTTGTCGTCGGAGGCCTTGAGCTCTCCGCTCTCTTCCACCGTGGCGGTGAAGATCCGCACGTGGCGGGTGGTGCACTTCAGCGGGGTATCAGACACCTCAACCAGTCAGCGGGCATGAGCTCAACTCTATGGTGAGCCATCAATGTGCGACGGGCGCGACGATGCGGGTGGCAATTGCTGGAGCTGGCCTTGCAGGGCTTTCCTGTGCCAAATACCTCAGTGATGCCGGCCACACGCCGGTGGTGGTGGAAGCCCGCGACGTGCTCGGCGGCAAGGTGGCGGCCTGGCAAGACGAAGACGGTGATTGGTATGAGACCGGCCTGCACATCTTTTTCGGGGCCTACCCGAACATGCTGCAGCTATTTAAAGAGCTGAACATCGAGGAGCGGCTGCAGTGGAAGAGCCACTCGATGATTTTCAACCAAAAGGAGGTTCCGGGCACCTACAGCCGTTTTGATTTTCCGGATCTGCCCGCCCCGATCAACGGTGTGGCAGCCATCTTGGGCAACAACGACATGCTCAGCTGGCCTGAAAAGATCAGCTTCGGCCTGGGCTTGGTGCCCGCCATGCTGCGCGGTCAGGGCTATGTGGAGGAGTGCGACAAATACTCCTGGACTGAGTGGCTCCAGCTCCACAACATCCCTGAGCGGGTTAATGACGAGGTGTTCCTTGCCATGAGCAAGGCGTTGAACTTCATCGACCCTGATGAGATCTCCAGCACCGTGGTGCTGACCGCCTTGAACCGTTTCCTGCAGGAAAAGAACGGCTCAAAGATGGCCTTCCTTGATGGCAACCCGCCTGAGCGCCTCTGCCAGCCAATGGTGGAGCACATCGAATCCAAAGGCGGTGAGGTGCATCTGGAATCCCCCCTGCGGGAGATCGAGCTCAATGCAGATGGCTCGGTGGCGGGCTTCCGCATTGGTGGTGTGGCTGGCAAAGAGCCCTACACGCTCACCGCTGATGCCTATGTGAGCGCGCTGCCAGTGGATCCCTTCAAGTTGCTGCTGCCTGAGCCCTGGAAGCAGATGCCCTTCTTCAGCAAGTTGGATGGCCTGCGTGGGGTGCCGGTGATCAACATCCACCTTTGGTTTGATCGCAAGCTCACCGACATCGATCACCTGCTGTTTAGCCGCTCGCCCCTGCTCAGCGTGTATGCCGACATGAGCAACACCTGCCGCGAATACGAAGACGCTGAGCGCTCGATGTTGGAGTTGGTGTTTGCCCCGGCCAAGGATTGGATCGGTCGGCCGGATGAAGAGATTGTGGCCGCCACCATAAAAGAGCTCGAGCGCCTCTTCCCGCAGCATTTCGGCTCTGAGAACCCAGCTGTGCTGCGCAAGAGCAAGGTGGTGAAGACTCCGCTTTCGGTCTACAAAACCGTTCCCAACTGCCAGCCCCTGCGGCCGACGCAGAAGACACCAGTGCCCAACTTCTTTATGGCCGGCGATTACACCCTGCAGCGCTATTTGGCTTCGATGGAAGGCGCGGTGCTCAGCGGTAAGCTCTGCGCCGAAGTTGTGGCGGCCTGAAGCATGGTCTTAAGCCCGCCTGCTCCTGCGCTTGGGATCCCTGATCTTGAGCAGGCCTATGAGGACTGCCGGGTTGAAACCGAGCGCTGGGCCAAGACGTTTTATCTAGGCACGTTGTTGATGCCGCCCGCCAAGCGCCGGGCGATATGGGCGATCTACGTGTGGTGCCGGCGCACCGATGAGCTCATGGATAGCCCCGAGGCCCAGGCCTTGCCGGTGGCTGAACTCAGCGCCCGGTTGGACCTGTGGGAGCAGCGCACCCGCGAGCTCTTTGCTGGTCAGGTGCGCGATGGCCTCGATCGGGTGATGGCCGATGTGATCGAGCACTACCCCCAGCCCCTGGAGGCCTACCTCGAGATGATCGAGGGCCAGCGCATGGATCTGGCTAAGCATCGCTATGCCGATTTTGCTGAGCTCAAGCAGTACTGCTTCCGCGTGGCGGGCACCGTTGGCCTGATGACCCAAGAGGTGATGGGCCTTGATCCGGCGTACACCACGGCCCCCTGGAGCGAACGCCCCGACACCAGCGAGGCCGCTGTGGCTTTGGGTATCGCTAACCAGCTCACCAACATCCTGCGGGATGTGGGCGAAGACCGCGGCCGCGGCCGCATCTATCTGCCCCAGGAAGACCTGCAGCGCTTTGGCTATTCCGAAGCCGAACTGATGGCCGGCACCCTTAATGACAACTGGCGTGCCTTGATGGCTTTCCAGCTGGAGCGGGCTCGCGAGTGGTTTGCGCGCTCTGAGGCTGGAGTGCGCTGGCTGGCGCCGGATGCCCGCTGGCCGGTGTGGACCTCGTTGCGGCTCTACCGCGGCATCCTCGATGCCATTGAGCGCCTCAACTACGACGTGTTCAACCACCGCGCCTATGTGCCGCGGGTGGGCAAGTTGATGGACCTGCCGCTGTCTTATCTGATCGCGCAGGCCCGTTAGGCGGCCAGCCAGCGCTGCAGCACGGGGTTCACCTGCTCAGGAGCTTCGTCGTGGGGGCAATGGCCCACGCCGGGCAGCTCATGCAGCTCCTGGATGCAGCTGTGGCTCTCGGCCCAGCGGCGCGCCTCAGCGATCGGTTCCCAGGGGTCAGCGGCGCCCCACAGCAAGCGCACGGGCAGTTCCAGTTGCGGCAGCAGTTCAGGGGCCATGTGGTCGCGGAACAGGTTCACAAAGCCGCGAAAACTCTCCACCGCGCCAGGCTGCTGTGCTGGCCGCAGCAGCAACTCAATCAGGTCTTGATCAACGTTGGCACCACTGGGGTAGGCCTGGGCGAGCACCTGCCGCACGAACAGCGGCCGGGCCACGGTGCGAAACAGAGGCTGCAGCAACCAGCGCTGCCGCACCAAGCGCTTGACCATCGGGCGGCTCCAGCGCTCCCAGATCGGCAGCAGCGCGGCGCGGCGGTCATCGAGGGCGCGCTGGGCGCAGTTCAGCAGGATCACTTGGGCTGGAGCCTGGCCGCGCTCACTGAGCAGCTGAGCAGCCCGCAGGGCCACGATTCCGCCAATCGAATTGCCCACCAGCTGCAGAGGTTTTTGGGGGTGCACCACCTGGCAGGCGAAATCCGCCACCTGCTGGGCCCAGAGGTCGAAGCAATAGCGCACCGAATCGGGTGCTTGGTGCTCATCGGCTAGCCGCGAGCGGGGCTTGTCGCTGCTGCCAAAGCCCAACAAATCCAGAGCCCAAACGGGTTGCTGCTCGGCGAGCGGGGTGATGTTGGCGCGCCAGTGGTCACTGCTGGCCCCAAAGCCATGCACCAACAGCACGGGGGCGCCTTGCCCTTCAGTTGGCTGTTGCCGGTAACCAACCGCAAAAATCCCCTCCTCCCCCTGCCAGGTCCAGTGCTGCAGGGGAGGGAGGGGCATGGAGAAAGGGCTTTAGACCGAGGCCTTCTGGTTGGCCAAGAGGTCTTTCAGTTTGGAGAGTTCGCCGGCCCAGCGTGGCTCGGGAGCTTCCTTGTCAGCGGGCTCGCTGTGCACCACCTTGTCAACGCTCTTGCGTGCCACAGCAGGACCGCCACCGGGGCCGCGGCGACGATCACCACCGCGGTCATTGCCGCGGGATTCACGGCGCTCAGACACCTCAACGCGCAGCTGGTTACCGCCGTACTCGCGGTTGTTGAACTGCTCGATCACCGCATCGGTGAGCTTGGGGTCATCGAGGTTGACGAAGCCAAAGCCGCGGCAGACGCCGGTGTCGCGATCGAGAACTGCTTTGAAACGCACACCTGCTCCGACAGCCGCAAACATCCCCTCCAACTCTTTTTGGTCGAAGTTCTGGGGCAGATTGCCGACGTAGAGACGAGTGCTCATCGGGGATTCAGGCGAAAGAAAGAGAGGCTGCGTTCGGTGTCCTTGAAAGGCAGGGTCACGTGATGGCCAGAGGAAAGTTAATCACGGCACAGACCCTTGGCCGTTTTTATGCAATGTGGGCGCCCAAAAGCGCGCTCCAGGATTAGCCGTTCCATCAGCTCTCCCAACTGCGGGCCGGGGGCTAAACCCAGCTCCCGTTGCAGGGTGCGGCCATCGATTGGGCTGCGCGGGTGAAACAGCGGATCAGACCGATCGCGCCAGCGTTGTAGCCAACCAGCGGTTGCGTTGGGTTGCAGCAGCACCAGAGCCGGGAGGTCGTTTTGTAGTTCCCGGCAGAGCTGCAGCATCGCGGTTTCCTCCAAGGGCTGGCTGATCTGCTCGACCCAGTGGCGCAGCACTGCGCAGCGTTGTTGCAGCTTGCGGCTGGCTTTGAGCTGGCCCAGGGCTTCTCCCTCAAAGCGCTGGGCCAAGCGCGCCAAGGGCAGCGCCTGCCTCAGCTCCTCAGCGCTGAGGCCAGCCACCTCCAGTGAGCCTTGCGCCCCAGCGGTGAGGGGCCGCTCCCACAGCTGCAGTAAGCCCAAGTCGCTGGCTTGCTGCAGCCCGGCATCACCGCCTGGGCAGCCGGCCAGTTTCTCCAGCTCGGCCAGCACCCGTTCAGCGGCCACCTGGGGCAGGGCAGCGCTGTGGCGGCTGATCAACGCAGCGGTGGTGCTTTCCAGGCTGAAATTCAGCTCGGCGGCCAGCCGCGGTCCGCGCAAGAGCCGCAGCGGATCAGCCAGCAGGTTGGCTTCGCTGAGGGCCCGAAGTTGGCGCTTGGCGAGATCATCGAGGCCGCCAGTGGGATCCAGTAGGGGCGCTTCAGCGATGAGCGGCAGCGCCAGGGCATTGATGCCGTAATCGCGCCGCTGCAGATCACTGATGAGATCCGGCCCCTCTTGGGCTGCGAGATCCAAGCTCCAGGGGCCCAGCACCAGCCGGGCCATGTCCCGCTCGCGATCGAGCACAACTGCGGTGCCTCGGTGCTTTTTGGCAAGCCGTTGGCAGAGCTTGATGGCCCCTTGGGGGATCACCATATCCAAATCCGGATAGGGCCCCAGCCGCTGCAAAAGCGCATCGCGAACCGCTCCGCCCACCAAGGCGCTGCCAGGAGGAAAACAGCCCGGTGCCAGCGGCCAGCGAGCAGGCCTGAGGGCTTCCCAGGCCTGCTCGGCAGCGTGCGTAGCGGAGAGGGCATGCATCACCTCATCCTGGCCGCGGCACAATTCCTATCAACGGCGGTCCTCCGCGGCGATGTGCATCTGTGTTGATTGCCAGTGGGTGGACCGGTGCAAGGCCTACCACCGCGTGGAAACCCAGCACGGTGAACCCCACCTCAACGCTGAACCCGATTTTGAGCCTGAGCAGCCCCGCATTCACGTGAGTTTGCGCCCCATTGAAAACAGTTGGGGCATCGAGTGGGATGTGCGCTCCTGCAGCAGCTTTGCCCTCGATCGCGGCCACTGGCAGCGTTTGCGCCCTGGGGCGCCGGTGCCCTCATGAGCTGCGCCCTTGCCCTGCACAGCTGCAGCCCAGCCCTTGGCTTGGCCTTGCTCGATGGCGGCCAGAGCCGCTCGATGGCCCATCCCCTGGGCCGGCAGTTGGCCAATGGCTTGCTGGAAGCGGTGGAGGAGCTGTTGCCGGCAGCCCGTTGGGCCCAGCTGCAGTGGTTGGCTGTGGCCACAGGCCCTGGAGGCTTCACGGGCACGCGGCTCACGGTGGTGTTGGCCCGCACCGTGGCCCAGCAGCTGGGATGTCCCCTGTGGGGCTGGGGCAGCTTTGAGCTGATTGCGCGGCGCAGGCAGCAGGAACTGCAGGGCTTGGAGGCCTGTTGGATCGGCCAGACCCTGCCGCGCCGTGGCGTGGTGGCCGGTCGCTACAGCTGGCAGAACCAGGGTGTGGTGGAGCTGGAGGCGCCGCGGCTCTACCGCCAGGGTTGGAGCGAACTGCCAGGGCCCAGCTGGGAAGCGGAGATGGATGCGGCGGCTGATGCATTGCAGCTGCTGCAGCTGGGCCAGGCGGCGGCTGAGGCCAAGCAGCCAGGTCCCTGGCAGCCCGTGCTGCCGATCTATCCCACCTCGCCGGTGCAGAGCTGATGCGGCGCTTGCTTCGCTGGAGCGTGGTGGTGCTGCTGCTCTGGGGTGGCTGGCGTTTGCTGCCGCGGCTGCTGGAGCCCTGGATGCCGCCACCGCAAATGATCCTGGTCTTGGGCGGTGATGTGGAGCGGGAAAAGCAGGCCGCTGCCCTGGCGCGTCAGAGCAACTTGCCGGTGCTGATCACCGGCGGCAGCAACCCGGAATATGCCCAGTGGGTGTTTGAAGGCCAGGGCGTTGATGCCCAGAAGCTGCAGCTCGATTACGCAGCCCGCGACACCCTCAGCAACTTCACCACCCTGGTGGACCGCCTGCGCCGCCGCGGTATTCGCCATGTCTTGCTGGTCACCAGCAGCGATCACATGGACCGGGCTTTGCTGGTGGGCCGTGTAGTGGCTGGCAGCCGCGGTATTCATCTCACCCCAGTGCCGGTGCCGTGCGGCGACGATTGCCGCCCGGAGCGGCGCAGCAAGGTTTGGGGTGATGGGGTGCGGGCCTTGGTGTGGGTGGTGAGTGGCCGCGACCTCAAAGAGGAGATGCAGGGCGCTCCAGCAGGGCGTTGATGGCCTGTTGGCACTGCGTTGTGGTGGCTTCCAGATCCGCGCGGCTGCGGCTGGCCGGCGCCGAGATCGGTTGACCCACGCGAATTTCCACTGCCACCGGCCGAGGCCACCGCTGCTTGGGACCAAAGGCTCTGTGGGTGTTCACCAGCGCCACAGGCAGCAACTGCGCTCCGCTGCGGGCTGAGAGCAGGGCGGCCCCCAGCTGGGGGTCTTCCACCCGGCCAGAGGCTTGGCGGGTGCCATCCAGGAACACACCGGTGGCCCAGCCTTCCTCCAGGCGGCGCAGGGCCGTGCGGATGGCTTCGCGATCACTGGCGCCGCGGCTCACCGGGTAAGCCCCCATGGCCGTGATCAATGGGCCAATCACAGGGATTTTGAACAGCTCAGCCTTGGCCATGAAGCTCACCGGCCGCGGCAGGGCATGGCCCAGCAGCGGTGGATCCAGGTGCGAGCCGTGGTTGGCCACCACCACCAATGGACCGCTCAGGGGCACCAGCTCCATGCCACGGCAGCGGCCGCGCAGGAACAGCCGAAAGATCGGCGTAACGAAGGCCCACTTCACCACCCGGTAGGTGGGGCTCGGCGGCGGCGAGGGAACCAGGGCGGAGCTGGCCATCTCAGGCCTGCCCCAGGCTGTCGATGCCATTGATTTGAGCCGGGGTGACGCCCTTGAGGCTGCGCTTGATCAAACCGCTGAGCACCGCCCCAGGACCCACCTCCACGGTGGTGCTGATGCCCTCTGCGGCCAGGGCTTGCATCGTTTCGCGCCAGCGCACGCCGGTGGTCATCTGGGCGCGCAGGCGTTGCTTGAGCTGGGCCCCTTCGGTGCAAGGGGTGGGATCGGTGTTGCTCAGTACCGGCACGCGGCTATCGGCAAAGCTGAGGCCATCGAGCTGCTCGGCAAAGGCGGCGGCAGGCTCAGCCATGAAAGGGGAGTGGAACGCGCCGGAGACAGCCAGGGGCACAGCGCGTTTGCAGGTCACGGTGGCCACCACGGCATCCACGCCGTCCTTACTGCCTGAGAGCACCACCTGGGCGTCGCTGTTGTCGTTGGCGATCACCACATCGGCGGTGTTGGCCACGGCGTCTTCCAGAGCGGCGCGGTCAAAACCCATCACCGCGCTCATGGCGCCCCCACCAGCGGCCGCCATCAGTTGGCTGCGGCGGATCACCAGCTCGATGCCGGTGCGGGCATCAAAAACGCCACCGGCATAGAGCGCCACCAGCTCCCCCAGGCTGTGGCCAGCCAGCAGTTCGGCCTGGCGCCCTTGCTCATGCAGCAGATCCACCAGGCAGCTCTCCACCACAAACAGGGCTGGCTGGGTGTTGCGCGTGTCGTTGAGATCGCTCAGCTCACCAGTGGCGTCTCCAGCGCAGATGGCGGCGAGATCGCGGCCTAACAGCTCAGAGGCCAGGGCAAAGCGCTCTTTGCCGAGCGGGTGCTCGGTGAGGCCCGCAGCCATGCCTGGCTTTTGTGAACCCTGCCCTGGAAACACCCATGCATTGCCCATTGCGCCTCTCGCTGCGGTGGGCAGGAGGCTACGCGTCAGCTGGTGGGACCATCCCAGCGCAGCAGGGCAGCACCCCAGCTCAATCCGGCACCAAAGCCACTGCTGGCGATCAGCTGGCCACTCTGGATGCGCCCATCACTGACGGCCTCATGCAGCATCAGCGGAATCGTGGCGGCTGAGGTGTTGCCGTAATTCGCCAGGTTGCTGAGCACCTTGTCTGGGGCGATGCCCAGCCGTTCAGCGGCGGCATCGAGGATGCGCTGGTTGGCCTGGTGCAGCAGTAGCCAATCGATGCTGGCGGCCTCGGTGTTGGTGTCGGCGAGCAGCTGTTTGAGGATCGCTGGCACTTCGCGCACCGCAAATTTGTAAACCTCTTGGCCATTCATGCCGATTGGCGCGTAGCCGCCGCGTTGGTGGCTCATGCCAGGCAGCAGTTCAGCGCGCTCGCTGGTTTGCGCCAGGGTCAGGCAGTCGCCGCGGGCGCCGTCGCTGTTGAGGCGAAAACCCAGCAAGCCGTCGTTCTCCGCAGGGCAGGCCTCGATGGCCACAGCACCAGCGCCATCACCAAACAAAACGCAGCTGCGCCGGTCATCCCAATCCACCCAGCGGCTGAGTTGATCCGCGCCGATGACCAACGCCCGCCTCATGGCGCCGGTGCGCAGGTACTGCGCTGCTGTCACCAGGGAAAATAGAAATCCGCTGCAGGCGGCGGTGAGATCAAAGGCCACAGCTGATCCAGCGCCGATCAGGGCCTGCACCTTGGGCGCTGAGCCAAATAGATCATCGGGGCTGGAGGTGGCCAGCAGGATCAGATCAACGCTGCTGGCCTCCCAGCCGGCGCGCTCGAGCGCTTGCTGGGAGGCGGCCGCCGCCAGGCTGGTGAGGCTTTCGCTCTCATCAGCAACGCGGCGCGCAGCAATTCCTGTGCGGGCGCGGATCCATTCATCGCTGGTTTCAACTCTGGCGCTGAGGTCGTCATTGCTGACGCGCAGGCGCGGCACAGAGGCCCCGCTGCTGCACAGGCGGATCCCCTTCATCCCACGCCCTCATCACTGAGGCGGTGCAGGTTATCGAGCGTGTTGTGGCTGGCTGCCGCGTGGGCCAAGCGCAGGGCACCCATCACCGAGCGGGCTTTGCTGCTGCCGTGACCAATAACGCAGAGGCCATCAACTCCCAGCAGCAGGGCGCCGCCGTGTTCCGCGTGATCCAGCCGTTTTTTGATGCGGCGCAGATTGCTGATCAAAAAGGCCGAGCCCACCTTGCCGCGCCGGCCGCGGGGCAGCTCGGCTTTGAGCACCTCCAGCAGCACGCTGCCCACCGATTCGAGGAACTTCAGCAGCACGTTGCCGGTGAAGCCATCGCAAACCACCACATCGAATTCGCCTGAGAGCACATCTCGGCCTTCGCAGTTGCCGGCGAAGTTCAGCCGCTTTTCCTCCACCAGCAATGGGTGGGTTTTAAGGGCGAGCTCATTGCCCTTGCATTCCTCTTCGCCGATGTTCAGCAGCCCCACGCGCGGTTGCTTCACCCCGAGCACGTCCCGCGCATAGATGTTTCCAAGTAGCGCGAACTGGTGCAGGTAGCTGGGTTTGCAGTCGGTGTTGGCGCCCACATCGAGCACCAGCACCTGCTGACCCACGTCTTTGGTCGGGAACAGGGCTCCAATTGCAGGCCGCTCGATCCCCTTGAGCCGCCCGAGCCGAAAGATCGCTGCAGCCATCACAGCTCCCGAGTTGCCGGCTGAGTAGACCGCCAGTGCCTCGCCAGCTTTGACCCGGTCCATGGCCAAATTGATGCTGGCCTGGCGTTTGCGGCGCACGCTGGTGGCCTCATCGTCCATGCCCACTGAAGGGCCGCTAGCAATCAGCTCCAAGTGGCCTTTGGCCACGGCTTGATCCACGGCCTCCTGCAGCTCCAGGGCCTTGATCGCAGCCTGCAGGGGCTTCTCTTCGGCGAAGAACATCACCTTGAGCGGTAGTTCTGCGATGGCGCCGAGGCAGCCCTCCAGGATCGGCCCGGGGGCGTAATCGCCGCCCATGCCATCCACGGCGATGGAAAGTCGTGGCCCTTTCACAGCACTGGCGCCGCCAGGGCGTGTTTGGCCCAGGCGCAGCGGGCCCAGGGCTGAATTGGCCGTGTTCACCAGCCGAATCACCGGGCCGGTGCGGCGATACCAAATCACCAGGCGCTTAATGGCACGGCGGGGCCGCGGCCGCCGGGTGCGACCCGGCAGGGATTGGGGCTCCGCCATGGAGGTCAGGCTCCTTCGCCAGTGGCGCCGTCAATGATTCGCTGAAAAAGGTAACCCGTGCCCCGAGCGGTGAGGATCAATTCGGGGTTGGCAGGATCGTCTTCGAGCTTGGAGCGCAGCCGCGAGATGTGCACATCCACCACCCGGGTGTCCACATGGCGCTCAGGGGTGTAGCCCCAAACGTCTTTAAGGATTTCGCCGCGGCTAAAGGGCTCCCCTGAGCGGCTTACCAGCAGCTCCAGCAGGCTGAATTCCATCCCGGTCAGGCGGATGCGTTCACCGGCCCGGTACACCTGGCGTTTGTTGGTGTCGATCTTTAGATCGCTCACCTGGATCACGCCGGAGTTCGGGATCGTGCCGCCGCCGTGCTCTTTCTCCACCCGGCGCAGCACGCAGCGAATGCGCGCTTCCAGTTCCTTGGGGCTGAAGGGCTTAACGACGTAGTCATCAGCGCCGAGCTCCAGGCCCGTGATGCGGTCAGCCACATCGCCGAGGGCGGTGAGCATCACGATCGGTACATCCGATTCCTTGCGCAGCTCTTGGCAGACGCCATAGCCATCGAGCTTGGGCATCATCACGTCGAGCACCACCAGATCGGTGGGCTCGCGGTGGAACGCTTCGAGGGCCTCTTCACCGTCGGCCGCAGTCACAACGTTGTAGCCAATCATCGAGAGCCTGGTCTCGAGGATCCGCCGGATGCTGGCCTCATCGTCCACCACAAGGATGGTCTCCTTGCCGTTGTGGGCTGGGGCAGCAACCGCCATGGTGTCGTGTGCGGACAATTAAGGGCCGGACCACTCAACCGAGACACGGTCGAGTTAATGCCCGAACAATCACCATTCTTCATAAACCCCGGTGCCCCGAACTGTCACCACCTACGTCTGTCAAAACTGCGGAGCCCAGAGCCGCCAGTTTTTTGGACGCTGTTCCTCCTGCGGTAGCTGGAACAGCCTGGTGGAGCAGAGCAGTGGCCCGCCGCCCGATGGTCGCCGCCGCCGCCAGAGCGCCCCTGCTGCTGAACCCACCCCGCGCCGTTCAGAGGCCATGGCCGCGGTGGGGGAGAGGGCCGTGCAGCGCCTTGGCACAGGGTTTGACGAGCTCGACCGGGTCTTGGGTGGGGGTTTGGTGCCGGGTTCGCTGGTGCTGGTGGGTGGTGACCCCGGCATCGGCAAAAGCACCCTGCTGCTGCAAACCGCCGCCGATCTGGCCCAGCGCCAAAGCGTTCTTTACGTGAGTGCGGAGGAATCAGCCCAACAGGTGAAGTTGCGCTGGCAGCGCTTGGCTGCCGCCGGTGGTGGCGGGGATGGGCCCCAGCTGCTGGCTGAAACCGATCTCGAGCAAGTGCTCCAGGAGCTGGAAGCTTTGCGGCCTGATGTGGCGGTGATCGACAGCATCCAGGCCCTGCATGACGCTGATTTGAGCAGTGCGCCGGGCTCGGTTGCTCAAGTGCGTGAATGCGCGGCATCGCTGCAGCGGCTGGCCAAAAAGCTTGATATCGCTCTGCTTTTGGTGGGCCACGTCACCAAAGAAGGGATGTTGGCGGGCCCCAAGGTGCTCGAGCACCTGGTGGATGCGGTGCTCACTTTTGAAGGCGATCGTTTCGCCAGCCACCGGCTGCTGCGGGCGGTGAAAAACCGCTTTGGCGCCACCCATGAGCTGGGGGTTTTTGAGATGCGCGATCGCGGCCTGCTGGAGGTGAGCAACCCCAGCGAGCTGTTTTTAGGCAGCCCAGAAGGATCGGTGGGCATGGCCACGATCGTGGCCTGTGAAGGCACGCGGCCGTTGGTGGTGGAGCTGCAGGCGCTGGTGAGCACCACCAGCTACGCCAGCCCCAGGCGGATGGCCACTGGCATCGGCACTAACCGCTTGCATCAAATCCTCGCCGTGCTCGAGAAGCACTTGGGTCTGCCCCTCTCGCGCTTCGACTGCTATCTGGCGGTGGCCGGTGGTTTGGAGGTGGAAGAACCGGCCGCGGATTTGGGTGTGGCCGCGGCGGTGGTGGCCAGCTTTCGCGATTTAGCCCTGCCGGCCGGCACGGTGCTGGTGGGTGAACTCGGTTTGGGCGGGCAATTGCGGCCCGTTGGGCAGCTAGAGCTGCGCCTGCAAGAAGCGGCGCGCCTGGGCTTTCGCCGCGCTGTGGTGCCCAAAGGCAGCGGGGTGAGCTGCCCTGAGTTGGTGATTCAAGAGGCCAGCGGCATTGCCGAAGCTTTGGTGGCAGCGCTGGGAGTCAATCCAGCTGATGACTAATCAGAGGTAGACGTCAGCTGAACCACGGCCGGTGGTCTTCAGCCAGTTCTGGGCCTCGATGTAGTTGTTCGGTGCCAGGCGGATGGCCTTGCTCCAATAGTCGGCGGCCAAATCAAAGCGGCGATCGGCTTCATCGCCCTCACCTTTTTCCTGGGCAATGCTGCCGAGATGGTGGTGAATTACCGCCATATTGTTGAGCACTTGCGGCATCTTGGCGTTGAGCTCGAGGGCCTGTTCGTATTGCTCCAAAGCCCTGTTGTGCTCGCCGTTGCTGGCGTAGACCAGCGCCATGTTGTAGAGGATGAACGCCCGGTCATTGGGGTCTTCCTCGAGCCGCAGCGCCTCTTGGTAGTTCTCCAGGGCTTCGGCGTATTCACCATCGCCTTGGGCGCTCATGCCATCGCGGTAATAGGCAAAGGCTTCCTTGGCTTTCTGGTTGGTGGGCAGCACCTTGAGGATCAGGTCCGCCATCACCGTGAAGCTCTTATCGATGAAGTTGTCGTTGCGTTGACTGCGAGGCAAGGCGCTCTGGCGAAGCGTCCCTAGCTTGGGGCATGGCTCCAGAAGCGCTACTTCTTGATATCGAAGGCATGAAGTGCGGCGGCTGCGTCAGCGCCGTGGAGAAGCGCCTGCGCGCCCAACCAGGGGTGCACCAGGCCAGTGTCAATTTGCTTAGCCGCTCGGCTTGGGTGGAACTCGAGCCCCCGGCAACGGCGGAAGCCTTGCTGGAAAGCCTGGCCGCCCTTGGATTTCCAGGCCATCTGCGCGACCCAGACGGTGAGCTGGAGCGTCTGCAGCAAGCCCGTCAGGCGCAGGGCTGGTGGAGCCGCTGGCGGCAGCTGGTGGTGGCGCTGGTGCTGCTGCTCATTAGCAGTGTCGGCCACCTCAGTAGTGGCGGTGTGCTGGCCGATATGCGCCTGCATGCCCTGGTGGCTACAGCCGCTTTGGCCGGTCCGGGCCGGCCGATCTTGGTGCGCGGTTGGAAAGGTTTGGCCCAGGGCGTTCCTGGCATGGACAGCCTGGTGGGTTTGGGCGTGGGCACGGCCTATCTGGCCAGCATGGTGGCGTTGATCTGGCCGTCGGTCGGCTGGTCGTGCTTTTTCAATGAGCCGGTGATGCTGCTCGGCTTTGTGCTGCTGGGCCGCTTTTTAGAAGCCCGCGCCCGCCGCCGCACGGGCGCGGCGCTCGAGGAGCTGGCGCAATTGCAGCCTGAAACCGCCCTGTTGCTGCTGGGGGATGGCTCCACCCGCAGCATCCGCGTGGGCGGGCTGCGGCCCGGCGATCACCTGCGGGTGCTGCCCGGTGATCGTTTGCCCGTTGATGCGGTGGTGATTGATGGCAGCTCATCGCTGGATGAATCGAGCCTCACCGGCGAACCGTTGCCCCGCAGCGTGGCCAGTGGTGATGAATTGGCTGCCGGCAGCCTCAATTTGCAGGCACCGCTGGATCTCAAGGTGCTGCGGCCGGGATCGGAATCAGCGCTCGCCCGGGTGATTGCCCTGGTGGAGCAAGCCCAAGCTCGCAAGGCACCGGTGCAGGCCATGGCGGATCGCTGGGCGGGCCGCTTCACCTGGATCGTGATGGCGTTGGCCCTGGCCACGTTCTTGTTTTGGTGGCTGCTGGGCAGTGAGCTCTTCCCCCAGGTGCTGGGTGGCATGGCCCATGGCCCCGGCCATCACCGCAGCCTGGGCAGCGGCGCGGAAACCCCCTTTGCCCTGGCCTTGCAGTTGGCTATTGCGGTGTTGGTGGTGGCTTGCCCCTGTGCCTTGGGGCTGGCCACCCCCACAGCCATCAGCGTGGCCACCGGCCGCGCCGCCCATTTGGGCCTGCTGTTTCGCGGCGGCGATGTGCTGGAGGTGGCTGCTTCGGTGCGCACGGTGCTGCTGGATAAAACCGGCACGCTCACCCGCGGCCGCCCCCTGCTGGAAGACCAGCTGGTGATTGCCGATGGCCTCGATGCTTCGGGCCTGTTGCAACTGGCGGCGTCGCTAGAGCAAACCACCCGCCACCCCTTGGCGTGGGCGCTCTTGCAGGCCGCTGAAGGCCAGGGCTTGAGCTTGCTGAATTGCAGCAGCAGCAGCACCCAGGCCGGTGATGGCGTTGAGGGGCAATTGGATTCGCAGCAGCAGCTCTGCCGTTTGGGGCGTTTGGCCTGGCTTGAGCACCACGGGGTTCATGTGCCGGCTCTGGCCAGCACATGGCAGCAGCAGCAGGAGCAGGCAGGGGCCACGGTGCTGGCTTTGGCTCACGGCCAGGAGCTGTTGGGGCTCTTGGCAGTGCGCGATGCCCTGCGCCCCGATGCGGCTGAGGCCCTGGCCCAGCTGCGCAGCGATGGTGTGGCCTTGGCCGTGCTCAGCGGTGATCGTGAGGGGCCCGTGCGGCAGCTCGGCCAGCAGCTTTCGTTGCAGCCCGATCAGTTGGCCTGGGGGCTGCGGCCTGAGCACAAACTGCAGCGGCTGCACCAGGCCCCGGGACCGGTAGCGATGGTGGGGGATGGCCTCAATGACGCTCCAGCGCTGGCAGCCGCTGATCTCGGCATTGCCGTGGGCACCGGCACCCAGATCGCCCAGGACAGCGCTGATTTGGTGGTGCTTGGGGAGCGGCTGATGGCGGTGCCACAAGCGCTGGCCTTGGCCCGCTCGGCCCAGGCCAAGATTCGCCAGAACCTCAGCTGGGCATTCGGTTACAACCTGCTGGTGTTGCCTTTGGCCGCTGGGGTGCTGCTGCCAGGCTTTGGCCTCTTGCTCACCCCTCCTTTGGCCGCTCTGTTGATGGCGCTGAGTTCGATCACGGTGGTGGCCAATGCACTGCTGCTGCGCGCTCCGGCATGAGGGGCCGCTTTCTGGTGCTGGAGGGCATTGATGGCTGCGGCAAAACCACGCAGCTCAAGGCCCTGGCGGATTGGTTGCCTATCAGCGGCCTAATGCCTGCTGGCGCGCAGCTGATCACCACCCGCGAGCCCGGCGGCACCGCTTTGGGCCAGGCCTTAAGGCAATTGCTGCTGCATCCGCCCGAAGAGCAGGCCCCGGCCACCCGCGCTGAGCTGCTGCTCTATGCGGCTGATCGTGCCCAGCACGTTCAAACTCGCTTGGAGCCAGCCCTGGCCGCGGGTGATTGGGTGCTCAGCGACCGGTATTGCGGCTCCACAGCGGCCTATCAGGGCTACGGCCGCGGCTTGGACCTGGATTTGATCACCCAGCTCGAGCAGTTGGCCACGGCAGGGCTGCAGCCGGATCTTTGCCTTTGGCTTGAGCTATCGCCTGAGCTGGCCGCCGAGCGCCGCTCCGGCCAGCAGCAAGACCGCATCGAAGCTGAAGGCTTGGCCTTTCTGGTCCGGGTGCATCAAGGTTTTGCGGAGCTGAGCCAGCGGCCGCCATGGCGGCGCGTAGATGCTTCGGCCGCCGCTGAGCAGGTGCATCAGCAGGTGCAGCAGTTGGTGCGTGAGGGTTTGGAGCTGGGCCTGTGAGTGAAGCGCTGTTTGCCGGCATCGAGGGGCAGCAGCAAGCCCTGGAGCTGCTCACCGCTGCGTTGAATCAGCAGCGCTTGGCTCCGGCCTATCTGTTTGCTGGCCCCGATGGCGTGGGGCGCTCGTTAACGGCGCGCCGGTTTCTAGAAGGCCTCTGCGCTGGTGGTGCCCAGGCTGATTTGGATCTGCGCCGGCGCCTAGAGCAGGGCAACCATCCCGATTTGATCTGGGTGGAGCCCACCTACATGGAAAAAGGTGAGCGCATTACCGCCACTGAGGCCAAAGAGCGGGGCCTGAGCAAGAAAACCTTGCCCCAGATTCGCCTGGAGCAGATCCGCGACCTCAGCCGTTTTTTGGCCCGCCCGCCGCTGGAAGCCCAACGGGCGATGGTGGTGGTGGAGCAGGCCGAATCCATGGCAGAGGCGGCAGCCAATGCCCTGCTGAAAACCCTGGAGGAGCCTGGACACGGAATGTTGGTGTTGATCACTGCAGCCCCGGAGCGCTTACTGACCACGAT
The DNA here is from genome assembly GCF_047304245.1 of Synechococcus sp. MIT S9452. Classification (NCBI taxonomy): domain Bacteria; kingdom Bacillati; phylum Cyanobacteriota; class Cyanophyceae; order Synechococcales; family Synechococcaceae; genus Synechococcus; species Synechococcus sp. MIT S9452. Next base: position 1,320,118 of record NZ_CP138956.1, on the reverse strand, counting down.
CTTGAGCCGCTGCCAGCGCATCCCTTTCAAGCCGTTGCCAGCTCAGATGATGCTGCAGTTGGTGGGCGGCGCTCAAGATGATCCGCCGGCGCTGGTGGATTTAGCCGCTGGTTCCCCTGGTGCTCTGTTGCAGTGGCGTGAGCGTTGGGCTGAACTCCCCCCTGAGCTGCTAGCTCAGCTGCAACAACTTCCCAGCCAGCCAATCGAAGCGCTGACGTTGGCGCGCGAGGTGTGTGAAGCCCTCGACATCGAGCAGCAACTGTGGCTACTGCAGTGGTGGCAACGGCACCTATGGCGCCAAAAAGCCCAAGAGCCCGTGCAGCGAAGGCTCACAAAGCTGCGCCGCCATTTGGTTGGCCATGTTCAACCGCGGTTGGCTTGGGAAGTCGCGTTGCTGGATCTGATCGCTTAAGCGATCTGTTCGAGGCTGCCTTGGCGCTCAGCGCGGAACTCTTTCATCACGCGGCTGGCGTCATCGAGGTTGGCACCGCTGGGAAGCTCCAGGCAGTAGCCAGCGCCATACACCGTCTTGATGAAGCGAGGTTTGCGGGGATCGGGCTCGAGCTTGGTGCGCAGGTGACGGATGTGCACCCGGATGGTCTCGATGTCGTCATCGGGCTCGTAGCCCCACACCTCTTTGAGGATCAAGGAAGGAGCCACGGTCTGGCCATGGCGCTGTAGCAGACAGTGCAGCAACTCGAATTCCAGGTGCGTCAGCCGCACGGGCTGGTCAAACCAGATGGCTTCGAAGCGCTCGGGCACCAGGGTGATGGGGCCAAAGCTGAGGATTTCGCTGTGCTTACTGGAGAGCGGTGCGCGGTCGCTGCGGCGAAGCAGTGCTTTCACCCGTGCCAGCAGCTCTTCCAGCTCAAAAGGCTTGGTCAGGTAATCATCGGCGCCGGAATTGAAGCCGGTCACTTTGTCTTTGGTTCCCGCTAATGCGGTGAGCATCAAGATTGGAATTTGCGCGGTGCGGTCATCGCGGCGCAGGCGCTGGCACAGGGTGAGGCCGTCCACCCGGGGCAGCATCAAATCCAGAACGATCAGATCAGGGGTGTATTGCAATGCCAGAGCTTGGCCTTTGATCCCGTCATCGGCCTTTTGAACATCAAAGCCAGAGTGCTCAAGATTGCCGGCAACGAGCTCGCGCATGTCCCGGTCGTCTTCGATCAGCAGGATGCAGGGCTTCATTGGACGTTCGCGGGAGGGCAGTTGGATCGCGGAATGTGCCCGAACGATCTTGCGGTTTTTCTGATTTCACTATAGAGAGATTCTTTTCTTCGTCTCCCTTCTGTGGAGGCGAAAGCGATGCTTTTGCATTAAAAAGCAGGAATTACGTTGGAACTTAAGAATCTCTATGGATTTGATCACTCAAAAGCTTGTTTCTTCGATGTCAACCATCCAAGAAAGAGGCCAGTTTGTGAATGAGAAAAACTCCCCGGGCGGGATTCGAACCTGCGACCAATCGATTAACAGTCGACCGCTCTACCGCTGAGCTACCGAGGAATGAGACCGCAAGAACTTACCTGCCAGCCGCGCTTCCGGGCAACCCCTGACGCTCCAATTGCCGCCTGAGCTCCGCTCCGCTCTGCCATTGGCCAGCAACGCCGCGTTCCAGCTGCAGGGCTCCATCGCAGTGCTCCAGCTCTTCGAGCCGGTGGGTGACCCACAAGGCCGTTAGCGGTGGGCTGAGCTGGCGGATCAGTTGCAGCACCGATTGCTGGCTATCGGGATCCAGCAGGGCGGTGGGCTCATCGAGCAGCAGCAATTGGGCGCCGCTTACGAGCGCTGAAGCAATCGCTAGCCGCTGCTTTTGGCCGCCGCTGAGGCTGTGGATCGGTCGATCCACCATGCCCTCTAGTCCCACCTGCTCAAGGGCTTGATCGATCACAGCTGCGCTCAGAGCGGTTCCTTCCGGCAGATGGAAGGCCAATTCGCTGCCGCAGCTGGGAAGAAGCAGTTGGTGGTCGGGGTTTTGGAACACCAGCGCCGGGCGCACGGAGCTGATGATTTGGCCGCTCTCGGCCTTTAGCAAGCCAGCGATGAGCCGCAGCAGTGTGCTTTTGCCGCTGCCGTTTCCGCCCACAAGCATCCACAGGCCAGGGCCAGGGATCGAAAAACTGCAGCGCTCCAGGGCGCTACTGCCATTGGGCCAGCGGTAACGCAGGCGCTCAATCGTCAGCGGCTTCACGCCTGAGGGAGCTTGGGGTCTGCACAGATTGCCACCGCAGGCTGAGCCAGCCCAGTCCGCAGGGAAGCATCAAGGTGGAAATGCGAATGATCAAGGTGGCCAGCAGGGCTTGATCGCTGCTGGCCCCATAGGCCATGGCAATGCCAATGGCCGTGGCTTCACTGGTGCCAAGACCAGCCGGAAGGAGCGACAGCACACCGCCCAAGGCCATGGCGGTGCGAATCACAGCAGCCTGCTGGAGGCTGATTGGCGCCTCCATCGCTTCAAACAGCCCGTGCATGACGCTGGCTTCGATCAGCCAAACCAGGCAGCCGCAGGCGGTCGCCACCAGTAATGGGGCTGGTCGCATCAGTTGGCGCACCTGCTGAAGCGATAACAGGGCCCCCTGGCTGAGGCGATGCAGGCGCCGTTGTTGCTGGATCCAGCGCCGTTGTGTCAGCCAAGCCTCTAATCGCCGCAAGGCCAGCGGGTGGGTCACCACAGCTGCGCCAGCCAGCAGTGAGCCCCCGCCAAGTGCGAGCAAGGGTGCCGAGGCCAGCCCAAGGCCCCAGCCGAGCACCAGCAGGGCGCTGGAGAGATCGCTCAACCGCTCATTGAGCGTGATGCCAATCCCCACCTGCGCTGGCATGCCATGACGTTGTTTCAGCCACAGGGCGCGCATCGCTTCGCCGCTGCGCCCCGGGGTGGCCATTAAGGCCAAGCCGCTGGTGAAGATTGAGGCGCTGCTTCGCCAGGGCAAAGGCTGCTTCAGCCACTGCAATGACCAGTGCCAGCGGGCAAATAGGGCCAGCTGGCCGATTAGCCCAATGCTGAGGGCAAGCAGCAGGAGCCCAGCCGGAAGCTGCAGCAGATCAGCCCATAGGCCACGGATGCCAAACACCAAGAGGAGGAAGCTGTACAGCGCCACCGCTGCGACAGCCGCCAAGAGCCAGCGGGGCTGCTGCATGGCCGAGTTTAAGGAATGAAGCGCAATTTGCGGGCGGCGTAGGCGCACATGCGAGCCAAGATCAGCCCCTCTTTGACGTGGGCGATATTGGAGCTGCCGTAGGTGCGCTCTTGGTAACGCACAGGCACTTCAACGATTTTGAGATTGAGCTTGCTGGCTCCAAAGAGCAGATCGAAATCGCCAAAGGGATCGAAATCACCGAAATAGGCGCGGCCCCGCTTGAGGTTTTCATAGTCCTTTTTCCAAATGGCTTTGGTGCCGCAGAGGGTGTCTTTGAGCCGCTGACGCAGCAGCCAGGAAAACAAGGCTGCAAAGGTGCGATTGGCGGCTGTATTGAGCGGCGGCATCGCGGCATCACTGCGCGGGTAAACCAACCGGCAACCATTGACAAACTCGCCCCGGCCAATGGCGAGGGCTTCAATGAAGCGGGGCAAATCCTCGGGTCTGACTGTTAAATCAGCATCCAAGATGATCAAGATGTCGCCGCTGGCTTCTTCAAAGCCAAGCCAAACGGCATCGGCCTTGCCTTTTCCCGTTTGTTGATAGCAGCGCAGTTGCATTGGTCCTGTGTATGTGCTGCAGACCCGTTGAATTTCATTCCAGGTGTCATCGCTGGAGTGCCCTTCAACAAAGATCACTTCCGTGCTGGATCCCAGCAGCGGCAGCCGGTTGATGGCCGCGGCGATGTTGCCCGCTTCATTCCTGGCCGGGATCACCACGCTGACGCTGGGTTGTTGTGGTTGTTGGCGGAGGGGTCGCGCCACCATCCAGTGGGTGAGCCCCAGTTGCTCAAGCAAGGGCAATTGGCTGCCCCAGCGGTTCATCAGCGGTGTTATCAGCGGGATCTGCCTTGGCAGCAGGCAGCGGTGACCGCTTTTCAAAACTTCCCAGCCGGATAGGTCGAGAAGATTCCTGACGTCGTTGGGCGTCAGCCAACTTTCCGGTGGTTGTTGTTGCCTAAGTCCAGCTTTTTCGGCAGCTTTTAGGGCTGGCTGCCAAAGCCAGTTATGAAAACTAATGACCAGTCTTGTGCGTTCATGGCAGAAGGCTTCAAGGCGTTGCAAAAGATCTTGAACATCAGGAAGTGTGTTCAGGACATTGGTCAGAACGATGACATCAAATGTCCCAGGATTATTAAGTGCCTCCTGGTTAACTTGACTGAGATCAACTTCGTGGATTTGTAGCTCTTGATGTCTCTCTTTTGCTGCTGCGGCCAGGGTTGGATTCATTTCGATGCCAACGCCGAGTTGGGGTCTCAAGCTGGCGAGTAAATCCCCATTGCCACAGCCGATTTGAAGGACCCGAGACGTGTCGGGAACCAGCAGGCGATGGATTCGGTGCAGGTCTTGGTAATAGGTGCGATTAAGGCGTGTGAACCTGTCGAGATTGCGTTCAACCAGGTTCGTCATGCCAAAGCCCTAACGGGCGGTGCCTTAAGGCTTCGCATCATCCCATGAACGGCAATGCAAAGATGAGCCTCATGGGGAGCTGAAGCGCTCACTTTGATCAGGAGTTACATCGTGGTGGCCTCGTTTTGCCGTAATCGGCCAAGGCTTGCGGCCTTGTTGTTGTTTGCCCTCTTCGTGGGTTTGTTGGTGCTCACGCGAGTTCCTTTTTTGAGCAATGTGCTTGTGGGTGAAGAGGGGATGCATGCGGCTTTCGTGTTGGCGAAAGGCAGTTATGCGCCGCTGAATGAGCAAGGGATCCCTCAGTTAATGCTGGGTTCCTTTGAGGGTGAGGCATTTCTTGGGGCCACACAGCATTCGATTGGCCCTTATGTGGTGTTGCGCTGGCTATCGACGGTTTGGCCCGTTGCTCTTGGTGATCCTTTGCCACTGAGTGATGCCTTAGCGGCGCGAAGTGTTCAAGCTCGGCTTCCTTTTTTCTTGCTCTATTTGCTAGGCGTGGCTGGCTTGTTGTGGCGTTGGGCGACTGTTTGTATTGAACGCCCCTCGTGGCGTTGGTGGGTGTTTGGAGGCCTGTTTTTCTATGGATTAACCACCCCATTGGCGGTGGGCGGCTCGATCCAGCCCCAAATCGATGCCAGCGTCGGTGTGGCCTTGGTGGGATTGGCTGCCTGGTTGCTAACGGCGACTTGGCCACCTGGCCTGCAGTTCTGGACCGCAGTGGCCGCTGGGGTTTTGGTGGGTTTTGGCAAGCAGGAGTGGACCCTGGCTTTCGCTGCGGCGTGGGTTGTTGTTTTGCTACTCAGCAAGCTTTGGCGTTGTGCCAACGGAAACATCCTGGGTGGTTTTGCACTGGGCTTGGGTGTTGGTACTGCCCTGACGTATGGCCTCTCGCCTACGGATTACCTGGCCAGTTTCAACCTGATGGATCACTTCCTCTCGAAGAGTTCTGATGTGAATCGGTTGGAGTTGTTGTTGCAGTGGCGCAGCTATCTCCTTCCAGTGCTGTTGATGTTGTTATTGATGACGATGGCTGGCATCGGCCGCATACCTGAATTGGTGCGTCAGTCACCTGGCGCCGTGATCACAGCTGGTGGGGCTTGGGCGATTGCTTTGGGTTTTGCTGCTGCGGGATGGCGTGGTGACGGATTTCCCCGTTATTACGCTCCAGCCTTGGTGGCATCGCTCTATGCGTTGCAGGTGTTTGTGCTGGGGTTGCCGGATTTGGGACGTCGGCGCAACACGGCTTTGATTGGATTGGCGGTGCTTGTTGTTGGGCTTGCCATCAACTTCGGAGTGATTGGAGATGGCCTTTCACGCAAAGAATCGATCACTAGCATTCCTGGCCTTCGTTTGAAGCCCATTAACCGCCGCTTTGAGCAGATCATTCAAGGGTCTGCCGTTGATGATCGATCCGTGTATGTCGATCACTCAGGCCTTTGGGTTTATGCGCCTGAGGTGGATTTCGTACATGAGGATCCCTCGGTCGCCGCAACCTATGAGTCGGTTTATCCGTCGTCGTCTGGTCGACTCGTGCGGCCTTAGTGAAGGATGTCAAAAATTCAGTCGCCGGTGCTGAAGCCCGGTCGCTTGCTGCCAGCACCCATGGCGCTCTTTTCATAGAGCTGCACCGAAACGATTTCACTGCTGCGCAGGCAGATCTGTTTCTCCTCTGATTTTTCGCAGCGAAGATCCATCAGTTGGGGGTGCCCTGACTCCATGGCTTGGCGAATTTCGCCGTACAAACTCTGAGCGGCTTCCAGGTCTTTGCGCTGCACGCTGATGGGCATCGGCGACAGCTTGAGGCTTAGTTCAACAACGAACATGGCATTGGAAGCGACCGGCTCACCATAAGGAGAAAAGGGGCTAAGTAGAAATACTCCTTCTGGCGAGCAAAAACCCCCAAACTCCTGGTGGGACCCCTACATTTCACTTGTAAAGCTTCGTAAAGCCAACGCTATGACGATCGCCGTTGGGCGCGCACCAGCTGGGAGGGGATGGTTTGACGTCCTCGATGACTGGCTGAAGCGCGACCGTTTCGTTTTTGTGGGCTGGTCCGGCCTGCTGCTGTTCCCTTGTGCCTACATGGCCCTGGGCGGCTGGCTCACCGGCACCACCTTTGTCACTTCCTGGTACACCCACGGAATTGCCAGCAGCTACCTCGAAGGCTGCAACTTCCTTACCGCTGCGGTTTCCACCCCAGCGGACTCCATGGGCCACAGCCTCTTGCTGCTGTGGGGCCCTGAAGCCCAAGGCGACTTCGTGCGTTGGTGCCAACTCGGCGGCCTCTGGGCCTTCGTGGCACTGCATGGGGCATTCGGCCTGATCGGCTTCATGCTGCGTCAGTTCGAAATTGCCCGCCTGGTGGGCATTCGTCCTTACAACGCCATTGCCTTCTCCGGCCCGATTGCGGTGTTCGTCAGTGTTTTCCTGATGTACCCCCTCGGCCAGAGCAGCTGGTTCTTTGCTCCTTCTTTCGGCGTGGCAGCGATCTTCCGCTTCCTGCTGTTCCTGCAGGGCTTCCACAACTGGACCCTGAATCCCTTCCACATGATGGGCGTGGCCGGCATCCTCGGCGGCGCACTGCTCTGCGCCATCCACGGCGCCACGGTGGAAAACACCCTGTTTGAAGACGGTGACGGCGCCAACACTTTCAAGGCGTTTGAGCCCACCCAAGAAGAGGAGACCTATTCAATGGTCACCGCCAACCGCTTCTGGAGTCAGATCTTTGGTATCGCCTTCTCCAACAAGCGCTGGCTGCACTTCTTCATGCTGTTCGTGCCTGTGATGGGCCTGTGGACCAGCTCCATCGGCATCATCGGCCTGGCACTGAACCTGCGCGCCTATGACTTCGTCAGCCAGGAACTCCGGGCTGCTGAAGACCCTGAGTTCGAGACCTTCTACACGAAGAACATTCTTCTGAACGAAGGCCTGCGCGCCTGGATGGCTCCGGCCGACCAACCCCACGAAAACTTCATCTTCCCCGAAGAGGTCCTGCCTCGCGGTAACGCTCTTTGATCAGAGTTGGTTGAGTGAATTGCTCAAGCGCTCCCTCGGGGGCGCTTTTTTTGTGCTTCACGTTCAGCACTGTTCGGCTGCTGGTACTTGATCAATTCAAAGCTGGGGGGCAATTAGGCAAGGTTCAACTGCACAGTCAGGGCAGTTGCTGCCGGAGTTTTTGATAAGCCTGGGCTGCTTCTGGATCGGGATCAGCGCCGCGCTGCAATACAACCACTCCATCGTTAATTACTTGCGGTGCGTAATCCCCCTCAAGGGCGTTGAGGCGCGTTTTGATCTTCTCCCAATTGCGGCGATGTTTGGCGACCCGCTTGGCATCACGGCTGTGATAGTCGAGATCAATCGCAATCCAATCAACAGAACGATCAAGCCCAGCGCGATCGGCGTAATCCACGTGATAGGGGAAGCGGATCAGCACTGGCCGTGCGGCCAAGTGGGGAATCAGGGGGGTGCTGGCGCTCACGCTGGCCCCCTCAGGAATCGTGTTGATGGCGGCCATGGCTGCTCGCCCGTGCTGCCACTGCACCGCGGGTGAGCGGTAGCTCCAGGGGCTAAGGCTGTCTGGGATCAGCAGCGAGAGGCTGTTGTTGGGATTGCTGCTGAGGCCTAGCAGCAGCGACAGCACAATGCAGCCGGCCCACACACCCCGCAGCCGGCGCTGTTCAAACAACGCCTGGTGGCGACTCCACCAGTAGAGCGCTCCGGCAAACAACCCGGGCACCACCAAATAGGTGTAGCGGATGCTCAAGCTGAGCGGGTCGTTGAAGCTGCTGGCCAGCAGCACCCCCATCAGGGGCAAAGCCATCAGCAGCCAGCTGTCGAGGGCGATGAATGGAATGAACAGCAGCGGTAAACCCATACCGGCGAAATACCGCAGGGTTTTCCCTGGTGGATCAATCAGTTCTTGCAGCAGCAGCAGCGGCTTTCGCAGCACTTGGCCCAAGACTTCAAGGCTGCTGGCTTGGCCCTGGCCGTCCACGAAGCTGCCGTAGTTCTCCATCATGAATCGCTTGCTGCTGTCTTCGCTGAACAGCGGCATGAACACGTTGGTGGCCAGCAAGACGTAGCCGCCGCCCCACAGCATCAACAGGGCCGCCAGCCACCGCCGCGATCGATCCCGCACCGCGAGCCAAATTCCAACGCCCACTAGCAACACACCGGTGTCTTCCCGAATCAGTGGAATGGCGATTGCGGCGATGGCAATCAACCAGCTGCGCCTCTGTTGCAGGCCCAGGAGTAAGGCAAAGACGGCGAATGGCAGTTGGCTGAAATCAGCAAAGTTGCCCAGCATTGGGCCAATGACTGCATTGGCGCCGTAAAAAGCCAGCGTCAGCATCGTGGCCAGCTGCCGGTTCACGAGCCCCTTGGCCAATTGATACAGCAGCAGACCGGCGCCAGTGATCAGCACCACCTGCAGCATCGGCAGCACCCACTTGCCAAAGGCTCCAATCAGCGGGAGCCACAGCAGCAAAATCGGCGTGAAGTGTTGTCCCAGGCGGTGGTAGCCCAGCCGTGGCAACTCCCCGGCGTGCACCACGTTGGTGGAGAGCTGAGACGACAACGTGCTCTCAAACGGGTGGCCGTGCAGGCCGTTCCAGAGGATTTGAAACAAGATCCCCTGATCCATGGAGCTGGTCAGGCTGCTCATGCGCCACCACTGCAGCGCCAGACCCAGTACGCCAAAGAGCAGGGCTGTCCCCCATACCGTTCGGTTCCACTGGTTGGCCATGGCTCTGCTGCAGCGGGCTGACCTTAAGGAAGCAGCCAATCTGGTTAGGCTTTGGAGGTTCAGTTGGCAGTGAGGTGGTGGAACTTCGGCATGCCGATGCTTCTGCCGAAAGCTTCACCGGTCAGCGTTATCTCACAGGAGGTGTCATGTCCCACAGTTGTTTCATTCAGGGTCTGCTGATCGCGGAGAAGGCCGCCTGATTTAGGTATCCGAGTCCTGATCAAAACGGTTCCGTGCCATAGCGGACCCGGCGAGAGCCCCCGGTTCACTGCGGTGAATCGGGGGCATCGTTTTGCAGCGGTAAGGGCACCAAATAATCAGGACCTGCACTGGCCTCTGGGCCCAACAGTTTCCGCAGCCTGGCTTTGGCCGGGTTGTCAGGGAAGGGGGCGTAGCTCTGAATCACCTCCCAACTCCCTGCGATGTGGGTGGCCCCTTCAGCTGCGCGCTGCTCAAGCCATGCGGAGTTGATGGCCCCCGGCCCTTTCAGCCAGCCCTTGCGATGGGCCAAATAGAGCAAGGTTGGATCGCCTCCAGTGACGCTGATGATCCGGGCTTCGGCAGGGGTTTGTTGCTGGATGCGTTGGGCAAGCTCCCAGGTGGGATTGCCTTTGGGCTGTTCTTTGGCCCAGTAATCGATGCTCAGCACGGTGATGGAGCAGGCGAGTAGCAGGGTCATGCCGCTGGCCAGCCATGGTTTGGCTTTGATCTTTGATCGTTGCCAAAGTTCCACCCAGCCCAGCCCCATCAGCGGGCAGGCAAATAAAAGCAGCGGCAGTTGGTAGTACTCGTGCACGCTGCTGGATTCCGGTGCTAGGGCGCCTGCGGCCAGCACCGCTGCCAGGCCGATCGGCAAGATCCGGGCATCGGGGTGGTGATTACGCTTGAGCAGGCCCATCACCAGCAGGGGCAAGCCCAGCACGGCCAAACCGCGCACGCTGGTGCGCAATAGAAGGTTGCCCCAATAGCTCAGCCCGATCAGCTCCGCCCAGCTGTAGCGATTGGCGCCTGCGCCCCAAAAGCCAAAGCTCAGGCCGGTTTGCAGAAAGAGTTGATGGGCATGCCAGTACCAAGCAGCTGTGAGCCCAACCACCACAGCAGCCACCAGCCACAGCTCCAGCCGCCGCCAAACTGCTGGCCCGTAGCGCCGCCAAGCCAGCCATAGCAGCGGTACTCCTAACCAAAATGCTGGCAGCACCTTGATCAACATCGCTCCTGTGAGCCCAACGGTGGCTAGGGCCAGATCGCGGTAGCGCCCGCTGTGGCGCCAAGCCAATCCACGCTCGAGGGCCAGTGCACTGCAGGCCAGCAGCAAACTTTCCGGTTGAATCGAGCGGCCGTAAAACACGCTCAGCGGCAGCACCGCAAATAGCAGCCCGCCCCACCAGCCAGCATCAGCTCCTAGCAAGTGCCGGCCCAAGCGCACGACCAGCCAAAGCGCCAGCAGGCTGAACACCAGGCTGAGCCCACGGGCGATCCATTCCTGCACGCCAAACCAGCCATAGAGCCAGGCCACGGCCTGCGAATAGAGCGGTGGATCGGTTTCAGCAAAGCCGCTGCTGGCCCCGCCCCAATCCACCTGGGGCAGCCAAAACGGCAAGCCGGCTTCAAAGGCATTGCGGGCGATGGCTGCGGTGTCGGCCTGGCGCCAGCTGTGTACCCCCAACACCGGGGCATGCAGATTCACCAGCCGCAGGGCGGCGCCGATCAGCAGCAGGGGCCAGACCGGACGGGTGCTGATTAGTCTCGGCCGCATGTGCGGGTCAATTTAAGGCTGTTGGCGCCCCAATCTCGCCGCTTGATGCTGCATGTGGGAACGGTCAAGACCGGCTCCACATCGCTGCAGGCCTACTTCGCTGAGCATCCGCAGGCCCTAGCCGAAGCCGGCTGGTGTTATTTGTCTGCTGCTGGGCGGCCCGATCGCCGCGATCTGGCGGCGGCTTGCATTGCCATCGAGGATCAACGCGATGAATTGCTGCGGGCGCTGCGCTTGGTGGAGCCCCAGCAGCGTTTGGCCTTTCGCCAGCAGGTGCAAGCCGAGCTTGAGGCTCAACTCAAGGCGGTGCCACCTGAGCTTGGCGTGATTCTCAGCTCAGAGCACTTCCACCTGAGTCTGCAAAGCCCAGAGGAGATCCAAACCTTGAAGCAGCTTTTGCTGGAGCTGGGCTTTGAGGTTCAACAGGTGGTGATCTATCTGCGCGAACCGCTCGCTCTGATCGAGTCGCTGTTCTCCACGATGGTGCGTTCAGGGGATCAACGGCCGTTGCCGGCTGATCCCGCTGACCCGTTTGTGCAGTTGATTTGTGATCACCCCGCCAGCCTGCAGCGCTGGCGCCAGGTGTTTGGCGCATCTGTTGTTACGGCCCGGGCGTTTCCGCCTCCAGTGGGCCAAAGCTTGAGCGCTGATTTCTTGCAGCTGTTGGGCTCAGCTCCTGCGGCGGGCTGGCCAGCTGAACCCAGGCGCCAGCGCAACCGCGGCCTCAATCCGCAAGCTCTTCAATTGTTGGCTTGGCTCAACCGCCATTGCCCCTGGCTCACCCCGCAAGCGCGCCGGCACTGGCAGCGGGGGCTAAGGAGATTTTTGGATGGGGCTCTCAGCCGCTGCTGCAGTGGTTCCTATCGCATGCCAGAACCGCAGCGCAGCCGTTATGCCGAGCGCTTTAGCGATGGCTATCAAGCCCTGCTGGAGCAAGAAGCGCCCTAGTAGGGCACGTTCCAGACAAACCTGGACGAGGCAGCGTATTTCCAGATGAAGTCCACCAGGATGCCGCTGGCCACAGCAATCACCGCGATGGGTCCTCCTTGCACGCTGGCGAACACCACTGTGGAGACCCCCACGTTGGCGGCCATGCCGAGGGATGACACCAGCAGAAACTTCAGCAGCCCAATGAACAGTGAGCGCCCCCGCAGCCGGCGGCTGCGAAACGTGAGTGAATTGTTGATCAGGTAGTTGGAGCAGGCGGCGGTGATCACGGCCACCACTTGCGTGGCGAAAAAGCTGGCCCCGAAGCTGCGCAGCAGGGCATAGAGCCCCACGTGCACCACCATGCCGCTAACGCCAACCAGGCCAAAACTCACGGCGCGGCGCGGCAACAGCCGGAAGGTGGCGGTGTGCACCAGCGATACCAGCCAGTCCCACACCACGGCGTTGTCGAGCTTGGAATCGCCGGCTTGGCGTGAGCGGAAATTGAGGGGGATTTCCTCAACCTTGAGTTGGCCTTTGCTCACTGCCAGCAGCTCATAGAGGAACTTGAAACCCGAGACATCAACGCCGCGAATGGCTTCACCGCAGCGATCAGGCCGTAGGGCAAAAAAGCCGCTCATGTAATCGGAGAGCTGAGCGTAAGCGGGAAGGCTGAAGCGGGCGAGTTGGTTGGCGCGCTCGGAGCCCCGTTGCCGCCCGGCTGAGAGCCCAGCAATGCTGGCGTCTGGGTGAAAGCGGCTGCCCATCACCAGATCAAGGTCGCTGGTGAGTAAGCGATCCACGGCCCGTTGCACGGCTTCCGGTTCGTGCTGGCCATCGGCGTCCATCACCACCGCCACTTCGCCGCAGGCAGCGAGCAACCCTTCGCGGATCGCGCTGGAGAGACCGCTGCGGCCCACTCGGCGGATGAGATGAATGCGCGGATCGTGGCGAGCGAGCTGACGCACCAATTCCGAGGTGCCGTCGGGGGAATCGTCGTCAACAACGATCAACTCCAATTGGTAGCGCTGGCCCAACAGCGTTCGGAGCTGCTCCACCATCGGCCCCAGGTTGTCGCGCTCGTTGAAGGTGGCCAGCACCACGCTGAGGCTCAGCAGCTGGGGGGAGACCGTCACGGGCGAGGGGCGCAGATCCAAAGCGACCAGCCATCTTCGCTGGAGGCCCGGTGATCGCAATGGTGATTTGCCACTTCCGGGATCGGAGCCTCTGCTGGGCTGAGTAGCTGCACGGGGCCTGGCGGAATTCCTAAGCGGGCTAAGGGAATGAGTTGGCGCTGGCCTTGCCAGCTGAGGCTGGGCCGCTCGCTATGGCCCCACAGCGCCAAGGGCAGATTGGGATCAGCTGTTTGGGCCAACGCAGCTGCGGCAGCCACTGGCGGCTTTTCGTTCAGTTCCCAGTGCCACAGCGGCCCGTTAAACAGCAGCAGCAGGCCGAGCCACCACAGCCCCACCATCGCAATGGCGGCTTGAGCTTTGAGCCTGCTGGCTGGCCGCAGGCCCCAGCCTCCAATCAGGAGAGCTACGCCTGCTGGCAGCAGCACAGTGCGGAATTCAGGCAGTACGAACCCTGCTGGCAGCAGCACGATCCCCAACACCAGCCATAAGAGAGGAACGGCGCGTGGCCTGCCGCTTTGCACCAGCGCAGCCAGGGCAGGCCCGCAGAGCAGGGCAAAGGGCAACCAAAGAATGTGGCTGTACCAAGGCAGTTGCGTGCGTAGCGGCAGCACAGCTACCGCCATCGCCAGTTGCAGGCCCAGGGTCCAGCGGCCACTGCTGAGATGGCGTTGCTTCCAGGCCAAGACAACGGCAAAGGGCCACAGTGCCAGCCATGGCCAGCCCCCTTCCAAAACCTCGAGTACTGGGACCCGCCAGCCAAGATCGCTGCCTTCTCCGGAACTCAGCAGCACGCGGCTGGCGCCATCGGCGCCCCAGAGCAGTAGGGCATCGCTACCTCTAATTACGTAATGCAACCCATGCCAACCAAGCCCAGGCAGCATCCCCAGGGCGAGGCCAACGAGCAGCAGCAACCATTGAGCGCGGCTGTGTTGCTGCTCCAGTGCGAGTAGCAGAAAGCCAATCCCCAGCACCGGGAGCAGCAAGGGTGCCTTGAGCAGCAGTAATCCACTGCAAGCCAAACCACTCAGCAACCCCGAGCCGAGCAACGGCCAGCCCCTGCAATGGCGGCTCACCAACAGTTGCCACCACAGCAACCCAGAAGCGCTCACCAAGGAACCATCGAGCATGGCCAGCCGGCCATGGCGCATCAATGGCAGCAAGGTGAGCGCAATGGCAGCAGCGGCGATGGCGGCTCCTTTTTGTTTGTGGTTCAGCTGGCGGCTGATCAGCCCAGCCAGCGGCACCACAGCGCTCGCCAAAAGGGCTGGAACCAAGCGCACAGCCCAGGGGGGAGGCAGATCTCCCGATGAGGCCCAGGGCAGCAAAGCCAGCCCTGCGGGTAAGTGCAGCCCTGGAGGCTTATTGAGATAAGGCTCTGCCCAATAGGTGGGAAGCAGCAGCTCGTGCCAACCCAGCTCTCCTTGGCTGAATTGCATCAGGGCTTGGCCTCGCTCATAGGCCACGCGGGCCACGATGCCCTCATCCCAATCACGGATGGGTAGATCAAGCCCTGGCAACAAAAGCAGCAGCAGTGCTGCAAGCCACAACCAAAACAGGAAGTCCAGTCGACGGATTGGCACGGCAGTTATTGGGCCAATTGTTTTCTGGTACACACCCATGTTGTTTTATTTAACAGCGGAATGAATATCAGGAAGGCGCATTGCGCCGTTTCTCTGTGTGTGAGGACCATGAACGCATTCCGCAAGCTGTTGCTTGCTCCTGTCGTGCTCGGTCTGGCTGCCCCTGTGGCTGCCCAGGCTCAAAGCTTCGACATGGGCAATGTCAACCGCTACACCCAACAACAAGACACCGATCGCATGCGTGCCCTCGAGGCACAAATGGGTCAGGTGACTTCTGTCAGCCAATTCTCTGACGTCTACCCCACCGACTGGGCCTATCAGGCTCTCGCCAACCTGGTTGAGACCTATGGCTGCGTCGCTGGCTATCCCGACGGCACCTTCAAGGGCAACATTGCACTCACCCGCTACGAAGCGGCTGCTCTGCTGAACGCTTGCCTCGATCGCGTGACTGAGATCACCGAAGAGCTCAAGCGCCTGATGAAGGAGTTCGAAAAGGAACTCGTCGTGCTGAAGGCCCGTGTTGACGGCCTCGAAGCTCAAACTGCTGAACTGGCTGCCACTCAGTTCTCCACCACCACCAAACTCAGTGGTGTTGCTTACTTCTGGCTCGGCGGCGCCACCTACAGCGGCGCTTCTCCTGCTAGCCCCCTGGCTCCCAGCGGAGACCCTGCGGCTGAAATCGCTGCCTACGGCACTGCCTTCCGCAACAACGGTTTGGCCCTGGCTCCCGGTGGTTCTCTGAACAACTTCAACACGTTCATCACCGGCACCACAAAGAACTACACCAAGCCTGAAGCCAAGGCCTTCACCAAGGCTGCAACTTGGTCTGGTGCTACTGGTGCAGGTGGCGGTGTGTTTGGTCAAGGAGTTGCTCCTGCCAATAACAACGTCTTCAACGGCGACGCGTTTGCTTCTTACGGCAACGCCAACCTGGCCAACATCACCTACGGCTCTCTGACCGCAGCTGGTGCTGTTGCCGACGCCACTCGCACTCTGAACGGTGTCGCTGGTGGTGCTGCTGTCAGCGCTTCCAACACAGCCGCTGTGGCTCCAGCGGGTGGTGGTGCAAACGTCACTGTTGACATCGCTGGTGGTGGCACTGGTCAGCTGACTGTTGCTGGTCTGCGTAGCACCGGTGAATCCCTGGGCGCTCCTGGCTTCAAGGCCGATATCGCCAACGGCACTGAGCTGACTCCTGCTCAGGTCAAAAAGTCCGCTACCACCGCTGGTCAAACCGATGCTGGTGTGACCATGTCCTCCTTCAAGTTGGACAGCGCTGACCTCGGCAATCTCATCCGTTTGGGTAATGCTGCTCGTCGCGTCAAGGGCGCCGACATGCTGCGCTACTCCAACAATGTTGTTGGTTTTATCAATGGTGCAGCAACTGGTGGTACTCCGGGCTACCAGATCGCTGGTGGTGGTGAGTTCATCAACGCCAACATCTACACCGATCCCTTCAACGCTTCGATCGCTGAGTACGGCACCCTGTCGAAAACTCAGGCCAACACCAAGTACGTGAAGAACGCAGCCCGCAAACTGCTGGCTGGTCTTTACGAGAACACCGTGGACGTGGGTGAAGCCGTCAGCTTCAACTACGACACCCGCCTCGACTTCAACACCAGCTTCACTGGTAAGGATTTGCTGCGTACCCGCTTCCGTTCGGGTAACTTCGGCTCCGGTAGCACCTTTGGTGGCAATCCTTTCCCTGCGACCGGTGCTGAGATCGCCTACGAAGAAGGTGAGCCCAAGCAGTTCAACGTCAACCGGATCTTCTATCAGTTCCCGGTTGGTGATGCCTGGACCCTGACCGCTGGTCCTGTGGTTCGTCAGGACGACATGTTGGCCGTGTGGCCCAGCCAATACCCGGCTGACACCATCATGGACTTCTTCACCTACGCGGGTGCTCCTGGTGCTTACAGCTTGAACCTGGGTGCTGGTGCTGGTGTTAGCTACGCCGGTGAAATCCTTGGCATGGACGGCTTCGCCGTTAGTGCCAACTACGTTGCCAGCAACGGCGCTTCCAACTTCGGTAACGAAGGTGGTATCGCTAACGAGGCTGCCGGTGGCACCGGTACTGTCCAAGTCGCCTACACCGGCGATGACTGGAACCTGACCGCTGCTTACGCCTACAACCAGAACCCTGTCTACGGCTACATCCCCGTTGGCACCCCTCTGGCAGGCGACCCCTTCGCTGGTCTGTCTAACTTCGACGTCAGCTCCTGGGCCATCAGCGGCTGGTACGCACCTGACTGGGGCCACTGGATGCCTTCCGTCAGCGCTGGTTGGGGTGTGAACTCCTACACCGCTCAGCAAAGCGCCTCCATCTGGGGTGTTGACGCTGTCAGCAGTGGCGATGGTGCAGAGAGTCAGTCCTGGTACGTCGGTCTGCAATGGCCCGATGTCTTCCTGCAAGGCAACTACCTGGGTACTGCTGTGGGTCAGCCGACCTTCATCAGCTCCAACGACGCTTTCCTCGAGAGCGACGAGTCCACCTTCGCTTGGGAGATCTGGTACAAGTTCCAGGTCACCGACAACATCGCTGTCACCCCTGCGTACTTCTTCATCGACAACCCCTCTGGCCTCGGCAGCAACCAAGTCCAAGGCGGTGTCCTGAAGACCACCTTCACCTTCTGATCGATTCGCATCAGCGAACCGTTTCAAAAGGACCACTTCTCACATCACTTTTCACACACAAATCGGGGCCCATTCGGGCCCCTTTTTTATGGGCTAATTTAGGACTTTTGAGACTCGTTAAGGGACGACAGACTATCTGTCCCTTTTGATACTTGCGGTTGTTTCATGCATCAACGCTTGTTGATACATTGATCGCGAGAGCACCGTGTCTGGACTTTTCCAGATGCTTTTGCTCTCAATCCATCCTCTTTTTTGGTGTGAGGACCCCATGAAACTGTTCCAGCAACTCATGCTGGCTCCTGCTGCTCTCGGCCTGGTTGCCCCTCTGGGCGCCATGGCTGGCGAGCTCAACTTTGGTGGCGTTTCTAAATACGTCTCCTCTGATGAGCAAGTCACCAGCATCAGCCAGTTCTCTGACGTTTACCCCACGGACTGGGCCTACCAGGCTCTGGCCAACCTGATCGAGCGCTACGGCTGCGTCGCTGGTTATCCCAACGGCACCTTCGCCGGTAACCGCGCCCTGTCTCGCTATGAAGCAGCCGCTCTGCTGAATGCATGCCTTGATCGAGTGACTGAGATCACCGATGAGGTGCGCCGCCTGATGAAGGCGTTTGAAAAAGAGCTGGCCATTGTGAAGGCTCGCGTTGACGGCCTCGAGGCTGCTGTTGGCGAACTGGAAGCCACCCAGTTCTCCACCACCACCAAACTGAAGGGCAAAGTCCGCTTCATCATGGGCTCCGCCTATCGCGGTGATGGCTTGGTCCGCTTTGGTCAGCTCAAGAACACCCTCAAAGCCGCTGCTCTTTACGGCCAGCGTGTTTACGACGGCTCTACTGGTGGTTTCCAGGACCGCACCGTTAACAAGATCAAGGACGGTAAGTCCAACGGCGAGGCCTACTACTACTACCTCGGTGGTGAGGACCCCAACAACCCCACAGCTAACAACCCCACCGGCGCTGGTGAGCGTGTTCCCCAGACAGCCGGTACTGGCAACACTGCGTTGTTTGCTCGTCAGGCAGCCTTCTCCTCCACTTGGACTGGCTACACCCCTGGCTTAGGCAACGGCAACAATGCCACTAATGGCATGGTTGACTTCAACGCCAACACCGGAGCCGGCGCTGCAGCTGCAGGCAACTCCCAGGGTGTTCGTGCCATGAGTGGCATCAATAGCGGGTTCACCTTGCCCCTGAATGGCATATACGCAACCCAGACCGGTGCACAGCGGGCTGCAGGCACCACCGAAGCTGCCGCCTTGCGTCGTGCTCGTGCGAGCATCTACACCAAGGACGGCTACCGGACCCCTGTCCAGCTGGATGTCAACGGTTTTGCAACCAATGGCACCCTTGGAAACGTTGACAACGACGCCAACGTTTTTGCAGGAACTCGTCTTCACTTCCTCAAGGCAAATACCAACACTTCAATCGGTGCTGGTCCTCTGACGGCCAGCGATCTTGAGCTGAAGGATAAGTACGGCAACAACAACAAGTTGCGCGTTCAAAACAGTGCTTCTGCCAGCTCCAACTATAAAGGCAAGTCCATCTTGCTGGACAGGGCTGACTACGGAACTCTGATCAACCTGGCTAACAAGGCCCGTCAGGTCAAGCAGTATCAGTACATCAACCAGGCTGACTTCGTTGCCAACAGCGTTCCTGGCGCTAATGGCACCGGCATTCCTACTGGCTTGGCTACTAAAGCTGCTGGTGTCCGCGACGACATCCAGATCAACTCGGCCATTACCCGCCACTACTTCATCACCAATACCGACACTGTTGCCAACGTTCAGCGGAATGCTTTCATCTCCGGTATGAACGGAAGCGGTCAGGATGGCGGTGTTGGTTTTGTGGTTGCACCCGGCGGCTTTGTTAATAACGCCACCGTGTATTCCAACCCGATCAACTACTTGATCGCAGAGTACGGCTCTTTGTCAGAGTCGCAGCGCAAGACCAATTACGTGAAGAAAGCTGCACAAGCCTTCGTGCGTAGTTTGGCTGCCGCACCTGCCAATAAAAATTTGGTGGCTGACAAGAACGCCTTCACCTTCGCTCACGATGCTCAGCTGAACTTCAATACCAGCTTCACTGGTAAGGACAAGCTGAACTTCCGCCTGCGTTCCAACACCATCTACAGCTTCGCGAAGCGAGTGAGCGCTCCCTTCGCTGACCTGGCCTTCGACGGCTCCCTTCCTGAGAACTGGAAAGGTAAGAAGACGGTTTTCGTCGACAAGCTGTATTACAAGTTCCCCGTTGGCGATTGGGGCAAGGTGTCCTTCGGTACTCGCGCTCCTCAGGATTCCTTCCTGCCTAGCCGCGGCACCATGTACACCAAGGATGCTCTGCTTGAGTTCTTCAACACCTCCGCAGGTGTGTTCCCCTCTTACACCGGTACCGGTGCTGGCGTGGGCATGAAGAAGTTCTTCGGCAACAAGCTGAAGATCGCTAACGGCAGCGTTGGCTTCGGTTTCGGCTACTTGGCCGCTGAAGGTGATGCCGCGAACCCCGCTTCCTACGACTACCTGCAGGAAGGTCTGTTTGGTCGCGACACCCGCTTCCGTCTGCCCGTCCAGCTCGCCTGGAAGAGCAAGGACAAGAAGTGGCTGTTCACTGCTAACTACGCCTACGAGCGTGGCAACAACTCCATGGGCAAGGTCGGCACCGAGCTGGCTAAGAACCCCTTCGGCTACGGCACTCTGATTGAGTCCAATCAGTACGGCTTCACCTTGGCCTACAAGTGGAGCAAGCAGTTCCAGATCACCGGAGCTTATGGCGGTGCTTCGATGAGCTCCCGCTACGACAGCAGCGTCCTCGGGATTGACATGGTCAATTCTGGTGACTCTGCTCAGACCAATAGCTGGATGGTCGGCCTGAACTTCAAGGATGTCTTCATCCAAGGCAACAAGGCTGGCTTCGCCATCGGTGGTGTGCCTACGGTTTCGAACAACGACTCCGGTTGGGGCACTGACGGCAGCATGCCGATCGCTCTGGAAACCTGGTATCAGTTCCAAGTCACCGACAACATCAGCGTCACGCCTGGTGTGTTCTGGGTCTCCGGTCAGAGCTACGACGACTCCAATGTGGGCAACTACGGCGGAAAAGCTGGCGACAAGAGCTCCGATGTTTGGGGTGGCATCGTCAAGACCGAGTTCAAGTTCTGATCTCAGGTCTCGATACCTTCTCACTCCTCACGTCTTCTCACACACACACATCGGCCCCTCCTTTGGAGGGGCTTTTTTATTGCCAAAAGTCGTTGTTTTGAGTGATTATTTGGTGCTCTTGACCTGCTTTTGTGTGTTTATGATCTTCAGGCTTGTTGGTTTGCCAGTTTGGAGTTAACCCAGCGAACGCAGTTGCTGCGGAGTGCCTTTTCTGCTGGAGATTGGCATGGAATTTTGGAGCAACTGAGCGATATCGATTTAGCTCAGGCAAATAATTCAGAATTCTGGTTTTTTCAAGCGCGTGCTTTTCAGGCGTTGCAGATTCCCGAACTTGGCCTGAAAGCTTGGGCTGAAGCGATTCGGCTAGATCCTTCGTCTTTGGATTTAAGGCTTTTTGCGGCTCAAGCTTGCGCCGAGGCAGAGGAGTGGCCATCAGCTCAGCATCTTTTGTCTGATTTGATGGCTCAACCGGGGCTTGCATCTAGGCCAGAGTGTCAGATTCTCTGGGCCCGTTGCTTGGTTCACACAGGCCAGCCCGAGCTGGCTGAGCAAATTTTGCTCCAGCAGCAAGCAGTGTCTGGAGTTGATCTCAAGGCCTTGGGGACTGCCCTGGTTGAGGTCAACCTCAAGCTTGGTCTTTTGGATCGTGCGCGACATTGTTTGTATCAGCTTCAAGATCTTGCCGGCCAGTGTGTGGAGGCGGTTGACCTTCGTCTTCAGTTGCTTTCGCAATCTGGTGAATCACTTGATCTAAAGCAACTTAATGCTCATCTTGAAGAGCTTGGTTGGCCCCGTTTGTTGTTGCTCAAGGCTGCCAGGCTTTATGAGCAGCGTTTACTCCTTGTTGAAGCACGAATGTGCTTTGATCAAGCGATTGGGCTGTATGGATTGTCTGGCCGCTTGGCAGCGTTCTGTTTTCGGTTTTGGGTGGATGGAGGCCATGGCGATGAGTTGAGCCATGGTTTAGAGGTTGCCTCTCATCCCTATCCACCGGTTTCTAAGCAATTGTTGCTCGCCGAGTGTTCGCTGAATGCTGGGGAGTTATCTCGCTGCGCTGAGCAGCTTGATAGACATGAAAAGATGTCGTCAGAGTTGCTGTTGTTACGAGCCAAGTTGGCTCGCCTGCAAGCTAATCACAGTCAGACTCTGCAGTATTTAAGGCAATGGGTTGAGTTCCAGTCTTCGAATGCCGAAGCGCGATTTGCCTTGGCTTTTGAACTTTTGGCCCAAGGGCAGTGGCAAGAAGCGTGGCCTTTATATGAATCTCGCTTTCAGGCCGCCGCTGCCAATTCCATTGTTCCAGTTGGGATCGCACCACGAAACTCCGAGATTCCTCCCCATTCCCGCAATGTGTTGGTCTTCGCTGAGCAGGGAATTGGCGATTCCGTGATGATGGCTTCGATGTTGGTTGATCTGCAGAAAGTTGCTGGCCATGTCTCTTTGATGGTGCAGCCTCGTCTGCAGTCACTGTTGCAGACTTCATTTCCAACTTTGAGGGTGATTACTGCCCTTGATGTTGATGCTTTTCAAGCCTTTGATTGTTGCTACGGCTTAGGCAGTTTGGGGCGTTTCTTTCGCTCTGTCCCCGATCAATGTCCAGGCAATCCTTATCTTCAGCCATCTGATATTGCTGCTAGGCGGGCCAGTGCTTGGCTGGAATCGCTGGCTGATTCAGAGCTGCCTCGTATTGGTATTGCTTGGCGTGGAGGCGGGCAGGTGGTGGGTGCCAATAGACGTTCTTTGCAGCTGAAGCAGTTGCAGTCCATTCTTTCGCATCAGCAGGCTGCCTTCGTTTGTTTGCAGTACGGCAGTACCGATGCTGAGCTTGCTGAATTTGCAAGTTCAACTGGTATCAAGATTCATGCTCTGGATGGAGTTGGTGATGACTTGGATTTAACGGCTGCGCTGACTCAACAGCTTGATTTGGTGATCACAGTGCAACAAACAGCCCTGCACCTTGCTGGGGCCGTTGGAACGCCTGCTTGGGTGCTGGTGCCGGTCGCCCCGGAATGGCGTTATGGCTATTCCGGTTGCGCCATGGCCTGGTACAGCTGCGTGCGCTTGTTTCGTCAGGCTGCGCTCAACGACTGGACTGATGCCATCGATCAGCTCTCTCATGCGTTCCAAGAGTTTCTGATGGCTCATGGTCGCCACAATGGAGAGAGCTCGTAATCGTTCGGCTGCAGGATGGCCATTGCCCCTGATATCACCGCTCTGGTGGGCTGCACCCCCTTGGTGCTGCTGAACCGCTTGCCGCAAGAGGCGGGTTGCTGCGCAGAGATTGCTGCGAAATTGGAGAGCTTTAATCCCACCGCGTCGGTGAAAGACCGCATCGGTGTGGCAATGATTCGTGAGGCGGAAGCGGCCGGGCGGATTGCGCCGGAGCGCACGGTGCTCGTTGAGCCCACTAGCGGCAACACAGGGATTGCCCTGGCGATGGTGGCTGCAGCTCGGGGCTACCGCTTGATCTTGATCATGCCCGACACGATGAGCACCGAGCGCCGCTCGATGCTGCGGGCCTATGGCGCTGAACTGGAGCTCACCCCGGGTTCAGAAGGGATGAAGGGCGCGATTTCTCGCGCGAGGGAACTCGCCGATGAGCTGCCCAATGCCTACCTGCTGCAGCAGTTCTCCAACAGCGCCAACCCAGCGATTCACGCGGCCACCACTGCAGAAGAGCTCTGGAACGACACCGAGGGCCGCATTGATGCCTTGGTCGCTGGTGTGGGTACTGGTGGAACCATCACCGGTTGCAGTGAGGTGCTCAAGCAACGCAAGCCCAGCTTTCAGGCTTTTGCTGTTGAGCCCACGGGTAGTCCCGTGTTGAGTGGAGGAACACCAGGTCCTCACCGCATCCAGGGCATTGGCGCTGGCTTTGTGCCTGATAACTATCAAGCCTCCCTCGTTGATGAGGTGCTGCAAGTCGATGATTCCGAGGCGATGGCGATGGGACGTCGCTTGGCCCGCGTGGAAGGCTTATTAAGTGGGGTAAGCAGTGGTGCGGCTATGGCGGCTGCCATCAAGCTCGGTCAACGCCCTGAGATGGCAGGCAAGTTGATTGTGGTGGTGCTGGCCAGCTTTGGCGAGCGTTACCTCAGCACGCCGATGTTCACGGAAATCGGCTTCTGATGACCCGCGACCCCTACCAGGTTTTGGGGGTATCGCCATCGGCTTCAGCCGCTGAGATCAAATCGGCGTACCGCTCCTTGGTGAAGCAGCATCACCCTGATGCGGCCGAAGGCATCAGTGATGATCCCGAGCGGATTTTGGAGATCAACGCGGCTTGGGAGTTGCTCGGCGATTCGGAGGCACGCCAGCGCTTCGATGCTGGCCGGAGCCAGCGGAGCGCGCGGGCCACAGCCCAAACCCGCGCCAGCTCGGGCAAACGCCGCCGCGGTGCTGCGGATGACGCCGAGCTCGAGCGCTGGCTCGAGCAGGTGTATCACCCGGTGGATCGTTTGCTGGGACAGGTGTTGGATCCTTTCCCGGCTCAATTGCGCGAGCTGTCGGCTGATCCCTATGACGACACGCTGATGGAGGCGTTCTGCGATTACATCGAGCGCAGCCAAAGCAAGTTGCAGACGGCTGAAACGCTCTACCGCTCGATGCCATGCCCCTCATCAGCTCAGGGCTTTGGCCTCAGCCTTTATCACTTCCTCAGTGGTGTTCAGGACGCCGTGATGGAGCTGGAGCGCTACACCGCGGGCTATGTCGATGACTACCTGCGCGACGGCCGAGAGATGATTCGCGAGGCTTGCCTACGGCGTCAGCGGATTCAAGCTCAGCTTCCGGCGTAAGCCTCCAGCTGATCCATCCTCAGCCAGATGTCGGGAACTGGTTGGCGGAAGCGCAGCTGGGCGTAGTCGCCTTTGACAGCCAGCACCTCACCGGGGCCTTCCAGCAGATAGGCCGGGGGCTCACCTGCGCTGGCCTTGGCTTCCACGCTGCTGAGGTAAGCCTCACGGTTGACGCGGATCAAGCTTCCTTTTTTGAGGGCATCGGCCATGGCTGAATCCCAGATTTGAAGCAGGCTAGAGGCACGCCTGTCATCCCAACGCGATGTCCACCCTTCTGGGCACCTATCTGTTGGTGATTGGCTTTTTGTTGATTACCTCGGTCTATCTGGACCGCGTTGGCAATCGCTTGCGGCTACCGGGTGTGTTGCTGGTGCTGCTGCTCGGCCTGCTGACTCACAACGAGGTGCACGTTGGTGGTCAAACGCCTCCTCTTCTCAGCCTGCCGCAGGCCTCTGACTTAGCCCAGGTGGCTGTGGGGGTTGTGCTGTTTCAGGCCGGCATCAGCACCAATTGGCAGCAGATGCGCAGCGTTGCGCGTCCAGGGCTGCGTTTGGCGCTGCTGGGCTCAACGCTCACGGCCCTGCTGTTGATGGTGGTGCTGCAGAAACTGCCATTTGAGTTCTTGTCGATCGGCCATGCCAGCTGGGCGATGACGTTGTTTGTTGGTGCCATGGTTTGCAGCACCGACGCCTCGGCGGTGATCACTGTGCTGCGGCCCCAGGCCGGCCAGTTCCCCCAACGGTTGCTGGATTTGCTGGAGTTTGAATCCAGCGTCAACGATCCCATTGCGGTTGTCCTGGCTTCGGTGGGGCTCACCATTGGCATCACGGCGACGCATTCCGCGGCGGTGATCAATCAAACCGCCCAACTGATGGGTGAAGGCCCGTTGATCGCCAACGCCGTTCTGCGGCAGCTGCTCATTGGTGCCTTGATTGGCTTCATGGTTGGTTCCTTGGTGGCCCGTTTGCTGGAGACGCAAACAGAGGTCATCGAGGCCGGTCATCGGGATCGCCGCGCGGTGCTGATCCTGGCGATGTTGTTAGTCGTGCTGGGAATCACCTCGCTGGGCGGGGGAAGCCCTTTATTGGCTGCCTACATCACGGGCCTTTTGATCGGTAATGGCGAGGACCATTCAGCCATTGAATTGCGGGCCTCGCTGGGTAGCTACGGCAAGTTGGCCGAGTTGGTCCTCTTCCTTTCGATGGGGTTGGTGGTGGATCCCTTGCAGGTGTTGGTGCTGCTGCCTTGGATTGTGTTGCTGGCGGTGTTGATGCTGCTGGTGCGCTTTGTGGTGGTGTTTCTTTTGCTGGGTAACAGCTTCACGACTGCCCAAAAACAGTTTGTTGGCTTTTGCGGTCTGCGTGGTGCGGTCCCGATTGCCTTAGCCATTCAGGCGGCAGCCCATCCACAGATTGGGCAGGTTTGGGGTCAGTCGATGCCTCCCATTGCCCTCGGCGTGGTGCTGCTGGGCCTGTTGGCTCAGGGTCTCAGCTTGATGCCATTGGCACGCCATTTGGGCTTGGTGGAACAGGGCTAGGGTCCCCAGCGCTATGGCTGTTGATTGATGCGTCTGCTGCTACTGGGTTGCACGGGATTGGTGGGCCGTGAGTTGGTGCCGCAGCTGCTCGCGGCAGGGCACACTCTCACCGTGGTGAGCCGGCAGCAGCGCCAAATGGCTGGGGTGACTTGCCTTCAGGCGGATCCTGCACGTCAAGAGAGTTGGGCGGCTGGCTCAGCCCTGCAGCAGGCGCTTGAGCAATCCGAAGGCGTGGTGAATTTGGCCGGCGAGCCGATTGCTGAAAAGCGCTGGACCCCTTCCCATCTCGAGGTTCTGCGTCGTAGCCGCATCGATACGACCAAGCATTTGGTGGCGGCGATCAACGCCAGCCCAACGCCGCCGCAGGTGCTGGTGAGTGCTTCGGCTGTGGGCTTCTACGGCACCAGCGAAACCGCCAGCTTCAGCGAAGACAGCCCAGCAGGAGCCGATGTACTCGGCAAGCTCTGCGCCCAGTGGGAAGCCTCTGCCCAAGAGGTCAACCCCAGCACTCGGCTGGTGATCACCCGCATTGGCATTGTCTTGGCGGCTGATGGCGGAGCGCTCGGCAAGATGCTGCCAATTTTCCGCGCTGGTTTTGGTGGGCCCATTGGCTCGGGCCAGCAGTGGATGAGTTGGATTGCTCGCACCGATCTTTGTGGCTTGATCGCCGCGGCGCTGACCGACTCCTCGTTGCAGGGCACCTACAACGCCACAGCGCCCAATCCGGTGTCGATGCGTGAGTTTTGCTCCGAGCTGGGCCGGGCTTTGCGGCGCCCGAGCTTGCTGCCAGTGCCTGGTGCCGTTTTGAAATTGCTCTTGGGTGATGGCGCGGAAGTGGTCCTTCAAGGTCAGCAGGTGTTGCCCCAAAAACTGCAGGCTCAGCAGTTTCCTTTTCAGGCGCCGCAGCTGGATCAGGCCCTAGCGCTCAGCTTGAAGGGTTAGTTCGGCGCTGCCACCAGCCCAGCACTCCGCTGATCACAGCGGCGGCCATCAGCAGCCCAATCGCTGGGGTGAACAGCGGCTCCCAGAGCTGCTGGAACACCGCAAGCGGCTGGTGGATGCCTCGCGCTTCACAGAGCACAGCCGCGAGAAACCAAAACGCTCCGGCGATCACCACAAACACATCGGCAACGAGCAGACGGTCCAACCAGCGTTTGAGGGGCTCCATCACGGTTGTTGCAGCCTCTCCAGGATCGCGCGCGCCATCCGTTTGGTGCCGCCGGCTTGGCCCAGTCGTTGATCTCCCTCTTGGCGTAATTGCTGCAGCGTTGCCTCCGGTAGCTGCAGCAACTGCTCCAGCAAATCAGCGCTGGCGATCAGGGTGTTCGGGTCATCCACATCGCCTTCGGCGCAATGCACTGCCGGGCCCAGCAGGCGCCGTTGGGCTTCGGCAAAGCCCACGGTGAATTGCGGGCCATGGCCGGCGAGTTGCAGCACTGGTTTGCCCAGGCCAACAGCCTGCTCGCTCGCCGTGCCCGCCATCGACACCACCACCTGAGCCGCTGGCAGCAGGGTGGTGAACTGCCCCCAGCAGCACTGCAGCACCAGCCCTTTGCGCTTGAGCCAGAGGCTGCGGCTGGTGCTGCTGCTCAAGCTCCAGCCCCGGCTGGCGGCCAAGGCTTCCACCGCTGCAGCGGGCAGTTCGCGCACCAACGCCGCCTGGAAATCCTGTTTGCGCAACCCAGCGGGCAGTTCTTCCAGCAACGCCAGCATGCGCTCGAGGTTTTGACGCGCTTCCGGCAGACGGCTGCCAGGCAGCAGCAGCACCCGCCCAGATCTCTCGCTGGCAACACCGGCCACCAGGCCATCCATAAACGGATTGCCGAGAAACTCCACCGGCCTGCGCAATTGCTCGCTCAGATCACTGGCGCTCAGGGCATCGCGGCTGAACACCGCGGCAAAGCGTTGGCTGGCCAGGCATGGCCCGCAGGGCCACGGCAGCCTGAGGCGGCCTTCGTAATGGCTGGAGTAGGCCACCAGATAGGTGATCACCGGCTTGCGGCTGAGCCAGGCCAGGATCACCGGGATCACGTCACCCACCACGACGATCCCATCGGCGTGGTGTGCTTCCTGCAGCAGCCGCCAACTGCGCTTGAGCAGATAGAGCACCTGACCCTGCAGGATTTCTTTCAAGCGGCCGGCCAAGCTGGCGTAGCCCAGCCCGCCGGTGCTGAAGCTTTGGGTACGGCCGGCAATTGGAATCTCTGCCTGCCGATAGGGCGCGCCATCGCCCACCAAGGGCACAGCTCGCACCGAAGCGCCCTGCTGCTGCAGCGCCTGGCCAAGACGGGCACCACTGAGGTCTTCCCCGTGGCCGTTGCTGAGCAGCAGCAGCTGCATCTCAGTCCGCTAGCCAGGCCTGCACTTTCAGCAGTGCCGGCCAACCGGGCCGCCGCTTGAGGCCATCAGCGATGGAAACCTCCAGCTCTTGGCCTAGCTCGGGGGAGAACACCATCACCCGCTTGACGATCTCAATGTGCTCGCGAACGCCTTTGGCTCCGGTTTCCAGCATCGCCAGGGCCAGATTCAGGCGTCCTTGCGGATCTTGCGCGTTGAGCTTCACCGCGGTTTTGGCTGAGCGCAGGGCTTCCTCGGGCTGCTCGGTCAGCAATTGCAGCCAAGCCAGGCAGGTCCAACCGGCGGCCTGACGCGGGTCGCGCCGGGTGATGGCCTCAAAGTCAGCGATCACATCGGCGGCTTCGGCGCCGTCTTGGTAGCGCTGCAGGGCTTGGCCGAATTGACTTTCGCTCAGGCTTGGCTGCTCTTCCGTCATGGGCGCAGGGATCAGACCAACAGATTCCCATGGCCGCGGTCATCAGACCGCAAACGAGCTGCCGCAGCCGCAGGTTTGGCTGGCGTTGGGGTTGGTGAAGTTGAAGCCGCCGCCAATCAGTTCGGTGCTGAAGTCCAGCTGCATTCCGTAGATATAGAGAAGGCTTTTGGGATCACACACCACCTCAAAGCTTGGTGCATCAGCGGGCTCATAGCTGTAGCGCTCGTCGTCGCCCTGGATCTCAGCAGCATCGATGAAGTCCATCGTGTAGCTCATGCCGCTGCAGCCGCCTGAGCGCACGCCCACCCGCAGCACACTGCCGCTGCCTTGCTGCTGCATCAGGTTGGCCAGCTGCTTCATGGCTGGCGCGGTGATCAAGATGCCTTTGCCGTCTTTGCCGGTGTGGGTGAGGGTTTCGGTGGCCATTCCGGCGCCAGCTAACTGTTTCCCAGTCTAAGAAGCCTCGGCCGGGCAGCTCGGATCCATAGAGTCAGGGGCCTTACGGGAGCAACAGCGGTGCGAGTCGCCATCGTCGGATCTGGATTGGCCGGTCTTTCGGCTGCAGTGGATCTGGTGGATGCCGGCCACAGCGTTGATCTCTACGAGGCCCGCCCGTTCATGGGCGGCAAGGTGGGCAGCTGGGTGGATGAGGGCGGCAACCACATCGAGATGGGGCTGCATGTCTTCTTCTTCAACTACACCAATCTCTTTGCGCTGATGCGCAAGGTGGGTGCTTTTGAGAATCTGCTGCCCAAAGATCACACCCATTTGTTTGTCAACGAAGGGGGTGATCTCAGGGAGCTGGATTTCCGCTTTGCCCTCGGCGCTCCGTTCAACGGCCTTAAGGCCTTTTTCACCACCCCGCAGCTCGATTGGATCGACAAGCTGCGCAATGCCCTGGCTCTAGGCACCAGCCCGATCGTGCGAGGCCTAGTGGATTACGAGGGGGCGATGCGCACCATTCGCGCCCTCGATCGCATCAGTTTTAGTGACTGGTTCCTGGGCCATGGCGGCAGCCCCGAGAGCATTCGCCGCATGTGGAATCCCATCGCCTATGCGCTGGGGTTTATTGATTGCGAGGCCATCTCGGCTCGCTGCATGCTCACCATCTTCATGATGTTTGCGGCCCGCACGGAGGCCTCCAAGCTCAACCTGCTCAAGGGCTCGCCCCACCGCTGGCTCACCGGCCCGATCCTCGACTACATCACCGCTCGCGGCGGCCAGCTGCACTTG
Source organism: Synechococcus sp. MIT S9452 (assembly GCF_047304245.1). Lineage (NCBI taxonomy): Bacteria > Bacillati > Cyanobacteriota > Cyanophyceae > Synechococcales > Synechococcaceae > Synechococcus > Synechococcus sp. MIT S9452. The sequence goes on along the minus strand of NZ_CP138956.1, from coordinate 1,290,304 downwards.
CGCCACCGCGTCACCGCGGTGCACCACAAAGAGGTCAACGGCACCACAGGTGTCACTGGCTTGACCATGGGCACCCCCGATGGCGATGTGGAGGTGGAAGCCGATGCCTATCTCGCGGCTTGCGATGTGCCGGGAATTCAGCGCCTGCTGCCTGAGGAGTGGCGCCGCTTTGAGCAGTTCGACAACATCTTCAAACTCGAGGCCGTGCCGGTGGCCACCGTTCAGCTCCGCTACGACGGCTGGGTGACCGAACTGGGGGATCAACCCCAAGCTGCCGCTGCACGAGGCGATGTCAGCAAGCCAGCAGGGCTCAACAACCTGCTCTACACAGCCGATGCCGACTTCAGCTGTTTTGCCGATCTCGCCTTGGCCAGCCCCGAGGACTACCGCAAGGAAGGCCAGGGCTCACTGCTGCAGTGCGTGCTCACCCCGGGTGATCCCTGGATCCCACGCAAAACCGACGAGATCGTGGCCCACACCGATGCCCAGGTGCGCAAGCTCTTCCCCTCCAGCAGCGGCTTGAAGCTGGTGTGGAGCAATGTGGTCAAGCTGGCCCAGTCGCTCTACCGCGAAGCCCCCGGCATGGAGCCTTATCGGCCTGAGCAGAGCACTCCCGTGAGCAACTTCTTCTTGGCCGGTAGTTACACCAGGCAGGACTACATCGATTCGATGGAAGGGGCCACCATGAGCGGGCGTCTGGCCGCCAAGGCCATCCTCAACGGCGCGGGAGTCTGAGATGGGCCGCTGGCTTGAGCACAGTGTTGCGGTGGACATTGCCGCGCCCGTGGATCTGGTTTGGGCGGTGTGGAGTGATCTCGAATCCATGCCGCTGTGGATGCGCTGGATCGAGTCTGTCAAGACGCTCGATGACCCCGACCTCACCGAATGGACCCTGGCGGCCCAGGGATTTCGCTTCCAGTGGAAGGCCCGCATCACCCAGCGGGTGGAGGCCCAGCAATTGCATTGGCAGTCAGTGGGTGGCCTTCCCACCAAGGGGGCTGTGCGCTTCTATCCAGAAGCCGATGAGCGCACTGCGGTAAAGCTCACCGTCAGCTACGAGCTGCCCGGGGTGTTGGCGCCCTTGATGGACCCCAAGATTCTGGGTGGTTTGGTCAGCAAGGAGTTGCAGGCCAACCTCGATCGGTTTCAAGAACTGGTGGAAGAGCGGGCCCGCGCTCGATAGGGTTCGGCCACTTGCTGATGGGCTGCTGGCCTGCCGCGCTGCTGCCGCTGTTGTTGTTGCCGCTCAGGTGCTGTCGGCCTGTGGCGCGCAGTCGCCCCCGCAGGCCAGCACACCTCCTTCGGCTGAGGTCAAAACTGAGAACGCCGACTCGCTACCTGAGCCAACAGCTGATCCACAGCTGATTCCTCTCTACCGCCCAGCTGAGGTGTTGGGCTCCTTGCCGCGCGGTCGCCAAGACCCCTTTGCGCCGCCCCCGCAGGCTCTGGTGGCCGCCCAGGACGACGCTTCTGATTCAGGCGGAGACGGGGTACCTGAGCTGATGGGGGTTTCCTCTGTTGGTGGTGTGGCCCAGGCGTTTGTGAGCTACGACAGCCACAGCGGACCGGTGGCCCCTGGTGATGTGGGCGATCCTGATCGCCTGCCTTGGCTGCCTGCGGGCGTCAGCGTTGCGGCTGTTGATGTGCAGCGTGGCCGCTTACTACTGGAGCGCGATGGCCGCCCCTTAAGCCCGCTTCAGCTCTAGGCCAAGGCGCGGCTACAGGCATCCACCAGACCATCAAGGTCATGGGGATCAGCTTCAGCGTCGATACGCCCCAGCAGCTCGCGGCAAACGGCGCTGGTTTGCGGGCCAATTGAAATCACCGCCAGCTTGTCTGTGTATTGGCTCCAGCTGTCGCGGAACTGCTGCTCGAGTAGTTGCACCGTGTGGCGCACGGTTTTGCCGCTGCTGAAACAGATGGCATTCGCCATGCCGGCTTCCAGCGCAGCAACGGTGAGGGCCGGCAGATCCTTGGGGCAGCGCGATTCGTAGGCCGCCACTTCACTCACCCGCGCTCCGGCTTCGCCAAAGGCTTCAGCCAGCAGCGTGCGCCCGCCGCTTTGCACCCGCGGCAACAAGATCCGCTGACCCCAGACGCCCACTGGGAAATTCTCCAGCAGGCTGTCAGCCACGAAATCTGGTGGGATGAAGTCGGCCGTTGCTCCTAGATCGTCGAGTTGCTGAGCCGTTTTGCGCCCCACCGCAGCGATCTTTAGCGAGGCGGGCCGCCGGGCCAGGCTGCGGCCTTGGGCTTGCAAGCGCTCATCCACTGCGGTGACGCCATTAGCGCTGGAAACCACCAGCCAATGAAAGTCCTCCAATTCGCTGAGGGCATCATCCAAAGGGCCCCAACTATCGGGAGGACCAATCACCAGCGCTGGCAAATCCAGCACTTGGGCGCCGGCAGCTTCAAACAGCTTTCGCGCAGCGCCCAGCTGATGCTCCGCGCGGGTGAGCACCACGGTGTGGCCGCTCAGATCAGGCGGCATTCAGGTTCACCAGCTCGCCAGCGCTGCGGGCCAAGGCTTCAGCATCGTCCTTGCGGTTTTGTTGGACCAGCAATCCGATCGCCATCAAAAAGCTTTCGCGCGCGGCTTCAAAGTTGCCGCCGGCCAGCTGGGCAGCGCCCAGGTTTTGATGCAGCTCGGGGCTTTCGGGATCGAGCTGCAAACCGCTTTGGTAGGCCTCAATGGCTCCGCCGATGTCGCCGGCTTTGCGTTGGATCAGGCCGAGGTTGTACCAGCCCAACATCACCTCCGGCAGCTGCCTGGTCACAGCCGCTGTCACCTCGGTGGCTTCGGCCAGTTTGTTCAGCCGCAGCAGCAATGCGCCCAGGTTGAGCCGGGCTCCCACCAGCACCTGGGGGCTGAGGGGTTCTTCCAAGGCCAAGCGGTAGTAGCGCTCAGCTTCCTCAGGTTTGTTGCTGCTGTTGGCGATGCCCAGGTGCAGCAGCAGCTCATAGCGCTCGCGGTGTTGATCGCTCTGGCAGTGCTCCAGACCCATCTCCAGCAGAGCCAATCCGCGGGTCGTGTTGCCTTGATCCACCTCCAGGCCGCCAAGCTTGGCGCAGGCATAGGGATCGCCTGGCTTGCTGGCGAGCTCGGCCTCCATGGCCTCCCGCAAACGGTTCGCCTTGTTGCCAGCGATGAGTTCTTCGGGGCGATAGCCGGTGTGGAACAGGGCCGGTTCGGCGCAATCCACAACGCGCCATTGGGGTTCGCTTTTGAGCAGCTCCTCAACGGAGTCGTCGATCATCGAGTGATACGCCCGGCTCCACTGGATCGCTGGGTGCTTGCGGAACAGGCGGCTGACGCTGGAGTACGGCGATTGCACCGCGCCGTCCTCGTAGCGCAGCAGGTTGATCACCAGCACATCGGGCTGCGCCATCAGCGCTTGCAGGGCTGGCTTAACGGAATCCAGCAGCAGTTCATCGGCATCGAGCACCAGCACCCAGTCGCCGCTGACGAACTCCAGCGCTTTGTTGCGCGCAGGGGTGAAATCGCCGGGCCATTCGATCGCTTCGACTCGAGCGCCGGCGTCTTTGGCAATCGCAATGGTGTTGTCGGTTGATCCGGTGTCAACCACCACCAACTCATCGCAAAACCCTTTCACGCTCTCGAGGCAAGCACCAAGCTGCTGCTCCTCATCGCGCACGATCATCGAGAGGCTGAGCATGGCCGCTGGTTGCTAAATCGCCCCAGAGATTAAGCGGCATCTCTGGGAGTGCCTTAGTCGGTAAAACCGCCCTCATGGGCATGCCCCACCAGTCCCAGTTGGGCCAAGGCCATGGCTTGGGCGGCGGGCATTTGTCCGGGGCTATAAGCCGCTGGCAGATCCGCAGGCAGCAGGGCTTGGAGCTCGTGCCAGAGGTAAGGGCTGCCGTAAACCACCAGACCTGCCAGCCGCTGCTGACCGATCAGCTGTTGCACCAGCTCAGGCCAGTTCTCACGGCTCTTTTTGCCAGCGCGAAATGGATTGCCGCGCACGAACAGCTGCAGCAACACCTTCTCTGCGGGCAGTTCCCAGGGGGGGCTTTGATCATCGAGGCGCCATGGTCTCCAGCCAGCCGCCTGCGGCCGGATCAGGGCTGGGGCGTTGAGGGGCAGAGCTGGGCATTGCAGGCTGTTGTCGACACGGATCAGATTGACGCCGCCGCCACTCGGCAGAGGCTCGCCTTGATGCTCAAAGCTGGCGGCCAGCAGTTGCTGCTGCAGGTCGCGGTGTTGGCCTTGCAGCGCGGCTAGTTGCTTCAGGGCTTGTGCGGGCTCAACCGGGCTGGTTTGGCTTTGCGCCAGGGCTTGCTCTCGCCTCTGCAGGCTTTGCTCCAATCGCTCCAGCGGCCAGCGGCCGCTGGTGAATCCTGCTTCGAGGGCATCAAGGGCCGCTGCTGCATCGGCTGGCATCAAGATCAGATCGGCTCCAGCATCAAAGGCCAAGGCTGCAGCTTCTCCAGGGCCATAGCGATCAGCAATGGCCTCCATCACCAGGGCGTCAGTCACCACAAGCCCGTTAAAACCCAGCTCATGTCTGAGCAGATCGGTGAGCACCGCTTTGGAGAGGGTGGCGGGTCGCTCAGCATCGATGGCCGGCATCAACAGGTGAGCGGTCATCACGCTGGCGGCTCCAGCGGCAATGGCGGCTTCAAACGGCGGCAGCTCAACTTGCTTCAAGCGCTCGAGCTCGTGGGGGATCAGCGGCAGTTCCAGGTGGGAATCACTGGCCGTATCGCCATGGCCGGGAAAATGTTTGGCGCAGCCCAGCACCCCTTCCCGTTGCAGTCCCACGAGAAAACAGCAGCTCAAGGCGCTGGCAGCCTCAGCTGTGTCTCCCCAGGCGCGCACATTGATGACCGGATTGGCGGGATTGTTGTTGACATCGCAAACCGGCCCAAGCACCCAGTTCAACCCGAGGCTGCGGGCCTCAAGCGCGGTGCAGCGGCCATAGGCCGTGGCTAAAGCTTCGGCCTGGCTGGGGTCGCGATTCCACAGCTTCGCCAGGCTCAGCGGTGGCGGTAGCCAACTGGCGCCATCAAAGCGTTGGCCCACACCTTCTTCCACATCGGCGCAGAGCAGCAGTGGCCCTTGGGCCCAGTCCTGCAGTTGCCGGCAGCGCAGCGCCAGATCAGCGGCCGATCCGCCCAGCAAGATCACACCTCCAACACCTTCGGCTAGCCCGCGCTGCAGTGCGTCGTTGCTGAGTTCCCAGCGCGGGTAGCGGCGCTGCCCGTCGAGGGCGTAGCCACTGGCCCTGAGAACAAGAAGCTGAGCCAGCTGCCGGCGCAGGCTCACATCTCCTCGCTGCCTTCGGGCACCGGGCCCCGTTCTTGTCGTTCTTGCTCGAGCTTGCTCAGCAGCCCCAGCACTTCCACCCCTTGGGCCAGGCCCTTGTCGTGATGGAACACCAGCTCCGGGGTGCGGCGCATGTTCAGCCGCCGGCTCAGCTCACCGCGCAGGTAAGGGGCCGCCGAGCGCAGGCCCGCCATGGCCTGGTCTTGCTCGCTCTCGCTGCCAAAGATGCTCACCGACACCTTGCAGTGCTGCAGATCGCCTGCCACCACCACATTGGTGATGCTCACCATACCTTGATTCACGCGTTCATCCCGCACGCCACTAACGAGCAATTCGCTCATCTCCCGGCGAATCATCGAGGCCACGCGCTCTACCCGTCGCCCATGGGCCATTGCCTATGCCAGCGGCACTGGAGTCACCATGGCACGCAGCACGAGCGTGAGCGTGAGCAGCCCGCTGATCAGCGCGCCGATCAGCGCAACAGCGGTGACGGGATTGCGGGTGCGGGCCAGCAGGGGCTCGAATACCGAGCTGGCGACACCCAATCCAAAGGCGATCAAGTAACGCGGATAGCGCGTCACGTTGGCGAAAAACTCTCCCATCACCTCACAAAACCCATGGCTACTCTGCCGGCAAGCGCTGTTTCGCCCGCCTGCCATGGAGCTTTTTCAGTTCCGCCACTCTGCCTTTTGCGAAAAAGTGCACTTGCTGCTGGCGGCAAAAGGACTCAGCTACAGCGTCAACGATGTCACCCCCGGCGTGGGGCAGATCGAGCTGTTCCAGCTCACAGGCCAGCGCCAGGTGCCGGTGCTGCGCGATGGCGAACAGCTGATCGCCGATTCCAGTGCCATCGCGATGCATTTGGAGTCCAAGCACCCCGAGCCAGCGCTGCTGCCCAGTGATGCTGCCGAGCGGGCTCAAGTGCTGTTGCTGGAGGACTGGGCTGACACGGCCTTGGCCTCCTCGGCGCGTATGGCACTCCTTCAGGGTGCGGCGGAAGATCCCGTGCTGCGCGGCGCGCTGCTGCCCGATGCCACCCCATCGCTGGTGCGCAATTTGATCGGGGCTGTCCCGGGCGATCTGCTCGGTGGTGTGGGTCAGCTGCTGCCGATGGGGCGCGATTCGTTGATCTTTGCCTTGGAGCAGCTGCTCGCCGTGCTGGAGCAGCGCCCCTATCTGGTGGGTGAGCGCCCCACCGTGGCCGATGTGGCGGTGGCAGCTCAGCTGTATCTGTTGCGGTTCCCCTCTGTTGCCGGGCCTCAGTTGGCTTCACGCGGTGTGGCAGGAGTGGCTGATCAGCCCCGCTTTGAACCGCTATTCCAATGGCGCGATGAGCTTTACCGCACCTTGGGCCGCAGGCCGGATGGCTCGGAAGCCTCAGCTCCAGCCGAAGCCATGCCGGTGGGGTGAAGGCTGGTTGGCCGCGCTGATCACATCGATGAACGGCAGGGCCGTTTTAATTTCAGGCCGATGTTGATGGGCCGCCGATGAACCCCCTGGCCCCGGTCTTGCAGCAGGAAGCCAAGGCGCTGCTGAATACGGCTGATCAGCTGCAGCCCGATCAGGCTGAAGCCGCTTTGAATCTGCTGCAGCACTGCAGTGAGCAGGGCGCCAAGTTGGTGGTGACTGGTGTGGGCAAAAGCGGCATCGTTGCCCGCAAGATCGCTGCCACCTTCACCTCGATTGGCCTGATGGCCCTCTACCTCAATCCCCTCGATGCCCTGCATGGGGATCTCGGGGTTGTGGGGCCTGATGACGTGGTTTTGCTGCTCTCGAATAGTGGCGAGAGCAGTGAATTGCTGGCGTTGCTGCCCCATCTGCACCGCCGCGGCAGTGCCTGCATTGCCCTCACCGGGCGGCCTCAATCCAGCCTGGCCAAGGGGTCCCATGTGGTGCTGGATGGATCCGTGGATCGTGAGGTGTGCCCCCTCAACCTGGCGCCTACCGCCAGCACGGCCGTTGCCATGGCGATTGGTGATGCCTTGGCGGCGGTGTGGATGCAGCGGCAAGGGGTGACGCACGCAGACTTTGCGGTGAATCACCCGGCAGGAGCCCTGGGGCGGCAGCTCACCCTCAGCGTCGCTGATCTGATGGTGCCTATCGACCAGTGCCCGCCGTTGCTGCCGGATGCTGCATTGGCCGATGTGGTGGAACACCTCACCGGAACCTTGGCTGGTGCTGCCTGGGTGCAGCAGCCTGATCAGCCCAAGCGCTTGTTGGGCCTCATCACCGACGGCGACCTGCGCCGCGCGCTGCGAATCCACCCGCCGCAGGCCTGGGCGGCAATTCAGGCCGCCGATCTGATGACTACGGATCCCATCACGGCAGCACCTGATCAATTGGCCGTTGCCGCTTTGGAGCTGATGGAGCGCAATCGCCGCAAGGCGATTTCGGTGATGCCTGTTCAGGCCATTAGCGGTGAGTTGGTGGGGCTGCTGCGGCTGCACGATCTGGTGCAGGCCGGGCTGAGCCGCGCTTCAGGAACCACCACAGACATTCCGCAGGCGGCATGAGCATCCCGTTCACCTTGATCGCTGGGCCTTGCGTGCTCGAAAGCCCTGAGCTGGTTTTTGATATGGCCGCCGCACTCAAGGCCATGAGCGAGCGGCTCGGGATTCGTTTGCTGTTTAAAACCAGCTTTGACAAGGCCAACCGCAGTTCAGGCGGAAGTTTCCGCGGTCCCGGCATGGAGCAGGGCCTCGAGGTGCTGGCCCAACTCAAGCAAGAGCTGGGAGTTCAGCTGCTGACCGATATCCATGAGAGCCACCAGGCTGCCGTGGTGGCTCAGGTGGTGGATGTCTTGCAGATTCCTGCCTTCCTATGCCGCCAAACCGATCTGCTTTTGGCAGCAGCTGCCGCCGTTCAAAACCCAGAGGCAGCCGCCTCGGTGGTGAATGTCAAAAAGGGGCAATTCCTCGCCCCCTGGGACATGGCCCAGGTGGTGAGCAAGTTGCGTGAAGCCGGCCTGCAGAGCCCTGAGCAGCTCTGGCTGACGGAGCGCGGAACCAGCTTTGGCTACAACACCTTGGTGGTGGACATGCGCAGCCTGCCGCAGCTGCGCCAGCAGGGCTGCCCGGTGATTTTTGATGCCACCCATTCGGTGCAACAGCCCGGTGGCCGCGGCAGCAGCACGGGGGGGCAGCGCGAGTTTGTGGCTCCGTTGGCCCGCGCAGCCATGGCGGTGGGAGTTGATGGGCTGTTCATCGAGACCCACCCCGATCCGGATCAGGCCCTTAGCGATGGGCCCAACATGGTGCCGTTGCATCGCCTCGAACCTCTGCTGGAGCAGCTGTTGGCGATTCGCGCAGCCGCCGCAGCGCAGCCGGAGGCTGTGAGCAGCCTGTGAGCCGCCTCAGTCAGTCGCTACGCGGGCTTGAGTTGCTGGTGCTTGATGTGGATGGTGTCCTCACCGATGGCGGCTTGAGTTATGCCCCCGATGGCCAGGTGTGGCGCCGCTTTGATGTGCGCGATGGCTTGGGATTGAAGCTTTTGCAGCAGGCGGGGATCACCTTGGCGTTGATCAGTGGGGGCCGCAGCGGAGCCATTGAGCGCCGCGCCCAGGATTTAGGCATTGAGCACTGCTTCACCGAAGTTTGCGATAAGCAGGCGCAATTGGGCCAGCTCCAACAGCAGCTTCAGGTGTTGCCCGCCGCCACGGGCTTTATTGGCGATGATCTCAACGACTTGGTGGTGCGCTCCCAGGTGGGCGTGATGGCAGCGCCAGCTGATGCCTGCAAGGCGTTGCGCCGGCAGGCCGATTTGGTGTTGCGGCGCCGGGGCGGCCATGGGGCTGTTCGCGAGCTCGCCGAGCGGATTCTCAAGGCACGCGGTGAGTGGACCGCGCTCGCTGCCGGTGGCTGGCGTCAGCGCAACTGAGCCGCAATCTGGCGAGCCTCATCCAGTTGCTCAGCGGTGTCCACCGATAGCGAATCCGCCTCCACCGGGAAGCTACCAATGGCGATGTCTGCTTCCAGCAGTTTGAGTTGCTCCAGCTTTTCAATCGCTTCTAAGGGTGAGGCGGGCAGGTTGTTCCATTGGGCTAACACCTCGGCCCGGTAGCCATAGATCCCCACATGGCCCCAATAGGCGGCATGGGCATGCCATTGATCGGGGGAGACATCACGCACATGGGGCAGCGCGCTGCGCGAAAAGGTGAGGCAACGGCCGTCCTGGGCCAGCAGGCACTTCACCACCGCTGGGTTGTGAATCTTCTCGGGGGGTAGTCGATACACCGGAGTCAGCACGTCGGTGCGGGCTGTGCGGCAGCGCTCAGCCATAGCGTCAATGATCGTTGGGTCCACAAAGGGTTGATCCCCTTGCACATTCAGCACCCAGCAGCTGCTGGGATCGCTCGACCCACTCAGCTCCAAGAGTTCAGGCAAGGCGCAAGCGAGTCGTTCACTGCCGCTGCTGCAGCTCGCTGGTGTCATCAACACCGGCACTGGTCTCGCTAGGGGCCACTGGGTGGCCTGCTCACGGAGCTCGTCGCTATCGGTGCAGAGCACAACAGCTGCTGGTTGTTGGGCCTCCAGGCAGCGTTCCAGCACCCGCTGCAGCAAAGGCTTGCCGCCCACATCAGCCAGCAGTTTGCGCGGGAGTCGCTTCGATTCCAGCCGGGCTGGGATCGCCACCACCGTTGTGGATTGGCTCATTGCTCCCAAAGTGCCATGGCATCGCTGCGGGCCCCGAACCATTCGGCCGCGGCTGCTCCGCCCATGGCTCGCTGTTCGCGAAACCAAGGCCCCCCAAGGGTCCAATGCAGCAGGGCAGCCTCATCGCTCGCCTGCTCTTGCACACCAACCAGGTGATTCCAGCGATGGGGCAAGGCGCCGATGGCATGGTCGCCGTCAAGCCAATGGAAGCGATGCAGATCAAGGCCGCTCGCTGAGTTCACGTACTTAGGTGTTAGTGCCTGGCAGCGGCTGCAGTTCAGCAGCATCAACGAGCTCCAATTTTTTTTGGGGTAGGCGCTCTGGGCTTCCCCCAGGAATTTCTTGGTTTCTGTGGGTTGGTGATTGTGTTGCACGCACATCACGGCAAAGCGCTCATCGCGCAGCGCCCACAGTTCGCTGATGTCGGCGCGGCAGAGCATGTCGCAGTCCATGAAGATCGCCCAGCCCTGAAAGCCCATCAGCTTGGGCACCAAAAAGCGAGTGAAGGAGAAGGCCGTGCTCTGCTTCGGGTCGCGCTCACGCCAATAGAGCTTTTGCTGCTCCAGTTGCGGCGTGACCAAAGGCGTGATCGCCAGCGGCGTGCTGCTCGTGGCCACAAGCGAATCGATCAACACATTGGTGGCTGCCCGCTCGCGCGGGTCCATGCCAATGAAGATCGGGATGGGCTGCTGCATCACAACCGAATGGGAGGTCCTGATCTGATTGGGTCAACTTGCTGCAGATCCGCCGCTGCGCTGCCGGAGTTGTGCACTTCGTGGGGTAGCTAGGGCGTTGAGATGCGCTCCAACATCAAGCTGAGTTTCTGGCTGCTGCGTGCTGTGCCCGCTAGGCCGTCTTCCGGTGAGCCATAGCTGGCTTGCCATTGCTCACCACTGATCTGATCGGGTCCCAACAGCTCGTAGCTGCTCAGGGTTTCAATGCGGCTGATCCGGGGCGGTGCGCCCCCTTGCCGCAGCAACTGCAGGCTGAGTTCATCGGCCAGAAAGGCCTTGGGATTGGGTGTTTCACTGCGCCGGCCGCTGATGCGCGTGTCCAACACGCGGTCATCGCTGAGGCGGGCCAGCTGCCGATTGGGATTGCCGGGGTCGTCTTGCACTTCCAGCAACTCATCCCCCAGCACGGCCTGGCCGATGGCCATGGCATTGGCGGCGCGGCTGCCCACAACCGCCCCATCAGCTCGGCGCGCAAAGTGCACCTCAGCGCTGATGCCATCGCTGCTGCTCAGCTGCCAATCGCCTTCAAACCAGCTCGGATAGATCAGGTCATCCCCAGGGCTTGGCCGCGGCAATGGGGCCGGCAGTTGCCAGCTGGGCCATTGCTCCAGCCGCAGGCTCAATGGGCCGGCCGCAGCACTGATAGGCAGCAGCAGCGCCAAGATGAGGCCCAGCAGGCTGGTGGCCATGTCTGATCCCCTGATCCGCGAACTCGATCATTACGTGGTGCTGGATCCAGCTGCGGGCGAACAAATTCTCAGCGCTGCGGACACCCGTCATTGGTTGGCGGAGCAGTTGCAGCGGCTGAAGCAATTGCCGGCCGATATTGCGGCTGTGGAGGGCCTGCCGCAGCAGGTGGAATGGCTGCTCGATACCGCTTGTGCACTGGAAATTGAGCCGGGGCTCACGGTGCAGTGGTTTGCGGTGCGCCTGGAGCCTTGAGCAGTCCAGGCAGTTCCCTCAAAACTCGATCGCTGATGCCACTGGCGGCCTCTCCTTGGGCGCTCACGTGGAGATCGGCTTGCCCGTAGAGGGGCTGGCGTTGCTCAAGCAGTGCGTGCAGTCGGCCGGCTGGATCGTCTCCCGCTAGCAGCGGCCGGCCGCCGGGATCAGCCTGCAGCCGGCGCAACAGCTCCTCTTCGGCCACATCGAGCCAAATCACCACGCCCTGGCGCAATTCGCCCCAGTTCGCCGGCACGGTGACGATGCCGCCACCGGTGGCCACTACCAGCGAATGCCATTGGCTGAGTTGCTGCAGCACCTGGCGCTCGAGGCGGCGGAAGCCCTCTTCCCCGTCGCGGGCAAAGATCTCGGGGATGCTGCAACCGGCGGCTTGGCTGATCACCGCATCGGCATCGAGAAAGCGATAGTCCAGGGCCTTGGCCAGCAGCGGTCCCACCGTGCTCTTGCCACTGCCCATCATTCCCACCAGATACAGGTTCGTGCCCTGGAGCCGTTCACCGAGGGGCTGGGATGGATCCGTAGGATGCATGCGCTTTACAAGCTGTGACAATTTTGGCGCCACAGGTGATTGGGCATGCTGCCACGGCCCCCCACGGCCAGGGCAGGTCCTGCGTGATCACGCGCCGGGCCACCTTTAGTTCGAGCCATCTCTATTCCCTGCCGGAGCTGAGCGCCGCTGAAAATCAGCAGCGTTTTGGCCCCTGCAGCCAGGCGCCAGGCCACGGCCACAACTACGAGTTGATCGTGGCCATGGAAGGCGGGCTCGATGCCAACGGCATGGTGCTCAACCTGTCCGATGTGAAGCATGCAATCCGCTCCCAGGTGACCGAGCAGCTGGATTTCCGCTGCCTCAACACCACCTGGCCGGAGTTCGATGTGGAAGGCAGCCAGCAGGCCGCTTTGCCCACCACCGAGTGGTTGCTGCATGCCATCTGGCAGCGCCTATCAGCGCATCTGCCCTTGCGCAGCCTGCGCCTGTTTGAACAATCCACCCTCTGGGCCGATTACTTCGGCAATGACATGGAAGCCTTCCTCACAATCCGCGGACACTTTGCGGCGGCCCACCGCCTGGCCCGTGAGGAGCTGAGCCAGAGCGAAAACGAAACCATCTATGGCAAGTGCGCCCGGCCCCATGGCCACGGCCATAACTACCTGCTCGATGTAACCGTGCGCGGCCAGATCGATCCCCGCAGCGGCATGGTCTGTGACCTGGCTGCCCTGCAGAAGCTGCTCGATGACGAGGTGCTCGAGCCTTTTGATCACACCTTCCTCAACAAGGACGTGCCGTTCTTCTCCACCTGCGTTCCCACGGCTGAAAACATCGCCCTGCACATCGCTGATCGGCTCAAGGCGCCGATTGCCGATCTCGGTGCATCACTGCACAAGATCCGCCTGCAGGAGAGCCCCAACAACGCCGCTGAGATCTACGCCGAACCCGCCCAGGTGTGACGCTGCGCCTGGTTCTGGCGGTCAGCCTCGATGGCCGGTTGGCACCCCCGGCAGGTGGTGCGGCCCAATTGGGTGGCGCCGGTGATCGCCTTGTGCTTGAGGAGGCCCTGGCCTGGGCAGATGTCGCTGTGGTTGGGGCCGGCACCGTGCGGGCCCACGGCTGCAGCTGTTTGATTCATCGCCCTGAGTTGTTGCAGCAGCGAGAGTCCCGCGGACAGTCGCCGCAACCGCCCTTGTTGATTGCCAGCCGTCAGGCCACGCCGGTGGATTTTGATCACAGCTGGCGCCTTTGGAGCCAGCCCATGCAGCTCTGGTGGCTGAGCTCAGCGCCGCTGTTGCCGGCGCCGCCTGCGGGGTTTGCGCGCCAGTTTGCCCTGGACAGTTGGCAGGGCTTGCTTGATCAACTCAACAGCGAGGGGATTCAACGCGTGCTGTTGTTGGGTGGGGCCCAGCTGGCTGGGGCCTTGCTTGACGAGGATTTGGTGGATGAGCTGCAGCTCACCCTCTGCCCGCTCCTGCTGGGGGGCGAGCACAGCTGGCTGCCCGCTGCAGCGCGTCCCCAGGCTGATCGCTGGTTGCTGCAGGAGCAGCGCCCCTTAGGCGATGGGGAGCTGCTGCTGCGCTATCAACGCACGGGGAACTCCTGATCCCAAACCGGCTTGGCGCTCTGCATCAGCCGTTCGATGCAGGCTGATGCCACACCCAAGCTGGCCGGCCCCAGGCTGCCTTCCAGGGCTTCACGGGCCACTTGGGCCAAGCTGCCCTGGCGGCTGATCTCCTCCACCAGGCAAACGCTGGCGGGTTGTGAGATCTCTGAGCAGATGCTGCGCAGATTCAAGAAGCTGCCATCAGGGCCGCTAACGGCTTTTTCGCATTCCCGCGTCATCTGCAGCTCCAGCTGCGGCCGCAGCACCATCAACAGATCTTCAGTGGGCGTGCTGGTTTGAGCCAATAGCAGGAAGGGCAGCAGCATCGAGCCGTTGCAGGTGTGATCTCAGCCTGCAGCACTCCCCAGCCGTGCGGTGGCCTGATTAGGTTTTGCAGCAACTCCAGCCCCACTGTGAGCGAGCCCGATCACTCCGCTGAGGCCCTGGAGGCGCGCTGGCATCAGCAGCTCGCCGAGATCCCTGAGCAGTCTTGGGATGCCTTGGTGGCCTCTGCTGGGCTGCCGTTTTACCGCTGGGCTTGGCTGGAAGCCTTGGAGCGCTCCGGCAGCATTGTTCCCTCCCAGGGTTGGCAGGCTTGCCACCTCAGCCTGTGGCGCGAGCAACAGCTGATCGCGGTGGCGCCGCTCTATGTCAAAGGCCATAGCTACGGCGAATTCGTCTTTGATCAATCCTTCGCTCAACTCGCTGGGCAGTTAGGTCTGCGCTACTACCCCAAGCTGCTGGGCATGAGCCCATTGAGCCCGATCTTGGGCTACCGCTTCTTCATCGTCAGTAGCGAAGATGAGGGCGCTTGCACAGCGTTGATGCTGCGCTTGATCGATCGCTTTTGCGAGCGCAACCAGCTGTTGAGTTGCAACTTCCTCTATGTCGATCCGGCTTGGCGGCCCCACGCCGAAGCCGCTGGCTGCTCCGCCTGGCTCAATCAGCAGAGCCTGTGGAGTAATCCCGGTTACGGCAGCTTTGAGGACTACCTCGCCAGTTTTAACGCCAACCAACGCCGCAATATCCGCCGCGAACGCAAGGCCGTGCAGCAAGCGGGCCTGCAGGTGAGCGCCATTGCCGCAGAAGCGATCACGCCGGAGCTGCTGGCGCGCATGCATGGCTTTTATGAAGACCATTGCCGCCGCTGGGGCATGTGGGGCAGTAAGTACCTCACCGAGGAGTTTTTCTCACTGGCGGAGCAGCTGCGTCAGCACTTGGTGCTGTTCAGTGCCCATCGCCACGGGGAAGATCCCCATCAGCCCATCGCCATGAGCCTCTGCGTGAGGGAGGGCGATCACCTTTGGGGCCGGTATTGGGGTTCAACAGTGGAGATCGACAACCTCCATTTCGAGGTCTGCTATTACGCGCCAATTGAATGGGCCATCGCTCAGGGCATTCGCCATTACGACCCAGGTGCCGGCGGTAGCCACAAGCGCCGCCGCGGTTTTGTCGCCCGGCCCCACGCCAGCTTGCACCGCTGGTATGAGCCTCAATTCGCAGGCTTGATCAAGCGTTGGTTGCCGTTGGCCAATGCCCAGCAGTTGGAGGAGGTGGAAGCGGTTAACGCAGAGTTGCCATTCAGCGGTCGCCAGATCCCGCTGGCCCCAGAGCAGGGCACAATCGAGGGCTGAGCCACCACCTGTCATGGCACCGCTCTCGCCCCAGCAGCGCCGCGAGCTGGATGATGCCCACTCCAACCGCGCGATCGAGCTTGATCCCAGCGGCTATTTCCTGATCCGCATTGATGCTGCCGCTGGCGAGCTGGTGGTCCAGCACTTCGGCAATGGCATTAATGACCAGGGGCTTGCCACCGATCCAGACACTGGTGAGGTGCTCAGCTGCCGCGGTGGTGGCCCCCGTTCAGCCACCGCCGAATACCGCGGCCGCAGCGCCAAAGAGCTGGGCATGGCGCTAACCGAAAGCCCAGAACCTTCGCCGCTCAGTCGCTTGGATCACGCCTTGTACCTCGGCCGCGAGCTGCAAAAAGCGGAGCTCTGCCTGGAGCAGGGCCTCGACTACGTGCAGGACTGACTCAGGCGGGCTGCAGTTCGCGCTTGGCGGGGATCTCAGCGAGTTGCTCTTGGATTTCCTGGGTCACCACACCGCGGTACTCCTGGAAGTGCTCGTTGTGAGCCAACACCACAAGGAACTGCTCCAGCAATGCGGGGTTGTGGATGGCCATACCCACCATGTAGCGCCAGAAGCGGAAGCGAGTGCTGCGCTTGATCCCTTGGCGCCACACCACGATCGAGAGCGCGCGGAGGTCAGTCAAGGTGGGCAGCTTGGCAGCAGCCTTCCAACGAGGGGCACCCATCTTCAAGTAGTAGGAGTACACCCGGTCCATATAGGCATTGGGCTCATACAAGGCGCAGAACGCGTCGACGTATTCATTGGCGATCTCGCGGATCGGCCGGGTTGGCACGAAGTTGAGCAGGTTGGTTTGGTTCACGCCCTTGGCGGCGTCTTCGTTTTGGATGAGCCGGCCTTCTTTCTCTAAGCGTGCCCAAAGCGCTGTTTTGGGCAGGGCCTGAAGCATGCCCATCATTGCCGCAGGAATGCCGGTGCGGGTAACGAAATCAACGATGCGATCGCCGGCGCCACTCTTTTCGCCATCGAAGCCAATGATGAAGCCCGCCATCACGCGAATGCCATTGGCGGTGATGCGGTCAACCGCAGCATCCAGGGGATTGCGGGTGTTTTGCACCTTGCGGGCGGTTTCCAGACTCGCTTCATCTGGGGTTTCGATGCCAAGGAAGACGCTTTCAAAACGGCAATCAGCCATCATCCGCATCATTTCCTCGTCGTCGGCCAGATCGACAGAGGCCTCGGTGGCGAAGCTGAAGGGATAGCCGCGCTCCTCTTGCCACTTGCGAATTTCAGGCAACAGCAATTTGGCGTTGCGCTTGTTGCCGATGAAGTTGTCGTCGACCAGGAAGATCGAACGGCGCCAACCCAAGTCGTAGAGATATTGCAACTCGGCAACGAGTTGATCGGGAGTCTTGGTGCGCGGTTTGCGGCCGTAGAGAACGATGATGTCGCAGAACTCGCAGTTGAATGGGCAGCCGCGGGAGAACTGCACGCTCATTGAGTCGTAGGCCTCGAGCTGCAGCAGGTCAAAGCGAGGAATCGGTGTGGCCGTCACATCGGGTTTTTCGCCTTCCGAGGTGAAGCGTCCGCTGCGCTCGCCGCGCTCGATCGCTTCGATAAACATCGGCAGGGTGATTTCACCCTCATCGAGCACCTTGAAATCAGCTAGATCCAGCTCAGGTGCATCGGGGGTGGAGCTGGCGAAGGGGCCGCCAACGGCCACAGGCAAGCCACGCTCTTTGGCGTTGGCGATTTGCACGGCCATGTCGTCCTTTTGGACGATCATTCCGGAAATGATCACCAGCTCAGCCCAGTTCCACTCGGCTTCGGTGACCTCACGCACATTGCGGTCCACCAGCTTCATCTCCCACTGCTGGGGCAGCAGGGCAGCCACGGTGACCATGCCAAGGGGCGGCAGCAGCACCTTGCGGTTCACCAGCTCCAAGATCTTCTCGTAGCTCCAGAAGGTCTTGGGGAATTCGGGGTAGATGAACAGGGTGCGCATGCCCGGTGACGTTGCGGTGGCGCTTTCGCCTGAATGTGGCAAACCCTAATCGGTTTCGTCGTAGGAAACGCCACATCTGCTCTAATAGCCCCACTGACACAAGCGGCCATGGGCATCGCCCTCTATCTCACCTGGGTTGGCGGATTCCTGGTTACCGCCGTTGTGCTGACCCGTCTGCTGAAGGGCATCAAGCTGATCTGAGCTCAATCAGACGCCAGCGTCAGCCGGTCTTGACCGTGCCTGATCAACTCTTGGCCGGCAATCACCAGGCCGATCGCTCCCAACACCCCGCAGGTGGCGGCCAGGCCCCAGCGCATCGTTAACCCGGCAGCGAGCAGCCCACTGAGGCCGCCGCCGCCCAAAAACGCAATCTGCCCCAGTCCTGCCATGCGTCCGCGCAGCACTTGGGAGGTTCCCACTTGGGTGATCAAGTTGGTGCCTGAGAGCAGCACGGCTGTTCCCCAGCCGATCAAAAAGGCCATCGCCAGGGTCCAGGCGCGGGGCCCGTCGAATCCAAGGCCCAGCTGAGCAAGGGAGGTCAGCAGGGCACTGCTGCCGAGCAGGAAGGCGGGCCGTTGGCTGAGCCGAAAGCTGTTGCGTTGCAGCAGCACACCACCGGTGATGCTGCCGGCGGCCAACACACTGGTGAACAGGCCCAAATCCTGCGGGCCGGGCCCGATGAAATCCGCTGCCATCACAGGGGCCAAGCCCGGGTGGAAAAAGCCCACCAGGCAGAACAAGGCGGTGAAGCGCAGCACATGGCGTAAGTCGGCTCCGCAGCCGCGCCAGGCGGCCCAGAGGCTGGCGCTCTCGCCTTGCTGGCTGCGCTGCTCTTGCTCCCGCAAGGGCTGCAGCAGCCACACCACACTCACGATCGGCAGGATGTAAGTGCTGGCATCCAGTAGCAGCGCCAGGGATGGGCCCGTCAGGGCCACCAACAATCCGCCCACTGGCGGGCCCACCAATTTGCCCACGTTGAAGACCACCGAAAAGCTGGTCAGATAGCTGCCGAGTTCGCCGGGGTGTTGCACCAGCAAGGCGCAGTATTTGTTGCGGGCGGTGAGCTCATAGGCACTGGCAATCCCCACCAGGAGCGTGCTGAGCAGCAGCAGTGCAGCCTGCAGTGCCCCTGAAGTGAAGGGCATGGCCAGGGCTCCAACGAGCGCTCCGCCCAGCAGGCCGAATTGGGCCCAAACCAGCACCCGCTCGCAGCCATGGCGATCGGTGAGCACGCCGGCAGGCCCGCTCACCACCAGGGTGGGCAGGGCCAGAACGGCAAATTGCAGGGCCACGATCAAGGGGTTGTTGGTGCCGCTCATCAGCACCCAGCCCTTGGCCGTCAGGCCGGCAAAGGATCCCATCGTGCTGAGCCCGGAGGCCAGCAGGAACAGATTGCGTTGAGCAGGAAGGCTGAAGCGGGCTTGCCTCACGAATGCCGCACGGCATCAACCATCTCTTGGGCTCCCACCACTTCTCCTTCCAAGTCGTAGATGTCGGCTGCGGTGATCCGCACTGGGACCATGGTGCCAGCGCTGGCGGCAGCTCCGTGGCTGCCCGGGCGAATTCGCACTTCACCATCCACATCGGGGGCAAAGCGCAGGCAGCGGCCAATCAGCTCCCCGCTGCTGGGGTTTTCCTGCTCCACCAACACATCAACGATGCGGCCGACCCAGGCTCCATTGCGCTCGGCGCTGATGGCCTGCTGGGCTTCCATCAGCCGGCCGCGGCGGGCTTCGGCCACCTCGGCTGGCACGGCATTGGCAAGCTCGGCCGCTGGGGTGCCGTCTTCCGGCGAAAAGCAGAACACGCCCACATGGTCAAAGCGCTGCTCCTGCACGAACTGCAGCAGGTGCTCGAACTGCTCTTCGGTTTCACCCGGGTAGCCAACGATGAAGGTGGTGCGCAGCACTGCATCGGGCAGCTGCTCTCGGATGCGCTGCAGCAGCTCGCCATTCACCCCTTCTTGCCAGGGCCGATTCATGGCCCGCAGCACCTCCGGGTGGCTGTGCTGCAGCGGTAGATCCAGGTAGGGCAGCACATTGGGCACCTCCCGGTAGGCCGCCAGCACCTCAGGGGTTAGGCCCGTGGGGTAGGCGTAGTGCACCCGAATCCAAGGAATTTCCACCTCTCCTAGGGCTCGCAGCAGTTGAGCGAGCTGGGGTTTGCCGTAGAGGTCGAGCCCGTAGTTGGTGGTGATTTGGCTGATCAAGATCAGCTCCTTCACCCCCTGGGCCGCCAGTTGTTGGGCCTCCGCCACGATTGATTCGATCGGCCGCGAGCGCTGATCGCCACGCAGTTTGGGAATGATGCAGAAGGCGCAGCGGTAGTCGCAGCCTTCCGCCACCTTCAGATAGGCCACCGCCTCGGAGGTGGTGCGGTAGCGGGGCAGGTTTTCATCAGCCACAAACGTGGGCACCTGGCTCACCCGCTTCACCCGCTCGCCGGCCTCCACCTGCTCGAGCACTTCAACGATGTGTTGGTAATCGCCGGTTCCAACGATGGCGCGGGCTTCGGGTAGCGATTCCAGCAGCTCCTCTTGGAAATGCTGCGCCAGGCAGCCGGCAATCACGATCTGCTTGCCCTGCTCAGCCAGGTCCACCAGGGTGCGCACTGATTCAGCGCGGGCGTCCTGGATAAAGGAGCAGGTGTTGACCACCACAACTTGGGCATCGGCTTCATCAGCGCTGACCCCATAGCCCGCTTGCGCCAACAGGCCCAGCATGTGCTCGGTGTCAACGCGGTTTTTTTCGCAGCCCAGGTGGGCAAAGGCCACGGTGGGCCGGGCGGTGGTTGCTGTGGAAGCCATGGCAGCATCAGCCCAACAGTTCAACGTAAACCTTGGTGGCTGCTGCTCCCTGGTCATCGCTGTTTGCCCATGGCCGGCCGGCTCTGATCGGCGTCTTGCATCTGCCGCCATTGCCTGGCAGTCCGCGCTGGCAGGGTGATTTCGAGACAGTGCGTCGCTTTGCCCTAGCCGATGCAGCGGCCTACCTGGCGGGCGGCGCTGATGGCTTGGTGGTGGAGAACTTTGGCGATGTGCCCTTTTTTGCCTCAGCCGTGCCGCCCCACACCGTGGCGGCCATGGCCCGCATCGCGGCTGAGGTGGTGGAGGCTGCCGGCGGGCTGCCGGTGGGGATCAATGTGCTGCGCAACGACGCCCAGGCCGCCATGGGGATTGCAGCGGCCAGCGGCGCCTCATTTGTGCGGGTGAATGTGCTGAGCGGCGCCATGCTTACCGATCAGGGGCTGATTGAAGGGCAAGCGGCGGAGTTGCTGCGCTTGCGCCGGCAGCTGGAGGCTACGGAGGTTGGGATTTTTGCTGATGTGCTGGTCAAGCACGCTTACCCGCTGGCGCCCCAACCAATCGCCGAAGCCGTGGAGGATTGCTTGGGCCGAGCTGGCGCCGATGGCGTGATCGTTAGTGGTGTGGCCACCGGTGCTGCTCCCGATCCCGATGATCTGGCGGCGGCCCGCTCGGTTGCTGCTGGTGCCCCGGTTTTGATTGGCAGTGGCTGCCATGCGGGCAATGCCGCAAGCCTGGGGGCGGGCGCCGATGGCGTGATTGTGGCCAGCTCGCTCAAGCGCGATGGCCTGTTGGCCAATCCCGTGGATCCCCTGCGGGTGCAGGCCCTACGCCAAACCTTGCAGCGGTGCCAAACTTCCTGAGTAAGGAAATCAAGAGCGAGTGACAGCCTCACGCCAGCGCCCCGAGCCGCCCTTCCGCCGTTGGGTGCGGCCTGTGATGGGTGGTCTGGCCACCATCGGTGCCATTGATACCGCCTCAATCACCCTCGAGCGCTGGGGTGTGATTGGTGAGTTGGCCTGCCCTGGCGGGGCCGATGGTTGCGACAAGGTGCTCAACAGTGCCTGGGGAACGGTGCTGGGTCAGCCCCTGGCGCTGTTTGGTTTTCTGGCCTATTTGGCATTGGTGCTGCTCTCGTTGTTGCCACTGATTCCAGCGGTGCAGCAGTGGTTGATCGATCGCCAGGGCAGCAGCGGTGGTTTAACCGCTCGCCGTTTTGGCCGCGGCCCAGATCTGTTCTGGCACCTGGGCTACCTGCTGAGCCTGGGCATGAGCGTGTTCAGCGCCGCCTTGGTGGGCTTGATGCTGTTCAAGATTCAGGCCATCTGCGCCTTCTGCCTGCTTTCAGCTGGTTTGAGCTTGGCTTTATGGCTGCTGCATTTGCTCGGCCGTGAATGGGAAGACAGCGGTCAGGTGCTGTTCCGCAGTGTGATCTTGGTGGTGCTGGTGGGCTTGCTGAGCCTGGCTTGGGTGGCTTCGGCCGATCGCCCGGCGGTTCTGAGTGAAAAAGGCGCCCCGCCGGCGGTGACCAGCGTCAGCAATCCAGCCAAGTTGGCCCTCGCTGAGCACCTCAGCAGCATCGGTGCCCGCATGTATTCGGCCTACTGGTGCCCCCACTGCCATGAGCAGAAGGAGCTCTTTGGCCAAGACGCTGCCGCCAAGCTCGATGTGATCGAGTGCGCCACCGATGGCAAAAACTCCCAAGCGTCGCTGTGCCAAAGCAAGGCGATCGAAGGCTTCCCCAGCTGGGAGATCAAGGGCCAAATCGATTCCGGTGTGAAGTCGCTGCAGAAGCTGGCTGACCTCAGCGGTTACCAAGGCCCGCGGAACTTCTGATCGGCTGATCGCGCTGCTGCAGCGTGTGGTGCTGCCAGTAGGGCAGGGGCGCGGGGGCATCACAGCGGAAATGGCCGCCGCGGCTTTCTTGGCGGAAGTGGGCAGCATCCAGCAGCAGAACCGTGGTTTGCAGCCGCTGGCGGCACTCCCAGAGCCACCCCAGCTGCTGCTGCTGGCTAGAGCTCAAACTGCGGCTTTGGCCTGGCTCAAGCTGCAGGATCGGCGCTAGGGCCCGATCGAGCCTGAGCTGCTCATGCAGTTGCTCACAGTCCTGGAGGGCCTGTTGCAGTTGCCTGCCGCTGCGTTCCACCCCAGCGGCCTGCCAGCTCCATTGGCGCAGGGCTGTGATCGGTGCTCCGCAGGGCCCCTCTAAATCCTCTGGTGGTGTCCACTCCAGCGGGCGCCGTTGGCAGCGACTGCTTGCTGCAGCTGCATTGGGTTGCGGCTGCAGACGGCTGAGTTGGCTGGCCATCACCAGACATTCACTCAGCGAATTGCTGGCCAGGCGATTGGCTCCATGCACGCCACTGCTGGCCACTTCGCCCACGGCATAGAGCCCCGGCAGCGAGGTGGCGGCATCGAGATCGGTGGCAATCCCCCCCATCCAGTAGTGCGCCGCTGGTGCCACCGGAAGCGGCACTTGCATGGGGTCCAGCCCTAACTTGCGGCAGCGCCCCAGGATCGTGGGGAATTGTTTGGTCAGCTTGGCTTCGCCCACTGGACGCAGATCCAGCCACAGCTGCGCCAGTTGCTGCTGTTGCATGGCGCGCACCATGCTGCGGCTGAGTTGATCGCGGGGCAGCAGTTCACTGCCGCTGGCGAACAGCGGTGTGCCATCGGCTTGCACCAGGCGTGCCCCCTCGCCCCGCAGCGCTTCTGAAAGCAGGAAATGGGGAGCCCCGGGTTGCATCAAGGCGGTGGGGTGGAATTGCACGAATTCCATGTCGCGAAGGATCGCGCCGGCCTGCCAGGCCATGGCAACCCCATCGCCGTGGGCGCCACGCGGGTTGGTGGTGTTGGCAAACAAATGGCCGCTGCCGCCGGTGGCTAGCACCACAGCAGCGCTGCGCAGCCAGCCCAGCTCACCGTGCCTCAGCACTTGCACACCGCAGCAGCGACCCGCGTCCTGCAGCAACTGCATGGCAATGGCCCCGCGCCACCAGGTCACATTGGGGCGGCGTTCGATGCACTGCTCCAGCAACTCCACCAGCGCCAGGCCGGTTTGATCTTGGGCATGCAGCACCCGCCGGCGGCTATGGGCGGCTTCCAAGGTGGTGCTGAGGTTCTCGCCTTTCCGATCCAGGTTGAGGCCCAGGCTCAACAGGTTGGCAATGCACTCCGGTGCCTGCTTCACCAAGCAATCCACCGCTGCCGGCTCGCACAGCCCTGCCCCTGCCGCCAGGGTGTCGCTGCGGTGCAGCGCTGGTGAATCATCCGCTCCAATCGCTGCGGCTAAGCCGCCTTGGGCCCAGCGGCTGGCCGGCGGCGTGCTCATGTCGCGGCTGAGCAAAAGCACCCTGGAACTTGCGGGAAGCTCCAGGGCGCTCATCAGGCCGGCAACACCACTGCCGATGACCACGACGTCCCAAGGGACGTCAAACAATGATTCGGTGTCTTCTGACGAGGCGGAAGTCAGCGGTACTGGCCGTCGTTGATGCGGTCAAAGCCCTCGTTCAGGGCAATTTCCGGGTCGGTGACGGTGAAGTTCTCTTTGTACTTCTGGAACAGCTCTTTCTGGCGCTCGGTCAGATCAAGGTTGAGCACATCGTCGACCTCGTTGTAGGGGCCGCCCACCACGATCTTGCCGGCCAGAGTGGGATACATGCCGGGGTACTGCTGGAAGCGGCGCACTGAGGCGTTGTTGAGGTCAACCTTGCCGGCTGTTTCGGCGATCTTGTCGTCAACCTTGTTGCGAATTTCCGCAGCCTGCACGCTCAGCGGCTGAGTCAGCCAAACACCCAAAACCAGCAGGCTGCAGAGCAGCAGGGTGGATAGGCGACGAAAAAGCCTGGACATGCGGGGCCGATTAAGGGCTGAGCGGCCAGATTACAGAGGGTTGTGCTGAGCCGAGCCCCGCGGCCGCGCAGCATTTGCAGATCTTTAAACCAAGCCGCTGAGTTGCGGGCTTAAGAGCGCCAACGCCAGGAACAGGGCATCCACCGCCAAGGTGCTGAGTAAGGCAGCGGCCACCACTTGTCCGCCTTCGCTTTGGCGCCAGAGCCAGCGCCCCGCAGAAACCATGGCTGCGGCAAATCCACCCACCACCGCCAGGGGCAGTGGGTGCAGCACCTGCTCTGCCGCTGCTGAGAGCAACAGAGGCGCCTCGCCGGGGCTGGCTTGCAGCACTTGCGGCCAAAGCGGCATCAAGCCGCACAGAGCCGTGGCGGCATCGGTGCAAGCGGTGCCGATTAAGGCGCCTAAATAAAATTGCCCGGCCCGGCGCCAAGGCCCCTGCAATCCGGCGATGGCCAGGGGCAGGGCGAACGCTTCAACGGGTAAATGCCAGAGGGGATGCAATCGCAACCAACCCCAAAACACGGCTCCGGCTAACCAGCTGCCGGAAAAGCCAATCAGGAGGGCGCCGAGGTGGCCCCGAAGCCGCAACCCCAAAGCCACCAAAACAGCAGTGAACAGCGCACAGGCCACCGGTGAACTGCGCACCCAGGGAGCCTGCACAAACACCGGCAGCATGACCAGCGCTGCCGCCACGGCCGGCGCTGACAACTTCCAGTTCACACCAGCTGCATTGAGCTGCGGCGCCGGATTGAGGACGGGAGCAGCTCCGAACAACAGCTGTGTGAACAAACGCAATTAGCTTAAAGCGATTGCCCCCTGGTCAGAGGAAAAGCATCCGTCCATGGCGCTTAAGGTTCCGCCACTTGGCTTGAGCCTGCGTGGATGCTGCCGCTGAACTCACGCTGCTGGAGGCCTGCTGGCGCACGGTGGTGTTGGGCATCGTTCAGGGCCTGACGGAATTTCTGCCGATCAGCAGCACAGCACACCTCAAGGTGGTGCCGGTGCTGGCCGGCTGGGGGGACCCTGGTGTGACTGTCACCGCTGTGATTCAGCTGGGCAGCATCGCTGCGGTGATTGGTTACTTCCGCCGCGACCTGCTGCAGGTGTGCCGCGGGTTGGCCAGAGCCTTGCGCCAGGGTGACTGGGGCAGCCCTGATGCGCGCCTGGGGATTTCCATCGCCATTGGCACGCTGCCAATCCTTGTGGTGGGTCTAGCTATCAAGACGTTTTGGCCTGGCTACGAAACCTCGCCCCTGCGCAGCGTGGCCTCTATCGGCATTGTCTCGATCGTGATGGCCTTGCTGTTGGCCCTCGCCGAGCGTCTGGGGCAGCGCCGTAAGCAGCTGCCATCGGTTCAGGGCATTGATGGCGTGGTGGTCGGTCTGGCCCAGGCGCTGGCGATCATTCCTGGTGTCTCGCGCTCCGGCAGCACCCTGACGGCATCCCTGCTGTTTGGCTGGCAGCGCTCCGATGCCGCCCGCTTCTCCTTCTTATTGGGGATTCCAGCGATCACCTTGGCTGGACTGGTTGAGCTCAAGGGCGCCTTCGCTGAGGGTTCGGTCTACGGACCGCTGCCGATGCTGCTGGGAATCCTCTCGGCAGCGGTGGTGTCGTGGCTGGCGATTGCTTGGTTGCTGAGGTTTTTGCAAACCAACAGCACTTGGCCGTTTGTGATCTATCGCTTGGTGTTTGGGGTGGTTTTGCTGGCTCTGGTGCTGGCAAACCCCACACTGGGATAAGTCGCCTGAACCACGGTGTGGAACGAGCCCAGTGATGGGGTTCCTCTTCAGGCTGATCCCAGTGCCGCGACGCCGCAGCCTGCCGTAGTGGCCACGGTGGAGCCTGGATCGATCGGCGAAGAGCTGGGGTTTCAGCCTGGTGATCGATTGGTGGCGGTCAATGGCATTCGCCCGCGGGATCTGATTGACCTGCGCATGCTCTGTGGTGAGGAAGATCTCGCCTTGGAGGTGGAGGAGCCTGATGGCACCAGCCATCACATCGAGCTGGAAAAAGATGCCGACGATGGACTGGGTTTGGGCTTTACCGAGGCCCTCTTCGATGGCCTGAAGCAGTGCAACAACCACTGCCCGTTCTGCTTTATCGATCAGCAGCCCCCAGGACGGCGCTCGAGCCTGTATCTCAAAGACGACGACTACCGCCTCAGCTTTCTCTACGGCTCATACCTCACCCTCACCAACCTGTTGCCTGCTGATTGGCAGCGGATTGAACGCCAACGCCTTTCGCCGCTATTTGTCTCGGTCCATGCCACCGCCCCCGACTTGCGCAGCCGATTGCTGGTGAATGAGCGGGCTGGTCAGATTCTTGATCAAATCGCTTGGTTCCAAGACAAGCGCCTGCAAATCCATGCCCAGGTGGTGGTGTGTCCGGGCTTGAACGACGGCGATGCCCTGGTGCAAACCCTCCAAGACCTGGCTCGTTTTGGCGGTGGCGATTGGCCGGCGGTGTTGTCGGTGGCGGTGGTGCCGGTGGGGCTCACCCGTTTTCGCCCCGATGGTGATGGCCTGGTGCCGGTGACCCCAGCGATGGCCAGGCGCACCATTGAATTGGTCGAGCCCCTGCAGCAGCAATTTGCTGAGCGCTTTGGCAGCCGTTGGGCTTGGCTCTCAGATGAGTGGTATTTGATGGCGGGGTTGCCGTTGCCGCAGCGCGCCAGTTACGAGGATTTGCCCCAGCAGGAGAACGGCGTCGGCAGCATTCGTGCCTTTCTTGAGCAGCTCGATGACGCCACCCAAGAGCTGCCTGCTGCTTTGCTCAAACCGCGCAGCTTGAGTTGGGTGGTGGGAAGTTTGGTGGGGCCCAGCCTCCAACCTGTGGTGGAGCGCTTGCGGCAAGTGCAGGGGTTGGATCTACGCCTGCAGTCGCTGCCCAGTCCCTACTGGGGCTGTGAGCAGGTGGTCACCGGGCTGCTCACCGGGCAAGACCTGATTGATGGGCTGCAAGGCAAGGAGTTGGGTGATGTGTTGCTGCTGCCTGCTGTTTTGCTGCGCCAGGGTCAGCCGGTGTTTTTGGATGATTTGAGCTTGGAGACCGTCGAGCAGCGCTTGGGCGTTCCGCTGCAGGTGGTGGGGGGTGCGGCTGAAGTCGTGGCCTCTTGCCTGAGTCTTGAGACGCAAGAGGATTAAATTCCCCACAACGAATTCTGAAGGCTTGTGAAGGGACGACTGCGCAGCAGCCTGCTGGCCCTCGTTCTGATCGGGTCTCCTCTTGGTGCCTTGGCCGAAGGTCAAGCTCCTGGTTTGGATTGGTTGGGTAATCCTTTGCCGGCGTCCACCGATGTTCTCGATGAACTAGAGGACAGCGTTGATCCCATGGCCGGCCGGACACCACTGCCAAACGCAATCAAAGAGAAAGGACCCCGGCCCAAATCAGATCCAACGGTGTTGCCTCCGGCAGCCACGACCCTCTCGCCAGATCTCGATGAGCTCGCAGCCCCAGCTCCACTGGCGCTGCCCGATCAACCTGCCCAGGTGCGTCCTGAGGAGCTGCGGCCGCTCACACTGACTCAGGCAGTGGAATTGATGGAAGTCAATAGCCCCTTGCTTGAAGCGGTCAAAATTCAGGTGGAGGAGGCGCAAAGCAAGTTGAGAGCGGCGCTTTCTGCTTGGTATCCGCAGCTCACTTTCACCACCAGCCAGCTGAAGTTTCCTGGCCGCAGCTGGGGCACCAGCTATCAAAACTTCAACAAGCCCAAGAACTCGAAGAAGCAGGAAAAGAAGGCTGAAGACCAATCCCTAAAATTGGATCAATACGGTGAGTGGTGGGGTACGACGCAGACATACGGCGCCTCAGCCAACCTGAATTTTGATTGGAAGTTGCTTGATCCCAAGCGTGTCCCGGATATTGCTGCTGCCCGTGATGAATTTGAGAAAGCTAAAAACAACTATCTGATCACTTTGCGCGACCTGCGCCTGCAGACGGCTGAGATCTACTTCAATCTGCAAAAAGCTGATTCCAATGTTGAAGTTGGAAAGACTTCGGTTCAGGCTTCGAGCGTGAACTTGCGGGACACCCGCGCTCGGCTTCAGGCTGGTGTTGCCACCAAGCTTGATGTTTTGCAGGCTGAAACTCAGCTTGCCCGTGATCAGGACCTCTTGACTGGTTATCTGCGCGATCAGACTGTTCGACAGGCCAATCTGCGCAGATACACCAATCTTCCTGAGAATGTTGTGCCCTCAGCTTCTGATCGGAATGATGTGCGAGGGGTTTGGTTGCCAAGCTTGCAAGAAAGCATCATTGGCGCATTTGACTACAGAGAAGAACTTGCGAACATTATTCTCGACATCTCAATTGCAAACTCACGCGCCAACTCCTTCCTCGGTGATGTTCAACCTTTTGTGAGCATTGCTGGTGATGCCAGTTGGGCGAAGCAATTTGGTCAAACTGGCGTCCGCACTGACTTCGTCAACATGGGAATGGTTCGCGAGAACCTTGACCAATCCGTCTACATGGGCGTGACCTGGAAGATCTTTGATGGTGGCCGAGCGGCTGCCCTATCCAGAGAACAAAAACAAAAGGCCAAAGAGAATCAGTATCGCTTTGCTGAAGAACGCAACCGGTTGCGCGATTTGGTGGAAACCTATTTTGCCGATTTGCAAAAAAATGCTCGAAGCCTGATTGCGACTTCTCGCGAAGTGTTGTCTTCTCGGGAGGCTTACCGCTTGGCTGTGCTTCGTTACCAAGCAGGTGTTGATAGTCAGCGCAATGTGATTGATAACCAGCGGGACGTGACCACCGCGGAAACTGATTACAACAACCGGATTGCTGATTACAACATTGCCTTGGCCCAACTCAGGCGCGCCACGGGCCTTGATCAGATTGTGAGTTGCCCGGCCGTTGACCTGCCCGACTCGCCTCCGCCGGAAAGTGAGTTGATCAAAATTCCGGTGACTTCTCCCCCGATCAATACACCTTGTGATGTGCAGCGGGCTACGTTTGTGCCCACTGCTGACTGATCCGGTTGGGGTCATTGCGTTTTGCCGCCCTGGCGTTTCGCCTCGGTTTGTTTCAGGCCTGCCTCGGGGCCCTTTCGGTTCTCACGCTCGGCATCTTCAACCGGCTGCTGATTGATGAGTTTTCGGTCCCTGCAGCCCTAACCGCGCTCGCCCTGGGCGCCCAGCAACTGGTGGCGTTCACGCGGGTTTGGTTTGGCCAACGCTCCGATAACTGCCGGTGGCGCGGGTTGAGGCGCACCCCCTTTGTGCTTTGCGGTTCGCTGAGCTTCTGCGTGCTGTTTTGGATTGCTGGCCGCACGGTGTTGTGGCTGGCAGAGGCCTCTCAGGCCGGTGATGGCAGTGCCGTGCTGTTCCGCGGCCTGGTGTTGACCGTGGTGTTCCTCGGCTATGGCTTGGCCATCTCTGCCAGTTCCACGCCGTTTGCGGCATTGCTGGTGGACGTCACTAGCGAGCGGCAACGGCCCGCCCTGGTGTCAGTGGTGTGGTCGATGCTCACCGTTGGCATCGTCGCCGGCGCGATTTTGGCCAGCCGCTTTTTGGGCACTGCCTGCGCCAGCACCGATTTGGATTTGGTGATTGCTGGGGTAGAGCGGCTGATCGTGGTGGCGCCGCTGGTGATCTTTGGCTTGATTCTGCTGGCGGTGGTTGGCGTGGAGCGGCCCGTTGAGCCGCAGAGCAAGGAAGCCAAGCCTGCTGCTGATCGCCCTGCCGAACTGAGCTTTGCCCAAGCCTGGACCGTGCTGCGTGCATCGCCGCAGGTGGCCTATTTCTTTGGGGTGTTGTCGCTGTTCACCTTCTCTCTGTTTCTGCAGGAGGCGGTGCTGGAGCCCTATGGCGGCGCGATCTTTGGCATGGACGTCTGCGCCACCACACGCCTCAACGCGATCTGGGGCGTTGGCACCTTGGTGGGCATTGCAACCACGGGGTTTCTTTTAGTGCCGCGCTTGGGCCCGCAGCGCACCGCCTTGTTGGGTGGCGTTCTAGCTGGGGTGTTTGTGCTGCTGATGGTGGTCGCTGGAGCGGTGGTTTCTGAACCGCTCTTCCGTTTGGCTTTGTTGCTGTTTGGCTACGCCGCTGGGGTCAGCACCAACGCCAGCCTCACCTTGATGCTCGGTCTCACCTCACCCGCTTTGGCTGGCACCTTCATTGGGGTTTGGGGTCTGGCGCAGGCCTACGCCCGCGGGGTTGCCACGGTTACCGGTGGCGGATTGCTCAGCCTGTTTGGTGGTGTGTTTGGCGGGCAAGACACCTACGGGGCCTATGCCAGCGTGTTTGTGATTCAGGCGGTGGGATTGCTGTTGGCAGGTTTGTTGTTGCTGCGGGTCGACACGACCCTGTTCCAGCAGCGGGTGCAGCGCGCCTTGGGTGATCTGCTCGCCTTGGAGCTCGATTGATGGCGACCTATCCCAATGGAGCCCACTGGCCGGCCTTGCATGCGCTGGTCGACCGGGTTGCTGAGCGTCAGCGGGCTGACTTTGGTCAGATTGCCAGCACGGTGAAGCCCGATGGCAGCTTGGTTACCGACTGCGATCGCTGGAGTGATGCCACCATCGCCGCAGGCTTGGCGGAGATCCTTCCCGGCGACGGCCTGCTGAGCGAAGAAGGCTGCACCGATGCCCCAACCCAGCGCCATGGCTGGATTGTTGACCCCCTTGATGGCACCACCAATTTCTCGGTGGGCCTGCCGATTTGGGCGATTTCGATGGCGCGTCTACAGGACGGCCAGCCGCTCGAGGCGATCATCGATGTGCCCCCGCTCCGCGAGCGTTACGTGGCGGTGCGCGGGCAGGGCGTCTGGCGCAATGGTGAGCCGCTGCAGCCCCCTGGTGGACCTCGCCATCGCTGCAATTGCGCCAGCATCTGCACCCGCTCGCTGCCGGTGCTGCAGAAAGTGCCCGGGCGCTTCCCCGCTAAAACGCTAATGCTGGGGGTAGCCAGCCTCAACCTGCTGGGTGTGGGGCTAGGCACGATGCTGGCCGCCCTCGAGGCCACTCCCAAGATCTGGGATCTCGCAGCGGTGTGGCTGATCCTCGAGGAGCTTGGTTGCGTGATTCGCCCGCTGGCGGATCACCCCTTCCCGATGACGCCAGGAGCTCCCTTGGGTGAGGCCAGTTATCCCCTGATGGCCGCCTGCGATGAAGAGCACTACCAGCGGTTTTTGCCCTGGGGCCAAGCGCTGGTGAGCTAGCTGCTCACTCCCAGTTCTTGCCAGACCTGCTGCAGCAGTCCATCTAGGCCTTGGCCGGTCACCGCTGAGATCACTTGCACGGGCTGGCCCAACGTGTCGCTGAGCTGGGCGGGAAGCGCCTTGAGTTGTTCTTCATCAAGCAGTTCGGCTTTGCTCAGCACCAGCAGCCGTGGACGTTCCAGCAGCCCGTTGCCGTAGGCCTCCAGCTCGCCGAGCAGCACCTCGGCATCGGCGATGGGGTCGGGGCTGCTGCCATCCACCAGGTGGATCAACACCCGGGTGCGCTCGATGTGGCGCAGGAAATCGTGGCCGAGTCCGGCCCCTTGGGCGGCGCCAGCAATCAGGCCGGGTATATCGGCAAAGACCGTGCCATCGCCGCTGGGGCGGCGCACCACCCCCAGGTTGGGAACCAGGGTGGTGAAGGGATAGTCGGCGATCTTGGGCCGGGCAGCCGAGAGCACGCTGATCAAGGTGCTCTTGCCGGCATTGGGCAGCCCCACCAGCCCCACTTCCGCCAGCAGCTTGAGCTCCAGCTGCAGCTCGCGCTCTTCTCCGTCTTTGCCTTCGGTGAATTTCTCTGGGGCCCGGTTGCGGTTGCTGAGGTAGTGGGCATTGCCCAGGCCGCCTTTGCCGCCGGTTGCAATCACCAGCTGCTCACCGTTGTCGATGAGATCCCCCAGCAGCAGGTCGGCGCCCAGATCACGCACTTCGGTGCCGCAGGGCACGCGGATGAGCAGCGTGTTGGCGCTGGCTCCGGTGGAGCGGTTGGGTCCGCCGCGCCGCCCGTCGTCGGCTTGAAACAAGCGTTTGTATTTGAAATCCAGCAGGGTTTGCAGGTTGCTGTCGGCCTGCAACACCACATCACCACCGCGGCCGCCATCGCCGCCGGAGGGCCCGCCAGCGGGCACGTATTTCTCGCGCCGAAAGGCGCAAATGCCATCACCACCGCGGCCGGCCTTGACGGCAATCCTGGCCTGGTCGATGAACTGCACGGCTTGCGGGTCAATCCATCATTCTTCCCTGTCAGGCCAACCTCTATAAAGTCGGGCATCCGCTGAGCTCCCCGCGTGGCCGAGGTTGCCTTCCGCCAGTTGCGCAAGCAGTACCCGCCTCGGCGCGGCAGTGCTGCTGTGGAGGTGCTCAAAGGCATTGATCTTGAGGTGCGCGACGGCGAATTCCTCGTGCTGGTGGGCCCCTCGGGTTGTGGCAAGAGCACGCTGCTGCGCCTGCTGGCGGGTTTAGAAGCCCCCAGTCAGGGGCAGGTGGTGGTGGCGGGCCGTGATGTCTCAGCGCTGCCGCCATCACGCCGCGATGTGGCGATGGTGTTTCAGAGCTATGCGCTCTATCCCCACCTGAGCGTTGCTGACAACATCGCCTTTGGGTTGCGCCGCAGCGGTCACCGCCGCCTGCAGCAGCTGCTGCAGGATTGGGTGGCACGCACCACCGGTTGGCTGCGCTCACCGCGTGAGCAACGCATTGCCGATCGGGTTCAGCAGGTGGCTGAGATGTTGGATCTCGCCCATCTGCTGGATCGTCTGCCCAAGGAGTTGTCGGGCGGCCAGAAGCAACGAGTGGCTCTGGGCCGCGCGATTGCACGTCAGCCAGCGGTCTTTTTGATGGATGAGCCGCTCAGCAACTTGGATGCCAAGTTGCGCGGTGACACCCGCCGCCAGATCGTGCAGCTGCAGCGGCAGTTGGGGGTCACCACGCTGTATGTGACCCACGACCAAGTCGAAGCAATGACCATGGGCCATCGCATTGCGGTGCTCAATGCCGGCCGGTTGCAGCAACTCGGCACCCCCATTGAGCTCTATGAGCAACCGGCCAATTTGTTTGTGGCCCAGTTCATTGGTTCACCGCCGATGAATCTGTTGCCGGTGGAAGTGCTCTCGCCTGATCAGGTGCTGCTGGCCGGCAAGCGTGTGGCGGCAGATCCCTCTTTGGCAGGGCTATTGCAGGGCTATCTGGGCCAGCAACTCACCTTGGGTTTGCGCCCTGAGCGCCTGCGGCTGGCGCCAGCCACCAACCGAAACCTGCCAGCTGAAGTGGTGCAGCTGGAGGCCTTGGGCCATGAGCAGCTGCTCAGTTGCCGGCTGCTGGAGGCTGATCACACCGTGCAATTGCGCACCGCAGCGGAGGTGAGTGTTCAGCCCGGAGACCAGTGCCACCTGGAGGTCGAAGCCGCTGGCTGGAATCTGTTTGATGCAGCTGGTGATGCGTTGCGCGCCAACAGCGCTGATGCGGCGGTGGCATCCCCCGATTTGCCCAGCCTGCCGGCCTAACGGGGCCAGATCACCGTGCAGCCAGCACCGCCATCACCCTGCTCGGCATCGACGAGGCGCTCGATGTAGTCGAGCCCGCTGAGCCATTCCCTCAGACCGCGTTTGAGCCGGCCGGTGCCAACGCCATGGATCACCCAAAGCGGTCCATGCACCGACCGCAGCTGCTCCTCCACCGCGGCTTCGGCCTCATGCACGCGCAGGCCGCGCACATCAACGGTGTTGCGGCTGGTGCGCACGGCTGAATCACTGCGCCGGCCGCGGCCTTGGACACGCACCGGGGCTGGTTCTGGCGGCGCCGGCTTCTCGCCTTGCAGGCCTTCGATGCCGGTGAGTGGCACGGTGAGCCGCATCACGCCGCAGCGCACCTGCAGCTCTTGGCCGTCGTCGCTGCAGCTCAACACCTCGGCGGCTTTGCCCAGGCTCAGCAGCCGCACCCGATCGCCAGCAGCAGGGCTCCAGCCGCGATGTTTCTTCTTGGGGGTGCTTTCTGGCGCATGTTCTTGCTCGAGGCTGCGCAGCCGTTGCCCCACTTGCCGAGCCGCTTCGCCATCGGCTTTGGGATTGCGCAGCCGGCGAATCAGTTGGCGCACCTCCTTGCGGCCTTCGCGAATCGAGCCCACCAATTGCTGTTGGGCTTCGCCTTGGCGCGTTTGCTTTTGTTGCTGCTCCTGCTGCCAGCGCTGCTGCAGCTCTTCATGCAGCAGTTCTGCTCGCATCAACAGGGCGGCTGCTTCTTCGGCGGCCTCCTGTTGCCGCTGGCGTTGCTCTTCCAGGCCGCTGATCACGGTGTTCACCGAGCTGGTGCCCTGCTCATCAAGCATCTGCTCAGCCCCGCCGAGCACCGCTTCGCTGAGGCCCAGCCGCCGAGCCACGGCCAAGGCATTGCTGCGGCCGGGAATCCCCCAAAGCAGCCGGTAGGTGGGCCTCAGGCTCACCTCATCAAATTCAACGGAGGCGTTTTCAAAGCGGGAGTCGTCGTATTTGAGCGCCTTCAGCTCACCGAAGTGGGTGGTGGCGACACTCAGCTGCACTTGATCGGCCAGATGACGCAGCAGCGCGCTGGCCAGGGCAGCCCCTTCGCTGGGGTCGGTGCCAGCCCCTACTTCATCGAGCAGCACCAACGCCGGCACCGGTGCTGTGCCCAGGCGGCTGAGCGCTTCCAAGATCCGGGCGATGCGGCGCACGTGGCCGCTGAAGGTGGAGAGGTTTTGCTGCAGCGACTGTTCATCGCCGATATCGGCCAGCACCGCTTCACACCAGGGCAGTTGTGGGGTGCCGCTGCAGGGTAGAAACAGTCCGCTCCTGGCCATCAAGGTGGCCAGCCCCAAGCTTTTGAGGGTCACGGTTTTGCCGCCGGTGTTGGGCCCGGTGATGGCGACGACCCGCAGCGGCGGTTCTATTTGCAAGCTCACCGGCACCACCGCACTGCCGGCCTCTTGGCGCTCCTGCCAAACCAGCAGCGGGTGGCGCAGTTCCTTGAGCTGCCAGCACTCCGTTCCCAGTTTGGGTTTGACAGCCCCCAGCCAGGCTCCATACCGCGCTCGGGCTAGGGCCAGATCCAGCTGAGCCAGGCAGTCCTGCATGGCCATCAGGCTCTCTTCTTCCTCGGCCACCGCAGCGCTGAGTTGCAGCAGCACCCGCCGTTCTTCTTTGAGTTCCTGCGCTTCGAGTTCAGCGATGCGGTTGCCCAAGCCCACCACCGCTTGGGGCTCAAGGAACAGGGTGTTACCAGAGGCGGAGCTGTCGTGCACCTGGCCTTGCAAAGAACCGGCAGCACCGGCTTTGACGGCCAACACTGGCCGGCCATGGCGCTGGGCGATGACGCTGTCTTGCAGTTGATTGGCCCAGCGCCGCATCAGCTCCTGCAGGCGGCTTTGCCGTTCTTGCCGCTGGCTTTGCAGCTGCCGGCGCAGGCCGGCTAGTGGCGGACTGGCGCGATCAGCCACGCGTCCGCCTTCTTCAATGGCGAAGCGCAGCTGCTGCTCCAGCTCCGGCAAGGTGCGCAGCCCCTCCAGCAGCGCGGTGGTCACAGGCCGCAACTCGTCGTCGTCGATCTGCCGCCGCAGACGCCGTGCTGCCGCCAGGGTGTCTGCGAGTTGCAGCAGATCGTCGGCCGCGGCGCAGCCCCCCTTGCTGCAGAGCTGCACCGTGGTGCTGTGGTCGCTGACGCCTTGAAAGCTCAGGCCTCCCTCAGTGAGGCCATCGAGAACCAAAAGCTCGGCTGTTTCCGCTTGCCGGCGCTGGGCCTCCTCCAGCGTTGGCGCTAGCTGCAAAGGCCGGCAGAGGTTGGCCCCAAGACAGCTGCCGGCAAAGCCAGCCACTTGCTCGCCAAGCCGCTCCCACTCCAATAGAGCCAGTGTTTCGGCTTGGATCTCCATCACCCCTGGTTGCTGGGAATCCCGCCGGGTGGCTCATAGAGCATTTCCAGCCAGTTGCCCTCGGGGTCCCGCAGATAAAACGATGCGGTGCCGTCACGGTGGTCGTGCACGCCGCCGACAGAGACGCCATCGGCTTTGAGTTGGTCATGCATGGCCTGCACGGCGTCGCGGCTATCGAAGTGAAAGGCGAAGTGGGGGCCGGCGGCTTTGTAGTTAGGGCCCAGCAAAGCCAGCCCTTCATTGCCGGCTCCCAGGTAGGCCCAATCCTCGGCATCCCAGATCAGCTTCATGCCGAGGCCTAGATAAAAGGCCTTGGCGCGCTCCATGTCGTCCACGCGGATGGCCACATGGCCCAACCTGTTGACTGCCATTGCTCCGCTGCAATGGGCCCATTCTCTAGTGCAGTTGGCCTCAGCCGTGGCGCAGCCATTCGGCTGCATCACAGGCGTGATAGGTGAGGATCAGATCGGCTCCGGCCCGCTTGAAGCTCAGCAAGGTCTCGAGCACAACGGCACGCTCATCAATCCAGCCTTTCTCGGCCGCTGCTTTGACCATGGCGTATTCACCACTGACGTTGTAAGCGGCGATTGGCAGCTCCGTTTCAGCGCGCAGACGATGAATGATGTCGAGGTAGGCCAGGCCTGGTTTGACCATCATGATGTCGGCGCCCTCTTGCTCATCGAGCAAGGCTTCCGTGAGGGCTTCACGGCTATTCGCCGGATCCATCTGGTAGGTGCTTTTGTCGTTGGGGATGGGTTTCCCGCCGGCGGCCCGCGGCGCGGAATCCAGTGCTTCGCGGAAGGGGCCGTAGTAGGCCGAGGCGTATTTCGCCGTGTAGCTGATGATCCCCACATGGCTGTATCCCTCGTCGTCGAGGGCTTCGCGGATGGCGCCAACACGGCCATCCATCATGTCGCTGGGGCCGATCAGATCAGCGCCGGCAGCCGCTTGGGTGACGGCCTGCTTGCAGAGGATTTCAACGGTTTCGTCGTTGAGAACGATGCCCTCATTGCTGACAATGCCGTCATGGCCATCACAGGAATAGGGGTCGAGCGCCACGTCGGTCATCACCGTCATGCCGGGGTGCTCTTGCTTGATGCGCCGAATCGCCCGGGGGATTAAGCCCCCCTCGTTGAAGCACTCGCTGCCGTCTTCTGTTTTGAGCCCATCGGCCACCTTGGGAAACAGCACCACACAACGGATGCCGAGATCCCAGGCGCGCCCCACTTCCCCCAGCAGGCCATCGAGGCTCCAGCGCTGGGCGCCGGGCATGGCGCCGATCGGCTCGTTGGTCGCCCCTTCGTGCACAAACAAGGGGTAAATGAAATCGGCAGCACTGACGTGGTGCTCGCGCACCATGGCCCTCAGGCCAGGTGTACGCCGCAGTCGGCGGGGGCGATAGGCGATATCCATGGCGGGAAGCTTAAGGAATGCCCCAGTCAGAGCCTGGCGTTTTGAAACAGGCTGTCGCGTGGGTTATTTCCAGGCAGTGCGAGCAGTTGTTGATACAGCTGTCTCTCGGCATCACTCGGTTGGTCTGGGAGCTGGAGCTGCACGGTGAGGAGCAGATCACCACGTGTTCCTTTCAGTGGCCAGCCTTTGCCGCGTAAACGTAGGGATCGCCCGGCGCTGATTCCTGCTGGCACGTTGACAACTGCTTCGCCATCGGGGGTGGGCACTTTGACTTCGCCGCCCAACACCGCCTCAGCAGGGCTTAA
This sequence comes from Synechococcus sp. MIT S9452, assembly GCF_047304245.1. Classification (NCBI taxonomy): domain Bacteria; kingdom Bacillati; phylum Cyanobacteriota; class Cyanophyceae; order Synechococcales; family Synechococcaceae; genus Synechococcus; species Synechococcus sp. MIT S9452. The sequence goes on along the minus strand of NZ_CP138956.1, from coordinate 1,252,780 downwards.
GGGCAGCTCAGCGCGCAGCACATCACCATCGAGTCGCCAGATCGGATGGCTGTCGAGGTTGATGGTGAGGTAGAGATCGCCGCGGCGGCCGCTGCTGGGTTGCAGGTTGCCTTTTTCTTTGAGTCGTAGACGGCTGCCGGGCTTCACCCCACCAGGAATGCGCACCTGCACCCGCTCTTGATTCACTTGCAGGGTTCGCTCGCAACCTCGAAACGCTTCGCCAAGGCTGATCTTGATGCTCGCTTCGGCATCCAGGTTGGCGGCAGGTGGGGGTGCACTAAACCCACCGCCGAATCCGCCAGGGAATCCTCCTGGGGCTCCGGGTGATGCCCCAGAGCCAAACCGCCCCAGCAGATCGTTGATGAAGTCATCGAAGGTGCCGTAGCGGCCGAAATCGACGTCAAAACCAGCACCAGGCCCGCCTCCGGCTGGACCGGCTTGATTCATGTACTGACCAAACTGCTCGTAGCGACGGCGCTTCTCAGGGTCGGAGAGGACTTCATAGGCCTCGCTGATTTCCTTAAAGCGGGCTTCAGCGGCTTTGTCGCCCGGGTTGACATCGGGGTGGTACTGACGAGCAAGCGAGCGGAAAGCCTTTTTCACAGCAGCGCCATCGGCGCCGCGCTGGAGACCCAGCACCTTCCAGTAATCGCGATAGCCGCCTGCGCTCATCCGGGTCATGCGCTTGGTCGTTCAAGTGTCTCAGCCCCATGGCCCCCAGACGAGGCGGAAGTCCGAACGATTCGCCTAATCTCCGCCCAACTCTTCTGGATTGGGCATGCGTCGTTCGTTGTGGCTAATCCCTTTAGCGGCAGGGTTGGTGTTTGGCTCTGGCGCGTGGACCCGAGCTGAGGCGGGCAACCTGGGTGATGCCGTTGAGCCCTCCAATGCTGAGCAATTGAGCTTGGCCCGTGAGCTCAAGCAAGCCGGTGTCATTTTTTATGGCGCTTGGTGGTGCGGCGCCTGCTTCCACCAAAAGAACCTCTTTGGCACCGAGGCGGGCCGCGAACTTCCCTACGTGGAGTGCGACAAAGATGACGCTGGACGTGAGCAATGCCGCAAAGCCCAGATCAAGGCTTTTCCCACCTGGGTGTTGGGGGATCAACGCGCTGAGGGCGTGATGACCTTGCCGCAACTGCGCAGTTGGGCTGGACTCTGAGCCTCAATCGATGAGCTCAACTCCGTAGGTGGCGCGGCGAACGGCTTTGCGGCGCTGCCGGGCAGGGATGTAGCCACCTCGGTTCACAAAAGGACTGAGCTGAAGCTGTCTCGAACGGTTGATGTAGTTGAAGCGGATCAAGCTGGCGCTGAGGATCACCAGCAAGCTCAGAACAAGGGCTGCCGGCAACAAAACACGCATGGCCCAGTCCCGAGATCCTGCTGGCGAGGTTGATCACGTGCCGGCAGGCGCGTGATGCGGTCTTAGCCCAAGATCATGGCCTTGGCTTGCGGCTAGACCCAGAGGCTTTAGATATCGGCCTCGGCATCCCATTGCGGATCGCATGGCCTCCAACCTCCTTGCAGCAGGCTCTGCCACAGCAGTTCAGCCGCATGGGCTTTGAGATGGAGTCTTGTGGTTAGCAGGGGAGGCTGGCCTGGAAAAGGTCGCCCTGAATCCACAAAGATGTGCGGGTCCTGCGGGATGCTTTTTTCATCCCTGTGGAAGCGCTTGGTGTGCGCCGTTTGGGGGTTATGGATCCAGGCTTGGCAGCGCATGGTTTGGGGATGGCGATGGCAGGGCCCCGCATCCAGTCATCAGCACGGAAGGTGGCGTAGGGCGAGCTGGGAGGCATGGTCCTGCCGCTGGTACACCTGTTCTAGTACGGGTGTACTGCCGCGTCAACCAAGTGCCCGCCTTGGCTTGTTTCAGCTGGCGTTTTGCGTTAGCCGGCGTGGATCGACTGCAAGGTGATCCCTTTGGCCTGAAGGATGAAGTAGCCGATCACGCCCACCACATTCAGGCCAATCACAAAAGCCCAAACGCCCCAGGGCTGCTTGCTGTCCAACTTCATTTGGGGCTGCCTTCGCTCCATGCAGTGTCGCGCCAAGCAGCAACCACCTGGATTGCTTTGCAGAATGGCGGCCTCAAAACAACGCCATGACGGGCAACTTGCAGGCCATTGGGTTTTTGTTCACCTGGGTGCTGCTGTGGTGCCTCGGGGGCATTGGCATTGAGGCTTTGTTGCTGCAAGCCGGCCTGATCGCGCCTGGCGGCGGCAGCTGGGCTGGGGGACTTGGCTTTTTGGTTTGGACGTTGGTGATCGGTTTTGCTGGCTGGGCCTTGTTCAACCGCATCACCGGTTTGACCCAGCCCGCTCCAGCCACCGGAGCCTCGCCATGGCGTGATGTTCCAGCTGCGTTGCAGCCGGTGTTGGCTGAATTGGCGCCATTGGAGAACCAGCAGCGCCGTTTGCTGTTGGTGCTTAGCCAGCTGGGTGATTTTGATTCGGTTGAGTACGCCCAGGCGGTGATGGCCTCATGGCCTCAGTTGCTGGAAGCGGGAGTTGATGTGCGCGCCATCGGCATTGGCGATGAGGGAAGCGCTGATCGTTTTTGCAGTTACACAGGGTTCCCCAAGGAGCGTTTGACTGTTGATCCCGAGGCAACGTTGCACCGTGGTCTGGGGTTGTATGGCGGTGCGGAGGGATTTGGTGGGCCCTGGGGAAACTTGCTCGCCATGTGCGCAGGTATTGGCTCACCTGGCACGTTGCAAGAGGTGCTGCGGGGTTATCACGGCGGCGGGCGTTATCTCCCGTTTTGGATCGCCAGCATCCGCTTGCGGAACATGATCGAAGTGCTCAGCCATTGGGGCACCTATGTGCCGGATGAGCGTTGGATGACGCAACGGGGCGCCACCTTTTTGATCAGCAGTGATGGGTCGTTGCTCTACAGCTGGAAAGACCCAGGACTGCTTGGCTTCTCCGCTTCGATGGCTGAACCGTTGAAGTTCTTAGAGCTCTAACTGCTCATCACACAACACGGGTGATTCAGCAGGGCCGATCACAGGGCCGAGCGCTTAAATCTCGTCGCAGAGCTTCAGCATGATTTGCTCGCTGACCGAGCGTGAAATGGGGTATTCCCAGGCTGTCCAAGCTTTGCTCTCACCGTTGTCTTGATTCCAGGCAATCTTGAAGGCTTGGCAGTTCACGCCAACGGCTAATAATTTCCCGCCAATGCCTGGCGAGAGGTCATTCACAGCGGCGTAGCGGTTGCCGTAACGGCCATCTTTCCAGCCATCCCATTTGATCCCATACATCCCGGTTTGATCTTTGAACCATTCCCAGCTCGGGTCGAGCTGGGAAGCTGAAGCTGCTGTCGTTTTCGGCATGGCGGGCAGCTCGCCAGGCCCGGTTCTCTCTGCTGGCGGCGCCACCAGGGGATTGGCGCGTACGGGCGTTAAGGCAACCAGCGTTGCCAACAGCAGAAATACGTTCATTGCGGGAAATTACCAGTTCGCTTCTGCCGAGATGTTTCAGGCTGAACCTTTAGTTGCCACAAAAGTTGTCTGCTGCGTTCAGTCGGTCTTTTGTTGACCGTGTGCCCTCAGCGCAGTGCCTCCACCCATTCCGGTCTCACCACCCAGGTAAAGCTCTCTTTGCCTTCCTCATAGGCATCGTCGAGTCCATAGGCCGCTTTGCGCTCGAAGGTCACCAGCAGATCAATCCACATCCCGGTGCTGGGTTTTTTCCATCCCAGCTGCCCAGCGATCTTGCTGCAGGCATGGCCCACCACGGAGTTCCACTGCACTTTCAAAAATGTGCCCGGATTGTCGTTGGCAGGGCAGCTATCAATGCTTACGCCAGCGGCTAGGGCGCCACGGGCAGCAGTGCCGCGCCGCAGCGCAACGGTGGCAAAGAGAAAGTCCCGCTCTTTGGGGCTCAGTCCGCAGCTTTCAAAGGCTTGTCGCAGGTTTTCGGGGGCGGCGCAGAAGTAGTTGGCCTGGTCAATGGCAGCTTCACCCATCAATTGACTCCGGCGCTTGTCATCTCAATTGCAGTCTTGCCAAAAAAAAAACGCCCTTTGCCGAAAAGGGCGTCTCTTTGTCGATCCACGACCCTTTTCCCTAGAGTCGTGTGCAATGAATAGCTGGCTGCCGGGGGCTTGTTCGGTCGCCATGAGCACCAATTCTGGAACTTTCGATTTCCTTAAAGAAAAAGTCCTCCGCGACACATTCACAAGGTCGCGACGGCCACAGCACTGCCTCTTGAAAAGGCCTTAAACCTCCGTTGTGAAAGGAGATTCTCTCCATGCGAAGCACAGCTACCAACCCCGTCGGTGAAGCCACCGAGGTCTTGATGGCCCTCGCTGTTGAGCGCATCCTCAGCAAACACGCCACCAGCCAGCAGCGCGACAAAGCACGGCTCGCCATGCGCGCTGATCTGGCCAGTCCGGGCGTGGAAAGTTGCGTGGTCGGCAAGCTTGGCCTGCTGCACGACTACGCCGAGCACCTGGCCTGTGAGCTGATCAATGAGGTGTTGGTCGCCGGTCAGGAGCCCTGCGCTGATTAATGGCGGTGCTGGATGAAACGTTGGCAGCTTGATGGCCGCCAACCGTGATGGATCAGCCCTTCAATGTCGTTCATTAGCCAGCAACGCCGCAGCCGATCCTGGCGCCGCCTCCACCCAAGGGAGGTTCATCGCTGTAGGTATCGCCTCCGGCATGAACGATTAAGGCTCGGCCCTTGAGGTCATCCACGCGTAACCGTGGAGCGACGACTGCTGTGGTTGATGTGCCATCAGCATCGATCACCAATCGGCTCAGATCGCCGCGGTGGCCATCGCCAAACGGCCCTTGATGGGAGCCGGTCTTATCGGGATCCCAGTGCCCACCGGCCGCGAGGCCGGCCACTTGGACTCCGTCTTTGAGGCCTGATTCACAACTGCCGTTTTCATGCAGGTGAAAGCCATAGATCCCTGCCGATAATCCGGAGATGCTTGGGCTGATCACCAGTCCATCGCTGCTGTCACGGGCCATCACGCTGCCGAGCACCTCGCCACTCTTTTCGCCTCCAATCTTTTGGATCCACACCTGCTGCTCAGCAGCCAGTGCGGGCATGGATGGGACAAGCAGACAGAGAAACAGCAGCAAAGACAGCAGGAAGTGCATGAGAGATGCAGGCCGATGGCACGGATCAAAAAATAGGAAACGTCCGGTTGGATACAAAACCGCTTGCTTCTGGCAGCCATCACAACAGTTTTAGATTTTCCTTGGCTTGTTTTGTCGTTATCCAGTCACCAAGACCTGTTTTCCCGCCTACTTTTGGGGACCTTTTGTGTTCAAATATGCCTCCGGAAAGGATTAATACCCTCAAGTGGGAGTCCAACGGAGAGCTATCGGCCCACGACGTGTTCGAGCTGGTAAAGCGCTTGAACCACCAAGAGCAGCCGGCACGGTCCAGTCAGCTTCTGCACCTGGTTAACAAGCATCGCCACAGCAGCAAAGTCAAAAAGGCTGCACCCCGCGCGGCCAGTTGAGCTGAAGGGCCTGACTACGAGAGATGTCTATATATTGATTAGAGAAAAAGCGCTCCTAGCGTTCAGCCATCGAGCAGTGGTGAAGTCGATGGGTGATGAGCGTTGGGTGGTTGTGAACGCATGCGATGTGTTTAACAACTACCGCGAAGTGGCTTGCTTCTACAGCGCTGATGATGCCTTCGACTACATCGATCAACATTGCGATGAAGACAGCCATGTGGAAGAACGGTTCCTTCCCCTTCGCCGGGTGGTGATGCTTGAGCCGTGATGGTGGCTGCTCCTTTCAAGATGGAGCTGTTGATGAAGCGCTATGGGTAAGACGATTCCTTGTGTCAGCTGTGGTGCGCCGGTGGAGATCCCCGAGGCTTGGGACGGGGTCAAAACTGCCAAGTGCAGCAAGTGCTCACCGATCATGCGCCAACACGAGCAAATGAAGCGTGCCTCAGGCGGCAAAGGCTTCAGCTGATTGGATCGCTGAACGCGATCCTGCCGGCCGGCCTTGCTAGCAATGCCATCAAGGCTTCGCGGTTTGCTGGCAATGCTTCAACGCCTGATCTCTGCCACGGCATTGCTTGGCATTGCTTTATTGGCAGCATCCCCGGTGCAGGCAGGCTCCATTACGCGAAGCTCCATTTGGAACCAAGCAGCAGCGATGCGCGACGCTCGCAGCCGAGTTCCCCAGGGCGCACAAATCACCGGCAGCCGCTGTAAACGGATTTCTGTCGCCAACGACTTTCGTTGGCAATGCACCGTGAACTACAGCACCAATCCTCAGCCATCTGTTGAAGCGCCTGAGGCTGGGGCTGGTTGAGCGTTCACCTCCGCCTCGAGCAATCGGGGCTTCAGGCTCGCCGTGGGGCTCTAGATCATTTTTCTGTTGTGTCGCCAAGGACTTGTTTTTTACGCGGCAAACACAAACACCCTGGTATCACAGGGTTCTAGGTTCAAGGCTCCATCCAAAAGTCCTGCGAATGTCGAACCACCTTGACCTCATCGAGATCCGCAAGGTGATTGGAGCGATGACATCAGCCGAGTGCTGGAGGGTGCAAGAGGAGTCCATGGCGGATGCCGGCAAACACTGGCAGGAGCGCTACGGCTACAGCCTGCTGGGTGCTGTTTTGATCTACTGCTGCAGCGCGGCAGATGTGATGGAAATCAGAGACACCCTTTCTGATGAGGAGGCCAAAGAACTGCAAGGGCTCGGGGCATTGGTTGAACAGAAGTGGCGGCGGGGGCAACGGGGAGAGGACGACCCCATCGCTCAAGCAGAGCAGCCCGAGCCATTCGTTGTGAGCGAATTGATTGAGGAGGTGGCGTCTCCCTCTCAGCTGGAAGCCCCTGACATGGCCTTGGGGGTGAAGGCGTGGAAGGCCAATCAAGCCCACCGGCTATTGGTGGCCTCTGCTGCTGACTCCTCCAGCAGGGATATCAACGTCTTGGCCAGTTGAGGCCCATCGCCATGAAGGTGTCTTTCGCTGTTTGCATCACCCATCCCGATCGGCGGGAGGAAACCTCCTTTCACGAGAGCGTGCTTGATGCGGTGGAGGACTATCACAGCTCCGTGCTCAAAAGTGCGCTGCAGGGTTGGGATTGTGTGGTGCTGTCCCTTTGCATCAACGGCCAACTAGTGGAAGTGCTGGAGAGCATTGAGCCTGTAAAAAATCGTCGTTCTGATTAGCGGGCTAGAAAAATGATCAGGCTGGCTGTGATCAGGAAAACCATTCCTGCGATCCAGATCTGCCCCGAATGCTCTGAAAGCCATTTGAGCCTGCCCTCCAATGGCTGGCCGTAGAGACTCACAAAGGCAACCCCGAAAACAAGGATTGGGATCAGGAGTGCAAAGACTGGAAGCATCTTGGCCAGGACCCGGGAGGGTTTTAGTCCTGGCTGCTTCTAGCTCATCTGGCAGGCAGGTTCAGCATCAAACACCCCGCCTTCTCACCACTGCGGTTCAATCCGTTGCCAGCCTGCTTTCACGCGATTGCGCCATAGCTCGCGGGCTTGGCTGAGTGTGAGTTGGCGCCTTGACTTCAGCAGGGGTGGTTCGTGGAGCAGAAGGTGCCGGCCAAGATCCACCGCCATCGGCCTGGCACCACCGTCGCGCTCGAGCTCTGGGTTGGGCCAGAACCGCTCGATCCATGGACCGTTGGGTTGCTTCAGCCAGGCTTCCTTCATGACTGCAGAATAGTACAGGTGTACTGAAGTACAGGCAATAAAAAGGACGGCCTCCCACAGCCGCCCCATGCTCGACGCGCCGCCACTCCCATGGCGGCCATTCAAGGGTTATGTATCGGCTTGAACCTTTTTGTCGCGGTCGCCACAGAGGCTGCGTGGGACTGGCCACACACCCTGCTTGTACTGCTGGCCTTATGGCCAGATCAATTGCGCTGGAATGGTGGAAAGGTTTGAAGGGGCCTTCCAGCCCCAGTGGGTCAATTGGGTGATAAGGCTGACCTCACCCCATCTCCCTTACTTGGGTCAGGCAGCAACAGGGGCTGCTTGACGGGAGAAACGAACGATGTTGTTCGCAGTTACGGGTTTGCTCTTACCGAGCAGGTTTCAGTCACCCTCCTTATGCCCCGTCGAAACCATTGCAGCCCCGCGATGGGGAGAAATGGAGCTGAGCGGAATCGAACCGCTGTCCGAAACACTGGTGTGAGCCACCTAGTCCGGAAGGACCGGACTCCTTCATTGTGGCAGCAGTGCCCGCTGCCATGCAGGACCAACTCTGGGATGTGATTGCCGTTGTGCCCGCCTCGCTCGAGGCAGAAGCTGCGGCCGAGCTTGAGGCTTTCGGTGCCCAATCACTGCAGACTCTGCGCCGCGCCGTGCGCTGCCGCATGGATCGAGCGGGCTACTACCGCGCCCATTTGCAGGCCCGCTTGCCCTTTCAGCTGTTGCGGTTGCTGGCCAGCTTCCCTTGCGCCAGCCGCTCTCAGCTCTATGGCGGGGTGCAGGAAGCGGCGGATTGGCAGGGTTGGTTGCCGCCGCAGCTCAGCTTCCGCGTTGAGGCCAGCGGAAGAGCCGGCGAGCTCAACCACAGCCATTTCACGGCTTTGGAGGTCAAAAATGCCCTGGTGGATTGGCAGCGCCAGCACTGCGGCCAGCGCTCCGATGTGGATCTCGAGGAGCCAGATCGGGTTTTTCATTTGCATCTCGGCCAAGGCCCTCAGGGACCCATGGCGTCGTTGTATGTGGCCGGCAGTTCCAGCAGCCTGCACCGCCGCGGCTACCGCGCGGCCATGGGCCGGGCGCCCTTAAAGGAAAACCTGGCTGCGGGGTTGATGGCGATCACCGGCTGGGATGGCGGCGTGCCGCTGGTGGACCCCTTCTGCGGTTCGGCCACGTTGTTGATCGAGGCCGTCTCGCGCGTGCTGCAGCATCCGCCGGGCCTATTGCCGGGTGCTGCTTTGGCGCCAGCTCATCACGCTCAGGCCCGCCGCTTCAGCTGTTTGCAATGGCCTGATGCTGATTTGGGCCTGTGGCGCTCGCTAGTGGTGGCCTCCGCTGAGCAGGCTTTGGCTGGTTCGCAGCAACCCATAGCCCCGGTGATCGGCCTGGAGCAGGACCCTGAGGTGCTTGAGCAAGCCCGGAGCAATGTGGCCGCGGCAGGCCTGGAGGCTTGGATCGACCTACGCCAAGGTGATGGTCGCGAGCTGATGCCTCCGCCTGGCCCCGGGGTGCTGGTTTGCAATCCCCCCTATGGCGAGCGTCTGGGCGATGAGCAGGCGCTTGATTCCCTGTATCACCGCTTTGGCCGGCAGCTCAAGGAGCACTGCAGTGGTTGGAGTTTGTGGCTGCTCAGCGGCAACGCCAAGCTCACCCGCGCCCTGGGCATGAAGGCCAGCCGGCGCGTGCCTGTGAGCAATGGCGGCATTGACTGCCGCTGGCTCCACTACGAGATTCGCTAGCGCCCCAGCAGGGTGCGGGTGGTGCGGCTGATGCCTGCGGCTGTCTCGGGCAGGTAAGGGCCCTTCAGCAGTTGCCCGCCAATGCGCAGCAGCAGCCCGGCAAGCACCAGGTCGATGGCGCCCACCACCAAAAAAGCGGTTAGCCAATCGAGGGCAGCGCCCTCCACCAAAACGATCACCAAAGCGGCATGGGCCACCAGCAGCGCTCCGGTGAGCAAGACCAAGGCGGTGCCCATGAGCAAGGCGCCAACGATGAGGCGCCGCTTTTCGCGGTCCACCTCCTTGAGAGCGATGCGGACATGCAGGTCCATCACCGACACCACCAGGGAGGCCAGCTTTCCGGTGGCGCCGCGGGGCGATTGGGATTCCATGCTGATCAGCGCCGGCGACCGCCGCTCAGGATTAGGCCAGCCAACAGGCCAACTCCAGCGGCAATGCCTACCGCCAGCAGCGGCCGCTCGCGCACCGGCGATTCAATTTTTGGCCTCAGGTTGGCGTTGAGGTCATCAAGCAACCGTTCCAGTTGCTCTTCCAGTGGCTGCAGGCTGTCGCCAAGCTTGCGGGTTTGCTCGCCGGCCACATCCATAAATTCGAGCAGCTGCTCTTGCACCACCGCGCTGGTTCGACCGGTTTGTGCGGCGATCACCGCCACTACCTCATCGAAGCTGCCGCGGGTGTTCGTGAGGGCCTCATGGGCGACCTGGGGCCAGCGCTCTTGAATCTCCGGCAGCAGTTCGGTGAAGCGTTCACGGAACCGTTCGCCCACCTGGGTTAGCCCTGAGCTCGCCATCAATCCCTTGGCTCTTTCCCGCAAGGTATCGAGCCAACGGGCGGTTGGCAGCGCGGCCTGTTCTCTCTTGTGCTCTTAAACACCTCGGCTAACTTCAGCCAATCTCACTCCTGACCGAAAGGTCGCTGTCCTGTTGGTCTTTATCGATCAGGTCAGCCTTACGCATTTCAAGTCCTTCGGGGGGAGCGTCACGATCCCCCTGGAGCCTGGTTTCACGGTGGTGACTGGGCCCAACGGCTCAGGCAAAAGCAACATCCTTGATGGCATCCTCTTTTGCCTCGGGTTGGCCAGTAGCCGCGGCATGCGCGCTGAGCGCCTGCCGGACCTGATCAATAACAACGCCCTCAAACAGGGAAAAGCGTCTGAAGCGTCGGTGTCGGTGCGCTTCGATCTGCGCGGCTGGCAGCCCGACACGGCCGAAGAGGGTCTTGAAGCCCCCGAAGAAGGCCCCTGGATCAAAGCTGGCCAAACCGAATGGACCGTCACTCGCCGGCTGCGGGTGGCTCCAGGCGGCACCTACAGCACCAGCTACAGCGCCGATGGCGTGCCCTGCAACCTGCAGCAGCTGCAAACCCAGCTGCGCCGTCTGCGTCTCGATCCCGATGGCAGCAATGTCGTGATGCAGGGGGATGTCACCCGCATCGTTTCGATGAGCGCCCGCGATCGCCGCGGAATCATTGATGAGTTGGCTGGTGTGGCGCTGTTTGACAGCCGCATTGAGCAAAGCCGCCGCAAGCTCGATGACGTGCAGGAGCGCGAAGAGCGCTGCCGCATCGTTGAAGGCGAGCTGGAAACCTCCCGCACGCGCCTGGAGCGCGATTGCCAGCGGGCCCGGCTCTATCAGGATTTGCGCCAAAAGGTCCAGCTCGGTCGCCAGCAAGAGCAGGTGCTGCAGGTGGAGCAGAACCGCAACCAGCTCGAGCAGCTGGCGCAGAACAGCGAGCAACTCAGCGGGCGGCGCGAATCGGAACAGCAGGCCCTGATCAAAGGCCAAGAGCAACTCAAAGCTGCTGCGGAGGAACTGGCCGGGCTCCAAGAGGCTGTCAAAAGCCTTGGCGAAGACCAGCTGATTGCTGTGCAAGGCCAGTTGGCTGAGCTGGAAGCTGCAGGCCGCGAGTTGCAGCGCCGCGCTGAGCGCCATCAACAGCAGGCCTCGGAGTTGCAGCAGCAGCGCCATCAGCAACAGCAGCAGCGCGCTGAATTGCAGCAGCAGAGCCAGCAGCTGCAATCCACCGATGACGTTCAGCAGCGCCAGCTGGCTGATGAGGCCTGTCGCAGCGCGGAAGCGGCCGTTGAACTCTCCCGCCGCCGCCTGGCGGAAGTGGCGGGCCGCTCCGGCAGCTGGATGGAGGAGCAGCAGGAGCGCAGTCGTCGCCGTCAGGAGCTGCAGGCCCTACTCGGCCCTCAGCAAGCTGAGGCGGTGCAGCTCGATGAGCGCCTACGCCAAGAGCAGGAACGCCAGCAGGAGTTGCAGGCGGAACTCGATCGTGAGCAGCAAGGCAATGGCAGTGCGGCCCAGCAGCTCAAAGAGTTGCAAGGCACGCAGCAAGAGCTGCTGCAGTTGATCGCCAAGCACAAGCAGCGCGTGCAGGAGCTTGCTGAAGCCCTGTCGTTGCAGCAGCGCACCCGCATTCGCCTGGAGCAGGAGCAGCAGCAGCTCGAACGCGACATTGCCCGCTATGACAGCCGCCGCGAAACCTTGCAGGAGAGCCGCGGCACTGGAGCCCTGAGGCTTCTGCTCGAGGCTGGCCTCGATGGCATTCACGGCCTGGTGGCTCAGTTGGCCGAGGTCGACGACCGCTACCGCCTGGCGCTGGAGGTGGCCGCTGGCGGCCGGCTCTCCCAGGTGGTGGTTGATGACGACCGCATCGCAGCCCGTGCCATTGAGTTGCTCAAGCAGCGCCGCGCTGGCCGCCTGACGTTCTTGCCTCTCAACAAGATCCGCAGCTCCGCGCGCGGCGGCGGTGCAGCCCTGCAGCGCGGCGGTTCCCCCAGCGGCGGCGGGTGCTTGGGTCGGGCGGTGGAGCTGCTGCACTTTGAGCCGATCTACCGCGATGTGTTCGGCCATGTGTTTGGTGACACGTTGGTGTATTCCGATCTGCAATCCGCTCGCCGGGAGCTCGGCCGCAGCCGCATCGTCACCCTCGAAGGCGAGCTGCTCGAGCGCAGCGGTGCCATGACCGGCGGCAGCCTGCAGCAGCGCAGCGGCAGCCTCAGTTTTGGCCGTGCCAACGATGGCGATGAAGCTGAGCCCCTGCGCCGCCGCTTGTTGGAGTTAGGCGAAACCCTGGTGGCCAGCCGCCGCCGTGAAGCCGAGCTCAGCCGCCAGTTGGAAGCGGCTCAAGGGGAATTCAGCTCCGAGCGCTCCCGCCAAGCTGGGGTGGAGGCTGAGTTGGCGGCCGCCCAGCGGGCCCATGGTCCCCAGGTCACCCGTCAGGCTCAGCTGCAGGCGCGTCTCGAGCAGGTGAGCCAGAGCCTCAGCAGCGATCAAACCCGCTTGCAGGAGCTGCAGGCCTCGATGCAGCCACTGCGCCAGGAATTGGAGAAGCTCGAGCAGGGTGAAGCGGCCAGCAGCGATTCCGCCGATGCCGCCCGCTGGGGTGAGTTGCAGCAGGAGCTCGAACAGGCCGATGCGGCATTGAGCGCTGCACGGGCCCAGCGCGATGGCTTGGAGGCTGCCCAGCGGGATCGCGGCTTGGTTCTGGCGCGCCTCAACAGCCAGCTCGAGGTCGTGGCCGCTGAAGATCAGCGCCTGCAAGCCAGCACGGCCGCCCTCACCGCTGAGGTGCAGGAACTGCGTGATCAGCAACTGGCTGATCAAGCCCGCCGCGCTGAACTCGAGCAGCAGCAGCAGGCCTTGCAGGAGCGCTTTGGTGAGCAGCGCCGCGCACGAGATGCAGCCGAAACCCACCTGGCTGGCTTGCGTCAGCAGCAGCAGCAGCGGGAGTGGGAATTGCAGCGCCTAGGCGAGCAGATCGAGGCCCTCGCTGAAGAGCGCCGCGCATTGGGTGAGCGCCTGCAGCAGCAGGTGGCTGAATTGCCCGATCCGCTGCCGGAGATCAGCGATGAGCTGCGGGAGGCCGGCTTGGAGGCGCTGCAGGAGCAGCTGCGCGTGATTCAGCAGCGCATGGAAGCGCTGGAGCCGGTGAACATGCTGGCGCTCGAGGAGCTCGAGCAACTGGAAGCCCGCCTGGCTGAGCTGCGCGAACGCCTCGAAGTGCTCGGCAATGAGCGCCATGAGTTGCTGCTGCGCATTGAAACGGTGGCCACCCTGCGTCAGGAGGCGTTTATGGAGGCCTTCCGCGCGGTTGATGGCCATTTCCGCAGCATCTTTGCTGGGCTCTCCGATGGCGAAGGTGAGCTCTCGCTGGAAAACCCAAGCGATCCCTTGGAAGGTGGCCTCACCTTGGTGGCCCATCCCAAGGGCAAGGCCGTGCGCCGGCTGGCCTCAATGTCGGGCGGTGAGAAGTCGCTCACGGCCCTCAGCTTCCTGTTTGCCCTGCAGCGCTTTCGCCCCTCCCCCTTCTATGCCCTCGATGAGGTCGACAGCTTCCTGGATGGCGTCAACGTTGAGCGCCTGGCAGGCTTGATTGCTGCTCAAGCTGGCGATGCTCAGTTTTTGGTGGTCAGCCACCGCCGCCCGATGATCGCCGCGAGCACCCGAACCATTGGTGTGACCCAGGCCCGCGGTGCCCACACCCAGGTGGTGGGCATGCCGGCTGCAGCCTGATTGGCAATCCTGCGACACAATGGCGCGATCGAGCAGTTAGCCCTTGCAGGCGCCCCCTCCTTCCGATTCCACCCCGGCACCCTCCGATCGGCTTTGGCTGCGTTCGGAGTTGATGGGAACCCAGGTCATCACCACCGACACCGGCCGCCGTCTTGGCGTGGTGGGCGAAGTCTTGGTGGACATTGATCGCCGCGAGGTGGTGGCCCTTGGCTTGCGCGATAACCCGTTGACCCGTTTCCTGCCAGGCCTGCCGCGTTGGATGACGCTGGAGCAGATCCGTCAGGTGGGTGATGTGATCTTGGTTGATTCCCTCGACTCCTTGGCAGAGGGCTTTAATCCCGATCGCTACGACCGGGTGATCAATTGCCAGGTGGTCTCAGAAGCCGGTGAGCAGCTTGGCCGGGTCTTGGGCTTCAGTTTTGACATCGAAACCGGTGAGCTCACCACCTTGGTGGTGGGCGCTGTGGGTGTGCCCCTTCTGGGTGAAGGCATCCTCAGCACCTGGGAGCTGCCCGTTGATGAAATCGTCAGCTCGGGCCCTGATCGCATCATTGTTTACGAAGGGGCGGAAGAAAAGCTCAAGCAGCTCAACACCGGTTTGCTGGAGAAGCTGGGCATTGGTGGCGGCAGCCTCGAGCGCGAAGAGCGTGAGCGCTACCGGCTCAACATGGTGCCGGTGGAAAACCAATTGCCGGCTGGGGTTCCCACCGAACAGGAGCAGCGGCGCCTTGAGGCGTCCAGGCAAGAGCGTTTTGAGCCCCAGCGCCAAGAGGACGACTACGAATACGTGGAGCTTGAGCAGCGCCAGCGCCGCGAGCCCCAACGCCTGTACATGGATGAGGAGCGCGACCCCTATGGCCAGCGCGATCGCTACGGCGAGCGGGAGCGTTATCGCGACCGCTACGACGCGCCATTGGATGTGGAGCCCGAGCCGCTGCCGGAACGCCCCAGGGGTCCTCAGCCCGCGGAAGAAGACCCCTGGGCCTAACTCACGTCTTGTCGTCGAAGTCCAGCGAGGCTGAGTTCACGCAGTAGCGCAGCCCAGTGGGGGTGGGACTGTCTTGAAACACATGGCCCAGGTGCGAATCGCATTGGGCACAGCGGATTTCAGTGCGCACCATGCCGTGGCTCACGTCTTGGATGGTGCGGATGGCCTCGGGCTTCACCCCTTCCCAGAAGCTGGGCCAGCCGGTGCCGGAATCAAATTTGCGGTCAGAGCGGAACAGCTCAGCGCCGCAGCAGATGCAGCGGTACATGCCATCGCCTTTGTGGTTCCAGTAGGCACCGGTAAAAGCCCGCTCGGTGCCGCCCTCGCGGGTGATGTGGAACTGTTCAGGAGTCAGCTTCGAGCGCCAGTCGTTCTCGCTTGCTTCCACGGGGTCATCAATGGTTCGGCCCAACGCTAGGCAGCAGCTCCTCCACCAGTGAGCTCAAAGCCGCCACAGCACCGGGCTGACCCCGCAAGCTACGCAGGTCGTCCTGCATCCCTTGCAGCCGTTGCGGCTCAGCGAGCCAGTCACGGGCTTCGCTGGCAATTTGCTCAGGGGTGATCGCCCCAACTCGCTCGGGCACCACGGCTCGGCCAGCACTGATGTTGGGCCAGGCCAAAAAGCCCCGGTTGCGCAAGCGCCAGGCCGTCAGGGCCACACCCACCAACCAGCGCAGCAGGGGCAGCCTCGCCACCAGGCCAAACCAGCCATCCCAGGCCTGCATCACATGCAGGTGTTGGGTGGGCAGCAGCACCAGCATCGGCACTCCAAGGGCCCCAAGCTCGGCGGTGTTGGCGCCAACGGTGGTGAGTGCCAGAGCGCATTGGCTCAAGGGGCCATGGGCGGGATGCTCCTCCACCAGCAGGATCCGAGCTCCCCCGGAGCTCACAAGCCAGCGCTGGCCGTCTTGCTCGATGAGTTCGGGCTCCTGGGTGCCGTAGAAGCGCTGCAGAGGATTGCTGGGTCCAGCGAAAGCCTGCAGTTCCGCCACGCTCGTGGTTGGCGCCAGCGCCAGCAGGAATTGGGTTTGGGGCCGCAGAGCCTGCAGGGCCTCGGCGCAGCGCAGCAGAAACGGCATGCCCACCTGCAACTTGGCGCGTTTGGAACCAGGCAGTAGCGCCACCCACTCGCCGCTGGGTAAGGGGGCACTGGAGCGGGCTGAGCTGGAGAGGTCAGCCATCAGATCACCCACCACTTGGCAGCGGGGTTGCCAGCGTTTGGCGAGTCGATCGGCGGCCGCGGGCCCCATCGCCGCAATGCGGTCGTTCCAGCGGGGCCAGCGCGCCACCCATTCGGCATAGGTCAGGTGCCGGTAGCCCAGCCGCGCTGAGAGCAGCACGGTCCAAAACTGATCACCACCGAGAAACACCACCACACCGGCGGTTGGCCAAGGGCCATGACGATGGGGCCGCAGCAGCAACCTCCAAAAGCGAGAGGCCGGCAGCACCCGGTCAAACAGATTCATGCGCCCGGCCACGTCGGCTTCGGTGCCCGTGGCGTTGGGACACGGCACCAACACCAACTGCAAACTCGTGTTTGGCAGGGCGCGTTGATGCAGCCGCTCCGCCAACGGACGAACCCAGGTGGTGAGCTCCCCGGGACCATTGCAGACCAAAACGATGGCCCGTGATGGCTCTGATGCGGATGGCGAGACTTGAACTCGCAAGACCGAAGTCACACGCCCCTCAAACGTGCGTGTCTACCAATTCCACCACATCCGCGTGGCCTGCCAAGAGGCAGAAAGGGAGCGTACCAGTCGGTCTGAACGTTTGTGAAAGCGCCATGTGAATCGCTGATAAAATCGCTCGCTGACGCGCTCCCCCATTGGGTATTGGCAAGCTTCTGATCGCCAACCGGGGTGAGATCGCTCTACGGATCATCCGCAGTTGCCGGGAGATGGGCATCTCCACGGTGGCTGTGTACAGCACGGTGGACCGCAATGCCCTGCATGTGCAATTGGCTGATGAGGCCGTCTGCGTGGGGGACCCCCCCAGCGGCCGCAGCTATCTGAATATCCCCAACATCATTGCGGCGGCTACCTCACGCGGTGCCGATGCGATTCACCCCGGTTACGGCTTTCTGGCTGAAAACGACCGCTTCGCCGAAATCTGCAGCGCCCATGGGCTGATTTTTGTGGGGCCATCGCCCGAGTCCATCCGGGCCATGGGCGATAAATCCACCGCGAAAGCCACCATGCAGCGGGTTGGGGTGCCCACCATCCCCGGCAGCGAAGGCCTGCTCTCCAGCGTGGATGAAGCGGCCCGTCTGGCGGGCTCGATGGGCTACCCCGTGATGATCAAAGCCACTGCAGGCGGTGGCGGGCGCGGCATGCGTCTGGTGCGCAGTGCCGATGAGCTCGAAAACCTGTTTAAAGCGGCCCAAGGTGAAGCCGAAGCGGCCTTCGGCAACCCGGGGCTCTACATGGAGAAATTCATCACGCGGCCGCGCCACGTTGAGGTGCAGATCCTCGCCGACCGCTTCGGCAACGTGGTGCACCTTGGCGAGCGGGATTGCTCCATCCAGCGCCGCCACCAGAAATTGCTGGAGGAAGCCCCCAGCCCAGGGCTTGAACCGGAAACCCGTCGCCGCATGGGCGAAGCGGCCGTGGCAGCAGCCAAAACCATTGGCTACGAGGGCGCCGGCACCGTGGAATTCCTGCTGGATGCCTCAGGCGAGTTCTATTTCATGGAAATGAACACGCGCATCCAGGTGGAGCACCCCGTTACTGAGGTGGTCACCGGCGTGGACTTAATCGCGCAACAGCTCAAGATTGCGGCCGGTGAAACCCTTGAGCTCAAGCAGGAGAACATCAAGCTCCACGGCCATGCGATCGAGTGCCGCATCAATGCAGAGGATCCGCGCCATGGCTTCCGCCCCGCACCGGGCACCATCTCCGGTTGGTTGCCCCCCGGTGGACCTGGCATTCGCATCGATAGCCACGTGTACACCGGCTACGACATCCCGCCCTTCTACGACTCGCTGATCGGCAAATTGATTGTCTGGGCAGAAGACCGTCCGGCTGCGTTGTTGCGTCTGCGCCGGGCTTTATCGGAATGCGCCGTGATTGGGGTGCCCACCACGATCGATTTCCATCTCTCGCTACTGGATCGTCCGGAATTTCAAAACGCCCAGGTGCACACCAAATTCGTTGAACAGGAGATGCTCAGCGATTAAGCGCTTTTGAGCACCAACTGGGTGATCAGCCCTTGCTGACCAACCAGGAGCTCGCGCAGCAAGCTCACCAAACCCACCCAGATCACTGGGGTGACGTCGACACCACCGATGGGTTGGATCAGCTTGCGCGTGGGGCCCAAAAGCGGCTCGGTGGGGATCACAACCAAAGCCACCAAAGGGTTTTCGCTGCTGATTTGGGGATACCAGGTCAGCACGATGCGGAACAAAAACAGGAGCGTCCAGGCCGCCAGCAGCAACCCAATCACCCAGCTGCTGACGCTCAACATTGATATTGCTGTCACAAACTTCTAAGCGCTTGGCTGGGCACTCTATGAAGCCAGGTTCAAGCCCCGTAGGATGCCGCGACCACCGGTGGCGCCATGACCCCCTCCCTCGCGAATTTCCTCAACAGTCTCGTGGCAGGTGCTCTGATCGTGGTGGTGCCCATCACCATCGCTTTGATCCTGATCAGCCAGACAGACCAGGTTGACCGCAAGCTCTGATCGCTGATCACCCTGGCGTGGCCTAAAGCCGCCCGTAAACTGATTGCAAAGGGCTGTACGGCCCAGCCGGGCCTGGGAGGGCACGAATGGTTAATGCCAGCCTGAATTGGGCCAGCATCGTTGGCATCGTCCTTGCTGTAGGCGGTTGCGTGCTGTACTTCCTGCGCAGCTTCAAGCCAGGGCTGGCCCGCGATTACGACGTTTTCTTTGCTGCCGTTGGTTTGCTTTGCGGCGGCATACTCTTTTTCCAGGGATGGCGTCTGGATCCCATCCTTCAGTTCGGCCAGTTCCTGCTAGCGGCCACCACCGTTTTCTTTGCCTACGAGTCGGTGCGCCTGCGCAGCGTCACCACCGAGCAGGCTCGCCGCTCGGCCTATTTCGACGACGACGAACCGGTTCCGTCCCGTCCGCAAATGGGTCGCGGCGAGTGGGGCGGCGATGAGCGCTTTGACGATCCCCAGCCCTTGCGCCGCAGGATTCGTTCCCGCGCCGATGGCTCCGACGATGGCGATGAGCGCGGTGATCAGGAGGATTTCTATCGCCCGCGGCGTCCTGAGCGCCGTGCGATCCCTGAGCGCGCCGAGAGCCGTTTTGATGAGTCCGGTGCTGACGACCGCGGTGGCCGTGGCAGCCGTGAGCGCAGCCGTTATGGCTCTAGCAGCCGAGAGCCGCGCCCTGAGTTTGGTGCCCGCCGCCGTGAGCGTGATGCCAGCAGCTCCCGCCGCGGTGGCTCTCGCCCCGGTGGTGCCGCAGACGACATGCCCCGCTCCAGTCGCCGGCCTTCGAGCCGTCCTGTGGCGGCTGCCCGCCCTGATCGCCCCAGCTCATCGATGCCGGAGGGCGCTCCCATTAGCGACGCTGACTTTTCGCCAATTAGCAGTCGCCCAGCCCCATCACAGCCGGGTAACCGCGATAACAGCTCCCGTTTCGACGACTGATTGCCTCGGTGAGGCGCGCGCAGCTGCTGCTTGTGCTGCTGCTGCTGGCTGGATGTAGCCAGCGGTATTCAGCTCCCGGTCTTGGCGATCAAGAAGATCCTGCCCTCAGCGGCAATGGCCGCCTGCTGGTCAGCGTTGTCGATCGTGGTGGCCGCCGTTCCTTGCGGCTGGTGGAGCGCTCCACTGGCCGGGAATTGCCGTTGCCAGGGCTGCGCCAAGGCCAGCCGCACCGCTCGCCATCGTTGAGTTGGACCGGCCGTTATCTCGCCTTCATCCGCCAACGCGGCACCCGCCCTGAGGCGGTACTGCTCGATCGTCTCAGCGGCCGGTTGCAGCCCTTGGCCCTGCCCAATGACCGGCTGCCGGAGCGACTCAGCCTGGCCCCCGATGGTCAGCAGCTGGCGGTTCAAGTGCTGCGCCGCGGGCAGCTGGATTTGGAGCTGTTCCGCTTGCCCGCTCTCGAGCCTGATCTGCCGGCAGGAGCGGCGCTGCCATGAAGCTGGCTTGGACTCTGCTGGGGCTTGTGCTGTTGAGCGGTTGCCAGGGCCTGCGGCTGCAGCCACTGATGGGCGTGAACACCCGCCTCTCCACACCAGGCGATGACCGCTCCCCCTCGATGGCCCGCCAGGGGGTGGTGTGGATTGCCCCGGGTCCAGCCGGACAGCACCAGGTGCGCTGGTTTGATCTCGCCAGCGGGATGGGAGGCCCGTTGCCAGGTCTCAACCGGCCCGATGCCCAGCCCATCAGCGTCAGCGTGGATGCCAAGGGATCCCGCATTGCCTTGGTGCGCAGCCTCGATGGCCGCACAGAGTTGTTGCTCTACAACCGCAACCTTTCCAGCTTGCGGCCGCTGATGCTGATGCCCGCCGGCGTTCCGGCCCGTGTGGCGCTCAGCGCTGATGGTCAGCAGCTGGCTGTGCAGGTCAGCCGCGGCGGGCGTTGGGAGGTGGAGGTGATGCGTGTGCCTTAGGTGCTCTGGCTTCAGTTCAAGCCAGCCCAGTGCAGAAAGGTGGTGCCGCTGAAGGCTTCGATCAACAGAATCGCCACAAAGCCGAGCATGGCAAAACGGCCATTGATCCGCTCGGCGTAGCCACTCCAGCCAAAGCTCGGGATCTCGCTGGTGGTGGCACTGGGTTTCTGCTCTGCAGCAGCGGTGGAATCAGGTGCGCTAGCCATCAGCGGGGGTGGGAATGCAGTGGTTCTTAGCTGGTCGTGGGGGCTGGGCGCCAGCAGATGGGCCTAGGCCGCTTCGGGGTCGTAGTTCGCCGCTGGCATCAAACGCCAATCGCCATTGCCCTCAAGTTGCAGCACGTTGGTGTGGAAACTCTTCAGCGATGGCCGGTGGCCCACGCTGATGAAGGCCAAATCGCGCTCCACCAGCAGCTCATAGAGCAGCTTCTCGGTTTTGACATCCAAGGCACTGGTGGCTTCATCGAGCACCACATAGCGCGGTGAGTTCAGCAGCAGGCGGCCAAAGGCGAGGCGCTGCTGCTCGCCTAGCGAGAGGATGCGGGGCCAGTCCTGCTTGATGTCGAGGTCGGGGTAGCGGCTCGCCAGCTGCGGCAAATTCACCTGCTCCAGAACGCTGCGCAGCTGGGCATCACTGAAGCGCTCCTCATCGCTGGGGTAGCAGAGCTGCTCACGCAACGAGCCCAGCAGCATGTAGGGCTTCTGCGGGATGAACAGCAGATCGCCCGTTTCGGGGCGCTCCACGCTGCCGCGCCGCGGGCTCCACAGGCCGCTGATCATCCGCATCAGCGAGGTTTTGCCGCAGCCGGAGGGGCCCACCACAAGCATCCGCTCGTGGTCGTTGACGCTCAAATTCAGATCGCGGATGACCGGCAGTTCTCCTTTGGGCGTATAGAGATCGGCGTGTCGAATCACGATGCCGCCGCCGGACTGAATGATTTGGTTGCTGGGGTCGAGCGGCTGGGTGCTGACCTCCTCCACCTTCGATTGGAAGCCCTCCAAACGGCTGATGCCGGCGGTGAATTTGGCCAGCTCTTCGATCTGGTTAACGATGAAGAACAGCGAGCCTTCCACCATCCCATAGGCGAAGGAAGCTTGTACGAAACCGCCGTAATCCACCTCCCCCATAAAGAAGGCCGGGGCCATCACCAGATACGGGAAGAAGTTGCCGGCGTAGTTGGTGGTGCGGCGCATCACATCAATAATTACTCTCCAATTAATGATCAGGTTGAAGTTGCGAATAACCGTGTCAAGCCGTCTTCGCGTCTCCTGCGATTCTGGTTCTTCGCCGGCATAAAAGGCGATTGATTCGGCGTTGTCGCGAATGTGCACTAGCCCGTAGCGGAAGTCGGCCTCGTAGCGCAGTTGGTCGAACTGAAGCCCCACCAACTTGCGCCCCGCCAGGACCAATAAGGTGGTAGCCACAGCGGAGTAGCCGAACAGGCTGAATGTGAGCACTTGGCTGATGCTCCACAGAATCAGGATGTTCAGCGAAAAAGTCAGCAAAGCATCGAAGATGCCGATCGTGAATCCAAGACTTTGAAAGGTGAATGCATAGGTGTCTTCTGTAATTCGTTGGTCAGGGTTGTCAACGTCGGTGGCGAGCTCGTCGTTGGGATTAAGGACGTAGTAAGCACGGTTGCTCATATAATCGCCAATCAGCGACTTCGAGAGCCAATCGCGCCAGATATTGCTGAGTTTGTAGGTGAAAAAGAACTGCGAGATTCGTATAGGAAGTGCCACCACAAAGCAGGCGGCATAGATGATCAAGATTCGGTAGAAGTTTGCTTCTTGCTTCTCCACCAAGGCGTTGGTGAGATCGCGGGCAATGAAACCGATGCCCGCGTTGATGCCATTCACCGAAAGCAGCATCACAACGATCACGCCCAGCAGCAGCCAGTGCAGCCAGCGCCGCTGACGCAATTGCTGACGGAACGCCACAAAGCTGGCGGCCCCCAGGATGAACAGGGCGGCAAAACCAATGCCCCACCAGGAGCTCCAGATCCCAGAGATGGTGTTGGCAACTCCGCCGAAATATTTCTCCGTTAGCGCCGGCTGCAGCTGCTCCAAGCTGCGGATGATTCCGGTGAGCGCCGCGAGCACCAGCCCGCCAACGCAGAACAGCAGCGAAACCAACAGCCACAGAAACTGCCAGCCACTGGCTTGATCCAGGGGCAGAAAGAAGGGCTGGGAGAGGTGGCGCAGCTTGCTGAGCTGCTGGCGCAGGGACTGAAAGGGGCCTGCAGCGACGGTCGCGGTCATGGCGGCATTCTCGCGGCCCATCGGCTTATCCGGGCGGCCAAGCCAGCGGACGGCCACCAATCACATGCACATGCAAGTGAAAGACGGTCTGCCCAGCCTCCGCGCCGGTGTTGATCACCGTGCGCCAGTCCTGCAGGCCGGCGTCTTTGGCCACCTTGGCGGCTACCAGCAAGAGGTGCCCCAACAGCGCGCCATCGGTGGGCTGAGCCTCCTTGAGGCTGGGGATGTGTTGGCGCGGAATCACCAGCAGGTGCACCGGGGCCTGCGGCTGAATATCGGCAAACGCAATGCAGTGCTCATCGTCGTGGATCCGCTCGGCTGGAATCTCGCCGCGCAGGATGCTTCCGAAGATCGTTGGGTTGTTCTCAGCCATCGGGCCTGTTCGTGAACCAGCACAGGTTTCCCGAAACGCTCCGGGACGCTTCAATGTATGTCGGTAGTTCGTGGCTGTCAGGCCGTTTCCATGCTGCACAGGCAGTTTCAAGAGGAACTTGCGCAGCGGCGTCGCGGTCCCATCCGCAAACGCCTGGAGCCCGATTGGCAGGACGCCGGCATGAATCTGCTGGATTCCGTCAACCGCTTGGCCGACCTGATGGACGAAGCCGAGCAGCGCTTGGATCCCAGCCGCCGCGCCGAATTGCACGACTACACCGAAGCTTCGATTCGCCGCCTCGAGCGGCTGCGCTACCGGCTGCAGCAGCGCAACAGCTGAGCCTCAGCGGGGAGTGATGCCAGCAGCGTTGGGCCATCGCCTGTGCTGGCTTGTTGTGGAGCAGCTGCGCTGCTGGGCTTAGAAGCCCATCCCGTTGTTGTCGAGGTGGACCTCGCCCCGGGATTGCCGGGGTTTCAGCTGGTGGGGCTGAGTGATGCCAGTGGTCGCGACGCCCGCGAGCGGGTGCGCTCAGCCCTGCGCAACAGCGGCTTTCGGCTGCCGCAAAGCCGGGTGGTGGTCAGCCTGGCTCCAGCGGATTTGCCCAAACAGGGCGCCAGCTTTGATTTGGCGATTGCCCTGGCGGTGCTGGTGGCCTCTGGGCAGCTGGATCCCTCGCGGCTGCAGGCCCATTGGGCCTTTGGTGAGTTGTGCCTCGATGGCTCTCTGCGGCCCGCTCAGGGGGTTTTGGCTGTGGTGTTGGCGGCGCAGCGGGCGGCTGCCTCAGGGTTGATCCTTCCCCAAACCAATGCCAGCGAAGCGCCCTTGCTCGATGGGCTGCCCCTCTATCCAGCCAGCAGCCTGAGCGCCGTGGTGGCGGCGTTGCAGGGCACAGCGTTGTGGTGCCCGCGGCCCCAGTTGCCGCCTGCGCAGCCAGCGCCGGTGGGGGTTGATCTGCAGCAGGTGCTCGGCCAAAGCCAGGGACGCCGCGCTGTGGAGCTGGCGGCGGCTGGCGGGCATCACCTGTTGCTGGTGGGGCCGCCCGGCTGCGGCAAAACCATGTTGGCTTCGGCCCTGCTGGCCCTATTGCCGCCCCTCGAGAACGAGCAGGCCCTGATGGTGAGTCACATCCACACCTTGGTGGGCTTGCGCGCGGCTGGAGCGCCGCTGCTGCACCAGCCGCCCTTTCGCGCGCCGCACCACAGCAGCACAGCAGTGGCCTTGGTGGGTGGGGGCCTTGGCCCCAGGCCTGGGGAGCTCACCCTCGCTCATCACGGCGTGCTGTTTCTCGATGAGCTGGCGGAATTTCGGCGCCCTGTGCTCGATCAGTTGCGGCAGCCCTTGGAGAGCGGTGAGGTGCTCATTGCTCGCGCCAAGCAGGCCTTGCACTTTCCCTCAGAGACGTTGCTGGTGGGGGCCACCAACCCCTGCCCATGCGGCTGGTGGGGGGATCCGCGTCAGGGCTGTTGCTGCGGCCAGCACCGCCGTCAGCAGTATTGGAGCCGCATCAGTGGTCCCTTGCTGGATCGCTTTGATTTGCAGGTGTCCATGCGCAGTGATGCCTGCGCCAACCCAGCCAGCAGCCCGCCAGAGGCCACCGCCGTGGTGGCGGGGCGGGTGCACAGGGCCCGCCAAAGGATGCAGCAGCGCAATCCGGAGGGCCGCTGCAACGGGCGCCTAACGGCAGCCCAGCTCAATGGCTGTGTGCAGTTGAGCCCCGAGGCCGATAGTTGGTGGAGGGATGAGCAGTTGGCTCCCCTGTTGAGCGGGCGCCGGCGTCATCGTCTGCTGGCGGTTGCCCAAACCCTGGCGGATTTGGCGGCGAGCCCTGTGGTGGACCAGCAGCACTTGGCTGAAGCCCTGGTGTTTCGCTCGCTGGAGCGCTCAGTCGCCCGTGATGGTGGTCTCGACCCAGGCTTGGCCGGCCGGCCGGGTGTCGCAGCTGATTGAGCCATCGGCGCCGGGGGCGCAATCCACCTCCAAATGGGTGTCGGGATCCCAGGGGTCCTGGTTGTAGATCAGGCGCTGATTGAGCACCTCAGCCTGTGCCAGTGGCCCTGCCAACAACAAAGCCAGCGTTGTTAGCAACGCTGGCATCAGGGCTCCTAGTGACCGTCTTTGTGGGGATGGTGCCGGAAGGGCTGCGTGCCGATCAGCGGGGGTTGGTGCAGCTTTTCCTGGCGAGGGTCGCCAAAGGCGTGCTCGATGGCTTCGCCCCACCAGGCGCGGACGGAATGAAACAGGTTGCCCATGGGGACCTCCTGAATGGCTTACATCCAGTGTGTGCACGTCAGCACCAAAAAAAAGTGCCGTCACAGTAGACGGCACAAAACGTTGTTTCGGGCTGCAAAAACTTGATGTTCAGCGGCGACGGCGACGCTGTTGCAGTTTGCGCTTGTACTTCTCCACAGGGGTTTCGTGGTGGCGCAGACGCTTTAGATCAGCAAAGATCCCGGCCTTGGACACCTGGCGCTTGAAGCGGCGCAGGGCCGATTCAATCCCTTCGTTTTCACCGACGGTCACCTGGGTCATAAGAACCGGCTTCGCTTTCGCTCGTTTGAACGCTCAATCTTACCAATCACCCTCGCCTTCTTCTTGATCGCGGCGAATCGGCAGGCTCTCGTTGTGCACATAGAGGTGGCCCAGGGCCCGCTCGCCGTAGTGGCGGCGCTTCAAGCTCCAGCCGGGTTCCAGTTTCAGCTCCACATAGCCGTCGTCGAGGCCGCCGGCCCTGGCCATCACCACTTCGCCGCCGTTGGGACCGGTGCTCATCAGCACGATGTCCTCATCCAGCATCACCACGCGAAGGCGCATGGCTGAGCCGTAATCCATCTCGCCAATGCGCACCGAATAGCCATTGCTGTCCATGTAGCGGCCGCAGATCCCTGTGAAGTCAAAGGTGGCCAGCAGCGGCTTCACCGTGGTGGGGCTTGAGCCCACACGGCTGTAGCAGGGGCGGGTGTCTTTCTTTTGTTCGTAGATATTGAGCTGGGCGCCGCCACTGGGGATCGGCGCGGCAACCAGGATGAACTGGGTGCTCTCCACCTCTTTGGCATCAAATAGTCCTGCTTGGGCTGGCTGGCTGAGCAGGGCAGTCGTAGCGCTGGCCAATCCCACGAGGGCAGGGGCGAGGCGGCGAAAGGCAGACAACACAGGCAGTGATCAGACCGGTTTGAACTGATCGTAAAAGTCAGATTCAGCCTTGCCCAGGGGCATTAGGCCGGTGTGTTGAGGCGAATCGCGACAAGAAGTGATCCGGCGCAACCAGGCAGCGCGCCGATCAAAATTCCACGCGTCACACCAACGCCAAGGTCGGGATCGCCGTAGGCGAGCTCAAATACGCAACCGGTTGCTGCAATCCCAAGAATGCAAGCCAGGGCCAGGAACAGGCCGGCCAGGGGTTTCATCGGCATGGGATCAAGCGACAGGCTTCACATCATTGCGGTCGAAGCCGAGCCGCTGCAGCTCATCGCTCAAGCTCAGCTCATCGCTAACCCGATCCACGAACAGCACCCCATTGAGATGGTCCATCTCATGCAGGATGCAGCGGGCCATCAGGCCATCGGCTTTGCGCCGCTGCGGCCGGCCAAGCTCATCGCGGTATTTGACATCCACCTGGCTGGGGCGAACCACATTCAAATAAACCCCGGGAATGCTGAGGCAACCCTCCTCATACGTGTCGAGGGCTCCGCTGGTGGCCACGATTTCGGGATTGATCAGCACCAAAGGAGGGTTGGCGGCTTCCTCCGGATCGAGGTCGATCACCAGCAGTTGCTTGTGCACGCCCACTTGGGGTGCGGCCAGGCCAATGCCGCGTGCGGCATACATGCTGCGCAGCATGTCCCGCGCCAGCTCCCGCACCTCTTCGTTCACCTTGCTGATGCGCTTGGCGGGTTGGCGCAGTTCGTTGGATCCCAGCGTGTGAATTGTGGGGCTTTCAGGCTGCTCCTCTCCCTTGGGGACCATCACCGTGGAGGCCTGCCGTTCGGATTGGCGCGCCATCGCGGCAAAGTTCAGGGACAAAACCGCCTCGCCAAAGAGATTGCATCCTAGGCAGCAGTGTTGAAATCTCCGTGGCGGTTCGTTCTGAGGCCAGCGCAGCCCTGCCCGTTGATCAGGTGATGGGGCGAGAACGCGCCTGCAAAGAGCCTCTGCTGCTCGGTGAGCAGTTGTTCTGGGCTGAGCAGCGCCCCGACCAAGGCGGCCGCACCACCTTGATGCGCCAGGTGGCCGCGGGGGCAACGCCGCAAGATCTCACCCCAGGCAGCTGGAGTTTGCGCAGCCGGGTCCATGAATTTGGTGGGGGCCTGTTTTGTGCCAGCAGCGAGTTGGCCGTTTTTATTGAGGCCCGCAGCGGTATCCCCCACGCCGTTTCCTTCAGCCCTGGTGCGCAGCCCAGGCCCCTGATCCATGGCCAGGCAGCCGACCTGGGTCGCTACGCCGATGGCCTGATTGATGGTCAGCGCCAGCGTTGGCTGGGGGTGCGTGAAACCAGCAGCTGCGATCAGCTGGTGGCGCTGCCCCTTTCAGGTGGTGAGCCCCAGGTGCTGCGCCAAGAGGCGGATTTTTGCGGCTATGCCGCCCTCTCACCAGCAGGTGATCAGTTGGCTTGGCTGGAGTGGTCGCTGCCCTCGATGCCGTGGGAGCGCACCGAACTGTGGTGCTCGCCCATCGATGCAGCCGGTCTGCTGTCGCATCCGCAGCGGATTGCTGGAGGCGATGGCAGCGCCGAATCCTTGTTTCAGCCGCTGTGGAGCAGCACTGGTGAGCTGCTGGTGTCCTCCGATCGCAGTGGCTGCTGGATGCCCCAGCGCTGGTGCCCAGATCAGCAGCCGGCCTGGCAGCCGCTGCCGTTGCCGCAGGCCTGTGAAACCGCCATGCCCCAGTGGGTGTATGGAATGCGCACCCTGGCCGCCAGCGAGAGCGCCCTGCTGGCCTTGGCCTGCGCCCAGGGGGAATGGAGCCTCTGGCAGTACCCCTGGCAGCAACAGCAATGGCAGCGCATGTCCCTGCCGTTTAACGAGCTCAGTGGCCTGACGGCCTCGGGGCAGCGGGCGGTTTGCTTGGGCGCCTCACCGACGCAGCGCACAACCCTGTTGGAGCTGGATTTGGCAGCAGCGAGCCATCACCCTCTCCAGCCAGCGGCCCCTTTGCCCCAGGGGCTGGTTGGTATCAGTGAGCCCAGGGCCTTGGAGTTTGTCGGCGGCGATGGACAACGCAGTCATGGCTGGTATTACCCCCCCACAACCTCTGATTCAGGTCCGGCGCCATTGCTGGTGAAGGCCCATAGCGGACCCACCGGCATGGCCCGCACCGGGCTGAATCTGGCGATTCAGTTCTGGACCAGCCGCGGTTGGGGGGTGGTTGATGTCAATTACGGCGGTTCCACCGGTTTCGGCCGCGCCTACCGCCAGCGGCTTGATGGTCAGTGGGGCGTTCTCGATGTGGCCGATTGCGCCGCAGCCGTGGCCCATTTGGTGGAGCAGGGTCTGGTGGATCCCGAGCGGGTGGCCATGGAGGGAGGCAGTGCGGGCGGTTTCACCACCCTGGCGGCCCTGATTCGTGAACCGGTTTTCCGCGCTGGGGTCTGCCGTTATCCGGTCTGTGATCTCGAGGCACTCACCCAGGACACCCACCGCTTTGAGTCGGGGTATCTCGATGGCTTGATTGGTCCTTGGCCGGAGCAGCGCAGCCGTTACGACGAGCGTTCACCGCGCGCCAGCAGCCATCAACTCGATCGCCCTGTGCTGTTCATTCAGGGATTGCAGGATCGGGTGGTGCCCCCTGAGCAGGTGGAGCAGATGGTGCAAACCCTGCGCTGGCGGGGCCTCTCCCCAGAGCTGATGCTGCTGGAGAGCGAAGGTCATGGATTCCGCTCAACCTCAGTTCAGCGTCAGGTGCTGGAGGCCACCGAGCAATTTTTGCGGCGGGTGCTGCCCCAGCGTTAGCGATTAACTCCCTGCAGCAAGTCGCTCAAAGCCGTGCTCCAACTGGGATCGGTGGGGATGCTCACGCGCCGGGCCAGGCTCGTGGCGATGTGCTTTTCCTGGTAAGCCGCCTCATTGCTGAACACCGTCACCTGGCCTGGCTCCCCGCTGAAGGGAATCACGGTGCCATCGCCTCGTTGAAACAGGGGCGCTCCTGGCTCCAGTGGCGTCCAATCACTCTTCAGGCGTGCGGGATGCAGGCAAGCGGTGGGTTGGCCGCTGCTGTCCCTGGGGAGATCAAGGCTGCCGCTATGGCGGTGAACGCGCAGGGGAGAGCGCAGCTTTAGAGGGGCCTCGCTGGCCTCATCGAGGAGATCCAGCAGGGTTTCCAACCCCAGCTGTGTTTGCTGGCAAATCACTGGGCTGATCACTCCCTGGGGCACAGGCCCCACCTCCAAAACCAACCCGCATGGCCAAGCTTCTGCCATGAAGCCGGTTTGATCGGGATCGTGTTCGTGTTGATAAATCGGTAGCCCCAGCCGTTCTTGGCAGGCTGCAGCGAGGGCGAGATCGGCTGGACGGCGGCCATAGACCACCAAGCTGTTGCCCATGGCGGCTGTGGTGCTGTGCAGATCAATCACCACCTGGCAGGGCTGGGTTCCTTGTGGCCCAAAGCTTTGGACCAACTCCCTGGCTCGCTGCACTTCCCACAGATCCGCTGGGTTGGGCTGGCCTCGTAAGAGATCGGGCCGAAAACTGCGATTGAGATCGCGATCGATGTAACGCTGGCAGCACTGCAAAGCCCTGGGATTTCCCAGGGCCGTCTGCACCTTCAGCCTGGGCCGTTGCAGCGCCGCAAAGCTCGGCCCCCATTGCTGCAGCAGCCAGGGGGCGTTGCATTCGTTGCCATGGGTACCGCCGACAACAAGAACGGAGGCCACCATGGCGGCAGGGCTGCTTAGCCCACTTTGGCTTTTCCGACCCCTAGTTCGCGCAACTCCTGAGCGAGTCCGCTGAGCACCTTCTTGGCGTCGCCAAACACCATCGAGGTGTTGGGGCGCTCAAACAGGCTGTTTTTGATGCCGGCATAACCAGCGCTCAGACCTCGCTTCACCACAAACACCGTTGTGGCTTCCTCCACGTTCAACACGGGCATGCCGTAGAGCGGGCTGGTGGAGTCGTTGCGGGCCTGGGGGTTCACCACATCATTGGCGCCCAGAACAATCACCACGTCGGTGCGCGGAAATTCGGGGTTGATCGTTTCCATTTCGATCAACTGCTCGTAGGGCACATCGGCTTCTGCCAGCAGCACGTTCATGTGCCCTGGCATGCGCCCAGCCACCGGGTGGATGGCATAGGCCACATCAATGCCTTGGGCTTCCAGCAGCTCGGCCACTTCCCGCAGGATGTGCTGAGCCTGGGCCACGGCCAGGCCATAGCCAGGCACGAACACCACCCGTTGGGCTGTTTCCAGAGTCAGGGCGCATTCTTCAGCGCTGCAGGAGGTGATGCCCTGGTATTCACCTTGGTCAGCGGCGCTAGCGCTGGCGCCAAGGGCACCACCAAACAGCACGTTCACCAGCGAACGGTTCATGGCATTGCACATCACCTGCGTGAGGATCAGGCCCGCCGCACCAACCATGGCGCCGGCCACGATCAGCATCTGACTGCCCACCACAAAGCCGGCGGCTGCAGCAGCAACACCGGAATAGGAGTTCAGCAGGGAGATCACCACAGGCATATCGGCCCCTCCGATCGAGAGGGTGACGCCGATGCCCAGCAGGCTGGAGCCAATCACCAGCAGCCAGAGGCCTTGATCTCCACCGCTTGCGATTAAGGCGATGGCAGCCACCAGGGAGAAGGCTGCCAGGCCGATGTTGATGACATGGCGCAGCTTGCTCTGCATCCAGGCCGGTGTGTCCAGCCAACCCTGCAGCTTGCCCATGGCCACCACCGAGCCACTGAAGGTGATCGCACCCACGAACACCGACACAACAATCGAAATACCGGCAACGAGGGCGCCAGTGCCCTCACCATCGCTTCCAGCCAGTGGATCGAGCGCGACGCCCAGGGCCACCAACAGCGAGGACATGCCGCCGCAACCGTTAAACAGCGCCACGGTTTCGGGCATGGCCGTCATCGGCACCCGTTGCGAGGTGATGGCGCCCAGCAAGCCACCCACCACGGTGCCGCCGATGATCCACAGCCAGGCGCTGGCGTCGATCCCGCTGGTGCTGAGGAAGTTGATCAATACGCCCAACACGGCCAAAGCCAAGGCGACGGCAGCGATTTGATTGGCGGCGCGTGCCGAGCGCACCTTGGATAGCCCTTTGATGCCCAGCGCCAGGAGCAGGACAGCGACCAGCTCGATCGCGTACTTGATTACGACAGCGGCAGTCATCAGCGCTTCTCCTTCTGGCGAGCGGGTTTACGGCTGAACATGGCCAGCATTCGATCGGTGACCAAAAAGCCGCCAATCACGTTGAACAGGGCAAAGCCCAGGGAGACGGCACCCAAGGCCATCAGGGCGCCATTGCCACTGGAGCCGGCCTTGATGATCAAGGTCAGGGCCGCCAACACGGTGATTCCTGAAATGGCATTGGCGCCACTCATCAGCGGCGTGTGCAGGGTGGGAGGCACCTTGCCAATAAGTTCGAGCCCCAGCAGGCTGCCTAGGAGCAACACCCAGAGGGCGTCGTTCAGGGAAAGAGCGTCGTTCATGAAGTCATCTCGCTTGAGGTGGCGCGCTCCGGCACCAGATCTGTGCGCCGCAGATTGCCATCCAGGCTGATCAGGCTGGGGGCTAGCAGCTCATCTTCGCTGTCGAGCTTGAGGACGCCTTCTTGATCGATCAGCGCCTCCAGTAGCGACATCAGGTTGCGTGCATACAACGAGCTGGCGTGGTGGGCCACGCTGCCGGGCAAGCGATCAGCCCCAATCACCTTCACTCCGTTGTGCTCAACGGTTTGGCCGGCTTGGCTCAGCTCGCAGTTGCCCCCCTGAATCACGGCCAAATCAACGATGACGGCACCAGGGCGCATGGCGGCCACCATGGCGCTGGTGATCAACATCGGCGCTGGCCTGCCGGGCACTTGAGCCGTGCAGATCACGACATCGGCTTGGTTGAGGTGTTCGCTCAAGCCGGCCCGTTGGGCATCGAGAAACGACATCGTGGCTTGCTTGGCGTAGCCGCCGGATTCACCCGGTACGCCTTGCTCCGGAGGTGGAATAAAACGAGCACCGAGCGATTCCACTTGTTCTTGGGCTGCAGCGCGCACATCGCTGACGCTGACGACAGCGCCCAAGCGCCTGGCGGTGGCGACGGCTTGCAGCCCTGCCACACCAGCTCCAATCACCACCACCTTGGCTGGCTGCACCGTGCCGGCTGCCGTCATCAGCATGGGCATGAAGCGATCCAAGCCCGCCGCTGCCAGCAACACAGCTTTGTAGCCGGCGATGTTGGCTTGGGAGGAGAGCGCATCCATGGCCTGTGCTCGGCTGATCCGCGGCAGCAGCTCGAGGGAGATGGCTGAAAGCTTGCCTTCCTCGAGTTGATCGAGCAGGCCATTGTTGTTGTGGGGCGCCAGCTGACCAATCACCAGAGCACCTGGTCGCAGCGCTGCTGTGTTCTCGCCCAGCGGGCCCACACTTAAAACGATGTCGCTTTGCGACCTCATCGCACGGTCACCGGGGGTCACCAAGTCAGCTCCGGCGGCCACATAGTCCTCATCACTGAAGCCAGCCTGCTGCCCAGCGCCGCGCTCCACGCAGCATTGGACTTGCCGTCCAGCAAGACGTTTCACCACCTCTGGACTGATTGCCACCCGGGTTTCCCCGGCATCCCACTCCCGGGGGATCAAAACCTTCACCATCGAGTGCGGCTCGTCTGCCCCCCTATCTATATGTGATGGCGTGCCCCTCTGTGTGTGGAGATGGCCGCCAGAGTCACCAAACCCTTGCCGGGGTGGATAGCCTTGAAAGTGAATTGATTGATCGCGCGATGAAATCCATCGACGAGCACATCGCTAAGGATGAGACCGAGATCCTTACCGCCAAGGCTCAAGGCGATGAAGGCAAGGTGCGCCACCTCGAGGGCGAGCTCCAGGACCTCAAAGTGTTCAAAGAGCACCACCCTGGCGACAATCACGACCCCACCTCACTCGAGATGTTCTGCGAGAACAATCCCGATTCCCCCGAGTGCCGGATTTATGAGGAGTGATCAGCCTCTGATCAGTACTCCTCGTTGAAAGCTTTGGGGGAAACCGGTGCGTCAGTCACTCGGCAGACCACCGCTTCCTCCGGCTCCATCTCCACAACCTTGATGACGGGGCGCCCCAAGCGGCGCAGCACTTCCACATCAGCCATGGTTTGGCAGCGCGCCAAGAGCGTGCCCTCACCGTCGAAGCAGCAAAAGAATTTCACGAAAGCAAAGACCTGCGGGCGCATCCCTGTTATGCCCACAGCCTTTGATCTCGGCAACGCAAGCCTTTCTGAAGGCCCCGTTTGAATCAAGGGCCTTCAGCCAAACGCCGCATCAGCAGCAAGTCACTGTGCGGATCGTTGGGGCAGAGCCACTCTCTGTATTCCTCAAAGAGACGTTCACCAGCCGCGTGATCGCCGCAGCCGTGTAGTTGCTGGATTCGCTGCCGCACCTGAGGCAGGCGCGACTGCAGCAAACCCAGCGGATCCCCGGCTGAAGAGCAGCTCGTAGAAACGTCGGTCAAAGGCAAGACCGTTGCAATCCCTCTGCAATAACCCAGGTTCTGGCAAGGACGCCAGTCAATTTGTTGACAAGCGATGCCCTTGTGCTACGTTTCGTTGGTGGGCAGTTGAGCTGCGCGCGTGTCTCGATGTCTGGTTTCGGCCAGAACTCCGGATCCGACGCTTTGCTACTGTTCCTCAGTCGTCGAAAGACGGCTGTGCGTCGTCCAGACGCCCTCGCCCTTTCAGTTCTCTGAAAACGGCGATCCGGCGCTCTGATACGATTCACAAGTCGCCGCAAGGCGATGCA
The DNA here is from genome assembly GCF_047304245.1 of Synechococcus sp. MIT S9452. Classification (NCBI taxonomy): domain Bacteria; kingdom Bacillati; phylum Cyanobacteriota; class Cyanophyceae; order Synechococcales; family Synechococcaceae; genus Synechococcus; species Synechococcus sp. MIT S9452. Next base: position 1,218,732 of record NZ_CP138956.1, on the reverse strand, counting down.
CCTGGACAACCGAAAAGCTTAAGGAACCGACGCTTTTGTCGCGTTTCTTTCACCAGAACGCTGTTCTGGTTTTGAAAGGAACGATTTCGCGACAAAGGTGTGAGGTCCCGTCAAAAAGAACTAGCGAAAGCTCTTTTGGATCTGTGTTGTGGTTTTTCACGAGGCTGCGCATAGAGGGAAAGCGAAAGAGTGGACGCACCGGAACTGAGTTCCAAGGAGAGTCGTGGTTGTTCGCTGCGGAGTGAACGACGGACACGGCACTTATCCGAACCCTTCGCAAGAAGGCGAGCTGAGGACTGTGGTTTAAGCGCCACGGGACGAGCTGAACACTTTGCGGGATTGCTATGCAATGACCAATAGGAAGTGTCTACAACGGAGAGTTTGATCCTGGCTCAGGATGAACGCTGGCGGCGTGCTTAACACATGCAAGTCGAACGAACCTTCGGGTTAGTGGCGGACGGGTGAGTAACGCGTGAGAATCTGCCCTCAGGAGGGGGATAACGGCTGGAAACGGCCGCTAATACCCCATATGCCGAGAGGTGAAATGAATTTCGCCTGAGGATGAGCTCGCGTCTGATTAGCTTGTTGGTGGGGTAATGGCCTACCAAGGCAACGATCAGTAGCTGGTCTGAGAGGATGATCAGCCACACTGGGACTGAGACACGGCCCAGACTCCTACGGGAGGCAGCAGTGGGGAATTTTCCGCAATGGGCGAAAGCCTGACGGAGCAACGCCGCGTGAGGGATGAAGGCCTCTGGGCTGTAAACCTCTTTTATCAAGGAAGAAGATCTGACGGTACTTGATGAATAAGCCACGGCTAATTCCGTGCCAGCAGCCGCGGTAATACGGGAGTGGCAAGCGTTATCCGGAATTATTGGGCGTAAAGCGTCCGCAGGCGGCCTGAAAAGTCTGCTGTTAAAGCGTGGAGCTTAACTCCATTTCAGCAGTGGAAACTGTCAGGCTTGAGTGTGGTAGGGGCAGAGGGAATTCCCGGTGTAGCGGTGAAATGCGTAGATATCGGGAAGAACACCAGTGGCGAAAGCGCTCTGCTGGGCCATCACTGACGCTCATGGACGAAAGCCAGGGGAGCGAAAGGGATTAGATACCCCTGTAGTCCTGGCCGTAAACGATGAACACTAGGTGTCGGGGGAATCGACCCCTCCGGTGTCGTAGCCAACGCGTTAAGTGTTCCGCCTGGGGAGTACGCACGCAAGTGTGAAACTCAAAGGAATTGACGGGGGCCCGCACAAGCGGTGGAGTATGTGGTTTAATTCGATGCAACGCGAAGAACCTTACCAGGGCTTGACATCCTGCGAACCTCTGGGAAACCGGAGGGTGCCTTCGGGAACGCAGTGACAGGTGGTGCATGGCTGTCGTCAGCTCGTGTCGTGAGATGTTGGGTTAAGTCCCGCAACGAGCGCAACCCACGTCTTTAGTTGCCAGCATTTAGTTGGGCACTCTAGAGAGACCGCCGGTGACAAACCGGAGGAAGGTGTGGATGACGTCAAGTCATCATGCCCCTTACGTCCTGGGCTACACACGTACTACAATGCTACGGACAAAGGGCAGCAAGTTCGCGAGGACAAGCAAATCCCATAAACCGTGGCTCAGTTCAGATCGTAGGCTGCAACTCGCCTACGTGAAGGAGGAATCGCTAGTAATCGCAGGTCAGCATACTGCGGTGAATACGTTCCCGGGCCTTGTACACACCGCCCGTCACACCATGGAAGTTGGCCACGCCCGAAGTCGTTACTCCAACCCTCTGGGAGGAGGACGCCGAAGGTGGGGCTGATGACTGGGGTGAAGTCGTAACAAGGTAGCCGTACCGGAAGGTGCGGCTGGATCACCTCCTAACAGGGAGAACCAACCTCAAATGATGATCACCACTTTTTAGTGATCCATTTGACTGTTCATTCCTAAGGTCGATCGGTACCTCAGTGAGTGATAATCATTCATCTCGGTCCTTAAGCTTGTCTAGGTCACCACCCCTTAGCTGATAAGCTTTGTGGGATGGGCCCGAGAGGGTTCCTGGGCCATTAGCTCAGGTGGTTAGAGCGCACCCCTGATAAGGGTGAGGTCCCTGGTTCAAGTCCAGGATGGCCCATCGGGATTGGGGGTTTAGCTCAGCTGGTAGAGCGCCTGCTTTGCAAGCAGGATGTCAGCGGTTCGAGTCCGCTAACCTCCATTAGTCTTGATAATGGAACTGTGGCACAGGGTGACTTAGAAGGATGTTGGTGATTCCAGCCTCGTTTGATTCTTGATTCAAGCTCAAACGATGCTGGGCTCAGCAATGGGTTCAGCAAGAACCTTGAAAACTGCATAGGTAAGTCTGGAAATAAAGCATCTCACAGAGATGATTCAGACATGAAGTAAATCACGTTACGGCGTGATTTGTTTGATGTTTGTTTCAACAATTCTGGAGAAAAGCCGAGTCCTGAATCAATTTGATCAGGAATAAAATGGTCAAGCTACAAAGGGCTCACGGCGGATACCTTGGCACACAGAGGCGATGAAGGACGTGGTTACCTGCGATAAGTCTCGGGGAGCTGGAAACACGCTTTGATCCGGGAATTTCCGAATGGGGCAACCCCTTGTACGGCCAGCTGAATACATAGGCTGGCGCGAGCCAACCCAGCGAACTGAAACATCTTAGTAGCTGGAGGAAAGGAAAGTAAAAACGACTCCCTCAGTAGCGGCGAGCGAACGGGGAAGAGCCTAAACCGATGGTTTCGACCATCGGGGTTGTGGGACAGCAACGTGGACCAATGCACCTAGAAGAAGCGCTTGAAAGGCGCGCCAGAGAGGGTGAAAGCCCCGTATTCGAAAGGGAATTTGGCCTAGCTGTATCCCGAGTAGCACGGAGCACGTGAAATTCCGTGTGAATCTGCGAGGACCACCTCGTAAGGCTAAGTACTCCTGTGTGACCGATAGCGAAACAGTACCGCGAGGGAAAGGTGAAAAGAACCCCGGGAGGGGAGTGAAATAGAACATGAAACCGTGAGCCTACAAGCAATGGGAGTCCGACTCATCGGATGACCGTGTGCCTGTTGAAGAATGAGCCGGCGACTTATAGGCACTGGCAGGTTAAACCGGAAATGGTGGAGCCACAGCGAAAGCGAGTCTGAATAGGGCGTTAGTCAGTGTTTATAGACCCGAACCCGGGTGATCTAACCATGGCCAGGATGAAGCTTGGGTAATACCAAGTGGAGGTCCGAACCGACTGACGTTGAAAAGTCAGCGGATGAGCTGTGGTTAGGGGTGAAATGCCAATCGAACCCGGAGCTAGCTGGTTCTCCCCGAAATACGTTGAGGCGTAGCGTCTGATGCTCCAGCAGGGGGGTAAAGCCACCGTTTCGGTGCGGGCTGCGAGAGCGGTACCAAATCGAGACGAACTCTGAATACCCTGTGTGTAGTCAGGCAGTCAGACTGTGGGGGATAAGCTCCATGGTCGAGAGGGAAACAGCCCAGACCGCCAGCTAAGGTCCCAAAATTACCGCTGAGTGATAAAGGAGGTGGGATTGCATAGACAACCAGGAGGTTTGCCTAGAAGCAGCCATCCTCAAAGGAGTGCGTAATAGCTCACTGGTCGAGCGATCCTGCGCCGAAAATGAACGGGGCTAAGCGGTATACCGAAGCTGCGGATTTATGGTAGGGGAGCGTTCTATGTGGGGCGAAGCGTTAGCGTGAGCGGGCGTGGACTGCATAGAAGTGAGAATGTCGGCTTGAGTAGCGAAAACATGGGTGAGAATCCCATGCCCCGAAACCCTAAGGGTTCCTCCGGCAGGCTCGTCCGCGGAGGGTTAGTCTGGACCTAAGGCGAGGCCGAAAGGCGTAGTCGATGGATAACAGGTCAACATTCCTGTACCGGTTATGTTTTGGGAAGAGGGACGGAGAAGGCTAGCCAAGCCAGATGTTGGTTACTGGTTCAAGCGTTCGAGGCGTTGAGGAGCGGTGAAAACGTTCCGAGCTGAGGCGTGAGTACGAGCTCCTACGGGAGCGAAGTTGGTGATGTCATGCTTCCAAGAAAAGCTCTATACCCGTTAAGGCATAACTGCCAGTACCCGAAACCGACACAGGTGGGGTGGTAGAGAATACCGAGGGGCGCGAGGTAACTCTCTCTAAGGAACTCGGCAAAATGGCCCCGTAACTTCGGGAGAAGGGGTGCCACCGCAAGGTGGTCGCAGTGAAGAGGCCCTGGCGACTGTTTACCAAAAACACAGGTCTCCGCTAAGTCGCAAGACGATGTATGGGGGCTGACGCCTGCCCAGTGCCGGAAGGTTAAGGAAGCCGGTCAGCGTAAGCGAAGCTGGCGACTGAAGCCCCGGTGAACGGCGGCCGTAACTATAACGGTCCTAAGGTAGCGAAATTCCTTGTCGGGTAAGTTCCGACCCGCACGAAAGGCGTAACGATCAGGGCGCTGTCTCGGAGAGAGGCTCGGCGAAATAGAATTGTCTGTGAAGATGCGGACTACGTGCACCCGGACAGAAAGACCCTATGAAGCTTTACTGTAGCTTGGTATTGTGTTCGGTCTCTGAATGCGCAGGATAGGTGGGAGGCATTGATTATTAGCTCGTGGGTTAATAGGAGCCACTGGTGAGATACCACTCTTTCAGAGATAGAATTCTAACTTTCACCCGTTATCCGGGGAGAGGACAGTATCAGGTGGGCAGTTTGACTGGGGCGGTCGCCTCCTAAAAGGTAACGGAGGCGTGCAAAGGTTCCCTCAGGCTGGTTGGAAATCAGCCGACGAGTGCAAAGGCAGAAGGGAGCTTGACTGTGAGACCTACAAGTCGAACAGGGACGAAAGTCGGCCTTAGTGATCCGACGGTTCTGTGTGGAAGGGCCGTCGCTCAACGGATAAAAGTTACTCTAGGGATAACAGGCTGATCTCCCCCAAGAGTTCACATCGACGGGGAGGTTTGGCACCTCGATGTCGGCTCATCGCAACCTGGGGCTGAAGTCGGTCCCAAGGGTTGGGCTGTTCGCCCATTAAAGCGGTACGCGAGCTGGGTTCAGAACGTCGTGAGACAGTTCGGTCCATATCCGGTGCACGCGCAAGAATATTGAGAGGATTTCTCCCTAGTACGAGAGGACCGGGAGGAACGCACCTCTGGTGTGCCAGTTATCGTGCCAACGGTAAACGCTGGGTAGCCATGTGCGGAGTGGATAACCGCTGAAAGCATCTAAGTGGGAAGCCCACCTCAAGATGAGTATTCTCATGGGGTAACCCAGTAAGGTCACGGGAAGAACACCCGTTGATAGGCTCTACGTGGAAGCGCGGCAACGTGTGAAGCGGAGGAGTACTAATAGACCGAGGGCTTGACCATCACTTGGCCCTCCATGTGAGATTCTTTATTCCAGAGCTCAGTTCCTTGAACTGAGTACCCTATGCAGTTCTCAGGGTTCTTCCTGGGAATTTCTATCCTGGTGTTCATGGCGTAGTGGTCCCACACCGATCCATCTCGAACTCGGTTGTGAAACGCTGCAGCGGCGACGATAGTTGGGGGGTGGCCCCCCGTGAAAATAGCTCAATGCCAGGTAAAAATTTCCGTTATTTCATCAAAGCCATCCCGTGACGGGGTGGCTTTTTTTGTGTCTAATCGCATGAGCTTGCTTCAACGCGCCAGACATCAATTACAGCTTGCTTGTCAGGTGTGGAATCGCCATGGCTGTGTTGATCTGAGCGCGGCTTTTGCATTCCATAGTCTCCAATCTTTTTTCCCTTTCTTGTTGGTGTGCCTGGGTGTTGGTGCACGTTTATTTGGGCAAGTTGATGGTGCGAGTGATCAATTATTGGCGGTAGCCGCTGGTGCTCTGCCGCCCGGTGGTTTGGAAGTGATGGAGGGAATCTTGCAGCGTTTGGTGAATCAAGGTCAGGCGGCTGAGCAAGTTGGTGGTTTGGTGCTGATTTTTAGTGCCAGTAATGCCACGTTGTCGTTGCAGCGCGGGGCGGATCGTCTTTGGTATGGATTGGGGTTGCCCGATGCTGGTGATCAATCTTGGCATTGGCATCTTCGCCGCTGGTCGTTTCAACGCCTCAAGGCCATCGGAGCTGCATTGCTGCTGACTTTGGTGCTGTTAATTAACCAAATCACCACGCCCTTTCGCCTGCTTTGGTCGTCGATGTGGTCGAGTTTGGGTTCGCTTTCCCCCTGGCTGCCGCAGCCCTGGGAGGTCCCTGCCCGCACCTTGATTTCAGTGCTTGGTAGTTGGTTGGGCGTGGTGATCGCCACGATGTTGCTGTTTTCTTACCTGCCCAGTCGCCGCCCCCGGCTTGATTTGCTGTGGCAAGGATCCCTGCTCGTGGCCACCGGGCTCACCCTGCTGAACCCTTTGCTAGGAAGGGCTTTGGTCTGGGCTGGCTCGCGCTTTTTGGCCTATGGCCTGGTGGGTGGAATTATTCTGCTCACGCTGTGGATTTGGTTGCTGGGCCTAATTTTGTATTTCGGGATGGCCTGGACTGTTGCATTAACGCAGCGCCGACAGCCGCAGTTGTTGTTAGCTAATGATATTGAATCTGCTGGGGCTGATTTCTAGCCCGCAGTATCTGCGTTGATATCGAGAACCACAACATCGACCGGGTCAACGCGGCCACTCTCATCGAGAAAGCGTTTGTATTCCCGTGCGGTGTGCCGCATCGCTTCCCCGGCAGTTCGAATGAGTACGGCATTCAAACTTCCGCCCACCAACGCACCGGTGAGCGGAACCAAGCGCCCCAGGCCGAGCCAGCCGCGGCGCGCCAAATGGGTTACCAGCCTTTGCCCCACCAGCCGTTGCAGTATCTGGCTGGCTTCTCGCGATAGCTGAAGCAGCAGTTGCCGCGCTGCGCGTTCACCCAGGCGGCTGCCAATCAACCGCACCATTTCATTGACGCCCAAGCCCATGGCTGCTGCAAGCAGAATCGGCCGATGTTGTTCGTCGTCGAGCTCGACGCCAAACACCGTGAAAATCGCTGCCGAGAGCTCAATTTCGGCGTAGAGGAAATAGAGCAAATCCCCGCCGCCAGCCGGCAGGGTCAACACTCCGCCAAGCCCCGCCAGCGCTCCGGTGCCGGCGGTGCGCCACATCGCCCGGCGAATGGCGTGCTCGACCATGCCATCACGGCCCAGTTCGGTGTGTTGCTCCAGCAATTGCCGGCCCCAGTGCACCCCTTGGCTTTGGGCGGTGCGTAGCCCCGCTGACACCACTGGCAGATCCAGCAGTTCTGCCATCAAATTGGGCGCTGGCCTGCTCTTAGCCATTGGCGTTGTCGAGTTGCTGCAGGTGGCGCTCCCGCATCAGCAAAAACAGCGGAGCACCGGCAGCAAAAGCAATCAGCATTGAAGCCAGTACAGGCCACTCCAGATGCCGCATCTGCAGCCTGCGCCCCTCCACGATCATCGCCATCACACCGGCGGTCGCCCCAATCACCAAATCCCAGCTCAGGGATTGCCCGGCAGCGGTGGCGCCGGCTTGGGCAATGAATTCACCGAGGGCAAAGCCGCCGTTCTCCTGGATAAATTGCCAGTTGGCCCGTTGCGTCAGCACCGTGCCGCTGATGGTCAGCAGCAGATAGATCAGTTGTCTGCCTTGGCTGCCGTTCATCCTTCCGCCTCTGACCAAGCACTCAGGCTGATGCCATCGGGATCGAGCTTTTGGATGTCTTGGCTCACCTGCTCCAGTTTTTGGCGGCAGTGGTTCTCGAGCGCCACGGCTTGGGCGTAGAGCTGGGGCAACTCTTCTAAAGGCAGGCTGTCTGATTGCAACTGCGCTAGGGCCTGCTCAAGCTGATCCTGCGCCTGGCAGTAGCTGAGGTCTTTGAGGCCTTGATCGGCTTGGCGCTTGGCTTTGGCTGCCATCAGCTCACCTCACTGGTTTCAGGTTGCCACGTCTGCACCGTTAACGACAGAACGCCCTGGTGCAATTGGGCTTCGACGGCATCGCCGGTGCTGAGTGTGCTGCCATCACGCAGCAGTTGGCCTTCGCTGCTGCGCAGCAAGCAGTACCCCCGTTGCAGCAAGCGTTGCGGCGAGAGCGCCGCGAGCAATTGCCGCTGACTGTGCAACTGCCACTGCCGTTTCTCCAAGTTGCGCTGCAGCAGAGCGCGCCGTTGTTGTTGCCTCAGCTCTGGCTCCCACTGTCTTAATTCCCGCTCCAACCGCTGTTGGATGCTGCTGCGCCAATGGCGTCCGCGCTCCTCCAGCCGCCGTTGCTCCTGCTCGCGATCGGGCAGCAGCGCCACCATCGCGGCGGTGGGCGTGGCGGCCCGGTAGTCCGCGGCGAGATCAGCGATCGTTACATCGTCTTCGTGGCCGATACCGCTCACCACGGGCACCGGGCAGCGCAACAGGGCCCGGGCTAACTGTTCGCCGTCAAAGACGCTGAGGTCTTCGCGGCTGCCTCCGCCTCTGGCGAGCACCACCGCTTCAATGCCAAGACTTTGCCACTGGGTTTCCAGCTGATCAAACACCGCGCAGATCCGCTCCTCCACATCGCCTTGCACTGGGATCGGCACCACCCGCAAGTGGCAAGCGGGCCAGCGCTGTTTGGCGGTGCGCAGCAAATCGGCCAGGGCTGAGCTGGGAACGCTGGTAAGGATGGCAATGCAGCTTGGGCGCTGCGGCAGCGGTCGCCTCAGGGCTGGATCCAGCAAGCCTTCGCTCTCGAGCTGCTGCTTCACCTGCTCAAAGCGGCGCAGCACCGTCGACAGGCTGGGGCGGATGTCGAGGGCTTGCACGCTCAAGCTGGCGCGTGCACCCCAAAAATTCAGCTTGCCAACAACGCGAACACCGTCGCCATCGGTGGGGCGAAAGCTGAGCCGGGCCACCGTTGAGGCCCAGGCCACAGCTTGGATCGAGGCATCTCCATCGCTGAGGCTGAACCAGAGATGGCCTTTTTTCAGAACGGGCTTAATTACTGCGCCATCGACCAAAAAGCGAGGAGCAAAGCCCCGCTCCAGCAACACACCAATGGCTTCATTGAGCTCGCTAACGCTGTAAGCGGGCAGCTCCATTACTGGGTGAGCTTGCGGTAACAGAGCCACCACCACAGGCTCAGGGCGCCAGCGGCAACAAACAACACTTTCCCCCAGCTGGTGTCGATGCGGATCAGACCTACGAAGCTGAAGGCCAGGGCGCTGCTCAACAGGCGTGAGCCGTCGCGGCGATTGTCAACAAACAGCTTCACGCAGCAGGCAGAGCAATGCTCACCTTAAAAGGGCACAAAAAAAGGAGGGCCGAGGCCCCCCTTCTTTGATGACTTCTAGAAGATTCAGCCGAGGCCCAGCTGGGACAGGATGCCCTGGCCGGTCAGCAGTTCGGTGCCCAGACCGATCACGAAACCCATCATGGCCAGGCGGCCATTCCAGGTTTCAGCGAAGTTCACGAAGCCGAAGCGTGTGGCGTTGGTTTCGGACATGGCTAAGAGGTGTTGTCTTTGCCAAGTGTAACGAATGATTGAGCTTTATTGAAAGTGCTGTACGTGACAAAAAGGTGTGATTGCTCGCCATTGACAGCTTGGCTGCCTGGGCCTACTGAGGCAGGGTTTGGCGGGGCCATTGATGCGGGCACAGTTTCAGGCGCAAGTCCAGACGCCCTTGCCCAGTGCCCCTGAGCTGGTGCTGGTCACCGATCTCGATGGCACTTTGCTGGCCGGCGAGCCAGCGGATCGTCGACGCCTCTATCGCTGGCTGAGTGCTTGCCGCGAGCAGGTGCTGCACATCTTTGCCACGGGCCGTGAACGCCGTTCGGTGGCTGAGCTGTTTCAGGCGCCTGAGCATGCTCTGCTCAGGCAGCCCCACCTGGTGATCAGTGATGTGGGCTGCACGGTGGCTTGCGGCGACAGCCTCGAGCTGGTGCCGTTGGTGGTGGATGACATCGAACGGCAGTGGCAACCCTTTGCCGAGCGGGTGTTGGCGCTCACGCAAGGGCAGCCGGGTTTGTCTCCGCAGCCCGTGTGTGTCGAGCGGCGCCACGCTTTTGATGCCGATCCAGAGCTGCTGGATCCGGAGTTGATGCAACGGCTGCGCCAGGAGGGGGTGGATTGTGTGTTCTCCGACGGTCGCTATCTCGATGTCCTCCCCCCAGGAGTGAACAAGGGCACCACGCTGCAGCGCGTGCTGGAGTTATTGGAAATGCAGCAGGTGCCTGTGGTCGTAGCCGGTGACACCCTCAATGACTTGGGTCTGTTTCAAACCGGTTATGCCGGTGTGATGGTGGGCAACGCCGAAGCTCCGCTGCTGGAGTGGCTGCCCCAATTGCCCAACACCTACCTGGCCAACGGCGCTGGTTGCAGCGGCATCCTCGAAGGCCTGGAGCATTTCGGCTTTGGCTCACTGCTCGCTCAAGGGGCGTCGTGAGCGACAGCGCCCAGTGGTTGGGCTTTACGGCAGCGGCCCTGACCACCAGCAGTTTCTTCCCGCAAGCCTTGAAAACCTTGCGTACCAATGAAACCGCAGGGATCTCGCTGCGGATGTATCTGCTCTTCACCTCAGGCGTTAGTGCCTGGGCGGTCTATGGGTTGTGGGTTCAAGACTGGCCGGTGTTTTGGGCCAATGTTGTGACCTTGCTGCCAGCAGCAGCGGTCTTGGAGAGAAAAGTGAGGGCGAGCTTGAACTCAGCCGGCGATCGACAACGCCAGGGCAAAAACCGCTGAGCTCAGGAGGCCCAAAGCGGCAAGGAGGCGGATTAAGCCCCCTCCAGCAGCGACGGAAAACATAAAGAGAACCTAAAGGTCGCAATGAATCCGTTGTAGCGCCTGTGTGTGTCTGGTGCCGTAGCTGTTCGCACCCCGTTTCAAATGGTTGGAATGCGCAATATTTCTGCGCCTCAGCGCACGTGGCGGGTGCCGTCCACTGGGTGGTACGCCTCGCCGGTGGTTTCTTCGTAAACAATCGCCGGGAGCCCTGTTTCAAACATGGTTTGCAGGGCTTCTTTGAGATAGGGGTTCCAGCCGCCGGTCGACACCTTGCCGTGCCGCACCGTCCAATCCCAGGTGCCTTGCAGATCACGGGGGATGCGTCCTTCGCGGTCGCGGCGGGCCACCAGATCCTGGGATTCCACGATGCCCACCAAGATGGGATCTTTGCCGTAAGCCGGGGTCAGTGTGAGCTCCAGGCGCACGGGATCATCTTTGACCAGCTTCAGGCGAAAGCGAGGAGGCAGCTTGACGGCCTTAAGAACAGCGAGCACCACCCGGGTGCGTGGATCGGCTTGGCGAGCTCCTGCCTGCATCTGAACTGAGTTCCCTTGTCTTCCTAGCTTGCGTGATCATCGGACCCGTCGGCACTGGGCTCAGCCTCGAAGCGCACCGTTAGGAGTTCCTCTTCGGTAATTTGGCCGTTGGCATCCAAGAGTTCGGGGTGCACGTTGGCCGGCGGCTGCACTGATTTCTGTGCCGCACTAAAACCGCGCCCCATCACCCGAAAGGCCTGCCAGAGCAGCAGCCCCAAGCAGGTGAGATAGAGCAGCGGGACTATTTGGGTCAAAAGGCCCTCACAACCGTTGATCAGTTATTTCATTGTGCGAGATCAGCCCGGTCACTGGCACAACCAGTCACATCTTGGTGCGTTGCCTGGGGGGCTTGAGCGGTCAACCGTCGATACGGTTTGACGAGTGTTTTTGCCGAATCCATGCGCCGCCAGCTGCCGCTGCTTGCCCTCTCCACGGCTTTGGTGATTGGAACAGCAGTCCAGGCGCCAGCCAGGCCGCCGGTGCCCACCACCAACCGCCAATCGTTTGTGGCCGAGGCCGTGCGTCAAGCCGGACCAGCGGTGGTGCGTATCGACACCGAGCGCACCATCACCAGCGCCAGCGCTCCAGGCGGAATCCCGCCAGTGTTCTTGATGGATCCGTTGTTTCGTCAGTTCTTTGGTGGCTCCCCTGGGGCTATGCCAGCGCCACGGCCAAGCCAGCGCACCGAACGCGGTCAGGGCACCGGGGTGATCTTTGAGGCCGATGGCTTGATCCTCACCAATGCCCATGTGGTTGAGGGGGCCTCAAGGGTCACGGTGGGTTTGGTGGATGGCCGCACGATGGAAGGCTCGGTCATTGGTTCTGACCCCATTACAGACCTGGCCGTGGTTCGCGTGGCCGCCTCTGATCCTCTGCCTGTGGCGCCGTTGGGCGATTCCGATGCGGTGGAGGTGGGGGACTGGGCCATCGCGGTGGGGAACCCCTTTGGTCTGGATAACACCGTCACCTTGGGGATCATCAGCAGCACCAACCGCAACGCCACCAAGCTCGGCATCACCGACAAGCGCCTGGATTTGATTCAGACCGATGCCGCGATCAATCCAGGCAATTCCGGGGGACCACTGCTGAATGCCGATGGTGAGGTGGTGGGGATTAATGCTTTGGTGCGCAGTGGCCCTGGCGCTGGCTTGGGCTTCTCAATTCCGATCAACCGGGCGCGATCGATTGCTGATCAGCTGATCAGCAATGGCAAAGCCAGCCATGCCTTGGTTGGTTTGGCCCTCTCGGCTGAGCCCAAGGGGGTGCGGGTGAACTCTGTGATGCCCAATGGCCCTGCCGCTCGCGCTGGGGTTAGGCCGGGTGATTTGGTGCTGAGAGTTGGCGGCGAAGCGGTGCGTGATCCAGCGCAATTCTTGGCCCGCATGGAGCGTTCTGGTGTTGGCAAGCCTTTGAGCCTTGAGCTGCTGCGTGATGGCCAGCGCCGCACGCTTGAGGTGGTGCCGGTGGAGATGGCCAGCATGGCCAGTTGACCCAGAGTCCATGGTCCAGAGCGATCGCTGTCCGTTTGTCAAGACCTACAGCTCAATTCGTCTCAGACTTAGACCCATTGATCCGGCGTTTGTGGCTCGTCAGCGACTCGCTCTAGCTCTATCCCTTCAGGGCAACCGCAGCTGGTTGGAGGCTCGCAGCGCCCAACTGTTGGATGAAGGGCGTTTGCTGGAGGCGGAGGCGTTGCTGCAGGAATTCCGTGGCTTGGGCCAGCCCGACCAGTTGCTGACCGTGCCGGCCCAGCTCGGTTGATCACTCCCAGGGGAGATCGGCCATGTCATTGAGGTCGTCGTCGCGCACGCTTTCAAGCCGTTGCGCTGGATCCCAGAGGTCGAGCGGTCGCTCGATGAGTTCCTGGTCGACGTAGCTCGAGGTTGCTGGCTCGTTCAAGGCTGCCTGTTGATTCAACTCTGCTGATCACTCTGCTGGCTGAGCAGCCAGCGCGAGGCCGCCCGTTGGCTTTGCCAGGCCTGCAGCAGCTGCTTGGCAATGCCGCGCACGGCGCTGGGATCCATTTCGGCGTCGATGGCGCGATTCATCCGTTCCAGCTCAAAGCGTTGGCCAAGGCTGAGGGCGGCGGCGGAATCCATGGCATCCGTTCAGGTGCCTTGAACCTTAAAAACTGTTTCAGATGCTTGCGTAGTAAGGGCTACATCTGCTGCTAGTCGGTTTCGGAACCATCACTGATGCGCAGATCTTCCACGCAACGGGTGACGCATTCGCCGTCATCCAAGGAGCATTCGGTGATGCATTGGAAATAGGTTTCAACGGCATCCCAGGTCTGCTCGTGCTCGCCTGCCCCGGGGATGTAAGAACGGCTCATCCGACAACCTCAATGCATTCCGTCAGCGTATGCACACCGAAAAGAGAGGTCCAGAAAGTTGAGTCTTCCTGCCTAAAAAGCTGTGAAGTTGTTTGTCGGCGCCCCCTTAGGTGGGGCGTTTGCGCCGGTTCTCGGCTTTGGCCTTTTGCTTGGCCCGGTTGGCGGTCCGCCTGGCTTCCCGCGCTTCGTCTTCTTCGGCTTGGCGCAGCAGAGCGGCTTCCTCTTCTTTCTTCTCCAGGTAGTAGGCGTAATCGCCCTGGTAGAGCACCAGCTCACCATCGCGCAGTTCCACGATGCGGTTGGCCACCCGGGCGATAAAGGTGCGGTCGTGGCTGACCAGCAGCGCAGCCCCCTCGTATTGCATCAGGGCGTCTTCCAGCATTTGTTTGGCTGGAATATCAAGGTGGTTGGTGGGCTCATCGAGCACCAGCAGATTGCAGGGGGTCAGCAACATCAGTGCCAGGGCTAGGCGGGCTTTTTCGCCTCCGCTCAGCTGGCCCACTTGCTTGAACACCGCGTCATTGCTGAAGCAGAAGCTGCCCAACAGCGAGCGCACTTGCGTTTGGGTCCAATCGGGAACCGCCTCAAACATCGTGTCGATCACGGTTTTCTCGAGATCCAAAGCCTCGGCTTGGTTCTGCTCGAAGTAGCCCGCCTCCACGTTGTGCTCCCCGAGGCGAGCCGATCCTTCACTGGGCTGCTCCAGCCCCATCACCAGCCGCAGCAGAGTGGATTTGCCGGCCCCATTGGGCCCAACAAAGGCAATACGGTCGCCCCGCTCCACTTCGAGGCTGGCCTCAAGAAACAGGATGTTGTCGTCGTAGTAGTGGGTGAGGTTGTCGATCAGCGCGATCTGACGACCTGAGCGCGGCGCCGGTGGAAATTGAAATTGCGGCCCCCCGATCGATTCCACTGGGGCATCAATGCGCTCCACCTTGTCGAGCAATTTTTCGCGGCTTTTAGCTTGTGTGGAGCGGGTCGCACTGGCCCGGAAGCGGTCGATGTAGGCCTGCTGCGCGGCGAGCTCTTTCTGCTGCCGATCAAAGGCCGACTGGCTGGCTTCCCGCTCTAGGGCTTTTTGCTCCAGGTGTTGGCTGTAGTTTCCGAGGTAGCTGCGGGAGATCCCGCGCTCGGTTTCAACGATTTGATTGCACACCCGATCGAGGAACGTGCGGTCGTGGCTGATCACCACCAGAGGCACATTGATCTCGGTGAGGTAGCCCTCCAGCCACTCAATCGTGGCCATGTCGAGGTGGTTGGTGGGCTCATCGAGCAGCAGCAGATCGGGCTCCTGCAGCAGGATCTTGCCCAGGGCGATCCGCATTTGCCAGCCGCCTGAATAGTCGCCAACGAGGCGCTCAGCCTTGGCTTCGTTGAAGCCGATCGTGGGCAGCAGCTTGTCGATGCGAGCATCCAGCTCATAGCCGTGCAGCCCCTCAAAGCGGGTCTGCAGTCGCCCCAATTCTTCGATCAGTTCCTGCAGGTGATCGGGGTCTTCCGCGGCTCGCTCGCTGGCCATCGCCTGTTCCACGTGCCCTTGGCGGTTGCGCACTTCGGCCGCCTCACCAAAGGCCTGAAACAGCTCTTCCCGCACCGTGCGGCGCACATCGACATCAAATTCCTGCTGCAGGAAGACGATGCGAGGGTCGCCCTGCCGCACCACTTGGCCGCTGCTGGGCTCCTCTAAGCCCGCAATGATCCGCAGTTGGGTTGATTTTCCGGCGCCATTGACGCCCACCAGACCGATGCGGTCTCCGCTTTTAACTTCCCAGGTGACGTCTCGAAGCACCTCCCCGGTGGGGTAGATCTTGCCAACGCGCTCCAGCCGCAGCACCCGGTCTTAAGCATGGGACCGGCAGGACCATACCAAGCGTGCGGCAGGTCAAACTGAGGGCTGTGCTGGCACCCGCACGGTGATGCTCAAGCGCTTGGAAGCGGTCATGGCCTTGGTGGTGACAGCCGGTCTAGCCGTTGTGAGCTACTGGTTGTTCTTCAGTTGGGCTCAAGGCGGGGGCAGCCGGCGAGAACCGCTCACCCCACCGGTTCCCCAGGAGCGCTCCGCCGACTCATAGGCCGCCACGGGCTTTGATCAGCCATTGTCGGGTTGCGTCGTCGGCACTGTCGTTGAGGTAGTCGCGGATCTCTTGACGGCTGACGCTCAGTCCTTTGGCTTCGGCAATGGCCACCAATTGATCCAAGGTGCCCTGGGGATCCTGCAGGGCCTGGCGAAAGAGGGATCGAGTCAGCTGGGCATCGCTGCGGACGATGTCATAGAGGGCTTGGGCCTGCTCAAAACCCATAGGGCAGAACGCTTTTTTTCAAGCTAAACCCGGCGGCCAAACATGCTGCTGACGTAACGGCGTGTGAGGTCGCGTTGTTGCACGCCCTGTTGCAGCAAAAAGCCGGCCAAGGCCGCCTGCATCAGGCGGTATTGATCCCACTGTGGATGGGCCTCGATGAACTGGCTCATGGCCTGCGCGAGGTTGCCGGGCAGGGGGGTCTGGAAGCTCACCACCTGTTCGCAGCTGGCGCCTTCCGTTTGTCCGAATGTGTGCTGGGTGGCGCTGGCAACGGCGGCGGAAAGCATGGAGGTGTTGTGCGCTGGGTGCACTAGTTCGCCACGAGTTGACGCATTCGTCAAAGCGAGCCCGCTGACGCAGTCGCATGAATCCCACTGCTGAGATCGACTGCTGCAACTGGCTTGGCTCGCTGGTGTTCCCGTTTGACTAACGCGCCCGGTGTATGGCGCAACACTGTCAAGTAAGAACAGGAACACATTGGGTGTTTCCCCAATGCAGCCGTTGCGGCCGGGCTTTGACGCGTTGGGCTGTGGAAAACCTTGGGCTTGGTTTGGGAAAAGCGCTCAACCCTGGGGAAAGCTAAAAGCGATTAGTTCTGCTGATCAGTGCTGAATTGGGTGCGGAATCTCAGGCCGCCCAGTCTTCGGAGATCTCCATGGCGGAGGCGTCCCGCATGGTGCGGGCATCGAGGCACAGCACCTTGCGCAACTTGGCGTAATTCCTTGCCATCGCTGGCCTGCCCTCGCGCGTGGCGCTGAATTCCGCCCGCTGCAGCACATGGTGGAGATGGGTCAGCAGATAGGTGCTCATCACAGCGGAGACGAGCACATCGCTCTTGTCAGCGGAGGCGGCCATGGCGGGGATTGCCGGTTCCATCAGCATACGCATGGATACTATCCGTGGCGATCTCAGTACACTTCTGGGTGTGACTGTGTGTGCCTAGGGCCATGGCGACCCGTCAGACCTCCAGTAGTGGCCGCGCCAAGTCGCCGCGTATTCAGGTGGTGTTGCCAGAAGCGCTGCTCGAGCGCTTGGCGGTGGCCGCCGAACAGGACAGCCGCACGGTCAGCAACATGGCCAAGGTTTTGATTCAGCAAGGTCTTGATCGGTTGCAGGGTGGCGTGCGCCATCAACTCGAGCGTCAGCAGCAGGTGCAGCCCCGTCTGCGTCAGGGCCGGCTGCGGCGTATTCGCTTGCGCGGCGGCTGATTAGGGCTCAGCCACTTGCCCCAGCAGGCCCGCTCGCGCTCCTGTGATCGCTAGAGCGCTTCCCGGCAGTCCCAGCTGCCGCCACCAGGCCAGCAGGGCAAAGGCCAGGGCCTCGCGGTGTTGAGGGTTGAGACCCAAGCTTTCAAAGCTGCGCACCCACAGGCCGCGGCAGCGTGATTGGAGCTGCTGCATCAGGGCTTGGTTGCGGCAGCCGCCTCCGGCCACCAGCATCTCCACCACCGCAGGCCCTCGCTGCAAATCAGCGGCCACAGCCGCTGCGCTCAAGGCCGCCAAGGTGGCCAGGGCATCGGCTGGGTTGATGCTCTCCCCCAGCTCCTGCAAGCGCCGCTGCAGATCAGGGCGGCCGAAGAGTTCCCGGCCGGTTGATTTGGGCGGAGGCTGTTGAAAGAACGGCTCTTGCAGCCAGCGCTGCACCACGGCTTCGTTCACCTGCCCTTGCAGCGCCCAGCGTCCGCCCTCATCAAAGTGGCTGTTGCCGCCGCTGAAGTGCTCGATCGCCAGATCCAGCAGGGTGTTGGCGGGTCCGCAGTCCCAGCCTTGAACGGGTTGCTGATCGCGGCCTTGCCCCGGTGGCAGCAGGGTCAGATTGGCGATCCCGCCCAAGTTCAGCAGTGCTCGCCAGCCGCCTTGGGCTGGATAGAGGGCGGCATCGGTCAGGGGCACCAGGGGCGCCCCTTGGCCGCCCCGCGCCAAATCAGCGCTGCGAAAGTCGCTCACCACCGTGCGCTGCAGCCTCTCGGCCAGCAAGCAGGCATCCAGCAATTGCCAGCTGGCGCCGCATTGGCCGGCCTGCGGCGGTTGATGCCAGAGGGTTTGTCCGTGGCAGCCCACCAGGCTGGCTTGCTTGTTGGGGTCGGCCGCGGCGGCGCAGGCCGCTTGGGCTTCGCTCACCGCTTGACGCAACTCAAGCCACTGCGCTGCCGATAACAAAACCCCCTGCCCCGCATCGAGCAACTGCTGACGCAAGGGCAGGGGGTAGGGGTGATGGATGGCGTTGATGACGCGCCAGGACGGCTGCCTGGGGGCACCATCAAAACGGGCCAAAACTGCATCGACGCCATCGGCGCTGGTGCCACTCATCAGCCCCAGCACCGTGGCGCCCATCCTCAGCGGTTGGGCTGGGGAGTCATGCGCAGATACGGGCGGACTTCAGTTACGCCTTTGGGGAACTTGTTGCGGGCCTCATCGGTGGGGATGGAGGGCACCACCACGCAGTCTTCACCGTCTTTCCAGTTCACCGGGGTGGCCACCTGGTGGTGGTCGGTGAGCTGCAGCGAATCGATGACCCGCAGGATTTCATCGAAGTTGCGGCCGGTGCTGGCGGGATAGGTGATCTGCAGACGCAGCTTCTTGGCTGGGTCGATCACGAATACCGAGCGCACCGTGAGGTTGTTGAGCGCCTTCGGGTGAATCATCCCGTAGAGATCGCTCACTGTTTTGTCCTCATCGGCGAGGATCGGGTAATCAACGACCGTGCACTGGGTTTCGTTGATATCGCCAATCCAGCCCTTGTGGCTCTCAGCAGAGTCAACGCTCAGGGCGATGGTTTTGACGTTCCGCTTATCCCATTCGGCCCGCAGCTTGGCGACGGCACCGAGCTCCGTGGTGCAAACCGGGGTGTAATCAGCGGGGTGTGAGAACAGAACCACCCAGCTATCGCCGGCATAGTCGTAGAAATTGATCGGACCCTGCTGGGAGTCCTGGGTGAAATTGGGAACGGTGTCCCCAAGCTGGAGCGCCATGACTGTGGACAAAGTGTCTTTTTGATCGTGGCACATGCCCTGCGCCGCAGGCCATGACCCACTGTGAGACCGTAACGCTCATGCAAACCCCCCTGGCTCTTTTTAACGGCAGCTATGTCGGAGAGCGGCCCACGGGGATTGGCGTTGTGGCGAGGGATTTGGCCGCCGCCTTGGGTTCTGAGCAGGTGCCAGCCGTGTGGCCCCAAGGCATGGCGCCAGATCAGGGCAGCGCGGGGCATGGCCGGCGGCTGTGGTGGACCCAAACGCAACTTCCGAAGCTGTGGCGGGCCAGTGGCGCGCCGCTGGTGTTATCGCCATTGCCGGAAGCCCCCCTGTTGGCAGGCGTGCCGTCGGTGGTGCTAGCCCATGACCTGCTGCCGCTGCGTTATCCGCAGCTCACTCCGCTGCTGGCTTATCACCTGGCCTATGTGCCGCTGGTGCTGCGCCGCGCCCGCCACGTGCTTTGCAATTCCGAGGCCACGGCCCGGGAGGTGCATGGCCGCATTGGCGTGCCAACCCGCCGGTTGTCCGTTTTGAAGTTGGGTTTCAACCCAGGGCAGCTGCGCCCTTTGGGCTATCAGCGCGAATCGGAATTGCTGGTGCTCGGCCGCCATGACCCCCACAAGAACCTGCGCCGGCTGTTGCAGGCAGTGGCAGCGCTGCGCGATCGAGAGCACCGCATTCACTTTGTGGGGCCCCACGATCGCCGCTACACCCCCAAACTTCAGGCGCTGGCCCAGGAGCTTGGAATCGCCTCGCGTTGCCGCTGGACCGCATGGGTGAGCAATGACGAGCGCTTGCAGTTGCTGAATCGAGCCCGCGCCTTGGTGATGCCGAGCCTCTGGGAGGGATTTGGTTTGCCAGCCCTTGAAGCCATGGCTTGCGGGACGCCGGTGTTGGCCTCCACGGCTGGGGCATTGCCGGAAGTGGTGGGGGAGGTGGCCGTTCCCCTTGATCCACTGTCTTCAGCGCAAATGGCTGCGGCTATCGACGATTTTTTGGAGTCGACGGCGCTGCAACAGCAGCTCGCCCAGCAGGGACCGTTGCGGGCGGCAGGCTTCAGTTGGGCGCAAACCGGGGCTGAGTTGAAGCAGCGCCTGCAGGCGTTGTGCCCCTGAGCGCTTAGGGCACCAGCAGACCGCTGGGGCGCTGCAAGCGCAAACAGCGCATGCCGGCCGCGGCTGCCGCCTGCTCATCGGCGCCGCTATCGCCAATCAGCAGCGCGTGCTCAGCGCTGCAGGGCACTTGGGCCAGGGCTGCCTCCAACAGGGCTGGATCGGGTTTGGCGGCTCCGGCTTCGCTGGAGACCAGCACGCCATCAACGGCATCACGCAGGCCAAGCCGCTCCAGTAGGCCGTGCAAACGCCGATCAAAGTTGCTGACCACCATCAAGGCCAGCCCGCTTTGCCGCCAGCGCTCCAAGGCATCGGGCACCTCGGCATACACCGCCCATGGCTCGGGTTGTGCAAAACGATCAAACAGCTCACCGGCTAGGCCAATTGGGAGGTGCTTCACGCCTACGGCCTTGAAGGTGGCGTCAATCCGCTGCTGCCACCAAGACCGTTCGGCCTGCTCTAAGTGAGCCGGGGTAACGCCTGGAAATGCCAGCGGAGGGGCTTGGCTGTAGGCCTGGGCGAAGGCGCGATCGAGGGATTCCGTTTCCAGCTCCAAGCCGTAGTCGGCTGCCGCTGCGCTGTAAAGGGTGCCCACCGATTGGCGCAAGCCGATCAAGGTCCCCATCGCATCGAGCAGGAGGGCCTTGGCTTGAGTCATCGGCGTGGGGCGCTGAGCCAGCCCGCCGCCACCTGAAGCGGTAAACGGCACCCTGGCAAGCGAGTGAGGTAGGTCCAGCGGCGGAGCTGATAGGCGGAGGATCCGGCCAAGGTCAGCCCCATGCCTGTGAGGGTGGCATCACCTACACCCAAGCTCAGCATTTCTCCGAGATCTTTCCACTTGAACTCCTCAAGCGGTTGGTTCTCACGAGCCAGCAGCAGGTTGCGAGCCAGCAGCTGGGCCTGCTGAAATGCCACTTGGGCCGTGGCTGGAAGTTCGGGGTCATGGGGGATGGCTGCGGTATCCCCGAGGCTGAAGATGCGCGGATCACTCTCCAGCTGCAAGCTGGCATTGCAGCGCAAGCGGCCGCGCCCGTTGGTGGCTAGTGCTCCAGAGGGCAGAGCGGTGCGCTGGCCCGCCGTCCACACCACAGCATCAACCGCCAGAGTGCTGCTTTGGCCTTCAGCGTCTTGGAGCGTCAGCTGGCCGGGTTGAACGGCTTGCACCCCGCACTGGCAACGCAGGCGCACATCGCGTTGCTGCAAGGCCAGTTCGGCTTGGCTGCGGTTGAAGGCTTTGGCCTGGGGCAAACAGCGCTCACCGCGTTCAATCAGCTCAACGCTGGCTTGGCCGCGCAGTAGGTCGGCCAACTTGCACGCCAGCTCAACGCCGCTGGGGCCCGCGCCAACGACGGCCACCCGATTGCGAATGCTGGGCAGTTGGGCCTGCAGGGCTTCGACATCCTCCAGGCTGTGGAAGCGCAGGGCATGCTCGTCCACCCCTGGGATGCCAAAGCTGTCGGGTTTGGCGCCGGTGGCGATCACCAGCTGGCTGTAGCCCAGGCGTTGGCCGCTCTCCAGCACCACGTCGCAGGAGCCCGGCTCCACCGCAGCTACCCGATCGCGCTGCCAGCCGATGCCATGGCCAGCGAGTAGGGCGTCGTAGCGGGGAGCCATCTGCCAGAGCGGCAATTCGCCGCTGAGGCGCTCGTAGAGGAAGGGCAGAAAGACGAAGCGATCGCGCGGTTCCACCAACAGCAAGGGTGGATGCCCGGGGCACCGCGCCAGTTCCATGGCTGTATAGAGGCCGGCGAATCCGCCACCCACG
The DNA here is from genome assembly GCF_047304245.1 of Synechococcus sp. MIT S9452. Lineage (NCBI taxonomy): Bacteria > Bacillati > Cyanobacteriota > Cyanophyceae > Synechococcales > Synechococcaceae > Synechococcus > Synechococcus sp. MIT S9452. The sequence goes on along the minus strand of NZ_CP138956.1, from coordinate 1,197,039 downwards.
ATCACGATGGGAGAGGTCACCGTTTGCTCGGAACTGGGGCGAGGTTAGGAGGCAGGAGCCAGGTGATGCGGCAGGCTGTCTAGAGCTGGGGAAGGTCTGCGGTGCAGCTGGTTCAGGATCTGGAAGCCACCCAGGCTGAGCTGGAGGCGCTTGAGGCCCCTGAGCAATTGCGCTGGGCGAATGATCATTTCGGCAGTGGCTTTGCTGTCACCACCAGCTTTGGCACCCAGTCAGCCGTTTTGCTGCATCTGTTGGTGGGTGTGGCGCCTGATGTGCCCGTTTATTGGATTGATACGGGCTATCTATTCCCTGAGACCTACCAATACGCCGCTGATTTAACGCAACGCCTCAAGCTGAATCTCAAGGTGGTTCAGCCTGAGTTGAGCCCAGCGCGCATGGAAGCGCTGCTCGGCCGGCTTTGGGAGAGCGAAAACCCCGACGACCTGGTCACTTATCACCGGCTGCGCAAGGTGGAGCCCTTGGATCAGGCCTTGGATGCTGCAGAAGTGAGCTGCTGGGCTAGCGGTGTGCGGGCTGGTCAAACCGACAACCGTGCCGCCATGCGGCCGCTCGAGCGTTTGCGCGGGCGTTGGAGTTTGCGGCCGCTGCTGCGCTGGACCCGGCGCGACGTCTACTACTACATGGAAAAGCACGAGCTGCCGCAACATCCCTTGTTTGAGCAGGGCTACAGCACCGTGGGCGACTGGCATTCCAGTGCACCCGACGATGGCTTGGGCCGCGCCAGCCGCTTTGGCGGTCGCCATCAGGAGTGCGGCTTGCACCTGCCGGAAACCTTGGTGGAAGGCGCCGGGATTTGAGCGATGCGGCGTTGGCTGCTGATTGGCAACAGCCGCTGGCATTGGGCGGCTCTCGCGCCTGATCAGTCGCTTCAGCTCTGGCACACCAGTGCCGCCGCTGGCTTCAAGGAGCTGCAGCAGGCTCCTGTGGCCTGGGCTGCTGTGGGATCTGTGCCAACAGAACTTGAGCGCTGGCAGCCGCAGCGGCTGCTCACTGCTGATGTGCCCTTGGCCAACCTTCCCCCGGCAATAGGGGTAGATCGTGCCTTGGCGGCTTGGGGCGCTTGGCAGCAGCAGCGCCAACCCGTGTTGGTGGCTGATGCCGGCACGGCTTTAAGCCTGACGTTGGTGGATGCCGCCGGGTGTTTCTTGGGGGGGCGGCTGATGGCGGGCGGGCGCTTGCAGTTGCAGGCGCTGCATCAGGGCACCGCCGATCTCCCCACGCTGAAACATCTGGAGACGGCAGATCCGATCTGGGCCACGCACACCGCGGAGGCCATGGCCAGTGGTGTGGCGCGGGGGCTGGCCGCGGCGATTGCTTTGGCCTTTCATGACAGACCCCAGCCGCAGTGGCCGTGGCAGCTGTGGCTCACCGGTGGTGATGCCCGTGTCTTGATGCCCTTACTGCAGGCCCAAGGCCTGCAGCCTCACCACGATGAAGGCCTGGCCTTAGCGGCCTTGGTGGCGCTTAGCCGGCCAGCTCAAGGTCCTTGAGGATGTCGTCGGCCATGGTGGCGGCTTTCACCTTTTTGTAGATCTTCTCGAGCTTGCCGTCGGCATCGATCACAAAGGTGTGGCGCATCATGCCCATGTATTCGCGGCCCATGAACTTTTTGAGTCCATAGCTCTCGTAGGACTCGGCCACCGGGCAGGGCTCGCTGTCGCTGAGCAGGGTGAAGGGCAGGGTGTACTTGTCGATGAACTTGGCGTGGCTTTTGGCGTTGTCTTTGCTGATGCCCAACACCTTGATGCCATGGCTTGTGAAGCTGCCCCACTGATCGCGGAAGTTGCAGGCTTCCTTGGTGCAGCCGGGGGTGTCGTCCTTGGGATAGAAGTAGATCACCACCCGCTGACCGCGTAGATCCTTGAGAGCAACGGGTTGGCCGTCCTGATCTGGGAGCGTGAAATCAGGTGCGGGGTCACCGATTTGAAGGGCCATGGCTGCAATGCAATCGGGGAGCGAGCCTAAGCAGCCGCAGCTCTGGTGCGGCCCCCTGCCGGGCTGCTCTGCCGATCAATTGCCATTGCTGCTCAGTGCCCAAGAGCTGACCTGGGGGAATGCACTACCGCACCGCCGGCGCCTGATCTTTTGGCAAACCCGCGCTGTGGTGCGCCAGCAGCTTGCTGCTTGGCTGGGCTGCACTCCAGAGGCTGTGCCGTTGCGGGCACCACCGGCCCGCTATCCCGAGCTCGCCGACGGCTGGGGCTACGTGAGTTGGAGCCATAGCAGCGAGCAACTGCTCTTGGGTTGGTCACCTCAGCCTGTGGGGGTGGATCTTGAACCGGCTGATCGCCCGATTCGAGCCGAATCGTTGTGGCGGCGTCTTTGCCCTGGCGAGCCCCCGCCTGCTGCCTTGGCTGATGCGGTGTTGCAGCGCTGGGTGGCGCTGGAGGCGCTGATCAAACGCCGCCGCAGCAGCGTTGCCGTGGAGCTGGGGCGCTGGTCATGGCAATTGGAACAAGGCCGAGCTGTGCATCGCGGTGATCAGCACAACGTCGATGTTGTGGCCCAGCGCCATCACCTGCAGCAGCGCACTTGGTGGCTTGCCTGGAGTGGTGGTGCGATGCCCGCTGTAGGGCCTGAGCAAGGCGGCTAAGGTCCGCCCATGGTTCAACTCCTACGCCTCAGCACGATCGTGCTGCTCACCCTGCTTGGGGTGTGCGGCCTGGTGCGTTTGCCGTTGATGCCCCCGTTGTTGGCCCGCTCGGGTTCCGATACGCAGCTCTCCGATCTCGAAGCCCAAGAAGCTTTGTTGGAAGCTCGGCAAGAGGCGGCCTCTCAGATGACACGCTTTGTGGGCGGGCAGATCACGCGGCACTACTGGGGCGGTTTCACTCCTTATTTGGATGTCTTGGGGGTGGAGATCCCTGAGACGATGGAATCAACCCTCACGGTGAGTGATGACCGGGCCCGCTTGGTGCTCGATCCCAAGCGGGTGAATGAGCGTTATGTCGCTGAGGTGGTGCGCGCCGGAACGCGCGCGCGGGGTGTGGTGTGCCGCGGTCAAGGGGAGCCCGGTGAGTTTGTATTGCGCGGCCGACGTCTCGATTGTCCGGAGGGTTGGCTTGTGATTAACGACCCCCTATTGACGTCGCCTGGAGAACAACAACCCGAGCCGATTGATTAAAACAATCAGGGACTCGTCAATCTTGTTGGCGGTTTTTTACCCCGTGGCTAAGTTTTTGAGTGACGTGTCCGCCTCGCTCTCATGCTGAAGCGCATCTCTGCTGGCCTCGCTGCCGGCGCTGCCCTTTCTTCCCTGGCTGTTCTTCCCGTTCAGGCAGAAATCAACACCCGCTCCACTGTTCGTTGGAACAGCGGTGGCGCCGTGTACACCACCAAGCTCTCTGACTTCCAGAGTTTCCTTGAGTCTGGCGGTGAAATCGACTACAGCACCAACCGTGCCCTGGCCTCCGGTGTCAACAACTCCGGCTGGACCGCGGAAGAGATCGCTAAGGGTCTCTCCAAGCAGTACAAGGTCAACGTTGTCTACGTTGCCCGCTTCCTGTACTCCAAGAAGGGCTACAAGTTCCTCGAGAATCAAACCAAGAGCTACTTCCCCTACTGGGGCATGAAGAAGACCGCCGTTCAGGCTCTTCGCTCTGCCATCGTCCTCGACTCCGTCGACGGCAAGCTGTCCTCTGCCGGCATCATGAAGATGCTGCCCGTGGACATGCGCCTGGCTGACACCTGCGGCACTTTCGATGGTGCTCAGAACGTCTGCGCCAAGGGCAAGTGCCAAGGCGACCAGCAGTGCACCTCCCTGCTGTCCTGGTATGTGTTCCTGCCCGCTTGCGTGCAGGCCAACCAGATCAAGGACAAGATTGCCACCCGCCCTGTGCGCGGCCTCTGGTGATCAGCTGATCAACCGCAAGGTTTGTCTCCAAACCCCCGCCATTGGCGGGGGTTTTTTCATGGCTTAGCGCCGTGCCACCAGGTGTTGATGGCTGATGGTTTGGCGCAGCTTGGTGCCAATGCGCTTTTGATAGCTCTCCTTAAGAGCCGTGATGGCTTGATCGCCAAGTTGTTCTTCCATGACCTGCCGGTAGATGGCTTGCTTGGAAAACCAGCGCGTGATGAGGCCTGAATCCACCTGCAGGCTGACCTGATCAGTCCACTGCTCTTGGGTCACGCTCCAGTCAGCAGCGGTCAAAAGTTTCTGCAGCCGTTCCAGCGTTTGGCGTTCCGCTAGCCAGCGCTGCTCGGCTTCAATCAAGGCGGACTGGTCGGAATCCATCAATGCAGCAGGTCCAGCGTTGGGCTGGCTACTCATTAGGTGGATTTCGGCGCCGCCATAGAGCAACGTCTCGAGTTGCTCCGCCCACTCCTCAAGGTCCTGTTGATTGGCGCCCTGCAGCAGGTTGCGGCCAATCAGCAGTTCAAACCGCTGGCCTCCTAAGCCCTCAACAGCATGGGCCGGTGCTTCCAGCAGAGCCGGTTGCTGTAACGGATCCAGCACTTGCAGCTGCGCCTTGATGCGCTCGATGTCGGTGCTGCTGTCCAGCTGCAGGGTCACGCCGCCTTCGGGTGTTCCGCTCAGGGCTGGCAACGCCCACAGCAGGCTGCGGCTGCCCATCACCAAAACGTTGTGGTACCGCTGCAAAGCGATGGAATTCCAGAAGCGTTGCTGCAGCCTCACCAGCCGTCCTTCTTCGAGGGCCAGTTGACGCTGCAGCCAGCGTTCCACCGCAGGGTCGTCTGGGCCACTGCTGAGTGGCTCCCCCTGTTGGCTTTCCCATTCCACGGCCGCAGCGAGCTGGGCGGCCCGATGCGTCAGTAGTTGTTGGCGGCGCTCCCCTTCCCAGCCCAGGGCCCCAGGTTGATAAAACACCTGTCCCTGCAGGGCATTGGGGAGGTATTGCTGCGCCACCCAGTGATCGGCATAGGCGTGCGGGTAGCGATACCCCACCCCATCGCCGAAGGCGGAACCATCACGGTTGGCATCGCGCAGATGCTTGGGAATCTGCTGCGCTTTTTCCTGGCGCAGCTGCTTGACGGCATCAAAAAATCCCAGGGCGCTGTTGCTTTTGCTGGCACCGGCGAGATAAAGAGTCGCTTGCACCAATGGATAAAGCCCTTCCGGTAGGCCAATCCGATCAAAGGCGGCTGCGCAGGCTTCCACCACCACGATCCCCTGAGGGTCAGCCAGGCCGATATCTTCGCCAGCTGAAATCAGCAGGCGCCGGAAGATGAAACGGGGATCTTCCCCAGCTTCCACCATGCGTGCCAGCCAAAACAGGGCGGCATCGGGATCACTGCCGCGAATCGATTTGATGAAGGCGCTGATGGTGTCGAAATGGGCATCCCCCTGCTTGTCGTAGAGAACGGCCTGTTGTTGGATCGACTCCTCAGCCACGGCCAAGGTGATCTGAATCGCTCCTGAGGCATCGGCGTCGGTGGTTTCAACGGCGAGCTCAAACGCATTCAGCAAACTGCGCGCATCACCAGCAGCTACCTCCACCAGATGCTGTCTGGCGTCAGCTTCCAGCTGGATGGAGCGTTCGCCGTAGCCATGGGTGTGATCGCTGAGGGCGCGATCGAGCACCTGATGCAGGGCGGCTTGATCGAGCGATTGCAGCCGGAAAAGGCGCGAGCGACTGACCAAGGCTTTATTGACTTCAAAGAAAGGGTTCTCGGTGGTGGCGCCGATCAAGGTGACGGTGCCGTTTTCCACCCAGGGCAGTAGGGCGTCTTGCTGACTGGTGTTGAAGCGATGCACTTCATCGATGAACAGCAGGGTGCGCAGGCCATGGCGGCCAAGCCGTTCCTGCGCTTGCTCCACTTCCGCGCGCAGGTCCTTGATGCCTGCCAGAACGGCATTGAGGCTGCTGAAGTGGCAGCGGGTGGTGTTGGCGATGATCCGAGCCAGGGTAGTTTTCCCCGTGCCTGGCGGGCCATGCAGGATCAGGCTGCCGAGGCGATCAGCAGCAATGGCTCGGCGCAACAGGCGGCCTGGGCCGAGGATGGCGTCTTGGCCAATGAACTCATCAAGGCTGCGCGGCCGCAGGCGCTCAGCGAGCGGAGCCTGTTGCTGCAGCTGTTGATCGGCGTGGTGGCCGAACAGGTCCATGGCAAATACCTCGCTCTAGGACTGGCAAGTTGCCTTGTTTCGGCCATTAGAACGAAACTAGAGCAGTGGTAGTTTTGTACCAGCATTAATGCTAGGCCAGTCTGGCCTCCGAGCCATGGCTGCCATTGGAGCCCGCTGCAAGCAAAGCTTTTTGCTGATGGCCGCAGGCGAGTGCAGGCGCGATATCGGCAGGTTGCAATGATTCGCTTGAGCACGGGCCGGAGCGCAATGCTGTGCTGCTGCCATTGCAAAGAGCTGTTATTGATGAACTGTTAAATAGCAAGCGCTCGGTATTTCCTTATACCGACGCGACTGCATGGCGTAGTTACTGTTCTGAGGTTGGGTGATCGTTATTGATGACTTCAGTCGCAGAACTTTTTGACTCTTTATCTGTTGAGCAGGAGGAAAAATTTTCTGGCCTTACAGAAGCTGAAAAATATGATGAGGCGATTGACCTGATTTTAGGCGCAGCAGCAGAGAAAGGCATTGAAACCTCTGCAGAGCAGATCATCGATTTCTTGGGCTCTGAGCCTGCAGAAGAGCCTGCAATTTCACTTGATCAATTTAAAGAGTTAAGGGCATCCATTTCTCCAGAAATGGAGCAGGAAGTCAAAGCCTTGATGCTTGCAGATGCTGATGCAGGTCTCGATAAAATCGTTGAAATAGCAGCGTCTAAAGATGTCAAGCTGACCGCTGATGATGCTGCATTCTTGCTTGAGCTATCGGAGGCTGATGCTGCTGAGGATAACGAAGACGAAGATGTTGAACTTGATGCTGTTGCCTTAACAGCAGTTGCGGGTGGTAGAGGAAAAATGAGCCGTCGCAGATCATTCAGAAGAAGAGTGAATCACAGACGTAAATTCTTTCAAAGCTACAAAAAAGCTTTGTTGAGTAAGGCTAAGAGACGCTTTTGATTTTTCAATTATCAAGAAGAAGATTAAGTAGTTGAGTTGCAATAAACGCGCCTAATAGAAATCAACTTCTGCTGGTGATGGTTTAGGTGTGTTGCTTCAGGTCCATGAACCACAAGTGGATGGGGCCACTCTGCTGCGCCAGGCAAAAGCTGGCAGGCTGAAGGGGCAGTGGATGGTTCTGTGCGCCTCTTCCGCGGGTTGATTGTGCTGGCCTTGTGCCCTTTGGCTGGCTGCAGCTGGTTGGGGAGTCAGGGGCCCAAGCCCCTGCAGGTGTCCACGGCCATGCTCAAGCCTGAGCAGTTCCGGGAGCTCGGTGATTACGTCGCCACATTGGAGGCGGTCAATCAGGTGCAGTTGGCGGCGTTGACTGATGGCCGTGTGGTGGAGCTGCCTGTCGAAGAGGGGCAACAGGTGGAGCAAGGGGAGGTGCTGCTGCGGCTCTCCAGCCAGGAGCGCCAGGCGGAATTGATTCGGGCGCAGGCCGAACTCTCAAGGCGCCGCGCTGATCTGGCAGCTGTGCAGGCTGATCTTGAACGGGATCAGCGCAGTTTTGAGCGCTACAGCTACCTCGCTAAAGAGGGCGCAGCCAATGCGCTGGAACTCGATTCCTATCGGGCCAGCTTCCTGGCGAGCCAAGCCAAGCTGGAAGCCAACCAAGATTTGGTTGAGGCCGCTGAAGCTGGTCTTGGTGTGGCTCGCACCAGGCTGGACTACAAGACCGTGCGGGCCCCGATCAGCGGCCAGGTCAGCGACCTCAGCGTCAAGCTCGGCGATGTGGTCAAAGAACGCGACCCGTTCACCTCCATCGTCCGCAACGATCGGCTCTATACCCAGATCACCATCCCGGTGACGATGGCAGAGCGAACCCGACCGGGCTTACCGGTGTGGCTGCTCGATCCCACCAATGGCACTGAGTTGGCCCAAGGGGAGCTGAAGTTCGTTGACCCTGATGTGAAGGTGGCGACCCAGGGACTGTTGGCCAAGGCGGAATTCAGCAACCCTGGCAATCGCCTACGCAGTGGGATGCGCGTCCGCACATTGGTTGGTTTTGGAAGTAGCCAGCAGCTTGCTGTGCCGTTTGCTGCGGTGATTCGCAGTGCCGGTCAGAGCTTTGTGTATGTGATTGGGCCGGCTCGTGAGCTCAATGCCAAGCAGCGCCAGTACTTCACAGAGCTCAAAGACAACACGCCGGTTGCTATCAAGCGCGCCGTCACTCTCGGTCCCCTGCAAAACAGTTGTTATCCGGTGCTCTCAGGGCTTGAGGCAGGTGAGCAGTTGATCAGTAGCCATTTGCTCAGCCTGCGTCAGGGGACAGCCGTGAAGGCCAAGGCTTCGTCGCCCGAGGTGCCCATCTGTCGCCCATTGCGTTGACCCGCTCAAATCCTCGCTTTAGGTTGCGCCCCATCAAGAGGCACCTCCTGTGGCTGCTTTCACACGCAACCGGCCCAGGCTATCGGTGATGCTTTCGCTGGCGGTTTTGGCGGGATGCCAGTCGCCCAAGCCGCCGACTATGCGGGGCCATGTTGAGTTGATTGCTCCCAAACAGTTTCGCTTTCAAGAGCAGGCCACCTACCAGAGCACGCTCGAATCAATCAGCAATGTTGCAATGGCGGCCGAGATTGATGGGCGGATCACCTCGATGCCCATGCAACAGGGCCAACAGGTTGAGCCAGGTGCACTGCTGTTCACTCTCGATCAGGTGCAGCAGCGCGCGCAGGTGGATGCTGCAGCTGCAGAGGCGCGTAAAACCAGGGTCAACGCCAATCGCTACATCTTTCTGAATAATCAGGGAGCCGTCTCCACCAAACAGCGCGACTACTACGTCACTCAGGCGATTGAGAGTGCTGATCGCCTCAGGGCAGATCAGGCCACCCTCGATTACAAGAACGTGGTGGCGCCGATTGCTGGCCAGGTGGGCAGCATCCAGCACAAGCTCGGCTCGGTAGTGCGCCAAGGCGAGGTCATCGTCAACATCGTTGATAACTCAAAGCTCTGGGTGCGCTTGGACGTGCCTTCGGAGCTGGCTTATCGCCTCAGACTCGGCATGCCCGTTGTCTTGAGGGCGCCAGGTTTGCCGGCTGACCTTCCTCAAGGTGAGGTGTCCTTTATTGCTCCTTCGCTGGATCGCAGTAGCCAGACGCTGCTGGTCAAAGCCACCTTCGACAATCCAAACGGGGTTCTGCGCGATCAACAGCGGGTGGCGGCTGTTCTGAGCTTCGGCTCGAACTCTTTGCTGTCAGTCCCTGTTGGTGCGGTTTTGCTGCAAGCCGGACAGACCTTTGTATTTACGGCAGTGCCAGCAGCTAAGGCGCAGAAACAATTGGGGCGTGAGCTCAAGCCCAAGCCAGCCAAGGGAGATCTTGTTGCTGTCCAGACTCAGGTGAGCCTTGGCACGCTTCAGGACGGCCGCTATCCGGTCTTCAAAGGACTCGATGGCAGCGAAAAAGTGGTGATGGGCAACTTGGCGCAGCTGCGCAGCGGCATGGTGCTGCCTGTGACTGGCCAATGAGCCTTTCTGACACCTTTATCCGCCGCCCGGTGCTCAGCACCGTGTGCAGCATCTTGATCCTGATGGCCGGGCTGATTTCCCTGCCGCTGCTGCCGATCGAAAACCTGCCAAACATCGCGCCGCCCACGGTTCAGGTGTCGGCCAACCTGCCCGGCGCTGATGCGGTCACGGTTGAAAGCGCAGTGACTGGTCCCCTTGAGGAGCAGATCAATGGTGCCCCTGGGATGGACTACATCACCTCGAACAGCACCAGCGAAGGCAGCAGTCAGATCAGTGTCTATTTCCAGGCGAATACCAATGCCGATATCGATCAGGTCAATGTGCTCAACAGGGTTCAGACAGCTACTCCCCAGCTGCCGCAACAGGTCAGTGCGCAAGGGATCACGGTTCAGCAGACCTCGAGCAGCATCCTGCTCGTCTACAACCTCACCTCCACAGAGGGCCAGTACGACGCCAGCTATCTCAATGGCCTGTATCAGCTGAACCTCGCCTACCCCCTGGCTCGGGCTCAGGGCGTTGGACAGGTGAATGTCTATGGAGCTTCCAATCCGGCTTACCGCCTATGGGTTGATCCAGAGAAGCTGACGCGTTTCAACCTCTCGGTGGCGGATGTCATCGATGCCCTGGAAGCTCAAAACCAGATAGTGGTCGGCGGCACGATCGGTGGTCCACCAGCGCCGCAGGGAACCACCACGACCTTTCCGATCCTGGTCGACGGAAATCTCGATACGGTTCAAGAGTTCGAAGATTTGATCCTTGCCCGTGGTGGGGCTGGTCAAGCCACTGCAAGAGGCCCTGATGGCAGCCTGATTCGCCTGGGTGATGTGGGCCGCGCGGAATACGCCTTCCAGAACTTCAACACCGCCGGCATCAACGGCATTACTGGCCATCCCTGCATCGGCTTTGGGGTGGTGCAGCTGCCAGGGAGCAATGCCATCTCCACAGCCAAGGCCGTGGAAAAAGTGTTGGATCAGTTCCGCAGCACCCTGCCCCCAGGGGTGCAACTGGAAAAGGTCTTTGACCAGACCGACTTCATCAACGCGTCCATCTATGGAGCGCTTGATGCACTCCGTGATGCCGTAGTGCTGGTCCTGCTGATCATCTTCCTGTTCCTGCAGGACTGGAAAGCCACGATGGTGCCGGCTCTGGCGCTGCCGATTGCCCTGTTGGGGGCCTTGGTGTTCGTCAAGGTCTTTGGCTTTTCGATCAACGAGCTCACCTTGCTGGGGATCATCCTGGCGACAGGCCTGGTGGTGGATGACGCCATCGTTGTGGTGGAGGCGGTGGCCGCTCGTATCGAAGCTGGTGACAAGCCCTTCGCGGCTGCCTCCAATGCGATGAAAGAGCTGACCGGAGCCATTCTCGCCACTGCCTTGGTGCTGATGGCTGTGTTTGTACCGGTGACCTTCTTCCCTGGAGCAACTGGCGTGATTTATCGCCAGTTCGCCTTGACGATCGTGTTCTCGATCATCGTCAGCACCTTCAATGCCATTTCCGGTAAGCCGTTGCAATCAGCTCTGCTACTCGGTGGAGGCAAGACTGAAGTGGGAGGACGGCGTTGGCTCTGGATTGGTTCCATCTTCGGCGGGGTTTACGGCTTCCTGTTCGGGGGTGTGCTGTGGCTGTTGCTGTTTGCCGCCCTCGGTGCCCTGATTGGAGGCAACCTCAAAATCATCTTCCAACGCTTCAATCAGGGGTTTGACCGGTTGGCTCGGGGCTACGCCACATTGGTGGCGCAAGCCATTCGCTTTCGCCGCATCCTGGTGAGTGGCCTGCTTGGTGGGGTGGTGCTGACGGCACTCGCTTTTCTGACGATTCCAACCGGCTTTGTGCCCACCGAAGATCAGGGCTATGGCCTTGGCATCATTCAGCTGCCGCCGCAAGCCTCCTTGGAAGCCACGATGGAGGTGGCCGATCAGGCCCGCACCATCCTCGCCAAGCAGCCCGAGGTGGTGAGTGGTGAGTTCATCGGTGGCGCCGGTTTTAATGGCGGCTCTCTCAATCAAGGGCTGTTCTTTTTTGGTCTCAAGCCCATTGACGAGCGCACGAAGAAGAGTCAATCAGCCCAGGCCATTATCAAAGACCTCAACAAGCAGTTCCAGAGCATCAAGGGAGGACTGGTCTTGGCTCAGTCGCCACCAGCCGTACCAGGATTCAGCGCGCAAGGTGGTCTCTCTTTTCAGTTCAATGATCTGAGCAACGGTGGCTACAGCTTCACTGACCTCAGCAAGATGGCTGATGAGCTGATTGCCAAAGCCAAGAGCACCGGCGACTATTTCAACCTCTATTCCCAGTTCGTTAGTGATGCGCCGGTCTGGCGGCTTGAGCCTGACCGTGATCGCATGGCATCGCTAAACGTCAACTTCAGTGACGCCATGCAGGGTTTAGAAGCGATCTATGGCGGCAGTTTTGTCAACCAGACCTACGAAGGCGGGCAGTATCGCCAGGTGTATGTCCAAGCGGAGGGAAGCCAGCGGGCTGTGATTGAAAGCCTGGACAACCTCTACGTGAACTCAGTTTCGGGAGACCAGATTCCTGTCTCAGAGCTGGTCACCGTCAAGCTCGACAGCGCCCCCCCGATCATTAATCACTACGACCTCTATCGCACGGTGCTGATTCAAGGGGTCAATGCGGTGGGCAAGAGCAGTGGCCAGGCGATCGACACGCTGCAGTCGACCTTCAAGCAGATGAATTTCGCCAATATCGGTATGGCTTGGTCTGCGTTGAGCCGCTCAGAGGTGGCTGCCGGATCGTTGGCAGCGCTGGTTTTCGCACTGGGCTTGGTTGTGGTCTATCTGGTGTTGTCAGCCCAGTACGGCAGCTACATCGATCCGCTGGTGATTCTGATGACGGTACCCCTGGCGATCCTTGGCGCTCTGATCTTTCTGGTACTTCGCGGTCAGGTCAACAATGTCTATGCCCAGGTGGGGCTGGTCACCTTGATTGGCCTGGCTGCCAAAAACGGCATTCTCATTGTGGATATGGCGAATCAGCGCATGGAGGCTGGGATGGATGTGATCGAAGCGGCCAGCAGCGCTGCGCAGTCGCGTTTACGCCCGATCCTGATGACAGCAGCTGCTGCACTCTCGGGCTTTTTCCCGCTGGTTGTGGCCTCTGGTGCGGGGGCTTTGAGTCAGCGCTCCATCGGTGCTGTCATTTTCGGTGGTCTGCTGGTGGCCACAGTGCTGAGCTTGTTTGTGGTTCCAGCGTTTTACGTGCTGATGAAAAAGCTGGAGGCCAACTGGTTCCCGGCCAGTCATGAGCACCAGGAACCACTGCCTCAACCCTGATGCCGTTGCCCCATCCACCTGGGTATCGCCCACGGCAGCAGAGCCGGGTTGATCGCCGTCGGGTCGTGCTTGCTGGAGTTTTGTTTGGCTTCTTCGCTGTGCTTCTGATGGTGTTGGGCCATCGAGCGGCCAGAGCGCCGGGCTCCAGCCTCAAAACGATGTCTCTTGATCACGTGTTGGTGGTGATGCTTGGGGTGGGGTTCTGTGGCAGCTGGGGTGAAACGATGCGTCAGTTATCTCTTGTTGCTCGCAGCCAGCAGGCACGGAATTCACTGGAGTGATGTTGGCAGCACCGCGCCGCAGCGATCGCAAAATTCAGCCTCCGGCCGGTGACCTTGAAAGCCGCAGTGGCTGCATTGGCGCTGGTCGCTTTGGCCTTGGCGGATGGCCTCATAGCTGACGATGCCGGTTGGGATGGCAATGATTCCGAATCCCAGCAACATCACCGCCGCAGCTAGGAGCCGTCCGAGCACCGTTTGCGGCACCACATCGCCATAGCCCACGGTGGTCATGGTCACCACGGCCCAATAGACCCCTTGCCCGACACTTTGAAATTGGCTCTCTGGGTGGCTGCTTTCCACCAGCACCATCAAGTAGCCGAGGAACACCTGCAAGATCACAACAAACAGGATGAATACGGCGATGCGCCGTGCACTGGCCCGCAGGCTGATCAGTAAGCGATCGGCTTCATCAACAAAGCGCAGCAGCTTGAACACCCGCAGGATGCGGCCAAATTTGAACATCCACAGCACCACGCCGCTGTTGATCTGCGGCACGAGGAAAAACACCACAGCCGTCAGGTCAATGACCCCATAGAAACTGCGGATGTAGCGCCATGGCTGCGGGCTCAGCGCCACATGCAGCACGTAATCGATCAGGAAAACGAGCAGGCAGAAGGCGTCAATCCAGGCAACGGCACCGCCCCGTTGCAGTTCGCTGCTCAAAGCCTGCGGTTGTGGCTCTAGCAGCAGCCCCGCCACGCTCAGCAGGATCGTGCCAAAGATGACCAGGTTGTAGAGCCTGCCGCCTCTGGTGTCGGCCTCCAGCACAATCCGCTGCAGTTGCCTTCGGCTCAATGGGGGCAGAAGGCTGGAAGCGCGGGGCTCCATCGCAATCAGGTGATCACCGTGGGGACATCCATGCCGGTGGTTGCCCGGATGCCGGCGAGGGCATCGGCGGCAGCAATCATGCCGGCTAAGGCTTGCTGGGGATTTTGATCGAGGTTGCCGCCGGTGGCGACATAGCGCTCGAGATAGAGCCGCAGGGTGGCGCCTTTGGTGCCGGTTCCCGAGAGCCGCAGGATGATGCGGCTGCCGTCGTCCAGGAGCAAACGCAGACCTTGCTTCTGGGTCAGTGAGCCATCGACGGGATCGCTGTAGGCGAAGTCATCAGCACTAGCGATGCGGCTATCGGCAAAGCTGGTTCCAGTCAGCTCGCGGAGGCGATCGCGCAGGCCGTTGTAGAGCCCATGGGCGCGCTCGGTGTCGACGCCTTCGTAGTCATGGCGCGAGTAGTAATGACGTCCGTAGGTGCTCCAGTGCTGCTGCATCACTTCGGCCACTGAGCACTGGCGCTTGGCCAGGATCGAGAGCCAAAACAACACAGCCCAGAGGCCATCTTTTTCGCGGATGTGATCACTGCCGGTGCCGAAGCTCTCTTCCCCGCAGAGGGTGATGCGCCCGGCATCGAGCAGGTTGCCGAAGAACTTCCAACCGGTGGGCGTCTCAAAGCAATTGATCCCCAGCTGCTTGGCCACCACATCCACTGCGGCACTGGTGGGCATCGAGCGAGCAACGCCCGCCAGGCCAGAGGCATAGCCCTTCACCAAGGTGGCGTTCGCCGTTAAGACGGCGAGGCTGTCGCTGGGGTTCACAAAGCAGCGCTGCCCCAAAATCATGTTGCGATCGCCATCGCCATCACAGGCGGCGCCAAAGCGGTAGTCATCGCCATCCAGCAGCAGCGTTGCCAGATCTTTTGCATAGGTGAGGTTGGGATCGGGATGGCCGCCACCAAAGTCCTCGAGGCACACTCCGTTGCGCACAGTTCCGGCTGGGGCACCCAGTAGCTGCTCAAAGAGTTTGCTGGCGTAGGGACCGGTGACGGCATGCATGGCGTCAAAGGCCATCGGCCATGAGCCCTTGAGCAGATCGCTGATCAGATCGAAGTCGAACAACTGCTGCATCAGCTGCAGGTAGTCGTCGACGCTGTCGATCACCTCCACACTCAGCTCGCCAATTTGATGCTCGGCTGCGGCATCGAGGGGGAGCGGGGCTCCACTGGCGATGCGGTAGCCATCGAGCTGCTGGCTGCAGGCGTAGATGGCATCGGTGAGGGATTCCGGGGCAGGGCCGCCATTGGCGCCGTTGACCTTGACGCCAAAGTCACCCTCGGGCCCGCCGGGGTTATGGCTGGCCGAGAGGATGATGCCGCCAATGGCCTGGCGCTGGCGGATCAGGTTGGAGGCGGCAGGGGTGGAGAGAATGCCACCGGTGGTCAGCACAATTCGGCCCAGTCCATGGGCTGCTGCCATCCGGGTGATGACATCAATGGCGCGGCGGTTGCCGTAGCGGCCATCACCGCCCACCACCAAGGTTCCGCCTTGCACCCCCGGGAGGGTGCGGAAGATCGCCTCAATGAAACTTTCGAGGTAGTGAGGCTGCTCAAATTGCTGGCTGCTTTTGCGCAGTCCCGAGGTGCCCGGCTTTTGGTCTTGAAACGCTTCTGGCAGCTTGATCTGCTGCACGGAGAACTCAGTGCTGGGTGAGGAAAGCGTCACGGCAAGCCGTAAGGGCGCCTCAACCTAAAGCGATTTTCTCTCTAGTTTGGATATATACCTGACACCACAGCAATGGCACGCCGACTTCTGCTCAGCAGCCTTGGTTGGTTCGCTCTGCTTGCAACACCGGCGATCGCAGCGCCAGAAACCACTTGGGCTGAAGCGGTGCAGCAGGGGCGCGAGGCCTCGCAAGCAGTTCTGGGCCGCACGGGCACTGAAACCTGCCTGCAGGGAAAGATGATCAATGCTCTGATCGAGGTGTCCAATCGCTGTGATGAGGGCGATGGCAATCCCGAGCTCTGTGAGTTGGCCGAAGCCAACGTGCTCAGCGGTGTTCAGCCCCTCTCCGTGCTCGATCAGGTCTCCAGCGACTTCCTCAAGCTGACCTCAGCCCAGCCATAAGGCTCAATTGAGCAGATCGAGAACGTTGATCTTGTTGTCGTCGACCTTGTTGTTATCCAGTTCGCCATAAACAGGACGCGGGTCTTCTTTGCCTTTGCAGAAGTCCATCGTGTCGCGTGCCAGGCTCACAAGCTGGTCTTTGCGCTCAAAGGAGTTGGTCGCAGCCGTCTTGGCTTCTTGAGTCACGGCAAAGGCCGCGTCTTTGCAGAGCGCTGTCACAAAGGGGCGATCCATCAGCTCGTCGGCCAATTGGCGGGCGGCGAGGCAGCCCGGCTCTTGATTGCGCCGCGCACATTCGACGATGGCGAAATAGGTCGGCTTGAGTTCGTCTCGGGTCAGTGGCTCCGCGAGCGGGTCAACCTGAGGCTGAGCCATCGCTGCAGATGGGATAAGCAGCAAAGAGGCTGCTGCGCTCAGTAAGCCAAGGTTCATGGTCTTGGAGCAGCGTTCCTGGCCAGAGCAGTGTCCCATCAATGGGCGGGCTGCTCATCGCCGATGCGCTCAAACAAGTCGAGGCTTTCCTCGTTGAGGCCTTCCACCTCCACTTGTGAACCGCCTTTGCGCAGTTTGCGGATCAATTGATTGAGGGCGCCCACGCCGCTTTGATCCCAGATGTGGGCATTCGACATGTCGATGGTGATCTTGGCGGGGTGCTCGTGTACATCAAAACCCTGCAAGAAATAGATCTTGCTGACAAAGAACAGCTGCCCCCTCACCAGGTAGCGGCGGGCATCGGGGCCCATCTCTTCCACATCAACGCGGATCACCTTGGCCACCTTGCGGCTGAACAAGATGGCGGCCAGCGCCACACCAGCCAGCACACCCAATGCCAGGTTGTGGGGGGTGGTGAGCATGGTGACGGCAAAGGTCATCAGCATCACCGAGGTGTCGCTCACCGGGATGCGGGCCAAGCGGCGCAGGCCGGCCATATCGGCTGTGCTGATGGCGATGCTGATCATCACGGCCACCAAGGCCGCCATCGGAATTTGCTCGAGCCAAGGCCGTGCCAGCAGGATCATCGCCAGCAGGCTGACGCCCGAGAAGAAGGTGGAGAGGCGGGTGCGGCCGCCGTTGTCGATGTTCATCACCGATTGACCCACTAGTGCGCAGCCGGCCATGCCGCCAAAGAACGAGGACACGATGTTGGCGATGCCCTGACCGCGGGCTTCGGTGTTCTTGTTGGAGTTGCTGTCGGTTTTGTCGTCGAGGATGTCTTGGGTGAGGAAGGTTTCCATTAAGCCCACCAAGGAGATGGCCAGGGCGGTGGGCAACACGATCCCGAAGGTTTCAAAGTTGAACGGCACGCGGCCATCGGCCAAGGCGCCAAAGGGGATGCCAAAGCTGGGAAGGCCCGAGGGCAGCTCTCCAAGGCTGCGCACGGTCGGGATGTCAAAGCCAAACAGGATGCTGATCAGCGTCAGCACCACGATCGCTACCAGCTGCGAGGGCACCACCCGGGTGAGGCGCGGTAGGCCGTAAATGATCACCAGCCCCAACACCACCAGGCCCCAAATGATTGGCAGCTGAGCGCCATGGGGGAGCAGGTCGTGGGCATGGCCGGCCGCTTCGGTTTCGCCGAAGTGCAGGTTGATTCCGAGCTGGGGGAACTGGGCTTGCAGGATCAATAGGGCCAGCGCATTTACAAAGCCACTCAGCACCCCCTGGGGTACAAAGCGCATTTGATAGGCCAGGCGCAGATAGCCCCAGAGGATCTGCAGAACACCTGTGAGGATGCCGGCCACCAGCAGATAGCTGAGGCCAAGGCCTTCACCGCGGGCGTTGCCGGTGGCCACCAGTCCAGTCATCAGCAGGGCTGTGGAGCCTGTGGCGGAGGTGATCATCGCCATGCGGCCGCCCACCACGGCGATGGTGAGCGACAGGCAGAAGGCACCAAAGAGCCCCACCTGCGGATCCACCCCCGCAATGCCCGAGAAAGCAATGGCTTCCGGGATCATGGCGAAAGCCACCACCAAGCCCGAGAGCAGGTCGCGCTGGGGGTTTCCCAACCACTGATCAGCCAGGCTGCTGGGCGTTTTGCTCACAGGCATCGGTGAAGAGCGGCTGCGACCGTAGGTCACAGCTGCTTTAAATAAAGGCAGTGCGCTGCAGCTCATGACTCCGGCTCCCGATCAGCTGGTGCTGCGCAGGCCCGATGACTGGCACGTGCATCTGCGTGATGACGTGATGCTCGAGCAGGTGCTGCCAGCCACTGCGCGGCAATTTGCGCGCGCGATTGTGATGCCCAACCTGCGGCCGCCGGTGACCACCGTGGAGGCGGCGATCGCCTACCGCCAACGGATTGAGACGGCGTTGCCCCAGGGGATGGCCTTCACCCCATTGATGACGGCCTATCTCACCGATGACATCAGCCCTGATGAGCTGGAGCGCGGCCACCGGGAGGGCGTGTTCACTGCCGCCAAGCTCTACCCAGCCAATGCCACCACCAACTCAGCGGCGGGGGTGAGTGATCTGGCCTGCATCACAGCAGTGCTGGAGAGAATGCAAACCATCGATATGCCGCTGTTAATCCACGGTGAGGTCACCGATCCCGACATCGACATCTTTGATCGAGAAGCGGTGTTCATTGAGCGGCATCTGATCCCGCTGCGCCGTCAGTTCCCGCAGCTGCGCGTGGTGTTTGAGCACATCACTACCGAGCAGGCTGCCCAATTTGTGGCCGATGGCGACCCACTGATGGCGGCAACCATCACGCCCCATCATCTGCATATCAACCGCAATTCCATGTTCCAAAGCGGTTTGCGCAGCGATTTCTATTGCTTGCCAGTGGCCAAGCGGGAGCGACATCGCTTGGCGTTGCGCCAAGCGGCCACCAGCGGCAATCCCTCATTTTTCTTGGGTACGGATTCAGCGCCCCACCCGCGCGCAGGCAAGGAAAGCAGCTGCGGGTGCGCTGGCATTTACAACGCGCCCTACGCGCTGGAGAGCTATTTAGCGGTGTTTGAAGCCGAAGGCGCGTTGCAGCATTTCGAGGCCTTTGCCAGCGAAAACGGCCCGCGTTTCTACAAGTTGCCACTCAATGAGGACACCATCACGCTTAAGCGCACGGCGCAGCTGGTGCCAGCACAACTGGAGGGGCAGGGATTGGTGCCCTTCCATGCCAGTGAGGTGCTGGATTGGCGATTGCAAACCTGAAGTGAGCAGCAAAAAGGTCATATATTCCTAAAAAATTAGAGAATCTACAAGTTCAAATATTATCTAATCTGGTGGGTGGGTTCTTGGCCTGATGTGGTCAAGTCAAGAAATTAAAGTATTAACTTCTCTTGGTGTTTATGTGGAGCTTTTGTTGAGGGTTAATTCATGCCTCCCTAAGCTTGAACTGCCTCCTTGTTGCCTGTAGCGACCGATGCATTCTTATTCTCTTATTCGAAGGTGGTATTCGTTCAGAATGGTTTAATCGGCTTTTGAGCCCAGAATTGATACATTCCCGAGAAGGTGGAAGGATTATTGATTTCAAATTGTTCCCAGTTTTCTCGTGTAATCATGTCCTTGTCACCTGGATAGGCATTCTGGAAGTCGCACTGTGAATTGTAGGTAAATAGATTGAAGCCGCAAAATATGAGGTTTGCATCTTGTAGAAGGTTGTAAATTTGCCTAATTGTGAAACGATGCTCCTTCACGTGAAAGCAAAGGTCTCTGCACATAGAAATGGAGAATAAATCCATGCCTGCCATCTCAAGAAGAGGCGCTAAGTCCGGAGATTCTCTGTTTAGTACGTGATTGCGAAATTTGCGAATTCCTGTGATGTCATTACTAAAACCTTTCTTCTTGATGTAATCTCGGGCTTTGATAATTGGTTTTCTGGCTATCTCGCTATAAAGTCCAAGTTTAATGAATCCCCCGGCTTTTAGTGACTGTGTTAGTCGCAATAGCCCCTGCTTTGGATTCTCCATATGATGCAAAACCCCCGAGCATTCGATTATATCAAAATCTATACCAAGTGTGTCTATTTCAAGGATATTCATTGTCTTTAGTTCTACGTTGTTTAGGCCATATTCTTTTGACTTTAGTGATGCATATGCCAGGCTTGCGTGGCTAAAGTCAATTGCTGTAATTTGCGCATTGCTGTATCGGCTAGCATCTAGGACTTGCTTGCCTGTGCCGCAGCCGGCAATTAATATCTTAGGTTGAAATTCATTGTGAGTCCATCTGTCATCAAATAAAAGATCTTTTTTTGTGCATTCGGAGAGTATTATTTCTTTTGCTGGTCGCGAAAACAGTGCAGGAGTGAAGCTTGTAAACCTATAGCGGGGATAAGGATTTTCGTTGTACATTGTGCTTACTTCTTTGGACACCCTGTCGGGATTGTTCTCAATGGTGCTATCGCAACTAAGAAGTGTGGTTTTAATTTCTTCAAGTTTTCGTGGCTCATTGATGTGTGTTTGCAGCATGGTCACGCTTTCGTAGGTGTATTTGGGGTATTGGTTTAATTCTTCCTGGCTTATGGTGAATTCGTGTAAGGGCACATAGCATCCAATGATGGCAAGGTAATCCACTAAGGGGCTTTTCTTTTGGCTCACGCTTTCAAGGATGCTTCTAATTAATTTGGTTTCACTCTCGGATTCCTGATATGCAAACTCATTTAGCAGGCATTGTGTTGCTAACGCTTCGGTAAGGCTTTTGAGTTCTTTTGGGATGCTTTTATTGTTGAACGATTCTATTAAAATTGATTTTCTTAAAGCGGTAAGAAATAGCTCAAAATCTCTTTCTGCTGGTATAATAAGAGTAATAGCTTTTTTGAATCTAGAGTCATTGGACAGTGATTTTACGGTTTTTGAATCTAGTAAATTCTCCCCATATTGCTCAACCGGTTGTTTAATTTTTAGTCGGTAGATTTGGGTAAATATATATCCTAATGCTTGGTGCCAGAAGTCTTTTCTATCAAGAAGCGTGTCAAAGGCTTTTTCTGTTGTTTTGTTGATCCTGATTGTTGGGAGAGGACTAAGACATGCTTTTAATAGCTCTATTGCCAATTCTGAATCAGGTTCAATCTCTAATGCTTCCATAGTGGCTTGAATTGCCTCTGAGTGATAACCAAGAATTAGATATGAGTGTCCTAGACCTAAATATGCTGATGCATCATTGGGGTCGTTGTCAATTGCTTTGATGTAAGTTTGCGATGCCTCTTTTGGTCTTTCGCTTTTGATGTAAATTGACCCAAGCAAGTGCATGGATGAAGAGTTTTTTGGGTAAGACTCAAGCGCAAGTTTGCAATTTGTTTCGGCGCTTAATATATCCCCTTGTTGAAAACTTGTTATGGCCTGACTGTAGTAATGGCTCGAATTCTGGATCGATTTGTTTTGGCTGATTAATTTGGTGCTCTTTTTGGTGCTCTTTTGGGATTTACTTTTGAATCCTTTCATGTTTTGGTTGCTTGTTTGGATCTTTTTCAGTTAGTGGTGCTTGTTTGGATCATTGGTTTAACTGATAAGTTTCCGTTGAGATGGTTTTGAAGCATTCCATTCATATATTAATCATGTTTTATGGATTTATGGAAAACGTGTTGATGCTGTCAATCCGTGGCTTCCTTTGATTTTCTAGTTGTTCACTTGTCGCGTGTGCCCGCATCTCCTTTCGCTCTGTATGAGCTTGCGGTGTAGCCGAGGGCTGATGCCGACTTTAGCGCCTTGCCATAACCGATCCATTTCACGGCTGAAGTGTGAGGCCAGTGTTGGAGAGTCAATCACCAGCAGTGTTTCGTCGTTGGTGTGAGCCGCAGAGGGTGACCAGTTGAAGGATCCAGCGATCACTTTGCGGTTATCGATCACGGCGAATTTGTGGTGGAGCTTGTCGCCGCGGGGTATTCGTGGAGTGCCCAGCGTTTGCAGAGGTGCTGGCCACGGGTTGTTGCCGGCTTCAATGCGGCAACGATGATCCGCCATGGCTAGCCCATGCATGTCCAGCCATTCGGAATAGCTCCGGTGGGCAAAGCCTGGATCCACCAGCACACGGATTTGAACCCCCTGCTCGTGCTTGGCAGCCAGGACATCGGCGAGCTCTTGGGCTGAAAACACAAATAGGGCCAGATCGATGCTGCGTTTGGCCTGATCAAGTTGCTTTGCAATTAGTTCAAGGCCGTGATTGTGGTCATGGCGCCGGTGGGGGGCAAACAGCACACCGATGCGGGCCTCCCCAAGCTGAACTGTCTGCATCGAGCGGCTGCGTTTGCCAAGGCCAAAGCGGCTATCTCTCAGCCCGCCTGGCCCATCCCCCCACAGCTGCTCGAATTCCTCGGCAAAGAGCTTGGCGAGCCTTGGGCTCTCCAGTTGCAGCAGATGGTTCACATTGCCGCGGCTACTGGTTTGGCCG
Source organism: Synechococcus sp. MIT S9452 (assembly GCF_047304245.1). Taxonomy (NCBI): domain Bacteria; kingdom Bacillati; phylum Cyanobacteriota; class Cyanophyceae; order Synechococcales; family Synechococcaceae; genus Synechococcus; species Synechococcus sp. MIT S9452. The sequence goes on along the minus strand of NZ_CP138956.1, from coordinate 1,174,733 downwards.
GCATCGCCGTGGAGGCCGGAGCTGGTGAAATTGGCTGAGCCCGTCAGCACCCGCTGGCGGTCGATCACCACAAACTTGTGGTGCATCAAGCCGCTGCCGGCGCTGCCATCGGCGGTGTCATCCAGCAGGGGCACACCCCCGCTCTCCAGCAGGGCGATGGCATCGGGCCAGCCCAGCTTTTCAAGCCGCCGCAGCCGCCGTTGCGCATGGGGTTCAAGCCCCGCGGGGTGTTGCCAGCTCCAGGGCGCGCTGTAGGCGTTCTCCAGCACCAGCTTCACCGTCACGCCAGCGCGGTGGCGCTCGATCAGGGCCTCAGCAAGGGCTGGCAGGGTGAGCTCTTGAACCGCAACCAGAACTTCCCGTTGAGCGCCTGCAATGGCGCTAATTAGCTGTTGCTCCAGGTTGTCGCCAGGGCGCCGTTGACCCGTGAGCGGGCTGATGTAGCTGCTGCCGCTGCGCTGGTTGAAGCCCACAGCCATGGAGGTGGGCTGCGCCAGCGTTGCTTCAGGCCATGGTCTGTACTGCGCTGCTGCGGTGCAACCGCTGCAAAGTATGGCCAGTACCAGGGTGCTGAGGCGATGCATGGCCAGCCGCTGAGGGCTTAGTCAGCCTTCCCCGCTTGCGGCATGGCGCGCAGCATCGCCACCAGGGTGCGGTGGGCGTCTTCGCTGTCGCTGAGAGTGTGATCAAAGGCGATGCTGAGCTCGCTGCCATCGACATTCAGCAGCATCCGCTCGGGTTCCACCTTCAGCATGCGGGCCTGGCTGGGGTTCTCAGCACCGCCGTAATGGCGCGCGTAGGCCACCACTGCTTCGGCGTGGTCGTCGTTCATGTGAGCGCAGATGCGATCGCTAACGGCGGAGGTGAGGGGATCAGCTGCCATGAGTGCACAACGGAAGGGGAAGGGATCAGGCCAAGCCTGAGAAGCGCTGCCACAGCAGCCAGCCCAGCCTGATGGCACTGAAGGCCACATAGCCACTGAGGATCACGAACAAACCCATCGAGACGATGGTGCGTACGCGTTCAGGCATGGGCTTCAGCTACTGGACTGCCCCAGTGTGGCCGTCTGTCTAGCGAGCAGCGCCATGGCGGCCGCTGGACTGGCCTTGCTGCGGTTGAGAACGGTCTTGTTGAGCAGCTTTTGGCGTAGGGCGCGCCACTGGGGATTGCTGGCGCCGCCACCAACACTCAAAACGCGCTGCACCTTGGGGGCCCCCAGCGCCTCCAGGCGTTGCCAGCCCTGGCGCTCAATGCTGCAGAGCCCCTCCAGTAGAGCCTGCAAATACAGCGCATCACTCACCGGCCGCGGCTCCAGCACCGGCTCCAGCTCGGGATCATCGATGGGGAACCGCTCGCCCTTGTGCGGCAGCGGACGCAGGCTGAGGCCTGTGGAGTGCTCTGGGTTGATTTGGCGGCTGAGCTCCTCTAGCTGCTCATTGTTGAAGAACTGCCGCAAGACTCCGCCCCCGGCATTGGAGGCGCCGCCCACCAGCCAGCGGCCGGCGATGCGGTGGTTGTTGATCCCTGGGCCGCTCAATGGCTCAGGCGCGAATTGCTTAAGCACCAAGGTGGTGCCAAGCACCGCGATGCCATCGCCTTCTTGTGGCTCAGCCGCTAGCACCGCGGCATTGGCGTCGGTTGTGCCGCTCACGATCTGACAGCTCGCTGGCAGCTGGAGTTCGGCGGCTGCCGCGCGGCCGATGGGGCCCACCAGTTGGCCGCTGGGGATCACCGCTGGCAGAGCGCCTGCCCAACTGCTGCTCGCGATGCCGCCAAGCCATTGGTTGCTCAGTAGATCCCAGCCCAGCCGCAGGTTGTTGCCTTCTTCCCCCCAGCGCCAATCCCCCAGTAGCCAGCCCATCAGCCAATCGGCCTGATGGCGCAAGAGCAGCTCACTGCCAGGTTGCTCATTGAGCTGCTCCAGCAGCCGCAGGCTGCGGGCCACACTGCCGCTGCTACTGGCAGCGCTGCCGCCATTGGGCACCAGTGCGCGGGTGCTGTTGGCCTGCTCTGGGCAGGCATCGTTGTAGGCCAGCGCAGCTGCCAAGGGCTCCCCGGTTGGCCTGCAAGCCAGCAGGGTGCCGGAGGTCCCATCGATGGCAATCGCGCCAATGTGCTGGCGCTGCTGCTCAGGGAGTTGAGCAAACAGCTGCTGAACGCCCAGGCGCCAGCTGTTCGCTAAACGAAAAGCTCCTGGATAGGGGCAGCTGAGTTGATGGATGGGGCCTGCGGCATCAACTAGGGCCAGGCGGCAGCCGCTGGTTCCTAGGTCAATGCCGCAGCCGAGCAAGGCCTCAGCCTTTGAGCTTGGCGGCAATCGCGCCCACGTCTTCCCAGGGCAGGTTGAGGTCGCTGCGGCCGAAGTGGCCGTAGGCCGCTACATCGCGGTAGAAGCGACCGCCGTGCTGTTGGGGCAGGTTGCGCAGCTTGAAGTTTTCGATGATGGCGCCGGGGCGCAGATCGAAATTGGTGTTCACCAGCTCGGTGAGCTCGTCGTTGCTGTGGCTGCTGGTGCCGAAACTCTCCACCAGGATGCTGACGGGTTTGGCCACACCGATGGCGTAGCTGAGTTGCACCTCGGCTTTACGGGCCAGGCCAGCAGCCACCAAGGCTTTGGCCACAAAGCGGGCGGCATAGGCCGCAGAGCGGTCCACCTTGGTGGGGTCTTTGCCGGAGAAGGCGCCACCGCCGTGACGCGCGTAGCCGCCGTAGGTGTCAACGATGATCTTGCGGCCGGTCAGGCCCGCATCGCCCTGGGGACCACCAACCACAAATTTGCCGGTGGGGTTCACCAGGTATTTGGTGGCCTCTTTGCTCGGCTTGAGGCTCAGATCAGCGGTGGCTGGTTCCACCACGTGGGTCCAGAGATCTGCGGAGATGCGATCACGCAGTCCTTTTTCATCACTGATGCCATCGATCTCAGCAATGTGCTGCGTGGAGATCAAGATCGTGTCGATGGCCACCGGTTGGTCGTCTTCGTAAACGACGCTCACCTGGGTTTTGCCATCAGGCAGCAGATAACCCAGGGTGCCGTTGTGACGCACTTCCGCCAAACGTCGGGCCAGGCGGTGCGCCAGGCTGATCGGCAGGGGCATCAGCTCTGGGGTCTCGTCGCAGGCGTAGCCAAACATGATGCCCTGATCGCCCGCACCCACCTTGTCGAGGGGGTCACCGGCATGGTCATCGGCCTCATCCACGCCCTGGGCAATGTCAGGCGACTGTTGATCGAGGGCCACCAAGACCGAGCAGCTGTTGGCATCAAAACCACCGGCTTTGGCGCTGCTGTAACCGATGTCAGCGATCACACCCCGCACCAGGGTGTTGAAGTCCACGCGCGCTGTGGTGGTGACTTCGCCGGTGATCAGGCAGAGGCCTGTGTTGACCACCGTTTCGCAAGCCACCCGGCTGGCTGGATCCTGCGCCAGCAGGGCATCGAGCACCGCATCACTGACCTGATCGCAGATCTTGTCGGGATGTCCCTCGGTGACGGACTCGGAGGTAAAGACGTACCGGGACATGCCTAGTCGCAGGGGGCAAGCAGGTTACAGCTCGGGGGTTTCAGCCCAGTCCATGAACGACCCGTGGCTGCCCTCCAGCTCGAGGGGCACCGCCCAGCCGCCGGTGAAGGCCAGGCTCCAGGCCAAGCCAGCCCCCTGGGCCATGGCCAGATCATCAGCTGCATCGCCAATCAAGCCGCAGCGCCCAGGCTGCACGCCAAGCTCTTGGCATAGCGCCAGGGCCGCAGCTGGATCGGGCTTGCGGGGCCTGCGCTCGGCGCCATGCACGGCGCAGAAGAGATGGCGCAGGTCGTGGGTGCGCAGAAAACACTCCAGGCTCGGGCCAAGATCGCTGCTGATCACCGCCAGCTTCAGGCCTTGGCGGTGCCAACGCTCCAGCACCGGCTGGAGTCCGGGTAGGGGCGGGGTCCGTTGGGCTTTGCTGCCGGTCAGCTGGGCATCGGCTTGATTCAGGGCCGTGTGGGCCCAGTGACGGGCTTGCCCCCAGCTGTGGCCTGCGGCAGCCAGCACTGTGGCGGTGCTGATCAGGTTGTCGTGGCGGCTGGCGACGGCGGTGCTGCCTGTGGGGTCTAGCTGGCCGTTGCGCAGCCCGTAGGCCCTCAGCAACGGTTCGGTGATGCCGGGATCGCCGCTGAGCTCAGCACAACAAAGCGCCCTGGCCTGGGCCAGGGCGCTGAGGAAACCATCACTGCGGCTGAGGGTGCCGTCCTTGTCGAACAGCACCGCCTCGGTGGTGGGGAGCTGGATCAGTTCATCTCCATATCCATGCCGTCTTCGTCGGCTTGCTCCATCAGCATCTGCTTGTAGCGAGCAGCCATTTCCTCGGCGTTGTCGAACACCTTCTGGGGGTCGGTGAGCATGTCGCCCGGCTCCGGCTCGAGGGCCTTGGTGGAGAGGGAGATGCGGCCACGCTCGGCGTCGAGGTCGATGATCATCACCTTCATCTGATCATTCACGTTGAGAACGCTGTGGGGCGTCTCGATGTGCTCGTGGCTGATCTCGGAGATGTGCAGCAGACCACTGACACCGCCGATGTCGATGAAGGCGCCGTAAGGCTTGATGCCGCGGACGGTACCCAGCACCACTTCGCCCACTTCGAGGCGATTCATCTTGCGCTCCACCAGGGCGCGGCGATGGCTGAGCACCAGACGGTTGCGCTCTTCGTCCACCTCGAGGAACTTCAGGGGCAGGAATTCAGCCACCAGCTCCTCTTTGGGCTTGCGAGTGCTGATGTGGCTGCCGGGGATGAAGCCCCGCAGGCCTTCCACCCGCACCAGGGCACCACCACGGTTGGTGGCAAACACCTCGCTGTAGATGGTGGCGTCTTCTTTTTGCAGCTGACGCACCCGCTCCCAGGCGCGCTGGTATTCGATGCGGCGGATCGACAGGGAGAGCTGGCCGTCTTCGTTCTCCTCGCTGAGGATGAAGAACTCGCGGGTTTCGCCGGGCTCAAGAACGTCTTCGAGGGTCTCAACCCGGTTGATCGATACCTCGGGCAGAGGCATGAAGGCGGCCGTCTTGGCGCCGATGTCGATCAGAGCACCTTTGGGCTCCAGGTTGAACACGGTGCCGTTAACAACGTCACCGGGTTTGAAGTGATAGTCGTACTTGCTGAGAAGGGATGTGAAGTCCTCCAGCGTGAAGCCAACGTCTTCGTTGTTGGCACTGGGAGTGCGATCGCCGTCATCAGCACTGGGCACCTCCTCAGGGATGTCATCCGCCATGTCCTGGGCCATGGCATCAAGGCTTTGCTCCACATCCAGCAGGTTTTCTGCCTGCTCAGTTGCGGTGCTCTCCAGTTCCGGCTGCTCGACAGCGCTGGACTCAGAAGAGGAGGGGGTCACGGTCATGGAGGAGGTGCGGCGGCCTGCCAAACAGCAGGGCGAATGGGATGGATGACGCGATCAGCTCCGCCGAAGCCACACGTCGATCGACCACGCTATCAGCTGATCTTCGCCAGTTGGCGCTTGACCTGGTTGCGTTGCCGCAAGGCATCCAGCGTGGTGATGAAGTCGCTGATGCCGCTGAATTTGCCGTAGACCGAAGCAAAACGGACATAGGCCACCTCGCTGAGATCGCCGAGTTCTTCGAGCACCAAATCACCTAACTGCTGGCTGGTGATTTCCTTTTGATTCCGCTGCTGTAGTTGCAGCTCAATGTCTTCAACGAGCAGCTCGAGGCGATTGGTTTCAAGTCCCGTTTTTTCGCAAGCGCGAACCAGGCCCGTCAACAATTTGCTGCGGCTGAATGTCTCCCTGGTGCCGCTGCGTTTGACCACGGTGATGGTCATGGTTTCCACCCGTTCATAGGTGGTGAACCGAAACTCACAATTCAGACATTCGCGGCGCCGGCGCACACTCCTGCCTGAATCAGCTGCCCGTGATTCGAGCACCCGACTATCGGTGTGTTGGCAGGACGGACACTGCAAAGGCTGACTATTTGCCGCTGTCAGAGTGTAGTCAGCCTGTCGCCCTTTGAGAAGCCCTGGCCTGCCTTGGGTCTCGCCCGAGCCTGGGCTTGCTCCCTCCCGGGGCCATGAGACTGGCGCTTCTGCATCGCAGCCCTGAGACGAAAAAACCCCCGCCGAGGCGGGGGTTTGTGGGGGTCATTTGCCGATCTTGGGGGGATCCCTCAAGGCGATAGCAAAGAACAAAGTGCCAATTGAGAAGGCAAGGATGAGGATGTAAGCAAAGCTTTCCATCGGTTATTTCCTCCGGAAGAGTTAGCTGAGGGGTGTGCCAGCGGGGGGCACGTAGCCCTCCGGTAGACGACGGGTGGATTTGTCGCCGAGCTTGGCGAACAGGCCGAATTCAACCTGCTCTCCAAGGTCGGGGTCAATTCCAGCGAACACATCGCGGTAGAGGGTGCGAGCACCGTGCCAGATGTGGCCGAAGAAGAACAGCAGCGCGAAGGTGGCGTGGCCGAAGGTGAACCAGCCGCGCGGTGAGCTGCGGAATGTGCCGTCAGAGTTGTAGGTCTCGCGGTCGAAGTTGAAGGCTTCACCCAGCTGGGCTTTACGGGCCAAACGCTTCACATCAGCGGGGTCAGTGAAGGTTTGTCCGGCCAGCTCGCCGCCATACACGGTAGCTGTGACGCCGGTTTGTTCGAAGGAATACTTCGCTTCAGCGCGGCGGAAAGGGATATCAGCGCGAACGATGCCGTCCTTGTCTTCGAGCACCACAGGGAAGTTCTCGAAGAAGTTGGGCAGGCGGCGCACCTGCAGATCACGGCCGTCTTTGTCGGTGAAAGCGATGTGGCCAATCCAGCCGGTCGGCAGACCATCGCCGTTCACCATCGGACCAACACGGAACAGGCCGCCCTTGGCGGGGCTGTTGCCGACGTAGTCGTAGAAGGCGAGCTTTTCAGGAATCGCGGCGTAAGCCTCCTCAGCTGAGGCGCCTTCAGCGATCGCACCCTGGGCGCGGCGTGCAATCTCTTGCTTGAAGTAGTCCTGATCCCACTGGTAGCGGGTGGGGCCAAACAGTTCGATCGGAGTGGCAGCAGCTCCGTACCACATAGTTCCGGCCACGATGAAGGCGGCAAAGAACACAGCAGCGATGGCGCTGGCGAGCACCGTCTCGATGTTGCCCATGCGCAGAGCCTTGTAGAGACGCTCAGGCGGGCGGGTGGTGATGTGGAAGATGCCCGCAATGATGCCGACGATGCCTGCAGCAATGTGGTGGGCAACGATTCCACCGGGGTTGAAGGGGTTGAAGCCTTCTGGGCCCCAAGCGGGTTGAACCTTCTCCAGGTGGCCCGTAATTCCATAGGGGTCGCTGACCCACATGCCCGGGCCAAAGACCCCGGTCAAGTGGAAAGCGCCAAAGCCGAAGCAGCCAAGGCCAGCCAGCAGGAGGTGGATGCCAAAGATCTTTGGCAGGTCGAGGGCAGGTTCACCGGTGCGGGGGTCTTGCCAGATTTCCAGGTCCCAAAAGGTCCAGTGCCAGATGGCTGCCAAGAAGAGCAGGCCACTGAACACGATGTGGGCGGCAGCAACGCCTTCGAAGCTCCAGAAACCCGGTTCCACGCCAGTGGCCCCGGTGATGCTCCAGCCACCCCAGCTATCGGTCACGCCCAGGCGGGCCATGAAGGGCATCACGAACATGCCCTGACGCCACATGGGGTTCAGGACAGCGTCTGAGGGGTCAAAAATGGCGAGCTCATACAGAGCCATCGAGCCGGCCCAGCCGGCAACCAGGGCGGTGTGCATCAGGTGCACAGCCAGAAGGCGGCCCGGGTCGTTGATGACAACGGTATGAACCCTGTACCAGGGCAATCCCATGGGTTCGGCGCAGTAAACGAGACGGAAGCTCCGCAGCGAGTGCAGAGGTCGCACGATCGTAAGGGGTTTCAGCCGCAGAGCGGTTTGTGGTTTCAAAGGGAAACAGTCATCTGCCCCTGGATCGGCGGGCTGATTGCCTCTTGGTGTCACAAAACGCAAACTCTCACCTGCAGAATGCAGCGTCTTTGGGAGCGGCCCATGCCGGTGGTGCGGTTTGTGCGGGAGGGGCGAGAGGTGTTGTGTCCTCCTGGAACCAATTTGCGGGAGCTGGCGCTTCAAGAGGGTGTTGAGCTCTATGGCTTGAAGGGTCGGCTGGGCAACTGCGGCGGCTGCGGCCAATGCATCACCTGCTTCGTCGAAGTGGTGGCTGAGCGCCAAGAGGGTGCGTTAACGCCCCTCACGGCGGTGGAGCAGCAGAAGTTGCGGCGTCGCCCGGAGTCGTGGCGTTTGGCCTGTCAGGCCTTGGTGCAGGAATCGGTCGCTGTGCTCACCCGTCCGCAGGCTGGCCGCGACGCGCAAAAGCAAGCGATTGCCGCAGCCCAAGCCGAGCCATTGCCTGAGGGCCGGATGCCTGAGCCCGAGCCTGAGCCCGAAGAGGGTGCGGATGAAGCGGTGGAAACCGAGGCTGAGAGCGACGAGCTGTGAACCCAGGCTGAGGAGCCCCCAACGGCGGTGATACCCTCCCGGGGTCTCCTCCAGTGGTCATGGAAACCAACGATCTCGGCTTTGTGGCCACCCTGCTGTTCGTGTTGGTTCCAGCCATCTTTTTGATCATCCTTTACATCCAGACCAACAGCCGCGAAGGTTGATCTGGACTGGCGTTAGCGGGATTCCGGTTCCCGCACCAGCAACACTGGAGCGGGTGCATGCACCCGCACGAAATCACTCACCGATCCACCGAGCAGGCGGTCGAGATCAACCAAGCCGCGAGCGACCAGAGGGCGCCGGTCTTGCGAGGCGATCACCACCATGTCGGCATTGAGCTCGTCGGCCGCAGCGCAGAGTCCGCGGGCGATGTCTCCAGTCCGGTGCACCGTTTGCAGGTCCACGCCGAATTGGCGGGCCCGTTGTTTGGCTTTTTCCAGCAGGCTGTCGCTTGGGCTGTTGCCGCTGCGGGATGGAGCCAGGTCGTGGTGGCTGACGTGAACGCCATGGAGCACGCAGCCGGGAATGCTCTTGGCCAGCTCGCACGCCAGCTTGAGGGCGTCATCGCCTACGCCGGTGCCGTCAATGCCCACCATCAAACGATTGATGTGGCGCACATAGAGGTCGTCGCGTACCAGCAGCATCGGCCGCGTCGAGAGTTGGAACACGTATTGGCTGGCGCTATTGGCCAAAATCGATTGCAGCCGGCCGAGGCCGCGTGAGCCCATCACGATCAGGTCGGCATCGAGCTCGTCGGCGACCTTGAGCACGGTTTGTTTGGTATCGCCCTGGCGCAAGATCGTGTTCACCTCGCCGGGGTTGAGGCCAAGCCGTTGAACGGCTTCAGCCAGCAGGGCGCCACCGTCTTTCCAATGCTCCTGAAGGTTGCTGCTGTTTTGGTCGGAGACCACGTGCAACAGGTTGAGCCGCGCGCTAGCAAAACCGGGGATATCGCGGAGCATGCGGATCATTTCCTCCACGTGCCCTTTGCCGGAGTCGGCGATCAACAGGTTGCGGAACATCAGTTGCTGGAACGCGTAGCGGCAGCCTATGGCGATCAATTGAGCTGGGCTAGGGAATGGCTGGGGATGTAACGCGCTTGCCGTGGGTCTGTCGCAAGCAGGTGCTGCCGCAAGACACCGACCATGCCGGGGTGCTTTGGCATGGTTCCTATGTGGCCTGGCTTGAGGAGGCGAGGGTGCTGGCCCTGGCTGAGGCCGGTTTGGCCTATGCCGAGCTCTCGGCCCAGGGGCTGGAATTGATGGTGGTCGATTTGCAGATCCGCTATCTGCGGGCATTGGCCCACGGCGAAGCGGTGGAATTGCACAGCTGGTTGCAGCCTCAGGCCGGTGTGCGCTTGCCGTTGCTAACGCGCTTCATCCAGGGCGATGGAACTGTGGCTGCTGAGGCGGTGGTCACCTTGGCGCTGGTGGATCGCCAGCGCGGACGGCTGCAACGTCAGCGCCCGCCGGCACTGGAGGCGGCGTTGCAGCGGTTGGCGGCAGGCCCTATGGCAGGCTGATAATACAAATGAACTAATAGCTTGACGCTTGTTGGGCAGCGCAGTTGGTGGTGGACCTGGCTTCAGGTTCCAGGTGTTGGCATCAGCCGGATCAGGCAGCTGGAGCAAGTCTTTGGCAGCTTGCAAGCGGCGTGGTGGGCGCCTGGCGAGCAGCTGTTGGAGTTGCCAGGGGTGGGGCCATCGCTGCTGGCGGGCCGTGATCAGCTGCAGCTGCAGGCTGCAGCGCTGCCTTTGCCGGTGCCCCCCAAGGTGTTGCTGCCCAGCGATTTAGCCATGCCGCCGGCCCTGATGGCGCTGCCGCAGCCGCCGGCAGCGCTGTTTTGGGCAGGCCGCGGCGCCCTATGGCCGTTGCTGCGCCGCCAGCAGGCCATTGCCGTGATTGGTAGCCGCCGGGCCTCTCCCTATGGCTGCTGCTGGGCTCAGCGGTTGGGCGCCGCCCTGGCTGCGGCGGGCTGGCCGGTGATGAGCGGGCTGGCCGAAGGTATTGATGCTCAGGCCCACCAGGGCTGTTTAGAGGCTGGCGGCACGCCCATTGCGGTGCTGGGCACCTCGCTGGAGCGCATTTATCCGCGCCATCACCAGCAGCTTCAAAGCCAGGTGGGCAGGCGCGGTTTGTTGATCTCTGAGCAAGCACCGGGGACTCCTGGACTCCGGGGCGCGTTTGCCAAAAGGAATCGCTTGTTGGTGGCCTTGGCTCAAGCCGTGGTGTTGGTGGAGTGCCCGCGGCGCAGTGGTGCCCTGTTGGCGGCCCAGATCGCTTGGTCGCTGCAGCGGCCGCTTTGGGTGGTGCCGGCTGACAGTGATCGCGAATCGGCAGTTGGCAGCAATGGTTGGCTCAACCAAGGGGCGACCGCCCTGCTTGATCCCGCTCAGCTTGTGGAGACCTTGGGCCCAGGCCCGCTGCAGACCCTGGAGCTGCCGCAGCCGCCAGATCCATCACCGCTGCTGAGCGCCTTGGGTGCGGGGGCCAGTTTTGAGGCGCTGCAGCGGCGATTGCAGCTCTCTCCAGGAGCTTTGGCTCAGCAACTGCTGCACCATGAGCAGCAGGGCTGGATTGAAGCTCTGCCTGGGCTGTGCTGGCGTCCGCGTCACACTGAGATTGATTTGCCGGTGGCCCAACAGCCATGACTTGCCTCAGCGGCTCCGAGTTGCAGCTCTGGCGGCGTGAGCAATTGCTGGGTCAGCAGGATCAAGCGGCCGCGCTGGATTGGTTGCTGGAATTGGAAGCAGGTCTGCTCTGGCGGGAGCTTCAAGCCAGCTATCTCCACCCTGAAGCACCTGTGCAGCTGCGTTGCTCGCTTCAGCGGTTGGAGCAGATCTGGCAGCAGCACCGCCAGCAGCAGGTGCCCTTGCAGCATCTGGTGGGGCGTTGTCCCTGGCAGGATTTAGAGCTGGAAGTCAGCCCAGCGGTGCTGATCCCCCGTCAGGAAACCGAGCTGTTGGTGGAGCTGGCCATGGGCTGTTTTGACGCGTCCGCCGGACCCCAGCACTGGGCCGATCTCGGCACGGGCTCAGGCTGTGTGGCGTTGGCCTTGGCGCGGCATTGGCCCAGTAGCTGCGGCTGGGCTGTGGACTGCAGCGGTGAGGCCTTGGCTGTGGCCCAGCGCAACGCAGCAGCGCTTGGCCTGCACCAAGGCGCTGCGGTGCACTGGTGTGAGGGGCTGTGGTGGCAGCCGTTGCGGCCGGTGGCGGGCCAGTTGGATCTGGTGGTGAGCAACCCTCCCTATATCCCCAGTTCCGTGGTGGATGGGCTGGAGCCTGTAGTGCGTGATCACGAGCCGCGCTTGGCGTTGGATGGAGGTAGCGATGGCCTGGATGCCTTGCGTTTGATCATCGAGGCCGCCCCGCAGATGCTGGCCCCGGGGGGATGGTTGGTGCTTGAGCACCATCACGATCAAGCCGCTGCGGTGGCTGAGCTCTTGGCTGCTGCCGGCCTGCAGGAGCGCCGTCAAGAGAGGGATCTGGAGGGGCAAATGCGTTTTGCGGTGGCGCGCCGCTGCAACCCATGACGGTGGAAGGGTTCCAGGTGCTGGCGCAGCGCTTGCAACAGGGGGAACCGGCCCTGTTTCCCACTGACACCTTGCCGGCATTGGCCGCGATTCCTGCTGCTGCCCAGGCGATCTGGCAGTTGAAGCAGCGACCTGCCGATAAGCCGTTGATCTTGATGGGGGCCTCTGTGGAGCAGCTGCTCCCTTGCCTGGGCCAAGAGCCGCCCGATGGCTGGCAGCGCCTGGCCGAGCTGGGTTGGCCCGGGGCTCTCACGCTGGTGCTACCAGCCCGCGGGCCGGTGGTGGAGGCCCTCAACCCAGGGGGCGGCGGCAGTCTTGGCTTGCGGGTGCCGGCCTGTGAGGCGGCCTTGCAAGTGCTGCGCTGCAGTGGGCCGCTGGCCACCAGCAGTGCTAACCGCTCCGGTGAGCTCGCCTGCCGCACGGCTGCTGAGCTGGCGCGCTGCTTCCCCGAGGTGAGTCGCTTGGCGCCTGAGCCTTGGTTGCCAGGCTCTGGGCAGGCCAGCACCGTGGTGAGCTGGCAGAGCAATGGTTGGCGCGTCCTGCGGCAGGGACAGGTGGTGGTGCCTGAGACCCCCTTCCCTTAGGCCTGAGCTGCGGCTGTGCGGCTAGGTAGGGCCGGCAGTTTCAGGCTGCTCAGCCACGACAGCAGCACCATCAGGCTGGACACCCAAAGGCAGGCCTGCATGCCGCCACTAGCGGTGCGCCCCAGCATGAACACCGCGCCAGAGAGCAGCGTGCCCACCAGGCGACCGGCTGCGTTGGCCATGTAGTAGAAGCCGACGTTGAGGCTGACGCTCTCCGCATCGGTGTAGGCCAGCACCATGTAGGAGTGGATCGATGAATTCATCGCAAACACCACGCCAAAGGCGGCCAGGCCAGCGGTGATGGCGAGGCCCGGATCGCTGTTGCGCCAGAGCGCAATCGCAATCAGGGCGGGAATGGCACTCAGCAGGGCACTCCAGAACTGCACCGCACTGGCGCCTGGGGTGGTGCTTTGGCCCCAGAGGCGCCGCAGGCTGGGCGCTCCCCCTTGCACAAAGCCATAACCGATCACCCAGAGGCCAAGGAATCCGCCGATCTCCCAGAAGTTCCAGCCCAGGGACGCCTCTAAAAACACCGGCAAGGCCACCACAAACCACACATCGCGGGCCCCGAACAGGAAGAAGCGCGCCAGCGATAGGACGTTGATGCCCCTGGATTTGGAGAACAGGGCGCTGAAGCCTGGCTTCTGCTTCATGCGGCCGATCTCGCCAGGCAGCACCAAGGTGAGCGCGAAGGCCAACGCCAAGCCGGCGGCCATCAGGCCCACGGCTGAGTTGAAGCCAACCGCTGTCAGCAGCACACCGCCGAGAAAGAAGCCCACCCCTTTGAGCGCATTTTTCGAGCCCGTGAGGATGGCGACCCATTGGAACAGTTGCTTTTGACCCTGCTGCTCGTTGTCCGGGGTTTTGGGCACCACGGTTTTGATGGCGCTCTTGGCGCTCATCTTGTTGAGGTCTTTGGCAATGCCGCTGATCGCCTGGGCAACCATCACGTAAATCACGCTGAGCAGCTTCGGCCAGCTGGCCGCCACGGGAATCAGCATCACTAGGGCCAGGATCTGCAGCAGGGTGCCGGCCCAGAGGGTCAGCCTGAGGCCATAACTCGCGCCGATCCAGCCGCCATAGAGGTTGGTGAGAACACCAAAGAACTCATAGAAGAGGAAGAGGAAGGCAATCTCAAGCGTGCTGTAGCCGAGCTGGTGGAAGTGGAACACCACCAGCATGCGCAGGGCGCCATCGGTGAGGGTGAAGGCCCAGTAGTTGGCGGTAACGATGCCGTACTGCTGCAGCGGAGAGAGCTTCATGGCTCCAGGGCCACCACATGGCAAGCCAGATCAGCCATGCGGCAGCTGTAACCCCATTCGTTGTCGTACCAGGCAAACACCTTCAGCTGGTTGCCATCCACCACCATCGTTGAGGGCGCATCAATGATCGAGCTGCGGCTGTCGTTGGTGTAGTCGCACGACACCAAGGGCCGCTCTTCGTAGCCAAGGATTCCATTCAGCTGCCCATCGGCAGCTGCTTTGAAGGCGGCATTCACCTGCTCGGCGGTGACGTCTTGCTTGAGTTCAAACACCGCATCGGTGAGCGATCCATTCAGCAACGGCACCCGAACGGCATGGCCATTGAGCTTGCCTTGCAGCTCCGGGAAAATCATGGCGATGGCCTTGGCTGATCCCGTGGTGGTGGGAATCAAGGAGTTCAAGCCAGAGCGAGCCCGCCGCAAATCACTTTTGAACGCATCGATCGGCACCTGGGTGTTGGTGATGTCGTGAATGGTGGTGATCAGCCCGTGTTCAATGCCGAAGGTTTCGTGCACCACCTTCACCACAGGGGCCAAGCAATTTGTGGTGCAGGAGGCTGCGGTAACGAGGCGGTGCTGGCTGGGCTCGTAGAGCTGATGGTTGATGCCATAAACAATGTTGAGAGCCTCAGCGCCGGCGACCTGGCCTTTGACGGGGCAAGCCACGATCACGCGGCGAACCTTGGTTTGATCGAAGTAGGGCTGAAGGGTGTCGGGGGTTTTGATCTTGCCGGTGCACTCCAGCACCAACTCCACCCCGGCTTGATCCCACGGAACAGCTGTTGGATCGCTGTGCTGGGAATAGCTGATGGGCTGGCCGTCGATTTGAAAGCCGCTGTCTGTGGCTCGGGCCTCTTGGCTCCAGCGGCCATGAACCGAATCGAAGGTGAGCAGGTGAGCGGCGGTGGCAGCGTCACCCGCGTTGTCGTTGACGTGCACCAGTTCAATGCCGGGACGCCCCCAAAGGGCACGAAAAACCAGACGACCGATTCGCCCGAAGCCGTTGACGCCTACCTTCAAGGGTTGTATGAGCTCTAGAGGCCCATTAGTTTAAATCAATAAGATTTGATGGATTCGTTGCTGGCCACCGAGCTCAAGCCTGAGTCAGCCAGGGCTCTGCTGAAAGCTTTGGCTGATCCCTTGCGGCTGCGAATCATTGAAACCTTGGCCGAAGGTGAGCGCTGCGTTTGCGACCTCACCAGCGATCTCGAGCTGGCGCAATCCAAGCTCTCGTTTCATTTGCGGGTGCTCAAAGACGCCGGTTTGCTCAGCCAGCGGCTCAGTGGCCGTTGGGTCTACTACCGCTTGGAACCTGGCGCCATCGAAGAGTTGCGCTCCTGGTTGGGCGCTGTGCAGCAGCGCTGTGAGAAGACAGCTCCCCCCTGTTGTTGAGCCTGAATCTCGCTACGTTGCAGGTGTTGCGCCATTGCCATGGGCGGTCTGGTCTTGTTTGTGATCGCGTTGATGGCGCTTTTTGAGTGGGCCTTGGAGCCGTTGATGATCAGCTTGCAGCGGCTGTTCACCCTGCGTGAGCTGATCTGGATCCCGTTGTTGTTGTTGGTGGCGTTGCTGCTCAGCCCCTACGGCGATCCTCATAAAGCCATCACAAAGGGGAAGACTCCCTGAACCCTTGGCCTGAAGCCCTTGCTGGTGTGAGCCGCCGCCGGTATCGATGAGGCGCGCTGGCCTGCTGCCATGGCGGAACCGGTTCGTGCCTATCTCGAGCAGATTGGTCGTTATGCCTTGCTGCGGCCTGAGCAGGAGGTGGAGCTGGCCCGCTTGGTACAACGGGCGCAGCAGCTGGAGCAGCAAACCAAGTTGAGCCCCACAGAACAACGGGAACTGCGGCGCGGCCGCCGGGCTCGTGAGCGCATGATTCAAGCCAACCTGCGCTTGGTGGTCACGGTTGCCAAGACCTACCAAGGGCGTGGTTTGGATTTGATGGACTTGGTGCAGGAGGGCTCGCTCGGATTGATCCGGGCGGTGGAGAAGTTCGATCCCACCCTCGGCTACCGCTTCAGTACATACGCCTGGAATTGGATCCGCCAGGCCATCAGCCGGGGCTTGGAAACCAAAGGCCGCACGCTGCGTTTGCCCATCCATGTCACCCAGCAGCTCAGGGCATTGCATCGGGCCCATGAACGGCTCTGGCAACAGGGACTCAGTACCGATCTGGGTGCTGTGGCGGCGGAAGCTGGGGTTGACCTCAAAGCCGCCAGCTTGGCGTTGCGGATGGCGCCGGGCACCCTCTCGCTCGACACGCCGGCGGCCGGAAGCGAGAGCGATTTGCTGCAGCTGTTGCCATCAGCGGAGCCGTCGCCTTTGGAGGAGGCTGAGCGCCACGATCGTTGGGAGCGTGTGGGCATGCAACTTCGCCATTTGTCCGAACGTGATCAACAGGTGTTGCAGTGGCGTTATCTCACGCCCGAGCGCCAGAAGCTGAGTGTTGTAGGTGAGCAGTTGGGCTGCAGCCGCGAGCGGGCCAGGCAGATTGAACAGCGCGCCTTGATGCGGCTGCGGTTGCGCATGGCGAGCTGATCGTGATGAACATCACGGCTTGAGCAGCCTTGTTATCACCATCTCAACGGCTTGAGTTCTTTGTTGGTTCGAACCACTCACGGCAGCATCAGTGTGGTTGGTGGCTATGGCTGGGTGAATGTGGTGCCGGAACGCCCGAGCCGCTTTGAGTCCCGCCGTCCGCTGCATTGGGCTGGTTGGGTTTGGGACGTGATCTCCCAACATTCCCTGACGCCATCCTGAATTGCTGAGTTTTTCAGCGTTCGCTGCGGCAGCTGTGGAAACTCAGCAGACTGCTGAGATGTTTGCTAGCCAATACTCCCCGCTCGAAATCGTTCTCCTCAAGCCTGAGCGGATTGAGGAGATGGAGCATGCCGTGCAATTGCTGCAGCGTCACTCAACGGTTGTTGTCGACATGGCCTTGCTGGATGACAGCAACGCCCAGCGCTTTATTGACTTTCTCTCCGGCGCTGTTTGGTCCCTGGATGGTTCGATCCAGCGGGTGAGTGATGAGGTGATCGTGGCGGCGCCCATGGCGATCCGTCTCAGCTCAGGTTCAGAGGCAGAGCCCGAAATCTGATCCCACCCAGCAACTCTTACCAACTTTGCGAGCTTCGCCCCAGAGCGTTTCATCGCCTTGGCTGTTGAGGCCGCGAACATGCACTTGGCGGCGTCCTTTGGGGCTGACCTTGATGGTTTGGTCTTCCCCGGTGAGCTCGTTGGGGGCCGTCAGCGAGGTGGTTCCCTGATCCTTTCTGACATCACACAGGCCGCTGTAGCTCAGGGCTTCTCGCACACTCCAGATCCTGCAGGGTTGTTGCAGTTGGGCCCAAAACACTGGCAGCAGCAGCAAAGGCATCAGCGCACGGCTCCATCGATGGGGAAATCAAGTCCGGTGATCTGCCCAGCAGGGTTGAGGATCACAAAGATGTTGTCGGTGGTGCGGTTAAAGCGCACGGTGACGAGCACCAGGGAGCCGTTGCGACCATGCTCGGCTTCCATCACCTTTTCGATTGCCTGGAAGTTGCCGGTGGTCTGCTGCAGCCTCAGCCACTTGTTCTGCAGCGCTTGAGGGCTGATTTCTTTTTGCAGGTCGAGGGCCAGCAGGCTGCGGGCACTGATGAATTGGCCATCGCTCACCGCATCGATGAAGGCGCGCGCCACCTTGGTGGAGTCTTTGTCGGAGACGTTGAACAGCTGGGCGACCAGGCGACCTTGGGGGTTGATCACCAAGGTGGCTTCACGGCTGCCGTTCTCGGTTTGAAGCAACACCTCAACGGAGCTGTTGCCGCTGAGGCCCGTGCGCACGGACTGAATGGTCCAGCTCTCGAGCTGAGGCAATTGATCGAGGGTGCCTTGCACCATCGATGGGCTGCTGGTGGTTTGTAGCGCCTTGCTGAATTGGGAGTAGCGCAGAGCGCCGTCGCGTTGACGCACGGCTTCGAGAATCTGATCAGCTGCTTGCTGGGCGGCTGCTTCGCTCAGAGGGCGCGCCACTCGGCTGCTTTGGGCAGTTGCGGGAAGGGCAAACGGTGTAACGGCGGTGCAAGCCAGCAGGGCGGCCGCTGCTTTGGCCATTGCAGAACGCTTCAACACAGGCAAGCCCAATCCAAAATCGGAGCCATTGTGGCCCAGTCAGAGAAAAAAGAATCCCACTGGTGGACGGCCTTAAGCCGGCTAACGGATTTGAACCGATGGCCTTCGCTTTACAAAAGCGCTGCTCTACCGCTGAGCTAAGCCGGCTGGAGCCTCACTGTACTGCTGGCACCTGGGGCAGAACGTCGTCGCGGACGCGGCGAATGGGCAGGTTGGCGACCAGGGCGGTCGCCCGCTCCTCAGTTTCCAGGCTGACGTCTCCACCTTCGAGGTCGAGCTCCACGTAGCGGTTCACCACCTCGAGAATTTCGCGGCGCATCTGCTCCATCAAGTCAGGATTCAGATCGCTGCGGTCATGGGCCAACACCAGCTGCAGCCGGTGCTTGGCAGTGGTGGCACTGGCCTGCTGACGACCCAGCAGGCGATCAATCATCTCGCGCAGGGTCATGGCTCAGAACAGTTTGGTTTGCATGAGTTGGCGCATCTTGGCCCGCAGGCCGCGGCGCTGTTTGGTGGGATCGGGCAGCGGCACCTCTTCGCCTTGCAAGCGCTTGGCGACATTGCGGTAGGCAATCGCCGCAGGTGAGCTGGAGCCATTGAGGGTGAGGGGCTCACCCCGGTTAGTGCTGACGATCACCTGCTCGTCTTCAAACACCAAGCCCAGCAAGGGCAGCGCCAGGATGTCGGTGACATCGGTCACGCCCAACATCTCCTGGGACTGCATCATCTTGGGGCGCACCCGGTTGAGCACCAGCTGAATCGGCTCCACCTCACGGGTGTTGAGCAGGCCGATCACCCGGTCGGCATCGCGCACGGCAGACACTTCCGGTGTGGTGACAACGATGGCTTCATCAGCGGCAGCCGCCGCATTTTTGAAGCCGTCTTCGATGCCGGCCGGTGCGTCGATCAACACCACATCGAAGTGGGGTTGGATCAGCCCCACGATCTGCTGCATGTCCTCGGGCTTGAGCCACTCGAGCATGCGTGGGTTGCCCGCGGGCAGCAGCGCCAGGTTGGGCTGGAGCTTGTGCTTCACCATCGCCTGCTCCAGGCGGCAGTTGCCGGCCAGCACTTCTTGCGCGGTATAGACGATCCGGTTTTCCAGGCCCAGCAGCAAATCGAGGTTGCGCAGGCCGAAGTCGGCATCGAGAACCGCGGTGCGCACCCCCTGGGATGCCAGGGCGATGCCGAGGTTGGCCGTCAAGGTGGTTTTGCCCACACCGCCTTTGCCGGAGCAAATGAGGATGGTGCGAGTGGATGAGCCAGTCACAGAGGCTGTGGTCTGAGCGCTGTGGCCCAAACGGTTAGGTGAATCCGTGGAAATTACAGCCCTTTAATCGATTTATTTGCATCCTTGGTGGCAGCGCAACGAATGGTTCGCGATGACGCGTGGGGTGACCACCGCAGGCCATCACCAACAGCTGCTGGTCATGCCAGACGATGGCGTTCAGCCGGTGATTGATTTCATCGCATCGGCCCAGCAGCAGCTGCGTTTAAAGCAATTCAAGCTGCAGTCGCCTGTCGTGCTCGATGCGCTGCGTCAGGCCCATGAGAGGGGCGTGCAGGTGCGCGTGATGCTCAACCCCCACACCTCAGGCGGGGATCGCTGGAATGATCAGGCCTATGCCGCCTTGCAGTCGTGGGGTGTGTCTGTGGCCTGGACCAGCGAATCGTTCCCGGTCACCCACGAAAAATCGATCGTGGTGGATGACAGCGCGGCGCTCATTGCCACATTCAACCTCTCGGATAAATACTTCACCGAGACCCGTGATTACGGCGTGATCACCTACGCCGCTCCAGCGGTGGAGCAGGTGATTGATGGCTTTGAGCACGACTGGAGCCGCAGCTTTTTTGATCCCGATCTCACCATTGGTTTGGTCTGGAGCAGTTTTCACAGCCGCGGCCAGATGGCCAAGGTGATCGATACGGCTAAGAAACAGCTTTGGATTCAGCACCCCAAATTTGTTGATGCCGTCATCCTTGAGCGACTCATCGCAGCCCGTGACCGGGGCGTGAAGGTCAAGGTGCTCTGCGGCGGCAAGCACGGCATCTCCGATTGGGACATCTACGACACCTTCGCCAGCCTGCGGGTGCTGAGCCATGCAGGTGTGAAGGTGCGGCGCCAGAAACACATCAAGTTGCACGCCAAGTTGATCGTCATCGATCGCCAGATGGCCCTGATTGGCTCGATGAATATCGATCGCAGCGCCTTTGATCTGCGCCGCGAACTGGGGGTCGAGACCGATGCGCCGGAGGTGGTAGGCCGTTGCGTTGAGCTGTTCCAACGCGATTGGAAGGCTTCAAGGCCTTACCTCGCTCCCGATCCCTTGGATCCCGATGTGCATGAGGAGGGGGAGCTGCCTCCCGATCCCCACTTCATTCACGACTGATGGCAGCCGAGCTGGAGCACGAACCGTTGGCTGCAGCCCCGGGCCGCAAGGGGTTGTTCCTGGGCATGTTGCAGGTGGCGCTGTCCTCCTTTGGTGGGGGCATGTCGGCCTGGAGTCAGCGCATCGTTGTTGAGCAGCGCCGCTGGATGAGCAACGAGAGCTTCATCACTGGCCTCACTGTGGCTCGTCTCTTCCCCGGCCCCAATCAAATCAACATGGCCGTCTACATCGGCGCGCAGTTCCGGGCCTTTGCTGGTGCCGTGGCTGCCGTGGGCGGAATTTTGCTGGTGCCCTTCAGCCTGTTGATGCTGATCGGGGTGGTGTATTTCCAGTTCCACACGGCTCCAGCGGTGGACAGGGTGCTCACCGGGGTGGTGGCCGCGGCCGCGGGCATGGCGCTGTCGATGGGTTTCAAGATCCTGCATGTTTATTGGCGTGATCCGTTGGCCTTGGGGTTAGCGGCGCTCACCTTTGTGGTGCTGGAGTTCAAGGGGATTGGCCTGATCCCGGTGGTGCTGGTGTTGGGGCCGATCGCCATGGCCCTCTACTGGCCGCGGCAGCATCGCCATGGTTGATCCCAGCACCGCTTGGGATACCTGGTTGCAGGTGGTCTGGACTTTTCTGCGGCTGTCGCTGTTTTCACTTGGTGGGGGCAACACCCTGCTGGCGGAATACCACCACCTCTCGGTGGAGCGTTTTGGCTGGATCACCAGCTCCCAGTTCGCTGATCTCTACGCCCTCGCGGAAGCCGCTCCAGGTCCTAGTTCCATGATCGTGGGGCTCTTGGGCCTCGGAGCTGGCTGGGACCACGGTCTGGCGTGGGGCCTGTTGTGCGGAGTGAGCGCTGAAGTGGCGGTGTTGCTGCCCTCCACCGTGGTGATGGTGACGGCGGCGTTGAGCTGGAACCGGCTCAAAGATGCGCCAATTCGGACCGCCTTTGAACGGGGCCTGGGGCCCATCACCTTGGGAATCTTGTTCCATGTGGGCCTCACCGTCCTGCGCACGGCGGACCACAGCGTGGTGGCTTATCTCGTGTCGGCTGTGGTGTGCGCCTTGATGTTGTTCACGCGCATCTCGCCGCTGTATTTCATGGCGGTTGCCGGGGTGCTGGGCGCCATTGGCGTCATCCCCAGCTGATCGGCACCCCTAACTGGGCGGCGCTGATTGCAATCTCATCGCCCTCGAGCCGCGCTTGCTCAGTGATGCCTTGCGGTGGCGGTTCTTCCGGGCCGCGCGCCACGGCATCGGCAATGCGCAGCTGCAGCGGCCGCAGTTGCAGGGCCACGATGCGCGCGTTGCGGGCGCCATGGCATCCGGCATGGGCAATGCCGCGCAGCCGCCCCCAAATCAACACATCACCGCGGGCGCTGATGCGCGCACCTGGGTTCACATCGCCCAGCACCAACACCGCACCATCCACTTCCAGATGTTCGCCAGCGCGCACCGTTCCTCGGTGCACGTGCAACTCGCGTCCAGTGCCCTTGGGCTCCGCGGCACTCTCAGGAGCTGATGGTTCAGCCTGGCTGCGTAGCCCCAGAGCTGCTGAGGCCACCAAGGTGCTGGGCTCGCAGCTGCTCACCTCCTCGAGTTGCAGTCCGGCCTGCTCGAGGCGCTGAGCGATCGCCTGCAGTTGGCTGCAGTGCAAGGGCCAGGGGCCCGCTTCTATCACCACTCGGCCCTGGGGCGGGTCCGCGCCGAGGGCATGCAGCACAGCTTCACAAGGATCAGCACCCGCTTGCCAAGCGCCAAGTTCAAGCCGGTGGGGCCAGCCCGGAGCGGGGGCAGGGTCTAGGCGGGCGACCATGGAGCGAATCCGGCCCGCTCAAGCTAGGGCCACACCAAACCGCTGCCATGGACCGCCCTGCTGCCACGGTGTTCTGCGATTTCGATGGCACCGTCACCAGCGTCGACACCTTTGATGCGGTGGCCGCTCGGGCTGCTCCTGAGCTCTGGGCTGACCTCAAAGCGCAGCTGTTCAACTTCGAGATCACCCTGCTTCAGGGGATGCAGGCCTTGGCCGATGCGCTGACGCCCCACGACCTGCAGGCCATGGTGGATCACATGGGCGAGTACGCCCCGCGCCCTTGTTTTCTGCCGTTTTTGGCTGAACTGGAGCGGGCTGGTGTGCCCTTTGTGTTGGTTTCAGGTGGGCTCGTGCCCTTGGTGGAGGAGGTGCTGGGGGCCCATCGCCACCGCCTGGATCAATTGATTGCGGCTGAGGTGCTGCCCCATCCCGATGGTGGGCTGCGCTTTGAGTCGCCCTTTGCCAATGGACAGGAGCTAGTGGCCAAAGCCGAGGTGGTCAAGCGCTATGGCTGCGGCCGCAGCGTGGTGATTGGTGATTCGATCACCGATTTAGGAATGGCCGAGGTGGCGGATCTGGTGTTTGCCAGAGAGCCCCTCAGCAGCTGGCTTGAGCAGCGCGGCATCGCCTTTCACTCCTGGGACAGCTTTGCTGATGTGGAGGCTGTTCTCAGGCAGCAGGGGTTGCTGCCTGGAGCTGCTGCCTGAGCTGATCACGCACCTCCCTGGGATGCAGCAACCAGGCCAGCTCTTGGGGTTGGCTGAGGCTGTTCACCAGCGGCGAGACCTGCTCGAGGGCTTGCAGGTCTTGGCCGTTCCAGAGCCTGAGCCCACCGACATAGGGGCGATAGCCCGTGCTGCGGCGCTCCCTGAGTCCGCAGCACAGGTCGGGTTCAAGGCCGGCGGCTTGTGACAAGCGTTGGGCCATCGCCAGGGCTTCCAGTCGTTGGGTGCGATCGAGGCCTCGCACGTCGGTGGCTTGCAGCAGATCACGATCGAGCAGCCGCCGGCAGAGCTCCTGCAGTGGCGCTGGTCCCTCTTCCCGCCAGCGCTGCAGGTGATAGCCGGTGCGCAGGTCGTCGTTGGCCAGATAGGTGCTGCTGTCCATGGCATCGGGATCCCATAGCCAGCGCGCCATCACGGCATCGGCAAACAGCGCATCAGCTGTGCTTTGGCGGGCTTGTTGCACGATCTGCTGCAACAACCAATTCGCCACGATGTTGAGCCGGTGGTTGTAGACGGTGCTGTACATCAATGAGCGCACCACCAAGTAGTGCTCAACAGCGCTGCGGCCGCGTGGGTGCAGGGCTAGCTGACCATCGGGGGCCAAGGTCAAGGCGCCAATCAGCCGATCGAGATCGAGTTGGCCGTAGCTGGTGCCGGTGCTGTAGCTATCGCGGCGGAGGTAGTCGAGGCGGTCGCAATCCAGCTGGCTACTGATCAGGGCTTTGGCGGCTGGGTGGGGGCTGCGGCCATGCTCCAGCAGCTCAGCCACCGCCATGGCGGTTCCCGGAGCCCAGGCTTCCAGCGGATCGCGCAGCTCTGGGCACTCCTGCACCAGCCGCGCCGACCAGGCCTCGTGATGCAAGCCAAACATCTCCTCGCCGGCATGGCTCAGCGGGGCATGGCCCACGTCGTGGAGTAGGGCCGCCCCATAGATCAGGCCGCGATGCTCAGCCAGCTCTGGAGCGAGGCGCTCGAGGTGTTGTAGGGCGCGGCGCGCCAGGTGAAGCACGCCGATGGAATGGGTGAAGCGGCTGGATTCTGCGCCGTGGAAGGTGAGAAAGGCAGGCCCAAGCTGGCGGATGCGCCGCAGGCGCTGAAACGCCGGGGCATCGATCAGGGCGATCACCATCGCCTCGGCTGGATCGTTGCTGTCGAGAATGATCTCGCCGTGCAGCGGATCGTGGTACGAGCGCCGCTTCATGCCTCGAGTTGCGTGATCAACGCCTCTTCAGCGCTGCGCAACCAGGCGTCATCGTCGCTGCCGATGCTGCTGCCGCTGGGCTCGGTGCTGCTCAGGGGCTCATCGGGCTCAAGCCCTTGCCCCTGAATCGCTCGGCCATTGGGCGTGAGGTAGCGGGCCACGGTGACGGCCAAGCCGCTGCCATCACCAAGGGGTAAGAGCGTTTGGATCTCCCCTTTGCCAAAGCTGGTGCTGCCCAACAGCTGCGAGCGATCGTTGTCTTGCAAGGCGCCAGCCAAAATTTCGCTGGCACTGGCCGTGCCGCCATTGATCAAGGTGAGCATGGGGCCATCAAAGAGCCGGCCGCCGTTGGCCGGACGTTGCTCATTAATGCCGTTGCGGTCCTGGGTTTCAACAATCACATCGCCAGCGAGGAAGTCGTCGGCAACGGCCAGCCCAGCGCTCACCAGCCCGCCGGTGTTGTTGCGCAAATCCAGCACCAATCCTTCGATGCCCTTGGCTTCGAGATCTGCCAAGGCTTCTTGAACGGCTTCCGGCACCGGCTCGCTGAACTGATTGATTCGCAGATACCCCAGGGTGTGATCACCACTACGAAGCCGGCGGCTGCGAACTGGGCGTAGGTCAATCGCCCGCCGCTCGAGATCGAGGCTTTGCTCCTCGTCATCGGGGAGGGTCACCTCCAGATGCACGCTGCTGCCGCTGTCGCCCCGCAACAGAGCAGCGCTGCCATCGAGACCTAGCTCGTTGGTGGCTTGTCCGTTGATGCTGCGCAGCACGGTGCCATCTACCAAGCCAGCCTCGGCAGCTGGAGAGTCTTCCACCGGGGCGATCACCACCACGCTGCCGCTGTCGTGATTGATGCCGAGCTGAAGCCCGATGCCGCTCACGGTTCCTTTGGTGGCGGCTTCCAATTGGCCGTAGGACTCCGGCCTCAGCAGGCGGGTGTAGGGGTCATCCAAGGGCGCCAGCATGGCGTCGATCGCGTCATAGGCCTCGCCGCGATTGCTGATGGATTTCTCCAATGCCTTTTGCCTCAGGCGCCGCCAGGGCACGCCGCTGAAGCTGGGGTCCACATAGCTCTCATTCACCAGCCGCCAAACATCCACCACCAGGGTTTGGTCGTCTGTGAGGGCTAGGGCGGGACCGCTGAGCTGGAGGATCAGCAGCAGGGGCAACGCCAAAACGAAAGCCGGCCTGAAGAAGGCATGCCAAAGCCGAAGCCGGGTCACGGGCTACTCGTTGCTATCAGTAGACTCTCGCCACAACCTGCTTCCGGGCAACCCTCCCCACCGGCATGGCGAATTCATCCCCTGTCTACGACTGGTTCAACGAGCGTCTTGAGATCCAAGACATCGTTGACGACATCTCTTCGAAATACGTGCCGCCCCACGTCAACATCTTCTATTGCCTGGGCGGCATCACCTTGGTCTGCTTCCTAATTCAGTTCGCCACTGGATTTGCGATGACCTTTTATTACAAGCCCACGGTGGTAGAGGCCTACAGCTCCGTTCAGTACTTGATGACGGATGTGAGCTTTGGTTGGTTGATCCGCTCGGTGCACCGCTGGAGCGCCAGCATGATGGTGCTGATGCTGATCCTGCACGTCTTCCGCGTGTACCTGACTGGCGGTTTCAAGCGCCCTCGCGAGCTCACTTGGGTCACCGGCGTGACCATGGCTGTGATCACCGTCTCCTTTGGTGTGACCGGTTATTCCTTGCCTTGGGATCAGGTTGGCTACTGGGCCGTGAAGATTGTGTCGGGTGTTCCCGCCGCGGTTCCAGTGGTTGGCGACTTCATGGTTGAGCTGCTTCGCGGCGGTGAGAGCGTTGGTCAGTCCACCCTCACTCGCTTCTACAGCCTCCACACTTTTGTGTTGCCTTGGCTGCTGGCGGTGTTCATGCTTGCCCACTTCCTGATGATTCGTAAGCAAGGCATCTCTGGTCCCCTCTGATCGGCCAGAAACTTCCTAATCTGTCCACAACGGTTCAACTCCTTACTTCCCTCCAGCGATGCACATCCTCAAGGAACCGGATCTGAACGATCCCAAGCTGCGCGCCAAGCTCGCCAAGGGCATGGGCCACAACTATTACGGAGAGCCCGCTTGGCCGAACGATCTCCTCTATATCTTCCCGGTGGTGATCCTCGGAACCATCGCTTGTGTGGTGGCTCTGGCTGTTCTTGATCCGGCCATGCTGGCTGACAAGGCTGATCCGTTTGCCACTCCTCTGGAAATCCTTCCTGAGTGGTACCTCTACCCGGTCTTCCAGATTCTGCGCGTGGTGCCCAACAAGTTGTTGGGTATTGCTTTGCAAACCATGATTCCCTTGGGCCTGATGCTGGTGCCCTTCATCGAGAGCTTCAACAAGTTCCAGAACCCCTTCCGTCGTCCGGTGGCCATGGCCGTCTTCCTGTTCGGAACCGCCTTCACCATCTATCTCGGTATTGGTGCCGCTCTGCCGATCGACAAGTCCCTCACCTTGGGCCTGTTCTGATCTCAGAGATCAATCAATAGTTCTTGAGAAAGCTCTTCCGCTCGTCGGGAGAGCTTTTTTGTTGTTTTTGATCCTGGAACGAGAGCCTGAGTGGCCCGACATCGTCGAGGTCGAGCAGCTTCACATCCTGCGGGGCCTTGCGCATCAAGTGATGCAGCAGCAAGAAGCCCACGATGGTCCAGGTTTGGTTGATGCGAGCTTGTTGTCCCACCCACGTGCCAGTAGGGCCATCGAAGTATTCAGCCCACTGCTGACGCGGGAGTTGATTGAGCTGCTGCCAGTAGCACTCCTCGAGCATCGTGCGGGTTTGGCCCAGTAGCAGCAGGTCATCGTTGGGGTAGAGCCGCTGGTGCATCAGCACCGCAGCCGCCATGGGCCACAACAAGCTGGGCCAGTGGCCGCCGTTGTGATAACTCCAGGGCCAATTTTTTGGGTCCATGCCGGTGTTGGTGATCCATTCGTCTTGATCCATCGGCGGATGGCAGATGCGCATCGGCATCTCCGCCATCAAGTGATGGCGGTTGTGGATCACCAGGCGGAACAGGGCCAGTTGCTGGGGGCCGGTGAGCAGCCCAAAGAGTGAACCCAGGGCATTGCCCAGGCTGTAGAAGCGGAAATCAGGCCGGCCGGTGCGCATGTTGCCGATCAAGTAGCCGCCGCGGTCATCCAGCCACTCCTGCAACCAGTGGGGAATCACCTCCGGTTGCACGTTGAATTCATTGCGTGATTGGTAGTCGCCGTATTGCTCGGTTGGTCTCCGCCGCAGCACCTGCATCGTCTTGCTGGTCACCCAGTAGTGGTTGAGCAGGTAAACGCGCAGATCCCGCATCCAGGTGCGGGTGAGTTCCAGCCGCTGCTGGATCAAGGGGCCGCCATGGCCGCCCCCTTCCACCAGGCTCATCAGTTGGCAACAGCTCTTGAGGCAGCCGAACAGCAGCACCTCCACTTCCAATGGCGCGCCCCAAACGTCCATCGGACGGTCAATCATGAAGGCGCAGTCGGGAACGAACAGCACCGGCGGTTCGTAGAAGCTCGGTTGCAGCACTAGATCCAACAGCAGCTGCACGGCCCTCTGCACCTTGGGGCTGGTGCCATAGCTCGTATCGCCGCTGGCCCGCACGTACATCCAACAGAGCACTGGCCACCACAGGGAGGCATCGACTGATGTGATGCGGCCAATGGAGCGTTGGCCGTAGTCGGCCAGGATTTTGTCGTCCTCTTCCACAAAGCTGGTGGGGAAGACGCCGCGGGTCCGGTAGGAGCGGCTTTGCAGCTCGAGGCACAGATCGAGGAAGTGCCGCACGATCTCAAAGCGGCCCCGCAACAGCAGGTAGACCATCACCGGCACGTTGTCGCGCAGGAAGATCTCGCCGTAGTTCAGCTCGCTGTCATGAACCGAGCTTTCCAGTGCTGCCACAGCACCAGCTAGCTGGCCGCGCACGTTGACCAGGGTTTGCTCGAACAGCTCTTCGGCCTGGCGCACCACCTCCGATTCACCGGAGTTGGGGCGGGTCGTGTGCTCCGATTTCGACGGTGACCGCGGGACCTTGGGTATGGCTGGCGCCCCCAAACCTCAATTTCAACGTAGTCCTGGCAGCCTGGGTGGCGCCATTGCCTCCAGGCTGGACACCACAATGGGCCACTCGGCACTCAGCGTTTCCGGGTTGCCAGGACGCTGGCTGCCGCAAATTTGCAGCCCAGCAGCTTGGGCGGCGGCCAATTCCCCGCTGGAATCACTCATGAACAACACCGCATGGGCTGGCAGCTGCAGATCAGCAGCCAACAACGTGTAGCTCTGGGCCTCCTTTTTGGGCCCCAGGCGGGTGTCATACCAGCGCTCAAACAAGCCGCTGAGATCGCCATCATTGGTGTGGCCATAAAACAGTTGCTGAGCAGCCACCGATCCAGAGGAATAGACGGCCAGGCGCAAACCGCGTTGGTGCCACTGTTTCAGCGCTGGGGCGACATCGGCGAACAGCGGAGTGATTAAGGCTCCAGATTGGTAACCATGACGCCAGGTGATCCCCTGCAGCTCTTTGAGCGGCGCCAGTTTGCGATCTTGATCAATCAGCCACTGCAAATAGGGCAGCAGGGCCAGGGAATCTGGGGAATCGCTGTAGGCCGGGGCTCCTGCGTCGGTGTCTTGCTTCCAGGCGATTCGCACTTCATCCAGCAAGGGCTTCAGCGGCGCTTGTTGGTCGTCTTGGCTCAGCAGGGTGCCTAGATGCTGCCGGGCATAGGGGAACAAACTGCCAGTCACGAAATCCACCGGGCAGGTGGTGCCTTCGATATCAAGAACGATGGCGCGCAGCGACTCCCAATCGATCACGGCTGAATCCCTAATCCCTGCAACAACAGTTGGCGCCAGCGCTGCTCCAACAAAAACTCAAGAATCTCCAGATGGCGCCTGGCACTGAATAGATCCTCGCCCCAGCCGTAGAGCCCATGGCCAGCGATCAAAAGCCCATGGGGCGCTCCGGCCAGGTGCGGCTGCGCCGCCTCGCTCAGACGTTGCAGGTCTTGGTCATTGGCCAGCACCGGCACGCTCACGCTGCTTTGGTGTGTGCTCACCCCAGCTAAGCCCTTGAGCATCTCCAGGTCTTGGAGCTTGAGGCCTCCGCGGGGCAGGGCCCATTGCGAGAGCAAGGTGCCGGCCTGGGAATGGCTATGGAGCACAGCGCCCGCCGCGCAGCTGCGCACGATCTTGAGATGTAAGAGCGTTTCGGCGCTGGCTTTGCCTGTTCCTTCAATTACCGCTGCGTTGCCATCAACAACGATCAGCTCATCAGCGGAGACGTTGCCCTTGTGTACGCCGCTGGGTGCCATCAACAGCTGCAAGGGCTCGCGGCTGATCAAGCAGCTGAAGTTGCCGCCAGTGCCATCACACCAACCGCGGCGATGGATATCAGCCATGACATCCACCAGCTCTTGCTTCAGCGCTGACAGCTTGGACACCAGTGACTGCTGCGTCCCCCCAGTGTGTCGCGCCGCAGAATCGTGCCGCACTGGCGGCAGGGTTCCCCGCCGCGCCGGTACACCCAGGCCTGGCCGCCGTAGTTGCCATTGGTGCCGGTGAGGTCGCGGAAATCGCTGAAGGTGGTGCCGCCAGCCCCAATGCTCAGCTCCAGCACCTTCACCAAGGCTGCCCGCAGCTTCTCCAGTCGCGCCGCGCTCACGCTCCCCGCTGGGGTGTGGGGGCGGATGCCAGCCATAAACAGGCTTTCATCGGCATAGATGTTGCCTACGCCGGCCACCAGGGCCTGATCGAGCAGGGCATTTTTGATGGGGCGGCTGGAGCCCTTCAGTCGCTGGCGCAGGTAGTTGGCATTGAACGCGTCGCTGAAGGGTTCAGGCCCCAAACGGGTGAGGCCGGTGATCACCTGCTCGGTTGGCGTGCCCAGGGGCACAAACCAGAGCTCTCCAAAGGAGCGCACATCCACAAAGCGCAGCTCATGCTTTTCGGAGAGAAAGCGAACCCTGGTGTGCGGGCAAGGCGGTCGCTCCTCGCGCTGGAGCCATTGAAATTGGCCGGTCATGCGCAGATGCACCCCCAGCTCACCGGCTGGTGCGCCATCGCGTTCAAGTTTGGCCACTAAATATTTGCCGCGCCGGCGCCAACTGGCCAACTCGCATCCCCTCAGGGCCGCGGTGAATCCATCGGGGTCACCTTTGGGCGCTGCAATGGCTCGGCTGCGGCAAACGATCGTTTCGCCAATAGGAAAACGGCCCACCTGCAGCTCGAGGCCGTGGCGAACCGTTTCAACTTCCGGAAGTTCCGGCACCTGAGATCAGGCTGGGTCGAGCTCGGCCTCAGCGAAGTTATTGGTGTTGATGCCGCCATCAACGCCGGAGAAGCCGTTGTAGTTGACCTTCTCGAAGCGCACCACAACCGGATAACGGATGCCGGAGGTGTCGATCGAGGCCACGGTGCCCACTTCGTTAAACCAATAGGACTCTGGGCGCCTGATGCGCACTTTGTCGCCGCGAGAAATCGCCATGTCGGCAGAACAAGGTTCGTTCGTTCAGAAACTTACCTGCGCTGACGCAATCGTTCGATGAGCCGTCATGATTCGTCGCGGCCCCCCGCTTGATCTGCTTTGGTCGCTACGCCAGCCAGCCTTGAGGCACCCACGCTGCATCTCGACCTGCCCGATCCTGAGCAGGACGACCTCAGCACCCTGGAGTTCCACGCCCGTTTGGAGCAGGCCTGGGAGCTGTGCGATCGCTTCGATCTGCAGACCGAAATTTGGCGCGGACGGATTTTGGCGGCGGTGCGGGATCGCGAGAGGCGCGGTGGCGAGGGCCGTGGTGCTGGCTTCCTGCAGTGGCTCAGGGAGCGGGAAATCAGCAAGACCCGGGCCTACAGTCTGATCCAGCTGGCGGAATCGGCCAACAGCCTGGTGGGCGACGGGCTGCTGGAGGAGACCAGCGTGAACAACTTCTCCAAGCGCGCCTTTGTGGAAACCGCTCAGGCCGACCCTGAGGTGCAGCAGATGATCAGCGAAGCGGCCAACGAAGGTCAGCAGATCACCCGCAAGCAGGTGCGCCGCCTCACCGATGAATTCACGGCCGCCACCAGCCCCTTGCTGCCCGATGAGATTCGCGAGCGCACGCAGCAAAATCTGCTGCCCCCCAAAGCGGTGGCTCCACTGGTGCGCGAGCTGGCCCGCTTGCCCGAACCCCAGCAGGACGACCTGCGGCGGGTGCTGAAGGAGGAGCCTGAGCTGGATCGCATCAAGGATGTGACCGCCACGGCCCGTTGGCTGAGCAAGGCCTCAGAAGCCGGCATGGCTGTGCGGGCGTTGCAGCACGAGAGCATCGATCTGGAAAAGGCGATGCAGGAGGCCACTCGCCTGGACATGCTCGGTTTGGTGGCCGATGTGGTCGGCCAAGCCCAGCAACTGGAGCAGGCCGTGTTGAAGCTGCACACCAGCTGGCGCCGCCTGGGCGGTTTGCACGAGCGCCTCTGGCTCGAAAGTGGCAGCAGCACCCCCTATTTGCGCAGCTTGCTGCAGGGTCTGGAAACCCTCAGCGGCAGCAATTTGCGCGTGTCGCTCGGAGAGCTCGCTGGCGGGAAACGCCTGCGCTTGCAGCTGGTGGAAGAGGGGGCTGATCAACTGGATGCGCCACCGCTGCAGCAGGCCGCCTAAGCCCTTGCGCCCCGGGGGGCAGCCGGTACCGTCCGTGGGTGAAGGAATCCAGTGCACCTCTGCTGCAGTCGCTGCAGCAGCACTTCGGTTACAACGATTTTCGCCCTGGTCAGCGCGAGGTGGTGGAGGCCCTGCTGGAGGGTCGCGATTGCTTGGCTGTGTTGCCGACGGGGGCTGGTAAGTCGCTTTGTTATCAACTACCGGCCCTGGTGCGTAGTGGGGTGGTGCTGGTGATTTCGCCGCTGGTGGCCTTGATGCAAGACCAGGTGGCCCAGCTGCGCCGCCGCGGCATTGCCGCGGCTTGTTTGCACAACGGTTTGCCGTTGCAGGAGCTGCGCAAGCTGCAGCAGCAGATTCAACAGGGCACGTTGCGGCTGCTGTATCTCGCTCCTGAGCGCCTGCAGGGTGAGGCCTGCCGCCAGTTGCTGGAGGATTTGCATGATCAACGCCAGCTGGTGGCGTTGGCGGTGGATGAAGCCCACTGCATCAGCAATTGGGGCCACGACTTCCGGCCTGATTACCGCCGCTTGGGCCAGCTGCGCCGGCTGTGTCCTGGAGTGCCGTTGGTAGCCCTCAGTGCCACGGCACCGCCGCGGGTGCGGGCCGACATCATTCGCCTGCTCGGCTTGCGGCGACCGTTGATTCAGGTGCGCTCCGCCCAGCGCCCCAACCTGCGCTACCGCATGCTTTGGCGCCCGGAGGATCCGCTGGAGCTGGTGCTGGCGGAAGCCCGCAGCGCCCGTGGTGCGGTGCTGATCTACAGCCGCACCCGCCGCGGCGTGGAGCGTTGGGCGGCCAAGTTGCGTCAGGCTGGGTTGCCGGCCTTGGCGTATCACGCCGGCATGGATGCGGAGAGTCGCCTGTTGGCGCTGCAGCAATTTCAAGAGGAACCCGAGCCGGTGCTGGTGGCCACGGTGGCCTTTGGGATGGGGGTCGACCGCCCGGATGTGGGCTTGGTGCTGCACCTTGAGCTGCCGGCCAGCCCGGAGGGTTATCTGCAGGAATCGGGCCGGGCAGGCCGCGATGGCCAGCCGGCTGAGGTGCTGCTGCTCTATTGCGATGGCGATCGCAGCAGTTTGGCCTGGGCCGTGCGCCAGGGCCGCGATGGCGCCGCAGCACAGCTGCGGCGGATGGAATCGATTGCCGAAGGTCCCGAGTGCCGCCAGCAAGCTTTGCTATTTGCGGTTGGTGAGATGGCTGAACCCTGCGGTTGTTGCGACCGCTGCGAGGAGCCAGTCTTGATTCAAGACGGCCAACAGCTGGCTCAGCCGCTGCTGCGCGCGCTTCAGCAAGCCGAGGAAGGCCTCGAGGCCGCTGATCTCGCTGCTGATTTGGCTGATGAAGCCCACCCAGCACCGCTGTGGCGCTGGGCCCTTAGGCGCCTAGTAGAAGCTGAATTGGTGAAAGAAGACGGCAACGGCAAGCGCCACTGGCTCAGCAGCGCTGGAGCTAGTTGGTTGCGCCGGCCAAGGCCGCTGCGCTGGCCTCAGCCTTTGCCGATTTTGGGATCGGCGCAGGCGGCTTTGACCAAGTCGCGCTCAAAGGCTTCAGCGGGTGATTCCCAGGTTTTCCAGGTGCCGCCGGAGCCGGTGATGTTGAGCTTGCGGGCACCGCAATTAACGGCCACATAGAGGGGCTGTTTTTGCTTGTTCAGGGTTGGGGCCACCAGGCTGCCGGCCATGGTGCGCCAGTTGCTCCAATCCACCTGTAGCGGGCCGAAATAACGCCAATCAGCTTCAGGGGTCTTTTTGGCCAGAACTTGGGTGTCTTTCTTGGCGTCCTCAGCAGGCTTGGCGGCGGCTGTGGTGTTGTTCTCTGGCACCGATTGGGTGGCCAAGGTGGCGGCTGGTGAGGTCACCGCTTTGGTGCCGGCGGGCAGCTTGATGGCCGTGCCGACCTTGATCTTGTTGGGGTTAGCGAACTTGTTGATTTGCAGCAGCGTCTTCACCGGCACGCCATACATGCGCGAGACCGCATAGAGGGTCTGCTTGGGCTGCATCACATGCACCGCTTCCTGCGCCCGCGCAGGCAAAGCCGCCATCACCACCAGCAGGGCAAGCAGGGATTTACGCATGACCAGCGAATAATTCGATGGGCGCACCATAAGCAGCCAAAAGCGCTGCGCCAGTCCCCTTGTGCCCCTCTATCAGCCGAGTAGCCGCTTCAGAAGTGACAGCCTGTTGCCGTAGGGGGGATAGCGCCAGGCCAGATCCAGGGCAAAGGGTCTTTGGTAGACCGATTTTTGATTCGAAAGGCTGCGGAATCCGGTTTCTCCATGGCAGCGGCCAATGCCGCTGGGGCCCACGCCGCCAAAGGGCAACCCCGGCACGCCGGCCTGCACGATCACATCGTTGAACACAACGCTCCCTGATTGGCTGCGCTGCAACACCTCGCGTTGGGCGGCCTTGCTGCGGCTGAATAGATAGGCCGCCAATGGCTTCGGGCGCTTGGCGATAAAACGCAGCGCTGCTTCGAGATCGCTGACTTCAATGATCGGCAGCACCGGCGCAAAGATCTCCTCCTGCATCAAGGCGCTATCGGGATCGCCCTGCACCAGCGTTGGGGCGATGTAGCGCTCTTCGCGCACGCGGTCACCGCCGTGCAACACCGTGGCGCCTTTTAAAAGAGCATCAACCCGATCGAATTGGCGGTTACTCACCAGCCGGCCGAAGTCTGGCGATTGGCGTGGATCGGGCCCATAGAACTCAGCAATGGCTTGCTTGAGTGCGGCCTCTAAGGGCTGGCGCATCGCTGGAGTCACCAGCACGTAGTCAGGGGCCACGCAGCTCTGGCCGGCGTTGAGGAAACGGCCCCAGGCAATCCGTCGGGCGCTCACCTGCAGATCAGCGTCATCAAGAACGATGCAGGGGCTCTTGCCCCCCAGTTCGAGCGTTACCGGAATCAATTGCTCAGCTGCGGCTTTCATCACCTCGCGGCCAATTTTTGTACCGCCGGTGAATACCACATGATCAAACGGCTGCTTGAGCAGGGCTTGGGCTGTTTCTGCTCCCCCCAGTTCCACCCGCACCACATCAGCCTCGAAATGGCTTGGCACCATCTCGGCTAGCAGCTGGGCCACGGCAGGCGCTTGCTCAGATGGTTTCAACACGGCGGTGTTGCCCGCTGCTAAGGCCGAGACCAGCGGACGCAACACCAGCATCAGCGGGTAATTCCAGGGGCCCAGGATCAATACGGTTCCTAGGGGCTCGTCTTGGAC
This sequence comes from Synechococcus sp. MIT S9452, assembly GCF_047304245.1. Taxonomy (NCBI): domain Bacteria; kingdom Bacillati; phylum Cyanobacteriota; class Cyanophyceae; order Synechococcales; family Synechococcaceae; genus Synechococcus; species Synechococcus sp. MIT S9452. The sequence goes on along the minus strand of NZ_CP138956.1, from coordinate 1,139,820 downwards.
CCATGTGCGGCCCGGTTGCTGCACCGCCGGCAAGGCAACGCGCCGCGGTGCCATCCAGCGTTTGAGTTGCTTTTGGGCGAGCCTGAGCTCACCTTGGACCCCGACCAATTCAAAAAAAGCTTCCACCTTTGGCTTGCCAAGATCCAAAGCCAAGGCAGTTTGTAGAGGTGCTTCTATCTCGCGAAGCAGCACTTCCAAACTTTTTAATTGCTTTTTTCGCCATGCCTGCGAGCGAGTGAATCTTTTGTGAAGGTCAGCTTGCATAGCCGGGAGGTTTGTCATAAGCCAAACAGAAGTCTTGTCCTGATGAAGTTCTATTTGATTGATCCAGTGTTTGGTGCCACGAACCCCGTTTGAAAGAGAGCAAATACAAGGCGAGGCGGCCTAGGGCATCACATTGGCAGGGCTCATAATGAGTCTTGGGTGAGGCGCGTAATACATGTTTCTCTCTTTCCTGTCTGTTCCATTGCTGGCATAGGCTGGTGTTGAAATTTGCCTAATATCAGGTAGCTTTTAGTCGGTGTGAGAACCTGCTAATTTCAATGTCAAAAGCCTCGTTAACCTTCCGCCGAAGGAGTTTTAGGCTCCACAAGGCAATTCTTGGACCGGCTATGGCAGCAGCTGTCTTCGGTGTGGCCTTGAAACCTACAGCGGTTCAAGCTCAGGCTGAAGTCAATTTAACTGCCGGATCCACGGCTAATCCGGCTAACAACCTGACAAACGTCAATGGTGTTGCTGGTGCTACCAACTTGACAGCTGTCGGTGCGCAAAGAACCATTAATCTGAATGGTCAGATTTTGACGCTCGGCGTAGGTGCTGGTGCTTTCACGACCGCTGGTGTTACTGCCATCACAGGCTCAGGTACCATCACCACCAATAACGCCAACAACACAACAAACTCTCCATTTCAAGGAAATGGAACCATCACAATCAATGGTGATGACAACTTGACCCTGACTGGTATCAATACCTTTACTGGGACCTTGGCAATGACAGGGTCGGGAACCCTGACCATTAACGGTAATGACACCGGTGTGGGCACCTACACGGCAGCAAATACTAGTACTTTAGTGCTAAATGGCGATATTAATGACAACTCAGATGTTGAACTTTCAAACACCGCAACTTTAAACGTAACTGGTGCTAATACCATTGGTCAGCTAACAACTGTTGCTGGTACTAACGTCACATTAGGTGCCAATTTGACCATTGGTAACGATGACAGTGATTCAACGATTGCTGGTTTCATCGGTAGCAATAATGACTTCATCAAAACTGGTAGTGGAACGGCGACCCTGTCGGCTGATAACACAGCTGGTGCTGCCGCTATGACAGGTGAGTTCACCGTGAATGAAGGCATTTTGAGGATTACAGATGAGGACGCTCTGGGCGGTGCTGGCAATACTGGGGTAACTATTAATAATGGCGGCACTTTAGATATACAGCTCACTGGTCAGACAGTTGCAGCAGCTGCCGGTGATACCGCGCTTAATAATGGCGGTACATTGTCTGCATCCACTGGATCGGCTACTTATGCAGATAACATTGACCTGACGGGTCTACCTACAATTGACGTTGATGGAACTCAATTAACACTGAGTGGAGTTATTGATGGTGCAGGGGGAGGTTTTACTAAAACTGGTCTTGGCGAGTTGGTTCTTTCTGCCGACAACACTTACACAGGCCTTACAAACGTCAGTGCAGGAACTTTGACGTTTGGCGCCAATGGAACCCTCGAAGATAATAATCTTGTGTCAATAGCAAATGGAGGCACTTTAAATCTCGGTGGATTTACTACCAACAACTTAAGGGTTACAACATCAACAGGCTCGACTCTTAGGAATGGTGTTCTGGTGGGCTCGGTGAACGCTCAGGGCGGAACAATTACCAATGTTTCAGGTGGTGCTGCTTTAAATATCAACTCAGGTGCAACCACGCTTTCGGGAACAAACTCCTTCGGTAACATTGCACTCAATGGTGGAACCGCAACACTTGCAGTTCCAGCTTCAGGAACACCTTTGACATCCACCGGAACTGTGTCGGCAGGCGGAGGAATTCTTGCTCTTGATGCTTCATCCTTAACCCAGGCTCAAGTTGAAGGTGACAAAACGATTGTTGCCGGCAACGTCGATGATGCAGTTGCGGCCAGTACAACTTTCACCTTTGATGGAAGAACTGAGCGCTTTAGTGGTTTCAACAAAACTTTGGATGGGGTCGGCTTGTACGACATCCAACTGAAAAAAGGTTCCATTATTTTGAGCATTCAGCGCAAAGGTGCTGATGATATTTGTGGTGTGACGGGGCTTTGCACTAACGGTCAAACACAAGGAAAGCTTGAAGGCCTAGATCGCACAGAAGTTCGCTCCCTGTACGGTAAAGTTGTACTTCCTGCTTTAAATAGCGGAAGGCTTAATCTTCCATTCTGGACTACCAATACTCAGATGTCGAAGTATTTGATATCCGGTTTATTGCCGAGAAACGTAGATGCTGCTGGCACTGTGTTGTCGTCTTACAACGACCGCATGGCAGATACCCTCTTTGAGCGCCTTCCTCTGCGTCAATTTGAGCCAGTTGAGGTTGTTGAAGAAGAAATCGTAATCGAGGAAGTGGAAACCAAAGAACCCGTGCGCGGCCTTTGGAAAACCACCGGTGAGGGAGAGGTAATTGAAGTTAATGGTCAGACCTACGAGGAAAATCCTTCTCTCACTGCTCAATACGCAGATCGGGAGAACATGCGTGCATGGGTTCGTGGTTTTGGTGGCGACGTGGCTGCCGCCCAAACCACCAAGTATCTCTATAAGGACTACAACGCCACCAATGCTGGTGGTGTTGTAGGTGTTGATTACGCGGTCTTCAATGATTTCCAGGTTGGCCTCTATGCCAATTATGGTGATCTGGCCATCAACACCGATGCTAATAAGTACGCAGGCTCCGGCTCGTGGAACCCCACCGGCTGGGGTGGTGGTATTACCGCTGACTACTGGACAGACTCCTATTACGTCCAGGGTCTCTTCGGTGCATCTGCTTTCTCTGGTGACCAGGATCGTTCCATCGTTGCCATTGGCGGTGACTTGGGCGGCGGTAACACTCTGAGTGGCAACAAAAACATCACTTCATATGTTGGTGCTTTACGTGCCGGTGCACCGATGCAGCTCGGAAGTTTTTACTTGGAGCCTCAAGCTCAAGCCACTTGGTCTGGGAACCAGGAAGAAGCATTCAATGAGGGAGGTAACACTAACTTCAAGTTGAAGTACAAGTCCCGTGAGACAAACTTCCTGCAAACTGAGTTAGGTTTCAAGCTTGCCTATCCGATCGCTATGGGGCAAACCCAGCAACTCATCCCAAGCATTCGTGTCGCTTGGTTGGGTGATTGGAATATGAATAATCAAGGTCAAAAGATTGGTTATCGCTTCTCCAATAAGACCGTTGACCTTGAGTCCAATCAAAAAGATCAAAATGGAGCTCTTCTGGAAGGTGGCCTTGATTACACTGTCGCCAACATAGGGGCCACTTCCTTTAAGGTGTATGGACGAGGAGGTGCTGAGGTTTGGGATACAGAGAGAGAAACAAATTGGCGTGCCTCTGGTGGCATCACTGTTCAGTTCTAAGTTTTTGCGCTTGCTCTATCACCCGTGATCTAGTAAGTGAAAAAAACTTTTCACTGATTACCATCAAAAGCCAGCACATGTGCTGGCTTTTTTGTTCTCATGGCACCAAGTATGATTGGCTCTTTTCGTAACGCAAAAATGTCAAAGTCTCAATTTGGTCAGAAATCATTTGCTCTCTTCCTGGCATCGGCTTCTGTATTTATTTCCTCATTGTTTAGTTTGTTTATTCCTGCTGCTTTTGCTCTTCCAGATTTGGCTGTTAAGAGAAAGCTGGAAACAGTAGTTGTTTATGTTGCGGCAGAAAACGGCGGGTTGGTAGTCTTTAAAGATACGCAGGATTCTTCGAGGGGTCTTGCTCCTTTGTTCCTTGATGAAAAAGACGCAAATAAGTATTTATCAGTCAATGGCAAGAAGTCGGATCTTATAGTTGTACCACTGCTTCTTACTGCTGCTATGTCAGTTGTAGAGAACATTAGGAGGCAAGTCCCAAATGAATTTGCTGAAATAAAATCTCAAATTGTACCGACAAAAGTAGATCGTCTTGAGGCCCAATTGATTTTGACAAAAGAAGGTGTGCCTAATGATCAAATCCTTAAAGGGTTGCGAGTACCTGTATTTTTTACCGAGCCTATGATTAAGCTTGAGACAAGTGTTGGACAGAGACAATTGTTCTTCATGAGTCATGCTCAGCTTAAAGATTTTATTGGCAAAATGCCAAGTGATCAATCTGATAAGTTGCTTGTTAGGGTTGCCGATCTGAATGCAGTAATGAAGGTGATTGCTGATAATTCAAAAGACTTGTATTTGATTTATCCGTCTCAGGAGCTTATCGACGCTAACCCAGGGATGATTGATCCTGATTTGTGATTGCAAGCTTGAAGATGTTCTTGGTTTAGTTGTGGATGAGGAATATTTCCCTTGACACGCTCAGTCTGGTGACTCAGGACGCTTCTGAAAGTTGTGGCTGGATTATGTCTGGTATTGGCTGATTAAATCGCCAGATTTTATGCATGGCTGAGATCAATTAGGCTCGTCTAGACTTCTGAATATTTTGGCACTGATTAATAAGAATACCCTTGAATATTTGCACGCTTTTGCTTGCCAGGCAATCCCTAGTGCCGATCTGTGCAGGTATTTTTTTAAGAATGTTGAATCATCCGATCGCTGGCTTGCTAAAAGCTAGTCAATTCCAATGCCGCTCGTTCTCTGTCCTCGTGCAGGGGGGATGCCAAAGCATTCATTTGCAATGGTTGGATGCCAATTTGGCTGAAAGATATCAATAGAGATTGGATGCAAAAAAGCTGTATTATTTTTGATGTGCTGAATTCTAAGTCAGAAGACAAATAGAGTCAGTCGTGCTTTGGTGTGTATGAAGTCATTTCTTCGCTTTGCGCAGGTTTTTAGTTCACCAATTGAGCGGGTCGAGAATATTTCAGTGGATGCTGCGTCATTCGCTGTGGGTGTGGCTATCAGTGCTTTCTTTGGATTGCTATTGACTGCCTGGCCATGGTTCAGTCTTCGGTGCAACCCCGATGTTTTGCTCGTTCTACTAACACCCGGTCCCTAGGAGTAGATGAAGCCCTTGACGAGAATTGAACTCGTGACCTCTCCCTTACCAAGGGAGTGCTCTACCGCTGAGCTACAAGGGCGTGTGGTGGATGGGCCGGGTTGGATTTGAACCAACGTAGGCAGAGCCAGCGGATTTACAGTCCGCCCCCATTAACCACTCGGGCACCGACCCGAACCACACCGGAAGAACTTACCAGCCGGTCAGTGGCTTTTCGGCATCCCTGGCAGACGCCCTTACGATCGGCGCAACCTCCAAGGCTCCATGCGGATATTGGTGCTGCACGGCCCCAATCTGAACCTGCTGGGCAGTCGCGAACCCGGGCTCTATGGCCGCGACAACCTCGCTGAGATTGATGCAGAACTTCAGCAGCAGGCGGAGCGGCTGGGCGCTGAGCTCGTGTGTTTCCAGAGCAACCACGAGGGGGCGTTGGTCGACCGTATCCAGCAAGCCGCCTCTGAGATGGACGGGGTCTTGATCAACGCCGGTGCCTTCACCCACACCTCCATTGCCATCCGTGATGCGCTGCTGGGGGTGAAGCTGCCCTTTGTGGAGCTGCACCTCAGCAACGTGCATGCCCGCGAGGAGTTCCGGCATGGCTCTTATCTGGCCGATAAAGCCGTGGGTGTGATCTGCGGTTTTGGCCCGATCAGCTACTACCTCGCCCTCGAGGGGATGGTGGCCCACCTGCGTAGTAGCGAGCTGTGACGGCCTCACCCACCAAGCCAGTGGCCTCCATTCGCTGGTTGGCGGCCCCAAGCAGCAGCCTCTGGCTTGAGCAGGCGATCAGCCGCCCTGAGGAGGTGCTTATCGATCATGCCCATTGCGAGCGCAAAGCCGCTGGGGCTGCCCTGCAGCTGATGTTTCGCTACCCCTCCAGCGAGAGCTTGGCTGAGGCGCTCAGCCCTCTGGCGCAAGAGGAGCTGGAGCATTTCGATCGGGTTCTCGCCTTGCTGCAACGCCGCGGCATCGCGCTGCGGCCTTTGCCGGCTCCGGCCTATGGCTCGCGGCTGGCCGGGGAGATTCGCCGCCAGGAGCCGCTGCGTCAGCTCGATAGCTTCCTGGTGGCGGGCTTGATTGAGGCCCGCAGCCATGAGCGCATGGCGCTGCTCGCTGAGCACAGCCCTGATCCTGAGCTTCGAGAGCTCTATGGCGATTTGCTTGCCAGCGAAGCGCGCCACTTCGGGCTCTATTGGCTGCTGTGTGATCAGCATTGGCCCCGTGAGGTGATCATTCCGCGCCTGGAGGCTCTGGCGGCTGTGGAAGTGGAAGCCCTGAGCGGGGAGTTGGCCCGCCCAGAGGATGTGCGCATGCACTCGGTGGGCGTTCAGCCTTCCAGCAACGGGTAGCGCTCAGCAATTGGATCGCCTGTGAATTGGGCGACCCAGCCCTGTTGGTTGTTGAAAAAGCGGATGGCGCTGAAACAAGGGCGCTCGCCCATGTCAAACCAATGGCGGATGCCAGCCGGCACGCTCAGCCAGTCGTTGCGTTCACACAACACCTGCAGCACCTCATCGCCGATGTGCAGGCAAAAGAGACCCTTGCCATCAACAAAAAAGCGCACCTCGTCTTCGCTGTGGGTGTGCTCCGAGAGGAATTTCTGGCGCAGCTCAGCGCGTTGGGGGTGGTCGGGCCCCAGGCTGATGGCATCCACGGTTTGGTAGCCGCCATCGGCTTGCACCTGGGCAATCTCAGCGCTGTAGGCCGCCAGGATCTCCTCTTGGCTGCTGGCTGCATCCAGCTCCCCGTGGGTGGGCCATTGCTGGAAGCGGATACCGCGCTGGCTGAGCTCTTCGGCCACGATGGATGCATCGGTGGTGTGCAGCGAAGGCAGCGGCGGATCGTTGCCTTCGCTCTCAGCGCTATAGATCGTGAGTTGGCTCATGAATCAGCCTTGAGCCGCTACGTCAACCTAGGCCGCGAGCCAGGAGTGAATCGCTGACCTCAGCACATCGTTCAGGACTCACCGTGGTGGGGGTGGGGCCGGGGGATCCCGAGTTGATCACCGTGGCGGCTCAGCGCGCGATTGAGGCAGCCACGGTGGTGGCCTATCCGGTGGCTGCACTCGAGCGGCCGGGGATGGCGGCGCAGATTGCCCAGCCTTGGCTTGCGCCAACGCAACGGAGGCTGCCGCTGCTGTTCCCGATGGTTCAAGAGGCCGAACCCCGGCAGCAGGCTTGGCAGCAAGCAGCGAGAGCTGTGGCTGCTGAAGTTAGAGCTGGTGAACGGGTGGTGTTTCTCTGCGAGGGCGATTGCTCCCTCTTTGCCACCTCCAGCTATCTGCTGCTGGCCCTGAAAAAGGAGGCCCCGCAGCTGACAGCTCGGGTGATACCTGGCATCACGGCTGCCTCAGCCACTGCCGCAGCGGCTGGTTGGCCCTTGGCTTTGCAAGACGAGCAGCTCCAGGTGGTGCCGCTGCCCGATCATCCCGATCAGGCCCGCCAGCTGCTGCTCACGGCCCGGGAGCATGGTCAGCCGCTGGTGCTGCTCAAGGTGGGGCGCCGCTGGCGGTGGCTGAAGCCGCTGCTCGATGAGTTGGAGCTGCTTGAGAGCGCCCTCTATGGGGAGCGGGTGGGCTGGCCAGAGCAGCTGGTTTTGCCGGCAGCGGCGGTGGCGGCCGAGGAGCGCCCTTACTTTTCTCTTGTGCTTCTCAGGCCGGCGTGGCCGGCGGTGTTGCCATGGGGCTGATCGATCTGCAGCTGGCGGAGGCCACACCTGTTAATGGGCTTTGGAGTGAGCTGCTAGAGCGGCTGGGCGCTGAGCGGGCCCAGCTGGCGTGCCGCCAAGCCTTGGATTTGCAAGGCATGCGCGGTGAGGCCGGCAGCCTGCCGGTGCTCTTGGTGGAAACCTGTGGAGTTGGGCTGATCGAACGGCAGCAACTGCGCCGCGAGACCGGCTTGCCGGTGCCTGAGGGTGAAGGGATGCTGCTGCTATTCAGCAGGCCGCGGCTGCAGTTTCAATTGATGCAGCTGCAGCGTTGAGCAGCTCCACGGCGGCATCTGGTGTGGGCGCTCGCATCAGCTGATGGCGCAGTTGCGGGGCGCCGGGGAAGCCGGTGCAGGTCCAGCCCATGTGTTTGCGGGCAATCAAGAGGCCGTGATCACCGCGTTCGCTCACCAGGGCCAGCAGTTGTTCTTTGGCGAGCTGCAGCCGCCCAGTGGCATCGGGCGCCGCTGGCATTGGTAAACCCCTAAGGGCAGCATCGATCTGCCCCACCAGCCAAGGCGCCCCCATGCTGCCGCGGCCCACCATCACCCCATCGGCGCCGGTGATGGCTAGGCAGCGCTGGGCATCAGCTGGGGTGTTGATGTCGCCATTGGCGATCACCGGGATTGTGAGCGCCGCCTTGACCTGGGCAATCGCTTGCCAGTCGGCATGGCCTTTAAAGCCCTGCTCGCGGGTGCGGCCATGCAGGGTGAGGAGCTGAGCGCCGGCATCTTGCAGTTGCTGGCACCAGGTGAGCGGGTCGGCATCACTGCCGCACCAGCCCAGCCGGGTTTTGACCGTGACGGGCACTTGCACCGCCTGGCTGACGGCCTCCACGATCCTGGCCGCCAAATCAGGTTCACGAATCAGGCCGCTGCCGCCGCCTTTTTTGGCGATTTTTTTGACCGGGCAGCCCATATTGATGTCGATCAAAAAGGCCCCGGCGTCTTGGGCGCGCTTGGCGGCTTCGGCCATGGCCTGCGGCCGGTGATCAAACAGCTGCACGCCAATGGGGCCTTCTTCTGTGGCCAATTCCTTCACCTTCCCGCGGCCATGGCCCATCTCCAGGCTGGTGGCATTCACCATCTCGGTGAACAGCAGGGCATCCGGGCACCAGCGCCGCACCAGGCGGCGGAAGACGCGATCGGACACACCAGCCAGCGGTGACTGCAGCACGCGGCTGCGCAGCTGGCGCGAAACGCCATGGCCTGGAAGCTGGAGCGGTGTGGAGGCGAGCATGGCTCCATGCTGCCGATTGATGTGTCCGAGCTTTGGCCCCTCAGCCGTGAGCTGCTGCTGCAGATCCTTGAAGATCGCTGCACTGATCAATTCGTTTGCGAACGGATCTGGGAACGCTTGGGGTATGTGCCTGCTGCTGAGCACTGGGCGGCTGGGCCCGCCACCCCGGAGCCGTGGGCGCAAGCTTTCCCCCAGGCGCCCCAGGTGATTGCCGAGCGCCCGGCATCGGTGCGTCTCACCCGTTCCATCGCCAAGGAGCACAAGCAACTGCTGAAGCAGCAGCTGCAGTTCGCCGGCTACCGCATTGGTGAGCTCTATCCGCGCCGCACGCGCCGCGCCACGGCGGTGAGTTGGCTGCTGGCTTGGCTGGCTGAACGCTCAGAAGCGCTAGCGGAAAAGGGTCCTTTGGCGCCGGAGTTGCCGGTGCCAGAGGACCCTGTGAGCGGGCATCCCGGTGATCGTGCGGTGGCCTGATGGCCCGCTGCGCTCAGGACTGAATCGTGATGGGGGTGCCGGTTTTGGTGCGGTGGAACAGCCACTTGGCCTGAACGGTTGGCATGCGCACGCAACCGTGGCTGCGGGGAACGCCATAGGCCTGGCCGGCTGCTTCCTGCCAAGGGGCGCCATGCATGCAGATCATGCCGCCGGGAACGCACATGGCCCAGGGCACGCCAGGGGCCACATAACCCCGTCCGCGCATGGTCACGGAGCGGTGCTTGGACTGCACCTTGCTGCTGAAGGTGGGGGTCGGAGTCGAGGCCTTGCCAGAGCTCACCGGAATGGTGCGCACCAGCTGCGGACCGTTGTAGGCGTACAGCTTCTGGTCGGAGAGGTCGACCACGATGCTGGTGATGATGAGATCGATCATCGGTGAGCGACGGGGTGGAACGCCCATCACCTAGCGAGAGAAAAAGGTTCTTTTCTCTGAACGGACGTAATCTCTTCGCCTTGATTAAGGCTCGCCAGAGAAAATTAGACGCTTTTTATTATTATTTTTTGAGTGAAAAATAGCCCCAGTGGCTGAGCCCGCTTAAGGCCGGCCTGTAGGGTTTAAACAACGTAAAAACGAGAGGAACGCAGCCGTGGCCCTGCCGGTGGTGGCCATCATCGGACGGCCCAACGTGGGCAAGTCCACCTTGGTGAATCGTCTGTGCCGCAGTCGCGACGCGATCGTCCATGACGAGCCGGGTGTCACCCGCGACCGTACCTACCAAGAGGGTTTTTGGGGTGGCCGCACCTTTCGGGTGGTGGACACCGGTGGCTTGGTCTTCGACGACGACAGCGAATTTCTGCCGGAGATCCGCGAGCAGGCCAGCTTGGCGATGGCCGAAGCCTGCGTGGCCCTGGTGATTGTTGATGGTCAGCAGGGGCTTACGGCCGCCGATGAAGCCATTGCCGCTTGGTTGCGCCAGCAGAAGTGCCCGGTGTTGTTGGGCGTGAATAAATGCGAGTCGCCTGAGCAGGGCTTGGCCATGGCGGCGGAGTTTTGGTCGCTCGGCTTGGGCGAGCCCAAGCCCATCTCCGCGATCCATGGCGCCGGCACCGGCGATCTGCTCGATCAGGTGCTCGACTTTTTGCCTCCGCAAGATGAAGAGGAGGCTGCCGAGCCCATTCAGATGGCCATCGTTGGGCGCCCCAACGTTGGCAAGAGCAGCTTGCTCAATACCGTCTGCGGCGAGAACAGGGCCATCGTTAGCCCCATTCGCGGCACCACCCGCGACACCATCGACACCAGCATCGAGCGGGAGGGCCAGAGCTGGAAGCTCCTCGATACCGCCGGCATTCGCCGCCGCCGCAGCGTTAACTATGGCCCGGAGTTTTTTGGCATCAACCGCAGCTTCAAAGCCATTGAGCGCAGCGATGTGTGCGTGCTGGTGATTGACGCGGAAGAAGGCGTCACCGAGCAGGATCAGCGCTTAGCAGGCCGCATTGAAGAGGAGGGCCGGGCCTGCCTGGTGGTGGTTAACAAATGGGACCTGGTGGAGAAGGACAGCCACACCATGCCGGCGATGGAGAAGGAGCTGCGCAGCAAGCTCTATTTCCTCGAGTGGGCTCCGATGCTGTTCATCTCAGCGCTCACCGGCCAGCGGGTGGAGCGCATCTTCCCCTTGGCCGTGCTTGCGGTGGAACAGCACCGCCGCCGGGTCTCTACGGCAGTGGTCAATGAAGTGCTGCAGGAGGCCTTGAGTTGGCGCAGCCCCCCCACCACCCGGGGAGGCCGGCAAGGGCGGCTCTACTACGGCACCCAGGTGGCGGTGCGACCACCCAGCTTCACGTTGTTCGTCAACGAGCCCAAACTGTTCGGCGACACCTACCGCCGCTACGTGGAGCGCCAGATCCGCCAGGGCCTTGGTTTTGAGGGCTCGCCCGTGCGCCTGTTTTGGCGCGGCAAGCAACAACGGGATGCCGAACGGGATCAGGCCCGTGCTGCCAGCCGCTAATGGATTGGCTGCGGCAGCTTCCCCTGGGCCAGTACGTGGCTGGTCGCCGCGGTTGGCTGCGGCGGCTTGATCCCAGGCTCAAATACGCCTGGAGCTTGGCTTTTTTGCTCACTCCCATCCTGGCTTCGCCTTGGTGGCGGCTGGCCTTGGTGGGCCTGCTGCTGCTGATCACCTTGGCCAGTGGTTTGCCCTGGCGTTTGTGGCGCCGCAGCGTGCCGTTGCTGCTGTCGCTCAGCTTGGTGGTCGGCCTGTTGGCAGCTGTGTTGCCCTCCCCCCGCGAGCAGCCCCAGCCAGTGCAGCGCCCGCCCCAGGAGCTGCAACTCAGCCAGCCCCTACCAGCTCCGCCGGTCTGGGAGCTGTGGCAAGCGGGCCCCCTGCGCATCACGCGCCGTTCAGCGGAGCTCGGCGTGAACAGCGCCACCTTGTTGTTCACAGTGATGCAGAGCGCCAATCTGCTGCTGGTGAGCACGCCTCCAGAAGCCTTGGCCTGGGGGCTCACGGCCTTGCTAGCCCCCTTGGCCTGGTTGGGCGTGCCGGTGGAGCGTCTGGGCTTTCAGCTGCTCTTGGCCCTGCGTTTTTTGCCCTTGGTGCAGGAGGAATTGCAAAATCTGCTGCGGGCTGTGGCAACCCGCGCTTTGAATCTCAAGCAGTTGGGCTGGCGCGGAGCCACCAACCTGGCGCTGGCGGTGGGTGAGCGTTTGCTGGCCAATGTGCTGCTCCGCGCTGAGCAAGGCGCCGAGGCGTTGCAGGCCCGCGGCGGGCAGTGGAGAACCCCGTCCCAGCTGCGATTGCCGCCGCCGGCAGCCGCTGGGCTCAACGCTTTGGCCCTGGCGGGTTTGTTGCTGTTGCTGGCAATACGCTGGAGCTACGGCAGCATTTAAAGGTTCTGGCCGCAGGAATGAGCGTCGAGCGCTACCTAAATCACCCCACCTTCGGGATGCTCTACCGAGTCTGCCCGGTTCCAAGTGGTGAGGAGATCTACGCCACGCTCTATGCCCAGCGGATGTTTTTTCGCGTTACCTCCCAGCCGCAGGGAACCAGCTTTGAGGCGATGCCGTTTTCCGATGCGCGTCATCACGCCGAGCAAAACCTGCTTCGCATGAGGCGCAATCAGTCGCCGGAGCTGCCGCTCTGGAAAAAGCTGTTTGATCAGACCTTCATCTGAATCGTGGGCAGCCTGGCGCAGCGGTATGAAGCGATCCTGCAGGAGTTGCCGGCCGGGGTGAAGCTGTTGGCGGTGAGCAAGGGGCGCTCCGCCGCTGAGATTCGCGCTCTTTATGGGTTAGGGCAGCGCAGCTTCGGCGAAAGCCGGGTGCAGGAAGCGGCGTTGAAGCAGCAAGAGCTCGCCGATCTCGCCGATCTCGACTGGCAGTTCATTGGCCGCCTGCAGGCCAACAAAGTGCGCCCTGTGCTCAAGGCGTTCAGCACGATTCATGCCGTCAATAGCCTCAGCCTGGCTGCGCGCATCAGCCGCATTGCCGGCGAGCTGGCGCTGTGTCCGCAGCTCTATCTGCAGTTGAAGTTGCGTCCTGATGCCAACAAAGCGGGGTTGAGTTGGATAGAGGCCCAATCCCTCTGGCCGCAGCTGCAAATCCTGCCCCACGTGCACTGGCAGGGGGTGATGGTGATCCCGCCGCGCGAGCTGGCTGAGCAGGAGTTATGTGCCTTGTTCGCTGAAGCGGTGGGCCATGCCGACGCTCTCGGTTTGGCCGGTCGCTCGATGGGAATGAGCGGTGATTGGCCATTGGCAGCCCAGCAGGGCAGCACGGTGGTGCGAGTGGGCAGTGCGCTGTTTGGTTCGGATTAAGCGGTGACCAGTTGCAACTGACTGGCGCAGACGCTATCCAAGGACATCACCTCAGAGGGGCTCACGGCGGTGTCCATTTTTTCTCGTCTCAAGAAGGTTGTCGCTGGTGACGACTACCTCGATGACGACTACGGCACTGAGCTGGAGTATGAGGACGGCCTCGAGCCCTCCAATTCCACGCTTGATCGCGGCGGCGCGATCGCACCGATTGGCAGCTTCGACGATGGCGATCCCTTCGCGAGCTCCAACGTCATCGGCATGCCCGGCATCACCTCCGCTGCTGCGGAAGTTCTGGTGATGGAGCCGCGCAGCTTTGATGAGATGCCCAAAACCATCCAGGCCCTGCGCGAGCGCAAGACCATCATCTTGAACCTGACGATGATGGAGCCCGATCAGGCTCAGCGCGCTGTGGACTTCGTCGCTGGTGGCACCTACGCCATCGATGGCCACCAAGAGCGTGTGGGCGAAAGCATCTTCCTGTTCGCCCCCAGCTGCGTGACGGTGACCACCGCCAGCAGTGAAGAATCTGCTGCCCCCAGCGTGATGGCCCGCGAAGAAGAAACAACAGCACCGGCGGCTCCGAGCCCGGCTTGGGGCACGCAGGATGCCATCAACGGCTGATTCGCCCTTGAGCTTTGGTGTGATTGGCCTGGGCCGCATGGCCCAGGCCTTGGTCACTCCTTGGCTGGAGGCTGGCCTGCTGCATCGCGAGCAGCTGCAGCTTTCGGTGGCCTCTGAGGCTTCGGCGCAAGCGTTGCGTCAACGCTTTGGTTGCCCGGTGCACACCGAGCCAAGCGCCTGTTTGGCTGTTTCGGAATTGTTGTTGGCCCTCAAGCCGCAGCAGCTCGATGGTTTGGTGGAGCAATTGGGTGGCCGCACGGCGATTGCGGCTGCTGCAGCCAATCGAGCTGGGCCTCCGCTGCTGATTTCCGTGTTGGCGGGGGTGAGCTCAGAGCGCTTGCAGGATTGCTTTCCAGGTTGGCGGGTGGTGCGCACTGTGCCCAACACGCCTGCGTTGGTGCGCCAAGGTTTGGTGGGGTTGGCATTTGGTGATGGGTTGAGCCCTGAGCAGCAGCAGCGCGTGCAAACCCTGTTTGCCGCGGTGGGTGAGGTGCTCGAACTGCCTGAGAGCCAGCTGCCTGCATTTTTGGCGCTGACCTCCTCAGGCCCGGCTTTTGTGGCGTTAGTGGCCGAAGCCCTCGCCGATGGAGCCGTTGCCGCTGGATTGCCTCGCGCCCGTGCCCATCACCTGGCCCATCGCACACTCGCGGGAACCGCCGCATTGTTGTTTGAGCAGGAGCTGCACCCCGGTGAGCTCAAGGACATGGTCAGCAGCCCGGCCGGCGCCACGATCGCCGGCATCCGAGTGCTGGAGCAATCGAACTTGCGTTCGGCATTAATCGAGGCGGTGGTGCGTGCAGCTGAGCGCAGCCGCGAATTGGGCTAGTCCTTTTGCCCCAGCCGGGGCTCTTCGCCTTTCAGAAGCCGGGCCAGGTTGCTGCGGTGCCGCCAAATCACCATCACTGCGGCCACAACACCCAGGCCGAGGTAGGCCCCAGGGGCGCCGGCGCCTGCCATCAACAGAGGCAGCGAGGCTGCGGCCAGCACGCTGCTGATCGACACGATGCGGCTCAGCGCCAGGCTGGTGAGGAACACGCCCAGGCAGGCCAAGCCAACGGCAGGCACTAGGCCCAGCAGCATGCCAAAACCTGTGGCCACGGCCTTGCCGCCTTTGCCGCCCAGCCAGATCGGCCAGATGTGGCCCGCTAGTGCCGCCAGCCCGGCGGCCACCAGCCAGCCATAGGCGCCGGCGCCCAGCAGGCCCCTGGCCACGATCACCGCGGCGCTGCCTTTGAACACATCGACGAGAAACACGACCAGGGCAGGCCCTTTGCCCACCTGCCTGAGCACATTGGTGGCGCCGGTAGATCCAGAGCCCAGTTGGCGGATGTCGACGCCGGCGCACCATTGCCCGGCGAGATAGCCGCTGGGGAAACTGCCGAGCAGGTAGCCCAACGGCACCACCAGAATCGCCAATGGGTTCAAAGCAGCTCCTCCTCGTAGGCCAATTCTTGGGGATCAGCGGCGAACACCAGCCACAGCGGGAATTGCAGGATCGCGGTTTCAACAGCGCGCTCGGCTGCATCCACCACGATGAAGGGCAGCTCCCCCTGCTCTTCCAGCCGGTCCGCCCGCTCGATCAGGGCATCGGGGCGCTCAAACAACACCACCCCGCTGTTGGGGCCAAAGTCTTCGCGGCTGAGGCCAAGCCCGTCTTGCAGGCCGCGGCGCCAGTCGCCAAGGCGCTCGGGTGCGCCGGCAAGCACCAGGGTTTGAAACCGATCGCCGTAGAGATCACCCAGCAGGCTCACCGCAGCCGCGGTGACCAGCACATTGCGGCTGCGGGTGCCGCCGCTGGGCTGGGCACCACGGCCTCCTTGGGAGAGGAACCAGTCGCTCAGCAGGTCGTGGCCGCTCTGATCGAGGCTGCGGCGCAATTGCCAGGCATCGGCATGGAAATCAGGGTTGTCGCGAAAGGCCGCGAGCCGTTCGCTGATCAAGGTGGTTTCACCGGCAAAGAGGCCGCTGGCGCTCACCGGCGCGGGGGCTGGCTCCTCTTCGCTGGCTTGGGCAGCCTCCTGTTGCTGCTGTTGATCCAGCGGTGAGGGCTGTACCGCCAGGGTTTCGGGCACCAGCTCCAGCTGTTCCACGCTGCGGGCCAGATCCACCAGGGCCCCCTGCAGGTAGTCCTGAAAGCCTTTGACGCGGCGACTGAGGCCATCGGCCTGGCCGGTGAAGTGGCTGCTGATCTCCGCTTGGAGTTGATCGCGGCGTTGCTCCAGCTCTTTGATTTCCCCTTCCAGGGACTGGCGTTGCTGCTGGAGTTCCTGCAGGGCCAGTTGCTGCCAGCTCGGTTCCGGCGCTGGTGTGCTTTCCACTGCGCGATGTGTTCCTGACTGCAGTGTGACAGCGGCGCTGTTGTGTTTCGAGAACACGAAGAGATTGTGGTGCTCTGCCAAAGCAGGGTTGCGCTCCCCTATGACCTATTCCCATCGCCGTGAGCTGAATGCCTCAGGGGATCTCCCCTTCGATGCAGCGCCTGGTCAGGCGCAAGCTCAGCCGTGTGCTTGGCGGTCAGGCCCAGGTGATCAGCCTCAAGGAGATCAAACGCAAAGGCGAGTGGCAGGGCTACTGCGAGGTGGAAGGCCGTTTGGCCCAGTTCCGCTTCATTCGTGGGGGGCGTCAGCTGGTGGTGCAGCCTCTTTTAAATGTGTTCCGCTGGGACCGATGCGCGTAATCAGCTGATCGTTCAAGGCGTTGGCGTCAAAAAGCATCGGCAGGAAGTGGATGCTCTTCACTTCACGGAAATAGAAGAGCACTGGCACCGCCGGCCAAAACACCTGCCAGCTCATCCAGTCGCTGTAGGGGAAGCGGCGAATCTCATCACCGGTGCGGGTGACCACCAGCGCTTCGGCTTCAAAACGAAGCCTAAGCAGCGCGGTTTGCAGCATCAGGAATAGGCCAAACAGCACCACCACGGCGGCGGCAATCCAGCTGAGCAGACCGCAGGCCAGCCCCAATCCCACAACGCCCAAGGGCACCCAGAAGCGGGGTTGCAGTTCCGTATCAGCCATAGAGCACCTGGGTGAGGATCACATCTGTGATGGCGATGATCAGCAAAATCATCACCACAGCACCGGTGGTGCTGGTGCCCACTTCCTTGGGGCCGCCGCGGGTGGTGAGTCCCCAGCCGCAGGCAATGATTGCGATCTCCAGGCCAAACACGGTGGCCTTGAGAAGCATCGATGGCACATCACTGGGTTGCATCCAGGTGCGCATCGAGCTCCAGAACACCGGGGGCGGAATTCTGTAGAGGATCGAGCTGCTGAGCATGCCCGACCACATGCCAATGCCGAAAAACAGCAGGCATTGCACGGGCGACATCACCAGCATGGCGATCACCCTTGGCACCACCAGGTATTCCACCGGGTCGGTGCGCAGCATGGTGATGGCATCGATTTGCTCGGTGACCTTCATGGTTCCGAGTGAGGCGGCATAGGCAGTGGCGACCTTGCCAGTGAGCAACATCGCGGTGAGCAGTGGCGCGATTTCGCGGGCCAAGCCCAGGGCCAAGATGCCGCCCACCGTTGAGCCGGCTCCCTGCTTGGTGAGCTCAGCGGCCACTTGGATGTTGAACACCGTGCCGGCGGCCATGCCGATGATCAGTACCACCAAAAAGCTGGAGGGCCCTGCCTCCATCAGGTTTTCGCTGAGCTCGCCAATCGGAACGCGACCGCGAGCAGCTGCCGCTAACGCTTGGCCGCCAATCAGGCAGCTGCTGCCGAGGCGGCGAAGCCAGCGAGGGGTGCGAAGTGCCATCGCGGCTCAGTGTGTCACTTCTGAGCGCGTTGGCACGCTGCTTGGCCAATCCCGCATCACCACCAGACCCAACACCACCAGCACCGCAGGGATTAGGCCCATGCAAAGGCGAATGGTGAGCAGTGCTGAGGTGGGCTGAGCGATGTAGCTCAACGCTCCGCTGCAGCTGCTGGCAGAGATGTAGCCCGAGAGCGACAGCAGCACGCCAAACAGCTGCATCGAGAAGCCAATGATCAGCTTCTGGCTGAACACCATCCAGGCGGTGTAAAGGCCAGCGGGTTTGCTGGGATCAGCGTCGATGGCATCGGGCAGCAACGACCAGGGGATCAGGTAGGCGGTGGAGGCCCCGAGGCCCACCAACACGATCAATCCCACCAGTGGTGCCATGGCAAGGCCGCTGGGGTTGTCGCCCAAGGGCGGCAGCAGCATCGAAAGGATGCAGGCCACGATCCACAGCGCCGCCCCCCAGCGCAGCGTGATCACCCGGCCGAGGCGATTGGCCAGCAGGCTCCAGAGCTGGAGGCCTACCAGGGCGCTGAGCTGAAACGGCAGCAGGATCCAGGTGGAGAGCTCTGGTGGCACCCGCATCACCTGCACCAGATAGATCAGGGCCACCACCTGCATCAGCTGCAGCCCAAACCAGAGCAGCAGATACAGCCCCAGCACCCGCAGGAAGCGCCCATTGGCGCGAATGCGCCGCAGTTGCTGTCGCAATGGCTCGCTTTGGCCGCTGGGCCGTTGGGCCTTCTTGGCAAAGGGCGCTAGGCCCCAACAGCAGAGCAGGGTGGAAACGGCGGCGATGCTGCCGGTGATGCGCCCCATCAGCAGGTAGCCCGGCGCGCCTTGGTTGAGCACCAACGACGCCACGATCAAGCCACTCAAGCCAGACAGGATCGATCCGGTGAAGCGGGCGGCATTGAGTCGGGTGCGGATCCGCTTATCGGTGGTGAGCTCGGTGGAGAGCGCCGCGTAGGGCAGGTTAACGCTGGTGTAGGCGGTCATCAGCACGATCGCCATCACCACGTAGTAAGTGGTGCGCTGGACAACGCCGCCTGGTGGCACCCACCACAGCGCCGCCAGGCTGATGCCCAGTGGTACCGCTGCCGCCAAGATCCAGGGCAGGCGAGGCCCCCAGCGGGTTTTGGTGTGATCGCTGAGCCAGCCGATTAGGGGGTCATTGATGGCATCCCAAACCTTGATCACCATCAACAGCGAGCCAGCGATGAAGGCCGGCAGCGCTGCGGTGCAGGTGAAAAAGGCAAACAGGTAGAAGCCCAGCTGGGTGGCCGCCAGGCCGGTGCCGGCATCGCCGAGGCCGTAGCCAATCATTAGGCGCCGCCGGGAGCCAGCCAGGGGGGCAGCAGAGGCGGTCACAAGAGAAAGCTGGGCAAGTCGACCGCCATAATGCAAAACAGCTCAGCCCAAACGCCAGCCCTTGATCGGTTGATACGTTTGTACTGCTGCGGGCGTAGTTTAGTGGTAAAACCTCAGCCTTCCAAGCTGATGATGCGGGTTCGATTCCCGCCGCCCGCTTCCTCCTCTTAGAGCATTAGCTCAATGTCGCTGGACACCAGCAGCATCAAGCTGCGGCTCTCCAGGGGCGCCGATGGTGGTCGCCAGCCCGGGGGCTGCGCCGGCAGGTCTTCATCGGCGGGCAGTCCGGTGTCGATCACCCGCTGCCAACCGCTCGGCGTTGGCGGCAGATCGAAATGCATGGCCTTGTAGTAGGCGTTCATGCCGCACCACAGCAGTGGGCCCTGCGTAGGGCTATGGATGCTCCAGGCCAAGCAGTGGGACCAGCTCGCCCAATCGGGTTTGCCAATCTCCACCCCATGCCATTGATGGCTGAGCTCGCTGGGCCTTTCGGGGTCGAGCCAAGGCAGCAGCTGCTGGCGCAAGCGCAACAGCCGTTGCACAAACAACTTCAGCGCTAGGCCGTCGTCGTCTGGCTGCCAATGCATCCAGCCCAGGGGGTTGTTTTGGCACCAGCAGTTGTTGTTGCCCCCCTGGCTGCGGTGCACCTCATCGCCCATCAGCAACATCGGCGTTCCAGCTGAGAGCAGCAGGGTGCAGAGCATGTTGCGCATCTGCCGTTGCCTCAAGGTGTTGATGGCCGGGTCGGTGCTGGGGCCTTCAACGCCGTGGTTCCAGCTGTTGTTGTGAGAATCGCCGTCGCGGTTGTCTTCGCCATTGGCGAGGTTGTGTTTCCCGTTGTAGCTGACCAGATCGTTGAGGGTGAAGCCGTCATGGGCGGTAACGAAGTGAATGCTCTTGCCGGCTGCGGCCGGCTCGCCGCCATAGAGATCAGGGCTGGAAATCAGCCGTTGGGCCATGGCCCAGGAGGTGTTGTCATCGCCTTTCCAAAACCGCCGTAGGTCATCGCGGAAGCGCCCATTCCAGGTGCCCACCCGCTGGGCAGGAAAGTCGGCCAGCCGGTAAAGGCCGCCGCAATCCCAGGGCTCCCCCACCAGCTTGATGTCGGCCAGTTCTGGATCGCTTTCCATCGCCTCAAACAGGGGCGGCTGATCCAGTGGTGTAAGGCCAGCTCCGCGGGTGAGGGCAGCCCCCAGGTCAAAGCGGAAGCCATCGATGCCTAGCTCCAGGGTCCAGCAGCGCATCGATTCGATGATCAGCTGCACGGCCACAGGATGGTTGGCGGCAATGCTGTTGCCGCAGCCGGAGACGTCTTGATAGATGCCGTCGGCGTTTTGGTGGTAGTAGAGGCGATCGGCAAAGCCCCGCCAGCTGAGGCAGGGCCCCTGGCTACTGCCCTCGGTGGTGTGGTTGTACACCACATCAACGAACACCTCGAGGCCCAGGTCGTGGCAGGCGGCAACGAGCTGACGCAGCTGCTGCCGGCCGGCGAGTGGGTCATCCCCGCAGACGTAGCCGTGGTGCGGCGCAAACCAACTCAGGGGGCTATAGCCCCAGTAGTTCTGGCGGCCTTCGGGGGCATCGGCGGGATCAAAGGCCATCGATGGCAACAGCTCAATGGCGGTGATGCCCATGCTCTGCAGATAGGGCAGTGCATCGATCAGCCCTAAGAAGGTGCCCCGGTGCTCAGTACTGGCGGGGCTGCTGAGGTCGCGGCTAAAGCCGCCGGGATGCAGCTCATAGATCACCGTTTCACGCCAATCGCGGCGCGGGCGCGGGTGGCTGTTGAAATCAAAGTGATTGCGCTCACTCACCACCGCTTTGAGGCAATGGGCGCTGTTGTCGTGATCGCCGGTGGCGAGGCCCCGCTGGTAGACATCCCAGCCGCTGATGGCGCGGGCGCAGGGATCCAGCAGCACTTTGGTGGGGTGGAAGCCGCGCCCGGCTGAGCTCACCGGGCCGTGCACCCGGTAGCCGTAGCAGCAGCCAATGCCAACCCCCTGCACCTCAACGTGCCAGTAATCACCGCTGCGGTGCTTGGCGTTGAGCTCGATGACTTGATCTGGCTCGCTGGCACTGCCGCTGGTAAACAGCAGTAGCTCCACCTTGGTGGCCTCAGGCGCTGCCACCGAAAAGTTCACGCCGCCCTCCACCGAGGAGCTGCCCAGGGGCCATGGCTTGCCGATGCTCACCGCCATGGCTGGGCTGTTCCTCTGCGCGTGCCTATTCAGAGGATGGCGTGAAATGGATGGGATGGGTATCGCAGCGCTGGGTTCTGGTCTGTGGGCATTTCCCCCCAGCCGCGATAGCGACGGCGGCACCTCCTGGCTGTTGCACAGCCAAAGCGGCGCGTCGGTGCTCGTGGATGTGCCACTGCTCAGTGATGAGCATTTGAGCTGGCTGCAGCAACAACCCCCCGGCTGGATCGTGCTCACCCATCGCCAAGGCCATGGCCGCTGCCGGCGTTTGCAGGAACAGCTGGGTTGGCCGGTGCTGGTGCAAGAGCAGGAGGCCTACCTTCTGCCCACGCTGCAGCAGCGCCACAGCTTTGGCGAGCAGCGGGAACTTGAGCCGGGCTTGCAGCTGCTCTGGACGCCGGGGCCAACCCCCGGATCGTGTTGTTTGCATTGGGCCCAAGGGGGCCGGGATGTGTTGTTCTGCGGACGTTTGCTCTGGCCGCGTGGCCTTGAGGATGTCGAAATGCGAATTGGCGACAGCACATTTCATGCCAGCCGCCAGCAGCGCAGTGTGGGGCGGCTGAGAGGCTGGCTGGGAGCGGGTCAACCTGCCCAGATCGCCTGCGCCGCAGGACTTGGCGTGTTGCGCGGCGCCAAGCTTGTTGAGCGCGGAAATGTCGCCATCGATACCTTGATGACTCGCAATTGACCGTTGAACCGCTCAAACCCATTGCAAAAGCTGGGTTCGTTAGTTGCGCTCTCAGAACGTGGTCCATACCATTGGCGCGTTCCTACCCCTCGCAGCGGGCTGCCCCCTCCGATGAACAAAGCTGATCTGGTCAACCTTGTTGCAGCTCGTACCGAGCTGACCAAAACCGACGTCTCTCAGGTGGTTGACGCTGCCATCGAAACCATCATCGATTCCGTCGTTGAAGGCAAAAAAGTTTCCATCCTTGGCTTCGGCTCCTTCGAATCCCGTGAACGTTCCGCTCGTCAGGGCCTGAACCCCAAGACCGGCGAAAAGATCGCCATCCCTGCCAAGAAGGTTCCCGCCTTCACCGCCGGCAAGATGTTCAAAGATCGCGTTCAGGGCTGATCGCTCTGGCAGCGACCCCTCTGCTCGAAGCGCTTCCTGCTCACCTGCAGGAGGCGCTTTTTTGTGCGCAGCAACGCCGGAGCGTCCATCGCTGCGGTCGCTTTGCGCCCACACCAAGCGGACCGCTGCATCTGGGCAACCTGCGCACGGCCTTGCTGTCGTGGCTGTCGGCTCGATTAGCAGGAGCTGAATGGCTCTTGCGCATTGATGATCTCGACACGCCCCGCAACCGGCCT
Source organism: Synechococcus sp. MIT S9452 (assembly GCF_047304245.1). Classification (NCBI taxonomy): domain Bacteria; kingdom Bacillati; phylum Cyanobacteriota; class Cyanophyceae; order Synechococcales; family Synechococcaceae; genus Synechococcus; species Synechococcus sp. MIT S9452. Next base: position 1,117,189 of record NZ_CP138956.1, on the reverse strand, counting down.
GGAGCAGAGGCTCAGGCCATCGCCGATTTGCAGTGGTTGGGTTTGCTTTGGGATGGCCCGGTGATTCGCCAGAGCGAGCGCCGCGGGCTTTATCACTCCTTGCTGTCGGCGCTAAGGAGCCAAGGCTGCTTGTATCCCTGCCATTGCAGCCGGCGCATGTTGGCTGATGTCTCAGCGCCTCACGGCGCATGGCCGCTCTACCCAGGAACCTGCCGCGGCTTGCCCCCTGATTGGGGTGCCCGCAAGGGGCGTTTGCCCAGCTGGCGCTTGCGGCTTGCTGCGGGCTGGTTGCACTGGCCTGAACAAGGCCAGGTGAGCAGCCACTTGGATGGACTCACCGAGGTTGGTGATGTGGTGCTGCGGCGCGCGGATGGCTTTTTGGCGTATCACCTCGCCACGGCAGCTGATGAGCTCTGGCTGGGCATCACCGATGTGGTGCGCGGTGATGACCTGTGGGTCACCACCGGACCGCAGGTGGCCTTGATGCAGCTGCTTGGATGCGCACCTCCGAGCTACTGGCATGTGCCGTTGCTGCGTGATCAGGGCGGCCAGCGGCTGGCCAAACGGGATGGATCAGCAGGCCTTGAGGGGTGGCGTTGCCGCGGGGGTCGCGCGGAGGAGTTAATCGGGCAGTGGGCTGCGCAACTCGGTTGGCTCCCTTCGGACGCCGAGCTCAGTGCGCAGGAGCTGCTGGATGAGCTGAAGCGCCGCAACGCTGCGCAGATCACCACAAAAGGGAGTCGGTTGATACCAAACCAGTAATTGTGCTCACTTCCGCTGCATTTCTTAAGGAAGTGTTCGGGATCATTCGGCCCGGAATTATTCACACTGGAATTAATAAGACTCGTGTCCCCATGGGCTCCCCCGCCAAGCAGATCAAGCAAGAAACTTGCACCGCTTGTGGGGGGAGTGGAATGCTCCGTCAGGGTTCCGACTCTTACCGCACTTGCCTGGTTTGTATGGGCGTAGGAACCATTGCGGTCCACGACCACGAGCCCGTGACGGTCCCCGCTGAAATGCTCAGCGCTTCGTCTTTTGCCGCCAAATGAAGAAAGCGGTGACTGCCACCACGATGGCCAGTGGTACTGCGGTGAACAGCAGCAAGATGACAGCGGTCCAGTCGGTGTACATGAGGGTGCGCAGGTCAGCTCAAGTGGGGCACATTGTGGGCCTTGGCGTGCTCCTTCTGCTGGGCGGTGCTGGGCCAGCTCAGGCTGGCATTGATTTCACTGGCTGCACCTCAGGTCCTGACGGCAGCATCACCTGCAACACCGTGCCCACCGGCAACACCCTGACCGACGACATCGATGCCCGTTACGACCTCGATAGCGAGGCCAGCCCCGGTTGGAGTGAGTTTGAGCCCGACGAAGGGTTTGATCAGGATTTCGGCGGAATGGGTGATTGAGCCTTCAAGGCTTTACTTGCCACAGGCTCTGATGGCTCCTTTTGGCCTGCGGCGGTGGTCGAGCTGCAAAGACCAGGTGGGGATTTTGGGATCGTGCAGCAGCGGTTCAAAACACTGCTGCGGCGGCAACGTTGCATAGAAGCTCTGCACCATGCGGGTGACGGCTTCAGGGTGCAAGGCGCCCCCGCCGCGGCGGCGTTGGCGCGCTTCGGCTTGCAAGCGCCAGCGCAACACGTGGTTGTGGCTGGGGGGAATGATCACCAGCAAGGCATCGAGGCGCTGCCAGATCGGTTCGTAGCCGGCTAGTGATGGCAGCCCCCGGGCCCCCACGCACCATCCCTCTAAGAGCAGCTGCTCCCCTTGGTGGTGTTGATCATCCACCCGATCTCCGGCGCCACCAGCCAGGGTTTTGTCGAAGCGCGGCACCAGGGTTTGGCCTCGCTGGCGGAATTCATCCATCACCTGGGCGAGGCGAGGGAGGTCGTGGCTGCCGGGGAGGCCCCGTTGGTGTTGTTGCAGCTTGGGTTGCGGCCAGTAGAGATCATCGATGGAGATAGCGACCACAGCATCGCCAACCTGGCGGCTCAGCCAGCTTTTGCCGCTACCTGGTGGGGCGCAGAGCCCCAGCAAGCGCTGACCATGGGCTGCCCGCTGTTCACACCACTGCTGCAACAACGGCAGCGCTGAATCCTGCAACAATGTCATCACCGTTGCGCTCAGTTCACAACCTTGAGCTGATCAACGTTGTAGCGACGCACAGCATCCGCGAGATCTTCCAGTTGTTCACGGTCGGGAATGCAGATGCATCCCACGCCTGGGTAGCAGTTGTGGATGCCCAGGGCTGAGCGGGTTGTAGGGAAGAGCGGATCGAGTTGCATCCAGAGGTCTTGCCCCCACGGTTCCGGTTGCCCGAGGCGGTAGTTGCCTTTGGGGAGTGGCGAGCCGTTGCCGGGCGACCAGCGCCGGTCGAGGTTTTGATGCGCTTTGGCGCTAGCCACAGCCTTCCAGCTTTGGATCACGCGGCCCGCTTCGATCAGCTGCAGCTGCCAAATGGGATCGCCATTGGCGTAGGTGCCACTGGTGCGTTTGAGCTGCAGGTTCGCTGGCGCGGCCCAACTGGCATTGGCGACAGCAAGGCCGAACAGGGCAGCAAGCAGAACACGCTTCATGGCTCAGGGTTGATCGGTTTTGATGCCACGCAGAGCATCGAAGGCTTTCTCCACCGAGTCGGTTAGCAGGCTGATCACGGGCTTGTCGCGCACGATGAAGTTGACCGACACGCTTTGACCAGCGGAAACCGGAAAGCGTCTGCCGCGTCGTTCCACATATTGCCGATCCAGAACCACCACTGCAGGAAAACGTGGCTCAGGGTTCTGTTGGTCGGGCTCTAAAGACTGCTTGCCAACGCGTTTGAGCTCACCGGGAATGTCGCCGTATTGGGTGAAGGGGTAGGCATCAATGCGGATTTGGGCCGGCATCTTGGGCCGCAGGAATCCCACATCGGCATTGCTGACAAACACCTTGGCTTCCAGAGCTCCCTCCGGAACGATCTTGAGCAGGGTTTCGCCGCTGCTGGCGGCATAGCCCGGACTCGATGGGATCAGATCAAAGACGTAGCCCTTGACGGGCGCGCGCAAGGACTCGTACTCCTTCGATTTGTTGGTTTCCACCAGCTGACGCTCCAGGTCAGCCAGTTCCCGTTGAATTTGTTGCTTGCTCTTGATCGATTCGGCCTCCACCTCCCGCAGGGTGGCCTTGGTTTGTGCGATCTCTGAATGCAGCTCCTGCAAACGATTTTTTTGCTGCAGGTATTGCACCTCGGCAATGGCTCCTTGCGCCATCAGCCCCTCCATTCGATTCACGATGGATTGCTCAGTGGCCAGGGTGAGCTTCAAGCTGGCGAGCTTGGATTGCAGGCTGTCGGTGCGTGCTTGGAAGGCTTGCGTTTCTTCCGCCAGACGCTGGCTCTCCAGTTCTTTTTGGCGGCTCAATGAACGCAACCGCTCAGCGTTGACCTCCGGATCAAATTGCACCAACACCTGGCCTGGCTGCACGAGCTCGCCTTCGGTAATGGGGATTCCGCTGACGACCCCAGAGACGGGGGCCTTGATGGGCCGTTCCGCGCCAAGCCCCTTGAGTTCACCGCGGGCGATGACCACTTCATCAATCCGGGCCACCACGGCATAGATGAAGCCAAAGCCAATGCAGCCGACGATCGCCCACTGCAGCGCTCGGGTCCAGGTGGGTGCGGCGCGGTAGCGCACCTCTTGATGGGCCAGCGGCACCAGTTGGCCGTCCTTGGGGTCGGGCTTGGAAAGGTTCATGACTGCCCTGCCTCCTGCTGGCGATACAAGGTGGCGTAGCGGCCACCCAAGTCCATCAATTCGGTGTGGGTGCCCTGCTCAACGAGGCTGCCTTGATGCATCACCAAGATGCGGTCGGCATGGCGCAGGCTGCCGAGGCGATGGGTGATGAACAGCACGGTGCTGCCGCGGTAGACCTCCGCCAGGTTGCGTGTGACCTGTTGTTCGGTGTCGACATCCAAGGCGCTGGTGGCTTCATCAAGCACCAGCAAGCGCGGCCGCTTCAACACCATCCGCGCAATGGCCATCCGTTGCCGCTGGCCCCCTGAGAGCGCCGAGCCTCGTTCCCCCACCGAGTTGGAGTAGCCACCGGGCAGCGCTTGGATGAAGTCATGGGCGCAGGCCACTTGCGCTGCGCCAGTGATTTCTTCAAAGCTGGCATCGGGCCTGGTCAGTGCGATGTTGGCCTGCACGGTGCCATCAAATAGCAGGCTGTCTTGGGGCACGACCCCCACCTGGCTGCGTAACGAGTAGAGGTCAACCTTGGTGATGTCGTAGCCATCAATGCGGATGGTGCCCTCAAGGGGATCAAATAGCCTGGTCAGCAACTTGAGCATGGTGCTCTTGCCCGAGCCGCTGCTGCCGACAATCCCCACAAAGCTTCCCGCTGGAATCTCGAAATTCACATTCACCAGTTGCAGTGGACCACTGCTGCCAAAGCGAAAGTTGACGCCTTCGTAGTGAATGGCTCCCTGCAGAGGAGGGATGGGCGGCAAGTTTTCGCCGGCAATTTCGATCTCTTCGCGGTGATCGACGATGTCGGCGAGGCGCTCTAAAGAAAGCGCTGTTTCCTGGAAGTTTTGCCAGAGGCTGGCCAGGCGCAGCAGCGGGCTGGTGACATAGCCCGAGAGGATCCGAAAGGCGATCAGTTGGCCCAGGGTCATCTTGCCTTCGAGCACCAACATGGCCCCAAACCAGATCACCACTAGGCCAGACACCTGACCCAGGAATTGGTTGGCTGAGCCGGCGGCTGTGCTGGTGATGGTGTTGCGGAACCCCGCTTCGATTTGACCGCCATAGAGCTGTTCCCAGCGCCATTCACTGGGTAGCTCCATGCCCTGCCCTTTCACGGTTTCCATGCCGGAGAGCGTTTCCACTAGATGGCTCTGCACGCGGGCATTGGCCTCGGCTTGTTGGCGCAATTGCCGGCGAATGATTGGAGCTACGCCCATGGTGAGCCCCACGAACAGAGGCAAGACGCCTAGGGCGGCGAAGGTGAGCGGCACGGAATAGAGCAGCATCACGGCGATGTAGACCACCGAGAACACCGCATCGAGCAGCACGGTGAGGGCTGTGCCAGTGAGGAAGCTGCGGATCTTTTCCAGTTCGGCGATGCGGCTACTCACCTCCCCCACCGGGCGTTTGGCGAAATAACCCAGCGGCAGCCGCAACAGGTGATGGATGATCGTCGCCCCGAGGGAGATGTCGATCCGGTTGGTGGTGTCGGAGAACAGATAGGTGCGCAGCGAGCCCAGCAGGGCCTGCGCTAGGGCCATGGCCACCAACAAGGTGCCCAGCACATTCAGGCTGGAGTAATTCCCCTGGCTGATCACCGCATCGATGATCTGCTGGATCAGGAGTGGATTGAAGAGGCCCAGCAGCTGCACAAAGAAGCTGGTGATCACCACCTGCAGCAAGGCGCCGCGATGCTTTTGGATCGCTGGTACAAACCAGCCCAAGCCAAAACGTGCTTTCGGTGTGCTGGCGCTGCGCTCGAGGCACAACACCGCCAACGGTTCACCGCTGGCTTGCTCAACCAAGGCATTGGCGTCAATCCAGCGCTGCTCGCTGGTGGGATCTCCCACCAGCAGTTGCTGCTGCCGGGTTTGCCAGATCACCAACGGATGGCCTTGCACGGCGATCAGCGCTGGGCAAGGGATGCGGCTTAGCAACTCGGCGCTAGGTGGTTGCAAGCGCGTGGTGCGCAGCCCCAGCAGATCACAAACGGCGGCAATGGCCTGGGGCGGCAACGCCCCTTGACCACTGCGCTGCAGCTGATCATTGAGGATCCGGCTGAGGACATCGCGCCGGAAGGGCAGATCAAAGTGGCGCGCCACCATGCGCAAACAGGCCAACGGCTCTCCAATCGGCCCTTGGCCGTTGTGCTGCGGGAAGCTGCCGTCGTTATGCAGCCGGCCATACCAGTCCTCTAGAGCCTCACGTTGGAGTTGTGGTGTGGCGGGTGCGCTGGAGGTGGCCAAGGCTGCGCTTGGGCTGCTCTCGACACATCGTTGCGGCGGCCAATGGCTAGGCAGTGGCAACAGCCGCGCCGGTAGTCGTCCGATCACCTCCACTCGGCACGGGCTTTGCAAAACGGTGCCTGGCGTTTCTCCAGCGATGTTGTCGGTGCTGATCAGCCAGCTACCACTACTGACGGGCAGCTCATGGCTGCGACCGCTGCTGAGCAAATAGACGGGGTTCTTACTGAGCTCACAGGCATCTTGGGCCCACTGCAGCAGCTCTTGGGCCGCGGGATGTCGGGGGTCGTTACGGCTTGCTGTGACTGCAAACAGCTCCCATGGCAGCAGTTGGGTGAAGGCGTTCAGCAGCTCTGGTTGCTGTTGAAGCAGTTGAAAAAATGCTTCGGCTGGCAGCAGAGAGCCCTCCACCTCGCTGGCGGCGGTGAGGCTTAACCCCGGCACACCGCGCAACAGCAGTTCAGCTCCAACGAGTTCACCACTGCCAAAGCGCTGCAAGGTGAAGGACTCCTTGCGTTGATCCAGGCCTAACAGGCGCATCTGACCTTGTTGGATCAACAGCACACCAGGTGGCAGGTGGCTGCGGTCATGCAGTGGCTGACCGGGTTGCAGGCTCAGTGGTCGCAGCTGCTCCTGCGGCAGCCCAGGCAAAGCCTCCCAGCCCTTGAGTTCCGGTTGTGGTCCTTGGCTCAACATCTCCACACTCAGGCTTGGCCTGCCAGTTCAGTGGCTGCGAGCTGTTCTTCGAGATGGCGATCTCCAAGTTCGAGCAGCAACTGTTGTTTGAGCGCAGCGTTTAGCTCGGTGCAGTGCAGCTCATCGAGGCGCACCACAATCCACCAACTCTCGAGTTGCTTGGGGGGCCAGAGCTGGCCCGCTGTGCTGACCTGCAGCAGCTTGGCCAGCATGGGGTGAGGCTGGCTCAGAGGCACGGGGCCGAGTCGGCCGCCCTGCTGGCTCTCAGGGCCCTCGGAATACTCCGAGGCAATGTCTTCAAAGCTGGCTTCTCCTTCTTTGATGCGCAGATGCAGCTCGGTCGCGAGGTGTTGGCTTTTAACGCGCAACAGGGAGTAGCTGACTTTGTCGAGCTGGTTTTTGCGCTCGAGGTAATGGCTATTGAGCTTGGCTTCAAACGTTTGCTCACACCAGCACAACCAACGCCAGCGCCGCATCACCAGCTCCTGCCACTGCTGTTGGCTCAGGCCTTGCTTCTGCTGCCAGCGCTTGAGGGCGTCGGGCGAGTGGATGTTTTGCCGCTGACACCACTGCTCAAAAAGTGGTTGACGTTGCTCCGCGGCAGGAGGCTGGATGTTGATGATGCAGGTGTCCACCAACTCCTCGCGTTGGACTTGGCGCAACAGGCCCCAGCAAGCCAACTGGTCAGCGCTGAAGCTTTGGATCGCTTGCATGGCTTTCATTGGCTTCTCTGGGTTCCTTTCACCTTTAATCCGCTTGAAGATTGGTGGCATCCCCCAAAAGGATGAAATTGGCGTCTTCTGCAGCAGCGCCTTTTTCTTTCTACAGGCCCACTTTGTTGGCTTGAAGCCTTGGGGCTTGGCCTAAATCCGAATTTCCTTTTGTTAGAGAGAAATCGCAAGCAAGCTGTGGCCTCTCTTCAGGGGATATTGAGATCAGGTGTTGGCTTATCTGATTGCGGGAAAGACTAATAAGCATGCATTTGAACTTGCCTTAATTTTTATTTTGCAGGAGCATTTTCTCAAAAGGCTTGCCTGAGAAAAGCCTGATTATTTGCTTGACAATTTCTATAAGCATCCTTAAAAATCCTCTGACCCGCAATTGGACTTTTGGTCCTTGGGCATTTGTGGGTACTTGGGCGTTGTTGTTCTGCAAAAGAGCTCAGGCGTATGCCCGGAACTGTTGTGCTTGTGCATCACGACCTTGTGGTTGTGATCGATCCAGATGTGTTGATTCGTCGTTCCGTTGTTGCTGCCCTCAATGGGCTTGGGCTCCATGGCCTGGCTTATGGGGGTTGGCGTGATGCAGCTCGGCAGTTAGCGCGCATTGCTCCCAAGCTGCGGGCGATGCCACTGCCTGCATCGATCAATAGCTTTGATTGCCTTGATCTCTGGCAGCGATTGAGCTCGGTCCTCGGCACGAGCCACCGAAGTCTTTCGGTCTTGCCTGTGACCTCAATGCCAGGACAGCGGCAAGCTTCTCCTGGTTTGTCCAGCCATCCTGTTCAACTTGTGGCGCGCCAACTCCGTGAGGCGTTTCATGTCCGCCGCAGCCGTCAGCATCAGCTGGCTGCCGATGACAAGCCGGCCGTTTCTGTGGCTGAAGATCGCGTTCTTTCGCTGGTTCGTGAGGGCAAGAGCAACAAACGAATTGCTTCTGAGCTGTGTTTGTCGCAGCGCACCGTGGAGAGCCACTTGCGCCGTTTGTTCCGCAAGCTGGAAGTGAAAAACAGAACCGAGCTTGCCTTGGCTGCTGCCTAGCTGGGCTGTGGGTTGCCAACCGGCTTGCTATCGAAGGGGCTGGTTGGCGATTCAGCAATGAACGGCGATTCGGAAGCCTGGCAAGTGGCCCTGGTGATGGGTGCTGTTGTGCTGGTGCTGATTGTGTTGTCGGTGAACGCTCAGTAAAAACGGAACTTGCCCATGCCTGGGTTGGCCTGGCATTTGTTGTGGAGTTCTTCGCTGAGCTCCCGCAGGGCCACATCGCGCTCTTCGCGGCTGAGGATGTCCCAGCGGAAGAGCAATTTGATTGTGGTGCGGTCGTGGGCGATTCCCCAGCGATCGCCATGGCGGCGCACCGCTTCGCGTTTGGCCCGCATCACCCAGGTGGCTCGATCCATTGTGGTGGTCTCGGCGTGCAACAAAGCCATGGCCCAATGACGTCCTTGAAAGTTATGGCGCTTCAAAAGCCCGTGGCTCAGACAGGCCAGAGAATTTCAACTGTCGAAATCAAAAATGAAGACTCGATCTCTTGAGCCCAGCTCTGTGAGAGCAGAACATGGTTTTCTTTATGAAAAGGTTATTCACCACACCGTTCTGGCCCGGCATGTCAGCTATGACATGAATGCTGGTTTCATCTGGCACAACACCAAAAAAGGGGGTAGGGATCCTGACAGGAGTTCCGCCCTTTTTTATGGCTTGCTTTCTGCGCTGCTAACGAGACGATTTCAGCAGCACATGTGGTGGACTGATGCCAGCCAAGACCTGGGGGTTGTTGATGGCAGCCGTTCTGCTGACCCCGCCTGCAGCCCTGGCTGAACTTGAGCCTGAGCAACCAAAGCTGCCGCCGGAGCTTCCTCTTTCTGATACCAACAGCTGCGTCGAGGGCACCATTGCTGGTGGCCTGATTGGTGCTGGCATTGGCGGTTTGGCCACACGTGGCCGCGCCCGTTGGATTGGGGTGCCGGTCGGCGCGGTTGGTGGGGCTTTGCTTGGTTGTCAGATCGATGGGGGCTGATGGCCCAATTCCTGATGAATGATGCGCTTGCTTTCGGCTCGTTCGAGTTGCCAGTTCAACAAGAACTCCTTGGCCATGGCCTTGAGGCGCTGAAGGTCATCGATGCCATCCAAATTGCGGCGACCTTGCTCAAGTTCAAGGTGCTGATTCAGGGAGAGTGCAATGCTCGGCTGCATGAATTCAGGCGCTGCTGCACTAATTTTTGTTGACAAAAGCGTTTGAGTTGTTGCAACAGCGACAGACACGTTTGTTTGTCTCCGCATCACGACAAGTGCGAAACTGCGCTTAAGGCTGTAGCTGCTTTTTGTGCTTTTCCCTATGGGATTGCTCTGGCAGGCACTTGACAACGCGGATATGCCAACCGCCCTCGACCCCAGCCGCGTGGGTCGTGGCTTGCGTCGGCAGGCTGTTGAGCGGTGCAATGGGTGCCGATTGCAGAATCTGCAGGGCTTCTCCCATGGCTTTGTGGGCTGCGGCGCGATGGATGGGGGATTGCGCCGAGCAAGCAACCGCGCCGACTGCTTCTAATAAATGGTCGAGTAATTCGGCACTCTCTGACATCATCGACCTGGCTTATTGCGTCGAATATTGGTGAGTTATGGGCGGTTAATCTGCAGTGCTGAGCACAGCTTCAGCATGTGCTGACATATCCGTGATTACTGCTGGCGTGGATCGTCCCAGAAAACCACGAGCGTGAAATCGTCTTGGCGGCTAAAGCCAATGCCCAGGCTGTGGTTATCGCGTTGGTAGGTCTTGCCCTGCTCACTGGCGGCAAAGTCGTAGCGCTGTCCATCGATGCTGACGGTTACATCGCCCTGCTTCTGGCTGAATTGGCATGGCACCGGCTCGGGGAGTTCAGCGCTGTTGTCGCCTTCCCGAAACAGCGCACACCAGGCTGTTTTGGATTCGGCTTCCGCTGTGTTGCTGCAAGCGCTCAGCAGCCCAAGTCCTGCCCCCAGGCTGAGCGCGATCAGAGCACCTCGCATCGGTTCCCGTTTCCATGCGTTTTGTTCTACTGCGTTCCATGGGCTTTGCCATGGCCGGTTCATTGCTAGGGGTTGGGTATCACTGACGTCGGTCTCTGTGCTGTTCAACCTCAAGGAGCGCCTGCAGTCCCTACGGATGTTGAAGGGACTGGGTCAATTTCTGCAGCATCCGGATGATTTGCAGAGCGTCTACGCCGTGGCGGCCAGCGTTCAGGGCAGTCCCTTGGCGGCTCAAATGATGCGCAACATGCTCAGTGAGCCAGGCATCGCCGCCATGATTCAGGAGCAGTGGCGTCCTGCCGCCATCGACCTTGATGCACTCGAACAGCTACCAGCCGGGAGCTTGGGACAGTGCTATGCCTCACAACTCAAAGCTCAGGGCATCACGCCACAGACCTTGATCGACCCGGCGCCGATTACCAGTGATCAAGACTTCATCGTTCATCGCCTCAAAGAAACCCATGACATCGTTCATGTGTTGACCGGTTTTGGGGTTGATGGAGTGGGTGAAATTGGTTTGCAGGCCTTCAACCTGGCGCAGAATCGATCGCCATTGGCTGTGCTGCTGATTTTTGGTGGGATGCTCAAAACCCTTCAAGATGACGAACCGCTAGAAGCGCTCTTGCATGCAATCAGCCGCGGTTTTGAGATGGGCTTAAAGGCTGAATGTGTGGTGGGACGCAAGCTCGAGGATGGCTGGCAGCGGCCCTTGAGTGAGTGGCGCGCAGAGCTCAAACTGCCGCAGTCGCAGGCATGAAAAAGGCGGGTTCCCAGGCCCGCCTCATTGCCCACTTGTCGGAGTACCAAAGGTTCGACGCTCCCTTGGTGCACCTGTTATGACGAGGCTGAGAGGAAAAAACAGTCGTGATGAATACCTAGTAGGACCGCTTTACACAGCGGCACCTGGTTTAAACACCGACATCCAGGCCGAGCCACGTTGTCGATGTTGGGTTGTCGTGTGCGGTGAACCATCCCTCGGTCGATCTGAGCATGGCGATTCAGATCTCGATGGCTCCGGCATTTCTGCTGGTGGCCATTAGCAACTTGATCAATGGCATCACCGCAACGCGTCAACGCATCATTGATCGCTACCGGGAACTCTCAGCAGAGAATCGCGATGTGCTCATTCCTCCTGATGAGGTCGAGTATGAAAAAAGTGTGCTTCGGCATCGGGTGTCGCTCTCAACTCGAGCCATCACCCTGCTGACCAGCGCCATCATGCTGATCGCGCTGGTGATCTTCATCATCTTCATCAGCTTGGTGAGTCCAGCGATTGATCTCACCTTGACCTTGGCCCCCTTGTTTGCTTTGGCCATGTTGAGCGTGATCGTGGCCAGTGTGTTTTTCCTCAGGCAGCTGCGTGTCTCATCCCAGCAGCTTCGCCGCATCGGTCTTTCGGCTTAGAGCTTGCCAAGAGCCCGGATGTGGGCGATCGCAATTTTGCGCTCAGCCTTGGTGCGTGGTTCGTGGGGCAGGCTGAAAAAGTGATTGGGCCCGATGAACAACACACCGCCCTGAGTTGGCACCACCTCAAAGCGCAAGGCCTTGAGCCATTTGCGGTAGGTGATCTCTGACATCTCTTCATCGTTGCCCCAATCGCCCCTGGGCACCTGAAGCGGCAGATCAGGGTTGCGTGAAAAGCCCCTGAGGGAGAAGTGGAATCTGGGCTTTTCTGCTACCTCAGCAAATAATCTTTTGCGTCACGATGGATCGGGGTGGACACGTCATCACCCCCTTTTCCATTCCATGACAGCTCAACAGCAATGGGCTGGATCTTTGGTTGATGCCGCGATGATGGGGCCGTGGGACCACTGCATTGCCCCATCTGTATTGGCCTGGGTCTGATCAGCATGACCCGAGTTTTGGCTTGGCTGCGTTTATGGCAGCTGATTGCTCAGGAGTAGTAGCGGCCGACGTTTTTGTTCACCAGCTCAGGCTTGAGGCCCAAGTTGTTGGCGATCTGGCGTTGCGACATGCCGAACGCCCGCAGCCTTGCAATGCGCTTGGTGTCGGGCTGACCCAATCGGTAGAGACGTGCCATGCGCGCGTAGATGTCGCGGCCCCACAGGTTTTGCATCCAGCCCATGGACGTTGAATGACAGCTCACAACTGAAGTGTGTGCAGTCGTGAGCTGATATTTCTCTGGCTTCAGGGTTTTTCTAGACCGGCCACATTGGTGGTGGTTAGAGGCTTGTCGCCATGGGCTATTTCCGCTGCGTGATGGTGTTGGCCATGGTGCTGCCATTGGCCTCGCTGGCCCGCGCTGATGGCATCCGCTTTCTGCCGGATGATGCGCAAATCGCCTGCCGAGCAATCTTGCCCCAGTGCTTTACCCGAGAGGGTTGGCATCGCCTCTGCCAAAACGATCCAACCATGGCCAAGGCGCATCCGGTTGCTTGCCGCCAAGCCGCCGATGGCCTGAAGGACGCGGTTGACTAGGACTGACTGGAGAAGCTGTTCCCATGGGGCCAATCGCCGTTTCGGGTGCGTCCGGTAAAACCGGCTGGCGGGTTGTCGATGAAGCCCTGCAGCGGGGGTGGGTTGTGAGAGCGATCGTGCGGCCCAACTCGACACTGCCGCCCCCGCTTGCCGAAGCTGAGCAACAGGGCCGTTTGCAGGTGTTCAGGCTTGAGCTCAACACCGCGGAGGCTCTGCATCATGCCTTCAACGGCTGCTCAGCCCTGGTGATTGCCACCGGTGCACGCCCGTCGATCAATTTGGCGGGGCCCCTTCAGGTGGATGCCTTTGGTGTGCGCTCTCAGCTCAGGGCTTGCGCAGCGGTTGGCCTGTCTCGGGTTGTCTTGGTGAGCTCGCTCTGCGCTGGGCGCTGGCGCCATCCGCTCAACTTGTTTGGGCTGATCCTGCTCTGGAAGCGGCTTGGTGAGCGCTGGCTTGAGCAGAGCGGACTGGCTTGGACGGTGATTCGGCCGGGCGGCCTCAGTGAAGACGACAGCCGCAGTGGGCAGGAAGGGGTTGTCTTTAGTGGTGCTGATCAACAAACAAGCAGCAGCATTCCCAGGCGTCTGGTGGCTCAGGTGTGTCTGGATGCTTTGGACGAGCCTGACGCTGGCGGCCGCATCATTGAAATCACCAGCTCAGCCCAGCAGCGGCGCCGCAGCCTTGGGGAATGGCTCGCTCAACCTGTTTGAGCAGTGATTTGGAGTGTTTGTCCCTATGGCGCCGGTCTAAGAACGATTTAGACCGGAAGTAGCCGGGAGAAAGACAGTGATTGATGCCATGGCTTGTGTGGTGAATCCTCTAGCGCCTCTGGTAACTCCAATGGGTTCCAGGCCACGACCTCTGCATGATCTGGCGCATGAATCCCACGATCAGTTTTGGGAGAAAGAATGCGCTGACCGACCCAATGCTCTGGGTTGTCGCCTGTTTGACGATTGATCCTTTTGCATTGAAGCCAATAGCAACCTGCCTTAAAACATAATGAATGTGTTTGCGCCAGTGATGAACCAATCCCTGCCTCAGGACATGGCATCACAACCGTCGCTGCAACTTGTGCAGCCAGACGATTTCAGTCAGGGCACGATTTCAGTTGGAGCTCAAATAGCCGAGCTTCATTCTCTGACTGAGTCTGTTGCCAATTTGGAGAAAGATGCCCTTTGGGGTGGCGCTGATTTTGTTGGAAAGTAAGAGCTGACACAGCTCGCCGCTCAAAGCGCCGACAAGCTGAAGTCACCGGAGTTGCCCCAGGCAGCAGGAGCTGGGGTGTCACCGGTAGGGCTGGCAGTGCCTTCACCTCGAGGCCCCAGCCCGCTAACTGCAACCGGCATCAGCTGATGCCTTCTGGTGATTGAGCGGCGTCAGCTTTTGGCGCCTTCTTTTTCAGGTGCCTCATCGGGCTCCTGATCAGCAATTTGTCCGAGCACCATCGACGCTTGCAGTTGATCGGGCAGATCGCCAATGGTCAGCAGAGCTTTGAGTACCAGCTGGGAGCGGGCTTCTTTCGGCAGGCCAGGACGCAGCTTCTTAACGGTGTTCCAGAGCTCTTGGCCCGCCTCTTTGATCAGCTCTTTGTCTGTGGCCATTCCTATTGCACTAGAGCCCATCAACCTAGCTTGTGGCTCCTCAGCCGCTCGAGCTAAGACCTGAATGACTCTCGTAGTGGATGGTCATGAGCTGGCAGGGCAGATGCCGGCTGTGAAGCCCAAGTATTGGTTGGTGATTGGGTTGATGCTGTTGATTTGGGCCCCTGGCGTTGTGGCTCAGCAAGCGGTGGAGCCCGACCAGCCCGATCAGCCCGCTGATCGAGCCGAGGGTTGCCGCATTGGCGTTGATGAGATGGAGAATTTTCGGCGCACACGCCGACTCACCAAAAGCTGCTGATTTATTTGCGCGTGATGATGATGTACAGCGCGTGGATCACAGCCACAGGCCACATGATTGCCAGGACCGGCAATCCCAGCCCGCCAAAGCTGAACAGCCAGAAGATCAGGTTCAGCCAAAACGCACTGGCTTGAACGCCCACCTGGGTGGCCACAGCCAGCGGCGGCAGAAAAAACGCCAGGAGGATGCGCAAAAGATCGGCGAGCATGACCTTGAGAAGGCTCTGCTCCTGCTTTAGCTCGATTGCGACCACCTTGCTGCTTCGAGGTCAGTGGGCCTTTGATGGATGCATCCAATCCTGGGCGGCATCATGTTCAAACTGGTTTCGGTGGCAGCATCTGGCCTTGTAGCCATTGGCTTGGGGCTCAGCGGGTGTGCGGCGTTTGATCAGAACAAGCCAGCGGCCCAGAGCGGCAACGCATCAGCAACCAAGGAGTTGCAAATCAAGCCAATCCTTCAAACCACTACTGGGTTGAGCGGCAAAGCGTTCACGTATCCAGAGGGAGAGGCTGAATTGCGCCTGTTGCGCGTGGAATTCCCCGTTGGCGGCAGTGTTCCCCTCCACACCCACCCTGCGCCGTTGATCGCCTACGTCTCACAAGGTCAGATCCGCCATACCAGGGGTGATCAGGTCAATACGTTTGGGCCTGGCCAGGCCTTTGTGGAAAGCGATCAGGGAGGCCCCCACACCGTTGAAAACATTGGTGAGGAGCCAGCTGTGGTGTTTGTGGCGGTGGCCTCCAAACAAGGCTTGCCCACCACCAACTTCGTGACTCCAGCCCCATGACACGGCGGACTCCCTACGGGGCGTTTTCCGTGTTGGCTTTGGTGATCTTCGCCATTGCCGCAGCGATCATGGCCACATCGACCGGGCGCTGGGAGCAAGAAGCGCTGGAGAAGCAACCTGATTTTCAAGATCAACCCACGATTCCGGCTAACTAGAGCCTTCGAACAAACAACGAAGTTCGGGTCTTTCTTGTTTAAAGAATGTGCTGTTGGGCGTAGATCAACATCAACAGCCAGCCTGCAGCGGCTGTGGCAGCGCAGGCGATCGCGGGAATGGTTGCCATGGCTGCCTCCGGCTGGAATTGGGTAATCAACCTATGCGAAGGAAAAGCCCGCGTCTATCGGTATTAATGCTTGCTAGTTGGTATTGATTGTTACCAAAATTGCCTACAGGGAGGCCTCTCGCCATGGGGCTCTCAGGCGCTTTTAAGGCTTCTCAGGCGCTATTCAGCCAACAGACACAGCCGGAAAGACTTGCGCTTGGTTGAGTCATGGCCTGGTGAGCTGTTGCCGGCAAGGTCAATCAATCCGTGGATCACTGCATCAATGGCCAAGGTCATTCCGTTGTTTCCTGGCAGACCTCCAGGTGAACTGGATCCCTCTGAGCAACTTGACGATCTTCGCTGCCGCTTGGCGGATCAAGAGGCAGCCATCAAAGCCCTCAATGATCAGCTGCATGAGTTGGTGTTTTGCTTGTTAACCCGTGAGCCTGCTTAAGCGCTTCATCGTGGGCAATGCGCACACCAAATACGGCGCCTTTTTTCTCTACGTGTCGTTGTTTGCGGCGGCGCGTTGTCATTTCGCTCGTGCGCGGCTCTGAGCGGTTCAGATCATCCAGAGGGCGCGTTCCACCATGACGCACCAGCTCACCACGGCGGCGCCCAGTCCGGCAATGGCCTGGCTGGGGTCGTTGGCAAAGGTGTGCTCGCAATCGTCGATGGCTTCAACACCCATAGCGCTGGCGCTGAAAAAGAGTGCTTGCCGGATGTCGGGAGGGTGGCGCTCCATGGGCACCTCGCATGAACCAGTGATTTCAGGTTGAATCGCGCGTCGCCTGTTGCAAGCGACTGATCCTTTCCGTTACAGCGCCTTGATCAGTCGTAGAAACCTTCAAATGAGCTGGGTCCCAGTGGTTTGTAGGGCCCAAACACGCCGTAGGCCTGCTCGGGAATTAGCGCTTGGCAGCCCACGTCGCGAATCATTTCGTTGGCCCTGTTTTGAATCGCCTCCACCCCTTGGCTGGCTTTCACCGCTTCGATGCGATCCACCGTGAGGCCATTGGCCCGTGCATCTGGTGTGCCCTGATCCCAAGCTTGGTTGTAAGAGGCATCGGTGTGAACGCCGATGCAGATGGCCGTGGCCACGCGCTCTGCGGTGCGATCAAAATCCGAGAGCCCAGCCAGGCCAGCTGCAGGCAGCAGCGCCAAGCTCAGTCCAATAGCAGCTGATCGCAGCATGGCCAGCAAGGGATGGATCTCTCTGGTCTAAGAGCTCTGGTTGATCGCATTCAAGGGCCACTGGCTGCGACCGAACCGTGGAAGCCGAACGTGCCTGGCCGGTGACGCTGGATTGGGGGCCAGCAACCATTGAGCCATGAACAACCGCCAAGCCATCCCTACCTCCATCTGCGCTGCTGGCGCCCTACTGCGTGAGGTGATCCAAAACCAGCTTGATGAGCTCGAGCCCCTGCAGCGCAGCAAGTTGCAATTGGCGTTGCGGCCTGACTGCATGTCGGAAGCCATGAAGGAATCCCTGGCGCTCGCGGTCCGCGAGATCCATGGATTTACCCAGCACACCACGGCCAACTTGTTTGAAGCGGTTCTCGATTGCGGCGACGATCAGGAGCCAACCCCTGGCGCTTGACTTGGCTTGGCCGGGGCGAATGGATGAATTGGCTACATCAAGGTGTTGACGGGCTCCTTTCAATGGCGTGAACTCCCCTGGGGCGATGCCGGAGTCAGGTCCTGATCCCTATGTGCAATTTCTCGAGAATTGGATTCCTGGCATTGGCGAGTGCACCGAGCTGCACGACAAACTCCACGACCATTTTGGGCTTGATTTCAGCGTCAACAGCGAAGCCCGGTTGCTGGGGTTTCAGCTTGGCCATCACCCCGCCGGCAACTTTTTGCACGTGGTGATTTTTGCTGTGATCAGCACCATTCTCTACCCAACTCCTTATCGCAATGACTGGTCAGATCTGAGGGACTTTTTCCGTTCTTATGTGTTGGGCAAAAATTTTCAGCTCATTTCGTATTGGTTTATTCCGCGAGGGATCTTGGCTTGGCAGAGCATTTGAGCTGCTCTGTGGGCCGGTGGGTTTCGAATTGGTGGCGTGGTTCCTCGGGCTGGGGTTAGACCCGAACCACAGCTGCAGACAACAGAACCGAACCGCCCGGCCGGTCCAGTTGCTACCTCAACGCATCACGGTGGATTGATGGACGATCAAATTGCCCCTTCGGCGCCGATCACCCTGGCCGCTGCCCTGCTGAGTGATTCGCTTGAGAGTTGCCTGAAGCATTTGGATCCCACTCAGCAGTTCAAGGCTTCGATGGCCTTGGATCCGGACTTCATCAGCCCAGAAACCAGAGAGCGTGTGGGTGCTGCGATTCAAGAGCTCTACGACCTAGCCGAAGGCAGTGCGGCAATCTTGATTGACGACTTGCTGGACGGCCCCACCACCCCTTGACGGTGGTACAGAAGTACGCATCATGCGGGGATGAACAACGTTTCTCCCTCAGCTGCGGTGGCCATAGCTGGTGCCCTATTCGCCAAATCCATTGACGATTGCCTTGAGGGCTTGAACGATGCCGAGCGCTTCAAGGCGTCGATGGCTTTGAAGCAGGCCTACATGTCGGAGCAGACCCGCTCACGCCTCAACCAAGCCGTGCAAGAAGTCAACGAGCTGGCCCTCAGCCGCGCGGCTGTGTTCATCGATGGCTTGTTGGATGGCGATAAAGACGAGGTCACGTCTCTGTAGTGCTCTGCGCGAGTCAAATTCAGTCATCCGTCCCCCAGATCCATTCAGAACTGGGTCATCAGCCGGTGGGAGCGTCAGATGTCTTGATTGGGGATCTCGCCATGAAAACGGCTTCAGCGATTGGCATCGGTTGTTTGGCTGTTGCAGCGGCTTTTTTCAGCCTTGAGCTGCTGACTGCAACCGCTGCCGCTTCGCCAGCGGCTGGCTCCATGCGCATCGCCAAAACGCCGCTGTTGCTCTGGAGGCGCCAAGAGCCATTGAGTGATCAGCAGCGCGAAGCTCTGTTTCAAGCCCAAAGGCGATGGAAGCAAACCAGCTACTCCGGCCGTGCTGCGTTGATGCAGCAGGAGAAGCAATGCGTGGATCGCGCCACCAGCAAACTGGCCTTCAAGCGTTGCCTCAAACAAACTCGGCAGTCCCGCTCGGCCTTGCGCGAGCAGTACTACGCCTACATCAATCCGATCAGGCAAGAACTGGGCTTGGCTCCTTTGGAGTGGGTTGAGCGGCGCTCACCCAGGCGCTGAGCCAGTGGGACACTCGGTGGATGACCAAGTTGGCCCAGCACTGGACAAGCGTTGAAGCGCAACTTGGCTTTCGCCACTTTCGTGTGGTCGGACAAGGGGGGCGCTCGCCGGAGCGTTGGGTTGAGTTGGTGGCTGTGTTGGATGCCACCCAACGACTGCGTCTGCCGCTGCGGGATCTGTGTGATCCAGCTCTGTGGAGCAGTGGACTTCAGCCTGTCGTCGAGAACTTGCCGAGTGAGCCAGCCCTAGAAACCGAGGGCTCTGAGCAAGAGCCCTTGCCCGAGTAGGTCATCGGTGGCGAACTGCTTGGCCACCAGGCCCAAGGTGGTGAGCCTGCGTTTCGTGTTGTGCTGCTGGTTGGCGTTGCTGGTTGCTGAGGGATCGATTGCTTTGGTCATGGCGTCCTCCTTCAACAGAGTGATTGAGTGAGTGCGTGCGTGTGTGGCGTGGCCCCTAGAGGCCAATGGTGTGCAGTAAGCCTTCGCCGGTGAGGAGTTCTGTGGCGAGTGCGGCAACAAAGCCAACCATGGCGAGCCGGCCGTTGAGCTTTTCGGCGCGCTCATGAAATCCCCAGCCTGCATCGGCTGCGGCGTATTCCATCTTTGGCTCGCGGGCATACACATTGCCGTGGCCTTCGCCATCGGTGGTGATCAGTCCGGTTGGTGTGGGAAGCGTTGCTGTGGTCATTGGCTTCTCCAGAAACGACTTGATCGGTCTAGAGCTGCTTGGCGCGCTGATGAAGATGGGCAAGCCGTACAGGCAGGTGCGGTTTAGTGACCCAACAGTTCAGCCCACTGAACTTGGTCTTCATCGCTGGCTGGCAGTTCAAAAAACCACTCCCCAGCGGGGATGGTTTGGTTGTTGCCAGCGCGGTAGCCAACCGCTGAGCCATCGGCATTGGTGGCCGTGATCAGAAACGGCTGAGGCGGTTGCCCATTGCCGTATACCCAGCCGCAATGCGGCAGTCGATCGCTGGTGCGCTCAGTCATCGTTCAATGTTGGCCGATGCCCGCTGTGGCGGCGTGTATGGATGGCGATCTGCCCTTGGTGTTGGCCGGTGCAATCCCAACAGCCTCTTGACCACTACGGAGGGACGAGAAAGGCCAAAGGGCGGCAGCGCTGAGCGCAATGGCTGGGCGGCCTTAGCAAGGTCTCAGACGATCATCACCAGAACAGCGCAGAAAGCCTGCTGGCTTTTCGGCGACTCTTCCCGCAGTGGTGAGCGCAGGCATGTTTCGACGACCTCAGTTCGCTGATGCGCTGAGTTGGCTGCTGTTTTTGAGCGTTGGTGTGTTGACCGCTGAAGCTGAACCACACCCCGGGCGCCATGGTCTGGAGGCCGCACACCCGCTTCAACAGCAGATCTGGTAGGTGGCTAGTTGCTGCTTGCAGCCTGGTCGTAAGCCGGAAAGCCAACCAGCTCTTTGATCTCGGAAAAACTGAGGAGCTGTTGCGGTTCTGTTCCTGAGTGCAAGGCCGAGAGCGCTGTTTTCATGGCGAATGCAGCTGCGGATAAGAGCGTCAGCGGGTAGGCCGCCAAACGAAAGCCCATGGCCGCCAAGGCATCGGGCGGCAGCCAGGGGGTGAGCCCCCCTTCCAGCATGTTGGCCATGCGCCAGCCCGGCACCTCGCGGCAGAAGCGAGCCATTTCCTGCTCGCTGCGTGGGGCTTCGAGAAACACAACATCAGCGCCCAAATCGGCAAAGGCATTGAGGCGCCAGAGCGCTTCCTCGAGCGCTTGTGTTTCGCCATGGCTTGCCGCCAGCGCTGAGCGTGCATCGGTGCGGGCAATGATCACAAGATCAGCGCCCTGCTCTCTGGCCTCAACGGCTGCGCGGATTCGTTCGAGCGCTTGTTCGCGCTCCACCACTGCTTTCACCCCGGTGTGGCCGCAGCGCTTGGGTGAGATTTGATCTTCCAGCATGATCCCGGCGAATCCAGCTCGGGCAAATTGATGCATCGTTCGGTGCACATTGGCGGCATTGCCATGGCCGTTATCGCCATCACCAATCACAGGCAGATTGACGGCATCACAAATCGATCGGCCTTGATCGAGCATTTCGCTCACCGTCAGTAAGCCCGTGTCGGGCAAGCCCGCCCGTGCTGCTGCCACAGAAAAGCCGCTCATGAAGGTGAGCGGAAACTCCGCCTGTTCAACCAGTCGAGCTGACAGTGCATCGAAGCAACAGGGCATCACATGGCAGGTGTTCTGCGCCAACAACCCCCTGAGATGTTCGGCGCCACGTTTTGGGGTTGCCATGGTTGTCGAACAGCTCCTGCCAGGCTGCCAATCTCTGCTCTTGTCTCGCCTGCGTGTGAAGAGATAGATGCACTTGTGTAGGCAAAACCTCAGGAAGATCCCACGCTGACTTCACCCCACCGAGCCAGCAGAGCTGGAAGGATCAACGGGAGATGTAGCCCTTAAACCACCCCGCCTGGAGCAAGCCTGATGCCTGCGACAACACCATGGACCAGGTCCATGCCTGGAGACGACTCCAATCCCCCTTCTAGTCATTCAGAGCTCGCTTGGTTGAAGCAAGCAACGACCCGCTCGGCCCTCAAGCGACTGGGTATCCGCTCCAGCGTGCTTGCCGGTCAGCTGGCTTCTGTGGTGTTATTCGCAGTCTTTTGGCGTCACGGGGCCTAGCCCTCATCCCTCATTGGCAACGGCTGTTGCATTGAGGGCGTAGATCAGAACAATCAGGGCCAGGGCGGAAACAGCAGACGACATGGCTGGTTGGGCTGGCTCTTCTGTCTATTGCCTTTGGCGGGGCCATTCCATAAAAGAAACCTGCGGTCTTGGCTGAGCCGAGATGGCTTCACCCAAGGTTTCAGCTGGGTGGACCCGCTTGGTGATGGCGATGAGGAAACCTCGGCACCCACCTCTGAGCCCAAGGATTGGCAGAGCCCATGCTCGGGTGAAGCTCTGCCCCTATGGCGCAGCGAAACCAACAGGCCCGTTGTGGGCCTGGGGCCACGTGTTCTTGGCCTTGATGTTGTTGTGGCTGCCGGCTGCGGCTGCTCCCACGGTGAGGATTGATCGCTGCCATGACGGTGATACATGCCGCACCACCAGCGGTGAAGCAATCCGCCTGGCCTGCATTGATGCCCCCGAGCTGACCGGTCCGCCACACACTCAACAACTGGCGCAGGCCTCACGTGACTACTTGCGGGAGTTGGTGGTGGGCAAAGAGGTTTTGATCCGGCGCATCGGCAAGGACCGCTATGGCCGCGCTGTCGCGGAGATTTACCTGTGGCCGCTCAATATCGGTGAGGAGATGGTGGCCAGCGGCCATGCCCGCATCCTTGATCGTTACGCCAGCCAGTGCCCCTGGGCCTTGCTGTGAGAGGCGGGCAACCGGCCTTCCAGGGTCGGATGTCTCCCTTGAGGCCGCTGCGCATCAGCAGTAGGGCTTGATCAGTTGAGCAGAAGACAACATGTCCACCCTGATTTCAGTCGTTGCCTTGGTTGCTGTTATTTATTGGCTCAACAATCACCGCAAGGAGTTGCGCATTCACTGATTTTGTGCTGGGTGAATTAGCGCACTCCCCACCCTTGGCAGGAACCGGCGACGCGTTATAAACAATTCATTCCACTCCATTAGCCATGCTCACCGGCGAAGAGCTTCTCGCAAAAGTCAAAGACATGGGAGGAGCCAGCAAGTCTGAAGTTGTCAAGGCTTGTGGCTATGTCTCTCAAAAGAAAGATGGGTCTGACCGGCTCAACTTCACTGCTTTTTATGAGGCACTGCTGGAAGCCAAGGGTGTTGGTATCGGCTCTGGCGGCGGCGTTGGCAAAGGCGGCCGCAAGCTCTCCTACAAAGCTGTTGTACAAGGCAACGGCAACCTGCTGGTTGGTAAGGCCTACACCGCTCTGTTGAATCTTGTCCCCGGCGATGAGTTTGAGATCAAGCTCTCCAAAAAGAAGGGCGTGACCCTGGTTCCTAAGGGCGAAGAAGAGGAAACCGACGAGGGCTGATCGCCCGTCATTGATTGCCTCTGAGCCTTATCGCTCGCTCTGCGCCCCTGCTCTGGCGGGGGCTTTTTGCTGTTAGGGAATTGGATTTGGCTGGTAACGAATCCAATCGTTTGATGTTCAAGGCCAAGCCCAATCTGCAAACTGCATTTGTCCCCACTGGGGACTGCATGAGTGCGTGGGGATGCGGGTGGTTCCTGTCCCCATTTTTTTATGGCCGCTCACATGCGGCTCAATTCATCTTGGATCTCCTGGTCGGTGATGGCTTTTTCTGGATGATCAAAGCGCCATTGCTCCCAGGCCAGGCTCAAGCCCCAGAACACAATCACCCAAATTGGCCAGAAATAGCCGCCGCCTGATAGCCCCCACACCATCAGCAGGATGAGGTTGACGAACAAGTACACCTGCCACTGCTTATTGAGCTTTTTTCTTTTTCTGATTCGTCTGATCGCGACGTCTTTGGAATCCATGCCGTGGGCGCTTGGGCTCTCCTAGAGGTAGACAATCCAAGCCGCTGTGTCATTCCAGCGTTGTGCAGAAGCGGTGAGCGATGTTGAGTTCATCTTGGGTGATCTCGCCTCTAGCTGGTGTGACGTTGCCTGAGGGCCCGCCGCGACTGAGGAAAACGTCTTGGCCGAGTTGCGTGGCCATGCAGGCGCGCACTTCGGCAGGGGGTGTTACGGGCATGGGCACACCAAAGAAAGGATCCATCACCCGAGTTGATTGTTCCTGGAGATTATCCAGCGGTTGGCCGCTTTGTTGAGAAACCGATTGGAGACAATTGGTTTCGTTGAATCGATAAGGTCCTGCAGTGGCGAAGGGCACACTCTGATGAACTGGAATGACGATGCTTTGGAGGCCCTGAAGAAGGACGTTCCTTTTTTTGTGAGGCCAGCGGTGCGCCGGCGTGTCGAGTCGATGGCTGCTGATGAGAACCGATCATCCATTGACCTGAGCTTTTATCAACAGGCGAAAGCCAACATGGGGCCGAAGTGAATCAGCGCAGGCAGCTCTTGAAAGGCTTGGACTGTTTGGGCTCAATGCTCAAGGCTGGGGCTGGTTGGCTCATCTGCTTGGGGTTCTGTTTGACAGCACCGCCTGCGCAGGCCAGCAGTCTTCACCCCTGCGGCAGCATTCGGATTGCCAACACCACCTTCTGCTTTCTCGATGCCAATGGCGATGGCCGGTACCAAGAGGATGAGGAGGAGTTTTGCCTCGATGGTTGGCTGACGCGCGGAGGGATTCGTTGCCGCGGTGAAGGGGTGAAGGCAACCCCTGGTTCTCAAGCTTCAGTGATCACGATTCGCGTGCTCACCAGTTGGGATGAAGCGTGCCCTGGCTCCATGAGTGTTGATCAAATCAATGCCTATCTGCGTGATGGCTACCGCATCGTGGGGACGAAGACCCACACCGAGATGATCTCGGTTACTGGTCAACCAATCGCCTGTTCGTATACGACTTATTCACTCAAGCAACGTTGATTGTGTGCTGTTGCACAGTGGATTGAGTCCATGGGCAAAGCGCCAATGAGGCCTCTTGTGATTGCCATCACCACGGTTCTCTGCGCAGCACCCGCTCAGGCTGAAATCGTTCAAGCCTGGTGCTCGTTGATGTGGCGAGATGGACCTGCTCAGGTCGAGCAAGGTCCCTGCGACTTCCGCCAAGCGTTTGGCAATGTTCAGGTTTGGATGGGCGAGCGCTGGGCGTTTGACTTTCCAGCAGAAGGTCAGGGCCGCTACTACACCCGTAGAAACCGCAATGACTTCATCCGCTTTGAGCGTGGCGGCTACATCCTCACAGTGTTCCAGGGCGGTCAGCCAGCTAGCCAGCCCGGCGGTTGGTGAACCCATGGCTATAAAAAACGCCCTGGGGACTCACCCAGAGCGTCAGTTGCTTCGTCCGATCGGCTGCTTGCTTCCGATCTGCTCACCTTTCTAAGGCCGTTTGGCGCCCTGCTGGTGGCAACTCATCGAGGTTTCAGAAGCCATTCACCAGAGCAGAGGTGAGATCAGTAGCCGGGTTGGGCGCCTGGTGAGGTGAAGGGGCCATCGGAGACGTTCTCGAAGCTGACAGTGAGCAGCTCGTCTTTGATCAACTCCCCATGGCTATCGAGGAGCTCTGGGTGAATGGTTTTCAGGCCCGTGCGATCACGCATCAAGTTGTTGGCCCTTGGTTGTTGGGACCTGGCGCTCCAGCCTTGGCGCATCTGCATGAAGGCGCACCCCAGCAGGACGAAAAATGCGATCCCGTATAAAACAGCGAACATTCCAACCACCGCGGATCGATCAATGTTGGCGCGACCAATCAGCCGCTGTGGTTCGGTTTCCCCCTTCCAGGGTGAAACGCCTTAGGCGGCTTTCCTTTGAACTGCTCGCAACAACCGGCGCCATCTCGACTGCTTGGGCGGCAACTCAGCGGGCGTTGTCACCTCTTCTTCTGGCTGCACCAAGCGGATGGTCAGCGAGAGAGATGAGGCCTCATCTGTTGGGCTGGACTCAGCTGTGAGTTCAGTTTTTGGTGTGGTTTGTGGCTCTTGCTGTTGCGCTGGCTCAGGTGCGGTAGGAGCTGGCTTGGTTCCAGTTGCTCCTGGCCATGAGCCGCTCAGCAGGTAGCCCCGCACCATGGGGCTTTGCTCTGAGCTGTTCAGAGCCGCCAAGACAGCTGGGGGCAGCGCTCCCCATGGCCCCGCTTTGGCCTTTGCCTGCGGCGCCAGCATCCAGGGCTTGAAGCGCATCGAAGCAGCCGCTGATGAATGGTTCAAAACTTAGTTCTCCTGGTCTGTGTCTCTTGATGCAGGCGGTCAACCGCCTACCAAGGGGCGGGTTTCCAGCTTGAGCCTTCGCTTCAGCCGGCGTAGATCCTGATCAGCGAGATAGAGAGAACGATGTCCAGCTTGATTTCCGTTGTTGCCTTGATTGGCTTGATTTACCTGCTCAATAACCACCGCAAGCAGCTGCATGTTCACTAACTGGTGAGCTTGGGCTCTCAGAAACTTCTCAGCTGGCCATCAGCGAACAACCCAGCAAGCCGCCGCAAATCAGCGGAGAGTCGCTGCAACTTCAGGGAGCTGATGGCTTTCAGCGAGGTTCAACCATTTGACGACAGTCATCCGTTGGATGCACAGCAACTCAAAGCCACCAAGCGTGGAGTGGTTGTCGGAGCCATTGGCTTCCCCTTTGTTGCCTACAAGTCCCACACAAGTCAGGGAGTGGTCTTGGAGTCCAATGCCGATCTGATTGGCTTTGCGATGGGGGCCGCGTTCCTAGGGGCGTGGTTTGGATTGGGGTTTCTTTCCCCCGCCTTTTGGTTCCTTGAGCAAGCGGTTTTGAAGCTGATCGGCAGCGATTCGGCAGCGATGCGCCGTTGAACGAGTTGGGTGACTGAGCGCCGCTCTGGCGATGTGGAATCCTTTGCGGTGCTGTCACCTGGGAGTGGCGGCGCGTGAGCACGGGGAATGGCTGGGAGGCCTTCCCCTTTTCCTCAAGCCCAAGCATTCCTTGGCCAGACGCGCGGAACGCAGACCAGCACTGATGTTCTGGCTGGGTTTTGGGGCTCAAAGATGGCGACAGCCCACAAAAAGCGAGCCCACATCCAGCGAGCGCAGCAGACGGCCAGCGTTCCCTGTCAGAGGTCAAAGCTGCTGCAGTACAGGCAGCGCTCCCATGGCTGGCTGGCCTGAGGGCTCAAACGCTTGTTGAGGGGAGACCGTATTCACCACGCTGATGGAAACCATTGCCAGAACGGCGCCCAGCACGGCAGGGGGCAGAACGTTGTGAATCAATCGCTGCATGGGGAGTTCTCGTGAACCACCCATTCACTCTCTCCGCTGGCTCGGCTATTGAGCTGTAGAACGTCTCTGAATTCGCTGAGAATTGGGTGTAATCACGCAATCGATTCGCAGGCCGTTTCAGCCATTCCTGATGCTTGTACGTTTGCTCTATTGCTAGCAGTGGCCCTGGTCTGCGGCAGCCATAAAAAAGCTCTAAGGCATTAATTCGCTTAGCCGTACCCCGTGGTTCGGTTTTGAGTCTCGATCCCAGCGTGGTGCCCGATTTAGAGCAGGTGCATTGAACCAATCAGCTCATGAAACAAGCTCTCGCGATAACCGGAGTGGCCGCTGCCGCAACCTTCACCCTCGGTGGCCTGATGGTTGCCATGCCCGAACCAGCCATGGCCAAGGGACATAGGCATGCGCGTCCAGCGGCACCTCGCGCCCATCGTCACGCCAAGCATCACCACCATCAGCCTCGGCATGGCCGTCGTCATGTCGTGAACCTCACTGGTTCAGGAGCTGTATTTGCACCTGGTTTTGGCAGAGCCCCGGGGGGCTTAACGATCCGCTTCTGAGGTCAAGGCCCCCTGCCGAAGCAGGGGCCGTCTAATCAATATTTAGATTGCAGGAAACTTGATACGCAGAAGCACGAAACAAGCGCAGCAAGAACAATAATTGGGTCAATGCCAAACAGCGGATGACTGGCATTGGCATCACGTTTTGGCTCAGTTATTGCAACGGATGTCAGCAGAGTTTGATGACCAAACCCAGGCAATATTTCAGAAGCTTCCCCAAGAAAACTCGGAGTGATTTCGCGAACTTGCAGCACCTGCCTTACTTACGACTTTCAAGCTAAAGCGACGGTATTCAGGCGCACGCGATCGTTACATTCATTCGGCACAGCTGCGTGAAACATCCATCACCACTGGTGCAGGCGGGACATTGCTCAAAAAAAGCACCTACTCACGACCAAGCAGGTGCGGCCAACAACCCGGGAAATTCCCATACCCAGGAAGCATTACGACTCCCTGGCGGAGGACGGTCGAATGCTTGATTCAGTCCTACGAGCAGACGCCTTGAAAGCGCCTGAGCAGAAGCGCCGTTGCGGCATGCGTTGAACCGTTGCGAGCTGTAGACGAAAGATGAGTTCTGTCTCTGTTTGCTGGGATACGGCTGCTGGCCTTCCTGCATGCGCTTGGCATCATGCGCGCAAATTCAGCTGACCCATGCGCCCGCTGCTGTCACTTGCCGCTGCTGCATCACTGCTAGTTGTCCAGGCACCCGTCTCGGCGGAAGGCAACGCTGATGACATCGGGGTGATGAACGTCAGCCTTAAGGACAGCATCAAGCCTCGCTTTGGATTCCAGGGGCAGACGCAAGGTGCAGGTACTCCGAACGAGGTTGGTATCGGTGGTTTCCTGCCCATCTCAGTAGGCGATAACAGCGTTTTCTATGCCGATGTAGAGGCCAACGCCAACTTGGCTGACTTCTCGGGATACAGCTCAATCGTCAACACCCAAGTCGATGGCATCACGGTCAGCACCTCATCGCGTCTTGGCTACCGCTGGTTGAACGATGACCGCAGCTGGATGTTTGGCATCAATGCGGGATACGACAGCCGCCCGATGAACACAGGTGATGCCAAGCCTTGGCACCCGATCAAGCGGCGTTATCAGCACTTGTATCTGCCCTCTATCAAATACGCCAGGAACCCCAGAAGCGTGTTCTTCCAGCAGGTTGCTGCTGAGGTGGAAGCGGTCAGCCCGACGTGGAACTTTGGTGCTTATGCCTTGGTGCCTTTTGGCGATACCGAGCAGCGTCTGAATAGCCATTACCAAGGTGGTGCCTTGGATACCTACGGGCTTGATATTGGTTACTTCATCACCCCAGAGATCAACGCCTCCGTTGGTTACTACTACCAGCAGGGTGATGACGGTGCTGGAAACAGTTCAGGCGTCAAAGGTCGCTTGGCATTTGCTGTCGCTGATGATGTTGAGTTCGGCGGAACGTATACCTATGACGATGCTTTCAATGCACGTGCTTCTGCTGATCTAACGATTCGCTTTGGTGGTGGCAGCCATAAGGAGAAATCAAAAGAACAAGCAAAGGCTGAGGAACAGCCCCAGATCAAAGAGCTTTCAGCAACACCAAGCAATAGGGATGTAAGAGTGCACGATGAATGTGTGCCCTGCACTATTACTTGGTGGATTCAGAGAACATTACTTCCTGGAGATTTAAACACATGAGGCATTGTAATTTTGACCTTGAGGCCCCTGCGCAGGTTCAGCCTTTGAATGATTAATTACAACCCCACAGCTACCGGCGCCAAGCTTTCTGGTTTTGTGCATTAATGAAACACCTCCTCGCTATCACAATCGCAATGCTTCCATCGGCAGCCTTGGCTGAGCAGTTCACACCGCAGCAGATGGTTGATGTGATGACCAAGTCACCAAGCAATAGGGATGTGAGGGTGCACGATGGCTCCCTCCCCCCTTTGCTCCTCCCATTCCTTACGGCGGCACCATCAACCGGGCCCAGCTGCAACATGGCTTCCCAGTATGGGTGCCCCGGGGCAAAGTGAAACACCTCCTAGCTATCACAATCGCACTGCTTCTATCAGCAGTCTTGGCTGAGCAATTCACGCCTAAGCAGATGCTTGATGTGATGACTAAAACACCGAGTAATAGAGACCTGCGGATTCAAGATGGCTTGCAGGACCTACATGCTCTTCCGCTTAGTTCTAATGCCACGGGGATCACAAGAGGAGCGCCCGGCGTAAAGAGCGGTTTGAAGTAATAGGAGGGTGCTCTTCGCAGGGATGGACTAACCACTGAACTTCCACTTGGCGTCTGCAGGACTGGCAGGGCCTTTCTTGAGGTCGGTCGGCTCCTTATCGCTGATGCGCCAGCTGGATTGCCCAGCGCCTGCCACGTGGCCCCGAGCCTGAGCCGCACGACCTCAGCAAACACTGCTGAGCAGAGAATGCAATTGGACTTAGATCGCCGCGATTTCTTCAACCGTTTTATCTGCTAGACCCAAGCAATTCAGGCTCCTTCCTGACTTGCGGAAATCTTGCAAAGCCACCTGACTGGCCATAGCAATGACTGAATCCATATATGGAGTTGGAATCCCAGCTTTGGCTCCCAATGCAGAAAATGGGACTAATCCGTATGGCACATCTTCTGCTATGTAGCGAAAATTTCTAATCTGCTTAGCGGACAGATTCATGGGCGCTTTAACGGCTTGATAAGCAGGGTTATCTGCCAATGCTTTATGGATGGTAGTGGCAGAGTGCGAATATGATTTCTCCATCCATTGCAGCACGGTATCCACTTTAACTCCATAGGCTAAAGCAACATGTTCTTTCTCAAGGTCAAGCCCAAGGATTAGATTTGCGACGGCAAGTGATGCACCTTCTGTGTAGAAATAGAAGGGCTCGGCTGATTCTAAGCGTGCAAGATTTGTCAATGTAATAGCGGGATGAAAGAGCATCCCAATATTTTCTAGTGAAGTTTGCAGAACACTTTTCTGAATAGACCAGGATCCCGAGCCAATGTATTGACTCAGGAGATCGATTGCCGCATGAGCGAGTTGAGGGTCTTCCCCGGCTACCGATACCGTATTTTTTACTCCATAAGCCGTTGCCGTTGCTCCATTAATCCTGCATGCATAGAGAAGGGTCTGGCTTTCAAGAAGAGTGATTTTTTTAGAAATATTCGGCTTCTTGAGAATTTCTCTGGCTTCAAGCACTGCTCCTGTGCGCCCTGGGTGAAACATAAAGACATCGCCATCTTTCAGATACGGCGCAAATGTTTCCACGACTGCCGCATGAGAGAAGGCTGGGGTGTCGCAGATATAGAAATTGGAATCACGAGCTAGTTCCGCTGGATCTGTAGTCAGTAGATCAATCGTTGCAATCCCTTGAGGGGATATGTTTCCCTCTAGCTTGATCTGGTTGTTATTGCCCGCAATAATTGATAGCTCATGATCATGCCGATCATAGAGTGAGACTTTTGGTACACCAGCAAGTTTGGCATGGGCTGCCATGGTTACGCCCGCATTTCCTGCTCCGATAATGGCCAGTTTTAATGTACTTGTTGACATGCTGAACTGCCTTTTCCTTGGCAGTTATAGCCTTTTTTTGATGCTTTGCTCTTTGATTGAGCCAGGGTGTGATGGCTTTAACCGCTGAACTTCCACTTCGCATCGGTTGGGATGGCTGGCCCTTTCTTGAGGTCAGTCGGCTCCTTATCGCTGATGCGCCAGGTCGGAACCACACAGTCCTTGAAGTCGCCGTGTTGCAGCGTCACCGCTTCCTCGTGCTCGGCGTTGTCGGTCGCGTAGAACCCACTGCGCCACTCGCCACCGTCTAGGCCCCCTTTGAACCACACCCAAACCTTTGTGCGGGCGTAGCTCATGCAGATCTCTCGAAGCAGCTGACCCTACGGGCAAAAGCCTGCAATTCACCCATTTGGGGGAAGCGGGGAACCCTGTTCCAGAACGAGCTTGGAAGGGTTCAAGGAGGTCGAGCCATGACCCATTGGCGATTGCCAGAAAAAGGAACCACTCAGAAGCCAAAGAAGAAACCCTCGGGCTTTTTCGCTGCTATTGGTGCTGGCTTTCTTCTGGCCCTGTTGTATGTGGCCTCGGCCCAAACCGAGAAGGTAGCCATCAAGGAGTTCACCGTGCAAATGGATAGCGGTGAGTTCTATGACGGAGAGAAGGTCAAGCTGAACGTGACCCGTGAACCTGTCTGTGGCGCGGAGTCGTGGACCGGCCAAGGCATCAAAGGCGAGGGAATTCTCGAAATTCACAAGGGCGTTGAACCAATGCCGGTCATCGTTGAGCCGTGCATGACAGCGGGGCATTCTGTGACGCTCCCCGATGGTCGTGTTCTGCACCTGACTGACTCCAAGGGCTGAAGAGTGATGAAGTTCAACACACTCACGGGCCCGGCTATTGCTGCTGCCCTCTTGTTGGCAGCGGCTGGCTGCAGCGCAGTGCCGAAACCGTCGTCCACTTCGGAGATGACGCCGGAGCAGCGCGAAGAACAGTTGCTCACATCCAGAGCATGCGAGCTCGGCGCCACCGGCACGTTGACGTCATTGATCTGTGTCCATGAAGGAGCTGGTGCAGACCCCGGCCTTGCTCCTGATCCAAGTGACTTCAGGTTCTGATGGCTGAACGTGATCTCTATTGGCTCGTCTATTGGGATGGCCACAAGCACCACGTTGGACCGCATCGAGCGGAGACACGCCAACTAGCTGTGCGCCATGGCTTGGAACACGTCCCCGACATGACGTTGCTGGCCGTCATCAGTGATGAGATGAACCTGACCGTTCCGCAGATGTTGGAGCTGGCTGAGGTTTTGCCTCCGCCTGGGCCCCCGTTGATGAGGCCGCCTGAATGAAAAGACTGACTCTTGGGCGTGGTTCACGCATTCACGGCGCATTTGTCGCGCTGCTGATGACGCCTGCAGTGGTTGTGATGCTCGTGATGGCCTTCAGGGGCTGAATGAAAAGCCAGCTATGTCAGCCTTCCAAGCTTTTATTTTCCACTTGCCCTTCTGCAGGGCCTTGATGCGCTGATCCTGCCCTGAAAATGGTCTAAATGACCAAAAGCAGGATGTGTGGGCTTCCGCGGAAACCCCAAAACCCTTGGTGTAACTGACGCCCCCTGTTGGATTCGAACCAACGACCGGCTGCTTAGAAGGCATGAATTAGCCCAGTCGCGGCATGGGTTTTTGAGGCTGTGACTGAGTTGATGGATGAGGAGGGCGCCCTAGGGATTCCCTGAAAGTGGCGAAAATGGCCACGGAAATCAGGGCGTGTCCATTTCTGGAGCAACTGCCTGTTCACAAAGCAGCTGTTTCCTTCCGCGCCATTTCTTCAGCCCACAGGCAGCTTCAGCAAATCGCGCTGCAAGACGGCCAGGCTCCCGCCAAGCGCCACCACACCTGCGCCCAAATCTTCCTTAGCAATCAGCGCTACAGCGGGCCAGGTCCAAGTGATCCGCGAAGGCGGTCTGCATCCACTCGTCCATCCCGTTCCCTAAGTCTGGCGAGAGTGTTCGCCCTAGGTATCGGGAGCGTTTCACCCGGCTAAAAACTGAGGCTCGCCAGGATCGACTTCCGCTTATTCCGTGACGCTTGGGACCCGATTGCGGGGAGTCAAGACTGGCGGGCCAGGTCTCTTTGGAGATTGCTGGGAATGGCACTTTCAAGGGATCCGCTGCACCCCATGCCGGCGTGATGGTGAAGCCATGAACCTTCCACTGCCACCACCGCCAAGCCAGAGGTGTTTCAGGCTGAGACGCGGCTGACCCCGTGACACAAAGACAGGCGTCCTGTTGTGAGACCCGTCTTGGACTCCTGCGACGAGATTGAGAAGGTAGCCCGAAGGGCGTACACCTCACACACAACCATTTGGCTCCGTGCACAGGCGGGGCCTTTTTTATTGCCCGACAAACGCGCTGAGCTTCTGGCCTAATAGCTGCATGCGCTGGGGAACGGTCAGGAGGCTTGAAGGCACTTTCTGCAGAAGCCTCGACTCAGCCTTGGCAGATAGCAGGGCATGCACTGTGACCCCATCCAATGTGGTGTAACTCCAAACGTCTGCCGGGTCGGCCAGGGTGTTGACGCTGATCTTGCTTCCGTCGCGCAGCAGGAATTTCGACATCAATGCTCGGCAATGGTCCATGAGAACTCATGGGGTGCTGGACTCGTGATGAGATGTGTGGGCTTGCGGAATAGGCGCGATTGCCCCTTCTAGGTGGGACGCAAACCCGAACCCCGTTGTGCGGTTTCAGGTATCGACTGTGCTCAGCCAGAGGCGTAGAACAAGGTCAGTCGAGAGAAAGAAAAATGTCTGCACTAAAAATCATTCGCAAGCGCGCCAAGAAAGCCATCAACCTGGAAGCTGCTCGCAACCTCATGGCCCGTCGTCAGCTTGCTGGTGCTTGAAACGCTTTCGCCCAAGCGCGGAACACTGAAGGTGCTTATTGGTTGGCGGGCTTTGAGTCCGCTTTTTTGCGTATAAATCCAGTCTTGCCAGTGCTTTTCAGGCCTTGTGAGCAACCTCACAGCTGTTGGTGAGGCAGGTCAGCGCTTGGGCTATTGATTTCTCAGATGGTTGGTTCATTGAGAGGGGAGACCCTCCACCGCTTCCAAGTCATGACCGGTCTGACCTGCTGCTGCTGCGCCTTGGCTCTTGCACTTGGCATCTCTGCTGCTGCGACTCCTGAAGGCCATAACCCCGTGCGCGCTTATGCGGTGGCAGCTGCACTTGAGCGCTGATCTACCAGCTGATGTGGCGCAAGCTCCTTGAAGGCCATCAGCAGATTGAAGAATCCCAGCCTTTCCTGCGTGTTGTTGAGATTGGTTTTGCTTGAGCAGGGAAGGACTAGGAATAGATGCAGTCGAGCTGCTGCCATGGTCACGCTTGATGAGTCAAATTCCTGTATCCATCAGCAGCATCTGAGGTGCAGGCGGAGTTTGCTGGACTGCAGCTGGATTGTTTCTGGTCCAGTGACGGGGAAGCTAAAGCTGCACCCTCCGCAGAGAGTGGCAGCATGCGACAAGGGATTTAATTCATGAAAAATATCAATTTCCTCGCATTACTTTCAAGGAAAGTATTATCCTTGAGGGCGCCAATAGTGGCTCGTGCCAATGATGCCTCGAGGACTTAGTTATTCCTTTTCAATTGCATAAGTCATGTCAATTGAGTCTCTAACTATTGAGCAGCTCCAATCATTAGAGCTTTTTCGCAATCTCGAACCTGCTGATTTAGATAAAATACTGGAACGTCACTTTTGCATTTCAATTTCCGAGAATCAGGTCTTGGTTCAAGAGAGTGATTGGGGTGAAACACTTTTTTTGATTCTTGACGGTATCGCAAAGGCGCGATGCTTCAGTCCTGATGGTGAAGAAGTGGTTTTATCGCTGCTTGGTGCTGAGGATGTTTTTGGTGAAATGGCTTTACTTGATGAGGAGCCACGATCAGCTGATGTGATTGCATTAACACCGCTTAGCTATGTAAAGCTCTCTGGCTCTTGTTTTCGACGGTTGATGTTGAGTCGTGGGGCTTTGGCTATAGGTATTGCCCGCTTACAAGCTCGTCGTCTTCGCGCAATGAATCGGCGCTTTGCAGTGCATGCGGCAGATGCCACAACTCGATTGTTAAATGCATTGATTGAACTGGCCTCTTGCGCCGGAAAACGTGGAGATCCCATGTCAATGATGCCCTTGCTGGCCCAAAAAGAACTGGCGGTACTTGCTGGACTTTCTAGAGAAACCACCTCGCGTACATTGAGCAAGTTAAAAGAAAAGGGTTTGCTTGAAATCAATGAAAGTGGTATGCGGCTCCTTAGCAGAGAACAGCTAGAAAGGCGATGCCTGCTGTGAAATGAAATTGATTTTCCCCAGGCTCAGGTAATCCATAAGTTATAGCCCAATACCTATTAGCCAGATCGATGACTTTCACTGGGTCCTATTTTGTTTTTTAGATGCCGCTCATGCGTGCCCTCGGTTTTGATCGCCATTGATTACGGGCGGGATTACCGCAGGCCAAGCTCTTTTGAAGAAGAGTCATGACTTGTGAGCAACATCACAGCTGCTGGTGAGGCAGGTCGCCAGGTGAACCGTTGATTCATCCGATGGTTGGTTCATCGAGAGGGGAGACCCTCCACCGCATTTAGATCCATGCCTCATTACAGGGACTGGTTTGCTGTCGAAGCCAGCAAGGCAAGTGCTTATGTCGACGAGGATGTCGATGGCTTCATGAAGCTCGGCGACATCAAAGGCGAATTCGCTAGCAAAGCTGTTATCCATCCCAACTACCGCCCGACCAATGGCTCACAAGACGTTGGCTCATGGACACTTCAGGACAACACCTTCCGTGGCCCTAAAACTGATGAGGTCGGTTGGGATGTTGGACCTGTAGGCGATGCCGCAGAGAACTTTGCTGGCGCTTACTCCAATTCGCTTGGCGGCGTTAAAGCTGACGCCTTAACCAACGGCGGCCACGAGGGTTTCTCCGAGGTTGAGATTCATTATGTCGGTCCAGTCAATCAAACCGCAGATGTCTGGACGACAGGCCCTGTCACCAGCATCAAGAACACTGCCCCCTCCGACTACAACCACGGCAAACGATCGAATTGGGATGTGATTTGCGATATCGGAACGTCAATCAAGCAAGACGGAATCGACCTGCAGAGCGATGCTTTGGTGCAACAGGTCAACGACTTCGCAGGATTGATCAACCCCGACTCGATGCGGCCTGCTGAGTTCTTCAGTCACAACCCGGAATGGTTCGCTCCTGGCAGCGCCGTTGAATCGCTGGCTTCCAACTCCAACCAGATGTTCAGCCCCATCAGCGGTGAAGGAGTCTTCGCGCAGCGAGACGGTCTTGGTGCAACCGCCAGCGTGATCGTCGGCGATAACCACTTCTGATTGGAGCTGACCGAATGCCGGGGAGCCTGATTCCTACGGGCTTAGAGCCATACAAAACCCAGACGGGAAAGGCAGGGCAGCAAAAGCGGGCTGATCAAACCCCCGGCAGAACAATCCACGGCCCCTGCTTCGGTGGGGGCTTTTTGATGCCGTTGAACCGCAATGGTGACGCTGAACTACGGCTTCTGACCTTCCTGCCTGAAGTCGGCAACATTCGCGCAGCCTTTGTTTCAAGCAAGTTCAGGCTGGGTCAAGTTCACCACTTTGGAGAGCAAAACCCTTGACCTGGCTTGGTTTTTCTAGACGCCCCCTGTTGGATTCGAACCAACGACCGGCTGCTTAGAAGGCAGCTGCTCTATCCAGCTGAGCTAAGGGAGCAGACCCTCCAATCCTGCCAGTGAAGCTGCTTAGATTGGAGGGCTGTGAAAGCTCCCCAATGGCCCCGGCCCGCCTAAGCGACAGCCAGAAGCAGGAGCTGGTGAGCCAGTTCAAGGCCGGCGTGACTGCGGCGGCGCTCGCTGAGGCGTTTGGCTGCAGCCCCAACACGGTGAGCCGCACCGTGAAAGCTCTGCTCAGCCCCGAGGAGTACGACAGCCTCAAGCAGAAGCGCAGTGGCCGCGGTGCTGCGCCTGCTGTTGCTGCCCAGAAGGACGACGAGCCCAAGGAAGAAGCAGCAGCCAAAACCGAGGCCGCCCCAGCTGCTGCTTCCCCAGAAGCGGAACTGGAAGCCGATGAGCCGCTGGAGGGCAGTAGCTCGTTGGCCCTTGATGACGCCGATGATTTTGGCGCTGATGACAGCGACGAAGAGCTCGATGAGCTCAGCGACGACGACAGCGCTGCTGAAACGTTTGTGGCGATTGCCCCGCTTCCCGGATTGGGGGTGATCGATAGCGGCGCTCCTTGCGTCAGCAAGCCTTTGGTGGATGGCAGCTTGCCTGCCACGGTGTATTTGCTGGTCGATCGCGACGTGGAGCTCAAAGGCACTCCGGTTAAAGACTTCAGCGAGCTGGGTGCTGTGGCCGCTACCGAGATGGAGCAGCAGGCGATTGCGCTGTTCAGCAACCCCCGCCAGGCCAAGCGTCAGTGCGGCCGCAGTCAGCGGGTGATCAAGGTGCCGGATTCCGGTGTGTTTGGCCGCACCGCGCCGTTCATCCTGGCCCAGGGCATTAGCCGCATCGTTTTAGAAGGCAGCCTCTACGCCATTCCTGGCGCCTGAGTTAGCGCCGCAGCAGCGCGGCAACGCTGCCGCCGCTGAACACGCCGCAGACCAGGGCAATGCCCACCACGAAGCCTGTGGGCAGTGGGGCGCTTTGGCCAAAACCAAGCTGGAGTTGTTCGCGCTGGTTGAGGTTTTGGCTGCCCAGACACAGCATCACCAGCAGCAGCAACGAGCTGACCACAGTTCCGGTGAGCAGGCGAAGGCGCAGCAGCATCTAGGCGGTTGGAGATTGCTTCAGTCTGCCGCGCTGTGCAGCAGCGCATAGAGCTCACGCCTGGAGTGGCCGCTGCGGCTGGCCAATTCACGGGCGGCATCGGAGGCGCTGAGGCCTTCTGCCTGCAGCTGCTGCAGTTGGGCGCGCAGGGCATCGGCATCCCAGGGCTCCGGTTCGCTGGCGGGAGCGCCGCCGAGCACCAGGGTGCATTCGCCTTGGGGTTTGCAAGTGCTGAAGTGCTGCAGCGCTGCAGCCAGGGTGGGGCCCACGTGCTCCTCGTGGCGCTTGGTGAGCTCGCGGGCCACCTGCACCGGCCGCTCAGCTCCGCACTGCTCGATCAGTTCTTTGAGCAGCTGCAGCAGGCGGTGCGGCGCTTCATAGAGAACGCTGGTGCGCTCCTCTTGGGCGATGGCCGCCAAGCGCTGCTGGCGCTCACGCCCTTTGGACGGCAGAAAACCTTCAAAGCAGAAGCGCCCACTCGGCAAGCCGCTGCTCACCAGGGCTGTTGTGGCCGCGCATGGCCCTGGAATGCAAATCACCGCATGTCCTGCCGCGCGAGCGGCCGCCACCAGCTCTTCTCCGGGATCGCTGATGCCCGGCAGGCCGGCATCACTGATCAGCGCCAGGGCTTCGCCATCAGCCAGGGCCTGCAGCAGTTCAGGGATGCGCTGCTGCTGGTTGTGCTGGTGAAAGCTGATCAGCCTTTGCTGGATGCCGAGGCCATGCAGCAGCAAACCGCTGTGGCGCGTGTCTTCGCAGGCGATGCGGTCCACAGCCGCCAGCAGCTGCTGGGCCCGCGGCGAGAGGTCGCCGCGGTGGCCGATCGGTGTTCCCACCAGATAGAGAACCCCGGGGCTGGGCTCCTTCACAATGGCGCTCGCCTGTGATGAATCCATGATGCCCACCACCGAAGCCATCCTTGCGGTGCTGCGGCGTCTGGTTTGGGAGTCGGCCGACATCCTG
The DNA here is from genome assembly GCF_047304245.1 of Synechococcus sp. MIT S9452. Taxonomy (NCBI): domain Bacteria; kingdom Bacillati; phylum Cyanobacteriota; class Cyanophyceae; order Synechococcales; family Synechococcaceae; genus Synechococcus; species Synechococcus sp. MIT S9452. Next base: position 1,078,588 of record NZ_CP138956.1, on the reverse strand, counting down.
CGGGCCTATGCCCGCTCCGAGCAGCCCCCCTTTGGCTATCCCCCCGCCTTGAGCGTGGATAACGGCGGCGAAGGCCCGGTGAGCGCGGCGGATCTGGCGGTGAATCAACACCTGCTCGATGGCTTCCGCAGTGCTTTTCCGGATGCCCCTTGGACCCTGCTCAGCGAAGAAACCGCTGCCGAGCAGCTCACCGCCGGGGAGCCGCTGGATGCCGAATGGCTCTGGATCCTCGATCCGCTCGATGGCACCAAGGATTTCCTGCAGGGCACCGGCGAGTACGCCGTGCATCTGGCGTTAGTGCACCACCAACGGCCGGTGCTGGGGGTGGTGCTGCAGCCCGAGCGGGAGGAGGTGTGGTTTGGCCTGGTGGATGAGAAGAAGGCCTGGTGTGAAACCCGCGATGGCACGCAGCGCCCGGCACAGCTCAGCAGCCGCGCCCAGCGCTCTGATTTGGTGCTGGTGGCCAGCCGCAACCACCGCGATGAGCGGCTCGAGCGATTGCTGGAGGCGTTGGCTTTAGGCGACACCAAGGCGATTGGCAGCGTTGGCGGCAAGGTGGCCACGATCCTGCGCGGTGAGACCGATGTCTACATCTCCCTGTCGGGCCGCAGCGCCCCGAAGGATTGGGACATGGCGGCTCCAGAAGCAGTGCTGCTGGCTGCAGGTGGTGCCTTCAGCCACGCTGATGGCGCGCCCTTGCTCTACAACGACGGCGATGTGCGTCAGGCCGGCTGCCTGATCGCTAGCAATGGAAAAGCCCAGGCCGAGCTCTGTGAGCTGGCCCGGGCTTGCCTGGCGGAGATTGATCCAGGCTTTGTCGTTTAGGCCTCGCCGATCGGCAGGATCACGGTGGGCTGAGGATCGGAGCCGTCCTGGGGCACACCGCGCAGGGTGAGGTTGATGCGGCCGCGGTTGTCGATCTCGCGCACGCGAACGCGCACCTCATCGCCAACATTGACCACGTCTTCCACCTTCTCGACCCGTTGATCGGAGAGCTGGGAGATGTGGATCATGCCTTCCTTGCCAGGCAGGATTTCGACGAAGGCACCAATCGGGATCACGCGGGTGACCTTGCCATCGAAGTACTCGCCCTCGCTGACGCGGCGGGTGAGGCCCTCGATGATCTTTTGGGCTTCCTCAGCAGCAGCACCGTCGTGGCTGGCCACGGTGACGATGCCGGTGTCTTCAATGTCGATCTTGGTGTTGGTGCGCTCGGTGATGCCCTTGATGGTGCGGCCGCCGGGGCCGATCACGGTGCCGATCAGTTCCGGATCGATGCGGAAGCTGAGCAGGCGCGGGGCATGGGGCGACATGGTGTCGCGGGGCTTATCAAGCGCCTCGAGCATCTTCTCGAGGATGTGCAGACGGGCCGGGCGGGCCTGGGTGATGGCCTCACCGATGGTCTTCATGGCCAGACCGGTGATCTTCATGTCCATCTGCAGGGCGGTGATGCCCTTTTCGGTGCCGGCCACCTTGAAGTCCATGTCACCGAGGAAGTCCTCGATGCCTTGGATGTCGGTGAGCACGCGCACGTCGCTGCCTTCCCGGATCAAGCCCATGGCGGCACCGGCCACTGGGGCGGCGATCGGTACGCCGGCATCCATCAGCGCCAGGGTGCTGCCGCACACCGAACCCATGGAGGTGGAGCCGTTGGAGCTCAGCACCTCAGACACCACGCGCAACACGTAGGGGAAGGATTCCTTTGGAGGCAGCACGGGGAGCAGAGCCCGTTCTGCCAAGGCGCCGTGGCCGATCTCGCGGCGACCAGGGGAGCGCATCGGCCGGGTTTCACCCACCGAGTAGGGGGGGAAGTTGTAGTGGTGCAGGTAGTGCTTCTCGTTGGACGGGTTGAGGTCGTCCATCTCCTGGGCATCGGAGGGGGTGCCGAGGGTGGCGGTGGAGAGCACCTGGGTGAGCCCGCGCTGGAACACACCGGAGCCATGCACGCGTTTGGGCAGCACGCCAGCGGCAGCACTGATCGGACGCACCTGATCGAGGCTGCGGCCATCAACGCGCTTGCCGTCTTTGACGATCTGGGCGCGCATCATTGATTTGGTCAGCGCCTTGAAGCTGTTGCCCAGCAACTTGCCGTTGCTGCTGACAGCGGCGCGCACCGCATCGGTCTCTTTGAGGGCAGCGATGGCCTCAGCGGCCTTGGCCTTAATGGAATCGAGCTGGCTATCGCGCTCGGCTTTGGTGAGCGTGAACTGGGAGAGCACCGCACCGATGTCCTTGGTGCACTGCTTGGCCAGGTAGTCGGGAACGGTGGTGTCTTCCTCGGGCTTTTCGGGCACCACTTGCTCGATGCCCAGCTCAGCGATCGTTTCTTTCTGGTGGCGGATCAGCTCGAGGACCGCTTCGTAGCCGAAGTCGATCGCCTCGATCATGTCCTCTTCCGGCAGCTGCTGCGCGCCGGCTTCCACCATCACCACACCTTCGGCGGTGCCGGCCACCACCAGGTCGAGCTCGGAGCGCTCGATTTCGCGGTAGCTGGGGTTGAGGATGAAGTCGTCACCCAGCAGGCCAACGCGCACGGCCGCCATCGGTCCGTAGAAGGGGATCTTGGCCAGCAAGGTGGCCAAAGAAGCGCCGGTCACAGCCAGCACATCGGGCGGGACGCGCTCATCGACCGACATCACGGTGGCCACGATCTGCAGGTCGTCGCGCATCCAGCTGGGGAACAGCGGACGGATCGGGCGGTCGATCAGGCGGCAGGCGAGGGTGGCGCGCTCAGGTGGGCGGCTCTCGCGGCGCATGAAGCTGCCGGGGATGCGGCCAGCGGCATAGAGGCGCTCCTCGTAGTCGCAGGTCAGGGGCAGAAAGTCGATGCCTTCGCGGCCGTTGGCTCGGGTTGCCGTGACGAGAACCGCGGTATCACCACATTCGATCAAGACGCTGCCGCCGGCCTGGGGCGCATAGCGGCGCGTCGTCAGTCGGATCTCCCTTCCATCAAAGGAGATCGACCGTGTTTCACCTTGCACTGGCTCTTATGTCCTGGTTGCTGTCATCTTTCATCTTGCCATCCAGGCCCCGCTGCTGACCGCGCGGCTGCCGATCTGCAAGCGGGCGGGCTGCTGCACGGCTTTGGTTAGGCAGCTGGTGTAGTCCGCATCGCTGAGTTCAAAGCAGCCAAAGCGCTCCAGATGGGGATTGCTGAGCTGCACATCAAACAGCTCAAAGCCGCCTTGGTGCAGGGCACGTTGCAGCTGCACCAGCACCACGTTGGAGGCATGGGGCCGGCTGTGGAACATCGATTCACCGATCCAGCAGCGACCGATGGCGAGCCCCAGCTGGCCGCCGGCTAGGCCGTGCTCATCCCAGGCCTCGATGCTGTGGGCCCAGCCAAGGCGATGCAGCTCTTGGTAGATCGCCCTTAATTCGAGGCTGATCCAGGTGCTGGGTCGATCGGCGCAGCCATCCACCACGGCGGCAAAGGCGCTGTTGAGCCGCAATTCAAAGCGGCCAGGCCTCAGCTGGCGCTTGAGCGAGCGGGGCACATGGAAGCGCTGATCAAGGGGAATCAGCGCCCGTTTGCGGGCACGAAAAAGGCCGAGAGCCCGATCGGGGCCCTCGGCCATGGGAAACCAACCGGCGGCATAGGCCGCCAGTAGGTCGTTCACCAGCTGGACTTGACCACGCCGGGCAGCAGGCCTTTGTGGGCGCGCTCACGCAGCTGGTTGCGGCACAGGCCGAAATCTCTGTAGACACCGCGGGGCTTGCCGGTTGCCCAGCAGCGGTTGGTGATCCGGGTAGGGGCGCTGTTACGGGGCAGCTGTTGAATCTTGCGGTGGATTTCCAGCCGCTCCATCGGATCAGCAGCGTTGGCGAACGCCTCCATCAGGGCCGATCGCTTGGCGGCGAAGCGCTCCACCATTTTTTTGCGCTTCACATCCCGCGCGATCATCGACTTCTTCGCCATGCGGCAGCCCGGATTGGAATCAGGAATCCGACAGCATAAACGATGGGTTCAGTTGCCCATCAGCTGACGCACCAAGCTCAGCTGGCTGGTGTCTTTGACGATCAGCACAGCGCTGAGGCCCAGGAGCAGCACCAGACCCGATTGCATGAAGGCCATCTGAATTCGCTCGGGCAGGGGCCGGCCGCGCAGTCCTTCGATCAGCAGCAGCACGAACTGGCCGCCATCGAGCATGGGCAGGGGCAGGGCGTTGAGCACCGCCAAGTTGATGGAGATCAAGGCGGTGAACAGGAACAGGCTGGAGCCGCCTTGCTCAGCCAGCTGGGCTCCCATTTCCACGATCTTCACCGGCCCTGACACTTGAGAAGCGGTTTCACCGAAGTTGGTGATCAGGGTCCAAAAACCGTCGATGGTGCGGGTCCAAATCGCGGCGAAGTCGCGATTGGCGCGGCTGATCACCTCCAGCGGATTGGCGGGGCGGCGGAAGTTCTCCACCCCAGCGGGCTGCAACTGAGCTCCAATGCGGCCGCTACCGCCCAAATCAGCAGGAATCATCGGCACGCTGAGGGTTTCGCCCTGGCGCTTGATTTCCACCTGCAGCTCTTGGCTCGGGGAACTTTTGACGGCATCCACCAGGGTTTGCACGGCGCTGCTGCCGCCACCGAGGGGTTGGCCATTGAGGCCGATCAGCGTGTCGCCTGGCTCAAGCCCTGCTTGGGCCGCGGCTTGCTCGGGCTGCACGCCGGTGACGAGCACACCACCGGTGGCGCTGAAGCCCGAGGGGATGCCCACCACCAGGCCCTGACCCACCAACACCACCCAAGCCAGGATCACGTTGGCGATCACACCAGCGGCGATCACCAGGGCGCGCTGGGAGAGGGGCCGGTTTTTGAGTAGATCGGGATCGCGCGGGTCGATGTCGTTATCGGGTTCGTCTTCTGGGAAGGCCACAAAGCCGCCCAGGGGGATCAGCCGCAGGGCGTAGAGCACGCCATTGCGCTGCTTTTGCAGCAGGGCTGGGCCAAAGCCCACGTTGAAACTGGTAACCCGGATGCCCTGGCTAACAGCGGCCAGGAAATGGCCTGCTTCGTGCACCACCACCAGCAGCGCGAGGATTAATAGCGCTGAAAGCACCCCCACAAGCTCACCTCAAGTAGAGGGTCATTGTGGCGTGAGTCGTTCACGACCGAAGTACGGCACCAAAGCGGCAGGCAATTGGATGCTGCCGTCGGGCTGCTGACCGTTCTCCAGCAGGGCAGCCATGGTGCGGCCGATCGCCAGGCCACTGCCATTGAGGGTGTGCAGCAGCTGGGTGCCTTTGCCCTCTTTGAAGCGAATCGCCGAGCGCCGCGCTTGGAAATCACCGCAGGTGCTGCAGCTGGAAATTTCCCGGTAGGAGCCAGCTCCCGGCAGCCACACCTCCAGGTCGTAGGTGCGGGCCGCGGAGAAGCCCATGTCGCCGGTGCAGAGCTCCAAGCGGCGGTAGGGCAGCTCGAGGGCTTCCAGCACCGCTTCTGCATCGCGCGTCAGTTGCTCATGGGCCTCAGCTGATTTATCCGGGTGGCAGAACCAATAGAGCTCCACCTTGTTGAACTGGTGCAGGCGAATCAGGCCGCGGGTGTCGCGCCCGTAGCTGCCGGCTTCGCGGCGGAAGCAGGGGGTGTAAGCGGAGTACTTGAGCGGCAGCTGTTCAATGGCAATCACCTCATCGCGATGCAGCGAGGTGAGCGGCACTTCGGCGGTGGGGGTGAGCCAGAGGTCGTCGTCGGCGCAGCGGAAGCTTTCTTCAGCGAATTTGGGCAGCTGGCCGGATCCGGTGAGGCTGGCGCTGTTCACCAGGATCGGCGGCATCACCTCGGTGTAGCCCTTGGTGCTGTGCAGATCGAGCATGAAGCTGATTAGGGCGCGCTCGAGCCGGGCGCCATCGCCCATCAAGGTGATGAAACGGCTCTGGGCAATGCGCACCGAGCGCTCGGTTTCAAATAGGCCGAGGCGATCAGCCAGCTGCCAGTGCTCTTCAAGGTCTTTGCCCTGGCGCGGATCGCCCCAACGCTTCACCTCAACGTTGTCGGCCTCGCTTTTGCCATCGGGGGCATCGGCCGAGGGCAGGTTGGGCAGGGCCAGCAGCTGCTCGCGCAGCTTGGCTTCCAGACCCTTTTCTTCCTCTTCCAGCACCGCCACCTGCTGCTTGATGCGGTTGCCCTTCTCGCGCAGGGCCTTCACCTCATCGCTGTCAGGGGCAGCACCGCCTTTGATCAGCATCCCCACCTCTTTGCCGGTGCGGTTGCCTTCAGCTTGCAGATTGCTGCGCTGCTCCTCGAGGTCGCGCTCTTGTTTGGCGATCAGCTGCAGCTTGGTGAGGTCCACCTCCATGCCTCGCCGGCCCAATTGCTGGCTAATCAGCTCAGGGTTGTCGCGCAGCAGGCGCTGATCCAGCACGGCCTCAGGGCAGGTGGGCGGAGCTTACGAGGCAGGTGCTTCAGAGCACCTGCACCACTTCACTCACCTCGGGAATGGCTTCACGCAGCTTGCGCTCGATGCCCATCTTCAAGGTCATGGTGCTGCTGGGGCAGGAGCCGCAGGCGCCCTGTAGGCGCACCTTCACGATCGGTCCGTCGATCTCCACGACTTCCACATTGCCGCCATCAGCCATCAGAAAAGGGCGCAGCTCATCGAGTGTGCGCTCCACGTTCTCCAGGGTCAGAGCCTGGGGATCATTCGTGGCGGCCGCGGTGTCGGTGGTCATGGCAGCAAGCTGTTACCTAGTTGAAGCCTAAAAGCTGGCAGGCGTGACTGATCGTTACGACGCGGTGCTGGTGGGCGCCGGAATCATGGGCGCCACCCTGGCGGCGCTGCTGCATGAGCTGGATCCAGCCATGCGGCTGTTGATGCTCGAGCGTCTTGATGGCCCGGCGCTGGAGAGCAGTGCGGCGGCCAATAACGCCGGCACCGGCCATGCCGCCAACTGCGAACTGAACTACACGCCGCTGCAGGCCGGTGGCAGCGTTGCCACCGCCAAGGCCTTGGCGATCAACGGGGCCTTTGAGCGCAGTTTGGAGTTCTGGGCCACCTTGCGCGAGCGCGGTGATCTGGATACCCCGGCGTTTCTCAATTCGGTGCCCCACATCAGCTTTGTGTGGGGCCAAGGCGATGTGGCGTTTCTGCGTCAGCGCCATCAGCAGCTCAGCGCTCTGCCGGCGTTTGCCGGGATGGAGTGGAGCAGCGACCCTGCGGAGCTGGCGGAGTGGATGCCGCTTGTGATGCAGGGGCGCGGCGCATCAGAGCCGGTGGCCGCGACGCGCATCTCAAGGGGCACCGATGTGGATTTCGGCAGCCTGACGCGGCTGTATCTGCAGGATCTGCAGCGCAGTGGCGCCTTGGAGCTGCGCACTGGCTGTGAGGTCAACGACCTCACGCGCAAGTCCAACGGGGATTGGAGCGTTCAGCTCAGCGGCGGGGAGCGGGTGCAAACCCCGTTTGTGTTTCTCGGGGCTGGCGGCGGGGCCTTGCCGCTGCTGCAGCGCTCCGGCATCCCAGAGGCCAAGGCCTTTGCCGGCTTCCCGGTGAGCGGCCAGTGGCTGGTGTGCGGTGATGCCGAATTGGCCAGCCAACATCTGGCCAAGGTGTATGGCAAAGCCAAGGTGGGCGCACCGCCGATGTCGGTGCCGCACCTTGATACGCGCTTCATCAATGGCGAGCGTTCGTTGCTGTTTGGCCCCTTTGCCGGCTTCAGCACCAAGTTCCTCAAGCAGGGTTCGCTGTTGGATCTGCCCCGTTCGGTCCGCCCTGGAAACCTGCTGCCGATGCTGCAGGTGGGAGCAGGGAACTTCTCCCTAGTGCAGTACCTGATCAATCAGCTGCGCCAAAGCCCAGAAGAAAGGCTGGAGGCGTTGCAGCAATTTCTGCCCCAGGCCAAGGCCAGCGATTGGAGCCTCTCGGTGGCGGGCCAGCGGGTGCAAATCATCAAAAACGGTGCCAAGGGCGGCCAGTTGCAACTGGGCACTGAAGTGGTGGCTGCTGCTGATGGCTCGCTGGCTGCGCTGCTGGGGGCCTCACCGGGTGCCAGCACTGCCGTGACAATCATGTTGGAGGTGCTCGAGCGCTGCTTTGCCAGTCGTTTGGCCACTCCTGCGTGGCAAGAGCAGCTCAAGGCGCTGTTCCCCAGCTGGGGCGGTGATGTGCTGAGCAGCCGCAGCCGCAACACGGCGGTGTTGGGGCTTTAGAGGTACGCCCCGCCCAGTTGATCAGCCGCTTTGAGCGCGCGCATTACGGCAATCGCAGTGACTTCAAACGGTTCGTTGTGGCTGGTTTCTCCAGGAATCACTGAGCGCTCGGCGATGGCCATCAGCTCAGCGTCGTTACTGGCATCAATCCCCACTTGGGCGAGCGTGGTGGGTAGCCCCACCTGCTGGCAGTAGCGGAACACCTCATCGATTTCGCTTTGGGGCTGGCCTTCCAGCACCAACTGGGTGTGCAGGCCGATCACCACCTTTTCGCCATGCAGGTTGTGGTGGCTTCCCGGGATGGTGCTGATGCCGTTGTGCACCGCATGGGCCAGGGCCAATCCGCCGATTTCAAAACCCAGCCCCGAAAGCAGGATGTTGGCCTCCACAATCCGCTCCAGCGCTGGTGTTGGAACGCCGGCATCAATGGCGGCGCAGGCCGCTGGGCCATCAGCCAAGAGGATGTCGTGGCAGAGCTTGGCCAGCATCAGTGCGCTGGTGAGGGGTTTGCCGCCCACCACGTTGTTGCGGTGGCTTTCGTGGGTGGCGCGCGCTTCAAACCAGGTGGCCAGGCCATCGCCTAAGCCGGCCACTAACTGGCGTTTGGGCGCTTTGGCGATCACTTCGGTGTCCACCAGCAGCAGCTCAGGGTGGCGGTTGTAGAAGCGAAAGCCGGTGACGCTGCCCTCATCTGAGTAGATCACCGACAGGGCGCTGCAGGGGGAATCGGTGCTGGCCAGGGTGGGCGTGATCACCACCGGCAGCCCCAACTCATCGGCCACGGCGCGGGCGGTGTCGGAGGCCTTGCCGCCCCCAGCACCCACCACGGCGCAAAAGCCGTGGTGATCGGACATCGCCACGAGGCGTTTGATCTCGCTTTCGCTGCATTCACCGCCAAAGGCATCGATCACTGGCTGCAGGCCCACCGGTGGCAATTGCTCCTGCCAGATCGGGGCGAGGGTGCGTTGGGCGGTGCCGCCAGCGATGAACAGCACGGGCCCTTGAAAGCCCAGGCGCTGCAGTTCACGGCCCAGTTCCCAGGTGGCTCCAGGGCCCTGTACATAGCGCGCTGGAGCGCCAAAGACCCCAAGGGGGCGCTGGTGGATGCTGCCGAAATCGGTGCGGTAGGCCATGGCCGATGGCGCTCTGCCCCTGCCTAGCCAAAGCAGCAGGTGAGCAGGGGCTTCTCCCTAAGATCTGCTGATGACAGACGCCCCCGTCTCAAGGCTCCGCAATTTCTGCATCATTGCCCACATCGACCACGGGAAATCGACCCTGGCCGATCGCTTGCTGCAGGACACCGGCACGGTGGCGGACCGGGACATGCAGGCGCAGTTCCTGGACAACATGGACCTCGAGCGGGAGCGGGGCATCACCATCAAGCTGCAGGCCGCGCGCATGCAGTTCAAGGCAGCCGATGGTGAGCTCTACACGCTCAACCTGATCGATACCCCCGGCCACGTTGACTTCTCCTATGAGGTGAGCCGCAGCCTGCAGGCCTGTGAGGGAGCGCTGCTGGTGGTGGATGCCAGCCAAGGCGTGGAAGCCCAAACCTTGGCCAACGTCTACCTGGCACTCGGCAATGATCTGGAGATCATCCCGGTGCTCAATAAAATCGATTTGCCGGGAGCTGACGCCGAGCGCATCAGCACCGAAATCGAAGAGATCATCGGCCTCGATACCAGCAACGCGATCCACTGCTCAGCCAAAACGGGCCTGGGCGTGCCGGAGATCCTGCAGGCCATCGTTGATCGGGTGCCGCCGCCGCCGGACACCACAGAAGAGCCGCTCAAAGCATTGATCTTTGACTCCTATTACGACCCCTACCGGGGCGTGATTGTTTACTTCCGGGTGGTGAGCGGCCGGCTCCGCAAGAAAGACAAGGTCTTGCTGATGGCCAGCAAGAAGACCTACGAGCTCGATGAGATCGGCGTGATGTCGCCGGATCAAAAGCAAGTGGATGAGCTCCACGCCGGTGAGGTGGGCTATCTGGCTGCCTCGATCAAGGCTGTGGCCGATGCCCGTGTGGGCGACACCATCACCCTGGCCAGTGCACCGGCCGATGAGCCATTGCCGGGTTACACCGAGGCCAAGCCGATGGTGTTCTGCGGCCTGTTCCCAACAGATGCCGATCAATACCCCGATCTGCGCGATGCACTCGACAAGCTCAAGCTTTCCGATGCCGCCTTGAAATACGAGCCGGAAACCAGCAGCGCCATGGGCTTTGGCTTCCGCTGCGGCTTTTTGGGCTTGCTGCACATGGAGATCGTGCAGGAACGGCTCGAGCGCGAATACGACCTCGATCTGATCGTCACCGCACCATCGGTGATCTACAAGGTGAACATGGTCGATGGCTCCACCGTGATGGTGGACAACCCGGCCACGCTTCCCGATCCGCAGGCGCGCGAATCGATCGAGGAGCCCTACGTGAAAATGGAGATCTACGCGCCCAACAGCTTCAACGGCACCTTGATGGAGCTGTGCCAAGAACGGCGCGGCATCTTTGTCGATATGAAGTACATCACCACTGATCGGGTGACGTTGCAGTACGAGTTGCCTCTAGCGGAGGTGGTGACCGACTTCTTCGATCAGATGAAGAGCCGCACCAAGGGCTATGCCTCGATGGAATACAGCCTGATCGGTTACCGCAAGAACGTGTTGGTGCGACTCGATGTGTTGATCAATGGCGACAAGGCCGACCCGCTCACCACGATCGTGCACCGCGATAAGGCCTATGGGGTGGGCAAAGGCTTAGTGGAAAAACTCAAGGAGCTGATCCCCAGGCAGCAGTTCAAGATCCCGCTGCAGGCCTCGATCGGCAGCCGCATCATCGCCAGCGAAAGCATCAGTGCCATGCGTAAAGACGTGCTGGCCAAGTGCTACGGCGGTGATATTTCCAGGAAGAAAAAGCTGCTGAAGAAGCAGGCCAAGGGCAAGAAGCGCATGAAGGCGATGGGCAAGGTGGATGTGCCCCAGGAGGCCTTCATGGCCGTGCTCAAGCTCAACGAGAACAAATAGGGGAACGCTGCTTCCAGCGAAGCAGCAGCGATGTGGAGCAAGCCAAAAAGGCAGCAGGGTTTTGTGTTGCCCTCAGTTCTGCTGCTCGGTTTGGTGATCATCACCAGCGGCTTGGCTCTGCAGGCCATGGCCTTACAGGGCGTGCTGAGCCAAAAGCGCGAGCTCAAGCGCGATCAACAAGCCGACGCCGAGTTCTCAGCCTTGATGCGGCAGGCTTTGGATTAACCGAGGTACTGGTGAGTGCCGTGTTGCTGGGGATCTTCAGCAGCCTGGGCTTGCAGCTTTCTGGCTCCATTGGCCGAGCGGCCCAGCAGCAACAGCAATCTGCTGCCCAACAGCATTGGCTGGCCTTGCAACTGCAGCGCGATGCCGGCTTGCTGATCAGGCAAGGGGCGCTGCTGGCGGTTGATTGCAGCAATCATGAGCAACGCCATCAGGGGTTGGCTGAGTTGCAGGCCTTGTGGCAGCAAGCCGGCTCCCTCGAATCAGCCGAGATGTTCCCGACTGAACGGCAACTTGAGATTGCTGATGGACTCCTGGAGCTGAGAGTGCGTGCTGGTGAGCTGCAGCGTCAGCGCGAGTTCAGCCTGCAAGGCTTGGGAGCCTGCATCGATGAGCTTGGTTGAATTGTTCACGGCTGTGGCGATTGTGGGGATCCTGGCGGGCACCAGCATCAACGCCAGCCGAGCGCCGCTAGCTCATCAGCAGTTGCTGGCCGCGGCGTGCCAACTGCAGCTGGGCATTGAGCAAGCCCGCGATCAGGCGATGGATCAACAGGTTCCCTGCGCGTTGGCCTTGGGTGACACCGGTTGGGTTGAACCTGATAGCGGCAGCTTGCCTGCATGCACCCAGGCCACCGGGCCATTGCTGGCTGGTGATCGCGGAGATGGCTTGCAGCTGAATCACAACATCAGCGAACTGCAGTTCACCACCAATGGCTTGGTGCTGGGCGGCGGCACGGTGCGCTTAGCGGTGGATGGCTTGGCGCAAGAGCGCTGTGTGGTGATCAGCTTGCCGCTGGGCATTACGCGCCAAGGCCTCTGGGAAAACAGTCAATGTGTGCTGCCTGCGTCAGCAGAATCTTGACGCTGGCGTTAGAAGGAGTCTGCTGAGGTTTGTGAGTGCGATGGCAGTTGCAGTGCCTACATGGCTCGAGAGGATGATGGCGCTGATGCGTCAAACGGTGCAGCAAACCTGCATCGCTCCCAAACCCAAACCTTTGGCGAAGCCTGAACCGATCAAGCCAACCCAAGCTTCTGATCAGATCTTCACTGGCCCGAAAGGCGGGCAGTATGTGTTGACGGCCAGCGGCAAAAAGAAGTACCTGAAGCAGTGAGCTCAGGCGGGAAGCTCTTCTTCCAGCCTCATCATGAACCCCACGCCGCGCACGGTGTGGATCAATTTTGGTGCCTCGGGGCTTTCCACCTTTTGGCGTAGATAGCGGATGTAGACATCCAGCAGGTTGTCGTCGCCGTAGAAGCTTTCTCCCCATACGCCATGAAGAATCTCCAGCCGCGACTGCACCTTGTTGGGGGATCGCATGAGGAACACCAGCAGCTGGTATTCCTTATTGGAAAGCTGAATCGCGCGGTTGCCGCGGCGCACATCGTGGTTGGCTTGGTTGAGCTCTAGATCGCCAATGCGCAGCAGGTCAGGTTCGCTGTCTTGCGGTTGCAGCGCTTGGGAGCGCCGTTGCAGAGCCCGCAGCCGTGCCAGCAGTTCTTCGATCGAGAAGGGCTTAACGAGGTAGTCGTCAACGCCGGCATCCAGGGCTTCCACCTTGTCTTTGACTTCGTCGTAGCCGGTGAGCATCAACACCGGCACCGTCATTCCGGTCGCGCGAATGCGGCGGCAAATATCAAGCCCCGTGAAATCGGGAAGATTCCAATCGAGCAGAACAAGATCAGGGGCGGGTTCACCACGCAAAGCGATCAAGCCGCTTGCACCGTCGTGAACCACGTCAACGGCATAGCCCTCGACTTCGAGTTCCATGCGCAGGAACTCAGTGAGCTTGGGCTCATCATCAACAACGAGCAGACGCAACTGCTCAGCTTCCGGAGCCATTCGGAGGTGCTTGTCCAGTCCAGTTATAGGTGCGCTGGCTGGATCGCTTCTACCCTGAGCTTGATTGCAACACCGCCATGGCGGAGCAGTGGACACCGGGCGCTGTTGCAGCCCTGCGCGAAAAAGAGAATTTGCCTTTTGTCCGGGCTGATGCCAACGGCAACATCGTTGAGTTCAATGCTCGCTTTGCCGTTGTCTATGGCTGGTCAGAGCAGCAGTTGGTGGGGGAATCGATTTCAGCCATCCTGCCGCCGAGTTTTCGCGAGTTCCATCACGCTGGTTTTGCGCGTTTTCAGCTCACTGAAAGCTCCAAGGTGGTGGGCCATCCGCTGACGCTGGCCACGGTGTGCAGTGATGGTAGTGAAGTGCAAAGCGAGCACTACATCGTTGCTGAGAAATACCCCGATGGCAGTTGGAGCTTTGCTGCCACGTTGCGGCCGCTTGAGGGTGACCATGCCTCGCAGCCGGGATGAGTGACGAGGCCACGCTGGCTCAGCTGCGCCAGTCGCTCGGCCTGCTGCAGGTGGCATTTGATGCTGCTGCAGAGGCAATGGTGATTGTTGAACCTGGCGGGGAGGTGCGCTGGGGGAATCAAGCCGCGGCTGATTTGTGGACCAACGGCATGGCGATTTTGTTGGTCGGCCGCAGGCTGGAGCAATTGCTGCAGCCGATCACTAGTAGCAGTGGTGTTCCGATGGCGATTGAGGCAGCTGAGCATCCGCTGCAGAGGCTCAGCCGCGGGGATGGTCAAGGCACCTACGGCATGGGTGAGCAGTTGTTGCAGCTGGAGTGGCGCCGGATCCCCCAACCCGGTGATGGCTACTTGTTGCTCCTGGCCAGGGATTTGGCGCCCCAAGAGCTGGCCTTGCAGCAGCAGCGCCGCTTCCTCAATCAATTGGCCCATGAGCTCAACACGCCCTTGGCCATCGTTAGCGGCAGCTTGAAGCAGTTAGGCAAGAAGGCGCTGGATCTCGGCAAGGGTTCACGGGAGCGCTTGCAGCAAGCGCAGCAGGAGACCAGTCGGCTGGTGAGGTTGCTGCGCAACTTGCTGGTGCTCAGCGATCTGGAGACCGGCCGGCGGCAGCTGCAGCTTCAGCCAGTGGACCTGCAAGGTTGGCTGCAGCAATGGCGTGATCAGCAGGATCTTCCTGAGGATGTGCAGCTCACTGTGCTGCCAGCCGTTGGAGAGCCGGCAGCCGTTGCCCTCGATGCTGAGGCGTTGGCTGAGGTGTTGGCGCAATTGCTCGATAACAGCCTGCGTTACAGCGAATCGCCGGCGCAGATCCAACTGCAGGTGCAGAGCACAGCCGTTGGTGCGGAGTTGCGGTGGCAAGACCAGGGGCTGGGCATTGCCGCGGAACCGCGCGATCAGGTGTTTCAGCGGTTTGTGCGTTTGGAAGAGCATCGCCACCGCAGCCAAGCCGATGGAGCAGGGCTGGGTTTGGCGCTTTGCCTTGCCTTGATGCAAGCCATGGGCGGCTTGATTGCCCTCGAGCCAGTGGCTAAGACTTCAGCCGGAGTCAGCTTTCTGTTGCAGTGGCCTCAGACCTGAGGCAGATAACGCTTCAGCACCGTTTGCACGTCATCAAATAGGGCAGCTTTGAGCAGCCAGCCATTGGCTCCTGCGGCTTCTGCTTGTTGTTTCAGCTCAGCATCATTGAGCGCACTGAACATCACCACGGCCCCTTGGTAGCCGCGCTGGCGCAGTTGTTGCAGGCATTGCATGCCGCCCATCCCAGGCATCAATACATCAAGGAAAACCAGCTGGACTTGGCTGTTCTCCAGCTCAGCCAGAAGGGCCTCGCCACTGCTGAAGCTGCAGTGGGGTTGATCTAGGTCAGCGAGTTCAGCCCCCAGCAACTCCTGGATGCGGGGGTCGTCATCAACGATGGCCACAAGGGCTGAACTCACAGCAGCAGCACTTCAGGCAGCAACTTCAGTGTGGCTTTGGCCCGTTGTTCCCTGTCCTGAGAGCTGGCTGAGAAATGGCTGAGGGCAGCAGCGGGGAACCCTGTGATCAGCAGTAAAGAGGCGTGTTGAAACAGCAGCCTGGTTTCTCACTTTTGGAGCTGCTTTTGGCCTGTAGTGTGGGCTTGGTGCTGCTGGCAGTTGCTCTGCAAGCGCTGCTGGCGGAGCAGCGCTTGGCTGGACGCCTTGGTGTGCTGTTGCAGCAGCGCCAACTGCTGCTGCGCGCCAATCAACTCATCACTGCTGATGTGGAGCGCGGCATCGCCCTCGCCCCAGAGCTAACGCCGCGCTGCAATCTCGCTGGGCGCCAGCTGCTCATGCAGATCCTGAGTCCTGATGGTGGCCTCACCACCTACACCGTTGGGGCTGCTCCAAGCACGATCTGGCAAGGCCAAGTGCTGATGCGTTGTGGGCCGGCCTACGGACTTGATGGCCAGGTGAGGTCAGGTGGTGCCTATCAGAACCGGGTGGTGCTCGATGGCTTGGCCCAAGATTTCGGGGCCTGGAGCGGTTGCCAATTGCCTACAGCGCAGAGCAATGCACAGTTGCCGGTGTGTTGGGAGCCGGCCAGCGGTTTGGTGCAGTGGCAATTGCTGTTGCAGCGTGATGGTGTGAGCGCTCAACGCGATGGCCAAGCTCTCCTGAAGAGCGGATGAGTCTTGTGCCAAGCCCCTGGTGGGCGATGGCTGGGGCCGGTACCTTCCGCCTATTGACTCGTTAACCGGCTTGCATCGCCTCTTCCCTGTTGCAATGGCTGCGGCTTTGGCGATGCCCATGGCTGAAGTCCGTGCTGCTGACAGGGCTGATCTCAAGGTGATCCGTTTCCCTGGATCGGTTCAGCTTCGGCTGATTGGGATGGGACGTAATCCTGATGTGCGCCAAACCCAGACAAAAGACGGTTGGCTGATTGAGGTCAACACCACTCAGAAGCTGCAGCGCATGGGCAGCCCGAAGTTTTTCACCATGCCGGATGCCGGAATGGACAGCATCAGTTTCATCGGTGCTGCCAACCTCTGGCGTCTGGAGGTCACAGCGCTGCCTGGTAAGCGACTCGCACCACCAGTGATCAGTGCCGATGGGCGTGATGTGGAGGTGAGCTTTAAAGCTCAGCCCCTGCCATCGATGCAGGCCAGTGGATATGACATCAATTCACCTGGGCGCGTCAAACGCAACACCTATGTGCCGCCCTTGCGTAAGCGAGCGACAGCACCACCGGTCGGCGATATGGCGATCGGCACGATCGCGATTAAAGGCAATGAGGTTCGGATGCCCGATGCGGGCACAGTTGAGCGGCTCACCTTGCGCAATGCTCCAGCCCGTGATGTGTTGATGACCCTGGGTCGCGCTGGCGGTTACAACGTTGCCTTCTACAGCAAGAAAGGGGAAGACGGCCTGGACAGCGCAGGTGGAAATCCCATCTCAGTGGATTTCAAAAATGAGTCGATTGAAAATGCCGTTAATTTAGTTTTGACCCTGGGCGGATTGCAGGCCAAGCGTCAGGGGAAAACATTGATTGTTGGTGAGAAGTTGCCGTCATTTGCGCGGCAACTGATGAGCCGAACGGTAAGGCTGAATCAAGTTTCACCAGCACGTGCTGTTGAGTTTTTAATGAGCCAAGGAGCAACGCTGTATCGCACCAAAGTATTGGATGAAAAAGAAAGCAAGGTGGATGCTGTTGAAGTGGTAGGGCAGTCAGGCTCAACAACAACCAGTGGGCCTACAACTGAATTGGTTGGAAAAAGTGTGTCAGTACAAACGGTTGAAGCTGATGGAGAAGCTGCAGGTGCATTGCCTCTGCGCGGGTTGACGATCTCGCCTGATGATCGCCTGAACTCCATCACATTGACTGGCGAACCCAATTTGGTGGCTATTTCAGAGGGCTATCTTAAGCAAATTGATTTACGCAAACGGCAGGTTGCCGTGCGTGTTCAGATCCTTGATGTGAATTTGGATAATGTCAAAAGCATTGATAACAGCTTTGCCCTGCGAACTGGCAATACTTTCATTGTCAATAAAAACGGCCAGATGCTGGTGAACTTTGGAGATCTCAAGCCTCCTTCAACAGAAACAGCTGGCTTGCCTTCCAATTATGACGGGGCGACAGGTTCGCCCTTGGTAGGTTCTGGAGCCTTTCAGCTTCCTGGTGGAGCGCAGCAATTTATTGATAAGCCCTATCGGCAATTCCCTTATGAGGGCATTGGCTCTTCTTTAAACGGATCATCAGAATATGCACGCCCGGGATATGGGCCCTACTCCAGCCCAGGTCAGCCAGGGATTACCTCGGTCAACAATGGTGTGTCGGCTTATGCAACACCACAAAATTTTGAGTATCCCAAGAACAAATTTTTTGACTATGTGACGGCAATGATTCGCTCCTCTTCTGCCAAGATTATTGCGGATCCAACTTTATTGGTCCAGGAAAGTGAGTCCTCCAGTGTTGGTGTTGGAACAACCGTGTTCACTAATTGCTCATCAAGCACATCAGCGAATGGAACCCAAAACTTTCAGCCAACGAAGGAAACAGCAGGTTTGCAGGTGAATGTTGATGTGAATCGCATCGATGACAATGGATTTATTTCGCTCAGGGTTAACCCTGTGCTGAAAGCTCCATCAGGAATTCCTGTTGTTGTGAACTGTGGAGGAATTAATTTGCCCACGCGTGATTTGTCGGTACGAGAGCTGCGATCAGGTGAGTTCCGTGTTCGTGATGGCCAAACGTTGATCCTTACTGGTGTGATCCAAGAAGAAGTCTTGGAGGCGGTGGATAAGTGGCCAATCCTTGGAGATATGCCATTAATTGGTCAGTTTTTCCGGAAGTCTTCTAGCGATCGCAAAAAGAAAGAGCTCGTGATGGTTGTAACCCCCCAAGTGATCAATGATCAAGAAGGCGGCACCTATGGCTACGGCTACCAGCCCTCGACAAAAGATGCCCGAGAGTTGATCTATCAGCCTTGATGTTTAGTTGATGACTTTGTAAGTGCCGCTAGCTCCATTGCTGAGCAATTCAAGCCATGGTGACCCCTGTCCAACGGAGACAGTGTTAACACTGAGACTTGGATCTCGTTCCTCATTCATTGCCATGTACGCATTGGCTGTTGGTTGGTAGTCATAGCTGCTCCAGTTGCCGCCATTGCGGTCGTAATTGGGATCGCCATCGGTCATGAAGAACACCGTATTGGCATCTGCATTGCTGAATGCTTTATCTAAAGCAAACCAAGGCCTGGTTCCACCCCAACTGGTGACCTTGCCGTTCGAGAGTGAGTTAACGAAATCAAGCGCGCTTTCACGGTTGCTATCCGTCAGTTGAACCATTTCTCCTTCTTTCCACTGACGGTGGTTTTGGTAGCCAGGAGAGCTGAAGGATTGGAGAGAGAGAACAGTGGTTGGCGAAAGAGAGGCCAATAGTGCACGCAGTTCACTTTGAAGTGATTCCATGCGCGTCATTAAGCAAGCCTGTCGAGTACGGAAATAGCGGCTGCCGTCGTAGTAGGTACGGCGTGTTTCGCCATAGGTGCTTCCCCAGGCAATGCAGCTGCTCATGGAGCCGGAGCCATCAACAATCAGCTGAACTGTGTCGCTATTGACTGGGATGCCAAAGAAAGTGCAACCAGATTCATCATCACAGCCTGATAGCCCAGTTTCTTCCAGGTTGATTGTGCTTGTGCTGTCTGTGCGGTTGATCTTGTCGGCTCTGGCATAGGCCGTAAAGTTCAGATCAACCCGTAGGTCGCGTCGGCCCCCTGGGGGTTGTAAGAAGCTAAATTCAATCGTATCGCTCTGATCTGTCGGGTCCTTTAATTTTAAGAGTTTACGTACTTGATCGGTTTCAATAGCAAACGCAGGTTCTGGGAATGAGCGTACTTTGGATTGGTTGTCTTGATTCAGGCTGTTATCCATTCCTGCTACGACTTCTCTTAAGTCAGTAACTGGTGGGCAGTTGCTATCTGGGCAGGGAGTGACGCCAATGCCATCAAGAATCTTCGATAAGATGACGTCCTCTGTTTCATAGCGGCCATCGCCACTCAGGGCAGGTCCGCAACGTAGTAGGGCATAATTCTTGCCGCTTGTGCCAAGGCCAAGTCCATAAATAATCGGGGTCTGCAGCTCCGCCATTTGCATACCCATGAGAGGGTTGAAGACTTCTTGCTGATCGCTACTGATGCTTTGACACTCCTGCAAAGCCTCTGAGTATTCGGGGTTATTCAGATCAGTAAAGGACTGGTCTTGCTGCGCCTGGCCTCCATTCACCATCAGGTGCAAGCTCCGCTGCGTTTCAGCCCGAAGGAGGCGCAAGCCTGTTGTGGCCGATCCCCGCAGCCCTGTGACCTGGCTGCTGGCGTTCATTGAGGAACTCACCGTACGCATTGCCACGGCACCACCGGTAATCAGTAGAGAGCCTGCTGCCACGGAGAGGGCAACTTCTGTGAGGCCAAAGCCAGCTTGAAAGCGTTTTTGGTGGTTTCGATCTAAGCGTTGGATGCGTTGCATGGCCTTGCCAATCTGTTGGCTGTTTTGATTCTGTCTTTTTATCGGTGTTGTCATGGTGAGAAGGCGATTGAGGTGCTCTGAAAAGTTGGTGAAGATTTAGATGCTGCGGGTGCATTGACCGTCGCTAAAAGTTGTTCCAAACCAAGAACCACTTGTAATTTCCCCAGTGGTTGGCTGCATAACAACGCAACGTTCTTGCCCCTTTCTCTTTTGATGAAGGCTGTCTGAGCGAATACGGATTGTTAATGGCTTGTTGTTGTAGGAAGGGTTAGGGGCCGTCACGCCGCCGACTGTGTTGATGGCAATTGAATCTGGGGATATGAGGATCTTGATGTCATTGTTGTCAAAATCATTTTGGCTACCTTTGATATTGATTAGACGCAGTTCAGTCGTGGCCATACTTTTGCCACCCATGTTGCTTGGTTTGGGGCAATCGACTTCATTGCCGCTGCCAATTTCTTCTTTTATGACAAACTGATCAATGTTACTAGGACTGAATTCTTGCTCACTTCCTGCTCCATTGGGGAAATGGATAATGCAGCTGTCCTGGCGGCTAATCATGTTGGCTTTTAGTTGGGTTAGGCCTGCCTCTAGTTTTTGCGTGTAGCTATCAACTGCTGCTTGACGAAAGCGACTATTTAGTGCAGGTAGCATAGCCATTGTTGCGATGGAGCTGATGACCACTGCAACCATCAACTCGATGAGTGAAAAACCAGCATCTTGAGGCTGTTTCATCTTCATAGTGCTAATGAGCATGAGGATGCAAAGCTTGGGCTTAATTCAATGACTCGTTTTTCGTTGTTGCTTGCCCTGCCCGGAACCTCAAAGTCATACGTGACCACTAGCAGCAATTTATTGTCGCTATTGAGGGTGCGCTCCCAATTGCTTGTTGCAGGTACTGCAAGTTGTTCTGCAATTTTTTGGGCTAGATAGTCGCTACTATTGCTTTGGCCTTGTTCACAAGCTAAAGATAGTGCAGGCTCAGCATTGAGCATCGTATCGATGGCTTGAATTGACTCAATATCATTCAGAATTTCTTGCTCTAATCCTGACCTCAGTCCAGCCCTCCCGGAAGCTGCCATCCCCTGCGTTACCACTCTGTTTGTGCTCATTAATAGACCCATCATTACTAGTGCTGCCATCAGAACTTCAACCAAGCTGAAACCATGATTCGCTTGTATGAGTTTCGTTTTTGCAACGTGTCTTATCATCACCACCTCAGGAACACATCGTGCTTTTTACCGCGCAAGCCGCGCCAAGCTGTTCGACCAAATTGAAAGTTTTTCTGACCCCATAGTTGGCGAAATCCAGCTACTACATCGCTGCCATCTGCATTAGTGCTGCTTAGCGTTAGGCCTGCTTGCGCGCAAAGGTTGCTTGACCAGAGCAGGCCATTCATGTCTGCAGGTCCGCTGAGATGGGTTTTGCCTTGTGGCATCAGCACCACAGCTGCCGGTAATGAGTTGCCCTCAAGGATCAAATTGGCATCGCTGGTCCCGCAGCTCGTGGGCTCATCCCCTACAGGGGCAATGATGACCAGTTCTTCTGCTTTGGCAGTGTCGTTGCAATCGAGGGAGTTGTTTGAACTCGATCCGTTAGGCCGTGAGGCTTGACATAGGCGCCCTGCGGAGAGGTTCACACTTGAGCTGCCATCGACCAGGCGCAGGATGACTGGTTTGGTGTTGGTATCGCTGCCGGTTTCAATTCTGAGGTCAATAGCATCGGTGAGCTTGAGCTGCTCAATCTTCACCAAACAAGGCTTGTCGTCCTTGCCTGCGCAGAGGTATTCACTCTGCAAATTAATTGCCGTGACGTTGCCATCATCATCACGGCTCACCATTCCCTGCAATTCAGTTGTGATGCCATCACGGCTGATTGGCTTGCTGAGGCTTGTGTCGATATAAAGCTGTTCACTGTGCTCGTTGTGATCAGCAAATAGCCCTAGTCCTGGGAATTGGTCGCCATCTCCAACCTTTGGCCACAGCGCACTTTTCATGCTGGCGTTGGTGCTGCCTGTGGCATCGGCAACGATCTGACTGCAACTGCTGCTATTGGCAAATTCGGCTTGGGCCTGGGTTCGATCAATCAGCCAGATCGCCAAGCCTTCTCCATCGATCTTGCTTGGCCCCAGATCCATTGTTTTGGCACCGAGTACGCCCCAGTGCTGATTGGACATCACGACTTCCTCAGCTGAGAGGATCCGGCTTAACAGGGAGCGGCTCAAGACTTGATCCCCATCCGATTGGGTGGCGTAGCCCTCAATCTCAAAGGTGCGTGCATCGTTCTCTTGGGAGTAAGAGCGCAAGCGGTAACTGGTTTGTACGGCACTATTACGGCCGTCATTGCGCATGTTCTCGCCGCCAGAGAGATCTCCTTCTAGAAGGCCAAGTTCTGCTGAACTTTCCTGCTGAATGGGGTAGCAGGGTTGACTAAGCTTCGGCCTAATTGCTGAGATATCTAGATCCCATTGCTGCTCAGCAGAGTCAATACTTCCGTAGTTGTTGTTCTGGTTAAGCTCCCACAGATAAGTGAGATCTGGTGAGCCGTCGCTATCCCCAGTGCTGTTCATTGCAGCTAGCAGTCGGTTCATGCCGCTGGTGGCTGCCATCTCGGCAAGTTGCTTGTAGCTTTCTGCTGCTCCAAGGCGTCGCAACATCAGTTGCTTGACCAGTAGCCCGCTCGAGGCTGCCGTCAGCATCAATCCCATCAACATGGCAACCGCCATCGCCATGCCTTGCTCGCCTTCGGCTTTTAAGGAGCGCTTTTTGAGTCTTTGAAGAAGTTTCATCAGCTTGTTCCTTCACATATGGCCGTAGCAGCTGCTTGTTTGCTATTGCCTTTTTGCATATCTGAATAACCTGTATTGGTATCAATACAGGCCTTAATATTCCAGTTGCTGCTGCTATGAGTAGGTGTGGCGTAGATGCTTTTAATGTCATCCGTGCCTGTGACGATTAGGCTGTAGTGCTCACCATTCGGTGTTTTGATTGGGCTGAATGAGCCTCCTGATGCTGGCCCCGTACTTGTAGCGACCGGTGTGATTCGAGCTAGATCGCTCCAGCTCTCAGGGTTTTTGAGATACTCCTCCCGATAGGCCTGAATCGTGTTTTGAATCTGTGAAATTTGGTTAGCTGTGTCTGCTTGCCGTGCTTTTTTTATCGAATTGGTGTAGTTAGGGATTGCGATCATGCTGAGAATTCCAACAATTCCGACTGATATCATTAGCTCCACAAGTGTAAAGCCGGCGGTTCCTACTATTGGTCTGTAATTGATTCTTTCTTCTGGCATGACTGGCTCCTGTGTGAGGATTATCCGCGGATTTGATTTAACAATCTCCACCCAGGGAATTTGATTGGTGAATTGTTAAAGTTTTTGAAATGGCTTATGTCAGTATTGCGTATATCTATAAAGTCAAGAGTTTAGATTTGACTTGTTTTGGTTTTCGTTAGCCCTTTGCGTCTGATCATGTTTTTTAAGTTGCACCAGGTCTGTCAGCTGATCTGGCAGACCTGGTGCAATGGGTTTGACTCGTTATGCGCAGTCTTGCATCGTTACTGAGCTGGCGGCATTTAAGCTTCTGTCTTGTTTCGTAAATCCTGTATCAAACGAGTAGCATGAGTTAAGTACCTTCCCTGTAAGTGTCGGGTCAATATCATTGCCAGTTGCTGTTACTAGCATTCTGTTGCCTGTTGGGGCCACATAGCCGGGATCACCGGAATTGCCGACTCCGGCAGTCCCTGATGAGAAATCACACGTGTAATTAAATTTTGTCTTGTCAGGAACTGGCGCATTGCCCTGAGAGCATGCACTGGCTGCATCGGAGACAAGGCCTTCTTGGTAAGCAGCTGCAGCATTTTTGAAGATTGCGGCAGAATTGGATTTGGCTTCAGTCGCTTTTGCTCTTTCTGACTGACTCAGAAATTGTGGCAGTGCTACTGCACTGAGAATGCCAACAATCACGATCACAACCATCAGCTCCACCAATGTGAAGCCACGTTTGATGATGTTGAGGCTTTGGTTGCGGTTGGCCATGTGGCGGATCAACCGAGTTTTGATGAGTGAATTCATCGCCTTAGGGGCCCGGGCGACCCCGGGGTGAATAACCATTCCACTCTCACCCTGTAATTCAGCTTGTTTGTGAATAGCTGCTGCAGCTTTTCTTGGAGGATTGGAATGTTGTTCTGAGAGAACTCTGAGTTGTTGTTTTGCATTGCATAAAAAGCATGCTTTTTGTTGTTTGGATCGTTGATTGATTAGTGCTGGTGCCTTGGGCCTCCGCTACGGTCCTGGCCATGGCAACCCTCTGGCTGCAGCGCTTCTGGGGCTGGCGTCCGCGCACCCTCTCCGCCCGTCTGGCCCGTGTCGGCGTGTGGGTGCTGCTGCTTTATGTACTGATTGCTCTGATCAGCCCGCTGCTGTTTGGCATTGGCCTGCTGCCGGATGTGAACACCGGCCTGGAAAACGAGATCAATGCGCCGCCGTCGCTCGAGCACTGGTGCGGCACCAACCGCTTGGGCCAAGACGTATGCGCGCGCACGATCGCTGGCGCCGGCGTAGCCCTCAAAGTGGTCGTGCTGGCGCTCACCCTGGCGTTGATCGTTGGTGTGCCGCTCGGAATGCTGAGCGGTTATTTCGGCGGTCCGGTGGACCGGGCCTTGGTGCTGCTGATGGACACCGTCTATTCCCTGCCGGTGGTGCTGCTGGCGGTGGTGATGGCGTTTCTGCTGGGCCAGGGCCTGCTCAATGCCGCGGCGGCGTTGTGCGTTGTTTATGTGCCGCAGTACTTCCGCGTGGTGCGCAACCAAACCGCCTCTGTAAAAGCTGAGCTGTTTGTGGAAGCCGCCCAAAGCCTGGGCGCGGGGCCGGTGTGGATCATGCGCAAATACCTGTTCCGCAACGTGATCACCTCAGTGCCCGTGGTGCTCACCATGAATGCCGCGGATTCCGTGTTGATGCTGGGCAGCCTTGGCTTTTTGGGCCTCGGGCTGCCGGCGGTGGTGCCGGAATGGGGGGCTGAACTCAAGCAAGCACTCACGGCCCTGCCAACTGGGATTTGGTGGACGGCGCTCTACCCCGGGCTGGCCATGTTCATCCTGGTGTTGGCGCTCTCGTTCATTGGCGAAGGCCTCGATGCTTGGGTCAGCGGCGATGAAGCCAGGCCCTGAAGCGCCAGCGGCAGCAGGCTTCTGTTGAACCAGGTTTCGGGTGCTGCTGGCTTGATCAGGCGCAGCAAAACCGGCGCCAGTGCTTGGAGCTCAAACGGGGCATGGCGCAGCGGCCAGCAGCCGGCATGGCCATAGAGCCGCTGCTGCAGCCACTGCTGTTGCTCGCTGTTGAGTGGGCCCCAGTGCAGGCCAATGCGGCTGCCCTTTTGGCAGGCCAGCTCAACAGGCAAGCCCCAGTGCTGCGTTGGGATCTCATGGCCCGTGAGCCGGGCTTCCAGACCGTCTTCGCTGAGGGCGGTTATTTGTCCCCAGCTTTGCTGGCTGCGCACGGCAAACCACGGCACGCCGCTGGCGCCCGGCCGATCCCAACAGCAGCGCAACGACAGCCCCAGCAGCAGGCAGCTGCTGCTCAACCAAAACAGCGTTAGCGCCATCGGGCCCGCTGCTGGCGGCCAGCGCAGTAGGCCGATCAGCGCCAGCAGTTGCACCACGAGCAGGGTTGCCAGTGGAGCCACCAAACCGAGCTCCACCTGGCGCTGTTGGCCTGGCGCTTTGGGGGTAACGCGAAACGCTTTGGGGCGCCTGGCGATGGTGCTGAGCACCGCGCCCACCAGGGGCACCAGAAAAATCCAGCGGTAGAGCTCAGGCAGCACCGCGCCGCGGGCTTGGCCGCTAATCCATCGGGCCAGCAGCATCTGCGCCCCGTAAAAGGGCAGGGCCACGCTCAGCAGCCCGCCGCTCTCCAGGCGAATCGGCGTGCTGCCAGCCAGCAGCGCCAGTAGCGGCATCAACAGCAGCACCAGCTGCGGCAGCACATTGAGCCAGTGCAGGATTCCTTCGCCAAAAGCGAGCCGCTGCAATGGCGTCAGCCCAGCGATCGTGAATGGGTTAGCGCCCGTGCGCAGGATTTGCAGCGTGCCGCTGGCCCAGCGGCAGCGTTGCCGTGCCATCGCTCCGGCGCTGTGGGGAGCTAGCCCGGCGCTGAGTTTTTCAGCCAGGAAGTGCAGCCGCCAGCCAGCAGCAGCCAGGCGAATGCCGGTGGCGAGATCTTCACTGGGGGTGCCGGTTTCAAAGCCACCAACAGCCATTAGCGCTCTGCGGCGCACCACAAACGAGGTGCCGGCGCAGACCACCGCTTCCACCCCTTGGCGCACCGGTTCCACCCAGCGGTAGAAGCTCTCTTCATCGGGCAGAAGCCAGCGCTCCAGCTGCAGGTTGCGCAGCACCGGATCGGCATTCATGTAGCTCTGCGGCGTTTGCACCAAAGCCGCGCCGCTGTCTTGCTCCAGCAGGCTCACGGTGCGTTGCAGAAAGCTCCGCTGCGGCACCACATCGGCGTCCATCACCGCCACCAGCTCGCCTTGCAGCTGAGGCAGGGCGGCATTCAAGTTGCCCGCTTTGGCATGGGCGTGGCTGCAGCGGGCCCGGTAGCGGCAGCCCAGCTCTGCAGCGAGCTGGCGCAGTTCAAGGCGATCGCTGTCATCCAGCAGCCACACCGTGAGGGCTGGGTAGTGGATAGCTGCGCACCCCTGCAGGCTGCGGCGCACCACCTCCAGCGGTTCACCGCAGCTGGGCAGCAGCAGATCAACCGCAGGGAATCGATGCAGCGGTTGGGGTTTGAGCGGCTGCTGGCGCGCCAAGGAAAACCACAACGGCAGAAAGCCGCTGAGCAGCAACATCAGCTCGCAGCCCAACAGCAGCAGGCTGATGGCAGTGGCGCTGGGGCTGCTGAAATTCAGCGTTGAACCCAGGCGCCAGAGCAGGTAACGAGCCAACAGCAGGCTCAAAGCCAGCACGGCCCAGCGCCGCCATTGCATGGGTTACCGCTGCAATGCAGCAAATGGGCTCATAAATTAGAGATATCCACGCGCCAGTGATGGTCGTTTCACTGCTACTCGCGGGCCTCACCGGGCTGTTTTGGTTTTTGGGGATGCGCAACGCCGATGAGGTGATCGGCATCCTCGAAAAGCTGATGGCGACGTTGCTGTTGGTGCTCACCCTGTGTGTGGGTGGCGGCCATGTGGCCATCAGTTTGCTGCTGTTGGCAGTGGCCCTCAGCCTGCCGCGCGCCCGCGCCTTTGCCTCCACGCGCCAGCGCTCGAACACCAAGATCACTCGCGAGAGCGGTGAGTTGTTCCTGCCTTTTTGAGCTCAGCAGCGCAGCTTCACGGTGCGCGGCAACTCTTCCAGTAACTCCCCTTCTGAGCTGAGGCTCAGATAGGGCCGGCCGGTGTCGCGGCACCAGCGGGCCACCTGCGGATAGGCCCACTCAAACAAGGTTTGCTCGAACAGCTCAGGGCTCAGGCCTTCGCCAGCTGTGGGAATCAGCCCGGCGGCTTGGCGCTGGCGCACTGCTTCAAACAGCAAGGTGGCGGCCGCCACGCTCACATTGAGCGATTGCACCATCCCGGTCATCGGGATGAATACCGGTTGATCAACAGACGCCCCGGCTTCGGCGGTGAGGCCCCATTTCTCAGCGCCCAAGACAAAGGCCGAGGGCTTGGTGAAATCGCAGCTGCGGTAGTCGACCGCGTTGACGCCCAGCATCGTGCCGTAGATGCGAAAGCCCTTGGCGCGCAACCCACTGAAGGCGTCTTCTACCGAATCGTGATCACGAATCGGTACCCATTTCTGCGAACCCTGGGCGGTGCTGTTGAAGGTGCGCGGGCGGCCTTTGAGGCTGACGGCATGGGCTTCAAATACGCCGCAGGCATCGCAAGTGCGCAGGATCGCTGAGAGGTTGTGGGGCTTCTCCACCGCCTCCATCAGCACGGTGAGATCCGCCATGCGGCCATTCAGCACCGAGCGCAGGCGTTCAAAGCGGCGGGGCAGCAGCGGCATGCAATGAGGTTGGGCCTCAGCTTCACCATTGCATGGGCTGTCCTGCTGATTTGCCGCTCAGCGATGAACCCGATAGCTTCAACAGCTCGTTTGACCGCTTGGCATGCGCCCATTGCCCTTGGCGCTGGCTTTGATGCTGGGCGCAGCTTTCTCCGCTCCGGAGCTGGCGCGTTCACAACCAGCGATCTCCAATCAAGAACTGGCTGATCGCAGCTGGATGGTGGAGCGTGCCGCCACGCTCAACTGCGAGCTCAAAAAGGGCCAGATCAGCTCATCGCGGCAGCTGCGCAACACCTTGCGCAAGGATTTCCAAGAGCAAGGCCTGGACCATTTGCTGCCTTGGTCGTCCTCTAACAACGCCGCCGTTGCCGTGAAGTTGATCGAGCGGCGACTGAATGAGGACTGCCGGATCGATGGGACTGAGCGCATGGCGCTCAACCAGGAAATCTGGAAGTACATCAAGTAGATGGCTCCCCGCCTCAGCCACCACTGGCTTGTGTGGGGTGTGGCTCTGCTGCCGGCTTGGGGCTGCAGCGGGCCATGAGGGGGATCGTCTTTGTGGTGCGCTCCAACACCAATGGGCTGCACAAAATCGGTGTGACCAAAGATTGGCTGCGCAGCTCCAAGCAGCTGCAGGTGGGCCAGCAAACCACTCAGATCCACACCGTTTGGGTGAACAACGCCCTACAGATCGAGCGCTACTTGCAGCGGCGCTTTCGCGCCAAGCGGATGCCGCAATCGGATTGGTTTGCCCTCGATGCCGGCAACTTGGACTTCCTGCGCGCGGTGTTGCTCAAGGCCCGCAGCGACCACCAGCCGCCGCCGCTAGCCCTGCCCCCTCAGCGGAGCCGGCCGGCTCCCCCGCCACCGCCCTCAGCGCCGCAGCCCGCCTGGTCATCGCGGCCAGCGCCGCCGCCCCCCCCTGCGGCCCGGCGAATAAAGGCCCCAACACCAGCAGCTGAGCCGAGGCGGCCCAAACGGCCGGGCTACTCCGTTGGGGTGGCTCCGCTGGTGATGCTGATTTGGGTGATGGCGGGATTGCTGATCGGCTGGCTCGGGATGCTGGGTGCCAGTCAGGCCCTGGTGATGGCCGGCATCGTGATGTTGAGCCCGTTTGGGTTGGCAGCGGCCCTATTGATTGGTGCCCTGCTGCGTCAGCAGCGCAAGCAGCGCCTCGGCTGAAGCAACCCTTGGCCCAGCCTGCAGCGCCCAACTTTGATCAACGGGTGTATGCCCTCGTGGCGCAGATTCCGTCTGGCCGCCTGGCCACCTACGGCCAGATCGCGGAGCTGTTGGGCTGCTGGGGCTGCGCGCGCCAGGTGGGCTGGGCCCTGCGGCGGCTGCAACTTCCCAGTGAGGTTCCCTGGCAGCGGGTGGTGAATGCCAAGGGCCGCATCAGCTTTTCGCCGGCCCGGGAAGGCAGCGATTGGATCCAGCGGCAGCTGTTGATCGAGGAAGGCATCCCGGTGAATGAGCTGGGGGTGCTGCCCTTGCGGCGCTATCTGTGGACACCGGAGCTACCCACCCCTTTTGAGTCCTGATTCCGCTGTTGGCTTGCCGCCGCGCCTGGTGGCCTGGCGCGTCTTGGAGGCGGTGGGGGATGGGGCTTATGCCGATTTGGCCCTCGAGCGCGAGCTCAAGCGCAGCAAGCTCAGCCCCCGCGATCGTGGGCTGGCTACTGAGCTGGCCTATGGCGCCATTCGTCAGCGCCGCCGCCTCGATGCTTGGCTCGACCGGCTGGGCAAAGTGCCGGCCGCCAAGCAACCGCCCCGGCTGCGCTGGCTGCTGCACATCGGCCTGCAGCAGCTGTTGTCCATGGACCGGGTCCCGGCCTCAGCGGCGGTGAGCACTGCGGTGGAGCTGGCCAAACGCGAACGGCTGCAGCGCTTGGCTCCAGTGGTGAATGGAGTGTTGCGCGCGGCGGTGCGGGCGCTGGAGGCCGGTGAGACCCTGCCGCTGTCCAGTAATCCCAAGCAGCGCTGCGCCCTGGAGCACTCGCTGCCCGATTGGCTCGTGGCTGAGCTGTGGGGCCAGATCGGCCCTGAGCGCACTGAGGCTTTAGCGGCTGCGAGCAATCGCATTCCGCCGATTGATTTGCGTTGCAATCGCTTGCGCAGCAGCCGGGAAGCGTTGCTTGAAAAGCTGCCAGCGGCAGCCCTAGATGAGCTGCCCGATGGGCTCACCCTCACCAGCCGCCCGGGCCCGTTGCCGCAGTTGGCTGGCTTCAGCGAAGGCCATTGGTGCGTGCAAGATCGCGCCGCCCAGCGCATTGCGCCGCTCTTAGATCCTCAGCCTGGTCAGCGGGTGCTCGATGCCTGCGCGGCCCCTGGCGGGAAAACCACCCACATCGCTGAGTTGATGGGTGATCAAGGCGAGGTGGTGGCGCTGGATGTGGCGCCAAGGCGGCTGCAGCAGGTGAGCGCCAATGCCGAGCGCTTGGGCTTGAGCTGCATTCGCACCGAAGCCGCTGATGCCACCGACCTCACCGATTGGGAGGCCGAGAGCTTTGATCGGGTGCTGCTCGATGTGCCCTGCTCAGGGCTGGGCACCTTGGCTCGCCATGTGGATGCCCGCTGGAATCTCAAGCGCGATGGCATTGAGGAGTTGGTGGGCCTGCAGCACCAATTGCTTGAGCAAGGTGCGCGGCTACTCAAGCCCGATGGCCGGCTGGTCTATGCCACCTGCACCGTGCACCCCGCTGAGAACACAGGCGTGGTGGAGGCGTTTGTGGAGGAGAACCCCGATTGGCAGCTGGTGGCAGAGCCCCTGCAGTTGTGGCCCGATAGCCAAGGCGGTGATGGCTTCTTTGCTGCAGTGCTCAGCCGCCAGCAGTGAACTGAATCAGGTCGCGGCAGCCGGTGATCCCCACCACGGCAAATAGCACCGCCCCCAGGACCATGGCGCTGACATGCAGCCGCCGCAGTTGGGTGGTTGAGGCAATCCCGCTGCGGGCGGCCAGGGAAAACAGCAGCAGGCCAATCAGCAACACCCCCGACCAGAAGTGGGAGCTCCAAAAGGGCAGCTCGCCGATGGGGAGTTGGGTGCCCAGGCCAATCAAGCCGCCCCA
Source organism: Synechococcus sp. MIT S9452 (assembly GCF_047304245.1). NCBI lineage: Bacteria > Bacillati > Cyanobacteriota > Cyanophyceae > Synechococcales > Synechococcaceae > Synechococcus > Synechococcus sp. MIT S9452. The sequence continues at coordinate 1,047,838 of NZ_CP138956.1, read as the reverse complement.
ACACAGCAGCGTGAAGCTGGCTTTGAGCGTGTCGGTGCTCACGCGCCACAGGGCCAGCAGGGCGGCCAAGGTGCCTAGGCCGGCAGCCCAAAGCACCGGGTTGAGCCCCAGGCCATTGCGCCAGGCGATCACCAGATACGACCACAACGTGATCACCACGGCGCTGCTCACCAGCCAGCGGCCGTGCTCCCAGTGCTCGGTTGGCACGGTGTCAGGCAGGGCAGGGTTGTAGTCGGTGCGCTTTTCACGCGCCAAGATCCCTAGCCGAATCGTGGCTCCTGCCACGGGATACACAAACAGGATCGCCAGCACCGGATGCAGCAGAGCCAGCCACTCCAGGGCCGTTAGTTGACTCACTCGAAGGGATTCACTGTTGGTTCGATGATCTCAAGTCCTGGGGCCAGCTCCACGGTGGGTCCAGGGGTGAGCGGCATCGGCACCACATCAGGTGCTGGCGCTTCAGCTGGATCGTTGCCAAAGCCGTCATCGAGCGGTGGTGGGGCATCAAGGTCTTCGAAATTCTTGATCGCCTCAGGATCCGGAGGCAGGAAGGCGCCAGCGGGCGCTTTGAAGCTGCGGGTTAGCACCGGCTTGGGCGGGAACTGCTGCACCGGCATGTCCTTCACCACCGGGATCATGTACTGGCGCCAGGCCCAGGCGGCATCGCCACTGGAGCCTTTTTGCTCCCGGTTGTCGTCGTAGCCGAGCCAAACAGCTGTCGTGAGCTGCGGAATCGAGCCAATGAACCACAGATCGCGGCCCCCTTCTGAGGTGCCGGTTTTGCCAGCCACTGGGCGGTCTTCCAGCTTGGCGGCCACACCGGTGCCGCCGCTCACCACCCGTTGCAGCATCCAGCTCATGGCATCTGCGGTGTCGCTATCCACCGCGCGTTTGGTGCGTGAGCCATTGCTCTGGCGGCTCCAGATCACCCGGCCATCGGAGCCGCTGATGCTCATGAATGGTGTGGGCGGCACATACACGCCGCGGTTGGTGATGGCGGCATAGGCGCTGGCCATCTCCAGCACGGTTTGCTCATAGGCGCCAATGGCCAAGGGGTAGTAGCGGCCCAAGGGGCGGCTGATGCCCAAAGAGCGGGCGGTGCTGATCACCGCATCGAAGCCCACCTTGTCGAGCAGCTGCACCGCCACGGTGTTGAGCGAGTTCTTGAGCGCATCGGCCAGGCTCACCTTGCCGAAATACTTGTTGCCGAAGTTCTTCGGGCAGTAGCCGCCCCAACACTGCTTTTTATCGATGAAGATGTCTTCTGGCTTGACGCCGGCCTTCACTGCAGCGGTGTAGTCGAACAGCTTGAAGGTGGAGCCTGGTGAGCGCAGGGCCTGGGTGGCGCGGTTGAACTGGCTCTTGTTGAAGTTGGTGCCCCCCACCATGGCGCGCACCAGGCCGGTGCCGGGCTCCAGCGACACCAAGGCTCCCTGCTGGCCGCCCCAGGTGTTATTGGCGATCACCTTTTTGGCTTGCTTTTGCCAACCGGCATTGAGGCTGCTGCGGATCGTGAGCCCGCCCACTTCCAATTGCTCAGGGCTCAGCACCCGCGGCAGCTCCTGGGCCACCCAACTGGTGAAATAGGGGGCGGTGCTGTTCCAGAACTTGGGCAGCGCTGGCTTGAGCCAGAGCTTGGCTTGGCGCGCTTCCTGTTCTTCGGTCGGGGTGATGAAACCGGCCTCCAGCATCTTGCGCAGCACGCTGTTGCGCTGCTGGATGGCCAGATCGGGATTCACCAGCGGTGAATAGGCCGACGGCGCCGGCGGTAATCCCGCGATCAGTGCCGCCTCCGGCAGGTTCAGCTGATCAACCGTTTTGGAGTAGTAGATCCAGGCGGCATCCGCCACGCCGTAGGCGCTGGAGCCCAGATAAACATTGTTGAGGTATTGGTTGAGGATCTGCTCTTTGCTGAGCTGACGCTCGAGCTTCAAGGCCAAAGCGGCTTCTTTGACCTTGCGGATCAGGGTTTGATCCTGGTTGAGGAACACCACCCGAGCCAGCTGCTGGGTGATGGTGCTGGCGCCCTGCTTGACCGAGCCGCTCTGCAGGTTGGTGACCACAGCCCGGCTGATGCCCACCACATCCACGCCGTTGTGCTGGTAGAAGCGGCGATCTTCTGCGGCGATGAAGGCTTCCTTCACCAGCTCAGGCATTTGGCCAACGGCCAATTTCTCCCTGGAGGCGGGCCCCAGCTTTTGCAGCACCTCCCCATCGGCAGACAAGATCGTCACCGTGCCGGGGCGGCTAAAGGCACTGATGCCGCGGGCGTCGGGCAGCAGGCCATCGATCTGCTTCAGCACAGCGGAGCTGCCAAATGCCGCCGTGGTGCCTGCAGCAGCAGCTACCACGCCTGCCAGGATCAAGCGCCGCCGGCGCGGGATCGTCACCGGCCGCCGCGGAGCTGCCCCCTTGCCTTTGGGTTCATTGTTCAGCTCAGGGGTTCGGGCCAATGGGCGTGTCCCAGAGAAAAACAGAGTTGAGAAAACCTAACCGGCACTGCTGAAGCCGCTGTGGCCCAGGGCCAGTGCGGTGACCAGCATGCCGATCACCAAAAACGGTTGGGCGCTGGCTTGGTACTTCACGTCAAAAGCCACTGGATCGCGCAGCAGCCAGATGTCTTGGAAGGTGATCTGGGGAATGATCAGCAGCGTCAGCAGCACAGCCGCAAAGTGCTGACCCAGCAGCACCAGGGCCACCACCATGGCGATCTGGAACACATCGATCATCCCGGCGCTGATCCAGCTGGCCCGCTCGATGCCAAACACCACCGGCAGCGATTGCAGCCCCAGCTCGCGGTCGCCCTCCACGCTTTTGAAATCGTTGACCACGGCAATGCCAAGGCCCGCCAGGCTGTAGGCCAAGGTGAGCGCCACGATGCCCCAGCTGAGCTGGCCAAAGAGAGCCTGCCCGGCCCACCAGGGCAGGGCGATGTAGCTGGCGCCCAGGGCGTAGTTGCCGAGCCAGCCGTTTTGTTTGAGCTTCAGCGGCGGGGCGGAGTAGATGAAGCTCACAAAGGAGCCGCCCAAGGCCAGCAGCAGCAGCACAGGGGTGCTGTGACCAGCCCAGAGATCGAGCCCGTAAGACACGGCGATGCCGGCGATCAGCAGCACCCAGATCTGAACCTTCACCTGCCACAGAGGGATCGCCCCAGAGGGGATTGGCCGGTAGGGCTCATTGATCGCGTCGATCTCGCGGTCGTAGTAGTCGTTGATGGTTTGGGTGAAGCCCGCCAGCAGCGGGCCGCTCATCAACATGCAGGCCAACGACGCCAGAACATCACTGGTTTGCCAGTGGAAGTTGCCGCTGGCGGCCGCGCCACACAGCACCCCCCAAATCAGGGGGATCCAGGTGACCGGTTTCATCAGCTGCAAGCGCAGCTTCCAGATGCTGGAGGTGCCGCTGGCACCTTTCATGCCAAGCAGCTGACGGGCGTCGCTCACAAGCTCAAGCTGGGGCGATTTCGTCTTGGAAGAACCAGGTTTCCGGGCCTCCTTCCAGCTTCACCTTGACGCCAACGCCGCTGCCGTCGGTCATCTTGAAGCCGGTCACGGTGCCTTCGGAATTGCCGAGCAGCAGCTTCACCAGATCTGCCGGGATGCGATCGCGCACGCGGGTGATTTTCACCTTGGATCCCACGTTGATGGCAGGCTGGGACATCGACGGTGCTGACTGGGTTTCGCGGCAACCTTACCAGCGCCATCTCGTTCCTTTGTGCTGCTGGTGCTGCTGTGGTTGCTAAACGGATCATTCCCTGCCTCGACATGGCTGCCGGCCGCGTGGTGAAAGGGGTGAATTTCGTCGGCCTGCGCGATGCCGGCGATCCGGTGGAACTGGCCTGCCGCTACGACGCTGCGGGCGCCGATGAATTGGTGTTTCTCGATATCGCCGCCACCCACCAAGGCCGCGAAACCCTGGTGGAGCTGGTGGAGCGCACGGCTTCGCAGCTGTTTATTCCTTTCACCGTTGGTGGTGGGATTCGCTCGCTCGATGGCATCACCGCCCTGCTGCGCGCTGGTGCCGACAAGGTCAGCCTCAATTCCTCGGCGGTCAAAGATCCTGAGCTGATCCGTGCCGGGGCCCGCCAGTTTGGAGCCCAGTGCATCGTGGTGGCCATCGATGCTCGCCGCCGCACTGGCGGTGGCTGGGATGTGTATGTCAAAGGAGGCCGCGAGAATACGGGCCTTGACGCCATCGCGTGGGCCCAGCAAGTGGTGGAGTGCGGCGCAGGTGAATTGCTGCTTACTTCCATGGATGGTGATGGGACCCAACAGGGGTATGACCTGGAACTCACAGCAGCCATTGCCGATGCGGTGAGCGTGCCGGTGATCGCCTCCGGTGGTGCGGGCTGCCTGGATCACATCGCTGAGGTGCTGGAGTCCACTGGCGCCGCCGCTGCTCTTTTGGCGTCGCTTCTGCACGACGGTGTGCTCACGGTGGAGCAGATCAAGGCCGATTTGCAGCGTCGCGGTGTGCCTGTGCGGCCGCTGGTGATGGCTTGAGTTCGTTAAGTTGTCTGTGGCTTTTCTTACCGAATGGGGTCCAGCGGCTTGGATCTGTTACCCGGCTTAATTGGTTTATTGCTCGTGGCCGTGGTGATCACCTTGGTGGCTTGGGCCTTGAACCTGATGCAGTCAGCCAGTGACAGCAATGAGTTTTCGTTGATGCTGGCCGGCTGTTTGGTGTGCTCGGCTGCCGTGGGCCTCTCCACCGTGATGGTGATCAGCTTGACGGGCCCCAACGCGCCGTTGGTTCACATTTTTCATGCCGGCTGAAGCCCAGGCGGTGCGCCAGCTCTTTGATGCGGTGGCTCCCCACTACGACCGCCTCAATGATCTGTTGAGCCTGGGGCTGCACCGGCTCTGGAAGCGCGAAATGGTGCAGCGCTTGGCGCCTGTTGCTGGCGAGAAGTGGCTGGATCTCTGCTGCGGCACTGGCGACTTGGCACTGGTGCTGGCCGAGCGGTTGCGCCGTGGGGGGGCTGTGTTGGCTGTTGATGCAGCAGCAGCTCCGTTGCAGCAGGCCCGCCGCCGCCATGCGCGTTGTCCGTGGTTGCCGGTGCAGTGGCTGCAAGCCGATGCCATGGCGGTGCCTCGGGCGGCTGAAAGTTTCGATGGCGCCGTGATGGCCTATGGCCTGCGCAATCTCCCCGATCCGGCGGCGGGCTTGCGAGAACTCAGGCGCTTGCTGCAGCGTGATGGCCGCGCGGCGGTGCTGGATTTCAATCGCGGCGGCGGGGCTGCCTTAGCGCTGCAGACCCAGGCCTTACGGCGGGTGGTGGTGCCGGTGGCGAGCCAGCTGGGGCTCAAGGAGCAATACGCCTACTTGGAGACGAGCATTGCTGAGTTCCCCACTGGCGATGAGCAAGAGCAGTTGGCGGTCTCGGCTGGTTTCAGCTGGGCGCAGCACCGCCCCATCGCCGGTGGCTTGATGGGCCTGTTGGAACTGCGTTGCTGAGCCTCACCAGTTGAAGCTCACTTGGATCCCCGGCACCACCAAAGTCTCTTGATCGCCGGTGCCCTCGGGGTTGACGATGACTTGAATACCGGGCTGCAGCACCAGCTTTTGGCTGAGTTGCAGGATGTAGCCCAGCTCAATCATTCCTTCGTAGCTCTGGCGTTGGCCTGAGCTGCTGCGGGAATAGGGGGAAAAGCTGCTGCGGGTCGCGCCGAGAACAACCGAGTCCAAGGGGCGGTGTGGAATCACGCCTTGGGTGATCCAGCCCCCTTCGATAAAGAAGGGCACTTCATTAATCGCTGGCTCTGTGCCCACTGCGGCACTACCCCAGAGGCGGCTGCCATGGCCCAGGGCAAACGGCACTGCCACGGTGGCGCTGGTGAAGACAGTGTTGGCGCGGTTCTCCCAGCGCTTGGGGTTGTTGAGTTGCGGGAAACGCCAGCTCCCCGAAACCACGCCGAGCTGCAACACCGGATCGGGCAGCTCGTTCTGCAGCTGCATCGGCTTTTGGCAGCCCTTGCGGTGGCGCACCACCACATCGGGATTCTTTTGGCTCATGCAAATCAGCAAAGGCCCTTGCTGTTTCTTGTTGAGGGCCCACTTCAGGCTGAAGGCCTGCAACAACCCATCGCTCTGGTTGACGTTGAAGCGCCATCCCTTCCATTGCCCCACTTGGTTGCCGGCGCGTTGATTGCTGAGCTGAAAGGCGCCGTAGTTGAGCGTGAGGCGATCGCTGGCTCGCCAGGAGGCGATACCGCCCATGGAGGTGGATGGTGCAATCGGATAACCCGGCAGGCTCAGATTCAGCGTCGAGTTGATCGTCGAGTTGACATAGAAGTTGTAGGCCGCTGTTTCCAGTAGGGGATCGAGGCTGAGGTTGTTTCCAACTTTCAACGTCAGTTCTTCGCTGTCGCGTTGCAGCCAAAGCCCTTGTAGCCAGATGCCCTCATTAATTCCTGGGCTGTCGACGAGCGACTGCAACGGGAAAGCGGCACCAATTTCGCTGCTGAAGTAGGGGGGCGGTCCGAGGTAACTGGCGATGCTGGCGCGTCCGCTCCAGCGATCGAACTCCGCTATGTCGGCAACGTCTTTGCTGAAGCCGCGGCTCAGGCTCAAATCAATGGCCTGCATGTCGATCGAACTGAACGTTCGCTGCTCGGAGCCGGTGACGTTGCCCATCGGTTGGCTCACCAAGCTGAGGCTCATGGCCATCCAGTCCGGCAGGCCCAGCATGTCGCCGAAATTGGCAGCCTCCAGGAAGCCTCTCGGCGACTCCATTAACTTCAGCGGCTTTTGCTGCTTGGGCTGATCAGCTGGTGCAGCGCGCAGCTGAGTGGGGGCCAGCAGCAGTGCCACGCTGAACAGCGCCAAAGAGCAGCGGCTGCGCAACCCCATCGCTTCCGCCTCCTGCTCGTGATCCAGAAATTAGGGGCGTCTGGAAGGCAGCAATGCTGAAAGGCGAAAGCTGTTGGAGCGTCCACTGTGCTGCTGTGACTAGAGCGGTGAGGACTGGCCGCGAAGCTTGTGCTGCGTCGTTCCTTTCTGCAATTAGGAGTACTTGGCGCTGTGGTCGGCGGCGCCAGCCTGGAGCTGTTGCAGCAAGCCAAAGCATCAGCGCGGCGGTCCTGGGAGCGCTTCATCGCTCAGCCGGCGTTTCAGCGGCCCCGCAATGCCGCCACGGTGGTGCTTGAGGTCGCCACGGCACCGATCACGGTGTTGGGGCAAACCGTTGAGCGGGGCTGCATCCGGCAGCTCAATGGCCAGCGGGGCTACACCACCGCCCAAGCCGATGGCATCAATCTCGAGCTGATCAATCAGCTGCCGGTACCCACCACGGTGCACTGGCATGGCCTGATTCTTCCCAACGCCATGGATGGGGTGCCGTTTGTCACCCAACCGCCGATCCCGCCGGGGCAACGCCAACGCATCCACTACCCGCTGGTGCAAAACGGCACCTTCTGGATGCATTCCCACTACGGCCTGCAGACCCAGAGCTACGTGGCTGAGCCGTTTGTGATCCTTGATGCGGAGCAAGAGCACTGGGCTGATCGCACCATCACCGTGATGCTGCGGGATTTCAGCTTCACCCCGGCCAGCCAGATCCTCAGCAACGTGGTGGCTGGTGAGCGTGGTGGTGGCACCGCCATGGCCCAACGCTTGGCGGATTTCCCCTGGCACGAGCCGCGCCTGCTGCTGACCCAGCAATGGGATCCGGCGGGCCAACGCTTTGGCTGGAAGCAAGAGCAAGGGGTGTTGATGATGGCCCCTGATGTGGTCTACGACGCGCTGCTGGCCAATGAGCGCAGCCTCGATGACCCCGAAATTATTGATGTCGAGCCGGGCGAGACGGTAGCGATTCGCTGGATTGCAGCCAGCGCCTTTATGAGCTTTTTCCTGGATCTCGGTGCGCTTGAGGGCGAGCTGCTGCGCACCGATGCCAATCCCGTGGAGCCGATTCGCGGCTCGGTGTTTCAACTGGCTTTAGCGCAGCGCCTCACCCTGCGGCTGACCATGCCCGAGGTGCCAGGAGTGTTTCCTCTATTGGCCTTGGGTGAACGCAGCAATTTGCGCTGCGGGGTGGTGCTGCGCAGCAGCCGCAAGCTCAAGGCTCCTGCCTTGGCTCCGCAAACTGATCAGTGGACCGGCTCATTGGATTTCAGCCAAGACCGGCAATTGCGGGCCAAGACGCCGCTGGCTGAGCGTGCGTCCGACAACACGATTCCCGTTGCCCTCACCGGGCCTGCCCCCAAATACCGCTGGGGCCTCAACCATCGCTTTTATCCCTACCGCGACCCCTATTGGGTGAAAGAGGGCCAGCGGGTGGAGATGGTGTTCAGCAACCCCACGCCGATGGGCCATCCCATGCATCTGCATGGCCATGAATTCCAGATTCTCGAAATCGATGGTGAGCCTGTGGCCGGCCCGATGCGCGACACGGTGTATGTGCCCAAAGGCGGCCGCTGCCGCATTGCCTTTGATGCCAACAACCCTGGGATCTGGGCCTTCCACTGCCACATCAGCTACCACCACGTGCGCGGCATGTTCAACGTGGTGGCTTACCGCTCAGCGGATTTGAGCTGGTGGGATCCAGCCGGCTTTGGCCACGAATATTTGCCTTTCTGAGGGGTTTTTCGTTCGGCTTCCACTCCAGGCGATTCAGCAGCTGGCGCGCCTCTGGTGCAATAGATTAAGGAAATCTGAAGAAGTAGGTCGAGGCTGTGGAGGCTCCGCTGCTGTTTCCATTACCCGAGATCGAGCCCCGTATTCAGCAGTTGCTGGAGCGGACCTTGGCCATGAATGGCCTGCTCGTGGTGACCGAAGCGCGCTACGGGGTGTCTGTGGAGTCTGGTGCTCCGCCGCCAAATGAGCCGGATCCGGTCGAGTCGATCCGCTTTGTGCCCTTCGCCAAGATCGAGGCCTTCAACAGCGTGTTGCGCCGGCGCCCAGATGGCGGCGATCTGGCTGAACAGATCTGCAGCTTGCTGCTGGATCACTACGGCAGCAGCGCCAAGCCTGTGCTGTTGTTGCGCCGCAATGGCAACCACTGGTTAGGGATGCTGGATTACTGCCCCGAGTCGCGCGAGCGCAGCCACCGCATTACCCATTTGCACCGCTGCTTGGCCGCTTCCTAGTCGGGCGAAAGGGTTGGGGCCGGCGTTGCTCGGGGCTGGGTAAACGCAGCTGCTCGTCAGCCCATTGGGAGGCCAGGGCTGAGAGCAGATCGTCGCGGTTTCCAAAGAGCCGAAGCATGCCGATTTATTGAGAACGTCTCGCAACTCAAGCAGGGGTGTGTGCTGAATTGCAAGTGATTCGCAACAGCAGTTGATCTTCGGCCTGCAGAATTGCCCAGGCCATGCCGATTGCTGTGCAGTTTCAGGACATCATTTCCACCCTCCAGCGCTTCTGGGCGGATCAGGGATGCCTGGTGTTGCAGCCCTACGACACCGAAAAAGGTGCCGGCACCATGAGCCCACACACGGTGTTGCGCGCCATTGGCCCGGAGCCCTGGGCTGTGGCCTATGCCGAGCCCTGCCGCCGGCCCACTGACGGCCGCTACGGCGATAACCCCAACCGGGCCCAGCACTATTTCCAGTTCCAGGTGTTGATCAAGCCATCACCCGATGGCATCCAGGAGACCTACTTGCGCTCCCTCGAAGCCCTGGGCATCAAGGCGGCTGATCACGACATCCGCTTTGTTGAGGACAACTGGGAATCCCCCACCCTTGGCGCCTGGGGTGTGGGCTGGGAGGTCTGGCTTGATGGCATGGAGGTGACCCAGTTCACCTACTTCCAGCAGTGCGGCGGCATCGATTGCAAGCCGGTATCGATTGAGATCACTTATGGCCTCGAGCGTTTGGCCATGTATCTCCAAGACGTGGAGAGCCTGTGGGAGTTGCAGTGGGATAGCCAGCGCAGCTACGGCGATATCTGGCTGCCGTTTGAAAAAGGCCAGTGCACCTACAACTTCGAAGCGTCCAACCCGGAGCGGTTGTTCAAGCTTTTTGAGATCTATGAGGCGGAAGCCAAAGACCTCTGCGAGCAGGGCCTGGCGGCACCCGCGCTGGATTGGGTGCTCAAGTGCAGCCACACCTTCAACCTGCTGGAGGCCCGCGGGGTGATCTCGGTGACCGAGCGCACCGCCACCATCGGCCGGATTCGCACCTTGGCCCGACAGGTGGCCGAGTCGTGGCTGGCCGAACGCGAAACCCTTGGTTTCCCCCTGCTGAAGGGTTAAGTCCTGCTGGCCAACCGGGGAACCCTGAGCTGGCCTTGACATTCGCTGGTGGCCCGGGGCTGGACGGTTGGCGTGCTTCTGGTGCCCCTGGCCGTGGGCTGGTGCTGGTGGCGCTGGCCCAGGCCCACACCTACTGACCCGGTTCATCTAGCTCCCCAATCCGTCGTGTTGGCGGGGCGCATCCAGAGGCCACCCCGCCGTGTGGCTTCAGGGGCCTGCAGCGCGGCGATGCAGCTCGAGGGTGCCCATCAAGCGCGCAGCCAGCTGTGGTTTCGCCGCTGCCCCAAACAGCTGGATCCCGGTTGGCGCCTACAGGTTGAAGGCACAGTGCGCCTCCCCAGGCCGCCTGTGCATCCTCTGCTAGGTGATCATGCGGCGCAGCTGGCCAGGCAGGGCATCTTCAGCACGCTGACTGTGCAGCGCTATGAGCTGCTGGAGCGCGAAACGCAGCCGTTATGGCAGTGGCGGCAGCACCTGGCCGCGCGGTTGCAGGCCTCTGCCGGCCCTCGCCATGGAGCGCTGTTGGCGGCCTTAGTGATGGGCCGGGCCATGGCGCCTCTGCCTGAGGCGATCACTAGCTCGTTTCGCGCAGCTGGCCTCAGCCATGCCCTGGCGGCTAGTGGATTTCATCTCTCGGTGCTGCTGGGAGTGGTGTTGGCCATCACACGCCGCGCACCGCGGTCGATACGCGTGCTCTCCGGAGCTGGTGCATTGGGCCTGTTTGTGCTGTTGGCAGGGCCGCTGCCATCGGTGCTCCGGGCGGTGTTGATGGGGGCCATGGCGCTGCTGATCCGTGAATCCGGGGAACGGGCGCGGCCTTTGGGGCTGCTGCTGGTGAGCTTGCTAGCGTTGTTGTTGTGGCAGCCCGCTTGGCTGCTTGATCTGGGCTTTCAGTTCAGTGCGGCGGCTACCGCTGGCCTAGTGCTCACCGCGCCTCGGCTGCAGCAGCGCCTGCCGGCTGCCCTGGCGGTTCCGATTGCCGCATGCCTGTGGACCTTGCCGCTGCAGCTGCTGCATTTCGGTGTGCTGCCGCTCTATGCCGTGCCGGCCAATCTTCTGGCGGCGCCATTGCTCACCCTGCTCACCACCGGTGCCATGGCAGCGGCTCTGGCGGCTCAACTCATTCCCTCGCTATTGCCGCTGATCACTGCTCTGTTGCACTGGCCGGCTGAGCTGCTGCTGCTTGTGGTGCAGGGCGCGGCGGCTCTGCCGCTGGCCCAGCTGGCCTTGGGGCAACCGCCGGTGGTGTTGGTGCTGCTGTTGAGCCTGGGGCTCCTGCCTTGGCTTTTGGGATGTAGTGGCCCTTGGCGCCGCTGGGGCGCCTTGCTGGTGCTGATCAGTTGCCTTGGGCAAGGGCAGCGTTTGGTGGCTGATGAGCTGCTGGAGCTGCCAGCAGGCCAAGGAAATTTGGTGCTATTGCGCCATGGCGGCCGCGGCGCTCTGGTGAGCCGCCAAGCTGCTCCAAGCAGTTGCCGCCGCGCCCAGCGCTTGCGCCAGGCCTTGGGGTTGCCGCGTTTGGATTGGGTGGTGCTCTTGGATCCAGTTCCAGCTGTTGATTCCAGCTGTTGGCAGCGGTTGAGCCCGCAGGTGCATCTGCTGCCGCGCGGGGAGCTCAGCAGCCCTGGTTTGGTGTTTCGCAGTGCGCCCAATCGCCCTGGAGAGGCACAGCTGCAAGTGGGGCGCCGCTTCTACTGCCTCGGTAACAAGGGCGTGGGCGCCAACATGGGCGCCCTTGCGGCCTGCGGCCGATGCCACACCACGAAGGCCGGCCCACCAAAACCTGCGCCCAGTGCGGCCGCCCTTTCCAGTGGCGCAAAAAGTGGAAGGCCGTGTGGGAGGAGGTGCGCTACTGCTCCGAGCGCTGCCGGCGCGAGAGCAAACGCCGCAGCCCCTAGGCCCTAACCTGCGCCTACAGGGTTCTGCCCTGTTTGGAGAGGTGGCTGAGTGGTCGAAAGCGAACGACTCGAAATCGTTTGAAGGGCAACCTTCCGTGGGTTCGAATCCCACCCTCTCCGTTGTATTGGCGCTCTAGCTGTGGAACAGCAGCACCAGGCCCTGGCGCACCTGGTGAAATTCCCGTTCTTCACGGCTGAGGTCGAGTCCCACCGTCTTGCCTTCTTCCAAGGCCTGCTCAAACGGCGGGCTGGTGGGCACCACCGTTCCGGTCCAGAGGGCCGCGATCCCTACAGGGGTGGCATGCCAGGAGAAGCGGTCGGTGTTGCCAAACAACGACTCCGGAAGCGATTCCTCCAGCAGCGAACGTAGTGCCATCGTCCCCACAACGTGGCATCAGCCTGCTGGCCTGCTCTGGAGGCGGCAAGCAAGCTTCAGAACTTGTATCTAACCCGGATAGGCTCCGGCCATGGCCCTGTTCCCCTTCCCCACTGCCTTGGTGCATGAGTGGTTCAGCCCGCGCTCAGTGGGTGGGGCTGAGTTGGTGGTGCAGCAACTTGATCAGCTGTTGGATCCGCAGCTGTTTTCCTTGGTGGATGGCGAGAGCTCGCGCCCGCAGAGCTGGCTATCGGGCCGCAGGATTCAAACCTCGTTCATCCAGCAGTTGCCCTGGGGGCGCAGCCATGTGCAGCAATATCTGCCGCTGTTGCCCCTGGCGATTGAGCAGCTGGATCTCTCGGGCTACCCGCTGGTTTTGAGCAGTAGCCATTTGGTGGCCAAGGGCGTGCTCACTTCCCCTGAGCAGTTGCACGTGAGTTATGTGCACACCCCCGTGCGGTACGCCTGGGATCAGATGCATGCCTATCTGCGCCGCTCGCGTTTGGCTCAAAGTCCGCTGGGGCCTTGGATCCGCTTGCAGCTGCATCAGTTGCGCCAGTGGGATGTGCTCAGCGCCAGCCGGCCGGATCGTTTGATTGCTAATTCGCGTTTTACGGCCCAACGCATTGCCCGTTACTGGGGCCGGAGCGCCACGGTGTTGCCGCCCCCGGTGGATGTGGAGCGCTTTGATTGGCAGCAACCTCGGGATGACTTTTATCTCTCGGTCTGCCGCTTGGTTCCCTACAAGCGCGTGGATCTGGTGGTGCAGGCCTGTCGGGAGCTGGATCTGCCCTTGGTGGTGGTGGGTGATGGGCCGGAACGCTCGCGGCTGGAGGCCATGGCTGGCACCTCAACACGGTTTCTGGGCCGATCCTCAGCGCAGGAGGTGGAGCAGCTGTTGGCCCGCTGCCGCGCCTACGTCTATGCCGGTTTGGAGGATTTCGGGATCGCTCCGGTGGAGGCCATGGCCTCTGGGGCCCCAGTGGTGGGCTTGGGCCGCGGCGGCTTGCTGGATTCGGTGCGTTGCCTTAGCCAAGAGCCTGCTCAGGCCACCGGGCTGCTGTTTGCTGAGCAGCAGCTCAGCGCTGTGAAAGCTGCGCTCGAGGCTTTTGAGAGCGATGGGCTGTGGCGGCAGCTGCCGGCTGAACGGCTGCGTCTGCATGCCGAAGGCTTTTCTGAGGAATCCTTCCGGCAACGTTTAAGCTCGCTGCTCATTGATTGGGTCAACCAACACGGGATCGGTTCCCACTCCGCTGTGCCTGTGGGGTAGGTGATCCAGATTTGTTGGATTGTCATATGACAGTCCGTACCGTGCCCTTAGGTCTCCTTACGCGATGCTTTCAAGACCCTCCAGCCTTTTGAATACGGGCGATCGCCTTGGGCTGGGTGGTTTTGTGCAGCGTCGTATCCGTCCGCTGGCCACGCTCAAGCGCAGCGGCGACATCGCATTTTCGCTGGCCATGTTGAGCCTGGGTTCCCCAGTGCTCATCACCGTTGCCCTGCTGGTGAAACTCACCTCGCCAGGCCCTGTCTTTTTTGTACAAAAGCGCATTGGCCGCCGTTTTCAGCGCTTTGGCTGCATCAAGTTCCGCACCATGGAGCTCGATGCGGATCGCCGTTTGCAGGAGCTGCTGGATTCCTGCCCCCAGCTGCGGGCGGAGTTTGAAAAAGACCACAAGCTGCGCCGTGATCCCCGCATCACACCGATTGGTCAGTTTTTGCGGCTCACCAGTCTCGATGAGTTGCCCCAGTTCTGGAACATCCTCCGTGGTGAGATGAGTGTGGTGGGCCCGCGTCCCATCGTTGAACAGGAAATTCCCCGTTACGGCCCGGCCATGGAGCAGGTGCTGAGCGTGCGCCCTGGCCTTACGGGCCTGTGGCAAGTATCTGGACGCAACAACGTCAGCTATCAGCGCCGCGTGCTGCTGGACCTCACCTACGTAAACCGCCGCAGCCTTGGGCTTGATTTGCGCATCCTTTGGCGCACGGTGTCGGTGGTGCTGTTTCCGGTCAACAAGGGCGCTTACTAAGCCAGCAGAGCCACCACGCAGCTGACGGCGAGCCACAACAGGGCGCAGCGTTGGCTGGCCTTGAGGATGGCTTCAATTCCATGCTGATCAGCGGCCCGTCCGCCTGGATTTAGTAGCGGTTTGGCCCGCTCAATCCCTCCGTAGTGGTTCAGCCCGCCGAGCTGTAGGCCGAGGGCATGGGCATAGGCGGCTTGAGAGACCCCAGCATTGGGGGAGGGATCACTGGCGCCATCGCGTAGAACCGGTCCCAATGGCCCCAAACTGACGGCCAGCAGCCGGCAGGGCAGCCAGGTGAGTGCATCATCCAAGCGTGCACCGGCGGTGCCGAGCCATTGCAGCCGCCCGCGGCGGTAGCCCAGCATCGAATCCAATGTGCTGCTGGCTTTAAACGCCCAAGCCAGGGCCAAGGGGCCAGGCAGCGCTGGATTGAGGCTCCACAGCCCAGCGCCAATCAGCATCCAAAACAGCGGTGCAAAGAGCCCATCCACGGCATTTTCGGAGGCTGTTTCCGCCAGGGCCCGCAGCAGCTCGGGGGCCGCTAAGCCCTCCACATCGCGCCCCACAATCCAGCCCAACTTGCGGCGGGCCTGCTCCAGATCAGGCGGTGCGCTGTTCAGGGGCGTCAGCACGTCTTCCACCGCCAGCCGCAGGCTGCGTCCGGCCAAGGCGCTGGCCAAAGCAATCACCAATAGGGGCAAGGCCCATGGAGATCGCAGGCTGAGTTGCTCGAGGGCCCAGCCGGCGGCCGCACTACCGCCGACCAGAACAGCTGTGATCAGCCCGCCCCCAAGCCGCAGCGCCCAGGGGCGATCGCCGCCAATGGCTTCCGCCCAGAGGCGCAATTGCGTGATCACCGCGCCCATCACCTGCACGGGATGCAGGCACCAGCGCGGATCGCCGATGAGTCGGTCAAGGCCGCAGGCTGCGGCCACCAGCCACCAACTGCTCAGGCTGCTTTGAGCCAGCTGAACATGGCGCGCAGGCCCTTGCCCACTTCTTCGATCTTGTGGGCGCTGTCGCGTTCGCGGATCTTGTTCATTTCCGGCTTGCCGGCTTCGCATTCAGCGACGAAGTTCTTGGCGAAGGTGCCGTCTTGGATGTCACCCAGGATGCGCTTCATTTCGGCCTTGGTGTCGGCCGTGATCAGGCGAGGCCCACTCACGTAGTCGCCGTATTCCGCTGTGTTGGAGATCGAATCGCGCATGGCTGAGAGACCGCCTTTGACCATCAGGTCAACGATCAGCTTCACCTCATGCAGGCACTCGAAGTAGGCCAGCTCAGGTTGATAACCGGCTTCCACCAGGGTTTCAAAGCCTGCTTTGACCAGCTCAGAGAGACCGCCGCAGAGCACGGCCTGCTCACCAAAGAGGTCGGTTTCGGTCTCTTCTTTGAAGTTGGTCTCGAGGATGCCGGCGCGGGTGCCGCCAATGCCTTTGGCGTAGGCCATGGCCAGGCCGCGGGCGTTGCCGCTGGCGTCTTGCTCAATGGCAAACAGGGCCGGCACGCCCTGGGCGTTTTGGTATTCCCAGCGCACGGTGTGGCCAGGGCCCTTGGGGGCGATCATCACCACATCCACATCGGCTGGAGGCTTGATCAGGCCGAAGCGGATGTTGAAACCGTGGGCAAAGCTCAGCACCTTGCCGGCGCTCAGATGCGGGGCGATTTCCTTGTCGTAAACCTCTTTCTGGAACTCATCGGGTAGCAGCACCATGATCCAGTCGGCCTTGGCGGCTGCATCGGCAACGCTCAGGACTTCCAGTCCATCAGCCTTGGCTTTGTCAGCCGAGCGGCTGCCCTCATAAAGGCCCACCACCACATCAACGCCGCTGTCTTTGAGGTTCAGCGCGTGGGCATGGCCTTGGGAGCCATAACCAATGATCGCCACGGTCTTACCGCTGAGCAGGCCCAGGTCAGCGTCGGTGTCGTAATACAGCGTGGCCATCCGGTCTTCAGGCAGGGCAAACCGAGAGCCTACCCAAACGTCTGCTTAGGCCTCGCTGGGATGGCTGATGACGCGATCGATCAGGCCATAGGCCTTGGCATCCTCAGCGCTGAGGAAATAGTCGCGGTCGGTGTCCTTGGTGATCTTCTCGATGGTCTGTCCGCTCATGTCGGCCAGCTGCTTGTTGAGCTGATCTTTCATGCGCAGGATTTCGCGCGCTTCGATTTCGATGTCACTCGCCTGGCGCTGGGCGGTGCCGCCCAGGGGCTGGTGAATCATGATCCGGCTGTGGGGCAGAGCGACCCGCTTGCCCTTGGTGCCGGCGGCCAGCAGGAAGGCTCCCATCGAGGCGGCTAGACCCACACAGATGGTCACCACATCCGACTTGATGTACTGGATCGTGTCGTAGATCGCCAGGCCAGCTGTCACCGATCCACCGGGTGAATTGATGTACAGGTAGATCGGCTTGCTGCTGTCTTCTGAATCGAGATACAGCATCTGGGCCACCAGGGCATTGGCGACACCGTCGTTGACTTCGCCGCCGAGGAACAGGATGCGCTCAACGCCAAGGCGCGTGTAGATATCAACCCAGCGCTCGTATTGGCTGCCGGGAAGGCGGTAGGGAACCGAAGGAGTGCCGATAGGCATGGCTGATGCGCGGGTGAGGTGAACAGATGAATGGGGACGATCAGACGGCGACCGGCAGCTCCTTACGGCTGCTCAGCACCCGGTCAATCAGGCCGTAGTCCATGGCTTGATCCGGGGTGAGGTAGGTCATCCGATCGGAATCAGCGGTCAGCTGCTCGACGGTGCGGCCGGTGTTCTCCGAGAGCATCGACAGCATGGTGCGCTTGTTGTGCAGCACCTCTTGAGCGCGGATCTGGATATCGGTGGCTTGACCGCGGGCGCCGCTGCGTGGCTGGTGCAGCACGATCGAGGCATTCGGGAGTGAGGCCCGTTGGCCCTTGGCGCCGGCCGAAAGGATCATCGCGGCGGTGCCCATGGCCTGGCCGATGCAGATGGTGTGCACCGGTGGCTTCACGTATCGGATCGTGTCGCAGATGGCGAAGGCTTCGGTTTCAAAGCCGATGGCATCGCCTGAATACCAGCTGGTACCCGTGGAGTTGATGTAGAAGAAGATTGGCTTCTCGGGGTTGTCAAACTCCAGGTAGAGCAGCTGGGCAATGATCAGCTCGGTGACATCCACGCCCATCTGGCGTTTGGCGTCGTCATCGGAGAACAGGGGCAGCCCCAGGTAAACGATCCGCTCCTTCAGCAGCAGCGAGGGCAGGTCCGGCGGTGGGGTGCGGAAGCTGGCTCCACCTGAGTCGCCGTAGGGCGCCGACACCGATCGGATATCCATGGCGAGGAGATTGGTCGGCTGAGCCTAGCGAGCATCTGCCGTTCGGGCGAAAACCATTCGGCCGGCCGGTGTCTGCAAGGCGCCGGTCACCGTCACCTCACGCCGCTCGCCAATGCTGCCCCTGCCTGATTCCACCACCACCATCGTTCCGTCTTCCAGGTAACCCACGCCCTGGTCGGCTTCTTTGCCCTCGCGCACGATTTTGAGCTGGAGCAGGTCGCCCGGTTGCACCTCCGGCCGAAGGCTGATCACCAGCTCGCTGAGGTTGAGCGCCCGTAGGTTTTGCACCTGCGCCACTTTGGCCAAGTTGTAGTCGGTGGTGAGCAGCAGCCCGCCGGTGTCGTTGCAGAGCTTGAGCAGCTTGTCGTCAACGCCATCGCCTTCGTAGCGGGTGCTGTTGACGATCAGCCGGCGCCCGTAGCTGTCGCGCAGCGCAGCCAGCAACTTGAGGCCGCGGCGGCCCTTGCTGCGTTTGTCGCTATTGCCCGAATCAGCCAGCTGCTGCAGCTCATCGATCACGCACTGGGCCACGATCACCTGCCCTTCGAGGATTTCGCTGTCCAGCAGACCCCTGAGGCGGCCATCAATGATCAAGCTGGTGTCGATGATCTTGGGGCTAGCGGGCTGGAGCACCCCATCAGCCACGAGCAAGGCTTCGGTGCTGCTGGGGTTGAACAGCCGCAGCAGTGTGCGGCCATGCACTTCGGCGAGGTTGTAACCGCTGACGCCAAAAAAGACATTGCTGAGCACCGCCGCTAGCGGCTTCACAAAGCCCACTTCCCAGGGCAACGGCAGCAGCAGGATTGGTGCCAGCAGCAGATTGGCCACTAGCAGACCCAAGATCAGCCCCACTGCCCGGCTGATCAGCAAATCGGTGGGCATGGTGCGCACCTGGCGCATCAGCTGGGCCCGCAGCCGCTGGAACAGGAAGCCCGCAATCAGGCCAAAGAAGGCGCCAAAGCCCCCCATCACCCACTGCAAGCCCTCAAGGTTGGTGACCTGGATCAACATGCGCGGCGGCAGCAGATCCACACCGAGGAAGCCAGCGGCGGCCCCGGAGATCACAAACAGCAGCAGGAGCAGAGCTTCCACAATCAGACTGGAGGGACGCGGCGAGCGCGATCTGCGCGAATTTGCCAGGGAGATTGCCATGAGTGTGCCGCTTCCCGCGGGTCGGCGCCCGCCCCGGAGCCTGTATCTCCATATCCCCTTTTGCCATCGGCGCTGTTTTTACTGCGATTTCCCGGTGGTTCCCCTGGGTGATCAGGCCGATGGCAGCCGCTCCCAGTCGATCGCTGATTACCTCCAGTGGCTGCTGCGCGACCTGGCTGCGGCGCCCGCTGGCCCTCCCCTCTCGACCGTTTACATCGGTGGCGGCACCCCATCGATGCTGTCGGCTGATCAGTTGGCGCAGCTGTTGGCGGCGGTTCGCCGCCACTGGGGCTTGGCGCCTGGCGCTGAGCTCACCTTGGAAATGGATCCGGCCAGCTTTGATCGCCAGCGCCTTGAGGCGGTGCTGGCGCTGGGCATCAATCGCGTAAGCCTCGGCGGGCAGAGCTTTGATGATGGTGTGCTGGAACGGTTGGGGCGCCGTCACCGCGCCAGCCAGCTGCGGGAAGCCTGCAGCTGGTTGCGGCAGGCCCAGCAGCAGGCGCTGCTGCAGAGCTGGAGCCTGGATTTGATCGTCAACCTGCCGCAGCAGAGCCTTGAGGCCTGGGATTGGGAGCTCAGCCAGGCCTTGGCTCAGGCTCCTCCCCATGTATCGATCTACGACCTGATCGTGGAGCCCGGCACGGTGTTTGCCTGGCGCCAAGGCCGCGGAGAGCTGCCGCTGCCCGACGACGATCAGGCCGCCGATCGCTTGCAACACACCCACCAGCGGCTGCAGGCGGCGGGGTATGGCCATTACGAGATCAGCAGTTGGGCCCTGCCAGGGCAGGTCAGCCGCCATAACCGCGTTTATTGGAGTGGGGCGAACTGGTGGGCTTTGGGGCTCGGGGCCACCGCTGGTCTGGGTGGACAGCGCTTGGCGCGTCCGCGCACGCGCGATGCCTACAGCGCCTGGGTGAAAGCGCAAGCTGGCCGCCAAGGCGATGGCCCAGAGGCCTGCTGGCCGCCTGTTGAGGATCTTTTGCTGGTGGGTCTGCGCCGCCGTGAGGGGGTGGATCTGGCCTGGCTCCAGCAAGCAGGGCTATGGGACTTCGATCGCGCGTGGCTCGAGCGCGCGTTGGCTGGGTGGCTTGAGCGCGGTGTGGTGGAGCTCAGCGCCCAGCGTTTGCGCTTGCTGGCCCCTGAGGGATTCAGCCTCAGCAATGCGGTGCTGAGTGATTTGCTGGCGGCACTGGAGCGCTCTGAACCCCCTGCACCCACTGGCGTAAGGCTTGGCTGAACAGCTCGCGGCCATCCAGCAATGCCGGTGAAAACGGTGGCTGCTGCGGGGTGAGCCCAAGCAGATCAGCGCTGACGCGCACTTGCCCGTCGCAGCCCTCACCGGCACCAATGCCGATCACCGGCAGGCTGAGTTCAGCGCTGAGCCGCGTGGCCAGCTCGGCCGGCACGTGCTCGAGCACCAGGGCAAAGCAACCGGTTTGCTCCAGTTCCATGGCCCGTTGCCACAGGCGCTCTTGCGCCACCGGGTCGGTGGCTTGGCGCCGGTAGCCCAGTTGGTGCACCGATTGCGGCGTGAGCCCCAGATGCCCCATCACGGGGATGCCGCTGCGCACGAGGCGGTCGATCACGGCGATGGTTTCGGGCTCGCCGCCCTCCAACTTCACCCCGGCGCAGCCGGTTTCCTTGAGAAAGCGGCCGGCGGCAGCCACGGCTTGATCTGGGCCGCACTGGTAGCTCAAAAATGGCAGATCGCTGACGATCGGGGTGTGCCGCAGGCCTCGCTCCACCGCAGCGGTGTGCTGCACCATCGCCTCAAGCGTCACCGGCAAGGTGGTGGCATGGCCAAGGGCCACCATCGCTAGCGAATCGCCCACCAGCACGAGATCCACCCCAGCTGCTTCAGCCCAGCTGGCGCTGAGGGCATCCCAGGCGGTCAGCACGGCAATCGGTTGCCGCTGTTGCTTGCGTTGCCGCAGCTGCTCGCCGAGTTGGCGGGGCGTGAGGCTCAAGACATCTCCAGGGGTGAGCCATTGCTAACATCAGGGCGACTCGGACCCATGCGGCTCCGACGCCTAAACCTGGTCAGATCCGGAAGGCAGCAGCCACACGGGATGCTCGAGGCAGGCGTGGACTCCGGGTCACCCCTTCACAATCTGAGCTCAGGACTCAGTCCTGATCGCGGTTCTGGCGGTTCTGCAGGAAGGCCGGAATGCGGACGCCGCTTTCGTTGATCTCCAGGTTGGTCTGGGCTGCGGTGTCGCTGAGCTCGGTGCGCAGCGTGCGTTGGGGCACGTATTGGTTGCCGCCTTCAAAGCCAGTGGCGATCACCGTGACGTGAATTTCGCCCTCCAGCGCCTCATCCACAACGGCGCCCACGATGATGTTGGCTTCAGGATCCACCACGTCGTAGATCACTTCTGAGGCGGTGGTCATGTCCTCAAGGGTCATGTCGCGGCCACCGCTGATGTTGATCACACAGCCCTTGGCGCCATCGATACGGGCCGACTCCAGCAGCGGGCTGCTCATGGCGGCCATGGCGGCTTCTGTGGCCCGTGAGCGGCCTGAGCCCACGCCGATGCCCAGCAGGGCGGTGCCGGCGGAGGCCATCACCGAGCGCACGTCGGCAAAGTCAACGTTCACCAGGCCGGGTTTGGTGATGATGTCGCTGATGCCTTTGACGCCACTGCGCAGCACTTCATCGGCGGTGCGGAAGGCTTCTTGAAGTGGAGCCCCAGAGATGGCATCCCGCAGCCGGTCATTGGGGATCACGATCAAGGTGTCCACATGCTCGGCCAAGCGGGCAATACCCTCCTCGGCTTGGCGCATGCGCTTGCGGCCTTCAAAGGTGAAGGGCTTGGTGACGATGCCAACGGTGAGGGCGCCGGATTCTTTGGCGACTTCCGCCACAATTGGAGCGGCGCCGGTGCCGGTGCCGCCGCCCATGCCGGCAGTGATGAACACCAAATCGGTGCCTTCTAAGGACTGCTGCAGATCAACACGGGATTCTTCAGCGGCCTTCTGGCCGATCGATGGGTTGCCGCCGGCCCCGAGGCCGCGGGTGAGCTTCATGCCCAGCTGCACGCGCTGGTTGGCTGCTGAATTCAGCAGGGCTTGGGCATCGGTGTTGAGTACCCAAAAGCCAACGCCATGGAGCTCGGAGGCGATCATCCGATTGATGGCATTGCTGCCGCCACCACCAACACCGATGACTTGAATGCGGGCGTTCTGGCTGGGCACGATTCCTGCGGCGGCGACGCTGAATTTGGTGTCTGGACTGCCAGAACTTGCGTTGGCTTCACGTTCCATGGCAGTGCCCACACCATTCATTGGCTGCAGCATTATCGAGGAATGACCGAATGGTCAGAAGTTGATGCGACAGGTTCGCCCCGAATCGTGCAATTCGCAATGTTTGGCTGTGTCAGTTTTCTGACGACTTCGGCGCTACCAGCACCAGTTCGGGTCGTTCGGGATCGCTGAGATCCAAGGCTTGGGTTGGCTCTTGGGCCAAAGGTTGCTGCTCTGCCAGATGCGAGAGCACCTCAAGTTGTCTGGGCAGCCGTTGATCCAAGCTGCCAAAACGCACCGGCCCTAGGGCTCTGCTCTGCATCCATAGCTCGCCATTGCGCCTGAATTCCATCTGGCTGATAGCCGCCGCAGGCGGCAGCTCCCGCAGCAGCAGGGCAACGGTGCCGGCATGCCTTGGCTGCCAGCCCAGTACACGCAGGGCCGGCACCGCTTCGCCGCGGGCTTGTTCCTGTTGCGACAGGCTGATCCACGCCCCGGTGCGATCGACATAGCCCGTTTCCCGGCCTTGAGGCGTGTGCCGCTGGGCGCGGGCCACGGCTTGCCTCAGGCGTAGATCGATCAGCAGTTGGGGCGGCCACAGTTGGCGCTGCAAGCGGATGTCCTCCACGGGCAGGTTGGTCCCCAGGCGCTGCTGCAGGTTGGCGCCATCGAGGCTCAACAGGGTCACCGGAAAGCGCAGTCCAGCAGCGCTGATCACCTGCTCGCGGTTGAAGGGGGAGCGGCTGCTCAGTTGCACCTGCTCGGGTGTGCGCAGCAGCCAGCCATGGCGCAGCAGCAGCCACCCGAGTCCTGCGCTGGCGCCCAGCAGCAGCAGCAGGCTCCATAGCTGCATGGCGAAGTGAACTCTCTTGCGCCGGCGCAAGTCCCGGCGGCGCTGCAGCTCAGCACTGGGCGGCCGTTGGGGCCGCGCTGGGCTGCGCACCATCACAGCTCGCAGCGGGAGCGGCTCATCAGCTGCTCAATCCAGTCGCGGGCGCGATCAGCATCGGCAAAGGCCAAATCCCGCTGATCGCCGCTGCCAATCAGGCGCAACCGGCAGGGGCCATGGCTTTCATCGGTGAGGGGGGCATCGCCGGAGCTCAGGGCCAGCAGCTCGACGAGCTCGAGCTTGCAAACCTCAAAGCGGCCCTCCTGCTTGAGTTTTCCGGCTTCAAAGCTGCTCCATTCGAGCCAGCCATCTTTGAGGCGAGCGGCGCCACTGCCATCGAGTTTCGACAGTTCCGATTCGCTGGCCCACTCCAGGAACAGCCGTTGGCGGCGCCGTTCCAACCAGCCCAGGGCCGTCAACACCACAAAGGCCACCAGCAGCGGCAGCCACATCAGTCCGTGGCTCATTGGGCTAGCTCCAGCAGTTGATGCACAAGCTCCTCCAGCGGAACACCACTCGCCTTCCAGAGCATGGGATACATGCTTTGGCTAGTGAAGCCAGGCAACGTATTGATTTCATTGATCAGCAGGCTGCCGCTGGCTTCCTCATAGAAGAAGTCAACACGGCTGAGGCCGCTAGCCCCCACCGCCTGTACCGCTTCAACAGCCAATTGCTGGGCCCGGCTGCTGATGGTTTCGGGGAGATCGGCGGGAATCTGCGTGCTGCTCAGCCCTGAGGAGTACTTGGTTTCGTAGTCGTACCAATCGGCGTCAAAGCTCACCTCTCCCAGTACTGAGGCTTTGAGATCTTGGCCCCCCAGCACGGCGCATTCGAGCTCGCGCACCTGCAGCCCCTTCTCCACCAGCAAGCGGCTGTCGTGGCTGGCGGCAAGATCCAATCCCGCTTTCAGCTCCGGGCGGTTGGTGGCTTTGCTGATCCCCACCGAGGAGCCCAGGTTGGCGGGCTTGATGAAGCAGGGGTAGCCCAGTTGCGTTTCCAGCTCCTCGAGCAGGGCACTGTTGTCATTGAGCTGGCTGGCTAGCACTGGCTGGTAGGGCCCTTGGGGCAGGCCAGCAGCTGAGAACGCTGCTTTCATCGCCAGCTTGTCCATGCCCACGGCTGAGCCCAGCACTCCGGAGCCCACAAAAGGCTTTTGCATCAGGCTGAACAGCCCCTGAATGGTGCCGTCTTCTCCATTGGGGCCGTGCAGCACCGGGTACCAGATCTCCACCTCCAGGCAGCCATCGGGAAAACCGCTGAAGCCCGGCCGGCTGCCGTCATCAGCGAGGGCCTGGCCGCTGCTGAGCACCTGGCGGGCGATTGCCTCACCCCACCAGCGGCCCTGGCGATCGATATAGACAGGCTGAACGCGGTAGCGCTCCTGGTTGGCTCCGCTTGCTAGTCCTTCAGCCACGGTGGCAGCCGAGCGAATCGAAACGTCGTGCTCGCCGGAGGCGCCGCCAAAAATGAGCCCGACAACCTTGGATTGCTGGCTGCTCAAGGCTCAAGCGCGGGGAGCTCAACGTACCAGCGCTGGCTGGGCTTGGGCAGACCCGCTGAGGGAAAACGCGCGCACCTGCTCGATTCGCACCGGCACCGTGTCACCAACGCGGTGGCTGCCGGCTGGGAAAAAGGTGAGCCGGTTGGTGCGGGTGCGGCCCATCAACTGTGTGTTGTCTTTCGGGTTGATGCCTTCGGCTAAGACATCTTCCACCCGGCCCAGATAACGCTGGCTGCAGGCTTTGGCTTTGCGCTCCACCAGGGCATTGAGCTCTTTGAGGCGCTCCACCTTCACGTACTCCTCCACCTGATCGGGCCAGTCGGCTGCTGGGGTGTTGGGCCTTGGCGAGTAGGCGGCGGTATTGAGCAGGTCAAAGCCGATCTCATCAACGAGCTCCAAGGTGCGGCGGAACTGGGCATCGGTTTCGCCCGGGAAGCCCACGATGGCGTCAGCGCTGATGGCGGCATCCGGCATCAAGTTTCTGATCTGCTCAACTATGCGGCGGTAGCGGGCGGTGGTGTAGCCGCGCGCCATGGCCTTGAGTAGCTCGTCGTCGCCGCTTTGGAAGGGCACATGGAAGTGCTCACACACCTTCGGCAGCTCGGCGCAGGCTTCGATCAGGCGCTCGGTGAAATAGCGCGGGTGGCTGGTGGCAAAGCGAATCCGCTCGATGCCCTCCACGTCGTGCACGTGGTGCAGCAAATCCGTGAGGGTGTTTTGACGCCGGCCCTCCGGCGTGATGCCCGGCAGATCACGGCCGTAGGCATCGATGTTTTGGCCCAAGAGGGTGATTTCCTTGTAGCCGCGGGCCGCCAGCCCCTCCATCTCCAGGCGGATGGCCTCTGGCAGGCGTGATTGCTCTTGGCCGCGCACCGAGGGCACCACGCAGTAGGTGCAGCGCTCGTTGCAGCCATAGATCACATTCACCCAGGCGCAGAGGGAGCTGTCGCGCCGTGCTGTGGTGATGTCTTCGAGGATGTGATGGTCGTCGGTGGCCACCACTTGCTGGCCGGCTTCCACCTGGTTGAGAAGGGTGTCGAGCCGGTTGGCGTGTTGCGGGCCCATCACCAGATCCAGCTCGGGCACGCGGCGCAGCAGGGACTCCCCCTCCTGCTGGGCGACACAGCCGGCCACCACCAAGGTCAACGCCGGGTTGTCGCGCTTCCGCCGGGCCTGACGACCCAGGTAGCTGTACACCTTCTGTTCGGCGTTATCGCGGATCGTGCAGGTGTTGTAGAGCACCAGATCGGCCTGGTCTTCGCCGCTGCCGGCGCTGTACCCCATGGACTCCAAAATGCCGGCCATGCGCTCGGAATCGGCCTTGTTCATCTGGCAGCCGAAGGTGGTGATCCAGTAGGTCCCTCGGGAGGAGTCGGCCATGGGTGGATGAGGCTCAACCCAGTCTTGACCATGGCCGGTGAACTGACGTGGCAGGGTGAGACACGATGGTCTTGGTTTGGCTTGCGATGCGCTGGTCACTGCGTCGTTTCACGCTGACCAAGCAGGTGCCTCTCACCATCAGCCGCGGCACCACCGCTGCTGTGGAGCACCTGCTGCTGGAGCTTGAACACGGCGGTCAGATCGGCCGCGGCGAAACCGGCGGCTTTGACACTGGCCAGCGGGCCTTCAGCACCGCCCAGCTCGAGCAGGAACTCACGGGCTGGTTGCCTCAGCTGGAGGCGGCTGGTTGGCAGGAGCCGGCCCAGTGGCCGGCGTTGTTGGCCCCGTTGAGTGCGCCTGCCCGCTGCGCGGTGGATTTGGCCTTGCATGACCTCTGGGGGAAGCTGTTGGCCCAGCCGCTGTGGCGGCTTTGGGGCCTGGATTTACGCGGCTGCCAGCCCACCAGCGTCACCCTCGGGCTGGCTTCGGTGGAGAAGGTGCTGGAGCGTTTGAGCCGCTGGCGTCAGCAGCTGCCGGCCAGCCGGGTGAAGTTGAAGTTGGGCAGCCCCGATGGGCTCAGCCATGACCAGTCCCTGGTGGAGGCCCTGTTGCCAGCGCTGTGCGGGGCCGAATTGCAAGTGGATGCCAATGGCGGCTGGAGCCTGGAGGGGGCGCGCCAGATGCTGCCTTGGCTCGCGGAGCGCGGGGTGGTGCTGGTGGAGCAGCCCCTAGCGGCTAGCAACGGCGATGAGCAGGGGTTTGCGGCCCTGCAGGGGGCGGCTCCGATCCCCTTGGTGGCCGATGAAAGCTGCTGGAACCTGGAGGATCTGTTGCGGCTGGCGCCCCATGTGCAGGGGGTCAACCTCAAGTTGCTCAAAACCGGTGGCCTCAGCGAGGCGCTGTTGATGGCTCAGGTGGCTTCGCGCTTGGGCCTGAAGTTGATGCTGGGCTGCTACTCCGATAGTGCCCTGCTCAATGGTGCGGCCGCCCAGCTGCTGCCCCTGGTGGAGTGGCCGGATCTTGATTCCCACCTCAACTTGGCGGATGACCCCTTCTCTGGCCCGCTGGCCCAGGGGGATCTGCTGCAGCCCAGTTCTGGCGCTGGCTTGGGGGTGCAGCCATGTTGAGCCCCGATGCACCGGTGCTGCTGCTGCAGCACGGCGGCCTCTCTGATCTTTCTGGCAAAACGGGCCTGGCTTTTTTGCGTTACCGCCAGGGCCCTGTGGTGGCTGTGTTGGATCCAGGCCATGCCGGCGCTGATCTGCCCTTGCTCACCGGCATCCCCCGCTCGGTTCCAGTGGTGGCCTCGGTAGCCGAGGCCATGGTCTATGGGCCCCAGGTGGCGGTGGTGGGCCTGGCGCCCTCTGGTGGTGTGTTGCCTGAGGCGGTGCGCCAATCGGTGCTGGAGGCGCTACGCAGCGGCTTGAGTGTGGCCAGTGGTTTGCATACCCAGCTTGCGGCTGATCCGGAGCTGCAGGCTGCGGTGCAACCGGGCTCTTGGATTTGGGATCTGCGCCAGGAGCCTGCTGGCCTTGGTGTGGCCGCGGCGCGGGCAGCGTCTTTGCCCTGCCGGCGGATCTTGGCGGTGGGCACCGACATGTCGGTTGGAAAGATGAGTGCAGCCCTGGAGCTCACCGCAGCGGCCCGCCAGCGAGGGCTCGATGCCCGCTTTGTGGGCACGGGCCAGGCCGGGATTTTGATTGCTGGTGGCGGAGTGCCGCTGGATGCCGTACGGGTGGATTACGCCGCTGGCGCCATTGAGCAGGCCGTGTTGCAGGTGGCTGAGGGGGCCGGTGAGGAGTCGATCGTCTTTGTGGAGGGCCAGGGCTCCTTTTGCCATCCAGGCTCCACCGCCACCTTGCCCTTAATGCGCGGCAGCCAGGCCAACAGTTTGCTGTTGGTGCACCGCGCCGGGCAGCGCAGCATCCGCAACTTGCCGGAGATCGCCTTGCCGCCGTTGCCAGAGCTGATTGCGGTGGTGGAGGCATTGGCGCGCCTAGGGCGGCCGCCGGGGCTCGCGCCCGCGCGGGTGAAGGCGATCGCCTTAAACACAGCACAGCTTGATGACGCTGAGGCCGCAGCAGCCATGGAGCAAACAGCCCACGACACGGGGTGCTGCTGCGCTGATCCTGTGCGTGGTGGAGCTGACCGTTTGCTGGAAGCGTTGCTCAGCTGACCACGGAGAAGGGCGAGCGAGGGGATTCGAACCCCCGAATAGCGGCGCCACAAGCCGCTGCCTTAACCACTTGGCGACGCCCGCCGTGTCGATCAGAATCTACCAGCGGCCCGACTGCCCAGCGTGCGTCTTTCCCTCCCCTTGCTTCTGCTGCCGGCGGCCGGTGCCCTGTTGTTTGTCAGTAATCCGGGGCCGAAGGATTTTGCCGATTTCGCTGGTCGAGAACTCAGTGAGCGGGGCATTCAGGAGTTTTGCCGCGATGGTGTGCTCCCCCTGGTGGTGAACCTCTTGGTGGAGAACTGCCCGCGACTGTTTCGCGATCAGCGGGAGGCCTTGGGGGATCTGGCGTTGGATCTAAGCCAACGACGCAATTTCGGCCTCTTTAGCTTTTACACAACAACTGTTGGGACTACCGGGCTCCTCGCCAAGTTGTCGGTGCCCAGCTATTCCCTGGAGACGTTGGCTGTGGCTGGACAGTTCATTGTGTTGCGCGCCGAGCCCATCGATTAATGGGGCTGGCTGAACTCAAGACTGAACTTTCCCAGCTCGATTTGGTTGATCAAGGGCCGCTGCTGCAGCAGCTCTCCCACGACCAATTCGGTTTTTCGCCTTCCTTGGTGCCGCGCCTGCAGCCCTGCTGCGCTGATCTGGTGGTGCGCGCCACCAGCACCGAAGAGGTGGTGCAAGTTGCTGGTGCTTGCGCCCGCCATGGGGTGCCGCTCACCCCGCGAGGGGCTGGAACCGGCAATTACGGCCAAGCCGTTCCTTTAGAAGGCGGCGTGGTGCTCGATACCTCCGCCATGCAGCAGGTGCGGCAGTTTGATCCGCTCAGCGGTGTGCTCACCGCTGAGCCAGGCTGCCGCTTGCTGGAGCTCGATCGCTATCTGCAGCCCCAGGGCTGGGCCTTGCGTCTAGCCCCCAGCACCTGGCGCACCGCCAGCTTGGGGGGCTTCATCGCCGGCGGCTCCAGTGGGGTGGGCAGCGTGCGCTGGGGGCTGTTGCGCGATCCCGGCAATCTGCTGGGCCTGGAGGTGGTCACTATTGAGCCGGAGCCGCGGGTGCTGCAACTCGATGCCGCTGTCGCGCGCGGTTTGAACCATGCCTATGGCAGCAACGGCATCTTCACGGCGATCACGGTGCCGGCGGCGCCGTGGCAGGACTGGCAAGAAGTGGCGCTGGTTGCAGAGAGCGCAGCGGCTGCCTTGGCCTTGGGCGAGCAACTCACCACTGCGGCGCTGGAGATTGATGGCCTCTGCTTTTTGGAGCGGCGCTTGCTGGAGCGCATGCCCGCCTTGGGCAGCAGTGCTTGGCCCCGTGGTGATGCCCTGCTGCTGCTGGCGGCTCCCGCGGCACTGCCGCTGATCGAGAGCATGGCCAGCGCTGCCGGCGCCGAGCTCTGCTGGCAGCGGCCGCAATGGCCCCCCCGCGGTTTGCTGCTGCGTGAGCTCTGCTGGAACCACACCACCTTGCAGCTGCGCGCCAATGCGCCGGAGTTCACCTATCAACTGGTGCTGTTGCCCGATCCGGTGGGGCCCTTCATGGAGGCCATCGCGGAGCGCTGGCCGGGCTGGGTGCATTGGCATCTCGAGCGGGTTCGCCAAGGCGGGCGGCTGCGCTGGGTGGGCTTGTTGCCGTTTGTGTGGCGCGGCGAAGCGGCCCTTGCGGAGCTCAATGGGGCGCTGAAAGCAGCCGGAGGATTGGTGTTCAACGCCCATGCCATCAGCGTGGAAGACGGCGGATTGGGTGTGGTGGATGCCGATCAGGTGGCTGCCAAACGGGCCTATGACCCCGCTGGTCTCTGCAATCCCGGCAAGTTGAGGGGCTGGAGATCAGGGGCAGTCGAGGCTTAGGCGCGTTTCCCCTTTGGCTTTGCGGCACAGGGTGATTTGATCATCACGATCGAGTAGGGCGCCGGTGAAATCAGCACCCTCGATCTCAGCTTTGGCAAAGCTGCTGCCATTGGCCACCACGCCGCTGAGGTTGGTACCGCTGAGGTTGGTGCCGGTGAAATCAGCGCGGTCCATCAACACATCGCTGAGATCGGCGCCGGCGAAGTTGGAGCCGGCAAAAGCCCCCTGGGTAAAGATCGCCCCATGCAGCTTGGCGCCGCTGAAATCAGCATTGCGGGCTACCGCACCGGCAAAGGAGCTGCCCTCGAGATCTTGGCCGCTGAAATCAGCGTCGCTCTGGTTGGTGAGGGTGTAATCGGTTTTTTCCAGATAGCTGCCGCTGGCCATGGCCGGTTGCAGGGGCCACAGCAGGCTGAGGTTCAACAGCAGCACAACAAGCAGGCGCAGCATCAGCCTTCAGCAGGGGGCTCCAGTGTGGGCCAGAGCTGGCCTAAGAGGTAGAGCGATCCAGCAATCACCGGTTCACAGGCCGCAGGCCAGAGCTGCTCGAGAGCCTGCTCGGCTGAGGGGCTGTCGTGCACGCCAGGGATATTCAGCTCAGCGGCCTGCCAGCTGCGGCAGCCTTCGATTGGCACCATCCAGGCGCGATCCCCTGGGGCCATGAGGGCACGAACGATCGCGGGCCCGTCTTTGTGGCGCTGAATGCCTAGCAACCAATGGCGCGGTTGCCCCGGCGCTAGCTGGTTGAGTTCGCGGCGGAGCCCCTCAGCGGCTGGGGGATTGTGGGCACCATCAATGAGCACCGGCTGGCCGCGCCACTGGCGCCGCTGCAAGCGGCCGCTCCACTGGGCCTGGGCCAAGCCTTGCGCCATGGCTTGAGCGCTGATTGGCCAGCCTTGGCGGGCCAGTTCTTGGGCCATGGCGAGGGCCACAGCGCCGTTGCTGCGTTGCCAACTGCCGGCCAAACCCAGGGGCACGTCCGCTGCCAGCGGTTCCACCCAGTGCAGCTGGCAGCCCCGCTGCTTGGCCTGCTGCTCCAGCACCTGGGCAACGGAATCCTGCTGCGGGGCACTGAAGGCCATGGCCCCGGTGTGAAAGATGCCGGCTTTCTCAGCCGCGATCGCCTCGAGCGTGGAGCCGAGGTGTTCGCGGTGATCCAGGCCGATGTTGGCGATACCGAGCACAGGCCGGTTGGGGTGGCAGGTGGTGGCATCAAGGCGGCCGCCCAGGCCCACCTCCAACACCGCTAGATCCACCTGGGTTGCGGCGAAATGATCCATGGCTACTGCGGTGAGCAGTTCAAATGGTGTGAGTTGATGTTGCTGGCCGGTGGGCTGCCAGTGCTGCAACAGCGAGCGCAGCTGCTGGCCTGCAATCCACTGATCGCCAATGGCAATCCGCTCACACCAGCTGATCAGATGCGGCGAGCGGTAGAGGCCTGCCTTCAGTCCCGCGGCCTGCAGGATCGCTCCTAAGGCCGTGCAGATTGAGCCCTTGCCGTTGGTGCCGGCCACTTGCACGGCAGGGAAGCGCTGCTCCGGGTGGCCACCAGCGGCCAGGGCCTGATGCAGGCGATCGAGCCCTAGATCAATGCCGCGGCGGCTGAAGGGTTCGAGCAGATCACCCAGCTCGACCGGATCAGGCAGCTGCACCTCAGGCCGCAAGGGTGCTGAGGGCCCGATCCAGGCGCTGTAGGGCCTGCTGGATTTGGCGGCGGTTGATCACCAGGGGCGGCACAAAACGCACCACTTGGCTGCCGGCCGGCACCAGCAATAAGCCCTCGGCCATCGCGGCCTTGACCAGATCGATGGCGCTGACGCTGTCATCACGCAGCAGCAGGCCGCGAATCAAGCCCCAACCCCGTTGGCCGGCGAGCAGCTGCGGCCATTGCTCCACCCGTTGCTGCAGGCCCTGCTGTAATTGCTCGCCCCGCTGCTGCACATTCTCCAGTAGGTGCCGCTGCTCCAGTTCGCTGGCCACGGTGAGGGCGGCGCGGCAGGCCAGGGGGTTGCCGCCAAAGGTGCTGGCGTGATCCCCCGGCTCAAACACGGCGGCATGGTTTTTCACCGCCAGAGCCCCGATCGGGAAGCCGCCGCCGAGGCCTTTGGCGGTGGTGAAGGCATCGGGCTCAATGCCCAGTTGCTGGTAGCCCCACAGGGTGCCGCTGCGGCCCATGCCCACCTGCACCTCATCACTGATCAACAGCAGTTGGCGCTCATCACAGAGCTGGCGTAAGCGGGCAAAGAAAGCCCGATCGCCCGGCAGGATCCCGCCCTCCCCTTGCAGGGGTTCCAGCAGCACAGCTACGGCGCGATCGCTGTGCTGCTGCAGCGCGGCTTCCAGGCTGCTGATGTCGTTGTAATCGAAGTAGGCAAAGCCCTCGGGCAGGGGCTCAAAGCCGCGGTGGTATTTGGGCTGGCCGGTGGCGGTCACCGCCGCCAGGGTGCGGCCGTGAAAGCTGGAGCGGGCCGTAAGGATCAGCGGCTGGCTAAGGCCGCGGCGGCTGTGGCCGTACTTGCGGGCCAACTTGATGGCGGCCTCATTGGCTTCGGCGCCGGAGTTGCAGAAGAACACCTGATCGCAACAGCTGTTGCCTGCAATCCAGCTGGCCAGCTGCTCCTGCTCACCAATGGCATAGAGGTTCGAAACGTGCTGCAGCTTGCGCAGCTGCTGGGTGAGGGCCCGTCGTAGGGCCCGATCGCTGTGGCCCAAGGTGCAGGTGGCAATCCCGGCAACGCAATCGAGGTAGCGGCGCCCTTGGCTGTCACGAACCCAAACCCCTTGGCCCCGCTCCAACTTCACAGGGAAGCGGCCGTAGGTGGCCATCACAGCGGTAGATTGATCCTGCGGGGGCATGGCGGAATTGGTAGACGCAGCGCACTCAAAATGCGCCGGCTTCGGCTTTGTCGGTTCGAGTCCGACTGCCCCTATCCAACGTCGTGACGCGCAATCGAAGCACCAACGCTCCTGAGTTTCTCTTCGAGGCGGTCATAGCCACGATCGAGGTGCTGTAGGCCTTGCACCAAGGTGGTGCCTTCAGCGGCGAGGCCCGCCAGCACCATGGCCGCCGAAGCGCGCAGGTCGCTGCCGGTCACTGGGGCTCCGCTGAGGAAGGGAACGCCTTCGATGAAGGCGGTGTTGCCTTGGGTGCGGATAGCGGCGCCCATGCGTTGCAACTCAGCCACGTGCTGAAGCCGGTTTTCAAAAATTGCTTCAGTGATCACGCTGGTGCCCTCGGCGGTGGCGAGCAAGCTCATGAAGGGGGCCTGCAGGTCGGTGGGGAAACCAGGGAACGGCTGGGTGCGCAGATCAACGGCGCGCACGCGATCCGCCGAAATCGTCATGCCGATGCCATCGGATTCGAGCGTGCAGCCCGCCTCTTCAAGCTTGCTCAGCACGGCGCCGAGATGCTCAGGAATCAGTGGGGTGATCCGCAGCTTGGAGCGCGTGATGGCACCAGCCAGCAGCAGGGTGCCGGCTTCGATGCGATCGGGGATCACCATGTAGTCGGCGCCATGCAGGCGCTCCATGCCCACGATCGTGATCGTGGGGGTGCCAGCTCCGCGCACCTTGCCGCCCATGGCGATGATCAAGCCGGCGAGGTCAACGACCTCCGGCTCTTGGGCTGCGTTGTCGATTGTTGTTTCGCCGTCGGCCAGGGCGGCGGCCATCATCAAGGTTTCGGTGGCGCCAACACTGGGGCAATCCAGGTGGATTTTGCCGCCGGTGAGGCGATGCCCGCGGCCTGGCACGACCGCTGAGACCACACCGTGTTCAATCGTGACCTGAGCGCCAAGGGCTTTGAGCCCTTTGACGTGCTCGACCACGGGGCGTGCGCCGATCTGGCAGCCGCCGGGCAGCGGCACTCGGGCCACGCCGGTGCGCGCCAGTAGAGGACCGATGCAGAAGAAACTGGCCCGCAGACCGTTCACCAGCTCATAGGGCGGTGAGGACTGGTTAATCCCGGAGGCGTTGAGTTCAACGAATCCCTCGCCCCGGTTCATGGTGACCCCGAGGGACTCGAGGATCTCGCCCATGCCCTGGATGTCGGAGAGGGCCGGCATGTTGCGCAGCTTGAGATCGTCGCTGCTGAGCAGGCATGCGGCCATCAACACCAGGGCTGAATTCTTGGCGCCGCTGACGCGAATCTCCCCCTCTAAGCGCCGACCGCCGCGAATTTCAAGGTGGGGAGTGAGAGCTTTTTGAGACGGCGCAAGAATGACGTTCATCGGCAATGTGGCCGTCTGGACCCACATCTTGACAATCGCAAGTGAGACCGTCTAGACGGCCGGCCGTTGAACTGTCTTGATTGGCTCACTTGGGGTGAGCTCTGAGCGCGTTCAGCCATGGTTTATGGTTATCAGCTGCCAGCTCACAAGAGGCCGAAACGCTTCTGAGTGAGTGCCTTTCAAAGGCTGATTAACCCTGCCCCTGCAGGGGATCTGGGCAACGCCAGCGGATGTGGCGGAATTGGTAGACGCGCTAGTTTCAGGTACTAGTGGTGGCAACATCGTGGGAGTTCAAGTCTCCCCATCCGCACTTCAATCAGTTGTTACCAATAACAACTGCGCTCTATAGATTTTGCTTCTTTTTTTGGGGGCCATTGTTGGCATCCTGAAGAAGACAAGGGCATTTTTCAGTGATCGTCCTCAAAATCAGTAATGCCTCTGACGTCGTGGCCTCCAAGGTGGGTCGCTTCTTGGAGCGCTTAACTCCCGACAGCCTCGATGAGGCCAAGGTGGAGGAGGAAGTAATCAAGAAGTTGGTGGAAAATCTGCGAACAGAAGGCATTGAAGGCTCGGTGGCTTCGGTGAAGGGACTGGACCTCAGTCCGGAAGGCATCGTGATGAAGAACGACATTCACCTGCGCCGCTTTGAGCAGATTTGACGGTCGCTCCGCTGATCTGATCAGCAGCCGCCGCAATCCCCTGGTGCAGCAGGTGCGGGCGTTGCAGCAGCCGCGCGGGCGCCGCGAGCAGGGCTTGCTGCTGCTGGAGGGCACCCACTTGCTGCAGGAATGCCGCCGTCTTGGGCTGCCTTTAGAGCGTTTGATCGCCACCACCCGCTGGCAAGAGCAGCACCCCACGCTGTTGGGGCCTGAGCCACTGCAACCGGTCAGCCCTGAGGTGTTGCAGGCCATGGCCAGCACCGACAGCCCCGATGGGGTGATTGCCCTGTTGCCCCATCCAGCCCCGGGCCTGCAGGCCCCGACTTGGCCGCAGGCGGAATCACCACTGCTGTTGGCCTTGGATCGCGTTCAAGATCCCGGCAATCTCGGCACGATCCTGCGCACCGCCTTGGCTGCTGGTGTGGATCGGGTTTGGTTGGGCGGTGGCGCCGACCCCTGGCAGCCCAAGGTGCTGCGGGCGTCAGCAGGTGCTGCCTTGGAGCTTTCTATGCAGCGGCTCGATGATTTGTCTCCTGTGCTGGCCATGGCCCGAGAGCGCGGTGTGGCTTGTTATGCCGCCCTGCGTGATGGCGGCCAGCCCTATTGGTGGCCCGATTGGCATCAGCCCAGCCTGCTGCTGCTCGGCAATGAAGGTAGCGGCTTGGATCCCGCCCTGGTGCAGCAGGGCCTTACAGCCCTAACGATTCCCCACCAGGCGGCAGTGGAATCGCTCAATGTGGCCGTGGCAGCCGGCGTGCTGTTACTGGAGCGCGTAAGGCAGGGACACGACAGGAGAGAATCGGCGGCAACTGCGTTGGGCGCTTGACCGCGGCGATGGACTACGACCTGATCGTGATCGGGGCCGGCTATGGCGGCTTTGATGCAGCAAAGCACGCTGCTGAGAAGGGCCTCAAGACGGCCATCATCGAAAGCCGCGAGATGGGCGGCACCTGCGTGAACCGCGGTTGTGTGCCCTCCAAAGCGCTATTGGCTGCCAGCGGCCGGGTGCGTGAACTCAGCGATGGCGAGCACCTCTCCTCCTTTGGTATCACCCCCGGCACCGTTCAGTTCGATCGCCAGGCGATCGCTGATCACGCCAACCAGCTGGTGGAGAACATCCGCGCCAACCTCACCAAAAGTCTGGAGCGAGCTGGCGTCACCATCGTGCGCGGCACGGCCCAGTTGGCCGGCCCGCAGCAGGTGGCTGTGCGGCAGAGCAATGGTGTGGAGCGGGTGCTCAGCGCCACCGATGTGCTGATTGCCACGGGCTCCGATCCCTTTGTGCCGCGCGGCATTGAAACCGATGGTCTCACGGTGTTCACCAGCGATGACGCCGTGCGCCTCGAGAGCCTGCCCCAGTGGCTGGCGATCATCGGCAGTGGCTACATCGGCTTGGAATTTGCTGATGTTTACACGGCTTTAGGCTGTGAAGTCACGATGATCGAGGCCCTCGATCGGGTGATGCCCACCTTTGATCCCGACATCGCCAAGTTGGCGGGCCGCAAGCTGATTGAAAGCCGTGATATCGACACCCGCTCCGGCGTCTTTGCTTCCAAGGTGATCCCTGGCAGCCCGGTGAAGATCGAGCTGATTGATGCCGGCACCAAGGAGTTGGTGGAAGTGCTGGAAGTCGATGCCGTGCTGGTGGCCACCGGCCGTGTTCCCACCAGCGCCGATCTCAACTTGGCCGCTGTGGGCGTTGAGAGCGAGCGTGGCTTCATTCCTGTGGATGACGGCCTGCGGGTGCTGGCTGGCGGTAATCCCGTGCCCCATCTCTGGGCTGTTGGTGATGTCACCGGCAAGTTGATGCTGGCCCATACCGCAGCTGCTCAGGGCGTTGTGGCGGTTGAGAACATCTGCGGGGCCAATCGCACCGTGGATTACCGCTCGATTCCAGCGGCCACCTTCACCCACCCGGAGATCAGCTCGGTGGGCCTAAGCGAAGCCGATGCCAAAGCCCTTGCTGCTGAGCAGGGCTTTGAACTCGGCAGTGTGCGCAGCTACTTCAAGGCCAACTCCAAGGCCTTGGCGGAACTGGAGAGCGATGGCCTCATGAAGCTGCTGTTCCGCAAAGACACCGGTGAGGTGTTGGGCGCGCACATCTTTGGTTTGCACGCCGCTGATCTGATTCAAGAGGTGGCCAATGCGGTGGCCCGCCGCCAGTCGGTGCGCGAGCTCGTTTATGAGGTGCACACCCACCCCACCTTGAGCGAGGTGGTGGAATCGGCCTACAAGCAGGCCGCCCACGCCCTTGCCGCTTGAGCCCCGCCATGGAAATCCGTCGCCGGCCGCCCAACCCCAAGGTGCGTGTTGCCCATCTGGAATACGCCGTTCCCCACGACGATGAGGCCCCACGCCACATCCTTGAGGAGATCGTTTGGGAAAAGGATCGCGAAATCGCCCAGGCCCGTGAGCGGGTGCCGCTGGAGAAGCTGAAATCTCAGGTGGCTGACCTGCCGGCACCCCGCGATTTCATCGCTGCGCTGAAGGCCAGCTGCCGCAAGCCGGCGGTGATTGCTGAGGTGAAAAAGGCCAGCCCCAGCAAAGGGGTGATTCGCGAAGACTTTGATCCGGAGGCCATTGCCAAGGCCTATGCCGCTGGTGGTGCCAGCTGCTTGTCGGTGCTCACCGATAAGCGCTTTTTCCAGGGCGGTTTTGAGGTGCTGGTGCAGGTGCGTCAGGTGGTGGATTTGCCCCTGCTCTGCAAGGAGTTCATCCTCAGCCCTTATCAGCTCTACCAAGCCCGCGCCGCTGGCGCTGATGCGGTGCTGCTGATTGCGGCGATCCTCACCGATCAAGACATCACCTATCTGCTCAAAGTGGCCCGCAGCCTTGGCTTGCAGGTGCTGCTGGAGGTGCATGACGCCGCTGAGCTGGAGCGTGCGCTCAGCTCTGATGGAGTGCAGTTGATCGGCATCAACAACCGCGATCTCACGAGTTTTCACACCGATTTGGCGACAACAGAAACGCTGACGGCTACCTACGGTGAGCAGCTACGTCAAAGCGGCGCAATGCTGGTTAGTGAATCGGGTTTATTCAGCCGCGATGATCTTGATCGGGTGCAGAGCGCTGGGGCCGATGCGGTGCTGGTGGGTGAGGCCTTGATGCGCCAAAGCGATGTGCAGCAAGCCCTAGAACTACTCATTGCTGGCTGAATTCCATAGCCTGCTCCCAGATGCTGGATTGAGGTGAAGGCAGCAACCGCTCTTTTTGCGTGCGCCGCTTTGGTATTTATTCAGCCTGCCCGGGCGTTTCCCTTGTTCAATTTGATGAAGCAGGTGGGGCGTGGAGCGGTTCAGTCGTTTGTTCCCTTGCCTTCACCTGCTGACTTGGCGGTGGATTTGCTGATTGAGAACATGCAATGGCCAGTGCCGGCGCCTTTGGATAGCCCGTTGGGCATGGGCCAAGGCGGCAATTTTGTACCTGAGCTCTTGGAACATGTGGAGGAGGGGCCGGATGACGACATCGACGCGGGAATCGATCCACAGCTGGTTTGGGTCGACCCTGATGACGAGCCGTGATGACTAACTGGGCTCTGCTGCCTTGGGAGATTTGCAGGTCAAGTTAGTAACGCCAGGTTCAGCAAGAATCCAACCTGTTGAAAGCTTTTTGCGTTGGTTGTCGTAGCTTTTCAGCTTGTAATTAGTGCGGTCAAATGCAAGCACTAGGCGTTGGTTCCATTTTGTTTTGTGGGTGACTTGAAGTGATTCGGGTTCAAGCTCTAACTCAAGTTTGTTGTCTTGGAATGCGGGTTCGCTGATTTTTTTTGCGGCTTCGCTAGCTGGAATAAACTGACCTTGCCTCTTTGCAGGGTCAAGATCCAGTGCAAAGTTGTAATCAGCTGATGAACCATCCTTGATATCAACAAACTGGGCTCGGCAGCTCAGTTTCACAGGCTGTGTTGCTCCGCAAGCTAAAAGAATTGTCGAAAGTCCTGCAAAAGTGCCGGCTAATCCAAATGCGCGCAATCGTGCCGGGGTGATCCTCATCGCTTGGCCATTGTGCTTTCAAACCATAGCGGGATGATCTTGATTGAAAATCAACTGTTGTTTGCCTTGACTCTCTGGCTCCACTGGTTGGCAGTGCAATGGCAAGATATAAAAAATCCCCGCCACTTGGACGGGGATGGTTGGTTCGCTTTGAGGCCATTGATCAGACCTTGCGGGAGTAGTACTCCACCACCAGCAGTTCGTTGATCTCAAGGGCGACCCATTCGCGCTCGCACTTGCCCACCACTTTGGCGGTGAGTTTGGTTTTCTCGAGCTCGAGGTGGGGCGGGATGTTGGCCAATCCTGGGAATTCCAGGTTGGTTTCAGCCAGCTTCTTGCTGGGCTTCTTCTCGCGGATCGCGATCACATCACCGGCTTTGCACTGGTAGCTAGCGATGTCGACGACGCGGCCGTTCACGGTCACGTGGCCATGGTTCACCAGCTGACGGGCACCGGGGATGGTGGGTCCGAAGCCGAGACGGAAGCAAACGTTGTCGAGGCGGTTTTCCAGCAGCTTGAGAAGGTTGGTTCCCGTTGAGCCGTCTTGGGCACGGGCCTTCTTCACGTAGCGAACGAGCTGCCGTTCGGACACGCCGTAGTTGAAGCGGAGCTTCTGCTTCTCTTCCAGGCGGATGGCGTATTCGGAGCGCTTGCGACGGGCTTGGCCGTGCTGACCGGGGGGGTAAGACCGTTTGGCAGCCTTACGGGTGAGACCGGGAAGGTCTCCCAAGCGCCGCGTCACCCTCAATCTGGCACCGCGGTAGCGAGACATAAATCAGTAGAGCGTCAGGATGGACAGGAATTTGATCAAGGCCTTTCTCGGTGTGCGAGTGCAAGCCTGAACAATCCAACAACTTACCTGCTGAAGGGGAGCCTGTTGCAGTTGGCCCTTTGGCAGCAGTGCTGCTGCTGCTGCTGTCCATCTACCGGCGTCTGATTTCACCGCTGTTGGGCCCCCGCTGCCGCTATGTGCCCACCTGCAGCAGCTATGCGGTAGAGGCGGTGCAGCGCCATGGCGCCCTGCGCGGCAGCTGGCTCAGCTTGAAACGCTTGTTGCGCTGCCATCCCTTTGCTGAAGGCGGCTATGACCCGGTGCCGGAGTGAAGGCGATGGCTGATCCGAGCTGGCCAGCGCTGACCTTGCTCACCCGCCAGGGCTGCTGCCTGTGTGAGGGGCTGCAGGAGCGGCTCGAGGCGTTGGATCCGGCCCCGCCACTGCAGCGTGTGGATGTGGACGGGGATGCGCAGTTGCAAGCCCGCTTTGGCATGGAGGTGCCGGTGCTGATGACCGCATCGGGTCAGGTGTTGGCGCGGGTGCCGCCACGGCTCAGCGGCGACCGACTCGCTGATTGGTTGCAGAAGAACCTCAACAACTTCAATCCCGCCTAAAACTCGTTGGCCACCACCTCCTTTGCGGCATGGCTTCTGCGGCATCGCGCTTGCATCTCCTGATCAGAGATGCCGGTTTGAGCGTTCCCCAGCAGCTGCCCGACCCGGTGGTGACGGACTTCAGCTGCGACTCCCGGCGCATTCGCCCTGGCACCTTGTTCGTGGGCTTGCCCGGCGAGCGCGTCGATGGCGGCAGCTTCTGGCGCGCGGCGCTGCAGCAAGGGGCCACCGCTGCTGTGATCGGCCCTGCTGCGGCCCAGCACGAGCCCCCGGCTCCTGGTGATCCGGTGCTGGTGGTTGCTGATCCTGTGGCGGCGGCCGCTGGCCGCTTGGCCGCGGCGTTTTGGAATCACCCCAGCGGTCAGTTGTCGCTGATTGGGGTCACCGGCACCAACGGCAAAACCACCACCACCCATCTAATTGAGCACCTGGCGCTGGCCTGCGGCAGCCCCACCGCCTTGATGGGCACCTTGGCCAACCGCTGGCCGGGCAATAGCCGCACCGCGGTGCACACCACACCTTTTGCCGATCAATTGCAGGCTGATCTGGCGGCTGCCAAGGCGGCGGGTTGCTCCATGGCGGCGATGGAAGTGAGTTCCCATG
Organism: Synechococcus sp. MIT S9452; assembly: GCF_047304245.1. Taxonomy (NCBI): domain Bacteria; kingdom Bacillati; phylum Cyanobacteriota; class Cyanophyceae; order Synechococcales; family Synechococcaceae; genus Synechococcus; species Synechococcus sp. MIT S9452. Next base: position 1,006,981 of record NZ_CP138956.1, on the reverse strand, counting down.
CCCTGGATCAGGCCCGGGTGGCGGGTTGCACTTTTTCGGGCGCGGTGTTCACCAACCTCAGCCAAGACCACCTCGACTATCACCCCACGCTTGAGGACTACTTCGAGGCCAAGGCCCAGCTTTTTGCTTCTCCTTATCTGCAAGGTCAGGCGGTGGTGAATAGCGATGACCTGCATGGCCGCCGGCTGGCGCAGCGGCTGGGGGACCAGTGCTGGCGCAGTTCACTGGAGGATGCCAGCGCTGAGCTGTTCATGGATGACCTGCAGTTCAGCGCAACAGGGGTGACAGGCGTTTTGCATGGCCCGGCTGGCGATGTTCCGTTCCACTCGCCGTTGGTGGGCCGCTTCAATTTGATGAACCTGCTGCAAGCGGTGGGGGTGCTGCTGCAGCATGGCTTGCCCTGTGATGGGCTGCTGCAGGCGCTGGAAAGCTTCAACGGGGTGCCGGGGCGGATGGAGCGGGTGCCCCACCGGCCTGATCAACCCGCCGTGCTGGTGGACTACGCCCACACCCCTGATGGGTTGGACAACGCCTTGCAGGCAGCGCGCCCGTTTGCCGAAGGCAAGCTCATTTGCGTGTTTGGCTGCGGCGGTGATCGCGACCGCAGCAAGCGGCCTCAAATGGGGGCGATTGCTGCTCAGCTCGCTGATGCGCTGGTGGTCACCTCCGACAACCCCCGCACGGAAGACCCTCAGCAGATCTTGGATGACGTGGTGTCTGGGATTCCTGCTGAGAGCCCCTGCGTTGTGGTGGCCGATCGAGCGGCAGCGATTGCCCAAGCCATCGGCCAAGCCAAAGCTGGAGATCTGGTGCTGATCGCCGGCAAGGGCCATGAGGACTACCAAATCCTCGGCACCACCAAGGTGCATTTCGATGACCGCGAAGAAGCGGCCAAAGCCCTCAAGGCCTAAGGCCGGCGAACCTCAGAGCTGGGCAATGGCCGCCAATAGCTGATCGATCTCGCTATCGGAGCTGAATGCATGGGTGCAGGCCCGCAGGCAGAGCGGATCCTCCAGGCTGCGCAGCTGGAAGTGTTGATCCGCTAAAGCGCTCACGGCTTCAGGGGCTGGGGTGTGATCCAGGGTGAAACTCACCAGGCCGCTGGCTGGCGGGGCCTCCTGCACCACGGTGTGCACCGCCGGGATCTGCTGCAGACCATTCCAGAGGCGCGCGCTGCGCTCACAGATCAAGGCTTGCCGCTGCTGGGCGTTGCCCAGTTGCTCCAGCAGGTCCAACGAGCTGCGCAGGCCGGCGCCCAGTGGAATGCAGCTGGTGGCCACCTCAAAGCGGCGCCCGTCATGGTGCCACTGGCTGCCGCTGCTGTTCTCATTGCGCAGGCTGCGCCAGCCGATCACGGTGGGCTGGCTTTGTTCGAGCACGCGCTCTGAGAGCGCTACACCGCCAAGGCCCTCTGGCCCGCAGCACCACTTGTGGCCGGTGAAGGCATAGATATCAGCCGCCTTGGGCACACTGCCGAGCTCCAAGCTGCCCATCGATTGGGCGGCATCCACCAGCAGCCAGGGCTGACGGCGGTGCTGCTTGAGGCGCGCAGCAACCGCTTCGATTGGCATCGCAAGCCCGCTGTTCCAGAGCAGATGGGAGAGCACCACCAGCCGCGTGCTCCGCTCCAGGGACGCCTCCAGCGACTCCAGCACCGCTTGATCACTGCGGCAATCGCGGGCAGAGAACCAGGAGATACTCAAGCCTTGGCGCCGCGCCAGCTCCTGGCACGCGGCCACCACGCCCGGGTGTTCCGCATCGCTGAGCAGCAGGCTGTCGCCCGGCTCAAACGGCAGGCCCCAGAGCGGTAAAACGCAGCCGCTGGTCACGTTTTCAGTAAGGCTGAGCCGGTGGGGCGGCACGCCACAGAGCTGGGCCAAGCGCCGCCTGAGGGCCGAGGTTTCGGCCTCCACAAATGGCCACACATCGCGGCTGAAGGGCCCCAGCCGTTGCAACTCCCCCCAGCAGGCCACCATCGCCTCCAGCGATGGCGTGGGCAGGGGGCCTTGGCCGCCGTAGTTGAAGTAGTGCTTATTGCCCAGCGCCGGCAGCAGTGATCTGAGCTGTTCAGCTGGCATGGCGGCGGCGTGCAGGCGTGGTGCGGTTCAAGCGGATGGGAGGGGCCTTTGCAAGCTGATCCGCTTCCTGCACAATGGCGCAAATTATTTGTTTAATGGCCGGCCTTCAATCAGTCCTCCAAAAAGTGATTCAAAAGGCTAAAGGTGTTGTTGATCAATCTCCCAGTAAAAGTAATTCCAATGATGTTCATAATCAGCGCGAACTGAATCGTCCGCATCAACTCAGGGGAGCCAATCCCAAGCCGGCGAATGAACCCCAGCGCTTGGATGCGGTGACTGGGTTAAACCAAGCCAATTCAGAACATCAACCCGAATTGGTGGCCCTGCGCAATGCTGCCCGCTCGCTTTTGAAGATGCCGGTGGCCTTTATTGGCTTCATTGAAGACAACACCCAGCGTTTGCTCACCGTGACGGTGGATCCGCAGGGGTCGCAGGCCTGTGATCCCTTGGATTTCAAGGAGATGCTCACCCCCAGGGAGTGCTCCATTTGCCAGTACACAATCATGGAATCGAACCATTTGGTGATTCCTGATCTCAAGGAGTTTCTTGAGCGCGGTGATGGTGCGAGTTACCCTGCTGAATTTCTTGAGCAAGCTAAACAAGTGGGGGGCTATCCCATCCCCTGGCCCGATGGTGAGGGCGGCATCACGCTGAAGCCGGCGCATTTTTATGCCGGCGCCACCATTCTCACCTCCAAAGGACTTGCTGTTGGCACCTTCTGTGTGGTGGATGTGGTGCCGCGCCCTGATTTCGGCGTGCGTGAGATTGAAGTTCTTGAAAGTCTGGCGGCCCAGGCCGCGGATTATTTAGAAGAGCGTGCTCTGTTGCGCCGGCCGGCCAACTTTCAGCTTCTGCAGCAGCTCTCTGGCAGCGATGACGCTGCCTCTGACTCCGCGCCATGGGATGCGGTGGTGATTGGCGGCGGGCCGGCAGGGTTAACGGCAGCCTGCCGTCTGTCGTTTCAAGGGCTCAAGGTGGCCTTGGTGGAGCCCAAAGACAGCTTTGGTTCGCCCACGGGCGTGAGCAGCAAGGTGCTGCGGGAAGTGGCGATGGATCACGGCTCGGCAACCTCCTGGGATGACGTGTTGGCGATTCGGCAGTTGATTGCTCAGAACGATGCCAAGCGGGTGGCATTGCAACTGCAGCGCTATGGCGTCACGCACCTCAAAGGAACCGGTGAAATCAGCAGTTGCGATGGTGATGGCATTACCACGGTTGCCGTTTCTGATGGCATCACTCCCCCCAGTCAGCTGTTGGCCCGCAAGGTGGTGGTCTCCACCGGTTCCAAAGCTCGGCGCCTTAAGGGCATTCCCTTTGAGCAAGCTGGCTTTTATGACTCCGATTCGATCGGGTCGCTTCGCAGCAAACCCAGCAGCTTGTTTGTGCAAGGCACTGGAATCATTGCCTTGGAGTACGCCACGATCTTTGCCGAGATGGGCGTTCAGGTGAGCGTTGCTGCCCGCGGCAGCCGCGATGAGCTGCTGCCGATGCTCGATGGCGCCATGCGCGATGCGCTGCTGAGTGATCTGGAAGCCAAAGGGGTGGAGATCCTCTACCAGGCCAGTGTCAAAGCGTGGCGCGCTGATGAGGCAGGCCCTGTGGTGGAGCTGGAGCTGCCCACGGGGATCAGCGAGCACCGCTTCTCAGCGGTGCTCTCAGCTGTGGGGCGGGTGCCCACCACCGCAGGTCTCGGCATGGAGGAGCTGCTGGAGGCGGAGGATGTCTCAAAGCTCAAAACTTTGCCGCTGCTGGAGAACCAGCAGTTAGACACAACAGCTGGATCGGTCTATGTGATTGGCGATGTGTCAGGCAGTGGGCTGGCGTGCAAGGCCGTGATGCAGGCTCAGGGCTTGGTGGATCACGTGCTGCCCTCGCTGGTGCTGAAGAGCAAGCAGACCGCCCAAAGCACTCCGTCCCATGCCAGCCCTTCGATCATCTGGGCGATCCCCGAGTTGGCGTTTGTTGGCAGCTCCCAACGCGAAGCCGACAACACCTACAGCGAAGCTGAGGTGTTTTCAGTGTTGGCGCCCTTTGCTGACACCATTCGCGGCCGGCTGAAGGCATTGCCGGCGTCCTATTTCCTCAAGCTGGTGTGCCTGCGCCAGGACGGACGCATTTTGGGGGTGCATGTCTACGGGGAAGGCGCCTCTGAACTGATTCACCTGGGGGCCTCCCTTGTCGCTGACGGCAACACCGTCTTTGACCTGCAATACAAATCCTTCCCCGCCGTCACCTTGCATGAGGTGTATCGCAATGCCGCGATGCTTGCGATTGACACGCTCTCAGGCTTGGCGCAGAAAGCCGGGTAGCTGCGGCGAGCGCATGCGGATCAACTGGCTCGCCCCATCGTCAACAGCCTCGAGCGGCAAGCTGGGCCCGCGCCAACTGCCGCCACTGGGCACGTCAACCAGCTGCTCCTGCTTGGGCTGAATCACATAGGGCTCAGCCAGCGACCAGGTGCGGGCGTAGCCCATCAGCAGCGGATCGGCGGGGGCATACACAAACGAGGGATGGCGCGGTGTGGGTTCTTGGGCGGCGAGTTCTGGTGTCATCCGCACCGCGCGGGTGATGCCCTGCAAAAACCGGCTTTTGGTCACCACGGTGGTGAGGTAGGCGATCACCCGCAGCCTTGGGGCATCAAAGCCTTCGGCGCACATGTCGATGCTGACGAGCCATTGGGCCGATCCCTGCTGAAAGGTGTTGAGCCGCTCAGCGGCTCCGCTCTCTTGTGAGTGCACCAGATCAACGCGGTGGCCGTCTTCTTTTAAGAGCGTGGTGATGGCCTGGGCATGGTCGATGTCGCGGGCGATTACCAGCCCGGCGGCATTGGGGTGCTGCAAACGCACCTGCTTGAGTTTGCGCTGGGCCCGCAGCAGGAGCTGCTGGCCAATGCCGCTGTCATCGCCGAGTTCAATGGCGCGGCGCAGGTTGCGGGCCCGCCAGCTTTCGCGCGTTTCAGCTGATAGTGGCGAGACATCGCGATCCGGCATGCCTTCACGGCTGTGCTCCACCCAGCCATCTTGAAAGCGAAATTCCAGCGGGCGTACATCACCGGCTGCGATCAACTCGCGGGGTTCCACCGCCAGATCAGGAACGATCTGCTCAATCAGCTCATGGCCTTGGCGCAAGCGAATGCGGCGAGCCGCGCAAAAGGCCAAGTTGTCGGCGCGAAACGGGGTGCCAGTGAGCCCTAGGCGCAGGCGGCAGTGTTGGGTGAGCTCTAAAAATGTCCCTCCCCAGGCCGTGTTGTCGGGCTCATCGGGATCGAGGCCCAGGTGATGGGCCTCATCGGCGATGGCCAAGCTGCCGGCAAGGCCCCAATGGCGCAGGTCTTCGCGAAGTTGCTCGAGCTGGCGGCCGGCGCCTTGGTAGGTGATCAGCAGGCCATCGGCTTGGTCGCTGCAGGGCCATTCCTCCAGACGTAGGCCCAACCGCTCCGCTGCCTTTTGCCATTGGCTCAAGATCGAGGTGCGGTGGCAGAACACCACAAAGCGCTGAAGCCGCCCTTCTTGCTGCATGGCCTTGAAGGCCAATAGGGCGCCGAGGGTTTTGCCGGCACCAGGACCAGCAAACACCAACACATCTTGATCGCTGGTTTGGTTGCGCTCTAGCCGGCGTCTGAGCAGCTGGATCAGCTGCTGCTGCCATTGGCGCGGCTGGATTGCGGTGTTGCCGAGCTGATAGGAGGGGATGGGGATCAGAACACCTCAGCCGGTTCGCTGTTGTAGCGCCCTCGGCTCACTTGTGCCTGTTTTTAGAGAACCTGGCCCACCATGACGGCAGCCACGGCGGAGAACACGGTGATGCCCAGAGCGGTGAGTGGGTTTTGGCCTTGGGCCACAGCCACGGTGGTGATCACCCCAGCGCCCAGGGCGGCAAAGGCCAGCTGCTGGGTGATGTCGTCGCGACGGCTGGGAGGTTGTTGCACGCGCTTGGCACAGGTCTGAAACGAACGTAGAGAGATGTCTCCAGCTGGCCTTGACAAGGGGTCTGGTTTGTTACCTCGCGCGAAATAACTTTACTTAGCGCAATCTCAGCGGGCCGGGCGGGCGCGGCCTTCGCTGGCCCACTGCTGCAGCACTTCCAGTTGCTCGCGAGCCGTGCGGCTTAGGGGCACCAGATCAGCGGCGGCACTGATCAGATCGGCTTCGCCAAATTCACGGCTTTCGCTGAAGGCATTCAGCATGCCTTCGAGCACCACCTGCTCGAGCTCAGCACCGGAGAAACCGCTGGTGCGATCCACCAAGGTGTCGAGCGGCAGCTGGTGCTGCGGCCGCCGTTTGCGCAGATGCAATTCAAGGATCTCGCGGCGCTCGCTGCCGTCGGGCAGATCGAGCACGAAGATCTCATCGAAGCGGCCCTTGCGCAGCAGCTCCGGCGGCAGCTGATCAATGGCGTTGGCTGTGGCCATCACAAACACCGGGGTGTCTTTCTCCGCCATCCAGGTGAGCAAGGTGGCCAGCACCCGTTGGCCGGTGCCGCCATCACTGCGGCCATCAAGGCTGAAGCCTTTATCGATCTCATCGATCCAAAGGATGCAGGGGGCCATGGCTTCGGCGGTGCCGATCATGTCGCGGGTGCGCGCTTCACTGGCCCCCACCAATCCAGCAAACAGCCGGCCCAGATCAAGCCGCAACAGCGGCATGCCCCAGCTGTGGGCAATCGCTTTAGCTGTTAGCGATTTGCCGGTGCCCTGGGGGCCCACCAGCAGCACCCCGCGGGGATGGGGCAGCCCATAGGCATGGGCTTCAGCGCTGAAGGCCAGCCGGCGCCGGTCGAGCCAGGTTTTGAGTTGGTTCAGCCCGCCAATCTCGCTGGGATCCGCGGCGGTGGGGCAGTACTCCAACAGGTCGCTGCGGCCCAAAGCCAGGCGCTTTTCCTCGAGCACATCATCGAGATCGGCGGCATCCAAACAGCCGTGGCGCGCCAAGGCGCGGGCCGCCAGTTGGCGGATGCGCTGCTCACTGAGGCCCCGGCAGCTGCTCACCAGCAGCTCCAAGGCATCACCGCTCAATTGGCTGCCGGCGGCTTGGGCAATTCCAGCGAGCAGCTCCTGGATTTCGCTTTCAGATGGCAGCGGCAGCGGCAGCACGGCGATGCTGCTCTCCAGTTCCCTCGGCAACTTGGCATCCGGCGCAGAGATCACCAGGGTGTGCGGTTTTTGGCGCAACTCGCTGGACAGGTTGCGTAGCCGCCGGCAGATGGCTGGATCCTCCACATAGCGGTGAAAATCCAGCAGCAGCAAGATCGCTGGCTGCTCTCCGGCCAGAAGATCGAGGCTGTCGAGCGCCATCAGCGGCTGGCGGGCGCCATGGCCTATGTGGTTGGGCAGCCCCTGCAGGCCGCCCACGAAATCCCAGCGCAGCAGCGTGCGTTGGCCTAGCCGCTGGCAGGCATTGCCCAGCAGCCGGATCAACCGCTCCTCCTCCTGCTGATGGATCCAGAGGATGGGCGTGCGGCTGCGGATCAACAGATCCAGTTGCTCTCCCCAGCGGCTCATGGCTGCTCCTCGGCTTTGAGCTGCAGCAGCTGGGCCCAGCGGGGATCCACCACATCGCTGCTGACCGCCGGTTCGCTCTGTTGCTCGACCAGCAGCCCGGGGCAGTTGGGGCAGCACAGCCGTTTGAGCGGCAACTGCAGATTCAGTTGCTCAAACAGCCAATGCTCTGGATCAAAGCGGCCGTTGGGATCGAGGGTTTCCAGCGGCACATCAGCGCCATCAAGCTCCTCGAGCTCGGCATCGGGGCCGCCGCTTTGCAGCGCAATCGATTCGCTCACCCGGGCCTGCAGCGGCTGCGGGTAGGGCTTGAGGCAGCGATCACAGACCAGCTCCACCGTCGCTGTGGCCTCTGCTTCCAGCCAGAGGTCATCACCCCGGTGAAGGGCCTTAAGCCAGCCCTTCACCGGTCCAATGCTGTCCAGCTCGCTGAGCTGTTGCTCCACGCTCCAGTGTTTGCCATCGCCGAGCTGCTTTAGCTCCTGCAGGGCCACTGGCCGCATCAGCGCTTGCCCTTGGGCTCAAACGGCAGGCGCTCGGCAGAAACGGCCGTGGCACTGGCGGCCACTGTTTGGTTCGCTAGCTGCTGATCGAGGATCGTCTGCAGGTTGTCCGGCAGGGGCTCGCGGATTAGCAGGAAGGTTTGCAGCGCCTGGAAGATATTGGCCACCACCATGTAGAGCAGCACGCCAGCCGGCAGCGGGAAGAACAGGAACATGCCGGTGATCATCACGGGCGTGATCCGGTTGGCTGTGGCCTGCTGGGGGTTAGCCGGCATGCCCCAGCCCGAGAGGATCTGGGAGAGGAACAGGGTGAGGCCAAAGCCAGCCACCAGGGTGGCGATATCCCAGTTGATGCCGCCATCAGCCATGAAGCCCACTTGGCCCAAAGCTTTGATGAACAGGAAGCCGCTGCGGGCCGCTAGGCCCGGCAGCTTCAGCTCAACGGTGGCATCACCAGGGCTGAGGGCTTGGATCGTGCCATCGGCGCCAACGCTGACCACGTCATCGCCTTTGGTGATCTTCCATTGAGGGGTCAGATCAAAGCTGGGGTGGATGCGCTCTTCGATCGCATCAATGCTTTCGCCGGTTTTCGAGGCCAGCTGCACCTGGGCGCTCTCGCCCACGCCGAGCTTGTTGCCGCCGGGCAGTGAGGCGATCACAGGCACGTGATCGTTTTCGGTGAAAAAGATCGAGTGGCTGGCGCTGTTAAACGGCTTGGTTTCCACCGCAGCGATTTGATCGGCCGGCAGCACCTTGACGTTGATGTTGTACGGCACATCAGCGAACGGTGATCCCCGCAGGGTGGCGAACAGGGCAAACAGGATCGGCATCTGCACCAGCAGGGGCAGACAACCCGCCAGCGGACTGCCGAACTCCTTCATCAACTTGCCCATCTCCTCCTGCTGCTTGGAGGGGTTGTTGGCGAACTTGCTGCGGATTTCAGCTTGGCGCTGTTGCATCACCGGCTGGGCAATGCGCATGCGGCGGGCATTGCGGATCGAGCCGGCGCTCAGGGGGAACAAAGCCAGACGGATCACCACCGTCAGCGCGATGATCGCCAGGCCGTAGCTGGGCACCAATCCATAGAAGAAATCCAGGATGGGCAGCAGGACGTTGTCTGAGATGTATCCGATCACGGCAGGAACCTGGATGACGGTGAGTGTGACTGATGACGGTTAGCTGTCGCTGCTGGCGGTGAAGCCACTGGGAGCATCGGCCGGCTTGCCTTTGCTGGCGATGCGCTCCTCGATGTAGGCCTGCATCTCACGGAACCGGGGCACGGCGCGCATTTCCAAGCGAGCACCGTCTTTAAGCACCAGCACCATGTCGCCATAGGCGCCAAAGCCGCGAGCCACCGAACGCACCTCTTTGATCTGGGTGTAGGTCACCTGGCTGCGGTCACGGCCCAGCCAGCCTCCGGTCACCGACACCCGCCGGCTGGTCACCTTGAAGCGCAGCCATAGGGCGCGAACAACGGCGCCAATGGCAAAGGGCAAACCAATCAAGGTGACGCCAAAGATCAGGTTGATGATCAGATCACCGCGTGCAGGCCCGCCTTCGTAGTGGATTTCCTCTTTGATTGCAGGTGGGGTGACAACACTCATGAATCAGTTAGCCCGGCACGCTGGATCAGTGTGGACCATTCTTCCAGGAGATTGTCGTCACTGAGCTCAGCGGCTCCAGGTCGCAGATTGAGCAGCAGCCAGGTGGGCGGCAGGTTTGAGCGGAATGTTTGACGCAGAAACGCTTCGTGCAGCCGGCGGCGCAGGCGATTGCGCTTAACCGCCCGCTTGCTCACCTTGCTGCTGATCACCACGCCAAAACGCAGCTCACCCTCAAGATCGGTGGGAGGTTCCCGCAGCAATTGAGGGGCAGCAGGGGCAACACGAAGTTGCAGCAAGCCTTGTTGAAAGCGTTGCCCGCGTTGATAGAGGTAATCAAAAACACCACGGCCGCGCAGGCGATGCCGTTGCGGTAAGACCAAGGCTCAGCTCAGTTGCCGGATCAAACGGCTAAACGAGCCCGTCCGCGCTTGCGGCGGGTGCGGATCACACGGCGGCCGGTGTGGGTGCGCATGCGCACGCGGAAGCCCGAGACGCGCTTGCGTTTGCGGCTGGTCCCTCCGAGGGTGCGCTTGGTCATTGAACTGCTCTAAACACTGGGCCGATCTGTGATTTTAGCAGCTGGATCAGCCGCCTCCTTTCAGTTCGATCACCCAGCTGCCGAGGTATCTAGCGAGGGTGACCTCCCCAGGTGATTGGGCCAGCGCATTGAACTGATACATCCCGCGGCCATAGGGGTTCCTAAGCTTGAGCTCAACCCCGATGGTGCGATCGGTCGGAACAGGTGAGGTGGGAACGATCTCAATCAACTTGCCGTCATTGTTCAAGCTGATGGATGCCGGGATGGTCTCACCACACTTCGTGCGCGACGAAACGCTGCCGGCCTCGCAGTAGGCGAACCGGATGTTTTTGGGTTCGATTTTTGCTTTGAAATGGCTGGGGATGGTCACGTCCAACTTCATGATGGCGCGATCACGGTCCTTCTTTTTGATCAGCAAAAAGTAGGTGGAGCGTTGGTTGGGTCTGGTTCTTGTGAGGAAGTAATAAAGGGGTTTGAAGCCTTCGCGGTTCTTCCAGCGCAAGTTGAGAATGTCAAAACCACCCGTTGAGCTCTGGGCCATCACTTGCGGCATCTGCAGGCCGCCGGCGACCAAGGCAGCGCCAGCGCAGGCAGCTATCACACCGTGAGAAAAACGCATCCTTTTTGCTTCCTTTGAGTTGAGATTCTTGTGGGCTTGAGCGGGCTGTTAGCCGTCGATCCCGTCGGTGATCTCAATCACCCAGCTGCCCAAATAGCCAGCCATGGGCACATCGCCAGGGGCTTGAGCCAAGGCATTGAACTGATACATGCCGCTGCCGGGGTTGTAGACGGGGAAGACCACGCCGATGGCCTTGTTCGGAGGAACGGGGCTGTCCGGGAAGATCTCCAGGGTTTTGCCGTCATTAGCCAGCTCAATGGTGGCAGGGATCGTTTCTTTGCAGCGGGTGCGCTTAAGGGCACCGCCCACTTGGCAGTACTTCAACGCCACCTCTTTGGGGTTGATGGTTGAGTCGAAGTAGGACGGCACAGTCACATCGAGCTTGATGATCGCGGCCTTGCGGTCTTTGCCTTTGAGGATGAGCTTGTAGTCCGACCAGGTCTCGCGCTCCTGATTCGAGATGAAGAAGTAGAGCTTCTTGAAGTCTTTGTTGTTGTTCCAGCGGAAGGAAATGCCTGGGGTGCCAGCAGAGTTCTGAGCCTTCACCTCGCTCAGGTCAGTCAGGGCAATTCCACCAGCCAGAGCAGCGGTGCCTCCCAGGCCAAGCACGGTGCGGAGTCGCAGAGCCATGAGATGCCCAACATCAGTTGAATGATTCTCATGAGGCTCTGCAGCCTTCTCAGGTGGCCATGGGCCGGCGGTTCAGCTGTCAGTTGTGACTGGATCGGTCCGGGCGTAGCCGTTGGGTGTCGCGCAAATAGGGGTGATGCAGCGTTTGTTCAGCTGGCATCTGCGCCTGCACCAGGACCCGAATGCAGCGGGGCAGGTCGCCTTGCACGCGCATCTGCTGGCAATCCAGCAGGGCAACGCCATCCCATCCCGGCCGCCGCCGCGCCAGTGAGGCCGGAAATATGGCATCGAGATCTGCGGTCACGGAAAACGTGGCGCTCAGCACTTGATCGCCCTGCAGCTCGTTGCTGTTGATCAGCGCATCGAGCAGTTCATCCACTGCTTCGGTCATAGCTGCAGCGGTGTTGGCGCTGGCGGTGGTGGCGCCCCGCAGCGCCCGCAAGTTCAAGCAGTTGTTGTTCATGGCCGGAACAGCCACAGGGGTTGTCCGCCCCAAGCCAGCTGCAGTTGCAGCTCTTGGCGCAGCTTTTGCACAAGCCCGGCGCGCTCTTTGCCCAGCTCCACAGGCTGGCTTTTCTCTTCATCGAGCCCAGCGAGCCGCGCCGCTTCGCGCCGCGCAGTGTCCTCATCGCCCAGCAGATCCACCATGCCCAGGTCCAGGGCTTGGGCGCCACTAAACACGCGGCCATCAGCAAAGCTGCGCACCGTCTCCTCGCTGAGCTTGCGGCCTTGGGCCACGGCCGCCACGAATTGGCCGTAGCTGCTGTCGATCAAGGCCTGCAGGATCGAGCGCTCTCCCTCGCTGAGAGGTTTATCGGGAGAGAGAATGTCTTTATAGAGACCGCTTTTGACGGTTTCAAAGCGGATGCCAACGCGTTCCAGAAGCTTTTCGAGGTTGTTGCCCCGCAGGATCACGCCGATGGAGCCGGTGATCGTGCCGGCATTGGCCACGATCCGGTCGGCGGCGCAGCCCACATAGACCCCGCCCGAAGCGGAAATATTCCCGTAACTGGCCACCACCTGGCAGCCGCTCTCACGCAGCCGCAGCAGGGCCTGATGGATTTCCTGGCTATCGCCCACCGTGCCTCCGGGGCTGTCGATGCGCAGCAGCAACACAGGGAACTTGCGCTCCTCCACTTGGCGGAGCGCTTTCACCACCCGCTTGCGGGCGGCTCCAGCGATCGGCCCGGTGAGGCTGATGCGGGCGATGCGTTTTCGGCGTTGGCGGCGCAGGGGCCAAACCATGGGGCGTGGTGTTGGTCAGCGGATCCTATGCAGGGCGAGGTGCCTAGGCTCAACGCCGACTTGCTGGCCCCGTTGACCCTGCGCCTCACTTGGCTGGCCATGCTGCTGCCCTTTGCCCTGTGGGGAACGGCGATGGCAGCGATGAAACCGCTGCTGCAGGAGATTTCGCCGCTGACCCTGGCCTGGTTGCGAATTCTGCCGGCGGCTGTGGTGTTGCTGCTGGTCGCCCGCTTGCTGCAGCGCCCCTGGCAGGTGGATCGCCGCGATTGGCCGTGGCTGCTGCTGTTTGCCCTGGTCGATGGCGCCCTGTTCCATGGCCTGCTGGCTGAGGGGCTCGAGCGCACCGGCGCCGGTTTGGGATCGGTGTTGATTGATTCGCAGCCACTGCTGGTGGCGCTACTGGCCCGCTCGCTGCTGGGGGAAGCCATCAACCCGATTGGTTGGTTTGGCCTGCTGCTGGGCTTGTCGGGAATTTTGTGTTTGGGCTTGCCAGCTGGTGCCTTGCAGCATTGGTGGCTCGATGGCCCCGCCCTCGATGGCTCCCTGTTGCCTGGAGCTGGTGAACTGCTGATGCTTGCGGCAGCTGCTGCCATGGCCGGCGGCACCTTGCTGTCGCGCTGGGCCTGCCGCCATAGCGATCCGGTGGCCATCACCGGTTGGCATCTGTTGCTCGGGGGTGTGCCTTTGTTGCTGCTCAGCCTGGAGGGCCCTTTGGCCGTGAGTGGTCAGCACTGGCCTCACTTGAGCGCGGCGCAATGGGGCTGGATGGCCTATGCCAGCTTGTTTGGAACAGCCCTGGCCTATGGCCTGTTCTTTTGGTTTGCCAGCCGCGGAGATCTCACCGGCTTCACCGCCCTCACCTTTTTGACCCCCGTGTTTGCCCTTGCCAGTGGCCTGGTGTTATTGGGTGAGCAACTCGAGCCCTTGCAGTGGCTGGGGGTGGTGCTGGCGCTGGCCTCAGTGCTCTTGATCAATCGCCGTGCTGAGCTGTGGCAGGCCTGAAGCTGCTGGTGGTCAGCACCCCGATGGGCCCGTTGGGACAGGGCCTAGGTGGTGGTGTGGAGCTCACCTTGGAAGCGGTGCTGGAGAGCTTGCATCGCCGCGGCCACGCCCTCTCGCTGGTGGTGGCGTCAGGCAGCCAGCTGCCCGGCACGCCCTTGCAGCAGAGCTGGCTGGAGCCTGGGGTGCCGCAACCCAGCTGGCAACACCAGCCGCGTCAGGCGCCGATAGAGATTCCAGCCGATGGCTTGTTGCCGCGCTTTTGGCAGCGCGCCCTGGCTGAGCAGCAGCAGTTTGATGCGGTGCTCAACCTCGGCTACGACTGGCTGCCGCTGTGGCTGACGCCCCAGTTCCAAACGCCCTTATGCCATCTGGTGAGCATGGGCAGCGTTGGCGAGGCCATGGATCAGGTCATCGCCGCAACAGCCCAGCAGTTCCCGGCGCAGCTGGCCTTCCACACCGCCAGCCAGGCGGCTGATTTCCATCTCTCAGCTTCCCCCACGCTGCTGGCCAACGGCTTTGACTTCAGCCGCTACAGCTTCAATCCCGATCCCCAGCCCTGCCTGGGTTGGGTGGGGCGCATTGCCCCAGAAAAAGGTCTCGAAGATGCCGCCCAAGTGGCTGCAGCCAAGCAATGGCCCTTGCGGGTGTGGGGGCTCAAGGAAAACGCCGCCTATGCCGCGGCCGTGGAGGCCTCAGTGCCCGCCGGCACCATCGAGTGGCGTGGGTTTTTGCCGACTGAGCAATTGCAGCGCGAGCTGGGCCAGTGCGCCGTGATGCTCAACACGCCCAAGTGGAATGAAGCCTTCGGCAATGTGGTGGTGGAAGCAATGGCCTGCGGCGTACCGGTTGTGGCCTACCGGCGCGGCGGGCCAGCCGAGCTGATTGAAGACGGCCTGACGGGCTTTGTGGCGCCGCCGGATCAACCCGAGGCGTTGTTGCAGCAGCTGCCGGCTGCCCTAGCCCTGGATCGTTTGGCTATCCGCCGCCAAGCGGAGCGCCGCTTTGGGCTGGAGGCCTTTGGCGCGCGCTTGGAAGCCTGGATCAACCAAGCGGTTGCGACTGCATAGGCTGGCCTGCATTTCAAACCCAGCCTTTGTCTTTGATGCGTCGGCAGCGACTGTGGCTGGTGCTGGCTGTGCTGGCGCTGGGGGCACTGCTGTTTGTTTGGCGCCTTGGCGCGGTGGGCCAGTGGGATGAAACACCGGCCATCTTTGCCGCCTCGGGCCGGGCCATGGCGGAAACCGGCGACTGGCTCACCCCCCGGGTCAATGGCCATCCGCGCTTTGACAAGCCCGTTCTGATCTATTGGCTGATTGGCGGCTTCACAGCCCTGCTGCCAGCCGGTTGGGATCCCCTGGGCAGCTGGGCCTCCACGCTGCCGTCGGCCCTGGCGATGATCGCCTTGATGCTGGGCTTGGCGCTCACGGTGCTGCCCCGCTCGGGCCCATGGGTGGCGCTGGAGGCGGCCCTGGCCTTTGGCCTCTCGCCGCTGGTGTTGGTGTGGGGCCGGGTCTCAGTGAGTGACCCTTTGCTCGTCGCCTGCGTTGGGCTTGGGATGCTCGGGCTTTGGCACACCTACGCCCACCCGCGTGCCCCATTCCCTTGGTGGCCCTGGTTGGTGTTGGGCTTGGGCGTTCTCACCAAAGGGCCGGTGGCCTTGGTGATTGCCGTGCCCAGCCTGCTGCTGTTTGGGTTTTGGCAGCGCGATCTCGGTGGGCTCTGCCGCGCTGTTCGCCTGGTTCCTGGTGTGGCTTTGGCCGTGCTGGTGGCCCTTCCCTGGTACGTGCTCGAGCTGTTGGTGGAAGGTCAGCCCTTTTGGGACAGCTTTTTCGGCTACCACAACCTCCAGCGCTACACCGCGGTGGTGAACAACCACGCCGGACCCTGGTGGTTTTACGCCCCGGTAATGGTGATCGCGAGTTTGCCGTTTACGCCATTGCTGCTGCTGGGCATTGCCAGCCAGCTGCAGGGCTGCTGGTGGCGGCGGCCGTTGAAACCGGAGCAGAGCTTGCCGCGCTTTGCCCTGGCCTGGCTGCTGTTTGTGGTGCTGTTTTTCTCGATTTCAGCCACCAAGCTGCCCAGCTACATGCTCCCTGCCCTGCCAGCAGCGGCCCTCTTGATTGCCCTGGTCGATGCCCCCAGTCGCTGGCTCACCTGGGCCCGTTGGGCCTCGGTGCTGATGGCGGCGGTGATGGCGGCCGCGTTTTGGATCGCAGCGCCGCTGGCGGTTCAGATCGATTCACCGGAGATCCCTGGCCTGGGCCCGGCCCTGGAGGCCTCGGGGGTGTTGGTGATCAGTGGCGGGCTGTTTGCCCTGGCGGCGATCGCCGGTGCTGCGTTGCTGTGGCGCCGCGGCGGGCGCTGGCCAGGCAGTTGGCTCTTGGCTTTGCAACTTCCCTTGGTCGCTTGGCAGGTGCTGGGCTTGGTGCCCACCGGTGAATTGGTGGATCAGCGGCGTCAGCAGCCCGTGCGCCAGTTGGCAGAGCAAGTGCGCTTGCAGCAGCGGCCCGGCGAGCAGCTGGCGATGGTCGGCGTGAATAAGCCGTCGCTGCACTACTACAGCCGCAAGGTGGTGCTCTATGTGGGCCGGCCGCCCAGTGGCCTGCTGGATTTAGCCGAGCAGTTGCCGCCCCAGGCGCCTGGCACGGCCTTGGTGGTGATTGATGCCACCACCGCTGAACTGCCCCACTGGCAAGACATGCCCCATCAGCAACTCGGTGCTGCTGGGATTTACCGGCTCTGGCGCGTGCCATTGGAGGCGTTGCAGCAGCGCGGCCAGGCCTTGGCGGCCTCCGGTGTGGAATCCACCTGGCGCCTGCCAAACCCCGAGCGATACTGAGCGCCCCCGTTCGGCTAGGTCCATGCCCAAGGCCTCTCCATTGCTGCCGGTGATCCTTTGTGGTGGCACGGGCACCCGCCTGTGGCCCCTATCGCGGGCCAGCTACCCCAAGCAATATTGGGCCCTGGCCCATAACGCCGAAGACACGCTGCTGCAGCTCACCCAACGGCGCCTCAATGGCTTGCCGGGCCTGGGCTCACCGATCTTGATCTGCAACGAAGACCACCGCTTCATCGTGGCCGAGCAGATGCGCCAGCTCGGGGTTGAGCCGGAGTCGATCTTGCTGGAGCCCATGGGCCGCAACACCGCTCCGGCAGTGTGTGTGGCGGCATTGCGCGCCACTGCCCGTGGTGAAGACCCCTTGCTGCTGGTTTTGGCAGCCGACCATGTGATTCGTGAGCCTGAGAAGTTCCGCGCCACGGTGGAAGCGGGGATTCCGGCGGCGGAAGCGGGCCGGCTGGTGACCTTTGGCATCGTGCCCACGGCCCCGGAGACGGGCTATGGCTACATCGAATCGGCTGAGGCCCTCAATGCCGCTGCTCCGGTGCCGATTGCCCGCTTTGTCGAGAAGCCCGATCGCGCCACCGCTGAGCAGTTTTTGGCCAGTGGCCGCTTCACCTGGAACAGCGGCATGTTCCTGTTCCGCGCCAGCGCCATGCTCGCCGAGCTCGAGCGCTTGGCTCCTGAATTGGTGAGCTGCTGCCGCTCGGCCCTGGAGCACGACACCCCCGATTTGCAGTTCCTGCGGCTTGATCGTGAGGCCTTTGCCCAATGCCCGTCGGTGGCCCTGGATGTGGCTGTGATGGAGCGCACGCCGCTGGGCTCGGTGTTGCCGCTCGATGCCGGCTGGAGTGATGTGGGCAGTTGGAGCGCCTTGTGGGAAACCGCCGACCAAGATGAGAACGGCAATGTGTTGCGCGGCCGCGTGATCTCTGAAGGCAGCCGCAACTGTTACTTGCGCAGTGAGCACCGCCTGGTGGTGGGCCTGGGCGTTGAAAACCTGGTGGTGGTGGAAACCGATGACGCGGTGCTGATCGCTGAGCGCAGCCAGGCGCAAAACGTTAAGGCGATCGTTCAGCAGCTCGAAGCCGACGGCAGCTCAGAAGGCAAAGCCCACCGCCGCATCTACCGGCCTTGGGGCCACTACACCTCCATCGTTGAGGGCAGCCGCTGGCAGGTGAAGCGCATTTCGGTGAAGCCTGGTGCCAGCCTGTCGCTGCAGATGCACCACCACCGCGCTGAGCATTGGGTGGTGGTGCGCGGCACGGCCCTAGTGGAGAAGAACGGTGTTGAGGAGCTGATTGGTGAAAACCAGAGCACCTACATCCCCTTAGGGGCACAGCATCGCCTCAGCAACCCCGGCAAGATCCCGGTGGAAATGATCGAGATCCAAAGCGGCGCCTACCTCGGTGAAGACGACATCGTCCGCCTCGAAGATGTCTACGGCCGCTCGACGGCCGTAAGCCGTGCCTGAAGCCGCTGGTTTTCTTGCTGCCGCCAGTACGCCGCACGGGTTAATCACCCTGCTGGTGTTTGCTGCCTCGCTGGTGCTGTTCATCAGCGGTTGGCTAGCGCCTGAGCTCACGGGGCTCTTGGCCGTGGCGCTGCTGGTCAGCTTTGGCGTGCTCGACCCGCAGCAGGCGGTCAAGGGGTTTGGCAGCCCTGCCCTGATTACCCTGATGGGATTGTTTGCCCTTTCGGCGGGCCTGTTCCGCAGCGGCGGGGTAGATCGCTTGCGGGCGATTCTCGGCTCGGAATCGGTGCGTACGCCGCGGCGCATGATCCTGCTGTTAGTGGCTGTGGTCTCGCCGCTGTCGGGCTTCATTCCCAACACTCCGATCGTCGCCACCCTGCTTCCGGTGCTGGAGAACTGGTGCCATCGCCGCGGGATTTCCCCGTCGAAGGTGATGCTGCCGATGTCGTTTGCTGTGGTGATCGGCGGCACCATCACCCTGCTGGGCACCTCCACCAACCTGCTGGCCAGTGATGTCAGCCGGCAGTTGGGTTATGGCGGCATTGATCTATTTGATTTCACTCCCATTGGCTTGCCCATTTGGCTATTGGGCGCCCTCTACATGGTGGTGGTGGGTGATCGCTTGCTGCCCGATCGCGGTCAAGACGACGACCTGATGGCGGCGATGGCCAAGCAGGGCTATTTCACCGATGTGTTGATTCCGCCGGGTTCGGAGCTGGTGGGCCAGTCGCTGCACAACAGCCGCTTGCAGCGCCGTTTTGATGTCGATGTGCTCGAGCTACACCGCGGCAGCCAAAGCTTCGGTGCGCCCTTGGCGGATTTGGAATTGCAAGCCGGCGATCGCATGCTTTTGCGCTGCCGCAAAGAGGATCTGCTGCGTTTACAGCAGGAGAGCACCATCGCCCTGGCGCCGGTAGCCGGCCAAGCGATGCCGCAGCAGCAGGAGGGCCAAACCATGCGCCTGGTGGAGGTGCTGTTGCCGGCGGGTTCGAGCATTGCCGGCAGCAGTGTGCGGGAGCTTCGCTTTCGCCAGCGCTACAACGCCACCTTGGTGGCCGTGCGCCGCGGCCGCGATGTGATCCGCGATCTGCTGGGCCGTGTGGTGCTGCAGCCCGGTGATGTGCTGCTGATTCAGGCCCCGATCGACACGATTCGCGGCTTGCAGAACCGCAATGACCTGGTGCTGCTCGATGAGCTTGAGAAAGATCTGCCCACCACCAGCCGCAAAGGCATCGCCATCGGCATCTGCATCGCTGTGATCCTGCTGCCGATGCTGCAGGTGTTGGATCTGATGGCCTCGGTGCTGTTTGGCGTTGTGTTAATGGTGGTCACCGGCTGCCTCAGGCCAGGTGAGCTGCAACGGGCGATTCGCTGGGACGTGATCCTGCTGCTGGGCTCAATCGTGTGTTTCAGCGTGGCGATGCAAAGCACCGGTTTGGCGCGGGGGTTGGCGGTCGACTTGCTGCAGTCGTTGCAGGGGTGGCCCAACTACTTGGTGCTGATGGTGGTGTTCCTGTTGGCCCAGCTCTTCACCGAGACCCTCACCAACGGCGCCACGGTTGTCTTGCTCATACCGATCGCTACCGAGCTGGCCAAAGGTTTGGCCCTGCCGCCGATGGCTTTCATCTACGCCATCTTGTTTGCTGCCAGCCTCAGCTTTCTCACCCCGATTGGCTACCAGTGCAACTTGATGGTGATGGGGCCTGGCCGCTATCGCTTCTTCGACATGACCCGCTACGGGGCACCGCTCACCATTGGGCTCACCCTGTTAACCCCCTGGCTGATCTGCCGCCATTTCGGCCTTTAGCTGACTGGTTGATGCAGGCAGAGGGCGCAGCAGCCCCAGCGCTCAATTTCCCCGCTCGGGCTGGGGGCGCCGCAACGGGGGCAGTCGGTGGCGCTTCCAGTGATGCGGCAGGGGTGCTCGCTCCAGCTGCGGTCCAATTCCGCGCTGAAGGGTTCGCTTGCTTTGGAGACGTCGTGCTGCTGGAACTGCAGCTGGCCAACCGCGTAGCCGCGGCTGCGCAACACCGCCAGCAGCTGATGGCGGCTGTAGCGCAGGGCTTGCAGCCATTGGGGTTGCGAAGCTCCCACCAGCAAGGTGTTGCCCCGTAAAGCCAAAGGCCGGCAATGGGGCGCCAGCTGGGCGCCGGCAATCTCAGGCCAGGCCTGCCAGAGGGCCGCCAAGCTGCCTTCGCTCTGCCATTGGCGCTCCAGCTGGCCAAGGCATTGCCCCAGGGGCTGTGCCGGAGCACGGGGTGTGGGCCTCTGGATAGGACTCATCGGCCCAAGCTAGCTAGGGTCTGCCCGCTGCTTTGTGCTGGCTCCATGGGCTTTTTTGATCGTGTCGGGCGACTGTTTCGCGCCAACTTGAACGATCTGGTCAGCCGGGCGGAAGACCCCGTCAAGATCCTGGAGCAGTCCGTTGCTGACATGCAGTCGGACCTGATCAAGCTGCGCCAGGCCGTGGCCACCGCGATCGCCAGTCAAAAACGCATCCAAAACCAGGCCGAGCAGGCCGAAAACCAGGCGCAGACCTGGTATCAGCGGGCGGAGTTGGCGCTCAAAAAAGGTGAGGAGGATCTCGCCAAAGAGGCCCTCAGCCGCCGCAAGACCTACCAGGAGACCGCAACCGCTCTCAACAGCCAGCTCACGGCCCAGGGCGGTCAGGTGGAGACCCTCAAAAAGAACCTCCTGGCCCTTGAGGGCAAGATCGCTGAGGCTCGCACCAAAAAAGACATGCTCAAGGCCCGGGCCCAAGCCGCCCAGGCCCAGGCCCAGCTTCAGGGCGCGGTGGGCGGCTTGAGCACCGATTCCTCGATGGCAGCCTTTGAGCGCATGGAGGAGAAGGTCCAAGCGCTGGAGGCCCAGGGCCAGGCTGCTGCTGAGATTGCCGGCGCCGATCTTGATAGCCGCTTTCAGGCCTTGGAATCCGGCGATGACGTGGATGCCGACTTTGAGGCCCTCAAGGCCAGCGTGAATCCCACACCCCTGGCCCTACCCGATGAGAAGGCCAAGCCCCAACTGCAGCCTGCCCAGCAGGCTCAAGTCGATGAGGAGCTGGAGTCGCTGAAGCGCTCGATTGATCAGCTCTAAAGCCCGGCCGGCTGCCTAGGATCAGGCCTGCCTCAGCGCCGTTTCTAGTGACTGTCCATAGCCTCAGTGATGCCAACTTTCAGGCCGAGGTGATGGAGTATCCCGGACTGGTGTTGGTGGATGTGTGGGCCACTTGGTGCGGCCCTTGCCGCCTGATGGCGCCGTTGATGGATTGGGCCGCCAGCACCTATGGCGAAGGCCTCAAGGTGGGCAAGCTGGAGGCAGACCCGAATCCCACCAGCCGCGATGCTCTGCAGGTGCAGGGGTTGCCGGCTTTGGTGCTGTTCCGCAATGGCCAGGAATTGGCGCGCCATGAAGGCGCCATGGCGCAGCCCCAGTTGAAGGCCTTCTTGGATGCCCATCTCTGAGCGTCTCGGGCAACTGGGCTCCGGTGTTTTTGGCCGGGTTGATGCCGAAAAACGCAGTTATCGCTTCTCAGAGCAACAGCAGCAGCGTCCGCTGATTGATTTGTCCCTGGGGAGCTCGGATCTCAAGCCTCCCGCTCGGCTGCTCGAAGTGATGGCCGAGGCCATCGCTGAGCCCCCCAGCAGCCGCTATTGCCTGCAGGCGGCCACCGCCCCCTTTCGCCAGGCCGCAGCTGCCTGGGTTGAGGGGCGCTTTGGTGTGCCGGTAGATCCGGAGCAGGAAATTCTGCTGTTGGTGGGCTCCCAGGAGGGCACTGCCCACCTGCCATTGGCGGTGCTGAATCCCGGTGATCCGGCCTTGGTGCTGGATCCCAGCTACCCCAGCCATGCCGGTGGGGTGGCCCTGGCTTCGGGCCAGTTAGTGCGCCTGCCGCTGCGGTCTGATCAGGGCTGGCGCCCAGCCTTTGAGCAGCTCAGCGATGAGCAGCAGCGGCAGTTGCGTTTGTTGGTGCTGGGCTATCCCCACAACCCCACGGCCACCACGGGTTCGCAGCAGTGGTTGGAGCAGGCCATGGCCATCGCTCAGCGCAGTGATGCGGTGCTGGCCCACGACAACCCCTATGTGGATTTGGCTCTCGACGGGGAATCTCCAGCGTTGCTGCGCTGTGAGGGCTGGCGTGAGCGGGGCATTGAGTTTTTCTCCTTCTCCAAAGGCTGGTGCCTGGCTGGCTTTCGCCTGGCATTTGCCGTGGGCGCTCCGGCCTTGATCGAGGCCTTGGCCCGGGTCAAAGGGGTGGTGGATTTCAATCAGTCGCTGGCCCTGCAGGCTGGCGCCATTGCGGCACTGCAGGAGTTCCCGGATTGGCCGCGGCAGTTGTGCGATCGCTACCGCCAGCGCCGCGATCACATGGCCGAATTGCTCACGGCCGCGGGTTGGACGGTGCCCAACAGCTCGATGGCCCTCTACCAGTGGCTTCCCATCCCCGAGCCCCTGCGTGATCTCGGCAGTGAAGCGGCTGCCCAGTGGCTGCTGCGCAGCAGTGGTGTGGCGCTCACCCCAGGGGTGGGCTTTGGCCCCAGCGGGGAAGGCTGGTTGCGGCTGGCGTTGGTGTCCGATGAACCGGTGCTGGAGCAGGCCAGTAGCCGCCTGCAGTTGGCCCTGGAGCAGCGCACAATCTGAAATTATTCCCACGATGAGAAAACATTGAGACCCGTGCGACGCATGGTGAAAGCATCTGCATCCCCGCCATGAATCTCTGGAGCCCTTGGTTAGATCCCGCTGGCGACAGCCTGCGCGGTGTTGCCCCTGAGCGCTATGCCTTGGCGGCTGGTCCCGAGGGGCAATATCTGCGTTTGGCAGCTGATGACAGCATCGAGACGGTCCAGAGTTTGGAGCATGCCTTCCAGTTCCACACCCACGAAAAGGCCGTGGACACCGCTCGCTCGGTTGCTGCTGTGCTGCGCCGTCCTGTGGATGTGATCAAGCTGCTTTGAGGCAGCCAGTCCCGTTGCTGCTGCCCTGGCGCCTGCGCTACCTGCCGCTGTGCGCCAGCACCGAACAGGATTTAAGCCGCTGCTTGCAGCAAGGGGCCCAGCCGCCGCTGGCGGTGGTGGCTCGCCGGCAGCGCTATGGGGTCGGTCAGCACGGCCGCCAGTGGCAATCCCCCGCTGGCGGGCTTTGGCTGAGTGCGGCGATCCCCTGGCAGCGGCCGCTTTCCCCTGCAGCTGCTGAGCAGTTGCCCCGTCGCATGGCCGCCGCCCTCTCCGCTGAATTGGCGCCATGGACAGCAGAGGCCAGTCCCCCACTAACGATCAAATCCCCCAACGATCTGATGGTGGGTCAGCGCAAATTGGCCGGCGTGTTGAGCTCGGTGACTTGGCGCGGGGGTCAGCCGCGCCTGTTGCGCTTTGGCATTGGCCTCAATGGCCGTCATCCCATTGCTCCGCCAGGCATCACCCTCGAGCAATGGCTCAACGGGCGTTGTCCCCGCTTTGATCAATTGCTGCTCATTGGCCTGGGCTCCATCGAACGGCTGGCCCGTGAGGCCGGCAACTGGGACACTGAGCCGATCGTTTGATCTGTTGTGTTGCTCTCCCTGTTGCTGTTCGCCCAGGTGGTTGGTCAGGGGTTTGATCGCTCCCTGGAACAGTTGGAGCGTCAGCAGATCATTACCCCGGCAGAACGGCGGCGGGTGCAGATGGGTTCTCCCTCCTCAACCCCAAGCTCAGCCCTGGTGCGTCTTTGCCAGCGCGGTGATGGAGCTGTGAGCCGGCGTGAATGCATTGGGGGTGGTCCAAACCCATTACGGGTGCCTGTTTCAGCGCTACTGGGTGGTCCAGGCGGCAGCTTTTCTTTGGATCAGGTGTTACGGGTCACCCCGAGGCCAGCTCCATTGGGGGGCAATGGCAATCAGGCCCTGCTGTTCCCCTTGATTGGATCGGCCTTCACCAGCAGCGGTTTTGGCTGGCGCCAGCACCCCGTGCTGGGTGGCTTGATGCTCCATGCCGGCCGAGATCTGGCGGCTCCGCAGGGCACCCCCGTGGTGGCGGCCCTGGGCGGAACGGTGCGTTCAGCCGGACTGGCTGGCGGCTATGGCGTGGCCGTCGAGCTGGACCACCAGCAGCCCCAGCGTCAGCGCACCCTGTATGGCCATCTCTCGGAGCTCTATGTGGAGCCTGGCGATGCTGTGCAACAGGGGGAGGTGATTGGCCGCGTGGGCAGCACGGGCTTGAGCACTGGCCCCCATTTGCATTTCGAATTGCGCCGCCCGCAAGCCGGTGGCTGGGTGGCCGTTGATCCCGGCCGCCTCCTGCCCGATGGCATGGAGGTTGATCCAGCCGGTGCCGTGGCGGCCCTGCTCAATCAGATGCTGCGCGGACTGGAGCGCTGAGGCTCAGTTGGCGATGCGCCCATCGCGGAATAGCACACGCTGTTTGGCTCGCTCGGCCACATCGTGCTCGTGGGTCACCAGCACCACGGTCATGCCATCGCCGTTGAGCTGATCAATGATCTCCAGCACATCGGCGGTGGTTTCTGAATCCAGGGCCCCGGTGGGCTCATCGGCGAGTAGCAGGGCGGGGCGGTTGATGATCGCCCGGGCAATCGCCACCCGTTGCTGCTGGCCGCCGCTGAGTTGGTTGGGCTTGTTGCGCAGCCGCTGGCCCAGGCCCACCCGCTGTAAGGCCTCTACGGCCCGCTGCTGCCGTTCTTCTGCGGGCACATTGGCGTACACCATGGGCAGCTCAACGTTTTCCTGGGCCGAGAGATGGCCGAGCAGGTGGAACTGCTGAAAGACAAAGCCCAGGCAGCGGTTGCGCAGGATCGCGAGGGCGTCATCACTGAGGCCATCTACCTGTTGGCCCTGCAGCAGGTAGCTGCCGCTGCTGGGCCGATCGAGGCAGCCCAGGATGTTCATCGCCGTGCTTTTGCCTGAGCCGCTGGCGCCCATCACGGCGATGTAATCGCCGGCTTCAACGGTGAGGTTGAGGTCGTTGACCGCCCTCACCTCCGTGTCGCCGCTGCCATAGACCTTGTGGATGTGGCGCAGTTCCGCCACCGTGTTGCTGCCCATCTCAGCCGGTGGGCAAATGGCCGCCGTTGCTAATCACCTGTTGCAGCAACGGTGTGCCTTCCACCGCCGCATTGGCCCAGGTGAATAGGGGATTGGAGAGCACACCGCCAATGGCGGTCACTGCCACGCAGAACACCAGGGCGGCCCGGAGCGGTTGTAAACCCGGCAGGTTCCAGGTGGGCGCTGGGTAGTCCTTGATGACGTCAGAGGCCTCTTGGGGCTCTTTGACCACCATCATCTTGATGACGGAGATGTAGTAATAGATCGACACCACAGACGTCACCAGGCCCACCACCACCAGCAGGTATTGGCCATCGGCCCATCCGGCAAAGAAGAGGTAGATCTTGCCGAAAAATCCGAGCATCGGTGGGATGCCGCCCAGCGAGAGCAGGCAAAGGCTGAGGCCCAGGGTGATTAACGGATCTTTTTGATAGAGGCCGGCGTAGTCGGAGATGCGATCGCTGCCGGTTCGCAGCGAGAACAGGATCACGCAGGCAAAGGCCCCCAAATTCATGAAGAGGTAGGCCGCCATGTAGAGCACCATCGCGGCGAAGCCTTCTTCAGTGCCGCAGACCAGGCCAATCATCACGAAGCCCGCCTGGCCGATGGAGCTGTAGGCCAGCATCCGCTTCATGGATGTCTGGGCCAGGGCCACCACATTGCCCAGGGTCATGCTGAGCACGGCCAGCACGGTGAACAGCAGTTGCCACTGGGTCTGGAAGCTTTCAAAGCAGCCCACTAGCAGGCGCAGAGCCAAGGCGAAACCAGCGGCTTTGGAGCCCACCGAAAGAAAGGCCACCACCGGTGTGGGGGAACCCTCATAGACGTCGGGGGTCCACTGGTGGAAGGGCACCGCCGAGATCTTGAAGGCCACCGTGGCCAGCACAAACACCAGAGCCAGAGCGCTTAAAGGCGTAACGCCAGCTCCCTGCAGGGAGATGGTGATGGCATCGAGATTGGTGGAGCCGCCACTGACGCCGTAGAGCAGCGAGGTGCCATACAAAAAGACGGCTGCAGCGGCTGAACCCACCAGCAGATATTTCAGGGCGGCTTCTGAGCTGCGGGCATCGCGCTTCATGTAGCCCGACAGCAAATAGCTGGACACCGACAGGGTTTCCAGGGCCACAAAGATGGAGACCAGATCCGTGGCGCCGCAGAGCAACATCGCCCCCACCGTGGCGGCCATCAAGATCGCGGCGTACTCACCCACTGGCGTTCCGGCGCGCTCCACGTAGCGCCAACTAATCAGCAGCGACAGCAGGGTTGAGGTGGCTACCACAGCGCGGAAGGCAACGCCGAGGTTGTCGGTAATAAAAGAGGAGAAAAAGGCATCGGCCGTGGGCTCGCTCCACTGCAAAGCCAGCAGCACCAAGCTGGTGCCCAAGCCGGCGTAACAAAAGGGGGGCACCAGGCGCGCCGCTGTTTTCTCACCCGCCAGATCCGCCAAAAGGCAGGCCACCAAAGCGATCAAGATGGCAGCTTCAGGCGCAATGGCCCCGGCGTTGAGGGACTGGGCCAGGCTCTCCATCTGCGCGCAGCACTGTTTCGTACTAAGCCGGATGGTAGCCCTCTCCCCTTGAGGGCTCGGATCTACCCTTCGGATTCGGACTCCCCTGCGTTCGGCTGCTGCCGCCTGTGCCCAACACCCTCGTCATCGTCGAGAGCCCCACGAAGGCCCGCACCATTCGCGGCTTCTTGCCACGCACCTTCCGCGTGGAGGCGTCGATGGGCCATGTGCGCGACCTCCCCAACAACGCCAGTGAGATCCCGGCGAGCCACAAGGCTGAGAAATGGGCCAAGACCGGCGTCAACACCGAAAAAGATTTCGAACCGCTCTATGTGGTTCCTAAAGACAAGAAAAAGATCGTCAAAGAGCTCAAGGACGCCCTGAAAGTGGCCGATGAGTTGCTGCTCGCAACCGATGAAGACCGCGAAGGGGAATCGATCAGTTGGCACCTGCTGCAGCTGCTGAACCCCAAGGTGCCGGTGAAGCGCATGGTGTTCCACGAGATCACCGAAGAGGCGATCAAGCGCGCCTTGGGCCAAACCCGCGAGCTCAACATGGAGCTGGTGCATGCCCAAGAAACCCGGCGCATCCTTGATCGCTTGGTGGGCTACACGGTTTCGCCGCTGCTCTGGAAGAAGGTGGCCTGGGGGCTCTCGGCCGGCCGCGTGCAATCGGTGGCGGTGCGGCTGCTGGTGCAACGGGAGCGGGCCCGGCGTGCCTTCCGCAGCGGCAGCTACTGGGATCTCAAGGCCCAGTTGAAGCATGAGGGCATCAGTTTTGAAGCCAAGCTCAGCCATCTCGCTGGTGAGCGCATTGCCACCGGGGGCGATTTCGATGAGAGCACCGGTGCCATCAAGGCCGGAACCAAGGTCAAGCTGCTCAGCGAAGCCGATGCCCAAGGGCTGCTGAAGGCCATCGATGGCAAAACCTGGTCGGTGGCCGACGTTGAGGAAAAACCCACCACCCGCCGGCCGGCACCGCCCTTCACCACCAGCACCCTGCAGCAGGAGGCCAACCGAAAACTGCGCCTTTCCGCTCGCGAAGCGATGCGCACGGCCCAGGGCCTCTATGAGCGCGGCTACATCACCTACATGCGCACCGACTCGGTGCACCTCAGCGAGCAGGCGATCACGGCGGCCCGCAGCTGCGTGTCTGATAAGTACGGAGCTGATCACCTCAGCCCGCAACCGCGCCAATACACCACCAAAAGCCGCAATGCCCAAGAGGCACACGAGGCCATCCGGCCCGCGGGTTCCAGCTTCCGCACGCCAGCTGAATCCGGTCTCAAGGGCCTCGATCTCTCCCTTTATGAGCTGATTTGGAAGCGCACTGTCGCCAGCCAGATGGCCGATGCCCGGCTGACCATGGTCAGCGCCCAGATCGAGGTGGAGAACGCCCGTTTTCGCGCCAGTGGCAAGCGCATTGATTTCGCCGGCTTCTTCCGCGCCTATGTGGAGGGCAGCGATGACCCGGATGCCGCTCTGGAAGGCCAAGAGGTGCTGCTGCCCACCCTGCGCAGCGGCGATCACCCCAGCTGCCAGAGCTGCGAACCCCACGGCCACCAGACCCAGCCCCCCGCCCGTTTCAGCGAAGCGGCCCTGGTGAAGATGCTCGAAAAAGAGGGCATTGGCCGCCCCTCCACCTACGCCTCGATCATCGGCACCATCTGCGATCGCGGTTACGCCACCCTTCAGAACAACTCCTTGACCCCCAGCTTCACGGCCTTTGCCGTGACCGCTCTGCTGGAGGAGCACTTCCCGGATCTGGTTGATCCCAGCTTCACGGCGCGGATGGAGAACACCCTCGATGAGATCTCCAATGGCTCAGCGGAGTGGCTTCCCTACCTCGATCACTTCTTCCGCGGCGACAAAGGCTTGGAGCAACAGGTGGCCAAGCGCGAGGGGGATATTGATCCAGTGGCCTCCCGCACGATCGCGCTCGATGGCTTGCCCTGTGTGGTGCGAATCGGCCGGTTTGGTGCCTATCTCGAGGCCAAGCGCCCCGGTGAAGACGGCGAGGAGGAGCTGATCAAAGCCACCCTGCCCCAGGACCTGACGCCCGCTGATCTCGATAGTGATCAGGCGGAATTGCTGCTCAAGCAGAAGGCCGATGGCCCTGAAAGCCTGGGCGAAGATCCCGCCACCGGTGAGGCCATCTATCTGCTGTTTGGCCAGTACGGCCCCTACGTGCAGCGCGGCCAGGCCAGCGAGGAGACCCCCAAGCCCAAGCGGGCTTCGTTGCCTCGGGGCACCAAGCCCGAAGACGTGACCTTGGAGATGGCCAGTGGCTTGCTGCAGCTGCCCCGGCTGCTCGGTGAGCACCCTGAAGGCGGCAAGGTGCAAGCGGGCCTGGGCCGTTTTGGTGCCTATGTGGTTCACGACAAAGGCAAAGGCGAGAAGGACTACCGCTCCCTCAAGGCCGATGACGATGTGCTGGAGGTGGGCTTTGAGCGCGCCATGGAGCTGCTGTCGATGCCCAAGCGGGGCCGCGGCGGCCGCACGGCCCTGAAAGCCCTCGGCACGCCCGATGGCAGCGATGAGGCGATTCAGCTGTTTGATGGCCCCTATGGGCTGTATGTGAAGCAGGGCAAGGTGAACGCGTCCCTGCCCGAGGGCACCACCGCCGAGACCATCACCCTCGAGCAGGCCGTTGAATTGCTGGAGGCCAAGGCCGCCACCAAAAAATCCAGCCGCAAGAGCACAGCCAAGAAAAAGCCTGCGGCCAAAAAACCAGCGGCCAAAAAACCTGCAGCACCGCGCACCACCAAGACGGGCCGGCTGCGGGCTAGTGCTGTGCGGGTGATCAAGGCTGCCGACAGTTGATGGCGCGGCCCCTGCTTGTTGGGCTGCTGCCACTGCTGCTGGTGGGGTGCAGCAGCACGCCCCTGGGTCAGCAGTTGGGGGCCAGCTTTGATGCGCCGCCTGCAGCCGAACCCAAGCCAGCGGCCAAGTTGGAGCCGGCTATCAAGCCCGTTCCGCTGCAACAGCCCAAGGCAGATGAGCCCAAAGCCGACCCTGAGCCGGCCCCCCAGGCTGAACCGGCCGCGGACGCCACAGCAGAGCCAGAGCCAGAGCCCAAGGCTGAGCCTGAGCAGGCGGCTGAGCCCCGGGATCCCCAGCCCTATCGCGTCATCCTGCGGCTGCCATCGGCGGATCCTTCCGCACCTGCTGAAGCGGTGACCAAAGCCTTGCGGGCCGCTGGCTTGCCCTTTGAAGTGGAGACCATCGAGCGGCTTCAGCCCGCAAAGCAGCCATGAGCCCACGCCAGATGACCGAGACGGCCTACATGGCCGCCAGCACCGGTCTGCTGTGGGTGGCGATCTACTACTTGCCCATCGGCGATGCCCTGTTTCGTCTGGCGATCCCGTTGCCGCTGGTGCTGTTGCAGTTGCGCCATGGCGGCCGCACGGCCTTGGAGGGTGTAGCGGTCACGGTGCTGCTGCTCACCGTGTTGATGGGGCCGGTGCGCGGGCCGTTGATGCTGTTTCCCTATGGGCTGCTCTCGCTGTGGCTGGGTTGGTGTTGGCGCCGCCAATGCAGCTGGTGGTTCTCCATGGCCGTGGGCGTGCTGATTGGTGCGGCGGGCTTTTTGGTGCGGGTGGCGCTGGTGTCGCTGCTGTTGGGGGAAAACCTCTGGGTCGTGATCACAGGCGCGGCCTCGGGCCTGCTTAATGGCCTGGCCGATCGCCTGCAGCTACCGGTGGCTCCCACCCTCGATCAGGTGCAGGTGGCGGCGTTGCTGCTCGTGCTGGCGCAAAACATGGTGTATTTGCTGGCCCTGCATGCCGTGGCCTGGTGGGTGTTGCCGCGTTTGCGTCAGGCCATCCCCGACCCACCCCGGCTGCTGCGCCCCCTGCTGGCCCTTGACCCCTCCTGATCGCTGGCCGGCTCGAGCTCAAGCCGCGCTGCACCATGGTCAAGCCCAGCTGCTGTTGGTGCTGGCGGGCACGCAAACAGCTGCCGTGCCTGGGATTTCAGCAGCGGGTGCCACGCCCGATAGCCGCCGTTTCACCGCCGCTGCCGATGCTGAATTGCTCTGGGGCGGCCCCGATGGCCACAGGCCCCATGCGCTGCCGCCCCTGCCAGCGGGCGTCAGCCCCGCGTTGATCAGCTGGGTGGCGCAGCAGCAGCTGCGCTTGCCGCTGGTGGTGGCTGATGCCGGAGCCTTCGTGGCCCCAGCGGTGCCTCACCTGCAGTTGGGGCTGCCGCCAGCGGCTTGCCTCAGCAGCGGGACGGCCATGGCTCCAGCGGTGGTGGAGCGTTTGTTGCAGCGCGGCCGCCAGTTGGGCCGCGGCTTTCGCCAGCGCTTCCCGGAAGGATTACTTGTGCTCGCTGAGTGCGTGCCGGGCGGCACCAGTACCGCTGAAGCCCTGTTGCGCGGCTTGGGCGTCGATGCCGCTGGGGTGGTGAGCGGCAGCTTGCGCCAGCCTCCCCACAGCCTGCGTGGCGCCTTGGTGCAGCAGGGCCTCGATGCGATGACAGCCCGCGGCATCAGTGCTGCAGCGCCCCTGGAGGTGTTAGCGGCGCTGGGGGATCCCTTTCAAGCCATGGCCTTGGGGGTGTTGCAGGGCCTGTTGCTCCCGGCCAAGGGGGAAGGGCCCCAGGCCCTGCTCGCTGGCGGCAGCCAGATGCTGGCGCTGACGGGGCTGTGGATGGCCAGCCTCAGCCAGGCCGAGCGGGCGTCTTGCCAGGGGCAACTGGCTGTTGTCACCACCTCCTGGGTGATGCAGGAGCCGGGGAGCAACCTCGAGCTGCTGGCGAACCGATTGGCTGCGGTGTGGGGGGTGCGGCCGCCGCTGTTCAGCAGTGCCTTGCGCTTCGATGGCTGCCAGCAGCAGGCGCTGCTCGATTACGAGAGTGGTTACGTCAAAGAGGGTGTGGGGGCCGGCGGGCTGGCCTGGTTGACGCAGCTGGCGGGCCTGGACCCGCAGGCCCTTGCTGCCGCCTGTGATCAGGCCTGCGGGAAGCTGCTTAAGGTCGAGCCATGAGAGAGCGGCTGACCCGGCGCCATTGGATGCTGTTGGCGGGCAGTGGCTTGCTCGCCGCTTGCTCTGGAACAAGCCAGAAGCTGGTTGTGCAAGAAGGCCTGGTGCCTTCTGCTTGGCTGCGGCGTTTGCCGCGCAGTTGGCGCGCCGAACCCATCGATTGGCGCCAGAGTTTGCCGGCGTGGCCTAGTGGCAGCCGTTGCCTAGCGCTCACCGATGGCTGGGCGATGGCCAACCAGCCGCTGGCGGCGCAGGCTTGGCCGCAAGAGGCCCGCGATGGGCTGTTGCCTTTGGCCCAACCGCTGCTGCCCTATGGCCTGCCCGTGGGGTTTGGCCCTTGGCTGTTGGTGCTGCGCAACCGCCGCGATCTACTTGCCGGTGGCGGGGAGGAGCGGGGCTGGTCGTTGCTGCTGGATCCCAGCCTGCGGCAGCAGGTGGTGCTGCCCGCCAGCGCGCGTGTGGTGCAGGAGATTGCCAAGCGCATTGGCGATCCGGCTGAAAGCCTTGCCCGGTTGCGTCAGCAGGCCCTGGGCTTTGGTGATCGCGATGGGCTCACCGTGCTGCTGCATGGCGATGCGCAAGCGGCGGTGTTGCCCAGCCGCGCGGTGATTCCCCAGCTCAGCCGCGACACCCGCTTGCAGGCGCTGCTGCCGGCCAGTGGTGCTCCGCTGTGGTGGGCCCTGCTGCAACAAACGGCCCAGGGGGCGCCGCCGCCGCTGCAGTGGCTGCTGGATCCGCGCCGTTCACCGCTGCTGGATCAATTGCTGCGCGCTGGCTTCACGCCGCCGCTGCAGAGGTCAACGCTGGAGGCCGCCTTGGCGCGCCAACCCCATGCCGAGCTGTTGCTGCCAACAGAGGATGTGTTGCAGCGCTGCACCAGCCTGTTGCCCTTAGCCCCAGAGCCGGCGCCGCGGGGGTGAGGCCAGGCGCTGGTGGGTGTCGGCCAGCAGCTCGGGGATGGCCAGGTGATGGGGGCAGCGGGGCAGGCAGTCGCCGCACTCTTGGCAGGCCGCAGCATCGATCTCTTCAAACCAATGGCCGGCCTGGCCGATCAAGCCATAGCGCTCTTTGGCAAAGCTCTCCATGCCGTGCCCCACCGCCAGGTTGCGGAGCCGCAGCAGCTCGGGGATCGGCAGCTGTTGCGGGCAGGGCAGGCAGGCCCGGCATTGGCCGCAGGCCTCCGCCCCAAGCCGCTGCTGCTGCTGTTGATGGAGCCGCTCGAGGGCCGCCTGCTCCAGCTCCGATAGCGGGCCTCCATCCAGCCCGGCCCAGTGCAGCTCAGCGGGTTCGGCTGCTCCCAGGGTGAGGGTGCTGATGCCGCGGGCCAGTAGGAAGCGGTAGGCCAATTGCAGCGGCTCGAGAGGGGTGCAGGCCTGGCGTAGCAGCTCCGGTGGATCAAACAGCCGGCCCCCTTTATCGGCAGGTGAAATCGCCATCACCCCCAGGCCCTTGGCCAGGGCTTCCTCGGCTAATGGCAGCCGCGCTGGATCGAACAGATGCAAGTGCAAGCTGGCAAAGCTGAACCGGCCCGAGCGGATCGCTGCTGCGATCAAGGCATCGCTGCCGTGGGAGCTGAAGCCCACCTGATCGGTGAGCCCTTCCTCTAAGGCCCAGCTGAGCAGCTCGTGGCCGGGGCCCTGCAAGGCCCAATCGAGGTGCTCCGTGCGGTTGATGCCATGCACTGCCAGGTTGTCGAGCCGCTCCAGCCCCAGCTGCTCGAGGCTGCGCCGCAGCTCGTCTTGGGCGCTGGCCAGGCTTTGGCTTGGCAGCACTTTGCTGGTGATCACCAGCTGCTGGGGGCTGAGCCCCAAGCGGCGGATCGCTTGGCCCACATAGCGCTGGCTGGGGCCATAGGCCGGCGCGGTCTCGAGGTGATTGATCCCAGCCGCGACTGCTGCCTCCACCACGGCCTCCAGTTGGCCAGGCGATTGCAGGGCGCGCATGGTGCCCAAGGTGAACAGCGACACCGGCTTCCCCGATCCAAAGGGGCGCCGCTGCGGCTTAATCGAGCCCGTCGTCATCGAGAGGGGGCTCAGAATCGGGTTGGGCGAGCCCTTGCTGGCGGATCAACTCTGCTGGGCTGAGGCCTTCGACAAAGCGATGGAAATCCTCCACCTCCTCGGCATCGGCTTCGGCATCCACTGGGATGGAGGCATCGCCTACCACCTCCTCCAACATCCAGAGGCTGCTGCCGGTGCGCAGGGCTAAGGCAATCGCATCACTGGGCCGGCAATCGATGGCGTGCTCCTCGCCCTCCTCATCGTTGAGCTTCAACACCGCCAAAAAGGTGCTGTCTTCGATGGCGTGAATCACCACCTTGGTGAGCTCGAGGCCACCAACGGCCAGCAGGGTGGCCATCAAGTCGTGGCTGAGGGGCCGCGGTGGCTCCTTGATGTGCAGCCCCGCCAGGATGTTTTGCGCTTGGGCTTGATCAATCCAGATCGGCACCTGACGCCGGCCCGACGGATCGCGCAACAACACGATCGGGCTGCGGCTGGCGGCATCGAGGGCAATGCCTGCAACGCTCATCTCCACCATTTGGTGGTGCTGGCTGCTGCGACGATTATGGCCAGATCAGCCACGTGGTAACTGCTCAGTGTTTACCGGATTGGTCCAGGCCGTTGGCCGGCTGCAGTCGCTGCCGGATGCGGTGCGCGTTAGCTGGTCGCCGCAGCATTGGACGGCCGAGGGCTTAGCTGTTGGCGACAGCGTCGCCGTTGATGGGGTTTGCCTCACGGCGCGAAAGCTGTTGGAGCACGGCTTTGAAGCTGATGTCAGCCCCGAGACGTTGTCCCGCACCACCTTGGGGGAGCGGGCCCGCAGCGGCGCAGCCGTCAATCTTGAGCCGGCCTTGCGCTTGGCTGATCGCCTCGGCGGTCATCTCGTCAGTGGCCACATCGATGGCTTGGGGCGGGTGGAGTCGATCAGCCGCCAGGGCCACTCCTGGGATCTGCAGCTGGCTTGGGACGACCCCCGCTTGGGCCGCTACATCTGCGAGAAGGGCAGCGTGGCCGTCAATGGCATCAGCCTCACGGTGGCGTCGTGCTATCACGACGGCGCCAGCTTCAGCTTGGCCGTGATCCCCCACACCTGGGAGCAAACGACACTGCAGGAGCTGCGCTGCGGTGATGCCGTCAATCTGGAAGCGGATTTGCTCGCTAAATACGTGGAACGGCTCCTGCCCGGGTCGGCATCAACTGATCTGACCCCCCAGTGGATGGCCGAGAATGGTTGGAATGTCTAGCTTTTGGGGGCGTCCCTCGCTCCCATGTTCAAATCATTCACGATCGCGGAGGGCATCCTGCTGATCGTTCTCGGCGTTCTGGCTTTGATCGCTCCCATCAAAGCCTCCTTCATCGTTACCGCCGTTTTGGGTGTTGTCTTCCTGGTGGGAGGCATCATCGGCTGGATCAACAACCTCAGCCGCAGCCGCGGCATGAAGGGTTGGTTGGTGTTTTGGCGTCTGGTCGTCTCCACCCTGTTCCTGGTGGCTGGCTGGACCATCCTTGATCAGTTCTCAACCGGAGCCATCGATGCGGCCGCCCAGGTGGCCACCCTCAGCTTGGCTGTGGGCATCGTTTTTTTGGTGGAAGGTATCGTCGCCATCATTGCCTCACTGGGTCACCAGGAGGTGGAAGGCTGGCGCTGGGGTTTAGCCAACGGAATCATCACCTTGATCCTGGGCTTGATCATCCTGTCGATGAAGGCCTTTGGTCTGCTCTCGGTGCTCGGAATCCTGGTGGGAATCAGCTTCATCTTCTCGGGGATTGATCTGATCGCCTTCGCCAGCAGCTTCCACGGACCTGACGACAACGATGGCCCTCAGGCATCGGCTGCCTGATCGCTCGGCTCATCGTCTAGGGCTGCCTCATCCACGACGAGATCGTCGGGAAGGCGCAGCCAAATGGTGCCGGTTTCCTCGTGCAGTTCGATCTTGCACTCCTGGCCCGGCACCAATCCCAATTTTCGGGTGTAGACATTGCCCACCAAGAGGTTGCCGTTGCCGTGCACCTTGGTGCGGTATTCCGCTTGCCGGCCGCGGCTGCCGCTGCTCTCCTTTCCCGGAAAGACGAACCCTTTGGCTTCCACCAAGGCTCGCAGAAACGCTTTTTTCAGCACGCGGCCGCTGTTGCCGGTGTAGCCGCAGGCGCGGGCAATTTGATCGGGTGCGCGATCACTCAGCTCACCGGCCCGCTTCAGCAGGGCATCGCCCACCAGTGGCTGCGTGCTCTCCATGATCGGCTGCGAGATCGTTTGATTCTGCCGCTTGTTGCTTACAGCAGATAGAGCAGGCCAAACAACACCACCCAGATCACATCCACAAAGTGCCAATACAGCTCGGCAGCCGCGAGGCCGAAGTGGTCTGAGGGGGTGAAGCGCCCGGGTTCTCGGGCCTGGAACCAAACAATCAGGATCATCAGGGCCCCGAGGGTCACGTGCAGGCCGTGAAAACCAGTCAGCGCGTAGAAGGTGCTGGCATAGAGGTTGTCGGTGAGGCCAAAGGGGAGCTCGAAGTACTCCACCATTTGCCCGCCGAGGAAGCTCAGCCCCATCACGGCCGTTAGCAACAGCCAGCCGCGGCAGGCGCCCATGGCACCGCGCATCAGCTCCTTGCTGGCCCGGTGGAAGGTGAAGCTGCTGGCGATCAAAATCGCCGTGTTGATCACCGGCAGAACCAGCTCGAGTTCATAAATCGCCCCTGGCGGCAGGGGGTTCACGGCCCGATAGGTGAGGTAAGCAGCAAAGAAGCCGGCGAAGGTCATGCCATCGGCCACCAAAAAGGTGGCCAGCCCAAACATGCGCAGATCGGGATGCTCGCCATGGCCATGGCCATCGCTTTCGTGGTCATCCTGCTGCTGCAGATCGGTGTCAATTGGGGTGGTGGTGGTCATGGCTGCTGCCTCCAGAGATCTTGGCCTCGGGCTTGGTTCACATCGATGCGCCCCTCACTGCTGCCGTAGCCATAGGGCTCTTCAACCAGCGGGGCTGCGCCAATCCAGTTCTCCACTGGTGGGGGCGAACTGGTGAGCCACTCAGGTGTGAGGGCGCGCCAGGGGTTGGGCCCAGCGGCTGGACCCTGCAGCAGGCTCATCACCACATTGATCAGGAAGGGCAGGGTGCTGATCGCCATCAGCAGGGCGCCCACGCTGCTGATCTGATTGATCAAGCTGAATTGTGGGTCGTATTCCGCCACCCGGCGCGGCATGCCGTTGAGGCCAAGCCAGTGCTGCGGGGCAAAGCAGAGGTTGAAGCCAATGAACGTGAGCGCCAGGTGCAGCCGCCCCAGGTCTTCATTGAGCATGCGGCCACTGAATTTGGGGAACCAGTGATAGATCGAGGCAAAGATCACAAACACCGTGCCGCCGTAGACGATGTAGTGGAAGTGGGCCACAACGAAGTAGGTGTCGTGCACATGCACGTCGAA
This sequence comes from Synechococcus sp. MIT S9452, assembly GCF_047304245.1. NCBI lineage: Bacteria > Bacillati > Cyanobacteriota > Cyanophyceae > Synechococcales > Synechococcaceae > Synechococcus > Synechococcus sp. MIT S9452. Next base: position 970,003 of record NZ_CP138956.1, on the reverse strand, counting down.
GGGCACCTGAGCGAGGGCTACACCGGTGATGCCGCCAAACACGAACTGCAGGATGAAGGCGCAGGAAAACAACATGGCGCTATTGAGCGCGAGTCGCCCCTGCCAGAGGGTGGCAATCCAGTTGAAGAACTTGATCCCCGTTGGAACGGCAATAAAGGCTGTGGCGATGGTGAAGAACAACCGCATCCAGGGCGGTGTGCCACTGGTGAACATGTGATGGGCCCAAACCACTAGGCCCAAGATCACAATCGCCATGATCGAATAAACCATCGTCACGTAGCCGAACAGCGGCTTGCGTGCGTGCACCGGCAGGATTTCGCTCACCAGACCAAAGGCTGGCAGCACCATGATGTACACCGCTGGGTGCGAATAGAACCAAAACAGGTGTTGATAGACCACGGCATTGCCGCCGGCTGCTGGGTTGAAAAAGCCTGTGTGGGCCACGATGTCGAGGCTCAGCAGAATCAACGTTCCGGCTAAGACCGGCGTGGCGAGCACCACCAAGATGCTGGTGCCGAGCATGGCCCAGCAGTACATCGGCAGCATCATCAGCTTCAGCCCCGGCTGACGGAACTTGAGGATCGTGGCGATGAAATTGATGCCGCCAAAGATCGAACTTCCCCCCAGCAGAAGCACACTCACAATCCAAAGGATTTGCCCCATCGCGGGGGTGGTGAGGCTCAGCGGCGGGTAGGCCGTCCAGCCCGATTGCGCTGCGCCACCGATGAAATAGCTGCTGATTAACAGCAGGCCCGACGGCGGGATCATCCAGAAGGCCACCGCATTGAGGCGCGGGAAGGCCATGTCACGAGCACCCACATAGAAGGGGATGAGGTAGTTGCCAAAGCCCCCATTCACCACCGGCACGATCCAGAGAAAGATCATCACCGTGCCGTGCAGGGTGAGCACCTGGTTGTAGGTGTCACGGCTGACGAAGTCGGAGATCGGTGTGGCGAGCTCGGTGCGGATGACACCCGCCAGCGCACCACCAACGAAATAGAAGAGAAAACCGCAGACGATGTACTGAAGCCCGATCACCTTGTGATCAAGGCTGAAGCTGAAGTAGCGCAGCCAGCCCGTGGGTTGCAGCCGCAACGGTTGGGGGCTGGGGCTCGGGGGAGAGGCGATGGTCATGACAGGGTGGCGGGGGTGTTGGTTTCCACCCAGGTGGCGAAGCTTTCGGGCTCATCAACCACCACGTGGGAGCGCATGCCGCCGTGGTATGGACCACAGAGCTCAGCGCAAACGATCGGGTAATCGCCGGTTTGGTTAGCGGTGAAGGTCAGCACGGTGGGTTGGCCCGGGATGATGTCCTGCTTGATGCGGAATTCCGGCACCCAGAAGGCGTGGATCACATCGTTGGCCTTCATCCGCAGCTCCACGGCTTGGCCGCTGGGCACATGCAGCTCGCCGCTGGTGATGTTCTGCTCGGGGTAGTGGAAGACAAAGGCGAACTGCAGCGCGGTGACCTCCACTGGCAAGACGGCTTCGTTGCTGCTGGCTGGGGCAATGCCGCCCCAGATGCGCTCCTCATCTCCCGGCTGGCTTTGGCGCACCGAGGCCAACTCAGCGGCGTGGTGATCCATGCCGTGGGCGTTGAGGTCGGTCATGCCGCCCATACGGTCGTAAATGTCGTAGCTGTAGATGCCTAAAAACAACACAACAACGGCAGGAATGGCGGTCCAAAACAACTCAAGCGAAAGATTCCCTTCCACTGGAGGCCCATCTTGTTGATCACCATCACGCCGGCGAAAGCGAATCAGGCTGTAAACAACAACCCCAGTCATGCCAACTAGCAACATCGTGCCAATGGCCAGCAATACCCGAAACAGTTCGTCGTAAACGGGTGCATTGGTGCTGGCACTAGCGGGTAGCCAATTGACATCGTTGGCGACCCATTGCCCCAGCAGAACCAGGGCCATGCCAGCAATCAGGGTGATGATTGCCGATGGAATGCGCATGGCGCACTCTCTAAAAAGCTGACATCAACCTATGGGATATCTCTGGGAGCTCAAGAGGAACAAAACGGAAGATTTCACGAGTTGATCTTGAAAACCTGACGCGTTGAACAACAACACAAGCTCTTAAGTATTCGCGGTACTTTCCGAAAGATGTGATCGCTACGTTTCAGATATTCCTCTCGCCAGAGAATCATCGGCATGGGCCTTGGCGTCCTGTCAATTTCGAACAGCCGTTCACCGTTCACGGCCCTGTCGCTCTGCCGGCAGTTGGTGGTGGCGCTGATCGCTTTGGTGGCGATCGGTGGTGCAACGCGGGTGATGGAGGCCGGTCTGGCTTGCCCGGATTGGCCCCTTTGCTACGGCAGCTTGCTGCCGGCGAAGCAGATGAGCCTCCAGGTGTTTCTGGAGTGGTTCCATCGCCTCGATGCCTTTTTTGTGGGCATTGGCCTGATCGTGTTGCTGGCCATGGCGCTGATCGATCGCGATCAGCTGCCCCGATGGCTCCCTTGGGTGAGTGGTTTGGCGCTGCTGCTGGTGGCGCTGCAGGGAGCCCTTGGCGCCCTGACGGTGACCCAGCTGCTGCGCTTTGACATCGTCAGCGCCCATCTCGCCACCGCCCTGCTGTTGGTTGCCCTGCTCAGCGGCACCGCCCAGATGTTGCAGCCCCATGCGGTGGCCCCTCGGCCTCCGCTGGCTCAACCGCTCTGCGCCGCCGCAGGGGTTGTGCTCTACGGCCAATGCATTGCTGGCGCCCTGATGGCCACCCAGTGGGCCTCGGGCCGTTGCCTGCGCTTGGCCGAAGGCTGCGCTTGGCTCTCGGCCCATCGCAGCTTGGCTACCCCCGCAGCGGCCTTGGCCCTGCTCAGCGTGTTGTTGGTTTTGGCCCTGCCCAGCCCAAAGCCGGCCCGGCGCCTGTTGACGTTTGCCGGGGTGCTGGTGGCGGCTCAGGTGCTCTTGGGTGTTCTCACCTTGCGCCTGTCGCTGTCTGAGCCCCTGGTCACCGTTGGCCACCAACTGGTGGCGGCGTTGTTGATCGCCACCTTCTCGGCGGCTGCCGTTGCCCTACGGCCTACTCCATCACCTGCGTTGCGTCATGGCTGAAGTGCCCATTGCTGCCCCTGCCTCGATCCGCGACGAGGTTGTTCCCAGTCGCAAGCGGGTCAAGTTGCCGCCATGGCTGGAGATCGCCAAGCCACGCCTGATCCCGCTGCTGCTGGCCACCACCCTCGGTGGCATGGCGCTCAGTGAGAGCTGGCCGCTTCCCTTGCCGCGGCTGGCCTGCACCTTGGGCGGCGGTGCCCTCGCTGCCGCTGCTGCTGGCGTTCTTAATTGCCTCTGGGAAGAGCAGCTCGATGGCCAAATGCAGCGCACCAGTGGTCGCGCCCTGCCGTCGGGTCGGCTCAGCGGCAGCCAGGCGTTTTTAATCGCTGTGGCCTTGGCCTGCGGCGCCTCGCTGCTGCTGGTGGCCGGTGTGAACTGCCTGGCTGCTGGCCTCTCGCTGCTGGGCTTGTGCAGCTATGTGCTGCTCTACACGATCGTTCTCAAGCCCCGCACCACCCGCAACATCGTCATCGGTGGAGTCGCCGGTGCGATTCCGCCGTTGGTGGGAGCGGCTGCTGCCACCGGCCATGTGGGGCTCGGGGGCTGGTGGTTGTTCGGCCTGATAATTCTGTGGACGCCGGCTCATTTCTGGGCTCTCGCCTTGTTGCTTGCCGACGACTACCGCTCGGTTGGCATTCCGATGCTCCCCGTCGTCAAAGGCCCTGAGGTCACCGGCCGTGCCATCAATCGCTACGCCTACGCCACCGTTGCCGCCAGCCTGCTGGGGGTGCTGACCCTGCCCAGTGGCGGACTGTTCTATGGATTGATGGTGTTGCCCTTCAACGGCCGCCTGCTGCAGATGGCCCAGCGCCTGGGTGAACTGCCCGATGACAAGCAGCGGGCCAAGGGGCTGTTCCGTTGGTCGATCCTCTATCTGTTTGGCATCTGCCTGTTGTTGCTGCTGGCCCGCACGACCATGGCGGCTGATTTCAGCAACCAGCTGATCAGCTTGCTCACCCTGCCGGCTGCATCTGCTTTTTAAGCTGGGCCGACGTTGACAGCCGCCGTGATTCAGCTCGATCAGCTCAGCAAGCGCTATGGGGCCCTGCAGGCCCTCGATGGGGTGAGCTTGAACGTGCCTGCCGGCTGCCTCTATGGCTTGCTTGGCCCCAATGGCGCGGGCAAGACCACCTGCTTGCGGATTCTCTGCACCCTGCTGGCCCCCGATGCCGGCTCGGTGCAGATCGCTGGAATCGATGCCTTGGCCGATCCCCGCGCGGCCCGCGAGCAACTGGGTTACGTGGCCCAAGAGGTGGCGATCGACAAGATCCTCAGTGGCCGCGAGCTCTTGCAGCTGCAGGCCAGCCTGTATCACCTGGATTCCGTCACCAGTCGTCGCCGCATTGCTGAGCTCACCGAATTGCTGGGCATGGGCGAGTGGCTGGATCGCCGCTGCGGCACCTATTCCGGTGGCATGCGCCGGCGCCTGGATTTAGCCAGTGGGCTGCTGCATAGCCCTGCGGTATTGGTGCTTGATGAGCCCACGGTGGGGCTTGATATCGAGAGCCGCGCTGCGCTGTGGCAAGTGCTGCAACAACTGCGCGATGACGGCACCACGATTCTGCTCAGCAGCCACTACCTCGAAGAGGTTGATGCCTTGGCGGATCGTCTGGCGATCCTTGATGGCGGCCGTGTGATTGCCGAGGGCTCGCCCGAGTCGCTCAAGCGTGATCTCGGCGGTGATCGCGTCACCTTGCGGGTGCGCGAATTCGCCACGCCCCAAGAAGCGCAGCAGGCCCAGAGCGTTTTGCAGCAACTCGATGGCGTGCGCCAGGTGGTGATCAACCGCGCCCAGGGCCATGCCATCAACCTTGTGGTGGAGGGCGAGGGTGCCGCGTTGCTGGATCGTTTGCGCCAGCAGCTGGAGGAGGCCTCAGTGCCGGTGTTCTCGTTGGCGCAAAGTCGCCCCAGCCTGGATGATGTCTACCTTCAAGCCACCGGCCGCACCTTGATGGATGCGGAGTTGGCTTCGGTGTCCAGCCGCGACCCCAAGGCCGAGAAAAAGCAAGCCATGCGTTGAGCTGGCCCTGTCCCCCTGTTTGCTGTCATGACCGTCGCCCCAGCCGCTCAGCTCAGCCAGGAGACCCTGGCGCTCACCAAGCGGCTGTTTGTGCAGCTGCAGCGCCGCCCTTCCACCTTGGTGGCGGGAGTGCTGCAGCCGTTGATCTGGTTGGTGCTCTTTGGTGCCCTGTTCGCCAATGCTCCCGATGGCTTGATTCCAGGGGGCGTGAGCTATGGCCGCTTTTTGGGGGCTGGGGTGATCGTGTTCACCGCTTTCAGTGCTGCCCTTAACGCCGGGCTGCCGGTGATGTTTGACCGCGAATTTGGCTTTCTCAATCGCCTGTTGGTGGCGCCCTTGCGCTCGCGCTACTCGATCGTGCTCGCCTCGGTGCTCTACATCACCAGCCTTTCCCTGGTGCAGAGCCTGGCGATCATGGCGGCCGCCTGGGGCCTGGGTTATGGCTGGCCCGGTGGCGCTGGGTTGCTGGTGGTGTTGTTCACCTTGCTGCTACTGGTCGCTGCGGTCACCGCCCTCAGCCTGGGTTTGGCCTTTGCCTTGCCGGGCCATATCGAGTTGATCGCTGTGATCTTTGTGGCCAACCTGCCGCTGCTGTTTGCCAGCACAGCGCTGGCCCCGATCAGCTTCATGCCGTCCTGGTTGGGCTGGCTTGCAGCCTTGAATCCCCTTACCTTCGCGATTGAACCGATACGCGCGGCGTATTTGGGGCAATTCAGCCTCAATGCGGTGGTGCTGGAGGCTCCCTACGGCTCCCTTACGGCAGCCCAGTGTCTCTCGGCTCTGCTGATCCTGTCGGCGGCTCTGTTCGTGTCCATCCGGCCTTTGTTGGACCGGAAGCTGAGCTGATCTTGTGCCTGCTGTCTTTGTTTCGCCCCGCCTCCGTGAGCGTCAGCTCCGGGAAGCTCTGCAAGAAGCCCTCCAACAGCAGGACAGCGCAGCGCTGCGCCAGCTGAGTGATCGCCTGGTGCATCGCCATGGCCCTCGGCAGCTGCAGCGTTGGATGCAGGCCCTCGCCAGCGAGCCGCAGCAACTGTTCTGGAGCCAGGCCTTGGCGCAGCCACCCAAACCGGTGCCGCAGCCCAGCGTCACGCTGGACGAGCCCCCGGTTGTTGAAGAACCCCTCCCTGTTGAGGAGACGATCACTGCTGAGGGCACTGCGGCGCCCGTTGAAGAGCCGCTCGAACAGCCTTCCGCACCAGCTCCGGCTCCAGCGCCGATCAAAACGGCGTTGCAGGGATGGTTACCCCAGTGGGATGGACCGCAAACCGACCGGCTCGCCTCGTGAACCAAGGCGCTGCGCTGGCCCTTCCTAAAGGCTTGATCGTCTCGGTGCAGGCCCCGGCTGGTTCGCCCATGCGGGATCCTGATGTGATTGCCGCCATGGCGGAAGCCAGCCTGCGCAATGGCGCGGTGGGGGTTCGCCTTGAGAGCCCAGAGCACATCGGCGCGGTGCGCCAGCGCTGTCCCAAGGCCTTGATCATTGGCCTGTGGAAGCGCACGTTTCCCGGGAGCTCCGTTTACATCACCCCGGGCTGGCAGGAGGTCTGTGCGGTCTGGTCGGCTGGGGCCGATGTGGTGGCGATCGATGCCACCGAGCGGCCGCGCCCTGATGGTGAGCCCTTGGCCGCACTGGTTGAGCGCGCCCGCCTTGACCTGGGGGCCCCTTTGATGGCTGATGTCGACAGCCTCGCCAATGGCCTTGAGGCGGCTCGTTTGGGCTGCCAATGGGTGGGCACCACCTTGTATGGCTACACCGAGGCCACCGCTGCGGCTCAGCCGCCCGCCTGGGATCTTTTGGGCCCCCTGCGTCAGCAACTCCCTGCCGGTGTTGGCTTGATTTGCGAAGGCGGTATCGCTTCCGCTGAAGCTGCCTCGCAAGCTCTGCGTTTTGGCGCTGATGCTGTGGTGGTGGGAACGGCGATCACCGGTGTTGACCTGCAGGTGCAGCGCTACAGCCGCGAACTCCAAAAACCAGTCACCAACTAAAAAAAGAGAGGTTTAAGGTTTCCTTTCGTATTCACCCATACCGCTGGGTTGGGTGCCTTCGGAGTTGCTATGGCTTACGCGCTGATTCCGGTGCTGCTTGCCAGCTTGGCTGGTTTACCAATGTCTGGACTGGACATGGGCAAGTTGCAGCAGCTGAACCAAGAACTGGGCCGCTTGTGCAGCAGCACTCCACCCCAGGAGGCGTTTCGCGTTTGCCAGATCCACGCGCGACTCGTGAATGGCGCTTAAGCAGGCCTGCAGCTGCGTGCTCGGGTCCTTAGGGTTAAAGAGATCTCGGCCTGATCGATGACCTTCCTGCTACTAGCAGCTCTGGGGGTGTTGATGGCCCTGATCTATCTGCCGCTGCGCATCTACCTCACCTTGACGGCCCGAGGCCGCCGGTTGAGGTTGCTGCAACGCATTCGCTTGTTGCGCCAGCAGCTTGGTGAAGAGCTCACCAGCCGCTCGCAGGTCTCCGGTTAGGCCATCACCATGCCGCCGTCCACCTGCAGCACCTGGCCGGTGATGTAGGCAGCGGCTGGATCAGCGGCCAAAAAGCGCACGGCACCGGCCACCTCATCGACTTCGCCGTAGCGGCCCAGGGGAATGGCATTGAGCAGTGCTTCAGCGGCCAGGTCTTTGGTCATGTCGGTGGCAATGAAGCCTGGGGCCACCGCATTGACGGTGATGCCGCGGCTGGCCAGTTCCCTTGCGGTGCTTTTGGTGAAGCCGATCACGCCAGCCTTGGCGGCGGCGTAGTTGGCCTGTCCGGCATTGCCCATCAGCCCCACCACCGAGGTGATGTTGATGATGCGCCCCTGCTTTTGCTTGAGCATCGTCCGGGTCACCGCCCGGGTGCAGAGGAACACGCCCGAGAGATTGAGATCCAAAACCGCCTGCCAGTCCGGGGTTTTCATCCGCATCAGCAGTCCATCGCGGGTGATCCCGGCATTGTTGATCAGCACATCGATGCGGCCGCTTTTCTCCAAAACGGCTGCCATTAGCTGCTCCACCTGGTCTTCTTGGCTGACATCAGCCTTGATGGCGTAGGCCTTGCCACCCGCGGCAGTGATGGCGCTCACCACCTGCTCGGCAGCATCCCCGGAGCTGGCGTAGTTCACCACCACTTCAGCGCCGGCTTCAGCCAGTTGCAGGGCGATGGCCCGGCCGATGCCGCGGCTAGCGCCCGTTACCAGGGCGGTTTGGCCGGCCAGGGGTGCCGAGGAACTCATGGGCTGCGCACGATTGAGGGGGATCGTACGGGTGCGCTCAGGCTTTGAGCACGCTGGCGTCTTCCAGGGCTTCTCCCAATAGCCGCTCCATCGCCTGCAGTTGGCTGGGGCTGCCCATCACGATCAGCCGCTGGCCGGCCTGCAGTTGGGTGGACCCGTTGGGGTTGGCGATCAAGCCGCTGCGGCTTTGAATCGCCAACACCAGGGCACCGTCGGTGCGGCGTCCTAAATCCAATTCCGTCAGGCTGCGGCCATCGATGGCGGCGCAACGGGCCACGTCACTGCGCAGCTGAAACTCTTCCACCTCGCAGTTGGAGCCAGCCAGCAGGTCGAGGAAATTGATCGCTAAGGGGCGCAGGGCAATGGCGGCCATCTGCCGGCCACCGCTGATGTAAGGCGAGACCACCGCATCCGCTCCGGCCAAGCGCAGCTTGCGCTCAGCCTCTTTGCTGTCGGCCCTGGCGATCAGGCGGCAACCACTGGAGAGCCCGCGGGCACTGAGCACCACATAGAGGTTGGCGGCGTTGTTGGGCAGGGCAGCCACCAGGGCCCTGCAGTCGAAGACGCCGGCTTCTTGGAGGGTTTCATCCAAGGTGGCATCGCCTTCGAGCACTTCCAGTTGGCGCTCGCGCGCGGCGCGCGCATCCTCGGGAGAGTTCTCAATCACCAGCAGGCGCACGCCTTCGGCGATCAGCTGGTCGGCGATCTCCCGGCCGATGCGGCCATAGCCGCAGAGGATCACGTGCTGGCGCATTCGTTGGATCTCGCGCAACTGTCGCTGACGCCGCCGCAGTTGAAAGTAGCCCGTTTCCTGCAGGCTCAACATCCACTGCAGGGTTTGCTGCACCACCACCAGACCACCCACCAAGATCGCAGCGGTCACCCAACGGCCCGCGTCGGTGTTGGGCACCTGATCGCCGTAGCCCACGGTGGTCAAGGTGACGAGCACCCCCCAAAAGCAGTCGCCCCAATCCCAGTTTTCTGTCCAGCGGTAGCCAATCGCCCCAGCGGTGAACACGCTGAGCAGCGGGAACAGGGGCGTTGAGGTGAGGGGGCGCAGCCGTCTTCGCCAGCGCCGGATCCGGCGGCGCACTAGGCGATCCCCAAGGCCTTCAGCACGCTCTCGAGTGCCAGCTCTGCAAGCGCTTGACCGGGCGCCAGCTGCTGCAGCTCCACCACCGACACGCCGCAGCATTTGGCCAGGCCGCTGGCAACGGCGGAACTGCTCACCACCCCATCGGCACTGGCCAGTTGGGCGGTTTGTTGCACGATGCTGCCGCTCTGCAGCCTCTGGCAGCGGCCCCCTGTGATGCGGCTGCAGACCGCCTCTTCCAAGGCGCTCCAGTGCTGCTCGCTCCAGTCCTGCGGTGTTTGGCTGGGGGCCAGCAACAGCAGGGGGCCATCGCCGGCTGGTTGCTTGGAGCGGGCCTGCTCGAGGGCTTTGGGCGGCAGGCTGATGCAGATCTGCTCTTGATCGCTCTGCAGGCCAAGGGGCTTGAGGAACGCCTCGGCTGGAGCATCAGCGGCCACTGGGGCCGTGCAGGAGAAGCCGCCGCGGGCCACCCGAACTGGGATGTGGCTGAGGCTCAGCAACAGATCCAGGTTCGAGCCGCTGGCGAAATTGAGGCAAGCCTGGAAATCCGGTTCGCGCACGCAGCCCAGCAGATTGGCCCAATCGGCCAGGGTGACCCCTTCAAATTCAAACGGCAGCTGCTTTTCCACCACCGGCAGCAATTTCCATAACGGCGCTGCAGCCAGCGGACAGGCCACCTGGATTGAGGCGTTGAGATCGCGGCCAATCGCCGCTGCCAAGGGAAGCCGCTTGAGCTGCGCCTCTAGATCACCTGGGCTCAGGAACAGCACGCGCATCCGCTAGCCAACCACCGGAAGTGGTCGAATTGTATGGATCTGAACCGCGGACGCTTGCATCTGTTGATTGTTGCCGCTGGCAGTGGCCGGCGCATGGGGGCTGAGGGCAACAAGTTGTTGCTGCCTTTGCAGGGCAGGCCGCTGCTGGCGTGGACCCTGGAATCCGCCTTGGCCAGTGACGCCATCGCCTGGCTGGGGGTGGTTGGCCAGGCCTGCGACCGGCAAGCGATTGAAGCGCTGCTGCAGCCGTTGCAGCCCCGCCAGCCCTGGTGCTGGATTCAAGGGGGAGCCACCCGCCAGCAATCGGTGGCCTGCGGCTTGGCGGCACTTCCGGCCGATGCCGAGCACGTCTTGATCCACGACGGGGCCCGTTGCTTGGCGGAGCCTGCCCTGTTTGATCGCTGCGCCCAGACCCTTCAGCGCAGCGGCGAGGCCCTGATTGCCGCCACCCCTGTTGTCGACACGATCAAACAGGTGGACGGGCAAGGGCGCATCGTTGCCACCCCGCCGCGCTCAGAGCTGTGGGCAGCGCAAACGCCGCAAGGCTTCCCGGTGGCCCAGCTGCGCCAGGCCCATCAACAGGCTGAGCAGTCCGGCTGGGAGGTCACCGATGACGCGGCCCTGTTTGAGCGTTTGGGCTGGCCTGTTCAGGTGCTGGAGGCCAGCAGCGCCAATCTCAAGGTCACCACCCCTTTGGATCTGGAGCTGGCGGCTGCCCTGCTCAGAGCACGCTGAGGCTGCCGCTTCGGCCATCGAGGCGCACGGTTCGCCCCAAAGGAAGCGCCGCATTGGGCTGACCATGGCCGAAGGGCAGATCTCCCACCACCGGAATGCCCAGATCAAGGCTGCGTTCGCGCAACACCTGCTCGAGGCTGAAGCCAGGCCGGGTCTCATCGTCTGGAGCTTCACAGCCCTCAAACCGGCCAAAGCCAAGGCCCGCCAGTTGCTGCAGGGCGCCACTCAGGCGCCAGTGGGTCAGCAGGCGATCGATGCGATAGGGGGCTTCGCCAATGTCTTCCAGCAGCAGCACGCGGCCGGCCAACTCGGGGCAGTGCTTGGTGCCCAACAGGTGCGTCGCCACGGTGAGGTTGCCCACCAGCAGCGGGCCTTCAGCGACTCCCCCCTGCCATCCCTGTCCCTGCAATGGCGCCAGCGCTTCGCCCGCTAGCAGATCACGCAAGCGGCTTTGGCTCCACTCCGGTTCGCTGGCCAAGGTGGTGACCAGTGGGCCATGGATGGCTCCGCTGAACCCGGCGGCCTGCTGAGCCCATAGCAGGCTGGTGACATCGGAGAACCCCAGCAGCCATCCCTTTGACGGTTGCCAGCCCTGCTCCAGCAGCCGTGCGGCCCCCCAGCCGCCACGGGCGCAGGCCCAAAGCTCTGCTTCGCCATTGAAATCAGCCAAGCGCTCGGCATCACGGCCGGCGTAATAGCCCCACTGCCTTGCGGGATCTGGCGCTGCACGAATCGTGTGGCCCCAGCTGCGCAGCAGGGCGATGCCCTGCTGCAGCCGCTCGGACTCCCCCAGGGCCGAACTGGGGGCCACGATTGTGGTGTTGAGGCCTGTCATCCCATCCCGCGGCCCACCACCAAGCCGGCCCACAGCAGGGTGGCCAGCCACACCTGCCGCTGGAAATGGCGGCCAATCTTCGGTTGACCTTGCCGTTCCTGTTGGCGCAGCTCCCGTAGATCTCGCCAGCCGGCCCAAAGTGCGCCGGCGGCGGCCAGCCAATAGACGATTCCCACACCAGCCACAGCTGCAGCGCTACTGAGCAGCAGCCAGGCCAGCAGGTAACACCAGCCCACCACCTGCAAGGCCTGATCGCCCAGGCTTAAGGCGCTGCTGCGCACGCCGATGCGTGCGTCGTCGCTGCGATCGGCCATGGCGTAAACGGTGTCAAAGCCAAAGGTCCACAGCAGCGTGGCTAGCCAACAGCCCCAGAGCGGCCAGCCCCCCTCCAGTGATCCGGCGGCGGCGGCCCAGGTGATCAGCACTGCAAACCCCCAACACAGCGCCAGCACCGCTTGGGGGAAGGGGAACCAGCGTTTGGCTGATGGGTAAAGAAGGATTGGCGGCAGCGCCAATACAGCCAGCTTGAGGCTCAGTTCGCGTCCCGCTGCAGGTAACTCCATCACCACCAGCAGGGCCGTGAGTAGGCACAGCAGCAGTAGGGTCCAGGCGAAGGTGAAGGTCAGCGCTCCGCGGGCCAAGGGGCGATCACTGGTGCGGGCCACACCGGCATCGATGCGGTGATCCCAGAGGTCGTTGGCGATGCAGCCAGCGCCACTGACGGCGAGCCCGCCGATGATGATCAACATCACCAGATTTCCATCGGGCCGTGGGCTTTGCAGCCACAGGCTCCAAGCCGCTGGCAGCAGCAAAATCAAGCGGCCGGTCGGTTTGTGCCAACGCAGCAGCTCCAGCCAGGCCGGCCAGCGATAGGAAAGGCTGGGAGATCGGGCCACCAGGGAGCCGGAATTCGATGCGAGAGTGTGCCACGGCCATCTTGACCCCCTGGTGAGCGCAGCGCGTCGACCCACAGCAGAGGCTGAGCTGGAGAAGCTGGCATCGGTGATGCCGGTGGGGGAGGGGCTCCGCCGTGTGGCAGCCATTGATCTCGGCACCAACTCCACCCACCTGCTGATCGCGTCGGTCGACCCGCAATTGCGCACTTTTCAGGTGCTGCTGGCGGAAAAATCCACCACCCGTTTGGGGGAACGCGATCCCGACACCGGTGATCTCTCGCCAGAAGCGATGGAGCGGGCGCGCTTGGCCCTGCGCCATTGCCGTGAGCTGGCCAGCAGCCACGAGGTTGAGGAGATTGTTTGTGTGGCCACCAGCGCCATGCGGGAAGCTCCCAATGGGCTGGCGTTTTTGCAGGAGGTCGAGCACGACTTTGGCCTCAAAACCGAGGTCATTAGTGGGCCTGAAGAGGCACGCTTGATCTACCTCGGTGTGCTCTCAGGCATGGATTTTGCCGAGCAACCCCACTACATCCTCGATATCGGCGGCGGCTCCACCGAGCTGATCTTGGCCGATGCGGGTGATGCCCGTGCTCTCACCAGTTCCCGCGTGGGGGCCGTGCGGTTGCAGCGCGATTTCATTCGTCAAGAGCCGCTGGAACCCAAACGGGTGGAGTTTTTGCGGGCCTTCATTCAAGGCTCTTTAGAGCCGGCCGTGGAGAAGGTGCGCCGCCGGCTTGAGCCCGATGAAACGCCGGTGTTGGTGGCCACCAGTGGCACAGCCATGGCCGCTGCGGCGTTGTTGGCCATGGATCGCCCTGAACTCAAGGGGCGTTTGCATGGCGCTGAGTTTGGACGCGCTGAGTTGGATGCGTTGGTGCAACGGGTGCTGCCGCTCACCCCGCAGGAGCGTCGCGCCTTGCCAGGCATCAATGCGCGCCGGGCCGAAATCATCGTTCCAGGCCTGCTGGTGCTGCAGCAGGCGATGGAGATGCTGGGAGCCAGCCGCTTTGTCATCAGTGATCGCGCCCTGCGGGAGGGTTTGATCATTGATTGGATGCTGCGTCACGACTTGATCGTTGACCGCTTCGTCTACCAAGGCGAGATCAGGCGCCGCACCGTGATGCATCACGCCCACAAATACGGGGTGTCGATTACCCGCGCTGAGCGGATTGCTGCCTTTGCCCTGGACCTCTGGGATCAGACCCGCGGCTCGTTGCACCAGGCCCCTGAATCGTCGCGCCAATTGCTGTGGGCTGCTGCGATGGTGCACCGCTGCGGGCTACGCATCAACACCAGCGCCTATCACAAGCATTCCTGGTATCTGGTTCAGAACGGAGAGCTGCTGGGATACAGCCACAGCGAGCAGCGGGTGATTGCCTCATTGGCGCGCTATCACCGCAAAAGCTTGCCCAAAAAGAGGCACGAGAGTTGGAGTCCGCTCACTCAAGTGGAGAAGACCTTGGTGGAGCGCCTCTCGTTGTTGCTGCGTTTGGCCGTTGCCATGGACCGGCGACCGGGTGGAGCCGTCCAGACAGTGGTAGCGAGTTGCACTGGTAAAGAACTGAAGCTTGAGCTCGAACCCATCGACGTTGGCGATGACTTGTCTCTGGAGCTATGGAGTTTGCAAACCTGTGGGCCGTTGATTCAGAGCGCCGCTGGTCTCAGCCTGCGTTCGGGTCTGTTGCGCTCCCGGCAGCCACTGGCGGTTTAAAGGTCACCCACTGGATCGTTTCAATCGAGCCCAGAGCTTTGGGTGGCTGATCACCGATGTGGGCCATCACCAGATCAGGGCGTCCCGCCAAGACCTGCACGCCAGTGCCGAGCGGGAAGCTGTGGGGGCCAGGCTGCATCAGGCCTTCAAATAACTGCTTTTGGCCCGCCAGCTGACGCACTGACATCCAGACCGGCTCACTGAGTGAGAGCTCCAAGGTCCTGGGCTGCGGTTTCGGGGTGGCCGCAACAGCAGCATCAGCACTGGGTTTGGCAGGTGTTTTCGGCCATAGCTTGGGGATGGCAGCCAATTGGCCTTGCAGAGCCGGCAGATTGCGGCTGATGGCGACACCGCCGATGGCCAGCAGGGCAACCACTCCAATCGAGGGCACTAGCCAGCTGGGCCGCTGGAAACGCACGGGGCTGGCTTTGGGTGTGTTGTCTTTCTTGCCCTCTTGCAGCCAATTGCGCTGGCCCTCTTCCCGTTTGGCTTGGGCTGTGGGCTCCGAGCGCCCCAGCTGGAACACCGCTTTGGCGGCTGGGCTGGCTTCGTTGGTTTGTTGGCTCAAATCGGCCCGGAAGGCCTCCACCACCGGTTCAGCATCGAGGCCGAGGGCAGCGGCCAAGCGTCTGACTTGGGCGATGGTGAACACGGCCTCTGGCCAGCGTTCCTGTTCATGGCATTCGAGCGCCTCGATCTGGTGTGGCCGCATGTGCAGCCGCTCGGCCAGTTGCTCGCGGCTGAGGCCTAGGGCGGTGCGCGCCTGGAGCAACACAGCTCCTGGGTTGGAGGGGGCAGAAGCGTTCAGCGGTTGGTTCTGATCGCTCATTCCAAGCAACGCAGCAGTGGGCGAATTGTGGCCCAGGTTCAGCAACTTTGCTTGAAGCGTTAAGCACAACTGCCGCCAATTCTTGGCTCGGGATGTTGCTTTAAATGGCGTTTTTGATGGGCGATACTGGATTCGAACCAGTGACCCCTTCCGTGTGAAGGAAGTGCGCTACCACTGTGCTAATCGCCCGCGCTAGCCACTGTACAAGTTGAGGTTCTAGCTCGATTACGAGCTTCGTTTGGGCCTGAACAAGTGATCGTGATCCGGGCTGTAGAGGCGTGATCGGGCTTGCCCTGAAGCGGCCAGAGCGGTGCTCACCACATACAGCGTGGTGCGCTCCAACCCCTTGGCTTGGCTGTAGGCCGCCAGCTCGTTGAGGGGCACCAGCTCTAACTGTTGATCGGGCCAGCTCACCCGGTAGCCAACAGCCACCAAGGTGTCGGCTGGGTAGTGCTGGATCAGCACCTGCTGCACCTCCTCAACGTGGCGGGCACTCAGGTAGAGGCAGAGGCTGGCTTGCAGGGCTGCCAAGCGCTCCAACGACTCCCGCTCAGGCGTTCCGGTGCGGCCGCTGGCGCGGCTGAGCACGATGGTTTGCACCAGCCCAGGGATGGTGAGCTCGGCATTGAGGGCAGCGGCTGTGGCTTGGTAGGCGCTGATGCCAGGGATCACCTCCACCGCGACATCAGCATCTGCCAGGCGGGCAATTTGCTCTTGCAAGGCGCCATAGAGGCAGGGGTCGCCGTCATGGAGGCGAACTACCCGTTTACCGCGGCGAATGCCATCGAGCATGGCCTCCATCACGGCCTCCAAGGTGAGGTTGCCGCTACGCAGCCGCTCACAGCCCGCAGGAGCCAAGGCCGCGATCTCAGGGGCGACCAATGAGTCGGTCCAAATCAGCAGTTCAGCCTGCTCAACCGCCCGCTGCGCCCGAACGGTCATCAGATCCGGGGCGCCAGGCCCAGCACCAACGATTTGAACGGTGCCTTGGCTCATTGGGGGCGACCTGGGTCGGGAAGCTCACGGCCGACGGCGTAGAGCCAGGCCAAGCCAGCCACCCCAGCGGCGGCCAGCACGATGCTCACCAATTGAGCAATTCGGATGCAGTTGCCATCGGCCAGGGTGCCAACCAGGCAGAGCGGATCCAGCCTCAGGCCTTCAATCCAAAAACGCCCCAGGCTGTAGATCAGCGCGTAGAGGCAGGTGATCGTGCCGTTGGCCAGCAGGGGGTCGCCTTGGCTGTTGCGCCGGGTGAACAGCACCACCAGCAGCACAAACAAGCCCAAATCCCAGATCGATTCGTAGAGGAACGTGGGATGGAAATACTGCTCGCTGAGGTATTGCTCCGGCCGGCTCATGGCCGGGATGAACAGCTTCCAGGGCAGATCGGTGGGCAAACCAAAGGCTTCTGAGTTGAAGAAATTGCCCCAGCGGCCAATGGCTTGGCCCAGGGCCACCGAGGGCACCAGCACATCCATGAGTTGCCAAAACGACAACCGCTTCCAGCGGGTGAATCCGATCACGGCCAACAAGCCGCCCAACAGGGCGCCATGAATGGCGATGCCTCCGCGCCAGATCTGCACGGCCTCGAGCCAATTGATTTGGTACTGCCGCCACTCGAACAGCACGTAGTAGATGCGCGCACCGAGCACGGCGCACAACACCAGGATCGGCAGCAGATCAGCGATCAAGCCGCCATCGAGCCCACGTGATTTCGCCAGTTGGGTGGAGATCCACAGCCCCAACAGCACAGCCAAAGCGATCAGCAAGCCGTACCAGCGCACGGCAAGCGGACCGAACTCAAAAACCATGGGCCCCGGCGATTGGAACACCGCCGGGGTGAGCAGCACTGCGTTGAGCATCGGCTCAGACGCCTTCGGCAGCCTGAACCTTCTCGATCTGCTTCTTCTTCAGCACCAGCATGATCTGGGCGATGGCCACAGCAGCCAGGAAGCCGAGCAGGCCATAGAGGCGGACAGGGTTCTGCAGCACGACTTCAGCATCCATTTGACCGAAACCGCCCACATTGGGGTCGTCGGTCAGGGCTTCACCGGCATCGATGCTGTCGCCAACAGCCACCACCAAGGCCGGACCGGCGGGAATGGTTTCTTCGACATTGCCATCAGCACCGGCGATGGTCACCACCGAGGCACCGGCATCACCGTCAGTAATGGCGGTGATATCGCCAGCCACGCTGGCGGTGTAGACGGTGTTGTTGCTCTTTTCACCGGTGGGATACACCTGGCCGCGGCCGCGGTTGCCACCCACGTGGATCTGGGTCTTGCCGTAGCTGATGGAGGAATCGGTCTTCGGATCAGGGGCCAGGATCGGGAACACCAGTTCCTGGTGCTCATCACCGGGCAGCGGGCCCACCAACAGGATGTTGGGCTGATCGTCGCTGTATTGGGTGTAGTAGATGCCCTCGGTCTCTTCTTTGAGTTCGTCGCTGAGGCGATCCTGGGGGGCCAAGGTGTAGCCATCAGGAAGCATCACCACAGCGCCCACGTTCAAGGCGGTGCGATTGCCATCGGCTCCCACCTGCTGAACATCGGTGTCGTAAGGCACCTTCACTACGGCCTTGAACACGGTGTCAGGCATCACCGACTGGGGCACCTCCACCTGGGTGAGCTTTTTGGCGAGGTGGCAGTTGGCGCAAACGATCTTGCCGGTGGCTTCCCGGGGGCTGTCGTAGTTCTGCTGCGCCCAGAAGGGGTAGGCCCAGCTGGGTTGGGCGCCAACCAGCAAACCAACGGTGAGGAGCAGGGAGCCGAGCAGCAGAGAGAGGGAGCGGCGCATCGGTAACAGGTGGGAAAAGTTCAGGAGCGGGCGATGGGGAGGGGGCTCAGGCCCACCAGGGCTTCTCGTCGGTGCGGAAGTCGGTTTCAGACCACTGGCTCACGAAGACGTTGTCGTTCTCCACGTTCACGTGGGCCAAGGCCAGCGAGAGGGGAGCGGGGCCGCGCACCACCTTGCCGGTGGCGTCGTATTGGGAGCCGTGGCAAGGGCACATGAATTTGCCGGCGCCGGCGTTCCAAGGCACCACGCAACCCAGGTGGGTGCAGATGGCATTGATGCCGTAGTCGCCGATGGAATCGGGGCCATCAACGATCAGGTAGGTGGGGTCACCTTTAAGGCCTTGCACCAGGCTGCGATCGCCTTCCTTGTGATCAGCCAGCCAGCCGCTGGCGGTGACGTCGTTACCCAGTTCGTCCTTGGCCGTGGTGCCGCCGCCGGCTCCAGAAGCCTTGGGAGGAATGAAGTAGTTCACCACCGGGTAGAGGGCGCCAAGAGCGACCCCGGTGACCGATCCAAAGGTCAGCAGATTCATGAACTGCCGACGGCCCATCCCGGGAACGTCCTTCGCCGAAATCTGGGTCATAGGGATCCGCCACGCCACAAGTGCCGCCCATTATGAACCTTTCTCTGCCCGTAACGCTTTGCGACGACTGGCCTCTGCAGAGGCTCGGTCATGCTGTGGGCGTTCTGCAGCCTCTGGCCATGCCGCTGACCGCCGCCGAGTTGCTGTCGATTTTGCGTGAACGCTGGGGTGCCAGCTACGACCTGCAGCTGCATCGGCGCGCAGGACGCCTCTATTTGCAAGTGATGTGGGCCTATCTCGAGCAGCAATCGTTTCCCCTCAGTGAGGAGGACTACGTGCTGCGACTCGAGCAGTTGGTGGAGCAGCTCAATGGCATTGGCCAAGCAGAGGCTGTTCGCAATTGGTTGCAAACCACCCGCGATAAACCCCGTTTGGGCAAAGCGCTCAGCTTTCCGTTGCCGGACCAGGGGCGTTTGAGCGAATTCCTTCTGTAAAGGCAACTAAGCCCACGCCCACCAAATAGAGCCCAGTGATGGCCCCGCTGAGGAGCAGCATCGTCACCGGATCGGTGGAGGGGGTCAGCACGGCACCAGCCAAGGCCGAGAGCAGCACCACCAGCCGCCAGCCCGACAGCATCGCTTTGCTGTTGAGGATCCCCAGGGAGCCCAACACAAGCTGCAGAACCGGCAGCTGAAAGGAGAGGCCCGTGGCGAGCATCAGCAGCAGCACGAAATCGAGGTAGCGCTCGATCGACCAGATCGGCTCCACCACATCGGCCCCGTAGCCCATCAAAAAGCGCAAGGCCGCCGGCACCAGGGCCCACCAGGCAAACGCCAAGCCCAGCAAAAACAGCACGGCTGACCCCGCCACCGCTGGGGCAATCAAGCGGCGCTCGCGGCGGCTGAGGCCAGGCAGCACAAATCCCAGGCCTTCAAACAGCACGTAGGGCAAGGCCAAGGTGAGACCGGCGTAACCCGCCACCTTGATCGAGACAAACAGAAATTCGCCCGGGGCCAGCTGCATGAAGCGCATGCCTTCGGCGGGTTGCTCGAGTAGGCGCACCAAGGGTCGAACCAAGATCAAGCAGCCAGCTGCTGCGATCACCACTGAGGCCAGCGAGCGCAGCAAGCGCCAGCGCAGTTCCTCAAGATGATCGGCAAAGCTCATCTCCACTTCGCCAGGGAAATCCGGATCCCGCTCGGGTGTGGGTTCGATGGCGCTCATGGCTGCAGGGTAGGAAGCAAGCCCATAGCGCGATCGGGTTCTCCCCACAGAACGCTGCCATTGCCGTGGCGCACTAGGCCCGGTCCCATCCCTGGAATGCGTTGCAGTTGTTCGGTGGGCACCATCACCACAGGCACTTTCTTATTGCCGCGGCTGCGGCTGAAGTGGGCCGCTAGATCGGCGGCGGTTTGCAGGTCGGCATCACTGATCTCGCCCTCGGAGCCCTTCAACACCACATGGCTGCCGGGCTGCTCTTGGGCGTGAAACCACAGGTCTCCGCGACGCGCCTGGCGAAAACTGATCCAGTCGTTTTGGCGGTGGTTACGGCCCACCAGAAGAGGTAGTCCGCTGGGGCTTTGCAACAGCAAGGGCGATGGGGTGCCCTGTTCGCGCCGGTTGTTTTTGCGCTGGCTGGTTTTGGATTGCAGGAATGGCTCGAGATCGTCGGCCAGGGCTTCGAGCACATCGGCGTCGCCTGGATCAGCGAGTTGCAGCTGCACCTGGCTGGCTTCCAGCAGCTCGAGCCGCTGTTGATGGCGGCGTAGGCGCGGTTCGATGGCGGCCACTGATCGCCGCAATTTGCGGGCCCGTTGGTAGAGCTTTTGGGCTTGGCTGACCAGGTTCTGCTGGGGATCGAGCCTCACCACCAGGGTTTGGTTGCTCTCCGGGTCATGCAGCTCCAATTGCTGATGGCCGCTGCTGCCGACATCAATGCGGCAGAGCAGCAGATCAGCCTGCCGCTGCAGCAGGTGCTCATCGCCGCTGCGTGCTAGCAGCTGCTCTTGGCGTTGGAGTTCCCGCTGCTCCCTTTGAACAAGCTGCTGCAACTGCTGCTCCAGCCGCTGGCGCTGCTGCTTGCACTGGGCTTGCCTTAAGCCTTCGCCGTAGTAATGCGCCAAGGACAGGTTGAGGGCCAAAGGGGTGTTGGCTTGTGAGGGGCTTGCTTCTCCCCAGCAGCGATAGCCGCTGCCGCTACGGGTGAATTGCAGCTCCTGGCGATCCAGCTGGCTGAGCCATTGCTTCCAGCTACCGAACAGCTGCTGCCACTGCGCAGCGCTGAGATCAGCAGCCGGGGTGTGGCGCTCGAGCCCAGCTGTTTGCAGCAATTGATCGCGCAGCGCAGGACTGATACCGCGATAGCTGCCCATCAACGCCCGCCCGATCGATTCGGGCAACAGCAACAGCCGCTGGCGCCATCGCTCCAAGCTTTCTTGTAGTTGGGGTTCAGCCCCTTGCAGCGGTGGCGGAGCGGAATAGCTGTCGCCGGTGCTGATGGGCCGAAGCCTGGATTGGTGCTCGCGCACTTGCCGCCCGGAACTGATCACCTGCTGGCGTTCATCGAGCAAAAACAGATTGCTGTGGCGCCCCATTAACTCCAAGACCAGTTGCCGCTGCTCTGGGGCATCGGGCCGTGGGGCAAAGCCCAGATGCACCACCCGCTCCCAGGGCAGCTGCTCAAGCCTGATGAGGGCGAGGCCCTTGAGGCCGTGTTGGAGCTGCTGGGCCAAGGTGCTGCCCTCCCCCAGCCGCGGCGGTGGTTCGATCGCATGAAACCGGGGGCAATCGGCTTGCCAGTTGAGGGTGAGCCACAGGCGTTGCTTCAGGGTGCGGAAAGCCAGTTGCACGCCGCCGCTTTCGGCCTGTTGGGCTTTCTCAAACCGTGATGGCACCAGCTCGGCGTTGAGCTCGTGGACCACGCCCCGCAGTGTTGTGGTGTCCTGCGGTTGCATGGCGCCTCCCTTGCCGCCCTAGTTTCCACTCAGGCCCCATCTCTGCCCTTCGTGAGCCCAGCCCCGCATCAACCCCGCCTCACCGTTTTGAGTGGTCCTAGTGGCGTGGGCAAAGGCACCTTGGTGGGCTTGTTGCGTCAACGCCACCCGGAGCTGTGGTTATCGGTGTCTGCCACCACCCGCGCGCCGCGCCCTGGTGAGGAGAACGGCATTCACTACTTCTTCCACAGCCAAGACAGCTTTCAGCAGCTCGTGGATCAAAACGGGCTGCTGGAGTGGGCCAGCTTTGCTGGCAATTGCTACGGAACTCCGCGCCAGCCAGTGGAGGAGCGTTTGGCTGCTGGGGTGCCGGTGCTCTTGGAAATTGAGCTCGAGGGGGCGCGGCAGGTACGCCAGAGCAGCCCCGATGCGTTTCAAATTTTTCTGCGCCCCCCATCGTTTGAAGAGCTGGAACGCCGCATCCGCGGGCGCGGCACCGATAGTGACGACGCCATTGGGCGCCGCCTCGAGCGAGCACGCCTGGAACTGCAAGCCGAATCAGAATTTGACGCTGTGGTGGAAAACGGCGAGCTCGAGGTGGCCCTGCAGGAGCTTGAGCGCTTGATGGGTTTGGCGTAGCTCGCTGGGTTCAAGGCACAAAAAAAGGCCCCTCAAAGGGACCTTTTTGATTGGCTTGAACTCCTTGCTTCACAAGGGGTGGAAGAGGAGATCAGGGAAGAAGCGGTTGAACTCGATCATGATTCCGGCGGTCACCGTGAACCAGATGGCCGCAAAGACCGGAGCGGTGGTGAGGAACTTTTTCATGGAGCGGTCCTGATCAGCGAGGTGAAACGGTGACGTTGCTGTCAATTTCAGTCAGCTTCTTGCTGCCGAATTCAGCGAAAGCGGCCAGGGGCCAGCTCGCTGCAGCCAAGGTGGATTTAAAGGCCACCGAGAGATCGATCTGGATCTCTTTCATGTTGGCGCCCTTGCCACGGGTGGCCTTGAGGTACTCGCGGCCAGCCCAGCCGATGCAGCCAGCGATGTAGAGGAACATCACGCCGGGAATCATGAAGTCTCCGGCATGGCTCCAGCGGCCGTCCACGATCAGGTGGGGCAGGCCATCGGTGCCGCAAACCGCTTGGCTGTAACGCTCAAAACGGGCTTGGGCTTGAGGTGTGGAAGCAGTTTTGGCGCGCGCTTGGAAGCGAGCGTTCTCACTGCAAGGGGTCAGGCCAGCCACATCGGCATGGGCCATCGGGGCGAAGCCGAAGAGAAGGAAGCCGCTCAGCAGGACGGCAAAGAGTCGACGCATGATGGACAGGGCCGCACGCGGGTGTTGTGCGGAGATTAGGTGCGCTTTCCCTGTCCTATGCCCACGGTCCTTGCCCTCGAAACAAGTTGTGACGAGTCGGCGGCTGCCGTCGTTCGCGGCAACGTGGTGCTGAGCAGTGAAGTGGCCAGTCAGGTGGCCGAGCATGCCCAGTTCGGTGGCGTGGTGCCTGAGCTGGCCTCTCGCCGCCATGTGGAGGCGTTGCCTCTGTTGGTGGAGCGGGCGTTGCACCAGGCCCAGCTGCCCTTAACGGCCATGGATGCGGTAGCCGCCACGGTCGCCCCAGGTTTGTCGGGCGCTCTGCTGGTGGGCTCGGTGACTGGCCGCAGCCTGGCGCGGCTGGCGGGTGTGCCATTCATTGGCATTCATCACCTGGAAGGCCATCTCTGCTCGGCCCTCAGTGGGGATCCAGCGCCTGAGTTGCCGTTGTTGGTGCTGTTGGCCTCCGGCGGTCACACCGAGTTGATTGCCATGCGCTCTGAGGGGGATTACGAGCGCCTCGGCGGCAGCCGTGACGATGCCGCTGGTGAGGCCTTCGACAAGGTGGCGCGCCTGTTGGGCTTGGGTTACCCCGGTGGCCCGGCAATCGAGGCTGCAGCCCGCAGCGGTGATCCTGAGCGCTTTGCCTTCCCGCCCGGGCGGATCTCGCTGCCCGGGGGTGGGTTTCACCCCTACGACTTCAGCTTCAGCGGCCTCAAAACAGCGGTTCTGCGTGAAGTAGAGCGCTGGCGCCAGCAGGGAGAGGAGCTGCCGGTGGCTGATTTGGCCGCTTCGTTTCAAGCCGTGGTCTGCCGCGTGTTGGTGGAGCGCAGCGTGCGCTGCGCCGAAGACCATGGGCTCAACGGTGTGGTGGTGGTGGGTGGTGTTTCCGCCAATGGCGCTTTGCGCGAGCGGCTGCAACGGGTCAGCCAAGAGCGAGGCCTGGCGCTGCATTTGGCCCCCTTGGTCTGGTGCACCGACAACGCCGCCATGATTGGTTTGGCGGCGTGCCGCCGCTTTGGCGCGCAGCAGCAGTCGTCGTTGCAGCTGGGTGTGGCGCCCCGTTGGCCCTTGGGTGAGGCCGATGCCTTGTATGGGCCGCCACCGTTTTGAGCCGAAATTCGTTTTACGTTTGACCCATGACCGAGCAAAGCACCGTGGACGTCCCCGAGCAGGTGGATGGCAGCGAACTCAACTCTTGGCGCCGGGGGTTCACTCCCCAAGCTGAGATTTGGAATGGTCGTCTGGCCATGCTTGGCCTGTCCCTAGGCGTGGTGGCGTTGGTCCTCTGGCGCCTACTGGCGACCGCGTAGGGCCTGAGCTAACTCAGAGGATTTGAGGCTGACGGCTAAGGCGGCGTCGCCTTCGATTTCTCCGGTTTGAACCAGCTGCAGCAGGGCTTGATTGCTGGTTTGCATGCCATCAAAGCCGCTGCGCTCCATGATTTGCTCCACCGAATCCAACTCACCCCGCTCGATGTAATCCCGGCAGGCTTCGGTGTTGATCAAAATGTCGTGATATGCCCGCCGGCCACCTGTGGTGGTGCGGATCAGCCCCTGGGCAATCACCCCCAGTAGGGATTCCGAGAGTGAGCGCCGCAGTCTGGCCTGATCGGCCGGGGGCACCATGCCCAGCACCCGCTCCACCGTTCGAACGGCTGAGTTGGTGTGCAAGGTGCCAAACACCAAATGGCCCGTCTGGGCTGCCTCGAGGGCGGTGGTCAAGGTTTCCCCATCGCGGATCTCTCCGATCAAGATCACGTCGGGGTCTTCCCGCAGAGCAGCCCGCAGCGCTGCTTTGAAGCGCAGCGTGTGATGGCCTACCTCCCGCTGGCGCACCAGGGCTTTGCGGCTGGAGTGCACGAATTCGATCGGATCTTCGATTGTGAGGATGTGGGCGGGTTTGTTGCGGTTAATCCAATCCACCATCGCCGCCAGCGTGGTGCTTTTGCCTGAACCGGTGGGGCCTGTAACCAGCACCAAACCCTTGGGACGATTCGCCAAGGCTTTGAGAACCTCGGGCAGCTGCAGATCCTCCAGGCTGAGGATGGTCTGCGGGATCAGCCGCAGCACCATGGCTGGGCCCCGCAGGCTTTCCATCAGGTTGATCCGCACCCGCACCCGCTCGAATGCAAACGAGCCATCGAAGTCGTGCTCGCTGCGGAAGCGTTCCCGTTCTGCTGAGCTCAGTACCTCACTGAGCCAACGATCAAATTGCACGGCCTCAGTGATGGGCCAGTCGCTGCTGATGATCTCGCCGCGCTCGCGGAAGCGGGGCTGCTCTCCCACGCCGAGGTGAATGTCGGAGTAGTTCTGCCGGCGCGCCAGCTCAACGATCTCCGCCAGGGTTTCTGGGGTTGCTGAGCTGGCTTGCGGCGGTGGCGGCAGCGGCGGCAGATCACTCATCCCGCAGGTGCAGATTCCTGCAGCTTGGCAAGGGCAAACCGGTTTGGGGTCCTTAAAGTT
Organism: Synechococcus sp. MIT S9452; assembly: GCF_047304245.1. NCBI lineage: Bacteria > Bacillati > Cyanobacteriota > Cyanophyceae > Synechococcales > Synechococcaceae > Synechococcus > Synechococcus sp. MIT S9452. The sequence goes on along the minus strand of NZ_CP138956.1, from coordinate 944,799 downwards.
CGCGGGATTGCCAAACCCCGTTGGCCCCACCCGCACGCGTCACCCTGGTGCTGGGCACCCGCCCTGAGGCCATCAAGATGGCGCCGGTCATCCGCGCCTTTCAGCAGTCCGAGCGCTTTGAAGCCCGGGTGGTGCTCACCGGGCAGCACAGGGAGATGGTGGCCCAGGTGATGGGGCTCTTTGCCCTGGAGGCCCAGCGGGATCTGGCCTTGATGGCCCCCAAGCAAACCCTCACCCATGTCACCTGCGCAGCACTGGAAGGGTTGCGCCTTGAATTCGCGGAGCAGCGCCCTGATCTGGTGCTGGTGCAGGGGGACACGACCACCGCCTTTGCCGCTGCCCTGGCGGCCTTTTACGACCAGATCCCGGTCGGCCACGTGGAAGCTGGCCTGCGTACCGACAACATCTATGACCCCTTCCCAGAAGAGGCGAATCGCAGGCTGATCTCCCAGCTGGCTCAACTGCATTTCGCCCCCACCGAGCAGGCGGCGGCCAACCTGCAGGCCTCAGGCGTGGTGGGGGCCGTGCATGTCACGGGCAACACGGTTATTGATGCCCTGCTGCAGATGGCTGCATCGGCGCCGAGTTGCCCCATCCCTGGATTGGATTGGGAGTCGCAGCGGGTGATCTTGGCCACGGTGCATCGCCGTGAGAACTGGGGGGAGCCGCTGCATTCGATTGCCGATGGCTTCCTGCGGGTGTTGGACAGCCATCCCGATACGGCCTTGCTGTTGCCGTTGCACAAAAACCCCACCGTGCGGGAACCGCTGCAGCAACTCCTCGGCTCTCACCCCCGGGTGTTTCTTTCCGAGCCGCTGGATTACGACAGCCTGGTGGCGGCGATTCGCGGCTCCACCTTGCTGCTGACCGACTCCGGCGGTTTGCAGGAAGAAGCCCCCTCGCTAGGCAAGCCGGTGCTGGTGCTGCGCCGCACCACCGAGCGGCCTGAAGCGGTGCAGGCCGGCACCGCCAAACTCATTGGTACTGACAGCGATGCCATCGCCACGGAGGCGTCTGTGTTGCTGGATCAGCCTGAGGCCTATGAGGCCATGGCCCGGGCCCACAACCCCTTTGGCGATGGCAAAGCCAGTGAGCGGATTGAAGCGATCAGCGCTGAATTTTTGGCCAGTCGTTAATCGCCCGCTCGCTTGCTCGCCCAGGGCGGCAGATCAATGAACACCTTTTCGCCGGGCTTAAGTCCTTTCAATACCTGGGTTTGACGGCCGCTGCTGTTGCCCAGGGTCACCTCTTGAAACTTGGGCTCGTTGCCAGCGCCGGGGATCAGCACACCAGGCTTGCCTTCTTCGGTCACGATCGCCACGGTCGGCACTAGGGGCTCGGCTGCCAACTTGCCGGAATCAAAGTCAACGTCGGTGGTCATGCCGATGCGCAGCAAGCCGGCTGGCGGATCTGACAGCTTGAGCGTCACCTCAAAGGTGGTGACGTCGTTGTTTTTCTCAGCGCGCGGGGAGATCGCGCTCACCCTGGCAGCAAAGCTGCGCTCGGGATAGGCATCAACGCGAATCTGGGCCGGTTGCCCCACCTTGATGCGGCCGATGTCGCTTTCGGGAACCTGGGCCTCAATTTCCAAGCCGGAGGCCAGTTGCACGATCGAAGCGCTGCTGGCTCCTGCGCTGGCTGAAGCTGCCGTTGTGGGCGTGACGTAGGAGCCGGGATCGGCAAAGCGATTGGTGATTGTCCCAGCGAAGGGGGCTGTGATCACCAAATCGCGGCGGTCTTGCAGCTTTTGCTCGAGCCTTTGTTCGGCGGCCTGGAGATCAGCTTTGGCGGTTTCGTACTTCGCCTTGAAGCTGAGGTAGTCGTCGGTGGAGAGGGCTCCGGCGTCATGCAGGGAGCTGCGGCGCTGGAATTCCAGCCGTGCCCGCAACATCCTCACCCTGGCGCCATCAAGTCCGGCCTGGGTTTCAGCGATCTTGTTGTCGATGTCATCGGGGTCCATGCGGGCAATCGCCTGGCCCTTGCGCACGAGATCGCCTTCCTGCACGAGGAGTTCCTTCAGCTGACCAGCCTGTTTGGGGCTGAGGTTCACCTGCCGCTGGGCGGCAATTTCGCCGCTGGCGGTGATCACACCATCGAGCTGGCCGGTCTCCACGCTGGTGGTGTAAGCGCTGATATCTCGTCCTGGAGCGCTGCTGCGGCGCCAAATCACCAGGCCACTGACGGCAACCAGCACCGCCAAGCCGGCGGCAGTCCACTGGCGCCGGCTCAGATGGCGCAAGCGGCTCCGTTTCAGCGGCTCCATCACCACAGCGGAGAGGGGTTTGTCAGGGGCAGACAGAGGTGCGATGGCCTTCGCCGGGTCTGCAACCATTCTTCATCCTTTTGGTCCCACCTGTGAGATTCATGGGCGGTGGGCCGTCCGCCTAAATTCCCGCCATGCTCAAAGCCGGAATCGTTGGACTGCCCAATGTGGGCAAGTCCACCCTGTTCAACGCCCTGGTCGCTAACGCCCAGGCCCAGGCCGCCAATTTCCCCTTTTGCACCATCGAGCCCAATGTGGGCACGGTGTCGGTGCCCGATGAACGGCTGCAGCAGCTGGCGGAGCTCTCCAGTAGCCAGGAGATCGTTCCGACTCGGGTGGAGTTTGTTGATATCGCCGGCTTGGTGGCCGGTGCCAGCCAAGGCGAAGGCCTGGGCAACAAGTTTTTGGCCAACATCCGCGAGGTGGACGCCATCGTCCATGTGGTGCGCTGCTTTGAAGACGACGACGTGATTCACGTGTCGGGCTCTGTGGACCCTGGCCGCGACGCCGAAGTGATCAATTTGGAGCTGGCTTTGGCGGATGCCTCCCAGATTGAAAAGCGCCGCGAGCGGCTGAAAAAACAGATGCGCACCAGCAAAGAAGCGCAAATCGAAGATGCGGCCCTCGAGCGGATTGCTGCTGTTCTCGATGGCGGGGGCGCAGCCCGCAGCGTGGAGATCAGCGAGGAGGAAGCGGCCCTGATCAAGCCCTTGGGGTTGCTGACGGCTAAGCCGATCATTTATGCCGCCAATGTCAGCGAAGACGATCTCGCTGGCGGCAATGGCTTCTCCGAGGCGGTGCAGGCCATGGCGGCCAAGGAATCAGCCGAAACGGTGCGCGTGAGCGCCCAAGTGGAAGCGGAGCTGATTGAGCTGGGCGATGAGGAGAGGGTCGATTACTTAGAAGGTTTGGGAGTCAGCGAAGGCGGATTGCAGAGCTTGATTCGGGCCACCTACAGCCTGCTGGGCCTGCGCACCTACTTCACTACTGGTGAAAAGGAGACCCGCGCCTGGACGATCAAAGCTGGAATGACAGCCCCTCAAGCTGCTGGTGTGATCCACACCGACTTTGAGCGGGGCTTCATTCGCGCCCAGACCATTGGTTGCAAGGAGCTGCTCTCTGCTGGCTCTCTCAATGAGGCCAAATCCAAAGGGCAGCTGCGCAGTGAAGGCAAGGACTACGTCGTGGCCGAAGGCGATGTCATGGAGTTTCTCTTCAACGTTTAGAGCTCAGCTGGCAGCGCCGCTCAGCTGTGGTACACCAAGCAGCATCACCTGCGAGGGATCGAGCCGATGCCCGACTCCGGATCCAACGCCCCTGAGCGCCAACACGATTTCGACATCCAAAAGGATGTCCACCGCAAGATCCGCAACGATCCCGATTACGACGATTGGGAGTACGGCACCGAGCCCCTGCCCCACGAAACCTGGAAGCGCTCTAGTGGCTCAAGCGATGGGGAGTCAGCGGCAACGCCAGCAGACTGAAGCCGCCCATCAGCAGCCATAGCCCCAAGCCGTGCTGCTCGCTTTGCAGCATCCAACCGGCAATCGGCGGCAGGCTGATGCCGCTGATTGCCCAGGCTTGCGAATACAGCCCCAGGGCGAGTCCCTGGTGGGCAGGCTCCACCGCTTCGATCACCGCTTCGGTGATGGTGGGCAAAAACGCTGTGATGGCTAGGGCCAGTAAGGGCTGAGCGGCGAGCAGCAGCACCACGCCTTGGGGATGCAGCGCCGAGAGCGCCATCAAGCCGCAGGCGGCCGCAAAACTGCGGAGGCTGAGCCGCAAACCCACGCCAACGGGCTGCTGTCCCAGCCGGTGTCCCACCGGCCACTGCAGCAGCAGGATCAACACCAATTGCACGCCCATCAGCAGCCCGCCGCCTACCTCAGGCAGCCCGGCGCGGGCCAAGCCGCCATTGGCTAAATCCAGGGGCAAGGCGCTCTGTTGCAGGTTGATCAGACCGGTGCCGAGCAGCGACAACATCAACAGCGGCAGCAGGGGGCGCAGCCAGGAGCGGGGTGGAGCTGGCCCTGTAGAGGGTGCTTCGGTGGCATTGGGCATGGCGCTATGGCGCGGCAGCCAGCCCACCAGCACCAGCAGCAAAACCATGCAGCTGATGTCCACGCCATAAACCCAGCGCAATTGATCGGCGCCAAACAGCGCAGCCAGCAGGGTGCCCAAGGCGGTGCCCGCGGCAATGCCGAGGGCATCAGCGGTTCTAGCCAAGGCAAAGCCTTGGCTTGAGGGCATGGGCGCGCTGAGGCTGGCGGAGGCAAACTCCGCGGCGGGCCAATAAAACCCCATGCCAAAGCCAAGCAGGAGTTGGCCGATCAAAAAGCCTGAGCTGTCGCTGGCTTGCAGCAACAGCAGGTCGGCGCTGATCGAGAGAACGGCGCCAATCCGGAGCGGGAGGGCCAACGCGGCCCCGCGATCAAGCATGTAGCCACTCAAAAAGCGTGAAATCAGCCCAACGCCGCTGGCGAGGGCCAAACCAAGGCCGATCGTGGTGCTCGCGAGCCCAAGGCGGTTGAACACCAAGGGCCCCAAAAACAGAATTCCGCCGGCTCCCAGCATCGCTAGGGCGCGAAAGAGGGCGACAAGTCGCAAATTCCAGGGAAACTGGAGCCACCATTTGGCCAGCTGCACCGTTGTCCCTGTCGCAGGCACTGCGAACTCTGACCCATGGGCTGCTCGCGCTGGCGATCAGCCTTGGTTCTGTGCCCCGTGCCCCAGCCGCTGAGCAGTTGCTGGTGCGCTTCAGCGGCTTGGAGCTGCCGCTGGACATCAATGAGCTGGAGGCTTGGGCTCTAAGGCCGAAGGCCAATCCAGAGCTTGGGCCTTGGCTCAACCTGCTGGATCAACAGACCCGCGAAGATCTGCAGCGGCTGTTGCAGCAGCCGCTCAATCTGGAAAACAGCACCATCGCCCTGCTTCTGGAGAGCTGGGCGGGGCGCCAATTGGTGTTGCAGCTGGGGTCGTTGTTGCGCAGCGCTGATGGTGATGGCGGTCCGCTACTGCTGGATCTGCTCCAAAAACGCCGCCCCAGCACCGTGGTGAGCCTGCTGAAAGAAGCGCCAACTCCGCACTTGGAGTTGGATCTTGATGCGCTCTCTCTTTTGGGTTTCCAGTTGCGGGAGCAATTGGAACAGCAAAAAACCTTGGTGCAGCGACTCAAATCGCTGGATTTGCTGCCGTTGGCGTCAGCCATTGGTGATCGCCGTGTGGTGCAGCGACGCCATCGCGCCTTGCCGGTTGCTCACCGGGACTCTGCTTTAGAGCTTGATCTCTGGTGGCCCCAAGGCGGCCAGCAAGCCCAGCGGTGGTTGCTGCTCAGCCATGGCCTGGGCGGCTCAACCGCGCAGATGGAATGGCTGGCTCGTGCGTTGGCGGCTCGGGGTTGGCCGGTGTTGGCTGTGCAGCACCCCGGCAGCGACGATGCTGCGGTTCGCGGCTTGCTGGAAGGCCGGCAAACCCTGCCTGGGCTGGAAACCTTGCCGAATCGCCTTCAGGACCTGCAAGCGGTTCAGGCAGCTGTTAGTGATGGCCGCATCGGCTTTGGGTCCCGTAGCAGCCCGCCCCGGCTGGTGTTGTTGGGTCATTCCCTTGGGGCCTTGGCCAGCCTGCTGTGGGCTGGAGCGGAGGTGGAGCCTGGCTTGGCTGAGCGCTGCAGCCAAAACCTCCAGCAGATCCCAGTGCTCGATAGCTCTTTTCTGTTGCAGTGCCAGCTCACAGAGCTGAGCCTGCCGGAGCTGGAGCCGCCGGCTGGCCTGGATGCTGTGGTGGTGCTCAATAGCTTTGGCAGCTTGCTGTGGGGTGAGCGGGGATTGGCCTCAATCGCCGTACCCGTACTGAGCTTTGGCGGCAGCATGGACCTGATCACACCGCCTTTGAATGAGCAGCTGCGGCCGTTTCAGCAGTTCCAGCACCCCGGCAGCCGGCTTGCCGTGGTGGAGGGGGGCAGCCACTTTTCACCTGTCGGCTTGCAGCGAGATCAAGCGTTGATGCGCCTTGGCTCCGATCTGGTGGGAGAAGACCCTCGCTTGGTGCAACGCGCCCTTGTGGATCTGCACGCCCGTTTCCTGCAAACCCTCGATACCGGTGAGAGTCTTCCTTCTGGATTGCATTCCATGCAAGGGGTGAGCACCTACGTGCTGGATGGCCCGATGACCGAGCCTCTGTTGCCTTAAAACTTCAGCCGCGGATCCAGCAGCGCCACCACCACATCAACCGCCAGATTAACCATCACCACCAACGCGGCGATCACCACCACGATTCCCTGCACCAGGGGATAGTCCCGTTGGGCGATGGCTTCCTGCAGCCGGTAGGCAATGCCAGGCCAGGAAAAGATCAACTCAATCAACAAAGCTCCACCGATCAGCGAAGCCACGGTGATGCCGGTGATTGTGAGGACTGGCAGCAGGGCATTGGGCAGGGCATGGCGCAACACCACGCGCCGTTCGCTGATGCCGCGGCTTCTGGCTGCTTCCACGTAGTCGGAGCGCAGGGCCCGCCGCAGGTTGAGCCGCAAGGCCCGCTCAAAGATTCCGCTGAGCAGCAGCCCCAAGGTGATGGCTGGCAGGGCGAGATGCTGCAGCGTGCCCCAAATCACCTGGGGATTGGCCTGCAGGATTCCATCTAGCAGGTAGAAGCCGGTGCCTTGCGGTGGCAAGGCAGTGGGCGGAAACCGGCCACCCACCGGAAACCAGCCCAGGCCAACGGCAAAGATCAGTTGCATCACCATCGCAGCCCAAAACACCGGCAAGGCGTAGGTGCCGATGCCATAGAGCCGGCCGCTGAGATCAAGTTTTCCTTCCGGCCGCGCCACACCGCTGAAGCCCACCGCCAAGCCCAGCACCAGGGCCACCAGCAAGGCCGTGATGCCCAGCTCCATGCTGGCTGGCAGGGCATCGCGCACGATCTCTCCCACGGGCGTGGAATTCCGCAGGGAGTTGCCCAGATCCCCTTGCAGTAAGGCCCCCAAAAACTCGCGGTATTGATCCCACAGGGATTGATCGAGCCCCAGTTGGGCCCGCAGCTGTTCGCGGGCCGCAGCGCTGGCCCGGTTGCCCAGCAGCGCGTCGACGGGATCTCCTGGGGCCACGCGCAGCAGCAGAAACACCAGCGAGGCGATCAGCCACAGCATCACAGGCGCCAGCAGCAGGCGACTGCCCAGGTAGCGAACCAGTGAACTGCTGTTGCTCATGGCAAAGACCGGCGGCTGAGGCTGGCGAAGTTCAAACGCCCTGAGCCATCGAATTGTGGGGCGGTGATGCTCTTAAGGGCCCAGGCCCTCGGTCTGGTCTGCCACATCGGCAGATAGGGAACCCCATGGGCCGCTTCCCGCTGTACGGCATCGAGCAAGTCCAGGCGGGCTTGGCCGCGGCGCTCATTGCTGAGTCGCAACTTTTCCTCCAGCCCGGGGGCCGTCCAGAAGCTGCCGCCGGAGGCGCTATCGCCCTCCAAGCAGCGATTGCCTTCGGATTGTGTGCAGCCCAGCAGCGGCGTCAGGTAGTTGTCGGCGTCGGGATAGTCGCCCATCCAATCGAGCAGGATCATCTGGAAGGCCCCATCACCGAGTTGGCGGTAGGCGGTGGTGGATTCCATGCCTGTGAGCTCCAGCCGCACGCATTCTCCTAGCCGGCTACGCAGCCACTCCTGCCAGCTCAGGGCCAGCAAGCGGTCGGTGGGCACGTTGGAGCGGTACGTGAGCTGCAGCGGTAGCACCTGGCCTGAGCAGTAGCCCTCTTGCTGCAGCAGTGCTCGAGCGCGGCTGGCATCGGCTTTCGGCCAGGCCGAAAGGGCCCCCGGCACGGTCGGCGGCACCAAGCCCCGCAGCGGCGGGCGCAGTGTGTCGGTGACCCGCTTGGTCAGCAGCTCGCGGTCGAGGCTGAAGGCCAAGGCCCGCCGCAATTGCTGGTTATCCAGCGGTGGGCGATCGGTAAGCAGCGTGATGTAGCCGATGCCCAGGGCCGGCCCGGCGCCTTCGCGCAACCGGCCTTGGTTGGCCTGTTGATGCAGAGCGCTCTGCTGCTCGGGCTCCAGGCTGGTGGAGAGCAATACATCAACATTGCCGCTGCTGATGGAGCCATAGAGGCTCGTTGAGGTGCTCATGCCCACCAGGGCGATGCCGTCGTTGCGAGGGGCCTCGCCCCAGTACTGCGCAAATGGTTCCAGCCGTTGCAATTGCGGGCTCTGCAGGCGCAATTGATAGGGCCCCGTGCCCACAAAAGCGTTGGGCCGAAAACCGTCTTCGTAGTTGGCGTAGGCCGTTGGCGAAATCGGCGTGAGGCTGGCGAAGCTCAGCAGCTTGGCCAAGGGGCTAAAGGGCCGGCGCAAGTCCAGTTGCAGCTCGTAGGGCCCTGTCACCCGAACCGCGCGGATGCGATCGCCCACCACGTAGCTGAGTTTTCCAATGGCCAGAAAGCGCCGCATGCTGAAGGCCATGGCATCGGCATCAAAGGGGGTGCCGTCGTGGAAGAGCACCCCCTGCCTCAGGGGAATGGTTGCGGTGAGTCCGTCGTCGCTGAGTGTGGGCAGCGCACGGGCCAATTTGGGCTGGATCGCGCCTTGCCCATCAATGGCGTAAAGCGGATCCCCCAGGGCGCTGATCAGCTGCAGCGCGATCACCGTGGTGGCCTGGGCTGGATCGACGCTGTCGATGGAGCCATAGGCCGCGATCACCAGTGGGGCTTGATCGGTTGTTGCCTGTGGCCGGCAGCCTGCCAGCAGCATCAGGCTGGCCAACAAAAGCCCTGCTGCTCGCTTGCCCCGGTGCTTCAAATTCGATCTTGCCAGCAGCAAGAACCTATGCGGCCGGCATGGGTTGTCCAGGGCTTTCCACGCTGCTCAGGGACACCTCAAAGACCGGAGAGCCATGGCGTTGCAAGGGCCAACGGCGCACCCAACAACGGTCGTGGTGATCGTCGATGGCGATCACCTGATAGACGTCCTTGTCGCTGAGGAGACGGATGCAGTCCCCCTGATGCACGCGCATGAAACCGACGCGATTGTTGGCATGGTTCCGCACGCTGCAAGCCGGGCAAGTTCAGGGTGAACTTGCGGCCTGATGGATCAGCGAACGACCACAACAACAACCTAAAGCTTCAGGTTTTCTTTCGTTTAAAGCGTGCGCAGGCAGCAGCGCACATCCTCCACTTCCGGTCGTTGCAAAATCGCGCTCAACGCTTGCTGGAACAGGCTTTCTTCAACGGCGTGGGTCACCACAACAATTTCAGCTCCGCTGCCTTCGGTTTCAAATTGGACAATCGATTGCAGGCTGACGCCCGCTGAACCAAAGCAGCTGCCGATGTGGCCAATCACCCCAGGGCGATCAGCCGCCTGGAAGCGCACGTAGTTGCGGTGGCAGGTGCTGCCTTGATCCACCAGGCGGCAGTTGCGCCAGCTGCTGGCTGCCAGCAGGGGATCGAGGGCGTCCTGAGAGCCGCCAGCTCCCACCTGGCGAATCGCTGCGATGTTCAAGATGTCGGCGACCACGGCACTGGCGGTGGGCCCAGCGCCCGCTCCAGGCCCATAGAACATCACCCGCCCGACCGGTTCGCCTTCCACCACGATCGCGTTGTTGACGCCGTTCACCCCGGCCAGGGGGTGCTCCTTGGGCACCAAGGTGGGATGCACCCGCACATCCACCACTTCGCTGCCATCGGGGTCACTGCCATGGCGTTCGGCAATCGCCAGCAGCTTGACCACAAAGCCCAGCTCTTTGGCGTAATCGATGTCGCGCGTTTGCAGGGTGTTGATCCCTTCTGTGGGGATGGCTTCACGGTCCACCAGGCCGCCGAAGGCCAGTCCGGTGAGGATGGCGATCTTGTCGGCCGCATCCCCGCCTTCCACATCGGCGGCGGGGTCGGCTTCGGCGTAACCCAGGGCTTGAGCATCGGCTAATACATCGCCGTAGCTGGCCCCCTCCTCCGACATGCGGGTGAGGATGTAATTGGTGGTGCCGTTGATGATCCCGCTTACCCGCTCGATGCGGTTGGCGCCAAGGGATTGTTTGAGCGGTTCCAAGATCGGGATGCCGCCCCCGACGGCCGCCTCCATCAGCACATACACCCCCTTTTCGGCGGCGGCGGCGGCGATTTCAGCGCCGTGGCGAGCAATCACGGCCTTGTTGGCGGTCACCACGGCTTTGCCGGCTTCGATGGCCGCCAGGATCAAGCTGCGGGCTGGCTCCAGACCGCCCATCACTTCCACCACCAAATCCACATCGGGATTGGCCACCACGGCGGCAGGATCGGTGGTGAGCAGGCTGTTACTCAGCGGGATCGGGCGCGGGCGGTTGAGATCACGCACAGCCACCTGCCGCAGCTCCAGATCAGCCACCAGGGGGTGCCGCCCTTGAGGTGAGAGCAGGATCTCAGCCACGCCGGCTCCAACGGTGCCAAGGCCAAGCAGACCAATTCCGATGGGCATCAGGCCGAACGACTAAACACTGATCCTAGAAATCAGCCTTCACCGGCCAAAGCAGCGGCTTGCGCTTGCATGTGCCGCAGGATGTTGAGGAAGCCATTGGCCCTTGAGGGAGTGAGGCTGGCGGCCAGGCCGGTTTCAGAGATGAAGCCAGGATCCACAGCCATCACTTGCTCTGGGGTGAGGCCATCAAGACCTTGGATCAGCAGGGCCAGCAAGCCTTTGGTGATTTGGGCATCGGAATCCCCCTGCCAGTGCAACACCGCACCGTCGACGACGGGCTGCACAAACACCTGGGACACGCAACCCCGCACCCGGTTGATGTCGCTGGTCAGGTCAGGCGGAGGTGCAGGCAGTTTTTTGGCAAGCCAAAGCACGTACTCGTAACGGCGTTTGGGATCGCTGCTGCCCTTCAATTTGGCAACGATCGTGTCAAGGGCGGCGCTGCCGCTGGCCATGGCGAAGGCTGATACCGGTCAAAGCCAGTGTGGCGCCCAGCAGGCCGCCGTTGCGGAGCCAGCCCATCAGTGCCTCGCTGGATGGCCAACGTTCATCGAGGCCGAGGTAGTCACGGTGGCCGATGCCGCCATCAATCACCACATCCCAAGCGTCGGAATCCAGCGCTGGCAGCTCGCCTGTGAAGCGGCCATCGGCATCGGTGGCACCGAGCTCGATGGTGCGGTCGCCTTCATGGGACTCCAGCCGCACTGGGGCATGGGCGAGCGGTTCACCACTGGAAAAACTGGTGCGCAGATTGATCGACCCACTGGGTAGCAAGCTGCTCACATCGGTTTGCACGGCATGGGCTAAGCCGCGCGCAGGAGAAATCAGAGCGATTGCCGCTAGGGCCGTGAAGCTGAAGATTCGAAGCATGGCCCAAATTGATTTGGGCCGAACGTAAAACTAAAAAGGCAGTGGTGCCAGTGCTTCAGCGGTTGTTCAATTGATCGGTGCGGCCAGCCTGCACCATGCCCACCAGAGAGCCGATCATCAGTTCAAGAGCCTGCTGGGGACGCTCGCCTCGCTGCAGGGTCTTGGCTGACTGATTACGGGCGGAAGGAGTGGTGGACACCGATTTGGGGAGCGACGGAATCATCTTGTCAAAGAAAAGCCGCTGCCCGCTGCTGGCAAAACCTTGCTTAACACTCTGACCGATTGCACCAATGCAATCCCGATTCGTTGATCCATCCCTGCAGCGGCACATCCCAGGGATCGCAAGGCAACTCAACCTCGCAACAACGTTGCGGCAACACGGCCAGGGTGGGGACCTGGCGCCAGGGTGATTGCGCCCGCAAGCGGTCATACCAGCCGCCGCCGCTGCCCAGGCGTTGGCCTGCTGGGCTGATGGCGAGTGCTGGAATCAGCAGCAGGCCGATGGCTTCAGCGCTGAGCGGCGGTCCTTGCGGGGCTGGGATGCCGCAGCCATCGGCGGACAGCGGGTCATCAAGGCGCCAGCTGGCATACACCAGTCCGCCCGTGTCGCAGCGCGGCAGGGCCAAACCCCCCCCCCAGGTTGGGGCTGGATGGAGCAGGTCCGCTTCGCTGCCAAGCGGCCAAAACAGTCCCAGCTGACCGGGGCGATGCAGTCTCGCCAGGCAGGCATGCACCTGATGAGTCAGCGCTGGCCCGATGGTGGCCATGGCCAGGCGACGTTGCTGGCGCCAGTGCCGCCTGGCTTGCGGCTTGTTCATCGCTGGAACCAGGCGGTCAGACCCACGGCCAGGGCGTCAGCGGCATCGTCGGGTTTGGGGCGCTCATTGAGTCGCAGCTCCCGCATGACGGCGTCCTGCACCTCCCCTTTGTCGGCATGGCCCGAGCCGGCCAAAGCCAATTTGATCTGCATCGGTGGGTACTCCACCGTTGGGATTTGGAAGCGGGCCAAGGTCATGATCAGCACCCCGCGGGCCTGCACCACGGCGATGGTGTTGCTGGAGCGGTAGAAGAAAAACTTCTCGACAGCAGCCAATTGCGGCCGGTGGAGCCGCAACAGCTGCCGCAGGTCACGGGCAATTTCCACCATGCGTTCGCCTTCCCCACGGCCCGCATCGGTGCTGATGATTCCGCAGTCGACCATCTCTGGCTGATTGCGCCGCTGCTCATCAACCTCCAAGACCCCGTATCCCACCCGGGCCAGACCAGGGTCGAGGCCCAGGATCCGCACTCAGCTAGCCAGAGCCAGTTGGAAGGCGTCGCGGTCGTCGGGGTTGAGCCCGAACACCTGGCAGAACACCTTGACCACCCGATCGCCGGAGTCCACCTGCTCGAGGGGGTCTTTGCGCAGCCTGTGGCGCAAGCAGCAGGCCATCACACGGGCAACGTCGTCATCGTTGACCTCGGTGCGCCCTTCAAAGGCGGCCAGGGCTCGGGCGGCTCGGTTGGTGACGATGTCGCCGCGCAGGCCATCGACCTCCAGTTGGCCGCACACCTCAGAGATCTTCAGTCGTAGGTCGGGGTCCATCTCCACGCTGCCAAGGCGCTCCTGGGCTGCCACCACCTTTTCTTGCAGGCTCTGCTGTTGCCCTTGGAATTGCGTCAGGAAACTGACCGGGTCGGTGTCGAATTGGCCGCGTTGATCCACCACTTGCACCCGTTGCTCGGGATCACGGACCGTGCGCACCTCCACGCTCATGCCGAAACGGTCGAGCAGCTGGGGACGCAATTCGCCCTCTTCCGGGTTGCCGGATCCAATCAGCACAAAACGGGCGGGGTGGCGAACGCTCACGCCTTCGCGCTCCACGGTGTTCCAGCCCGAGGCGGCGGAATCGAGCAGCACGTCGACCAGATGGTCGTCGAGCAGGTTCACCTCATCGACGTAGAGCAGGCCGCGGTTGGCTTTCGCCAGTAGGCCTGGCTCAAAGGCGCGCACCCCTTCACTGAGGGCTTTTTCAATGTCGATCGTGCCGCAGAGGCGGTCTTCGGTGGCGCCCAGGGGCAGGTCCACCATTGGCACCTGGCAGCGGCCTTCGCTGATGCTTTCGCCCCGCTGCAGCCGTTCGCGCACCTCGCTGCTCTGCAGATCTGGGTCGTTGGGGGAGCTGTTGTAGGGATCGCCAGCCACCACTGGGATTTCGGGCAGGAGATCAGCGAGCGCCCGAATGGTGGTGGATTTGCCGGTGCCCCGGTCTCCCATGATCATCACGCCACCGATGCGCGGATCGATCACGTTCAACAGCAGAGCCAGCTTCATCTCCGCCTGCCCAACGATGGCGGTAAAGGGGAACACCCGGCTTTGGAAGGCTTGGCTCACGGGCAGATCAAGGATCTCGGTCAGGAGTCGGATTGTTTCACAGGTGCCACAGTGAGCACCTGAACCGGTGTGATGTCAGCCGGCACGATCAGCTGCACCTGAACGGTTTTTTGCTCCCCTGGAGCCAGGCTCACCCGGCCGAGCGACTGCCCTGGATCGCCTTTGCGTAGCACCAGATGCACGGTGTGGCGGCCCCGGCCGGCGTCGGTTCCTTTCACCGCCACGTTGCCGCGCCAGAAGATGGGCCCTTGGGCTGGCTTGATGAAGCGCAGGCCAGCGGCGCGTCGGTTGCTTTTCAGCGGCGATTCCAGCCGTAGATCAAGGGTTTGCGGGCTGCTGCTGGGGTTGCGCAGGGGCAAGCTGAGGTCGTAGGCGACGCCGTAGTTGCCGTGGGCTTCCCAGGCTGTGCCGGGGTAGAAGTCGGTGAGCTGGGCCGACTGCACCTGGCCAGTCCCGAAGGTGCCCCGCTGCAGGCTGGCGATGGGCCATGAGATGGGCTGGGTCGTCACCTCCAGGTGGCTGCGCCCTGGCGAGGTCAACACGCCTCTCCAGCGGGTTCCCTGCTGCACGCCGCTGACCCGGGAATAGATCATCGGGCCCGCCGCCCCTTTGGGGCTGGGGGCATGCTCTTTGCTGCTGAGCTCGCCGTTTTGAAGCAAGTCCAGCCACTGCTTCTTGCTGGGGCGGCGCTCGCTGATCAAGGCCAAGGTGGCCAGAGAAATGGGGCCTGTGCTGTTGAAGCGCGCTTGCAGGTTGCGGCCATTGAGCAGGGGATCAAGTCCTGCCACAGGGATGGGAAGGCTGGTCAGCACATCGATTTGCCCTGGGGCTAGCTCAACGCGTTCCGGCAACTTGGCCATGCGTGGAGCCCGGGCCAGCAGATCACCGGCGGCGCGACCACCAGGCCCGGAGTAAACGCTGGTGCCGTCATGCACCATCCGCGGCGGCAGCGGCAAAAAGGGCGCATCGGGCTGGGAGAGATGGGTGGCGGCGCTGGGAATGGACAGCGTCACCGGTTGACTGGAGCGGTTGCCCACCACCACCGCCAGCCAGAGAGTGCTGTTGGGCGCTTGGCCTTTGCCGGCAAAGACGTGGTGACTGAAGAGCTCAAAGCTGCCGCTCAGCGGCACATCCAGGTGTGCTTCGGGATGGGCTTTGCCTTGGCTCGCAAAGGTGGACAACAGGATTCCTGAGTCGCTCACCACCTCAGGGTTGTTGTCATTGACCATCAGCTCGCTGTTGAGCTGGCCGGGTAATGGCAGCACCAGGCCTTCGCGCAGGGTTGGTTCCGGCGCGCTGGAGCGACTGGCAACCGGACTCAGCAGCACGGCACCACCCAGCAAGAGCGGGAAAACAAGGCGGCGCATCACTTCAAAGCAGCAGCAGAAGCAGCAGCCAAAGCACGAATCATGTTGGTGCTGCGGGGGTCGTTAAACGGGCCTTCCACCATGAAGGAGGCCACAACGCGGCGACCATCGGGGAGTTCCACCAGGGCCGAATCCACGTAGGCGATGCCGATATCTCCTGTCTTGTTGTAGACGCGAACACCTCGTTGGAGAAGGGCCGCATTGACCTCTCCAGCTCCACCACCGATTCCCCGCAGCCAGCCCCTCGGAATCAAGGTGTCGGTGCGGGAGGTGCCCAGGGTTTGGCGAAACAGGTCCCGGCTGCGCTCCGACAGGGTTTGGCCGGTTTCCACCAAGGCGATCGCGCGGGCTTGATCGCGCGGCGTGGTGGTGTTGGTGCCCTTGAGGTCGGGCAGCCAGTTGTTGACCACGGTGCCCTCCAATCCCAGTTCAATGAAACGGGCATTCAGGCTGGCTTTGCCGCCAAGCCGTTGGATCAGCAGGTTGGTGGCCGTGTTGTCGCTGACGCGGATCATCTCGGTGGCCACTTCAAAAACGCTGAATTGGCTGCCGAGCGGTTGGCTGCCCATCCAGCCGGCGCCGCCTCCCACCACGGTTTTGTTGAGGCTGAGGGCTTCGTTGAGGCTGAGCTTGGCCTGATCAAGGGCCTCAAAGGCCACCATCAGGATCGGTGTTTTGATCGAGCTGGCCGCTGATAGCGGCCGATCGGGATGGAGCTGCGCGAAGGTGCCGTCATCGAGCACCAACACAAAGGCGCCCACCTTCAAGTCTTTCTGGGTGGCTGCAATCTCAGCTAGCCGGCGGCTGAGGGCTTGGTTTTCCCGCTTGGGGGTGAAGGTGCCAAGGGATGCCGCGGGCTCCGGTGTTGTGTCAGCGGCTGGCGGCAGCGGTACGTCGGTGTTGAGCTGCGGGGCCAGCCACTTGAGCGCTGTTCCGGTGATCACCCCTAAGGCAGCGCCAACAATCAGCAATCGCAGTAGCAGCAGCACAGGCTGTTGCCAGCCCTTGGCTTTGGATTGAGAGCGCTGCGCCACGGGCCGCTTCGGACGGATCTCAAATTACCGAGGCTCGCCGTTGGCGCCATGGCGGCTGGCCCAGCGCAGCTGACGCACCATGCCGCGTAGCAGGGCTACTTCTGCCTCGCTGGGCTCAGCGCGAAGCATCAGCTGGCGCAGTTTGGCCATCCGGGCTGCCGCTGTATGGGGATAGAGGAATCCCACCTCCAGCAGCAGCTGTTCGGCGTCTTGCATGGCGGCCTCCAATGCCGCCTGGGCAGGCAGGGGGGGTGAGCCCTCGCTGGCTGAGTCCACTGGAGCGTGCGCCAGCTTTTGGTGCTCGGCCAAGCAGATGGCCACCGCGTGAGAGAGGTTGAGCGATCCATAGGCCTCGCCGGTGGGAATGCGCAGCAGCTTCCCGGCGAGATTCAATTCGCTGCTGTGCAGCCCGTGGTCCTCGCGTCCAAACACCAGGGCTACATGGCTTGGACCTGCTTTGGGCTCCATTAGCCACTGCAGCGCCTGATCGGGCAGCAGGTGCTCCCGCTCTTTGGCCTCCACGCGTCCGGAGCAGGCCACCACCCGGCGGCAGTCAGCAACAGCGTCCGGGAGGGATGGGTAGAGCTGGCAGGACAGCAGCTGCTCGAGGCCTCGAACGGCCATCTGTTTGGCCTGGGGATCGGTGGGATCGCAGCGCGGCGCCACGAGCCGCAGCGAGGCCACACCGAAGTTGGCGCACAGGCGAGCCACGCTGCCCACATTCAGCGGGCCACTGGGTTCCACGAGCACCACGGCCAGCTGGGCCGTCACTGCAGCTCGTGCAGATAGGCGAGGAGATCAGCCATGGATTGGGGGTCTGGCTGGAAGCTCGGCATGGGAGGGGTTTTGCCGCTGATCACCTGTTGAATCAGCGCCGGGTCGTTTTTGCGTTGGCTGACCCCATGCAGGTTGGGACCCACCACCCCTTGGGCAGCAATCCCATGGCAGCCGGCGCAGTTGATCAAAAACAGCTTGCTGCCGTGCTCCTGATCGCCCACTTTCTCCAGGCTGCTGTTGACGTAGGGATCACGGCTGTTGGCGCTGGCCAC
This sequence comes from Synechococcus sp. MIT S9452, assembly GCF_047304245.1. Lineage (NCBI taxonomy): Bacteria > Bacillati > Cyanobacteriota > Cyanophyceae > Synechococcales > Synechococcaceae > Synechococcus > Synechococcus sp. MIT S9452. The sequence continues at coordinate 927,412 of NZ_CP138956.1, read as the reverse complement.
CAGGGCTGACATGGCCACAAGCGCCACAACGGCCAACACCACCAAGGCTGTGATCAACCCCCGCTTGCGGGGCGCTTCGTCCAGGAGCTCGGAGCCTGTCAAAGGATGTCGCCTTGGCCAAACCTCTCCCAACATTGGCGTGTCGCCCCCTAGATTGCGAGACATCAAGTGGCAATTTCCCTGGCGCGATGATCGAACCTCTCCTCTGCGGCATCGTTCTGGGCCTGATTCCTGTGACCCTGCTGGGCCTGTTCGTGGCGGCTTGGAACCAATACCGCCGCGGTAGCGCCTTGGGCGGCTGAGCCCCTAGCCGGCTTCCAATTCCCACTGCAACACTCGGCTGCGCCCGTAACGGCGCTCTTTTTTTTGTTGCCATCCTTTTGGCGGTAGGGGTCTGTCGTTCGTGCTGCATTCCAGTAGCAGCTGCCCATCTGATTTGAGCCAACCGCCCGCTGTGATTAGCTCAATCATTGGTGCATAGAGCCCTGCGGCGTAGGGCGGGTCGGCATAGATCAGATCGAAGGGTTCAGAGCAACCCCTCTGCAGCCAGCGCTCCACTGAGCTGATCTCGAGAGCCCATTTCCCTTGCCAGCGTTCTCCCAGGCCTTGAAGGTTGAGGCGAGCAGCCGCTGCGATCTTGGGATTTCGCTCCACGGCGTGCACCCAAAGCGCCCCTTGCAGCAGGGCTTCACAGGCCATCGCTCCACTGCCGCTGCATAAATCAAGCCAGCGGCAACCAGGAAGCTCGGCCGCCAGGATGTTCATCACGGCCTGTCGCACCAGGCCAGTGGTGGGTCTGGCTTCCAAGCCCTCTGGGCTGTGCAGCTTCTGACCGTTGCTCAGCCGCAGTGCCATGGCTGTTACTGGACGCTGCCCAGCCAGCGCTGCAGCAGTGCCAAGCCGCAGCGGCCTGATTTTTCGGGATGGAACTGAGTGGCTTGCAGCGACCCACGCCCGACAGCCGCCACGACGGCGTGGTCTCCATAGGGAGCTGTGGCCGTCACGGTGTCGGGATCGGTGGCGATGGCGGCAAAGGAATGCACGAAGTACATCCAGGGCTGTTCATCGGCGGCCAGCAAGGGGCTGGGGTGCTGAGCGGTCAGTGGCGCCCAACCCATGTGGGGGCAGCGTTCCTGCGCCTGCGGCGGCAAGGGTTCAACGCGTCCAGGCAAGAGGGCCAGCCCTGGTTCTTGGCCTTCAGCGCTGCTTTCAAACAGCAGCTGCAAACCCAGGCAGATTCCAAGCAAGGGGCGTTGCGCCGCGCTCCACTCTTTCAACCGCTGGCTCCAGCCACTGCTGTTGAGCTTTTGCATGGCTGGGTCAAAGGCCCCAACGCCAGGCAATAACAGGGCCTGACAGTCCTCGGCTTGACTTGGTTCGCTGAGGCGGATGGCGCTGGCTTGTAAGCGCTGCAGAGCTTTCTCCACTGAGTGGAGATTGCCCATTCCGTAATCAACGACGCCAATCACGCCGCTTGCCCGAGGCTCCTCAGTGGTTTCTGTTGCTGGCTAATGGTCGGCAGAGTGAGGTTGTTGAGGTACTGAATTAAGGCGTAGAGACGTCCCACCTTGGTTTGATCAAACCAGAACTCCAGGCAATGTCTGGAGCGCCCCGATTCGTCTTGGCAGAGCAGGCTGGTGATGGTTCCGCCCAGTAGCAGATCTTGGAAACGGGCATTGATCTCGTGCAGTTCGCTGGTGGGGAGTTCGCAATGCAGCAGCAGCTGCAGGTGCTCGCCGCGGAAGCGACTGGCGTGGAAGACCCGGTAAAAATCCTGGATCTGGTGTAGGGCTTCCTCGGCGGTGGAGGCCGTTGTGTAGAGCCCGTTGTCTTCAGCGGAGATCAGCCCGCGGTCCAGCAGGGCACGGTCCACATAGCTGTGCCAACGCTCCCAGTAGTCATCCCCTTGGGGGCAGAGGAGCACGATCGGCACAGGGGGATTTTTGGAGGTCTGAATCAGCGTGAGACCTTCAAACAATTCATCGAGCGTGCCAAACCCGCCAGGCATCACAACGATGGCGTCGGTTTCGCGCAGGAAAAACAGCTTGCGGGTATGGAAATGGCGGAAGGTCAGCAGCTTCTCGTCGCCATCGATGTAGGGATTGGCCGATTGCTCAAAGGGCAGTTGCACGTTGAGCCCAAACGACTGCCCAGCGCCTGCGCCGCGATTGGCGGCTTCCATAACGCCAGGCCCAGCGCCAGTCATCACTTCAAAGCCGCAGGCCACAGCCTGGGCGGCCACATCCACTGCAAGCGCGTACACCGGGTCGTCTTCCGGTGTCCGCGCCGAACCAAAGATCGCCACCTTGCGGATCTGGCGGTGGGGCTGAAACACATCGAGTGCTTCAGCCATATCAGCCAGGGTGCCGTTAACGAGCTCCCAGTCGCCGCTGTCGGCATTGGATTGGCTGATCGCCACCAAGGTGCGGAGCACCTCGCAGGCGATCGTTCCATGGGAGTGGTCATCCAGCTCCAAGGCCAGGTCAGCGAGCTGCTGACGGATGGCTTCGGGCAGTTGGGATGTCACTCAGCTCAGAGGTATTTGGAAATGGTGCTGGCCAAGGTGGTCTTCGGAACAGCGCCCACAACGGTGTCAACCTTTTGGCCGCCCTTGAACACCATCAGGGTGGGGATGCTTCGGATGCCGTACTGGCTGGCGACGTTGGGGTTCTCATCGGTGTTCAACTTGACCACCTTGATGCGGCCTTCAAACTCCTTGGCGATCTCGTCAACAATCGGCGCCACCATCCGGCACGGGCCGCACCAGGGGGCCCAGAAATCCACCAGGACGGGAACGTCGCACTGGAGTACGTCCTGGTCAAAGGAGGCGTCAGTGACAGCAGCGGCGCTCGACATCGGCGTGTGTTGATTAAGGCGGAATCTAGCAATGGCCTGGCCTTTTGCTGCGTAGCCGCGTTGATGTGTAAGACGAAAACCCGGGCTCGCCGGGCGTGGTGGTGTGAGGAGTGTGCGGCGAAAAGCCGCACGGGGACAGAGTAACGCCTGCGACCACTTAGACGCAGTCTGGGACTGGGGTTTTACTTGCCCATGCCCAGTTGTTGGGCCTTCTGATACACCTTGCCCTCGGTGAGCAGTGACGGGGCCACCACCACCTCCACCTGCTGCATCTCTTTGATGCTGCGAGCCCCGAGGGTGCCCATCGAGGTTTTGAGGCAGCCCAGCAGGTTGTGGGTGCCGTCGTCGAGTTTGGCTGGGCCGCGGAGGATTTTTTCCAGGCTGCCCGTGCTGCCCACATTGATGCGGGTGCCGCGGGGAAGCACAGGGCTTGGGGTGGCCATGCCCCAATGGAAGCCCCGGCCGGGAGCTTCTGCAGCGCGAGCAATCGGTGAGCCGATCATCACGGCGTCGGCCCCGCAGGCGATGCACTTGCAAATGTCGCCGCCGGTGACGATGCCGCCATCGGCAACGATCGGCACGTAGCGGCCGCTCTCTTGTTCGTAATCCGCCCGTGCGGCAGCGCAATCGGCCACGGCCGTTGCCTGGGGGATGCCCACGCCGAGCACGCCGCGTGAGGTGCAAGCGGCGCCAGGGCCAATGCCCACCATCACGCCAGCGGCGCCCGCACGCATCAGTTGCAGGGCAACTTCGTACGTAACGCAGTTGCCGATCACCACAGGCACGCCCATGTCACGGCAGAGCGCTTCGAGATCCAGAGTCTCCTGGCCTTCAGGGCCGGTGTGGTTGGTGGACACCACCGTGGCCTGCACGAAAAACAGATCGGCGCCGGCCTCGGCGATGGCTTTGCCAAAGCGCAGGGCCGCCACGGGGGTGCCGCTCACTGCGGCGATGCCGCCTTGGGCTTTGACGTCCTGGATCCGTTTGCGGATCAGGCTCTCCTGCACCGGCTGGCTGTAGATCTCCTGCATCAGCGGTACGAACTCGTCCTTGCCGACCGAAGCAATGCGATCAAGCACCGCGTTGGGGTCCTCGTAGCGGGTTTGGACCCCCTCAAGGTTGATCACCCCTAGCGCCCCGAGCTGGGAGAGCTTCACTGCCATGCCGACATCCACCACGCCATCCATGGCGCTGGCGATGATGGGAATCTCCCGCTCGATGCCACCCAGGCTCCAGCGGGTATCGGTCACCTCTGGGTCAACCGTTCGTCCGCCGGGAACCAGGGCGATTTCGTCAATTCCGTAGGCCCGGCGAACGGTGCGCGAACGCCCCAACTGAATGTCCACCGCGAACCTCTCGTTAACAAGAGAAGAAAACTAACAATTCGCCTTCCCCTGCTCTGCCTTTCCGATCACTTGCCAGTGAAGGAGCTCCAACTGGTTTTGATCCCTTCAATCAAGCTGCGGCGCTCGTCGCTGCGCACCAGGCGGCGGCTGGTAAAGAGCACCAGATAAATCAGACCCGTGAGCTGCAGCAGCCTGGGCAGCATCGGAATCGCATCAAGGGTTCCCAGCACGGCACCGGTCAGCTGAAGCACCAGCAGCAGGGCCAGGGCTCCACCCAGCAGTTTCAGAGGGCGCTGGCTCTGTTGCCAGAGCTCCATCAACTTGGCTTCGGCGAGCCACCCATTGAGTTTTTCCATCAGCAGATGCCACTCGCCGCCTTCGCCATCGCTGGCGCTGGGGTCGGCTGGAACGCTCACCGTGCTGGCGATCGGGCTTTCTGCCGCTGGGGGTTCGGGAGCCGGTGGTTCAGGCGTGGAAGCAGGTGTCGCGGCCTCGTCCGCCTTGGGCTCGCTCTTGGATTCGGTGAAGGGCGCTGGAGCCGGCGTTGAGCTCACGGTCTCTGGCTCTGTTGGTGAAGGGGATGGGCCCTCTGCCGATTGCATTGAATCGTCCTGCGGTTGCATCCCAGGGGTGGATTCCATGTGCTCCTTGGCCACCAAGTGCTGAATATCAATCCTATGGGCGTTTTTTTGCTCAACCCTCGAGAGGGTGAAGCCTGCCCTGCTGGCTTAGGGGCTCAAGCCTTGCTGGCAGGGGGAAGCGGCCATCTTGAAGTTGCATGACCAGCTCGCTGGCCAGGCTGTCGGCCAACTTCAGGCTGCAGGCCGGTGCGGCTGGGATCCGCTGGCCATCGACCTGGATGGCGCCAGCCATCAATTCGCCGTAGCTCACGGTTCCAAATCCGGGGCGGATTCGTCTGGGGATCGAGTAATCGAGCACGGGGGCTTCCAGCTCCTCATCGGGCACGGCGGCTTGCCGGGCCTCTTGTTCCCCTAGCAGCAGCACCGGTGCTGCCACGGCCACCAGGGCGGCCGCCCCATGGCCGTCAAACCAGCAGGGGCGGATCCATTGGCGATTGAGCTCAGAGACCGCCACGCTGAGGGCAAGGGAGGCGCCTGGGGCACGGGCATGGCCAGAGGCTTGCCGTCGGGTTTGCGGCTGATGGCCGCCGCCTGGCCCCAAGACATGGCCCCGGCCTCCAGCTACCAACACCGCGCTGCCAGCACCGAGTTGGTGCAAGCCCGGCATGGTGAGGCCAATGCTGCGGGCGCCGCAGCCACTGAAAAGGGCATTGCCGAACGGCCCTAGAAGGCCTCCAAACGGGCTGGCCAGCAGCCCTTCCCGGCTGCTAACGGCGACAACGCCGTTTTCCGTGATGCCCCGGGCCAGCAGCAGCCGCGCCTGGCTGAGTTGATCACCGCCTAGGGCCGTTTGCAGCTCCCGGCGTGGTTGCAGCGTTGTGCCCTCCCCCTGCAGTTCAAGCAGGGGCTGATCTCCTCTGAGCAGTTCATCGAGAACGTGGATGCCCCCACGCCGCTGCGGGTCGTCGCTGCTGCCCCCCAAGGGCAAACACAGCTCAGCTGCGCCGTAGCCGCCTCCAGCGCTGATCCCCCCGAGGCGAGCTTGGCGAATGCGTAGCGGCGGGTCGCATGGCCCCAGGCTGATCCAGATCTGGCCTTGATCGGTGAAGTCGCAACTGGCCGCCGCCACAACGTCGGTGTTGGCGTAGGCCTGCTCGAGGCTGCTGCTGGCTGCGCGGCGGCGAAAATCCAGCGCAGTACAGACCTGCAGCCTACCTAGCCGCTGCCGCTCAAGCAGCTGATCAGGGGTGCGGGGCGCAAAGCCCATGCGCTAGCGGCATACATCAGTAATGTTGGGTCTTCACAAGGCTTAGCGCAGCAGGCGGAATGGCGGATCCCACCGGAGCGGGCAACCCCAGCGAGCGGATCATCCAAACCGACCTGCGCAACGAGATGTCGCGCTCCTACCTGGAGTACGCGATGAGCGTGATCGTGGGCCGGGCGCTGCCTGATGCTCGCGATGGCCTCAAGCCCGTGCATCGCCGCATCCTTTATGCGATGTATGAGTTGGGCCTCACTGCTGAGAGGCCGTACCGCAAATGCGCCCGGGTGGTGGGCGAGGTGTTGGGCAAATATCACCCCCACGGGGACACCGCCGTCTACGACGCGCTGGTGCGCATGGCCCAGGACTTTTCGATGCGGGCCCCCCTGATCGATGGTCATGGCAACTTCGGCTCGGTGGATAACGATCCGCCGGCGGCGATGCGATACACCGAATCGCGGTTGCAGTCGCTAACGACCGACAGCCTGCTGGAGGACATCGAGGCCGAGACGGTTGATTTCGCCGACAATTTTGATGGCTCCCAGCAGGAGCCGACCGTGCTGCCGGCGCGGGTGCCGCAGTTGCTGCTCAATGGCTCAGCTGGCATTGCCGTTGGCATGGCGACCAACATCCCTCCCCACAACCTCGGGGAGTTGATTGATGGCGTCCTGGCACTGATTGCTGATCCGCAGATCGAAGAGCGGCAGCTGATGGCGATCATCCCGGGGCCGGATTTCCCGACCGGTGGTCAAATCCTTGGCCGCAAGGGCATTCGCGAGACCTACACCGGTGGCCGTGGTTCGATCACCATGCGGGGTGTCGCGGCGATCGAGACGATTGAGGCGAAAGGACGCCCCGATCGCGATGCGGTGATCATCACCGAGCTGCCTTATCAGACCAACAAGGCCTCGTTGATTGAGCGCATTGCCGAGCTCGTCAATGACAAAAAGCTCGAAGGCATCGCCGACATCCGCGATGAAAGCGACCGCGATGGCATGCGCATCGTCATCGAATTGCGCCGTGATGCCTACCCGCAGGTTGTGCTCAACAACCTCTACAAACTCACCCCGCTCCAGAACAACTTCAGTGCCTACACGCTGGCGCTGGTCAAAGGGGAGCCCGTGGTGCTCAATCTCAAGCGGATGCTTGAGGTGTTCCTCGACTTCCGGGTCGAGACGATTGAACGGCGCACCAAATACCTGCTGCGCAAAGCCGAGGAGCGTGATCACATTCTCCAGGGCTTGCTTGTGGCCCTCGATGCCCTCGACGCGATCATCCAGCTGATTCGCAGCGCTGCTGATGCCGCCACCGCACGTCAGGGGCTGGTGGATGGCCATGGCCTCACCGAGATCCAGGCCGACGCCATCTTGCAGATGCAGCTGCGCCGATTAACGGCGCTGGAAGCCGACAAGATCCGCCTTGAGCATGAGGACTTGGTTGCCAAAATCGCTGACTACAAGGACATCCTCCAGCGCCGTGAGCGTGTCCTGTCGATCATTGAAGAGGAGCTGCGGCAGCTCAAGGAACGCCACAACACGCCCCGCCGCACCGAGATCCTTGATCTTGAAGGTGGCCTGGAAGACATCGACCTGATCGCCAATGAGCGTTCGGTAGTGCTGCTAACCGAGAACGGCTACCTCAAGCGCATGCCGGTCAGTGAATTTGAGTCCACCAGTCGCGGCACCCGCGGCAAGGCTGGAACCAAGAGCCAAGGCGAAGAGGCGGTGCGGCTGTTCATCAGCTGCAACGACCACGACTCACTGCTGCTGTTCTCTGATCGTGGTGTCGTCTACTCACTGCCGGCGTACCGGGTGCCCATCGCGAGCCGTGCGGCCAAAGGAACCCCAGTGGTTCAGCTGTTGCCGATCCCCCGCGAAGAGCAAATCACCTCACTGCTCGCCGTGAGTGCCTTTGAAGAGGACGTGCAGCTGGTGATGCTCACCACTGGCGGTTTCATCAAGCGCACATCCCTGTCGGCCTTTGCCAACATCCGCGCCAATGGCTTGATTGCCATCAATCTCGAGGATGCCGATTCCTTGCGCTGGGTTCGTTTGGCCCGTGCTGGCGACAGCGTGTTGATCGGCTCGATCAAAGGCATGACGATCCACTTCCGCATCAATGATCAGGATCTCCGTCCCCTGGGGCGCACCGCCCGCGGTGTGCGTGCCATGTCCCTGCGCGATGGCGACAGCCTGGTGAGCATGGATGTGTTGCCCGCTGAGCTGGCCGATCGCATTGCGGCCGCTGGCGAGGCCAGCGAAGGCGAGAGCGAAGAGGCTGCTAGCAGTGATGGCCCTTGGGTGCTGGTGGCCACAGCCAGCGGCCTGGGTAAGCGGGTTCCGGTCGATCAGTTCCGCCTGCAGCGCAGAGCCGGCCTTGGTTTGCGTGGCATCAAGTTCCGCCGTGATGACGATGCCTTGGTGGGCTTGTGCGTGATGGGCACGGAAGAAGAGTTGCTGCTGGTGAGCGAGCGCGGCGTGATTGTGCGGCTGCAATCCGATGTCATTCCGCAGCAATCGCGCGCCGCCACCGGTGTGCGTTTGCAGCGGCTCGATAAGGGCGATCGCTTGGCTGAGGTGGTGCTGGTGCCGCCAGAGGCTGAAACAGATGATGAGCCAACAGAGTCAGCTGAGGCGGCTGAAGCCGAGGCGTGAGCCCCACCCAGTGGCGTGATGTCGCCGTTGTTGGCGGCGGTCCAGCAGCGCTTTGCATAGCGGCTTCTCTGGCCAAGCAGCAGCTCCAGGTCACCTTGGTGGCCCCAAATGAGCCAGCTGCTCCCTGGCCCAACACCTATGGCATCTGGGGTGAAGAGGTGGACGCTCTTGGTCTTAGTGGGCTGCTGGAGCACCGCTGGAGCAACACCGTCAGCTATTTCGGCTCTGGCGATGGTGAGGATCAGGGCCAGGTGTGCCATGGCCGTGATTACGGACTCTTTGATAAGCAGGCCTTACAGCAGCACTGGCTTGATGGCCTCAGCGCTGGAGGCGTTCAGCACTGCAACGATGTGGTGCAGGCCGTCGAGCACCGCTCCGATGGCGCCACGCTGACAACCGGCTCAGGCAACACCCTCCGCGCGCGGCTGGTGGTTGACGCCAGTGGCCATGACCCTGCCCTGGTGAAGCGGCCCAACGATGGCCCTGTGGCTGGGCAGGCTGCCTACGGCGTGGTGGGTCGCTTTAGCTGTCCGCCGGTGGATCCCGATCAGTTTGTGCTGATGGACTACCGCTGTGATCACCTCAGCCCTGAGCAGCGTCAGCAGGCGCCCACCTTCCTCTACGCCATGGATTTGGGTCAAGGGCGCTTTTTTGTCGAGGAGACCTCTCTCGCGGCGGCTCCAGCTCTGTCATTTGTGTCGCTGCAACAACGGCTGGAGCAGCGTCTGGCCCATCGCGGCATTGCGATTGAGGCGGTTGAGCATGTGGAGCATTGCCTGTTCCCGATGAACCCGGCTTTGCCGGATCGTCATCAGCCCGTGGTTGGCTTTGGAGGGGCCGCCTCGATGGTGCATCCGGCCTCGGGCTACATGATTGGCAGCCTGTTGCGGCGCGGACCTCAGTTGGCGGCCGATTTGGCGGGAGCCATGGCTTCCGGGCAGCAGGGTTTGGCGTTGGCTCAAGTGGGTTGGCAGAGCCTCTGGCCGGCCGAACTCCGCCGCCGCCATGGCCTCTATCGCTTTGGCCTGGAGAAGTTGATGCGTTTCAACGAAGCCCAGCTGCGGGCCTTTTTTGCCACGTTCTTCGCGCTGCCCAATGCCCAGTGGTTTGGCTTTCTCGCCAACACCTTGGAAACGCCTCAATTGCTGCAGACGATGCTGCAGCTGTTTAGTGCGGCACCCAACGCTGTGCGTTGGGGCTTGATGGAGCCCCGCGGCCGGGAGCTCAATTTGATGACGCGGATGCTGCGCTGGTAGCGGTGGCTCCACTGCAGCTGCTGCCTTGCCCTGCGGTGCAGCCGTAGCAGTGGTTGCCAGTGATGATCTCGCGGCCGCCCAGATCGTTTAAGCCAACGCTGGCCAGATTCAGCGGCAACGGCAGCTCCAGCATCTGGTTGAAGTCACAGTCGAACAGCTCCCCTTGCGGGCTCACCGACAACGTGCCGTGGCACATCAGTCCTGAGACGCTGCAGGGGTTGTAGGCCTGGCGCAGCCGTTGCAAATACGTGGTGGTGCGCTGTTGCTCCTCGAGCTCCAGCAAAAACCTGGCAATCGGCATGTTGTTGAGTCCGATTAGGTGGTTAAACGTCACCCCCAGCTCGGCTAGGGTTTTGCGCCAGCGGATCTCGTCGCAGGTGGTGAGCTGTTGCAGCTCTTCTCCTGCGGGGTTGCTCATCAAGGTGAGCTCAAGGCCGCTGCCGTCTTGGCCGTAGCCGAGGCGATTGAGTAAACGCATGGCCTCGAGCGAGTCTTGCCAGGTGCCATCACCCCGTTGTGCGTCGGTGCTGAGCTCCTCTGGTGCCGGCAGGCTGGCCACGATCTCCACCTGTTGCTCCGCCAAGAAGGGGGCGAGATCGGCCAGGGCTGGCAGGAGCAACACCGTCAGATTGCAGCGGTCGATCACCCGGCAGCCCAGGGAGCGGGCATGGCGCACCAGTTGGCGGAAGCTTTGATGCAGCTCCGGGGCACCACCGGTGAGATCCACCAGCTCCGGCTTGAGCCGTTCGATGGCATCCAGGCACTGCTGCACCACTGCCTCAGGCATCTGCGTGTGGGCCTGATCCGGGCCAGCATCCACATGGCAGTGGCTGCAGCGCATGTTGCACAGCCGGCCCAAGTTCAGTTGCAACACCTGCAGGCCGCTTTGGCGCTGGAGCTTGACGTGAAAGCTGTCCTCAGCTGGCAGGTTGGATTGCAGCAGCTCGCGCTGCTGTTGGGCGCTTAAGGAAGCCAATCGCTTGGTTCGATGGTCGGGAAGAGGGAATCCTCCTGCTCTAGGGCGCCAAGCCAGCGCTCAAAGTCAGCGCTGTCGTGGTTGGGCTGCTGTAGGGCATCAAGCAAGCGCCAGAAGCGCCCGAGGTGCCGGTGGATGCGCTCGCGCGCCAGTTCAGTTGTGGTGCCTGCCCGCAGGATGAAGCTCCAGTCCGACGACTGCGCCAGCAACAGCTCCCGCGCGGCTTGCTTGAGCAGGCGTTGGTGCTTGGGGTTGCGCTTGGCTTGATTGGCGCCTGTGGCCTCCACCATGGCCAGGCAGGCCCGGTGCCAATCAGGTACCACCCAAGCGTTGCTCGATGAGAGCCAGTAGGAGTGATAGCCGCCTTGTCCCCAGCTCGATGGGGAGGGGCGGCAAACCTGCAACTGCGGTTGTTGGCTGAGGGTTTGCCGCAGGGTGGTGAAGCTCAAGCCCTGGGCTTGGCCTTGGGCGAACACCTGCTCCAAAAAGCGGGGGCCTTCGAACCACCAATGGCCAAAGAGTTCCGCATCAAAAGGGGCCACCACCATGGGCGGTTGATCCATCACCGAACCGAGTTCGCTGAGTTGTTGGATGCGCGCCTGCACGTAGCTCTGGGCGTGAGCGGCCGCGGTTCGCTCGGCGGCTGCCGGTTCGTAAGGGAGCTTGGCCTCCAGTGGGCAATCGCCACCACTGACGCGCCGCAGCTTGAGGCCTAAAGGGCGGCTGCTGGGAATACCAGCGGCTTGCAATTCGCTTTCTTCGAGATCCCAGCCAATGTCGCGGTGGAACTCCCGGTAGCTGGGGTCACCCGGGTAGCCATCACTGGCTGACCACACCGGCAAGGTGGCTTCGCTATCGCGGCCAAAGAAGGCCACAGCACCTGGCGAGCAGATCGGCGCATACACCCCGTAGCGGGGACGGGGCAGGGCATGCAGCAAGCCGTGGGCATCGAGAATGGCGTAGCGCAAGCCGGCTTTGGTGAGCTGCTGATCGAGGCCTTCGAAATAGGCACATTCGGGGAGCCAAATGCCGCGGGGTGCTTCGCCAATTAAGCGTTCGTGCTCGCGCACCGCGGTGCGCAGCTGACCTTGAACCGCGGCGGCAGGATCTCGCAGCAGCGGCAGGTAGCCATGGGTGGCGCAGCAGGTCAGCAGATCGAGAACGCCGCGCCGCTGCAATTGAATGAAGTGCTTGAGCACCTCACCGCCGCAACGGCGGAAGGCCTGGCGTTGCCGCTGGAGGTGCTGGCTGAGGTCTGCAGCGGCTGCTTGCTCATCTGAGCTGCTGCGCTCGAGCAGATCAATGCGTTGCTGTAGCCAGGGCTCGTAGCGCTGCTGCAGCACTGGATCCACCAGCAGCGAGAGCAGGGTGGGCGAGAGGCTCATCGTCAGCCGCGGCTGAGCGCCCTGCTGCAGCGAGCGCTGCAGCATCTCAATTAAGGGGAGATAGCTTTCAGTGAGGGCCTGAAAAAACCAGTCTTCCTCCAGCGAGCCCGGGTGGCGGCTGCGGACGTAAGGCAGATGGCCGTGAAGCACAAATGCCAGCGCGCCGGCGACCATGAAACGCTGTCAACTGCTGCACTGTACGGCGATTTTCTTGAACAAAGGCCGTGAGGCTTAGAATGGAGCTAACCCGAAATCAATCCGCATAAGACCTATGGCGCGCGACCCGGGCCGGGTGTTGATTTTCGACACCACCCTCAGGGATGGGGAGCAGTCGCCTGGGGCCAGCCTGAATCTGGATGAAAAGCTGGCCATTGCTCAGCAACTGGCCCGCCTGCGCGTCGACATCATCGAGGCGGGTTTCCCCTTCGCCAGTCCTGGTGACTTTGATGCGGTGCAAACCATCGCCCGCCAGGTTGGCCGCCCTGATGGCCCGGTGATTTGTGGCTTGGCTCGCGCCACTCGCGGCGACATCAAAGCTTGCGCCGATGCGGTGGCACCGGCTGCCAACCAGCGCATCCATACCTTTCTGGCCACCAGCGACATTCACCTCGAGCACAAGTTGCGTAAGAGCCGTGCTGAGGTTTTGCAGATCGTTCCGGAGATGGTGGCCTACGCCCGCTCCTTGGTGGACGACGTGGAGTTTTCCTGTGAGGACGCCGGGCGCAGCGATCCCGAATTCATGTACCAGGTGATCGAAGCGGCGATTGCGGCTGGTGCCACCACGATCAACATTCCCGACACGGTGGGATACGCCACACCCGCTGAATTTGGTGCCTTGATTTCTGGCATTGATGCCCATGTGCCCAGCATCGGCCAAGCGGTGATCTCCGTGCATGGCCACAACGATTTGGGCCTGGCCGTGGCCAACTTCCTCGAGGCCGTCAAAAATGGCGCCCGCCAGCTTGAGTGCACCATTAATGGCATCGGTGAGCGCGCCGGCAATGCCTCGCTGGAAGAGCTGGTGATGGCGCTGCATGTGCGCCGTAGCTACTTCAACGGCTACCTGGGCCGAGCGGAAGACAGCAGCGAGCCCCTAACAGGCATCCAAACCGAGGAGATTTACAAAACCTCCCGCCTGGTCTCCAACCTCACCGGCATGGCGGTGCAGCCCAACAAAGCCATCGTGGGCGCCAACGCCTTTGCCCATGAATCCGGCATCCACCAAGACGGTGTACTGAAGAACCGCCTCACCTACGAAATCATTGATGCCCGCACCATCGGCTTGAGCGATAACCGCATCAGCCTGGGCAAGCTCAGCGGCCGTAGTGCTGTGCGCGCTCGCCTGGAAGAGCTGGGCTACCAGCTGGAAGGAGAGGACCTCAACGACGCCTTCGCGCGCTTCAAAGAACTCGCTGATCGCAAGCGGGAGATCACCGATCGCGACCTCGAGGCCATCGTTCGGCAGAACGCCCAGCAGATCGAGTCCTATTACCAGCTGGCTGGTGTTCAAGTGAGCTGTGGTCGGGATCTGCGCGCCACAGCCACGGTCACCCTGCGCACCAGCGATGGTGAGGAGTGCTCCCAAGCTGCCATCGGCACAGGGCCAGTTGATGCGGTCTGTCAGGCCCTCAATGGCTTGGTTCAGGTGCCCAATGAACTGGTGGAATTCAGCGTGAAATCCGTCACCGAAGGCATCGATGCCATGGGCGAGGTGACGATTCGCCTGCGCCAGGACGGCCGTTTGTATTCCGGCCATGCGGCTGACACCGATGTGGTTGTGGCCGCTGCACAGGCTTTTGTGAACGCCCTCAACCGCCTGGTGAGCGGCCAGAAACACAGCCCGCTGCATCCCCAACGCGCTCCCCTGCCCGCCCCAGCGCTATGACCGCTCGCCGCGCGCCTTTGTGGTCGCTGCTGCTGCAGCTGATGGTGCTGTTGCTGGTGGCCTTGGTGGTGCTGATCCCCTTGCTTTGGCTGCTGAGCACCTCATTGAAGGGGCCAGCGGAAGACATCTTCCAAGCGCCGCCGAGCTTGTTTCCCGCTCAGCCCAGCCTGCAGGCCTATGGAACCTTGTTCAGCCAGAGCCCGATGGGCCGCTATTTGCTGAACAGCACCGTGGTGAGTGTGTTCAGCGTGGTGGCCAACCTGCTGTTTTGCTCCTTGGCGGCCTTCCCCCTGGCGCGGATGCGCTTCCGCGGCCGCGGCATCGTTCTGGCCTTGGTGGTGGCCACGATCTTGATTCCGTTTCAGGTGGTGATGATCCCGCTCTACCTGCTGATGGTTCAGCTGGGTCTGCGCAATTCGTTGATGGCGCTGATCCTGCCCAATGCCGCCACAGCCTTTGGCATCTACCTGTTGCGCCAGAGCTTTCTGGGGGTTCCCAAAGAGCTGGAGGAGGCGGCCCGCATGGATGGCTGCACTGCGTTGGGTGAGTGGTGGAACGTGTTGATTCCAGCGGCGCGGGCCGATCTGATCACCCTGGCGATGTTTGTGTTCATCGGCACCTGGAGTGATTTCCTCTGGCCCCTGGTGATTCTTGATGACCCAGGGCTTTACACCTTGCCGTTGGGCCTGCAGCAACTCTCCAGCTCGTTTTCTTTGGATTGGCGTTTGGTGGCAGCCGGTTCGGTGGTGTCAATTGTTCCGGTGTTGGCTCTGTTTGTGTTCCTGCAGCGGTTCATCCTGCCCAGCGCCAGTGGCGATGCGGTGAAGGGTTGATCGCTTAAGCGCTAAACGCTTTGCGGGCCGGAATCGGGTAGGGAATGCGGCGGTGCCGCATGCGGCGCCACACCTTCACAAACGCCCGCACCACCAATTCAATTTCGCCTGTTCCCAGGCCGCTGTCATCGAGCTGGCCGTCATGGCGGCGGGAGTGAATGATGCGCCGCACCCCATCGCAGGCTTGCGCTTCATCGGTTTCTGGTGGCATCGCCCGCAGTGCGGCTTCGCAGCCATCGGCCAGCATCATCACGGCGCTCTCCTTGGATTGCGGCTTGGGGCCGCGGTAGCGGAAGGGGCGATCGCTGGCGTTGGGGTTTTGCTCCTTTGCCCTGTGCCAGAAGTAGCCCATCCGCAACGTGCCTTGGTGTTCCGGGATGAAGTCCGCCACCGGCTGGGGCAAGCCATAGCGGCGCGCCATCTTGATCCCCTCATCGACATGAGCTTGCAGGATTTCAGCGCTGCGCCAGGGGTCATCGAGATGGTCATGGGGGTTGTCCCCACCCTGTTGATTCTCAATGAACCACTGGGGGGCATGGAGTTTGCCCACATCGTGATAAAGCGCTCCGGTGCGCACCAGATCCACATCGCCGCCGATGGCACGCACGCCTTCCTCGGCCAGGCCGCAGATCATCAAGGTGTGCTCAAAGGTGCCCGGCGCTTCCGAGGAGAGCTTGCGCAACAGCGGGCGCTGCAGATCGCAGAGCTCCAGCAAACGGGACCGTGTGATCATTCCGAAAAGCCGCTCCACGGTGGGGGAGATCAACAGGGCCAGCAGCAGCAGGCCCCCCATCAAGATTCCTTCGCTCAGCAGCTCGCCCCCCACTGAGCCACCCATCAGCTGGATCAAGGCGGCTTCCACCAGCAGGGCGGCCACCGTGAGCAGCACGGCGTTTTGCAGCATTTCTGCCCGTGAGCGTTGCCGGCCGGCCAGGAGCACGCCGACCACGGCAACGGCTGCGGCCAACAGCAGGCGCGCTGTGCCCACGCTGTTGAGCGGAATCGGCCACAGCAGGGTGGCCAGCGACAGCCAGGCCAGGCCACTGGCGGCGCCCAGCCCTTCCGCCAACAGCAGGCTGGGGGGAACCAGCACCGCTAGGGCGCTAACGGAGGCGCCAAACCAGAGCTTGCAACCTTGAACCACCGCCAAGGTGCCAAGCAGCAGCAGCGCCTGGGGGATCTCCAGATCCGTGCGCCAACGCCGGCAGATCAGCAGCATCAGGCCCGCTGCGAGGCTCGCTTCAATCCAGCGCACCAGGAACAGGCCTGTCGCTGGACGCCGGCTGATCAAGCCAAAGGCATCCAGCACGTCGTAGGCCCGCTGACTGATCACCTCGCCTTTGACGGTGATCACCTCGCCGGCTTTGACCTCGATTTTGGGAACACCGTTTTGCTGAATCAGGTCATTCAGCAAAACCTGGGTGAGGCTGTTGTCGGTGCGCAGGTTGGTGCTCCCCTGCAAGGAGCGGGTGATCAGCTTGGCGCCGAGGCTGCGGCCCGGTTCAGCCAAGTCATCCAATTGCAGCTTGGCGGCCCGCTGCAGTTGAGTTTCAGCCAGGGTGCTGACCACGCCTTGGGTGAGCATCCGCTGTTGGGCTTGCTCGACGGCCAGCTGCCACTGCTGCAGCTCTTGAGGGGTTTGCGTGAGTAGGAAAGCTTCATCCTCTGCCGTGATCGCGATCGGGGTGAGGCGCATCTCCCCGGCGGTTCGCGAGTTGAGCAACTCCGCCAGCATGCGCTTGAGCCGGCGCTCCAATGTGGCGGTGGCGTTTTGATCAGTGATCTGAACTTGGATCCGTGGGCCCAGTTGCGAACGGCGCTGGTCCAGCGCTTCGCTATCCACCACCGAGGCATCCTGCGGGGCGCGAATTTCAAATGGAGCTGGCAGGCCTGGCCGCAGCGACGGCTGCACCAACCAAGGCCAAGCGGAAATCAAGCCCACACCAAGGCAGGCCAGTAAGACCACCAACCCATCGCGCAGGGTCCAGCGCACCGCCATCCGGCTGGGCCGCTCGTGGCGAAGCCACCGCCTCCAGGCCTGCCCAAGGCGCAGCCGAAAGCTCCAGATCCAACGCGAGAGGGCGGAGAGCACAGCACTGCTGAGGTCAGACTGACGCTAGCTCCCATCTCCGGAATGCCAGCCCAACGTCTTGATGGCCGTCAGTTGGCGGCTGAGCTTGAGGAGGTGATGGCCGCGGCAATCGCATCGGGGTTGCCCCGCGCCGGCCGTCCGCCTGGCTTGGCGGTGCTGCGTGTTGGCGACGACCCGGCCAGTGGCGTGTATGTGGCCAATAAAGAGAAAGCCTGCGCCCGTGTGGGCTTGGTGAGCCATGGCGCCCATCTCGATGCCGCCACGCCCCAGGCTGAGATTGAGGCCAAGTTGCGGCAGTTGAACCAAGACCCCGCCGTCGATGGAATCCTCGTGCAGTTGCCAGTGCCCGATGGCTTGGATGATCGCTCGCTGCTGCTAGAGCTGGATCCAGCCAAGGATGCCGATGGTCTGCATCCACTCAATCTTGGGCGTTTGTTGCGGGGAGAGCCCGGTCCGCGCAGCTGCACGCCAGCTGGTGTGATGGCCCTGCTGCGCAGCAACGGCATTGACCCTGCTGGCAAACGGGCCGTGGTGATTGGCCGCAGCATCTTGGTGGGTCAGCCCATGGCGCTGATGCTGCAGGCCGCCAATGCCACAGTCACGGTCGTGCATTCGCGAACGGCTGATCTGGCGGCCCACACCCGTGAAGCCGAGATTTTGGTTGTGGCAGCCGGCAAGCCCTTGATGATTGGCGCTGAGCATGTGCGCCCGGGTGCCGCGGTGGTGGATGTGGGGATTCACCGCAAGCCGGAAGGGGGCTTATGCGGGGATGTGCGGACCGCCGAAGTGGAGCCCATCGCCTCAGCCCTATCGCCTGTTCCCGGTGGGGTGGGGCCGATGACGGTGACGATGCTGCTGCTTAATACGGTGCGGGCTTGGAGCCAGCGCTTTGGCTTGCCGGATCCTGCCCCTGGCTATTGAGGGTGCTGCGGGCTTAAGGTTTCCTTTAGATCCTTCCGCCTGCGGGGTGCCGCAATGGCTCAACCCCAGTTTTCATCCTCCTCAGGGTTGTCGGCCGATGACCTGAGTCAGCTGAGCGGGTTGGATTTGCTGCGATTGCTGGAGATTGAGCATGGCGCTGCCGGCTGGAAGCGGCCTGAGCAGGCTGAATTTGCCTCGGTGACCTTGGTGGTGGAACTGCCTTTGGCGTTGTTCACTCTGTTGCAGCAGGTGCTGGGTGGCCCGCCGTTGAGAGACAATCCCTGCAGCTGAGGCGACCTGCCGGTTCATGACTGCTGTGGTGGCCAACGGCTTTGATTTTTCTCAGTACCTCGAGGCTGGCCGCCTCAAGGTGGAAGCAGCGCTTGATGCTGCGCTTGGCCCTGAGCGGCCGGAATCGCTGCGGGAAGCCATGCGCTACTCCCTGTTGGCTGGCGGTAAGCGCCTGCGGCCCATCCTCTGTCTCGCCAGCTGTGAGCTGGCCGGTGGCGAGGCCTCGCTGGCTCTGCCCACCGCGACGGCGCTGGAGATGATTCACACCATGTCGCTGATCCATGACGATCTGCCAGCCATGGACAACGACGATCTGCGCCGCGGTAGGCCCACCAACCACAAGGTGTATGGCGATGCCACAGCGATCTTGGCTGGCGATGCCTTGCTGACCCGCGCCTTTGAGATGGTGGCGTTGCGCAGCCCTGGGGTTCCTGCTGAGCGCCTACTGAAGGTGATCGGCGAGTTGTCGTTAGCCGCCGGTGCCCCCGGTCTGGTGGGCGGTCAAATCGTTGATTTGGCCAGCGAAGGGGTGGAGGTGGATCTCGACACCCTCGAATACATCCACTTGCACAAAACGGGAGCTTTATTGCAGGCCTCGGTCTTGAGCGGCGCGCTGATTGCCGGGGCGGATGACAAATTGCTGGAGGCTCTGCGCACCTACTCCAGGGCGATTGGTCTGGCCTTCCAGATCATCGACGACATCCTTGATGTCACCGCTAGCAGCGAGGTGCTGGGCAAGACCGCAGGCAAAGATCTCACGGCTGATAAGACCACTTACCCCAAACTGCTGGGGCTCGAGGAATCCAAGGCCCGGGCTGAATCGCTGGTTAAGGAGGCCTGTGGGGTGCTGACACCCTGGAGCGAGAAGGCCCAGCCGCTGCTGGCCTTGGCGGGATACATCACCTCCCGCGATCGATGAGTCAGCCGTTTGTGCAGCTGCTCGATAACGGCCCCTTGGCTTGGGGCCTGGCCGCCTGTGGCTTGGCGCAGCTCTCCAAGCTGTTGATTGAGTTGGTGGTGCATCGCCGCTGGCGCCCGGCGGTATTGATCGAAACCGGCGGCATGCCGTCATCCCATTCCGCCCTGGTAAGCGGAACGGCCGCTTGCATTGGCCTGGAGCAGGGATTTGATGGGCCTTTGTTTGCCTTGGCCGCGGCGGTGGCGTTTGTGGTGATGTACGACGCCAGTGGGGTGCGCCGCGCTGCCGGTCGCACGGCTGAGCGGGTCAATGCCCTGCCGGAGGCGCAGGGGATGCCGCCGCTGAAGACAACCCTGGGCCATTCGCGCCTGGAGGTGTTGGTGGGCAGCCTGCTGGGCCCATTGATTGGCCTGGTTGGTGATGTCTTTATTGGCAGCCCGGTGCATCTGGCGCAGCAGCTGGGTTGGTTGAGCGGGGTGGCCTGAGCTGGCCGATGCCTCTCCCGAGCTGACCGATGGTCAGCGTGTTGCCCTTGATGGCTTTCAGGATTGGCTAATCGCCTCCGAGGCGGATTGCCCGTTTGTGCTCAGCGGTTATGCCGGCACCGGCAAAACCTTTTTATCGGCTCGGTTTCTGCAACTGGCTGATGCCGCCCATCTCTGCTGGACCGTGGCCGCCCCCACCCACAAAGCTGTGGGGGTGCTGCGTCAGCAGCTCGAGGACCAGGGTCTGCGTCCCACCTGGTATCCCTCCACCATCCACCGCCTGCTGCGCCTCAAGCTCAGCCGCCAGGAGGAGCAGGAACGCTGCGATCCCACCGAGCAGACCGCCACTGCGCTTGAACACCTGGGCTTGGTGCTGGTGGATGAGTCGTCGATGGTGGATAGCCGCTTGCTGGAGATCACCCTGCAATGCGCCCACACCTATGGCACCCGCTTGGTGTTTGTCGGTGATCCGGCCCAGTTGCCGCCGGTGAGTGAGCAGAGCAGCCCGGTGTTTGCGATGAAGCGCTCAGAAGCCCACCACCTCCAAGAGGTGGTGCGCCATGGGGGGCCTGTGCTGCGCCTGGCCACCGGTCTGCGGCAAGGGCAATTGCCAAGCAGTCAACCGCCGCTGCTGCCGCCTGTGGATGACGACAGCGGCCGGGTGGCGGTGGTTAGCCGGGAGGAATGGATCAGCCAGGCCCAAGAAGCCTTGCGGTTGAGCAGCGAGCGGCTCGATCCAGACCACGCCCGTTTGCTGTGCTTCACCAACCGCACCCTGGAGCGTTTGGTGCCGATTGCGCGCCGGGCCCTGCACGGGGAGATGGCGGATCAACTGCCCGTGTTGCCTGGTGAGGTGCTGATCACCCGCTCGGCTGTGATGGCACCGGCTTGCCAAGAGGGCTTGGCCAATGGAGAAGATGCCGATCTGGTGTTGGGCTCGAACCGTGAATTGTTGGTGCGTGATGTGGCCCCAGATCGCTGTGATTTGGCTGATTTGGGGCTCAAGGCCGCTCCAGTGATTGAAACCCTGCGGGTGGATGTGGAGGCCGGTGAAAGCCAATTGCAGCTGCGTTTGGCGCCAGCCGCAGGCAGCCCAGGCCGGCAACGGCTCGATGCGGCATTGGCTGATCTGCGCAGCCAGGCCAAGCAGGCCGAAGGCAGCCAGCGTCGTCAGCTCTGGCGCCAGTTCTTTTTGCTGCGCGATTCCTTTGCCAGCGTTGGCCCTGCGGCAGTGCTCACCGTTCATCGCAGCCAGGGCAGCAGCTTCACCGATGTGTTTGTGGCCCCCGATGTCTATTGGCCGCAGCAGGAGGAGATTCGCCGCCAGTTGGTTTATGTGGCGGTGAGCCGGGCTCGGCGCCGGGTTTGGTTAGTGGGGCGTGAGGGCCCTGAGGCCCTGCGCTCAAGCTGGCAGCAGGGGCTCAGCTGATGGCGGCGAAGCCATCAAGCCCGCTCCAGCCCGACCAGCCCAGATAGAGCGCCAAGGCGACGCTGATTAACCCCAGGATCAAGCTGCTGCGCTGCTCGATGAACTGCTTGCCTTGCTCCAGCAGCGGCTGCACCTGCTGTTTGCGGACCAGCACCAACAGGATGGGAATCAACAGCAGGGTGCTGCTGATCAGGCTGAAGTAGGCGATCAAGCCCAGCTCCAGCAGCTGGCTGTGATGACCTCCCTGCACCAGGGAGGCCCCCTTGGCCAACAGGAACAGGTTGTCGGGGCTTAGGAGCAGGGTCAGTGGTGCGGTGAGCAGCAGCACCGTCAGGGGCAATTGCCCGACTTTCTCCAGCTTGGTGATCCAGCTGCCTTGGAGATCTTTGAAGTCTTTGGGTTTGGGGTCCAGTTCTCGAATGCCCAGGGCTAGTAGCGCTCCGGCGGCAAACAGATCAATTCCCACCTGGTGAATCCCGCCTTTCTCCATGGAGAGGGTGAGCCCCTTGCCCACCGTCACCAGCAGTGCGATGGCAACGCTGTTGGTCACAAACCAGGCACCGCTGAACAGGCTGGATTTCAGCAGCGGTGTGCTGCCCAGCAGCAGCAGCAGCACCAGGGCGATGTCGAGGGGACTGAGGGCAACGGCAAAGCCGCAGGCCGTGAGTTCGGTGATCGTGCGCGTCAGTGGCACGGCGCATTCCAGTGTTTGAGCGCTCGATTCTCGCGCTCAAAGCCCAGCACGCTGTAGGTGCCGGTGCCCAAGATCAGGTGTTTGCCTCCGCAGGCGCCCTGCTCCATCCAGGTGCCGGCCAGGCTGCGCAGGATGTGGCCGTGGGCAAACAGGGCCACATCCCCCTCGATCGTGAGCAGTTGATCGATCAGCCGCTGGCAACGCGCCGTCACCGCAGTGGCATCCTCACCGCCGGGGCAGCCATGGCTCCACACACTCCAATTCGGCACGGTTTGCCGGATCTCTTTGGTGGTGATGCCTTCGTAGTCGCCGTAATCCCACTCGCGCAGGTCTTGGTGCACCTCAGCGCGGTCGCTAAGACCCGCTAGTTCGCAGGTGCGCCGGGCCCGTTGCAGTGGACTCACCCACACCTGCGCAAAGGCTTGACCACGCAGCCTTGGGGCTAAAGCCTTGGCTTCCTCTTCCCCCTCAGGCAGCAGTGGAATGTCGCTACTACCGGTGTGGCGGCCATTGCGGCTCCACTCGGTGGCCCCGTGGCGGAGCAGCCAGATGGATTGGCTCGCGGCCATGGGCGGGCTCCGGATGGGAGGTTCTGCTGAACCCTATGGAGCGGATTTTGCTAACGGGTTAACGCCCCGCCTTGAAAGTAGTCAGGCCTGACTTCAAACCAGTCGGCACCGGTGGTAGCGACGCGGCTGCTATCCACCGAATCAACTCGGGCTCCAAGGGGGCCGCCTTCGCACCAAACCCGCAGTTCCGTGAGGTGTTGTTCGTTGCCTTCGGCTTGCACCTCCACGCTGCCATCGCTGCAGTTGCGCACCCAGCCAGCGAGGCCCAATTCTTGTGCCCTCCTGCAGCACGCGGCCCGGTAGCCCACACCTTGGACCAGCCCTCGAATGCGGAAGCGCCACCGTTCGGCTGGAAGGCTCAGGGAGCGATTGGGTTGGCCATCACGCCCTAGGCGCTTGGCAACTTGCCGGCGGCGTGCGTCAACCGTTGGGGAATCGAAGGGCATCCACCCCAATGGAGGTGGAGCCAACTTGCGTGCACGGCGGCGTCGGTCCATCCCTCAACCCTAGACCTCACGCCCCACCCCTCCAGCTGCCAAGGTGCTGCCTCCATCGGGCTGTCGCCGAGTTGCCAGCGGTGGAATTCATGGCCGTGCAATACCTCTCCTTGGCGCACCACCAGCCCATCGCGCTGCACCTGGGCGCGGCGATACCCCAGGCTGAGCGCACCGCGGCAGGCCCGATGCGGCAGCAGGCCGGCCATGGTGTGGCTCAGACCATCAGCGTCGACCAACTCCTGCCCTAACAGCAGCAGTCCGCCGCATTCGGCATAAATCGCGCCCCCTGCCGCTCCATGGCGGGCCAGTGAGCCGAGGCTCTGGCGGCATTGGCTGAGCTCCTTGGCATGCAGCTCGGGGTAGCCCCCCGGCAACACCACCGCGCCGCACTGCGCTGGCAAGGGTTGATCCGCCAGTGGTGCCCAAGGCGTCACTTCACAGCCCAGATGCTGCAGGGACTCTTCCAGCTCGGGGTAGCAGAAATGAAAGGCGGCATCCCTGGCCACCGCCACCACAGCACCATGGGGCGCTTGCTGTGGCCCAAGACCCATCAAGGGATGCTCTGTTGCCGCAGCTCCATTTCCATCACTGGCCAGTTGCGGCCAGAGGCGCTCGAGATCAAGCCATTGCGCCGCCAACTCCGCCCATTGCTGGCTGCGTTTTGGCCAATCGGGCAGGTCCTGGGGTGGCAGCAAGCCCAGATGGCGGCTTGGTAGTTCCAGAGCTGGATGGCGCGGCAATACCCCCAGCAGCGGCATGTCGATCTGCTCGAGCACATCACTCAGCAGCTGCTGGTGCCTGGGCGTGGAAACACCGTTGAGCACAACTCCGGCAATGGTGAGGTTGGGGTCGTGATCGCGAAAGCCCCGCACCAAGGCCGCTAACGATGCGGCCTGACGGCTGGCTTCCACCACCAACAGCACCGGTAAATCAAGGCTGGCGGCTACCGCAGCGCTGCTGCCTTGGGAGCTGGGGCCAACGCCATCGAACAGCCCCATCACCCCCTCCACCAGGGAGAGAGGTTGCTGTTGGCTCCACCAGCGAAAGCTGCGGTGCACCCACTGTTCACCGCAAAGCAGTAGATCGAGATTGCGGCAGCGAACCCCACTGACGCGACTGAGCAATTGGGGGTCGAGATAGTCCGGGCCAACCTTGAAGCTCTGCAGCCCCTGCCCGCGCTGGGCAGCAACAGCGGCCAGCAGCAACGACACCAGGGTCTTGCCGCTACCGCTGCAGGGGGCGGCGATCAGAAGCGTCAAGCCTGAGCTGAATCAGCGCGGCAGCAGTCTGGATGCCAGCGGGACGCAGGCGGCAAGCAGCGGGTTGGTGCTGTCGTGGCCACCGCGCAGGGTGCGGGAGACCTCCCGTTGGGCGGACTCAATGGTGGAGGTCACCACCTGCTCCACCAACTCCATCCGGGCCATGCCGCCGGCTTCTAGGCGCATGCAACCGCCGGTTTCACCGCAGAGGATCACGCACAGCGGCGCACGGTGCTCGGGCCTGCAGACCAAGCGCAAGCCCACGATGCTGCCGGGATGGGTGCTGGGATCACCCACCGGGACAGGCATCTGGCGGACTTGCACGGCAACTCCATCGGGCCGGCGGAAGCTGGCGCTGATGCCATCGCCGTCGCAATGGTTGCTCGACTCCAGGCTCCAGCCCAGGCGGTTGGCAATCCAGGCAGCCATCAACAGGCCCTGCACGGGCTGATGACCTTGCACATCGATGTCGAGTTGCACCACATGGGCCAAGGCGTCGCGCCGGCCTGGGTGGTCAAACACCATGGCCAGGTTTTCCCGCCAGCTCGAGAGGCGATACCAGTTCAGATCGCTGATGGCCTGGCCGGCTGCGGCGCGCTGGCTGAGCACATCAAGGGCGCGGGCTGGGGTGCCAATGGCCGTGTCGATAATCAGCCGCCGCGGCGCCTGCGTGATGCCTTCAAAAAGATCCGGTGCCTCATCCAGGGTGCCGTTCCACCACACCCAGCAGGGCAGTTCAGCGGGAATCAGCGGATTCACCATGCCAAGCCCACGCTGGAGGGCCTCCATGCCGCCGCGCATCACCACAACATCACCGCAGACGGATGAGGCTGGCCCGTCTTCAGGCAGAGGGCAGTAGGCAGCTACCAGGGTTTCCAGATGCTGATGGGCATCGAGGCTGGGGGCCAAGGTGATCAGCCGCCGGGGTTGGTGCAGGCTGATGGCCGGATCCACGTGCTGGCCGCGGAGATCCTCGCTGGCCTGATCCCCCGGCAGTTGCCCCAATTGCCAGGCCAGCTCTGGGGCCAGTGGCGATGTGGAGAGCGGAAGCCCGCAAGTGGGAACGGCTTGGCGCGCCGCCTGCAGCAGCTCCTCGCGTTCCAGGCCCGTGATGGGGCCATCGAGGCGGCCGAGCCGCACCAGCTGCTGCTCGATCCACGACGGCTGCCACACCAACAGGCTGAAGGTGGCGGCGCCACTGGAGGTGGAGTCCTGTTCACCGCCATTCCAGAGACGCCCGAGGTAATCGGAGACGTCCTGGGGTGGGAGTTCCAGCGGTGCCTGAAGAGTGAGCTGAGGAGCCATGGTTCAACGGGGTGGCAGAAACGAACGGGAGAGAGACAAGCGATTGCTCAGGGGCGACGCCACAGCAGGCCATCACGGGCCAACAGGCTGTCGGAGGCGGCCGGACCCCAGGTGCTGGCTTCGTAGGGGTAAACCGGAAGCTGCCAGGGCTGCTGTTCAATTAGCTCCACCAGCGGCGTGTAGAGGCGCCAGGCGGCCTCCACTTCATCGCTGCGGGTGAACAAGGTGGGATCGCCGAGCATGGCGTCAGCGAGCAGCCGCACATAGCCCTCGTCGGAAGGCTCACCAAAGGACTCGTCGTAGGAGAAGTCCATATCCACTGGCCGGCTGCGCATGCCAGAGCCTGGAGCTTTGACTTCAAAGCGGAAATCAGCCCCTTCGTTGGGTTGGATCCGCAGGATCAATTGATTCGCTCCAGGGGCGCCGCCGCCTGAGGAATCAAATAGGTGCACTGGAGCTTCCTTGAAGGTCAGCACCACCTCACTCATGCGCTTGGGCATGCGCTTGCCGGTGCGCACGTAAAAGGGCACCCCCTGCCAGCGCCAGTTGTCGATGAACAGCTTCATCGCCACGTAGGTCTCCGTGGTGCTGTTGGGATCCACGTTGGGCTCTTGGCGGTAGCCCGCCAGAGGATCACTGCTGTTGCCACCAGGGCCGTATTGGCCGCGCACGCAGCAGTTCCAGGGCTCGGCCTCATCGGCAAGCCGTGCGGCCTGCAGCACCTTGGCCTTCTCATTGCGGATGGCCTCGGGGTCGTAGCGGCCCGGGGTTTCCATGGCCGTGAGGGCCAGCATCTGGGTGAGGTGGTTTTGCACCATGTCACGCAGGGCACCGGAGGTTTCGTAGTAGCCCGCGCGCTCTTCCACGCCAACGGTTTCCGCTGCTGTGATCTGAACGTTGTCGATGTAATTGCGGTTCCAGATCGGCTCGAAAATGGTGTTGGCAAAGCGCATCACCAGGATGTTTTGAACCGTCTCTTTGCCGAGGTAGTGGTCGATGCGGAAGATCTGGTTTTCTTGCCCGCAGCTTTTGACCACCCGATTGAGTTCCTGGGCACTGGCGTAATCGCGGCCAAAGGGCTTTTCAATCACCACCCGGCTGCGATTGGGATCGGCCAGTAGACCGGCTCCCGCTAAGGCGCGGCAGCCACTGCCGTAGAAGGCGGGGGAAACGGATAAATAGAAGGTGCGGTTGCTGCGGGTGGCGCGCTGGCGGTCGATCTGCTCGAGGCGCTTACCAAGCCGCACCAGGTCGTCGCTTTTCTGCAGATCCACTGGCTCATAGAAGAGGCCGGCAGAAAAGGTTTTCCAGCTCTCAGGATCGTCAGCGATCTTGCTGGCGAGCGCCGCTTCCATCTTTTGGCGAAATTCGTCGTCGCTCCAGGGGCGGCGAGCACAGCCAAGCACAGCAAATTCGCTCGGCAGCCGCCGCTGCCGGAACAAATCAAACAGCGCTGGAATCAGCTTGCGATGGGTGAGGTCGCCGCTCGCGCCAAAGATCACCAGGCACTGCGGTGAGATCACCCGCTCCTGGCGCAGGCCAACGCGGAGCGGGTTGGTCAATGTGGCGGTCATCCCGTGGCCTCAGACAGAGGATTTCCACACGATGAAGGCCACAGGTGAACAGAAGGTGAATGGCCTGTTCTTCTGCAGATTTGACCGCCTGGGCGAAGACCTGATCAGTAGGTCTCGACGTGCCAGCGCTCGGCTTTTTTGAGTTGAGGACGCAGTTCAGCCCAATCCAAGCCCTTGGCGGCGGCGGCGGCGGTCATCGCTTCATCAATGCCGGGCTCCATGCCCCGCAGACCGCACATGTACACGTGGGTTTTGGGGTCTTCGATCATCGCGAAGATCTCATCGGCGTACTCCGTGACGCGGTCTTGGATGTACATCCGGCCGCCCTTGGGATTCTGCTGCTCGCGGCTGATCGCCTTGGTGTAGCGGAAGTTGTCGGGGTACTCGCTCTCGTAACGCAGGAAATCCTCGTCATAGAGGAGGTTGGCGGTCTTGGGGGCACCCATGAATAGCCAAGCCTTGCCGCGGAACTTCCAGCCGTTGGCTTCGCGCTCTTTGGCTTCAAACATGCGGCGCAGGTAGGTGCGCATTGGGGCGATGCCGGTGCCGGTGGCCAGCATGATCACGTTGGCTTCTTCGTCCTCGGGCAGCAGCATCTCCTTGCCGACCGGGCCCGTGATCTTCACCTTGGCGCCAGGCTCGATGTCGCAGAGGAAGGTGGAGCAGGTGCCGTAGATCTGCTCACCGGCTTCGTTTTTGTACTCGAGCTGACGCACGCACAGCGACACGGTGTTGTCTGCCATGTCATCACCGTGGCGGGTGCTGGCGATGGAATACAAACGCAGCTTGTGGGGCTTGCCCTTGGCGTCTTCGCCGTCGGGAATGATGCCGATGCTCTGGCCTTCCACGTAGTGCAGCTGGGGGTCACCACCTTCAAGGTTGAAGGTGATGTGGTTCACCCGGCCGATGGCGCCATCCTGCAGCAGGGAATAGTTCTCAGTGACCGTGCCCACAAATGGATTTTTGGGCTTGTAGAGATTGACCGGCACCTGCGCGTGGGCTGTGGCGGGCTTGCTGGCAGCAGGTGTAGTCACAGGAGCTGGAGTTGGAGGGGTCGTAGGTGTGGCGACGGGCTGGGTCCCATCAATAGGCGTCACCCGAAGGATGCGCGCTCCGCTGCGGCCGATGTTGCGCATGACGGAGTTGAGCTGGTCATAGCTGACCTTCAAGACCTCGTTACTGCGTTTGACTCCAGCTCCTGACATGCCGGCCACTTCAATGGCGAACATGCGGGGAGTGCCTGGAGCTGCAGAGACAGGAGGTACGCGCATGGATCTGGGAAAGGCGCCGCGACTATAGGAAGCTTCTGCAAGCTTCCTTCCCGCCGTCAGGGCTAAAACACGTTTAGTGTCACTGATGTTGCAAATGTGACCCTCTGGCGGCCCCAGTCCTTTTGTCTTCGATCCCAGAACAATCCAACGCCTTGGAGCCGATCGAGCAGCAGATCGAGCGGCTGCCGAACGCAACGCGTCGCCTAGCGGCCCAATTGCGGTTGCCGCTCGAGATGGAGGCGGTTTGGACGGTCCTGACCGATTACGACCGCCTCACCAGCTTCATCCCCAATCTGATTTCCTCCCGGGTTGTGAGCCGTGAAGGCTTGGAGGTGGTGCTCGAGCAAGAGGGTGCCCAGCGTTTTGCTGGATTGCGCTTCACGGCCAAAGTCACGTTGGAGCTGCGTGAGCGGCGCCCTGATGGCATGCTCGACTTCCGCATGGTGAGCGGCGACTTCCGCCGTTTTGAGGGTGCTTGGTTCCTTTGCCCTGACCCTCTAGGTGGCGTTCGGCTGCGTTATGAGGTGTTGATTCAGGCCTGCAGGGGAATGCCCATTGGTCTGATCGAGCAGCGCCTCAAAGAAGACCTCTCGATGAACTTGCGTGCTGTGGCCGCTGAAGCGATGAAGCGCAACAACGAGGCTTCTGTTCAAGCAGAAGCCGCCCTTCCCTGAGCTACGCCTACTTCCTGGTAGACGTTTGCCTGCAGGTGATTGAATCGCCAATGTCTGGATACCCCCAAGGGGATTCGAACCCCTGTCGCCTCCGTGAAAGGGAGGTGTCCTAGGCCTCTAGACGATGGGGGCGAGGCCGTTTGGCAAGAAGCCAACTTAAACCATCGGGTCCGGCCTGGGTCAAGCTAGCTGCTCTGGCCTCTCCAGATCGGAACGGTGAAGTGGAAGCAGGCCCCTTCGCCTGGGTCTGAGACCACCCAAATGCGCCCGCCATGGACTTCCACAATGCGGCGGCAAACCGACAGGCCAACCCCAAATCCCGAGGTTTGTCCTGCGGTCTGTGGTAGCCGCACCCGGTCTTGGAAGATGCGTTGTTGCTCTTCGGTCGGAATGCCTGGACCGGAGTCGCTCACGCTCACCTGCACCCATTGGCTGGTGCGGTGCAGCAGCTTCAAGCTGACCTGGCCGCCATCTGGGGTGAACTTCAGGGCGTTCTCCAGCAGATTCAAGATCACCTGCCGCATGCGCCGTTGGTCGGCGTACACATCGGGCAGGTCTGAGGGCACATCGGTGAGCAGTTCCAAGCGCCGGTTCACCCACAGCTTTTCCAGCTCGAGGATGGCTTCGGCGGCGATGGGAGCTAGCCCCAGCCGTTGCGGGTTAAACAGTGCTTCCCAGCGGGTGCTGCCCACCTCCAGTAAATCGTGGGAGAGCTGCTCGATGTCCTCGAGCCGCCGATCCATCACATCGAAAAAACGATCGGTTTTGATCTGCTCGAGCCGGTAGCTCTGCAGCGCCAGGTTCGCTGCGGTGAGGGGGGTGCGCAGCTCGTGGGCCACCATCCTCAGCAGCCGTTCCTGAACGCCCAAGCGTGAAGTGAGCGTTTCGTTCTCTTGGCGCAACACCAGCAACTGATCCTCCAGCTGCATTTCCCGTTGGCTGGTGCCGCCTGCGCTATCTGAGGGATTGAGGCTGGAACTCAGGCCACTCACCATGCCGAGCTGCTGCCAGCGGGGCAGCCAGTTCTGCAGTTGCCGCTGAATGGCATTGCCCGCAAAGACCTGCTTCGGGGCCGGGTCAAGCTTGATCAGCGCCGGTGTGGCCACCAGGCGATGCAGCTCGAGCAGTTCCGGCTGTTTCTGTGGATCAGCAATCGAGAAGCTGATGTTGAAGGTGTGCTTTTGTTCCTCGAGAAAAGACAGCAAACCCCTGACGTCGGGCCCAGCAAGGTGGTGGGGCCCAGCGACCAAAAGCAGGGAGACGCCCTGCTGATTTTCGTTATCGCCGGTGGGAGGCAATGAAAGCCGTCAATCGGGTCCAGGTTATTGAGGTTTCTTGATTTGCTAAGCAAAAAAGGACAAACCGCAGTAAACGACCCAGCGCGTTGGGTTTGGTTGGCGGCTGGTTTGTTCCTGCTGCTGGGTCTGCTGGTGCAGTTTTGGCGCCTTTGGTCGCTCAGCGCCTCGTATGACCAAGGCATCTTCAACCAGGTGCTCTGGAACAGCGGCCACGGCCGCTGGTTTGCTAGCAGCCTCTCCTCCCAGCTCTCCAGTGCTGTGTTGCATGGGGGGTTGGCGCCTGATCCCAGCTACCAGCGCCTTGGCCAGCACTACACGCCATTGCTGCTGCTCTGGGCTCCGCTGGTGCGGTGGTTGGGCTTCGCCGCCTTGCCCCTTGTGCAGGTGGGCCTGATGACGGCGGCCGGGTTGGTCTTGCACCGCCTGGCGCGAGGCTTGCTGCCCGCAGGGCTAGCTGCGGCTGTGGCCTGCAGCTTTTACGGCGCCCAGGCGGTGATTGGCCCCACCTGGTGCAACTTTCATGATCTCTGCCAGCTGCCGCTGCTGGTGTTTTTGCTGCTGTTGGGGCTGCTTGAGCGGCGTTGGTGGTTGCTGCTGTTGGCGGCTTTGTTGATTCCGTTGGTGCGTGAGGACACCGGTGTTGTTCTCTTTGGCATGGCCCTGTGGATGGGCCTACGGCGCCAGGCCCCCTGGTGGGTGGCGGCGTTGATCGGCCTTTGGGGCGCTGCCTGGTGCGTTGTGGTCACCTCGGTGTTGATGCCCGCGGTGAGCGCTGATGTCAGCAAGCGCTTCATGGTGGAGAACTTTGGTCAGTACACCCCTGGAGCCGAGGAGCTCAGCAGCTTGGAGGTGCTCAAGGGTTTGCTGCTCCAGCCGTGGCGTCTGCTCTGGGAGCTGATCAATCCCCCCGGAAAAACCCTTGGGTATCTGGCGGCGCAGTGGCTGCCGCTGATGTTCGTGCCCGCGCTCAGCCTCGATGCCTGGTTGTTGGTGGCTCTGCCATTGGCGGGATTGCTCTTGGCCCGGGGCAGTAACGATCCGCTGTCGATCAACATCCGCTACGCCCTGTTGGTGGCACCGGGCCTCTTCGCGGGGGCGGTGTTCTGGTGGCAGCAGCGCAGCCAGCTGTTCGCAAGGCGCCGTTTGCGCCGCATTTGGAGCGGGTGTGTGCTGCTCTCGCTGCTGTTGACCTTGGCCAGTAACCCCAACCGCAGCCTGTCGTTTTTAGTGCCCGACAGCTTTGTCCCTTGGGTGCATCTGCCCTTGGCTCAGCAATGGCGCCATGGAGCGCAGGTGCGTCAGGCCCTGGCGGTGATCCCTGCTGATGCGTCGGTGGCGGCGAATACTCCGTTGATTCCATTGCTGTCGCACCGCCAGGTGTTGGTGCGTTTGCCGGCCTGGCGCCATTGGCAAGATTCCACCGCTGAGCTGACACCGGTGGATTGGGTGGCTGTGGATTTGCAGCTGCCGGCTTGGCGGGCTGCTGCCTTTGACAGCGACCGGCGGCAGGTTCAGCGATTACAACAACGCTTGGAGGAGCTGCGCGCTGAGGGCTACCGCACTGTGCGTGAAGAGGGTGGTGTCGTGGTGCTGCGCCGCAGTTGAAGATGATCTGCAGCTTGGGGATGTTTTTCTTTGCCCCTGGCTAAGACGAAATTGAGAGATCGTCCCTGATCAGTGGAACCCGTCTCCCTGTTTCGAGCCAAGCCGACCGTTGAGCCGCAGCAGCGGCTGCAATTCGATACATCGCTGCGGCGTTGGTTTAATCGCAATTTGGGGTTGTGGCGCTCCCGCCGTCAGTACTTCTTTGACGACGATCAGGCCATGCGGGTCGACATGTTTTTACGCATGGAGGCATTCAGTGAGCCGGTGGAGGGAGAGGCGGCCTACCGCTTCACCTGGTGGCCCGAAAAGGAATACGACTTCTTTGATAAGAACCCCCGTTACGTGCGCGAAGGAACTCTGGAGGCTTACTTATGCGGCCATCAGTTGCGCCGCAGCCGCGGTTATCTCTGCGGCTCACCCACCAAGAGCCAGATTCGCCAGGTGGATGAGCATGAGTTGGTATTCGAGTCCCATTACCTCGAGTGGGACATTCTTGAGCACATCCGTTTGGTAGACATGGACCGCTACCGGGCTCGCTCGATTTATTCCTGGTGCAACGGTGAGCTGGTCTTAGCCGAAGTGCACCACGAAGAGCGTTTGGAATCCTCGGGCCAACCGTTGACGTCCTGATTCGATCGCGTTGCCGCGGGCTGTGGGACGGGCTAGACAGCCTGGAGCCGATCTGCTCCTCGATGACCTCAGCAGCGAAGCCAGTTCAGGAGCCTGACGGCTGGGATGAGGAAATCAGCGAGGAGGAGTTGCAGTTTTTGGCCGAATGCATGCCGGAGCACCTAGCGGCTAAAGCCGCTGAGCTCGAGCAAGACCTGCCGGCTTTTCCAGAGGTGTCCCACTTGAGCGAAAAGCGACCACTGCGCCGGGCGGCTTGAGCAAAAAAAGGCCAACATGAGGCGTCTTTTGAGCTGCCTCGGCCATGCGCCAGTTGCTGTCTGCTGCTGCCTTGATGGCTGTGGCCATCTCCCCCCTGCTGCAACCCAGCGCTGCTCAGGCTGCCCCAGCCACTGAGGCAGAGATGACGCTCTATTCGCGCATCACGGCTCTCAATGCCTGTTTGGCTGTTTCCAATGATGTGGATTTCAAAAAAGCCATCGGTATCGCCGGCGAAACCCTGACGCAAACCATCCAGGGGCAAAACGGTGGCGCCATTGCCCAGCTCGGCGATGACCCTTTGCCGATTGAAGATCTACGCAAAGGCTCGATCAACTCGGTGCTGATCGCGGTGGCTCAGGTTTGCCCTGATCAGATGCCCGATGACGTGCGCGAGAAGATCCAAGAAGCCCTGCAAGCCGGCGGCGGAGCTGAGTGAGCGCAGAAACCTTGGTTCGCTTGGCGGACTACATGCCTCCGGTCTGGTCGGTTGATGCTGTTGAGCTGCGTGTTGAGCTCTTCAGCTCCGAGACCTTGGTCCATGCCCAGCTGAGCATTCAGCGCTCATCTGACCGGCAGCGTGAGCCGCTGTCTTGGCCGGCTGTGGCCATGGAGATCCAGGAGCTGGCCATCAATGGCACGGCCCTGCCAGTGGAGGCGTGGAGCCACCAAGGCGGTGGGCTGGTGATTGAAGCGGCTGCGTTGCCAGACGATCCAATCTGGATGCTGAGCACCCGGGTGCGGCTGGATCCAGCCAGCAACACCAGCCTGGAAGGGTTGTATGTGAGCGGTGGGTTGTTCACCACCCAGTGCGAAGCCGAAGGCTTTCGCCGCATCACCCCGTTTCCTGATCGCCCTGATGTGCTGAGCCGCTACCGCGTTCGCATCGAGGCTGATCAAGCTGATTGCCCCGTGCTGTTGAGCAACGGCAATTGCACCGCCACGGGTGAACTACCCCAGGGGCGTCATTTCGCTGAGTGGGACGACCCTTTCCCAAAACCCTCCTATCTCTTCGCCCTGGTGGCGGGCCGCTTGCAGGAGGTGCGCGACCAGTTCACCACCGCCTCAGGGCGTGAGGTGGCTTTACGCATTCATGTGGAGCCAGGTGATGAGCACCTTTGCGGCCACGCCATGGCCAGCTTGAAGCGCAGCATGGCCTGGGATGAGCAGGCCTTTGGGCTGGAATACGACCTCGACGAGTTCAATTTGGTTGCCGTGCGCCACTTCAACATGGGCGCCATGGAGAACAAGAGCCTCAATATTTTTAATTCCAAGTTGGTCTTGGCTGACAGCAAAACAGCCACCGACGCTGAACTGGAACGCATTGAAAGTGTGATTGGCCATGAATATTTCCACAATTGGACTGGCAATCGCGTGACGTGCCGGGATTGGTTCCAACTCTCGTTAAAAGAAGGCCTCACGGTGTTTCGTGATCAAGAGTTCACCTCTGATCTCCATGGTGCTGCGCTCAAGCGCATAGAAGATGTGGCGATGCTGCGTGCGGCTCAGTTCCCTGAAGATGCAGGGCCAACTGCCCATCCTGTGCAGCCCAGTGAATACATAGCCATTGATAATTTCTACACAACAACCATTTACGAAAAGGGTGCTGAATTGATTCGCATGCAGCGCACGCTGCTGGGTGCAGACGCCTTTTTAAAAGGGGTTCAGCTCTATTTGAGCCGTCACGATGGCCAAGCCGCCACCTGCGAGCAATTTGTGCAGGCGCTGGAAGAGGCTTCCGGTGTTTCGCTGCAAACCTTCCGCCGCTGGTATCACCAGGCCGGTACGCCTCAGCTCAGCCTGCAAACCGATTGGGATGGTGCTGCCGGCGAGCTGAAGCTGACGCTCTCTCAACTCACACCCCCCACGCCTGGGCAAAGCGAGAAGCAGCCCGTGCCGATTCCGGTGCGGCTTGGTGTGTTGGATGCCAGTGGTCAGCAGTTGCAAGAGCGCTTGTTGGTGCTCGAGCAAGCCGAGCAGAGCTGGACCTTGTCGGGTTTGCCGGTAGGGCCCAACCCTCCGGTGTTGTCGCTGCTGCGTGAGTTCTCAGCGCCTGTGCAGCTTGTGTTTCAACGCAGTGATGCGGATTTGGCTCTGCTGCTGCGCTCAGACCCTGATCCCTTTAGCCGTTGGGATGCCGGCCAACAGCTGTGGCAGCGGCAGTTGCTTGAGCCCAATCCCGCCACCGCTGAGCTGCTTGAGGGCGTCTGCCGCCAGCTGCTGCATGCCGTGGTGGCTGGTTCGGTGGATCCAAGGCTGGTGTGGGCCTTGTTGCAAGCACCATCGCGTCCGGAATTGGAAGCTGCCTGCATGGCCGCAGGCACCACGCCTGATCCTTTGGAGCTCGAGCGGTCGTTGCTGCAAAGGCGCTGCTGGCTGGGTGAGGCGTTGCAGGCAGAACTGCAGGCTGTGATTGCGTGGGCTCAGCCCCAGGCCGATCAGAGCTGGCCTGCTGGGGTTGGTGCGCGGGCCATGCTCGGCCTGGCATGGGCGTGGCTCTCGGCGGCGGGGGATGGTGCCATTCGCCAGCAAGCTGCCAGGGCTGTTGATGGAGGCTCCATGAGCCTGGCTCGCTCTGGTTTGGCGGCCTTGCAGCCCTGGGATTGCCCCGAAAGGCAGCAGGCCACCACTGCCTTTGCCAAGCGCTGGCGCGATAGGCCCGTGATTCTTGATGCCTGGTTTGCCATGGAAGCCTCCGCTCCCTTTGGCGATGGCATCGCCCGGGCTGATGCATTGCTGCAAGACCCCGCGTTTGATCCGAATGCACCCAATAGTCTTCGGGCTGTATTGGGTGGGTTTGGCCGCTGCGCCGAGCATTTCCATCGCACTGATGGCCGCGGCTACCAGTGGATGGCCCAGCAGTTGGTGGCGGTGGATCAGCGCAATCCGATCGCAGCCTCGCGAATGCTGAAGCTGTTTATGGGCTGGCGGCGTTACAGCCCCGAACGCCAACAATTAATGCGCTCCAGTTTGGAATGGCTGGCCGAAAACATCACCTCTCCCAATAGCAAGGAAGTGGTGATGTTGTGTCTGGGCGCCGCTGACTAGGGGTTGATTGGAGGATCATGAAGGCCTGATTCTTCAGGCTTGCCTGCTGCGTGATGAGCGGTATAAAACGCCTATTGGCGGGATGTGATGTTCGTAACAGTTTTCGGTCAGAAAGGTGGTGTTGCCAAAACCTGCACAAGCGTGCATTTGGCGGCGATTTGGTCCAATCAATATCAATCAGTTGTCATGGTTGATGCCGATCGCAATCGCTCAGCCAGTGCCTATGGCGCCCGCGGATTATTGAACTTTGAAGTGGCTCCGATTGAAGCGGCGGCCAAGGCCACCCGGTATGCCGAGGTGGTGGTTACTGATGGTCAAGCCAGTAGCAGCCAAGAAGAAATCAAAAACTTGGTGGATGGCGCTGATGTGATCATTCTTCCCACCGCAGCTCAGACCCGTTCATTGGAATTGACCCTGGAGATGGCCGAGCATCTCAAGCAGTTCAATGTTCCCTTTGCTGCCTTGCTGGTGAAGGTTGATTCGCGTAAAGCCAAGGCGGCCCGCGAGATTCGCCAAGCACTGGAAGCTGCAGGTATTTCGGTTCTGCGCGCTCAAATCCCCCTGCTGGCTGCATTTGAAAAAGCAGAAAATGCTGGCGTCACCGTGGATCAAGCGGTGTCTGCGGCAGGTAAATCTGATCCTCGTCGCATGATCGGTTGGCATGCCTACACCAAGGCTTGCGAGGAGATTGCTGAGCTTGCGCCTAAGCGCGGGCAGGTGATTCCAATGCACCCCATTGGCTGGGACACAACGCCATTAGAAGAGCGGCAAGTTGCTTAAGTCCTAAATTCAGGCTCACCTGAGGCCTGGGCTTTTGAGTGCTGTCGAGGGTGGTTCTGCGCCGCGAGGTCTGCCCTCGGCCACATCGGCTTCGCTGGGCGAGCGTCTGAGCTCGTGGGGCTATGGATCGCTGGTGCAACGCGAAGAGCAGCGGGATCTGTTGCTGCAAGGCCAGCCAGAGCTGAGCGATGAGCGAAAAGAGCAGGCGGTGCCGTTGTTCCTGGCTGCACGGCAGCTGAAAACTCAGCAGGCCGTGCAGCAGTGGCTGCAGGCTGAGGGGCTCAGCGAAGCCGATCTGATCTGCCGGGCAGAACGTCAACTGCGCTGGCAGCTGCTTTGTGAGCAGCGATTTAAAGGGCAAGCTTCCACCTTGTTCCTTAAGCGCAAGAGCCAGCTGGATCGCGTCAGCTATTCACTGCTGTGGATTGCTGATGAGGGCTTGGCCCATGAGCTGTTTTTGCAGCTCAGCGAAGGGGAGCGCAAGCTTGAGCAGATTGCAGCAGAGATGAATGCGGCCAAGCCGGCTGTGCCCTCTGGTCAGCACGGACCTGTTCCTCTCGGTGAGGTGCCTGAGGTGCTGCGCGAGCTGCTGCGTGTGAGCACCCCGGGCAAGCTGTGGCCCCCAAAAGAAGCGGAGGGGGGTTGGTGCATCGTGCGCCTCGATCAGTTGCTGCCGGTTGTGTTTAACCAGGGCCTGAAGCAGCAGTTGGTGTTGGAGCTTGGTGAAGAGTGGCTGCAGCGGGAAATGCGTCCAGCAACCGATGCAAAAGCTGCATAGCCGCTAGGAACGAAAATGGAAGGAAAGATAAACTCGGCGCTCCAGTTGCCCGGTTTCGGCGCCCACTGAATGCAGCTCACGCTGGCTCTCAAGCTCATTGCCTCGTGGGCTCCGTACTCGCGCTTGCCGCAAGCTGCCCAGGCCAAGTTGGCCGAATCCCTGCAGGCGCTTCAGCTCCGGCCTGGGCAAAAGCTTTACGACTACGACTGCCTGCCGCCTGGTGTGGCCTTGGTCGCCCAAGGCCAGATGCGTTTGTTGGCTCTTGATGAGCAGGATGTGCCTTTCACGCTGCGCCGGCTTGGATCTGGTGATAGTGCCGGTGATGTGGGTTTGCTGCGGGGTGTGGCCGGCCAAGCCTTAGCGGCCTCCCAGCCCAGCCAGTTGTGGCTGATCCCGCAGCAAACCTTTTTGGAGGTGGTGCGGGAATATCCAAGTCTGCAACTGGCTTTGGCCCAGCCATCGTTGGAGGAGTTGTATGCGGTGGCGGCCGATAGCCCCGCGCCGCGCACCCCTGATCGGCGCAGCCTGCGGGATTGGGCTAGCAATCAACTCGAGGAAGCCTCTGATCAGCAGCATGTGCTGTTGCTGCCTCCCGGCGAGCACCAGTTCGGCTCCGATTGGGGGCCTTGGCTGGTGAGCAGCAGCAACATTGCTGGTGCTGCGCCCGGAGAAGAGCTGCTGGGACCAGCCAAGCTCAACATTCGCGGCCAAGTGCCGGCAAGGTTGTTGGCTAAATCGGCTGCCACACCGCCGATGGAAAGCCCATCGGTGATGGTGCTCTCCCCCGATAGTGGCGAAATCGAGCCGGTTCGCACCGAAGCTGAGCTGCTGGAGCCTGATTGGCAGGAAAGCTCCTCCGCCATCGTGGTGGTGGAGCGTCAGCAAGATGCTCTGGAGGATTGGTATGGCCGTCTAGCGGATGACGGCAGCTTCCCCCACCTCAAAGGTGAAGGGCCCGTGGGGATACCCATGGCTGTGTTGCGGATGTTGGCCCGCCAGTTCGATTTGCCCTTCCGCAAAGACGTGTTGCAGCGGATCTTGGAGGATCAGCTCAACCGCAATGAAGACGGTTCCGGCATCAGCTTGCTGCAGATGGCGGCTATTGCTGATGTGATGGGCCTGCGGGCTTCCCAGCTGAATGTTGATGATCAGCAGTTGGCCCGCCTGCAATTTCCGGCGATCACCATGGGCCCCTATGGCCCAATGATCCTGTGGGATAGCGATCAAGGCGGGCAGGTGTTGGTGGGTGATCCCATCGCTGAGCAAGGCCTGCGCCCGATTGCCTCCTTGGAGGAGCGCGATGAGGAGGGGCTGTTGACGGTGCTTTGCATTGAGCGCAGCCAACAAACGCCCACCAAGCGCTTTGGCATCAGCTGGTTCGTGCCGGCGTTGAAGCAGTACAAGTCGGTGCTGATTCAAGTGCTGCTGGCCAGCTTTTTTGTGCAGCTTTTTGGTTTGCTGAATCCCTTGCTGATTCAGCAAATCATCGATGCGGTGATCAGCCAGGGCAATGTCAGCACCCTCAATGTGCTCGGCACCTTGCTGGTGGGCATGGGGTTAGCGCAAGCGGTGCTGTCGTCGTTGCGCACCTATCTGTTCTCTGACACCACCAACCGCATTGATATTTCCTTGGGTTCCACGATCATCGATCACCTGCTGCGGTTGCCGCTGGGGTATTTCGCCGATCGACCGGTGGGTGAAGTCAGCAGCCGGCTGAATGAACTCGAGAAAATTCGCCGTTTCCTCACAGGCACCGCCTTAACGGTGATTTTGGATGCGGTATTTGCGGTGATTTATATCGCTGTGATGCTGCTGTATTCCGTGCAGCTCACCTTCTGGGCTTTGGCGGTGGTGCCTCTGTTTGTGGGCGTCACGTTCTTCTCTGCTCCTGTGATCCGTAAGCAGCTCA
Source organism: Synechococcus sp. MIT S9452 (assembly GCF_047304245.1). Classification (NCBI taxonomy): domain Bacteria; kingdom Bacillati; phylum Cyanobacteriota; class Cyanophyceae; order Synechococcales; family Synechococcaceae; genus Synechococcus; species Synechococcus sp. MIT S9452. Next base: position 888,096 of record NZ_CP138956.1, on the reverse strand, counting down.
GGCAGCAGGCTGAGGCCAATTCCAAAGTGCAAAGCCACTTGGTGGAAACCCTTGGCGGGATGGAAACCATCAAAGGCCAAAGCATGGAGGTGCATAGCCGCTGGCGTTGGCAGCAGCTCTACGGCGGCCAAATTCAATCGGGCTTTAAGAATGTCGTTACCAGCACAGCTGCAGCATCAGCGAGTCAGTTTTTAGAGCAACTGTCTGGTCTATTGGTGCTCTGGGTGGGTGCGTCTTTGGTGCTCAAAGGCGAGATGACCTTGGGCCAACTCATCGCCTTCCGCATCTTGGCTGGCTACGTGACGAGCCCGCTGCTGCGCATGGCCAACCTGTGGCAGAACTTCCAAGAAACCGCTCTGTCATTGGAGCGCTTGGCTGACATTGTTGATCATCCCCAGGAGCTGGAACTTACGGGTGATCAAAAACCTCCGATCCCCCCCATTGTTGGTGAAGTGGAGTATTCGGGCGTCAGCTTCCGCTTTGGTGAAACTGGCAAGATGCAGCTGATGAATGTTGGCTTCAAGATTCCGGCTGGATCCTTTGTTGGCGTGGTGGGAAGTAGTGGCTCTGGCAAAAGCACGATGTTAAAACTGCTCACCCGTTTGTATGAACCAGCAGAGGGAAGTCTTCGGATTGATGGCAACGACATCAGCAAGGTGGATCTCTATTCGTTGCGCGCTCAGATCGGCGTTGTGCCCCAGGACAGCTTGCTTTTTGACGGAACCGTGATGTCCAACATCGCTTTAACCAGGCCAGATGCTGGCTTTGAAGAAATTGTTTTGGCCGGTCAGGTGGCCTGCGCTCATGAATTTATCGAGGCCATGCCAGCGGGTTACAGCAGCTCGGTGGGTGAACGTGGTGCTGGCTTGAGCGGCGGCCAACGCCAACGTTTGGCGATTGCGCGGATGATTATTCGCAAACCAAGATTGTTGGTGTTGGATGAAGCCACCAGTGCCTTGGATGTTGATACTGAACGGCGATTAACTGCTAATCTCATGCAGCTCTACAAAGGAAGCACGGTGTTCTTTATTACCCACCGGCTTGCTTCCTTGAAGGCTGCTGATCACATCTTGGTGATGGATCAAGGGGCTTTGGTTGAACAGGGCACCCATGAAGACCTCATGGAGCTGGATGGTCGCTACGCCACCCTCTATCACCAGCAGGAGGTTTAAGCCAAAACAATGAATAAAAACCTCCCCCAAAAAGCTGACAAAAAATCCTCCGCCCTGGCGAAGCCGTCAAGCTTGGCTGTTCGCCCCCTGAATCCCCAGGAAGTGCGTTTGCGGCCTGCTCCGGTCTGGAGCCGCGCCCTGGCCTGGACGATCATTGGCAGCGCCAGTTTTGCCTTTGTTTTTGCCTGTTTTGCCAAAATTGATGAGGTGGTCTTGGCTGTTGGTGAACTCCAGCCGTTGGGCGCTGAACGCCCTTTGAAAGCGCCGTTTGCCGGCATGGTCAAAGAGATTTTGGTGACTGAGGGCCAAGAGGTCGTGGCCGGCCAAGCGCTGATTCGCATGGACACCGAAGTGTCGGAAAAGCGCAAAGAAACATTGGAGCGGCAATACGAGCTGGAGGAAAATCGCTTTACCGAAGAAACCCGATCATTCCGCGCGCGGGAGCAAAGCTTGCAGGAGCGGATGGATGGCCTTTCAAGGGCCTTGGCTACTGAGCGTGAGATCTATGCCGCCATCGTTCCCTTGGCTGCTCAAGGCGGGATTCAGCGGATGCAGGTGCTGAAGCAAAAAAACAGCATTGAACAACTGCAATCGCAAATAGCCCAGGCCAAAGCCAACTTGCAGGAAGTGCAGGCTCAGCTGCTCAAGATGAAGCAGGAGTCCCTTGGCGAGCTGGCTGATCTGGAGCGGCAGCTGGTGGAAGTCAATGACACCCGCAGCAAGGAAGTGCTGGTGTCGCCAGTCAATGGCGTTGTTTACGGCATGGTGCCCTCGAGCCCGGGCTATGCCGCCTCAGCGGGAGAAACCCTAGTGAAGGTGGTTCCTGGCGGGGCGCTGGAGGCCAAGGTGTTCATCACCAACCGCGATGTTGGTTTCCTCGAGCCAGGCATGCCTGCCCAGATTCGGGTGGATGCCTTCCCCTACACCCAATTTGGCGCCATCGAGGGTGAGTTGAAGTCGGTGGGCACCTTGCCCCTTCCGCCGGATCAAACCTCACCTCAAGCCAGGTTCCCCGCCTATATCGGACTGGATCAGCAGTTCCTGGAGCGTGATGGCAGGGAATACAAAGTCAGCCCAGGTCAAAGCGTTCAAGCCAACTTGGTGCTGCGTGATAAGCGCGTGATCTCGCTGCTCACCGATGCCATCCAGAAGGCGTTGGATTCCCTGCGCAGTATTCGCTCGAGCAAATGATCGTGATCCGCCGCCTGTCGTTGCCGCCGCCTTCGGGATGAGCTGATCCTCTTCTTCTTGTTGATTCCGAATTGCTTTCGCCTCTCCAATGACCAGTTCTGATCTCAGTCAACGCCTGCCCAAATTCCTCGCTTGGTTTCAGCAGTTGGATCCTGCTGACCAGGAAGAGCTGATGAATTTGGTTTACAGCGAGTTCAAGGTGCGCGAGGTGGTGCGCTCCTTTGCCTCGATGCCTACCGATCAACGCAAGGTGGTATTCGAGCGTTTGGGCTTACCCAACGACATGCTCAACCGCATTCCGCCGCCGACCAGCCAAGGCGTTGGTGAAGTGGAAGTGGAGTGGAAGGAATGGGATGCCGCGAAGTCGGCTTGATCGATAGCAACGACTTGATTAACCAGCACATCTACGCGTCATGATTGCCAGCCCATCAGCGATGAACCTGCCGGGTATGGGGAGTGCTTCGGCTCCACCGGTCAGTCTTGGTGAGGGGGATGACCTCAATCCCAAGCTGATTCGTTGGGCTGTCCCCGGTGGCGTGATTGGTTTGGTGCTGTGGTTGCTGACCAGTCCGCCTGGGTTTCCGTTTCACGAGTTTTTGCACCAGCGCGGCCCCACCCAGGTGGTCTGTTTGGTGATGGGCGGCATGCTGGCCGTTTTTATCTTCAGCAAATGGCAGTTGCTGCAGCAGCAGAGCCGTAAAACCAAGCAATTTGATCTAGCGCTCACGCCGTTGATCCGCTCGGGGGATCTTGATGCGATCACCAACCAAAGCCAGCAATCCAGATCGCTGGTGGGCAAGCGCGTGTTGCGCTTGCTCAATGTTTGGACCGAAACAGGTTCTGCCTTCCAGCTGGAGCGTTCGGCGGATAACGATGCCGATCTGTTTGAGTTGGCTGTCCAGCAGAGCTACAGCCTGCCGAAGGTGTTGCTGTGGGCGATTCCCCTGTTGGGCTTCATCGGCACTGTGCTCGGGATGTCCAGTGCTGTGGGCTCCTTTGATGAGGTGCTCGGCAATGCCGACAACGTTGAGGGCCTCAAAAATGGCCTGACCCAGGTGACCAGTGGTCTGGGTACGGCATTCGACACCACCTATCTGGCCCTGGTGATCTCGGTGATCATGGCCTTCCCGCTTAATTCGGTGGAGCGCCGCGAGGAACGTCTGCTCAATCAGATCGACGGCTTCATCCGTGAAGCGGTGATGGCCCTGAGCCCATTGGGTGAAGGTGAAATCGGTGCGATGGAGCCCAGCGGCTTTGGCGGCGGTGGCGGCAAAGCCGGCAAGCCCGCCAGTGAAAGTGCTTTGGAATCACTCACCGGGCTCTCCAGTGAAGAGCTGGGGATCATGATCAATGACGCATTTGAAAAGCATCTGCCCGATCCATCGGTGTTGGTGGAGCCGGCTCAGGCCTATGCCGAACGCCTCACCGAGGCCACAGTGGAGAAATTGGCGCCCCTCACCAATTTGGTGCGTGATTCGGTGGAAGGAATCGCCGAAGCACGTTTGAGCTTGCAAGATCAAGCCGATGTGATCCGCGGCAGCATGGATTCGATGGCCGGTGATCTTGGCCAAACCATGAAAGATCTCGATCCTGTGCTCACTCGTTTGGAGCGCGCTTCAGGTCGCACCTTTACCGAAGTGGAGCAGATGGATCAGCTCCAGGCCTTGGTTGAGTTGCGCCAAGCGATCGAACAACTTAATGGTCAGCTGCAGCAAATTGAACGACCGCGCCGCCGTCGTTGGTTCTGGTAAGCGAGGGCCAGCGCATCCATGGCACGTCGACACCGCCGCTCATCAACAGCACCAGGCGTCAGCCTGTTCTCGTTCATGAACATCATGGCCGCCACCATTGGTGTGCAGGCCTTGATGATGGTGATCTCGGCGCTGCAGATTCGCCCTGGCGTGCAAGCGATTCAGTTGTTGCCAGCCGAAGGCGCGGGCCAAGGCCGTGAGGCCAATTACATCTTGGTCAATGGCGAAGGCGAACTGGAGCTGATTGGCCCCCAGCAACGCCGCACCGTGCGAACGGGTGATGATGCGGTGGAAGCATTTTTGGATCGCATTGCGTCCCGTAATTCCGAGCAATATTTGGTGATAGGTGTGCGCCCGGAGGGCTATGTCGATTTTGAAGCAATTCGCTCCAAGGCGGAATTACGCAAGATCATGGTGGGCTATGAGCCGCTGGAACCTGATCTCAAGGTCATTGTTCCTGATGCCAACGGAGGCATGAACTAATGCCGCGCCTCAGTGATCTGCTGTTGAAGAACCGCCGCAAGCGCAAAGGTTGGGTGCCTGAGGGGTCCACCGATGGCCTGCTCGACATCCTCTCCAACGTTGTGGGTGTGATGGCGTTGGTGGGTTCGCTCACCGGGGTGATTGCGGCTAATAGCGCCTTGAATATCCAAGCGCCGATGAGCAAAAAGAGCACCCGCTCGTTTCATCTGGTGCAGGTCTCGGCCAATGGTTTATGGGACCTGCAGCCTGCCGTCACTCGCATGACAGAGCTCGACCGTGAGCGCGGAGAAGAAGTGCGCCGCTGTCAGCAGTTGCTGCCGGCTGAGCAAAAGCTCTGTAACGCTCAGCTTGATGGCTGGGCCCGCAATGAAAACATCGGCCAAGTGAGCATGGAGATCTCCCATGCCAATGGCTTGATTCGCGCGGCGGGTCAGCCCACGATTTCCGCGGCGGAGATCAAGAACAACCCTGAGCGGCTGGATGCCTTCATGAAGGGGCTGTCTGAAAACAAAGAAGCCCTGTTCATTGTTTTGGAGAAAACAGGATTTGATCAATATCGCAAGATCAAAGCCAAAGCGATTCAGCATGAGGTTCCTTTGGGTTGGGAGCCTTGGTATGCCGGAGATCCGATCTATTTTTGGGGCAATTCTGGCCGCGCCTTGATGGTCCAATGAGCCGAATCAGCTTTGCGATCCGTTCGTCTTTGGCCTTGGCGCTGCTGGCGCCATTCAAGCCGGCCTTGGCGTTTCCTGCGAATTTGCAGCCGATCGCTGATGCTTTAGAGCAACGCGGTTGGACAGTCTTGCTGCAGGCCCCGCCCCGCAAGGGCATCTATGGGATGGCGAATTCCAAGAAAAAAACCATTTGGGTGCATCCGATCACTGAAGCGATGGGGATCATGCCGCAAACGTTTGTGCATGAAGCGGTGCATGCCGTTCAAGCCTGCAAGACCGGCAAGATGAAGCCGCTTGGCTATCGGCCTCCGGTTGGTTATGCAGTCGATCGGGCTGTGTTCAACACCCTCTATCGCAATTACTCCAGTCGTAAGTGGGATATCGAGAAGGAAGCTTTTGCGATTCAGGCGCAGCCCAATCGCACCACGCTGATCATGGATTTGATTGTTGAGCACTGCCCGATCAAACCTGACGAGCAGGCCGCTTAAAGCGACCTACTGAGCCTTGCTTGGTTTCAATACATCGCCAGTGCCCCTGGTGGGGTGAGGCCGGGGGTTAGCCGGCCTCACTTCCGCTCCAGCCCAGGGCGATGCTGAGCTCAATCAGCGACGCCATCGAGGCTTGCTCTTGGCTGAAGACACCGCCGTAGCTCTCCATGCGGCCCATCATCTGCTGATAGACGGGGCTGCTTTCTGGAGGTGTGCTGGAGGGCTTATCGAGCCAAGCGCGCAGTTGGCTGATCTCCTCACTGCTGCATTGCTTGATGCGTTCCACCAAGCTGCTGGTTTCTAGGTTGCGGGTTTCACCGGCGATGTTCTCCAGCAGTGAGCGCTGGTTGCTGAGTTGCGGACCAATCAGCAACACATCACTGGTGCGCTCGCCCAGCTTGTTGACCAGCTGCTTGACGGCGTAGTCGACCTGGGTTTGGCTGCCGGGCTTGTTGACACCAGCATCGGCCGGCAGATCCTGCTGGGCCACCACTTCCATGGTGCCCATGCCCACCTTGGCGGCCACCAGGCGTTCGCTGCCGTTGGCCATGCGCATCGCAAACACCGAGAGCACTTGCTTCTCAGGGATCTTGACGCCGCCACCGGTGACCTGGTTGCGGAAGCGATCCACCAAGCCGCGCAGACCCTTGCGGCTGGTCTCCACCGCCTTGGGCGCATAGAGGGCGTAAAGAACACCAGCGCCGAGTGCCAGGGCATCGAGCAGGTTGGTGCCCAGCAGGGTTCCTTCTGACAGGTTTTTCAGCAGCTTGGAGCTGGAGGCTGCCTCTTGGGCCTGTTCCGCTGCCTTCATCATCGGCTGCAGCAGCAGGCCGCGCTTGCGCTGAGTGTCGGGGGATTGATCTTCCCCAAGGGCGGCATCCCCGCCGGTGCCAGCGCCTTGGCCTTCTGCGCCTTGACCCTTGGCTTGGCCTTGGGTGTCGGAGGTGCCTTGGCCTTCGCCTTCGCCAAGGAAGGTGTTGAGAGCTTGGCTGAGGCTCATTTCGCCATCGCCTTGGCCGCTGGAGGTGGATTGCAGTGCTTCGCCTGGGCCCACGCCGCTGCCGATGTTCATGGCAGCGATGCCATCGCCGGAGTCATCAACACCAATGTCATCGCCGTAGAAGGCATCGAGGCCGATGCCAGTACCGGTTAGGCGTGGATCCTGCGGCTGAGCGTTGCTGACGATGTTGGGCGTCTCCCGCACGATCTGGTTTTGCAGCGGGAGTTGGGTTTGGGTTTCGGTTTGAACCTCGAGCCGCTGTTCCAGCGTCGCTGCAGCTGCCGTTGGAGTCGGAGCTGAACCAATGGTTTCAGTGCCAACGGTGGCACCCGGGTCAGTGATGAAGTCATCGTCGGGTGCCTTGTCGCCGAATTTGTTGGCCGTGAAGTTCAACTCCACGCCAACGATTCGTCCGGCGTCATTTTCGATGTAGCGGGCGCCATCGCCGCTACCGCCTTGCTGGGTGAAGTCGTACCACCCGGCTCGATCAATCACCTGGCCAGTGAGCGTGGTGAGTGCAGCACCATCAGCGGTACGCACCTTGGATCTGATCTGACCTGCATTGGCTGGGTCGACTTCTGTGGCAGCGAGATCCCAGCTGAAGAGCATGTTGCCCTGCTCGTCTTTGTCCCCGGTTTCAGTTGCGCCGTACTGGAGTAGGTCGTAGTGAGACACGTACTTGAGGTACTTGTCGTACTTTGCATTTCCGTCGGCATCTGGCCCGAAACCTGCATTCTCAGATTGAGCAGCTTCAATAAGTTGATTGTTCCCGGCGGCATCCTTGATGTAGTTGCCAGCGCCATCTTTTAAGTAGATGTCTTCGCCGCTGGCCAGATAGCTGATGGTCTTGCTGGCTTGTGTTGCACCTTTGAGTTCGAACTTAAAGACCATCGCCTTGCTATCGGCGCTGAACTTAAGTCCTTCTCCTTCTGCTCCTTGGATGGTTCCATCCAAAGCACCAATGAAGGCTGCGTTGGTCTCCGAGAGATCATCGGTACCAAGAACATCCACATCCGTGATGGTGGTGCCGCCATCGAGGGCGCGTCCGGCTTTAGTAGCCAGCTTGATGATGTCAAGTGCTGTGACGGTGGCCACACCACCAAACGGCGAGACGTAGTTATCGAGCTTCTCGCGTGCAGCAGCAGCAGCTGCTGCTGCATTGGGGTCACTCACCAATTGCTTGGTTTGCTCGATGAGCTCTGTATCGCCGGACTCGAGCACATCAGCCACCGTGACACCGGCCTTGAGGAATTCCTGAGCGACCTTGTCGAATGATTCAGCCGCCGCTTTGGCCTCGGTATCACTGGCATCGGCGCTGAGATTCACGCCGAATTCCTTCGCTGCTGCAATCGTCTTGATCTGTGCGGCAGTACCTGCTTCTGCACTGGTGAAACCAGCGGTTAGGGCCTCTTTGTAGGTCTCCTTCTTGACTGCAAGCAGTTCGCCCAGCTCCTCTTTATCGATGGCAACTTCGTTTGTGCCGATCTGCACAGCAACTTCATTGACGTTGGGATCGTCTGCGCCCTTGAGCAGCTCATTGCCACTATTGGGCATAGCCGCAGCCAAGTTGGTGAGGTCAACCTTGCCATCGCTATCGATGAGGTTGGGGTTGGCTGCCAGTAGATCTGTTTTGGGGATCAGCTCACCGCTGTTGATGCCATCGAGGGTCGTATTCAGCGCATTAATTTGATCCTGCAGGGCCTGAACCCTGGTGGCCTCATCTGCAGTTTGGGTAACGATGAAGCGATCTCTCAGGCTGATGGTGCTTGTGGCACTCGCTGCGTAGAGCTTTTTGCCTGAAGTGTCATCCGCATCTGGGAAGCCAGTCGGAAGCACAGGTTGATTGCTTTCATTTTTGGTGACGTTGGTGAAGCTCCAGTTGGCATCAGCACCACCAACAACTCCGTAGGCAACCAACTGGCCAACGGATAGCGAGCTGGTGTCCAGTTCGCTGGAGGTGTCGATCGTCACATCAGCAAAGGTCAGTCCATTGGCATCAGCAATGGGTGCCGTTAGATCGCTGCTTACGCCGGTATTGAGTGTGAGTGTCAGCGTGTTGGCAGTGGCATCAAAAACAGCTGACTGGAAGCTTTCAGTGGCCTGAGAAGCAGTGTTTGTGCTGCCATCGAGCTTGAATTCGCGGATAAAGGCATTGATGTCAGTACCGCCGCTGAGTTCAAGAACGCCACTGGCATCGTTATTGGTTGACTTGTCCCTGTAGTTCAGGAACAGAGACTCTGGAGGAGTCGCCAAGCTCCCGCTGAACGTCAACGAGCCATCGGAAGTCACAGTCAGGTCAACTGCTTGTTCGTTGGCGTTAGCTGGGTTTGTTTGTGCCGTGACTCCTGTGACGCTTTGAGCATCACTATCAATGTTGATGTTGAGAACAAACGATTGTGTTGTTGATTGGCCGGTGGAGCTCTCCAGGCTGTAATTGACTTCAATCGAGTCGGCCGGTGGTGTCAGATCCCACTGTCTCACTGTTCTGCTAGTACCCAGCTTCTGAGCTGCATCTCCCATCTTTTGGGTGATTTCTGTTTGTAGAGAACTCAGTCCCAGTTGAGGGAACTGCTCAAGCAATGCATCGCGCAAGTCATCGCTTTGGATGGCATTAATACCGCCAGTGTTGAGTTCATCGATCGCTGCATTCAGCTCTGAACGGGCATCGTCTGCCGTTGTGGAGCTGTCGAGACCAGGGAACTGGTTGCGCAGGGCAGTTTGAATTTCAGCGTTGCTGATGGAGTTAATGCCGCCGTTTGCAAGCTGATCAATGGTTTGCTGCAGTGCGTCGCGAGCACTAGTGGCTTCTGGAGAGGGATCGTTATTTAGGCCAGGGAACTGATTGCTGAGGGCATCCTTGAGTTCGAAGTTGCCGATGGAATTGAATCCGCCCTCCTCTAGATCACTAATGGTTGCCTGCAGCTCAAACATGGCGTCGTTGGCTGCAGCAGGAGAGTTTTCTATGTCAGGGAACTGATTGCGCAGTGCGGATTGAATATCAGCGCTGCTGATTGAGTTGATGCCTCCGTTCTCGAGTTGATTAACTGCTTGCTGTAATTCGTTGACGGCCAAGCTGATTTCGTTGCTAGTTCCGTTTGAAGCGTTGTTCAGGCCAGGGAACTGATTGCTGAGGGCATCCTTGAGTTCAAAGTTGCCGATGGAATTGAATCCGCCCTCCTCTAGATCACTAATGGTTGCCTACAGCTCAAACATGGCGTCGTTGGCTGCAGCAGGAGAGTTTTCTATGTCAGGGAACTGATTGCGCAGTGCGGATTGAATATCAGCGCTGCTGATTGAGTTGATGCCTCCGTTCTCGAGTTGATTAACTGCTTGCTGTAATTCGTTGACGGCCAAGCTGATTTCGTTGCTAGTTCCGTTTGAAGCGTTATCGAGGCCAGGGAACTGATTGCTGAGGGCATCCTTGAGTTCGAAGTTGCCGATGGAATTGAATCCGCCCTCCTCTAGATCACTAATGGTTGCCTGCAGCTCAAACATGGCGTCGTTGGCTGCAGCAGGAGAGTTTTCTATGTCAGGGAACTGATTGCGCAGTGCGGATTGAATATCAGCGCTGCTGATTGAGTTGATGCCTCCGTTCTCGAGTTGATTAACTGCTTGCTGTAATTCGTTGACGGCCAAGCTGATTTCGTTGCTAGCTCCGTTTGAAGCGTTGTTCAGGCCAGGGAACTGGCGGCTGAGGGCATCCTTGAGTTCGAAGTTGCCGATGGAATTGAATCCGCCCTCCTCTAGATCACTAATGGTTGCCTGTAGCTCAAACATGGCGTCGTTGGCTGCAGCAGGAGAGTTTTCTATGTCAGGGAACTGATTGCGCAGTGCGGATTGAATATCAGCGCTGCTGATTGAGTTGATGCCTCCGTTCTCGAGTTGATTAACTGCTTGCTGTAATTCGTTGACGGCCAAGCTGATTTCGTTGCTAGTTCCGTTTGAAGCGTTGTTCAGGCCAGGGAACTGGCGGCTGAGGGCATCCTTGAGTTCGAAGTTGCCGATGGAATTGAATCCGCCCTCCTCTAGATCACTAATGGTTGCCTGCAGCTCAAACATGGCGTCGTTGGCTGCAGCAGGAGAGTTTTCTATGTCAGGGAACTGATTGCGCAGTGCGGATTGAATATCAGCGCTGCTGATTGAGTTGATGCCTCCGTTCTCGAGTTGATTAACTGCTTGCTGTAATTCGTTGACGGCCAAGCTGATTTCGTTGCTAGTTCCGTTTGAAGCGTTATCGAGGCCAGGGAACTGATTGCTGAGGGCATCCTTGAGTTCGAAGTTGCCGATGGAATTGAATCCGCCCTCCTCTAGATCACTAATGGTTGCCTGCAGCTCAAACATGGCGTCGTTGGCTGCAGCAGGAGAGTTTTCTATGTCTGGGAACTGATTGCGCAGTGCGGATTGAATATCAGCGCTGCTGATTGAGTTGATGCCTCCGTTCTCGAGTTGATTAACTGCTTGCTGTAATTCGTTGACGGCCAAGCTGATTTCGTTGCTGGCTCCGTTTGAAGCGTTGTTCAGGCCAGGGAACTGGCGGCTGAGGGCATCCTTGAGTTCGAAGTTGCCGATGGAATTGAATCCGCCCTCCTCTAGATCACTAATGGTTGCCTGCAGCTCAAACATGGCGTCGTTGGCTGCAGCAGGAGAGTTTTCTATGTCAGGGAACTGATTGCGCAGTGCGGATTGAATATCAGCGCTGCTGATTGAGTTGATGCCTCCGTTCTCGAGTTGATTAACTGCTTGCTGTAATTCGTTGACGGCCAAGCTGATTTCGTTGCTAGCTCCGTTTGAAGCGTTGTTCAGGCCAGGGAACTGATTGCTGAGGGCATCCTTGAGTTCAAAGTTGCTGACTGCATTGATATCGCCACCGGCGAGCTGATCAAAAGCGGCTTGTAGCTCTGCTGTGGCTGCTGCAGCATCAGCTCCAGCGCTGGCCAAATCAGGGAACTGATTCAGCAGAGCATCTCGGAGCTCAGCATTATCGATCGACTCGAAATCATCATTGGCAAGGGAATCAGCTGCTGTTTGCAGAGTTTCAACGGCAGAGGTGAATTGTGCTGCTGCATCAACAGCTTCTTGGAATTCAGGGATCTGAAGCTGAAGTGCATTCAGCAGTTCTGGATCGCTGATGGCATTCAGGCCACCGCTACTGATTTGGTTGATAGTGCTATCGAATAGGGCGATAGCTTCTGCTGCTTTGGCTGAATCCGTGCTCCAAGAATCGTCACCATAGATTTCATTCAATAGTGCAGATATTTCTGCATCAGCTACCTCGCCAGGTACCTCAACGTCAGCAGGCGGCGTGATCTCAAGGCTCCAGCTGCCGTCGTCGTTAATGGTGAGCTGCTCTCCTGAACCTGAGGTGGAAGAGATCAGTTCGTGTTTGCCTGTCCAGCTGCTGGGATCAAGGGTCAGAACTATGGAATTGGTGTTGACGTCAATCTTTTCGATCGCGCTTTGTAGCCCAAGTCCGCTGATGTTTTGCTCGAGTTGATTGCGGTCACCCTCCAATCCTTCAGTGCTGATGTTGGATTGGATAAAGCGGCGTGCTTTAAAGGCGCCAGCACCACCTTCTGCGCTGAAAAGGCCAACGTCATATTGCCTCAGGAATTCAACCCGAATCTCATCGCTGAGTGCAGCAGCGAGGTTGAGGGTGTTGGAGTACTCATCCTTTTCTGCTTGTGTTGTCAGTGTCTCGCCAAGGATGTCAATCACTTGATTGACGCGAATCTGGTTGATGATCGTGACGTCATCACTTGCCGGCGGTTCGGCGTAGAGGGTCAGGGTATTGGGCGACGCAGATTCATTAGATCCAATGGTTTCACTGCCGTCGTCAACAACGGTGAATTGAACCCTGGTGTTGCTGGATATGGTTCCTGCTTTCAGTGAAACCTTGCCATCAGCAAGTTGAGCAAATGACAGAGTTTTGACACCGTTATTTTGCTCGTCTTGGCTGAGGAAATCATCAGTGATCTCTAAGTTGTCGCTGGTTAGCACTGAGTTTCCGTTGCTGTCTTTCAGCTGGAGCTTCACTGACTGCATGACATCACGGTCAATGGCATCGCTGAACCCAAAGTCAGCAGGACTCAGAGTGATGAACTCACCGGCTGTCGCGCGGATGGTCTTGTCGGCGCCTGTTGGTGCGTCGTTAACGCTGGTGACTTCCAGGGCATAGCTCTGGTTGAGGCTGGCCTGACCATCAGAGATTGTGTAGTCAAAGCGCACGAAGCCATTGAAGTTCGCGGCTGGAATGAACTTGTATTCAGTGACGCTGCCACTGTTTTCAATTTCAGCAATTGATCCAATACGCTGATCGAGCGGAATGGCGTTTTGATTTGGCTCGCCCTCTAGCGGGTCTTTGATCGAGAAGCTGGTGATGTTGAGAGTATTGCCGTCCACGTCGGAATAATTCGCCAGCAAGTCGCTTGCTTTGATTGTTAGTCCGGCGGAATCTTCAGCAATGTTCTCGAATAGAACTTCAGGTGCACCTGTGAGCTCAGGAGCATCGTTGACAGCTTCCAGGTTGAATGTGGCTGTGCCCTCCACGTTGCCGCCTCTGCCATCGCTAACGATGTAGTTCAAGGTCACAGCGCCGTTGTGATCTTGATTCGGTGTAAATGTGTAGCTGCCTGGATTCTGCTGGTCAGAGCGAATCGTGCCTGACTCTGAGCTCAGGGCCAGGATGTTCAGGCTGTCTTGATCAACATCGCTGAAGCTGCCCAGCAACTCGCTGGCATTAATCGTGTACTGCACATCTTCCGTTCCATCGCCAAGCACAGGAGCAACACCACTGGTGAGGACCGGCGTGTCATTCACTTCCGCCATCAAGAAGCTGTTGCTCGCCTCGATCTCCGCTGTGCCATCGCTGACTTTGTAGCTCAGCGTGACTGTTCCATGGAAATTGGCAGTTGGTGTGAAAACAAAGTCGCCATCGCTATCAGTCGTGACGCTGCCGTTGCTGGCTGTCACATCAATGACGTCTAGAGCCTGCATGACTCCCGCAGCATCGCGATCCGGATCAGAGAACCCAGCCAGCAATTGCTGTTTGGAGATTGTGTAAGCAGTGTCTTCTGCTCCAACAGCCAGGTTTGAGGTGGCATTGGTGTCAACGACGGGGATGTCGTTGGTGCCAGTCAGGGTGATCACAAACTGGTTCGCGGCCGAACCACCGTTGTTATCGGTTGCTGAGTACTGCACCGTGATCGCCTGCGTGGCACCAGCGGCGAGGTCTTGGTACGCAGGATCAGCGGGGTTAAATGACCAGGAGCCATCTGGGTTGATGGTGAGGCCAGCAATGTCAGCGCCGAGGAGGCTGTAGGAAACGGTGTCGCTGATGTCGACATCGGTTGAGGTCAGCTGACCGGTAAAGGCGGCAGCATCTTCTGTGGCGGTTTGCGCCTCAGAGAAGGTGGCAACCGGAGCATCGTTGGTGCCGGTGAGCGTAATAACGAAGGAGTTGCCATCCGTCAGCCCAGCGGCGTCGGCTACTTGATAGTTGACCGTGATGGTTTGAACTTCGCCTTCGGCGAGGGAGTTGTAAGCGCCATCACCTGGATCAAACGACCAGGTGCCATCGGCATTGATGCTGAGGCCTTCAACAGCAACAGGCTCTCCGGTGGTTGGGTCGGAAACAACGTTGCCTTCAGCATCTTTGATCGATGCCGACACCAAGCTGAAGCTTGCGGTTTCCAGCGGAACGGCGTTGCTGCTTGTCTCGGGTTCAAACGCCGGTGTGCTCAGCTCATCTTCATTGCTGAGCACTGAGAACACGTCAACCAGGCCCTCATCGGGAAGGTCATTGGTGTTGTCGCCGGTGCTGTTCTCACCGGAGTTCTGGTCGGCACTTTGAGCCGTATCGCTGTTGGCTGGAGATCCAGTCGCAGGTGCCTGGCCAACAGCATCAACATCAAACGAGGTCAATGTGCCGCTCAGGATCGCATTGCCTTCAGTGGTGATTTGAGCCAGAGAGAAGGTGGCTTCTGGTGCGTCATTCACCGCCGCGACGTTGAGAGCAACGGTGTTGGAAACGGTTGCTGTGCCATCGGTGATGGAGTAGTTGAAGTTGGCGATGCCGTTGAAGTTGGCGTCGGGGTTGAAGGTGAAGCTGGTGTTCAACAGTGCGGTGGCACCGTCTGCCAGGAGTTGCTGCGCTGTTGTGGCTGCAGCTGGATCTGCCACCAAGCCAGGCACAGCGCTTAAAAGTGCATTGCTCAAGTCAGCGTTGCTGATTTGTCCGCCTGCAGTGAGTTCAGCAGCGGCCTGTTGGATCTGCTGTTGAGCGCTGTTGAGATCAGCAGGGTCCATCAGAACCGCGGGGAGGGCGACGCTGAGTGCATTACGCAAGTCAGCGTTGCTGATTTGTCCGCCTGCAGTGAGTTCAGCAGCGGCCTGTTGGATCTGCTGTTGAGCGCTGTTGAGATCAGCAGGGTCCATCAGAACCGCGGGGAGGGCGACGCTGAGTGCATCACGCAGGTCAGGGTTGCTGATTTGCCCGCCTGCAGTGAGTTCAGCAGCGGCCTGTTGGATCTGCTGTTGAGCGCTGTTGAGATCAGCAGGGTCCATCAGAACCGCGGGGAGGGTGACGCTGAGTGCATTACGCAAGTCAGCGTTGCTGATTTGTCCGCCTGCAGTGAGTTCAGCAGCGGCCTGTTGGATCTGCTGTTGAGCGCTGTTGAGATCAGCAGGGTCCATCAGAACCGCGGGGAGGGCGACGCTGAGTGCATCACGCAGGTCAGGGTTGCTGATTTGTCCGCCTGCAGTGAGTTCAGCAGCGGCCTGTTGGATCGCCAGCTGAGCGGCTTCGATCTCTGCGGGATCTGCTTCGCCCAGCTCTCCAGCGAGAACAGGGAAAGTGCTTTGCAGAGCCGTGATGAGCTCGGGCGATCCAGAGAACGGCTGACCGTTGGTTAGGGCTTGATCAGCTGCTTGTAGGAAGGTCTGAGCCTCAGTGAGTTCCGAGAAATCGGTTTGGAGAACGGGGAACGCGGTTTGCAGAGCCGTTATGAGCTCAGGTGAGCCAGGGAATGCCTGGCCACCTGTGAGTGCTGCATCAAAGTCTTGGAGGAAGACCTGGGCTTCTGTGAGTTCCGAGAAATCGGTTTGGAGAACGGGGAACGCGGTTTGCAGAGCCGTAATGAGCTCAGGTGAGCCAGGGAACGCCTGGCCACCTGTGAGTGCTGCATCAAAGTCTTGGAGGAAGACCTGGGCTTCTGTGAGTTCCGAGAAATCGGTTTGGAGAACGGGGAACGTGGTTTGCAGAGCCGTAATGAGCTCAGGTGAGCCAGGGAACGCCTGGCCACCTGTGAGTGCTGCATCAAAGTCTTGGAGGAAGACCTGGGCTTCTGTGAGTTCCGAGAAATCGGTTTGGAGAACGGGGAACGTGGTTTGCAGAGCCGTAATGAGCTCAGGTGAGCCAGGGAACGCCTGGCCACCTGTGAGTGCGGAATCAAAGTCTTGGA
The DNA here is from genome assembly GCF_047304245.1 of Synechococcus sp. MIT S9452. NCBI lineage: Bacteria > Bacillati > Cyanobacteriota > Cyanophyceae > Synechococcales > Synechococcaceae > Synechococcus > Synechococcus sp. MIT S9452. Next base: position 871,879 of record NZ_CP138956.1, on the reverse strand, counting down.
GGAAGACCTGAACCTGGTTGATATCTGCTGCATCCGGTTGCAAGCCAGGAATTTGAGCGCTCAATGCATCGAACAGAGAGCTATCGCTGATGGCTTGGCCGTTGCTGAGTTCCTCGGCAGCTGTTTGCAGCAACTCGGCAGCCGAAAGGATGTCTGCTTGGTTGCTCTCCAGTGATGGATAGAGCCCACTAAGAGCGCTGCTCAATGTGGAATCAAGCGTGAACTCAAAGGAGATGGTGCCGTTGGTGGCGGTTAGGCCTGTGACTTGGAGGTTGTCGACATCGCGAGAGATTTCGGTGACGCCATCTGGTGCGTAGGTGATGTCTGGGTCGGTGACACCAGCGAGGAGTTGTTCAGCGGTGAAGTTGTAGGCGGTGTCTTCTGTGCCATCAGCCAGGGTGATGGCTGTGGTGGGAAGGATGGGAGCGTCGTTGAAGTTAAGGATGTTGATGTTGACGGTTTCGCTGATCGCTTCTGGAGCGCTGATGATGGTGCCGTCGCCATCGATTGAGCCGGAGTCAGTGACGGAGAAGGAGAAGGAGGCCTGACCTGAGGCTTCTGCAGCAGGGTTAAAGACCATCTGCTGCAGCTGCGCCAGAGTGACTTCACCGGGTTCGGTGATGGCGGAGAAGACGGAGTTGCCGTTGGCATCGGTGCTGAGGCTGCCGATTTGACCCAGGGCTGCATCAGGCAGAGCCGTGATGGTGTAGGTGAGGATTTGGTCTTCCTCACTGATGCCACCGCCTGGGTTGTAGTTCAGATCTTGTAGGCCAACGGGCGCTGGATCTTGATCTTCCAGGAAGAAGAGGGTGCTGAAGTTGCCGCCGGTACGGACTGGTTTGTCGTTAATGGCTTCCAGGTTGAAGCTGATGGTGGCGAGGGTGTTGCCACCGAATTGGTCACGAACGACGTAGTCGAGGGTGACATCACCACTGATGTCGGGGTTGGGCTTGAAGGTGAAGGTGCCGTCGTTGTTGTTGGAGATCAGGCCAGAGGCGGAGGTGATGCCAAAGACTTCAATGGCATCGCCGTCAGCATCGGTGTAACCGGTGAGAAGGTCGGCCTCGCTGAGGTTGTACTCAATGTCCTCACTGCCGCTGGCGAGTACAGCCTTGGCATCGGTGAGCTCAGGTGCGTCATTGACGTAGGCGAGCTCAAAGGTGTTGGTGGCTGCAGTGGCAGCGGTGCCGTCGGTGACGTTGTAGGTGAGGTTGACGGTTCCGTAGAAGTAGTCGTTTGGTGTGAATGTCCAGCGTGCGGTTTCCTCGTTGTAGGAGAAGCTGCCGGCGCTATTGCCCTGGTCGTCAGTGGCAACCAGATCGGTGATATCGAGCGCTTGCTGCTTGCCAGTGGTGGCGTTGCGATCGGCGTCGGAGAAGCCGGCGAGGAGCTGAGCTTTGCTGATCACATAGTCCTCACCCTCACTGCCGCCCGGGAGATTGGAGGTGGCGGTGATGTCAACAACAGGGATGTCGTTGGTGCCGGTGAGCGTGATGACGAACGAGTTGGTGTTCGTAGCACCGTTGTTATCGGCGGCTGAGTAGGTAACGGTGATGTCTTGGGTGTCACCAGCGGCGAGGCCTTGGTAGGCGTTGTTGGCTGGATCGAAGGACCATGCGCCATCGGTATTGATGGTCAGGCCAGGGATTTCAGCGCCAAAGAGGCTGTAGGAGACGGTGTCAGCGGTATCGGCATCGGTTGCGGTGAGCTGACCGGTGATAGCGGCTGCATCTTCTGTGGCGGTTTGCGCCTCAGAGAAGGTGGCAGCCGGCGCGTCATTGGTACCGGTGAGAGTGATGACAAAGGAGTTTTCATCGCTCAGGCCATCGGCATCAGCAACTTGATAGTTGACGGTGATGGTTTGGACCTCACCTTCTGCCAGGGCGTTGTAAGCGGCGTTGGCGGGGTCAAAGGACCAGGAGCCATCAGTGTTGATGGTGAGGCCTTGAACGGCAACGGGTTCGCCAGTGGTTGGGTCGGTAATGGCATTGCCATCGCTATCGGCGATGGAAGCCGAGAGGAGGGAGTAGGAGCTGGTGTCAGCAGGTGCGGCAGCGGCAGCATCGGCAGCAGCCTGGGCGGCATCAGTAGCCATCTGGAATACCGCAGCGTCCAGATTCGCGCTTGCAAAGGCGTCAGCTTCTGCCTGCGCAGCGTTGGCTGCTGCTTGGGCGCTTTCGCCAGCTGCCGCTACGGCAGCTACCGCATCGGCTACTGATTGAGCTGCATCCGAGACAATTTGCTCGTTGTCGGAATTAATTTGAGCTTGGTCAAGGCTGGATTGGGCGGTTAGGTAGTTGGCGTCTGATTCGTCTCCACCTGCTGCAGCCAAGGCCTCATCAGCGGCAGCCTGGGCCTCGTCAATCAACGTTCTGAGGTAATCGGCTGTTTCCTGTGCCGAATCGGCGACAGCCTGGGCAGCATCTGCCATGGCCTGGGCATCAGCAGCTCCAATCCTGTCGACATCGGCTGAGGTGAGGGTGCCGGTGAGTTGGTTGTTGCCTTCTGTGGTGATTTGAGCAACCGAGAAGGTGGCTTCTGGTGCGTCGTTAACAGCAACGATGTTGAGAGCAACGGTGTTGGACACGGTTGCTGTGCCATCGCTGATGGAGTAGTTGAAGTTGGCGATGCCGTTGAAGTTGGCATCAGGGGTAAAGGTGAAGTCGGTATTGGAGTTAAAGGAGATGGTGCCGTTGGTGGCGGTTAGGCCTGTGACTTGGAGGTTGTCGACATCGCGAGAGATTTCGGTGACGCCATCTGGTGCGTAGGTGATGTCTGGGTCGGTGACACCAGCGAGGAGTTGTTCAGCGGTGAAGTTGTAGGCGGTGTCTTCTGTGCCATCAGCCAGGGTGATGGCTGTGGTGGGAAGGATGGGAGCGTCGTTGAAGTTAAGGATGTTGATGTTGACGGTTTCGCTGATCGCTTCTGGAGCGCTGATGATGGTGCCGTCGCCATCGATTGAGCCGGAGTCAGTGACGGAGAAGGAGAAGGAGGCCTGACCTGAGGCTTCTGCAGCAGGGTTAAAGACCATCTGCTGCAGCTGCGCCAGAGTGACTTCACCGGGTTCGGTGATGGCGGAGAAGACGGAGTTGCCGTTGGCATCGGTGCTGAGGCTGCCGATTTGACCCAGGGCTGCATCAGGCAGAGCCGTGATGGTGTAGGTGAGGATTTGGTCTTCCTCACTGATGCCACCGCCTGGGTTGTAGTTCAGATCTTGTAGGCCAACGGGCGCTGGATCTTGATCTTCCAGGAAGAAGAGGGTGCTGAAGTTGCCGCCGGTACGGACTGGTTTGTCGTTAATGGCTTCCAGGTTGAAGCTGATGGTGGCGAGGGTGTTGCCACCGAATTGGTCACGAACGACGTAGTCGAGGGTGACATCACCACTGATGTCGGGGTTGGGCTTGAAGGTGAAGGTGCCGTCGTTGTTGTTGGAGATCAGGCCAGAGGCGGAGGTGATGCCAAAGACTTCAATGGCATCGCCGTCAGCATCGGTGTAACCGGTGAGAAGGTCGGCCTCGCTGAGGTTGTACTCAATGTCCTCACTGCCGCTGGCGAGTACAGCCTTGGCATCGGTGAGCTCAGGTGCGTCATTGACGTAGGCGAGCTCAAAGGTGTTGGTGGCTGCAGTGGCAGCGGTGCCGTCGGTGACGTTGTAGGTGAGGTTGACGGTTCCGTAGAAGTAGTCGTTTGGTGTGAATGTCCAGCGTGCGGTTTCCTCGTTGTAGGAGAAGCTGCCGGCGCTATTGCCCTGGTCGTCAGTGGCAACCAGATCGGTGATATCGAGCGCTTGCTGCTTGCCAGTGGTGGCGTTGCGATCGGCGTCGGAGAAGCCGGCGAGGAGCTGAGCTTTGCTGATCACATAGTCCTCACCCTCACTGCCGCCCGGGAGATTGGAGGTGGCGGTGATGTCAACAACAGGGATGTCGTTGGTGCCGGTGAGCGTGATGACGAACGAGTTGGTGTTCGTAGCACCGTTGTTATCGGCGGCTGAGTAGGTAACGGTGATGTCTTGGGTGTCACCAGCGGCGAGGCCTTGGTAGGCGTTGTTGGCTGGATCGAAGGACCATGCGCCATCGGTATTGATGGTCAGGCCAGGGATTTCAGCGCCAAAGAGGCTGTAGGAGACGGTGTCAGCGGTATCGGCATCGGTTGCGGTGAGCTGACCGGTGATAGCGGCTGCATCTTCTGTGGCGGTTTGCGCCTCAGAGAAGGTGGCAGCCGGCGCGTCATTGGTACCGGTGAGAGTGATGACAAAGGAGTTTTCATCGCTCAGGCCATCGGCATCAGCAACTTGATAGTTGACGGTGATGGTTTGGACCTCACCTTCTGCCAGGGCGTTGTAAGCGGCGTTGGCGGGGTCAAAGGACCAGGAGCCATCAGTGTTGATGGTGAGGCCTTGAACGGCAACGGGTTCGCCAGTGGTTGGGTCGGTAATGGCATTGCCATCGCTATCGGCGATGGAAGCCGAGAGGAGGGAGTAGTCAGCGGTGTCGCTGGTGTCGACGTCGGTGGAGGTGAGGTTTCCGGTTAGTTGGTTGTTGCCTTCTGTTGTGGTTTGGGAGACATCAAATGTTGCTGTTGGGGCGTCGTTAACGGCAATGATGTTGAGAGCAACGGTGTTGGACACGGTTGCTGTGCCATCGCTGATGGAGTAGTTGAAGTTGGCGATGCCGTTGAAGTTGGCATCGGGGGTAAAGGTGAAGTCGGTATTGGAGTTAAAGGTGATGGTGCCGTTGGTGGCACTCAGACCTGTGACTTGAAGGTTGTCGACATCGCGAGAGATTTCGGTGACGCCATCCGCTGCGTAGGTGATGTCGGGGTCGGTAACACCAGCGAGGAGTTGCTCAGCGCTGAAGGTGTAGGCGGTGTCTTCTGTGCCGTCGGCGAGAGTGATGGCATCAACAGGAAGGATTGGCGCATCGTTAAAGCCAAGGATGTTGATGTTGACGGTTTCGCTGATGGATTCCGGTGCATTGATGACGTTGCCGTCGCCATCGATTGAGCCGGAGTCAGCAACGGAGAAGGAGAAGGACACCTGCCCTGCGGCCTCAGGTGCAGGCTTGAAGGCCATCTGCCGCAATTGCGCCAGGGTGACGGCACTGGATTCGGTGATCGCGGTGAATACCGGGTTCCCTTCTGTATCAGTGCTGAGGGTGCCGATTTGACCCAGGGCTGCATCAGGCAAATCAGTGACGGCGTAGCTGAGAGTTTGCTCGGCTTCACGGATGCCGCCGCCCGGGTTGTAGTCGAGATCTTGCAGACCCACCAACGCCGGAGCCTGGTCTTCCTGGAAGAACAGGGTGCTGAAGTTTCCAGCGGTGCGGATTGGTTTGTCGTTAACAGCGTCGATGCTGAAGGTGTTTGTGGCTAGAGCATTACCGCCAGCGCCATCGGAGATGACGTATTTGAGGGTGATGGTGCCGTTGACATCAGGGTTGGGCTTGAAGGTGTAAGTGCCGTCTTGGTTATCGGAGATGACACCACCTTGTTCAGCGGAGAGTCCAAGGATGGAGAGGGTTTGCGTGGTGCCTGCATCGTTATCGATATCAGCGTCGGAGTAACCGGCGAGGAGATCGGCAGCGGTGATGGTGTATTCGGTGTCTTCTGTGCCGTTGAGGAGAGCAGCCTTGACGTCTGTCAGAGCAGGGATGTCGTTGACGGAGGCGAGATCAAAGGAGTTGGTGGCTGCTGTTGAGGCGATGCCGTCAGTGACGTTGTAGGAGAGGTTGACGGTGCCGTTGAAGTTGTCGCTGGGAGTGAAGGTCCAGCTATTGCCAGAGGCATTCAGCGAGAAGGTACCGACGGTGTTGTCCTGGTCATCGGTGGCAGCGAGATCGGTGATTTCGAGCGCTTGTTGCTCGCCAGTTGTGGCGTTGCGATCGGCATCGGAGAAGCCGGCGAGCAGCTGTTGTTTGGTGATGGTGTAGGGGGTGTCCTCAGCGCCGCCGGCGAGATTGGAGAGGGCGGTGGTATCAACGACAGGGATGTCGTTGGTGCCTGTGAGTGTGATGACGAAGGAGCTGCTATTGGTTGCACCGTTGTTATCGGCAACGGAGTAGTTAACGGTGATGTCTTGGGTGTCACCTGCAGCGAGGCCTTGGTAAGCGGCATTGGCAGGGTCAAAGGACCAGGTGCCGGTGGAGTCGATGGTCAGGCCAGGGATCTCAGTACCAAGGAGTTGGTAGGAGACGGTGTCTTTGAGGTCGGGATCGGTTGAGGTGAGCTGACCGGTGATGGGTGCTGCATCTTCTGTGGCGTTTTGCGCGTCAGAGAAGGTGGCAACCGGAGCGTCGTTGGTGCCTGTGAGTGTGATGAGGAAGGTGTTGGAGCCTGTATCACCAGCTGTGTCGGCAACTTGATAGTTGACGGTGATGGTTTGGACCTCACCTTCTGCCAGGGCGTTGTAAGCGGCGTTGGCGGGGTCAAAGGACCAGGAGCCATCGGTGTTGATGGTGAGGCCTTGAACGGCAACGGGTTCGCCAGTGGTTGGGTCGGTGATGGCATTGCCATCGCTATCGGCGATGGAAGCCGAGAGGAGTGAATAGGCGGCAGTGTCACCAGGTGCGGCATCAGCAGTGGCCTGGGCAGCATCAGCAGCTGCCTGTGCCGCATCGGCATCGGCCTGTGCGGTATCGGCGTCGGCTTGGGCGGCGTCAGCAGAGGCCTGGGCATCAGCAGCAGAGGCAAGACCAGAGCTGGCTTCTGTTGCTGCTATCTGAGCCAATCCGTCAGCTGTGGCTTGTGCCGCGTCGGCTGCGGCCTGGGCATCAGTAGCAGCCTGGGTCAGGGCGGCGGCATCAGCAGTGGCCTGGGGATCAGCAGTGATATCGAGCCTGTCGACGTCGGTGGAGGTGAGGTTTCCGGTTAGTTGGTTGTTGCCTTCTGTTGTGGTTTGGGAGACATCAAATGTTGCTGTTGGGGCGTCGTTAACGGCAATGATGTTGAGAGCAACGGTGTTGGACACGGTTGCTGTGCCATCGCTGATGGAGTAGTTGAAGTTGGCGATGCCGTTGAAGTTGGCATCGGGGGTAAAGGTGAAGTCGGTATTGGAGTTAAAGGTGATGGTGCCGTTGGTGGCACTCAGACCTGTGACTTGAAGGTTGTCGACATCTTTAACGCCATTGGGGCTGATATCAGGGTCGGTAACACCGTTAAGGAGATCAGCTGCGCTGAAGGTGTAGGCGGTGTCTTCTGTGCCGTCGGCGAGAGTGATGGCATCAACAGGAAGGATTGGCGCATCGTTAAAGCCAAGGATGTTGATGTTGACGGTTTCGCTGATGGATTCCGGTGCATTGATGACGTTGCCGTCGCCATCGATTGAGCCGGAGTCAGCAACGGAGAAGGAGAAGGACACCTGTCCTGCGGCATTGAGAGCAGGCAGGAACTGGAGGCCTTGGAGTTGCTCGAGCGTCAGGGTTTGTTGCTCAGTAACGGTGGTGGTGCCGTCATTGAGGAAGACCGAGCCAAGGGCTGCATCAGGCAGTGCGGTGATGGTGTAGCTGAGGGTTTGAGCATCAGCCTCATCGCTGCCGCCACCGACGGAGTAAGTGAGGCCAGCGAGGCCCATGGAGGCAATGTCTTGATCCTCTTGCAGGTAGAGGGTGGAGACGTTTCCAGCGGTGCGGATTGGTTTGTCGTTAACAGCGTCGATGCTGAAGGTGTTTGTGGCTAGAGCATTACCGCCAGCGCCATCGGAGATGACGTATTTGAGGGTGATGGTGCCGTTGACATCAGGGTTGGGCTTGAAGGTGTAAGTGCCGTCTTGGTTATCGGAGATGACACCACCTTGTTCAGCGGAGAGTCCAAGGATGGAGAGGGTTTGCGTGGTGCCTGCATCGTTATCGATATCAGCGTCGGAGTAACCGGCGAGGAGATCGGCAGCGGTGATGGTGTATTCGGTGTCTTCTGTGCCGTTGAGGAGAGCAGCCTTGACGTCTGTCAGAGCAGGGATGTCGTTGACGGAGGCGAGATCAAAGGAGTTGGTGGCTGCTGTTGAGGCGATGCCGTCAGTGACGTTGTAGGAGAGGTTGACGGTGCCGTTGAAGTTGTCGCTGGGAGTGAAGGTCCAGCTATTGCCAGAGGCATTCAGCGAGAAGGTACCGACGGTGTTGTCCTGGTCATCGGTGGCAGCGAGATCGGTGATTTCGAGCGCTTGTTGCTCGCCAGTTGTGGCGTTGCGATCGGCATCGGAGAAGCCGGCGAGCAGCTGTTGTTTGGTGATGGTGTAGGGGGTGTCCTCAGCGCCGCCGGCGAGATTGGAGAGGGCGGTGGTATCAACGACAGGGATGTCGTTGGTGCCTGTGAGTGTGATGACGAAGGAGCTGCTATTGGTTGCACCGTTGTTATCGGCAACGGAGTAGTTAACGGTGATGTCTTGGGTGTCACCTGCAGCGAGGCCTTGGTAAGCGGCATTGGCAGGGTCAAAGGACCAGGTGCCGGTGGAGTCGATGGTCAGGCCAGGGATCTCAGTACCAAGGAGTTGGTAGGAGACGGTGTCTTTGAGGTCGGGATCGGTTGAGGTGAGCTGACCGGTGATGGGTGCTGCATCTTCTGTGGCGTTTTGCGCGTCAGAGAAGGTGGCAACCGGAGCGTCGTTGGTGCCTGTGAGTGTGATGAGGAAGGTGTTGGAGCCTGTATCACCAGCTGTGTCGGCAACTTGATAGTTGACGGTGATGGTTTGGACCTCACCTTCTGCCAGGGCGTTGTAAGCGGCGTTGGCGGGGTCAAAGGACCAGGAGCCATCGGTGTTGATGGTGAGGCCTTGAACGGCAACGGGTTCGCCAGTGGTTGGGTCGGTGATGGCATTGCCATCGCTATCGGCGATGGAAGCCGAGAGGAGTGAATAGGCGGCAGTGTCACCAGGTGCGGCATCAGCAGTGGCCTGGGCAGCATCAGCAGCTGCCTGTGCCGCATCGGCATCGGCCTGTGCGGTATCGGCGTCGGCTTGGGCGGCGTCAGCAGAGGCCTGGGCATCAGCAGCAGAGGCAAGACCAGAGCTGGCTTCTGTTGCTGCTATCTGAGCCAATCCGTCAGCTGTGGCTTGTGCCGCGTCGGCTGCGGCCTGGGCATCAGTAGCAGCCTGGGTCAGGGCGGCGGCATCAGCAGTGGCCTGGGGATCAGCAGTGATATCGAGCCTGTCGACGTCGGTGGAGGTGAGGTTTCCGGTTAGTTGGTTGTTGCCTTCTGTTGTGGTTTGGGAGACATCAAATGTTGCTGTTGGGGCGTCGTTAACGGCAATGATGTTGAGAGCAACGGTGTTGGACACGGTTGCTGTGCCATCGCTGATGGAGTAGTTGAAGTTGGCGATGCCGTTGAAGTTGGCATCGGGGGTAAAGGTGAAGTCGGTATTGGAGTTAAAGGTGATGGTGCCGTTGGTGGCACTCAGACCTGTGACTTGAAGGTTGTCGACATCTTTAACGCCATTGGGGCTGATATCAGGGTCGGTAACACCGTTAAGGAGATCAGCTGCGCTGAAGGTGTAGGCGGTGTCTTCTGTGCCGTCGGCGAGAGTGATGGCATCAACAGGAAGGATTGGCGCATCGTTAAAGCCAAGGATGTTGATGTTGACGGTTTCGCTGATGGATTCCGGTGCATTGATGACGTTGCCGTCGCCATCGATTGAGCCGGAGTCAGCAACGGAGAAGGAGAAGGACACCTGTCCTGCGGCATTGAGAGCAGGCAGGAACTGGAGGCCTTGGAGTTGCTCGAGCGTCAGGGTTTGTTGCTCAGTAACGGTGGTGGTGCCGTCATTGAGGAAGACCGAGCCAAGGGCTGCATCAGGCAGTGCGGTGATGGTGTAGCTGAGGGTTTGAGCATCAGCCTCATCGCTGCCGCCACCGACGGAGTAAGTGAGGCCAGCGAGGCCCATGGAGGCAATGTCTTGATCCTCTTGCAGGTAGAGGGTGGAGACGTTTCCAGCGGTGCGGATTGGTTTGTCGTTAACAGCGTCGATGCTGAAGGTGTTTGTGGCTAGAGCATTACCGCCAGCGCCATCGGAGATGACGTATTTGAGGGTGATGGTGCCGTTGACATCAGGGTTGGGCTTGAAGGTGTAAGTGCCGTCTTGGTTATCGGAGATGACACCACCTTGTTCAGCGGAGAGTCCAAGGATGGAGAGGGTTTGCGTGGTGCCTGCATCGTTATCGATATCAGCGTCGGAGTAACCGGCGAGGAGATCGGCAGCGGTGATGGTGTATTCGGTGTCTTCTGTGCCGTTGAGGAGAGCAGCCTTGACGTCTGTCAGAGCAGGGATGTCGTTGACGGAGGCGAGATCAAAGGAGTTGGTGGCTGCTGTTGAGGCGATGCCGTCAGTGACGTTGTAGGAGAGGTTGACGGTGCCGTTGAAGTTGTCGCTGGGAGTGAAGGTCCAGCTATTGCCAGAGGCATTCAGCGAGAAGGTACCGACGGTGTTGTCCTGGTCATCGGTGGCAGCGAGATCGGTGATTTCGAGCGCTTGTTGCTCGCCAGTTGTGGCGTTGCGATCGGCATCGGAGAAGCCGGCGAGCAGCTGTTGTTTGGTGATGGTGTAGGGGGTGTCCTCAGCGCCGCCGGCGAGATTGGAGAGGGCGGTGGTATCAACGACAGGGATGTCGTTGGTGCCTGTGAGTGTGATGACGAAGGAGCTGCTATTGGTTGCACCGTTGTTATCGGCAACGGAGTAGTTAACGGTGATGTCTTGGGTGTCACCTGCAGCGAGGCCTTGGTAAGCGGCATTGGCAGGGTCAAAGGACCAGGTGCCGGTGGAGTCGATGGTCAGGCCAGGGATCTCAGTACCAAGGAGTTGGTAGGAGACGGTGTCTTTGAGGTCGGGATCGGTTGAGGTGAGCTGACCGGTGATGGGTGCTGCATCTTCTGTGGCGTTTTGCGCGTCAGAGAAGGTGGCAACCGGAGCGTCGTTGGTGCCTGTGAGTGTGATGAGGAAGGTGTTGGAGCCTGTATCACCAGCTGTGTCGGCAACTTGATAGTTGACGGTGATGGTTTGGACCTCACCTTCTGCCAGGGCGTTGTAAGCGGCGTTGGCGGGGTCAAAGGACCAGGAGCCATCGGTGTTGATGGTGAGGCCTTGAACGGCAACGGGTTCGCCAGTGGTTGGGTCGGTGATGGCATTGCCATCGCTATCGGCGATGGAAGCCGAGAGGAGTGAATAGGCGGCAGTGTCACCAGGTGCGGCATCAGCAGTGGCCTGGGCAGCATCAGCAGCTGCCTGTGCCGCATCGGCATCGGCCTGTGCGGTATCGGCGTCGGCTTGGGCGGCGTCAGCAGAGGCCTGGGCATCAGCAGCAGAGGCAAGACCAGAGCTGGCTTCTGTTGCTGCTATCTGAGCCAATCCGTCAGCTGTGGCTTGTGCCGCGTCGGCTGCGGCCTGGGCATCAGTAGCAGCCTGGGTCAGGGCGGCGGCATCAGCAGTGGCCTGGGGATCAGCAGTGATATCGAGCCTGTCGACGTCGGTGGAGGTGAGGTTTCCGGTTAGTTGGTTGTTGCCTTCTGTTGTGGTTTGGGAGACATCAAATGTTGCTGTTGGGGCGTCGTTAACGGCAATGATGTTGAGAGCAACGGTGTTGGACACGGTTGCTGTGCCATCGCTGATGGAGTAGTTGAAGTTGGCGATGCCGTTGAAGTTGGCATCGGGGGTAAAGGTGAAGTCGGTATTGGAGTTAAAGGTGATGGTGCCGTTGGTGGCACTCAGACCTGTGACTTGAAGGTTGTCGACATCTTTAACGCCATTGGGGCTGATATCAGGGTCGGTAACACCGTTAAGGAGATCAGCTGCGCTGAAGGTGTAGGCGGTGTCTTCTGTGCCGTCGGCGAGAGTGATGGCATCAACAGGAAGGATTGGCGCATCGTTAAAGCCAAGGATGTTGATGTTGACGGTTTCGCTGATGGATTCCGGTGCATTGATGACGTTGCCGTCGCCATCGATTGAGCCGGAGTCAGCAACGGAGAAGGAGAAGGACACCTGTCCTGCGGCATTGAGAGCAGGCAGGAACTGGAGGCCTTGGAGTTGCTCGAGCGTCAGGGTTTGTTGCTCAGTAACGGTGGTGGTGCCGTCATTGAGGAAGACCGAGCCAAGGGCTGCATCAGGCAGTGCGGTGATGGTGTAGCTGAGGGTTTGAGCATCAGCCTCATCGCTGCCGCCACCGACGGAGTAAGTGAGGCCAGCGAGGCCCATGGAGGCAATGTCTTGATCCTCTTGCAGGTAGAGGGTGGAGACGTTTCCAGCGGTGCGGATTGGTTTGTCGTTAACAGCGTCGATGCTGAAGGTGTTTGTGGCTAGAGCATTACCGCCAGCGCCATCGGAGATGACGTATTTGAGGGTGATGGTGCCGTTGACATCAGGGTTGGGCTTGAAGGTGTAAGTGCCGTCTTGGTTATCGGAGATGACACCACCTTGTTCAGCGGAGAGTCCAAGGATGGAGAGGGTTTGCGTGGTGCCTGCATCGTTATCGATATCAGCGTCGGAGTAACCGGCGAGGAGATCGGCAGCGGTGATGGTGTATTCGGTGTCTTCTGTGCCGTTGAGGAGAGCAGCCTTGACGTCTGTCAGAGCAGGGATGTCGTTGACGGAGGCGAGATCAAAGGAGTTGGTGGCTGCTGTTGAGGCGATGCCGTCAGTGACGTTGTAGGAGAGGTTGACGGTGCCGTTGAAGTTGTCGCTGGGAGTGAAGGTCCAGCTATTGCCAGAGGCATTCAGCTCAAGGGTCCCAGCAGCATTGCCCTCGGCGTCATTAATCGTGAGGTCAATGATGTCCAGGGCCTGAGCATTGCCTTGTGCATCGCGGTCAACATCGGAGAAGCCAGCGAGCAGTTGCTGTTTGGTGATGGTGTAGGGGGTGTCCTCAGCGCCGCCGGCGAGCGTGGAGGCAGAGCCACTAAGGGTTGGGGCGTCATTGACGGCATCAATGGTGAGTGATTTGCGCGCCGCAACCTTGCCGCCGTTGTTGTCATCAACCAGGTAGCTGAATTCAACGGTGCCGTTGAAATCTTGCTCTGGTGTGTAGGTCCATTCACCGTTGCTGCCTGCCGAGAGCGAACCGCGCGTGACGCTCAAGTTGGTGACACTGAGCGGGTCGTTGTCGACGTCGATCACGCCATCCAGCAAGTCGCTGGCTTTGACGGTGTAGACGAGATCCTCGGTTCCGTTATCCAGTGGCGTGACATTGGTCGGCAGCACAGGGAAGTCGTTGTCTGCAGCCAACGTGAATGTGTTGGTGACAGCGGTTGATTCCTGGCTGTCGCTGAGCTCATAGCTGAGGGTAATGATGCCGTTGAAGTTGAGATCAGGCGTAAAGGTCCAGTTCCCATTCCCCAAGTCTTCAAGACTGCCGTTGGTGGCGCTCAGGTTCTCAATGGAAATCTCATCGCCATCAACGTCGGAGTAGCCGGCGAGGAGCTGGTTGGAACTGATGGTGTAAGGAGTGTCTTCCCTGCCAGCTGTGAAGGTTGCTTTGTTTCCGATAAGTTCAGGCTTGTCATTAACAGAAGCAAGGCTGAAGGTGTTCTCTGCGTTGACAACATCATCGCTGCCATCACTCACTTGATAGGAAATCTCAACCTGACCATTGAAATTGTCATCAGGAGTGAAGCTCCAGGTGCCATCTTCGTTGTCGACGAGTGATCCGTTGCTGGCATCCAGATTGATGACAGACAAGGTGTCGCCATCGCGATCTGTAAAGCCAACAAGCAGCTCGGATTCATTGAGGGTGTAGACAGTGTCCTCAGTTCCGTCAGCCAGGGTGGCTAGCGGTGTGTTGCTGCGCTCAGGCTTGTCGTTAATTCCTTCAACAGCAATGTTGATGGTTTCGGTGATTTCCGCGCCAGCATCGTCGCTGATTTTGAAGCTGAAGCTGGTATCTCCGAATCCATCGGGCACCGTGGAGAACTGCATGGCACGCAGTTCGTTCAAGGTGTAGGTGGTGTTAGCCGTGACAGCCGTTCCATCCGACAGGGTCACCAAGCCGATTGCAGCATCAGGCAGAGCAGAGATGGTGTAAGTGAGCTGCTGGGTGAGCTCGTCGTTGCCGCCGCCCGGTCCGTAAAGAAGCCCAGCGAGGCCCAGCGATTTGGGAGCTGAATCTTCGAGCAGCATCAAGTCGCTGACCGTGCCTGCGAGCTTGACCGGCAGATCATTAACGGCCAGCAACTTGAGGTTGCTTTCGCCTAGGGCGTAGCCGTTATTGCCGTCACTGATGACAAAGCTGACTTTGATATCACCGCTGAAATCCTTGGCTGGCGTGAGTTCCCAAACATCTGTGCTGGTCTCAATGATTTCGCTGCCTGTCGCTGAGAGCGAAACGATGCTCAAGCTGTTGTTGTCGCCATCGCTGTAGCCAGCCAGCAGGCTGCCAGCATTGATGGTGTAGCTCTGATCTTCCTGCCCATCATCCAGAGGTTGCGGTGAGCCGGTCAGGGTTGGGATGTCATTGATGGACACCACCTCAAAGCTGGCCGTCCGAGTCACTTCATTGCTGCCATCGGTGAGCACATAACTCAGGCTGACGTCGCCGTTGAAATTCAGAGTCGATTGGAAGGTCCAGCCATCGTTGGCATTCCCGCTCAGGCTGCCCTTGGCGTTGTTCTCAGCTCCGTTCTCCAACACCTGCACGGAATCGGCCTTGATCGACAAGGTGGTGCTGTCTTTATCAACGGCGCCAATCAACAGATCAGCTGCGGAGAATTGCAGTTGCCCTTCTTCTTTGATCGTTGGCAGGCGTAGTGCGTTGATCAGCAGTTCAGGAGCGTCATCAACAGCGGTGACTGTGATGTCGCGAGTGGCAACTGCGATGCCGCCATTGGTGTCACGAACAACGATGTTGAGCGTTTCGGTGCCGTTGAAATCAGCGTTCGGCGTGTAGGTGTACTCCTGAGCTGTGTCGTCAAAGCTGATGCTGCCGTTGGAGGCAGTGATGCCGGTGATCGACAGCGCATCGGCGGCATCAGCGTCTGAGAAATCAGCGAGGACGTTATTGACGCTGAAGCTCAGTGTGTTGTCTTCGTTGATCTCACCCAGGGATGCACCGGAATTCGAGTCGACCGGCGCGTCATTGACCGATAGGACCTGGAAGGAGGCAGAACCGTTTGTGGTTTCAGTGCCGTCAGAAGCGGTGTAAATGAGTTCAACAGTGCCGTTGAAATTGGCATTGGCTGTGAAGGTGTAGCCGGTGGCGTCACTAGTAATCACGCCCGGATCAAAGATGGCAGCATCCAGAGCGCTGGCGACGATGCCATCAGGGGTCCCTGTGAGGGTGATGTCCAGGATGAGGTTGGCGGCGGGAAGTCCCAACGGGTCGATGTCAGTGACGACAAGATTGATGACCTGTTGCTGACCTTCTGTGAGGAGCAGGTTTGGATCAGCGGCAGGATCAAAGCTCCAAGAGCCATCGGCGACATTGAAGTTCAGTCCAGCAGGGAGATCATCCCCGTTAGTGGTAGCGACTTCGTAGATGTGGCTTGCGGGTAAAGGCATGACCTGGCTAACACTGCCGATCAGGAGTCCTTGGTTGGCAATGTCGATGTTTGTGATCGACAGCGTGTCGCCATCGACATCAGAGACACCAGCGAGGAGCTGATTAGGCGAGAAGTTCAGGCTGGTGTCTTCTTGAATGCTGGGGAGGATCAGCTGAGCGGCACTAGCGACTGGAGCGTCGTTGCTGCCAGTGAGGGTGATGTCAAAGGAGCTTTGGCTGATAGCGCCATTGCTGTCAGTGACGGAGTAGTTAACGGAGATGGTTTGAGTGTCGTCAGCAGCGAGTGACTGGTAGGCATCAACGGATGGATTGAAGGACCATTCGCCATCGGAGTTGATGTTTAGCCCAGGGATGTTGTCGCTGAGGAGCTGATAGGTGAGGGAATCGCCGTCAGCATCGGTAGCGGTCAGCTTGCCTGTGAGGAGTCTGGAAGCATCCAGAGCGCTGGCGACGATGCCATCAGGGGTCCCTGTGAGGGTGATGTCCAGGATGAGGTTGGCGGCGGGAAGTCCCAACGGGTCGATGTCAGTGACGACAAGATTGATGACCTGTTGCTGACCTTCTGTGAGGAGCAGGTTTGGATCAGCGGCAGGATCAAAGCTCCAAGAGCCATCGGCGACATTGAAGTTCAGTCCAGCAGGGAGATCATCCCCGTTAGTGGTAGCGACTTCGTAGATGTGGCTTGCGGGTAAAGGCATGAGCTGGCTGACACTGCCAGTCAGGACACCTGGCCCTGGACCATCTTCTGTGGCTGTTTGATCAGCGAAGGTATCGATAACCGGCGCGTCATTGACCGATAGGACCTGGAAGGAGGCAGAACCGTTTGTGGTTTCAGTGCCGTCAGAAGCGGTGTAAATGAGTTCAACAGTGCCGTTGAAATTGGCATTGGCTGTGAAGGTGTAGCCGGTGGCGTCACTAGTAATCACGCCCGGATCAAAGATGGCAGCATCCAGAGCGCTGGCGACGATGCCATCAGGGGTCCCTGTGAGGGTGATGTCCAGGATGAGGTTGGCGGCGGGAAGTCCCAACGGGTCGATGTCAGTGACGACAAGATTGATGACCTGTTGCTGACCTTCTGTGAGGAGCAGGTTTGGATCAGCGGCAGGATCAAAGCTCCAAGAGCCATCGGCGACATTGAAGTTCAGTCCAGCAGGGAGATCATCCCCGTTAGTGGTAGCGACTTCGTAGATGTGGCTTGCGGGTAAAGGCATGACCTGGCTAACACTGCCGATCAGGAGTCCTTGGTTGGCAATGTCGATGTTTGTGATCGACAGCGTGTCGCCATCGACATCAGAGACACCAGCGAGGAGCTGATTAGGCGAGAAGTTCAGGCTGGTGTCTTCTTGAATGCTGGGGAGGATCAGCTGAGCGGCACTAGCGACTGGAGCGTCGTTGCTGCCAGTGAGGGTGATGTCAAAGGAGCTTTGGCTGATAGCGCCATTGCTGTCAGTGACGGAGTAGTTAACGGAGATGGTTTGAGTGTCGTCAGCAGCGAGTGACTGGTAGGCATCAACGGATGGATTGAAGGACCATTCGCCATCGGAGTTGATGTTTAGCCCAGGGATGTTGTCGCTGAGGAGCTGATAGGTGAGGGAATCGCCGTCAGCATCGGTAGCGGTCAGCTTGCCTGTGAGGAGTCTGGAAGCATCCAGAGCGCTGGCGACGATGCCATCAGGGGTCCCTGTGAGGGTGATGTCCAGGATGAGGTTGGCGGCGGGAAGTCCCAACGGGTCGATGTCAGTGACGACAAGATTGATGACCTGTTGCTGACCTTCTGTGAGGAGCAGGTTTGGATCAGCGGCAGGATCAAAGCTCCAAGAGCCATCGGCGACATTGAAGTTCAGTCCAGCAGGGAGATCATCCCCGTTAGTGGTAGCGACTTCGTAGATGTGGCTTGCGGGTAAAGGCATGAGCTGGCTGACACTGCCAGTCAGGACACCTGGCCCTGGCCCATCTTCTGTGGCTGTTTGATCAGCGAAGGTATCGATAACCGGCGCGTCATTGACCGATAGGACCTGGAAGGAGGCAGAACCGTTTGTGGTTTCAGTGCCGTCAGAAGCGGTGTAAATGAGTTCAACAGTGCCGTTGAAATTGGCATTGGCTGTGAAGGTGTAGCCGGTGGCGTCACTAGTAATCACGCCCGGATCAAAGATGGCAGCATCCAGAGCGCTGGCGACGATGCCATCAGGGGTCCCTGTGAGGGTGATGTCCAGGATGAGGTTGGCGGCGGGAAGTCCCAACGGGTCGATGTCAGTGACGACAAGATTGATGACCTGTTGCTGACCTTCTGTGAGGAGCAGGTTTGGATCAGCGGCAGGATCAAAGCTCCAAGAGCCATCGGCGACATTGAAGTTCAGTCCAGCAGGGAGATCATCCCCGTTAGTGGTAGCGACTTCGTAGATGTGGCTTGCGGGTAAAGGCATGACCTGGCTAACACTGCCGATCAGGAGTCCTTGGTTGGCAATGTCGATGTTTGTGATCGACAGCGTGTCGCCATCGACATCAGAGACACCAGCGAGGAGCTGATTAGGCGAGAAGTTCAGGCTGGTGTCTTCTTGAATGCTGGGGAGGATCAGCTGAGCGGCACTAGCGACTGGAGCGTCGTTGCTGCCAGTGAGGGTGATGTCAAAGGAGCTTTGGCTGATAGCGCCATTGCTGTCAGTGACGGAGTAGTTAACGGAGATGGTTTGAGTGTCGTCAGCAGCGAGTGACTGGTAGGCATCAACGGATGGATTGAAGGACCATTCGCCATCGGAGTTGATGTTTAGCCCAGGGATGTTGTCGCTGAGGAGCTGATAGGTGAGGGAATCGCCGTCAGCATCGGTAGCGGTCAGCTTGCCTGTGAGGAGTCTGGAAGCATCCAGAGCGCTGGCGACGATGCCATCAGGGGTCCCTGTGAGGGTGATGTCCAGGATGAGGTTGGCGGCGGGAAGTCCCAACGGGTCGATGTCAGTGACGACAAGATTGATGACCTGTTGCTGACCTTCTGTGAGGAGCAGGTTTGGATCAGCGGCAGGATCAAAGCTCCAAGAGCCATCGGCGACATTGAAGTTCAGTCCAGCAGGGAGATCATCCCCGTTAGTGGTAGCGACTTCGTAGATGTGGCTTGCGGGTAAAGGCATGAGCTGGCTGACACTGCCAGTCAGGACACCTGGCCCTGGCCCATCTTCTGTGGCTGTTTGATCAGCGAAGGTATCGATAACCGGAGCGTCATTGACCGATAGGACCTGGAAGGAGGCAGAACCGTTTGTGGTTTCAGTGCCGTCAGAAGCGGTGTAAATGAGTTCAACAGTGCCGTTGAAATTGGCATTGGCTGTGAAGGTGTAGCCGGTGGCGTCACTAGTAATCACGCCCGGATCAAAGATGGCAGCATCCAGAGCGCTGGCGACGATGCCATCAGGGGTCCCTGTGAGGGTGATGTCCAGGATGAGGTTGGCGGCGGGAAGTCCCAACGGGTCGATGTCAGTGACGACAAGATTGATGACCTGTTGCTGACCTTCTGTGAGGAGCAGGTTTGGATCAGCGGCAGGATCAAAGCTCCAAGAGCCATCGGCGACATTGAAGTTCAGTCCAGCAGGGAGATCATCCCCGTTAGTGGTAGCGACTTCGTAGATGTGGCTTGCGGGTAAAGGCATGACCTGGCTAACACTGCCGATCAGGAGTCCTTGGTTGGCAATGTCGATGTTTGTGATCGACAGCGTGTCGCCATCGACATCAG
The DNA here is from genome assembly GCF_047304245.1 of Synechococcus sp. MIT S9452. Taxonomy (NCBI): domain Bacteria; kingdom Bacillati; phylum Cyanobacteriota; class Cyanophyceae; order Synechococcales; family Synechococcaceae; genus Synechococcus; species Synechococcus sp. MIT S9452. The sequence goes on along the minus strand of NZ_CP138956.1, from coordinate 852,697 downwards.
AGACACCAGCGAGGAGCTGATTAGGCGAGAAGTTCAGGCTGGTGTCTTCTTGAATGCTGGGGAGGATCAGCTGAGCGGCACTAGCGACTGGAGCGTCGTTGCTGCCAGTGAGGGTGATGTCAAAGGAGCTTTGGCTGATAGCGCCATTGCTGTCAGTGACGGAGTAGTTAACGGAGATGGTTTGAGTGTCGTCAGCAGCGAGTGACTGGTAGGCATCAACGGATGGATTGAAGGACCATTCGCCATCGGAGTTGATGTTTAGCCCAGGGATGTTGTCGCTGAGGAGCTGATAGGTGAGGGAATCGCCGTCAGCATCGGTAGCGGTCAGCTTGCCTGTGAGGAGTCTGGAAGCATCCAGAGCGCTGGCGACGATGCCATCAGGGGTCCCTGTGAGGGTGATGTCCAGGATGAGGTTGGCGGCGGGAAGTCCCAACGGGTCGATGTCAGTGACGACAAGATTGATGACCTGTTGCTGACCTTCTGTGAGGAGCAGGTTTGGATCAGCGGCAGGATCAAAGCTCCAAGAGCCATCGGCGACATTGAAGTTCAGTCCAGCAGGGAGATCATCCCCGTTAGTGGTAGCGACTTCGTAGATGTGGCTTGCGGGTAAAGGCATGAGCTGGCTGACACTGCCAGTCAGGACACCTGGCCCTGGCCCATCTTCTGTGGCTGTTTGATCAGCGAAGGTATCGATAACCGGAGCGTCATTGACTGAGAGAACTTCGAAGGAAGCCGAGAGCGAGATGTCATCAGCTGTGGTGCCATCGGAAGCGGTGTAAATGAGTTCAACAGTGCCGTTGAAATTGTCATTTGCGGTGAAGGTGTAGCCATTGGTGGCGTCACCAGTAATCACGCCCGGATCAAAGATGGCAGCATCATCAGCGCTGGCGACGATGCCATCAGGGGTGCCTGTGAGAGTGATTTCGACGCTCATGACGTCGTCAGAGACAGGAGCCCCCTGCGCAGCAGGATCCATTACCTCAATTGAGAGAGAGATTGTTTGCTGCTCGCCTTCTTCCAATTGATAGGCGTTGTTGGATGGATCAAAGCTCCAAGAGCCATCGGGCTTGAAGTTGATGCCAGCAGGAGGGGGAGCGATGGCACCTGGCCCATCGATGACGTAAATGTTGCCCTCGGCAATAGGCATGAGTTGGCTGACATTGCCGACGAGGAGCCCTTGGTTGGCAATATTGATGTTTGTGACCGACAGCGTGTCGCCGTCGACATCAGAGACACCAGCGAGGAGCTGATTCGCGGAGAAGTTCAGGCTGGTGTCTTCTTGGATGCTGGGGAGAACCAGAGCAGCGGCACTAGCGACTGGAGCGTCATTAACGGGGGAGATATTGAGGGTCTTGGAAGCTGGAGTGGTGCCGCCATTGCCATCGGTGACGACAAAGTCGATGGAAGCGGAGCCGTTGAAGTTGGTTTGAGGTGTGTAGGTGTAGGTGTCGGTATCAGCGTTGTAGGAGATTTGTCCGTTTGTGGTACTGATCCCTGCAATGGAGAGGGAATCGTTATCAGCGTCAGAGAAGCCGTTTAGTAGCTGTGCTGTTGTGAAGGAGAAGGATTCATCTTCATTGATATCAATGACCTCTGTAATGGCGGTCGTTAGGGTGAAGCTGAAGTCGTCGAATGGGGTTGCAGCACCAACAACATTGCTGAGTTGATCAGCAACACTGCTGCTGTCTCCTCCGAATTGAGGATTACCCCAAGAGCAGATGCTGCCATCCTCTTGTTTGACTGCAGCAAAAGAGCTGCCGTTGGCATAAATGTTGGAAACGCGTAATCCAGGGTTGTAGTCGGAGGAATAGGGATCACCTATGGCACTTGAGCTATCACCGCCACCATTGGCATCACCCCAAGTTATGAAAGTTCCATCGCCTTTGAGTGCTGCAAAAGCAGAATCGGTGGCAACGATACTGGTAACACCATTTAACTGATACTCCCATTCTTCTGGCGGCCTGAATTCATTAATTTCTCCCCATGTGACGACCGTTCCGTTGTCTTTGAGTGCTGCAAAAGCTGTTTTGGTCGCAACAATGTTTGTGACGCCATAGCCCAGCTGCATTTGGGTGTCAGGGCCTGAGTAGTCGAAGCTGCCACCTTTGGGGTAGTCGCCCCAGGCCAACACCTTCCCTTGGTTAGTCAGTGCCGCGAAAGCTGAGCCTGTAGAGAAGATTTTGACAACTTTGTCATTGCCGTAATCCGTTGCCTGTTGATGATCCATGTCGAGAGGCTCACCCCCATAGCCGCCGCCAATTGAGCTGCCCCAAGTGATAATTTCGCCATCGCCTCTTAGTGCGGCAAAGGCAGTATCGGTGGCGTAGATGCTTGTAATGCCAAAGCTAAGTGGGTATTCCGTGTAATCATCGATAGTTGAAAAAGCACCGGCAATCTCGCCGCCCTCCTCATTGTTGCCCCAGGCGACAACAGAGCCGCCTTCTTTGAGTGCGGCAAAGGCTGAATTGGTTGAGACGATATCAACAACACCGCTGGAAAGTACCTCTGTTAGTGGTCGTCCAGTACTGGGCTCGTATGAGCTTTCTGAGATTTCACCACCATTTGCTGGATCCCCCCAAGTGACGACAGAACCATCGTCTTTGAGAGCGACAAAGGCACCTTGGTTGGAGAAGACGTTGGTGACACCAGAGGTGAGCTGATCTTGAACAGCTGTGCTGTCACCGCCGAGATCACCCCAGGTCACGACAGAACCGTCATCCAATAGAGCAGCAAAAGCGCTTTGTGTGGAGAAGACCCTGGAGACGTTGGAGTTGAGATCAGCGGTGATGGCACTGCTATCACCACCGGCATTGGGATCACCCCAGGTGATTAGAGAGCCATCGGATTTGACAGCAGCGAAAGCACTTTCTGTGGAGAAGAGCTGGGCGACACCACCGGAGAGCTGAGCCGCGACAGTGCTGCTATCGCCACCACTATTGGCATCACCCCATGTGACGACGGAGCCGTCGTCTTTAAGGACAGCGAAGGCTTTGGAGTTGCGGAACTCATGACGGCTGCGGCCCGGGCTGATGACATCAACAGGCGCACTGTTGATGAGCACATTGCTGGTTTCGGCGGTGGTGGAGCCTGAGTCAAAGACCGGTGCGTCATTGACCGAGAGGACCTGGAAGGAAGCTGAGAGGGAGATGTCATCAGCTGTGGTGCCATCGGAGATGGAGTAGTCGAGTGTGACGGTGCCGTTGAAGTCGGCTTTTGGAGTGAATGTCCAGCCGTCGTCTGCATCACCTGTGAGCTCCCCTTTGCTGTTGTCAGCGTTATCAGCGATAGAGAGGTTGATAACGGAGAGAGTGTCGCCATCGGTATCAGAGACACCAGCGAGGAGCTGATTCGCCGAGAAGTTCAGGCTGGTGTCTTCTTGGATGCTGGGGAGAACCAGAGCAGCGGCATTGGCGACGGGAGAGTCGTTGGTGCCAGTGAGAGTGATGTCAAAGGAATTTGTGGCGAGAGCCCCTTGGCTATCGGTGACGCCGTAGTCGACTTTGATGGTTTGCGTGTCGTCAGCGGCGAGGGATTGATAGGCGTTGTTGGTGGGATCAAAAGTCCAGGAGCCATCGGAGTTGATGGTCAGGCCTGGTATCTCAGCACCAAGGAGTTGATAGGAGAAGGTTTCACCGGCATCCTCGTCAGTGGCCGTGAGTTGCCCTGTGAGCTGTGTGCCGTCTTCTATTGCTTGTTGAGCAGCAGAGAAGGTGGCAACCGGAGAGTCGTTGGTGCCAGTGAGGGTGATGACAAAGGAACCAGTGCCCGTGTCGCCGGAACCATCAGTGACGGTGTAGTCAACGGTGATGGTTTGTGTTTCGTCTTTGACGAGAGCGTTGTAGGGGTCGAGAGAAGGATCAAAGGACCAGGAGCCATCGGAATTGATAGAGAGTCCTTGAACGACGAAGTTGTTAATTCCCTCGGCATCGAGAACGAGATTCTCGTCGGCATCTTTGAGGACGGCGCTATCTAGTGAGTAAGTGAGGCTTTCGTTGACATCAACGTCGGTTGCTGTGAGTTGACCGATGAGCTTAACGCTGCCTTCTGAAGTTGCCTGCGCAGTGGCGTAAGTGGCGATTGGAGCGTCATTAACGGCCGTGATGTTGACGTTACGGGAGGCCATGGTGTTGCCACCATTGCTGTCAGTGACAACGAAGTCGAGCGTGTCCGTGCCGTTGTAGTTGGAGTCCGGGGTGTAGGTGTAAGTGGAAGAAGCTTCGTCGTAGGAGAGATCACCCCAGGAGGCTGTGATGCCAGCGATGGATAGGGTGTCGCCATCGGCATCAGAGAAGCCGGTTAGGAGATCACTCTTAGTGAATGTGAGGTCGGTGTCTTCTTTGGTTGTGAAGGCGGCAGGGGCTGTGGTTGGAGCAACCGGCGCGTCATTGACTGAGAGAACTTCGAAGGAAGCCGAGAGCGAGATGTCATCAGCTGTGGTGCCATCGGAAGCGGTGTAAATGAGTTCAACAGTGCCGTTGAAATTGTCATTTGCGGTGAAGGTGTAGCCATTGGTGGCGTCACCAGTAATCACGCCCGGATCAAAGATGGCAGCATCATCAGCGCTGGCGACGATGCCATCAGGGGTGCCTGTGAGAGTGATTTCGACGCTCATGACGTCGTCAGAGACAGGAGCCCCCTGCGCAGCAGGATCCATTACCTCAATTGAGAGAGAGATTGTTTGCTGCTCGCCTTCTTCCAATTGATAGGCGTTGTTGGATGGATCAAAGCTCCAAGAGCCATCGGGCTTGAAGTTGATGCCAGCAGGAGGGGGAGCGATGGCACCTGGCCCATCGATGACGTAAATGTTGCCCTCGGCAATAGGCATGAGTTGGCTGACATTGCCGACGAGGAGCCCTTGGTTGGCAATATTGATGTTTGTGACCGACAGCGTGTCGCCGTCGACATCAGAGACACCAGCGAGGAGCTGATTCGCGGAGAAGTTCAGGCTGGTGTCTTCTTGGATGCTGGGGAGAACCAGAGCAGCGGCACTAGCGACTGGAGCGTCATTAACGGGGGAGATATTGAGGGTCTTGGAAGCTGGAGTGGTGCCGCCATTGCCATCGGTGACGACAAAGTCGATGGAAGCGGAGCCGTTGAAGTTGGTTTGAGGTGTGTAGGTGTAGGTGTCGGTATCAGCGTTGTAGGAGATTTGTCCGTTTGTGGTACTGATCCCTGCAATGGAGAGGGAATCGTTATCAGCGTCAGAGAAGCCGTTTAGTAGCTGTGCTGTTGTGAAGGAGAAGGATTCATCTTCATTGATATCAATGACCTCTGTAATGGCGGTCGTTAGGGTGAAGCTGAAGTCGTCGAATGGGGTTGCAGCACCAACAACATTGCTGAGTTGATCAGCAACACTGCTGCTGTCTCCTCCGAATTGAGGATTACCCCAAGAGCAGATGCTGCCATCCTCTTGTTTGACTGCAGCAAAAGAGCTGCCGTTGGCATAAATGTTGGAAACGCGTAATCCAGGGTTGTAGTCGGAGGAATAGGGATCACCTATGGCACTTGAGCTATCACCGCCACCATTGGCATCACCCCAAGTTATGAAAGTTCCATCGCCTTTGAGTGCTGCAAAAGCAGAATCGGTGGCAACGATACTGGTAACACCATTTAACTGATACTCCCATTCTTCTGGCGGCCTGAATTCATTAATTTCTCCCCATGTGACGACCGTTCCGTTGTCTTTGAGTGCTGCAAAAGCTGTTTTGGTCGCAACAATGTTTGTGACGCCATAGCCCAGCTGCATTTGGGTGTCAGGGCCTGAGTAGTCGAAGCTGCCACCTTTGGGGTAGTCGCCCCAGGCCAACACCTTCCCTTGGTTAGTCAGTGCCGCGAAAGCTGAGCCTGTAGAGAAGATTTTGACAACTTTGTCATTGCCGTAATCCGTTGCCTGTTGATGATCCATGTCGAGAGGCTCACCCCCATAGCCGCCGCCAATTGAGCTGCCCCAAGTGATAATTTCGCCATCGCCTCTTAGTGCGGCAAAGGCAGTATCGGTGGCGTAGATGCTTGTAATGCCAAAGCTAAGTGGGTATTCCGTGTAATCATCGATAGTTGAAAAAGCACCGGCAATCTCGCCGCCCTCCTCATTGTTGCCCCAGGCGACAACAGAGCCGCCTTCTTTGAGTGCGGCAAAGGCTGAATTGGTTGAGACGATATCAACAACACCGCTGGAAAGTACCTCTGTTAGTGGTCGTCCAGTACTGGGCTCGTATGAGCTTTCTGAGATTTCACCACCATTTGCTGGATCCCCCCAAGTGACGACAGAACCATCGTCTTTGAGAGCGACAAAGGCACCTTGGTTGGAGAAGACGTTGGTGACACCAGAGGTGAGCTGATCTTGAACAGCTGTGCTGTCACCGCCGAGATCACCCCAGGTCACGACAGAACCGTCATCCAATAGAGCAGCAAAAGCGCTTTGTGTGGAGAAGACCCTGGAGACGTTGGAGTTGAGATCAGCGGTGATGGCACTGCTATCACCACCGGCATTGGGATCACCCCAGGTGATTAGAGAGCCATCGGATTTGACAGCAGCGAAAGCACTTTCTGTGGAGAAGAGCTGGGCGACACCACCGGAGAGCTGAGCCGCGACAGTGCTGCTATCGCCACCACTATTGGCATCACCCCATGTGACGACGGAGCCGTCGTCTTTAAGGACAGCGAAGGCTTTGGAGTTGCGGAACTCATGACGGCTGCGGCCCGGGCTGATGACATCAACAGGCGCACTGTTGATGAGCACATTGCTGGTTTCGGCGGTGGTGGAGCCTGAGTCAAAGACCGGTGCGTCATTGACCGAGAGGACCTGGAAGGAAGCTGAGAGGGAGATGTCATCAGCTGTGGTGCCATCGGAGATGGAGTAGTCGAGTGTGACGGTGCCGTTGAAGTCGGCTTTTGGAGTGAATGTCCAGCCGTCGTCTGCATCACCTGTGAGCTCCCCTTTGCTGTTGTCAGCGTTATCAGCGATAGAGAGGTTGATAACGGAGAGAGTGTCGCCATCGGTATCAGAGACACCAGCGAGGAGCTGATTCGCCGAGAAGTTCAGGCTGGTGTCTTCTTGGATGCTGGGGAGAACCAGAGCAGCGGCATTGGCGACGGGAGAGTCGTTGGTGCCAGTGAGAGTGATGTCAAAGGAATTTGTGGCGAGAGCCCCTTGGCTATCGGTGACGCCGTAGTCGACTTTGATGGTTTGCGTGTCGTCAGCGGCGAGGGATTGATAGGCGTTGTTGGTGGGATCAAAAGTCCAGGAGCCATCGGAGTTGATGGTCAGGCCTGGTATCTCAGCACCAAGGAGTTGATAGGAGAAGGTTTCACCGGCATCCTCGTCAGTGGCCGTGAGTTGCCCTGTGAGCTGTGTGCCGTCTTCTATTGCTTGTTGAGCAGCAGAGAAGGTGGCAACCGGAGAGTCGTTGGTGCCAGTGAGGGTGATGACAAAGGAACCAGTGCCCGTGTCGCCGGAACCATCAGTGACGGTGTAGTCAACGGTGATGGTTTGTGTTTCGTCTTTGACGAGAGCGTTGTAGGGGTCGAGAGAAGGATCAAAGGACCAGGAGCCATCGGAATTGATAGAGAGTCCTTGAACGACGAAGTTGTTAATTCCCTCGGCATCGAGAACGAGATTCTCGTCGGCATCTTTGAGGACGGCGCTATCTAGTGAGTAAGTGAGGCTTTCGTTGACATCAACGTCGGTTGCTGTGAGTTGACCGATGAGCTTAACGCTGCCTTCTGAAGTTGCCTGCGCAGTGGCGTAAGTGGCGATTGGAGCGTCATTGATATTCACCAGGTTGAAAATCACGTTCCCTGGTGATGTGGCTCCATCTGGATCAGTAATGCCAAAGCTCAGTCTGACGGCACCCGTGAAGTGATTTGCAGGGGTATAGGTCCAGCCTGCTTCTTGATCACCAGTGATCGTTCCAGAGGATGCGACTAGGTTTTCAATGTCAAGGTCTTGAAGACCCGTCTCTATATCTGTGTAACCACGCAGGAGATCAGATTTTCCAAACGTGAAGCTCTCATCTTCGTTTTTCTCTTCTTCGAAAAGCCCAATGTCTGCAGTGATAACGCCTTGGTAGTAAGGCGCGTCGTTAACGGAGAGGACCTGGAACGTGGCGGTTGAGGTGACTTCATCTGTTCCATCAGAGACGGAGTAGGAGATGGAGACAGGGCCGTTGTAATTGGCATCCGGTGTGATGGTCCAACCGCTGCCATCAGGGTTGATGTCGATGGAAGCCTCACCAGCACTGATGGAGAAGGAATCAGCAACGATCGAGAGTGTCGTACCTGCATCAACATCAGTGATGCCAGCTAGGAGCTGGGTTTCTGAGAGGTTGAGTGTGGTGTCTTCTTGGATGCTGGGGAGAACCAGAGCAGCGGCATTGGCGACTGGAGCGTCGTTAGTGCCCGTGAGAGTGATGTCAAAGGAATTTGTGGCGAGAGCCCCTTGGCTATCGGTGACGCCGTAGTTGACGTTGATGGTTTGAGTTTCGTTGGCAGCGAGTGATTGATAGGCGTTGTTGGTGGGATCAAAAGTCCAGGAGCCATCAGAGTTGATGCTCAGGCCTGGGATCTCAGCACCAAGGAGTTGATAGGAGAAGGTTTCATTGGCATCAGCGTCGGTTGCGGTGAGTTGACCTGAGAGCTGAGTGTCGCCTTCTGATGTGTTGAATGGAGCGGGAACTGCGGTTGCATCTGGATGAGGACCAACTTTTGTTGCTACTGGAGTGCCGTCTGAGTCGACGCCAATTAGCAATACAGAATCCTCGAAAAGGGTGAAGTCTTTTGCTTCAAAGCTTAGATCATTAAATTTGATGCTTCTGTCGATATCTCCAGTGGTTAGATCAAGCGCTTCAAGTGATGAGGTCTGATTACTTGACGAAAGGATGAATACATTCTTCTCGCTAACTTTTATGGTTTGGGCGCCTTCACCTGCTTCGATTTCCCAAATTGCTGTTCCGGAGGAATCAAAAGCTTGTAATTTTCCGGATGGCAATAGAACGTAAGCATCTTCATTCGTTGTCTCGACCTTGGCGGAATCCCCGTATTGATCTCCAAGATTCTTTTCCCAAATGAGATTGCCCGTGCTGTCGAATTTTTGGAGGACATTGTAGTTGGGATTTTGTGCCATTCCAACGGCGAAAATGTTTCCAGATGCCGAGGAAATCGCCACGTCGTTGATGTTAAATGTGTAACCAATATTCTGCTGTTCTGAAGTTATATCGGCTTTGTCCCAGATGAGTTCTCCGCTTGAATTGAACTTCCGTAGCGTGCCTACGTAGCTGGATGGTGGAAGTGTTGTTTCGTAGCCAGCGACGATAACTTCTCCAGAATCGTTGACTGCAACACTTGAAGCATGTGAGTTCATGCCTGTGTTGTAATTAAATAGCTCTGAGCTATCGCCATTAGCGTCAATTTTGAAGCCTTTGATTGAGACGTTTGTGTCTACAATTGTTGAGACTCTTACTGCTCCTCCAGAAGGGAGCTCGGCTAGGTCGCCAGTTCGGTGAGTGTATTGATCCAAGTTGGTTGTTGAAGCTGATAATGTGCCTTGCTCGCTGGAAAGTGTTCTGACGAAGCTTTGGTTGTTGCCGCCAGAGAATGGGCCTGAGTAATCAGTAATGAATATGTTTCCTTGACTGTCTACTGCGATGTGATTCGTCGCTTGATTATCGAGTTTGTCTAGATTTGTACTCCAGAGTTCTGTGGCGGAAGGAGTGTTGCCATTGAATGTGGCGACTGGCGCATCGTTGGTGCCAGTGAGGGTGATGACAAAGGAGCCAGTACCTGTCGAGTCAGAGCCATCAGTGACGGTGTAGTCAACGGTGATGGTTTGTTCTTGTCCTTTGGTGAGGGCGTTGTAGGCCTCAACGGAAGGATCGAAGGACCAGGAGCCATCGGAGCTGATGGAGAGACCATCAATGGCGTTGGCGCCAGAGAAGGAGTAGGTCAGCGTTTCGTTGACATCAACGTCGGTTGCTGTGAGTTGACCGATGAGCTCAACGCTGCCTTCTGAAGTTGCCTGTGCTGTGGCGTAAGTGGCGATTGGAGCGTCATTAATGGCCGTGATGTTGACGTCAAGGGAGGCCATGGTGTTGCCACCATTGCTGTCAGTGACAACGAAGTCGAGCGTGTCCGTGCCGTTGTAGTTGGAGTCCGGGGTGTAGGTGTAAGTGGAAGTGGTCTCGTCGTAGGAGAGATCACCCCAGGAGGCTGTGATGCCAGCGATGGATAGGGTGTCGCCATCGGCATCAGAGAAGCCGGTTAGGAGATCACTCTTAGTGAATGTGAGGTCGGTGTCTTCTGCTGTGGTGAAGCTAGGCGCGCTAACTGCATTGGTGAATGCAAGTAATTCGCTGGCTGTGAAGGTGACTGAGGCAGGGGTCTGATATGGGGTGATTGAATTGCCACTTTGGTCAACATCAATTGTTGTGAGGTACTGAAACTCAACAACCGCAACATTCGGTTGTGATTGCTCAGAGTCGATTGAATCATCTGTTGATTGCAGTAGCTCAATCAGGCTTTGCGCCGGTGTAAAGACGATTTTGACAGAACCATCTGATTGCTCTTGCCAGTCAACTGAACCTTTCGATGATTCAATAGAAGTGTCAACGACTGTGATTGGCGCTTCAGTATCTGTATAAATATTGTTCGTTGTATATGAGGGAGGAATCATTGGCGCTGCAATTGCCGTTGTGCCTAAGAAGTCATCGATTGAGAATGTGAACTCTTCAATGGATGTTGGAGCGGCAACCGGCGCGTCATTAACGGAGAGGACTTGGAGCGTTGCGGTTGAGGTGACGGCAACGCCTGCTGTGCCATCGGAGACTTCATAGGAGAAGGAGACTTCGCCGTTGTAGTCACCAACTGGAGTGATGGTCCAACCACCATCGGGGTTGATGCCGATGGAGGCTTGACCTGTGGTGACTGAGAAGGAATCGGCAACGATGGAGAGTGTGGTTGCCGCGTCAACATCGGTGATGCCAGCTAAGAGCTGAGCTTCTGAGATGTTGAGTGTGGTGTCTTCTTGGATGCTGGGGAGCACCAGAGCAGCGGCATTAGCGACGGGTTCATCGTTGGTGCCAGTGAGAGTGATGACAAAGGTGTTTTGAGCGCTGACTACCCCTTCTCCATCGATGGCTCCAGCGATGGCTCCGTTGGAATCAGTGACGCTGAAGTTAACGAAGATGGTTTGAGTCTCACCAGCTGCGAGGGATTGATAGGCGGGGCCGGTTGGATTGAAATTCCATTGACCTGTTTGCTCGTTGAGAATTAAACCTGGGATGGGTGTGCCAAGGAGCTGATAGCGCAGGGTTTCATTGGCATCAGCGTCGGTGGCAACGATTTGACCAGAGAGCTCTGCGCCGTCTTCTGTTGCGTATTGATTGTTAGCGCCATTGAAGTCGACAACCGGGGTGTCGTTGGTTCCGGTGAGTGTGATGACAAAGGAGCCAGTGCCAGTGGCATCGGAACCATCGGTGACGGTGTAGTCAACGGTGATGGTTTGTGTTTCGTCTTTGACCAGAGCGTTGTAGGCCTCAACGGAAGGATCGAAGGACCAAGAGCCATCGGAGCTGATGGAGAGACCATCAATTGGGTTGGCGCCAGAGAACTCGTAGGTCAGCGTTTCGTTGGCATCGACATCGGTTGCTGTGAGTTGACCGATGAGCTCAACGCTGCCTTCTGAGGTTGCTTGAGCCGTTGCGAATGTCGCAATGGGCGCGTCATTGTCAGCGGTGATGGTGACGTCAATGGATCCCATGGTGTTGCCACCATTGCTGTCAGTGACAACGAAGTCGAGAGTGTCGGAGCCGTTGTAGTTGGAGTCCGGTGTGTAGGTGTAAGTGGAAGTGGGTTCGTCGTAGCTGATTTCACCCCAGTACGCCGTAACAGCCTCAATCGACAAGGTGTCGCCATCGGCATCAGAGAAGCCGTTTAGGAGGTCATCTGCGGTGAATGTGAAAGCGGTGTCTTCTTGTGTGGTGAAGGCAGCAGGGGCTGTGGTTGGAGCAACCGGAGCATCGTTAATGGGGCTAACAAAGATTTCAACAACTTCAACAGTTGGAGTTGAAACTCCATCGCTTACCTCAAAGATCAAGCTGGCAATGGCATCCCCGTAATCACCAAACTGGTTGCTGTAGTTTTCAGCTGGCTTAAATTTCAGGCTTCGTAATTCATCGAGGCTGATGGGGGTGCCAATGTGAGTGTTGTTTTCATCTAAAATTGGCCAAAGGTCCTCATAAACCCCGTCGCTATTTTGCTTGTAAAGCATTCCGCTTGGGGCATCAAGGTATCCCTTGGGGAATTCAACAATGGTGTAGCTGAGAGGACGTCTGTCGTTGGTTTCTTGGCCGTTGGCATCAATGATCTTTGGCGCTAAGTAGCGCAGATCACTCAGGCCAAGGCTGGTTGCATCTGCATCCTCTGCAATGACAGCTGTCAGTGCTGATCCACGCACGCGCATTGGTGCATCAAAGGGATTGGCAACGGTGACAGTCAGCGTGTTGCTGATGGAAGCGCCTTCGCTATCTGTTGCTATCAGGTTGAAGAGTTGATAGCCATCTTGGACGTAGTCGGCCCTGAATTGCAGCCCTTGAATCTCTTCAAGGGTGTAGGAGCTTCCGTTATTGAAATCAACAGCGGTTCCATCAGCCAGTTGCAGCTCACCAAGCTGTTGGTTGCCAACTTGTTGATTCAGCTCAAGCCTAAAGCTGAGGGATTGGGTGGTTTCATCTGTTGCTGTCGCTGGACCTGGCTGATAGTTGAGCTCAGCCAGATTCAAGCTTTGCGCGGCTGCATCATTGGAATCGGGTTGTACAAGTCGGATGGACAGTGGTGTGCTGTCTACGCGGACGGGGTCGTCATTGACTGCGGCGAAGTCAATCGAAGCGGTGAAGCTGGCTGCTTCATTTGCGCCATTGAGAACAGCCGCGCCATTGGAGTCTTCAACTTCATAGGCCAGTTCAACTGTGCCGTTGAAGTCTTGATTGGGGTTAAAGCTCCAGCCGGTGGCACTGTCGCCAGTGAGCTCACCGCTGCTTGCGCTGTCGCCGCTCAGGCGCAGGTTCTTCACGAAGAGCGAATCATTGTTGTCAACGTCGCTGACATTGGCCAGCAGTTGCTCAGCAGTGATCGGATAGGCGATGTCTTCAGTGCCGGCAGCTAGATCGAGCGCCGTGGTTGTGGCAACCGGTGCGTCGTTGGTGCCCGTCAGGGTGATGCCAAACGCATTCTGTGAAGTGGCGCCGGCATCGTCAGTCACGCTGTAGCTGACAGTGATCTCTTGGGTTTGATCCTTGGCTAGGGCGTCGTAGGCATCAACTGAAGGATCAAACGACCAGGTGCCATCGGTGTTGATGGTCAGGCCATCAATGGGATCACCGATCAGGCTGTAGCTGAGGGTGTCTCCAATGTCGGGATCACTGGCGGCAAGATCGCCGCTCAGCTGAGTTCCAGCTTCCTCCACTGATTGAGCAGTACTGAAGGTGGCAACCGGAGCATCGTTGGTGCCAGTGAGGTTGATGGTGAATTCACCAGTGGTGGATGCTCCTTGCTCATCACTCACCGTGAAGCCAACCTTGATCACCTCTTGATCACCGGCAGCCATTGCGTTGTAGGCCGTGTGGTGGGTGTCAAAGGTCCACTCACCTGTGCTGGCATTCAGGTTGAATCCGTCGATTGGATCACCAGTGAGGCTGTATGTGAGTGTTGTGCTGTCGACATCGCTGGCGGGGATGGTGCCGCTCAAGGGCAAGCCAGGCTCTTCAGCAGTTGTGATTAATTCGCCTTCACCAGTGAAGAGAACTTGAACCACCTCTCCACTGCCGCTGTTGGTGATGAAGAGCTCAATCGCTTCGCCAGTGGCGCCAGATGCCAGCTGGATGTTGTGGCTGCGTTTGGCACTCGCGATGGTTTGGTCTTCGCCTAAGGCCCAAGGTTCTCCATTGCTGGAGAGCACCCTGAGTCCATCAGCCATGCCAGTTGCAGCTGCTGTGGCACGCCACGCAACCGAGCGCAGATCCTCGCCAATGGTGAGGGAATAATTGCCAATGCTGCTCACCAAGCCAGCTGTTGTGCTGTAAATGGTGACGTTGGTGCCGTTGTTGGTTTGATCAGGGTTGTTGGTATACGCCTTGCCGGTAACGGTGCTGCCAATGATGTCGTTGTTATCAAGATCGATGCCTGTTTCAGCCTCCACCAGGCTGATCTGAGCAGAATTCAGCGTGATTTCTTCTTGTTGTTCACCATCGCCAGAGAACAGGCGTTGGATCACATCACCAGTGGCGTTGCGGCTGAAGAGCTTGAAGCCTGAATTGTTCGAATTGCTGTAATCCGAAACAAGTTTTTGAGCCGTTAACGCCGTTTCCCCAGTTGGCAGATTGAAGGCGCTGCCATTTCCATCATTGAGCAACACACCACGATCCTCAGAGATGGTGTTGCTCGTGTTGCCAGGCTGCTCGAAATCATCACCTGAAGCCAGGTCAGCCAGGTTGGTAAGTGCGATACCTTCAGCGGAAGCAAAGACGCTCAACCGCAAGCCGTTGTTGGGCGGGTTGGGGATGTTGCCAGCATCAAGCCAGTCTTGAAAGACTTGCCAGCCAGCAAGATCAGAACCTTCGTTGATGTAGTCGATTGTGCCATTGGGGTTGTGGCGATTCACACTGTTGATCACGCCATTTTCGTTCGCAGCCATGACGCTGAATTCAACGCCTGGATCCCCAGTTGCATAAGCGAGCTGGTTGCCAAGGGTGATGCCGATCACGCCATCGCCATCCAGGTCGTTGGCAGTGCGGATTTCCTGCGTTTTGACTTCTAAGGCACTGAGTTGTTTCTCTGAAACCTGCTCGCCGGCGTTGTTGAAGCCCAGCTGGGAGATCGTTCCACTGTCATCGGCGATGAAGAGTTCAATCACCGGATCACTGCCTTCAGCGATGAGATATCCAGCTGTGCTTAGAACCTTGGCAGTCAGAATCGATTGACCGCTGCCTAGCTGGAAGCCGTTTCCGTTGTTGGTCAGCAGATTGAAGCCTTGAGATGTGGTTGCAGCGGTGGTAGTTCCGTTGATGTCCCAGGCAATAGCTCGCAGATCGTCACCAACAGTCAGGCTGTAGTCACCGATGGCGGTGACCATGCCAACTTCGGTGTTGTAGACGGTGAAGTTATTCCAGCTATCTGTGGCTGCTGCATTATTGCTGTAAGCCGTTGAAGTAACGGTGCCACCAATGCTGTTGTCGCCATCGAGATCCAAGCCAGTCTCAACTTCAGCCAGTTTGATCTCGCTGGCGCTCAGGGTTGATTGCTCTTGTTGGATACCTTCTTGGTTGAAGACACGTTCAACAATCACGCCATCATTGGAGGTGTGCAGCGTGTATTCGTAGTTGTTGCTGGTGCCATCGATGTCGGCGCTATTGAGTTTCAGAGCAATTTCACCTGCGCTGAGTTGCAGAGGCACGCCGCTGCTGTCTTTGAGGAATACTGCCCGATTCTCATCAACGTTGTTGGTGTAGGCCGTGTCGGTAAAACCAAGGTCACCACCTTCGTTGAGGCTATCTTCCCGAGCTAGAACCAAGCCTTCGCTGGTGGTGAATAGATGCCGGCTGTTGGCAAATGGTGGATTAGGAATATTGCCTTGGCTCAACCACAATTGATAGTCAGCCCACTCAGGCGATGCTGGATCATTTTGAAGAGGTGTAATGCTTCCATCTTCTTCCCAAAGTTCAACGATGCCGGAACTGAGTTGCACATAAGGAATGTCTCGTGTTCCTGTTCGATCCAAGAGTTGTTGTCCAAGGGTGATGCCAACGATTCCATCGCCATCGAGATCGGTGTTGGTGCGAATCTCTTGATCTCTAACTTCGCCATCGCTAAGAACTTTTTGCGAGCTCAGTTCGCCACTGGTGTTGAACACATACTGTGAAATCTCACCGTTTGTGCTGCCAACAAACAGTTCAATGGATTGGCTGCTGCCATTGCCATACGCATTCGTGCCTGTTTGGGTGCTGCGCTTACCTGTGATGATTGATTGATCATTGGGCAATTGGAACGGTTCGCCATTGGCTGACAGCAACCGAATACCTTCGGCCATGGTGGATGAGGCAGCAGCTGTGTTGCGCCAAGCAACAGCACTGAGTTCGGCGCCAATGTTGATGCTGTAGTTGCCAATAGCGCTGACTAAACCAGCTGAGGTGTTGTAGATGGTGAAGTTGCTGGAGATGTTGTTGTTTGGAACATTATTTGAATAAAGCTCTCTTGTAACTGTTCCGCCAATGACATTGTTGCCATCAAGATCAATCCCCGTTTCAACTTCTGCCAGGCTGATCTGAGCTGTGTTGAGTGTTGTTTGCAGCTGTAGTTGGCCGTCAACTGTGAACACCCGTTGGATCACATCCCCGGCATCCATGTGGGTATACAGCTCAAAGCCAATGGTCTGAGACGCATCACTGTCAGTGAGCCGCTTGGCGGCTAGTGCTGTTTCGTCTAGGGGCAGGTTGAAGCTGCTGCCATTGGAGCCAGTGAGTACTACGCCATGGTTTTCATAAGCACTGATTGTGGCAGCTTCATCTTCTGCGAAATCATCACCACTAGCCAGGCTGAAATCATTGACCAACACCATGCCTTGGGCTGAAGCGAAAACACTCCAAAGTTTTGATGTCCGTGGAGGATTTGGCGTATTGCCAGCGTCCAGCCAGGTTTGGAAGTCATCCCATCCAGCGGTTCCTTCTGAGATGGGAGTTAATGAGCCATCACTATTACGGAGTTGAATCATGCCGATTTGGCCGTCATGGGTGATATTGCTAATGCTGTAGATCACATTGGGATCACCCTCGGCATTGAAGAGTTGTTGTCCCAGGGTGACGCCAACAACACCATCACCATCGAGATCCATGCCGGTGCGGATCTCTTGCAGGCGAAGGTCGTTCCCGTTCAGTACGACGCCGTTGCTGACACCTTCGAATGCCTCAATTGGATCGATGACTTCCGCAACAGGCGCATCATTCGTTCCGGTGAGTGTGATGACAAAGGAGTTTTCACCTGTGGCGCCAGAACCATCAGTCACGCTGTAGTTGACCGTGATCTCTTGGCTATCACCGTCAGCTAGAGCGTTGTAGCTGGCATGGGTGGGATCAAACGACCAGGTGCCATCATCATTAATGGAGAGCCCATCAATGGGGTCACCAACCAAGGCAAAGTTGGCGCTGTCTCCTGTGTCGGGGTCGGTTGCTGTGAGGGTTCCGCTCAGTAAGGTTCCGTCGTTTGATTCTGTTGCTGCTTGCGGATCACTAAAGGTGGCAACAGGTGTGTCATTGGTGCCGGTGAGTGTGATGACAAAGGAGTTCTCGTCTGTTGCTCCCGCAGCATCAGTCACTTTGTAGTTGACCGTGATCTCCTGGGTTGCATCAGCTGCCAGAGAGTTGTAGGCCTCAACTGAGGGGTCAAACGACCAATTGCCATCAGTTGCAATGGTGAGTCCATCAATCGGTGCCCCCACCAACTCAAAGCTCAAGGTATCAACGCCGTCGTCAACATCATTGGCTGTGAGTTGGCCCGAAATAGCGATATCGCCTTCTGTGCCGCTTTGCGGCGCAGTGAATGTGCCAACAGGGGCATCATTGACAGAGTTGATCTGGATGTTGAGTGTTTCAGTGATGGAGGCCGCATCCATGGCAACCCGGTAGCCCTCGGTGTCGAACTCAATAGCAGACACCTTGCCTGTGTTGTCTTTGATCAGAACTTCAAAGCCTGTTGTGATATCCAGTCCATTCACTTCTTCAGTGATGGCTTCAGCAAAGAGGATGGATTGACCATCGATCTCGTATCCCGCGCTCGTGCTATCACTGGAGGTGATGGGTTCACCATCGAGGCCTCGTAAGAGCACCACCCCAGGATCAGTGCTGGTTGCTTGGCCAACTGCACCTGTGCTGTTGAGGAAACCAGTTGTTAGATCCGTGGGGGCAATAAGTAAGCCAATGTTGGAGTCATAGAAGCTGCGACTGTCACTGCCAGCTGCGCCAGTTGGGCTTGGTGTTGTCAATCTCGATTTGATGTTGACTTTATATTCCTGCTCGCTCAGATTTGGGAATGCAAAGGTGATATCAAGCCGGTCTTCAATCGAGGCTTGTCTGACTTGATCGTTGTTGAGTTCTTGAATTACCTGATCAACAGTCCCATTTGCATCAAAACTGACACTAAAGATGCTGGCTTGTTCAATGTCAGTTGTTGTGCTGTCGCCACTGGCTAAGTAGAGCCTGTAACCAGTAGTGATTTCATTGCCATCCGCATCCATTCCCGTAAGGCGCTGTGTATGGGCAGCTCGTTTGTCGTTATCTAAGGCGAAGGCGCTGCCATCCGCTGTTTTTAAGAACAGAACAGGTGGCTGATCGGTGAAAGAGTTATCACTAATGGCGCTAAATCCTGCTGTGCCTGTTGTTGGCAGAGCGACCATGTGGGACAGGAATAGGCCCGCCTCGCTGTTGTAGAGAGTGGGTCGGCCGCCATAGGCGGATCCTGGAGTTGTACCTGTAAACAGTCTCTCTGTGACATTGCTGCCAATAACACTGTTGCCGCTGAGGTCACTGCGGGTAACCGCTTCTGCTTCCAGAAGTGCAAAGCCTTCAATTGTCTCTGGTGTCGTGCTTTCAAGGACTCCATCAACTGAGAAGGTGAATTTCTCAACAGTGTTGTCGCTATTTCTGGTATGGAGCTCGTAACCAGCCGTGGACAGCGTCGGCGCAGCTGCACTGGATGGCTTTGTCAGTTGTGTCTTCCTAGTCAGCGATTGGATGATGGTGTTGTCGCCGCCAGGGATAGTGAAAACAGCATCTGCTGATTCGTCTAACAGAAGGGTGAACTTATTTTCTTGATTTATGGTTGCTGTGGTTGGCGGGGAAGTGAACCAACTGGGAGTATCCTCTGATGATGCAACAAGTCCTTGATTTGTTTGGTATAGAGCTCTATTTGTATTGCTTACTGAGTCAGTAGTGAGTTTAGCTTGGTATGTTAATGAAGCGCTTTCGGATAATCCTTTGCGAACAAGATAATTTTTGAGGCTTTCGCCAGTAGAGAGCTCGGCCTTCGCGATTTCAAGTTCAGATAGATTTTCGCTCGTTATCAGCTGGCCATCGTAGTTGAATGAATGCCTGTTGATTTCGCCGTTTTCGGTTGTATATAATCTGTATCCGGTTGTTATTGATTCCCCAGTTGAATTGTTGTTAGTGGTTGTCCATTCTCTCACGTTGTGAATGTGAATAATCGACTCTGTTTCGGCGAGCGAGAAAGAGCTTTCCAGTAGAACAGATTTGCCCTCTGATCCCCAGGTTTTGGATTGTGACTCAAGGTCTGCAATGTGATTGACTGATGTTGGAAGTCCTTGGCCAGGCGCGCTCGATTTGTCGTATTCAACAGTGCTGATTTCAAACATGAATTCGCCTGTTGGATTTGAGGGAATGCCGGGATTGTCAACTGAGAAGATGCTTTCCTGAGGATTAGTCGGAGATGGCTTGAAGTGCAAATACAGTGTTTCATCTGCAGCCTTTGCCGACAGTCCTGGCACTGTTAACTGCAGGACGGCTCCAAAAGGTTGGTTTGATCCAACGGCTTCAATTACTGGAAGTTTCCCGCCTTTGTTGCTAACAACTTCAAATATTTGGGTTGCATTAGGTATTGGGCCGCCAGGAAAGTCATCAGAGAGAACAACTGGCGATCCTGCATTGAAATATCCCATGAAGTTGAGCTCAATAGTCTCAGTTGCGCCGGGATTGGCATAGGCTACCGGTGGGAAAGGACCAGGATCCTGCCTCGATATTCCTGTTAGTGCGCCGGCAATGTAATTAGTAGGATTGTTGTTGTCAATGCTCTGATTTGTTGTCAGTAGGATTCCATTATCCGTATTGAAGGCATTGATGGCGTTTGTATTGTTCTGGAGCAGGAAACTTGGATCTTGTTGAATCGTTCCTGTCGCTTTTGCAATGATGTAGCCATCACCATCAATATCCATCCTTGTCTCGCGCGAGAGTTCTTGAATCTCTGCACTGCTAATAATAGACTGATTGGTTAGAGTTCCATCTTTGGCAAAGGAGACTTTGCTGACTTCGCTGTTGTTGTTGTCACGCAGAATCAGCTCAAACCCTTCTGTAGTGGCGATTGTGTTCGTTAGATCCCCATTCGCGTTGACTGATAGCGCTCCAACTACGGCCTGATCACTGCTAACCGAGAACAAGCTCCCATTGGCTGTTGTAAGCAATGGATAGCTCAGTGCACCGTTTGGTGCTGTTGCGAGGTCAGAGCCAACAACCAGGCTCCCTACATCGGCAAGTAAGAACTCATTGTTCTCTGTTTGATAGAGGTGAAGCGGGAAGCTGCCAGCTATCGCCCCCGCATTATTCGTTAGTTTCTGGCTAATGACAATACCTGTTGTATTGCTGCCATTGAAATCTTGGCGGGTGGTGATTTTGGCTTGGATTAAATCGTTGCCCGCTACGGTTGTTGGCTCGCCAGTTAAATGTCCTTCTTCTGTGAACGAATAGAGTTTGACGCTATTAGCACTACCAGCAGGAATTCCTGGTTCTGTTGTGTAGATAGAGAATCCGATGATGTCATTAGCTGCAGCCCCAGATAAACCACCTGCTCCCGTGGTGCTGTTGATTCGTGCGACTGCAAATGTCTCGTCATCGGGTATGGAGAAGCCACCCGTTCCATCAGCATTCAGCAGCAGTTTGTGATAACCACTGTTGAGTGCAGTTGGGCTGTTGGTTGAAAGCCCTGAGTTGTCAGATAGCAGTAAACCTGCTGCCGTCTCATAGGCATGTGGCTGGCTTGCATGTGTTGCACCTGCCGTTGTTGCCCCAAGCTTTCTGGTTACCTCTAGACCAATGGTCCCATTACCTGAGAGGTCGCTCCTTAAAGCTATTTCCCGCTGGATTAGCGCAATGGATGGCAGATCTTCAGTAGCTGCGCCCTCGCTGATGTTTCCATCTCCATCAACGGAGCCGGAGTCGGTAACGGTGAAGGAGAAAGAGGTGTTGCCATTGGCATCAGCAGCTGGCTTGAACTGCAGTCCTTGCAGTTCGGTTGCGGTGATGTCTTGTCCGGCGCTGACGGTGGTGGTGCCATCAGCGAGGAGCAAGGTGCCAAGGGCGGCATCTGGAGTTGAGGTGATGGTGTAAGTGAGGGTTTGGCTGCTTTCATCGCTGCCGCCGCCAGGTCCATAGGTGACGTCAGTCAGGCCGAGAGAAGTGGTGCTGGCGTCCTCATCGATGGTGAAGGTGACGCTGAAATCAAAGCCAGAGTCATCCGTACGCGCCGGCTTGTCGTTGACCGGGAGGATGTTGAAGGAATAGGAGCCGGTGCTGAAGGTGCCCGGAGAGCCGTCAGTGACGCTGTAGGTGAGTTGAACTTCCCCAGCGAAGTTGGTATCTGGTGTGAAGGAGAAGGTGCCGTCGCCGTTGTTGTCGAGAGTGCCGTTGGTGGCGGTCAGTGAATCGGCATTGAGCGAGATGGTGTCGCCATCGATGTCAGTGAAATAAGAGGTGAGATCACTGGCATTGATGGTGTAGGTGGTGTTTTCCAGGCCATCGGGTAGAGGCGCCTTGTAGCCATCGGGCTCAGGGGCGTCATTAACGGGGTTGATCTGGATGTTGAGCGTTTCAGTGATGGATGCAGCGTCCATGGAGACGCGGTAGCCATCGGTGTCGAACTCAACAGCAGAGACTTTGCCTGTGTTGTCTTTGATCAGGACTTCAAAGCCTGTCGTGACATCAAAGTTGCCGATTTGTTCGGTGAGAGCTTCTGCAGAAATGATGGATTGACCATCAATGAAATAGCCGTGGTCTGTGCCATCGGAGCTGACGGGAGATCCATCAACGTTGTGCAGCATAACGACGCCAGGATCGTTATAAGTCGCTGCGAAATTGGAGCTGCCAAGGAAGACGTTGGCAGAAGTTGAATTGTTGGCAATCAGCAGGCCTGCGTTGGAGCCAAAGAGGCTGCGTTCCGTTCCAGTTGTTGCACCAGAAGAGCCGGTTAATCGAGTTCCAATTTGAATCTTGCTTTCCGCATCAGATAGGGACGTGAATTTAGCTTTTAGGTCGATGCGATCGGTAACTAGAGCTTGTGCGGCTTTGGCATCATCCAGCTCGGTGATGGCTTGCGTTTGTTGGCCATCGGCATCAAAGGTGACGCTGTAGAGGCTGATGTCCTGGGCGCTGGTTGCACCGGTGTTGTTGCTGGCGAGATAGAGGCGATAGCCATTGGTGGATTCAATGCCATCAGCATTCAGCGAGGAGAGTCGCTGGGTATGAATGGCCTGTTTATCGTTATCAATGGAGAAGGTATTGCCGTTGCTGTCTTTGAGGAAGAGAGCCGGAGGTTCGTCAGTGAATGTGTTGGAGCCGATATCTAGGGCCATTGACCCTCTGGGCAGGCTTGTGCTGTAGCCGATGAATAATCCGTCACTCGTACTAAAGAGACTTCGCTTGCCCTGATCACTTGTCGCATTCATGGAGGGCATTTGTCCCACGACAAGTTGTTCATTGACGATGGTGGCGAAGTTATTGCCACTGAGATCCGTGCGGCTGAGAGCTTCTGCCTCGATCAGGTCAATGCCTGTGAGGGTGATGGGGTTTGCGGTTTGCAGGACACCATCACTGGAGAAGGAGAACTGCTGAACCGTGCCTGCACCATCGGAGGTGAAGAGGTCGTAGCCGGTGATGTCTTGTCTGGTTGTTGCGTTGGTGAGGCGGGTGATCTCTTTGCGGGCAACGACGGCTTTGATGGAGCTGTTATCACCGCTGGGGAGGGAGAAGGCCGTTGTGCCGGATTGATCGAGCAGCAGGGTGGCTTGGTTCTCGGTATTCGCTGTAGGCGCAATAGAAGTTGAGAAAGGAGTGGGCTGCGTGTCGAGGGCTCCGCTAATTGCAACCAGCAGACCAGCGTTTGTTTCATAAAGGGCACGCGCATCTGCCTTTGGAGGCATGGTGCCGGCGAGTTTGTTGTTGATGGAGATCGATGGAGTTCCGCTGCCTGATGTGAGGTCAAGGCCAATCTGCATTTCTGCAGTTACTTGAGCTGTTGCGGAGAGTTCATCGCTGGATGTGAGTGAGCCATCGAGATCAAAGGAATGCCTGGTGACGGTGCCGGCGTTGTTGGTGTAGAGCTCGTAGCCAGTGACAACGGCTGTGCCCGTGGTGTTTTGCGGGGTGGATTGCCATCCGATGAGCCGACGCGCGTAGACCGGGTTCTCATCTGTTGCGATGGAGAAGTCCGGATCCAGCAGTTGGATCACACCCGAGGTGTTGGTGGTGTTGCCAGCAGCTGGTGCGGGGAAGCTGGAGATGTCACTGCCTGCAGTGATCGAGCGAGTGCCGTCAGAGAGAACGAGTCCAGCAGTTGTTTGCGAGAGCTTGAGGCGTTGGGTGTTGCTGCCGCCGGAGGTCAGCAGTTCGTTTTGGAACTGGAAGGCCTTGGTGCCATCGCTGTCGATGTCACTGCGAGTGGCCAGCTCTAGGGCAGAGATTTCTGCATCTGTGAGGACCGATTGAGCTGTTTGTGTGCCGTCTTTTGCGAATGAAACTTTGCTGATTTCGCTGGTGTTGTCATCACGCAGAATCAGCTCAAAGCCATCGGTGTTGGGGATGGTGTTGGTGAGGTTGCCGTCGGCATCAACGGACAGGGCAAGAACAACGGATTGATCGTTGCTGATGGCAAAGGAGTTGCCGTCTGCTGTTGTCAGTAGCGGGAAGGAGAGTGCGCTGACTGCTGCCGTTCCAAGATCAGTACCAGTAGTAAGGATGGTGCCATCTCGCAGCGTCAGATCACCGTCTTGTGTGCTGTAAACGTTGAGGTTGAGAGTATTTGTTAGAGCAGGTGTTGTTGGATTGAGCTTTTGATCAATGAGCACACCGGTGGTGTTGTTGCCATTGAAATCACTGCGTGTGGCAATTTTGGCGTTAGTGAGTTCGTTCCCAGTGAGTGTTGTTGGGTTGCCTGTGAGTTGACCGTCAGCGTCAAAGGAATAGAGGCGAACGGTGTTTGGATCACCAGCGTTAGCGGCAGGTTGTGTGGTGTAGAGGGAGTAGCCGGTAACGACTTCTGTTGATGTGGCTGGTGGATCGAGAGCAACTGCAAGGGTTGCAGCCCCGCTGTTGCTCTCGATGCGAATGGTGGAGAAGGATTCGCCATCGGGGATGGAGAAGCCAGCGGTGCCATCGCTATTAATCAGGAGAACCTTGTCTGTTGTGTTGAATGCTTGCTCTGCTATAGCTTCCAAATGCAGCTGATTGAAATGTGGCCCCCCTTGTGCAAGTACTAATCCACCTGAGGTTTTGTAAGCAGCCAAGTCGTCGCTTAAGCGGCCAAAACCAAGCAGCCCAAATTCTCCAACGCCAGGGCTACCAGCAGTTCTAGATGGATCTCCTACAGTGATGGATACGATGCCTGGCGTGAAGAAGGCGACCCCTTTGGTGCCATCAGCAGAGAGATCGGTGCCTTGGCTGATCTCGCGTCGAATTAGCTCAATGTCTGAGAGTTCAGCGGCGTAACCACCAGGTCCAGCACTGCCATCAACGGAGCCGGAGTCGGTAACGGTGAAGGAGAAGGAGGTGCTGCCATTGGCATCAGCGGCTGGCTTGAACTGCAGGCCTTGCAGTTCGGTTGCGGTGATGGTTTGGCCATCGCTGACGGTGGTGGTGCCATCAGCGAGCAGCAAGGTGCCGAGGGTGGCATCAGGAGCTGAGGTGATGGTGTAGGTGAGGGTTTGGCTGCTTTCATCACTGCCGCCGCCAGGTCCGTAGGTGACGCCAGTTAGGCCAAGAGAAGTGGTGCTGGCGTCCTCATCGATGGTGAAGGTGACGCTGAAATCAAAGCCAGAGTCATCCGTACGCGCCGGCTTGTCGTTGACCGGGAGGATGTTGAAGGAATAGGAGCCGGTGCTGAAGGTGCCCGGAGAGCCGTCAGTGACGCTGTAGGTGAGTTGAACTTCCCCAGCGAAGTTGGTATCTGGTGTGAAGGAGAAGGTGCCGTCGCCGTTGTTGTCGAGAGTGCCGTTGGTGGCGGTCAGTGAATCGGCATTGAGCGAGATGGTGTCGCCATCGATGTCAGTGAAATAAGAGGTGAGATCACTGGCATTGATGGTGTAGGTGGTGTTTTCCAGGCCATCGGGTAGAGGCGCCTTGTAGCCATCGGGCTCAGGGGCGTCATTAACGGGGTTGATCTGGATGTTGAGCGTTTCAGTGATGGATGCAGCGTCCATGGAGACGCGGTAGCCATCGGTGTCGAACTCAACAGCAGAGACTTTGCCTGTGTTGTCTTTGATCAGGACTTCAAAGCCTGTCGTGACATCAAAGTTGCCGATTTGTTCGGTGAGAGCTTCTGCAGAAATGATGGATTGACCATCAATGAAATAGCCGTGGTCTGTGCCATCGGAGCTGACGGGAGATCCATCAACGTTGTGCAGCATAACGACGCCAGGATCGTTATAAGTCGCTGCGAAATTGGAGCTGCCAAGGAAGACGTTGGCAGAAGTTGAATTGTTGGCAATCAGCAGGCCTGCGTTGGAGCCAAAGAGGCTGCGTTCCGTTCCAGTTGTTGCACCAGAAGAGCCGGTTAATCGAGTTCCAATTTGAATCTTGCTTTCCGCATCAGATAGGGACGTGAATTTAGCTTTTAGGTCGATGCGATCGGTAACTAGAGCTTGTGCGGCTTTGGCATCATCCAGCTCGGTGATGGCTTGCGTTTGTTGGCCATCGGCATCAAAGGTGACGCTGTAGAGGCTGATGTCCTGGGCGCTGGTTGCACCGGTGTTGTTGCTGGCGAGATAGAGGCGATAGCCATTGGTGGATTCAATGCCATCAGCATTCAGCGAGGAGAGTCGCTGGGTATGAATGGCCTGTTTATCGTTATCAATGGAGAAGGTATTGCCGTTGCTGTCTTTGAGGAAGAGAGCCGGAGGTTCGTCAGTGAATGTGTTGGAGCCGATATCTAGGGCCATTGACCCTCTGGGCAGGCTTGTGCTGTAGCCGATGAATAATCCGTCACTCGTACTAAAGAGACTTCGCTTGCCCTGATCACTTGTCGCATTCATGGAGGGCATTTGTCCCACGACAAGTTGTTCATTGACGATGGTGGCGAAGTTATTGCCACTGAGATCCGTGCGGCTGAGAGCTTCTGCCTCGATCAGGTCAATGCCTGTGAGGGTGATGGGGTTTGCGGTTTGCAGGACACCATCACTGGAGAAGGAGAACTGCTGAACCGTGCCTGCACCATCGGAGGTGAAGAGGTCGTAGCCGGTGATCTCTTGTCTTGTTGTTGCGTTGGTGAGGCGGGTGATCTCTTTGCGGGCAACGACGGCTTTGATGGAGCTGTTATCACCGCTGGGGAGGGAGAAGGCCGTTGTGCCGGATTGATCGAGCAGCAGGGTGCCTGGGTTCTCATAAGTCGGATTCGCTGCCACCTGCGCTGGGACAGAAGCAGAGAAAGGATTGGCTTGCCCGTCGAGGGCTCCGTTCATTGAAACCAGCAGACCAGCGTTGGTGTCATAAAGGAACCGCTCAGCTCCTGTTGGAGGCATCTTGCCGGCGAGCTGGCTGTTGATGGAGATTGAAGGAGTTCCGCTGCCTGATGTGAGGTCAACGCCAACCTGCATTTCTGCAGTTACGCGAGCTGTTGCGGAGAGCTCGTCGCTGGAGGTGAGGGAGCCATCGAGGTCAAAGGAATGCCTGGTGACGGTGCCGGCGTTGTTGGTGTAAAGCTCGTAGCCGGTGGCAACGGCTGTCCCCGTGGTGTTTTGAGTGGTGGATTGCCATCCAACGAGCCGACGTGCGTAGACCGGGGTGTCGTCTGTTGCGATGGAGAAGTCCGGATCCAGCAGTTGGATCACACCATTGATGTTGGTTGTGTTGCCAGCAGCTGGTGCGGGGAAGCTGGAGAGGTCAGTGTCTGGAGCGATCGCGCGCGCGTGCTCAGAAAGAACGAGGCCAGCGGTGGTTTGGGAGAGCTTGAGGCGTTGGTCGTTGCTGCCGCCGGAGGTCAGCAGTTCGTTTTGGAAACGGAAGGCTTTGGTGCCATCGCTGTCGATGTCACTGCGAGTGGCGAGCTCAAGGGCAGATATTTCTGCACCTGTGAGGACAGATTGAGCTGTTTGTGTGCCGTCTTTGGTAAAGGAAACTTTGCTGATTTCGCTGGTGTTGTTGTCACGCAGAATCAGCTCAAAACCATCGGTGTTGGGGATGGTGTTTGTGAGGTTGCCGTCGGAATCAACAGACAGCGCAAAGACAACGGACTGATCGTTGTTGATGGCAAAGGAGTTGCCATCAGCTGTTGTCAGCAGCGGGAAGGAGAGTGCGCTGACTGCTGCTGTTCCAAGATCAGTACCAGGAGCGAGGACGGCTCCATCTCGCAGCGTCAGATCACCGTCTTGCGTGCTGTAGACGTTGAGGTTGAGAGTATTTGTTAGAGCAGGTGTTGTTGTATTGAGCTTTTGATCAATGCGCACACCGGTGGTGCTGCCGCCATTGAAATCACTGCGGAGGGCAATTTTGGCGTTGGTGAGTGCGTTGCCAGTGAGTGTTGTGGGGTTGCCTGTGAGTAGTCCGTCAGCGTCAAAGGAATAGAGGCGAACGGTGTTTGGATCACCAGCGTTAGCGGCCGGTTGTGTGGTGTAGAGGGAGTAGCCGGTAACGACTTCTGCTGATGTGGCTGGCGGATCGAGAGCAACCGCCAGGGTTGCAGCGCCGGTGTTGCTCTCGATGCGAATGGCCGAGAGAGATTCGCCAGTTGGGATGCTGAAACCGTTGCTTGCGTCAGCGAGCAGCAGCAGGTGATTCCCGGAGTTATTAAGTGCTGTTGGGGTATTGGTTACGAGTGCGCTGTTTGTGGAGAGCAGCAGACCAGCGGAGGAGGAGTAAGCGAAAGTCGTTCCAGGCGCAGCGATGTTGCTGAGCTTGCTGGTAATGGTGGCGCCAGTGGTGCCATCAGCAGAGAGATCGGTGCCTTGGCTGATCTCGCGTCGAATCAGCTCAATGCCTGAGAGTTCAGCGGCGTAACCACCTGGTCCAGCACTGCCATCAACGGAGCCGGAGTCGGTAACGGTGAAGGAGAAAGAGGTGTTGCCATTGGCATCAGCAGCTGGCTTGAACTGCAGTCCTTGCAGTTCGGTTGCGGTGATGTCTTGTCCGGCGCTGACGGTGGTGGTGCCATCAGCGAGGAGCAAGGTGCCAAGGGCGGCATCTGGAGTTGAGGTGATGGTGTAAGTGAGGGTTTGGCTGCTTTCATCGCTGCCGCCGCCAGGTCCATAGGTGACGTCAGTCAGGCCGAGAGAAGTGGTGCTGGCGTCTTCTTGAATTTCAAAGGGAACGGTGAAGTTAAAGGGAGAGTTATCGGTACGCGCAGGCTTGTCGTTGACCGGGAGGATGTTGAAGGAATAGGAGCCGTTGCTGGTGCCGCTACTGCCGTCAGTGACGGTGAAGGTGAGTTGAACTTCCCCAGCGAAGTTGGTATCTGGTGTGAAGGAGAAGGTGCCGTCGCCGTTGTTGTCGAGAGTGCCGTTGGTGGCGGTCAGTGAATCGGCATTGAGCGAGATGGTGTCGCCTTCTATATCAGTGAAATAAGAGGTGAGATCACTGGCATTGATGGTGTAAGTGCTGTTTTCCAGACCATCGGGAAGAGGCGCCTTGTAGCCATCGGGCTCAGGGGCGTCATTAACGGGGTTGATCTGGATGTTGAGCGTTTCAGTGATGGATGCAGCGTCCATGGAAACGCGGTAGCCATCAGTGTCGAACTTCACGTGCGCAACTTGACCAAAGCCACTGAGCAAGACCTGGTAGCCAGTGGTGACTTCAGCAGTCCCTTGAGTTTGGGTAAGGGCTTCTGCTGTAACAATGCTCATGCCATCAATCTGATAGCCAGCATTCGTGTTGTCGCTTGAGGTGATGACATTGCCTGAGGTATCGCGCAAGCGGAGAATTCCAGGATCAGTGCTGGAGACTCGCCCAATCATGCCGGCGCTATTCAAGTAACCAGTCGGAACACCACTGGGGCCGATCAATAGGCCGTGACTTGAAGCGTACAGAGAACGGCCTGTGCTACTTGTATTAGCTGTTGTTGTGCTCGTGCTCCCCAATTGCGCATCGATGTTGATGCGGAACTCAGCCGGGCCGATTCCGGGATAAACCGCTGTCAGATCAATTCGATCATTGAAGAACGCCTCAACCAACTCTTCATTTGTGAGTTGTTTTTGCTCTTGAACAACCTCACCGGTTGCATTGAATTTAACAGTGAATATCTCAGCCTCAGAAAGGGTGCTCACACTCGTGTCACTAGTGGCTAAATACAGCTGGTAGCCAGCGGTTCGATCTGTTCCGTCACTATTGAGTGCAGTCAGGCGTTGAGTATGGATGGCCTCTTTGCCAGCATCAATGCTGAACGAATTGCCGTCGTTGCCTTTTAAGAACAGGGCAGGCAATTCATCGGTGTAGTTGTTGCTGCTACCGGCAGCTGAGCCTGAGAAGTCGCTGTCTGTAGGTAAGTTAATCGAGGTG
Organism: Synechococcus sp. MIT S9452; assembly: GCF_047304245.1. NCBI lineage: Bacteria > Bacillati > Cyanobacteriota > Cyanophyceae > Synechococcales > Synechococcaceae > Synechococcus > Synechococcus sp. MIT S9452. Next base: position 823,178 of record NZ_CP138956.1, on the reverse strand, counting down.
CTGATTAGCAAACCATCGTCGCTTTGATAGAGGCTGCGTGCTCCGCCATCAGTTGCGGTGGCTGCAACGCCCATTACTAGACGTTCACGAACCGTGGTGCCAACGGTGTTGTTGCCAGTGAGATCAAGGCGAGTTACAGCCTCTTCCTGCAACAGATCAGCCCCTTCCAGGCTTGTAGCTGAACCTTGAAGGCGGCCATCGGTGCCAAAGGAGTAGCGCTGCACATCACCAGCACTATCTCGGGTGTAGAGGTCGTAACCGGCATGCACGGTCACATTCGTTGCCGTGTTGGTGCTGGTATCGCGCTCTTTGCGCTGAACCACCTGCTGAATGTCGCTGGTGTTCAGATTGAAGACAGCATCGCCTGCTTCATTGAGAAGCAGGGTGTTCCGATTTTCATCGGCCGGTGCAATCGTAATCCCATGACTAAAGGGATTGGTTTCTGTGAGCAGTGTGCTGACTTTGGAAATCAGCAGACCCTCGTTGGTGTTATAGAGGTAACGAGATAAACCAGTATTGCTTGCAGTTCCAGTAGTGACCTGTGATTCAACAGTGAGACCTATTTGATTATCGCCATTGAGATCAACACCGGTGTGTAGTTCAGCCTGTAATAGCTTCAGACCAGAGAGGTCTTCGTTATCGCTATGGCTGCCATCGCGGTTGAACAGATGGCGAACAACGATTCCCTCTTCATTGTCTTCGCGTGTGTACAGCTCATAGCCCGTAGTTTGATCTTCACCTGCTGGCACTTGAGCAGTCTTGACTCGCTCAACGACCCGTTGAGCAAAGACAGGATTGGAGTTGGTTGGAATTGCAAAGTTCGTGAGGTTGACTACTAAGCCCTCATCGGAGTTGCTCGCTGTCAGCATTCCGCTGGTGACATCACTACCCGAGTCGCCTGCTGCATGGGTCGGGTTCATGTTGTGTGTAGACAGCGCTAAGCCAGCTGTCGTCTCAGACAGGCGCATGCGCTTGGGATTGAATTCGCTGGCTGCGTCAGCTGCTAATACCTCGCTGACGAAACGAAAGCCATCGACACCATTACCATCAATGTCGTTAATCATCAACATTTCAAAGTTGATGACTTCATTGGTGTTTAGAACTTTCTCCCCCTGAAGGACACCCTCACTGTCAAAAGAAACTTGGGTGACGGTGCTATCGAGATCGCTGCGAAGCAGTAGTTCAAATCCGTCAATAGGTGTGCCGGAGTTGTTGATGGGATTGCCTTCGCTATCCGTTGTAAACGACGCAACCTGGGTCTGATTTGGCCCGGTGGTGTAGTTGGTCTCTCCGTCAGTGGTGAGCAGGGCATGGGTATCAGTCAGTGAGCCTGTGGATAGGTCGCTGCCTGGGGTGAGACCAGTTCGCGTGGAGATCAGCAGGTATTCAGTGTTGGTGCTGTAGACCCGAGGTGAATGTCCATTAGGCATGTGCCAAGGCGCAGGATTGCCTAACGGCTCTATGCCTGCGATTTGAATACCTTTAAAGCCATCACCATCCAGATCTTGGCGCAAGGCAAGTTCGGCCCGAATTAGATCAGCACCTTGAAGAACTTCAACATCTCCTTGCTGCACACCATCGATTGAGAATGTGTAGCGCTGAGTAGAGGCGGGGCTGCCCGATTGGGATGCTGGTTTATTGGTGTAGATCTCAAAACCTGTCGCAGTTTCACTATTCAGTGCACTACTTAAGGTTTCAGCAGTGTTGCTGCTGAGGATTCGTGCTCCAGCAAACATTTCACTGCCCTGGATCCAGAAACCATGCGTGCCATTTTGGCTGCGCAGTAGCTTGTGAACCGTTGATGCTGCAGTGTCTTGTAGCGCTGAAGGATCGCCCACAGCCAAGCTAGATTTTGTTGAGAGCAGTAAACCTGCGTTGGATTGGTAGACGTTGAGCATGCTCGTACCACTACTGGTGCTGAGCATTTGATTGACAGTTGTACCAACAATCCCATCGCCGGAAAGATCTGTTTTCAGATCAATCTCCAGTGTGGTCAGGTCATTTCCGTATATGTATGTAGCTCCACCGCCTTCATTTAAGGGTGTTCCTGAATCGGAGACTGTAAATGTGAAGGATGTATCGCCATTGAAATTCAACGCGGGATCAATCTTCAGGCCTTGGAGATCGACCAGGCTTAGCGCTTGGCCTTCCGTAACAGGGGTACCATCACTGAGTTGGATGGAGCCTTCACTGCCTTCGGGGATTGATTGGATGGTGTAGGTGACGGTTTGGTTGGTTTCGCTGGCTCGACCAGGACCAAATTCGACTTCCTCAAGTCCAAGGCTGGTGGTTGTGTCCTCCTCAACTTGAGCTGGAACATCAAAACTGAAGCTGCTGGAATCAATCCTTTGAGGGGCCTTGTTGCTGAGGCTGAAATAAGCAGAAGTGACAAATGAATTCCATTGTCCGGATTGTCCGCTCTGCTGGTATTCAGTCTGAATTAACCCGGTTGAATCTGTGAATTTCACGTAGAGATGATTATCTCCATCCGCAAGTTGGATGCCGTCAACAATGTTTGTGTCAGTTGTGAGCAACACTCCCCCGTATTCATTGACGGATGCACCAGTGATCAGGCCATCAATCGTTTCTGAGAAATCTGGGTCTGTTGAAACTTCAAAGGCTGCTGCTAGTTCTTGCTCAGTTGCATCAGCTTTTAAGTAAGAATCAGCTGGCTCACCGTCAAACATCCATACCTCGAGCCCGTTATCGCCAAAGTTGGCGCCACCTTCTTCCTCGTATCCATTAGGGATAGATGTGAAATAACTGGTTGATGGGTAGAATTGTGTATTGATGCTTGGCACTGTTGTGCCATCGCTACCTGTTATCTGTCTCTCTAGCTTGATAAAGAATTGGCTGTGGGCCTGATTGTATGCTGCAAGTAGGGCATCGCTGAGGGTTAATTCAATATTGAACGAATTAAATTCAACGGAATCAATCGCATTGCTGATTGGATTGCTGAAATCTGCACTATTAGAAACAACAAAGGAGTTTTTGAGTGTTTCTCTACCTATTTCGTTGTCTTCAACTCCGTCAACAGTGAAATTGCTGTTGTTGAATTCAAGCCATATTTTTGACTCACTATCGCTAATGCCTGGATTGGCAAAGTTAAATGCCAAAGGTTGAGGCATGTAGACGCCAATTTGCGCTTCTACCGTTGGCACATTGCTACCATTCTCGGCGATCTTAAGAACACCACCGTTGTAAGTGTCGTCATATTTCAAATACAGCTGCGCCTGTCCCATTGGCAATCCTGCATTTTTTAGCGCTGCATAGTCCAGCTCTAACTTGATTGTTGCTCCATCGATTTCGTTGATTGATTTGATGGCTCCATCGATCTTGTTAGTGCGTGCTTCATCTGTATAAATCGCGAGTGCACTGCTCAACTCAATTAAATCGACCGTTGCAGTGTCAAAAGGTTGTCCTGTAAATCGCAGCCAGTATTCACTGTTCCGTCCCGATGCGTTGTAAAGAGTTGGAGGCCAATTCCCTTCATTGTTAAATTCAAAGTATCCCGAGAAGTCGCTTGCTGAGCCTCCCCCTGAGATCTCAATGGAATTGCCGCCTGCATCATGTGCAACATAAATCAATCCACCCTCTTCAATCCACCTGGTGGCTATTGCACCAGTGTTGATGTTCAGAGTGATTGTTGTTTCTGTTATCTCTTCAATGCCTGAAATGGCGTCGGTGATCTCTCGTCGTAATCCACTGTCTTTGTATAGTTTAATTGAGTTAGTGAGCTCTTCTTCGTTGATATTTTCTGGCTCCAGGTTGATCCCGGAGAGGTTTAATGTGATTTGGTTCGTGTTATTTGCTTGGGATGTGCTGTATTCGACAGTGTCTAAATTGCCACTGAAGCCACTGGTTTGAAGGTCGGTGGACGAATAGTAGAAATTTGTACTAAATGAGGCAACATCGTAACCATTGCTGCCTTGAAGAGTTGGCAGTGATGAACCATCGGAGTCAACAGAAGGATCTGTGTAGGCCAGATAGAGGGTTTGACCATCGTTAACCCCCTCTGCCGCAATGACGTCGGGATTAAGGCCAATGGATAGCTCCCTGCCATTGGCGGACAAACTTTGGGTGAATGCCCCAGAGGGGAGTTGATTTTGCCCATCTGCATCAGTGAAGAGGGCAAAACTCTTACTCATCTCATTTTGATTAAATCCTGCGATGTCATCGTCTGTGAATTCCAGTGTGATGCGTTTGGACGCATCGTCATAGCTAGCGCTACTAAAGACAGGGCGATCGGGGAGGGTAAATGTGAAGGAGGTATTGAAAGAGGCAACGTCGTAACCATTGCTGCCTTGAAGAGTTGGCAGTGATGAACCATCGGAGTCAACAGAAGGATCTGTGTAGGCCAGATAGAGGGTTTGACCATCGTTAACCCCCTCTGCCGCAATGACGTCGGGATTAAGGCCAATGGATAGCTCCCTGCCATTGGCGGACAAACTTTGGGTGAATGCCCCAGAGGGGAGTTGATTTTGCCCATCTGCATCAGTGAAGAGGGCAAAACTCTTACTCATCTCATTTTGATTAAATCCTGCGATGTCATCGTCTGTGAATTCCAGTGTGATGCGTTTGGACGCATCGTCATAGCTAGAGCTACTAAAGACAGGGCGATCGGGGAGGGTAAATGTGAAGGAGGTATTGAAAGAGGCAACGTCGTAACCATTGCTGCCTTGAAGAGTTGGCAGTGACGAACCATCGGAGTCAACAGAAGGATCTGTGTAGGCCAGATAGAGGGTTTGACCATCGTTAACCCCCTCTGCCGCAATGACGTCGGGATTAAGGCCAATGGATAGCTCCCTGCCATTGGCGGACAAACTTTGGGTGAATGCCCCAGAGGGGAGTTGATTTTGCCCATCTGCATCAGTGAAGAGGGCAAAACTCTTACTCATCTCATTTTGATTAAATCCTGCGATGTCATCGTCTGTGAATTCCAGTGTGATGCGTTTGGACGCATCGTCATAGCTAGCGCTACTAAAGACAGGGCGATCGGGGAGGGTAAATGTGAAGGAGGTATTGAAAGAGGCAACGTCGTAACCATTGCTGCCTTGAAGAGTTGGCAGTGATGAACCATCGGAATCACCAGAAGGATCTGTGTAGGCCAGATAGAGGGTTTGACCATCGTTAACCCCCTCTGCCGCAATGACGTCGGGATTAAGGCCAATGGATAGCTCCCTGCCATTGGCGGACAAACTTTGGGTGAATGCCCCAGAGGGGAGTTGATTTTGCCCATCTGCATCAGTGAAGAGGGCAAAACTCTTACTCATCTCATTTTGATTAAATCCTGCGATGTCATCGTCTGTGAATTCCAGTGTGATGCGTTTGGACGCATCGTCATAGCTAGCGCTACTAAAGACAGGGCGATCGGGGAGGGTAAATGTGAAGGAGGTATTGAAAGAGGCAACGTCGTAACCATTGCTGCCTTGAAGAGTTGGCAGTGATGAACCATCGGAGTCAACAGAAGGATCTGTGTAGGCCAGATAGAGGGTTTGACCATCGTTAACCCCCTCTGCCGCAATGACGTCGGGATTAAGGCCAATGGATAGCTCCCTGCCATTGGCGGACAAACTTTGGGTGAATGCCCCAGAGGGGAGTTGATTTTGCCCATCTGCATCAGTGAAGAGGGCAAAACTCTTACTCATCTCATTTTGATTAAATCCTGCGATGTCATCGTCTGTGAATTCCAGTGTGATGCGTTTGGACGCATCGTCATAGCTAGAGCTACTAAAGACAGGGCGATCGGGGAGGGTAAATGTGAAGGAGGTATTGAAAGAGGCAACGTCGTAACCATTGCTGCCTTGAAGAGTTGGCAGTGACGAACCATCGGAGTCAACAGAAGGATCTGTGTAGGCCAGATAGAGGGTTTGACCATCGTTAACCCCCTCTGCCGCAATGACGTCGGGATTAAGGCCAATGGATAGCTCCCTGCCATTGGCGGACAAACTTTGGGTGAATGCCCCAGAGGGGAGTTGATTTTGCCCATCTGCATCAGTGAAGAGGGCAAAACTCTTACTCATCTCATTTTGATTAAATCCTGCGATGTCATCGTCTGTGAATTCCAGTGTGATGCGTTTGGACGCATCGTCATAGCTAGCGCTACTAAAGACAGGGCGATCGGGGAGGGTAAATGTGAAGGAGGTATTGAAAGAGGCAACGTCAACGCCGTTTGTTCCTTCAAGTGTTCTTAGTGATGAACCATCGGAATCACCAGAAGGATCTGTGTAGGACAGATAGAGAGTTTGACCATCGTTAACCCCCTCTGCCGCAATGACGTCGGGATTAAGGCCAATGGATAGCTCCCTGCCATTGGCGGACAAACTTTGGGTGAATGCCCCAGAGGGGAGTTGATTTTGCCCATCTGTATCTGTGAAGAGGGCAAAACTCTTACTCATCTCATTTTGATTAAATCCTGCGATGTCATCGCCTGTGAATTGCAGTGTGATGCGTTTGGTTGCATCGTCGTAAGTGATATCTTTAAAAACTGCATCGCTTGATGCGCCATCTTGGAAAATCAGTTGTGTTGTGAAATTATTAACTTCAGATCCATCTGTGGCGGATTGGAGCACGCCTGATCCTGCCCCTTTTTCGTAGCTGATATAAAGCGTGTCCCCAGTATTGATCCCAGCTGTGGTGATATTTGCATTATTGAGGGCAAGCTTTAGGGTGTTGTTTGTGAAATCCACAACACTGTCAATGCCATTTCCAATCAGCGCCGTTCTGGTTGAATCGCTGTAGAGATTGATGGAAGCAAGGATATCTGCATTGCTAACTTCGGCACCATTGGCAATGGCTGCATCAGAGAAATCAATCCAGAGCTCATTGCCAGAAATCGATGCTGTATTGAAATTGGGAACATCATCTCGGCCTGTGATGGTGACCGTTACATCGTCACTGCCGACAACAGATCCTGTGCTGTCGTTGACTTGGACTGCATAGCTGAGTGTGAGGGTTTCCGAGCTCTTGAGGAAGTCCAGTGGGCAGTTTCCTCCGCCAACTGATGCGTTGTAGTTCCAGGAGCCGTCGTTGCCAATGTTGAGTTTGTCGAGCGCTGCTTCGAGAGCTGTTTCCTGCTCAGTCGTCAATGCGCCGCCAGACCATGTTGTTGATGAAAGTGTTTTGGTGAAGCTGTAATTTTGATCTGTTGGAACGGTGAACGTTCCTGAATCCTGGATAACTTGCGTTGTTGCAGCAGTTCCACCTTGGAATGCACCGCTGTTATCCGGCTCAGCCAGATTGATGTTGAAGCCAAATCCTGAAACTGATCCAGTTGACTGTGCTGAACCTTCACTGCTGGCAGATGTTGAATAGTTAAATGTTTGAGTGAATGATGAAATGTCGGTGCCATCTGTGGCTTGCAGAACGCCTGTTGTTTGATCATCTGCAGCGTCAATGAAGTTGAGATGAAGAGTCTGGTCGTTGTAAGAGGAAAGTGTTGCTGTATCGAGTGTGATCTGAACACCGGCGCCTGTGATCGTTGCATTGGTGATAGCGCCAGCGATATCCATTCCCCCTGCTGTGGTGGAGATGAAAAATTGGTTGCGCAGTTCTGTAGACCCCGATGCGCTTGTGTCAAGGCTTCCGGTTGCTATTGGGAGATTGAGGATTCCAAATGCTGCGCCATCGGTGTATTCGAACGTTGGTGTTGAGAACGTCGGAGTGCCTGCGCTTCCGTTATTTGGGTCAGCTGGAGCTGTACCGCCACCTTCCGTTGCTGTGAAATGGTCGTTGAGTTCAATTGAGAAGTTGTTATATAAATCTCCTGTTGATGACCTGAGACCGTTGCCACCTGCTTGTGTATAGCTCAGTGAATTGGATGAATTATTTGGATCCATCCCGCTGACTTGTCCAATAACAAGCACCAGCAAGCTCGTGCTTGCTTCGTAGCTTGCATCGCTGATCGAACCAGCTATCCCGTTGATCGCAAAGTTGTTTGCCGAGATTGATGTTGTATCAATTCCATTTTCAAATTTCAGCTTGATTCTGGTTGGAGCTGATGGTGGATCGAATGTCACCTCAGTGACTGGAGTTCCTGCCAAAGACAGTTCGGCCGCATACGCCACGCCATTGATCACCAAGGTGGTGCTATCGACAGCAGCATCGATTGGGCCGTTATCACCAACGATCTGGCTGGCAAAGCGTTCGCCTTCATCGCCTGCGGTGTCGTTGCCTTGCTCCAGCCAGTGACCGATTTCTTCCAGCACAACGGCCGGAACCGTGCTGCGTGAGCCTTGAAGCTCTTCCCTGATCAGGATCGTGTTGGTTTCAGCAATGAAGGCGCCTTGCACCTTGCTGTCATCGAAGCTGGCCCAGCTGATCTCAGGCCTGGTTTTGCCATTGAGGAACTGATCGAGCTTTTCGGATACAGCATCCCTATTGGCCTCATCAAAGGCTCGATCAACAGCTGCTTCCACAGTGCCTTTGGCAACTGCAGTGCGCAGCGTCAGGCGCGCATCCACCAGCAGTTCATTGGCGCTCTCGCCCACCACCGTGGTGATCCCAGCTGTCTCTGAGGGCTCAGCTTCAGCAGGTTCAGCTGCCGATGAAGCGATGCCATCGCTGAACAGCTTGACCCGCATGTCGCCGATCAGGTCATCGCCTAAGTCGGCCAAGTCGCTTTCGCCGCCAGTCAGGCTGTCGCTGCCGAGCAGCAGGCCATCACTGCCTTCGCTGCCAATCACAGCCAAGCTGCTGTAACCCAAGCCGGCGTCCTGCCCGGCTTGCAGCGCCTCTTGGATTTGGCTCAGGCCGCTGCGGTCGCTATTGAGCAGCAGCAGGTCGGTACCTGCTGGCAGTCCATCGCTGATTTCCTCCCACTGGCTATTGCGCTGGTCGATGGCTACCAGTGCCTTGCAGGGCTCTGCCGTTGACTCGCTGCTTGTCTCGCTGCCTTCGGGCTTGGGCAGCGTCAGTGGCTCGGAGCCGATGCTGCCAACGGTGTCGTTATTCGATAACTCGCTTTCTTGGTTCAGCCACGCTTCCACCGCCTCAGCTCGCTTGAGGCTGCGCTCCAAATCACCATCGGCGCCCACGCTTTGGGCGTCTTGGACCTCCTGGGCCTGTGGCTCAATCGCTCCGGCCTGTCTTAGGCGCTCAAGTTCGTTGGCCTGCGGGTCAAACGCTTGTTGGCTCATTCCGGCTTACGGGAGGGATACCCCCCCAGGCGAAAAATTGCCTTTAAGCTTCCTACAGCTTTGCTGTACTAGGCAAATCCAGTCTCTTGGCTTGAGATCGCTCGTGCCGCAAGTGTTTTGAGCCGTTCGTCAGGTTCTCTGCGTTGGCCTTGCTTGCAAGATCTGCATAAAGCTCATGGCGAACTTTTGGGTCCCTGCAGCGTCAGTTCAACGCTCGAGAAATATCTGCTGATGGGCTCGGCTGAGCGGCTTCCTGGCCTTCTGAGTTGAAGCCGAATGGCCACAGCTTGCTTTTCTTCAGGGATTTTGAGCTCGATGGGTCCTTGTTTGGCTTGGATATAGGTCAATAGCTCGTCATCACTGCCTGGTAGAGGCACCAGAGGAAGTTCTTGGGCCGCGCTGGGTACAAGGCGGTAGTTTTTGTGCTTCCCGTCGGCAAAGTCGACCCGTGCCCGGATCACAAATCCAGGCCTATAGAGAGTTTTGCGTAACTTGTAGAGCCAGTTTGGCTTGAAGTTGAAGCTGGCACTGGTTCCCGGCGGTAGATCCTTAGGTAGCTGAATTGGCTTGCTGCTCGAGCGGTTCTGGCGCAGGTCAAAGTCTTGTTGCAGCAAGACTTGTTCCTGCTGCTCAGTTGGGGTGCTCCGCTCACGCATGGCGATCCCCCCGCGCGTGCCACGGCTATGCAGTTCGTAGTGGCGCGCAATTTCGCTCAGTGCTGGCCCTTCGATGTCGGTTGATGGCCAGCGTTGGTCGATTACTTTTTGGTTGAGAAGTACAAATTGTGGCCTTCGCTTGGGATCTGCAAAGAAGTCCCTATTGAGCTGGAGGAGATGCTTGGAATAGGCGTTGAGGGAATGGGGAATTGGTCTGGGGGTGTAGGTGAGCTTGTTGTTGATGACATCAAGCGTGTCCCAGGGCAGGTGGTCGGCGGTTGCAGATGGAGGTAGATCAAAACGATCGGTTAGATCATCTCTTGTTTTCAAGTGGTTCAAGACTTCTGTTCGCCGTTTTAAGAGTGCGGCTCTGCCATCGGGATTGGCATTGGCTTGCCAGAATTGCTGGATTCCATAGTGTCTGGTTCTGCGGTACAGATCCCAGTCCCAATCCATTCGTTTTGAGCTGATTGTGTAGCCGGTGCCTATGGGTAGCAGTAAAAGCGGTATGCCCATAAGCAGCCGCTTGCCTCGAAAGCAGTCCCAAAACAAGGCCAACGTCACGATTCCTGCTGTGAGCAGAAACAGTCCTGACATGGGGAAGTGTCCGCCGTCATGACGAACCATGCCCCCTTTGAATGGAGCCCAAAAGTACAGAGTGCTGATCAGTGCAGTTGCGATCACTGGCCAGCGATGACGCCATTGAAGTTTTTGCCTGAAGCCTGTTGCGATGATGCTGATGCAGGCCGCGCTAGCTAGCCAGTAAGGCAATTGTTGCCAGTCATTGCGGCTTCGGTAGAGCGCCATGGCTTCGCTATATCCCGAAACGATTTCTTTGTTGGGGCCTGTGATGTAATGCCAGCCATCGGCAAAATTCATTCCTGCTGGAAGCATCAATCCAATCCCAATCAATGGGATGGCCATTGTTTTTATAAGCTTTTTTGATTTATCAAAGTCCGATTGATGTAGCTCAGTGCCAAGAAGGATGATGAGGCTAGGTGCTGCCAGTGCGACAAAAGATAGTTTGATCAGGATTCCCAGAATCAGTGTTGATGCCTGCAATAAGTAATTGATGAGAGGTAAGGACTCTTGCTTTGTTCGGCATACTGCTGTGATGGTAACGATTAGGCAAAAACTATTGAATAGAGCATCAAGTCGTTGTGAGGTAAATAAAGCTAAGACCAACAAGATCGCCCAGCTGAAGGGATGTCCAACCTGCCGCCTTAGGCTCAGCATGGCTGCTCCCCAGCCCAGTCCATAGATCCACCGCCCTAAAACAAGGAAGGTGAAATTCTCACTGACTTGGCCTGTGTACAGCTGGTGATAAGGACCAAATGTGAACACCACATCACGGCCAAAAATGCGGCCCTGATCTGTGGCTTGCACCAGTGCTTCAACCCAGCCAGGGTCGAGACCTGCCCAAGGCAGTCGCATCGGCAGGCTCCACACCAAAGCGGTGGCTGCTGCCAGAAACAGCAGCCCATCGAGCAACCGCGTGGACCACTGCTGTGACGTCGTTGGACGGCGCAGCGTCAGCGGCATTAGCTCTCAAAAGAAGTGGCTGGAACCTTACTGGAGCTTTCAGAAGGGCAGGATCTGCTCGCCAAAGAGCTCCGCGTGGCGCCGGCGCAGGCCTTGGCGCCGGAAGTTGCCGCCTTCAGGGCCGGCGTGTTTTCCCCACAGCCCTTCCCAATAGAAGTAGACCGCGCCAAAGCCGCGCTGATGGGCCAGCTGCAGCTTGCGGTGCAGCTTGGTCATCGGTGTGGTGCGTCCGCCAAAGCCAGCCAGGATGCCGATGTGCACGGGGATGCCCCAGCTTTGGGCCCGTTGAATCGCGCTTTGGCCTAAATCGTTTTGGAAGCCTTTGAGCGAGTAGGCGTAGTTCTGCACGATTAGCTCATCCACCAGGCCCCGCACAGCCCAGATCTCCCAGTCTTGAAGCCACTGGTTGTAGGCAAAGCGAAAGGGGCCCGGCGAGAGGCTGATGCGCTCATTGCCGCCGCTCTCGGCTAGGGCGATCCGCAGGCTGAGCAAGAGTTCGGTGAGCTTGCCCCTGCGCCAGTTCATCCAGGCCCGGTTGCTGAAATCGGCTGGAGGGTCTTCGCCGGTCTCGCGGCGGTAGAGCTGGCGCGTGTAGTTGTCGTAGCCGAGCTCCACCGGCCAGGCGAAATGGTCATCGAGCTGGATGCCATCGGCGTTGCAACGGCTGGCGATCTCTGTGATCAACCCCACAAACCGCTCTTGCACCCCTGGATGGGCAGGATTGAGCCACACCCGCAGGTCTTTCAGGGGCGAGGTTTTGAGGTTGGCGCCATGCATGGCGTAGAGGCTTGAGCCATCGGAGCGCTTCAGCACCCACTCGGGGTTTTGCTGCACGACCGCAGCATCAGCCGGCTCCATCAGCCCGTATTCAAACCAGGGGATCACCTGCATGCCCCGCTGCTGGGCGCTGCGCGTCAGGCGGCAGATGGGGTCCAGATCAGGAGCGTCGCGCTGCAGTTGTGGCTCCATCGGTGCCCAGCGGCTGCGGTGAAAGGTGGCGCCTCTGCTCCACACATTGGGGTAGAGCGTGTTGAACCCAGCGGCATCAAGCTGCTGCACAGCGCGCTCAATGCGCTCGGGGTCGTAGTACAGCGGGCTAGGGCTGTTGGTGAGCCACACCCCCACGCGGCGGAAGTCGGCGCGCGCTGGAGCGGAGATCAGGCTCAGGGCCAAGCTGGCCAGCAGCCCACAGGCGCTGAACCGGCGCAGCCGTGTCACCGAAACATCGAGCTGACTGAGCTCTCCTCGTGAATCCGCCAGATGGTTTCGCCGAGCATGTTGGCGACCGAGAGCATCTGCAGCTGCGGGAAGCGGTCCTCAGGTGCCACTGGGATGCTGTTGGTGACCACCACCTCTTCAAACAAGCCGGGCTCTGCGAGCCGCTCAACGGCAGGGGGTGAGAACACGGCATGGGTGGCGCAGGCGATCACCCGCTTGGCCCCTTGCTGACGCAGCAGCTTGGCCCCTTGGGAGATCGTGCCGCCGGTGTCGATCATGTCGTCCACCAACACGGCGGTTTTGCCGCTCACATCACCAATCACGGTGAGGCTTTCGGCCACGTTGTGGGCGGAGCGGCGCTTGTCGATGATGGCCAAAGGAGCGTCGTCCATGCGCTTGGCGAAGGCCCTGGCGCGGGCCACGCCACCCACATCGGGTGAGACCACCACCACTTCGCCGAGATCGCGGGTGGCCAAGTAATCCACCAGCACCGGAGCGCCGTAAATGTGATCGCAAGGAATGTCGAAATAACCCTGGATCTGCGCGGAGTGCAGGTCCATCGCCAGCACGCGGTTGACCCCGGATTCCTTCAGCAGGTTGGCCACTAACTTGGCAGTGATCGACTCGCGGCCTGCTGTTTTGCGATCAGCGCGGGCGTAGCCGTAGTAGGGGATCACAGCGGTGATCTGCCTGGCCGAAGCCCTGCGGCAGGCATCCACCATGATCAGCAACTCCATCAGATGGTCATTGACCGGAGCGCAGGTGGGCTGCACAAGAAACACATCGCAGCCGCGGATGGATTCTTGAATTTGGATATAAAGCTCGCCGTCAGCAAACCCCTTGCTGACCCGTGGACCGACGGGAATGCCGAGATAACCAGCGATTTCCTGAGCCAGAGCGGGGTTGGAATTGCCGCAAAACAGACGAAGTCTTGAACTGTCGACCGCTGTTGTTGTCGGCACGCTGCGCTCGGTGGCCACGTAACTGGTCACGGTACTGGCCCAGGCCTCTCAGACTTCGATGGTAGAAGCGAGCCTGCACCTTTGACAGCTATCGAGCGTCTGTTCTGTTGCAGTCCCCATGGCAGTGCTGTGATGCCGGCGCTGGCCCAGGCCTGGGATCAGCTCAAGTGGGGGCCCCAGCGCTGGTTGGAGGCCGGCTCAACCATCCAAAACCTGGCGCCCAAGGGTGAACGGCTACTGCTGCTCTCCGCTGGCGCAGAGCTGGTGGATTGGGCCGAAGCCGTTGCGGCTTGGCGCCTGCCAACGCTGCTGTTGATTCCAGCTGGTGAGCGCCTGCGGGCTGAAGCGGCTCTGCATTACGCCCTGCTTCAACAGCAGCAGGTGCCTGTGTTGGGCCTGTTGCAGGTGGGGGAGCCATGGCACCCCGCTGATCGCCAGGGCGATGCCTTGCCTTGGTTGGGTTGCTGGAACCCTGATGAGCCCCAAGAGCTGGCCGCCTTTGGCAGCCTGCTGCAGCAACGTTTCCTGCAGCTCGATCCCTCCCAGGGGGCTTAAGGCCTAGGGGCGCCAGTCCTGTCCCAGCAGCACCGCAATTCCCGTATCCGGTGGAGTGGGCCCAGGTTGCAATTCGCCCTGCCCGAGGGCGCGCTGCACCGCCAGCGCTTCAGCTCGCCCGCCGCTGTAGCGAATCAAGGTGCGCGGCAGCGGGGCCTCCAGCGGCAATTCCGCCTCATAGGCCGGTTGGCCCGCGCGCCTGAGTTGGTTGAGGGCTTGGCCAGTGCTGATGGCATCACTGCCCATCACGGCCACGGCGGTGTCGCTGTCACTGGGGGGGCGCTGGCTCAGCCAGCGCTCCAGCACGCTGCCTGCTTGGCCTTGATCCAGCCTCGGGCTACCCCCCTCGCTTTGCAGCGGCAGCCGGGTGATGCGCATGCGGCTGGGTTGCTGCAAGCCAGCGGCCAGCAGGCTCAGGATTTCACCTTTGGAGAGGTTGGTGCTGCTGGTGTTGTTGAGCTCTTGCAGCAATTCGGGTAGCAAGGGCACCACGGCTGGATCGCCAAGCCGCTCAGCCATCGGCAGCAGCAGTTCCTGTTGGCGTTGGCGCCTCGCCCCTTCACTGCCGGTGCCGCGCAGGCGCAGCAGCTGCAGGGCCTGCTCGCCGCTGAGCCATTGCTGGCCGGCTTCGAGATTGATGTTGAGGCCTCCGGCTTTGTCCTGGTAGCGCAATGGGGTTTGCAGCAGGAACGGGACGCCTCCAGCGGCATCAATCGCTGCGCTGAGGCTGTTCATGGGGATCAGCGCGTAGCGGTCGGGCCGCAAGGGCTCGCCAGAGCCCCCCAGCAGTTGGCTCACCACATCGCTGGTGAGGGCAATACCGCCCAGTTGATAGAGCTCCTGCAGGGGCACCAGTTGGTTCTGGCCCGGGAGCAGCACCTCCAGCTCACTGGGAATCTGCAGCCAGTCCATCCCGCCTGTGGGGTGGACGCGGAGCATCAGCATCAGCTGAATCTCGCCTTCGGCCGGGCTGCCCAGGTTGGGCTGATCGAGGCCTAGGAGCAGCACGGTCTGCGCTTGGCCTGGTGGTTCGGCTAGGCGGCTGATGGCAGGCCGCTGCTCATCGAGCGAGATCGTTTGCCTGGGGATCAAGCGGTCGGCCACCCACACGCCGGCCAACAAGCCGCCAAAGGCCAGGCTCACCCGCCAAACAATGCGTGTGCTGCGGCGGAGATCGGCCCAGGCACCCATGGCATACGGCAACGGAGTGGCAGATAGTTTGGAGCCTGTGGTGATCTCTGTCTGTTGACCCTCGCCCCGCATCAAAAGGCCAAGCCGATGGCCAGGGGCACGGTGCGTCCGGCCAAAGAGCTGTGCAGCGACTGCGGCCTCTGCGACAGCCGTTGGGTGGCCTACGTGCGCCAGGCCTGTGCCTTTATCCATCAGCAATTTGAGTCGCTGGAGCGCAAAGCCCACGGCCGCAGCCGCGATCTCGACAACGAAGACGAGCTCTATTTCGGCGTCAGTGAGCGGATGTTTTGCGCCCAGCTGCAGCAGCCGCTGGAGGGTGCCCAATGGACGGGCATCGTCAGCACCCTTGGGGTGAGGGCCCTCGAGCAGAACCTGGTGGATGCGGTGCTGTGTGTGCAGCAGAGCCCAGAGGATCGCTTCACGCCGATGCCGGTGCTGGCCCGCACGCCAGCTGAGGTGTTGGCCGCGCGGGTGAACAAGCCCACCCTCTCTAACAACCTCTCGGTGCTGGAGCAATTGCCAGGCAGTGGCATCAAACGCCTGCTGGCGATTGGGGTGGGTTGCCAAACCCAGGCCCTGCGAGCTGTTCAAGACAGCCTTGGCCTGGAGGAGCTCTACGTGCTGGGCATGCCCTGCGTGGACAACGTCAGCCGCGAAGGCCTGCAGACCTTTTTGGAGAGCACCAGCCGTTCACCCGAGACGGTGGTGCACTACGAGTTCATGCAGGATTTCCGTATTCATTTCCGCCACAGCGACGGCAGCACCGAGACCGTTCCCTTCTTTGGGCTGGACACCCCCAAGCTCAAAGATGTTTTTGCTCCCAGCTGCCTCAGCTGCTTTGACTACGTCAACGCCTGTGCTGATTTGGTGGTTGGCTACATGGGTGCGCCGTTCCAATGGCAATGGCTGGTGGTGCGAAACCAGCGTGGCCAAAAGCTGTTGGATCTGGTGGAGTCTGAACTCAACACCCAGCCGGTGATGAGCTCAGGCCAGCGGGCCCAAGCAGTGCAACAGGGAATTGATGCCTATGACAAGGCCCTGCGGTTGCCCCGGTGGTTGGCCGAAGTGGTCGGCGTGGTGGTGCAGCGAGTAGGACCGAAGGGTCTGGAATATGCCCGCTTCTCCATCGATTCCCATTTCACGCGCAACGCCACCTGGCTGAGGCGCCATCACCCAGAGAAATTGGCGCAGCATCTGCCGGCTTTCGCTCAGAAGATCGTTAGCCGCTATCGCCTGCCGCAGCCATGAGCGGCCTGCGCCAGTTGCTCGGCGGCCGCCGTCAGGTGGGCGTGCTGTTGCACGTCACCGCCTTGCCCAGTGGAGGTTTTGGGGCCGGGGCTCAGCAGTGGTTGCAGCTGTTGAGCCGACACCGCGTTGGGGTGTGGCAGGTGCTGCCGTTGGCACCCACCGATGGCACCGGCTCGCCCTACAGCTCCCCCAGTGGCTTTGCGCTGAATCCAGCGTTGCTGGATCAGCGGGATCCGCTGCCGCCATGGACAGCCCAGAGCACGGCGGATTACCGCCAATGGTGTAAGCAGCAGCGCCATTGGTTGCAAGACCACGCGCGCTTCATGGTGCTGCGCACCCGCTTTGAGCAGCAGCCCTGGTGGCAATGGCCTGAGCCGGCAGCTCGCCGCTCCAAAGCGTTTTTGCGTCAGCTGGATCGTGAGGAAGCCACGGCGATTGAGGCGGAAAAGCAACAGCAGTGGTGGTTGCAGCAGCAATGGCAGCGCCTGCGTGATGCTGCCACCGATTGCGGGGTGCAGATCCTGGGTGATCTGCCGTTTTATGGAGCCCATGACAGCGCTGATGTCTGGAGCCTGCCGCAGCTGTTCAGCCTGCGGCGTGACGGCAGCCTCGAGCAGCAGAGCGGTGTGCCGCCGGATTATTTCTCAGCCACTGGCCAGCTCTGGTCGACGCCGGTGTATCGCTGGAGCCGTCATCGGCTCAATGGCTACCGCTGGTGGCTGAAGCGCCTCGAACGGCAACTGGAGTTGTTTGATCTGCTGAGGATTGATCACTTCCGCGCACTCGCCGGCTACTGGAGTGTGCCTGGAGGCGATGACACCGCGCAAAACGGCCGTTGGCTGCCATCCCCCGGCCTTGCCATCTTGAAGCGGTTGCAAAAACGATGTGGTGGCCGCTTGCCGCTGATCGCGGAGGATCTGGGCGTGATTACTCCGGATGTGGAGGCCTTGCGTGATGGCTTGCAGCTGCCAGGGATGAAGGTGTTGCAGTTCGCCTTTGATGGCGATCCAGCGAATGCCTACTTGCCCCATAACTTCGCTTCGGGGTCGTGGGTGGCTTACACCGGCACCCACGACAACGCCACGGCGATCGGCTGGTGGCAACAGCTCAGTGATCAGCAGCGCCAGCAGGTGCAGTCGGTTCTTGGTCACCCCGTGGAAGCACCGGGCTGGGAGCTGTTGCGTTTGGCCCTGGGATCCACGGCGGATTTGGCGGTGGTGCCACTGCAGGATTTGATGAGCCTGGGGGATGAGGCCCGTTTCAATACCCCAGGCACAGCCTCAGGCAACTGGAGCTGGCAATTACAGGGTGATCTCGATGCGCTCGATGGGCACCTCAGCGGTTTGCAGCAACTGGCGGCTTGCTACGAGCGAGGTTCAGGCGCACCCCAGAGCGGCACGGAATAGGTGTTGGGTTTGGCAGGATCCGCCTTAAGGGGTTGGCCGTTCCATTGCACGCCAACGTCTTCAGGCGTCACCCCTTCGGGCAGGGTGAGCTGCAACGTTCCTTGCGCCGGCTGAACTGTTGAGCTGGGATTGTCGTTGCTGGCGAGCCGTTCAAGCGGTGATGGCGGGGTTTGCTGCAGTGGCAACAAATCCGGGTGCAGCCGCAGCAGCTGCTCGTTCGCGGAGATCTCAGGCCGCTGGCCCACCTCGCTCGCTTTGACTGGATTGGCAGCGATCGGCTGCAGACTTTGGCGATGGGCCAATTGCAACTGGCGGTGCTGCAGGTTCAAGCCATACACCACACCGGCCACCAGCAGGCTGTAGGCAATGGTGCCCTGCCAGGTGTTGAACAGTTCAATCGAGCTCAGGGTGAAGCGGGTGAGCGGGCCGTGGCGGCGACCAAATCGGTTGGTTTGCTTTGGCAGGTTTTGCTGCAGCGTGGCAACGATCTCATCGGCATCGAGCTCCAAGCGATCGGCCAGCTTGTCGATGATGGTGCGCAGGAATGCTGTTTCCGGGAGGCGATCACTCCATGCTTTCTCGAGCGCTTCAATCACCGGGGTGCTGACCCGCGTGTCGAGCGCCAGCTGACGCATGGTGAGGTCGAGGCTTTCGCGTCGTTCACGCAAGCGATCACCCAATTGCTGCAGCTGAACCTGGGGATCGCCGAGATCCAATTCGCCAGCCACGCCTCTGCTCTTGCGGCCAGAGAAGCGCTGGCGCAATGCGGTGATCGGTGCGCTGAGGCTGGCCATGGTGGAACGAACGCCGCTCAATGCTGCCTGGATTCTTGACGGGATGCCGCCAATGTGACGGCATTCAGCGCCGCCTGTTCGTCTGGATGCAGCCGCCGCCAGTGGCCGCTGGGTAGGTCGCCCAGCTGCACTGGGCCGATGCTGACCCGCAACAGATCACGCACCGGGTGTCCCAGTTGCTCTGCCACACGGCGGATTTGGCGATTGCGGCCCTCCCTCATCACCAGCTCTAGCTGGCTGTGATCGGTGTCTTGCTGCAGTTCTCGTACCTCGGTTGGCCGGGTGGGTCGGCCATCGAGCAGCACTCCATGGCGCCATTGCTGCAACACGGCGCTATCGGGATGGCCACTCACCCAGATGCGGTAGCTCTTGCGGTGGCTGAAGCGGGGGTGGGTGAGGGCCAAGGTGAGGGCGCCGTTGTTGCTGAGCAGCAAGGCACCTCGGCTGTCGCAATCCAACCGCCCCACCGGATGGAGCCCCTGCCCTTCGGCGAGTTCGGCGGGCAGCAGATCCAGCACCGTTCGCCGGCCACGGGGGTCGAAGCAGGTGCTGTGCACCCCCCTGGGTTTGTGCAGCAGCACCGTGAGCTCATCAGCTGGCGGCGGCACCAGCTCGCCATCCACCAAGATGCGATCACGCAGCGGATCGCCTTGATCCCCTGGGCTGGCCGGGCGGCCATTGAGCAGGACGCGGCCTTGGCGCATGAGCTCTTCGGCCCGCCGCCTTGAGCAAACACCCGCTTGGGAGAGCACCTTTTGCAGACGTTGGCGCTGGCTGCTCATGCCTTGTTGGCTGGCAGCGAGAGCTGCACCACCGCTCCGCCATCGGGGTGATTTTTAGCCTTGATATGGCCGCCATGGGCATGGGCGATCTGCTCGACGATGGCCAGGCCCAGCCCACTGCCCACCCGCTTGCCCCGCGAGCGTGAGGGGTCCCCGCGGTAGAAGCGATCAAACATGTGCTGTAGATCTTCCGGGCTGAAGCCATCGCCGCTATCGCGCACTTCAATGCGCTCCCAGCGGCCCTCCTGCCGTAGCCGCACTTCGACCGAGGTTTCATCGGGGCTGTAACGCAGGGCGTTATCGAGCAGATTGAGCAGGGCCCGGTGGAGTCGTGAGGCATTGCCGCGCACCGGGTGGCTGCCACTGCTTTCGATCACGAGCTCAACGCTGCGTTGCTCAGCGAGTGGGGCCAAGCTTTGCCAGGCCTGGCTAGCCAGCTCACGGATTTCCACTCTGCCCATCGATTCCACCCGGTTGGCCGCCGCGGAGGATTCCAGTCGATTGAGCTCGAGCAGGTCGGCCACCAATTGCTGCAGGCGGTTGAGCTCCCGCTGAAGCCGCTCGATTTGAACCTCTTGTTTTCGATCTGGATTGAGGGCCAGCGTTTCGGTCACCAGCGAGAGCGCCGTGAGCGGTGTGCGCAGCTCATGGGCCACGTCGCTCACCCAGCGTTGGTGCAGGTCTTGTTGGGCTTGGAGAGATTGGCGGCTTTGCAGAAACACCCCAATGGAGCCGTTGCGCCCTGCGATGGCAATGGCCTCGAGCGGTTCGCTGCGGATCGGCTCAGGATGCAGTGGGGTGGGGCTCACGGTGCTGTTGGTCCAGCTCACCCGTTGACGCCCATCACCGGAGCGCGCTTTGCGCACCGATTCTTCCAATTGGTGGCAGCGCACCACCTCAAGAAGATAGCGGCCTTTCACCACTTGCTCGCTGCTAATGCCCAGCAGGCGGCGAGCACGGCCATTGAGATGCTGCAGGCGGTTGGCACGATCAAGCACCAAAAAACCTTGAGAGGCCTCCTCCAACCAATCGAGCAACTGCCGCGAACGAATCGCCTGTTGACGCGGCCGGCCCAGCCAGCGACGCAACGTCTCAATCATCCGAAGCGGTAGCCGAACCCGCGCACGGTGAGGATGTAAACGGGCGCACTGGGATTGGTCTCCAACTTCTCGCGTAGCCAGCGGATGTGGACATCAACGGTCTTACTGTCACCCATGAAGTCGATGCCCCAAACCCGCTCAAGCAACTTGTCGCGACTCCAGACCCGTTTGGGGCTTTGCATGAACACCTCAAGCAGGCGGTATTCCTTGGGGGAGAGGTTCACCTCTTGGCCGCCGCGGGTGACGCGGCACTCCTCGGGATAGAGCGTGATGTCTTCGAAGCGCAGCACTTCTTTGGCGCCGCTATCGCCATTGCGGGCGCTGCGCCGCAGTAGCGCGCGGCAGCGGGCCACCAGCTCGCGCATGCCAAAGGGCTTCACCAAGTAGTCGTCGGCGCCAATCTCCAGGCCCACCACCCGATCGGTTTCACTATCGCGGGCGCTCACCACGATGATCGGCGTTGAAAAGCCGCGGCGGCGCACATAGCGGCAGACATCGAGGCCGCTGACGCCAGGGAGCATCAGGTCGAGCAGAACTAAATCGCAGGAGGGGTTATCTGGTGATCCCTTGAAACGCTCCAGTGCTGTGCTGCCGCTACCAACGGCATCCACTTCAAAGCCTTCGCTACTGAGGGCCTCGGCAATGGTTTCGCGGATGGTGTCATCGTCCTCAACGACCAAGAGCCGTGTCGGTGGTGCCTGGGGCGGAGGGCTGACGGCCACGGAAGCAGGGCGGATTAGCTCTACGTAAATGTTAATCGTGTTATTTGGAGGCTCAAAACGGGCTCACCGAAGATCTGCAGATTTCAGTTGGCTTAGAAAAATTCGTCGAAGTTGTCGAAATCGACGGCGCGGAAGCGTCCTTCTTCCACTTGAACCATCAAGCGCTCCAGCTGCACCCAAAGGGCGCCCCCGGTGAGCAAGGACAGCAGCGTGGCGATCAGCAGGGCAGCCCCTGATGCAAAGCCGAACACCTGCAGCGAGGCGCCAATGAACAAGGTGGTGCCCACCAACACACCGCTGTAGCTGATCGTGATTTCGGCATTCCCCAACGGCAACAGGGCGAGACGATCCTGCTTCCAGGCATCCAGCTTGTTTTGAATCAAGCGCGAGAAGGTCAGTCCGCAAAGAACGCCAATGGCCAAACCCAGCCCTGCCACCAAATAAGGCGGCTGCGGCAGGCTCATCAACGGCAGATCAAAATTAAAGGTCTCGTAGTCCACTGGTGGCCTTAAGGGAGCTGCACGTTAAAGGCTGAGTTGCTGCCACCAGTCGCCCGCCAGCCGAGCCGGGCTGAAGCGGCGGCGCACCAAGGTGGCCAGCGCCTGGATGTCATCGGTGTGTAGCCGGCCATCGCGAACCAAAGCCAGCAGCAGCCGTTGGCGCAGACCGTGGCCTTCTTTGCCCACCATCAGCTTTAAGCCAGCCCCAGCGACCGGGATGAGATCGGCAGGATTGCCATCGGTGCCCACCACCTCCAGCAGGTTCTCCAGCCTTTCCAGTTGCAGCCGGCCTTGGCGATCAAACAGCACATCGAGCAGCTTGTGCCGCAGCTCTTCGGTGTCAGCCGCGAGCAGGCGTTTGGCCACATAGGGATAGGCCACACGGATGATGCTGAATTCCGGCTCGAGCCGCAGGGCGAGGCCCTCCTGGCTGACCACCGCGCGAATGATCAGCGCAAAGCGAGCCGGTACCCGGAAGGGGTACTCAAACATCAGCTCCGAGAAGCGATCGGTGATCGTTTTGAAGTTGAAGTCTTGAACGCTGTCGCCCAGCTGTCCCCCCAGTACGCTCTCGAGGGCTGGTACCAGCGGCTCGAGGTCGGTGCCGGGTTGCAAGAACCCCAGCCGCACAAAGTCGTGGCCAAGGGCGCGGAAGTCTTTGTTGATCAGATGAACAACGGCATCGGTCAACGTCAGCCGATCGTCGTTGCTCAGCATGTCCATCATGCCGAAATCGACGTAGCCAAGCCGGCCAAATCCGTTGGGGCCGCCAGAGAGAGCGAACAGATTGCCGGGATGGGGATCGGCGTGGAAATAGCCGAATTCGAGCAGTTGCCGCAGCCCTGAGATCACCCCAGCGCGCACCAAGGTGGTGGGATCGAGTTGGTTGCGCTCCAGCACCTCCCGGTTCTGCAGCTTCACCCCAGCTAGCCAGGTTGTGGTCAGCACGCGGCGGCTGCTGAGCACCCGCTCCACCTCAGGCACCACCACGGTGGGATCGTTTTCAAATAGCTGGGCGAAGCGTTCGGCGTTATCGGCTTCGAGCTCGTAGTCGATTTCGCGAAATAGCGTCTGACCAAACTCATCAACGATGGCGGTGAGGTCGTCGCCGAGGTTGAGCGGTAGGAACGGTCCTGACAGCTGAGCCAGCAGGCGGATAACGGCCAGGTCCAGCCGCAGCCGCGGCTCCAGATCAGGTCGCTGCACCTTGACCGCCACCCAGCGGCCATCGAGCAGCTTGGCTTTGTAAACCTGACCGAGGCTGGCCGCCGCCACCGGATGATCCGGGAAGGTGGCGAAGAGTTGCTGGGCCGGTGCTCCCAATTCCGATTGGATGGTGGCCAGGGCTTTGCTGTGATCAAACGCCGGAAGGTCATCCTGCAGGCGAGTGAGTTGCTCGAGCCAATCGCGCTGCACCAGATCCGGTCTGGTGGAGAGGGACTGGCCCAACTTGATGAAGCAGGGCCCCAGGCCTGTGAGCGTATGCAGCAAACGCTTGCCCAGACGGCGCTGGACAGCCCGATCCTCACTGCCGCCTTGAACCACCAGGGTGAGGCTCAAGCCGCCGAGCTGCCAGAGCACCACCACCAGGCGGCCCACCAATTGATGCAGGGGAACGGGGTACTGGCGGTGAATGGCAGGGCTCAGTGCTGGGCAGACTCTAGAAACTGCGCTCAAGTCGTCGAGGTTGCTGCGTCCATCCCGCTGGCCATTGGAGCAAGCCCTTGCCAAGGCGGCTGGTGCATCCCGCCTGTTTCTGCATTTGCCGGCCCATCGCCGTGGTACTGGGCGGCCGCCTTCTGCTGTTGCCCTGCCCTGGTCTTACGACCTGCCCGAGCTTCCTGACATTGGTGGACCACTCGAGCCGGATGGCGCCGTTGCCGAGTCCCAGCAACAGCTGGCCCAATGCCTTGGAGCTGAGCGCAGCTGGTATGGCGTCAATGGCGCCAGTGGGTTGCTGCAGGCCTGCCTGCTGGCAGCCGCGCAACGGCCTGGGCAGCTGCTTTTGCCGCGCAACTTGCACCGCTCGCTGTTGCACGGTTGTGCCTTGGCTGGCGTTACCCCAGCGCTGTACAGCCCGCCAATCGATCCGCTCACGGGGCTGTGGCAGCCCTTGCCTCCTGAGCAGTTGGAACGGTTGCTCAGGCAGGCCGGCCCGGTGTCGCTACTGGTGTTGGTTTCACCGACCTATCAGGGTCTAGCCAGTGATCTGCCGGAGCTGGTGGCGATCGCCCATCGCTATGGCGCGGCGGTGCTGGTGGATGAGGCCCATGGCGGGCACTTCGGCTTTGATTCCAGCCTGCCGGTCTGCGCTCTCGCGGCAGGCGCTGATCTTGTGGTGCATTCGGTTCATAAAAGCTTGGGCGGCTTGGGCCAGAGCGCGGCATTGCACAGCCAAGGCGCAGCCTTTGCGCCCGCGGCGCTCGAGCAAGCCCTGGGCTGGCTGCAAACCAGCAGCCCCAGTGCTGTGTTGATGCTCAGCGCCGAGCAGGCCTACCGCCATCACTGTTCGGCCACAGGCGGGCGGCAACTTCTCGCGCGGCTGCAGCAGGCCCAGGTTTTACGGGAGCAACTCCTGGCTGCCGGCATTCCGTTGTTGATGAATGACGATCCCTTGCGGCTGCTGCTGCACACCGGCGCCTGGGGATGCTCCGGAGCCGAGGCGGATGCCTGGTTACTGCAGCGCGGTGTGATCGCTGAATGTCCCGAGCTGCTGAGCCTCACCTTTTGTTTGGGCTTGGGGCCTAGCCGGGGGCTGGGCCGGCAACTGCGCCAGGCCCTGCAGCAATTGCGTCAGGCCAAAGGGGCCCCTGCTTTGCCGCCGGTGCAGCCGCCACCGTTTCCTTTGATCAGCCGCCTGGCCCTCTCGCCGCAGCAGGCCTGGGCGCAACCATCGCAAGCCTTGCCATTGGGCCAGGCCAGCGGGCGCATTGCCGCTGAATTGCTCTGCCCCTATCCGCCAGGAATCCCGGTGGTGCTTCCAGGCGAGCGGCTTGAGCCTGTGCGCCTGGAGTGGCTGCAGCAGCAGCAGCGGCTTTGGGCCGGGCAGATCCCTGATACGGTAAGGGTTCTGGTCTGATTGCAGTGGCCCTTCAGGAGCCATACCAGTGGGATTTCGTGACCCCCGGTTTGCCCGATGGGGTCTTTAAGGCAGCTCCTGGGTTCAGTCCCACGCCGATGGAGCTGCGGGTGATTCTGCTGGCCTATTTGCGCCCGAGGCCCGATTCAGTGGTGTGGGATGTGGGCGGCGGCACCGGTGCCCTGGCCCTCGAGATCGCCCGTCTATTGCCAGGCGGCCGGGTGCAGGCCCTCGAGCGGGATCCAGAGGCGATCGATCTGCTGGAGCGCAACCGCGCCCGTCTTGGTATCCAAAATCTTGAGGTGTTCGCCGGCCAGGCGCCGGCCGATCTCGCCAAGCTGGCCCCTGCTCCAGATCGGGTGGTGCTGGAGGTGGGGCGTCCCTTGGGCGATGTGCTGCGAGCCGTTTGGGATGCCATGGCTCCAGCCGGCCGGCTGGTGATCAGCACCACCAGCTTGGAGGGCTTGGTGGATGCCACCGACCATCTGGGTCAATTGGCAGCCAATGATGTGCAGGTTTCTCAAGCCACTGTTCATCGCATGGTGCGGCGCAGCAATCAAACGCGCTTGGCCGCGGCAGAACCTCTGTTCGTGATTGCGGCCGAACGTCACCCATGAGTGGCTCGAGCCGATGGTTGAGCGGTCTGGCGGCGGCGGCCTTTGGCCTGTTGATCGTTGGGCTGGGGGGCTGGTGGTTCACCCTCAGCCTGGGGGTGATCGTGCATTTGGCCTTGCTGGAATTTTTCCGGCTGGCCCAGTTCAAGGGCATTCGCCCGGCCAGCAAAACCACCTTGGTGGCCTGTCAGTTGCTGTTGATCATTACCCAGTTGGCCCCGGGAAGTCCCTGGGCGGCTGCGGTGCTGCCAGTGGCGGGTTCAGTGATCTGCGGCTGGCTGCTGCTGCAGCCGGTCACCGGCACGATCGCAGACATTGCTGCGTCGATCTTTGGCCTTTTCTATCTGGGCTTTTTGCCCAGCCATTGGGTGCGGTTGCGCGATCTCAGTGACGCTTGGGCGGCTCCCCAATGGCCGCTCCATCCAGGGCTATCGATCACGCTGTTGGCGTTTGTGCTGATTTGGGCGGCTGATTGCGGGTCCTATTTGTGGGGTAGCCGTTTTGGCCGTACGCGTCTTTCGGAGGTGTCACCGGGAAAAACGGTGGAAGGGGCGTTGGCGGGCGTGGTCGCCACGGTGATCACAGGCGCTGTGGGCGGTTGGTTGTTGGGGTGGCCCTTGGGGCCTCTGCTCGGTGCCGGCCTGGGGGGCTTGGTGGCGCTGTTTGCCCTGGTGGGTGATCTCACCGAATCGATGATGAAACGCGATGCCGGTGTGAAGGATTCAGGCGCCTTGATTCCAGGCCACGGCGGCATTCTCGATCGGGTGGATAGCTATTTGTTCACTCCTGCAGTGGTGTTTTACGCCGTCACCTTGGTATTGCCTTTGGTGGGCTAGCCAGCCGCTTCGGGGCTCACCACAGACCGCCCCCGCAGCGTCAGCTGAGCCGCTTGCAGCTCTAGCTGCTCCAGGCTGATGGCGGGATCCATCGGCACCACCAAGGTCTGGTGTTGGTCGCGCAGGCTCAGCTCTCCGGCTTCCAAAACGCACTGGCATGGCACTGGGGTCGCCGCTGTGCTGTGCAGCAAAACCTTGCCCGCTTGAATCTCTAAGCGCTCCAGCGGCTGGCCACCTAAAAACACACTGCTGAGTTCAGCGCTGAAGTCAGCCAGGACTGGGCTTTGCAGGCAGCCGGTGAGGCCGGATTCGCTGAATTGCACCCAGCCCTTTACTGCAAAGCTTTGGCGCAGCTGCAGCGGTTGGCCTTTGAGCAGCGCTCCTACATCGAGATCAATTGGTTCGCTGCTGATCTCCACCTGGTCAATGGCGAGGTCTTGAAACACCACGCCCTTGGCGTGAACGGTGGCCCCGGCCAGGTGGCCCTGCAGCAGGCGCCAGAGGGAGCCTTGCAGCTTGAGATCGAGGTGCTCCAGCTGGCTGCACACGCTTTTGAGCCAGAGCTTGATGGCTTGGCTGATCACCCCCAGCGCCGGCCCGCTCATGGGGTCATCCAGGTGCGGGCCACCAGCTCGGGTTGGTCGAGATGGGGCAGGTGGCCGCAGCCTTCCACCAGTTGCAGCCGATCTCCCAGCAGGGCCTCAGCGGCGCGCTTCTGCGGTGCTCGCAGGATGCGGTCTTGCGCGCCCCACAGCACTTGAATCGGCGCGGCTGGCAATGGCGCACCAACCCCGGCAAAGCCACCGCTACGGGCAAAACAGGCAAGGGCAGCTGCCCAGCCTGGGGTGTTCAGATGCAGGCTAGCGATTTCTTCTTCCGCTGGCCCCACCGCTGCATCGGGATCGGCAAAGGCTTGGCGGCAGAGGCCGCGGCGCACAGCAGGCAGGCCCAAGAAGCCGGCCCCCAACCGATCCAGCAGCGGCGGCAGTGGCATGGGTTTGCCGGTGAGCCCCGCTGGAGCGAGCAGCAACAGTTTTTCGATGCGCTGCGGCTGGGCGTCTTGAAGTTCACGGGCCAGCACCACGGCCACCGAGCCCCCCATCGAGGCACCGATCAGGCCAATGGGGCCTTCTGGCATTTGCTCGGTGATGGCCAGCAGATGCTGGAGCACGGCTGATGGGTTGTAGCCAATGCCCTCAGGCCTTGGCGTGAAGCCAAAGCCAAACAGGTCGGGGATCCAGAGTTGATAGCGACCTGCCAGTAGCGGTGCCAGGCGCCTGAACTCCAATAGGGAGCTATCAAAGCCATGGAGCAGCAACACTGGCTGGCCTTCGCCGAGCACAGCAACCGGCCAGCGCAGGGCTGGATCCAAGCCGGGCAAATCCAGCTCCAGCCAGCGCACAGCCTTGGCTAACTCCCGCCCTTGCGGATCGATCAGCTGCTCGGCAGCGGCTCTTAGTGCGTCAGACATCCCTGGCTGCTGCTCACGAGGGCGGAGAGCAGATCATCGGGAGACACCGGGAAGGGCAGATGGTGTAGATCGGAGCCTTCGCGGCAGGCAAAACGGCACACCTCTTGCAGTTCCTGCAGGCTGGCGCCAGCGAGCCCCAGCTCCTCCAGGCTCACGGGCAACTGCAACTGACGGAAAAAGCTGAACAGCTGCCGGCGGGCTTGGGCCGCCAGTTGGCTTCCCCCTAGCTGTTCTTCCAGCCGTAACTGCACCAGGATGCCAAAGCCCACCTTCTCGCCATGCAGCACGCAATGGCAGGCGGCCAATTGCGTCAGGCCGTTGTGAACCGCATGGGCGGCCACTGTGCGGCAGCGGGCCCCGCCGATCCCGCCAATCAGCCCGGCGGTCAGGCCGCTGGCTTCAGCCACGCGCTGCCAGGCCTCAGAGCCCGGATGCTCGATCGCTTCTAGCCCTTCTAGCAGCAGTTGATCGCGCAGCACGCGGGCTTGTTGCACGGCCTGTTGCACCAGCCCATCGCTGCTGGAGCCGCTGCTCACCGATGCCTCGTACCACTTGGCCATCGCATCGGCGATGCCGCTCGCCAGGGTTCGCGCTGAAGCTTTGACCACCAGATCGTGGTCAAAGATCAACAGCTCGGGGCAGTGACGCAGGGCCACATCGCTTTCAAAGGCCCCTTGCGCTGAATAGATGTTGGCCAGTGCGGTCCAGCCGGCACAGGTGGCGGCGCTAGTGGGCACCGTGATGCAGCTCAAACCCAGCCGGTCGGCCAGCAGCTTGCCGGCATCGAGCACCTTGCCACCGCCGGCCGCCAAGACCGCATCAGATCCGCAGGCGGTGATCTCAGCGGCTAAGCGCTGCAGATCCTGCTCGCAGCAATCAAATTCCAGCTCACCAGTGGAGACCGACAGGCCTGTTGCTTCGAGATCGCTTTTCAGGTTTTGGCGCAACTCCGCTGTTGCAGCGCTGCGGCCCAGCACAAATGGCTTTTGGCTCAGCGCGGCAATCAGCGGCAGCGCTTCACCCCAGGCGCCATGTCCGCGCAGCACGTTGGCTGGGGCAATGGCGTGGGACGAGATGGAGCTGCTCATGGCCTCAGCCTACGAATCAGCTCTCTGCTGTTGCGCTTCAAACGCTGCTGCTGGCCAGCTCCTGCGGAGCGCTGGTGGTACCGCCGGGGCGGATCACCACCTGCTTGTCGTCGTCGACATCCACCAGAGCGGCTTCGCCTTCCTTGAGGCGGCCGGCGAGGAATTCCTCGGCCAAGGAGTCTTCCAACAAGCGCATCACTGCACGGCGCAATGGGCGGGCGCCGTAGGCGGGGTTGTAGCCCTCTTCCACCAAGCGCTCTTTGAAGGCTTCGGTTACCGAAAGAAGGATGCCCTTCTCCTTCATGCGGTTGAAGACCTCGCGCAACATGATGTCGGCGATCAGCTTCACCTCATCACGGTTGAGCTGACGGAAGACGATGATCTCGTCGAGGCGGTTGAGGAACTCAGGGCGGAAGTACTGCTTGAGCTCTTCATTCACCAACGAGCGGATCCGGTTGTATTGAGTTTCCTCAGCGTCGTCGCCGCTGAACTCAAAGCCGAGGCCGCCGCCGCCTTTCTCGATGACTTTCGAGCCAATGTTCGAAGTCATGATGATCAAGGTGTTCTTGAAGTCCACCGTGCGGCCTTTGGAGTCGGTCAGGCGTCCGTCTTCCAGCAGCTGCAGCAGCAGGTTGAACACATCGGGGTGTGCTTTTTCGATTTCATCGAAGAGCACCACGGTGTAGGGCCGGCGGCGCACCGCTTCGGTCAGTTGACCGCCCTCGTTGAAGCCCACATAACCAGGAGGCGAACCGATCAGCTTGCTGACCGTGTGGCGCTCCATGAATTCGCTCATGTCGAGGCGAATCATGGCTTCTTCGCTGCCGAAGAAATAGGACGCCAGGGCTTTGGTCAGCTCGGTCTTACCAACACCGGTGGGGCCGGAGAAGATGAAACTCGCAATCGGGCGATTGGGGTTTTTCAGGCCGACGCGGGCGCGGCGGATGGCCTTGGACACCGCTTTGACAGCCTCGTCTTGGCCGATCAGGCGCTGGTGGAGGGTTTCCTCCATGTTCAGCAACTTGGCCGATTCGGTTTCGGTCAACTTCTGAACAGGAACCCCAGTCCAGGACGCCACGATTTGGGCGATGTCCTCTTCATTCACCACGGGGCTGTTGTCCTGAGCGGTGTCAGCCGTTGCGGTGGTGGCGGCTGGCGCTGGTGCATCGGCCGCTGCGGAATCGGCTTCAGACGCGTCACTGCGGGCGGCTTCATCGCGGCGGTTCTGGGTGATGCCGCGGATCTGCTCGCGCAGCTCCACCTCTTTCTCGCGCAACTCACCAGCTTTGGTGAAGTCCTGCTCGCGAACTGCGGTCTCCTTCTCTTTTTGGACCTCGCGTAGCTGCTTATCGAGCTCTTTCGCTGCTGGGGGCAGCTTGGAATTGAGCAGGCGCACGCGGCTGCCAGCCTCATCGATGAGGTCGATGGCCTTGTCGGGCAGGAAGCGATCCGAGATGTAGCGATCGCCGAGGGTGGCGGCGGCCACCACGGCATCGTCGGTGATCTTGAGCCGGTGGTGTGCTTCGTAGCGCTCACGCAGGCCCATCAGGATTTCGATGGTGTCCTCAACGGAGGGTTCGCCAACGTTGACGGGCTGGAAGCGACGCTCGAGGGCGGCATCGCGCTCGATGTGCTTGCGATATTCATCAAGGGTGGTAGCCCCGATGCACTGCAGCTCACCACGTGCGAGGGCTGGTTTGAGGATGTTGGCGGCATCGATGGCGCCTTCAGCAGCACCAGCACCGATCAAGGTGTGCACCTCATCGATCACCAAGATCACGTTGCCGGCGCCACGGATCTCATCCATGATCTTTTTGAGGCGCTCTTCAAATTCGCCCCGGTATTTGGTGCCAGCCACCAACAAACCGATGTCCAGTGTCAGAACACGCTTGTCTTCGAGGATGTCGGGAATTTCACCAGCGTTGATCCGCTGAGCCAAGCCTTCGGCAATGGCGGTTTTGCCAACGCCAGGTTCACCGATCAAGACGGGATTGTTCTTGGTGCGGCGGCCCAGGATCTGGATGACGCGATCAATCTCGTTGTGGCGACCAACCACAGGATCGAGCTTGCCGTCGCTGGCCAGCTGGGTGAGGTTGCTGCCGAACTCGTCGAGTGTTGGGGTCTTGGTGGAACCCTTGCCGCCACCGCCGGTGGCCACCTCAGCGGTTTCGCCGAGCATGCGGATCACCTGGGTGCGCACCTTGGCCAGGTCAACACCGAGGTTCTCCAGAACGCGTGCGGCGACGCCTTCGCCTTCGCGGATCAGGCCCAAGAGCAGATGCTCAGTGCCAATGTAGTTGTGGCCGAGCTGACGGGCCTCTTCGAGGGAGAGCTCCAGGACGCGTTTGGCGCGGGGGGTGAAAGGAATCTCCACCGCTACAAAGCCGGAGCCGCGACCAATGATTTTTTCGACTTCAACGCGAGCGTCTTTGAGGTTGACGCCCATGGACTTCAAGACCTTGGCCGCAACACCGGTGCCTTCCCCAATCAGACCCAAGAGGATCTGCTCGGTGCCAACGAAGTTGTGACCAAGACGCCTGGCCTCTTCTTGGGCCAGCATGATGACCTTGATGGCCTTCTCGGTAAAGCGCTCAAACATGGAGCCTGGGGCCGCTCAGAGTGACAACACGCTATCAGGATTGAAGGGGTTGTTGCAGGGTGAAAACCGATGGAACTTCGCAACATCAAAGTTTGCAGGTTTTGAAGGCGCTGCTCTCAGTGAGACCCAAGTCACAGCAACGTTTTTTATCGCCGTTAGCAACACTTAGTTGTCTTCTGTTGGCATTACTCAGGACGGTTATCCGTACGGTCTTGAATTTGCTTCAAATCAAGCCATTTCAGCAGGGCATCCTCACCGTTGCGGTAGTAACCGCTGCGTTGTCCGCAACTGATGAAGCCCAGGGCCCCATAGAGGTGGATGGCGGCTCGATTGCTGGCGGCCACCTCGAGCGAGGCCTTGCTGCAGCCCAGCTCTTGAGCCCGTAGCAGTAGGGCCTGCAGCACTTGGCGCCCGAACCCCCGGCGCTGCTGCTCTGGTTGAACCGCCACCAACATCACCTGCAGTTCGCCCGCCACCAGCCAGCCGCTGGCCAGGCTGAGCAGCTGAGATCGCCCGTGATCCCAGCGCCCAACGGTCAGTCGCTGCGGGTGCTCAAGCTCCTTGAGCCATTGCCCTTCGCTCCAAAAGCCGCCTAGGGCTTGTTGGTCAAGGGCCAGGCACGCCGCCAGGTCACAGGCAGCCAGTGGTTGTGGATCCTGCGGACTGAAAGGATGGGAGCACGTTGAAGCTTGCGTTGTTCCCGTCATGGTCAGCACCTCCCCGGTTGCGACGAGTCCGCTGCCTTGGGCAGCTGGGGGAGTTGATCTCAGCAGCCCCAACCGCAATCTTGCTCCGCTCAGCACCGACATCGACGCCGAAGGTCGCCTGCGCGTTGGCGAGTGCGTGTTGAGCGAGCTGGCCCAGCGCTTTGGCACACCGCTCTATGTAATTGATGAGCGCAGCTTGCGCCAGGCCTGCAGCGCCTACCGCGAGGCATTGGAACGTCATTACCCAGGGCCTTCGTTGGCTGTCTACGCCTCCAAGGCGAACAGCAGCTTGGCGATCACCGCCGTGGTGGCATCGGAAGGGTTGGGGCTTGATGCGGTCTCAGCCGGTGAGTTGTTGACGGCACTCGAGGGGGGCATGCCGCCTGAGCGGATCGTGCTGCATGGCAACAACAAATCCAGCGAGGAATTGGCCCTGGCCGTGCAAAACGGTGTGACGGTGGTGGTTGATAACTGGCACGACATCACCCTGCTGCAGGAGTTGGCCCAGGGCCGAACCGAACCGGTGGCGCTGATGTTGCGCTTCACCCCTGGCATTGAGTGCCACACGCACGAATACATCCGCACTGGCCATCTCGATAGCAAGTTTGGCTTTGATCCCGATCAGCTGGAGCAGGTGCTGACCCATTTGGCTGGCTGCCGTTGGGCCCGGGTTCAGGGTCTGCATGCCCATATCGGTTCTCAAATTTTTGAAGTGGAGCCCCACCGCGACCTGGCGGCTGTGCTGGCCGATGCCTTGGTGCTGGCTCGCCGCCTGGGCCATGACCCCAGTGATCTGAATGTGGGTGGTGGTTTGGGTATCCGTTATGTGGCCTCCGACGATCCACCGAGCATCGATGGCTGGGTTCAGGTGGTCGCCGAAGCGATGGTGGCGGCCTGCCGGGAGCGCAATCTTGAGCTGCCCCGGCTGCTGTGTGAGCCGGGTCGATCTCTGGTGGCTCCTGCTGGGGTGACCCTTTACACCGTTGGCAGCCGCAAGCAGATTCCAGATCTCAATACTTATGTGGCTGTCGATGGCGGCATGAGCGATAACCCCCGCCCGATCACCTACCAATCGGAGTACACCGCTTGTTTGGCCGATCGCCCGGGGGCGGAAGCCACAGAAACCGTGACCTTGGTGGGCAAACACTGCGAATCTGGCGATGTCTTGCTCAAGCAGTTGCCTCTGCCGGCCACTGAGCCTGGTGATGTGCTGGTGGTGCTCGCCACAGGCGCCTACAACGCCTCGATGGCCTCCAACTACAACCGCATCCCCAAGCCGGCGGCCGTGTTGGTGGCTGATGGCTGCGCCGAGCTGGTGCAACGGCGGGAGAGGCCAGACGAACTGTTGCGCTACGACGTCCTGCCGGAGCGGTTGCGATCGGTAGGGTGATCGCAACGGAGGAGGGATTCAGCGGTGCTGTGGTTGCGCATGCTGCTGGATCTGTTCTGTGCCGGGGCGCTTGGTTATCTCCTGCTTGGCCGGGTTAGTGAACCTCGCACGCTCTGGCTGCTGCGCGGCTATCTGCTGTTGGTGGCCCTGGGCTGGTTGCTGCAGAGCTACGGCAACCTGCCGCTGACGGCCAAGTTGATTGAAGCCTTGGTGCTGGTCTGCGGGCTTGCCCTGGCGATCCTGTTGCAAGGTGAGCTCCGGCGGCTGCTAGAGCTGCTCGGCACAGGCCGTCTGGCGGTCTTGATGGGCAGCCGTCCCACTGATCTGCAGGAATCCGGCACCGTTGATCTGTTGGTGGACACCACCGCCCAGCTCTCCAAGCGCCGCTGCGGAGGCCTGATCGTTCTTGACCTCGGCAGTGATCTGCGACCGGAGGATTTCCTCAATCCAGGTGTCACGATCGATGCCACCCTTTCGGTGGATCTGCTGCTCAATCTGTTTTCAGCCGATTCGCCGCTGCACGATGGAGCGGTGCTGATTCAGGCCAACCGCGTGGCCTCCGCTGGTGTGATCTTGCCGTTGTCGCGGCAGAGCAGCTTCACGCGCCACGGCACCAGGCATTTGGCCGCCCTTGGCCTCACTGAGCGCCATGACCGCTGCCTCTGTGTGGTGGTCAGTGAGGAGTCGGGAACCATCTCGATGGCAAGCCAGGGACGCTTTGAGCGGCCCATCACCCGGGAGCGTTTGCGCGAGTTGCTCAGTGAGGCGGTGAGCCGGCGTCAGGCGCGTACGCTGCCTAAATCCTCTTTGAGTGGAGATCATTCTGACTCCACTAAGCGAGTGCGTTCATGAGCCGGCTTCCGGTGGCGGCCGCTAGGCCTGCCCCCACCACTGCCTTGCCTGCTGTCTTGCAGGCAGACCAGCTGCCCGTCCATGTGGCCGTGATCATGGATGGCAATGGCCGCTGGGCGCGTCAGCGGGGCTTGCCCAGGGTGATGGGCCATCGCCAGGGGGTCGAAGCCCTCAAGCGCACCTTGCGTCTGTGCAGTGACTGGGGCATTGGGGCGTTGACGGCCTATGCCTTCTCAACGGAGAACTGGTCCCGTCCTGGCGAGGAGGTCAGCTTTTTAATGACCCTGTTTGAGCAGGTGTTGGCCCGTGAGCTCGAGGCCCTGCAGAAAGAGCAGGTGCGCATCCGTTTTCTCGGTGATCTTGCTCCCTTGCCAGCGAAGCTTCAGGCCCTGATCACCGAAGCCACTGAGCGCTCAGCAGTCAACAGCGGCATTCATTTCAATGTCTGTACCAACTACGGCAGCCGCCAAGAGCTGGTGCAGGCGGCCCGTGCCTTGGCAGCTCAGGTGCAGCGCGGGGAGTTGGACCCTGAGGCCATCGATGAGAACGCTTTGGCGGCCCAGTTGCACACCGCGGGCCAACCCGATCCTGATCTCTTGATTCGCACCAGTGGGGAGCAGCGGCTCAGTAATTTCCTGCTCTGGCAGCTGGCCTATGCCGAACTGCATGTCACCGATGTGTTGTGGCCTGATTTTGATGCGACGGCCCTGACCCAGGCCCTGGTGGATTTCCAGGGGCGCCAGCGCCGTTTTGGTGGCGTGCAAGAGGAGATCTGATGTCTGCCCGTATTCGCCACGACTGGGATCTCGCTGAAATCGAAGCCTTGCTGGAGCTGCCGTTGGTGGATCTGCTCTGGCGCGCCCAGCAGGTGCATCGCGACGCGCACCCCGATGGCTACCACGTGCAGTTGGCTTCCTTGCTGAGCGTTAAAACCGGTGGCTGCGAAGAGGACTGCGCCTATTGCCCGCAATCGATGCATCACAGCAGTGATGTGACAGGCCAGCCCGAGCTGCAATTGCAAGTCGATGGGGTGCTGCAGCAAGCCCGCTCAGCCCGTGATGCGGGGGCCCACCGCTTCTGCATGGGTTGGGCCTGGCGTGAGATCCGCGAGGGCGCACCGTTTGAAGCGATGCTCGCCATGGTGCGGGGGGTGCGCGAGCTGGGCATGGAAGCCTGCGTCACCGCCGGCATGCTCACCGATTCGCAAGCTGAGCGCCTCGCCCAAGCCGGATTGACCTCCTACAACCACAACCTCGACACCAGCCCCGAGCATTACGACCAAATCATCAGCACCCGCACCTATCAAGAGCGCCTCGACACTCTGCAACGGGCCCGTGATGCCGGCTTGAGCTTGTGCTGCGGTGGCATCATCGGCATGGGTGAATCACGCCGTGATCGCGCCTCCCTTCTGCAGGTGTTGGCTGGGTTGAATCCCCATCCTGAAAGTGTTCCCATCAATGGCTTGGTGGCTGTTGAGGGAACACCGCTGGAGGATCAAGAGCCCTGGGAACCGCTGGAGTTGGTGCGCATGGTGGCAGTGGCCAGGATCCTGATGCCCGAGGCCCGGGTGCGCCTCAGTGCAGGCCGGGAAAGGTTGAGCCAGGAGGCTCAGATCCTGTGCTTGCTGGCCGGTGCTGATTCGATCTTCTATGGCGACAGCCTGCTCACCACAACCAATCCAGCGGTTCAGGCTGATCAGGCGCTGCTGGCGGCAGCCGGGGTGAGCAGCAGTTTGGAGGGCGTGGCAGCGGCCTGATGGCCCAGAACGGCCCGTTGCTGGTATCGGCGTTCTATCGCTTTGCGCCGCTGCAGAACCTGCAAGAGCTGCGCGCCGAGCTGCAACAGCTTGGCGGGGATCAGGGTGTGCTGGGCACGGTGTTGCTCGCCGCTGAAGGGGTCAATGGCACCGTTTGCGGCAAGGCTGAAGCGGTCAGCGCATTGCTCGATCGCCTGCGTTTAGAGGCCGGCTTTGAAGCCCTGCAAGAAAAGCGCAGCTGGTGTGATCAGCCCTGCTTTTTGCGCTTCAAGGTGCGCTTGAAAGCCGAGATCGTCACCATGGGTCGCCATGGAGTGGATCCCACCGAGCAAGTGGGGACCTATGTGCCTCCAGAGCAGTGGAATGAGCTGATTGCTGATCCCACCACCTTGGTGATCGATACGCGCAACAGCTACGAGGTGGGGGTTGGCAGCTTTGCCGGGGCGGTGGACCCCCAGACCGAGAGCTTCCGCGAGTTTCCCTCTTGGGCTGCTGAGGAACTGCGCCCCTTGATGCAAGCGCGCGGCGCCAACAAGTTGGCCCTGTTTTGCACCGGTGGGATTCGCTGCGAGAAGGCCACAGCCCATCTGCTGCAGCAGGGGTTTGATCAGGTGCATCACCTGGAAGGCGGCATCCTGCGTTATCTCGAGATGGTGCCGCCAGAGCAAAGCCGCTGGCAGGGGGAGTGTTTTGTGTTTGACCGGCGTGTGGCCCTCAACCATCAGTTGGAGCCGGGTGAGCACAAGCTCTGCCACGCCTGCGGTTTGCCGTTAACGCCGCAGCAGTGTGAACTGCCCAGCTATGTCAAAGGGGTGAGCTGTTTGCACTGCATCGAGCGCTTCAGTGATGCCGACCGCGAACGCTTCGCCCAGCGGCAGCAGCAGCTCGAGAGGGGGGATATCTGGAGGCTAGAAAGGGGCGATGAGTGCCCAAGCATTGATGAGCCAACGGTTTGAAACGCTTCAGCTGCATGCTGGCCAGCAGGCGGATCCCACCACCAATGCCCGTGCGGTTCCGATTTATCAAACCTCCTCCTATGTCTTCAATGACGCGGAGCACGGCGCCAATCTTTTTGGGCTGAAGGAATTCGGGAACATCTACACCCGCCTGATGAACCCCACCACCGATGTCTTTGAAAAGCGGGTGGCGGCGCTGGAGGGCGGTGTGGCTGCTGTGGCCACCGCCTCGGGCCAGTCGGCGCAATTTTTGGCCATCACCAACTTCATGCAGGCTGGTGACAACTTGGTCTCCACCTCCTTTCTCTACGGCGGCACCTACAACCAGTTCAAGGTTCAGTTCCCCCGGCTGGGCATCAACGTCAAATTCGCCGAAGGCGATGACCCTGAAAGCTTCAAGGCCCAAATCGATGAGAACACCAAGGCCATCTATGTCGAGGCGATGGGCAACCCCCGCTTCAACATCCCCGATTTCAAAGCCTTGGCTGCCTTGGCCCATGACCATGGCATCCCTCTGATCGTTGACAACACCCTTGGCGCTGCTGGCGCCTTGATTCGCCCCATCGAGCATGGCGCTAATGTGGTGGTGGAAAGCGCCACCAAGTGGATTGGTGGCCATGGCACCAGCCTGGGCGGGGTGATTGTTGATGCCGGCACCTTCGATTGGGGCTCAGGCAAATTCCCCTTGATGAGTGAGCCCAGCGCTGCGTATCACGGCCTTGTGCACTGGGATGCCTTTGGTTTTGGCAGTGATATCTGCGGCATGCTCGGCCTGCCGGCTGATCGCAACATCGCTTTTGCTCTGCGGGCTCGGATTGAGGGCTTGCGCGATTGGGGCCCGGCCCAAAGCCCTTTCAACTCCTTCATGCTGTTGCAGGGTCTTGAGACCCTCAGCCTTCGGGTGGAGCGCCATGCCTCCAATGCCATGGCCTTGGCCACTTGGCTGCAATCCCAGCCGCAAGTGGAGAGTGTGAGCTACCCCGGCTTGGCTGGTGATCCTTATCACGAACGTGCCAAGCAGTACTGCACCTCACGGGGCATGGGCTGCATGTTGATGTTCACCCTCAAAGGTGGGTACGACGATGCGGTGTCGTTCATCAATGGTCT
This sequence comes from Synechococcus sp. MIT S9452, assembly GCF_047304245.1. Taxonomy (NCBI): domain Bacteria; kingdom Bacillati; phylum Cyanobacteriota; class Cyanophyceae; order Synechococcales; family Synechococcaceae; genus Synechococcus; species Synechococcus sp. MIT S9452. The sequence continues at coordinate 784,910 of NZ_CP138956.1, read as the reverse complement.
TGAGTTGGCCAGCCATTTGGCCAATGTGGGTGATGCCAAAACCCTGGTGATTCATCCGGCATCCACCACCCACCAGCAGCTCAGCGAAGAGGAGCAGCGCTCAGCTGGTGTTACGCCAACCATGGTGCGCGTCTCCGTCGGCATTGAGCACATTGATGACATCACCGCCGACTTCAGCCAGGCACTGGCTGGCCTGAGCTGAGAGCAGGGAGCACAGAACCGTGGCGCTCATATTGCCGAGGAACTATCACAAAGTCGCGGCAATTGAGCGCAACGGGATCTCATGGATCGAGCCTGAATTGGCGGAGCGGCAAGACATCAGGCCGCTGCGCATTGGCATCATCAACATCATGCCTTTGGGCATGCAATATGAGTTCAATTTGTTGCATCCCCTCGGCCTTTCGCCGCTGCAAATTGAACCCGTGTGGATTCGCCTTCAATCCCACGACTACAAGACCTGGGATCACAACCATCTCGATCAGCAATATCGCTCTTGGGAGCAAGCCAATGCATCAGCGCCCCTCGATGGCTTAATCATTACCGGCGCTCCTGTGGAGCATCTGGCCTACGAGCAGGTCACCTATTGGCAGGAAATGGTCGAGTTGATTGGTATTGCCCGCACCCAGTGCGCCAGCACGCTGGGCCTGTGCTGGGCTGGATTTGCCTTGGCCTACCTGGCTGGGGTCGACAAGACGGCTTTTAAGCAGAAGTTGTTTGGGGTGTTCCCCATGCGCAGCCTCAAGCCGGGGCACGCCCTGATGGGAACGCAAGACGACAGCTTTGTTTGCCCGCAAAGCCGCCATGCTGGTTTGGATGATGCTGCTATGGAAGAGGCCCAGCGGCAAGGGCGCTTGCGCTTACTCGCCCACGGTGAGCAGGTGGGCTACAGCATTTTTGAAACCCCTGATCAACGTCAGCTGATGCATCTGGGGCATCCGGAATACAGCTCAGGTCGCTTGCTGGCGGAGATGGAGCGGGACCGGGCTCGCGGTGATGTGCCGCCGCCACAAAACTTTGATGCCGAACTGCCGCAAACGCTGTGGCGTTCCCACCGCAACCTGTTTTTCCAGCAGTGGCTGTGGTTCTGCTACCAGCGCATCAGCCTGGCCTCCCCTTCTGGGGCTTAAGGCTTGACTGGCTTGATTCTCTACAGCTTTCGCCGTTGTCCCTATGCCATTCGGGCCCGTTTGGCTCTGCAGCAAGCCGGCATCACCCTCGAACTGCGGGAAGTGGATCTGCGCTGCAAGCCTCCTGAGCTGATCGCCGCCTCAGCCAAGGCCACGGTTCCGGTGCTGGTGCGGCCTGATGGGCCACCGATTGATGAAAGCCTGGAGTTGATGCGTTGGGCCTTGGCCCAGAACGACCCCACTCACCTGTTGGAGTTGGCGGCAAGCCGCGAAAGCGAGCTGCTGTTGCAGCAAAACGACGGCCCTTTCAAGCACCATCTCGATCGCTACCGCTACCCCCATCGCTACAGCGGCTGTGATGGTGCGGGGCATCGTCAGCAGGCACTGGCCCTCCTGCGCGAGTGGAATGAACGCATCCAGCAGCAGGGTTGGTTGCTGGGTTCAGCCCCCTCGTTGGTGGATCTGGCTCTGCTTCCGTTTGTGCGTCAATTCCGCCACAGCGATCCAGCTGCTTTTGATGCTGAGCCAGGCCTGCAGCCCCTGCAGCGCTGGTTGGAGCAATTCCTCAGCTCGCCTGAGCTGGCCGCGGTTTTAGAACCGCCATGGGCAGCGCGGCAGCGCTGGCGTTCACCGCAGTGGCTCTATCACCTGGCCTTGCCCCGTGAGTGGCAAGACGCCCGCCAGCAGGGCAGTTATCAGCGCTCCACCCGCGGCCGTTCTTTGCAAGAGGAGGGGTTCATCCATCTCAGCGGGGCCCATCAGCTTGAGGCCACCCATGGGCGCTTCTACGCCGATCTGGATCACGTGGTGCTGCTCACGGTTGATCCCCACACATTGCCGAGCGATCAGTTGAAATGGGAAGCCATCCCAACCGGCGAACAGTTCCCCCATCTCTATGGCCCTCTGCCCTTGGATGCGGTGTTGTCGGCTGATCGCTACCGGGCCGAGCCATGAGCTTTGATTTGGCGCTGATTGAACAGCAGGCCGCTGCGCGGGACTTGCTGTTGCGCTTGCAGTTGGGTGGTGCCGGCCCCCTGCAAACTCTCCGGGTTGTGGTGGCGCGCCGCAGCTCCGAGCAGAGCCTGGCGCTGTTGGGCGAACTCAAAGGCTGGGCGACGCCCCAGCGCCAAGGGCTGCGGCTCGACACCTTGCGCGTGCAAGGACGCGACACCCAGGATGTGGGGCTGTTGATTTGGGCGGCCACCTTTGCCTGGGCCCTCGAAGCAACCCCATGCCGCACGGCTTGGCTGCTGGCGATTCGTGATGACCCCCGCCAGCACCGGCGTTTGGTGCGCTATTTCGAGCGGCTTGGCTTTCAGCCCCAACGGGAGCTCGCTGCTGCTCCGTGGGATCTGCCGCGCCGCTTGATCTGGGGTGGCTCGGGGCTATTGATGCGCGGGGATTGCACCGAAGGTCTGCGCCGCTGCGAGCGGCGGCTTCAGCTGCGGTGATAGGGACCGCCCTGCAGGATCGTGCTGGCCCGGTAGAGCTGCTCCACCAGCATCAGCCTCGCCAATTCATGGGGGAAGGTCAGCGCCGAGAGGGAGAGCATGGCATCGGCTTGTTGTTTCAGCGTGGGGTCGTGGCCATCGGCGCCACCAATCACCAGGGCCAGGCGTTCGGATGCCCAGTCCCCGAGGAGTTCGGCCAACCCCACCGAGTTGCGCTGCTGGCCTTCTTCGCTCAGCAACACCAAGCGTTCGGCTGGTTTTCTAGCCGCGCGGATGGCCTCGGCTTCCTTGGCTGGTGTGCTGTCTTTGAGTTCCACGATCTCTAGCCCTGGCAGCCGTTTGCGGTAGAAGCCCACCCCATCGGCAATCCAGCCCCGTTTGAGCTTGCCGATGGCCAGGATGCGAATCCGCGTTGGCTGCAACAGGGCCATGGCAGGAAAAAAGGCATGAATGCCTAAAGCTCAACAACGGTTATCACGGCTACGTTTTGAGTCCGGCCTGCGCTGCAAGCTCACGGCCCCTCGCTCTTCGCGCTGATCACCATGCTGGTGTGGTTCACATCTTTGCTTCGCCGCTGGACTCGCTCCATCAATGAGGAGCTCGGCCCCAATGGCGCCACGCACGATGTGATCTTCGATGGCATCCAGCCGAAGGCTTAGCCAGCGGCGTGATAGCTGCTGCGCACCAGCGGACCACTGCGCACATCTGCAAAACCGAGCTCGCGCGCAATCTGGGCGAGTTCATCAAACTCATCCGGGTGCCAGTACCGCTGCACAGGGATATGGGCCAGCGATGGCCGCAGGTACTGCCCCAAGGTGAGCCGCTGGCAATCCACGGCCCTCAGGGCTTCCATCGCCGCCACCACTTCTTCAAAGCTTTCGCCAAGCCCGAGCATCAGCCCTGATTTGGTGGGGGTGGTTGGGGATAGCTCGCGCGAGGCAGCCAGTAAGCCCAGGGAGTGAGCCCAGCTGGCGCCGCGGCGCACTTCACCCTGCAGCCGTTCCACGGTTTCCAGGTTGTGGTTGAAGCAGGCTGGCTTGGCGTCCAGAACGGTTTGCAGTCGCTGGCGTTGGGCGTTGATGGCTGCTTGTTCGTTGCGGTGGCCTCCCCAAAAATCCGGGGTCAGCACCTCAATTCCCACCAGCGGATTGCGGGCCCAAATCGCTGCCATCGCTTGGGTGAACAAGCTGGCGCCGTGATCGCTTTGATCGTCCCTGGCGACAGCAGTGAGCACCACATAACGCAACTTGAGCGTCTCGACGGCCTCGGCCACACGCTCAGCCTCCAGTGGGTCCAGCGGGAGCGGGGCTTGCCCTTTGTCGACTTGGCAGAAGGCGCAGCTGCGGGTGCAAATCGGGCCCCCCAGTAGGAAGGTGGCTGTGCCGGCGGCATAGCACTCGCCGCGGTTGGGGCAGCGCCCTTCTTCGCAAATGGTGTGCAGCCGCTGCTGTTTCACCACCCCTTGCACAGCCTCTAAATCGCTGGCGTTGCCGATGGGGCGCCGCAGCCATTCCGGCAGCCGCTCAGCGGGGGGGATGGAGCTGTAGCGGGAGGTGGGCTTCATATCCGGTAGTTCACTCCACAGTCCGGCGCCCTTCGAGGGCCCGGGCCAGGGTGACGTCATCGGCATATTCCAGCTCACTGCCCACCGGTAGGCCGTAGGCGATGCGGGTCACCCGGCAGAAGGGTTTGAGCAGCCGTGCCAGATACAGGCTGGTGGTGTCTCCTTCCACGCTGGGGGTCAACGCCAGGATCACTTCCTCAATCTGCTCAGGATCCAGCCTTTGCAACAACGGTTGGATGCCCAAGGCTTCAGGCCCAATGCCATCCATCGGCGAAATCAATCCGCCCAGCACGTGGTAGCTACCGGAAAACTCACGGGTGCGCTCCAGCGCCAGCAGGTCGCGGGAATCGGCCACCACACAGATCAGTCCAATGTTGCGCTCGGGGTTGCGGCAGATGTCGCAAATTGGATCGGCCGAGAGGTGGCCGCAGCGTTGGCACTGGCCCACTTGCTGGCGCGCCGCCAACAGGGCATCGGCAAAGGCGCGGCTCTGCTCCTCGGGTTGGCGCAATAAATGGAGCGCCAGCCGCTGGGCTGTGCGCGGGCCGATGCCGGGCAAGCGCTCGAACTGCTCGATCAGCCGGGCCAGTGGTCGGGTGAAGACAGTCAGCGGCCTGAAATGGCTTGGCTGAAATCTAGGCAGGTCATCACGCCACAATGGGGCCCACTTGGGCCAAGTTCTGCCATGGCACGTTCACGCATAAGTCGCCTGCTGGGCTTGCTGCTGCCACTGCTGTTGGCTGTGTTGCTGGTGAGTTGCGCAGGTTCGGCGGCGGGTCTGCAGCGCTTCAGCAGCGCCGATGGCCGTTATGCCTTCCTCTATCCGACCGGTTGGAGCCGGGTGGCCATCAGCGATGGCCCCGAGGTGGTGTTCCACGATCTGATCAACAGTGACGAAACCCTCAGCCTGGTGATTGCTCCTGTTGATGCTGATAAGCGTTTGGAGGATCTCGGCAGCGTTGTGGCGGTGGGTGAAAAGCTGGGTCGCACCGTGATTGCACCACCTGGCAGCGGCCGTGAAGCTGAGCTGATCGAAGCCAGTGAGCGGGAAGATTTGGGCCGCACCTTCTACGACTTGGAGTTCAAGGTCCATCTCGCGGAACGGGACCGTCATGAACTGGCCACAGTGGTGGCTGATCACGGTCAGCTCTACACCCTGGCTGCCAGCACCAATGAAGCCCGCTGGCCCAAGGTGCAGGAGATGTTCCATCAAATGATTGCTTCGTTCACGCTCAATTACTGATGGCATCCCCGCCCCGGATGCTGTTGCTCGGGGCGGGCCTTAGTGGTGGGTTGCTGGCGCTTGCGTTGTCCGAGCTTGGTGTTGAGGTGGAACTGGCTGGCGGTTCGCTGGTCGATTCAGCGACGGGCTGGAGCTATGGGGGTGTGCCCTGGTGGGCAGGTGCTGCCAATCCCTTGGGGGAGCTGTTGGCTACCGCACCATGCCGCTGGGATCAGCTGCAGCAGCGCCATGGGGAGCTGGGGCTACGGCGGGCGCACTTGTGGCTGCATTGGCCTGAGCAAGCTCCCGCGCAAGCGGTTGCCAAGGTTCAGCAAGGCTTGGCCGGGTTGCCGCAACAGCCAGAGCTCACAGCACTCCCAGCTCAAGAGGCGATTGAGCAGGAACCGCTCCTGGCTGGAGCTGATTTAGGCGGAGTGATGCAATTGCCCTATTGGCGGATTGACCCGCTGGGCTTGCAGCAGGGGCTTGAGCGCGCATGGACAGTGGCAGGAGTGCAGCGCCGCGCTCCATTGCCGGCTGCTGAGTTGCAGCAACGGCTCGAGAGTGGTCAAACGGTGGTGTTGTGCAGTGGTGCAGCGATGCTGGCTTTGCTGCAGGCCATGGGTTTGCAGGCGCCGCCGGTGTTGGCCTTCAGCTGGGCTGGGGTTGGCCGCTGTGATGGAGCGCAGTTAAGTGCTGAGCGGATCGTCATGCCGCTGTTGGGGCAACGCGGCGGGCGTGAAACCGCTGCCTCGGGTGCGGCTGTGATCTGTGATCCAGGTCTGGCGCCGGCGCCAGGGGGTGGTCTCTTGGTTGGGCAAACCTCCTGGTTTGATCGCCCCATTGATGACCCACCGCCCGTTGATCAGGATTTCGAGCAGCTCAGCAGGGTTCGATCACAGCTCGTGCCCTCGCTAAGTGAGGGCTCCAATGGCCCCTTTCGCTTGCAGCAACAGCCGGTTGCCTACAGCCGCGATCAACAACCTTTGCTGGGACCGCTACCTGGCTGCCCCAATCTCTCGTTGTTCACCGGTTTTGGTGGTCCGTTTGCGTTGGTGCCAGCGCTCACTCCCCTGATGGCCCAGGCCTTGGCAACCGAGGATTGGAGTCAGATCAGGGGTTTGGGTTTGCTGTGTAGGTGAGCTGGGGCGTGAAGGGCGCGTTGGGGTCCAGGGGCACGGGCAGCAGTTCCCGCAGCAACTGGGCGTAAGTGATGTTCACATCCACCGCAGCATTAAGGCGTTGCACCAGGCTGCTGATTAAGCGCTCTTGGGTGATCGAGAGATCCAGCTCACTGGAGAGGCCGGTTTGATAGCGCAGCCGCACATCGCGAAACGCCTCGATGGCGGAGGCAACCCCTCGCCGCGCTGACGCCAATTTCGCCAAGCTGGCTTCATGGTTGAAGAAGGCGCTCTCCAGCCGCAAGCGAATGGCGTTGCGCATGGCGGCATAGTCCTGGGCGCTTGCGGCCGCTAGCCGATCGAGTGCCCGGGCTTGGCCGCTGGTGGTGCCAGCATCAAACAGCAGCCACTGCAGGCTGAGCCCTAGGGCCCAGTCGTAGCCGCTGTTGTTGGACACGGAGTTGATCGCGGTACCGCAGCAGCCTCCGTTTTTGGGAATCACGTTGTGCATCTGCTCATTGATGCCGTATGTGCCGGCATTGCCGAACAGCGACAGCTTGGGGAGCAGCTGAGCAGCTACTGCATCACTGCGCTTGGCTAGTGCCTGGCGCGCGGCCAGGATGGCTTCCAGCTCGGGGTTGCCGCGATAGGCCGCCAGCAGGCTGGCCTCCAGATCAAGCGGCCAATCCGGCATCGGCACGATCGGATCGCTGGCGCTGGGAGTGATCTCTGGGTTGAGGTTGAGCACCACAGCCAAGCGCCGCCGGGCGATGGCGCGATCGGCCATGGCTTGGATCAGCACCTCCTGGTCGCTGGCTTCAATGGCACGGCGACGCATCACATCCAAGCGCGGCACCAAGCCGGCAATCTGCATGTCCAAGGTGTCCTGCAAGATCACCAGGTCGTTTTGAACGGCGGCGTCTTGAATCCGCACGTTCTGATCGGCGCGCTGCAGTCCGTAATAGGCCTCGCTGACATCGAGTTGCAGACGCCGCAGTTGATTGCCGTAGCGATTGCGCTGTTGCTCGAGGCTGGCGCGCGCCGCCTGCACCAGGGGGGTGCGTGCAAAGTCGATCAAGGCGTAGTCGATCTCTAGGCCCGCTTCACCGAGGTTGTCGGTGCCGTTGTAGTAAGCCCCCCCGCCTGCTGGTGTGTAGAAGGGGCCATCGGTGGGTTGATTCTTGGAATCGAGCAGCCCGTTTTTCGACATCACGGGAATGCCATTGAGGCTGTCATTGCCCGTGGGCACGTTCATGTTGTTGCTGTTCTGCCCCGTGCTCCCCTCGGCGTAGGCACTGATGCGCGGCCAGTAAGTGCCCATGGCGGCCTGCAGTTCAGCCAGGGCTGCCGCAACGCGCTCCCGCTGCGCTTGCAGTGCTGGGTTGTTGTTGAAGGCAATGGCGAGAGCTTGATCCAAGCTCAGCGATTGGATGGTTCCGGCTTGGAGCTGTTTGGTATCTGGGAGCGCCAGGGGGGTGGGCGCTGCCGTTGCACCTGGAGCTAAGGCCCCAGTGGGAGCTGCATTGGGCTTCAAGAGCGATTGCGGCAGCGGTGGCGCCGGTTCAAAGCGATTGGGAATCGGCTCGGGTTCTGGAGGAATCAGGGCATCGAGAGCCCGCAATTCACGATCGAGTCGCTTCCAGCTGCGCTCGAGCTTGTCAACTTCTGCTGTGGAATCCAGTTGGGCCATGGCCGGCAGCGCTGCAGGGGCCACCAGCGCCAGCATCAAGGCTGCCCACCGCATCAAGCCAAGAGGGCGCGCGATCAACAACCTGGACAAAGAATTCGGCGGCAGTCTGGCTTGATCTGGTTGTCCTTGCCCGGATCTGCGCGTTGAACGCCATGGCGAAGCGTTTCTTCTTTCAACTGCTCGATCGCTGTGAGGCCAAAGCTGAACAGCTCAAAACCCGCTGGGCCGGCCTGAGTGACCACGGCCAGGTTGGCGTTTGCCTCACTGGCGTTACCGGAGTGTTGGCGCTTTGGGCCCTGTTTTGGCCGGTGCCAACGGAGGTCAAAGGCCAAGGTGTGCTGATCTTTCCCAGTAAGGCGGGATTGCTGAATGCCCGGGCGCAAGGTCAAGTTTTGGCGGTGAATGTGGAGGTGGGCGATCGGGTCAAGCAGGGCCAGGAGCTGATGTCGCTCTACCTGCCGGTTTTGGAACGTGAATTGGCGCAGCAGCGGGGCAACTTGTTGCAGCTCGAAGCCATCAATCGTGAGCTCAATGAGCGTGATGTTCGTCGCTTGGAGACCGAAAAGGCTGCGGTGGATGTGGCGCTCGCCAAATTCGATGACGATCTCGATCGCTACAGCCGCCTGCAAGCGACCTATGGCAACAAGCTCAACAACCTCGAGTGGCTGAGTTCACGTCAGGTGGTGGCCCCGCTGTCGCGGGAGGTTGTGGCTGCTGAGCAAGGTCTCACCAACACCAGCGTCAGCCTTGATGACGTCACGATTCAACGCAAGCGGGTGTTGACGGGCTATCAGCAGGTGAAGCTCGACATTGAAACCGAAGCACTCGAGCGGCAATTCGCCATTGGTGATCTCAAGCGCAAGATCAGCGTCACCGAAGCCCAGATCGCCTACGACGGCAAGGTGATGGCTGGACGTGATGGCGTCATGATTGATCTTCAAGTGATCCCAGGTCAGACGGTCAAAGTCAGCGACCGCTTGGGAACCATCTTGGGATCGTCTGAGGCCGGGGGAAGTAAGGCTCCCCAGCTCAATGCTGTGGCCTATTTCAAGCCGGCTGATGCGCGCCGGCTACCGCTGGGGTTGCCGGTGGAGGTGGTGCCTGATTGGCAGCAGCGCGGACGCTTTGGCGGGATTGTTGGCAAGGTCACGAGTGTTCTCACCTTGCCCTCGACCGAAGATGATGTGTCGACCACAACGGGGAACCCGCAACTGGCCAAGGAGCTCACCAAAGATGGGCCGGTGATGCGCGCTGAAATTGAATTGGTTCGTAGCAAAGGCAGCATGGATGGCTACCGGTGGACGCTGTCATTGGGTAGTGGTGTGTTCCCAATCCGCGAGGGCCTAACCGCCACCACCCATGCCTATGTGGAGTGGCGCTCCCCCTTGAGTTATGTGATTCCTGGCCTGCGCTCGCTGACCGGTGGATTCCGCACCTTGCGCATTGATCGCCTCTGGAACCGCCCCTTCTTGGTTCAACCCGACACGATTGAGTGACCCAGTGACTCGACTTCCTCGTATTCGCAACCCATTGCTGCGGCGTGAACTGCCCTGGTTGGTAGCCGAGGTGGTGCTGTTGCTGATTTTGTTCAATGCCAATGCCCCCGAGCTCTGGTTTTGGCTCGTGGTGCTGTTGGTGATCTTGTCTTACCGCTATGAGCGCTGGTGGTCATCGCGGCCTCAAAACGACGACTCACGTGGTTGAGCTTGTGGTGGCTTAGCTGCTCTGCCAATGCTCCCATTGCCGTTCTGTTTCCTCCATGGTGCGAAGGATTTGGCGGCAGCGGTTCATGCGATTGGCCATCCGCTCCAGCTGTTGAAAGCTGAGGTTGCTGGTGTCGGTCTGCTGCAGCTTTCGGTAACAGCGATTCCAGCGCTCGGGCGCTTGGAACGGCTCGGCTGGTGCTGGCGGCAGCCTGTTGCTTTGGGTCTCCACCGTCAGCAAGAGGCGCTGCCAGAGGGCAAGCCGCTCGCTAACAGCATTCAGCAAGGCTGATTCGGCTTGGTGAATCGCCCGCAGGTTCTCAAGATCCGGTCTCACCGATGGGTATCGCAGCAGTCCGTTTGTGGCGATGATCAGCCGCGAGGAACAGCTGATCAGATCATTGATCAGTAGGTAGCGGGGATGCCGCATCGGGTTCTCGCCGAGTTCTTGGGCCACATTCGGCAGCTCCTTACGCAGGCTGATCAGTTGGTTGCGCAGTTGTTGGTGCATCACCTGACCGCTGCGCCGATTGCTCGCTCCCCCTTCGATTTGGCGCACGTTTTCCTGCAGGCCCGCCTGGATGCCAACCAGCAAGTTGGCGTAGTGCTTAAACACCTCAACGCCACTGCGCATCGGCCAAAACAGCTGCAGCGCTAAGACCGTGAGGATCACCCCAAAGGCTGTCCAGAACAGCCGGATGGTGATCCAAATGGGGATGTCTCCGCCGTGGATCAGCCAGCCCATCACGACAATCAGCCCGCCGACCTTGTAGCCCACCTTGAGCTTCAGTAAGCCACCCAGCAGCCTTAGGGACCCCAGGGTGATGGCAATGGCCAAAGCCAAGGGAATGTCTTTGAGCCCCCAAAAGGAGACGTAGAGCAGCGCTCCACCGAGGATCGTGCCCAGGATCCGTTGGCGGCCGAGCTCGAGCGATGCGCCGTAGGTGCCGCCAGCTGTTGCAAAGACCGCAAGCGGTACGTAATACCCAAAAGGGATGCCGCTGAGATAGCTAAAGCCATTGCCTAGCCCCGCCGTGAATGCCATGCGTAGATCGCGGCGGGTGATCAGCACGGCACGCTCTTGGCCAGGGCCCGTAGGGAGCCATGTAGGGGTTGCTGCTCCTGGGCCAAGGCGAGTATCGCGAATAGTGGCAGCTGCTCACGCTGCGTGGTGGTGTGCCATTGCTTCAGGCTGGCTGGTGCTTTGGAGCCGATCACGCCACTGCGGAGCTCATTGGCCATGGCCTCCACGCTGCTTTCAACTAGTTCGGCTCGCCGCAGCACAGCCTCTGGCAGCTCGGCCATCATCTGCTCCCAGGCCAGCCAGTGGAAGTGGCCCTGCTGCCACAGCAGCAGGCGTCGATTCCAGCCCCGTCGTTTGAGCTGGCTGCGGCGAGAGCTGCGTTGTTCTTGGCGCACTAGCGCCTCGATGCGCTGCAGCCTGATGGAGAGTGGAGCTGGTGGCAGTGGCACCGGACGCGGCCCTTTGTGGTTCAGCCAGTCGCGGTAGCGCTGCAACTGATCGCCCATGGCTCGTCGCAACTCGGCGTCGGCTTGATTGAGCTGCTCATAGACACCACGGGGCCAAAACAACAGGCCAACCAGCAGGGCAATGATGCAGCCAACAATGGTGTCAAGGCCGCGGTTGAAGACGTAGTTCCAATCCAGTGCGGTGTAGTCGGGAATCATCAAAAACATCACGCTCAGCAGACCAGCAGTGTTCAATCCACCGGACCAACCCAGCACCCGCAGCACCGGGATCATCACCAGCAGCGATACCAACACCCCGACCCAGCCTTGAACGATGGTGTGAACGATGAAAGTGATCAGCCCGCCCATGGCGGTGCCAAGAATCCGATTGCTGGCGGCTTTGGCTGTTTGGTCATCGTTGTCATCCACCACCACCACCACAGCGACGAGTGGATACCAAACAAATTCAATACGCTCGGTCCACAGAGCGACCCCAGCGGTGATGAAGGCTGCCGTGAACAGCTTCAGGCTGTTGCGCACCAGCTCGCTGTTCACGCTTGGATGGCTTTTCCTGCAGTGCCGTCAGTGTGGGGGCAATTCAGGCGGTCTTCAACGCCTCTGGCAACAAGCCGGCATCATCCAACTCCGGCAGCAACCAACCCGGAATGCCATCGCGCTGCCAATCCCAAAGACCATGCCGTTTGCTGATGAAGATGGTCTCACCAGCGCTGTAGGCCTGCAGCACAGCCCCGCGCTCCATCGCTTCTAGAGCGTCTTCGCGGCGGATCCGCTGCAGGCGGCTCAGGGCATTGGTGTCTGGCAACGATTGGGGAGGTGTTGGAGAACACAGTCTGCAACGCCGAGCTAGTGATCGCCACGCATGCTCTGGCCGCGCAGTTCGACGCCTTCATCCTCTTGATGGTCCAATGCCTCTCTGCCTGGCAGAGCTGGCTCCACCTCTTGCCGTCGTGGCTGCTTTTTGAGCCGTTGCTTCAGGCTTTCATCCACGACTCCCTTGGACTCTGGTGACGGCGTTGCCTCAGCCATGGCAGCCACGGGCACTGTGAAAGAAGGTTGGATGTCCTAGATCGAAAAAAGGTTAAGAACGGCCGCTCTGTCTAGCTTCCAGGTAGTGCCGAGGTCTGATTGATGGCTGTTCCTGCGAGTCGCAATCTGCGTATCACCACAGGGGTTCTCCTGTTGCTTGGGGGTCTGGCAGCCATTGTGTTCCCGTTCATCTCCGCTTTGGCGGTCACAATTGGCTTTGGTGCTGTGGCCTTGGCCGCCGGTGTGAGCCAGTTGTTGCGCGTTGGCGCTGCAGCCGACGGGCGGGGTAAAGCGTTTCGCCTGCTTTCAGCACTGCTCTATCTCGGTGGCGGCCTGTTTGTGCTGCTGTTTCCGCTCGATAGCACCTTCAGCTTGACCTTATTTATTGGTGCTCTGTTGGTGATTGAAGGCGTGATGGAGCTCGCATCCGCTGCCTCCCACAACGATGCCGCCCGCAACCTGGTGCTGGTGGATGGGGTGATCACCTGCCTGTTGGGCGGGCTTGTCTTGGCGGAATGGCCCAGTGACACGCTCTGGGCCATGGGCACGTTGTTTGGCGTGGCTTTGATGATCAGTGCCTTCCGCATGTTCAGCACTAGTGATGGTGATGCTGCTGCAGCGGGCTAATCAGAGGCGGCGGCGGAAGGCATCGCCGTAGCCGCCGCGCTCACTACTGTCATCGCTGCGGCTGAGTTTCCAGACGTTGCGGCTGATGCGCTTGGCCTGAACGCCGCCCCGTTCAACCATGGCGGCACCGGGTCGGGCACCAAGCAAGGCGCCAACTTCGCTGGTGCTCAAAGGCGCTCCAGTGCGAATGGCTAAGTCGATGAGTTCCAGGCGTTGGCGCAGGCTCTGCAGATCAGCCTGTCCCTCTTGGGATTCCTGCCAAATGGTGGTGAAGCTGTTGTCTTCTCCGTTCAGGCGCTGCATCAGGCCCAAACCCATGAAGGCCAAGGCCTGCTCAGGCTTGATCCCATCTTCCATGGCCTTGGAGATCCACTCGTGGGCTTGGGGGTCCACCGTGGTCTGCTGCCCGTTGCTTTTGGCCATGGCTGAGGAGTCCGTTGGCCGGAAGGTACCGACTGCGGACCGCAGCGCAAGGGCTACTCAGCTGCGACGTAACCAGTCCGGGGCGCCGCTGAACCAATCGCCAAGATCGTCATCGGCATTGTTAGGGGCCTTGGTATCGCCATCCACATCACCCAAGTCGAGCGCGGTGAGCAGTTGATCCACCCCTGTGGCTGCCGGGCCGCGCTGAAGCCTGCGTGCTGTGCGCAACCAGCTGGCCACAGTGGCATCACGGTCGGCGAATTTCTGCACATAGATGCGATCGCCGAGGCTGACCTCGTCTTGATGGGCAATGCGCCGCAGGATTTCCTGAAGCTTGAGGCGGGTGTTGGAGGTGAGCACGGTCGCAACGTCCTCTGATTACTCCTGGTGATAGGTGTGATCAGCGCTCGTGCTGTATCGAGTCGAACGAAAAAAATATGTAGCCCTGGCCGTTAAAGTCCCCACCGACTTGGGACTCATTGCCACCTGGCGGATTTAGCTGCCGATCGATCCGCCCGGAATCTGCGCTTGGCCCAGCGCAAAGGTGGATCCTCTGTGGCGATTACCGGTACGCGGGTGGACCCCGAGGCCAATGGCCCCAGCTGCGTCACGGTGACCACCGACAGCGAAGGGCATCGGATCTCCAGACAAGGCAGTGATGTGGGCGCCATTGAGCTGCGCACCCATGTCTTTATTGATTCCCTGCAGCCCCAGTTGGCGGCCTATATGGGCACCGTCTCCCAGGGCTTTTTGCCAATCCCAGGTGATGCCTGTCTCTGGTTGGAAGTGTCGCCGGGCATGGCGGTTCACCGGGTCACCGACATTGCCCTCAAGGCCAGCACAGTCCGGCTCGGCCAGATGGTGGTGGAGCGGGCCTTTGGTTCGCTGGCCCTTTATCACCGTGACCAAAGCACGGTGTTGCATTCCGGCCAGGTGGTGCTGGAAGCCATTGGCAGCCGCATTGAGCAGCGCAGCCCGTGCACCGTCACCTGGACAGAGATCATCCGGGCCATCACGCCCGACCATGCCGTGCTGATTAACCGTCAGAACCGCCGCGGTTCGATGATTCAGGCCGGCATGAGCATGTTCATCCTCGAAACCGAACCCGCTGGCTATGTGCTCATCGCCGCCAATGAAGCCGAAAAGGCTTCCAACATCACCGTTGTTGATGTCAAAGCAGTGGGTGCCTTCGGGCGTCTGACCTTGGCGGGCCGCGAGGGTGATGTGGAGGAAGCCGCGGCTGCCGCAATGCGGGCGGTGGCCAGCATCAACAGCTCCACTTAAACCCCAAACAATTGCCGCATCTGCTGGGCGATCTGCCGCATCGCTTTGCCGCGGCTGCCCAGTTTGCTGCGTTGGTGTTGATTCATCTCGGCGTAGGTGCAAGCGGCCTCACGCACCCAGAAAATGCTGTCGTAGCCAGCATTTTGCCCTGGGCTCTGCAGCAGAATTTCGCCGCGGCATATGCCCTCGGCTTCCAGCTTGATCTCCCCATCGGGATTGGCCACGGCCACGGCGCTATGGAAGCTGGCACTGCGATAGGGCCCATCGCCGAGTTCCCGTAGCAGCCTTCCGATGCGCTCGTCATTGCTGCTGCCGTAGCGAGCTGAATAGAGCCCCGGCGCGCCGCCGAGGGCATCAACTGCAATGCCGGAGTCATCGGCCAAGGTCCAGTGGCCGGTGAGGCGAGCCACTTCAGCGGCTTTCAGCCGTGCATTTTCGAGATAGGTGTTGCCCGTCTCTTCAATGTCGATGCCCTCGGGCTGCTGCTGCACCCTCAGTTGCACCGGCGCCAACATCGCCTGCAATTCCGCCACCTTGCTGGGGTTGCTGCTGGCGATGATCAACAGCTCAGGTGTCGATGCGGGCACAGCTGCAGCGGAGCGGCTGCCCATTGTGGACCGTGGCCAGCCGATGGAGTGCTGATTAGACCGGGTTATTGAGAGGTGCCATGGACACAGCCCTGGTTCTGCAGAACCTGCTCTCTCCAGCGATTCTGTTTTTTTTTCTGGGGGTTTTCGCGGTCCTGCTCGGCTCCGATTTGGAGATTCCAGCGCCGCTGCCCAAGCTGTTTTCTCTCTACCTACTGCTGTCTATTGGCTTTAAAGGAGGCGTCGAACTCCAAGACAGTGGACTTGGCTCCGATGTGCTGTTGACCATTGGGGCTGCCTTGTTGATGGCGGTGCTGGTGCCATTGGCCGCTTTCGGCGTGCTTCGCACCAAGTTCGATGTGTTTAACGCAGCAGCATTGGCTGGGGCCTACGGCTCGATCAGTGCGGTCACCTTTATCACCGCCGAAAGCTTTCTGCGGGTGCTGCAGATTCCATCCGATGGCTACATGGTGGCGGCCTTAGCGCTGATGGAATCGCCGGCCATCATCGTGGCGCTGCTGTTGGTGAAGTTGGCGGCGCAAGATCGTGGGGCTGCCGCAGAAACCGGATGGGGTTCGGTGCTGCACGAGGCCTTTCTCAATAGCTCGGTGTTTTTGCTGGTTGGCAGCCTGCTGATTGGTTTGTTGGTGGCGCAATACAGCCCCAGCGGGATCGCCAAGATGGAGCCCTTCACCGGCCAGCTGTTTTACGGAGCGCTCTGCTTTTTTCTGCTGGATATGGGCATCGTGGCGGCCCAACGGCTGGCGGATCTCCAGCAGGCCGGAGCCTTCCTGATTGGTTTTTCGTTGCTGACGCCCCTGGTCAATGCCTCCGTGGGCTTGGTTTTGGCCAGTGTTCTGCATCTCAGTCAGGGCAATGCCCTGCTGTTCATGGTCTTGTGCGCCAGCGCCTCTTACATCGCTGTGCCTGCGGCGATGCGGATGACGGTGCCGCAGGCCAATCCAAGCCTCTACATCTCCAGTGCTTTGGGTCTGACCTTCCCCTTCAACATCATCGTTGGCATCCCCCTGTATCTCTCAGTCATTGAGCGCGTCCTCCCTGGGGCATCGCTGTGATGAAACGGCTTGATGTACTGGTCAATGAACGGGAGCTTGGACTGTTGCTCAAGCGCTTGGATCGGGTCGGCGTGCCTGGCTATTCGGTCAATCGCCACGTCACCGGCCGCGGCGGCAGCGGCACTGTTGTCTCAGAAGCGATGGAGTTCAGCGGCCTTGGGGCCAATGCCCACGTGATCGTTTTTTGTGATTCCTCTCTGCTCGAGTCTTTGGCGGCTGAGTTGAAGCCACTTTTGAAGACCTATGGCGGCGTCGCTTATGTCAGCGAAGCAAAGCCGTTGTAACGGTTCAGACAGAATTGATGAGTGCTGCTTATCAGACCCCCTTTAGACGCTGATTGGTTAGGGGTCTCAAACGTCTTGACGGATGACTGGGCCGCAGAGCAGTGTTAGCCGCGAACTTCCGCCTCTTTCTGGAGCTGGCAATGGCAACTGAAACCATGGGCATTGCCCTCGGCATGATCGAAACCCGCGGCCTGGTCCCCGCGATTGAAGCGGCTGACGCCATGACCAAGGCCGCCGAAGTGCGCCTGATCGGTCGTGAATTCGTCGGCGGCGGCTACGTCACCGTTCTGGTGCGCGGCGAAACCGGTGCTGTGAACGCAGCTGTTCGCGCTGGTGCTGATGCTTGCGAGCGCGTCGGCGACGGCCTCGTGGCAGCCCACATCATTGCCCGCCCCCACCGCGAAGTTGAGCCTGCTCTCGGCGGCAGCAGCAACTTCCTCGGCTCCAAGGACTGAGATCCAGCCGATCCGCTTCGCGGACGCTGATCCCAACCATTGATCTCATCCCATCGGAGTAATCCCTATGAGCAAGAAGTACGACGCCGGGGTAAAGGAGTACAGGGACACTTACTGGACTCCTGATTACGTTCCCCTCGATACCGACCTGCTGGCCTGCTTCAAGTGCACCGGCCAGGAAGGTGTTCCCAAGGAAGAAGTTGCCGCTGCTGTGGCTGCTGAATCTTCCACCGGTACCTGGTCCACTGTGTGGTCCGAGCTCCTCACCGACCTCGACTTCTACAAGGGCCGTTGCTACCGCATCGAAGACGTCCCTGGCGACAAAGAGTCGTTCTACGCCTTCATCGCCTATCCCCTCGACCTGTTCGAGGAAGGCTCCATCACCAACGTTCTGACCTCCCTGGTCGGCAACGTGTTTGGTTTCAAGGCTCTGCGCCACCTGCGTCTGGAAGACATCCGCTTCCCGCTGGCCTTCATCAAGACCTGCTACGGCCCGCCGAACGGCATCGTGGTCGAGCGCGACCGGATGAACAAGTACGGCCGCCCGCTGCTGGGTTGCACCATCAAGCCGAAACTCGGCCTGAGCGGTAAGAACTACGGCCGTGTGGTGTACGAATGCCTCCGCGGTGGTCTTGACTTCACCAAGGACGACGAGAACATCAACTCCCAGCCCTTCCAGCGCTGGCAGAACCGCTTCGAGTTTGTTGCCGAAGCGATTCGCCTGGCTGAGCAGGAAACCGGCGAGAAGAAAGGTCACTACCTGAACGTGACCGCCAACACGCCGGAAGAGATGTATGAGCGCGCTGAGTTCGCCAAAGAACTCGGTATGCCGATCGTCATGCACGACTTCATCACCGGTGGCTTCACCGCCAACACCGGTCTGTCGAAGTGGTGCCGCAAGAACGGCATGCTCCTGCACATCCACCGCGCCATGCACGCGGTGATCGACCGTCATCCCAAGCACGGCATCCACTTCCGTGTGCTGGCCAAGTGCCTGCGCCTCTCCGGTGGTGACCAGCTCCACACCGGCACCGTGGTGGGCAAGCTCGAGGGTGACCGTCAGACCACCCTGGGTTACATCGACCAGCTGCGTGAGTCCTTCGTTCCCGAAGACCGCACCCGCGGCAACTTCTTTGATCAGGACTGGGGTTCCATGCCCGGCGTCTTCGCCGTTGCTTCCGGCGGCATCCACGTCTGGCACATGCCCGCCCTGGTCACCATCTTCGGCGACGATTCCGTCCTGCAGTTCGGTGGTGGTACCCACGGTCACCCCTGGGGTTCCGCTGCTGGTGCAGCTGCCAACCGCGTGGCCCTCGAGGCTTGCGTCAAGGCCCGCAACGCCGGTCGTCACCTGGAGAAAGAGAGCCGCGACATCCTCATGGAAGCCGCGAAGCACAGCCCCGAGCTGGCCATCGCTCTCGAGACTTGGAAGGAGATCAAGTTCGAGTTCGACACTGTCGACAAGCTCGACGTCCAGAGCTGATCAAGCCATCGGCCGGTTGATGCAACCGGCCAAATCCATTTCACACACCCAGGAACAACATGCCTTTCCAGAGCACCGTGGGTGACTATCAAACAGTCGCCACCCTGGAGACCTTCGGCTTCCTCCCGCCGATGACCCAGGACGAGATCTACGACCAGATCGCTTACATCATTGCCCAGGGTTGGAGCCCGCTCATTGAGCACGTCCACCCCAGCAATTCCATGGCCACCTACTGGTCCTATTGGAAGCTTCCCTTCTTTGGCGAAAAGGACCTCAACCTGATCGTCAGTGAGCTCGAGGCTTGCCATCGCGCCTATCCCGACCATCACGTGCGGATGGTTGGTTACGACGCCTACACCCAAAGCCAGGGTTCTTGCTTCGTGGTTTTCGAAGGCCGCTGAGCCCTTCTCTGATTTCTGATCAGACCGGTCCCCGCTGCGGCGGGGACCCCTTACCAAGATTTTTTTTCCGGGGGCGGATATGGCAACACAATCCAGTCGTGAGGCCGCTTTGGCCCGTCGCATGGCCCTCTCCAGTGGTGGTAAGACCGCGGAGAAGCGCTTATCAACCAGCGCCGGTCGTGTGCGCACCGCTGCAGAGGCACGTCCGAGCCGCACTTCGGCTCCAGCCATCCCTCCCCGTCAAGCGTCGGCCGCCGCTCCAGTCGCTGCTGCTGAGATCAGCAGCCATGCGCCGGCTCGTCGCTCCAGCCCCACTCGCGTTGCGAATCCAAGCCGCGATCTCGTCTTGGCTCGCCGTGAGGCCCTCTCACGTCGCGGCAAGCGAGCGGATACAAGCAGCGATCGCAACCGAGCTGAGGCATTCCATAAAGAAAAAGCTGCAGCTCCAGCCCCTGCTGCAGCCAAGAAAGACTGCGATTGCCATAAGACCCGTTCAGAGGCTCCAGCAGCCGCAGCCCCTGCTCCCACCAGCTTGAGCCTGGATACCAAATCCGCCGCCAGCAAGCGCGCCACCCCCCGCCGCGCCGCTCAGCACAACCCCAGCCGATCACTGGTGTTGGCTCGCCGGGAAGCGCAATCCAAGCGCGGTAAGGCGGCAACCACTTCTCAATCCAGCGGTACCGCTGCTGTGGCGCGTCAGGGCAACCCCGACATGAGCAGCCGCGAACTGGCGCTCAAGGTGCGTGAATTGCGCAGCAAGAGCGGTGCGGCCTCCAAGTTTGGTGGCAAAGCCGCTGGTGCACCCACCCGTCCAACGGGCCCCAACCGCCACGGCGCCAAGCAAGCCGCTGCGGCTGATGCCCATTGGAAAGTTGGCGCCAGTGAGACCCTCAGCGGTCAAACCGTCACCGGTACCCAAGCCAACCGCTCGGTGAAGACCACCGGTAATGAAGCGTCCACCTGCCGTTCGATCACAGGTACCGAATACCTCGGCGCTGAAGTGTTCCAGGCCTTCTGTCAGGGGCAGCCGGCCGCTCAGCAACCCGCCAAGGTCCGCGTCACCTCCACCAGCCACGGCAATGCCGTGACGGGTAATGAAGTCGGCCGCAGCGAAAAGGTCACCGGCGATGAGCCCGGCACCTGCAAAGCCGTCACCGGCACCGAATACATCGGCGCTGATCAAGCCTCGGCCTATTGCGGTGGTGTGACTCCCTCTGTGGCCAAGGTGGGCCGCGGGGTCACCTTGGGCGGTCAGGCCGTCTCCGGCGTGATGGTGGGCCGCAGCGAGAAGGTCACCGGTGATGAGTCCGGTTCAGGTCTGCAGCTCACCGGTGATCAATACATCGGTTCGGAAGCTCCGATTGCAGGTCGCGGCGCTACCAAAGTCACCAGCCTCAACACCCTGCGGGGCACTGGCGTCACTGGAACGGCCGTTGGCCGCGCCTCCCGCATGACCGGCAATGAAGCTGGCAGCTGCCGCGCCATCACTGGCGATGAATACATCGGCTCCCAGCAATACGAAGGCTTCTGCGGCACCCGGCCTCCAGCTGAAGCCGCCAAAGTGGGCTTCAGCATCACCAACCGCAATCAGGTGGTGAGTGGCACCCGCACTGGCCGTTCGGCGATGGTCACTGGTGATGAGCCCGGCAGCTGCAAAGCCGTCACCGGCACTCCTTATGCCGGCCTTGAGCAGTCAGGTGAGTTTTGCGGCGCCCGCGCCGTGGACAGCGTGCGTGAGCGCACCCCTGTTCGCAACTCCAACCGCATGACCGGCATTCAGCCCGGAATTGGTGGTGTGATGACCGGCGCTGAGCGCGGCGCTTGTGAAGACGTCACCGGCACCCCCTATGTGGGCGCTGATCAGCAGGCTGCTAATTGCGCCTCCGGCCGCGGCGCTGACTTTCCCCAAGCCCTGCAAGGTCAGAGCTGGCAGCAGTTCAGTGTTCAGTCGCCGGCCCAGGCCGCCATGGATGAGCGCGCCCGCACTGGCCATGTCACTGGCAGCACCTACGAGCAGGGTGGCCGCATCACCGGCCCCTTCGACATGGCTGGCGGCAAGGTGACCGGCACCGAGCAGTTCCGCTTTGATCGCAACGATGCCGCTGCTCTGCAGGCCAGGGTTCAAGCCCAGGCTCCGGTGTCGATGGATGAGGACCAGCACCCCACCTCACGGGTAACCGGTGAGGGTTCAGGCACCAAGATCACTGGTGATGACTGGGATCGCGGCAGCCACGTGACCGGCACCGAGGGTGCTTCGGCACGCCGCCGTAACCCATCTCGGGTTGGCCCCATGAACGCCATGGTGATGATGCAGCAGAAGCGCAATGACGAGGTCCCCCTGCCCGTGAGCCCGGTCACTGGTTCCAGTGGCAACACCGATAAGGGCTCCCTCATCACCGTTTCCGGTGGCGCACGCGGCTGATGCGTGCCCGTCGCGGCAATGTTCAGCGCCCCATGGCACCGACGGCTCCGCGCCGTCGCCCGGCCATGGTGAGCAGCTTGGCCGAACGTGCCGGTGGTAACGCCGCTGCGCGTCGACCCAGCTCAGCTGTTTGGCCGCGTGATCAACACCCCCTGAGTGATCCAACCCGTAATGCGGAGTTGCAGCGCTACGAGCAGGAGGTCAAAGGGGCGTTTGATCGCATCGTTCCGGTGCTGCAGCAGCTCTCGTTTCAGCAGCATGAGCCCCGTTTCCCTGAGGTGGCTCAGGCCTTGGCCCATGCCGAGCTGGGCTTTGCCCTGCCGCAGCCGATTCTCGAGAACGCCTGGGTTGGTCAACTCGACATGCGCACTCTCTACGCGTGGTGTGTGTTTGAGACCTACCAGCGCATCAGCGATCAGTTCTTCTCAAATGATCCGTTAGCGGGCAACCAAGGTGACGCCTTTGAGCAGTTCCTTTTCGACTGCGGCTTTCATCTGCTCGACGTCACGCCTTGCGCGGATGGCCGTCTGGCCCATGCCATCGCCTATGCCCTGCGCATTCCGCTGAGTTGCGTTCGCCGGCGCCCCCACGCAGGGGCCCTGTTTGATATTGAGGACACCGTTGAGCGCTGGGTCAAAACCGAGCATCGCCGCTCCCGTGAGGGGTACCCCAATGCGGCCCACGACCCGACCCGTTATCTGAAGTGCGTCGTCTATCACTTCAGTTCCATTGACCCCAGACATGAGGGCTGCGCCGCCCATGGTTCCGATGACGGCTTGGCGATCTCTGAGGGCATGGCACGGCTCAAGGCCTTCCGTGAAGCGGTGGAAAAGGGCTTTTGTTGCGGGGCATCGGTTGATCTGCTGTTGATCGGCCTAGATACCGACACCGATGCGATTCGCGTGCACGTGCCCGACCGCGATGGCGAGGCTGCCCTGGATCAGTGGGTGGATGCCCGCGAGCTCTACGCCGAGACCCTGGGATTGGATTCCGCTTCAGCCCGCGCCCACATCGCAGCGGCCGTGCAAGCCGCTTGCTCAGGGCCAACCGATCCCGGCATGAATCAATTCATTGCCCGTTTGATCGAAAACAACATCTCCCAGATCGACTACGTCAAACAGTTCCACGGCGGCAACTACAGCGACGCCGGCCATGCCGAGCGCTTCATCGGTGTGGGCATTGGTTTTAAGGAGATTCATCTGCGCAACCTCACCTACTTCGCCCACCTCGACACGGTGGAGGAGGGGGCCCCGGATCTCGATGTCGGCATCAAGATCTTCAGCGGTCTCAATGTCACCCGCGGACTGCCGATCCCGGTGGTGGTGCGGTTTGACTACCGCGGCAGTGTGCCGGGAGCCCGCGAGCGCGCCATCGCTAATGGTGAACGGGTGATGGCGGCGATGCAAAACCGCTACAGCGATCTCTTTGAGAAGGGCCTGCTGCACCTGTTGCTGTCTGTCCGCGACCGCAACCACTTCGTGCCGTCTGAAACGGTACGGTCCACCATCACCATCCCCACCCCAGGAGGTCACTGAGCATGATCATCGTCAAGGTCATCAAGCCACTGGTCTCCACGAACAGGATTCCAGATTTCGAGCACAAGCACCTGCAGGTCGTTCAAGACGGCAGCTCGAAAAAAGTGGCTGTCGATGCGGTTGGCGCCAAGCCGGGCGACTGGGTCATTTGCGTTGGTAGTTCCGCGGCCCGTGAAGCGGCTGGGAGCAAGTCCTATCCCAGCGATTTAACGATTGTCGGGATCATCGATCACTGGGACCCCGATGCCCCCAAACCGGCGGCAGCAAGCTGATGGAAATCATGCAAGTGGTGGGGTCATTGGTGTGCAGCTATCGGGTCGGTGGGCTCGATCACATGCATCTGCGCGTCTTGGAAAACAACAAGGGCAAACAGTTGGTAGCCGTTGACCCGGTGGGGGCTTCCCCAGGGAACTGGGTCTTCACAGCTAGTGGTTCGGCAGCCCGCTTTGCTTGCCCGGATCCAACGGTGCAAACCGATCTCACCATCGGCGGAATCATTGATTTCTGGGCTCCCGACGGCTGACCCGGATCTCACGCTCCCCCCTGATCCCCTCGACACCTCCAGCACTCCATGGCCACTCCGACTCCCCGTAAACCCTCTAGCGGTAGCAGCTCACCGCGGGCTGGTAGTGCAGCGTCTGGCAGCAATCAGCCCGCTAAGGCTCTGCCCCCCGCAGAAACCACAACGCAAAAGGCAGCGGCCAAGCCGGCGGCAACCGCCAAGCCCAGGACAACCTCTGCCCGCAAGCCTCCAGCCCGTCAGAGCGCAGCAGCCACGGTGGATCCGGTGCAGGGGATTGCTCTGGGGATGATTGAGACCCGTGGTCTGGTGCCTGCGATCGAGGCGGCCGATGCCATGACCAAGGCCGCTGAAGTGACCCTGATCGCGCGGGAATTTGTGGGCGGCGGTTACGTCACCGTGATGGTGCGCGGCGAGACCGGTGCTGTGAATGCGGCGGTGCGTGCTGGCGCCGATGCCTGCGAGCGGGTTGGCGATGGCTTAGTGGCCGCCCACATCATTGCCCGCCCCCATGTGGAGGTTGAGCCGGCCTTGACCGCAAGCGGACAGCGCCGCAGCTGATCACGATGGCGCGCCAGCTCCACCACCGTGTTCTGGCGGCTTTGGGTCAGGCGTTAAGCCTGGAACTCACAGCCGTTCAGCAGTATCTGACCCATGCCGCTTTGCTGGAGGCCTGGGGGGATCCGCTGACCGCTGATCGTTTTCGCCAAGAAACGGTGGAAGAGATGCGCCACAGCGAGCGCATCATTCAACGGATGGTGAGCCTGGGTTTGGCCCCGGCGGCCTCCCAGCTGCAGCCGGTAGCAACAGCTACCGATCTGCGGGGCCTGCTGGAGGTAAACACCCTCCTCGAAGATCAACTGGTGCGCCATTACGCCGAAGCTCATCGCTTCTGCCAGTTGGTTGGTGACGCTGAGCAGGCCGCCTTCTTCTCTGAACTGCTCTCCGAGGAAACGGCACACGCCCAAGGTCTTGCCCAATGGTTGCGGGAGCTAAACGTTCCCGGCGTCAACTCGATAAATTCTCCTGACTTGCGACCCCCAGCCCGCGCCGCTTGAACGCCCATCTCCCACTGTCCATCCAGCTCTCTTGGCTGATTCCGTTGTACGGATTCAGTGGAGTGCTCCTGTCGCTGCCCTGGGCAACCGGCTGGGTGAAGCGCAATGGCCCGCGCCCTGCGGCCTACTTAAACCTGTTGATGACCGTGCTGGGTGTGGCCCACGGCAGCCTGATCCTGGCTTGGGTTCAGCAGAACGGTGGGGTGGTGATCGAGTGGCCCTGGTTTGAAACCTCTGGGCTTGACCTGCGCATTGGCTTTGACCTGAGCCTGACCAACCTGGCGGCCCTGGAGTTCGTCACGATCATGAGCCTGCTGGGGCAGGTGTTTGCCCTCGGCTATCTCGATAAGGAGTGGTCGTTAGCCCGCTTCTATGCGCTGCTGGGCTTCTTTGAAGGGGCCATGGCAGGCGTGGTGCTGAGCAGCAACTTGTTCTTGAGCTACTTCGTGCTTGAGATGCTCACCCTCTCCACCTATTTGCTGGTGGGGTTCTGGTACGCCCAGCCTTTAGTGGTCACCGCTGCCCGTGATGCCTTCCTCACCAAGCGGGTGGGCGATGTGCTGCTGCTGATGAGTGTTGTGGCCTTGGCCGCTTGGGCTGGGTCCCTGGATTTTGAAGACCTCTATGTCTGGGCCGCTCAGGTGAAAGCCGATGGCTCGGTGAGTCCGTTGCTTGGCACCTTGATTGGCTTGGGTTTGATTGCCGGCCCCATGGGCAAATGCGCCCAGTTCCCCATGCACCTCTGGCTGGATGAGGCCATGGAGGGCCCCAATCCTGCGTCGATTTTGCGCAATTCAGCGGTGGTCACCTGTGGTGCTTTGGTGCTGCTCAAGGTGATGCCGCTGCTGCAGCTCTCCCCGGTGGCCATCGATGTGTTGCTGATCGTGGGCACCATCAGCTCCATTGGTGGCGCGCTGGTGGCGATTGCTCAAGTTGATATCAAGCGGGCGTTTTCCTACGGCACCACCTCCTATCTGGGGCTGGTGTTCGTGGCCATCGCTGTGCAGCAACCGATCGTGGCGGTGCTGCTGCTCTTTGCCCACGGCTTGGCCAAGGCCTTGATCTTCATGAGTGTGGGCAGCGTGATTGCCACCACCAATTGCCAAGACATCACCGAGCTCGGTGGCTTGGGTCCTCGTATGCCAGCCACCACAGGCAGTTACTTGATCGCGGGAGCTGGCCTCACCGGGGTGCTGCCTCTGGGCTGCTTCTGGTGTTTTGGTTTGTTGGTGGATGGTCTTTGGCCCAATTACCCCTGGCTTGTGCCCGTTGTTCTGCTCACCAACGCCCTGACGGCCTTCAACCTGGTGCGTGTGTTCCGCCAGGTATTCCTCGATAAGCCCCATCCCAAAACCAAGCGCACACCTGAGGTGAATTGGTTGATGGCCCTGCCGATGGTGAGCTTGGCAGTGGTGGTGTTGCTGGTGCCGCTGATCTTCCACCGCATCTACCCCATCGCCGGGGTGGAAGTGGTCAGCATGGTCAGCATGGTGGCCGTTGTGCTGAGCAGCCTGGTTGGGGTGGCATCGGCTGCGGCGATTTCACTGGATAAATTCGGCTCCCGCTCGGTTTTCAAGCCCCTGCGCACCCTCCAGGATTTGCTGGCTTACGACTTCTACACCGAGCGTTTTTATCGCTCCACCGTGGTGGCCTTTGTGGCCTTTTTGGCCCGCATCACCGATGCCTTTGATCGCTTGTTGCTCAACCGCTTTGTGAACCGAATCGGCAGTAGTTCCATGGTGTCGGCTGAAGGGCTGCGTCTGGCCGTCAGTGGGCAGACCCAGTCCTATGTGCTGACGGTGCTGCTGGCCATCGTGCTGCTGCTGTCAGCGCTGGTTTGGTGGAGGGCTGCCTGATGCTCACAGCTCTGTTGTTGATCCCCTTCCTCGGGGGCCTGGCTCTGCTGCTGCTTCCCTCCAGCGTGGCTCCGGTGCGCATGCGCAGCGTGGCCATTGTGTTCTTGTCGCTGCAGCTGCTGCTGTCGGTGGCGCTGTTGATTCCATTTGATCCTTCGGTGGGAACGCCCCAGCTGGTGGAGTTCACCCCTTGGGTCAGCCGCATTGGTTTGGATTACCGCCTGGCGGTGGATGGTCTGTCGCTGCCGCTGATCTTGATCAATGCCGCGCTGACCTTGGTCTCGGCGGTTTGCACCCGTGATTTTGACCAGCGTCCGCGCATCTACTTCTCGATGCTGCTGCTGATTAGCGGCGCGGTGAACGGGGCCTTTTTGGCCGACAACCTGCTGCTGTTCGTGATCTTCTACGAGCTGGAGCTGATCCCCCTTTGGCTGCTGATCGCGGTGTGGGGCGGGGCCAACCGGGGCTATGCCTCCACCAAGTTTTTGATCTTCACCGCGGTTTCAGGCTTTTTGATCCTGGCGGCCTTCTTTGGCTTGGCCCTGGTGAGCGGCAGCGTCAACTTCAACATCACCCCAGCGCTCACCGAAAACTTGCCGGTGGCCACGCAGCTGGTGCTGCTGGTCACGCTGCTGATTGGCTTTGGCATCAAGATTCCGCTGGTGCCATTCCACGTCTGGCTGCCGGATGCCCACACCCAGGCCTCCACGCCGGTGTCGGTGATGTTGGCCGGTGTGCTGCTCAAGCTCGGCACCTACGGCTTGCTTCGCTTTGGCCTTGGCCTGTTCCCAGAGGTTTGGCCTTTGGTGGCCCCCTGGCTGGCGATTTGGGCGGCGATTTCGGTGCTGTATGGATCGCTGGCAGCTATCGCCCAGAGCGACATGAAGCGCATGGTGGCGTTTAGCTCGGTGGGTCACATGGGCTATGTGTTGCTGGCCGCTGCTGCGGCCACTCCCACCGCCCTGTTGGGGGCTGTGTTCCAGATGGTCAGCCACGGCGTCATTTCAGCCCTGCTGTTTCTTTTGGTGGGCACCGTTTATCGCAAAACCGGCACGCGCGATCTCAGCGTGATTCGCGGGTTATTAAACCCTGAGCGCGGTTTACCCCTCACCGGCACCTTGATGATCCTTGGGGTGATGGCCAGTGCCGGTCTGCCTGGCATGGCTGGATTCATCTCCGAATTCCTGGTGTTTCAAGGCAGCATCCAAACCTTCCCGTTGGCCACCTTGCTCAGCATGGTGGGCTCTGGCCTGACGGCGGTTTACTTCTTGCTATTGGTCAACCGCGCCTTCTTTGGCCGGTTGGCGGTCACTCCGGTGGAGGATCCTGTGGCCCACGGCCGTTTGGATGTGCAATTGGCTGCTGTGGCTCCGCGCGAAACCATCCCAGCTGTGGCTTTGGCCCTCTCGGTGGTGGGCATTGGTTTGATCCCCTCGGCCCTCTCGCGCATCAGTGATTCCGCCACCCAGCTGATGGCGCAACTGCCAGGAGGTATGGGCTAATGCCAGTCATTCCAGCCGAGCAGGTCCACGCCGGGCCCCATCCCACCCAGGAGGAGTTGGCTCAGACCCTGCTCGCCGGCCAAACCCTGCTCGATGACACCCCGGATCACGTGATCCAGGTGGTGGACGTGCTCAAAAGCTATGGCGAGGTGCTCGATGCCTACAGCATCAATCTCATCTACCAAGCCGAAGAGCAGTTCCTCAATCCCTTCCCGGTTCTCAAATACCTCGACGGTGATGTCTCGCCGGCCAAGTTGTGGCGCCATTTCTGGCACGACCGCATCAACTTTGAATACGCCGAGTACTGCATGAAGGCCATGCTCTGGCATGGCACCGGCGGCTTGGACGAATATCTCGACTCGCCTGAATTCGCCAGCAATTGCGAGGCGATCATTGCCTGCAAGCGCCGGCGTGATCCTCTGCAAGGACTGCTGCATCCCCTCTTCCCCCAGTTCCTGCCTGAACTGATTCGCACCGCTGCTACCACCCATGCCCTGGGGCAGTTTTGGCGGATCATGAGCGATTTGTTCATTGACCTCGCTGATGCCGAAGCCAAAGGTGAGGTGAGCTCCATCGCTGGCGTGGTGGATTTCATCCGTGATCGCCTGGTAGCCGCTGCTGGCAACCCGATCACCTACAAGGTCCGCATCGGCGGGCAAGACTTCTGGGTGCTGCCGCCTGAGGCGGGGCTCACCTTCTTGGTGGATGTCGCTGTTCCCTATGTGGAGGCTGTGTTCCTGCGCGGCACCCCGTTCCTTGGGACCGTGTCGTTCAACGCCCAGGCCAAGCAGATTTCAGCGGATCAAGCGAGCTTTAAGTACGGCGCCCTCTACGCCGATCCCCTCCCCAGCATGGGCGCGGGCATCCCCCCCAGCCTGTGCATGCAAGACATGTACCGGCATCTGCCGGAACGGCTGCACAATTGGTATCAGAACTGCACCAGGGGCGAAGGCGATGTGCGCGTGAAGATCTGCCAGAGCTTTCAAAAATCAATGTTCTGCGTCACCAACGCCGCCATCAAAGGCACGTTCCCCCACCCCCTCGACAGCACGGACCAAGCTGAGCAAGAGGCCAATGCGGCCTACGCCAATGCCTGGGCGAGCCGGCTCGTCGTCGCTCGCACCAACGCCCTGGGGTAGGTTCCAGCAATGGACCAACCCTGGACATTGCGCAAGCGCCCAGAGCGTTTAGAGCGCCGCATTGAGTTTGCGGATTACGAGCAGACCCGCGAATTCCTTGAGAAACTCAACAGCCTTTCGGAGCAACACTCCCGCTACCCAGATATCAGCTTCGGCCGCACCTACGTCAATCTGACCATCGCGCCGGAGTCCGGTGAGGAGATCACTGAGGCCGATCATCAGCTGGGCGCTCAGATCGACAGCCTCCTATCGGCGTCTTGAATTGATTTGCAGCAGGTCTTTGACCTGTTGCACCTGGGAGGCAAGCCCTGGGTCGGTTGCCAGTTTCTTTTCCACCTGCTGCACCGCATACATGACGGTGGTGTGGTCTTTGCCGCCAAAGTGATCGCCAATCTTGGGCAGACTCAGGTCAGTGCACTGACGCATCAAGTGCATGCCCACTTGGCGAGCCTGGCTCACAGCGCGTTTGCGGCTGCTGCTGCACATGTCTTCGGTGCTAATGCCAAACACCTCGGCCACCTTCTCCAGCACAACCTTCGGGTTGATGTCGCCCTCTGGCATGCCAGTGCCCAAAAGCGGCGCCACGGCATCAACGGTCATCGGCAGGCCTGTGATCGAGGCAAAGGCCACCGCTCGGGTGAGGGCCCCTTCCAATTCGCGAATGTTGGAGGTGAAGCGCCCGGCGATGTACTGGATCAGATCGCGGGGTAGGCGCATCTGTTCCTGCTCAGCTTTTTTGTGCAGGATCGCCATGCGGGTTTCTAGATCGGGCGCCTGAATGTCGGCGATCAGCCCCATCGAGAAACGCGAGATCAAGCGTTCTTGCAGGCGCTGAATTTGGCTGGGGGGCCGGTCGCTGGCGATCACAATCTGGCGGCCCGCTTCATGCAAGGCGTTGAAGGTGTGGAAGAACTCCTCTTGGGTGTATTCCTTGCCTTCGATGAACTGAATGTCATCGACCATGATCAAATCCGCGGCCCGATAGCGATCGCGGAAGGCTTGCATGCCGTCTTTGCGAATCGCCAGGATTAAGTCATTGGTAAACGTCTCTGTTGAGACGTAGAACACACGCGAATCAGGATCAATTTCGAGGCGATAGTGGCCGATCGCCTGCATCAGGTGAGTCTTGCCAAGCCCAACGCCTCCACAGAGGAACAGGGGGTTGAATTCACGGCCTGGTGATTCGGCAACCGCCAATGCCGCCGCATGGGCCATGCGGCTGTTGGGACCCACAACAAAACGTTGGAAGGTGTAACGGGGATTGAGGTTGGATTTCTGGCGTGTCTTAGGTGTTGCCGGCTGACTGACCGGCAGCGGTGTTGGGGCTGGAGCCGGAGTGGCCTCAACGCTGCCAACCGGTTCACTGCTGGCTTCATCACCGGCTTGGATTTGCACTTCCACCGGCCCGCCACTGATGGCGCTAGCCACTTCAGCGATCAAACCCAGGTAGTTGCGCCGCAGCCAACCGGCGGCAAATGGGTTGGGAGCTTCCAGCACGAGGCGGCGCTTTTCAGCGCTCACGCAAACGGCTGGACGGATCCAAGTTTCAAAGGTTGGCTTGCTGAGATTCGACTGCAGCTCAGCGCGGACCTGATCCCAGAGATTGCTGATGGGAACTGGGGAGGCCGCCACGTGAAGAACCGATCGACCCGCCAGGGAGACCGAGAATATAGGGGGTGCGGCGGCGACTAACTGACTAACGCGATACTGATCTGAAGTGTCATATCGCTGCCCCCTTTCAGAGCCTTGTTCCGATCCTTTTTTGTCTCTGCGAGCTCCCTGACCGGCCTGGCTGGCGTGCTGGTTTTGATGGGCTGCCAGGGCGGCGTGCAGCAGCAGGGGGATGGTCAAGTTCCTGTCATCAGTGATGCGCCGGCGGCGGCGCCGTTGAAGCCGGGCAGCAGCTTTGTGGCCGATGCCGTGGCCAAGGTGGGTCCAGCAGTGGTGCGCATCGATACGCGCCGCCAGGTGGTGAACCCCATGGGCATCTTCAGTGGTGGCCCTCCGGTGCAGCAGCAACAGGGCCAGGGCTCTGGGTTCATCACCCGCTCCGATGGTGTGTTGCTCACCAATGCCCATGTGGTGGAAGGAGCCGGCACCGTCACGGTGACCTTGCCCGATGGACGCAGCTTCCCCGGCAAGGTTCTCGGCGCTGACACCTTGACCGATGTGGCCGTGGTCAAGGTGGCAGCCCAAGGGCTGCCTGTGGCCCCGCTGGCCAATTCAGCCGATGTCAGGCCGGGTCAGTGGGCCATTGCCATCGGCAACCCCCTCGGGCTCGACAACACTGTGACGATGGGGATCGTTAGTGCCATTGCGCGCCACAATGCCCTTGGCGGCGGGCAACGGGTGGCCTACATCCAGACCGATGCCGCTGTGAACCCTGGCAACAGCGGCGGCCCGCTGATCAACGATCGCGGCATGGTGATTGGCATTAACACCGCCATTCGCCAAGCCCCAGGGGCAGGCCTGAGTTTTGCAATTCCGATTAACAAGGCCAAGCAGGTCGCCCAGCAGATCCTGCAGCGGGGCCGCGCCAGCCATCCCTATCTGGGGGTCCGGTTGCAGGCTCTAACGCCGCAGTTGGCCCGGGAGGTCAATGCCACCGGGAATCCATGTCAGTTGCCGGAGCGCAAGGCGGCCTTGATCGTTGATGTGGTGGCGGGCACGCCAGCGGCTGCCGCTGGCTTGAAAACCTGTGATCTGATCACAGCCATCGGAGAGAAACCCGTGAAGACGCCTTCGGAGGTTCAGCTGGCGGTGGAGGCCGCCAAGGTGGGCCAGCCCTTGGCGGTGACGATTGAGCGTGATGGTGCATCTCAGACCCTGGAGGTGAATCCCGCTGAGCTGCCCCAATCCCCGAAGCGCAATTGAGCCTTGCGCTGATTGTTTTGGCGCGTCAGCCCAGTCCAGGCCGCTGCAAACGCCGTTTGGCCGCATCCATTGGCGATCAATCAGCAGCGCGCGTTC
The DNA here is from genome assembly GCF_047304245.1 of Synechococcus sp. MIT S9452. Lineage (NCBI taxonomy): Bacteria > Bacillati > Cyanobacteriota > Cyanophyceae > Synechococcales > Synechococcaceae > Synechococcus > Synechococcus sp. MIT S9452. The sequence goes on along the minus strand of NZ_CP138956.1, from coordinate 752,893 downwards.
AGCAGCGTTTGCTGGCCCACACCGTGGCCGTTGCCCGGCAGTGGCAACAGGCTCAAGCCGGCGCTGTGGTGAGCCTTTGCTTAGGGCATCACCAGGGATCTGGTGGTTTGGGGCTGCGCATGCAGCGTCAGCTGGGACGCGCGGTGCGTGCCGGCGCCACGGCGGCGGTGCTGGTGGGTTCGGATCTGCCCGGCTTGAGCGTGCAACACATCCAGCAAGCGTTCAGCGCTTTGCACCACGCGCCATTGGTTTTGGGACCGGCCTGTGATGGTGGGTATTGGTTAGTGGGCTTAACAGCGGCAGGGCACCGTCAGCAGCGCGGCCGTTTGTTCAGTGGCATTGGCTGGGGCGGCAGTGATGTGTTGCAGCAAACCCTGCAGCAGGCAGCTGCACTGCAATGGAGCCCCCAGTTGCTCCGCTACCAGAGCGATCTCGATTGGATCGATGACATGGCGCCTTGGCATGGTGCGGCCTGATCCCGGCGATCGCTCCCAGTGGAGTGTGGTGATCCCGGTGCTCCAGGAGGCCCAGCAGCTGCCATCACTGTTAGCGCAATTGCAGGGTCAAGAAGAGGTGTGGGTGGTGGATGGCGGCAGCCGCGATGGCAGCGGTCAGATCGCCCGCTCGATGGGCGCCCATTGGCTGCGTTCAGAGGCGAGTCGGGGCGTGCAATTGCGTCTTGGTGCCGCCCAGGCCACGCGCCCTTGGCTGTTGTTTTTGCATGCTGATGCCCGGTTGCCGAGTCAATGGCCGTTGGCTTTGGCGCGGGTGTTGCGTGATCCAGCCGTGGCTGCTGCGGCCTTTCGCCTCCGGGTGAATGGACGCGGTTGGAAGCTTCGCCTCTTGGAGCAGCTGGTGGATTGGCGCTGCCGTTGCCGTGGCTTGCCCTATGGCGATCAAGGGTTGGCGTTGGCAGCTGATGTCTACCAGCGATCGGGCGGCTACCAACCGATTCCCCTGATGGAAGACCTGGAGTTGGTGCAGCGCTTGCATCGCCATGGCGATGTTGTGCAGGCCCCTGCCGCTGTGCAGGTCAGCGCGCGCCGCTGGCAACGGCTGGGGGTGTGGCGCAGCAGCTGGCGCAATGCGCAATTGCGCCGGGCTTGGCGGAAGGGGGTTCCGATCGACCAGTTGGCAGGCCTTTATTGATTAGCGGGCGTACCAGAACACGCAGCGCTCCCCTCGGGGCTCCAGGTCCCAGCCCTGGGCTTTGTAGAAGCTCACCACGTTGGCATCGGCAAACAGGGTGACCTTTTCCACCTCCATCGCCCGCAAGCGCTCCAGCAGCACCTGCATCAGGCCTTTGCCCAAACCAGCGCCTTGGTAGAGGGGGTGAATCGCTAGATCCCAAATCGTGGCGTCGAGCACGCCATCACCGGTGCAGCGAGCAAAGCCGATCAACTTGGGCACCCGAGGGTCGTGGCGCCAGAGGCCAACCACCAGCAGTGAGTTGTTGAGGGCTTTGCGCACCCGCCTCAGGGGACGGCGGCTCCAGCCCACGGCATCACAGAGCTGCTCGAGTTCCACCAGGTCGACTTCGCGCTCAAAGCTGGTGACCAGCCGCAAATTGGGATTGCAGGTGGTCAGTTCGCGCCAATCTTTGCCGTAGAGCTGATCGAGCAGCGGCTCCGCCTGCCAGGCTGGATTGGCTGCCAGTGAGGAGGCCATGGGACCTGGGCTGCCGGCCAGCACCGGATGAGTGAGAGCACCAACTTACGAGAACCGCACGCCCAACTGGTGATGGCCCATGGATGGCTGTTGCGTGGGCGCATTTGGCAGCCCTTGCAGCAGCAGCTTGAGCCGCAGTGGTCCTGCTGGGCGCCTGATCTGCCGGGCTTTGGCTCTGCTCAACGCCCCCCAGGCCTCAGTCCAACCCTGCCGGCCTACGGCCGCTGGTTGGCGCAAGAAGCGAAGGCGCGCGCTGCCGGTGGCCCGCTGGTGCTGCTCGGCCATTCGCTCGGCGGCAGCGTTGTGCTCCATGCCGCTGCCTTGCTAGGGGATCAACTCCAAGGGATCGTGTTGCTGGGTTGTGGCGGTGGGGTTTACCAGCGCCGGCCATTTACGCGGTTGCGCCAGGTGGGCTGCGCCCTGTCGTGGTTCCAAGGCGATCGCCGCGCTGCCCGCGGCCTACTGCTCAACAGCACCCAGCGCCGTGCGGTGGCGGGCTTGCCCAAGTTGGTGTCGCAACTGGCCATGCCAAGCCTCTGGGTTGGTGGCGACAACGATCAGGTCATGCAGCCGCTCTATGTGCGGCACTTGGCTGGCTATGCCCCGGATCATCAGATCGAGGTGATTCCAGGCGCGGGCCATTTGCCCATGCGTGATCAACCGGTTGCCTTGGCTGAGGTGCTGATTCCCTGGCTTCAGAGGCTGGCCAGTCCCCGCTCTTGAAGCTCCGCCAGCTGGGCATAGAGGCCCCCTTGGCGGCGCAGTTCCTGGTGGGTTCCCTCCTCCACGAGCCGGCCCCGCTTGAGCACCAAAATGCGATCACTGGCTTCCACCGTGGCTAGCCGGTGAGCGATCACGATTGCGGTGCGCCGTTGCAGCACCCGCGCCAGATCCCGTTGCAAGGTCGCTTCGGTGCTGGGGTCCATAAAGGCGGTGGCCTCATCCATCACCAACACCGATGGATCGCGCAGGGCCACACGGGCCACGGCCAGCAGTTGTCGTTCTCCCGAGCTGAGGTTGCCGCCGCGTTCGCGCAATGGGGTGTCGAGTCCTTGCGGCAGCCGTTGCAGCAAGGGATTGAGGCCAAGGTCAGCGCAGATCTGCTCCAGTTCGGCCCTGGGGCGCTGGGTGTCCAGCGTCAGGTTGTCGGCCACGCTGCCGCTGAATAAGAACGTGTCTTGCAGCACGACCCCCAAGCGTTTGCGCAGGGTGGGGATCGGCAGATCGCGGATGTCCACCCCATCGAGAAGGATGCGTCCCTGCTGCGGTTCATAGAGCCGGCACAACAGCCGGATCACCGTGCTCTTGCCTGAGCCGGTGGGCCCCACCAGGGCCACATGTTCGCCGGCTCGAATATGCAGATTCAGGTTCTGCAGAATCGGCTCATCGGGCCGATAGGCAAAGCACACATCCTCAAAAATCACCTCCCCCTGTGTTTGCAAGCTGCTGGAGCGGCCGCGGTCCACGATCTCCTGGTGTTCATCAAACAGTTCACCAATGCGTTCCACTGCGGTGAGTCCGGCTTGGAACTGCGTGAAGCGCTCCGCTAGCTGCCTGAGGGGATCAAACAGCCGCTGGGCATACAGGATGAAAGTGGTGAGCACCCCCAGGCCCATGGCTTCGGCTGACACCAAGCTGCCGCCCACGGCAAGCACCAGCGCCACGGCTGCCAACGACACCCACTCCAGCAACGCTGAGATGGAGCTATCGAAAAAGATCGTGCCGTTAACGGCCTTGCGGTACAGCGCATTGGTGCTGCCGAAGCGCTCGCTATTGAGGCGTTCGCGGCGAAACATCTGCACCACCTCTAACCCCTGCAGGTTCTCCTGCAGGTCGGCGTTGAGTTGGCTGAGCTCTTCGCGCACGCGGTAATTGGCTTTGCGATAGCGCTGCTGCAGGGTGATCACCAACCAGGTCAGCGGCGGCTGCAACAGCAGCAACATCAAGGCCAACCGCCACTCCACCGTCAGCATCAAGGTGGCGATCACCAGCAGGGTCACTACATCGCCAAGTACGCCGATCGCGCCACTGCCAAAGACTTCCGCCAACGCATCAACATCGCTGGTCAGCCTGGTAAGCAACTTGCCGACAGGGGTGCGGTCGTGAAAGCGCAGCGAGAGATCCAGGGAGTGGCGAAACAGGTCCACCCGCAAGCGGGCTGTGAGCCGTTGGCCGATGCTTTGCACCAAAAAGCTTTGGCTGCCCTGCAGGGCCAAACGGAACAGCACGGCCGCCAGCAAGAGGCCAATCAGGCTTTGCAATGCTGCGCTTTGCTCCATGGCCTGCAGCCAGCCCCAGGCGTTTTCGCCGCGCAGCACGGCGATCACCTGGCCCACCAGTAACGGCTGCACGGCAAGCGCGCCCGAGAGGGGTAGCAGCAGCAGCAGGGCGGTGAGGAGCCGGCGGCGATCGCGCCTCAGGTAAGGCAGCAAACGCCGCAGGCGTTTGAGATCACTCATGGGGTAACGCCTTGGCCCTCCATGGCCTGCACCAGCTCGTTGAGCTCGCCGGTGTCGAGGCGGAGGGCCAAGGGATTGCCAATCAAGCGCGCGGTGCTGTGGAAGAGATCTTCAATGGCAATGAGGCCGTTGTCCCGCAGGGTGCGGCCGGTGGCGACCAAATCAACGATCGCTTCGGAGATGCCCGTGATCGGACCCAACTCCACTGAGCCTGTGAGGTGAATTAGCTCCACCGGCAGGTCCAGTTGGTTGAAGAATTCCTGGGCTGAGTTGGTGAATTTGCTGGCCACACGGCAGTGGGCCGGCAGGTCGCTAGCGCGGCGGTAGGGGCTGCTTTCCTTGACGGCAACGGCCATGCGGCAGCCGCCAAAGCCCAGGTCGAGCAGTTGGGCCACCGTGCGTTGTTGCTCCTTGAGCACGTCGTAGCCCACCACCCCCAACTGGGCTTGGCCATAGGCCACGTACACAGGCACATCGCCATTGCGCACCAGTAGGGCCCGGGCGCGGCCGCAGGCGCTGGGCAGCATCAACTGGCGGTTATCGGCCGCGGTGATGGCACTGAAGTCGAGGCCGGCTGCAGCAAAGCGGGCCACCGAATCCTTCAGCAGGGCGCCTTTGGGCAGAGCGACGGTGAGCATGCTGTTTCCGCTCCAGCGCTGGACTTTAACGAGCAGCCTTCACACTGGTGTGAGAAGCCTTGTTTGCGTGGAGATCCAGCGGCTACCCGTGCTGCGGGACAACTATGTGTTTGTGCTGGTGGATCGCGCCGCAGCCGCCGCAGCCGTTGTTGATCCAGCGGTGGCCAAACCGGTGATTGCGGCCTTGGAGGCCCAACAGCTTCAGCTCAGCGTGGTGCTGCAAACCCATCACCACAGCGATCACATTGGCGGCACCCCAGAGCTGCTCAGCCGCTGGCCCGGTGCTCAGGTGTGGGCCGCGGCCTCCGACCGTGCGCGCATCCCCTTTCAAACCGATGGGCTGCGCGGGGGAGATCAACGGCTGCTGTTCAACCGCCCGCTGCAGGTGTTGGAGGTCCCCGGCCACACCCGTGATCACATCGCCTTTTTCTTTCCGGCCAATGGCGGCGAAGGCCCTGAGCTGTTCTGCGGCGACACCCTCTTTGCTGGCGGGTGTGGGCGGCTGTTTGAAGGCACCGCCGAGCAGATGCTGCGCTCCCTAGATCAATTGAGCGGCTTGCCGCCAGCCACCCGGATCTGGTGCGCCCATGAGTACACCGAAGCCAATTTGCGCTTTGCGATCACCCAGGAGCCAGGCAATCCAGAGCTGCAAGCACGGTTTCAGCAGGTGCAAGCCATGCGAGCAGCTGGAGAAGCCACGGTTCCATCGTCAGTGGCCCTTGAGCGCGCCACCAATCCCTTTCTGCGCTGCCGCGAAGCCTCCCTGCAGCAGGTCAGTGGTTGCAAGGAACCGGCCTTGGTGTTGGCTGAAATCCGGAGCCGCAAAGATCTGTTCTGAGCGATGGAGTGGCCAGGGATGATGGGCCTAGATGGTTCATCCCGATGAGCGCTGCTCCCCTCGAAGCTGTTGAAACGCAGGCCGCTCCAGCCCCGGTGGGGCCTTACAACCAGGCGGTTAAAGCCGGCGGCATGTTGTTTTGCTCAGGCCAGATCCCCTTGGATCCCGCCAGCGGAACCATGGTGGGCGGAGGCGATGTGGAAGCGGAAACCCGCCAGGTGTTGAGCAACCTCAAAGCGGTGCTCACCGCTGCCGGATGCAGCCCCCAGCAGGTGGTGCGCACCACGGTCTTCTTGGTTGACCTCGGCGACTTCGCCAAGGTCAATGCCATCTACGCCGAGACCTTCGGCCATGGCGTTGAACCGGCGCGTGCGTGCGTTCAGGTGGCGGCGTTGCCCAAGGGGGCCAAGGTGGAGATCGATTGCATCGCTGTGCTGGCTTAGTTCGGCGACGGGGATGGACAGACCCGTTCGGCCCAGTTGCACTGCTGCAAAAACGGTTGTTGCCAGCTCAGCGGAATCTCCAGCAAATCGCGGCTACCGCTGATCCCTTGGCTAAGGAACAAAACGGCTGCCAGCACATTGGCGCCCAGGTGCAGGCGTCGCCAGGACAGATACCGCTGGATTTCCGGCCAGGCCGCCAAGTTGAACAGCATGAGCCCGCACACCAACACTCCCCCCCAGTAGTGGGATTGCCAGAAGGCTGCCTCCAAGGGGTTGTCACTGAGGCGAAACACCTCGGGCTGGGCGCCCAAGGCCAACACGCCGCTCCAGGTGATCAATCCAAAACTCAGCCTGAGCCCGGCGGATTGAACCCGCCACAGAGCCAACAAGCTGGTGGCTGTCCCGAGCCACGCCAGTAGCAATGGCAACTGGCGTGAGGTATTTGCTGTTTGTTTGCTGCTGATCACAACCGCCAGTGCAATCAACACCAGCACCACCACGGCGGAAGCCAACCACTGCCCCAGTTGGCTGTGATCACGACCGGTGATGGCGGGCAGCTTGGCTTGGTGAACACGGCGTTGGCGGGCTTGCCAGCCAAGGCGAACCACGATCCCGAGCAACGGATAGATCAGCACCACCGCCAAGACGGGATGCACTAGCAACCACCAGTCGAGGGTTTGCATCGCCCCAAGCGCTGACCATCACACCTTTGCCACAGCTGCTGGGGTGGTCAAGCACTACTCAGGCAGCGCACTGAGTTCAAGCCAGCGATCTTCGGCCTGAGAGATCTGCTCGCAGAGTTCAGCCAACTCTTGGGTGAGGGCCTCAAGCCGGTCGTAATCGGCTCCGGCCAGTTGCGACTCCAGTTGCGTTTTTTGCTCTTCCAACCGCGGCAGTTGGCTGTCGAGATCATTGAGCTCATGCTGCTGCTTGTAGCTGCGGCGCTTGGGTTGCTCCCGTTTCGGCTTGGCGGCGGCCGGCTTGGTTTTGCTGCTCACGGGGGCTTGTTTGGCTGGTTGTTGTTCCAGCCATTCGCTGTAGTTGCCCTCAAAGCGCTCCAGCAGGCCACCGCTTTGGAAGCAGAACAAGCGATCCACCGTGCGATCGAGGAAATAACGGTCGTGGGAGACGATCACCACGCAGCCACGAAAATCTTCGATGTAGTCCTCCAAGACGGCGAGGGTTTGCACATCAAGATCATTGGTTGGCTCATCGAGCAGCAGCACATTGGGCGCGGCCATCAACAACCGGCAGAGATGCAGCCGCCTGCGTTCACCGCCTGAAAGCTTGGCGACAGGGCTGTGTTGTTGGGCTGGCGGAAACAGGAAGCGCTCCAGCAGTTGCGAGGCGGTGAGGCTGTTGCCGTGGCCAAGATCAATGCGTTCGGCCACGTCTTGGATGACCTCAATCACCTTGAGCTCGGGCTTGAGGTCTTCGGAGTGCTGATCAAAGCGGCCGATTACCACCGTTTCGCCGCGCACCACCGAACCAGCATCGGGTTGTTGGCGGCCGCTGATCAGATCCAGCAGCGTGGATTTCCCCATCCCGTTGGGGCCGATGAAGCCAACCCGATCTTCCGGTGAGAAGGAATAGGTGAAGTCGTTGATCAAACAGCGCTCGCCGAGCTTGCGCTGCAGATGCTCCACATCGATCACCGTTTTGCCAAGGCGCCGGCTGGCGCTTTCCATGGCCACGTTTTGTTTGACCGGCTTGAAGCTTTGCTCCTGCATCTGCTCGATGCGTTGAATGCGGGCTTTTTGCTTAGTGCTGCGTGCTTTGGGTCCGCGTTTGAGCCATTCGATCTCGCGGCGCATCACTGAGCGGTAGGCCCGTTGCCGGGCGGCATCAGCGACCTCTTCCTCGTCTTTCTTTTTCAGATAGGCGCCGTAGTTACCTGGGTAGCGGCGCAGTTGACCGCCGTCCAACTCGATGATCGTGTTGGTGACCCGTTCCAGGAAATAGCGGTCGTGGGTGATTAAGACCAGGGCCCCTTTGAAGCGCTGTAGAAACCCCTGAAGCCATTCGGTCGCCAGAGCATCAAGGTGGTTGGTGGGCTCATCGAGCAGCAGCCCATCGGGCTCGGCCACCAGGGCCGAGGCCAAGGCCAGGCGTTTGCGGTAGCCCCCAGAGAGCTCCCCCACCTTGCGGCTGTGATCACGGATGCCCAGCCGGCTGAGCACTTCTTGGCATTGGCGCTCAAGTTCCCAGGCTTTGGCCTCATCCATGCGATTGCTGACCTGGCTGAGCTCGCCCAGCAGCGCAGGATCATTTGGGCGTTGTTCCAGCTCTTGGATGAGGCCTTCGTAGCGCTCAACTAGCTGCATCTTTTCGCCGCAGTCAGCGAACACCTGCTCCAGCACCGTGCGCTCAGGATCGAGGCTGGGGTTCTGGTCCACGTAAATCACGCGGTGGCGGGGATTGATTTGAATACGTCCGTCGCCAACGGGTTCCAGCCCTGCCATCACCCGCAGCAGGGTGGATTTGCCTGAGCCGTTGATGCCAATCAGCCCCAGTCGATCTTGAGGACCCACCTCAAGATCGACCTGATCGAGCAGGGTCTTAATCCCAAAATCTTTGCTGACCTGCTGCAGGCTGATCAGGGCGATAGAGGCTGCTGACCCATGAGCCTCTCATGGACGGCTTGGCTGATTGGGTTGAAGCCTTGATCAGCAAACGATTTGATCAGGGCAAAGGATGGTTGCGATGGGGCTTTGGCAAACCGCTTGGGGACTCGCCCTGGCTGCTCTGGTGCAGTTGGGAGGCGCTCCTCCGCCACAGCCTGTGATGGAAGGATCTGGCCGCTCGGCCTATGCCATTCCCAGTGATGGGGATACCCCCATCCTTCAGTTTCGAACCAGTTCGGGCGATTCGGTGCGCCTGCTGATCGACACCGGCGCCTCACGTTCGATGGTCAGTCAAGCGCTCATCGCGCGACTGCAATTGACAACGCAACCGTTAAACGCCGTCAACTTCACCTTGGCTGGGGCTGGGAGTGATTGCCCCACTGATCCGCCACGTCAGGCTGTGTTGCCCTCCCTGCAACTGGGTGCACTCAAGATCCGCGAGTTGGCGGTGTTGGTGATGCCCAAGTTGGGCGTTCCCCCTGGGACCGACGGCGTTTTGGGTGCATCGGCATTGCGGCAGCTGCCGATGTTGATCGATCCCACACAGCAACAAGTGAGCTTTGATCAACAGTTATCGATTCACTCGGCGCCGGCTGAGGCCCTCAGGCTTCCCTTGCAATGGCGGGATTATGTACCCCTTGTGCAGGTTTCCGATCAGAGCGGAAAAAGCACCTTGGCCCTGCTTGACACCGGGGCAGAAGCTGTGTTTGTCGGTGTGCCTTTGGCCCAACGATTAAGCCCACAGTCGCCACCCTCTGGCGTGGAGATCCAAGGCTTTTGTGGCTCTGAATTCGCCGTTGAACGTCTGTTTGCAGGATTGAGCGTTGGCGATATCACACTGCAAAGATCGCCTGCGATCGTGACGCGAAACAGGATTCTCAAGGATTTAAATGTGGAGGCCATCATTGGCCAGCCAATGCTGAAAAATCGTCGCCAGCTTTGGCTTCTCAATCGGCCGGATCCAGTTTTGTTGCTCTGGTGAATCGAAGGTAGAGAATTTGATGCGGCAAATTTCTTCTCAGGGCTTTCCAAACGTGCAGGCTGATGGTTACATTGCCGGTGTGCATTAATTCTGTTGAGCATGCTCACTGGTAACGACCTGCTCGCCAAAGTTCGGGAACTTGGCGACGCCGGCAAATCTGAGATCGTTCGTGAGTGCGGTTACGTCTCCACCAAGAAAGACGGCGGCGAGCGCCTGAACTTCACCGCTTTCTACGAAGCCCTGCTTGATGCCAAGGGTGTTGATATCGGTGGTGGTTCTGTTGGCAAAGGTGGTCGCAAGCTCAGCTACGTCGCCACAGTTCAGGGCAACGGCAATCTGCTGATTGGTAAGGCCTACACCGCTTTGCTGAACCTCAACCCCGGCGACGAGTTCGAAATCAAGCTGGGCCGTAAGCAGATCCGCTTGGTGCCTGTGGGCGCAGAAGACGAAGGCGAAGAGTGATTCGCGAGTTCAACTAGCGCCTAGGTCGTAACTCGTCCTGGTCTCAACCCCATCGGGAGCCTTCTGGATCACATCCAGAATCGCTGTCGGTGGGGTTGCTGCTTTGAGATCCAGGTTGCTGCCAGCGCCTGTGGGCTTCACTCTTTCGCCGGCAGCGGCTTGCCTCAGTGCTGCGCAGTAGGGCAAGGCTTTGGCGTCGGGGTCAAAGCTCGCCATGCCATCGGTGGGTTGCTGTTGGCCGTTGAGCACCGAGAGCGCCACCAACTGTCCGGCGTCATAGCCCGAGGCTTCCACCGTTCCTGGGGTGTAGCCATAGCGCTGCTCAAAGCTGCGGCTAAATGGTTCCCATCCCGGCCCGCGATTGGCCTCAGCCACGCCAAGTTGAGGTTGCAAGCTGGCGTAGCGGGGCGCCACATTCCAAACCAGGGTCAAGGTTTGGGGCCAGGATTCATTGAGCACGGCTTGCATCAATGGGCTGTTGTTGGTGGTCATCACCACCAAGGCTTGAGGCCGGAACCAATCCACATCGAGGGCTAAGCGCTCCAACGCTTTGCCCTCGTCGCCATTGAGGCTGCGGGGGCCGTCGTCGAGACCAATCAAGCTGCCCCCTTGGTTCTCCATGGTTTCCAGAAAGCGGTCAGCCAGCTGCAATTGATCCGCTGTGCCATCGGTCACAAGCATGAAGCGCTTGTTGTTTTGCTCCAGTAGCGCTTTCACCAGCACATCAATTTCAAGGCTGCGGGAGGCACTCACAGGCCAGAGCCGATCGGAGCCGGGACGGCTGGCGAGTTGCTGCAGCGAAATGCCGCGCTGCAACGGCAGCAACACCTGCCGTTGACGTTCTTGTGCCAGCAAGCCACTAGGAACCAAGGGGGCTGCTGGTGGTGCTAAGACCACCGGCGGCAAACTCCGGTGCCGCAGCTGATTGGCGATGTCACGGTGATCCGATAGCCAACCGATGCTCCAGTCGGTCTGTTGGTTGGTGCAGATGCGCGCTTGATCTTGAGCCAGCAGGAAGCCGCGGCGTAGTCCATCCCCCAGACCAGCAATGGCTCCTTCTGAGGGCAGCAGCATCAAGGCATTGCCGGGCTGGGGCAGAGCGGCCACCAGGCTTTGGCTGCCGATCACCGCAGCTGCCACACCAGCCCCCCTCCAAAGTCGCAGGTGGCTTGGGGTGGTCATGGCGTATACCGTCCAGCGAAGGAAGGCTAGTGGCCAGGAGCTGCCTACGCTCGCACTATTCCAGTCGTGGGTCTCATGCCGGATTTTGTGGCTCGTTGGCGCGCGATCGCCGTGGCAGCTTTGGCGTCGTTGCCGGTCTCAATGGCATCAGCCCCGGCATTGGCGATCCCCGAAGAAGCTGCCATGAAAAAGCTGGCAGTGATCCCTGTGTTTTTGCTCACCTCTGAGCAGGGAATTCCGCTACCGATTCCCAGGGGCGACAACTTGATCCTGCCGATGTTCCTGCAGAAAGAGCGGGCGAATCAGGAGCTCGTCACCTTCGAGAAAGCGAATCCCAATGCAACGGCCAAGGTGTCGGCCATTCCGATGAATGTGGCGAACGCCAAGGTTAATGAGATGAATATCAAGCTCAAGGACAAGGGCAAGCAGATCGTTAGCCCGATTGTTGGCTCGGCAGAGGATATGAATCAGGCTGTTTCCATCCTGGAAAAACAAGGCGTCAGCAAGGAAGACATTCAAAAAGGCCTGTCTGTACCTGTGTTCTTCCACAAGCCCTTCTTGACGATCAAAACGCCGGAAGGCAGCCGGGGCGTGTTTTTCATGACCTACAAAGACGCCACCACGGCCTCAAGCCGGGTTCAGGGAGCCAAGCCAGAAATCATGGCGGTTGACCTCACCAATGCTCTGGCTCAGATCATTGATGAAAAGAAGGATCAATTCGTCTTCTACCCAACGAAAGCTTTCTTCGCGCTGATGAAGGAGCAGAAGGCCTCGAACTAGCCCTGAGCCTCATCCTTCTCCGGTGGAGGAGTTGGGATGAACTGAGCCAAAAGGCCGGCTCCAACCAGTCCCAGCCCGATCATCAACGCCAAGACTTGGTTGCTCTGCTCACCCCAGGCCGCGGCCGATAGAAAAGCGCCCCCCAATAAAAGGCACGGCACCAGCACGATCCCTTTGGCGGTTCGATTACGGCTCATGGCTGACAGGCTTCTGTGGCTTGGGCCAGTCCTGCTGTGATCAGCAGGTCATTGAGATCTTGTTCTTGCCCCAGTGGCCTCACGCGCGCCAGCAGCAGGCCATCACGGCTTCCCATCGGCATCAAGTTGACGCGCTGACGGCGCGGCAGTTTGGCTCTCAGCAGCTTGAGCGCTGCTGTTTCTTCTCCGGCAACCGGAGCAATGCAGGCCAACCGCACGCTGTAGGTGCGGTTGTGATCACCGATGAGCAGCAGATCAGGCTCGCGCACCTGCAACACCTCGGCAGCCCAGGTCGCGGCTGGCCAGGCCAGCAGCAGGCTGGCGAGCAGTGCTGCACAGAGTGATTGCCAGCGCCGCCAACCCATTGAGCCCACAAAGCTGAAGTCATTCTCCCTAATCACTGGATCAGGTTGTGGCTCAGCTCTAAAGCTGAAAAAGACTCTGAGTGATTGCTGCTGTGGCCACGAAGTGGAATGACATTGCCCACTACCAGGTGCCAACGGATGATTCCTTTCGCCTAAAGCATCAAAATCCTGACTTCACTGGCGAGATCGAGAGTAAAAAGCAAGCCGCTGAGTTGCTTCAAGGCGGCGTTGAGCAGCTCGCCGAGCTTCAAGATGTGCTCTATGCCGATGGGCGCTGGGGTGTGCTCGTGGTGCTCCAGGCCATTGATGCGGCTGGCAAGGATTCCACCATCAAGCATGTGATGAGTGGGGTGAATCCCCAAGGGGTGAGGGTGCGCAGTTTTAAAAAGCCCTCCAGTGATGAGATGAGCCACAACTGGCTGTGGCGTTACAGCAAAGAGGTGCCAGCGCGCGGAGAGATTGGCATCTTCAATCGCTCCTATTACGAAGACGTTCTGGTGGTGAAGGTGCACAACCTCGCCTCCAAGCAGGGATTGCACGAGAGCCTCACGGGCAAGAAGTTGTTTGCCCATCGCTATGAGGACATCAATGCCTATGAAAAGCACCTCACGCGCAATGGAATCATCGTGCTGAAGTTTTTCTTGCACATCAGCGCTGATGAGCAGCGCAAGCGCTTCCTTCGGCGCCTGGAGCGCCCTGAGAAAAACTGGAAGTTTTCACTCAGTGATTTGGAGGAACGCCGCTACTGGGACGACTACCAAGACGCTTTCGAGTCGATGATGCGGAATACCAGCACCGACTATGCCCCTTGGTATTGCGTGCCGATGAATAACAAATGGTTTGGGCGCTTGGTGGTGACCAAAACCATCATTGAGCGGCTCAAGGCGTTGGGCCTGAGCTATCCCCAACTCAATGAGGCCCAGAAGCAGGCGCTTGAAAAGGGGCGTGAAATGCTGGCGTGAAGGCCATGAAGCACCTCATCAATGGGGCCTATATCGCCGGCGGGATTGCGGTGGCCTGGTTCATCTACGCCACCATCGACTATCAGCTCAAACGCAACGCTTGCCTTGGCTATCACCTCAATCGCATCAATGCGGCGCAAGCCTCGCGTGCGTTGGGGCGTGAGCAAGGATCTTTTGGCCCAGCAGAAGCCTGCCAGTACTACCGCTGAGGGTTGAGCTCGTCATCGGCGGCTTGAACACCGGTGTGATACTCCCGCCACTTTTTCTCTTCTTCGCTGTAGGGCGGCTTGGCCTGGAACTCCTGGAAATCCTTGACGTAGGGACTCATCCACTCGTTGACGCGCCAGCATTGATCCCAATTGCTGGGATTGAACACGCAGGACACCACCATCACCTCGATGAACTTGATGAGATAAATGACAACGGTGTTCAACGCGGTGATCCCGCCGTTGAGGGCGCCGTGATGGCTCGATTACAAGCCGTGACCACAGTTGCTGCAGAACAGGTGTTCGCTGGGGTTGCTGTGGCCGCATTGGCTGCAGGTGCGCCGTTCGCTTAAGGCCAGTTCTGGGTGGCTGGGTAGGCCCACCATCTGGGCATTGCTCTTGCCGGGAGGAACCATCGGATAGCAATTTTCGCCGCGGCGCACGTGCACATCGATCAACATCGGCCCGGGTGTGGCCAGCGCCTGTTGCAGCTGCGGCTTGAGTTGGTCGCGATCGGTGATGTGCACACCATCGACGCCAAAGGCGCGGGCAAGAGCAATGAAATCAGGCATGCCAGGGAGCATGTCGGAGGCGGAGTAGCGCTCGTCGTAGAAGCTTTCCTGCCACTGGCGCACCATGCCCTGCCAGTGGTTGTTGACGATCACGATCTTCACCGGCAGGCCGTACTGCGCCAAGGTGCCCAGCTCTTGGATGTTCATCAGCACGCTGGCATCGCCGGCGATGCACACCACCTGCTCGTCCATCAAGGCCACCTGCACCCCGATCGCCGCAGGTAAACCAAATCCCATGGTGCCCAGACCCGCACTGCTCACCCACTGCCTGGGGCCGCAGCGCAGGTATTGCGCTGCCCACATCTGGTGCTGACCCACATCGGTGGTGATCCAGGCCTTTGGTGCCAAGTCGCGCACAGCCAGAAGCACCTCTTGCGGGTAGATCGCCCCTTCCGCTGGAGGTGTTGTCAGGGGGTAGTTCTGCTTCCAGCTTTCAATGCGCGCTAGCCATGCCGCGGTGTGCGGTTCCACCTGGCGTTGCTGGCTTTGCAGCAGCAGCTCTTCGAGGCTGCGGCGCACATCCCCCAAAACCGCCACATCGGGCTTGCGGTTTTTGCCCACCTCAGCCGGGTCGATCTCGAAATGGATGACCTTGGCTCGTGGCGCAAAGGTGTCGAGCTTGCCGGTCACCCGGTCGTCAAAGCGGGCACCAACAGCGATCAGCAAGTCGCAATCGGTGACGGCAAAGTTGGCGTAGGCAGTGCCATGCATGCCCAGCATGCCAACGGCGAGGGGGTCGTTTTCATCGAATACGCCCTTGCCCATCAAGGTGGTGGTCACCGGAATGCGGTGCCGCTGGGCAATGGCATTGAGCGCCTCTTGGGCGCCCGCTGAAACAGCTCCGCCACCGACATAAAGAAGCGGCCGCTGAGCGTCCTCGATCAGATCAAGCGCCGCACAGATGTCTTGTTTGTCGTGCTGGGGGGGGTGAATGAAGCCACGCGGAATGATGCTGCCGGGCTCCACCGGCACGTAATCGAAGAGCTCTTGGCCAACATCTTTGGGGATATCGACCAGGACTGGTCCAGGTCGCCCCGTTGCTGCGATGAAAAAGGCTTGAGCGATCACGTTGCCCAGATCCGCTGGATCGCGCACCAGCCAGGAGTGCTTCACGATCGGCAGCGTGATGCCGAAGATGTCGGTCTCCTGGAAGGCATCGGTGCCGATCATCGGCCTGGGCACCTGTCCGGTGATCACCACCATCGGCACCGAGTCCATCTGTGCGGTGGCGATGCCGGTCACCAAGTTGGTGGCCCCGGGGCCGGAGGTTCCAAAGCAAACGCCAACCTTGCCGGTGGCGCGGGCATAGGCATCGGCGGCATGGGCGCCGCCCTGCTCGTGGCGCACCAGAAAATGCTTCAGCTCGCCGCGGGCTTCGGCTTGGTGCAGTTCGTCGTAAATCGGCAGGATCGCGCCGCCGGGGTAGCCAAAGATGTGCGACACCCCGTGACGGTGCAGCGCATCCATCAGGGCGTAGGCACCGCTGACGCGCTGGGGTGCACCCACTGCTGTGGTGCTGGGGGTGGGGGTCGTGAGGGTCACCGCTGCACCCAGGCCTGAACTGAGATTCCCCAACTTAATGGGCTGCAGGGCGAGGGGCCATCAGAGCAGGCCGAGGGCATGCAAGGGGCCATGGCCGCTGATCAGCTCCACCAGGAAGGCGGAGAAGCCGAGCATGGCCAGGCGCCCATTCCAAACCTCTGAACTGTTGTTCCAACCCCAGGACCACTTCTCCTGGGGATAAAGCTTGGTGCGGGCCGGAAGGGCAGCGGCCTCATCGAGGTCCACCTCAGGTCCGGCCAGAGAGGTTTCCACCAGATCGGCCAATGAGGCGATGAAGGTGGGATCGGTGTCGAGTGCTGGCACCCGGCGGAAGTTGCTCACTCCCGCTTCGGTGGCAATCTCGCGGTATTCGATGTCGATCTCTTCGAGCGTTTCGATGTGCTCGCTTACAAAGCTGATCGGCACCACCACCAGCTCTTTGATGCCTTTTTCACCCAGTTCTTCCAGCGCCTCTTCGGTGTAGGGCTGTAGCCACTCCACTGGGCCCACCCGGCTTTGGTAAGCCAGGGTCCAGGGGTTGTCCCGACCCAGGGTTTTCATGATCAGCTCAGCGCAGCTTTCGATCTCCTTTTGATACGGATCGCCGGCTTCCTCCACATAGCTCTTGGGCACCCCGTGGGCACTGAAGAACACATGGGCGGTGCTGGGATCAACGCAGGCATCGATTTCCCGCTCGATCAGCTGGGCCATGGCTTTGAGATAGCCGGGGTGGTCATGCCAGCTGCGAATGGCCCGCAGCGGCAGCTGGGCGAAACGCTCATCGCCCTGGCGCAGGCGCTGCAGTTCCCGGAAGCTCGAGCCACTGGTGCTGATCGAGAAGTGGGGATAGAGCGGCAGCACCACCACCTGCTCAATGCCATCGGCCTTCATGTCCGCCACAGCAGACTCGGTGAAGGGATGCCAATAGCGCATGGCCACATAGGTGGTGGCATCCACCTCCCGCTGCCTCAGCAGGCTTTGCAGTTCGCGCGCCTGTTGGTCGGTGATCCGGCGGAGCGGTGAACCGCCACCGATGGAGCGGTAGGCCTCTTGGGATTTATTGCTGCGCAGGGTGCTGATCAACCAGGCCAACGGCTTCTGCAGGGCCGGAATCGGCAGCCGGATGATCTCGGGATCGGCAAACAGGTTGTAAAGGAACGGGCCAACGTCCTGGATTCGTTCTGGCCCCCCGAGGTTGAGGAGGACGATTCCGACTCGGGACAAGGGGCTGACCTCAGCGATGGCAGAGAGCCTAACCAGGCCCTGGTTTTCTTCGATTTCGGTCGTTACGTTCCGGTCATGTCAGCCCTGCCGGCCGAGAGCCTCGAACAGCTCAATAGCGGCTTGCGCAGTGCCGGAGTGCGCTTACGGCTTGAGCAACGCGGCGAGCGGCTGGGGCTGCGGGGACCGCTGCCCCGGCGTGACGGCCAACCGGGGTTGCAGGTGCAGCGCCTCAGCTTGGGGCTTCCGGCCACCTCCGATGGTTTGGCGGCGGCCTTGCAGCAGCTGCACCAGGTGCATCAGCAGGTGCACACCAACACTTTTCAGTGGCCCCAGGGCGCGGAGCAGATCAGCCCGATCAAGAAGGCGGCGGGTCTTGATGGAGCCCTGCATCGCTTTGAAGCGCAGTTCCACAGCGATCCACGCCGGCGTCGCCAGCCCGCTGGTAGCCGCAGCACCTGGACCTCCGCCTATCGCCCCTATCTCAGGCGGTTAGCGGCCCAAGGCCAGAGCCGTTTGTCGGTGCCCCTGCTCGAGCAGGTGCTGGAGAGTTACCCCCTGGCCAGCCGCTCGCGGCAGCAGTGCGGCCTGGTGCTCTCTCTGCTCGCCAGGCAAGAGCAGTTGCAGCTTCCAGCCGATTGGAATGAACGGGCTGCGGGCTATGGCCTGCATCAGGCCCGTTTTCGGCAGTTGCCCAGTGATGGGCAGATCCTCGAGGTGGTGGAGGCCATTCCCAATCCCGGCTGGCGCCTGGTGTTTGGCCTGATGGCCACCTACGGGCTGCGGAACCATGAGGTGTTTTTCACCGATTTTTCTGGGTTGGATGCCAGCCAAGACGGTGTGGTGCGGGTGCTGCCGACCACCAAGACCGGTGAGCACCAGGTTTGGCCGTTTTTGCCGGAGTGGGTGGATCACTTCGCTCTGCGCCCGTTGGCCCGGCAGCGGGCCCTGCTGCCGCCGATTTGCACCGATCTCAGGACGACAACCCTGCAGCAGGTGGGACGCCGCGTTGCGGAGCAGTTTCGCCGCTATCACCTGCCGCTAACCCCCTATGACCTTCGCCACGCTTGGGCCCTGCGCACCATCCACATGGGTTTGCCCGATACCGTGGCGGCTCGAATGATGGGGCACTCGGTGGCCATTCACACCCGCACCTATCACCACTGGATTACCCGCCGGGATCAGCAGCAGGCCGTTGATGCCGCCTTGGCGCGGCGTGGCGCCTAATTAGCGATGGCAAGCTTTCTGAGGCCCCTGGCCTACCGGCATCGCTGGATCTACGACAGCGTTACGGCCATCAGCTCCCTCAGTGTTGGTGGTGTGGCCCGATTGCGGGCCCTGGGGCTAGAGGGCCTCAACCAGCGCTTGGTGCCGGGTGCTGCTGTTTTGGATCTGTGCTGCGGCAGCGGCGAAGCGGCGGCGCCGTGGTTGCAGGCGGGCTTTGCCGTGACCGGCTTGGATATCGCTCCGCGGGCCTTGGATTTGGCGGCCCAGCGCCACCCCGATTTGCAGCGGGTCCAGGGATTGGCTGAATCCCCACCGCTGCCGGATGGGCAGTTTGCGGCGATTCAACTCAGCGTGGCGCTGCATGAGTTCTCCCGCCCTGAGCGTGAGCAGGTGCTGCGCAGCTGCCTGCGTCTGTTGATGCCGGGCGGTTGGTTGGTGCTGGTGGATTTGCATCCGGCTGGCCCCTGGCTGCAGCTGCCGCAGCAGCTGTTTTGTGCCCTCTTTGAGACCCACACGGCCATTGCCATGCTGGAGGACAACCTGCCGGCCCAACTCGATGCGTTGGGCTTCGTCGCTGTGGAGCAAGAGCTCCTGGCGGGTCAGGCTTTGCAACGCATCACAGCCCAGAGGCCATGAGCACACCCCCTGCCAACAGCAACCTGGATGCCACCGCGGCAGCCCTCGGCATGGGGGGTGAGCTGGCCCCTGAAAAAGACGATGCCGCCTATCGCCAACGCATGGAGCGGCGCAAACAGGTGCAGGCCCAACGGGTTGGTGAGCGCTCCATCGAAAAAGGCCTTGTGCTGGTGAACACCGGCCAAGGCAAAGGCAAAACAACCGCAGCGCTGGGTTTGGCCCTGCGCACCCTTGGCCATGGCGGCCGTGTGGCTGTGGTGCAATTCATCAAAGGGGCCTGGCAGCCGGGGGAGGCCAAGGCGCTGCAGAGCTTTGGAGACCAGCTGCAGTGGCATGCCCTGGGCGAAGGTTTCACCTGGGAAACCCAGGACCGTGATCGCGATCGCGAACTCGTGGCTCAGGCGTGGCAGCAGTCGCTTGTGTATCTGCGCGATCCAGCCGTTCAGCTGGTGCTGCTCGATGAGATCAATGTGGCCCTCAAGTTGGGCTATTTGCCGGTAGAAGATGTTCTTGCTGGGGTGGATGAGCGCCCCGAGCTCACCCACGTGGTGCTCACAGGCCGCGGTGCACCTCAAGCCCTGATCGAACGGGCCGACTTGGTGACCGAGATGAGCCTGGTCAAACACCCCTTTCGCGAGCAGGGCGTCAAGGCGCAATTGGGAATTGAGTTTTAAGCCGCTTCGGCGCTTTCACCGTTGAGATCGCGCCGCAGCAGCCAGGTGGCGGAGGTGAGCACCGACAGGCCGCTCACCAGCAGAGCCCGGTGAACTTCCGGTTGACTCCAGCCAGAGCTGTCTTGCGTGGCATCCGCCACTGCTGAGAGGGTGAGGCGGGCCATCAGGCCGCTGCGGCTCCCATCTCCCATCGGGTGATCCCAGTTGGCCCATGCAAGCGAGCAGCACTGACTGTTGCAACCCCCGGCCTGGGCTGAAGGCGCTTGCTACTGTTCGCCGGACAGACTTCAGCGATGGCTTACCAAAGGGTTCTGCTCAAACTCAGCGGCGAAGCCCTAATGGGTGAGCAGGGTTACGGCATTGATCCCGCCATCGTTAGCGCGATTGCCAAAGATGTGGCCGAGGTGGTCGCCAAGGGCACCCAACTCGCCATCGTTGTGGGAGGCGGCAACATCTTCCGCGGGCTAAAGGGATCAGCCGCTGGCATGGAGCGGGCCACCGCCGATTACGTCGGCATGTTGGCCACGGTGATGAATGCAATCACCTTGCAAGACGGCTTGGAGCGGGCAGGGGTTCCCACCCGGGTGCAAACCGCCATCGCCATGCAGGAGGTGGCGGAGCCTTACATCCGCCGCAAAGCGATGCGGCATCTCGAGAAAGGGCGTGTGGTGATCTTTGGTGCCGGCTGCGGCAATCCCTTTTTCACCACCGACACCACCGCGGCGTTGCGTGCTGCTGAGATCAACGCCCATGTGGTGCTCAAGGCGACCAAGGTGGATGGTGTCTACGACAAAGATCCGGTGCGCTTTGCTGATGCGGTGCGCTACGAGCACCTCACCTTCCAAGACGTCTTGGCCAATGAGCTGGGCGTCATGGATGCCACCGCCATTGCCTTGTGCAAAGACAACACCATCCCCATCGTGGTGTTTGATCTGTTTGGGTCCGGCAACATTGCCCGGGCCGTTGCCGGTGAACCGATCGGGACCCGTATTACATCCGCTGCTTGACCATGGATCTTGAAGCCAGCATGACCAAGTCGCTGGAAGCCACCCAGCGCAACTTCAACACCATTCGCACCGGCCGGGCTAACACCTCCCTGCTCGACAAGGTGATGGTGGAGTACTACGGCGCCGATACTCCCTTGAAATCCCTGGCCACGATTTCAGCGCCCGATTCCCAAACGATTCAGATTCAACCCTTTGACATGGGCTCGATGGCCTTAATCGAGAAGGCGATTGGCATGAGCGATCTGGGCCTGACCCCCAACAACGACGGCAAGTTGATTCGCATCAACATTCCTCCCCTCACCGAGGAACGCCGCAAGGAGCTCTGCAAGATCGCCTCCAAATACGCCGAAGAGGGCAAGGTGGCCCTGCGGAATGTGCGCCGCGATGCGATTGATCAGATCAAAAAACGCGAAAAAGACGGTGAGCTCTCGGAAGATCTCAGCCGTGATGAACAGGACAAGGTTCAAAAGGTGACCGACAAGTTCATCGCCGATCTGGAGAAACTGCTGGCTGACAAAGAAGCCGACATCCTCAAGGTGTGAGTTTCGATGTTGCTGTGGTGGGTGCTGGTGCCGCTGGGGCGGCAACGGCCTACCAACTCGCCCTGCTTGGACGCTCGGTTGTCTTGATCGATGAGCGCGCCTTGCCGCGCTCCAAACCCTGTGGCGGAGGCATGGCGGCCTCGGTTCAGCAGTGGTTCCCTTGCGACCTCACCCCGGCGGTGGATCGGGTGATTGATCGGGTGCGATTCACCTGGTGTTTGGAGGATCCGGTGATTGCCGATCTTCCCGGTGAATCACCCTTTTGGATCGTGCGCCGTGATGTGCTCGATGGCTACTTGGCTGATCAGGCTGCTGCCGCTGGCGCGGAACGCTTGGAGGGCCAAGCCGTCACCGAGGTCAGCCGCCATGGCGATGGCTGGGAGCTGTGCATTGGCGAGCAGCGCCTCCAGGCTCGCGCGCTGGTGTTGGCCCATGGCTCCCGCGGTGATCTGGTCAACCAGCTGGGGGTGGCTGATCCCAAGCCCCGTTTGGCAGCGGCGTTGGCCTTGGAGGTAGAAGGTGCGGTGAGCGAGCCGCAAACCGCGCGGTTTGAGTTTGGCTTGGTCAAACACGGCTTCTGCTGGTGCTTTCCCCGCAGTGGCGGCTACAGCGTTGGCATTGGCACGTTTCTGGGTCGCACCGTGGCCGACTACGACCAGGTGCTGACGGCCTTGCTGCCCAGCTTGGGCCTGGATCCCCAGGCCGGGGAGCGCCGTCATTGGCCGCTGCGGGTTTGGAATGGCCATCACCCACTGCACCGGGATGGGGTTGTTGCTGTGGGTGATGCGGCCTCGCTAGCGGATCCCTTTTTGGCGGAGGGGTTGCGCCCGGCCTTGCTTTCGGCCCTGCGAGCAGCGGAAGCGTTGGATGCCCATCTCTCTGGAGAGCAGCAGGCCTTGGCTGGCTACACCCGCACCATGCGCCGCGAGTGGGGTGAATCGATGAGCTGGGGCCGCCGCATTGGCCAAGTGTTTTATCGCTTCCCCAAGGTGGGCTATCAGCTGGGGATCAAACGGCCCACGGCGCCGCAGCGCATTGCTCAGATCCTCAGTGGTGAGATGGGCTACGGCGACATTGCCCAGCGAGTGATCCGCCGGCTTGGCGGCGGCTTGTTGGGGGCGGGAGGGTGATCCCTGTTCTTGCTCCCTGCCCGCTGGAGGCTGGATGGGAGTTGATCTGGCAGCAGAGCTTGCCCAAGTCAGCCGCTGATCAGCGCTTGGGTGGTTTCTCTGGAATGGCGCTCGATTGGCCGCGGCGCCGCCTGTTGTTGCTGAGCGATGCCAAGCGCACTCACAGCCTGGCGTTGCACTGGGATGGAACGGTTCGCCAATCGTTGTTCTCCGTGCAGGCTCCCCGGCCGCTGCAGGGACAAGGCAGCCAGAAGCTGGATGGTGAAGCACTCGTGCGCCTACCAGGCACCGCGCCGCGGCGCTTTTGGATGGTCAGTGAAGCCCGCAACCCCAGCAAGCGCCCGGCATCCCTGTTGGAGTTAAAGCTGCTGGGCAGTGGTGGCTTTGCCATCCAGCAGCAATGGCCCCTGCCAGCTGAGTGGCAACCACAGCAAGGCCGCGGCCTGAAGCGCAACAAAGGCCCTGAGGCCTTGGTGCCCCTGCCGGGGATGCGGTTTGTGCTCGCCGCGGAGGCCTCGCTGCAGCAGGATTCACCGCGCCAATTGCGTCTGCTTTTGGCCCAGCAGCAGGGCCAGCAGATGCAATTCACTCCCCTGGGAACGTCGCTGCTGGTGAGTGCACCGCTGGTAGCCCAGCCCCATTGGGGGCTCACCGCGTTGCTCCCTGCCCAGGCAGGCGCGCAGCCACCACTGCTGGCGCTTTGGCGTGGTTACGCCGAGCCCAATCAGTGGTGGAACCGGCTGAGCTTGCTGCCGCCGCTTCCCCTGGATCAGAGGCCAAGGCGAGCTTTGGCTCCCTTGATGCGCTGGGATCTGCGCGATGTCGGTTTGGAGCCCGACAACTGGGAGGCTTTAACCGCTGGACCGCAACTGGAGGATGGTCGTCCCACCCTGCTGCTGGCCAGCGATGACAATTTCAGCCCCTTCCAGCAGAACCGCTTGGCTCTGCTGGCGCCCCTGCAACCGGAACCCTGCGCCTCAGCGGACAGCCGCTAGGGCTGCGCCGAGGCCGGCACGCACATCCTCGGGGTAGAGCTTGCCGTCGTGGTCGCAATCGAGGGCATCGAAGACGGCGTCGCTACCGAGCCATTCCTCGCGGCAGATGCAGCCGTCGCCATCGAGATCGTTGAGCAGGAAGATCTCTTGGGCGGCATGGGCGAAGGCGGCACCACCTTCCAGCACGGCGAGGCGATGGGCTAGTTGAGCTTCGAGGGTTTCGATGGCTTTGGTGAAGCCCTGGATGCCTTCAGCCAGCTTCTCGTGGGCCATGCGGTCTTCGGCCATCATCTGCTCGAAGCGCTGGGCGTCGATGCTCAGCTTGTCCAGCTCGCTGCTGGGGTTGCTGCCATCGAGCTTGCGCACCAAGGTGCCCTCTTGCTTGCGCAGTTGGTCAAGCAGTTTGGGGGAGATGGTCAGCAGGTCGCAACCGGCCAGCTCGATGATCTCGTCGATGTTGCGGAAGCTGGCACCCATCACCTCGGTGGAGTAGCCGTGCTTTTTGAAGTAGTTGAAGATCTTGGTGACCGACACCACACCGGGATCTTCGGGGCCTGGATAGCTGTCGCGGCCGGTGTCCTTCTTGTACCAGTCGAGGATCCTGCCAACAAAAGGTGAGATCAAGGTCACCTTGGCTTCGGCGCAGGCCGCGGCTTGGGCGAAACCAAACAGCAGGGTCAAGTTGCAGTGAATGCCTTCGCGTTCCAGCTGTTCAGCGGCTTTGATCCCCTCCCAGGTGGAGGCGATCTTGATCAGCACATGGTCGTTGCTGATGCCAGCGTCGTTGTAGAGCCCAATCAACTTGTGGGCCTTGGCGATGGTGGCTTCGGTGTCGTAGCTCAGGCGAGCATCCACCTCGGTCGACACGCGGCCCGGCACGATTTTGAGGATCTCCTTGCCGAAGGTCACGCAGATTTCATCGAGCGCCTCGGAGACCACCTGCTCTGCAGGGGCGGTGGGGCCGATCAGCGCGCGTGAGGCCCGCAGGGTCTCATCGATCAGGTTTTGGTAGGCCGGGATCTGGGCGGCAGCCAGGATCAACGAGGGGTTGGTGGTGGCGTCCCTCGGGGTGAACGTCTTGATGGCCTGCAGGTCGCCGGTATCGGCTACCACGACGGTCATGCTGGAGAGCTGCTCAAGCAAACTGGCCACGGCAGGGGCATGCGGATGTCGTCAACGTAGCGATCACAGACGCGGTCAGATCAAGTTGTCCTTAAGGCTTTAGCAACTGCTTTAGACGGTGGAATCTGCTCAATCACCAGCAGGGCTTCGATGATGCTGCGGGCCACCGGCGCTGCCACGGTTGAGCCGTAAACATGCTCCCCTTGTGGCTCATCCACCACCACCAGCACCACAAAGCGGGGATCGTCCACGGGCAGGTGGGCCACAAAGCTGGTGATCAGGGCTCCAGGGATGTAAATGCCGTTGGCGGCTTTTTGTGCGGTGCCGGTCTTGCCGCCAATGCGGTAACCGGGAATGCGCGCCACCTGGCCACTGCCCTCTTCCACCACGCTTTCCATCCAAACCAGCACCTGTTGGCTGACCTTTGGATCCAGCAGTTGCCGTCCGCTCAGGTGGCTGGAGCCAGACAGCTCAGTGCCGCTGCGCAGACCGCGGGTGATGTGGGGGCTGACCAAACGGCCGCCATTGGAGAGCATCCCGTGCAGTTGCAGCAACTTCAGCGGTGTCAGGGCAAGGCCCTGACCAAAAGAGGCCGTAGCCGGTTCGATCGCATTAGCCGTGAAGGTGTCCAGCGATTTGAGTTGGCCGCTGACGGCACCTGGCAGATCGGTGTCAGGGGCGTTGTTGAGCTCCAGTTTGTTGAGCCACTGCCAGTAGTTGCGGCTATCCATCCGCTGCATGGCCTGAACCATGCCGACATTGCTGGAGACCTGCAAAACCGTGGCTAGATCAATGCGGCCGTGG
This sequence comes from Synechococcus sp. MIT S9452, assembly GCF_047304245.1. NCBI lineage: Bacteria > Bacillati > Cyanobacteriota > Cyanophyceae > Synechococcales > Synechococcaceae > Synechococcus > Synechococcus sp. MIT S9452. The sequence continues at coordinate 727,615 of NZ_CP138956.1, read as the reverse complement.
GCTTTTTTGTCGTGGTTGTGGATGGGCCAGCCGCTGATCGTGAGGGAGCCCTTGTCGTCGATGGTGCTGCTGCTGGTGAGCGCTTTGGCTTGCAGCGCGATCGCCAGGTTGATGGGCTTGAAGGTGGAGCCGGGCTCATAGAGATCTTGCACAGCCCATTCGCGAAACAAGCCCGGCTTGAACTTCCAAAACCGGTTGGGGTCATAGGTGGGAACCGAGGCCAACGCCAGTAGCTCGCCGTTGCGGGCATCCATCACCAGGGCAGCCCCTCGTCTGGCGTTCCATTTCTCGACTTGACGCAGCAACTCCAGCTGGGCCACCCGTTGCAGGCGCGTGTCGAGGGTGAGCTGCAGCCGCAGGTCATCGCGGTGCATGCTGCCGGCGCCGATGCCATCGGGGAGGGGGGTGCCGTCAGCGCTGCGGCGGATGCCGAGCTTCAGCTCTTGGCTGCGCAATTTCTCATCCAGGCTCAGTTCAAGCCCGGCTTGCGGGGAGCGCTCCAGGTTGAGGAACCCGAGCACATTGGCGAAGAGGTCGCCTTGGGGATAGATCCTTTGCGGTCCGTGCTCGAAATCAATGCCATCGATGTTGAGCGCTTTGAGCCGTGCTGCGGTGGATGGCTCCAGGTTGCTCGCCAGCCGTACGCCGGAGCGGTGCTGGCCCATGCGCTCACTGAGGCTGCCTGCACTCACGCCCAGGATCGGAGCCAGCTTTTCAGCCACCTCGCGCGGGCTGCGCCGTTGCTCAGCTTCATCGCCGGGCCAGCGGAAGTAGCGGGGGTGGGCCCACACCGTCACCCGCTCTTCATCGATGGCTAGAAGCCGGCCTTGTCGATCCACAATCGTGCGGCGGCGACCAAGCGGAATGCGGCGTTCGGTTTGGGCTTGGCGAGCGCGGCTTTCCAGTTGCTCGCCAGCCACCAGCTGCAACCAAGCCAGCCGCATACCCAATCCGCCCAAGGCGCTGCACAGCAGCAACACCACCGTGATCAAGCGACTGGAGGGCACAGGATGGAGTTTCAGGACCCGCCCTGTGCGTTTGCGACTGGCCACGCGCGTTCGAGACACCCTCAGTAACCAGCCGCGATCCAGTTGAGCTTCAGCCCCTGTGATGGCTTGACTGACGCGCTCGCCACAGGTGGTGGGCTGGGCAGGAACACCAGATCTTGGCTGCTGGTGGCCACCAGAGCTCCTGGACGTTTGGCGCGACGCAGGTAGTGCTGCTCCAGGGCTGATTGGCTTTCCATGAGCCGGTGTTCAAGCGCTTGGGCCCGTTGCAGCTGGCGGAAATCACCGCCCCAGCGTCCTTGCCAGTGCAGGGTCAGACCAGCCATGGCCAGGGCCGCAACGCCGGTGGCCAACAAGGCGCCATCGGTGATGCGATGAAGGTTGGCCAGCCACGGCGCTTGGCGCGCCATGCGGTGCGTTGAGAGCGCACCTTGCAGCAGTTCGAGTGAACGCTTTTGGCGCTGAACTTTGCGTTGCGCCACCTGGCTGCGCCTTGAGCCACTAACCCTTCGTTGTTCTGGAAGGGGAACAGCCACCATCGAGCGCACCAGGCCGTAATGCGCCAGTGAACCACCTGGATTTGGGCCCGGCAAGGCTCAACTGCCCAGCAGCACCAGGTTGAAAAAGGTGAGGCCGTTCCAGAGGCCGTGCATCACCACCGTGCTCAGCAAGCGGCCACTGCTCCAGCGCAACCAACCCAGGCCAATGCCAAGGGCTAGCAGTGGTGGGGCTTCGCTGAGGCTGAGGTGGGCCAGGGCGAATACCAGGGCGCTGACACCGATGCCGGCGGCAATGCCCCAACGGGCACCCACAACAGGCAGCAATACCCCGCGAAAGAGCAGCTCTTCAAAGAGAGGAGCCAGCACGGTGGCGGTGAAAGCCAGCATCAGCAAAGCCAAGCTGCTGCGGCCATTGAGCACTTCCTCTAACAAGGGATTGCTGCCCCCTGCATTGGGCCAGAAGCGCTCCACCAACCAGCCGCTGAGGGCCACGACCGGCAAGCTCATCAGCAGACCTCGCCCGGCTTGCGGCCAGTTCAGCCAGCTCGCTCGCCACTGCAGCCAGCGGGCTTCGCCGGCCGGTAGGCCGCGCAGCAACAGGGCTAGCACCAGCACCGCCGGCAGGGCGGAGAGGCTGTAGAGGATCAAAACCTCGGTGGCGGCCCGTAGGGCTGGGGTCAGGCTCAACGGTGCCAGCAGGCCGCCAAGGGCCGGTAGGGCCAGCAGGGGTGTCACCACCCCGCCGAGCACAACAAAACCGCCAGCAATGATCAGCACCACCTCGGTGAGATTGAGCTCCGGGCCGCGCAGTGGTGGCGGCGGGTTGGCGTTGCCGCGCCAGGACTGCCAGATCAGCTGCAGCAGCAGCACGATTCCGAACAGCACACCGGAGAGGGGGAGCAGGTTGAGCAAGCTCAGCCGCCATTGGGCTTGCTCGATCACGTCGCCTGCCACGCAGTCCTGGCTGGGGCGGCCCAGGGCGTCGCAGCTCAAGAGCCGGTAGAGGGGACGTTGCGGCAGAGGGGGCAATGCGTCTGCGTGCTTCTCGGGCTCAAGCAGGGCTGCGGCGAGGGGCTGCAGATCGGCAGGGCCGCTTTGCAGCACCGTTGTCAGATGCCGGCGGGATGGCTCGTTTTGTTCGAGGCTCTGCTCCAGTAAGGCCTGAGCGATCAGGCTGTCGCTGCTGCCGGCTTCGGAGCTCTGCTGCAGGGCTTGCAGCAACTTTTCTTCCGCCGCTTGGGCTGAATCGCCTTGACGGCTGGCGAGCACTTCGAGCTCCAGCTGACGTTGCTCAAGGGCATTGCCCACAGAAGGGCGCTCGACGCTTTGCGCCAAGGACACACCCCAGATCAAGGCGGCGATCGCAAAGCTCAGCAAAGCCAGCAAGGTCAGCCATGGGGTCGATCGCCTGGTTGGTTCCCTGCTTGGCACCGGGGCTCAGTCACTGCAAGGCATTGTCACTGGTGAGCGCAAGGGTGGTGCGTACGATGCGCCCCGAACTGAGTCAGGGCCCTTGGCGACGCGGATCTTGCTGGTGCGGCACGGCCTCAGCAGCTTCAACTTGGAGGGCCGGATTCAAGGCCGCGAAGATGCCTCCAAGCTGAGCGATCCAGGCCAGGAGCAGGCCCGTCAGGTGGGCCGTGCCCTGCGCGATATTCCCCTCACCGCGGCGTTTTGCTCGCCGCTGCAGCGCGCCCAGTTGACCGCTGAGCTCGCCCTGCAGGAGCAAGGCCAAGGCCTCAAGGCCACCAGCACTGAGCAGTTGCTGGAGATCGACCTCACCCCTTGGAGTGGCCTGGCCCGCGCTGAGGTGGCCCAAAAAGATCCCCAGCAGGAGTTGAACTGGCGGCAAGCGCCTGCCGAACTGCAGCTGCAGCGCGCCGATGGCAGCTCCTATTACCCCGTGCGGGAACTGCGGCAGCAGGCCGAAGCCTTTTGGCAGGAGTTGCTGCAACGCTTCCCCGCCGAGGAAGACCACAGCGTGCTGGTGGTGGCCCACAACGGCATCTTGCGCTGCCTGTTGTTGGCGGCCCTAGGTCTGCCGGCTGAGCACTTCAATCGCTACCGGATCAACAACGCCTCGCTGTCGGTGCTCAACCTGCGTCCTGGCGGACAGGTGCAAATTGAGTCGCTGAACACCGTCTCCCATCTCGGTGAGGCCTTGCCCAGGCGCAGCTCAGGTCCGCGTGTGCTGCTGGTGCGCCACGGCGAAACCCACTGGAACCGGCAAGGGCGCTTTCAAGGCCAGATCGATATTCCCCTCAATGAGCAGGGCCATGCCCAGGCCCATGCGGCCGGCGAGTTTCTCAAGACGGTGGCGCTCGATCGCGCCTACACCAGCTCCATGTCGCGTCCGCGTCAGACCGCTGAGGCGATTTTGAAGTTGCAGGGCGCTCCAGTGCCGATGACCAGCTGCCCTGGGCTGGTGGAGATCGGCCATGGAGCCTGGGAAGGATGCCTGGAAGAGGAGATTCGCGCCGGCTGGCCGGATTTATTGGATGCGTGGCAGAGCCTTCCCCACACCGTGGAAATGCCCGGCGAGGGAGGCGAAACGATTCAGCAGGTGTGGGACCGCTCGGTGCAGGCCTTTGCCCGCATCGTGGCGGGCCTCGGCGATGGGGAAACGGCGCTGGTGGTGGCCCACGACGCGGTCAATAAAACGATCCTTTGCCATCTACTCGGCCTTGGTCCCGCCGACATCTGGGCGGTCAAACAGGGCAATGGCGGTGTGAGCGTGATCGACTACGGCGCTGGGGCTCAGGGAGAGGCTGTAGTGGCCAGCCTCAATCTCACCAGCCATCTTGGAGGCGTGTTGGATCGCACGGCGGCCGGGGCTCTTTGAAACGTCTTCTGCGGGGAGTGCAGCTGCTGGAGGGGCCAGGCGTTCCCTTGCAGCGCACCTCGGCTCTATTGGAAGGCCAGTCGCTGTTGGCTTGGGGTGAGGCGGCTGAAGCGGGGGTTGATGGCGCCACCCAGTGCAGCGATGCCCCGCCTGCGGCGCTGTTGGCGCCGGTGTTGGTGGATCCTCATAGCCATCTGCTTGATCCTTTCAGCGGCCTGGCGGACACGTTGGAGTCCCTGGCGGCTGAATCAGCAGCTGCCGGCTACGGCACTGTTGCCTTGTTGCCGGAGGCCAGCGAATGGCGCGACCGGCCAGAAGCGCTGCAATTGCGTTGGTCTGAGCCGCTGCAGTTGCTGCTCTGGGGGGCGATCAGCTCTGCTGGCTCGGGCAGCCATCTCGCTCCGCTGGCGGATCTGCACCAGGCCGGAGCCGTTGGCTTCTGTGATGGCGAGTCGATCCCGCCATTAGCCCTGCTGGAGCGGGTGTTGCTGTTGGGTGATGCCGATGATCTGCCCCTGCTGGTGGCACCGCGCGATCCATCATTGGCGCAATCGGGCCTGGTGCGCGAAGGCGTCGACACCTTGCGTCTCGGCTGGCCCCCGGAGCCGTTGGCCAGCGAGTTGATGCCGTTGCAGAGCTTGTTGGCCTTGGCCAGCCGCGCCCCTCAATTGCGGCTGCTCAACCTCTCCACAGCCCAGGCTGTGGAGCAACTGCGTCAGCACCCAGTGCGGCCCAAGGCCAGTGTGTGCTGGTGGCATCTGCTGCAGGATCACAGCACCTTGGATCCTTTGGCCCCTGGCTGGGCGATCACCCCGGTGTTGGGCTCAGCCAGCGATCGGGTTGCCTTGCGCGCCGGCTTGCGCGCCGGGGTGGTGCAGGCGGTCTCGGTGCACCACAGCCCGATCGATCGGGAAGAGCAGATGCTGCCGCTGGATCAGCGCAGGCCTGGTGTGGCTGGGTATCAGCCGGTGCTGCCAGCGTTGTGGCAGGCGTTGGTGGCTGGTGATGGCTGGCAGCCCAGCGAGCTGTGGCAAGCCCTGAGCTGGGGTCCTTCGGCGTTTCTTGGCCAAGAGCCGGAATCACTGCAAAGCGGCACTCAGCGCTGGCTGCTGTTTGATCCAGAGCAGCCCCATCAACCCCGCGCCGGCAGTTTGGCCGCCAATGGGCCGTTGCCAGCCCAGGCGCTTAAGGGGCAGCTGTTGGCTTCGGGGTTGTTGCCGGCTGGCCAGTGGTCGTTGGATCAGGGCTGACCAAGGAGCCGACGCTGCCTAACGGCCAGAAGCGGAAAAAGGCGCGGCCAATGATTTGGTTGTCAGGGACGAAATGGGTGCCTGGCCAAAAGCGGCCATCCCAGCTGTTGGCCCGGTTGTCGCCGAGCACCAGAACGGACTTCGGCGGCACCACAGCCCGCAGCGGCCTGCAACCCTGGCCGTTGCCTGTGGGGCAATAGCGGGTGACGTAGGGCTCTTTGACAGCCTTGCCATTGATCTTGAGATGGCCGCTGGGGTCTACCTCCACCTTGTCTCCAGGGATGGCCACCACCCGTTTGATGAAGGCCTCGCAGGCCGGCTGTTGCACACCAGGAATGCCGCCAATGATTGGCAAGGTGGCGATGAAACAGCGCAACGGGCTGGCGGCGTAGTCCTGCTTCAGGGCTGGGTCAAAGGATTGGGGTGCACGAAACACCACGATTTCGCCGCGTTTGGGCTGACGGGTGCGGTACGTGAGTTTCTCCACCAGCAGCCGGTCTTGCAGCTGCAGGCCCGGCAGCATTGAGCCGGACGGGATGTAGCGCGCCTCGATGATGAAATGACGAACTCCAAGGGCCACCGCCAGGGTGACCACCAAGCTGCGCCAGAACCCCCAACTCTTGGCCGATTTCGTGCGTTTTTTGGCCCCGTTCAAAGCTGTTGGTTGAAGCAGGCTCACCCTAGGGGCAAATCTCAGCCTGGAATAAAAGAGCGCATCCGCCTGGCTTCTTCCCCGGCTTGCGCTTGCAGCTCAGCGTCGCTGCGCTCGCTATCGGCCCGGGCTTGCGCTTCAAAGACATCCTGCTCAGACAAACTGAAGCCAGCCCCTTTGGCGAGCTGCAGGAAATCCTCCAAGCTCAGGGGCTGACGAAGTGCATCGGCCAGCTCGGGCTGGGCGCGAGCGTGCTTTAAGAAAGCATCGAGTTGTTTGAGGGCCATAACCGCTTAAAGATCAGCGGCGGCCGATGGGGAGCAGAGCTTTAAGGGCGCCCACCAAGCTGTTGGAGCCTTTGCCAACGGCGTCATTGGGCTTGGTGCGCACGGGTGACGTCACCGTTGACGCTGGTGCGGCAGCTCATCCGGAATGTCGCTGGGCGGTCCGCCAGATAAACCTCTTCAACATCGGAGCGGGGGGAGAGGTTCTCCATTCCTTCCACTACTTCCATTACGCAGGTGCCGCACTGGCCAACACCGCCGCAGTTGTTCAGGTTGTTGAGACCACCATATGGATTCACACCCGCATCGAGGGCAGCCTTGCGCAGGTTGGCTCCTTCGATGCAACCGACCTGCTGGCCTTCCTGCTCAAAACGGATGGTGGGCACGACGGTCGGTGTTTAGGCGCCGACCAACTTAACCGCTTAAAGGGGGGGATTTGCGGATTGGGGTCCGAAATGATGTGCTGCCTAACATGAGGTCATGGAGCTTTCCAGTCGTCAAGCTGATTTTGACGCCCTCGCGCGGCAGCAAATCCCTGGCTATTCGAGCCTGGCCAGGTTGTCGGTCTCGCTGTTGGCGGGCTATCCCTCGCTGCAGCCTTCGGGGTCCCAGGTATTGGTGGTGGGATGCGGCACCGGCGCGGAATTGCGTGAAGCCCAGGGCCTGCGTCCGGATTGGGCCCTAACGGGGGTTGACCCGGCAGCCTCGCTGCTCGATGAAGCCAGGCGCCGTTTGGGGACTGCGGCTAAGCAGGTGCGCTGGGTGGACAGCCGCGTCGAAGATCTCCCTGGTGAGGCCAGCTATGGCGCCGCCATCGCTGTGTTGGTGCTGCAAGAGCTACCAGATGATGGGGCCAAGCTCGCGTTTTTAAGCGCTTTGGCCCGTCTGCTGCAGCCCGGTGCTCCGCTGGTGTTGGTGGATGTGTTGGCGGGCTTTGGTGGTATGGCGAGCGGCACCACTCAGCAGTTTCAGGCTGCCTTGAAGCGATTCCAGGGTGATGCCAATGCCCAAGCGGTGACACCGGAGGCTCCGTTGCATCTCATCGGTGAAGCGCGCCGCTCTGCCCTGCTGGCAGCCGCTGGCTTTAGTGATCCTCTGCGGTTTTATCAGGCCCTTCAGGTGGAGGGGGTGGTGGTTCAGAAGCGGCCGTGATGCAGCGTTTGATGTGCTCAAAAACCGGTAAGCCTTCACTCCAGCCTTGAATTTCTGTCATGCGGCCATCCAAGCCGCGGTGGGTGCGGAAGAACTCGGCAATGTCTTCGAGCTGTTGGGCTGAAATCTGCCCCAGGTTGCTCATCCGATCGAGATGGGGATCATTGGCCGGCACGCAAAGGATCTTGGCATCAAAGCGCCCGTTATCAATCACCTCCAACATCCCGATGGGTCGGGTCAAAATCAGGCAACCCGGGAAGGTGGGCTCTTCCATCACCACCATGGCGTCGAGCGGTGAGCCATCGTCCGCCAGGGTGTTGGGAACAAAGCCGTAATCAAAGGGGTATTGCACCGAGGGATGCAGCACCCGATCGAGCCCCATCAGTCCGGGGGCTGGCAGGTATTCGTATTTATTGCGCCCACCCGCTGGGACTTCAACCACCACGTGGAGTAAGCCGATGCTCGGCTGCGCGGGAATGGCACTCAGGTCCATCTCGGCTCGAAGTCAGGATTGACGGAGAAGGGATCCTGTCCAGCTTGGCGTTGGTGCTGGGTTGATCGGCAACAAAGAATCAGCCAACACCACACTCAGAGGCAACAGGAGTGCGGCAAGACCAATGGCTAAGCCTGTGAGTTGATCAACGGGACGAATCCCTCGACTGTGAGGGTCGTCAGAACTGTTACCTGTCTCGGTGCCAGTGTCGCTGGGCGACTGGATCAGGGCAGGAGTCATAAAGGCGAAACGGGAACAACCCGCTCAACGCAGTGTTGAGACGCGGCAGGAACGAAACCAACCGGGGTCGCCCATATCATGCCACCGCTGAACAGATCTGTCGTCAGGCCGCTGAGCGCTTTTGCTCGGAAGCTGCCAGGCGAGAGCTGAGATCAGCTGCAGGCTCAACGCCGGAGGAGGCAAGCAGGCCGCGGATCTCACGGAGCTCCTCAAGGATGGTGCTCAGCAGCTGCTGAGTGGCTGAGTAGGGGGAGTTGAGAACTTCAACAGTGACTTCTTTAATGCGAAGCACGTCACGAGCAAAACGAGCCACCTCATTTGGGTGAAACATCAGTGGGTCTTTTTGATCGCTTCTGTACTCAGGATTGAGCTTTCTAGGGTTAAACGGAGGGTTGAGATTGCGCGGGTCAGTATTTGTGTAGCGGTATACAGATGCGCGGGAACGGTTCAACGCTCGCTGAACTTCATCGATACCAATTAAGCCCTCAGCGCTTTCGCCGGAAGGGTTTACGGATGCCTCAGATTCAGTTCCGGCATATCCCGCAGGAGGCATGGCAACCATGAGACGGCGATTGGACGAGCTGGAATGGCCAGACCCTAGCAGATGTTTTCCTCTGGGGCATAAATAATTCTCAGCCTGTGGAGGTTGCTGAATCGTCCCCATGAGACTCAATTTACTTTCTTCGTCTTCAATGCCTCGGTGATAGGTTCCGCCACCTGTTCTGCTGCAAGCGATGCGCGTCTCCGCCCTGTTGTTGGTGACGCTGCGCGATGACCCGGCAGAAGCGGAAATTCCCTCCCACAAACTGCTATTGCGTGGCGGCTACATCCGCCGTGTGGCCTCAGGGATTTACGCCTATCTGCCTTTGATGTGGCGCGTGCTGCGCAAGGTCTCGGCGATCGTTCGCCAAGAGATGGATGCCGCCGGTGCCCTGGAGACCCTGCTGCCCCAGTTGCAACCCGCTGAGCTGTGGCAGCGCAGTGGTCGCTGGTCGGGCTACACCGCTGGTGAAGGAATCATGTTTCACCTGCAGGATCGCCAGGACCGAGAGCTGGGGCTTGGTCCCACCCATGAAGAGGTGATTACGGCGCTGGCTGCCGACCTGTTGCGCTCCTATCGCCAGCTGCCCGTCAACCTCTATCAAATACAAACGAAATTCAGAGATGAAATCCGCCCGCGCTTTGGCTTGATGCGTGGACGCGAATTCATCATGAAAGATGCCTATTCCTTCCATGCCAGCGCTGAGGATCTCGGCCGCGGCTACGCCGCCATGGATCAGGCCTACCGGCGCATCTTTTCCCGCTGCGGTCTCCAGGCTGTGGCCGTTCAAGCCGATAGCGGGGCCATTGGTGGTTCCGCCAGCCAGGAGTTCATGGTCACCGCTGAAGCCGGCGAAGACCTCATTCTCAGCAGTGCCGATGGCTCCTATGCAGCCAACCAAGAGCGGGCCGAATCCCTGCCGGCTGAGCCGGTGCCCCTGGAAAGCGTGACAGCCGCTGAGGTGGAGACCCCCGGGCAAACCAGTATTGATGCCTTGGTGGAGGCCCAGGGCTGGCATGGCTCTCAGCTGATCAAGGTGATCCTGTTGGTGGCGCGCTTTGAGCAAGGGCGCCAGCAGGCCCTACTGATTTCCCTGCGCGGCGATCAACAGCTCAATGAGGTGAAGCTGGCCAATTGGCTCAATCAGCAGCACGGCCAGGCCTGGGGGGCTCTCTTAGGTATTGAGCCGTTGGAGGCCAAGCATCTGGCGGCTGAACACGTGCCTGCCTTTGGCTACCTCGGACCTGATCTCAGTGATGCGGTGTTGCAGGGCAGCAACAAGTTGGAGAGCAGCTTTTTGCGCTTGGGCGATCCAACGGCCCTGGATTTGCCCTTGTTCATTTGCGGAGCCAACCGACCCAATGTCCATCGCATCGCTGCCAGTTGGAGCGAGCCAGGCATGGCTAGCCCCCAGCGCGTCGAGCTGCGCGCCGCTCTGCCTGGGGATCGCTGTTGCCATGACCCCAGCCAGCAGCTGCAGGCGCGCCGCGGCATTGAAGTGGGCCACATCTTTCAGCTGGGGCTCAAGTACTCCGAGGCCCTCGGCGCCACCTTTGCCAATGAGCAGGGGCAAGACGCCCCGCTGTGGATGGGTTGCTATGGCATAGGCGTGTCGCGCTTGGCCCAAGCCGCCGTTGAGCAGCACCACGATTCCGCTGGCATGGTCTGGCCTGTGCCCATCGCACCGTTTGAAGTGGTGATCGTGATTGCCAGCAGCAAAGAAGCGCAGCAGGTGGAGTTAGCCGAATCCTTGTATGGGCAGTTGCAGCAGGCTGGCGTTGATGTGCTGCTCGATGACCGCAATGAGCGGGCCGGCGTGAAATTCAAAGACGCCGAACTCATCGGTATTCCCTGGCGCCTGGTGGTGGGCCGCGGCGCTGCCAATGGTCAGGTGGAGCTGGTGGAGCGCTGCAGTGGCGAGAAGCAGGAGGGTCCCCACCAGGACCTGGTCGCTCAGTTGCTTGAGACCCTGCAGCACCAACGTCAGGGGTTGTGATGAGACGTTGCTTGGCTGCTGCTGCCCTCGCGGCTGTGATGGTGGGGTGCCGTGATGCTCCCCCGCCGCCTCCGATCGCCGCCGAACGACGGTTGGAGATCAGCCCTGCTGAGAGCGAGCTGACGCTCCCCGGCGGCGTGCGTCAGCTGAGCATCCCTGTGCGCTTAGAGCGCAGCCCCAGTGAAGCGATGACCTTGGTGGTGGAGCTGCAATGCGATGACCAGCAACCACAAAACAGCGTTGTCAGCCTGACCCGCATTCGCCAGCGCGATGCCTTGCTGGGCCTCAACCGCCGCGACCCCTCGTTGGAGCGCAGTTGGTCGGGGCAGGATCGCGATCGGCCGCCCGCTTGGACGCAACAGCTGCTGGCCAAGCACTGCAGCACTGCCCTGCCGCCGGCCTGGCGCACCCCTTAAAGTCCTGCTCAATCTGCCGGCCTTTCTCTGTGTTTGCTGCGTTGCGGGGCTTCGGCCAACAGCTGGTGCGTGCCGGCCTTCAGCTGCTTTTGGTGTTGGCCTTGGTGTTCGGCTTGAGCGCTTGCGGGGGCACCCCCTCAGGCCTCACCGGCTCCTATGTGGATGACACCGTCAGCGTGGCCAAAAGCCTGCTGAGCACCATCGCTCCAGAGGACGGCCAAGCCAGCAGCGAGCAGCAGCAGCAAGCGCGCGACCTGATTAACGAGTACATCTCCCTGTACCGGCCCAACAGCCGCGTGAACGGCTTGGCCTCCTTCACGACGATGCAGACGGCCTTGAACTCCCTGGCTGGTCACTACGCCAGCTACAACAATCGCCCGCTGTCGGACGACCTGCGCGCCCGCCTGGAAAAGGAACTCCACAAGGCTGAGCTCAGCGTCGTTCGCGGCAGCTGATTTTTTGACGCAGGGGTGCTTGATCTGAAAAAATCGCGGATTGTTCGGATTGCGGCCCTGAGTCGCCCTTGCTTTGGCCAACGTTGTCGTCATCGGTGCTCAATGGGGTGACGAGGGCAAGGGAAAGATCACCGATCTGCTCAGCCGCTCTGCCGACGTTGTCGTGCGTTATCAGGGTGGTGTCAACGCTGGGCACACCATCGTTGTCGATGGTCAAGTGCTCAAGCTGCACTTGATCCCCTCTGGAATCCTTTATCCCGATACCACCTGCCTGATTGGATCCGGCACGGTGGTGGATCCCAAGGTGTTGCTGGGCGAGCTGGAGATGCTGGCCAGCAATGACATTGATGCCAGCGGCTTGAAGGTGGCCTCCACCGCCCATGTGACGCTCCCGTATCACCGCCTGCTCGATCAGGCGATGGAGCAACAGCGCGGCAACCAGCGCATTGGCACCACCGGCCGTGGCATCGGCCCCACCTATTCCGATAAGGCCGAGCGCAGCGGTTTGCGCATGATCGATCTGCTCGATGAGCAGCATCTGCGCGAGCGACTGCAGGGGCCGATCGCGGCGAAAAACCAGCTGCTGCAGAAGCTGTATGGCCTTGAGCCCCTCGATGCCGAGGAGGTGATTGCCGAATACGCCGACTACGGCCGCCGCCTCTCAAGCCATGTGGTGGATTGCACTCGCGCCATCCATGACGCGGCCCGTGCCCGCAAAAACATCCTGTTTGAAGGCGCCCAAGGCACCCTGCTGGATCTCGATCACGGCACCTACCCCTATGTGACCTCCTCCAACCCTGTGGCAGGTGGTGCCTGCATTGGCGCCGGTGTTGGCCCAACCCTGATCGACCGGGTCATCGGTGTTGCCAAGGCCTACACCACCCGCGTTGGGGAGGGGCCTTTCCCCACTGAGCTTGAGGGCAGCCTTTCGGACCACCTCTGTGATCGCGGCGGCGAGTACGGCACCACCACCGGTCGCCGCCGCCGCTGCGGCTGGTTTGACGGTGTGATCGGCCGCTATGCGGTGGAGGTCAATGGCCTCGATTGCCTGGCCATCACCAAGCTGGATGTGCTCGATGAGCTCGATGAAATCCAGGTCTGTGTGGCCTATGAGCTCGATGGTCAGCAGGTGAATCACTTCCCCAGCAGCGCCTCGGAGTTCGCCCGTTGCAAGCCGGTGTTTGAGACCCTGCCTGGCTGGCAAACCTCCACTGCGGATTGCCGCAGCCTTGATGATTTGCCGGATAAGGCGATGTCGTACTTGCGCTTTTTGGCTGATCTGATGGAGGTGCCCATCGCGATCGTCTCGTTGGGCGCCAGCCGCGACCAAACCATCGTGGTGGAAGATCCCATCCACGGCCCCAAACGAGCACTCCTCAGCGCATGACCTCCACCCCTTCAACTCTCGATGTCGTTGGCATTGGCAACGCCATCGTTGATGTGCTCTCGGAGAGTGACGACGCTTTTCTCGGCAGCCAAGGCCTGACCAAGGGCACCATGGCCCTGGTCGATGAGCAGCAAGCCGAAGCCCTCTATGGCGCCATGGGCCCGGGCGTTGAGACCTCCGGCGGCTCGGTGGCCAACACCATGGCTGCCATCGCTCAGTTGGGCGGCAGCGCTGGTTTCATTGGCCGCGTGCGCAACGACCAATTGGGCAGCATCTTTGCCCACGATTTGCGCGCCACCGGTTGCCTGTTCGATACCCCTGCCGCGGAGAGCGGTCCGTCGACAGCCCGCTGCATGATCCTCGTCACCCCGGATGCGCAGCGCACCATGAACACGTTCTTGGGGGCGTCGGTGCACCTCGATCCCAACGACATCGATCTGTCGATGGTGCGCCGCGCCAAGGTGCTCTACCTCGAGGGCTACCTCTGGGATGCCGAAGAGGCCAAACGCGCCTTTGTGGCAGCTGCTTCGGAGGTCAAAGCCAATGGCGGTGAAGTAGCCCTGAGCCTGTCGGATCCCTTCTGCGTTGATCGCCACCGCGACAGCTTCCGCGACCTGGTGGAAAACCATGTCGACATCCTGTTTGCCAACGAAGCCGAGATCATCAGCCTCTATCAGTCCTCCAGCTTTGAAGAGGCCGCCAAGCAGGTGCGCCAGCACTGCCGCCTCGCGTGCCTAACGCGCAGCGAGCAGGGTTCATGGGTGCTGGAGGGTGAGACCACCCACACCATTGCCCCCTTCCAGTTGGGCGACTTGCGCGACACCACCGGTGCCGGTGATACCTACGCCGCGGGCTTTCTATACGGCTACACCCAGGGCCTGGCAGCCGATCAATGCGGCCAAATCGCCTCGCTTTGTGCCGGTCAAGTGGTGACGCAGATGGGCCCGAGGCCCCAGGTTTCACTCAAAGAGTTGGTGCAGAAGCATCTCCCGGCTCTGGCTGGTTGAGGCTGCTGCTCAGCCAGCTGCCGTAGGCCGCTGAACATTCGCCTGGAAGCACAATCCACTCGGGCACGTCGTAGCTGTGCAGCTGATGCAGCTTGATTTTCAGCGCTTCCAGCCGCTTGGCATTGGTCTTGATCACGAGCTGCACTTCACTGCCCTGCTCGATGCCGCCCTGCCAGTGATAGAGCGATTGCTGCGGCTGCAAGGCGATGCAGGCTGCCAGGTGTTGCTCCAACAGTTGGGCGGCTAGGGCTTCGGCCTTGGCTTGGTTGGCTTCAGTGGTGAGCACCACGAGCAGCTTCACAGGGCACTCCTTACAGCGGCCATCCCAGCCTGGCGAGCAGTGGTTCGATTTCCAAGCCATGGAGATCAGGGCTTGCGGGTCTGGCCAGCAGCAGCAGCTTCAACCCCATGGCTTGGCAGATCCGGTGCCATTGCTGCTCCGGTGGTCCGCCCGATTGACGGGCCAGCACCGCGGTGATGCCCCAGCGCCGGCAGAGCCCTGCTTCCACCGATCCCTCCAGGCTGCTGTTGGTGTGCGGCCGCAGGCAGGCAATGCGCTCAGCCGGTAGGCCAAGTTGCAGCGCCTGGCCCAGGGCACTGGCCGAAGGCAGCAGCCGCACGGCGTGCTCGCGGGCACAGCTGTAGCGCAAGGCCGCCGCGAGCTCGCGTGCGCCCACCGCCAGCAGCAGGCTGTCGCGTTCGAGCGGCTGATTGGCCAGCTCTTCAAGCTGCGCCAGCAGGATGGTCCCTGGGCTGGTGACCATGGGTCGCTGCAGCCGCAGTAGCGGTTGCCCCAAGGCCTTGCAGGCCTTGGCCACAGCGGGATGAATGCTGCGGGCAAAGGGGTGTGCCGCATCCACCACCCAGCGGCAGGGCCATGAGGCGAAGGCGTTTTGCACCGCGGCTTCATCGCCCAGGGCACCCACCTGCAGCTCGAGTGCGGGGTGCGCCGGGTAGGCCCGCGCGGCCGCGCTGCTCACCACGCTCACCCGCAGCTGCCATCCACGCCGCAGGAGCTCGGCGGCCAGTGGCGGCCCTTCGCCGGTGCCGCTGAGCAGCCAGATGCGCTGCTCATCCATGGCACTGGCTCCACTGGCTTGCATGGGTGAGGATGGGCGCCACAACGCCGCGATCGACGTGAATCACTGCCTGCTTGAGGTGGAAGTGCTGGGGGCGCCCACGATCCGATACACCCAAGACAACCAGATGCCGATTGCTGAGATGCAGGTGCGGATTGATGGTTTGCGCGCTGAAGATCCCGCCGGTGAGCTCAAGGTGGTGGGCTTTGGCAACCTGGCTCAGGACCTGCAAAGCCGCGTGCAAGTGGGTCAACGCTTGGTGCTCGAAGGCCGGCTGCGCATGAACACCACGGCCCGGGCCGATGGCATCAAAGAGAAAAAAGCCGAATTCACCCTCTCGCGCATGCACCCGGTCTCTGGTGGTGGCGCCGCGGCCCCAGCCCCCACGGCCGCCTCTGCTCCAGCCGCAGCTCCAGCTCCTCAGGCCGCCCCCGCTCGCACCTCTGCTCCTGCTGCAGCGGAAGCGCCGAGCTGGAACACCGGCCCGCTGGTGGACCTCCCCGACGATGAGATTCCCTTCTGAGCAGGGAGTCAAGGCTGAGAGATGTGCTGACTGGCTTGATCCAGCAACTGCCCGAGTTCGCGCTCCAGGGCAGCCAGATCAAGCCGCAGTTCGGGCCATTGGCCCTGGTCCAATTGGCGCAACAGCCATCGCCGGTCCTGCTGCAGTTGATTCAGTAGCTCAGCTGGCGTGGTCTCGGCGTCGCTCATGGCCCTTGGCTTTTCGCCATCATTTTCGCTCGCCTTACGGGAAGATGACGCGATGAAGGATCTGTTCTCTCCAGGCTCGCTGCTCACGGTGGCCGGTGCCGTGCTCACGGTGATTGGTTCGGTGGCCTATGCCACCGACTCCCCCAACGTGAGTTTGCCGACGATTTTCTATGGCATCCCCATCTTTTTGGGGGGCTTGGCGCTCAAATCATCGGAGCTGCCGCCTCCGGCTCGGCTGACACCGGCGGCTCAGTTCCGCGAGCTGCGCGAATCCACCGGCACCAAGGAGCAGCTCAAGCTGCTGAAGGATGTGGTGCGCTGGCGTTATGGCCAAAAGGCTCATCTGGAGAGTTCGTTGGAAGCCCTCAAGCTTTGGGATGAGGAGAACCCGCCCCAACTGCAGAGCATTGCCGAGTACGACCACGGCGGCCGCTATGCGCTGGAGATGGTGTTTGATTTGGGCGATGTGCCCCGTGAGCACTGGCATGAGAAGGCCGCTCGCCTGGGCCGTTTCTTTGGGCCTGGCTTGGAGGCGAGCCTGGAGGATGGGGAGGCTGATTTGCTCACAGTGCAACTGCGTCAGCCATGTCCCTAGAGCCAGCCATGTCAACACCGGATGTTTTGCGGGTTGAGGTCCTCAGTGAGGCCCTTCCTTATATCCAGCGTTTTCGTGGTCGCCGGGTGGTGATCAAGTACGGCGGAGCCGCAATGGTTCGCGAAGACCTGCGTGATGCGGTGTTTCGCGATGTGGCCCTTCTGGCCAGCGTTGGCGTTGAGCCGGTGGTGGTCCATGGCGGTGGCCCTGAGATCAACCAGTGGCTCAATCGCCTCTCGATCGAACCGGTGTTTCAAGAGGGGCTGCGGGTCACCTGCCCCGACACCATGGATGTGGTGGAGATGGTGCTGGTGGGCCGCGTGAATAAACAGATCGTCAATGGCCTCAACCGCGTCGGTGGCCGTGCGGTGGGCTTGAGCGGCGCCGATGGCGGCCTGGTGCAGGCCCGCACCCATGGCGATGGGTCGTTGGGATTGGTGGGGGATGTCGCCCAGGTGGATCCCTCGGTGATTATTCCGCTGCTCGATCAGGGCTACATCCCAGTGATCTCGAGCGTGGCCCCCAACCACGAGGGCCAGCCTTACAACATCAATGCCGACACGGTGGCCGGTGAATTGGCCGCAGCGATGGATGCGGAAAAACTGATCCTGCTCACCGACACCCCAGGAATCCTGCGGGACCGCGATGATCCCCAGTCATTGATTGATCAACTCAGCCTGTCGGAAGCGCGCGAGCTGATCAATGCCGGTGTGGTGGCCGGCGGCATGGTTCCCAAAACCGAGTGCTGCATTCGCGCTTTGGCCCAAGGAGTGCGGGCGGCCCACATCCTCGATGGCCGCGTTCCCCATTCCCTGCTGCTGGAGGTGTTCACCAACTCAGGCATCGGCACGATGGTGTTGGGAAGCCGCCAGCAGGGCTGAGGCCATGGACCAGGCGATCAAGGCCGCTCAAAGCGCGTTGGGTTGCGGCGAATACCGCCAGGTATTGCAGCTGCTGGAGCCTGTGGCGGCCGAGTTGCCGGTCACGATGAAGCTGGGCGCCGAGGTGCGCCTTCTGCAGGCCACGGCCCATCAAGGCCTCGGCGATGGCGAGCGGGCCAAACAGAGCTGCCGTGCTGCCGCCCAGTGCGGTGATAGTGAGCTGCGCCGGCAAGCCCGCGCCCTGTTGGCCGTGCTGGAGGCCCCAGTGCTGCAGGTGCCCTCTGATCGCATGGTTCAGCTGCCGCAGCTGGGTTCGATGCCAGCGCTCGAGGGTGTGGCCAAAGCCGGTCGCCGCTCGCGGCGACGCCAAACTCCGCCCCCACCAGCGCCGCCGCCGGTGGGCCGCACCCGCTCACCGGCTGGCTTTGCCGCCCTGGCGATGGCGGTGTTGATAGGGCTGACGCTGCTGATGGCCGGCTGCGTTCGCGTTGACACCGATTTCCATTTCACCTCTCCAGGCCGGGTGGTGGTGGAGCAGCAATTGCAGGGGACCACAGCCAGCCGCCAACAGCCTGTGTTGTTGGGCTTGCAGGAGCTGGCGCCCTGGTTACAAGAGCAGGTGAGCGGAGCTTCTGAGCTGATGGCGGAGGAGCTGCCGCAGCCGCAGCTGCAGTGGCGTGAGCGCAATTGGCTGGTGGGCGTGCAACAACAGATCCAGCTCGATTGGGACCTCTCAGGCCTCGATCCGGTGCCTGGCCTCGAGCTGCATCTGCACGTGCATCCCTTTAGCTCGGCGGCGGTTCGCCAGGCCGAACCCCCAACGCAGAACGAGGGCGCTGGGCAACTCGATTGGCAGCCCCAACCGGGTGAGGCCAACCACCTGTTGCTGCGCTGCTGGCGCTGGAGTGGCTTGGGCCTGGGCAGCGTTGCGGTGCTGCTGCTGTTGTTGATCAGCCTGCTGCTGCGGCAGTTCCAAGCTGGGCAGCGGGCTTAAAGCTCCAGGGGATCCGGATCGATTGCCAAGTGCACGCCGCGGGGCAGGAGCTTGCGCAGTTCGGCTTCTGCCGGCAGCGGTAAGGCGGAATCAGCAGGTCCTTGCAACAGCAATTGCCAGCGGCTGAGGCCGGCCACCTTGGAGCGGGCGGCTGGGGCTGGTCCGATCACCATCCAGCCAGCGGTTCGCAGCCCCGGGCCGATGGCTTCAGCGATGGTGGTGGCGGTGCTGGCTGTGAGGCTGGCGGCAGGGCCGGCCAGGCGCAGGATGCAGGCGCGGCTGTAGGGCACCAGTCCAGCCCCTTGGCGCACGCTGGCTTCCTCTTCCAAAAAACGCCCGTAGCGGCCATCAATCAGATGGCGAATCACTCGGTGATCCGGGCTGTAGGTCTGCACCAGCACCTCGCCGGGGCGCTCCCCGCGGCCAGCGCGGCCGGCCAGTTGCAGCATCAGCTGCAGGCTTTCTTCGGCAGCGCGCACATCGGGCCGGTGCAGCTGACCATCGGCTGCTAGCACTGCCGCCAGGGTGACGCGCGGTAGATCCATGCCCTTGGCCAGCATTTGCGTGCCCACCAGCACATCGGCTTCGCCAGCGGCAAATTGCTGCAGCAGCCGTTGATGGCCGTCGCGACCGCGGGTGGTGTCGCGGTCAAAGCGCAACAGCCGCACCCCTTCGAGCTCTTGCTCAAGGGTGTCCATCACCCGCTGGGTGCCAGCACCGAATGGTTTGAACGCTGTGGATCCGCAATGGCCGCAGCGATCGCTGATCTCCTGGCGGTGATCACACCAATGGCAGCGCAGCCAGCTATCACCGCGGCTGTTGCGATGCACCGTCAGCGACACGTCGCAGTGGGGGCACATCACCACCTCACCGCAGCTGCGGCAGCTCAAAAAAGTGCTGTAGCCGCGGCGCGGTACCAACACCACCGCCTGCTCCTGCCGCTCCGGCAGCTGCATCAGGCGATCGAGAAGGGGGCGGCTCAGTAGGCGGCGGTGGCCGCTGGCCAGCTCCTGGCGCATGTCCACAACATGCACTGGAGGCAAGGGGCGCGCGGCGATGCGATCGCGCAGCTCCAACAGCCCCATGGCGGAGTTGTCTTGTTGGCTTAACAGCCAGTTCTCCAGGCTTGGGGTAGCACTGCCGAACAGCAACCGCGCCCCTTCCAGCTCCATGCGGATTCGCGCCACATCCCGGGCGTGATAGCAGGGCATCGGCGATTCCTGCTTGTAGGAGCTGTCGTGCTCTTCATCCAGCACGATCAAGCCCAGCTGCGGCATCGGCAAAAAGATCGCCGACCGCGTTCCCACCACTACGTTGGCCCCGCCTTGGCGGCAGCGACGCCACGCCTTGATGCGCTCACCATCGCTGAGGCCCGAGTGGAAGCTGATCACGCGATCACCAAAACGCTGGCGGCAGCGCTGCAGCAGCTGAGGCACCAGGCCGATTTCAGGGGTGAGCAGCAACACGCTTTGGCCCTGCTCCAGCACCTGCTGGCAGCAGCGCAGGTACACCTCTGTTTTGCCTGATCCAGTCACCCCCCACAGCAGCCACTGGCGGATCTCCGGTTGCTGTTGCCATTGCTGCAGGGCCTGCTGCTGTTGCGCGCTCAGCTCAGGCGGCTCCTCCTGGAGCTCCACATGGTTTCCCTGCAGGGCTTCCTCGCCCTGAAGCAGCTTTGGAGTGAGTGAAATCCACTGTTGGGTCGCCAGATTTTTCAGCAGGGCCCGGCCAAAGCCTTGCTCCACCAACTGGGTGACGGGCTTGGGGCCATGGGCCTCGAGGTGATCAAGCAGCGCTTGCTGGCGTTTGGTGGGGGAGTCGCCAGGGGGTGGGGGCTGCAGCCGCTCGGCCACCAAGACGCTGCGCCCATGGCCGCCGCTCTGGCGCCGGTGCCCAAGCCAACCATTGGGCAACGCTGTTTTCAGCACCTGAAAGCTGGAGGTATGGCAGCGCTGCGCCACCGCCTCGAGCATCTGCTGCCAGAGAGGGTCTACGGCGGCGGTCTCCAGCCGCTCCAGCACAGGGCTTAAGGCAACACCCTCTGGAATCTCAGCGACCTCTGCGCTGACAATGCCTGTATGCAGTTGGCCGCGGAGTTTGACGCGCACCAAATCACCAGCTTGAAGCGGTTCAACGCCGCTGGCGTCGTAACTGAGCAACCGGCCGCTGCGGCCGGCCTCCACCCAAACACTGACCGAGATCCGTTCCCCCACGTCTAGTTTGGGAAACGGCGCAAACAATCATCCTCCAGCAGTCAAGCCAAGGTTGCGCAACCCACAGCCATTTCTTAAGATGGGTGAGTTGGGCTGGTAACACAGCCGTCGGAACACGACAGAGTTCCGTCCAGTGGGAAGACACCGAGGAGCTTCTGCTCAGGGTCTGCGATCACCCCTGACAACCCTGTCAATCCGACAATTTTGTCGTCTTGTACCCCAGATCACTGCTGTTGTGCTGGCGCGTTAGTCGCTTGCGCTCGGCGTAATGAGACGCTTGCCCGTCTCACTTAGCCCTTCGTTCGGTTCGATCGCATGCCCGTTGCTGCTGCCGCTAAGTCCACGACCGCTGTCGCTGAAGTCACCGAAGCCAAGCAGGTGAAAGCCAAAGCGGCCCCTAAAGCCAAGGCTGAGCCCAAAGCCAAAGCCAAAGCCAAAGCCGCTCCCAAAGCCAAAGCTGCACCGAAGGCCAAAGCGGCTCCCAAAGCCAAGGCCGCCCCGAAGGCAAAAGCTGCTCCAAAGGCCGAGCCCAAGCCTGAAGTGGCTGTCACCACCACCGTCGCCAAAGACGGCAAGGCCGCCAAGCTGCCCAGCATCAAGATCGGCCCGAAGGGCGTTTACACAGAAGACTCCATCCGGGTCTACCTGCAGGAGATCGGCCGCATCCGCCTGCTGCGCCCCGATGAAGAAATTGAGCTGGCCCGCAAGATCGCGGACCTGCTTCACCTCGAAGAGCTGGCTGATCAGTACGAGGAAGACCACGGCAAATATCCCGACAACCGCGAGTGGGCAGTCCTGGTCGACATGCCCCCCATCAAGTTCCGTCGCCGCTTGATGCTCGGCCGCCGAGCCAAGGAAAAGATGGTGCAGTCCAACCTGCGCCTGGTGGTGTCGATCGCCAAGAAGTACATGAACCGGGGCCTGAGCTTCCAGGACCTGATTCAAGAAGGCAGCCTCGGCTTGATCCGCGCCGCTGAGAAGTTCGACCACGAGAAGGGCTACAAGTTCTCCACCTACGCCACCTGGTGGATTCGTCAGGCCATCACCCGCGCCATCGCCGACCAGTCGCGCACCATCCGCCTGCCGGTGCACCTTTACGAGACGATCTCTCGCATCAAGAAGACCACCAAGGTGCTCTCCCAGGAGTTCGGCCGCAAGCCGACAGAAGAAGAGATCGCTGAATCGATGGAGATGACCATCGAGAAGCTGCGTTTCATCGCCAAGTCGGCTCAGCTGCCGATCTCTCTGGAAACACCGATCGGTAAAGAAGAGGATTCACGCCTCGGCGACTTCATCGAAGCCGACATTGAGAACCCCGATCAGGACGTGGCCAAGAACCTGCTGCGTGAGGACCTCGAAGGTGTGCTCGCCACCTTGAGCCCCCGTGAGCGTGACGTGCTGCGTCTGCGTTATGGCCTCGACGACGGCCGCATGAAGACCCTTGAAGAGATCGGTCAGATCTTCGATGTGACCCGCGAGCGCATCCGCCAGATCGAAGCTAAGGCCCTGCGAAAGTTGCGTCACCCCAACCGCAACGGCGTGCTCAAGGAGTACATCAAGTAATTCTGTGGTCTCTGAGACCCCATTCATGGCAGTCGATCTCAGAGATTAAATTTGGCGAGTCTCCGTCGCGTCTCTGCGGCAATGAGGCTCGCTTTTTTATGCATTTATTTGCTACAGCAATCCCCTGGCTAGGGGCTTGCTGGCTTTACAGAACCACTCTTTTTGGGGAAGTGCTGAGGTGCTCTCGCCGCTTGCCTCTGAGGCCTGGAGGACGCCTGAGGGATGAGGAACAGTGCTGGCTTCGTGGTGGCGGAATGCTCCCCTCGCTGGATGAGCCAATAAGTGCAAGATTGGCGTCAGTTAATAGCCGATTAGTTGATTTATGCCTATAAAGCCAAGATCTTCCGATGTGAACGGTGAATACCAAGCAGCAACTCACTCTTGCTCAATCCACTTCTGAGTCCACAAAGCGGAGAGCAAACAGCTTGAATCAGGTTAAAGGGTTCGGCATTTGTTTGGCTTTAGGTTCTCTGGTATCCGCCAATGGTGCTGTAAAAGCAACAGAAAACTACAGCACTTTTGAATACAGCGGAACGACTTATTGTATTGGTCTGGAGACAGGTCAATATGCATATTCTGGTAGAAATAATGATGTGCAGCAGCCATATGCTTCAAGTCTGGCAGCTGCTGGAAATCCTCCTAGACAGAATTACTGGACTCTTGATGATGCGGCATGGGGTTTCTCTACAACAAGGGCTGGGGAAACCAATGCATTCGCCAAAGAACTCAGCAATGACGTCCTCTTTCAAGACATGTTCGTGGCAACAGGGATTGGAGCTGGTAATCAAATTCGCGGATTCATGAGTGGTGTCTTTAAGCCAAATGTCACACACGGAGCTCCAAGAGTTGTAACCATATCAGCGCTCTACAACGTTGATGACAGCAACTGTGTCGGTGGCGATGGCCTGATCAATATTGACGATGCATTACGCGAACTTCCCGCAGGCTTAATTGCAAGATTGCAATCCCGTCTTGCAGGGACCACCCGAGCTCAACGCCTAGCAGCGCTTGGCCGCTTCATCTCAGCAGGCCTGCTACCCAGAAACGTTATCGCTGCTGGTGGTCTCGCTACTCAGGCCTACGTCAACGATCTCGCCGACACCATCCTTGAGCGGCTTCCCTCACGTCAATTTCAAAAGCTACAAGTAGAAGAAGAAATCACAGAAGTTGAAATCCAGGACACCATCACAGAGCCCGTGCGTGGCCTCTGGAAAACCTCTGGTTCAGCTGAAGTCGACATTGAAATCGCCTCCATCGAAATGGATGGCGACATCTACGTCGATGACCCCAACCTCACCTCCATCTACACCGAGCCCAATGGCACACGCGCTTGGGTGCGTGGCTTTGGTGGCTCCATGAGCCCCTATGACACCGGTGGTGCTTACGGCAAGCGCGGTCTTGTCTTCTACGACGACGTCTACAACAACTTCTATTCCACCCACAGCGGCCTCGTCGTTGGTGTTGACACCTCCCTATCCGAGAACGTCCAACTCGGCATCTTTGGCAACTACGGCAACATCAACCTCACCCAATTCGCTGGTCGCGATACCGGTGGGGGTTCCTGGAATCCCAACGGCTATGGCGGCGGTGTCATGGCCAGCTATTGGGCTGACAACTTTTACGTGCAAGGTGCTTTTGGTGCCACCGCCTTCTCCGGCGACAACAAGCGTCAGGTCAAGATCGGCACGATCGTCAACGAGACCTACACCGCAACCAAAAACACAACCTCCTACATGGGCACCGTACGGGTTGGTGCTCCTTTCACGTGGGGCAGCGCAATTCTCGAGCCACAAGCCACCGCCATCTGGAATGGCAACGAGGACGCCTCCTACACAGAGTCAGGGCGTTACCGCGGCTTTGCACTCAAGCTCAACTCCTACTCCGACAACTTCCTGCGTACAGCACTCGGCGCCAAGCTCGCCTGGCCGATCAAGCAGGGCGAGCGCAAGCTGATCGTTCCCAATATCAAAGTCGCTTGGCTCGCGGATTGGGACACCAACAACGGAGCCGTGAAGTTCAAGCGGGCCCATACCCGCACGGGACGCAAGGCTCGCACCGCTGAAATCCCTTCCAACCAGGACACCCAATACGGCGTGCTCCTAGAAGGCGGCGTTGATTACGCCATCGCCCAAGGGCCCACCACCGCCTGGAAGCTCTATGCCAAAGGTGGCGCCAAGCTCTGGGTCAACAAAGCAGCCGACTGGCGCACCTCCGGTGGCATCACCTTCCAGTTCTGATTTGGGTGTCTCATAACTGCAAAGGTCTATGGCTCCTATCTCAGAGGGTCATACATGCTTCCTATATCAGCGAGTCTCCGTCGAGTCTCCGTATCTAAGCCCTTGGTATGACTGGGTTGATGATTACATCAAATAGTCAGCGCGATTCGCTGATGACATCTCACGGCCCTCGCTTCGGCGGGGGCTTTTTGTTGGTGAGTTGCTGACTGTTGATGGGACCTTTTGGGTCAATAGGGGATCGCCATTGCTACCAAGCCGATAACGGGTCAAAGAACCAATGCGCCGCGTCTTCTTGGCTTTGGCTGCACTCATGCTGTTGGCTGATGCTCCAGATGCTTCCGGCCAGTCAGTGGATTTCAGCAGTCGTGAGCTGTCATTGGGCGATGAGTTGCAACAAGTTATTAACTCCAAGCGACTACAACTAGGTCAGCCTGAGCTCCAGTCGTTAACGAATGAACTAGAGGAGGCGCAGCTGATCTACAGCGATGCAGTGCTGAATGAGTTGCTAAGAGGTAATGCCTGTGACCACGACCGCCGGGACTTCACAGCTCTTCAACGGCTGATAGCAACCTCTCCAAAGCCGATTGATGTAGCTACTCCAACTAGCGAGGTGATTGGTTGCCCTAGCCCTACACGCGGTTGGAGCCCTCGGCTTGAGGTGGAGCTTTGGCGTCAATCGCCGCATCACGATCACATCTTGTTTGAAGAGCAAGACCATCGCTACATCGGTTGTGCGGTTAAGCAGGTCAGCGGCCAAACTGCAGCACTGTGCACGCTTTGGTCCCCTAATTCTTGAAATGAGATGGCCACTGCTTTGGCTGGGGCTTTTTGTTGGTCCACTTGGCTGCAGTGGTGAACTTTGCATTCAGTAATCACGATTTCTTGAGTGATACGCCAGCGGCTGTTGGGTGTTTTGGGAGCTGCTTCCTTTGGTAGATAATTTTCAGTGCGGGTGTGGCGCACCATGGTGATGCAATCCATGTCCATAGCCGCCTTTTACGAGCGCATAGGCAAAGCGGCTTTCGTCAAAAAGTGGTTCACATCCAGGGGAATCATCAGGCAAGATGCTGGACCAATGGGGTTTCATCCCTTGAACGCCAGCAATGCGAGCGCAGAATGCAAGAGGTGGCAGCATCAAATTCTGAAGCCAGACTGGTGGGTCTGTAGCCCTTAGTTCATCACGAAATAGCCAAAAAGTAGCGCCTAATTGCAATAAATTTTTTGGAACGCCGCTGTCTCTGTGGGGTAGCTCCTTCCCTATGCCAGCCAAGGCATCGTGAAGTTCAGCGCTTTTGCATGCAGGCCGAAGTTCAACAACTCCATGGATCAAAGAGCCGCTTCTGTTCTCTTCGGCATGGACAGCTCCAGGTGGAACAACTGCCGTCTCTCCAGCTTGAAGAGTTACTTCTTTGCCGTCAACAATTAATACTGCTTCCCCGTCGAGAATTGTGAATGTCTCACTGCAGCCAGGGTGTGTATGAGATGCGATTTTTCCGCCAGGCTCATCTACCCAGCGGAAGCGTGTCACTGAGCCAGCGGTTTCACGACCAGTGAGGACATACTGAATGTGTTCTCCAGTCGCAGGGTTGAAGGTGGCACGGTAACGAGAAATACCATTCTCTGGGATTTTTAAAATAGTCATCTTTCAGTGGTGCTGTTAAGTCTGGCTTAGCCAAAATCAGGTTTACTGGCAGTTTTGTGCGCAGGTCTGAATTGACTGGTGGGTGAGGTTGGGTTGCCTTTGTGGGCGTGGAACTCAGCACATTTTGGTCTCAATGCATACTCTATTCCCGAATTCTCGGGGTGCTTTTTTCTGGCTATATCAAGGGAGATTGCATGGCTTTGCGGTAGGGCTAGTCAAGGCACCGCCTCATGAGCTTGTCGTCGGCTTCTTTCCTTATCGCTGAGAGACCATGGTTATGCCCCAAGGCATCCCTGAGCCGGTTGTTATTACCGGTGCCTCTGGACAGGTAGGACGTGCTCTGGCTTCTGAACTCCAGCGAGCTGGCATCAGATCTAAGGCGCTGGTGAGAAAGCCTGCAGGCCTGCGTGACTGCTTGGAATATTGCGATTGGATGTCGTCTCCAGAGGCTGAGAGTGCTCTGGCCTCAGCTGGGGCTGTGGTCCATCTAGCTGGCAATCTCAAGCCGGCAAATGGCGACTACACCAGCGCGAATTTGAAAACCACTCAACGCGTTGCTAATTCGATTTCGCCCACTTGCTGTCGCCGGCTGATTTTTTTGAGTTTTCACGGGGCGAGCATCAGTTCTAAGAATCAATATTTGGCTAGCAAGGCTCAGGCGGAAGACATCCTGCTCACAGCTGGAGTGCCGACAACAATTCTGCGTTGTTGCCACATCGTTGGATCACCTACGCATCCTGGCCCAACGGCAAGCAGCTTGATCGCTGGCTCTAGTGGAGTGGTCAAGCTGATAGGGAGCGGCTCACAGCGCTGGGCACCGCTTGCTTTGCGGGATGTTGTTGCAGCCATCATGGCTTCTCTAGTGGGGGAGCATGACGGCTTGTTTGACTTGCAAGGCCCTGAGGTCATGGAGCTTGATGAGTTGGTAACTGTTCTGAATCCTGGAAAACGTCTACGCCGTGTGCACATTCCAGCTCCATTTGCACATCTGCTTCGCTTCACGGGTTTGCCTGAAGCATTGATTGAGGTGATGCTTTCTGATTGTTTCAGTGATCCCGGCGGTTCAGCGACCAAGGCATTGTCAATCTTGGGGATCGAACCCACGTCACTTGGTCAGCAATGGACCTGATTCAGGTACCTGATTCGACAGGGAGGCTTTTTGATATGTTAGCCGCAGTGGTGAAGTTGAGATATGACTTGTGGCATTGCTGTCTGAGCTAGGCATCATGAATGTGGATTCAGCCTCCTATGAACCCAGTTTTGTTCATTGTTGTCCTATCTCTAGTCATTGCTAATTGCTTGTCTGCAAGATCGGAAACTATTAATTTCACGACCCGAGAGATCTCTTTGGGGCTCTCGCTTGAGAAAGCCATCAATAGCCAACGAATACGAGAGGGAAAGTCAGCACTCGAACCCTTAACTGTTGATCTCAACAAAGCACAGCTGATTTATAGCGAACATATTCTTAGTGGACTGTTAAAAAGTGATGACTGCGATCATGACTACAGAGATTTTCGGGCGCTCCAGCAGCTCGTTGAGACCTCTCCTAAGTCAATTGCTGTAGCCATTCCAACTAGTGAAGTAATTGGTTGCCCAAGCTCTACTCGTGGATGGAGTCCCGAGTTAATGGTTCGACTTTGGACGCAGTCGCCCCAGCACAATCAAATCCTTTTTGAAGAAGCTGGGCGCAGCAATATCGGCTGCCAAGTAAAACAAAGGCGAGGTCAAACCGCAGCATTGTGCACGTTGTGGGTTCCAAATTCTTAGGACAACAGCCTGGTTCGTCGAGAGTTCTTTTTGTGCCTCTGACCAGCTGCAAGCGAGGTCAACTCGGTGTTTGTTGCCATTGTTGGTGCAGGTGATGGCTGGCTGCCATGGAGCTTCGCCGCGATCTGGGGCTCAGAAGCCTCACCTTGGCTGTGGTCACCGGCACGATTGGCTCCGGTTGGTTGCTGGCCTCCTATTTTGCGGCCCGCAGCGCCGGTGCCGCCAGCCTGCCGGCTTGGCTCATTGGTGGGGCGATCGCCTTTTTGCTGGCGCTGGTGTTTGCTGAGCTGGGCTCGCGCATCAACAGCTCAGGAGCCTTGGCGCAGATCCCTTTGCTCAGCCATGGCCGCCTTTCGGGCTTCATTGGGGGTTGGAGCATCTGGATCACCTACCTTTGCGTGCCAACCATTGAGCTGTTGGCGATGATCGACTACCTCGCTAGCAGCGTGCCCTGGCTCACCAAAGATGCTGGCGGTGTTCAGGTGCTCAGCGGTTTGGGGTTGGCAGTGGCCATCGCCTTGATGCTTCTGTTCACTTGGATCAACTTGCGCGGAGTGGCAAGCCTGGCGCGCTGGATTGATTCGATCACGATCTGGAAATTGATTGTGCCGCTGGTGGTGGCCATGGTCTTGATGGCTCTCAGCCGCCATTGGGGCAATCTCGCTATTGCTGTGGGTACGCCAACGGCTGATGACGCGAATACCGGTCTGCTCGCTGCCGTGGGTAGTGGCGGAATCTTGTTCTGTTTGCTGGGCTTTCGCACCGCCGTTGATTTAGCTGGTGAGGTGCGCAACCCGCAGCGCAATGTGCCGCTGGCAATGGCACTCGGTTTGGGCATCAGCCTGCTGATCTATCTGGTTCTGCAGCTCTCATTTCTGGTGAGCGTGCCGCCTGATGTACTCACTGGTGGCTGGTCCAACCTCAGTCTCACGCAGCACGGTGGGCCGTTGGCGGCGCTCGCCATTGGGCTTGGCTTGGGCTGGATGGTGGTGATCCTGTTGATTGATGCGGCCCTCTCTCCCAGCGCCACCGCCATGGCCTATCTGGGGGTGTCAGCTCGGATCAGCTGGATGATGGGCCGCTGCCGGCTGCTGCCAAAACCGTTTGGGCACACCAATCGCCGCGGTGTTCCCGATGTCTCGATCATCGCCAGCTTGCTGGTGGGCTCGGCGATGTTGCTGATTGGGGCTGGATGGCAACAGGTGGTGTCGTTTTTGACGGCAGCTCAGATGATTGCTCTGGCCATGGGCCCTCCCAGCCTGCTCGCTTTGCGCCGGCAACTCCCCGATGAAACCGGGCACTTCGTGGTGCCGTGGGGAACGGCAACATCGGCATTGGCCTTTGTTGCAGCCAGCTGGGCGGCCATGTGGTGCGGCCGTGTGGCGCTACAGGGGGCCGTGCTGGCTATTGGGGTGCCGAGCTTGATCTATGCCCTGTATTGCTGGCGGCGCGGGGCAGCCATTGAGATGCGCTCTGGGGCTTGGTGGGCCCTTTATCTGGGTGTGTTGCTGCTCGATCTGGAGCTGTTCAGCCCCGGGCAGCCCTTGGCGCTCGGCACCATCGCCCATCTGTTGGTGCTGGCAGGGCTATCGCTGTTGGTGCTGCCGATTGCGGTGCGCACTGCCCTGCCGCAGATCTCCCCTGATGCTCTTACCAATAGGCTCGATTCATGAACCTCGACGACTTCCGCGAGCTGCGCACAGCTCCTGAACTCAGCGCAGAGCAGCGCCAATCGCTCCATGCGCAACTGCGTGATCGCCTCAGCGCCTGTGAGTGGTTCACCGTTGGCGTGATGGCCGACAGCGCTGAAGAGGCCATTGCCGCATTGCGCCAGCTCGAGGCTGCCTTGGGCTGGGATGCCCTGAGCCTCGGCGGTGAGCCGTTGCCAGAAGGTGGCGTGTTCCTCAAAGGCAACCAACGCAATGGCACCGCCATGGTGCGCGCCGAATCTGGCTTGGGCCTGGGAATCTTGATCAGCGGGCAAGCGCCCAGCAACCCGGATGCGGAAGACACCTGGGGCCCACTGCCGCTGGATTTCTTTGCGGCTTAAGCGATTGGCGGCTAACCGCCTTCAACGCTGTCGGTGAAATCTTGAAAGGCCTGCTTGAGGCGCTCCAGCGGAGATGCGGCTTGGGGCACCTCTTGTTTGCTCTCTTCGCCGTATTGCGAAAGCAGCGCTGCTGCCGGCTCAAGCAAGGAGGCCACAGCGCTTTTAAACACCACCAGATCCTGCTGCGGGGTGAGCTGATCCAAGAACGGTTGCAGCGTCCAGCCGTCTTCTTGCTCTTGCACCACCCGCGGGCGCAGCAATTGAAACGCTGGCTGGCCGTCGCGGTCGCTGGTGTGGCGCAGCCTGGCGATCAGCACGGTGCCACTGCTCATCAGCACCAATTTGATCGTGCCTTCTGCCAGCAACGGAATCGGTGCTTGCAAGGGCGCAGCCGACTGCGTAGCAGCCCGAGCCGGGGTGGACTGAACCCCTTGAACCACCGGGCCAGGCATGGCGGATGCAACAACTGTTGCAAAGCGTATCGACGCTGGGGCTGTTTTGGGTCTGGATCCAAGGGCCTGCTGCGTAGGGTGGAGGGCGCTCGAGGGCTGCTGCAGCGCCCTGTTTCCCCTGCATGACGGCCTCTTCTTTGCGTATTGCCTCTCGCCGCAGCCAATTGGCGATGGTTCAGACCGAGTGGGTGCGTGATGAGCTCGCCAAAGCTCACCCCGGTCTGGAGATCAGCATCGAGGCGATGGCCACCCAGGGCGACAAGATTCTCGATGTGGCTCTGGCCAAGATTGGCGACAAGGGACTGTTCACCAAAGAGCTAGAAGCTCAAATGCTGGTGAACCGGGCTGACATTGCTGTTCACAGCCTCAAAGATCTGCCCACCAACCTTCCAGAAGGGCTGATGCTCGGCTGCATCACCGAGCGGGAAGATCCTGCGGATGCCCTGGTGATGCATGCCAAAAACAAAGACCTCACCCTGGCCACCCTGCCTGAGGGGGCCGTGGTGGGCACCAGCTCCCTGCGCCGTTTGGCCCAGCTCAGGTACCACTACCCGCACCTCACCTTTAAAGATGTGCGCGGCAATGTGATCACCCGCCTCGAGAAGCTGGATTCCGGCCAGTTCGATTGCTTGATCTTGGCGGCAGCTGGTTTGGGCCGCCTTGGCCTGGGTGATCGCATCCATGAGCTGATTGATCCTTCGATCTCCCTGCATGCCGTGGGCCAAGGCGCCTTGGGCATCGAATGCCGCGATGGTGATGCGGCTGTTCTCGAGCAAATCAAGGTGCTAGGGCACCGCCCCACCTCCCTGCGTTGTTTGGCTGAACGTGCGTTCCTGCGCACCTTGGAGGGTGGTTGTCAGGTGCCAATCGGCGTTAACACCCGTTTTGAAGGAGATGAGCTGGTCCTCACCGGCATGGTGGCCAGCCTCGATGGCAAACAACTCATACGCGACGAGCTTCGCGCCCCTCAAGATCAGGCTGAGGACTTGGGCAATCGCTTAGCTGAATTGCTGCGCAGCCAAGGTGCTGGCGAGATCCTCGCCAAGATCTTTGCTGAAGCCCGCCCTGAGGCCTGATGGCATGACAAGCGGTCCTGCAGCCGAGCAGCTCAGGAGCTACTTGCATCAAACCCGTCTGCTGAATTCGATCAGCAGCGCGCTGTATTTCGATCAAAACACTGTGATGCCAGCGGCTGCAGCCAGCTGGCGCGGTGATCAATTGGCCCTGCTGGCAGCTCAAGCGCACCAGCGTCAGAGCTGTCAGGACTACGGCGATCTATTGGAGGCCGCTGAAGCTGAAGCCACTGGTGCTAGCCAAGCCAGCGGGGATGCAGCCCATCAGCGCAACCTGGCGTTGCTACGCCTGCAGCTGGAGCGCAACCGCTGCCAAGACAAGGAGCTTGTTGCTGCCTTGGTGCGCGCCCAGTCCCATGGCAATGCCGTTTGGCAGGAGGCCAGACGGCTCAACGACTTCAGCCTGTTTGCTCCAGCTCTTGAGCACATCATTCAATTGCGCCTCGAGCAGGCCAACCAGCTGAAGGCGGCTGAACCGGTTGAGCGCAGCCCCTGGGAAATCCTGGCGCAACCGTTTGAACCCGACATCAGCAAGCAGCGGCTTGAGGTGCTGTTTGATCCATTGCGGCAGCGCTTGCCGGCATTGCTAGCGCGAGTACCTGCCGCTGATGGGGCGGCTGCGGAGTTGCCGGAATCGCTGCAGGAGCAGCTCAGTATTGATCTGCTTGAGAGCTGGGGTTACGACAACCAGCGCTGCCAGCGCTCCCGCTCAGCCCATCCCTTCTCCTGCACCTTGGGTCCGCAGGACTACCGCATCACCACACGCGTGGTGGCCGGCCAACCTTTCTCCTGCTTTTTGGCCACGGCCCATGAATGGGGCCATTCGCTCTATGAGCAGGGCCTGCCGCACGACCAGCCCCATGCGTTCCCGTGGCCGTTGGGTGATGCCACTTCGATGGGGGTGCATGAATCCCAATCGTTGTTCTGGGAATGCCGCGTGGCGCGCAGTGAAGCCTTCGCGCGCCGCTGGCATTCGCGTTTCTGCCTCGGCCTTGGCTCCGATCCTTGGGGCGGGCCTGAGCGTTTCTGGAAAGCGCTCAATCCCTTGCAGCCGGGTTTGATCCGCGTGGAAGCCGATGAGCTCAGCTATGGGCTGCACATCGTGATGCGCTACGAGCTGGAGTTGGCGTTGTTGGAGCAGGGGCTGCCGGTGGCGGAGCTGCCGGAGCGTTGGAATCACCGTTTTGCCGAGCTACTCGGTCACCCCCCCGACAGCGATAGCAATGGCTGCCTGCAAGACATCCATTGGGCTGAAGGCCTGTTTGGCTATTTCCCCTCATACGCCCTGGGTCATCTGATCAGCGCTCAGCTCAGCGAAGCCATGGAGCGAGATCTGGGATCCCTGCCCGAGCTCATTGCCGCAGGCCAAGAGCAGCAGCTGCGCCATTGGTTAGCCGCGCGGGTCTGGCCTTTGGGCCGCTCGGTGAATGGTGAGCAATTGGTGCAGCAGGTCAGCGGAGAGCCGCTCAGTGCCGCTCCCTTCCTGCGTTATCTGGAAGAGAAAGTCGAGCGTTTGCTCAGTGTTGAGCCTGGGTGAGCTCATGCAGGGCGCAGTAATCCAGCCCATCGATCGCATCGCCTTGGGCTTGTTGCAGCAGCTCCAGGATTCCTTGCAGTCCTGAAGCATTCAGGCCGGCCTGCTGGCTGGCTTGCAGGAACAAGCCCAGGTCTTTGCGCAATAGCGCCGTACTGAAGTTGGGGTTGTCGTAGTGCTGATCCAGCATCCGCTGCAGTTTTTTGTCGTAGGTGGGGGCGTACACCGCTGATGGCCGCAGCACTTCCATGAACTCGCCGGTGGAAACGCCTTGGGCCTGCACCAAGCGCAGGGCCAGTGAAAAGCCATGGGTGAGGCTGGCGATCAATTGATTGAGGGCCAACTTGCTGGCCATGCCACTGCCCACAGGGCCCATCAGCCGTGGTTCGGCTGACAGCGTTTCCAAGATCGGCCGTTGGCTCTCAAACACCTCAGCGCTCCCCCCTGCCATCACCAGCAAGCTGCCCTTCAGGGCTTCCGGCCGGCTGCCCAGCACCGGGGCCTCTAGGTAGTGGCCGTTCTGCTGGCTGATTTGTTGTTCAAGCGCCCGGCTTTCAGCAATGGCCAGCGTGCCCATGCCCATCACGCAGCTGCCCTGGAGATGGCCCAGCTCCTGCAACACCTCGGCGCTGGCCGGGCCATCGCGCAACACGCTGATCACCGTGTCGCAATCAGCGGCCCCATTAGATAGTGAGCTGATGGCTTGGCCGCCAGCCTCCAGCAGGGGTTGGCATTTCTCTGGAGTGCGATTCCACACCTTCAAGCTGTGGCCCTGCTCCAGCAGCCTGCGGCCGATGGCGCCCCCCAGCAGGCCAGTTCCAAGCAGTGCAATGCGGGCCATGGCGCAAGATGTGACAGTGATGTGACAGCAGACGCATTCCCCCGCACATCAAGCGCCGAGGGGATGCAGCTCAGACGCACGTTTGGCGAACAGTAGTCCTGCGTTTCATCACAGCCATGCGCTTGCTTCGCTTTGCTGTCCCCTTTGCGGGAACCCTGAGCTTGCTGGCCAGCAGCTCGCTGTTTGCCGCTGCTGAAGCTCACCCCAATCATCATTGGCAGAACCGCCGCGCCGCCCTTGAGGAGATGCCCGTGGTGCGTGATTACCCCGACGGTTATGGCACCGCGGCTCAACTGCCGGTGCGCCGAGCTCCGCTGCGCAGGGTCGCCCGGAGCGGGCAAGTTCTTGATCCTCAGGCGGCGCAACGGCGCTGCAACATCGGCCGCTTGATCGGCGGCCTCGCTGGCGGTGGCTTGGGCTATGCCGCCTCACGCGATGACGGCCGCGCTTGGGCGATTCCGCTGGGTGCCCTGTTGGGTTCCCAGGTGGGGTGTCCTGTGGCCCAGGGCCAGGGGCCGTTTGGTGGGCTTGGTTATTAACGCCTGGCTAGAACCGGCCTAAAGCTGCATTGGCTTGATGGCCGCCCATTTGCTCAGCGCAACCGAGTGCGATGCCTTGCTGGCTCAACGGCCCCACTGGTCGGTGCAGCAGGGCAAGTTGCACCGGGATCTGCAATTTGCCGATTTCTCCGAGGCTTTTGGCTTCATGGCGCGGGTCGCGCTGCTGGCCGAAGCCATGGGCCATCACCCGGAATGGAGCAACGTTTGGAACCGGGTCAGCATTGATTTGGTCACCCATGACTTGGGCGGTATCTCCAGCCTTGATCAACAGATGGCTGAGCGCGTTGATGCAATGGCCGCTGGCTGATCAGGCAAACCATGCAGTTCCGCGTCGATGCTGAGATTCAAGCGTTAACCCGGGATCTGCAAGCTCTGGCCATGGATCACCGCATTGTGGTGTGTACCAACAATCGCCCTTATGCGATTGCGATGGCCACCAGCTTTGCCTGGGCCAGTGCCAGCCATCCCGGCCAACTCCTGGGCATTTGCACCAAACCGGCTGAGGCGTTGGCGTTGCTGCCTGATGAAGCCCAGCCGGTGTTGGCGTTTGTCAGTGAGCATCTCGATGACGGTTCGGGCTTGGAGTTGGTCAGCCAGCTCAAAGCCCATGCCCCTGCAGCTGGTGCCATGGCCACAGTGCTCACCTTGGAATCGCTGGATGCCGCGACGGTGCGCCGGGCATGGCAAGGCCCAACCGATGCGTTGTTGACGCAGCGCGGCTTGCAGGTGTCGGTGCTTGTCTCCGCTTTGGAGGCGTTGATGCAGGGATTGCGCTACGCGGGCCCGGTAGCCAGCCACGTCCTGCGCGATGGCCCTGAGCGTTCTGCTCAAGATCTCAGCAGCCGGGAGCACAGCGTTTTGGAATTGGTGTGCGAAGGCTTCACCAACCGCGAGATTGGCCAGCACTTGCACATTGCTGAATCAACCGCGCGCGGCCATGTGCAGGCGATTATCGGCAAGCTGCATGTGCGTGATCGCACTGCCGCTGCAGCTGAAGGTATTCGCCGCCATTTGGTGGATTGATTCAGCCAATCTGAGTGTTAGCTGAGAGCGGTCTGTGTGATGGCTTGGATATGACCAAAGCCATCTGAAAACCCTTCATTTGGAGGGTTCTGAGCGGTGCTCGATCGCCGCAGGCTGTGCGGGGTAAGCGCCTTGAAGGCTCCTCTTATGGCCGATAGCCAATCACAAGTTTTTGACGTCGATCTCACCGGTGGGGTTGTCACGATTTCTGATTTCGATCCCCTCCGCGGCGATCAACTCGATTTTGGCGATATCTCTGTTCATGGCCTGATCCTGGGCCAATTGGCTGATGGCACGGCGATCATCACCAGCCCCTGGAGCACCAGTAACTACATCGTTCTCGAGGGGGTTAGTTGGACTGATCTGACGGCAGCCAATTTTGTTCCTGTGGGCAATGAGCACCTGCGCCAAGACATCGGGGCGGTGCTCTCCTGGGAGCAAGATCTCGGCCCCCGCGATTCAGACACCGTCTATCTGCGTTCCCATGAGTACGGCGTCCAGGAGCGGGTGGAGAACTTTGACCCGCAAACCCAGAAACTCAACTTCCTTTATCTGGGAACCCGCGAGCGGCTCAGCGTTGAAGACACCAGCGAAGGCCTGCTGATTAGCACGGAGCCCAGTGGCCAGAGCCTGTTGTTGGTGGGTGTGCTGCGCACCGATTTGGTGGCGGCCAATCTCGAGTTCCATCACGACCAGGTGATGGAAGACAACCTCGAAGAGCCCTTTGGCTTCTCGCAAGATGCGGTGAGTTTGGTCAGCCGCCAGGAGCTCTTCACACCACCAGCTCCTGAGGGGGAAAGCACCGATGGACTGCAAGTGCGTAGTGGTGAGCCTGTACAAGCGGCTCCAGAGGTGGTGATCACCGAGGTGGATCACTCCAGCCATGGTCATGACCATGCGATGGAAGATCACGGTGTGATGGAGGCCATGGCTCAGCCCACTGAGGCGTTGATGCTCTCGGTGAGTGGCTCGTTGTATTGGGGCGGCATGGGCGGCACGCTCACCATTGCCAATGCTGGTGATCAAGCCGTTGAGGATTGGTCGGTCAGCTTCCTGACCCGGCATCAGGATTTTCAGAGCTGGGCTGGGGATGTTGCTGTCGTTGAGCTGGAGCCAGGCCTGTATGAGCTGACGCTCACCCCGGCCAGCTGGAACAACAGCATTGCGGCGGGGGGCAGCCTCAGCATTGATTTCAATGCCACCAGCGTTGGGCTGCCGAATGCCGGTGCGCTCACCAGTGAGCTCTTTTTTGCGGCAGATCCCAATACGGCGATGGCTGCCTCAGCCTCAGAGCCTGCCGGCGATTCACTCGAGGTGGTTGAGCCTGTGGCCTCGCCTCAGCCCGTTGAGCCGATCGAGCCCATTGAAGCCGTCGTGGATCAAGCCCCTCCTGAAGTCGTGGAGGAGGTCACCAGCGAGCCTGTGGCCAGTACTCCAATAAACCCTGATCAAGATGTCTCCTTGCAGGTGAGCCTGGGCGACAGCTGGAGCGGCACCTACAGCGGAACACTTGAACTGAGCAACACGAGCAGCGTTGCTTGGCCTGCTGGTTGGAGCGCCACTTTCATCAGCTCTGATCCGCTCAAGCAAACCAGCAATCTCAGCCTCGAGCAGGAGCTCTTGGCTGATGGGCGCTATGCGGTCACTGTTTCAGCGGCGAGCTGGGCGGCTGATCAACCGTTGGCCGCTGGCGCATCGGTGAGTTCCTACTTCCAAGCCAGTGGTGATCTGGCGGGCCGCACCACTGACGAGCTGTTTTCAAGTGGTTCTTTGCTGAGTTCTGATTTGGCCCAAGCGCCTGTTGTTGAGGCTGTACCTGAGCCAATTAATGAGCCCATCGCAGAGTCCGCACCTGAGCCCGCAACAGAGCCAGTTGCTGAGCCCAGTGCAGAAGTCATCGAGGAGCCAGTCCAGACACTCGTGCCGGAAGCGTCCTTGGAAGCACCTCTCGAGCAGATGCCCACGATTGAGCCCGATCAACCCGCCCCAAGCGATGGCATGCGCGTCGTCGGCTACTTCGAGGAGTGGGGCATCTATTCGCGCGATTTCACCGTTGCTGATGTGCAAGCCGCCGATCTCACCCACCTCAACTACAGCTTCTTTGACGTCAAAGCCAACGGGGATGTGACCCTCTTTGACTCCTATGCCGCCACCGAGAAGCGATTCAGCAGTGATGAGCAGGTGAGCCGCACCTTCTCAGCAGCTGAGTGGGCTGGGTTGGAGGCTTCCCGCCGTGAGGCCTATGGCTCGAGTGGTGATTTCACGCTCACCGCAGCTGCTGATGGCTCCGTCACCGTGAAGTCGGTGCCGATGGACTGGAACACCCCTGGTGCCTTGGCCGGCAACCTGCGCCAACTCGAGTTGCTCAAAGAGCTCAACCCCGAGTTGAACCTTGGCATCGCCCTCGGTGGTTGGACGCTCTCCGATGAATTCAGCCTGGCGCTCGACGATGCCGCTGGTCGAGAGGCCTTCACCAGCAACGTGATCGACACGCTGGAGCAGTACAGCTTCATCACCACCGTTGATTTCGACTGGGAATACCCAGGTGGTGGTGGAGCAGCTGGCAATGCCGTCAGTCTCGATGACGGCGCCAACTTTGAGGCCACCCTGCAGCTGTTGCGTCAGAAGCTCGATGGACTGGAGCAGAGCAGCGGCCAGAACTACGAGATCTCCATCGCCACCGCTGGGGGCGCCGATAAGCTGGCCAATCTCAACCTGGAGGGGATCGACCCCTACGTCGATTTCTACAACGTGATGGCCTATGACTTCCACGGCGGCTGGGAGTCGAGCACCGGGCATCAGGCCGCGATGACTGGCGATGCCGGCGGCTATGACGTGCTGACGGCTATCGATCAATTTGACCAAGCCGGCATTGATCGCAGCAAGGTGGTGTTGGGCGCTCCGGCGTACACCCGCGCTTGGGGTGATGTGACCGCTGGTGATGACTACGGCTACGGCGAATCCGGGGCCGCCAGCAGTGCCAGTGGATCGTTTGAAGCGGGCAACTACGACTACAAAGACATCCTCAACGGCGTTCAAGACAGCAGCTACACCTTGCTCTGGGATGACGATGCCAAAGCGGCCTATGCCTACAACTCCGATGCCTTGATCTGGAGTTCGATGGAAACCACCGCCACCATCGCTGGCAAGGCCAGCTATGTGGAAGAAGCCGGGCTTGGCGGAATGATGTTCTGGGCCCTCTCCAATGACGCCAGTGGCGATCAGAGCTTGATTGGCGCGGCCAATGATGTGCTGATGGGCCAAGCCACAGCACAGCAGGTGGCTGATCGCGCCCCAGGCTTCGATCAAGTCATCGGCGGTGATGGTGTCTTCGCACTCACCGACTTCACTGGCCTGGCCTGAGTTAGCTCAGAAGGTGTTCACCGTCGCGTAGGCGGTGGCACCAGCCCTGAGCGGGTGCTTGTCGTTTTGCTCCAGCTGAATGCGCACCGGAAAACGCTGCGGCACCTTCACCCAGTTGCCCGTGGCGTTTTGTGGTGGCAACAGCGAGTAGTAAGCGCCGCTACCGGCCGAGATGTTGATCACTTTCCCGGTGAAACGGTGACCCGGGTACATGTCGAGCTTGATACCGGCATTCATGCCGGGGCGGATGCGGCGTATTTGGTCTTCTTTGAAATTGGCATCGACCCACCACTGGCCGTTATCAACCAGTTGAAATAACGCCTGGCCTGGTTTGACGTACTGGCCGACGCGAATGCTGAAGCTGTTGCTGATGTAGCTATCCATCGGCGCGTAGTAACGCGTGTAGTTGAGGTCGGTCGTGGCTGAGCCCAGTTCGCTGCGGTGAGCTTTGATGCGCGCTTGCTGTTCCTCGATGCGTTTTTCCAGGCGTGTGATCTCCGCTTGGGCCCGTGCCACTTGGGCATCGGCTTCCAGGGTTGAGGCTTGTAGTTCCTGCTCCTTTTCCAGCGCCACCACCTGCTTGCTGAGCAGGTAGGCATAACGCTTTTGGTTGAGGCTGACGATCCAGCGCGCGGCCTCGTTGTTTTTCAGTTCATCACGAGCCTTGCTGAGCTCCTGTTTCATGCTGGCCAAACGTGCCTGGCTGGCATCAAGCTGATTCCGCTTGGTGTCAACAATGAGCTGCAAAGGCCGAGGCTCAATTTCGTAAATCAGCTGGCCTTCTTTCACATACTCATTGGGCTGCACATGAATGGTTTTGATGTAACCCGCCACATAGGGCGCCACCGTGACGGTGTAGGCGTGCACGTAGGCGTCAGGGGTATTAGGGAAGTAGTGGCCGTAGACAAAAAAGATCGACAGGCCAGCCACAGCTGTGCCACCTAACAGTCCAGCAACCTTGATCAGCTTCTTGTTTTTGTGGTCCAGCGAATTGGCTTCTGCCATCGTCCAAGGCCCGCTGGCCCCGATGTGGACCTTCAGACGCTAGGCGTCTGGCGGGGTTTGTCTTTGGCTTCTCGGTGAAGAAAAGGAAGAATGCCGAATCCAATCAAGAGGAAGCCCGTCAAGGTGGCCTGGTTGATGTAGGAGACCACCTCGGCTTGTCTGGCCAGGCTGTGGTTGATCAACTCCAAGGAGGCCTGGCTCCAGTGGCTGGCATGGATTCCTTCGGTCAAGTGGTTCTTGAGCGGCTCTGTGAAGGCTTCAAGCCCGATGCTGTCGTTTTGGATGTGGGAGCGGAAACGTTCCCAGCTGCCCTGGGTTGAAACTGTCTGAATTGCGCCACTGACTCCCCCTGCCATGGACTTAGCGAAATTGGTGCCAAAGAAATTGACGGCGCTGGCGGTGGTGGTGAGTTCGGCGGGCACCGTGGCGAAAGCCATCAGCAGCTCATTGAAGATCAGCCCGAAGCAGCAGCCAAGGCTGATCAGTTGCAGGGTCAAGTTGTGATTGCTTTGGTTGGATGTGGTGTGCGCCATCCACAAGGCTGTCAGGCCAAAGCCAAAGGTGCCGATGCTGGAAAAGATTTTGCGGGTTTTGATGCTGCGAGCGATGTAATAGGGGTTGATGCCTGGTGCAAATAGGTAAATAGTGGCGGTCGATGCAATCGCAAAGAACACAAATGGTGTGGCGTAGGTGCCTACTGTATTTCCAATCACCATCTCCATGAAGTGTGGGACGATCGCGAAGATTAAAAAGACAGCAAACAGAATCATCGTTATGTTCGAGCAGCTGATTACAAAGTTGATGTCGCTAAAAACTTTTGGATTAAGCAGCGGTGGTGAA
Source organism: Synechococcus sp. MIT S9452 (assembly GCF_047304245.1). Classification (NCBI taxonomy): domain Bacteria; kingdom Bacillati; phylum Cyanobacteriota; class Cyanophyceae; order Synechococcales; family Synechococcaceae; genus Synechococcus; species Synechococcus sp. MIT S9452. The sequence continues at coordinate 686,970 of NZ_CP138956.1, read as the reverse complement.
CTGACGAAGCGGATAAAAAATAGGATGATATGAATGAGTGAAAACGTTAATAAGATGATGTAGAAGCTGCTTTGAAACCATTCTTGTTGGTTGCCCACCACCAATGAACAGCTAAAGATTCCGAAACCAGCGCAGATCAAATAGAACGTCAGCCAATCGATGGCTTGGTTCGGATCGCCTTCATCAGATGGCATGTAGCGAATGATCAGCACCCAGGCGCTAAAGAGCAGCAGAGCCAAGCCGGCGTAAATCAGACGCCAGCTCAGATACCACGTGGTGTAGGCCGCCAGTGAGATTCCCACGGTGGCGCCAAAGGCAAAGTTGACGACGAACAGGCCTTTGCCGATCTCGCTGTAGGGCTTACCAATGCCGCCATTGAGGTATCCCCCAGCTAGGGCAGCGCAAACCGCTGCCCCAATTCCTTGCAAGACACGGAAGCCAATAAAAACCAAGCTGTCCTGTGATACAGCTGCACCGATCAAGCCCACGATGAAAATCGCTGGACCGATGAGGGCCATGCGTTTTTTCCCGTAGCACTTACAGAGATTGCCAACAAAAGTGAGCATCAACGCCAACGGAATCAAGAAGGCGTCCATGTACCAAACGCTGTGGTACGGCGTTCCTCCTAGATAGCCCCGGGCGTAATCATGCGCGGGCACACCCACCACGCCGGTGATGATGAAACACAGCATCAGCACCATGAAGGCGGCTGTTAACACGCCTCGGTTGGTGAGCCAAAAAGAAGCGCTGTAGCTGACCATTGTTCGGCACGTTAGGGGCCGTTTGCAGCTTTGGCTTGCTGCTGCCGCCGTCACGAATCCCTAGCTAGGGGTATGGCACTGAGTTTTTCCTATGGCACGTCTTTTTGTACTCGCCGTCGTTGGTCTAGCTGTAGCCCCCTTGCCCGCATTGGCAGGCTCGGCCACGTCCCAGTCGATCTGGAACATGGGCCATGCCCTGGGTCAAGCCAAAAGTCAGGTGCCCAATGGCGCCACGGTGACAGGGACCAATTGCAGCGAGATCTATGTCGCTGATGACCCCCGCTGGACCTGCACCGTTACTTGGAAGTGAGCTTACGGGCCTGGGCTTGATCAGCCAAAGCTGAGACGCTCATCCTCGACATCAACAGCAGCGGTGCTGCCTTCGCTGTAGCGGCCCGCCAGGATTGCCTTCGCGATCGGCGTTTCCAGCTCCCGCTGAATCGCCCGTTTGAGTGGGCGCGCGCCATAGACCGGGTCGTAGCCCGCGGTGGCCAGCCAGTCGGAGGCTTGCGCGCTCAGCTCAAGCAGGATCTTGCGTTCAGCCAAACGTTGGGCCAACCGTTGCACCTGCAGATCAACGATGTGACGAAGCTCATCGGCCCTGAGGCTATGGAAGATGATCGTTTCATCGAGGCGATTGAGGAATTCCGGGCGGAAGTGAGCCCGTAGTGCCTCATTCACGCGCTCTTCCATCTCGCTATGGCGGCTGTCATCCCCGCCGAGATCGAGGATCGATTGGCTGCCGATGTTGCTGGTGAGGATTAGCACGGTGTTGGTGAAGTCCACCGTGCGCCCTTGGCTATCGGTGACGCGGCCGTCATCGAGGATCTGCAGCATCACGTTGAAGACATCGGGGTGGGCTTTTTCCACCTCGTCAAACAGGATCACCGCATAGGGCCGGCGGCGCACCGCTTCGGTGAGCTGGCCGCCTTCTTCAAAACCCACATAGCCAGGAGGCGCGCCGATCAAACGACTGACGGCGTGCTTCTCCATGTATTCGCTCATGTCGATGCGAACCATGGCGTCATCGCTGTCGAACAGTTGGTTGGCGAGGGCTTTGCTCAACTCGGTTTTGCCCACACCCGTGGGACCAAGGAAGAGGAATGAGGCAATCGGCCGGCGGGGATCAGAGAGCCCAGCGCGGGAGCGTTGGATCGCATCGGCAACGGCACGAACCGCATCGCTTTGGCCAATAACGCGCTTGTGCAAGTGCTCTTCCAGCTCAAGCAGTTTTTCCATCTCCGAGCGCGCCAGCTTGCTCACCGGGATCCCGGTCCACTTGGCGATCACCTCAGCGATGTCGTCTTCGGTGACCTCCTCTCTGAGCAGTTGGTTGGCTTCGCCTTCACTGGCGGCCAGCTCGGCTTCGCTGCTCTCGAGTTGACGATTCAGTTCGGCCAGGGTGCCGTATTCCAACTCAGCGGCTTTGTTGAGGTCGTAGTTGCGTTTGGCCTGCTCCACCTGGAGCTGCACCTGCTCAATTTCTTCTTTGAGGGACTGCAAGGCATCAATGGCGCCTTTTTCCTTTTGCCATTGCGCATTGAGGCTGCTCTGTTGTTCGGCAAGTTCAGCAAGCTCGCGCTCAATGCGTTCGAGCCGTTCGAGGCTGGCGCTATCAGATTCGCGCCCCAGCGAGAGCTTCTCCATCTCCAGCTGAAGGATCTTGCGATCGATTTCATCGATCTCCTCCGGCTTAGAGGTGATCTCCATCTTCAGCCGGGCCGCTGATTCATCCACCAGGTCGATCGCTTTATCGGGCAGGAAGCGATCGGCGATGTAGCGGCTGCTCAGCACCGCGGCAGCCACCAGGGCTGTGTCGGCGATGCGCACACCATGGTGCACCTCATAGCGCTCCTTGAGCCCGCGCAGAATGGAGATGGTGTCCTCCACCGTCGGTTGATCAACGAATACCTGCTGGAAGCGCCGCTCAAGGGCAGGGTCTTTTTCGATGTGTTGGCGGTGCTCATCGAGGGTGGTGGCCCCAATGCAGCGCAGTTCGCCGCGGGCCAGCATCGGCTTGAGCAGGTTGCTGGCATCCATCGCACCACCGGTGGCGCCAGCGCCTACCACGGTGTGGATTTCATCGATGAACAGCACGATCTGACCGTCGCTGCTGGTCACTTCTTTGAGCACGGCCTTGAGTCGTTCTTCGAATTCACCGCGGTACTTGGCACCAGCAATCAAGGCGCCCATATCGAGGGCAATCAATTGCCGGTTTTGCAGCGCGGATGGCACATCGCCATTGACGATGCGCTGGGCCAGGCCTTCAACAATCGCCGTTTTACCCACGCCGGGTTCGCCTATCAGCACAGGGTTGTTTTTGGTGCGGCGGCTCAGGATTTGGATGGTGCGGCGGATCTCTTCATCGCGTCCGATGACCGGATCTAGCTTTCCGTCGCGGGCGGCAGCCGTGAGGTCTCGCCCATATTTCTGCAGCGATTCGTAGGTGCCTTCCGGGTTTTGATCGGTCACGCGTTGGCTGCCGCGCACCGCTTGGATCGCTTCACGCAGGCTTTTGTCCTGCACTCCATTGTCCAGGAGCAACTGGCGGCCGCAGCGGGAATCGGCAGCCAAAGCGAGCAGTAAGTGCTCGATCGAGATGTAGCTATCGCCAAACTCTTGTTTGTTGCGCTCGGCTTGCTCCAGCAGGGTTTGCAGTCCTTTACCCAAGTAGACGTTGTCTGGAGCGGTGCTCAAGCTCGGTTGCCGTTGCAGATACAGCTCCACTTGCTGGCGCAGCAGATCGGCATTGGCACCTGCTTTTTCCAGGATGCGCACCGTTAATCCTTGGCTCTGTTGCAGCAGAGCCAGCAGCAGATGTTCGGTCTCCAGCTGCTGCTGTTTGTGTTGCTGTGCCAGGCCCTGAGCGGCCACCACGGCAGCCCAGGCCTGCTCTGTGAATTGCTCAGCGGTTGGTTGCATCACGATGTTGGTCGTCTCCTGCGGTTCTGGGCTCACCGTATGGAGCTTTGGGCTGGCTCCGGTGGGGAGGGCCGAACCAGGTGTTATCGGTTCTCACCCCAGCGATACGGCCAGCCGCACCAGCTTGGTTCGGTTGTGGCGTTAGGGCGTGGCGATTTCGCTGCGATGGCAGAAGCGCAGCGGGCAGCCATCAGCCCCATAGATGGCATCCATTTTCGAGAGGCAACCGCGGCCGTTTTTCTCAGCCACCTGTTGCGGTGCAATCTTGGTGGGTTGATAGAGGTAGTCGCCTTTCGACACCAGCCAAGGGCAGCCGCCTGGGGTCACTCCAGGCATGGTTTGTGCCAGCAGCAGCAAGGTGCTGGCGGGAAGAGCCAGGGGCATGGCGCATCGATCCCACTGCTTGGGTTGTAGCTCAGTAGGCTCGCGCCATGACTGAGCCCTCACAAGAACTGCTGAAGCAGCTGGCCTCTGAGGTGGCCCAGCTGGAGCGCAATCAAGCCGATCTCGAGCGCAACTGCTGGATGGTGGCGCATCAACACCGCCACGGGATGTTCCCGAGCGAATACGACATCAGGGAGATCGATGAAGACCTTTACCTCGCCCTGCTGGCCCACTGCCGCAGCTAGGCACAAAAAAAGCCCCCTCGTTGGAGGGGGCTTGAGTTCATTGGGTTTGCCGCGAGAGCAGAATCAAGCCCAGCCTTTGCTAGCCATGTCTTCGACATAGGCAGCCACATCAGCGATGTCACCATCGGAGAGCTTGCCGCCGAAAGCGGGCATGGCGTTCTTGCCGTTGGTCACCTGGTAGGCGATGGCAGCTTCGTGGCCGTCGCCATAGTTCGCCAGGTAGGCGTCAAGGGCTTCAGCTTTGAGGGTGCGCTCACCGTTGACCACGTTGCCGCCACCCATGTGGCAAGCCACGCAGTTGGCGGAGAAGATTTGACCGCCGTGGGCGACATCAGCAGCAAAGGCAGGAGCGGTGCCGAAAAGCAGGGCACAGCAGAGGGCCAGCAGGCCAAACAGACGACGCATCGGGCGTAGGTAAGTTCCCGTACAACCTAGAGATCACAAGGCACAGCCATTGGTGCCTTGCAATGCTTTGACATGTTCCATTTAGAGAGCGCCGCGCCTGGGTAGTCCGGCGTCTTCAAACACGGCCTCCAGCGTGGCGGCGTGGGAGGTCATGCCAAAGCGCTCCGGTGGGCTGATCGGATCGTGCACAAAGTGGCGTTGGCGAATGCTGAAGCGGTCCCACTCATTCATCTCGATCGGCAGGATTTTGATCAACAGCTGAATCAGCCAGTTCCACAGCGGAATCCCAGGCGGCCGCCACACACCGCGCCAGCGGCAGAGCTCCGCCACGGTTTGATTCACGCTCACCGCCGGCTGACCCAGCACCAAGCGCCGCACAGCGCCTTGGCCGGCTTCGGGGTTGGCTTGATGGGGGTTGAGTGCCAAATGGCAGCACACCTGGGCGATGTCGGCTGCATGGATGAAGTGGAAGCTGGCATCGGCCCGGAGACAGCGGGCGAGCCAGAGGTAGCGGCAGGCGTCACGCAAGCCGGCCGTGAGGTAACTGGTGGGAAAGGGGCTGGCCCCATCCACGCGGCCGCCAAACACCAGCGTGGGGAAAATCGCCACACAGCGGTTGGCCAAGGGGTGCTGCTCGAGCTGCCCCAAACAGATGGCCTTGGTTTGGATGTATTCGGTCCCATAGGCCTCTGCCTCGCTCAGCAGCTGCAGATCGCGGTTGAGGATGCTGGCGGTGGAGAAGTAGATCACCTGCTCCAGCTTTTTGGGATCAAGGCGCCCCAACAGTTCTTTGACGGCCACCACATTCACCTGCTGGGCCCGTTCGGGATCGCCCCAGGCCGTGGCGGTGTGAATCACCCGGGTCACCGTGGCGAGCTCGTCAGCATGGGCCTGCTGCTCACGCAGGTCGCTCACCAGCAAGGTGATGCGCGGGTGGTTGGAGGGAACGGCCGTGAGCTTGGCTGGATCGCGCAACCACAGCAGCAGCTCTGCGTCGGATTGCTCCAGCAGCTGCTTGGCGATGTGTTGACCAACGCATCCGCTGGCGCCGGTGATCAGGATCCGCGCTGGGGCGCTGCTCACACGCGTGCCCCGATGCGATCCATCACCGTTTTGCCAGCTTCAAAGAAGGCGGCACCGTTTTCCTCCGGTGTGCCGGGCAGGATGCCGTGGCCCAGGTTGAGGATGTGGCGCCGGCCGCGGGCTTTGCGCACCGTGTCATCGATGCGGGCGCGGATGGCTTCGGGGGTGCCGAACAGCAGGCCGGGGTCCACATTGCCCTGCACGCCCAGGTGATGGGGCAGGCGGGCACAGCCATCAGCCATGTCGACGGTCCAATCGAGCGAGATGAAGTCCACACCGGTGCGGCCCATGCGCTCCAGCACCCCGGCGCTGCCGGAGATGTAGAGGATCATCGGGGTGTCGGGGTGGGTTTGCTTCACTAGCTCAACCACCTTGCGCTGATAGGGAGCGGCGAAGGTGTCGTAGTCCGCGGGGCTCAACTCACCAGCCCAGGAATCAAACATCTGCACCACCTGGGCGCCGGAATCGATCTGATAGCGCAGGTAGGTGGCAATCGATTCAGCGAAGTGGTTGAGCAGCTTGTGCAGCAGCTCAGGCTCGCGGAAGGCCATGGCCTTGATCACCGCATAGTTCTTGCTGCTTTTGCCTTCCACCACATAGGCGGCCAGGGTCCAAGGGGCGCCCACAAAACCCAGCACGGCGGCTTGGTTGCCCACGCTGCTGCGCAGCCTGCCGAGCACCTCACCAACAAATGGCATGGTTTCGGTCGGCACCAGCGGCCGCAGTGCTTCCACCTGGGCCAGGCTGCGGATCGGGTCGTTGATCTGGGGGCCCTTGCTTTCGATGATGTCGAAATCAATCCCCATCCCGGGCAGCGGCGTGAGGATGTCCGAGAACAGAATCACGCCGTCGGGCTGGAAGGCGTTAAACGGCTGCATCGAGATCTCATAGGAGAGATCGGGGTTCTCTGAGCGTTCGCGGAAGGAGGGGTACTTATCGCGCAGATCCCGGTAGATCTTCATGTACCGGCCGGCCTGACGCATCATCCAGACAGGAGGACGCTCCACTTGCTCCCCACGGGCGGCGCGCAACAGCAGGGGCAGGGCGTCACTCATGGGGCCGGAACAGTTAAGTCAGCCGCTGACGCTACCCGAGTGATCCGCCCAATTTGGCTGCAGCTTCATCCTTTGCTGCTTCTCGCTGCCGGTTGGGGTCGTGTTTGAACACCATCACGGTCAGCGGAGGCAGGCAGAGATCCAGGGATTGCCCGTAGCTGTGCATGCCCCAGTCATCGCTGAATTTGCCGCCGAGATTGCCCTGGTTGCTGCCGCCATAACGGGCGCCATCACTGTTGAACAGCTCGGTGTAGAAGCCATCCACTGGCACGCCAATGCGGTAGTTGCCATGGCCTTCGGGGGTGAAGTTGCAGACCACCACAACCCAATTGCCTTCCTTCTCGTCGCGGCGCATGAAGCTCACCACGCTGTGATTGGTGTCGTCGCAATCAATCCACTGGAAGCCGAAACTATCGAAATCGTTGCGCCAAAGCGCCGGTTCTGATTTGTAGAGGGCGTTGAGGTCATCCACCAGGTTCACCACACCCTGGTGCTCGCGATGTTGGAGCTTGTCCCACTCCAGATCACCCCAAACGTTCCACTCGCCGCGTTGGGCGAACTCCATCCCCATGAAGATGGTCTTCTTGCCCGGGTGCGTCCACATGTAGGTGAGCAGTGCCCGCACATTGGCGAATTTGAGCTCATCGCTGCCTGGCATCTTGTGCAGCAGATGGCTCTTGCCATGCACGACCTCGTCGTGACTAAGGGCGAGCATGAAGTTCTCGGTGTGGGCGTACCAGATCGAGAAGGTGATGTTGTTCTGGTGGAACTGGCGGAACCAGTGATCCAGCTCGAAGTAATCGAGCATGTCGTGCATCCAGCCCATGTTCCACTTGAGGTTGAATCCCAAGCCGCCCATGGAGGTGGGCATGGTCACCAGGGGCCAGGTGGTGGATTCCTCGGCGATGGACAGGGCGCCGGGGAAGTAGTGGAACAGCACCGAATTGGCCTGCTGCAGAAAGCGCACCGCCTCGAGGTTTTCGCGGCCGCCATGCTCATTGGCGATCCATTCGCCATCGGGGCGTAGGTAGTCGCGGTAGAGCATCGAAGCCACCGCATCGACGCGAATGCCGTCGATGTGGAGCTCTTCAAACCAGAAGACGAGGTTGGCAACCAGGAAGTTGCGCACCTCGTTGCGGCTGTAGTTGAAGATCAGCGTGCCCCACTCCTTGTGCTCGCCGATCCGTGGATCGCTGTGCTCGTAGAGGTGGCTGCCATCGAAAAAGGCCAAGCCATGGGCGTCTTTGGGGAAGTGCCCGGGCACCCAGTCAAGGATCACGCCAATGCCCTCGGCATGGCAGCGGTCCACAAAGGCGCGGAATTCGTTGAGGCTGCCGAAGCGGCTGGTGGGGGCATAAAAGCCCGTCACCTGATAGCCCCAGGAGCCGTCAAACGGGTGCTCCGCCATCGGCATCAGCTCGATGTGCGTGAAGCCCCGTGCTTTCACATAGGGAATCACCCGATCGGCCAGTTCCGGGTAGGTGAGCAGGCGGGCGCCGGGCTTGAGATCAGCGGCTGGAACAGGCGCTCTGGGGGTGCCATCGGCCTCGATGTAGGGCTCATCCCAGCTGCCATGCATCCAGCTGCCCATGTGCATCTCGTAGACCGAGACGGGCTGCTCGAGCGGGTTGCGGTTGTCGCGCTGCTTGAGCCAGGCGTCATCGCCCCACTGATAGCCCTTGAGGTTGGCCACCACCGAGGCCTGAGCTGGGCGCACCTCGTGCTGGAAGCCGTAGGGGTCGGCCTTCTCATAGCAGTGCCCCTGCTGGGTGTGGATCTCGTATTTGTAGTGGGCGCCAGCACCGAGTCCAGGCACAAACAGCTCCCAGATGCCGCCCAGCCGCTGCTGCATCGGCAGGTGGCGGCCATCCCAATTGGTGCAGTCGCCAATCACCGACACACTGCGGGCGTTGGGAGCCCATAGGCAGAACTGCACCCCTGCAACGCCCTCTTGCACGTGGGGGTGGGCCCCCATGCGCTGCCAGATGTGGTGGTGATTGCCTTCGGCAAACAGGTGCCGGTCCATGGCCCCCATCCACTCCTGGCGGAAGGCATAGGGGTCGTGCTGCTCGTGGGTGATCCCTGCGCGTTCCACCCGCAGCCGGTACAGAGATCCGGGATTGCTATTCAGCTCGCCTTCAAAAACCCAGGCGTGGTGGGGGTTTTCCAGAACATGTTCATGGCCTTGGTGCAACAGCACCACGCGGGATGCGTCGGGCATCCATACGCGCACCACCCAGCGGCCGTCGTCGAGTTGCTGCGGGCCAAGCACCGCTTGGGGATGGTCGTGATTGCACTGGGCCAGTCGCTCCGCGTCCTGGGTCATCCAATCGAGGGTTGCCAGAGCCATCCGGGCGGAGTTGTTTTGTTCGGCGGAGCCTAATCCGATTTGTTCAGTCTTCAGCTGCCGAAACAGCCATTGCTTTGAGCTGCAGCCTGCTGGATGACAAATCGGCCATCAGCGTGGTGATTTTTGGGTTGCAGCTGATTTGCGGCCAGGCCGAACCAGCAAGCGACAGCCGCAGCCGGTCGCCCACCTCGAGCGAGGCAAGCAAGGGCTGAAAGCGCAGCGTCTGCTGCTGTGGTTGTTGGCCGTTGTCGCTAGCCATGCGCAGCACCCCGGTGCAGAGCTGCAGCACCTGGGATTGGCCCGCACGCAGAACCGAGATCGCACTGCAGAGATCGAAGTTGTGTTGATCGGAGCTGATGGTCAGCAGCAGTTCAAATTGGCCCCAGAGCTCCAATGGCTCCTGCAGCGCAGCTGTGGTGAAACAAGCCACATCAGCGCGGGCATCGAGATCAGCGCGATCGCATAACCCCGCATCCAGCCCCAGGTGGCCGCCGCGTCCAGGCGCAGGGCGCCAGGGATCATGCACCCACACCAGCTGGCCATGGCCGCTTTGCTGCGCGTTGAGTTCCCCTTCATCGCTGCGGCTAGCGGCGAGCCCATCGCTGCTGAGGCCCCACTGCAGATTTGGGCTAAGGCGTGGATCTTTGCGGCTCCATTGGTGGCTGAGCAGGTCGTAGGCCCAGCAACTGGGCTGCTCTGGCCGGCTTTGGCCGCGCAGGTGCTGATCAAAAAAGGCCAGCTGCCACTGATCAACGCGGCCGCAGGCTTCAGGCCCCAGGTCAGAGCTGCCCACACGGCGGTCCCAGCTGAGGTGGCTCCAGGGGCCAATGATCAGCTCCGGCGATCCACCGCAATCCACTGATTGCTGCCAAAGGTCCAGGCCGCCACGCAGGTAGGGATCGCACCAGCCCTCCAGCAGTTGCATCGGTCTGCGTAAGCGTTCAGGGCTCGGTTGGTGGCGCTGCCAACCCTCCGCTTGGCTGGGATCACTCTGCAGCCACTGCAACACGTGGTTGCCGGGGTCGTGCTGTTTGAGCAGCGCCAGGCCATGGCGGCTTTGCTGAGCGCTGGCTAGACAATTTTTGATGGCTTGCCAGGCCTGTTGATCCCCGCGGCGCCGGCAGCTTTCGCTGGCCAATTGCAACCCCCAGCTCAGTGAGAGCACCCACCAGTGCGCTCCCCCCTCGCTGGCCCAATGCAGTCGCTCATCGAGCCCACACATCGCTGGGGCGAGCGCCTCAGGGTGCAGGTTGGGATCACTGCCCAGCAGTTGGGTGAGGCCTTGATAGCTGAAGCCGTAGCTGCCCACTTGGCCAGTGCAGAGCGGGTGCGCTTTGAGCCAGGCCAGGGCGTCATCGCCGTCTGTGGCTTCGGTGGCAAATCCGCTGAACTCGCCGCCCGAGTCGCCGCGTCCGCGCACATCCAGCACCAACACCAAATACCCCTGCTGGGCGTACCAGCTGGGGTGGGCGTAAACCACGGTTGAAGCGATCCGGGCCCCGTAGGGCTGGCGCATCAACAGGGCTGGAAAAGGTCCAGGGCCGCTGGGACTCCAAAGCAGGCCGCTGAGTTCAACCCCGTCCCGCAGCGGCAGGGAAACGGGGGAGCCGATCACGGCAATCAGCGCACGTCAGGGCAATACATGCCCACCACATAGGTGGTGAGGATTTCGGCGTCCAAGGGGCTCAGGCCTTGCTGGGCGGCGGTGGCCTGAATGGCTGCCGGATCGTGGGCTTTCTGGCCGCTGGCGTTGAGCTTGCGGAATTGACCGCAGAGCTGGGTGGCCAACTGCTTGTTCTGCTTGACGGTCTCGAGCAGCTGGCTTGCTGCTGGGTTGGCGCTGCCCAGGCTGAAACAGGCAGCCAATCCCAACACCAGGTGTAAATGGCGGCGCTGCAGCATCGAGAGACCCGTACGGCTGTTTTTATTTCAGTCGTCGGAAAACCCCTTGGGGGGCTTGACGGTGTCAGTTCTTGGTCCGACCCGTCGCAGGTTGGACCAGGCTCACTTCGCCGCTGCGCAGGTCTTTGGTGGCTTCTGCCAGCACGGTGGGCTTGCTGCTGCCGTTGCTCTGGGCCTGCAGCTGCCGCAGGCGCACATGCACCAAGCCATCGCTGCTGTTGCGCCCGCCGCCCCGCAGATTGCTGGCCACTTGCTCTGCGCTCGGGCCGGCGGCCTCGAGAGGGAAATCAGCACCGGCGGCAGCCACCACCAAATTGCTGCCGTTGTCGAACACCACCGGCACCACCAGGGCGCCCTCAATGCTGCTGCGCGGGCTGTAGCTGATGGCAAACGCGCCGCAACCTGCCGCTAGCAGCAGCGTGAAGCTGCTTACCCCCACCAGCCGAAAGCGCACGCCCCAACCGAGCACAAAGGCCAGCACGGTCAGCACCAGCAGCACACCTCCGGCAATGGCCAGCCAGCTACCGGCCTTTAACAGCAATGGATCAGCCACCATGGAGCGTCCGGGCAAACGAACCTATATTGCGCCGACTCCGGACAAAAAGCGCCGTCGGGCATGGGGCGATCGATCCGGCGTGTGCTTCTTCCCCTCTCGAGTGCGGCGCTGCTGACGCTTGCCGGATGCTCAACGCAGCCCCGCTGGGATGCAGAGGGCTTTCACAACTGGCTTGAACAGCAACTCAGCGCTGGTTTGAACCATCCCGTTGAACTGGGCCCGCTGCTGGGGTTTGGTCTGCAGGGCTTGGAATTTGGCCCCACGCGCGTTTTGCCCTCGGCCTCAGATGGCTCGGCGATGTCGGTTGAGCGGCTAACCCTGCTGCCCGATCTGATCGGCAGCGTGCGCCAAGCCAGTGCTGTCGCAAAAATCGGCCTGGGCAATTTGCAGCTGCAGCTGCAGCGCAATGGCCAAGGGCGCCTCTGGACCTTCCCGCAACTCTCCGGGAAAGCGCCGCCGCGGCTGCGCTTGAAGCTGCACCTCCTCGATGCGGCGCAATTCAGCATTGATGGGGCTCGGCCCTGGCGCTTCACCGCTGGCAGCCTTGATCTCAACTTGGCCAGTGAGCAACTGCGCTTCGCTGGTGCCTTTCGGCCCAAGGGCTTAGGCCCGCGCCAAACCCAGCTGGAGATGCGTGTCCAGAACCGCTGGGGCGGCAGGCCAGCGTTGGATCTGCGCATGCAGATGCGGCGCCTGTCATTGCCGGCATTGGGCAGCTTGGCGGCGGCTTGGCCCACGCAGCTCAGCTCTGGAGAGGCCTCGGGGGTCTTGCGGCTGAACCGTCAAGGCCAGCAATGGCGCTGCCAGGGGCCTTTGCAGCTCAAGCAGCTGCGCATCGATGCGTTCAGCAGTCCGCAGCAGCGTTGGCGTTGCGGCGGAACCAGCCTGGAGCTGAAAACCAGCCCCTGGCGCTGGGACGATCGCCGCGGTGATGCCGCCGCCAAGTTGTCCTGGCGCGGGGCCCCTTGGCGCAGCCTCAGCTTGCAGCGGTTGCAAGTGCGCTCGGGCACCTCTCGTCTGCTGGCTGAAGGCCAGCTGCGGCCTGATCTGGAGCTCAAACTCAATAGCTTGCAGCTGGATCCCAGCTGGTTGGGGCTGGCGGGTCAGCCCCTGATGGCGCGCGGCCAAGGCCGAGAGGGTGTTTGGCGGCTGCAGCTCGAAGCTCCAGAACTAACCAGTGCGATTGGCTCCTTTGGCTTACGCGGAACAGCCGATGCGCGCTGGGGCAGTGGCGACCCCCTGCTTGAGCTCGATAGCCAACTGGAGCTCAAACGGCTGGGCAGTTCGGCTCCGCCTGTGGCCATCCAACCGCTGACGCTCGCGATCCAGCGTGAAGCCAAAGCCTTGGTGTTCAAGGGCGATGCCCGCCTCGATGCCCTGAGCCCTGTGAAGCTGCAAGGCCGTTGGTCAGACGCTGGCCTCAAGGCTGAACTCAGCATTGAGGATCTGCCCTTGCAAAGGCTGGATCCCGAGCTGGGTGGTGAATTGGCCGGCCGTTTGAGCGTGGAAGGCAAGGCCAAGCAGCCCAAGGTTTCGGCCCGATTCAGCCTTTTGCAACCCAGCGTTGCGGGGCTGCAGTCACCTGAGCTGTGGCAGGGCCGCTGGCAACCGGGATCCTTGCGCTTGTCATCCGCCAGCACTCAGGTTGTAGCCCGGTTGAAAGACAACCGTTTGCAGTCGTTGCAGGCGGTGAAAGGCGATGGAAGCATCAGCGTCGTTCCCAGTGGCGGCGCGTATCGCTGGGCTGCACGCCGCTGGGACTTGGCCCCATTGCAACTGGGCTTGCGTGGTAACCGCCCTCTACCGCTCAATGGCGTGCTGGAGGGGGGCGGCCGCCTTGGCCTCGATCCACTGTTGCTGCAGGGCCAAGCCAGCGTCAGCGATCCAGCACTGGCTTGGATCAAGGGACGCCAGCTGCAGCTCAATGGTTTCTTGCGTTATCCCGGCTTTGACTTCAGCGCCCAGCTGCTGCCCCAAGGCAGTGGTTCGGTGCAGTTGAGCAGCCGCGGCGCTTGGAATGGCCCGCTGAATCTGCAAGCTGAAGCGCGCAAGCTCCAGCCCGGTGGGGTCTTGAGGCTGCTTCAAGATTTGCGACGTCCAGCGGCCCAACGCCCCGATGGCCGTGCCAGCGATCTCGGCAGCTTTGCCATCGACACCCTTGGCGCCAGCTTGGATGCGCAAATCAAGGCGCTTCAAGAGGCGCAGGCACGCCTAGCCCTTGAGCGTCCAGCCAAGGGCAATGACGGCCGTATTCCCTTGGCTGATGTTGAGGGCTTGATGGATGCCGACTTAAAGGTGCAGGGCCCATCGCCTGAGCGCCTGCAACTGGAGCTCGCGGCTCGCGGACATCTCTGGTTGCGAGGGGATGATCGGGATACGGCTCTGCAGCTTGAGCCGTTCGTGGCTGAGATCAATGGCCCCCTTGGCTCAGGAGAGGGATCGTTCAGTTTTGCTGGCCTGCCGCTCGGTTTTATGGCTCTGCTGACTCCTGTTCCTGCCGGGTTGCGGGGTGCTTTACGTGGAACTGGTCAGTGGCAGATCGGTCTGGGTTTGCCCACTTTCAGCATCGATTTAGGGCTTGATAATGGAGATCTGGCAGGCGAGCCATTGGCGCTGGAGCGTGGCCGCTTGGAGCTCGATGGGCGTGTGCTGAATTTGGACCTTTCCATTCGTGGTGGACAGGCCAAGAACAGCGTTGATCTGGCGGGGCGGATTCCCTTGGATCCCGTTGAGGATGGTTTTGAGCTCCGTGTCTCCAGCCGTGGTGATGGCTTGGTGTTTCTCACCTCCTTAGCTGGTGGCCAGCTGCAGTGGCAAAGCGGCAGCATCGACCTTCAATTGCTCATCCGTGGAACCCTCGCCAGCCCGCTCGCTAACGGGTTTTTAAGGGTCCGTGATGGGGCTGTGGTTGTGGCTGATCAGGCCATTAATGGTGTTGAAGCCACGGCCTTTTTTGATTTTGAACAGCTTCAACTCGAGTCGTTCTCAGCTCGCTCTGGAGAAGGGCGAATTGAAGGAACGGGCAGCCTGGCTTTGAGCCAGGAGCGCAATGAGCCGGGCCTGCGTTTTGCTACCACAGCATTCCCAATCAAGCGCCCCGATGCTCAGCTGCAGGCTGATGGTGAGCTGTTGCTGCAGGGGAGCCTGCGTAAGCCGGCCTTGGGGGGCGAACTCAAGCTCAGTGATGGCTTAATCACGGTCTCTGCGGCGGAACTCAGTTCAGGTGGTTCTCCTAGTCGTCCGGTTAACACCGCAATGCCAGAGCTGGATTGGGATTTCCAGCAGCCAGTGGTGGTGCGTGGCCCGCAGATGGAATCCGCTGATGGCGCGGCTTTGCGCAGCCGGGTGCCGAACTTGGGCCCGCTGGAGTTCCGCAATTTGCGTGTGGGACTTGGCCCCAAGTTGCGTATCGCCTCCCCTCCGGTCGCCGATTTTCAAACCAGTGGTTTGCTCACGCTCAATGGACCAGCCGGCCCTGATGTACGGCTCTCAGGTGTGGTGAAGCTGCTCAAGGGGCGTGTCAGCTTGCTCACCAACGTGCTCAAGCTTGATAGCAGCAACGCCAATGTGGCGGTCTTCACGCCGTCGTTGGGCTTACTCCCATACCTCGATGTGGTCTTCACCACACGGGTGTCTGATCGCGTGGGTGGCAGTGATGGCGATCAGTTGGTGAGTAGTCAGGAGCTGCAGGGCAATTTTTCGAACTTGGATCGCCTCAATTTGATCAAGGTGATCATTTCCTATGCCGGACCTGCTGATCGACTCTCCTTTGAGACGTTGTCGTTGCGCAGTCAACCGCCTTTGCCGCAGGAGCGGTTGGTCGCCCTCTTGGCGGGCAATAGCTTGGCTGGGGTTGCCGCAGCTAATGCCGGCACAGCAGTTGCGACGTTGTTAGGAGGAACGTTGCTGTCTCCAGTGATTGGAGGTTTGAGCAATTTGTTTGATGATCGGATCACCGCATCGCTCTATCCCGCTTACCTGGAGCCCTACGTGCAGGATTCAGGCAAAGACAGCAATAAGGGTCGTATTCCTTCGCAGCTGGTTTTGGGTGCTGAAGTGGGCGTCGATCTCACTGATCGTTTCAATTTTTCGGTGTTGGCCGCACCCAACCGCAGCGACATTCCACCGGAGGCTGTATTGCGTTATCAAGCCACCGAAAAACTCGGCGTCCAAGGCGCCCTCGACCAACAGGGGCGCTGGCAGGGACAGCTGCAATTGTTCTTCCGCTTCTAGTTCTGCTCAGGCTTAATAGGGGCAGTGGTTTGTGGTGGCGATGCCGAAGCCGCACCGTCAGGTGATCGGGGTGGATATCGGTGGCACCGGCCTCAAGCTGGGCCGCTTTGACAGCGAAGGCCTGCTCTTGGCGGAGCAGCACTGCCCCACGCCCCAACCACCAGCACCCGGTGCCATCACAACGGCGGTGGTGGAAGCCATTGAGGCCCTTGATCCAGAGGCTCAAGCCGATGCGGTTGGTGTGGGGCTTCCTGGCCCGATGGACCGCAGTGCGCGGGTGGCTCAGGTCTGCATCAATCTCCCGGGTTGGGAGCAGGTTCCGCTGGCTGAGTGGCTGGAGGCACGCCTGCAGCGCCCGGTCACGTTGGCCAATGATGGCAATTGCGCTGTGCTCGGTGAGCAGTGGCTTGGCGCTGCCAAAGGAATCGATGACGTGGTGCTGTTGACCCTGGGCACCGGGGTTGGTGGTGGGGTGATCCTTGGCGGCCAGCTCTTTCTTGGTCGCCGAGGGGCTGCCGCTGAACCTGGATTGATTGGGCTTGATCCGGCAGGCCCGCCGTGCAACAGCGGCAACAACGGTTCGATCGAGACCTTCTGCAGCATTGGTGCGCTCACCCGTTGGGCTGGCTGCCCCCCCGATGAACTCTCGAGGCGAGCCCAAGGCGGCGATGCGGAAGCCCTTGAGGCGTGGCAGCGCTATGGCCAGCTGTTGGGCTGCGGCATCAGCTCGTTGGTCTATGCCTTCACCCCCGAGCGCGTGTTGTTGGGGGGTGGCCTCAGCGCGGCCTTCCCCTTTTTTGCCGCCAGCCTGCAGCAGGAGGTGGAGCGCCGTGTGTTGGCTCCAAGCCGTCAGGATCTAGTGATTGCACCGGCCAGCTTGGGCAATGGGGCTGGCCGCTTGGGCGCAGCTCGCTTGGCGTTGGAGCGTCTGCCAGGCCGCCAGGGATGATGCATGGCAGTCCCCCTGCCCAGGCGTTGAATCAGGCCGTTCCCGATCCCTCCCCTGAACTGCTGGCCCGCGCTTCGAGCCTGAGGCGCCATGCCATTGATCTTGCCCAGTGCACTGATCAGCAGCGCCAGGAGGCCCTGAGGGCGATGGCCGATGCGCTCGAGCAGCAGCGGGAGGCGATCTTGTCGGCCAACCAGCAGGACCGCCAGGCGGCTGAGCAGGAACAGCTGGCCCCAGCCTTGCTCTCACGGCTCAAGCTCGATGGAGCCAAGCTCGATGGAGCCATTGCCGGCATTCGCCAGTTGGCTCAGCTGCCAGATCCATTGGCGCAACGCCAAGTGCATCGGGCCCTGGATGAGGGGCTCGTGCTTGAGCGCATCAGCGTCCCCCTGGGTGTGGTGGGGGTGATTTTTGAGGCCCGTCCTGATGCCGTGATGCAGATCGCTGCGTTGGCGATTCGCTCCGGCAATGGCGCCATCTTGAAAGGCGGGCGCGAGGCCAACCGCAGTTGCAGCGCAATCCTTGAGGCTCTTCAGCAGGGCCTTGCCCGCTCGGCGGTGCATCCCGATGTGTTGACGCTTCTCACCAGCCGCGAAGAAAGCTTGGCCCTGCTCAAGCTGGACGGATTGGTGGATTTGATCATCCCCAGGGGATCCAATGCACTGGTGCAATTCATTCAGGACAACACCCGCATCCCTGTGCTGGGGCATGCCGATGGCATTTGCCATCTCTATGTGGATAGCCAGGTGGATCTGGATCAGGCCGTTGCGGTGGCCGTTGATAGCAAGGCGCAATACCCAGCGGCCTGCAATGCCATTGAAACCCTGCTGCTGCATAAGAAGATCGCCCCAGCATTTCTGGCCGCGGCACGGCCTGCTTTTGCCGAGGCAGGGGTGGAATTGCGAGGTGATGATGCGGCGATGGCGCTTGGGGTGAGTCAACCCGCCAGCGACGACGATTGGGCCACGGAATATCTCGATCTGGTGCTCAGCATTCGCGTGGTGGAGTCGATGGATCAGGCGTTGGATCACATCGCCCGCTACAGCTCGCGCCACACCGAGGTGATCTGCACCACCAACACCGAGACGGCCGAGCGCTTTTTGGCTCGGGTCGATAGCGCTGGGGTGTATCAAAACTGTTCATCGCGGTTTGCCGATGGCTTCCGTTATGGCTTTGGCGCTGAGGTGGGCATCAGCACCCAAACGCTGCCGCCGAGGGGGCCGGTGGGCTTGGAAGGCTTGGTCACCTACCGCTACCGCCTGCGCGGTGATGGTCATATCGCCGCTGATTACGCCAGTGGGGCGCGCCAGTTCACCCACCAAAACCTGCCGCTGTGAGCGATCGGATCGTTGTTCGGGATCTGCGCCTTTGGGCCCATGTGGGTGTGCTGGAGCAGGAACGTCTGTTGGGCCAATGGTTTGCCCTTGATTTTTGGCTCGCCCATGACCTGCAACCGGCTGGCCATAGCGATGCCTTAGCCGACACCCTTGATTACGCCGAAGCTGTTGCGTTGATTCGCGAGCTCACAGCGTCGTTGCGCTGCCAAACGCTGGAGCATTTTTCTGAGCGCATTCTCGAGTTGCTGCAACAGCGCTATGGAGCGATCCCCATGGGCCTGGAGTTGCGCAAGTTAGCGGCGCCAATTCCTGGATTTGATGGCACGGTGGCAGTACAGCGCCAGCGTCATGGGGATGCATCAGCAGCGATGGGATATCGCCAGGATTCGCCGGCGTCATAAGGCTTACCGGAATCTGCTCCTGTTGGAGCTGCTGATGGTTTGGTTGATTCCCTTCTCCCAGCGCTTCCCGCTGATCATTGATCTCAGTGCCATCGCGCTGGAGCTGTTCTTTCTCAACCTGGTGGTTCACCTCTCGGTGCTGCGCTCAGGCCGGCGCTTGGTGTATGCCCTGGGTGGGTGCTCGTTGTTGGTTGAGCTGTTGTGGATCGTGTCGCGCCATGGGGGTGCTGCCGCGGCCATGCCAGTGCCCTGGATCGGCAGCTTGGCGCTGCTGCGCTTTGTCTTGTTTGTGCTCTTTTTTGGGCTGGTGATGGTGCGGCTGGTGCGCTCGTTAATCCGCGAGCCGTTTGTCACAACCTCGGTGTTGATGGGTGCGGCGGCTGGTTATGTGCTGATTGGTTTGTTGGGTGGGGTGCTGCTCAACACCTTGTATCTGCTCCATCCGGTGGCCTTTGGAGGGCTGCCCTCTCCACCCGATGCCACGCTCACAATGGCGTCTCTTGAGTTGCTCACCACCGTGGGCTCCGGTGCCCTGGTGAGCTCCAATTTGGCGGCACAGGCGGCCGCCTTCACGATCACGTTGACGGGCCAGATGTATGTGGCGATTTTGATTGCTCTGGTGTTGGGCCGGTTTCATCGCCGTGTTCCCCATTGAAGAGGGCACGCCAGAGCCGTTCCTGTTCCATCGCCTTTAGCGTTCCCTCCAGCGGGAAAGCCGCCAGGAAATCTTTGTCGGCTAGGGGCTCATAGGGCCCTTGTTTGATCTCAAACATCACCGAGTCAGCTTCCAACGCCACCAGCGTGTGGAACAGGCCTTCGGCCAGTTGCAGCCCGCGCACCTCACCGCCGGCTTCGAGCCGTTCGCGCTGCAGCACATCCCCTGCGCTGTTGAGCACCAGCAAGCCAACGCTGCCTTGCAGCACCACAAAACACTCAAAACCCGCCCCGGCCTGGTCGCGCCGGTGCCGGTGGGGGCGCACATAGGTCCCTGGCTGCAGCACATTGAGGAAGCGCTGCACCAGATCACTCTCTTGGTGCAGGTTGTGGTTTTTGCGTCGCCGTGGGCTGGCCGCGGCGTGTTGGGCTACCTGCGCGAACAGGCTCTCCGTGATGCGAGTCACGGCCTCAGGGGCCATGGCGTGATGGGCAAGGAAGTCCCATTGTCCAAGAGCCTGAAACCTTCTGGAGCACCCGTTGGAGCGGCCAATTGTGCTGATTACTTTTCGATCGCATCGGCATCAATCCAATGAAGGGTGCTTTGGCCAGCCTCTGGGGAAAAGCCAACTCCGCTGAACGGTTCACCTCCATCGTCTTGATCACCCTCTGGGTGGTGGGAACGGCTTGGTTCTTGGCTGAGATTTTCAAGGTGTGTGAGGCGGCCGCCAGCGCCGTGTTTATCCCCTATGTCGTCGTCACTGTTGTGGTGATGTTGGCCTTGCTGTGGATGCTGGTTCGCGCTGGGGTGCGCCATCCCCACTAAGCAGTGCAATGCGGGGGTGATTCAGCTCAAAGCCCCTCGTTTTCAACAAGCGATTGCTGATGCGCCGGTTCAGGCCAGGCTTGCCTGGCTCGCTGGCGGGCTGCCATGTGATCGGTTCGAGTCCTGCCTGGGACAGGCTCGCGTTCAGCAGTTCAGCTAACGGCACCGGAGCATCGTCCACCACATTCACAACTCCCTGCCACTGGCCATCGAATGCGGCGATGGCTGCGGAGGCTGCATCGTCGCGGTGAACCCAATTGGTGAAACGTTCGCCTCGGCCTGACTGGGTGCTGCCGGCCAGGCGGGCAAAACGCTGCTCGAACTGCCGTTGCGGGCCATAGAGCGCTCCAAGGCGCAGGATGCAGACCCGCCGTTGATGGCTGGCCATGGCGAGCAATTGGCGTTCGGCTTCCAGCAACACAGCTCCGTGTTCATCGCGCGGTTGGGCGCAGGTGGATTCATCCACCCAGCCACCTCCGGCATCTCCGTAGATCGAGCAACTGCCCGTGTAGATGATCTGCTGCAGCGCCGGTAGCTGAGGCAGCAGCTGCTCCAAGCAGCGAAAGCTGTCGTTGAAGGTGCGGCGGTAGCCGTCGGCATCCACTTGGCGGTTGCCCTTGGGGCCGAGACAAAAGATGGCGGCATCACGCCCATCAAGGGCTGCCAGAAGGCCATCGGGATCATCTGCTGAGATCACCAACACCTGATCGGCGATGGCGCCGAGCTCGTCGCGCCGTTCCTCGCTGGTGGTGGTCACCGTGAGCTCGAGATCAGTTCTGCCCTGAAGTTGTTGGGCGATGGCTTGACCCACATAGCCGCAGCCCACCAGGCTCAGGCGCATTGTCGTTTTGAGCTGCCGCTGAGACCCTAATCAGGTCGTTCAGATCTGGAGCGCCGGTGATGACGGATCAGTGGGAACGCAATCGCCTCAACTTTGAAGGGATCTGGCAAGGCACCAGCCAGTGGTATGTCCGTCAAGACGACGGCGAGCTCAGCCTGAATCAGCCCACCACGGTGGTGGACCACACCCGTTATGCGATCAGCTTTGAGGATGCCGACACCGGCCTGTGGGATGGCACGGGGTTGTTCCTGGCTCCTGGCGGCGCCGCGCAATATCCCTTGAGCCGCTCCAACTACAACGCCTCAGGGGCTTGCTGGCAATTCGAAGCAGCTGGGGGGCAGTCGAGCCTGGAGGTTCCCACTGACCTGCCTCGCTTTGGCCATGAAATCAATCTCTTCTGTGGCCGCTCTCGCTCAATGCTGGTGCTGCTCTGGAAGCCGGATGGCCGCGATTGGCGTCTCAATGCCATAGGTGCTGTTGCCTTTCGCTGCCAGCTCAGTAACGAGAAAGAACCGGCCAGGCCCCAACCCAGTTCGATCGAAGCGTTGTTGGCGCCGTTGCACGGTTGCTCGGGCGTTGTCGAACGTTTCCGCCCCCAAGCCGGGCTGTCTGGCAGGCCATCAACGCCTGAGCCGATCCGCTGGGATCCCCAACGGTTTCTGCAAGCTGAGGTGCGTGGAGTCTTCGCTGATGGCTTGGTGTGCGGGGTTCCTGAGAGGTTGCCGAGTGGTGGGTTTGAGCTGGAGGTGGGATGTCTGCAGCCGTCGCGGTTTCAACAACTCAGCATCGTGTTTGATCAACACCACAAGCTCCAGTGCTGGGAGCGGCGGTGGTTCTCGCTTGATCAGGGATGACCACGCACCGCATAGAGCACCGCAAACAACACAACGCCACTGACAAACGCCACCACCAATGATTTCTTGGTGATCACCAAGGGCCGGCCGGTGTGCACCGTGGCAGCAAAGGCGTACAGCACCCCGTAGCCAATGCAGAAGGCTTTGGCGAAGACCAGGAGCAGGAGCCAATCCATGCTTTATCCCTAGCAAGCAGAGCCTGATAAGCAGGCTTTTGCACCAGTGGCCCTCCAATCGCCATAAGGTGCCTGGCTCTCGCCATTCTCAGATGGGACTCGATGCGCTCTTGAATGCGGCTCTGGGCGTTGCGCTCTCCAATGTCGCTGGGTCGCAGCCGGCGGCTCCATGGGCAACTGGCGCATCTCCCTTGGGTTCAGCAGCGCCACTGCTGGGGGAGTTGGTGCGGCAACTGCCCAGGCAGTCCCCTGTTCCTCAGCAGGTTTCAGCGCTGCAGGAGGTGGTGATGGATTCACGCGGTAACCGTTATCTCTGCGATGTGGGCTACGGGCTGTGTGAACGCATCGATTAAGTCACTGCGCAGCATTGGTTCATCACGTTTCGTGAGCTCTCGCAACGCTGAGTTTTGGTTTTCCCTTTGGCGCCAAGAACTCCTTAGACCGGAGGCACGACGTTGAAGGAGAGGCGATGACCTGGATTTCAGTGCGTAGTCCGGTGGCGTTTTCAGAGGCCCTGTTTGTTGATCCTCAGCAGGGCATGGTGGCGGTCTGCTTTCAGGGGCAATCCTGTTATCGCTACGAAGGTGTCGACAAACAGGCGATCAATCGCCTGTTGAAAGACCGCGATGAGCCCCTCAGTGATTGGGTGAACCACTACGTGATGTCGGCGCCGCGGGAATGCCCCACGCCATGGCAACTCGACGCGGGCTAACTAACGCCAGTTGTCATTGACTTCTCAGCCGGCTCTCAAGGCCGGCGGGGATGAGGTCGCCACACTCCTATTGACCTTCAAGGGGGAGTGCGGTGACACATCCTTGGCGACTCAATGGCCGGCGGGTCTATGTGTTCCGGCGCCCAACCCTGGCTGAGCGCTGTTGGGGCCTGTTGCGTTGGCTCGCGGGCTGAGCGCTCGCTAGCCCAAGGGAGGGACGGTGGCTGGCGAGAACATGCTCACCACCTTGTGCAGAGATGCGTTGTGCAGCGTTGCAGCCTGCTGCAAAGCGGCTTGGTGCTCAAACCAGTTTTGCGATGCCAGCACCGTGAAACCAACCAGCAGCAGGATGCAAAAGAAGCGCATGGCCGGATGGGGGCGGCAATTGGTTCGAGATTTTAGTTCGATGAGAGGTTGATAGCGGCGTCTTGTAATGGGTAGAAGTGCTTGTCTTTGGCGCTGAGTAGCGGATGAGGCAGTGAGATCGGTCTCGTCGCCTCATTCTGGTCTCAACCTAGATGGCGGGACAGGTCGTTGATCGTTGTGGTGGGAGCTTGCCTGGGCGTGACCTATCTGCTGTTGATCGCCCTGGATGTGCGCCTCTGAGCTCACAGCAACGGCTGCCTGTTTTGTTTGTCCAGCAGCTCGTTCAGCAGGTTGACGATCCCCTCCTGGTAGCTGGTGCCGTAACCCCCGTCAGCGAGGGCAGCGCGGATGGCAGCTTTCGCTTCTGGTTTCACAAAAATGGTGATCGCTGCTTTGCCGTGGCGGCTGCTTTGTTGGTTCGGATAAAAGCTGGCTGTCATGGATTGGCCTGAAAAGCTGGCTTTCATCAGGTTCCCTGCTGTGGCCCGGTGAGCGCCTCCCCCATTGGAGGGATTCTCCGCTCAGCCCGGCAGCACTTGCCGGTAACCATTGGCGCTCAGCAGCTGCAGCGGCGTTTCAAATAAGGCGCTCAAATTGGGGCTGGTGAGCACCTGATCGCAGGGTCCATCGGCCATCAGCTGGCCGGCTTTCAGCATCACGCAGCGCTGAATCTCAGGGATCACCGCTTCGATTTGGTGGGTCACCAGCAGCAAGGTGGTGCCGCTGCAGCTCAACTGGCGCATCAGCTCCAGCAATTGATGCCTGGCCTTGAGATCCAGCGCATTGGTGGGCTCATCGAGCACCAGCACATCAGGCTTGTGCACCAAGGCACGGGCGATCAGCAGGCGGCGGCGTTGGCCTTCTGAAAGTTGGCCAAATCGCTCTTGCGCTAAATCCAGCAAACCCAGCTGGTCCATTAACTCAGCTACCCGTTGCTGTATCGCAGATGTTGGGTTTTGGCTGCGGCCGATGCCCACCGAGCCAAAGCAGCCGGAGAGCACCACATCGTTGGCCCGCACAGCCGGGTTGTAGAGCCGCTCCAGGTCGCTGGAGACCAGGCCGATGCGCTGTCGCAATTGCCAGAGATTCACTGTGCGATCCCCGAACAGGCGCAGGCTTGATCCCTGTTGAACCACCGGATAGATCTCGCGGCTGATGAGTTTCACCAGGGCACTTTTGCCAGCCCCATTGGGGCCCAGCACCACAGTGTGCTCAGCAAGATTGAGCCGCAGGCTGAGGTTGTGAAACACGCGCCGCTCACCGATGTGGGCGGCCACACCCTCCAGCTCCAGGTAGGGCGTTGGGCTCATGGCTTCATGATGCAGCGGCGGCTGGATGAGCGCAGGCCATGAAGGTGATCGTTGATCTCTGCGTGGTCCCCATTGGCGTGGGGATCGATCTGGCTCCCTATGTGGCGGCCTGCCAGCAGGTGCTGCAGCAGCGCGGGCTCAAGCACCAATTGGGGCCCAACTCCACCGCCATCGAAGGCGACTGGGGCCCAGTGATGGAGGCGGTAAAGGCCTGCCATGAGGTGGTGCATGAACTGGGTGCACCGCGCATCTTCACCAGCCTCAAAATCAACAGCCGCACTGACCGCGATCAAGCGCTGGAAGAGAAGACAGCTGCGGTGCAGCAGCTGCTGGCCTAGGCGGCCACCAAGCCCGAATGGCGTAGCAACGCCTTGGCCGACGGCGGCCGGCCGCGGAAGGCTGAAAACACATCCGCTGGAGCTTCGCTGCCGCCACGGCTCAATACCGTGTCGCGGAATCGCCGGCCGGTGGCTTGTACCGCCTGCTCATCGTCGAGTCCGGCATCTTCAAAGGCGCTGAAGGCATCGGCGCTGAGCACCTCAGCCCACTTGTAGCTGTAGTAGCCGGCGCTGTAGCCCCCCGAAAAGATGTGGCCAAAGCTGCTCAGCAGGGCGTCTTCCTCAAGCAGCGGCAACACCGTTGTGGTTTCAGCTACCTGACGGCGCAACTGCTCTGGGCTCTGGCCATGGTCGGTACGCCATTGCTCATGCAGGCGCAAATCGGTGAGGGCCAGATGCACCTGGCGCAGGGTGGCGGCCCCGGCCATGAAGGTTTTGGCTTGCAGCAGTTTTTGGCGCTCAGCTTCAGGCAGGGGCTCACCGGTTTGCCAGTGGCGTGCCATGCCGTCGAGGGTGGGGCGGTCGTAGCACCAGTTCTCCATGAACTGGCTCGGCAGTTCCACCGCATCCCACTCAACGCCATTGATGCCGGCTGCTTCTGGCTCTTCAACGGTGGTGAGCATGTGCTGCAGGCCATGGCCGAACTCATGGAACAGCGTTTCCACCTCCCCAAAGCTCATCAGGCTGGGGGTCTCCCCCACCGGCGGGGTTTGGTTGCAAATCAAATAGGCCACCGGCAGCACCTTGCTGCCATCGGGGCTGGTGTGGCGGCCTAAGCAGTCGTCCATCCATGCGCCGCCGCGTTTGCTGCCCGGACGGCTAAACGGATCGAGGTAAAAGGCGGCCAGCGGTTCACCGCTGTTGGCATCGCTGATGCGGAAAAAGCGCACGTCGTCCTGCCAGATCGGCGCTTCCCCATCGGCGGCGCTGATGCGGATATCAAACAGGCGGCTGCAGAGGTTGAAGAGGCCATCGAGCACCTGGGGCAGGGGGAACCAGGGGCGCAGCGCTTCGCTGTCGAGATCAAAGCGCTGCCTGCGTAGCTGCTCCGACCAGTAGCTCACATCCCAGGGCTGCAGGGGTGAGCCCGCTAGGGCTTCCAGGTCTTTGAGCTCCTGTTGCGCTGCGCTATGGCTGGGGGCCCGCAGGTCTTCCAGCAGCGATTCCACGGCCTGCACCGAGGGAGCCATCTTGCTGGCCAGGCTCACTTCAGCCCAGTTGCCATAGCCCAAGAGGGCGGCTTTTTGCTGACGCAGGGCCAGGATTTGCCCCACCAACTCGCTGTTGTTGTGCTCGCCGCTGGCGGCTCGGCTGATGAAGCCGCGATACACCGTTTCGCGCAGATCACGCCGGCTGCTGTGTTGCAGAAAGGGGCCGTAGCGGGGGTAGTCCAAGCCCATCAGCCAGGGACCATCCGCCGCTGTGGCCTGCTCATGGCCCTTGCGCCGGGCTGAATCAGCCAGCAATTCCCGCAGGCTGTCGGGGCAGCCGTCCATTTCATCGGGGCTGCTGAGCAGCAGCTCCCATGAGGCGGTGGCATCCAGCACGTTGTTGGAAAAGCGGGTGCTCAACGATGTGAGCTCTTCTGTGAGCGCGTTGAAGCGCTCCTGCTCAGCACCTTCGAGTCCAACGCCACGGAGCTCCATGCCCAGCAATTCCTGCTGCAGGATGCGCCGGCGGCAGGGGCTGAGTTGATCGACTGCGCCCAGTTGCTTCAGGGCCCGGTAGATCGCTTTGGATTGGCCCAGCCGGCTGGAGAAACGCACCACGGCGGCCTGTTGCTGCTCATGGGCCTGGCGCAGCTCAGGTGTGTTGCAGACCATCAGCAGGTGGTTCACCACCCCCCAGCTCCAGCGCAGTTGCTCCCCCAGCTGCTGCATCGGCGGCATCAGATCGTCCCAGCGCAGCGTGTCGCCTTGGCCGTCCAGGCTGGATTCAATGCGGACCAGTTCAGCCTCCAGCTGCTCGAGCAGCCATGGCATTCCTTGGCTCACCGCCACTGGGGTGATGGCTTGATAGTCGGGTAACCCTTCCCCTTTCAGCAGGGGGTCCGCAGCAGCTGGGGCCTGGCCCATGGGCGATCAGCCAAAAACTGAAGGCAGTTCTAGGGCGGTCTGCACGGTGTTGTGAAGCTGGGCGGCGATGCTGTCGGTGGTGGCGTCGTAGAGGCCGGTGGCCAGCTGCGGCCAGAAGCCGATCATCAAGGTGGGCACCACCAGCACCAGCGCAATGGTGAGCTCTCTGGGGCTCATGTCGCCCAATTTGGCCAGAGCTGGAATCCGAGGTCCAAAGAACACCCGCCGGCACATGCTCAGCAGATACATCGGTGTGAGCACCAGGCCGATGGCCGCCAGCACGATGGTGATCACGCGGAAGCCCGTGGTGAAGGCGTCGTTGCTGGTGATTCCCAGGAACACGGTGATTTCGCTCACAAAGCCGCTCATGCCAGGCAGGGCAAGAGAGGCCAAGCAGGTGATCACAAACAAGGCAAAGGTGATTGGCAGCACCTTGGCCAAGCCGCCCATGTTCGGAATCGAGAGGGTTTTGGTGCGTTCGTAAAAGACGCCGGTGACAAAGAACAGGCCCGCGGCAATCAAGCCGTGGCTGATCATTTGCAGCATGGCGCCGCTGAGGCCGAGGTCATTGACGGCGGCAATGCCCAGCAGCACAAAGCCCATGTGGCTCACCGAGCTGCAGGCGATGCGTCGTTTGACGTTGTCTTGCGCGAAGGCGTTGAGGGCACCCCAAACGATGTTGACGATCCCCAGCACCATCAGCGCTGGGGCCAGTTGCAGGTGCGCATCCGGCAACATCTGCACGTTGAAGCGGATCAGCGCGTAGCCGCCCATCTTCAGCAGCACACCAGCCAGCAGCATCGAAATCGGTGCATTGGCTTCGCCGTGGGCATCCGGCAGCCAGGTATGGAGCGGGAACATCGGCAGCTTCACGCCAAAGCCGATCAGGAAGCCCAGGTAACAGAGCAATCCAAAGCTGCCGCCATAGCTGCGGCTGGCCAGTTCAGCCAAGTTGAGGGTGAAGCCGTCGCCATGGAAGGCCAGGGCTAGGCCGCTGATCAGGATCAGCAGCGAGGCGGTGGCGGTGTAGAGGATGAATTTGGTGGCGGCGTATTGGCGCCGCTGGCCGCCCCAAATGGCGATCAGCAGGTACACCGGCACCAGCTCGAGTTCCCAGGCCAGGAAGAACAGCAGAAAGTCCTGGGAGAGAAACACCACCGCTTGGGCGGAGGCTTGCGCCAGCAGCAGGGCGAAATACAGCCGTGGTTTGCGCTCCACATCCCAGCTGGCGGCCACCGTTAGCAAGGTGACCAAGCCACTGAGCAGCACCAAAGGGGCTGAAATGCCATCGGCGGCGAGCGACCACTGCAGCCCCATGGCCGGCAGCCAGTCGATCCGCTCGACCAATTGCAGGCTGCCAAAGGCGGGATCAAAGTGGCGGCTGAAGGACCACAACATCAGGCCGAGATCGGCCAGCAGCGTGGTGAAGGCCACCCAACGGCAGGCCTTCTGCAGCGAAGCCGGCAGCAGCACAAGGGCAAGTACGCCAGCCAGGGGTAACAGCACAATCAGGCTGAGATCCACGGGACGCGCTTGCGATACGTACGGCTCAACCTATCAGCCAGGGCTGAGCATTGTGAGTAGATCTACTCAGCTTGGTTTGGGCCTCCAGCGGCTGCCGCCGCTCTGCAGCTTCAACGGCAAGGCGCGGGTCTGCACCCCCTCTTGTTCCCAGCTCTTCTCCATCGCTTCGGCCACGGCTCGCCCCTTCTCCGGCGGGCAGAGGGCCAGCAGGCTGGGTCCGGCGCCGCTGATCACGCAGCCCCAAGCTCCAGCATCCATCGCCGCTTTGCGCACGGCGCTGCCGCCTTGGATCAGCGGCCAGCGGTAGGGCTCATGCAGCCGGTCGTGCATGCCATCGGTGATCAGATCGCCATTGCCACTGCGTAAACCCTGCAGCAGCAAGGTGAGCGAGCCCAGGTTGGACACGGCATCGGGTACCACAATCTGTTTGGGCATGGCCCGGCGGGCATCGGCGGTGGAGAGCCGAATGCTGGGGATCGCCACCACCGCTTGCACGTTCTCGTGCCACTCACAGCGCACCACGCGCCAGCGGCGGGAAGCGGCTTGGGCTGTCAGGCAGAGCCCACCCAGCAACGAGGGCACCACATTGTCGGGATGGCCTTCGATGTCGATGGCCAGCTCCAGCAGTTTTTCCTTGCCAAGCGCTTCACCGGCTAGGGCATTGGCTCCCATCAACCCCGCCACGATGGCGGTGGCACTGCTGCCCATGCCCCGCGCTGGTGGTACGGCCAGCTGCACCCGCGCCTCCAAGGCGATCGGCTGCATCCCCACTTCGCGCCATACCCGCTGGGCAGCGCGATACACGAGGTTGTCGGGGCCGCCGCGCAGGTGGGAGCCCTCTTTGCTCTCAATGATCAGCTCAAAGCGTTCAGCGCCCCCCTCCAGCACCTTGAGCTGGAACTGGTTGTTCAGATCAAGCGCTGCCCCAAGGCAGTCAAATCCAGGGCCGAGATTGGCGGTTGTCGCGGGGACATCCACCACCACGGTGGTGCCGATCTCCGGTTTTCCCATCGGTGTGCGTTGGGCGGCTCAGCCCGTTATTGAAGGCATCCTGCCAGCATGCGCGCACGGCAAGCGGCGCTGAACAAGCCCGCATCAGGGTCCACCAGGGCCCGCACCGGCAGCTTGTTGATGAAGCCTTCAAAACGCCCCTTGCAGCGCATCGGTGCCAAGAACGCATCGCTTTGCAACCGCTCCAGCTGCTTGATGGCGGTGCCGCCGCCCACCCAGAGCCCACCGGTGGAAAGGGTTTGCAGCGCCAGATCACCGGCGGCTGAGCCATAGGCCCCAAGCCAAATCTGCTCGGCTTTGCTGGCCAGAAGGTCCCCATCACGGGCCCGCTGCGCCACCAGGGCGGGTAGATCGGGTCGTCCAGGCGTGCCAGGGGCTTGCTGATGCCAGTCCATGGCGGCCTGGTGCAAGTCGCTGATGGGTTGCTCGCCGCCGCAGTGCAGCAGCCAGAGGAAGACCAGGCCCAGGCCGGTGCCGCTGACAATCCGCTCCACCGAGAGCCGTTCGAGCTGCAACTCGCGCCGCAACCAACCGAGCATCAGCATCTCCTCGGCATTGCGCGGCGGAAATTCCCGGTGCCCGCCTTCACTCGGCAGGGTCATCAAGGCCCCATTGCTGAGCCGCACGCCGCTCGCCATGCCGAGGCCTGTGCCGGCACCGAGGATGGCGATGGGCCCTTGGGGATCAGCCTCCCCCTCCTGCAGCACAACCTGCTGCTCCTCGCTCAGATGGGGGAGCCCATAGACCAACACGGCGAAATCATTCACCAGCTCCAGTTGGTTGAGACCCCCATCGGCCGCGAGGGCGGATTGTTCGAGATCCCAGGGCAAGTTGGTGATGTGGGCGCGTCCTTGACGCACCGGTCCGGCAACGGCGATGCAGCCGGCGGCCACCTCGGCGCCGTTGTTGTTGTGGTCGGCAAAAAAGCGCTGCAGCATCGGCCCGAGGTGGGGCCATTCCGCCGAGATGTAGCGCTCGCGAGCAACGCAGCTCAGTTGATCGCCGTCGCTGCGATACAGCGCCAGCAAGGTCTTGGTTCCGCCCAGATCACCGGCCAGCAGCAGCGTCATCAGCCCACCCGATCGCGCTCAGGCTGGCCATGGCAGTGGGTGCTTCGGTTAAGACGCGCTCAGTTCCAAACCCGCGGCGCGCGCAGCATTGGCTGTGGTCGCGGCCTGGAGGAGGTGGCTTCGGGCCACAGAACCGAGATCACCCTGCCGGCGGCTGCGCAAGCTCAAGGTGCCCTGCTCGGCTTCTTGGGCGCCGATCACAGCCAGCACTGGGATTTTCTGCTGCTCTCCCGAGCGGATCAGCTTGCCGAGGCGCTCGCCACTGCGATCGATGCGGCTGCGGATGCCAGCAGCTGTGAGCTCGCTTTGGAGTGTTTCGGCATAGGCCATCACCTCATCGGTGACCGGCAGCAGCCGGATCTGTTCAGGGGCCAGCCAGAAGGGGAAATCGCCGGCGTAGTTCTCGGTCATGATCCCGAAGAACCGTTCCAGGGAGCCGAAAATGGCCCGGTGGATCATGATCGGCCGCTGCCTGGAGCCATCGGCGGCGACGTACTCCAAACCAAAGCGTTCAGGCAGGTTGAAATCCAGCTGAATCGTTGAGCACTGCCACATGCGCCCGATGGCGTCTTCGATCTTCAGATCGATCTTGGGGCCATAGAACGCTCCGCCCCCTTCATCGATCTTGTAGTCCCAGCCCTTGCGCTGCAGGGCTTCGGTGAGTCCCTTGGTGGCCAGGTCCCACACGGCGTCATCACCGATGGATTTCTCCGGCCGGGTTGAGAGGTTGATCTCGTAGTTGCGGAAATCAAAGGCGGACAGGATTGTCTCGGTGAGGTCGAGGATCTTGAGGATTTCGTCGCTGATCTGCTCGGGCAGGCAGAACACGTGGGCGTCGTCTTGGGTGAAGCCGCGCACCCGCATCAGCCCGTGCATCACGCCAGGCCGCTCGTAGCGATACACCGTGCCCAATTCGGCCCAGCGAATGGGCAGTTCCTTGTAGCTCCGCAACGTGCTGGCGTAGGTGAGCACATGGAAGGGGCAGTTCATCGGCTTGAGCTGGTACTCCCGCTCATCGACCGTCATCGGGCCGAACATCGATTCGCTGTAAAAATCCAAGTGGCCTGAGGTCTTCCACAGGTCGATGTCGGCCACATGGGGCGTGTAGAGCAGTTCGTAGCCCCCGGCGAAGTGGGCTTCGCGCCAGAAGTCTTCGATCAGCAGACGCATCCGGGCGCCGCGGGGATGCCAGAACACCAAGCCAGCGCCGGCTTCATCTTCGATTGAAAACAGATCCAGATCGGTGCCGATGCGGCGGTGGTCGCGGCGTTTGGCTTCTTCAATGCGGCGCTTGTGCTCGCTGAGCTGCTCCGGCGTTTCAAAGGCGGTGCCGTAAATCCGCTGCAGCTGTTGCCGGTTCTCATCACCGCGCCAGTAGGCGCCGGCCACGCTCTCCAACTCGAAGGCTTTGGCATTGAGCTGGCCGGTGTGCTCCACATGGGGACCAGCGCAGAGATCCCACCACTTCTCCCCCAAGGTGTAGAGGGTGATGGGCTCCTGCAGCCCTTCGAGGATTTCGAGTTTGTAGGGCTCGTTTTGAGCTTTTATCCGCGTTTCGGCTTCTGCGCGGCTTACCTCAACCCGCTCGAGGGGCAGTTTTTGGTTGATGATCTTGATCATCGCCTTCTTGATGGCCTTGAGGTCGGCCTCGGTGAAGGGGTCGGGATTATCGAAGTCGTAATAGAAGCCCGTCTCGGTCCAGGGGCCGATGGTGACGCGGGCTTTGGGGAAGAGCTGCTGCACAGCCATGGCCATCACATGGCTCATGGAATGGCGAATCTTGAGCAGCTGAGGGCTTTCGCTGGTCTTGGGAAGCGCCACGGCGGCTGCTGAAGACACCGACTCTTTTGCAGTGAGAATGGGGATCTTACGCAGCACGGGTGTGCCCCGAGCCGTTTCCCAATCCGATCAACCGTTGCGCCGGTTGGATCTGTCCTATCTGCTGTGGTGCCTTTCGCTGGTGGGCATCTGCGGCGCCCAGCGGATCTACAACCGCCGGCCCCTCAGTGGCGTGTTGTATCTGCTCAGCTTTGGGCTGCTGGGCATCGGCACGGTGGTGGATCTGTTTTTGATTCCCTCGTTGGTACGCCATGCCAATGCCCCCACGCTGTTGGATCAGGCGCGCGCTGCGGTGGAGCCGATTGATCGCCAACTGCTACTGCTCGCCCGCAGCAAAGGTTCAGCCGGTTTCAGCCTCAATGACGCCGTTCTTGCATTGGATCCGTCCGTTGAGCTCGCTGAGCTGCGCCGTGTATTGGACGACTTGCAACAGCACGAGCTGCTGCTGATCAGCAATGACGAGCAGGGGCGGGTGGTTTACCGGGAGCCCTGAAACCGGGGGCGCGTAACAGTTGTGGCTCAAATTGGACTCAGTTTCTACGTTTGTGTTATTGGGCTGAGTTGAATGACTGCCACCCCCCTGCGGCCACCGCTGCTGCTGTTGCAACACAGCTGGCAGCGCTACCGCCAAGCCCCTGTGCTGCTGGCCGGTTGGGCGTTGGGGTGGATGCTGCTCGGGCAGCTGATGGCCCTGTTGCCTTTGCCGATTTGGTTGCAGTTTGGTGCCAGCCTTCTGTGCTTCAGCTGGGCCAGCGCTGGACTCATCGACCTGGCGCAGCGGCAATCCCCCTTGACCTTGGCCAGCCTTTGGCTGCCCTTGCGCCGGGCCCCGTGGCCGCTGTTGCTGCTGCCGCTGCTCGTGGGCACGTTGGTGGCCTTGGCTTCCTTGGCGTTTGTGCTGCCGGGTGTGGTGTTGCTGCTGGCCTGGAGCTTGGCTCTGCCGCTGTTGCTCGATCGAGGCGGTGAAGCCTGGGATGCCATGGCCCGCAGCGCTCAACTGGTGGTACGCCGCCGTCAGCAGGTTTTGGTGCCTTTGCTGCTGCTCTGGGGGCTGACGCTCTTAGCGCTTGGCATTGGCTGGTGGCTGCTGGGATTGTGGCTTCCCCTGGCTGCCTTTTTGCTGCAGGCTCTCTACAGCTCCACTAAGGCTTGATGCCTGCCTTCCCGGTCCGTCCGGTTGCCGCTGTGCTGCTTGGAATGGGGCTGGGTGTGGCTGCTGTGGTGGTCGCCGAGCGCGAGCCGCCAATCGCCCCAGAGCCCAAGCCTGGATGGGCCCAAGGGGCTGGCTTGCAACCGCTATTGCGGCCCAATCCGCAGGCAGCCAGCCTCTGCGCCGCCAAGTTGGCGGTTCGCGAACGGCCCACACCAGCGGATCCCACCAA
Organism: Synechococcus sp. MIT S9452; assembly: GCF_047304245.1. NCBI lineage: Bacteria > Bacillati > Cyanobacteriota > Cyanophyceae > Synechococcales > Synechococcaceae > Synechococcus > Synechococcus sp. MIT S9452. The sequence continues at coordinate 653,409 of NZ_CP138956.1, read as the reverse complement.
TTTCGGCGAACGCCGACCCACCGATGCTGAAGGGGGGCTGGTGCCCAACCAGCCATCGGTCATCGTTTTGCATGAAACGGTGATGTCACTGGGCGACACGCTGCGCTTTTTTCAGACGCCCCATCCCCGTGATGCCGATCAGGCCAGCTATCACTTGCTGCTGGATCGTCGCGGCATGGCCTACCGCTTGGTTCCTGATGCCAAGCGGGCCTTTGGTTCAGGGTGGAGTGCTTGGGGGGATGGCTCAATTCGGCACCGTCCTTTGAGCAGCCCTTTGGCTGGTGGCTCGATCAACAACGTTGCTTTGCACCTCAGCCTTGAGTCGCCCGCTGATGGCCGCGGCGATGACGATGCCCATAGCGGCTATAGCCGAGCGCAGTATGAGCGCCTGGCGGAGCATGTGCTGATCTGGCAGTTGCGCTGGGGCATACCCATGCGCCGGATCACTACCCATGCCGTGGTCGACCGCAGCCACAGCCGCCGCGATCCCCGCAGTTTTCGTTGGGAGAAGTTTGACCGCGCCTGGCTGCAGGCGGCCTCCAGCTGCGGCATCAGCGCCGAGGGTCCCTATGGCCTTGATGCCATGCCCCAGGTTTAGTCAACCAATACCGAGAGAGCCGCAAGCAGGATCAAGGTGGGCAGGGCTGCCAATTGAGAGGGGGTAATCGGCAGCCCAGAAGCCGCCAGGCCGCTGCTGGTTAGGCCCCCCAGCACGGTGCCCACGATCAACACCAGCAGCGTGAGGCCAACGCTGCGGAAAAACTTGCGGCTGCGGCGCTGCAGGTTGGCAATGGTGATCAGTGCGGCCACCGACAGCAGAAGTTCCGGTGTGCCCGCTTGTTGGCCGATCAACAGCAGGACCACCAGCAACAGGCCCTGGGCCGCCAAGGGCTGCCAAAGCTGCTCGCCTTCGGCGAGATTCAGCTCGGGCATGGCGATGGAGAGTTGAGGTTTGGGGATTGCTGGTAGCGATGGCAAGCGCGGCAGCCCCCCGCCACTCAGCCCGCCCGAGCTGCTGCCGCCAGCTTCCTGTTTGGATGCGGTGGCGGCAGCACCGGTGAGTTGCCCGAGCTGACGTTCTTTAAGGCTCTGCATCAGCAGCGCGTCGTAAGCCGCTTCCACCTGGGCGCGGGCCTTCATGTCGTCGGCTGCGAGTTCAGCCAACCGGGCCACTTTGGCGTTTTGAACCGCCTCGAAGCTGGCGCCTGGCTTGAGGCCTAAGCGTTCGTAGGGGTCGTTGCTATCGGGATTGGCGGGTGGCGGAGCCTGGGCCATGAACTTGGGCCTATTAAGGGAAAGCGTATCGGCGAACGACTCGTTCAGAACAGCGGCTGGCCCGGCTTGAAACCCATTGCCAAGAGATTTTGTTGCCGCTGTTGGGCTGCTTCGAAGCTCACCGTGAAGCGATGTTTGAGCAAGGGCATCTGCGGCGGCAGATGGGAACCCTCAACCCATTCCAGTTGCTGTTGATCGGATGAGCGCACGCGCACGTAGTCGCAGCTGCCATCGCGATGGCTTTTGACCCACCACTGAATCAGCACGTTGAACCGTTCAGAGGCCAACATCCTGGCGAGAGAATCGCGCCAGCGTGGTTCCTTTAGAGACTGATTGGTTCGAGACCGCTAACAACTGGCGCGACGGAGGCGAGCTCCATCTCGGGGTGATCTTCGATCAGTTGATTCAGGTTCCAATCGTTTTTGAACAGCAGCACTGGCCGGTCCCAGGCATCACGAACGGTTTTGCAGTTGAAGATGCGGCCCAACTTCTCGAGTTCACCCCAACCACCACTCACCCAGCGCGCCACGCTGAATCCCAGTGGTTCTAGCCGCGTTGGCACGCCGTATTCGTTCTCCAGCCGGTGTTGCACCACCTCCAGTTGCAGCTGGCCCACCGCCGCCAGGATCGGATCGCGCTTGCTCTGGTCGGTGTCATAGAGGATTTGAACGGCGCCTTCCTCCCGCAGTTCATTGACTCCTTTGCGGAAGTTTTTGAAGGCTGAGGGGTTGGGATTACGCAACCAGGCAAAGATCTCCGGGCTGAAGCAGGGGATGCCCTCGTATTCCACGCGCGGGCCGATGTAAAGGGTGTCGCCGATGGCAAACATGCCCGGGTTGTTGAGACCGATCACATCGCCCGGGTAGGCCTCTTCCACCACCTCCCGGTCTTGGCCAAACAGCTTTTGCGGGCGCGATAAGCGAATCGCCCGTCCGCTTCTGGCGTGTTGCACGGTCATGTCCTTTTCGAACTTGCCCGAGCAGACCCGCACAAAGGCCACGCGGTCGCGGTGGCGGCTGTCCATGTTGGCTTGCAGCTTGAAGACGAAGCCGCTGAATTCCGGGCGCAGTGGATCGATGGGACCTTCATGGCTTTGCCGTGCCACGGGTTGTTGGGCTAATTCCAGAAAGGCATTGAGAAAAGGACGAACGCCAAAGTTCGTCATGGCGCTGCCGAAAAACACGGGCGTCTGCTCGCCGGCATGGACCAACTCCAGATCCAGGTCGGCCCCAGCCTCCTGCAGCAACTCCAGTTCCTCGAGCGCTTGATCCAGCAGCTCGGGTTCCACCAGCTGCCGTAGCTCAGGGTCGGCGGCATCCAGGCTGCGTTCACTGGCTTGCCGGCCCCGCTCAGCCCGTTCAAACAAGGTGACCTGACGAGTGCGTCGATCGATCACCCCACGGAAATGTTCGCCGCTGCCAATCGGCCAGTTCACCGCCCAGGGCAGCAACTCCAGCTCCTTCTCAATTTCATCGAGCAGCTCGAGTGGTTCTCGGCCAGGCCGGTCCATCTTGTTGATGAACGTAAAAATCGGGATCTCCCGCATGCGGCAGACCTCAAACAACTTGCGGGTTTGAGGTTCGAGCCCCTTGGCGGCGTCCTCCAGCATCACCGCGTTGTCTGCAGCCGCCAGGGTTCGGTAGGTGTCTTCGGAGAAATCCTGGTGGCCAGGGGTGTCCAGCAGGTTGATGGTGCTGCCGAAGTAGTCGAACTGCAGCACCGTTGAGGTAATGGAAATGCCCCGTTGCTTTTCCAGCTCCATCCAGTCGGAGGTCACCCGCCGCTGCTCACCCCGAGCTTTGACCGCTCCGGCCTGCTGAATGGCACCGCCGTAGAGCAGAAGCTTTTCGGTGAGAGTTGTTTTACCGGCGTCGGGGTGGGAGATGATCGCGAAGTTGCGGCGCTTGGCGACCGCTTCATCCATCTCGGCGCTGGTCAGGTCCTGCGGGCTGGGCGCCATGGGGCTTCTGCTGAACAGCGCAAAGCACAAGCTTCCCACTCCGTAATCTGCTGAGCAGTGAAGGTGCTGTGGTGCCGCTGCCTGATCCGGACCGTTTGCCGACCCAGCGGGTGTTCGACAACCCCGATGGCTTCGCCATGGCCTTCAGTGAAGCCTGGGAGGAGTACGAGCGGCAGCATCCAGGCCATGGCCTCGAGCGCGACGCCAAGCTCAAGCTTGTGTTGGAAAGCTTGGCGGAGCATCCATTTCTGCTGCGGGAGCCCGAACAAGCCCAGCAGTTGGTGCAATTTCGGATGCGTTTGCTGGGCTACTGAGCCAACCCATAGGCCAAGGGGTTGGCCGGATGACTGATCCCCAGCTCATCGCGCCATTGCTCAAGCGGCTTGTCCCAGCGGTCTTCCCAGCGCATGGCGGCCAGTGTTTTGGCGCCAAAGCCAAGGCTGATGCCATGGCTGATGGCTTGGCTCATCTCGCCAAACGATTCGGGTTGCAAGCGAAAGCGGCTGATCGCGGCTGCATTGGTGAGGCTGACGTAAGCAGGGAAACCGATTTGCATCGCGGTGATGGCCAGTACACCGGCTTCTCCCTCCGGGCGGGTGCAGAAACCAGCCACCACGTGATGAATGTCGTGGGTTGTGGCAATGCGTTGCGTCAGCCACTGGGCGTCTGATTCCACCGGCCGCGGACGGAAGAAGTCGGGGTCATAGCCCTGCCCCAAGATCAGCTTTGCGTACTGAAAACCAAGGCTGTTGCTGGGGAGTTGCTGCATTCGTTCGAGATCAGGCTGCAGCGGCGGGTAACGCTCCTCCAGCAAGGCGGCGCCATCTGGATCGGCCCGAAAGCGCTCCAGGCAGGCCTCCATTTGTGGTGTATCCAAAAAGCTGTCCACCAGATCAGCCACGCTGCTGAGCTCCCCTTTCTGCCGGCCAACCTCCACCACCAAGCGGGCTTGCTTGAGGGTTTGCAGCAGGGTCTTGAAGCGCGCCATCACGGCCAAAGCTTGTTGTTGCCGGACTAGCCACAGCCATGGCAGCCCGTTGCTGGTAATGGCCAGATCAGCGGCCGTCATCCATGGGCTACCGCTTCCTGTGGGGTTTCCGCTTCCCTCTACCTACTAGATCTAGTGTCGTGACTCCAGCTGAACTGCTTGTGCCACCGGAAACCTCAATGTTGCAGGGTGATTTCCCTGCAACAGCACCTGCGGCCAACCCGGTTTTCTATCGCACCTACAGCCGTAAAACCGCCACCGGCCGCGAGAGCTGGAAGCAAGTGGTTGAGCGCAATTTGGCTGGCCTCAAGAGCCTGGGGCAGCTGAATGATGAGGAGATCGATCTGATGCGCCGCATGCAGCTGCGGCAAGCCTCACTGCCTTCGGGGCGTTGGCTGTGGATCGGTGGAACCCCTTGGATTGAGAAGCAAGAGAATTTTTCTGGTGCTTATAACTGCACCTCCACCAACCTGGTGGATTGGGAAGCTTTCGGTCTGATGATGGACCTGGCGATGATGGGCTGCGGCACCGGCGCCATCATCGAGCCCCACCTGGTGGAGCGGCTTCCGGTTGTGCGCAACGAGTTGCGCGTCTTGGGCGTCAGCAACATCGGCGCAACCCCTGCTGCAGAGCGCCAAGAGTCCACCTCCCACAGCATTGAGGGCCACAAAGTTCACATCAAGGTGGGTGACACCCGCCGCGGTTGGGTGGACAGCTATCAGCTGTTGCTGCAGCTCAGTAGCGATGAGCGTTTCAGCGGCCCCGTTGAAATCGACGTCGACCTCTCTGATGTGCGCCCGGTTGGTGAAACCCTCAAGGGTTTTGGTGGCATGGCCAACCCGGTCAAGCTCAAGGATCTCTATGGCCGGGTGGCCCAGATCCTCAACAAGGCTCGCGGCCGTCAGCTCACGTCCGTTGAGTGCTGCCTGCTGATTGATGAGGCCGCTGTAACGATCGTTGCCGGCAACATTCGCCGCAGCGCTGGCATGCGTCAGTTCGCTTCAGCCGACACCGCTGCTGCCGGCGCCAAAGAAAATCTTTGGCAGCAGGACAGCGATGGCAATTGGCGTATTGACCCTGAGCGCGATGCCCTGCGCATGGCCAATCACACCCGCGTCTTCCACACCCGCCCCAGCCTTGAGGTGGTGCAAGAGGCGGTCACCAAGCAGTTCCAATCCGGTGAGGGTGCGATTCAATTCGCTCCCGAAGCGATTGCTCGCTCCAACGCCGATCTGCTCACCACGGCTGAACTGCGCCAGGAGTTCCAAGAGATCTATTGCGAGCAGGGCCGCCAGGAAGCTGGCCGATGGCTGCAGCTCAACCACCCGGAGATCACTGAGGCTGAGCTGGAGCACCGTTTAGGCCGCTATGGCCTCAATCCTTGCGGTGAAATCCTTGGTGCCGACTTCCACTGCAACCTGGCTGAGGTTCATCTCAACCGCTTAGACCCCGATGATCTGGAAGGTCAAAGCGATGCTTTCCGCGCCGCAGGCCTCTCGGTGGCCTGCCTGTTGAATCACCGCTTTGAGGTGGAGCGTTACCGCCAGAGCCGCGCTTGGGATCCCATCGTTGGTGTGAGCTTCACCGGCCTGTTCGACTTCTTCGTGCATGCCTTTGGCACCCCGTGGCTGGAGTGGTGGGCTGCTGGTCGCCCTGAGACCGCTGAGGGATTGGCGTTCAAAGAGCAAGAGGCCGCTTATCTGAGCCGCTGGAAAACCACCGTCAATGAGGCGGTGTGGGATTACTGCGATCGCCATGGGCTGCGTCGCCCCAACCGCTGCACCACGGTTCAGCCGGCTGGCACCAAGAGCCTGCTGACCGGTGCCGCTCCCGGCTGGCATCCCCCCAAAGCTCAGCGGTTCATCCGCCGCATCACGTTCCGCAAGAACGACCCCGTGGCCCTGGCTTGCATGGACTACGGCTACTCGATCGTGCCGTCCCAGTCCGATAAGGATGAGCAGGGTCGCCTTCTCGATGATCCGTTTGATCCCCGTTGCACCGAATGGCTGGTGGAGATTCCCACCGAAGTGAGCTGGGCCAATCTTCCTGGCGCTGATCAGGTGGAGATCAACAACTTCTCCGCAATGGCTCAGTTCGACTTCTACATGCAGGTGCAGCAGCACTACACGGCGCACAACACCTCAGCCACGATCGAATTCCGTGAGAATGAGATTGAGCCTCTGGCTGAGGCCATCCACGCCTCCATTGGCGAAGGCAAGGGGTACATCTCCGCGGCTCTGTTGGCTCGTTTCGATGCCAACGCCACCTTCCCCCGCTTGCCGTTTGAGCCCATCAGCCAGGCTGGTTACGAGGAGCTGCAGGCTGAGGTGATCAAGCGCCGCAGCACCAGCGACTTCTTTGAGGCATTGCAGCGTTACGACCAAGGCGAACTGGTGGAAGCCGGTCCGGCTGGTTGTGACTCCGACAAGTGCCTGTTGCCGCTGGCCAAGCAGGGTTAAGTCCCGCTTTGCTCCATCAAGGTCAGCGTGTCGAGCGCGCTGACCAGCTGCTGCAGGAGTTCATTGCAGCGATTGCATTGATGTTCTGGGCATGCAGAGTCCGGCAGAGTCTGAATCATTTCAGCCAGGTGCCGGGTGCGAATGGCCAGGAAATCGGTGTTGAGAACAGACATGACGCGGCGGGGGCGACCACTTCCACCGTGTCCGCCTGTCTCGTGAGACTTGCTTGAGACTCGACTGCTGTCTCTGGGGTTTCCCCTGCTGCTTGTGGCAAAATCCGATCACCGCACCTCGCGCAGGTGTTGGCTTGGAGGGGTGGTCGAGTGGTTGATGGCTCCGGTCTTGAAAACCGGCGAAGTGAGAGCTTCCGTGGGTTCGAATCCCACCCCCTCCGTTTCATCCACCACCGCAAACCCCTTCTGCATCAAAGGGTTTCGCCCATGGCTGAATCCAGTTCTCCAGGCTGCTGCCCAGCGTTCGAATCGTGCTGAAACCTGCTTTGGCAGGTCAAAAAGGCCGCGCTCTGTTGATGGCTGCTTCGCTTTTGGCGGCCACTGGCCTGGCTTAAAGCGGGTGTCAGTTCGCCCGGAAAATATCCTCTGGCGAGGGGTTGCCTCGGTTGGCTCCCAGGTTTCTTCCGATTCAAGACAATGTCGGAAACAATGACCTTAATCAAGGCGCTTCAGATTTCAACCGTCATGTGCCGCATAAGTACTCAGTTCATGACATCACAAAACAGCTCCCTGGATGTGCCGTTTAGAGCTAGTCGGCTCTGACACTGGAGACGTTGGTGTGCCCTGAGGCTGCCTCTGGGTGCCATTGCTGGCGTCCTCCGCTGCCACTCAGCAGCTCCCAGCTGCCGCATGCGGTCTCCACCACCACGGTGCCAGGGGGATGGGTCCAGCAACCGGTGTTGATCAGCAGCAACCCGTCGCGCTGCTCGAGGACTGCTCCATGGCTATGGCCGCAGATGATGCCATCGACGCCTGCTTGGCGTGCTGCTTCGAGCTGGGCACTGTGAAACCGGCTGATCAGGCGCCGTCCACCCCTGGTGCCCATGGCCAGCGCACTCGGGCTGGGCAGTTTGAGATTCCAGCGCAGATGCTGGCTCTCGAGGCGATGACACAGTCGAATCGCGAGTTCTTCGCCCCGGTTGAAGCTGATCGCTTGGCAGTCGAGCTGATCACCGTGGGTCACCAGCAGCCTCTGGCCATGCAGGCTTGTGTAGGTCAGCTGCTCGCTGATCCAGCTGCAAGCGGCGGATGCTCCAAGCCAATCGCGCAAGGCTTGTTCGTGGTTACCCAGCAGCCACACCAACTCTCCGGCGCGATGGCGCTGCAGTAACCACTGCAGCACCTGCCACTCCGCTTTGGAAAACCGAGGTTGCCGTTGCTGCCAGCTGGTGAGGTCAAGGATGTCGCCCACCAGCACCACCCGCTCGCTGGGTTCTCGTTGCAGCAGCGTCCATAGGGCGCCCGCTCGGGTGCGGCCTGTGCCCAGATGCAGATCACTGAGAAACAGGCAGCGATGCGGCAGGCTCACCGCCAGTGATCGTTCCAGCAGACCTCAGGGCTACGGCCCTGATTGGGGTTGAGCATTTGGCACTGGTAGAGCAACCCTTCATGGCGCAATCGCCGTTCGCTGGGCTCGCGCAGCAGGGCCGGCAACTCAACAGCGGCCGCCTGCGACCAAGGCAAACCAGGAATGGGCCACGGAGGAACTGCGTCCACAGTGCTGATGGAGGCTGTTGAGCTCAGTGTGGATCGCGCTTGGCGCTGCGTCAGCCCATTGCTGGCAGCAGCAGGCAAACGCTGAAGCCCCCCCCGGGCGGGTCGCGAAGCTCAAGCCGCCCGCCATGGACTTCCACTACCCGCGCGGCGATGGCCAGGCCGAGGCCGCAGTGGCCGCTGCCGCCCCTGGAGGCATCGAGACGTTGAAATGGCATCAGGGCTTGATCGCGCAGGGCGGGATCAATGCCTTGGCCTTGGTCCTCAATGGCAATCAGCAGCCAATCCCCTTCCCGCTGCAAACGCACCACAACCGGTGGTTCGCCATAGGAGAGGGCATTGTCGACCAAATTTGCAATGGCGCGCCCCAAGGCCACAGGCTGCACCCGCGCTTGGAACTCCTCGAGTTCCAAGTCCACCGGTTGTTGGTCGTAGCGGGCCAACACCTCCCCGAGCAGGCCATGCAGCGGCAGCAGCACCCGGTCTTCGCTCTGTCCGCCACCGGCAAACAGCAAAAACTGCCCGGTAATGCGCTCCAGGGCATCGAGATCAGCTTCCGCCTGCGGACTATTGCCCTCCACGGCCAGACGCAAGCGCAGTCGCGTGATCGGGCTTTTGAGGTCGTGGGCGATGCCAGCGAGCATCGTGGCCCGTTCTTCTTCACTGCGTTGCAGCCGCGCCAGCATCGCGTTGAAGCGCCGACTCAAGCGCTGCACTTCTCCGGCCCCCTCTTGGGGAACCGGTGCTGGGCGCTCTTCTAGGCCCACCCTCGCCAAAGCCCGCTCCAGCCTGCGCAAGGGCCTCTGCACTTCTAAGAGCAGAAAAAAACCACCGGCAATGATGCTGCCGCTGATTAATGACAACGACGCGAGCAGGGGGTCGGGCGGCCACCACTTGTTCGGTGGCAGCGGCGCAAACAGCCATACCTGCTCGAGGGGATTGAGCAGCTCCACCCACACCCCATGACCGGGGTTCAAGGTGGGGGAGACTTCAGGACAATAGGGCAAGCGGCGGCACAGCTCAAAGCGCAGCTCCCGGGCACGGCCCTCCAATTCGCTATCGCCAGCTGGCGAGGGTTGATCGCCGGTCACCATGGCTAGGCCGCTGAGCTCTGAGACCACCGAGGGCGGGAATTGCTCCAAGGCCACTTCACTGAGCCGAACGTTGCTGGCCAAGTCGCGGCCCATCTGCACCATGCGAGCGCGATCGAGGCGTTGGCCCAGCAGCAGTTGCAGCACCACCAAACTGCCACCCCAGCTGAGCAGCAAAAACAGGCCCAGCCGCAGCAACAATCCAGCGGAGGGCAAGCGATTGGGGCGGGCTGAAATGGAACGCGTCATTCGCCGCAGAACCTAGACGCGTTCAGCAGCTTGGTCAGCTCTTCTGACGCGGTTCGCCATCGGGAACGAACACGTAGCCATAGCCCCAAACAGTTTGCAAGTAGCGGGGACGGCTGGGATCGGGCTCGATCAATTTGCGCACGCGTGAGACCTGCACATCCATGCTGCGGCTATCGGTTTCACTGCTTGGGCCGCGGGCTAATTCGATCAGCCGCTCCCGCGACAGGGGGCGGTGGGGGTTTTGCACAAAGGCGGCCAGCAAGCCAAATTCGCCGCTGGTGATCACCACCGGTTCCCCATCGCATTCGAGGGTGCGCGCCGAAAGGTCGAGGCTGTTGTTGCCAAAGGCGATCACCTCGCCATCGGCAACCGGCGTGCCAGCGGGCACGGCACCGCGCCGCCGCAACACCGCCTCAATGCGAGCGGAGAGCTCCCGCGGCATGAATGGCTTGGCCAGGTAGTCATCAGCGCCCTGCTCGAGGCCAATGATGCGGTCCACGGCTTCGCCGCGTGCCGTGAGCATCACCACCGGCAGATCATCACCGCCGTCGCGCAGCCGCCGCAAAATCGTCAGCCCGTCATCACCGGGCATCATCAAATCGAGCACCACCAAATCAGGGCGCTGAAACTCCAGGCGTGCTGTGAACTGCTTGCCGTCGTTAAGGGTGCGCACCTCATAGCCCTGCTCGCTGAGGTAGGTGCTCAGCAGCTGCCGCAGTTCTGAGTCATCGTCGACCACCCAGATGGTCTGCTGTTTGGCCATGACGCCGCACTTCTGCCGGGACCTGCAGATCGTATGGAGTTCAGCGCTGCCAAGCCATGGCTGGTCTGCAGGTGCTGCGCACTGAATCTTTCCAAGCCTGGTTTCAGTTGGATTCCGTCACAGGTTGGTGTCAAAAAGATCCTGCACAGGAAGAATTGATTGGGAGTTGGCTCCATAAGGTGTGGCTATGCACCGAAAGCTGCTGCCACTGCTGTTGCTGCTCCTGGCGGCCACCTCACCGGCGTTGGCGCAGGATCCGCAAGCGGTGCAGCGCCATCGGCAGCGGATGTTGGAGCTGTTCCATCGCCTTGATCACGACAACGACGGTCGCTTGTATTTGCAAGAGGCTGGCTTGCATCCGGGCATGCGCAACCTGGACCGCGATGGTGATGGCATCTTGTTGCTGAGAGACATCACACCGCCAGGGGCGCCGTTCATTGGCGAGCGTTTGTTGCAGGCCTTTCGCCGCTCCGATCGCAACGGTGATGGCCTGTTAAGCCGGGCTGAATCGAAGGTTCTGCCTGGCTTGAGCCATCGTTTTGAGCATTTTGATCGCAATCGTGATGGCTATGTCTCGGTTCAAGAGTTGATGGCGATGCGTCAGTCGCTGTCCCCGCGCCGCCCCCGCTAACGATGGACCGTGCCCTGCGCCAGCAGTTGATGGACCAAGCCCGGGCTGAGGCGGAATTGGGTTGGGCCGAAGGGGGTATTCCGATTGGGGCGGTGCTGGCCACCGAATCAGGGGAGGTGGTGGCCCGCGGACACAATCAGCGCGTGCAGAACGGTGACCCCACCTCCCATGGCGAAACCCAGTGCATTCGCAACGCCGGGCGCCGCCGTGATTGGCATCAGCTCACCTTGGTGACCACGCTCTCTCCCTGCCCCATGTGTGCGGGTACCGCGGTGCTGTTGGGATTCCGCCGGGTGCTCATCGGTGAGCGCCGCAGTTTTGCAGGCCAGGAATCCTGGTTAGTGGAGGCGGGCATTGAAGTGGACTGCCTCGATGACAGCGGCTGCATGGCCTTAATGGAGCGGATGCTGCAGCACAAGCCCGATCTTTGGGCTGAAGACATCGGCCATTGAGCCGTTAGCGGCTCTGCAGCAGATAGCTGGTGGCGGGTTGGCGCCGCCGAACCACAGAGCGCTGTTGGTTGTTGCGGCGTGCGGGGCGAGCTGGAGCGGCCATGAATGCTTTGACTCCGCGCACGACACCGCCAATCAGCAACACCAAGCTGAGGCTCACCAGGGCCAATAGCAGCAGGGCTCCTGCGAGCTGCAATACACCGGCGCCGAAATGCATTAGCCCCAAGGTGAGGTTCCGCACCGCGGTGCTGAAAAACAGCACGGTGTCGAGATAGCTCGGCAACTGCGCCAAGCCAAACATCAAGGCACCACCGGCACCCAACCAGAGCGCTGAGGTCACCAGAGAGCGCAGGCGGTTGGGTCCCTGCTTGCCGCGGCGTTGGGCTGACACGGGACTCAAAAGCGGTAGAACGCCAACGGTATCGGCCTTCTGGGGCGGGTCAATCCTGCGTGTCGTCGAGGGGGCTGTCCTTGAGCCGACCCGCCTGTTGCATCCAGCGCAGGAACTCTTCGACAACCAAGCTGTTGGGGCAATCCACCAGGCTCATGCTGCCGACGGTGCAATCGCCATGGCCCGAGTGGTGGAGGCTGAGGCGAAAGTCATCACCACTGAGTCCGCAGACCTCTGGGTCACTGCGCACAACCACATCAAGGTTGGCGCCAAGACGGCTCACAAGCCGGCGGCATTCATTCCATTCCAGGGCGCCACTGGACTTCCGCGGAATCATGGTTCGCTCTGTTCGGTGGTGGTGGTGTTTGCTGTGGGCTCTGGCGTGCGCTGGGGTAGCGGCAGCAAGCTGACCAAGGCACCAACGATCACAACACTCGCGCAGGCTGCGGCGGGGGCGATCCATTGCCCCTGCCGGCGCACGCTGGAGCGCCGGTACTGCCCCCGGCGCAACGGCTGTGGGCTTTGCACCTCAAGCCCGAGGGCGCAGCGGCCGTCCACCAACATCTGATCAATGCAGTGGTTGAGATCAGCCAGTTCGGCATGATCGAGCACCAGCTCCAACGGAGGGGTGTCGGGCTGGCTTGAGCGCAACCGCAGCAGGTGCCGCCCATCGTCTTGGGGCTCCAGGCTCACCACCGCCTCGCTGCCGCCGATCTGTTGGCAGGGCTGCGCGCTCACCAGCAGCCGCACGTAGGGCTGAACAGCGCTCACCAGGGCTTGGAGATGCTCGCGTTTGCCTTGAAGACTGGCCTTTTGCCCCAAGTTGAGGTCCCAGCCGGTGAGGATGTTGAGCTGCTGTTGCGGTTGCCCAGCGCTGCCAGCGGCGGTGACATCAGGCAGGCCTGTGAGTTCTAGGCGGCAGCTGGATTGCTCGTAGCGCAGCTTGTACTGGGTGCCGCTGAGTCCTGCTGCGCTCGCCAGGGAGGAGAAGTTAGTCATCGGCTGCCGTCCAGCAGGCTGGCCTCCAACCGTTGCACGCCACCGGGGCCGCAGCAGAGGGCCAGGGTCAGTACCAATTCCTGGCGCAAGGCTTCGCCATCGGCTGGATCCAGCAGTTGACGAATGGCTCCCCTGCGGCCATTCATGCGGCCTTCCACCAAGTCGTTGTAGCGATCGCGAAACAAGCCCCAGCGCTGCGCATTGAGTTCAGCGGGCTCGCTGCTGGAGAGCAGTTGGCGCAGCATTGGGTAGAGGCGGTCGGCGAGGCTGCAGACCAGCTCCACAAGCCCCCGTTGTTCAGCGGCATTGAGCTCACCGCGGCGGCTGGCGCGGCGCAGGGGATTGCGGCAGCGCGATTTCCAGAGGGCAACGCGATTGGGAAAGGCCTCTTGCAGCTGCAATTGCTCACAGCTCCAGACCATGGCTTCGCTGCCATGCAAATCGAGGGCTTCGATGGCCAGCAAGAGCAGGTCGAGCCTCTCCATGCCACGGCGCGGCATCCGGCTGGTCGTGGCTGGCGCTGCTGTTGCGATCAAGGACTGGGGGCAATGGCTGAGATGATGCCAGCTGAGGCCTTGTGCCGTCACCTCTTTGTTAGGAGCCTCCATCGATGGCCGACAGCCTTGAGCAGCAACTACGCGCCCTGGTCAGGGATGTGCCGGATTTCCCGAAGCCAGGAATTTTGTTCCGTGACCTCACACCGGTGATGCGCGATCCCCAGGCCTGGAAGCAGGTAATGGAGGGGATGCAGCAGTCTTTGGCTGGCTTACAGCCCGAGGTGATTGTTGGGATTGAGGCGCGTGGCTTCATTGTTGGCACCAGCCTGGCGATGACGATGGGCCTGGGCTTTGTGCCTGTGCGCAAGCCAGGCAAACTCCCTGGCCCGATTACTGCTGTGGACTATGCCCTCGAGTACGGCAGCGACCGGCTGGAGATACAAGAGGGGGCCTTGAGCGGCTGCCAGCGCGTGTTGGTGGTCGATGACCTGCTGGCCACTGGCGGCACTGCGGCAGCCTGCGCGGAATTGGTGAGCCGCGCTGGCGGAGCCGTGTGTGGTTACGGCTTTGTGGCTGAGCTCACAGCCCTTGGCGGCCGCAGCAAACTGCCCGGCGGCGTGCTGGTGGAGTCACTGATTCATTACTGAGATCAGCTCTGGCCGTCTTGCCAATCGAGCACTTGATCGAGTTGGCCCAGATTGAGCAAACCAAAACGCCAGAGGGTCACCGGCAGAGGGGCCTGCTCTTGGATGGCTTGGCGGACGCCAAGCGCTAGGGCGTCTTCGCTCAAACCGATGTCTCGGCGCAGGTAATCCACCAGGGCCGATGCAGGAACAGGTTGTGGCGTGGTGGTGATCACCATGGCCGTTAGGGGCGGAGTTGTTGCTGAAGGCCTTCCGTACGCACGAGTGTGCCCTCGTTTGGATCAGAAAGCCGTTAAGAGCGCCTTAAGGGGGTTGATTATTTTGCCGCTGCCACCCACTTGTCAAGAGCATTCCTGCTGGTCCATAGGTGGCCAGATTGAGGCTCAAACGGCGTAGTGCAGGAATTCCATCCAGCAGGGCGATGCCGAATCGTCTGATTGGCAGCAGCAGCCGATGGCCATTGGAAAACAGCCGGATCAGGCCATCAGTGGCGATCATCACGGCGATGAGATCCAGCCAGCGCCTGCGGCCATAGCGCTGCACCAGTTGGCGGGCCCCCAGTTCTGGCTGTTGAGCCAATTCCGCCAAGGTGGCCACATCGCGCCAGCAGAGGTTGAGTCCCTGGCCACCCACCGGGTGACAGCGGTGCGCTGTTTCGCCGCAAAGCAAGGTTGTTCCTCGGCCCAGCCTTGGGGCGAGCCGCCATTCCACAGGGAACCAGGCTGGTTGGTCGAGCAAGGCTTCCGCCTGGGCTGCTGGCGGTAGGGCGCCGTTGAGCGCGGCTAGGAAAGCTTCAGGGTGCAGCTCGCAGCGGTCTTGGCAGCGCTGCTGAGGCGCGCTCCACACCACCTGGGCCACTCCGGCGCCAAATGGCAGCACGGCGAGTGGGCCTTCAGGGCGAAACAGCTCCCAGGCCGTGTCATCTGTGCTTGAGCTGTTTGTTGTCAGCTTCACCTGCACCGTCAGGCAGCTTTGGCGATAGCGAAAACCGCGAAAGCCGATGCCCAAGGCATCCCGGCTACTGGAGTTGGCGCCTTCTGCAATCACTTGCAGGTCATCGGGGCTGGGGCTGGGGCTGCTTCCCGTGCCGATGTGCATCTCCACCGCCTTGTGCAGCTGGCAAGCCTGCAGCAGCTGCTGTTGCAAGGGCCGGTGATCAGCAATCCAGCCCACCGCTTCAGGGGCTGAGAAGAGCGTGCTGGCTTTGCTGCCTCGGTCGTGCAGCTCGAGGCGCCGGAAGGGATGGCAGCAGCTGCTCAGATGCTGCCAAAGCTTGAGCTGGATCAGCAGCTTCTGGGTGGAGTGGGTCAGCGCATAGGCCCGCCTGCGCTGCAGCAGCTGCTCGGGGGTCTGGTGATCTAGCAGGTGCACTCTCCAGCCGGCTTGGGCCAAAGCCAGGGCCGCCAAGCTGCCGGTGGGCCCGGCTCCGCGGACCCATGCGGTGCGTTCTGATGCCGCGCGTTGCATAAAAAATCCCGCGATAGAAAGTCTGCCGCGGGATGGACTCAAGTTGTGGACAGGTGATGCGCTAATCAGCCGATGCCCAGCAGGCCGCGGGTGAAGGCCTCACCGCCCATGGCGAATTCAGTGGCCAGCAAAGCGATGAAGCCAAGCATGGCCATCCGGCCATTCAGCTTTTCAGCGCGGTCATGAAATCCCCAGCCGTTTTCAGGCTCAACAACCTGCATACGGGGCTCGGTGGCAAAAGCATTGAGGCGGCCGCCGTCTTCGGTGGTCACCACAGCGCCGCGGATTGGAGCGGAGGAGGAGGAAGTCATGTGATGCCGTGTTCTTTGCTAATCGTAACGCATTATTGCGTTATGTAACGGCACCCTCTGATTTTTCTCAGCTGCTGACGCCTTCGATCTTGTCCTCGATCTCCTGATACAGGTCCTGGAGTTGCTGGATGTTCTCGTCAGAGGTCTCCCAGTAGCCACGACCATTGACCTCCAGAAGCGTTCCAACGATGCGGCGGAAGCTGTGGGGGTTGAGTTCCATCAGCCGCTTGCGCATCTCCGGATCGTTGATGAAGGTGTCGTTTGCGTCCTCGTAGACGAAGTTGTCGACGGCGCCGCTGGTGGCACTCCAGCCCAGGGTGAAGTTGAGGCGCTTGGCTACCTCACGCACACCCTCGTAGCCGGAGTCGAGCATGCCCTCGTACCACTTCGGGTTCAGCAGCTTGGTGCGGGAGTCCAGGCGAATGGTTTCGCTCAAGGTGCGCACTTGGGCATTGGCCGTGGTGGTGTCGGCGATGTAGCTGGAGGGGGCTTTGCCGTCGTCCCGCAGCCCTGCGATCAACTTGGTGGGATCGGAATCGAAGTAGTGGCTCACGTCTGTGAGCGAGATCTCTGCGGAATCCAGGTTTTGGAAGGTGACATCAGCGGTCTTCATGACCGATTCGAACACCTCACGGTTCTGGTTCATTTCGCCGGGGTTATCGGCGTTGAAGGCAAAGGTCTTGCGGTTCAGGTACATCTCCTGCAGCTCGTCCTCTTCTTCCCAGCTGCTGTTCTCCACCGCCAGGTTGACGTTGGAGCTGTAGCTGCCGCTGGCATTGGAGAACACCCGGGTGGCGGCATCGCGCAGGCTGGTGCCCTCTTTGTCGGCTTGCTCTTGGGCGTGGGCGCGAACGAAGTTTTGAGCGAGAGGCTCGTCGGCCTCAGCGGCCATCTTCACGCCCTGGTCGATCAGGGCCATCTGGTTGATGAACAGATCACGGAACACCCCGGAGCAGTTCACCACCACATCGATGCGAGGACGCCCCAGCTCTTCGAGGGGAATGAGCTCCAGCTTGTTGACCCGGCCCAAGGAATCGGGCACAGGACGCACACCGATGAACCAAAGGATCTGGGCGAGGGATTCGCCGTAGGTCTTGATGTTGTCGGTGCCCCAGAGCACGCAGGCGATGGTTTCGGGCCAAGCGCCCTGCTCAGCCTTCTGGCGCTCGATCAAGCGATCCACCACCACCTTGGCGGCCGCAACAGCAGCCCGGGTGGGAATGGCTTGGGGGTCGAGGGCGTGAATGTTTTTGCCGCTGGGCAGAACGCCGGGGTTGCGAATCGGGTCACCGCCAGGACCAGGCAGCACATACTCGCCATCGAGAGCCTTCAACAGGCTTTCCATTTCTTGATCGGCGCACACCTGCTCGAGGCAGAACTGCAGATAGCCAAAGAGCTTGTCGAGTTCCTCTTGATCGATGCTGTTGAACCCGGCTTGGCGTACGGCCCGCAGCCAAGGGCTCGGCAACTTGAGGCCCACCGACTCCATCAGCTTGAGCAGCCAACCGAAGTTCTGCTGCAAGGTGACGCGGCCATCGTTGCCGGTGACAGCACGAACCATGGCGCCCACGGTGAGGCGGCAGGTTTCGGTGATGCGCTGGTTGAGTTCCACATCGGCCAGCACGCCTTCATCGTTGCCGCGGTAGACCTCTTCAATCGAGCGGCCAATGCTCTCGGCCAGCAGGCTGGGCAGCGAGCGCAAGCCATCTTCTTCACGCTCGAGCGCGGCGATGTTCACCAAGGTGGCAATCGCTTCCTCAGCGGTGGGGGGTTTGCCGATGGTGTGCAGGCCGCAGGGCAACAGGCGACTTTCGATCTCCATCAGTTGGCGGTAGACCGCGCCCACCACGGCATCGCGCTGCTCTTCACTCAGCTCTGAGGCGTCCTGCTCAGGCAGGGCAACATCCTTATCGAGGTTGCAAAGACGTGAGGTCTCAACGATGGCGTTGACGATCTGGACGCCACGGCTGCTCTCGCGCAGTTGTTGGTAGGAGCCCACCAACTCGCCGAGTTCCTTGAGGCCCTTGTAGAGACCTGCGTTTTCAGCCGGGGGCGTCAGGTAGCTGATCGTGGAGGCGTAGCCACGCCGCTTGGCGATGGTGGCTTCTGAGGGGTTGTTGGCTGCGTAGTAATAGAGGTTCGGCAGCGCGCCGATCAGGCTGTCGGGATAGCAGGTGTCGCTCATGCCCATCTGCTTGCCGGGCATGAACTCCAAGGAGCCATGGGTGCCGAAGTGCAGCACCGCATCAGCCCCCCAAATCTTCTCGAGATAGGTGTAGTAGGCGGCGAAGCCGTGGTGGGGGCTGGCGCTGCGGGAATAAAGCAGCCGCATCGGGTCGCCCTCGTAGCCAAAGGTGGGCTGCACACCAACAAACACGTTGCCGAAGTGGCGGCCGAAGACCAGCAGGTTTTGGCCGTCGCTGTTCAGTTCGCCAGGGGCTTTGCCCCAGTTCTCTTCCAGGCGTTCGTAATAGGGGGTGAGCCGCTCGTATTCCTCAACGCTCATGCGATGGGCAATGGCTAATTCCGGTGCCCCCTCCATGGCTTCGGCATCGGTGAGCACCAGATCCATCAAGCCTTTGGGCGTTGCTGGCACATCACCCACCTGGTAGCCGCGGGCGCGCATTTCTTCGAGCACCCGGTGGATGGAGCCAAAGACATCGAGGTAGGCGGCGGTGCCGACGTTGCCTTTGTCGGGGGGGAAGCTGAACACCGTGATGGCCAGCTTCTTTTCGTTGCGTGGCTTGGCGCGCAGGTTGGCCCAGCGAATTGAACGTTCAGCAATGGCATCCACCCGGTCTTGCAGGGTGTGGGCCTTACCGGTGGCGTCGTCGCGGCCGCTAAGCACGATCGGTTCAATCGCGCCATCCAGTTCAGGGATCGCGATCTGCAGAGCCACCTGAACCGGGTGCAGGCCCAGGTCGCTGGCTTCCCATTCCTGGGTGGTTTGGAACACCAGGGGCAGCGCCACCATGTAGGGGCGATTCAGCCGCTTCAGGGTTTCGATGGCCTTGGGGTGATCCTGGCGAGCAGGGCCGCCGACCAGGGCAAAACCGGTCAGGGACACCGCGGCATCCACCAGGGCCTGGTCGGGATTCAGCGGATCAAAGAAGTAGCTGTTGACCGGCTTAGAGAAGTCCAGGCCGCCGCAGAACACCGGCATCACGCGGGCGCCGCGGTATTCCAACTCTTGAATCAGCGCCACGTAGTGGGCGTCATCACCGGTGACGATGTGGCTGCGTTGCAGCACCAGGCCGATCATTGGGCCATTGGCAACATCGCTGCGGCCCTCATACCAATTGAGGTACTCCCGCAGGTCTTCAAACATCTCGGGGGCCAGGGGGTGCCAGATGCCCTGATCAGGGAAGACAACGGGTTCAGCGACCGCAAGGTTTGGCCGGTCGTCTTCCCCCTTGGGATAGACGTATTTGTCGGCCAGCATCAACAGGAAGTTGCGCAGGTTGTCCGGCGTGCCCCCCAGCCAGTACTGGAAGCTGAGCATGAAGCTGCGGGCGTCCTGGGCCTTTTCGACCGGCAGGTACTTGAGCACCGTTGGCAGGGTGTTCAGCAGCTTCAACATCGCGTCTTGGAAGCCGGCGCCGCCAGCTTCCTTGCGCTTGCGCATGAAGTTGGCAATGGCGCTCTTGCTCTGGCCGAGCTGGGCCATCGAGAAGCTGCCCAGCTTGTTGAGCCGCATCACCTCGGGCATCGAGGGGAAGACAACGGCTGCTTTGAGGCGATCGCGGTGGGGTGCGACGGCATCCACCACCTTCTGGGCCAAATCTTCAATGAAGATCAGCGAAGCAATGAAGACATCCGCTTCGGCCACATCGGCGCAGAACGCGGCGTAGTTGTCCGGATCCCTGAGCTCTTCGATCAGGTAGCCGGAGAGATCGATGGCCAGCTCACCGTCTTGGGCGTTGAGGCTGGTGGCGGCTTGGGTTAGGGCGTTTTGGTATTGAGGTTCCAGAACCACATACACGGCGCGCATGACGGTCCGTCCGTCGGCGGCCTCAGGCGAGACGCGACGGCTAGAAGAACGGACCTGGGTGAACATGCGCGAAGGCGGGCGATCAGGAAAGATTACGAACAGACTTGCACCAATGCGGCCAAAATCGCGCTTTATGACAGATCAAATCCCAGTCGTGGTGGCCGGAGCTCTAGGGCGGATGGGCGCGGAAGTGATCAAAGCGGTCCAGGCCGCGGAGGACTGTCAGCTGGTAGGGGCGATTGATACATGCCCGGGGCGCGAAGGCGAAGACGTTGGCTTGGCCTTGGGTTTGGGTGAGCTCGAAGTGGCTCTGACCCAGGATTTTGAGGGCGCCCTGTGCTTGGCCAGTCAGCAGCACCCTGGAGCGGTGTTGGTGGATTTCACCCACCCGAAGGTGGTCTATGAGCACACCCGCGCCGCCATTGCCTATGGCGTTACGCCGGTGATCGGCACCACGGGCCTCTCTCCAGAGCAGCTGCAAGAGCTCGCCAGCTTTGCGGCGAAGGCCTCGATGGGCGGAGCTGTGATCCCCAATTTCTCGGTGGGCATGGTGCTGCTGCAGCAGGCTGCCGCCGCTGCCGCCCGCTTCTATGACCATGCCGAGCTGGTGGAATTGCATCACAACCGCAAAGCCGATGCCCCCAGCGGCACCTGCATCAAAACCGCCGAGCTGATGGAGGAGCTGGGCAAACAGTTCAATGCCCAAGAGGTGGAGGAGCACGAAACCCTCGAGGGCAGCCGAGGGGGGCTGCGCCCCAGTGGCCTCAGGCTCCATTCGATTCGCCTGCCTGGTTTGGTGGCTCACCAGGAAGTTCAATTCGGCGGGGCTGGCGAGCGCTACGTGCTGCGCCATGACACCTTTGATCGAGCGGCCTACATGCCCGGCGTGCTGCTGACCGTGCGCAAGGTGCGTCAGCTCGGCGCTCTGGTGTACGGCTTGGAGCGCCTGCTGTAAGCGATGTTGCTTCCGCTCAAACCAGGCGAACTGCAGCGCTTGATTCCTGCTGTGGCCAGTGGCCCTCAGTTCAACAAGTGCTCCGGCACGCCCCAACAGCTCTTGCAGCGCTTGCTGATCTCCAGCGTTGGCGGAGTGATTCCTCTGTTGATCGCCCAGGGAGGCTTTGGCAGCCGCTGGAGCAGCATTTGGCTGGTGGTGGGGCTGGTGATGCTCCTCTACATGCTCTGGGGACCGATCGTGCAGGCCGGCAGCCGCAATGCCCAACTCCGCCGCTACCCCTCAGCAGCCCTGTTTGAAGGCGAGATTGCTGATCTGTTCACCCGTGAACGCTTGGAGGGTCGCCAAGAGACCACCGATCGCCAAGGTCGCCTGGAGATGGTGGAAAACCGGCGGACCTGGTTGTGCCTGGAACTAGAAGATGAGGATGGCTATCTGGGTCAGCTGCGTTTTCCTTTGGAGAAGGGCCACAAAGCCCTGCGCCGGGGCATGACTTTGCGCTGTCTGGTGCTCTCTGAGCGCAAGGATTTTTCGCGGATCGACCGGATCAGTGATGCTTGGGTGCCCCAGGCCCGGCTTTGGGTTGGCGAGTACCCCTATCTGCTCAAGCCAGCGTTTGAGGAGCTCTGCTTGCGGCGTTTGGCTTGAACAGGGCCTCGGCCATGCGGCAGGTCTGAACAATTGGGCCCACATCGTGCACGCGCACCACAGCCACCCCGGCGGCCACCGCCTGGCAAACAGTGGCGGCTGTTCCCCAAAGGCGCGCCCGCGCTCTGGGTTCGTTCAACACCTCGCCGATGAAGCGTTTGCGTGAGGTGCCCACCAGCAGGGGGTAGCCCAGGGCTTGCAAACGGGGCAGTCCCTGCATGAGCTCCAGGTTGTGCTGGGTGGTTTTGGCAAAGCCAATGCCGGGGTCCAGCACAATTTGCTGGCGCTGAACGCCGGCCTGTTGGGCCTGCTCGCAGAGCTGCAGCAGCTCTGCCTCCACCTCAGCAACCACATCGCTGTAGTCGGCCAGGCTGTTCATCGTGCGGGCATCGCCGCGCCGGTGCATCAGCACATAGGGGCAGCCGCGCTCAGCAACCAGCTGCCACATCTTCAGGTCGCCAAGGCCACCGGAGACATCGTTGATCCAGTCGGCCCCAGCGTCGAGGCAGGCCGCGGCCACTGGAGCAAGGAAGGTGTCGATGGAGAACAGCAACTTGGCGGGAAGATCGCCATCAAGGCGGGCTTGCTGCATGCGCTGCAACACCGGCAGCAGTCGCTCGAGCTCGATCTCAGCTCCCACATCGCTGGCACCGGGGCGGGTGCTTTGCGCCCCGAGATCAATCAGATCGGCGCCTTGGGCGGCCATGCGCTTGGCTGCCCGGAATGCTGTTTCAGTGGATTCAAAGCGGCCCCCATCACTAAAGGAATCCGGGGTGATGTTCAGGATTCCCATCACCGCGGTGCGGTGATTTGGCGTCATGCCGCGGCAGCTGCGCTGGCCACCTGATAGTTGGCAATGCGGGCAAAGCTGTCGGGCTCCAGCGAAGCGCCACCCACCAACACGCCATCGATGTCGGATTTAGCCATCAGCTCATCGATGTTGCCGGGCTTCACCGAGCCGCCGTACTGAATGGTGAGGTTGGGATAGCCCACCCAGTTGCGGATCAAGCCGCAGACGCGGTTGGCTTCTTCGGATTCACAGGTTTTGCCGGTGCCGATGGCCCAGATCGGCTCATAGGCCACCACCAGTTTGGAGGGGTCGATGCCTTCGAGACCCTGCTCCACCTGACGGCGGATGACGCGCTCGGTTTCGTTGTTGCTGCGCTGCTCATCGCTTTCTCCCACGCAAAGAATGGGGATCAAGCCAGCCGCTTGGGAGGCGCGTGCCCGGTGATTGATCTGCTCGTCACTCTCGGAGAAGTATTTCCGGGGCTCGCTGTGGCCCACGATCGTGTAGCCCACCCCCAGTTCAAGCAGCATCTCGGCAGAGATTTCGCCGGTGAAGGCTCCTGAAGCTTCCCAGTGCACGTTTTGGCTGGCGATCTGAACATCGCTTCCAGCCAAGGCCTCTTGCAGGGTGGAAATGGCGGTGAAGGGGGGCGCCAGCACGATGCTGCGGTCCTTCGGCGCATTGGCCACTTGGGGCAGGAATGCGCCGGCGTATTGCTTGGCTTGAGCACAGGTCATGTGCATTTTCCAGTTACCGGCGATCACGACCGGCCGGGACTGAGTGCTCACCTGCGCTCCTCATTAAGGGTTGCCTAACTTACGGGGTGGCTGTGCCATCTCCTGTTTCGGTGGGCTCGATTGTGAAGCGGCGGCCTGCGAGCTCCACCAAATCACCGGCTTGCAGCTGCCGCCCGCGGCGGGTTTCCACGCTGCCGTTGACCTGCACTTCGCCTCCTTGGATGCGCAACTTGGCTTCCCCACCGGTGGCAACGAGCCCCTGCCATTTCAAGGCCTGATCTAGGCGCATGGCTCCGCGTAGCCTGCCGCCATGGTTGCACCTTCCTCAGCCGGATTTCGCAGGCTGCTGCCTCTGCTGAAGCCCTACAAGAGGGAGCTGCTGGCGGGCGGCATTTGCATGCTGCTGTTCGTGGCGTCATGGCCCTTGTTGGCCGCCCAGGTAGGTCAGTTGATTCCCGCGATCGGGGATGGGGATTTCTCCCGGGTGTTGCGGGTCATCAGCATCTCCCTCTCCCTGTTTTTGCTGCAGAAGCTGGCTCAATTCGGTCAGGACACCCTGCTGGCTGATCCCGCCCTGCATGTGACCCAGGCCCTGCGCCGCCAGAGCTTTGCCCGGCTGCAGCGTTTGGAATTTGGAGCGCTGGAAACGCTTTCAGCTGGTGATCTCACCTATCGGTTGACGGAAGACGCCGATCGAATCGGCGAGGTGATTTACAAGAACATCCAGGAGACCGTTCCCAGCATCCTTCAGCTGGTGGTCATGTTCGGTTACATGATTTCGCTGGATTGGCAGCTGTCGGTGGCCACGCTGCTGCTGGCCCCTTTAGTGGCTGTGCTGGTGAGCAGCTTTGCTGGCCGGGTTCTCACCGCAGCTGAGCGCAGTCAAAAGCAGGTCAGTGAGCTTGCTGGGTTATTGGGCGAGGCCATCTCCGGCTTGCCGCTGGTGCGCGCGTTTGCCGCTGAGCCTTGGTTGCAGCAACGCTTTGAAGAGGAGATCGAGCAGCACCGCCGTGCCCGCTACCGCACCATGCGCTTGCTGGCGCTGCAGCACCCGGTGGTGGGCTTCATCGAAGCCGCTGGAATCTTGGCCATCCTGCTGATCGGTGCCCTGCGGATCAGTGCTGGTGGCCTCAGTGGTGCCGGCTTCAGCAGCTTCATCGCGGCGCTGTTGATCCTGATCGATCCCATCTCCCGGCTGATCAATAACTTCAATGAGTTCCAGCAGGGCCAGGCCTCGCTCGGCCGTTTGCGCGAGATCGAGCGCGAGCCGATGGAAGATCCTGATCGCCCCAATGCCCGGCCCATGCCGGCGCTCCAGGGGGCCTTGGATCTGCGCAATGTGAGCTTTGCCTATGAGCCTGGCAAGCCGGTGTTGCAGCAACTGAATTTGCGTGTTGAGCCCGGTCAGGTGGTGGCGTTGGTGGGTCCCTCCGGCGCAGGGAAGACCACGCTGTTCTCTCTCTTGCTCCGCTTCAACCAGGCCCAACAGGGGGAACTGCTGCTGGATGGTGTAGATCTGCGCGATTTGCGCGCCGCTGAATTGCGCCGCTCGATTGCCCTGGTGCCGCAGCAGAGCGCGCTCTTCTCCGGC
The DNA here is from genome assembly GCF_047304245.1 of Synechococcus sp. MIT S9452. Lineage (NCBI taxonomy): Bacteria > Bacillati > Cyanobacteriota > Cyanophyceae > Synechococcales > Synechococcaceae > Synechococcus > Synechococcus sp. MIT S9452. Next base: position 628,793 of record NZ_CP138956.1, on the reverse strand, counting down.
ACGGTGGCCGAAGCGATTCGTTTTGGACGCAACGCCAGCGACGCGGAGGTGCGCCGGGCGGCTGAATTGGCCAATGCAGCTGGCTTCATTGAGTCGTTGCCCCAGGGGTATGACTCCCGGGTGGAAGAGCGCGGCAGCAACTTCTCAGGCGGCCAGTTGCAGCGCCTTGCCATTGCCCGTGCTGTGCTCGGTAATCCGGCGGTGATGCTGCTCGATGAAGCCACCAGCGCGCTGGATGCTGAAGCCGAAGCCTCCGTGCAGCAGGGGCTAGAGCAGGCAATGGCCGGCCGCACCGTCTTTGTGATTGCCCACCGGCTGTCCACAGTCCAAGAAGCCGATCGCATCTTGTTCCTTGAGCGCGGCCGTATCGTTGAACAAGGCAGCCATGATGAGCTGATGCGATCCGGTGGTCGCTACAGCGCCCTGTGCAGCAGGCAAATCATTCGTCCCGCATTGATCTGAGGAAGGCGTGATGCAGCAGTGGGAGTACCGCGTCGTTCATATCAACATCAATAACGACACGCCGCCCCAACCCCCATCGCCTCAATCAGCCAGCCAAAAGCTGGGTGGATCGTTGAGCCCGGAATTCATCGCCAAGGAATTTCCCAAGGTGTATTCCAAGCAAGCTCAAAAGCCACCGCCGAAGCAAAAGCACCCAGCCGAGCAGTTGCAGCACTTCCTCAATCAGCTGGGTGCTGAACGGTGGGAGTTGGTGGAGACAACCCAGGTTGGTCCATTGCTGATGTTCTTTTTCAAGCGTCCTAAGCAGCAAGCAGCAAACCCCAAACCTGACGTAAAAGGAGAGTCCAAACCAAAGGCCTCGTAATGCAGACCCCCCAGGATCAAAACCCGATTCTCACTTTTGAGGGTAAGCGCTACGACATCAATGCTCTCTCCGATGAGGTCAAAGAGCTGGTTCGCGGGATGCAGGTGGCTGAAGCCCAACTGCGCATGTACGAAGACACTTTGAAGGTGCTGGCCATTGGACGTCAGTCGATGGCCTTCCAGCTCAATGAGCGCCTCAAGGACGTCACTCCCCTGCCTGGTTAAAGCGGTAGTCGCGGGTCAGGCGGAACACGGTTCCAGAGAGCAGCAGCAGGGCGATCAGGTTGGGCAGGGCCATCAGGCCATTGAGGGTGTCAGCGACACCCCAGACCACACCGCGATCGCCCGCCACTGAGCCAATCACCACCACAGCCACCCAAACCAAACGGAAGGGAAGAATTGCCTTTTCGCCAAACAGGAATTCGGTGCAGCGCTCGCCGTAGAAGCTCCAGCCCAGAACCGTGGTGAAGGCAAAGATCACCAGGCCAGCGGTGACAACCCAGCCGCTGCCCATCAAGCCGGTGTTGAAGGCGGTGATCGAGAGCACTGAGCCCGCTTCGCCATTGGCGTAGACCCCAGTGGTGATGATCACCAGGGCCGTCATCGTGCAGATGATCAAGGTGTCGATGAAGGTGCCGAGCATGGCCACCGTGCCCTGCCGCACGGGGTCGTTGGTTTTGGCGGCGGCGTGAGCGATCGGTGCACTGCCCAGGCCCGCCTCATTGGAGAAGATGCCGCGCTTGAAGCCCATCAGCACCACCTGGCCGAAGGCGCCACCGGCAGCCGCTTGCCCGGAAAAGGCATTGCCAATGATCGTGCCGAAGGCTTCTGGAACCGATTCGATATTGATCAGCAGCACAACAACACAGGCCAGCAGATAAAGAACCGACATCAGCGGAACGATGGCTGATGCGGCCTGGGCAATGCGCTTGATGCCGCCAATGATCACGGCAAAAACCACAGCTCCCAGGACGATGCCTGTGACCAATCGGGGAACCCCCAACATCGCTAGGGCGCTGGAGACTTCAAAGCACTGCACACCATTGCCGATGCCAAAGCCGGCCAACATGCCGAAGAGGGCAAACAGCACGGCCAACCACTGCCAGTTGGGGCCGAGGCCGTTGCGGATGTAATACATCGGGCCACCGACGTGGTTGCCGAGTGCGTCGACTTCCCGGTAGCGAACGGCGAGCACGGCTTCGGCGTATTTGGTGGCGATGCCGAACACGGCAATCACCCACATCCAGAACACAGCCCCCGGCCCGCCAATGGCGATGGCGCCAGCGACGCCTGCAATGTTGCCGGTGCCGATGGTGGCCGACAGTGATGTCATCAACGCCTGGAAGGGGGTGATGTCGCCATTGTTTTCACCAGCTTCGGGCTGCCACAGCATGCGAACGCCATAGGGCAGCCGTTGCAGTGGCATGAAGCGCAGCCCCAGCATCAACACAATGCCGGTGAAGGCAATCAGGAGGACCATTGGCCACCCCCAAACGATCCCGTTGATCGGATCGTTAATGCTGCTGATGAATTGCTCCATCCCATCCCTCGGCTGACCGAGGGATGGTGCCACAGGTCTGAGCCAGTTTCAGCTCAGTTGGCCTTCAGATCGAGAAATTGAAAGCTCTGCTCCCCAGCAGAGCTATCGCCGAAGGCTTCGGTGCGAATCACGCGCTCGCTGAGCACCCAGGTGCCGCCTTCACCCAATGGCACGAAGGTGTCGGTGAAGTGGTTCACACCACCTTTGGCTTCGCCGCTGGCTGGGTCGGCGTATTGGCTGCTGTAGCGCTTGCTGAGGTAGCCGCTGCCGGTGTCGGTGACTTCCTCGGTGTGAATGGTGACCACCGTGCCGTGGATGTGGCGGTGCACCATCGTCACTACATCGTCTTTGATGCGGTACTTGTCGCCTTCCCCCTTGCCGCCAACAAGAACCTCAAGGCCTTCATCGGTGCTGTCGCCCGCGCTGAACTGGTTGTCCTTGTGGGTCACCTCAAAGGGGCGGCGTACCCGGTGGATGCACACCTCCCAAAGTTGAGAAGCCACAGCTTTGTGCACCTCCTCATTGCTGATGCCTTCAATTTCAGCCTTGAGGTCGCTGCCAACCTTGAAGTGGCCCTCAACCTGCTGATCGCCTTGGCTCCAGAGGCAGCGGCCGCTGTAACCAGCGAAGCCAGGATCCCAGGTGTAGCGGTTGTTGTAGGCCTCTGCGAAGAGGGAACGAATGTCGGTACCTGGGGCGACGGGAGTGCTCACGCTCATGGCTGTTGGTGCAGATCCTGCAGGGCGTTGATGGGTAGATCATTCTGCCGCTGCAGGCAGCCCACTGCTTCCACAGCCGCTCTGGCCGCAGCGAGGGTGGTGACGGTGGGCACGCGGTAATCCAGGGCGGCCCGGCGCAGGTAGCGATCGTCGTGGGCGGCTTGCCGGCCGATCGGGGTGTTGATGATCAGCTGCACCTGATCGGAGCGGATCGCATCTTCGATGTTGGGTCTGCCCTCGTGGACTTTGAGCACCGGTTTGACCTGCAGGCCGCTGGAGCAGAGGTGCTTAGCGGTTCCTTCGGTGGCAACCAGTTCAAACCCCTGCTCCTGCAATTTGCTGGCCACCTCCACCAGAGCCCCTTTGTCGCGGTCGTGGGTGGAGAGAAACACGGTGCCCTTGGTGGGAAGCACCTCGCCGGCGGCCAGCTCGGCTTTGGCGTAGGCCATCCCGAAGTTGCTTGCGGTGCCCATGACTTCGCCAGTCGAGCGCATCTCTGGGCCCAAGACGGTGTCGGAGCCGGGGAAGCGGCGGAAGGGCAAGACGGCTTCCTTGATCGCCTGCAGCGGAGGTTTGGGCTCCTCCTTCAACCCCAGTTGCTCGAGGCTGCGGCCGGCCATCAGGCGACTCGCCAACTTGGCGAGAGGCACGCCTGTTGCCTTGGCCACAAAGGGCACCGTGCGCGAGGCACGGGGGTTGGCCTCAATGATGTACACCTCGTCTTGGCAGACCGCAAATTGCAGGTTGATCAAGCCCTGCACCTGCAATGAACGCGCTAGATCGGCGCTCCATTGGCGAATCGTGGCCAGGGCGTCCGGCTTGAGGCTGACCGAGGGCAAGCAGCAGGCTGAATCACCGGAGTGGATTCCTGCCGGCTCGATGTGTTCCATCAGCCCACCGATCACCACCTGCCCGCTGGCATCGCAGAGGGCATCCACATCCACCTCTGTGGCGTTTTCCAGGTATTGATCGATCAGCACTGGTTGATCGGGGTCCACCTGCACCGCTTCGCGCATGTAGCGATCGAGTTCATCGGCGCCGAACACCACCTCCATGGCACGGCCCCCCAGCACGTAGCTGGGCCTCACCACTACTGGGTAGCCGATGCGCTCCGCGATGGCTCGGGCCTCATCTTCACTGCGGGCAATGCCATTGGCCGGTTGGCGAATCTGCAGCTTGCGCAGCACCCCTTCAAATTGTTCGCGGTCTTCTGCCAGGTCGATGGATTGGGGTGAGGTGCCCCAAATGCGGCAACCGGTGGCTTGGCCTTGGGGTGATTCCAGCCAGCGCAGTAGCGGCAGGGCCAGCTTGAGTGGGGTTTGGCCACCGAATTGAACGATCACCCCATCGGGGCGCTCGGCTTCGATGACGTTGAGCACGTCTTCAAGGGTGAGCGGTTCGAAATAGAGGCGATCGCTGGTGTCGTAATCGGTGGACACCGTCTCCGGGTTGCTGTTCACCATCACCGTGGCCAGCCCTTCGTCTTGAAGGGCAAAGGAGGCGTGGCAGCAGCAGTAGTCGAACTCGATGCCTTGGCCGATCCGGTTCGGACCACCGCCGAGGATCATCACCTTGCGCCGCGACTCTGGCGCCACCTCACTCTGTGGGGCCATGACCTCGAGCTCGCCTGCGGCATTGAGCCGTTCGACCGGGCGCTCGTAGCTGGAGTAGTGGTACGGCGTGGTGGAAGCGAATTCAGCGGCGCAGGTGTCGACTGTTTTGAACACCGCATTGATGCCCAGCCCTTGGCGATGGGCCCGAACAGCTAATTCGTCGCTGCTTGTGCTCCAGGCGATTTGCCGGTCGCTGTAGCCCAGCTGCTTGAGCTCGAGCAGGGTTTCGGCACCGAGCTCATGGAGGGATCGCCCTTGCAGCAAGGCTTGTTCCCGCTGCAGCAGCACCGCCAATTTGGCCAGGAACCAGGGGTCGATCGCGCTGAGGCCATGCACCTGCTCAATGCTTCGGCCCCGCAGTAGGGCTGTGCGAACTGAAAAAATTCGCTCGGGAGTTGGGGTGCGCAAGAGGGCATCGAGATCCCCTTCGCTGGGATTGGCTTCGGCGCGGTCAGCGCCCCAGCCGGCATGGCCTGTTTCCAGCGACCGCAGGGCTTTCTGGAATGACTCCTCAAAGCAGCGGCCGATCGCCATCGCTTCACCCACCGATTTCATTGAGGTGGTGAGAACTGATGAGCTGCCGCTGAACTTTTCAAAGGCAAAGCGGGGCACCTTGGTGACCACGTAGTCGATGGTGGGCTCGAAGCAGGCCGGCGTCTTGCCAGTGATGTCGTTGATGATTTCGTCGAGCCGGTAGCCCACGGCAAGGCGAGCAGCGATTTTGGCGATCGGGAAGCCAGTGGCTTTGCTAGCGAGAGCCGAGCTGCGGCTGACGCGGGGGTTCATCTCGATGACCACCACATCGCCGTTGGCCGGGTTGATAGCGAATTGGATGTTGCTGCCGCCGGTGTCCACACCGATCTCGCGAATAATCGCCAGGGATTGATCGCGCAGGCGTTGGTATTCGCGATCGGTGAGGGTCTGCGCTGGCGCCACCGTGATCGAATCACCGGTGTGAACCCCCATGGGATCGAGGTTTTCGATGCTGCAGATGATCACCACGTTGTCGGCGGTGTCACGCATCACCTCCAGCTCAAATTCCTTCCAGCCCAGCAGCGACTTCTCAATCAAGATCTGATCAACCGGACTGGCTTCTAAGCCGCTGTTGCAGAGGGCCCGAAATTCCTCGGGGTTGTAAGCGATGCCGCCACCAGAGCCACCCAGGGTGAAGGCGGGGCGAATGATGCGCGGGTAGCTGCCGATTTGATTGCCAACGGCTTCGGCTTCCTCCATGGAGGTGGCGATCCCCGATGGGCACACCGCCACGCCGATGCGTTCCATCGCCTGTTTGAACAGGTCGCGGTCTTCAGCTTTTTCAATGGCGGCCAGGTTGGCGCCAATCAGCTCCACGCCATGGCGCTCGAGGGTGCCGTCCTTGGCCAAGCTCACGGCCAGGTTCAGCGCGGTTTGGCCGCCCATGGTGGGCAGCAGGGCATCGGGCTTCTCCAGCTCAATGACGCGCCGCACCACATCGGGGGTGAGGGGCTCGATGTAGGTCCGATCCGCCATCTCTGGATCGGTCATGATCGAGGCGGGGTTGGAGTTCACCAACACCACCTCAAAGCCATCAGCCCGCAAGGCTTTGCAGGCTTGCGTGCCGGAATAGTCAAATTCGCAGGCCTGGCCGATCACAATCGGCCCAGATCCCAGCAGCAAAATGCGGCGAAGGTCCGTGCGACAGGGCATGGGCCAGCGTTGACTCAAAACAGTCTCAGCTTCTCATCCCCCCGTCGCGCTTGGGCTAGCGGTCGCTACGCTGAAGGTTGACCTTGACCTTTGAGTCGTCCCCGTTCATGAGTGAGCTTCAGCGCCTGAAAGGGCTGCTGCCTCCAGAGATGCAGAGCTGGGTCTTCGTGGAGGCCGCGGCCGCTGCTGATCCGCCGCTGGTGAGCCTTGAGGAGATCGGGCGTGATGAGGTGGAGATCCAGGTGGATCTCGAGAAGTGGGATGCCTTGGCGCTCGACCACCGCAATCTGCTCTTCTGGCATGAGGTGGGCCGCATCCAAAACGATGCGATTCCCCGCGATGGTTGGGAAATGGCTGCCTTGGCCATCGGCCTGGGCGGTGCCATTGGTGAGCTGTGGGTTCAAGACGGCTTGCTGCTCGTGCTGGCCATGGGGCTCTCGGGCTTTGCCGGCTATCGCCTGTATTTGAAAAACAATTCTGAGAAGCGTCTGCAAGACGCCATTGCCGCTGACGAGCGGGCTATCAATTTGGCCACCCGCTTTGGCTACACCTTGCCCAATGCCTACAAAAGCTTGGGTGGCGCCCTCAAAGAACGCATCGAGCAAACCCGTAAAAAGCGGCAGCGCAGCTTTTTTGAAGATCGGCTCGAAGCTCTGCGTAAGAGTGCCGGCCGAGCCCGCGCTGAAATGGCCCAACAGCAGGGCAGCAGCCGTTCTGTGAGTAGTGAGAACGTGTATGGATAGCGAAGCGCTGGTGCAGCTGGCCGCTGAAGCTGCCGACGACCGCAAAGCTGTTGACATCCGCCTGCTCAAGGTGGATGACGTCACCACCTTGACCGACTGGTTTGTGGTTTGTAGCGGTCTCTCAACAGTGCAGGTCAAGGCCATTGCCCGCTCGGTGGAAGATCGTTTGGAAGAGCATGGCCAGCTGCCTTTGCGCAAAGAGGGCTTCACGGAAGGCCGTTGGGTCCTGCTGGATTACGGCGATGTGATTGTTCAGGTGCTCACACCAGAAGAACGCAGTTACTACGATCTGGAGGCTTTCTGGGGGCACGGAACAGCTGTTCCTTTTGTGTCTGCGGTGGCGTCGTCTGGATCTACAACCTGAACCATGAGCGTCTGTCCGGTGCCGGCGGAACAACAACCGCTCCGCCAGTACGAAGAACTGCTCGCGTCTTGGTTTTTCCGATGGCCATCTACCAGCTTTGTGGCCTTGACCCGGCGGTTGGCCCAGGGCTGGTTGTTGCTTTTGCCGATCACCTTGTTGGTGGCGACCGGCAGCATTCCATTGCGTCACGATGTGCCGCGGTTGTTTGCTGCTGGGGCTGTGTCCGCCTTGGTGCTGCCTTTGCTGCTCTTGGTGCGGCAGTGGCTGGGTTGGACCTATGTGCATCGCCGCTTGATGCGTGAGCGCATCACCTATGAGGAATCGGGTTGGTACGACGGTCAGGAGTGGGAGAAGCCCCTGGAGTGGCGTGAAAAAGATCTGTTGATTGCTCAGCATCAGGTGAGGCCTGTGTTGGGCCGTTTGCTGCGGGCTATCAGTGTTCTGGCTGCGCTACTGCTGTGGGGCGCCAGCCTCTGCCAGGCTCTTTGAGATCGGCACCGGCGCATGACGTCATCGATGGGTCTTAGTGGTTCCAGCCTTGCGGGTCATCCCCCGCTGGAGGTGCGGCTGCTGCGCGATGGCATGAGCGAATCGGTGCACCGGGTGCATGCCGTGGTCTGTGACCAGCGCGGCCGCCTGTTGATGCGCGCTGGCGATGCCCAGCATTTGAGTTTTATCCGTTCGGCGCTTAAGCCCTTTCAAGCGCAGACTTTTGTCTCCAGTGGTGCCCTCGATGCCCAAGGGGGCGCGGAGCGTGCGATGGCGATTGCTTGCGCCTCCCACGATGGCGGCAAGGACAAAGCCCGTGAAGCTTTTCAGATCCTCTGGCGGGCCGACATCGATGCATCGATGTTGCGCTGTCCGCTGCCAGCAGGCAAAGAGAGCCCCCTGGAGCACAACTGCTCGGGTAAGCATGCGGCGTTTCTGGCCAGTTGCCGGCGGATGGGCTGGCCCTTGGAGGACTACCTCAACCAAGATCACCCATTGCAGCAAGAGCTGTTTGGTCGCATCGCTGAGCTGCTGGGGCTGCCCAAAGATGAGCTGATCATCGCCAGCGATGACTGCGGCGCCCCCACCGTGCAGCTCCCCTTGAGTCAGATGGCGCTGCTATTTGCCCACCTTGGCGCTGGAACGCTGCCCAACCTCGAGCGTTTGGTGCGCGCGATGCAGGCCCACCCTGAGCTGGTGGCAGGTGATGGTCGATTTGACACCGAGCTGATGCGCCGCAGCTTGGACATGCTGATCAGCAAAGGCGGGGCTGAGGGGATTCAATGCCTGGCCCGTGTGGGCGAAGGCCTTGGTTTGGCGATCAAGGTGGAAGACGGTGCGAGCCGCGCCAAGCGTGCGGTGGCTTTGCACCTGTTGCGGCAGTTGGATTGGCTCACGCCCACCGCCTTAGAGGAACTCGAGCAGCAATTCATGATTCCGATGGCTGGTCAGCGGCTTGAGGTGATCGGCGAATTGGTTTGATTGGTTGCCAACTGTCGCCGTTGTCACCTAAGTTTTGGTTTCGGTTGCCGCGGGGTAGAGCAGCCTGGTAGCTCGTCGGGCTCATAACCCGAAGGTCGGGAGTTCAAATCTCCCCCCCGCCACCAATTTCTTCAACCGCTCCTTCTGGGGGCGGTTTTTATTGGCTTAGTCCACCAGGTGCGTGCGGATCGCTTCTGCTGCGCTGGCCGTTCGGTTGCGCACATGCAGCTTGTGAATGATGGCTTGCACGTGTTGCCTTGCAGTGACATCGGCGATGTGTAGTCGACGTCCGATTTCGCGGTTGCTCAGGCCTTCGCACACCAGCTCGAGCACGTCGATTTCACGCTCACTGAGGTCCGGAACCTCACTAGGACTGTCGCCCGTGAGGATGTGCAGCAGTAGGGGGTCGATGTAAGCGCTGTTGTTGACGATGGCTTCCAAGGCGTGGCGAATCACCTTGGGCTGAAACCCCCGTTGGCAGAGCAGCACATTGGGTTTGCAGCGCACCGCTTGCTTAATCACCTGCCTGTTGAGCACTTCCAAGGTCAGGATCGTGCGGATCGCTTGCCCCTGGGCTGCCTTCTGCTGGATGCCAGCCAAGAGCTCTAGGCCGCTGCTGTCATCGAGCACCTCGCTGATCATCACCAGCACAGAACCTGATTGGCCCTCCAGCAGTTCCAGGCTGTCGCTTGCTGTGGTGCAGATCCCCAGCAGATGGTTTGTGCCACCAGTGCTCTCTAGGGCAATGCAGGTGGCCAAAGACATGGCGAGCGGCTTGTGGCCGCATGCCACAAGCACTTTGTGATTCCAAGCCTCGAGCGAGATCAGATCGCTGAGGTCGGCGATGTGCTGGTTGGCATCAATGCGCATCTCAGCTTCGCAAGCGTTTGAGCTGCTGATGGCACCGCGGTGTCGGCAGCTGAATCACACACTTTTGATAGCAACGTCCTAACGAGCTAGCTGCCGCCGGATACCTTCCGCTGCGGCTGCTGTGCGGCCTTGAACATCAAGCTTTTGCATAATCGTTTGCACATGCCCCCGGGCTGTTGAGCCGGCGATATGCAACCGCTGGCCGATCTGCTGATTGGTGAGACCATCGCAGAGCAGCTGCAGCACTTCGCACTCGCGGCGCGTGAGTTGCAGCGGGTCTGGGTAGCGTTTGCTGGTGATCGCCATGGTTGCTCAGCTGGTGTGAAGAGTTGGGCTGGTGTGTGCGGAACGATCCAGCCCAGCCAGCTCCCATGCATCCCACCGCTTCAGGAGCTGACAGATCCACTGAATGGGTTTTGTGTGACCACCTAGCGACTGAACCGTTGCGGTTGTTGTCAAGAGTCGTACGACTCACAACGACACAGCCCTAGAGACGTCGCTCCTCCAAAGCTGCGCTGAGCCGCTCCACAGCTTGCGCCAATTGCTTTTGGCTGTCCGAGGCAGGATCGGCTTTGGCGGTGCGGTGCCTGAGCCGCTCCACGCTTTTGACCACTACAAACACAACCGCAGCCACCACCACAAAGTTCAGCAGGGCCACCAACAGGTTTCCTGCTGGCCAACTCTCGATCGAATCAATGTCCAACTCGGCCATGGTTGGGTTGAGGGCTGCGGTGGTGAACAGCTCTACCACCGCTTGCACCACCTTGGTGAAGGCCGCGCCAATGATCACGGCCACGGCCAGATCAACCACGTTGCCGCGGTTGATGAAGTCAAGAAATTCGCGTCCGAGTCCTTTGCCCATGGGATTGCCCTACATGAACTCAGGATGGCGACTTTGCTGCTTGGTTTCAGGCAGCAACCGGTGTGGTGTGGAGCTGGATCATGATTTGCAGCTGCTCAGCCACCTCGAGCCAGTGCTGGCGTTCGCCCTCTGTTGTGGCCTCCTCTGCGCGCTGGATGAGTTGGTTGCGGCGCTCAGCCAGCTTTTCAATGAATGAAATGGTGTCTGACATTTCAACCATTATTCGCTCAGGCGAAATTATCAGAACCAGCCAGAAATGGCGTTGATTTGTTGTTTCGAATCAGAACGTTGGATTCTGTGACGTTCAACTTGATCTTGCGTTACTTGTGTTGCGCTGACCGCAAGCCTTGGCGACTACGAATTCTTCAATGCATCCACCACCTCAGGGAAGTGCTCATCGAGGCAGTGGTCACAGACACCATGGCTAAAGCCCATTGAGGTGGTGCGGCTGAGGTAGTTCTCCAGGTAGTCCCAGTCGCCTTCTGAATCACGCACCTTCCTGCAATAGGAGCAGATGGGGAGCACCTGTTGGCTGCTGGTGATGCTGCTCAAGCTGTTGAGCAGGCGCAGTGAGCGGCGGCGCAGTTCCAACAGGGTCACCACCTGCCGCGCCAGCGACTTCATCACGATCAGCTGCGCATCACTGAGTGCTCCCGGTTTGCGGTCAATCACGCAGAGGGTGCCGAGGCGATGTTCCGTGGGTGTTTCCAGTGGGAAGCCGGCATAGAGGCGAATCTTGGGATCACCGCTGACCAGAGGGTTATGCCGAAAGCGTTTGTCGTTGAGGGCGTCCTCAATGATCATCGGCTCGGAATCGGCGATGGCATGGGCGCAAAACGACCAATCCCGTGGTGTTTCTCGTGCTTCTAAGCCAACGGTGGACTTGAACCATTGCTTCTCATCGCTCACCAAGCTCATCAGCGCAATCGGTGTGCCGCAGGTGATCGAAGCGATGCGGGTGATGTCGTCGTAACACTGCTCTGGCCGGGTCCCCAGCACGCGATATTCCGCTAGGGCTTGGAGCCTTTCTGCCTCATTGGCTGCCCGTTTGGCTGAGTAATATAGAGCCATCCAAAAACCTGAGGTTCATCCCTGAAAAGGGCCCTATGCCGGTGTTAATGGCGATCGGTATTGTCTGGCTCGTGAATTGTGGTTCGGGGATAAAACGTATTGATTGGCAATCAAATGTTTTGACCGCTGTTTAGCTAGCGGCAACATCACAGGAGCGGCTGAACAGGCCGTTCAAGTAGTGCTGGGCAACAGCGCTATCACTGCTGCCGTTTTGGAACAGGAAGCTGGCCAAGGCCGAGCTCACGAGTTGGTATTGATCCCACTGCGGGTTGGATTGCAGGAAGCCCTGCATGCTGCCGAACAGGGATTCGGGGATTTCGGCTTCCAGGCTGATGATTTCTTGACTCTGGTTGGCGTTACTGGTCTGACTGGTGCACCCGTCGTTCAACGTTGGCTCTCCGCTTGCCCAGTGATGAAGCCACACATCGGGGTGCTTCGTCAAAGGGTGTGCCATTGGCTACTCAGCCTCTGTCTCATCGCTGAGATTGCCCTCGCTAGCAGCGTCTGTATCAACCGAACATGACGACTTTCTGCTGGTTGAATCTCTTGGCCTCGAGCGTCAAGCGATTCGTTTGGACTGAGGCGATCTCCACAGAATGGCCAAATCAGGAGCTTTTCGACAGAAAACCTGTGGAAAGCCCCGCCAAGGCCTGGGGAAAAACCTCCCGAGCTGTGGAGAACAGGAAACGATTAGCAGGGCTAATAGATGTGGGTCTTACGGGACTGGCATGAGACCGGGACGGATGTGATCGTCAGATGCTCGGTTTCTCTTTCGATTTGCTCTGCATCGTGCGAGGCCCCAGGGGGTGATCGGCGTGGGGATAGATCGGGTGGTGATGGCCATGGTCGTGGCTGTGGTCATCGCCGCCATGGGGAAGCGGCACGCCATCGGGCTGGCAAGCACCGGTGCATTCGTTTTCGCAGAGTTGGCAAGGCTCATTGAGGCCCTCCACGTGGTGGTGATGGCTGTGCTGGGGAGCGCCAACTTCGGTTTCAAAACCCAGCACCTGCTGACGGTATTTGCAGAGTGAGCAGTTCATGGCGGTGTCACCGCGAACCACCTCCGCCACCCGCTCGATAAAAGTGTCGATCACCAATGGGTGATCACCGAGGTAGCTGGCTTGCAGGAATTCCACCTCGGGATGGTCTGCGGCAACGCGTTCGCTGTGCTGCCGGATGCGGCTGACCAGCACCCCTGAAAACAAGAAATAGGGGAACACGATCACGCGCTTGAAGCCCAGCTTCACCACATGGCGTAGGCCTGGCTCCACCAAGGGGAAGGTGACACCGGAGTACACCGTTTCACCCCAGCCAAAGCCAAAACCCTCCACCAGCATCCGGGTCACCTTGGCGACATTGGAGTTGGCATCGGGGTCAGAGGAGCCGCGGCCCACCACCACCAGCAGGGTGTCGCTCAAGGGCACATCGCCGCTGGCCTGATCGATGGCCTCGCGGATGCGTGCCCCCGCCGCTTGGATCATCTTGAGGTCAACTCCCAGTTCGCGGCCGTAGTCGACCTGCAGGCCGGTTTCGGCGCTGTAGGTGTTCAGCACCGATGGGATGTCGTTCTTGGCGTGGCCAGCGGCAAACAGCATCCCTGGCACGGCCAGCACCCGCTGAACTCCTTGCTGCCTCAGCTTCTCGAGGCCATCGCGAAGGATGGGCCTGGCAAATTCCAAGTAGCCATGCTCCACCGGCAGTTGGGGGAGCTTGCGGCGCAGGCCATCAGCGAGCTTGGCAAATTCATCGACCGCCAAGCGATTCCGGCTGCCATGGCCGCAGATCAGTACGCCGAGTCCGTCTGCGCTGGTGAAGTCGTCCGCCATGGGGGGGCCTTACTGCAAGCGACGCTATCGCCTGGCTTTCTCTAGAGCCCGAGCCTCATGGTTTGTCCCGTTTGATGGCTGCTCACGCAGGCATCCATCACCTGCTGGCTGGCGAGCCCCTCCAGGAGCCCGGGCACCATGGGGCGCTGCTGGCGAACGGCCTCAGCCCACCAGCCGATCAGGCGGCTCACCGGGGCGATGCGGCCGTCCTCCCAGCTGCGAGCAAAGCTCAAGCTTGGATCCTGAGGCAGGGGTGCCAACCCCTCACCACCCTTGGATCCCTGCAAGGCAAAGCCATGGACGTAGTCGCTCTGATTGCTGGACCCCAGCACCAGCGTTCCCTCTGAGCCGTAGAGCTCCATCCAGCAGCCGCGTCCCTGGCGGGCGGTGGAGGCCAAGGCGATTTGGGCTGAAAGCTGTTGGCGCGCCCCTGGCCACTGGGGTTCGAGTTGCAGTTGGGTAAATGCCGTATCGGCTGCATCCACCTGCCCCATCCCGGAGCCATCAGCTTTGGGTCTTTCGCTGATCGCTACCGACAGCTGGGCTTGCACTTGGCGGATGGGGCCCACCAGCCACTGCATCATGTCGAAGGCATGGCTGCCCAAGGCACCCAACACCCCACCGCCCAGGGCCTGCTGGGAATACCAATTCCAAGGGCGTTGGGGGTTGGCCCGGCTGCCCATCAGCCAATCAAAACGAAGCAACCAGGGATCGCCGATCCAGCCCTGTTGAAGCAGGGCGGCCAGCTGTTGAAACGCTGGTACCGCCCGGTATTCGAAATTCACTGCGCAAATCAGACCCCGTTCGAGGGCCAACTGCTCAAGCTGCTGGGCTTCTGTGGCATTGAGGGCTACCGGTTTTTCCAGCAGCAGATGCTTGCCAGCAAGAAGCGCTTGTTGGGCCAGTGCAAACCGGGCGGCTGGTGGGGTGGCAATCACCACCGCTTCCACCGCTGGGTCGCCGAGCACCTGCTCAAAGTCGCTGCTGCCAGGAAGCTCCGCGGCGCGACTGGCCTGCTCGACCCGCTCTTGGCGTGGATGCCACAACGCCACGGGCACGGCTTGGGGGCAGGCGCGCAGCGCGGGGATGTGCACCTTCTCGCCAAAGCCCAGCCCAGCGATGGCGACTCCAAGCGGGCGAGGGGCGCTCATTAGGCCAACCCCTGCTGCTGAGCTTCGCTGCAAACCTGCTCCATCACGCTGGAGATCAAGGCGTCTTCAGAGGCAATCTCCCATTCGGCCTGCAGCTTGGGCAGGCCATTGACTTGAAGATCGCGGAAGCGCTGGCTGCCGCACTCAATCGCCATCACATACAACTGGCCCGATGGATTGGGTTTGTCATCGCTGGCCGCTGGCGTGAACCGGCTGAGCACGGTGAGCTCACCACGGCGGTTGAGCCTGAGGCTGCCTTTATCCCACCACTGCTGTCCTTCCTCGGTCGCTGGCACCTCAATCCACTCCACCGGTCCAGCCCAGGCTGCTGGCCCTGGTGCCAGCAGCAGGATCAAGAGCAACAGCCACGACAGCAGCCGGGTGCTCATGCCGAAACTGTCGCTGGTTTGTGGTGCATTTGCAGCAAGCTCGCCAGGCGGCTGCGCAGCTGGGTGCGCGGAATGATGGCGTCAACAAACCCGTGGTCTTGGAGGTATTCCGCGGTTTGGAAGTTGTCGGGCAGTTTTTCGCGCAGGGTTTGCTCAATCACCCGGCGGCCAGCAAAGCCAATCAAGGCTTTGGGCTCGGCCAAGATCAGATCGCCCAGCATCGCGAAGCTGGCGGTGACACCACCGGTGGTGGGGTGGGTGAGCAGGGGGATGTAGAGCAGTTTTCTGGCCCGGTGCCGCTCGAGCGCGCCGGAGATCTTGGCCATCTGCATCAGGCTCAACATGCCCTCCTGCATGCGGGCACCGCCGCTGGCGCAGACCACCAGCACAGGCAGTTGTTGCCCGGTGGCCGTTTCGATCAAGCGGGTGATCTTTTCACCCACCACCGAGCCCATGCTTCCGCCCATGAAGCGGAAATCCATCACCGCCAATGCAATGCCTTGCCCTTCGATGGTTCCAGTGCCGCAGACCACGGCATCGCGCATGCCTGTTTGGCTTTGGCTATCGCGCAGCCGGTCGGCATAGGCGCGGCGGTCTTTAAAGGCGAGTGGATCGGTGGGGCTCAGCTCACCATCGATGGGAATGAAGCTGCCGGGATCCAGCAAGATCCGCAGGCGCTCTTCGCTGTGAATCCGGTGGTGATAGCCGCAAGATGCGCAAACACTGGCGTTGGCAATGAGGTCTTTGCGGTAGACCACCTCGCCGCATTCCGGGCATTTGCTCCACAGGCCATCACCCTCATCGGTCTCCGGCGTTGGGCGCAGCGCCGGAGCTGTCTTACGGCGATCAGCAAACCAGTCGAGCAGCGACAAACGACAATCCTCTGGTGGGGACCATTAAAAGCCCATGGGGCCCGGGTTGATCAACAGGGCCCAAAGGGCGTCACAGGCCAACCAGCTCAGCAGCCCGCCAATGGCCAAAAAGGGCCCAAACGGAAACGGTTGCTTGGGACCTAACCATCCGCTGAGCCGGCCTGCCAAACCAAAGGCGGCTCCTAAGACCACGGCCACGGCGCAGGCCACGGCCAGTCCTTGCAAGCCGAGCCATGCCCCCAAAAGAGCGGCCAGCTTGGCGTCACCCAAACCCAGCGCCGGGGCCCCGAGCAGTTGTTCTCCCAGGCCGCTGATCGCTTCAAAAATCAGCAGTCCGGTGGCGGCCGCCACGGCATGCCACAGCAATAGTTCTGTACCCAAGCCCAGCCACCAGCTGGCCAATGCCGAGAGCACCAGGCCACAGATCACCCCCCAACGGCAGAGCGGTTCAGGCAGGCGCATGGTGCGCAGATCAATCAGGGCGAGAGGCAGCAACACACTCAGCAGCAGTCCCCCTGCCAACAGGTTCGCTAGGGGGTCTAAGGGGCCCAAGCGTCCAACTCCTGGCTGGGCGAGCAGCACCCAAAGCCCACCGCTGAGCAGCTCAATTAAGGGGTATTGAATGCTGATTGGCCCATGGCAGAACTGGCACTTTCCGCGCAGTAGAACCCAGCTGATCACAGGGATGTTGTTGGTCCAAGGCAGGTCTGTGCCGCAGCGCGGGCAGTGGCTGCCAGGCCACACCACGGATTCACCGCGCGGCAGGCGCCACACCACCACATTGAGAAAGCTGCCGATGCAGAGCCCTAAGAGCAGGGCGAGCAGCGTCATCGCCGTTGGCGCAGCCGGCCATGGGTGCGGCGACGCAACAGATCAAGCTCTAAAAATTGCTCGTCAGGGAGCAAAACGGGCGGTTCAAAAATCACGCGGCCCCCAAACGTTCGGGTTTCAATCACAACCCCGAGGGGCTCAACGCGGGCGCCGTAGCGCTCCAGATGAGCCAGGTAAAGCTGCCGGCCAACGCTCAACATTCGCGAGAGTTGATCCGGCGACCAACGCGCTGGCCCCGGATCGATCGACGCCTGGGCGCCGCGTATCGCGAATGAGGGCATCGTCACGCCCTCAAATTAGCTGCAACGCAGCAAATGTTCAGGCCTGGGCGCGCTTTTCCTCGATCATGCGGTGAATGATCGGGGTCAAGATCAGCTCCATGGCGAAGCCCATCTTGCCGCCGTTCACCACGATGCTGGTGGGGCTCGACATGAAGGAGTCGTGAATCATGTTGAGCAGGTAGCTGAAATCAATCCCCCACTTCTCACGGGCTCCCTTACGGAAGTGGATGATCACGAAGCTCTCATCGGGAGTCGGGATGTTCCGGCAGATGAAGGGGTTGGAGGTGTCCACCGTGGGCACCCGCTGGAAGTTGATGTCGGTGCGGCTGAACTGCGGGCAGATGTGGTTGATGTAATCCGGCATGCGGCGCAGGATTGTGTCCACAATCGCTTCGGCGGAATACCCGCGCTCGGCGTTGTCGCGGTGGATCTTTTGGATCCACTCGAGGTTGGTGATGGGCACCACGCCCACCAACAGGTCTGCCAGGGACGCCACGTCGTAGCTGTCACCGACCACACCGCCGTGGAGGCCTTCATAGAAGAGCAGGTCGGTGCCGGTGGGGATGGGCTCCCAGGGGGTGAATTGGCCGGGATCCAGGTTGGTGCCGAGGCGGGCGTTGTGCTCAGTGGCCTCTTCAGGGCTGTGCAGGTAGTAGCGCTTTTCGCCGCCGCCGGTTTTGCCGTAGGTGCGGAACAGCTCTTCGAGCTTGTCGAACAGGTTGGCTTCGGGGCCGAAGTGGGAGAAGTTCTCGCCAGCAGCCAGGGCATTGGCCATGGCCTCCTTCATCGGCATCCGCTCATAGCGGTGGTAGCTGTCGCCCTCCACCACAGCAGGGGTGATGCCCTCACGAGCAAAGATGTGCTCAAACGCCCGCTTCACGGTGCTGGTGCCAGCTCCGGAGGAACCGGTGACGGCAACGATCGGGTGGAGGCTGGACATCAACTACGGCACGTGCTCGGGGGAGTTTGCCATGAAGCCTCCCCGTTGGTTCAGCCCAGAGCTTTCAGCAAGGCGTCGCCCATGGCCTGACAGCCCACGGCGGTGCAGCCTTCGGCCATCAAATCGCCGGTGCGCAGCCCTTGGGCCAGCACGGCGTCAACGGCTTTTTCGAGGCTGGCGGCAGCGGCTTCTTGCTTGAGGCCAATGCGCAGCATCATCGCCGCTGACAACACCATCGCTAGGGGATTGGCCTTGTCCTGGCCAGCGATGTCGGGGGCGGAGCCATGCACAGGCTCAAAGAGTCCTGGCCCTTCGCTACCTAGCGAGGCCGACGGCAACATGCCAATGGAGCCGGTGAGCATGGCGGCTTCGTCGCTGAGGATGTCGCCAAACAAGTTGCCCGTGAGCAACACATCGAACTGCCGCGGGGCTCGCACCAATTGCATGGCGGCGTTGTCCACATACATGTGGCTCACCTCCACGCCGCTGTAATCACTCGCCATCGCATCCACCCGCTCACGCCAGAGCTGGCTGACATCGAGCACATTGGCCTTATCCACCGAGCACAGCCGGCCGCTGCGCTGGACAGCCAGGTCAAACCCAACCCGCGCGATGCGATCGATTTCGCTGCTGCTGTAGGTCATGGTGTTGAAGCCGCGCTCCTCGCCGCTCTCGCTGGTGACGCGGCCCTTGGGCTGGCCGAAATAGATGCCGCCGGTGAGTTCGCGCACCACCATTAGGTCGACCCCGCTGATCACCTCCTCGCGCAGGGTGCTGGCGCCGATCAGGGCTGGCACGATCTTGACGGGGCGCAAATTGGCGAACAGCTCCATGCCCGAGCGCAGGGCCAAGAGGCCCGATTCCGGCCGCTTGGCGCGGGGCAGGTTGTCGTATTGGGGGCCGCCGATGGCGGCTAGCAGCACGGCATCGGCCCCGCGGCAGGCCGACAGGGTGCTGGCCGGAAGCGGTTCACCGGTGGCATCAATGGCCGCACCTCCCACCGGTTGTGGGTCAAAGCTGAGGCTGAAGTTGTGCTGTTGGGCGACCACCTCCAGCAGCCGACGGGCGACGGCCGTGATCTCCGGGCCGATGCCGTCACCGGCCAGCAGAGTGATGTGATAGCTGCTCATCAACGCCTGAACGTCCAGGCGCTGAACCTACTGTCCGGCTTTCTCTTCGCTCAGGCGCCGCACGGTGCGCGCCATCTCCGGCAGCTTGTTGAAGGCCGCTGAGCAGCGCAGCCAGAGGCGGTTGGGAATGGCGGGGTAGCCGCTGACCACCTCACCGGCAGCGATCTCCCCATGGATTCCCGACTTGCTGGAGGCGATGGCGCGATCGCCCACGACCGCCCGGTTGGCAACGCCAACTTGGCCGGCCAGGATCACGCCATTGCCCAGGCGGGCGCCACCGGCAATCCCCACCTGCGAGGCCAAGGCGCAGCCTTTGCCGGTGACCACGCCGTGGCCTACCTGCACCAGGTTGTCGATTTTGGTGCCGGCGCCGATGCGGGTTTCCCCCACCGAAGGGCGGTCGATGGTGCTGCCGCAGCCCACCTCCACCAGATCTTCCAGCACCACTTGGCCAGTTTGAGGCATCTTGCGCCAGCCGCTGGCGGTGGGCACAAAGCCAAAGCCCTCCGATCCCACCACGGCATTGGAATTCACCACACAGCCTTGGCCCAAGCGGCTGCCTGGATGCAGCACGGCATTGGCGTGGATGGTGCAACCGGCTCCCAGTTGCACATCGGCGTAGAGCACAGCACCGGGATGCAGGCTGCTGCCAGCTCCGATCACCACATCAGCTCCAACTACCACCCGCGGGCCAATGTGCACACCAGCGCCGATCGCAGCGCTGGGATCCACCACAGCGGTGGGATGGATGCCGGGTGCTGGTTTGGCTTCTGGATACAGCTGCTCGAGGGCCTCAGCAAATCCCAGTCGCGGGTCTTTCAGGGCCACCCAGGCAATCCCAAGGTTGGTGGCTTGCTGCTGCACTTCGGCGTTGCAGGGCAGCAGCAGCGCTGAGGCCCCAGTGCTGCTCAACGCTTTGCTGAGGGCGTTGTCTTTTTCGAGAAAACTGAGCTGGCCCTTGCCGGCTTGATCAAGAGCCGCTGCACCCTCGAGTTCTGGGTCAGCAGCGAGATGGATCTCCGCTCCGTCAGCACCGCTGAGGCTCTCCAGTAGGGCGCTGAAGCGGGGCATGCCGATGCGGTTAGGGGGGCGGCGGGATCGTAGGCCGATTCAAGTGGGCTGTGATCACCAACTGATCGCGGTGAACCACCACGCCCTGCAACCGATCGCTGCTGCAGCGGCTTAAGCCACGGGCCAATTCCTGGCCGCTGCTGCTGCGGATGCGCACGGGTTGTTGGGCCTCGAAGGAACCCTCGATGCCGCTCACCCCAACGGCCAAAAGCGATCCCCCCTGCTCGATGAGGGCCTTTTCAGCGCCGGCATCAATCAGCACGTCCGCTTCAGGCACCAGGGCATGGGCCAGCCAGCCTTTGCGATCAGGAATCGGTTCGGAGCTGGGCAAAAAGCGGGTGCCATGGTCACCACCACCGAGCAACTCACGCACCACAGCTGGGTTGCGTCCATTGCCGAGGCGAACCTGGATGCCGCTGGCGGTGGCGATGCGGGCCGCCGCCAACTTGGTGGTCATCCCACCGGTTCCCCAGCGGCCACCATCACCGGCGGCGGAGTCGAGGGCATTGAGTTCATCGAGGTCGCGTACCTCGCGAATCGGGCGGGCGTTGGCGTTGGCTTTCGGATCAGCGGAATACAGCCGATCGACATCGGTGAGCAACAGCAACTCATCGGCGCCAATGGCGACGGCAACCAGAGCCGAGAGGGTGTCGTTGTCGCCAAAGCGAAGCTCTTCGGTGGCGAGGGTGTCGTTCTCGTTGATGATCGGCAGCACATCCCAGCTCAGCAGCTGCAGCAGGGTGCGGCTGGCCTTGATGAACCGCCGCCGTGAGGCCAGATCCCCACGGGTGAGCAGCACCTGCGCCACGGTTTGGCCATGGGGCCGAAACACAGCGTCGTAGCGGGCCATCAGCTGGCCTTGGCCAATGGCTGCTGCCGCCTGCAGCTCCTCAACCAGTTGCGGCCGCTGCGCCAAGCCCAGCTCCTTGCAGCCCAAACCCACAGCTCCACTGGTGACCAACACCAGGCGCGTGCCGCGCTGCCTCTCGGCGCTGAGGTTGGCGGCTAGCGCCTGCAGAAATTCATCACCAGCCCTCAGCAGGCTGGTGCCCACCTTGACCACCAGGGTGCGCTGCGTCACTGGGGCAGACCGTTATCCACGCGCGCTCCGCACCAGCGGGCGAGGGTGCGCTCGCCGCGCTGCAGTCGGTCGTTGCGTGAGGCTTGACCGCTTACACCAATGGGATGCACCAGCACGGTGAACAGCCCCAAGCGGTTGCCAGCCAGCACGTCGGTGAACACCCGATCGCCGATCAGGGCCACCTGCTGCGCCGGCAATTGCAACTGCTCCAACACCTGCCTTAGGGGGCCGCGCCGCGGCTTGCCGGCACCAGCGGTATAAGGCAGCTCAAAGCTGTTGGCCACGGCCTCGATACGCCGGCGGCTGGGGTTGTTGCTGAACAGATGCAAACGGAACTGTTGGCGGGCGTCGTGGACCCAACGCACCACCCGCTCCGGCAGCACCTGGCTGTGGCGGGGAAGCAGGGTGCAATCCACATCGAGGACCAAGGATTCGATGCCGCGATCGCTGAACACCTCGAGCGGCAGATCGCAAAGGGTGCCCTGGGGCGCCCAGGTTGGTTCCAGCAGCCGCTTGAGGTTCAATCCTGGGACTCCCGCTCCTCCAGTTCGGCCTCGATGCGGGGTTGGATTCGCTCAAATTCATCGCCCTGCACCAGCTGGGCATGGCCGTTCTCCATGCGCGCCACCACAAAGAAGGGGTCTAAGGGGATGTAGAGGCCGTACTCCTGTTCAGCAACCAGAAAGCTCACCAGCAGCTCATACGTTTCGGCGTCGTCATCGTCGTCGTCATCGTCGGCGTCGATGTCGAGTTCTTCGGGGTCGGGTTCATCCAGCTCACCGGCCACGGTCAAGGTGACGGCCGAGCGCACCAGGCTCAGCTCATGCTCCTGCAGCACCACCTCGGCGGTGGAGAGCACCGGTTCACTCGCACTGGCGGGCTCGATCAGCTCTGGTTCGTCTTCATCGGAGAGACGAAACAGGCAGACGGGGGTGTCCACCGGGGTGAGCAAGGCGTAATCGTTGCCATCGAGGGGGATGAGTTGCTCGAGAAAGCAGAGCAGTTCTTGGCCTTGCCCGTCTTTGACATGGACCGTGGGCACATCACCACTGCCACTGATCGGGGTTTGCTCGCTCATCACCGCTTGGGATCCGCCTACAGCTTCCCCTACCGCATACGGGCTGTCAGTGGTTGGGGCCCGTGGCGGGGACAGGTTCCGGTCCGTCCTGCAGCCACTGCTGGAGCAACAAGGCCGCAGCGGCACTGTCGAGCCGCCCGCTGCGATCCCCATGCAGACCGTGCTGTTCGGCGGCCGCCCAGGTGCTGGAGTGCTCATTCACCCAGGCCACAGGCAGGCGCAAGCTTTGGGCGAGCCGTTCGCCATAGCGCCGGCAATGCTCGGCCTGGGGTGTGAAGGCCCCGTCTGGATCCAAGGGCAAGCCCACCACCAGCGCTACGCAGCGGCGTTGCTCCACCAGGGGTTTGAGCTGCTCCAGATCTTGATGGAAGCGGCCTCGCTGCAGGGCTGGCAGCGGGGTCACGCTTAGTCCGAGCGGATCACAACCAGCCAGGCCAATGCGGCGCCGGCCCACATCGAGCGCCAAAACCGAGCGGGCTTGCGGCGGCTGCTTCAGCGCCAAGGCATCGCGCCGGGCACTGGGCGCCCAGGCTGCAACTGCCCCACCAAACGCTCCAGGGTGCGGCTGGCCAACTCCCCAACCGCGGGGCTTTCCTGGCGGCGCCACAGGCTGCGGGCCATCACCAACTCCTCTTGCAGCGCCTTGGCGCCTTGGCTCTCGAGCCAAGTCATGCCGGCCTGGTTGCGCACTTCGCAGCGCAGGCTGATGGGCCAGTGGGGCTGGCAGCTTTGGCGCAGCAACTCAGCCAGCGGCGGCCCCATCAGCTGGCTCCAAGCGGGGTGCAAACTCAGCTCCACCTCCACACCATTGCTGTTGCTGCGCTTGAGCAGCCGGGCTGCTGCAACGGCTTGGTGGCGCTGGCTATCGACCAACAACAAGCTGCCGCTGCGCGCATCATCGAGCAGGTCTTCTCGGCGCAGATCCTGCATTTGACGCAGCAGGCTGGGGGTGGCGGAGAGCTCCAGTTGCAGCAACAAAGCGCTGTTGGTGCTGTTGAGCGCCTCGAGCTTGAGCTGTCCTGGTAGCTGCGGGCACCTCTCCAGCTGTTCCGCGTTGCTCAGGCGCCACACCTGCTGCTGTTGCAGGGTTTGGAAGCCCTGTTCGCGCAGGGCCGCCAGCACGGGGGTGTCATGGCTGCCGGCGCGGGCAATCCAGCTGAGGGCGCCAGGCACCCGTTGAATCACCTCACGAATGAGCAGGATCGTGGTGTCGGTGCGGCTTTGCACCCCGTCTTCCAGCAGCAGCTCATCGATCCGCCAGCAGGTGCCGCGGCGGTTGCAGGGCTCGGCCACCAACAAGCCAGCGAGGCCACCTGTGGGATGCAAGGCCACCAGGGCCACTGGCGGTGAGCTGGCGGATCTGTTGATCAGCTTGTTCAGCCGTTGGGGCCACTGCTGAAGCAGCAGTTGCTGCAGCCGAGGGCGTAGGGGGTGCCAATGGGCGCCTTGAAGCAACGCCAGGTGTTGGAGCCCCAGCGGTTGCAGCTTCAGCAGTTCGCACTGAGGGCCGATGGCCATCGCGCAACCCGTCCTTTCTGGATGCTATCGACGTTCTGCCTGCTGCGGACGCACCACCACCAACGGTGTGCGTTGGTTGGCATTGCCGGCCGGATTGGGCCGCAGTGCCCGCTCCAGCAGGGCCTCGTCACAACCTTGGCTCGCGGCCAGCACTTTCACCCGGCCGAGATCGTTCACGTCCACCACGGCGACGCCATGGCCAAGGGAGGCCGCCAGCTGCTCAACCAGCTCTTGGCTGCGCTCGGGACCGAGCACGATGGTTTGGTCGTAGGGGGGTGTTGAGCCGGTGACGTCGTCGATCAGCCGCGCCTGCTCGCCGGCCAGTCGGTAGAACCAGCCCTTGCTGCCCACCAACTTCAAGGCGGTGCCAATCAGCCAGGCCATCAGAACCCGAGCTGGGCCCACTTGATCGATCAGGGTTTGTAGTCCGCAAGCTGTGGCCAGGCTGCTGGTGGGGTGGAAGACGCGGCAGAGCTGGCGCGCCAGGCCAGAGACGTGCAGTTGGGAGGGGTGTTGGTAGCGGCCCTGCATCACCGCCAAGGGGCTCTCGGCCACGGTGAGGATGTCACCGCTTTGCATCACCGCAGCGCTGTAACGGCGCAGCACGGTTTCGATGTCGTCAAGGCGTCCTAAGAGGTGGGTGCGAACCGGCAGCACCTGGCAGCCATCGCCGGGATTCCAAACCGCATCGCTGGCCGTGAGCCGTTCGGGGTGGCGCAGCGGAACCAGGAAGCCATCACGCCGCAGCAGGCGACCAAAGGGTCCGTAGTTCCACCAGTGCACATCGACCCAGAGGGTGTCGAGCCGTTGCTCGAGATCAAGACCCTGCAATTCAAAGCTGATCGTTGCTTGCGTGCGCTTGTGGCCTTTGACGATGTAGGCGAACCAATAGCCGTCGTCGCGGGTTTCCTCGTCGGGGTGTTGGGGCGTGATGCGGCTGGTGATGGCGACATCGGCGAGATGACCACGGCCGAGCAGGGTGGGCACCACGGTGAGCTCGGGTACAAACACCTCCATGCGCTGATGGGAGTTGCTGATCTCCACACTCCCTTCAACAAACAGCCGCCCATTGCGCTGCTGCACACTCCAGTTCTGAGGTTTGATCTGCAGCGGTGAACGGGGCCGTAAGCGGTGACGCAACTCCAGCCACAGCAGCGTCAGCCCAAAGATCAGTAGCGCCACTAACAGCACGGAGAACAGCGAGCAGAGCGGTGAGTTCATCCGGTGGTGGCATTGCATTGCTGGCCGGAGGGTACCCGCTCCGGGCCAACGTTCCTAGCTTGTGAATGCGTGCAGCTTCGCCATGGCCCATCCAAGCGTCACCGCCTTCGTTGAACAAGCGTCAGGTAGCGACTCGCTGAAGCAGCGTTTGCAGTCGGCCAATCTCAGCGAACTGCTTGCGATTGCTCGCGAGCACGATTTGCACATGGGCGAAGCCGATGCCCTCTACGCCCATGCCAAGCACGGCATGGAGCTCTGGGGTGTTGGTCACGAGGTTGAGGCGCCTAAGCAATCCCCCAGTGCTCCGGTGGGCTCGCTGCTTGATCAGATCAAGACCAGCCCTGAGCTCAAGCAGAAACTGGAGAGTGCGAATCTCGAGCAGTTGCTGAGCATGGCCAAGGCCCACAACGTGGATCTCGGCCACGCCCAAGACCTCTACGACAAAGCGCGCGAGCAGTTGGAGATTTGGTGATGTGCCATCAGCTGCCGTAGCCGCTGTTGATCTCGTTGAAGCTGTTGCTGGAGCGCTCGGCTTGATCGTCAGGCAAAGCAATCCCCGTGGCATCGGACAGGGCTTGTTCGATGCTGCCCACATCCATGCGGCCATCAACGTCGTAGAGCACCTTGCCGCCTGTGCTCAGCACCAGCAGCTGCGGAACGGTGCCGCGCCAGTAATGGGAGGGATCGCTTGGCGCTGCCTTGGGATTCACGCTGTAGGGATCACTGGTCAAAGCAATCACCTCAGTGACCCGTCCCCAGCGGCCGTCGAGATCGGAGAGCAGGGGGGCGAAGTCTTTGCTGGCGGCACTGTCATCGAGATAGAAGGCCAGCAGGATCGGCTTCTCTCCAGTGAGGGCTTCCGCCAGGCTCAGCCTGGGGGGCACCAGGGCGCCATCACCGGCATAGAGGGCAAAGATGTTGCCGTCGTAGCTGTCGGTGCCGCGCGCCGCTTGAACAGGGCTCAACGGCAGCAAGAACACCACGGCAGCCAACAGGGCCGCCAGCCAATTGCGCAGGGTGATCAAGAGCGTTGTTCGCCAGAGGAAGGGGCATTCTGCAGGCCTTGCCCCAAACCTTGCATCACGCCGCGTCCCACCAGGCCGATGGCGCGACCCACCACGCGGGTGAGCAGCAGCACCATCAAGCCGCCAACACGGTTGATCAGCAGCTCCACTTGCGGGGCAAGGGCATCACGGGCTTCCAGCAGCAGGGTGAAGGCTTGCTGCCACCAGCTGAGTTGGCGAAGTTCGGCATCACGCAGGTCGCAGACCATGGTGGGCTCCACACGACCGGCTTGGATGTCAAACAACAGCCGGCGGCTCTCGTAGATCGCCAAGGGGCGTTCCACCAGGGTGTGCCAGCGCTCGGCACTGTTGATGCGATTGCGCAGTTGATCCAGTTGGCGCGTGGCCAACAGATCTGGAAGCAGCACGGCACGGCGCAGTTCAGGCCAGCCACTGCAGTTGTTGAGCAGTTCACGGCTGATCAGCTCGCCATTGCGAATGAGCCAGTTGCTCACCAAACGCTGCAGATGCAAGAGGGCTGCCGGTTCATCGGGAGCCTGCAAACCGCCATCGATTAACAGCGGACGACCTTCAATCAACGCCAGCAGGCTGGGCAGCAGGTCGGCGAGTTCTGGATCCTCTTGCTGCAGGTCACTGCTGGAGACCAGGGCATTACCGAGGTGCACCAAGGCACCGTCTCGGGGCAATTGGGTGTAGGCACCCACCAGTTGCTGCAGTGCGCGTTCACGCAGCAGAGGTTGCTGTCCGCTCCAGAGGCTGCTGGCCAATTTCGGGTCCTGCTGCAGCCGCTCCACCAGCAAACGGAACTCCAGCAGCAGGGCTTCAAACAGTTGGCGGCGACGCTCCGGCAGCAGCGCTTCTAAGGCCAGCAAGGGGCTGGGCTGGGCTTCATCGAGGCTGGCCACAGCGTTGGCTAGGCGCTCTTCGACGGTGTGAAGCACCGTGAGGCCCTTACGGTTGGCCAGCACGATCTGAAGCGGTTCAGCCGGGGCTGAGGCTTGGGCCTGGGAGATGGGCTCTTGCCCCCAAAGCAGATGCAGCACCTCACGGGCCATGCGCAGTTCACGCCGGCGTCCTTCCAATACAAACCGCTGCAGAGGATGGATCGGCGCCAGTTGAAGCACGGCGTTGATCTCCTCCAGTTCGCGCTCGATTTGATCAACGCCACTGCTGAGGAGACGATGGCCGAGGCCTTGGCCGCGGCGCTGCTGCTGGGTTGCCGATTGCGGTTGGAGCTCGATGACGCGACCACCAGCTGCGAGCACCTCAAGGGCTTCGGCAATCGCATCAGCGGCGGGTTGATCCAGCAGCCCCTCCACGGAGCGTTCCAGTAGCCATTGGCGCTGATAGCGGTGTTGCGCAGGCAGCACGAGCAACAGAGGCGTCTGGGGGCATTGCTGCCTCCATAGGCCTAATTCATGCTCAAGGGCGTTGGGTTCAATGGCCTCTTGCAGCAGCCACAAGAGCAGATCGGTGCCTGCGGTTGGGTTGGCTTGCCGCCCGCTGCTGGCAGTGACCTGCCAGGGGTTGGACTGCTCAGCGAGCTGGCGACTTAGCGATTCCGCGCCCCAACCCGATCCGATCAGCAGTAAGCGGCGTCCGGGCTGGACCGTCATGGGAGTGGTCGTCCTTGGAGGTTGAGGCTGCAGCTCTCGATGCTGTAGCCGGTGCGTTGTTCAATCGCCTCAACCAAATCAGCTGGAAGTTCGATGTCAAGGTCGCTGATCCGGCCACTGTCCAGGCAGGTGAGGTGGCTGTGTGGATCAGCTCGGTGGCCGTAAAGACGACCTTGTGCTTTTTCAAGGCACTCGATCACCCCATTGCTGTGGAGCGATTCCAGGTTCTGGTAAACGGAGGTATGGCCAATCCGGCGGCCGTCGGCATTGAGGCGATCAAAGATGTCGCGGGCGCTGAGATGCTCCCCCGAGCGCCACAGAATTTCCAACACCAAGCGGCGTTGGCGGCTGAGGCGTAGGCCCTGTTGGCGGCAGAGCC
Source organism: Synechococcus sp. MIT S9452 (assembly GCF_047304245.1). NCBI lineage: Bacteria > Bacillati > Cyanobacteriota > Cyanophyceae > Synechococcales > Synechococcaceae > Synechococcus > Synechococcus sp. MIT S9452. The sequence goes on along the minus strand of NZ_CP138956.1, from coordinate 600,621 downwards.
GGTAGGCCTCATCAAGCCCAGCGGTGGCGCTTATAGCAGGTGATCGACCTTGCATGACCCCATCTTATGGAGTCAGCAAGGGGTGCTTTGGGAGCTTGATGCGTCTTGTAGCCGGCCATCTCCCACCGCTTGGAGCGCTTCACTCAAGATCACCGTGCCGTCATAGAGGGCTCGGCCCACGATCACGCCGCTGACGCCCACGGGCAGCAGGCTGAGTAGATCGCTCACCGTGCCGATGCCGCCTGAGGCGATCACTGGTGTTGAGCTGGCGTCCACCATGGCCCGCAGCGCCGTGAGGTTGGGGCCACCCAAGGTGCCATCGGTGGCGATGTCGGTGCTGACAATCGCTGCCAGGCCAATGCCTTCAAAGCGTTTGGCCAGGCTGGTGGCGTCGGTGTCGGTGTCGGTGATCCAGCCGCGGGTGGCCACCTTGCCGTTGCGGGCATCGATCCCCACCACGATCCGGCCTGGATAACGGGCCGCGAGTTGCTCCACCAGTTCGGGTTGCTCTAGGGCCACGGTGCCGAGAATCACCCGGTCCAAGCCGAAGCTGAGCAGGGCTTCGGCTCGCTCGAGAGTGCGCACCCCGCCGCCGAGCTGCACAGGAATGGAGAGGGCTGCGGTGATGGCGCGGACAGCCGAATCATTGGTGGGCTGCCCGCTGCGGGCCCCATCGAGGTCCACCAAATGCAATCGGCTGGCCCCTTGGCGCTGCCATTCCAGGGCTTGTGCCACTGGGTCTTCGCTGAAGCGGGTGACCTGGTCGTAATCGCCTTGATGAAGCCTGACGCAGGAGCCTTGCAGCAGGTCGATGGCGGGAATGATCTGCATGGGGCAGGGCGATCACTGCCGCCATCCTCACCAACCGCCGTCAGCGCAGAATGCTGCGGCATCGAAGCGGGAGAACGATGGAAATCCTGATGATGGGTGGCACCCGCTTTGTTGGCCGGCCGCTGGTGGGTCATTTGTTGCGGGCTGGTCATCAGGTGTGCCTATTCACCCGCGGTAAGCAGTCCCTGCCCGAGGGGGTTGAACACATCCGTGGTGATCGCAGTGATGCCGAAGGTTTGGCGGCTCTCAAGGGGCGCCAGTTTGATGTGATCGTCGACAGCTCCGGCCGCACCTTGGCAGATACGCAAAGCGTGGTGGCCATCACCGGCGCCCCGCGTCATCGCCTTGTGTATGTGAGCTCAGCCGGCGTCTATGCCGACAACGCCCACTTGCCGCTTGATGAGTCGGCTCCCACCGACCCTGCCAGCCGCCACGCCGGCAAAGCGGAAACCGAATCCTGGCTGCAGACTGAAGGCATCCCCTTCACCAGCTTTCGCCCCACCTACATCTACGGGCCTGGGAACTACAACCCTGTTGAGAACTGGTTTTTTGATCGCATCGTGCACGGACGTCCCGTGCCGATTCCCGGTGATGGCACCACGATCACCCAGCTCGGCCATGTGGAAGATCTGGCCACCGCCATGGCCCGTTGCCTCGAGGTCGATGCTGCCGCGAATCGCATCTACAACTGCACCGATACCCATGGGGTGACCTTCCGCGGTTTGGTGGCCGCTGCAGCGCGCGCCTGCGGAAAGGATCCAGAGCAGGTGGAGCTGCGCAGCTTTGATCCCAGCGGCCTCGACCCCAAAGCCCGCAAAGCGTTCCCACTGCGGCTCACCCACTTCCTCACCTCAGTGGAGCGATTGAAGAAGGAGTTGGCCTGGACGCCGCAATTTGATCTCGAGGCTGGTTTGCGCGATAGCTACAGCAAAGACCACAGCCAGCGCGTTGGCGCTGAGGTGGATTTCAGCTGCGACGACAGCCTGTTTCAGGCCTGACGCGCATAGCCAATCGCTGACCACAAGGCGAGGACCAGCGAGGGCCAGAACAGCCACCAACCCAGGCTTTGCAGCAGCGCAGCCCATGGCCAGGCCGCTGGCCAGAGCATCAACAGCAGGGCGGCAAATTGCAGCACCGTTTTGGCCTTGGCGCTGGTTGATGCCGGTCCTCCGCTGCCCAGACCACTGCGCCAGCCGGTGATCAACAATTCGCGTGCCAAAAGCAACCAGATGGCCCACAGCGGCAGAATCTGCTCGGCGGCCAGCCAGAGCAGGGCAGCACTGATCAGGATCTTGTCGGTGAGCGGATCGAGCCGTGCACCCCAGCTGCTGCCGCCACCGGCGCGCCGTGCCAGCCAGCCATCGGCTGCATCACTGAGGCCGCCAAGCACCAGCAGCCACCACGCCAGTGCCGCTTGCCCAGCGATCAAGGCCAGCAGCATTGGTAGGCCGAGGACAGCGCGCGCCACCGTGAGGCCATCGGCTAACTGACGCAAGCGGACAGAACCCATCACGGAAGCAGAATGGGGGCAGACGGGATCAGCCCATGGTGGTGCAGCGCTTGGTGTCGGAGGTGATGACCCGGCCGGTGATCAGCGTGACGCCGCAGACTCCATTGCAAGACGCCGTCAAATTGCTGAGCGAGCACCACATCAGTGGCTTGCCAGTGGTGGACGGGAGCAAGCTCGTTGGTGAACTCAGTGAGCAGCAGCTGATGGCCCGTGAAACGGGTTTTGAGGCAGGCCCTTACGTGATGCTGCTCGACAGCGTGATTTATCTGAAAAACCCCCTGCAGTGGGACAAGGAAGTGCATCAGGTGCTGGGCAACAGCGTTGGTGAGCTGATGGCTGGCCACCCACATATCTGCAAGCCCGATCTGGCCTTGCCAGCGGCAGCCAAGCTGCTGCAGGACCTCCGCACCCAGAGGCTGTTTGTGGTGGATGGCCAGCAGGCCTTGGTGGGTGTGCTCACCCGTGGCGATGTGGTGCGTGCTTTGGCAGAAGCTGGCGCTTAGCGCAAGATCGGCAGTGATGAGGGCTCGGCCCAGTTGTTCGCTTGCGGCGGCAGGGCAGGCGGCAAGACGGGCAGCTCTGGTGCGCTCAGGTCGAGATCGGGCTCGATGATTGGGAAGCCATAGGGGTCGTAGGCCTCCAGTTCAGGGAGCTCAGGGGCTTCGCTGAAGGTTTCTGGGGAGGGCAGATCCGGCGGAAGCGGCGCTGGCATCACCGGTGTTTCCAAATCATTGAGATCGGTTGGGATCGCCGGGGCAATCGGGGCCTGTTGCAGCTCGGTGGGGTCGGCGGTGATCGGAGGTTCGCGGAAGGGTGCACCACTGGATGGCCGCGTTGGGCTCGGAGTTTTGCTGGGGCTCCAGATCAAGCGAGCCAGGGGCACCACGCCCTGCTCCATCAGGCGATTCAATCCGGCCAAGGCGCGATCAGCGAGTTGGCCGCTGAAGTCCATGCCGCAGGCGATGGGATTGCTGCAACCGCCCTGTGCATCCAGGGGGCTGAGGTTGGCCAGCAAATTCCCCTGCAAGTTGTAGGGGCGGCGCTCGAGTTTGAGCATGTAGGGCACATGCACAAAGCTGGTGGCACCGCCGCTAATCCAGTTGGCGTCTTCTTCGGTGAAGCCCTTCACGCCAGGAATGATGAAACGGCTCTTGGAGGCGTGGTCGGGCATGTAGGCCGCCACCAAGCCGCGGCTGCGGGCCATCGCTTTGGTTTGCTCGAGGGTGAGGCCGTCTCGGCTCATGAACACCTCCAGCCGGCCGTCATCGCGCAGGCCCATCACCATGCGAATGCGCGGCAGGTAATAGCGGATGCGCTGGCCCATGCTGACGCTGTAGGCGCCCTTGTAGCCGCTGGGAGCGGTGGCGAGATCGTTGTAGAGCTCGTGCAAACCGCCGATGAAGGTTTCGTAGCGGCGGGCCCGTTCTGGGGTTAATTCGCCGTAGCCGAAATCCACCTTGCCCCGGTAGTTGATGCCGATGAAGGCACGCTGCAAGGAGGCTGAGCGGTTGCGGGCCCGCCAGACCCGGTTGCCCAGCTTGATGTCGCCCAATGGAACGGTTTCTTCGCGGCCGTCATCGCTGTAGTGGCGCTCATACATCGGCCCGCTCACGAACGCCAAGCTGCCGCCATCGGCATAGGCGTCTTGTTCGCGGTCCCAGCCTTCAAACAGATCGAACTGAACCTTGCGGGGATCGAAATCGAGGGCGTAAACGTCTTTGTCGGGCAGATAGCGGAAGCTGTCGCTCACCATCGGCGCTAGCAGCTTGCTGTCGCTCTCTGGGGTCACCGTTTCCCGCTTGGGGTTGGTAGGGGCTATCGCGATCAAAAAGGTGAGGCCAGCCAAGGGCACACCCAGAGCACTCCAGAGCAGCCATCGCCAGGCGCGCGGCGCCGTGGGGGCCGCTATCGAGCCTTGTTCGCCTTGCTTGAGGCGCGCCGACGCCACCCCCGACGTTGCGGGCTGCCGTTCGGCAGTGGCAGCACTGTTTCGTCCGCGACGACCCATTGCTCTGATGACCTGTCAGCAGGGAACCCGCCAGTCAAACAACCAAACGCTGGTAAGACCAGCCGTGGAATTGATCTGACTAACGAAAAGCAGGGTAAGCGCATTTGATCACTCGCTTGTCTCAAAATGGACACAGGGTGCAAGTGGCCGCAGATGTTGAGCTGCCCCTCTGGCGGCTGTTCGGGCTCGTGACTCAGCCATAACCCATGCCTTGACTGGGATTGTTGCCCCTGCAGCTGGCCCAGGCGACGGCGGCGGTCATGGTTGCCCTCAACCCAGGTGATGGGGCAATTCAGCGACTCCAGCAGGGCTACCACCCGCGCTTCGAGCTCGCTGGATACCGCTTTGGGGTGGTGAACCAGATCGCCCAAGACGATCAACTCAGCCGGTTGCCAGCGCTGACATAGCTGGGCGATGCGCTCCAAATTCGCCCGTTCGTCGTCGCTGGGGATGGCAATGCCATGGGCTTGCAAATGATCCGCTTTACCCAGGTGCACATCGGCGATGAGCAGCAGCCGCTGCTGCTTCACCCAAACAGCCTTCTCGGGCAAAAACGCCAGGGTGTGCTCGTTCCATTGGAGGTTGCTGATGCTCACATTTCGGCTTTGTCAGCAAGTTTTCTGAACTCTGGCGAATTCATGATTTGCCTGCAAACAATCTCATTGCCGTATGGGGTGTGGTGATTTTGCCAAACAAGCGTTCTTTGTTTGGGTTGATTGACCGCTTCCCAGGTGTCGATGTAGCCGATGTTGTGCTTGTTCAACCGGTCTATTAATTGCTTTCTTCCATCCAAGTAAAAACTGTGTTGATTGTCGCCATATTGGATAAGAACCATCGCCGGGATTTCGTATATAGTTGAAAGCTCATTGATTTCGCTGATGATTTCCTCAATCACCTCATGATTTGAGGCGTTGTCTTGTGCGTAACGGGTTAATTGACGGGCTTGGATTTGGACAAAGCTTGGGTTTAGCTTGTTAGCTAAAAGCGAGTACTTGTAGATGAAACTCTCTAGACGATTTGGCGATTTATTCTCTGCTGGGGAGAATTTTGAGCCTGCCAGGTTTGGACTTGGTGCTGGAGCAAAAGCTAAATCCCCTTTTTGATCTTTAACCAGGGATGGGCTAGGGAATCCCATCATGTAGTCCATCCGGTCTCTAATGATATCGTCATAACTAACAATGGAAAGAATTAAGCCGTCGTAGCGATTTTCTTTGAGTAGTCTTCCAGCTCGCTTCAGGGCTTGGAGGCTTCCATAGCCACCAACACCACCGTTTAGCAGCTCGAGCTTGTTTTGGTTCTTGTTGAGGCATGATTGCCAGGTCTGGTCATTATTAACTTGATCGCCAAAGGTAAAGCTATCACCGACTGTCAGGATCTTTGTAGATGAATTATTCCTGGTCGATGTTCGTAGCTTGTCATCGTTAATTGAGAATCCCCAGTTTTGTTGATTTGGTCCATTGCTTATACCCTTGACAGACGAGCCCGCTACAAGATCGAATCCGATGCTCCGGTCGTATTGCGTGAATTCTGGTTTGCTGAAAGCTGTTGGATTAAGGCTGAATGTTTTTGTTAGGAAGGTTCTGTTACAGGCTGAACGGCAGGACTTGGCGTAACTGACCAGGCGAAATAAAACTTCCGCGAGTAATGGTAGTAGTACCAAGAATAAGCTGTAAAAAACAACGATTTTTGCTGTTTTAATACCTCGTCTTGCCTGCGTCATGCCTGAATTTGACCTTGGCTAACAATCTTGGCGCCATTAATTTTATCACGATCTTAAAAAAAGCGGAGTTTGACTCCAACTGCAATCATCAGTGCCCTTGCTGTGTTGTCAATATTTGATAGGACAGAGTGCATTTAACTTGTGCTTGATTTGTTTTAGTTTTCGTTGCTGCCGGTGTGCAAGCCGATCATGCGCGAGACGAACACCACCAGGAACAACTGGCTGACATAGGACTGGAAGTAATTGATCAGCTGGGCTGTGGTGGTGTTGACTGTGATCGGTCCGCCCAGGGTGGTGGTGCTGCCCATGCTCAGAAACAGCAGTTGGGAGTGATGCTTTATTTCCGGCAGGAAGTTGTAGGCACCCGGCTGCAGCTGATGGTTGATGGCATGAAGTTCAAAGCCAATCACGATCACGTTGGCGTAGCAGATGATGATGCCGAAGAGCACATCGGCGTTGATCGTTTCAATCCTCCAGATCCGGTAGAGGATGCGAATCAGCACCAGCATGGAAATAGCTGCCAGAACCGCATACACCAGCACATGGATGCCGGGATTGGCCCCGGAGCCAATCGGTGCCAGCTGCACCAGCAGCCAGAGCAGCAACACGATCGTGAAAATGTGGCGATAGAGGGCAATCAACCTCGGACGCTCCCCGCTGAGCTTGAGCCCCACGTAGCGATTGAAGAACTGCAGTGGTGCCAAAAGCATGAACAGCAGCACATCACCGCTGAGCTCAGTGGCATCGGGAAAAGCGATGCCAAGTAGAACCAATTCCGCCGTCATCAACACGGCGAGATGTTGAAACCGCAGCCCTTCAACGCGGGGGAGGAAGTCGTTGAGTAAGGGAGATCTCAAGCTTCGAGACGTTCCGCTTCCTTCATCATGCGTTGCACCCGCTCGAGCACGCTTTCGTTGCTCATCCGGTTGTTGAGGCGTTCCACTAGCAGCGGGAAGGCCAAGGGCCCCGGTCTCGAGGTGTTGATGTGAATGAACTCTTGCTGGCTAGCCCGCTCGAGGGCCTGCTGCAGGCGGGAGAGCTCGAGCTGATCATCAAGCACTTCACGGCGCGCTTGCTGCAACAACAGATTGGTCGGCTCGTGCTTTTCAAACACGTCAAACAGCAGTGATGCACTGATTTGCAACTGGCCTGTGCTTTTGCTGGAGCCGGGATAGCCCCGGTTCATCAGCCCGGCGATTTGGGCGATGGCGCGGAAGCGGCGGCGGCGCAACTCCGAGAGATTCAGCGCAGCCTCGAGGTCGTCTTCCAAGTTGCTGCAGTCGAGCAACTCGGCCTGGTGATCTTCGAGCAGTTCCGCCATGGGGTAGCTGCGTGGCGCCAACAGCTCAAAGCCGTAGTCGTTCACCGACACCGTGATCGTGCCGCGCTCAAGGCGGGTGAGCCGAGCTGCCCAGAGAAAACCAACGCCTTCATGCACAAAGCGGCCTTCAAAGGGATAGGCAAAGAGGTGGCTTCCTTCACGTGTGCGGCAGGTTTCCACAAGTAGCTGATCGGTTTGCGGCAACACCGAGAGATCCTGCTGCCGCGCAAAGAGCGGCTGCAGCGCCTGCAGTTCTGGGGTGTCGAGCTCGCCGCAGCTGGCCTTGGCCACCTCATGGCGCAGGTGGTGCGTGAGCAGATCTGAGAGGGCCATCTGGCCTCCGGCCCAAGCGGGAACCGTGCTGCTTTTGCGCGTGCTCAGCTTCACGTAGGCCGTCATGTCGCGCAGGCGCACGAATTCGAGTTGGCGTCCGGAGAAGAAGAACACATCTTTGGGCTTGAGCTGGCTGATGAAGGTTTCCTCCACATGGCCCAATACAGCCCCGCGCACAAAGCGCACCGTGATCGCTGGTGCGGCGGTAATCGTGCCGATGTTGAAGCGATGCAGCGTGGCCAAAGTGGTGCTGCTGATGCGGTAGCAGTTGCTCTCCTCGTCCCAGAGCAGCTTGCGGTAGTTGGGGTAGGCGCCAAGGCAATCACCGCCCTGCTCGAGAAAACGCAGGCACCACTGCCATTGGCTGGGGCTCAGGCCAGCAAAGGCCGCGGCTGATTGCACTGCCGCCAAGGTGGCCGCCGGTTCAAAGCCAGGGCCGCAGGCCAAGCTCGTGAGGTGTTGCAACAACACATCCAAGGGCGCCTGCGGTGGTTTGCGCTGCTCCACCAAGCCCTCGGAGAGCGCAAGCCGAACAGCGCTCACCTCGAGAAGCTCCAGGGCATTGGTGGGCATGAACAGCACCTGGGAGGTGCCACCGGGAAGGTGGGCTGAGCGGCCCGCCCGCTGCAGCAAGCGCGCCAGGTTTTTGGGGCTGCCGATCTGCACCACCCGCTCCACCGGTTGAAAGTCAACGCCGAGATCCAGGGAGCTGGTGCACACCACCCAGCGGATGTCTCCAGCCTTCACGGCTGCTTCGATCGCTTCGCGTTCGCTCCGGTCGATGGCGCTGTGGTGCAACGCCATGGCCCCATCCATCTCCGGGCAGGCAAAGCGCAGGCACTGGTACCAACGCTCCGATTGGTTGCGGGTGTTGGTGAACAGAAGAGTGCTGATCCCCGGGTGCATGGCTCCAACGAGCTCCTCGTACATGCGCAAGCCCAAGTGGCCTGCCCAAGGGAAGCCGTCGATGCTGTCTGGCAGCAGGCTGCGGATTTCGGTGCTGCGGCTGGGGGCGCCGCCAATGATTAATGGCTCACTCCCCACACCCAGGGCATGGGTTGCCGCCTGCTCGAGATTGCCAATCGTGGCGCTGATGGCCCAGGTTTGAAGCGCTGGCCGCTGCTGCCGCAGCCAGCTCAGGCACAGCTCGCATTGGCTGCCGCGCTTGCTGCCCATCAGCTCGTGCCATTCATCGAGCACCACGGCATCGAGCTGGCCAAACAGCTCCTCGGCTTTGCGGTTGCAGAGCAGGAGGGTGAGCGATTCGGGTGTGGTGATCAAGATCTGGGGCGGCGCTTTGAGTTGCTTGCTGCGCTCTGAGCTGCTGCTGTCGCCATTGCGAATGCCAACCCGCAGCGGCCAGCCCATGGCTTCAATCGGTTTAGAGATGGCCAGGGCCAGATCACGGCTGAGGGCACGCAGCGGTGTGATGTAGAGCAAGCGCAACCCTTTTGGGGCAGGGCTCTCCGCCAACATCCGCGCGATCGGCCCCATCACGGCAGCAAAGGTTTTGCCCGATCCAGTTGGCACTTGGATCAGCCCGCTCTTGCCCTCCAAATAGGCCTGCCAGCAGCGGCGTTGAAACGGCAGCGGCGTCCAGCCCTGGGCCTCAAACCACGCTTCAATCGGCTGCAGGGTTGTCATTGCTGCAGCAATGCCTCCGCTATTTGCAGTGTGTCGGCTTCATCGGCGGGTTTGTCCTGGCGCCAGCGCATGATGCGCGGAAAGCGCACCGCGATGCCTGATTTATGGCGACTGGAGGCATGGATCCCTTCAAAGCCAATTTCAAACACCTGTTCGGCTTTCACCGATCGCACCGGGCCAAAGCGCTGCACGGTGTTGCGGCGAATCCAGCGGTCGAGTTGGTTGATCTCTTGATCGTTGAGGCCGGAGTAGGCCTTGGCAAAGGTCACCAGCGCCGGCGGTTGCTGGCCATTCCAAAGCGCAAAGGTGTAGTCGGTGAAAAGGTTGGCGCGGCGGCCGCTGCCGGCTTGGGCATAAATCAGCACCGCATCCAGGCTGAGGGGATCCAATTTGTGCTTCCACCAATGCCCGCGCTTGCGCCCCTCGAGGTAAGGAGAGTCCAAGGCTTTCAGCATTAGGCCTTCGGCTGCATGGGCGCGGGCCTGTGATCGCCACTGCTCCAGCGCCTGCCAGCTGTCGATCGTCAACGTTGCCGAGAGCCGCAGGTTGCCGCTCCAGTTCTTGGCCATGGCCTCCAGTTGTTGGCGCCGTTGGCGCAGCGGTTGGCTCCGGAGGTCCTTGCCACCAGCTTCGAGCAGGTCGTAGCTGATCAAAGCTGCGGGGCAGTCGGTGAGCAAGCTGCGGCCAGGACTTTTGCGGCCAAGCCGGCGTTGAAGGGCGCCGAAGTCTTGAGGTTGATCACTGCCGGTTGGCCACACCAGCAGCTCGCCATCGAGCACCGTGCCATCGCTGAGCTGATCGGCCAGTTGCACCACATCGGGAAAGGCTTGATTGATCAACTCCTCGCCGCGGCTCCACAGGAAAACCTCCCCCTGCCGGCGAATCAATTGGGCCCGAATGCCATCCCACTTCCACTCCGTTTGCCAGTGATCGGCTTGCCATGGCGGGGCGTTCTCCCTCTCCCAAGGGCTGGCCAGAAAGAACGGATAGGGGCGACCAGGCGGCGGACCACCGGCTTCCTCTTCGGAATTCATCAGTTGCTCAAAGGTGGCTGCGCTTGGCTCGATGCCACCCATCAAGCGCTGGGCGATGGTGCTGGGCTCTACACCGGCCGCTGCCGCCAGCGCTTTTTGCACCAAACCGCTGCTGACTCCAACGCGAAAGCCACCACTGAGCAGCTTGCTGAGCAGATAAATGTCGTCTTGGCAGAGCCCATCCCAGAGCGCCGCCAGCGCCGTGTCTTGCTGCTCGGTGTCCAGTGCCGCCAACTCAGGCAGGCTGCGCTCCATCCATTGATGCAGCGATTGATCAACGGCTTGCCTATCGCCAGCTGGAAGGGTGAGGGCAACCGTTTCGGCGCTGTCGCCCACTTGGGCATGGCAGTCGTCAAATACCCATGGCGGCAGGCCGCTGAGTTGCTGGGCCACCTGGCGTAGGCGCCGGCCTGTGATCAGACGCCGGCGGCGTTTACCCAGCAACAACTCCAGCCCCCAGGCGGCATCAGCTGCTGGCGCATCTCGGAAATAGTTCTCCAGCAGTTGCTGTTTGGCACTGGTGCCCGTGGTGCGATCAAGCCCTTGCAACAGCTGTTGAAAACGCCGCATCAGCCGCTGCAGAGCGCGGAAATCTCACCACAATGAAACCAGCAGCCGCGATGGGGTGATGGGCCGCAGCCTGGCCGTGGTTCTTGCTCTCGCCGGTGCAGTGGTTGGCGCGGCTGCCCTGTGGCCACTGCCCCAGGAGCCCGAGCCGCTGAGTTGGGACCCTCAGCCAGAGCTGATTCCTCCCCAACCCATTGTTCTGCCACCGGCGCGTGAGCAGCTGGTGGAGTTTCTACCGGATCAGAGCATCCGGTTGTTGCGCCCGACTGGCAGAGAGATCACGGTGCGCTATTCCGCTGTGGTGGCTGATCCCCAATGGGTTGATGTCGCTTTTTACGGCGGCTGGGAGCGGGAACTGGAAGCCAATGAAGACAGCAGTGCCTTGGCCTTCGTCACAGGGCCCACCTATGAGCGGCAGCAGGGCTTCAATGATTTAGGGATTGCCTTGCACGGCGATTTGCTGCTGGCCAATGGCCAGTGGGATGCCGGCAACCGGGCCGCGGCACGTCAGCGCGCCTACTGGGCGATCACCAATGGTGGAGAGCTGGAGTTTGGCTATGGGCGACTGCCCCGGGAAGAGTCCAGCCGCTACCGGATCTTTGTCGGCGGCTTGCATGCGTTTCACCATCCCGAAGCCGTGCCGCCTGAGAGCTACAAGGGTGTTTATCAAGGCATGACCTTGGCGGATGTGCGCATCGTCTATGCCTGGCGAGACGATGGCCGTTTGGAGCTGCTGGAAACAGCGGATGGACTGCTGTTCAGTGATCTGGAGTTGCTAGTGAAAGCCCGTGGTTTCCGCGCCGCTTACTTGCCTGATCACGCCTCAAAATCACGGCTGATCATTCCTGGCCAGAAGCTGTGGAGTGATGAGCAGGCGCTTTGGGTGAGCGGCGGCCGGCTGGACATCATCCCGCTGCCGTTCATGCTGAAACTGCAACCCAGCCGCGCTTGGTATGAGGCCTCCAATCGGCTCTGAATTTCGGCTCTATTTCGAGCGCACCCTGGGCGTGGGCTGCGGGGTGGGGGTGCTGCTGGCGTTGCCAGCTGTTGTGTTGGTGCTGCTGTTTTTGCTTTGGGCACCTGCCCTCAATCTGCTCAGCCGCAGCGAGCACAAGCAATGGCAACGCTGCACCGCTGAGCATGGCCAAGGCCTGAAGGGGTTCGTGCCTGGCCATCTCGAGCGCCAGTGCGGCGCCGAGCCGCCACGATTTTTTTGGCAGGGCACTCAGCCTTGATCAGCGGCACACTTCGCTGGTTTGTTCGTTGGGTGTGCTGAGCGGGCCGCAATTAAACCAGCGCACAAAACGCACCTCGATATCGGTGCAAGCGACCATCACGCCAAGGATCAACAGCAGGACCCCGATGATTGGCAGGGTGCGATTCATCGGCAACCAAACAGGCCCCTTCATGCTGGCGCTTCGGCCTAGTCGCCGCCACAACGATCGCTTTAACCCAAGGCTTTGAGGGGCTGAATGGCGAAGGCCACCGCCAAGCTCACGACAATGCCAATCCCTGCCTTGAACACATCACGTCCCAGCACTGCATTGAGCGGTTGACGATCAATGAGATGCAGTCGCCAGCGGATGGCGATTTCTCGGCCAGCTAGGAGCCCGAGAAACACCCAGGTGGTGCTGAGCGGGAAGGTGCTGATGCTGGCTTTCCAAAACAACACGCAGCCAAATAGGAAGTCGATCACCGTGGCGGAGCGCAGATCTCCGGTGTTGATCTTGTTGCGTACCACCCCTTGGATCGGACCACCACCGATGGCCACCAGCACGCAGAGGCCAACACAGAGCATCAGCGTGGCCGCCAACATGCTGCTGAGGTTCAACTCTCTTGGCAGGTAGACAAAGATGTTGGCCATGTCTTGCACTAGCCATTGGCTCCACAGCCAACCGGTGGAGGTCCATTGCAAGGCCAGCCAAAGGTTGCGGTTCTGCAGCGGACTGTTTAAAACCGTCCGCTCCAACAGCCACATCAGTGCTCCATAGACCACCAGGGCCATGGCAAAAGCCATGAGATAGCCGGCCAGTGAATGGAGCAACAAGCTGGTGGTGTTCTTCGGAACGAACGCGGAGAGCACCAGAAACGATGTGCTCACCGGGGCGCCCCATTGGGTGAGGGCCAGAACCGCGATCGGGGGCAGCAGATACACCCAATTGACATTCTCTGGCAGGGGAAAGTTGTCGAGTCGGCCCCAGGCCGGATCTGCCAAACCAGCGCCCGATGGATGCAGGATCCAGCCGATCAACATCACCGCTGCGGCGACCCCGCAGATGAACAACATCTGCAGAGCTTTGGGGGTTCGCTGTTGATTGCTGGAGAGGTAGGTGCCGAGGGTTTGCAGCGAGTCGTTGGCAACCACGGAGTAGGCCGCCAGTAAAAATCCAATGATCTGGATGGTGTTGGCGTCCACAACCTGGAGGATTGTTGCCCCAGTCTTAAAGCACAGCGTTTGGGCTTGGGTTATTCATCGCTTGCTGAACTGGTCTTAAACAGCACAAAGCCCGGAGCTGTTGACCCCGGGCTGTGGTGAATGCAATTCGGAACTGCCGGCGCTGGCCTCCTGGGGCCATGGGATCCAGAGGGGTCTCCAAAAGCCTGGGGGCACCTGTGGCGGTGCATCGGGCTTGGCTTTTCAGCCTGAAGACCTGAAATCGGATGAGACTGTTGGAGCAGGGGGCCGGATCGTCAGCGCGCTCCTGGCATCTGCTGCGGTGGGGTGTCGTCCATTGCTGGGCCCTCCTGAATCGGAAAGCGGAACGGAGAAGTGGTGCTGGAGCGCCTGAGGTTCAACTCAGTTCCAACCACTCCTCCGTGTCCACATGCTCAATCTGTTCTCGCGTGTGCCATGTCACAAGCCGTTCTTAACCAGGCTTCTTGCTTCTTAGCTGTCCTTCATTGTTGAAGCGCCAGCTTTGCTTCCCTTGTCGTTTGGTATGGCCCGTCCCAGCCTCTATCTGGCCTCTCCCTATGGCTTTGCGCCGCAATGGAAAGAGCAGCTGTTACCCCAGTTCTGCGAGGCGTTGGAGTCGTTAGGTGCTGAGGTGTGGGAGCCCTTTGAGCGCAACAACCAAATTGATCTAAGCAAGCCTGGTTGGGCGTATCAGGTGGCGCGTGCTGATGTGCGTGACGTGGAGCAGGCCGATGGCATTTTTGCGATCGTCAATGGAACGCCCCCTGATGAGGGGGTGATGGTGGAGCTGGGAATCGCCATTGCGCTCCACAAGCCGATTTTTTTGTTTCGAGATGATTTCCGCGTCTGCAGCGATTCGGAGGATTACCCGCTCAATTTGATGCTGTTTGCTGGGCTGCCCGAGCACAGCTGGCGCGAGCACTTCTACAGCTCCATCGCTGAATTGGCTGATCCCGCCAAAGCCTTGGTGCGCTGGCTCAGCTCGGCTGCCGCTCGCTGAGGTCCAGCAACAAATTCAACAGGGTGTCGAGCTCGCGCACTTCGCAGTAGCGATCCCAGTCATCGCAGGTGATAACGCTGCGAAATTCCCGGAAGGCCTCCAAGACTTCGCTGAACTCCTCCTCCATGGCACTGCTTGCTAGAAGCCTTTATTCAACTGCTGCATCGCAGGCGATGACCTGAACCCGCCCGGCGCCTTGGCGCAGCTTGAAGCCTGGGTGCTCGGGGTCGCCAAGATCCCACCACCACTTTCCATCGCTAAAGCTGGGCGCCCCAGCGTTGTTGGTGCGGGGCAGCTGCAGCTTCAGATCGCGCCACTGGAGCACAACAAATGAACCAGGAACGGTGCCATCAACGCTGTTGGGAATGCCGATGGCATCGACAGCACCCCGATCGATCGTGGCGACCAAGGCATCGCCATCGCAGACGTAGGAGCTGGCCTGGGCGCGCCAGGATGGTCCAACCACGAGCGCCAGCAGCAACACCAGGTGGAGAACAACACGCATGGGCCAGTGCTCGTTTACGACGGGGGATGCCCCTTCTGTTCTCACTTTGCCGAACTCAGTGAACTGCGCGGCGGTATTGCTGACCTAAGCATTCGCGATGGCCGCGCTGACCATGCCTTGCGCCAGTCGTTGGCTCAACGCGGGTGTCATCTGCGTGATGGTGCTGTGGTGATCGACGGTGATCAATTGCTGCATGGCTCTGAGGCCATCCATTGGATGGCCCAGCGGCTTCAGCCCAGTGCACCGCTGCTGCAAGTGCTGGTTCCACTGTTTGGCCAAAACCAGCGCGCGGGTCGCCTCTATCCCTTCTTGCTGGTGGCGCGGCGTGCTGCACTGGCACTGCGCGGGCTCCCGGTTGACCCGGATTCCCGCTAAGAGAAGGGCACTGCTCCAGATTTCATGCAAAGCCCGATGCGATCGGCCAGCCCCCAGGGTCCAGAGACCGGGTTGGTGGCGATTGTGGCCATTGGCTTGGCAACGTTGTTGCTGTTGGCTCAAGCCCTGTTCATCGTTCCCGCTGGTGAAGTGGCGGTGATCACCACCTTGGGCAAGGTGAGCGGCTTGCCGCGGCAGCCTGGCTTGAATATCAAATTGCCCTTGGTGCAGCAGGCCTGGCCCTTCAGTATCCGCACTCAGGTGCGGCCGGAGGACTTCGCAACGCTCACCAAGGATCTCCAGGTGATCCAGGCCACGGCCACAGTGAAGTACGCCCTGCGCGCTGATGAAGCCGGCCGGGTTTACAGCACGATTGCCAGCAATGACCGCGATGTCTATCCCCGCATCATTCAGCCGTCGTTGCTGAAGGCTTTGAAGTCGGTGTTCTCCCAGTACGAGCTCGTGACGATCGCTTCGGAGTGGAACGACATTTCATCCTTGGTGGAGCGCACCGTGGCAGAAGAGCTCGACAAATTCGACTATGTCGAAGTGCGCGGCCTTGATTTGACCGGTCTTGAGATTGCTGAGGAATACCGCGCGGCGATTGAGCAGAAACAAATTGCTGAACAGCAACTGCTGCGCGCGCAAACCGAGGTGAAGATCGCTGAGCAGGAGGCTCTGCGTTACGACACCTTGAACAAGAGCTTGGATGACCAGGTGCTTTACAAGCTGTTCCTCGATAAGTGGGATGGCGTAACCCAGGTGGTACCTGGACTGCCTGGAAGTGGTGGTGCTGGAACGCCTCCGGTGATCGTTGGCCGTCGCTGATGACGGCCAGCAGTGTCATATCGGGCACGTGTTTCAGGCCATGGCGCACAGCGAGTTGACTTGTCTCCGCATGGTCCGGTGCGACCTGAGGGCATTGGCCATCTCTGAACACCAGCTGCTAGAGATCGTTTTCCATGGGTCTCCCATCAGCTGCAGAGAGGGCTCTTCGCTTCCCCCGAAAGAGGTGTTCAATGCGGCCTGCTGATGTCTTGCGGTTCAGGCTCTGGGCTGCGAGGTGGCGCTGGGTGATCCAGCTGGGGCAGATGTTCATTACTCAACCATCACGCACTTGCCATAAGAGACCAAAGGCGGTTCATCACCATCAGACGAGGCTGGAGTGAAGGTGACCGTGACGTCCATACTGTCTGGGTAGAAGTTGATGCGGTCTTTAGGAATGAGCCCGCCAAATTCATACAGCTGCGTTACCGCGTTTCCCCAGTCATAACCATGCAAGTCAGCAGGCTTGCCTTGATGCGTTGCGCTGGCAGCCTCTGGGTCGATGGACATGGTCTCGACGCCTTGAGCGCTGGCCATGGTGCATTGATAAACAGTGCGTGCGGCCTGAACAGGTGCAGCCAACAACAACGACGCAGCAATGGCGAATAGACCTTTCATGCCGCGAGAGTTGCCGGACAGGTCAATGGATTAATTCCGCCAGTCGAAAATGATTGCATTTTCTCGCTGCAGCGGAAAATCAATGCTTAGGAATGAGCCAATGAAGGCTTTGCATGCAGCTGTGTCCCCGCAAGCTCAGGTCAGGCAGTGCGTAAGAATTGCTTAAGGATGAAAGAAAGAGATGGCGAGAAGTAAAAAGAGCCCGCCAATCAAGGCAGCAACCGTCACCCATTCACACGGATATGCCGACGCCTTGCGCATTGGCAGCCTCACTGAATTGGAACAGCAGTGGCTTTATTGGCGTGAACCCGCTCGCCGTGATGCCGAACGCGCGAGGCCTTGGGCTGCCTATAAGGGCTGAACGCCATCAAAAAGCCCCTACTGAAGCAGGGGCCGTGGATTGTCCTACCGCGGGGTGATCAGCTGGCATTTCCTGCCTTGCCTCCTTGATTCGATCGGGCTCCGGATTTACTGAAGCTGGCTGATGAATCCGGGGATCAGGATTGCATTGACCAGATCAAGGAAAAAGGCAGACACCAGCGGAACAATCAGAAACGCCTGCCTCGATGCTCCGTATTGCTGCGTTACCGCCGTCATGTTCGCCATGGCCGTTGGTGTTGACCCAAGAGCAATCCCGCCAAAGCCTGCGCAGATCACAGCAGCGTCATAAGTCCGTCCCATCAGCCTGAATACCAGCAGCAGGTTCACCGCCAGAGCCACGATGAACTGGGTCAGCAGGATCACCAGCAACGGCAGGGCAAGACCGATCAACGTCCAGAGCTGCAGGCTCATCAGCGACATCGCCAGGAAGATGCCTAGGGATAGTTCGCCGATCAGATCAAGCGACGGCGATTGGCGGGGCCAGTGGAAAACAGCCCGCTCAGATCGTTTTGACGGGAGCAGATTCGAATACAGGATGCCCACCAGCAAACAGGGTACAAACAGCGGCAACTTCAGGCCGATGGCGGCAATGCCTTCGTTCAGCACCGTGCCAGTGATGATGCTGATGTTGATCGCTAACAACGCTGCGAGGAAGGAGGTCATGTCGATTGACGTCGCCCTGGTTGGTTGATCTGCCTCGGCAATGGCGCTGCCTTTTGGGCTCTGGTCCCCAGCCGTTGCGTTCGCACAGGGAATGTGGAACCGATGAATCAGAAATTGGGCGATTGGCCCGCCGCTAGCACTGGCCAGGACCAACCCGAAGGTGGCCGCTGCAATGCCGATCTCCATGGCGCTTTCAAGCTGGAATTTCTCGACAAAAGTGGGAGCCCAGGCGATCGTTGTTCCGTGTCCACCAATCAGTGACACCGTTCCAAGAAGGAGTCCTGTGGCGGGCTGAAGCCCCAGCAAGCCGGCCATCGTGACGCCAATCACGTTTTGCAGCGTCATGTAGCCGATGGTCAGACCCAGAAGAATGAACAGCGCCGGCCCGCCTCGCAGCAGGTCGCTGAACCGAGCGTTCATCCCCACCGTGGTGAAGAAATAAACCAGCAGAAAGTCACGCGAACTCAGGTTGAAATTGAGCTCTGGCCCCCCCCAGCAGGTAAAGCAGCGTCAGGAGGATGGCCACCAGCAGGCCCCCTGACACAGGCTCTGGAATCGAGTAGTTCCGCAACGCTTTCAGCTCGCGGTTGAGCCGTTTGCCCACGAACAGGACCAAAACCCCTGTGGTCGTTGAGACCAGTGGCGAGAGCTCAATCAATGCAACTGAACCAAAGCCACCTTTTGGTAGCTCTTCATGGTTTAGATCCGGTTGAGGTGTTTCACCCGAGTGCCCCATTTGTTTGTGGGCAGGCGGGAATCCACTGTTGAAAAGTTAAAAACAGCGATCAGCATCCAGGTATTCCCTTGGCAAGCTGAAAGTAGAAGGTGACAGACGAGGTGACCACCAGGCTCTGCTGTTCGATCGCTCGGGCATCGCTGGATTCATCGGCGTTCTGGTACAACGACGCCCTGAGCCATGGCTACCTAACGCCAATGGAGAAGGAGTGGTTTTACTGGCGTGATTGCGCCCGCCAGCGCGCTGAGCGCGTTCGCATGCCTTGGAATCCAGTTCGCTATTGAGCTACTGAGCCCGCTCAAACAAAGGCACTGGCCGCGCTCAACAGCAGCGCAGCCCCGGCGACGTAGGCCCAGATCTTTTCAGCGTTCAAACGACTTTTGGCTTTTTGATCCACCGAACAGGTAGCGGCAGTCAACTGGTGTGGTCAGCACGCTGAGCTCAATTGTCAGCGGGAGCTAACGCCTGCAGGCGGGCCGATCCGTGGCCAAAAAAAGGGTGCCCATGCTCAGGGCACCCCGGGTATCCCACTCAACGCACGACTCCCACTCCAGGGAGCGTTCCTTCAGGTTATGTTCGCAGCGATACAAAGCCATCAGCAGAAATACGCATGACGGGAGCGCAGCTGTGCGCTTAGGTTTCGAAACCCTGATGAGGAAGAGCCTTGGTCAGCACCCTTCCAGCTCTTGCCTGTTGTTCGCTGTTGCTGCTCCTCGTGATCAGCTCGCAACATTTTTGATGCTTTAAAAGGCGTACGCCTCAGGTCCGCTGTCAGAGGCCACACCGCTGGCCTGTTGCCGCAGGTCTTCGGCGTCTTGGCAACTGTCAGCTGTGCCTTGCTCGCAATCCAGCATCAGCACGGTCCACTGTTTGCATTGCTCTGATTCGCTCTGACAAACGCGGTTGGCTCCGCGAATTGTCAGCAGGGGATCATGCAATTGCTGATGGCTCAACACCAGCTCCGGTGGCTCGCTCGCTGTGTTGGCGCAAGCCGACAACAGCAAAACAGCAGCTGCGGCGGCTGGTCTTACTTCCAAGTGGAGAGCAGTTTGATCTCATCGGCCACCTTGGAGGCGTTGTGGAAATGCTTCACCGCTTCCTTGCGGCCGGTGGCGCACTCGGCTTTGTGCATCAAGCGCATGTATTGGTTTTTGAGGTTCGACAGTTTCTTTTGCATTGGTTGATCTCTCGCTACGCCACTAGGGAGTTTTCGTTTTATAGGCCGAAATGATTTGACTGTCAGAAAAGTGGCCCTTTCAGGGTTGATGCTTTCTGTTTAATTCCAAATTTGATGCCAAGCAGGTGTGAAAGCCGAACGACTCTGCTGGTTATTGCCGCTCCACCATGCGAATGCGTTCGGCTTCCAACTTGATCAATTGACGACGGGCTTCGCGCCCCAGATCGCTCTCAGGGCCGTGCTGAAGCAGACGCGCACGCCAGCGAGCGATCACTCGATCGTGGAGCTCCAGCTCGCTCATTGGCTCGCCCTAGTCGGATCAAGCTAATGCGATCACTGCGTTATTGATGGCGCTCCATCTCAATGGCGTTGTCGTGGAGTCGCTTTTCGTGCTCGTGCTCCTTGGCCCACCCCTCTTGCAGATGAGCACTGCTCACCTCGGCATCGCCATCGCCTTGCTTGCCCTCAGCGATCTGTAGATCGTGCAATTTTTTGTCGTGGGCGTGGTGCTTGGCCCAAGCCTGGAAATCGCCATCGGCTCCAGCTGGTTTGAAATCAGCCATGACAGCGCTGCAAATGCTTCGGTCGTAACTCAGCTGGCCAGCTGCTTACCAGCTGACGCTGCCGCCACGGCCATTGGGGCCTTTCATGTTGACCGAGCCGTTGCGGCCAGGATTCACCTTCACCTTGGATCCGCCACCGCCTTGTACCTTGACTCCACCGCGGTTGACGTTGACCGAGCCGCCATTGCTGTTCTTGACCTTGACGCCAGCAACCGCTGGTGCAGCCATCGAGACGGCTAGCAGGGAGGCGCAAGCCAGAGCTGAGAGAACTTTCATGGTTTGGAGCTCAGTCGTTTTTTTGGTAGCCACGGCAACCCAGCGGTAGGTATGGGCGGCGATTTCTACAGGCGCTGTTAGTCATTCCTTGAAGGAATTTCTCAGTCGGCTTTCAGTTGAGAGTGCGGCCAACGCCGAGACAATCAGGCCCATCACGCGTTGTGGGTTGCCGTGCTGGCCGTGTTGACCTCATTGCTGGCTGCGGCATTGCCGTGGCAGCCCACTGAATTGGTGCTCGAACGCAGCAAACGCCAACTACGGGTGATTCAAAACGGCCGCCAAATTGCCAGTTATCCGGTTGCGGTGGGGCGTGCCAGCAACCCCACGCCCCTGGGCACCCACCGGGTGCACCGGCTTGAGAAGGATCCGATTTGGAGCAGCCCCTGGCGCAAACGGCAAGTAGCGGCTTCAGCCACGGGGCCGCTGGGAACCCGCTGGATTGGTTTTTGGTATCGCTGCGGCAAGCGCAGCTCCACCGATCGCCACCCGCCGCGCTTTGAGCCAAACACCTGCCGCGAGATCGGTTTCCATGGCACCGGCAAGCTCAACAGCATCGGCAAAGCCGCCACCTTCGGGTGCGTGCGTTTGCGCAATCAAGACGCCATATCCCTCTTTGATCTGGTCAAAGAAGGCGACATCGTGCGTGTGGTGCCCTAGTTAGGTGGCGGCGTTACGGCGCTGCTGCAAGCCCCAAGCCACAGCACCGGCGCTAATCACCACCAGAGCGCCGCTGGTGATCAGGAAGCTCAGGGTGAGCACCAGGCCCAACACACTGCCGAGAAACGACATCTTCACGCGCAGCAGTTGGCTTTTGATCAGCAGGATCAACAGCAAGCCAACGGTGGCTTTGAGGCCAGCGACCTTGGCGGCCAGCAGCGGGGTGAGCGGGCAGGGCAGCAGCATCGTCAGCACAGCGAAGCGCCGCGATTCTGGCGAGCTTGGGCGGTTGGCGTGATCAGGGCTTGCGCCAGATCACCGCTTTGCGGCGGTTGGGATACAGCTCGGTGCACATGGAGCAGACGCGGCCATCACAGCCGCGGGCGGTGCAGAACTCCCGGCCCCAAAAAATGATCTGCAGATGCAGGCGGTTCCAATGCTCTTTGGGGAACAGCCGTTTGAGGTCGGCTTCGGTTTGAACCACGCTGTCGCCATTGCTGAGCCCCCAGCGTTGGGCGAGCCGGTGAATGTGGGTATCCACCGGGAAGGCGGGAACGCCAAAGGCTTGTGACATCACCACGCTCGCTGTTTTGTGGCCCACTCCGGGGAGGGCTTCGAGGGCCTCAAAGCTGCCTGGCACCTCGCCGCCATGGCGCTCCAGCAACAACTCAGCCAAGCGTTTGACGTTTTTGGCCTTGGTTTTGGCTAGCCCCAGTTGGCGGATCAAGCCAAGGATCTCATCTTCGCCAAGTGCTGCCATCGCTGCTGGATTGGGCCCAGCGGCAAACAGAGCTGGGGTGACCTCATTGACCTTCTTGTCGGTGCATTGGGCGCTGAGCAGCACAGCGATCAGCAGCGTGAAGGCATCGCTGTGATCCAAAGGGATGGGTGTTTCGGGGTACTGCTCATTCAGCCGGCGGATGATCGTTTCAACGCGTTCCTGCTTCTTCACGGATGCGGCCAAGAGGCGCCAATCTGGCGGCATCCTCGCGGAACACCGTGGCCAGCAAAACCGGCGTGATCGTGATCGGTAGCGGCATTGGGGGGCTGTGCTGCGCCGGACTGCTGGCGCGCGGCGGCAAAGAGGTGGTGGTGCTTGAGGCCCACAGCAAGCCCGGTGGTGCGGCCCACGGTTTTGGCAAGACCTACCACTACGAATCGGGTCCCTCGCTGTGGAGTGGCTTGGGCCGCTGGCCGAGCAGCAACCCCCTGGCCCAGATCCTGCGGGCCCTGGGTCAAGAACTGGAGGTGATCGAATACCGCGACTGGGATGTGCTCTGTCCAGAAGGGCATCTGCGTATTGGTGTAGGTAACGCCGACTTTGAAGCGGTGGTGCAGCAGTTGCGCGGTCCTGAGGCGGTAGCGGAATGGCAACGCTTCATGCAGGTGTTGCAGCCGATTGCCGCTGCTGCCGATGCCTTGCCCCTGCTGGCGCTTCGCCCAGGTGCCGATGTGATGGCCCAGCTGCTGCGCCGCGGCGGACAGCTGTTGCCGCACCTGGCGGCCATGCGCCATCTCGGCGGCGCCTTTGGCCCTTTGGTGGATCAACACCTTCGTGATCCCTTTCTGCGCCATTGGGTGGATTTGCTCTGTTTTTTGATCAGCGGTCTACCGATGGCCGGCACCAATGCCGCAGCGATGGCCACCTTGTTTGGCCAGTGGTTTGAACCCGATGCCTGTTTGGATTTCCCCAAAGGCGGCAGCAAGGCTGTGGTGATGGCCTTGGTGCGCGGTTTGGAAGCCAATGGCGGTGAACTGCGTCTGCGCAGCCGCGTCAAGCGTGTGCTGCTCGATGGGGAGCGCGCCATTGGCGTTGAGCTCGAGAGCGGAGAGCAGATCCACGCCGAGCATGTGGTCAGTAATGCCGATGTGTGGAGCACGCTCAAGTTGCTGCCCGAGGGGGTGGCACGGGGCTGGCAGCGCCAACGGGGCGACACACCAGCCTGCGGTTCGTTTTTGCATTTGCATCTGGGCTTCGATGCCACCGGTCTCGACGACCTACCGATTCACACGGTGTGGGTTGGGGATTGGGAGCGCGGTATCACTGCCGAGCGCAATGCCGTTGTGGTGTCGATTCCATCGGTGTTGGATCCCTCGATGGCTCCAGCGGGGCGCCATGTGCTGCATGCGTACACCCCAGCGAATGAACCTTGGGAGCTATGGCGGGGCCTTGATCGCGATAGCCCTGACTATCAGACGTTGCGCCGTGAGCGCTGCCAGGTGTTTTGGGATGTGTTGGAGCAGCGAATTCCCGACATTCGCCAGCGCTGCGATGTGGTGATGGAAGGAACGCCTCTCACCCACCGGCGTTTCCTCAATGTGCACAACGGCAGCTATGGGCCGGCACTACCCGCCAATGAGGGGCTCTTCCCTGGTGTGACCACACCGCTGAAGCGGTTTTGGATGTGTGGCTCCAGCACCTTCCCTGGCATTGGCATTCCACCAGTGGCCGCTAGTGGCGCTTTGGCTGCCCACGGAATCCTGGGCCGTAAGAGCCAACAGGAGCTGCTGGAGAGCCTGGGGTTGTAGCTGGATTTAGTGCTGGTGCTCTACGCCGACTGCATCACTGGCGTCGTGGTTCGGATGGGCACTGAGCGAAACCGGCAGCAACAGAGCAGCCAGGGCCAACGTTGCGCAGAGAAAGCGGAACACGAATTAGGTCAACACTCCTTTCGACCATACCGATTCACTGGAAGCTTGGCCGCCCATCGCGCGGGGGACTTTCGGCTCAGTGCAAGTGCCGGCATGATGCGGCCACTCGCTGTTGCCGTGTGCGCCTGTTTGTGTTGCGTGCTGCTGCAGCCAGCCTGCTGATGGTGGCCCCAGCGGCTGCGATGCCGGGGTTCGACAAGCTGCAAATCAGCCTTGAGGGGCAGGCCCAAGGCTGGCTGCAGGCCACCTGCACCTACTACGGCTTGGGCTGGTTGGAGCCTGAAAACGCCACCCAATCGCTACGGCGTTTGGTGCTGTTAATCGGCAAAGATTTGGGCCATCAAGCGGCTGTGGAAGCCAAAGCCGCGGCGCTCCAACGCGATCCAGGTTGTCAATCGGTCTGGCCAGATTCCCTGTGAGGTCATGAGTCTTAGCTGGCACAGGACAGATTTTTCTTGCGTTAGAGGAAAGATTTCTTAGGTTGCGATGGCCAAAGGCAGTTCTCCCATGAACCGCGTTCAGCAGTTCCTGTCGGTCGCCCTGTTCGTTGTCGCGGCTAGCCAGATCGCGATCGGGGTTGTGAGTTCCACCACAAATGCCGCTACTGGCAACCCCTTGGATCCATCGGGCCTGACGAGCAACCTCCGTTGAACGGTTGCCGTTGTTACCAAATTGCCTCCCAATCCAGCGGAGAGCCGGATGATCCTTGCCAGCTGCGGCTTGGCATCGTCAGGATTTAGCTACTAGCGCCGCAGCGATGCGCTCTCCTTTTCAAGAGCCACCTGAGCTGCGCGGCCGCCGGCCGAGCCGCCTGTGGCACAACACCTGGTTGAGCAACTGGCGCGGTGATGTCACCGGCGGATTAACAACGGCCGTGGTGGCCTTGCCCCTGGCCATGGCCTTTGGCGCCACATCCGGTGCTGGTGCCATTGCCGGGCTTTGGGGTGCCATTGCCCTTGGCTTAATCGCAGCTCCCTTGGGGGGCACCCCAGCCCAGGTTTCCGGTCCCACCGGGCCGATGACCGTGATCATGGCGGGCATCATCGCCACGATGGTGCAGCGCTATGGACCCGGTGCAGGGCTTGCGTTGGCCTTCACCGTGGCCCTGGTGGCAGGCCTGTTTCAGGTGATTTTCGGCTTGCTGCGCCTGGGGCAATACATCGTGCAGATGCCTTATTCGGTGATCTCCGGCTTCATGTCGGGCATCGGCGGGATTGTGCTTGTGTTGCAGCTGCCGGTGTTGATGGGGTTGGATCTTGGCGGCTCGGTGCCGGGGATCTTGAGCGGCCTCTGGCAGGAATTGCCGCAGTTCAATCCCTTTGCCCTGCTGATCGGTGCGCTCACCTTCGCGGTTGTGCGTCTCTACCCCAAGCGCTTCAACTCCGTGTTGCCCTCGCCGCTGGTGGCGCTGGTGGGGGTCACGGCTTTGAGCTTGCTGCTGCCCATCGATGCCCTGCCGCGCTTGGGTGAGATTCCCCAGGGCTTTCCGCAGCTGCGCTGGCCGCAGCTGGCGTTTGGTGATCTGCGCATGCTGGGCGGTTATGCCCTCACCCTGGCGGTGCTGGGCTCGATCGACTCGCTGCTCACCTCGCTCGTGGCCGACAACATCACCCGCACCCAGCACAACTCTGATCGCGAGCTGATTGGTCAGGGCCTAGGAAACATGGGTGCTGCGCTGGTCGGCGGTCTGCCCGGCGCTGGCGCCACGATGCGCACCGTTACCAACGTGCAAGCCGGAGGGCGCACACCGCTCTCGGGCGTGGTGCATTCGCTGGTGTTGCTCGTGGTCACCCTCGGCGCGGGTGGCTTGGCTTCGGTGATTCCGATGGCGGTGCTGGCCGGAATCCTGGTGAACGTTGGCATCGAGATCGTTGATTGGAATTTCCTGCGCCGCGCGCCGCGGCTCTCGGCCCGTGCCACCGCCTTGATGTGGCTGGTGTTGCTGCTCACGATCTTCTGGGATTTGGTGACGGCGGTGGTGGTGGGGGTGTTTGTGGCCAACGTGCTCACCATCAAGGGCCTCACCACGGCGCTTGAGCGCAAGACCCAGCGTTTTGAGGGCGGCCACCGTTACGACAACCTCAACGATGAGGAGCAGGGGCTGCTCGAGCGGCTCGGCAGTGATGTGGTGTTGCTCAGCCTGCAGGGCCCGTTGAGTTTTGGCGCCAGCCGCTACCTCACCCAGCTGCTGAATGTGTCGGCGGCCTACCGCACGATCCTGCTGGACCTCAGCGCGGTGAGCTATTTGGGGGTGACAGCCTCTTTGGCGATTGATTCGCTCTGCCGTGATGCCGGCAAGCAGGGCCGGCAGGTGGTGATTGCTGTGTCCGAACCCCTGCAGCGAGAGCGGCTCAAGCGCTTGCAATTGGAGCGCTCTTGCCCGGTGCGGTTTCTGGGCGGCCGGCGTGAAGCCCTCGATCTCCTCTCGGCTGAAGCCGCTTCAGCTTGAGCTGCCAGGATCAAAGCAGATCGTTCCCATGCCATGAGCCTCGACGCTGAAGCCAAGAAGGTGCTGCTGCGCAAGATCCCCCACGGCCTGTTCATCTGCGGCGTGGCCGAAGGCGATGTGGTCAATGGCTTTACGGCCAGCTGGGTGACCCAGGGCTCGTTCGAGCCGCCACTGGTGGTGATGGCCGTGCGGGCCGATAGCACCAGCAACGGCATGATCCAGCGCACGGGCAAGTTTTCGCTCAACGTGCTGGCGGCTGATCAAAAAGATTTGGCCGCTGTGTTCTTCAAACCGCAACAGGGCGTTGGCGGACGCTTTGACGCTGCCCCTTACAAACTCGGCGAACACGGGTTGCCCATCCTCGATGACGGCTTGGGCGGAGTGGAGTGCGCCGTGGTGGGCCAGGTGGCCCATGGCGATCACACCGTGTTTGTCGGGGAGGTCAAGAGCGCTTTGCTGCACCGAGATGCCGCCGCCTTAGAGCTCAGTAGCACCGGCTGGAACTACGGCGGCTAAGCCGCTGCATCAAGGCCCATCAGGGCTTCACCACGGGCAAAGATCGCTTGGGCGTAGTCGGTCCAGGTGCCCTGGCCCCAGTAGCGAAAACAGCTGGTTTCCAGCAGCAACACATGCAGCAGCGCTTGGTGATACCTGAGGCTGCTGCTGCCTTGATCGCCGAAATGGCGATGGAATTGCGCGCTGAGCTGCTTCATCGGCTCCAGCACGTTGCTGTAGCCCTCCACCCAGCTGATGCTGTTGGTCCAGGAGGCGCCCTCCATCGCAAAGTGGTCATCGCCGGCTTGCAGCGCCGTGATGGCAGCGCTCACGGCATCAGGCCCAACGGCCTCGCCCATCTGTTCAAACAAACGGGCTTGCCCCACCGCCTGAATGGCTGGGTAGTCGTCAGGCTTAAGGCCTGAGGTCTCGACCCACTCGAGGTATTCGCTGCCATTGATGGCGGCCGCGTTTGACTTGTCATCCCGCAGGCGGCGGTTGGCCTGCTCAAAGGCGGCGGGGAATTCGTTCATCATCACGCCACCGTTTTCGCCATCGGCGATTTGCGCCACCAGCGAGGGCAGTTGCTGCCCGCCAACGGACTGCCGGCCGAGGCTGAGGGCCTCGTAGCAGGGCTGCATCTGGCCCACCAATTTGGTGTCGGAGCCTTGGGTTTTGACCAAGGCTGTGATGCTCAGCTCCTCCCCCTGGCTGTTGCGTGCCACCAAACGGTTAGGCCCGTATTTCTGCCCGTGTGTGAGTGCTGTGCCATCGGGCTGCTCAACGCTGTGCTCCTGCACTAGCAGCCAGCGGTAGCCCGATTCCAGCAGGGCCTCGATGAGCGCATAAAGGGTGTCGGGGTGATTGGGCAGATGCATCTCCGGCAGCGAAAAGCCCTTCACCCGGCCGAGGGCGTCTGCGCCGAAGAGATCGAAGAACTGGTGCTGCCAGGCGCTGATCTGCAGACGTAAATCCGGGATTGGCGTTGATGGCGCAACGGCATGGCTCCAAAAGGTGCCCAGCCATTCGATATGCCGTTGCATCAGTGCATCGGTGGCTAAAAACTTGAGGGCACTGCTGATGTCGCTGCGGCCCATCTGGCCAATGCCCCAGAGCAGGTTGCCGGAGTAATCCAGCATCATCCGTGGGTTGCAGCCTTCGGCAATCAGTTGCGGCAGCAGATCGGCCAAGCGCCGGTAGCACTGGGCAAAAGGTTCGGCGTTGTGGTTGTCGCCTTCACCTGGATGCTCCGCCATGTATTGGAGATGGGAGATGAAGGCGCCATTGGGGCCAGCCGGCACGGTGGGCT
Organism: Synechococcus sp. MIT S9452; assembly: GCF_047304245.1. NCBI lineage: Bacteria > Bacillati > Cyanobacteriota > Cyanophyceae > Synechococcales > Synechococcaceae > Synechococcus > Synechococcus sp. MIT S9452. The sequence goes on along the minus strand of NZ_CP138956.1, from coordinate 572,556 downwards.
GGTGCATGTGCAAGGCGCAACTAAATCCCGACTGGAGCTGATTCCAGTGGATGTTGCTGTGCTCAAGCCAGAGATTGCCCTGTTGGTGAGTGGCCTGGTGGATCGCTGCTTCGTAGCCGCAAATCGGTGGATCGAAGCGTTGCATGTCAGGGGCCGAAAACAGCTGGGCTTGCCCCGTCGTAGCGGGCCCGGTAAACCCTCTGCAATGCGCCACCTACGCCATGGCTGAATTAGTCCGTTTGAACACATTTCGCCAAGGCATCTCCCGCGCTGTGGAGATCCCTGTGGAAGACCTTGAGCGCACCCGAGAGGAGTTGATTGCTGAAGGTTGCCTGGTGTGGCCGGTGGCTGATCAGACCAGCCGCATGGTGGATCAACAGGCGGCTTGAGCCCAGCGTTGTCAGCATGGGCCTATGGCCCGTGCTGTTGCTGAGAACGTTTCAGGACCGTTTTTTGTCAATGAGCGCTGCATTGATTGCGGTACCTGCTGGACGTTTGACCCTGAGCACTACGGCGCTGGGGTGAACACGGCTTTTGTGCATCGCCAACCGAGCGGAGCTGAGGCGCAGCGGCAGGCGCTGTTAGCGCTGCAGGCCTGTCCGGTGGCTGCGATTGAAACCAGCGCTGAGCTGCTGCAGCAAACCCCCGCTGATGGGTTTCCGGCCTTGATCACCACCGCCGGCGATGCCGAGATCTTCTATTGCGGCTGGGCTTCTCGCAAAAGCTTTGGTGCCCGCAGTTGGTTGCTGAAGCGCCAAGCGGGCAATGTGTTGATCGATGTGCCGCGCTGGAGTGCCCCCCTGGCTCGGCGGATTCAATCCATGGGGGGCGTCAGCGCGATGGTGCTGACCCACCGTGACGATGTGGCTGATCACCAGCGTTGGACCCAGGCCTTGGGTTGCCCGCGCTGGATTCATCAAGCTGATGGCGATGCGGCGCCCGAGGCGGAGCATCAGCTCAATGACTGGGATGCCGAAACCATTGCTCCTGGCCTGCAGCTGATTCCAACGCCGGGGCACACAGCAGGTTCACTCTGTGCGGTGTTGGGCGAGTCCCGCTGCGTGCTGTTCAGTGGTGATCACCTCTGGTGGAACGCCGATCAGCAGGTGTTGGTGTGCTCCAAGCAGTACTGCTGGTGGGATTTTGAGGAGCAAATTCGTTCGCTCGAAAAGCTGCAGGATCTCGATGTGGCGTGGCTGCTGCCGGGCCATGGCCACCGCCATCAATTTGCGCCAGGCCAGTGGCAGCAGGCGGTGCAGCAAACCTTGGCCTGGATTCAACGTTGACGTCGGCGCCGGTAGTGCCCATGGCGCTGCAACTCCATCAGGTTCGACCTGGCGATATCCGCGGTGCCGTTATCGGCGAAGCGCTCCAGCAGCGGGATCGCTTGCTCCACCACCGCCGCGTTCTCGCTGTGCAGCATCGGCATCAACCAAAACTGACGCCGCGCTTGCTGTGGTTCGGCTGCGATCCAACCGTTGGCGAGCGCTTGCTGGCTGAGCACTAGAGCTTGGGCATCGCCGCTATAGGCCTGGGGCTTGCCGCGATAGACCTGGCGCGTGAATTGATCGAGCAGCAACACCATGGCGAGGGCTGGATCGCTCTGCTGTTCCCAACGCGTGAGCTGGCCTGCAAGGGCTAATTGCACCAAGGAGCCAAAGCGCTCGCTGACCAAGGCATCAAAGCCATCCCGCTGTCGAAACCACTGCCAGGGACGGCAGTCTTCAAACCAAAACTGCAGAACGGCCTTGGCCTCGTTGGGGTCGGTGTTGGTTTGCACGTGTAGCAACCGCGCCAGAGCAATTTTTCCGTTAGAAACCCCGTAACTAAAGTTAATGCCATGTCAGTCGAGCAGGCCTTACTTGTCTTTTTGTCCATTGGCGCCGCTTTGACCAGCCTGATAGCCCGCAGTTGGGCGATGCGTTTTGCCTCTCAGCAACAGGCGAGCGATCAAGTGTCCTGATCGCTGGATTGATCGGGGCAGTTGCTTGGATCAATCGCGCACAACACCTCAATCACTCGGCGTTGATGATTGGCTGAGAGTTCAACGTTGTCTTCCCACTTCAGGCAGCTGCGGCCTTCGCAGGTTTCGGTGTGGATGCCTTGGAGTTGGGTCATGTCAGCCTCCTGGGCTGATGAGCCTGATCCTCTGATCTGCCCAAAAGAATCTCAAGAGGAATACTGCTCAATTTCGCCTAGAAGGCTTTGAGCTGTTTGCCCCGTCCATGTCGGCGGGCGATTCAAGGTTGGTAGTCCCCCAGATCTGCTGCCGCACTCTGGGGGGCCATCAGTTCGTGACCCAGCAAGTCTTCAGCCCTGCACTTCCAGTATCTACAGGCCTGGCTGATTAACCCCTTGAAGCTCGTGTTCAAGTGTTGAAGCGTTTTATCGCGGGTTGGATTGTGCTGCGCTTGTAAATGCATTTCACCTGCAGGGGGCAGGCCAAGGCATGGATGGGTGGGTGTTTGCCATCGGTGATCAACGAACCGATGCTTTCGGAAAAGGCGAAGTCGAGCGTCATGGCAACGGTGCCTGCCGGATGCATCAAGCGTAGAAATCCTCTGGCAGTGGTCAATACCCCTAAATGGGGGTAGTGGGCTGCCCCATGGTTGTTTGAGGATTGTGTGGCGTTCCAATGAACGCAGTTAACGCTTGATGGCGTGTATGGATTCATTGGCCTCCAATGTTTTGGGGGCTTTTTGTCATGCATCAACTCCCGTTGTTGCTGACGTCCAAGACCTGCTGAGGATGCTGATCACATCAAATCCGCTTTAAACATTACGGAGTGTTTACGTTCCAGTGCCTGTGGCTCTGAGGGGCATGGGCAGGCGTAGACCAATTGCATCGTTGAGGGAAAAGAGATGGTTTTGGATCGATTTGATACCCCTCTTGGTCTGGGTGGTGAGCACATAGATGAGCCTGAGCCGTTGCTGATGCCCTATGAGCATGGTTGCGTCATTGCGCGAGAGCATGCCAACACGTTTCGCGTTAGACACCAGCGTTTTCCAGGCCGCCATTGGGAAACCAATGATCTCAACACGGCACGCCTGATTTGTGATGAATTGAATTGCGAATAGGGCCCAGTTAAGGGCTTGCGCTGCCGATCTCGATCCATTGATTCGGGGTTTTATGACACTTATTCAGTGCTTCTACGCTGGCAACCTCCACTGCCGAGCCAAGCATCTTCCATCGGCTTCCATTATCACTACAGATGCGCCGCCTGACCATGATGGAAGCGGCGAAGACTTTGCCCCAACTGACCTTTTGGCCAGTTCATTGGGGACCTGCATCCTCACGGTGATGGGAATCCATTCCCGCCGTAAGGGCTGGGACCTGGGCCGGGCCCATGCATTGGTTCGCAAGACGATGAGCGCAGATCAGCCAAGGAAAATTGAGAGCCTCTATGTAGATGTTCACTTGCCGCCTGGATTGACTGCTGAGCAGGTCGAATTTTTAAAACAGGCTGCTCAAGACTGTCCTGTGATGAGGAGTTTGTCGGGTGATCTGGTGATTCAGCTCAACTGGATTATTGAGGCTTAAAGGTTGTTCGATTGTTTGTCAAAAGGAGGAGGTATGCGTCTGACATTTGTTCCAATCCATGTGTTTCGTGAAACCCCAGCTGTGACGTTCTTTGATGCCAGTGTCGAGGGGAGTAATGGCACTGATGTTGTTGCCCATCATGGTTCTGCAATCTCGCCGCCCGATGATGGGCAAGGTGAGCAATATTATGTTCATCAACACCAGATTGATCACAACTTGGTCTTAGAGGGTGGTCGTGTCTACACCCTCCTGAACCCTCAGTGGGACCAGCCGCACCATGTCATTCATTTGATTCGAGCCATGGGGGCGCTGCAAATACCCATTGGTACGTTCCACCGCTCTGTTTCAAGCGAAACCGGCAGCGTGGTGCTTAACCAATCCATTCGTGATCAGGAATTTGATTTCGCCACGGAGTTCATTCCGGTCTCCTTGCATGAGAACCGTGCGCTTCAAGCGGCCCGCGCCCAGATGCCCTGGGTGTGGACGTTTCGCGATGGCCACATCTGTCGTTCTCTTGGCCTCGAGGGAGGTGAGGGTGCCAGTTGCTTGCCATTAAGCGCCTGACTGGTTCCAGCAGGCCAAGCCGCTGTTCCCGGTGTTCTGGGAGGAGCTGCGCAACGAGCTCGCAATCAAGGCGGTGCGCTAAGGGGGCGTTCAGCTGGTATCCCCACCCAGAGATTGCAGCCGCCCTAGGCTGATCTCAAAACCGTTTAGACCGTTCTCAGCTCATTTGGATTGACGTCGATCAACCCAAAAACCTTGGATCAAACCAAGAGAGGAGGGAGAGAGATGAATCGCGAGGCTGTAATCGAATTTGTGCTCGAGCACTACAAGGCTGAAAACCATGGCCGCGTCGACTACGACGAATGCTTTGGTGATCACCTGGAATGTTTGTCGGACGACAGTCTGTTGGCATGCCTGGCTTGGTATGAAGCGGAGGACTGGCTGGATCAGGTCTAAGGACCAGGCTTGCAGGGCTGCTAGGCCTAGGGCTCCGCTGACGTTGTGATGCTTCCTGCTTGGTCTTTGCTGCTCCTGGCGATTGCCGCTGAGGTGATTGGCACCTCATGCCTGAAGCTTTCCGATGGTTTCAGCCGCTTATGGCCATCTGTAGTGGTGTTGCTGGCCTACAGCACCTCGATGCTGTTGCTATCGCGGGTGGTGCAGACCATTCCCTTGGGCATTACCTATGCCCTGTGGAGTGGCATCGGAATTGTGGCCATCGTGCTGGTGGGTGTGCTGGTCTACCGGCAAGTACCCACCTCAACCCAGCTGTTTGGCATGGCGTTGATCACAGCAGGGGTGGTGATGGTGAATGTCACCAGCCCACACCAGGGCTGAGGTTTTGTACGATTGCTGGATGCACATGTAGCTTTTGAAACTTTCCACTGATGGGTGGTTTTTTAATGTTGAGCTACTCAAAGAACTCGTAAGCGTGTTTGATTTCGCCGTCGAGTGGCCCAGAGTGGCAATTGAGATGTGTTGCGTGACGGGGGCCATTATTTTGGGCAAACGTTTTCAAGAAGCTTCATTCTTTGCAGCGACTTTTTTGATCGGGCTCACGATTGTTGAGCTGTTCCTTGGTTTTGTTGTTGATTGATCAGCTGTTGTCATCGCCTGCAGCGAGTCGTTGTTTAATCTCAGCCATCACCTGATTGGCCTGCTCGCTGATCACAGACGCTTGTTGTGCATCAGCAATGAAATCAGCTTCATATTTGAGCCAGTGGTAGCGGCGCTGCAATTGCTCGATCGTCATCACCATCGATGAAAGCTGCTCAAACGATGGCGCGGCCACTCAGGGCTCTGTGGTTCGGCTTTCCCTATCCCAGCTGTAGCGAGCGTCTAGAAAATTCCGAGGGGCCCTTTTTTCTTTTTGCAGTAGCCGGCCCCAATGTTCATCCAACCGGCTTTGCAAGCCTGCCCATGGGTTGGAGCCACTTCGTAGTACACCGGTGACACGCATGTTGTCCCCAGGGTGTTGACGTAGCCCAACGGGCACTGGTCGTGCCCTGCCGCCTTGGGGATCTCCTTTTGAGCCAGTGCTGGCATCGGAGCCATCAAGAGGCTTCCTGCCCCACCGATCAGCAACAAACGCATTGTGTTGGTCATGGTGTGAACAGCAGTCGAGGTGTCAGCGTCACTAGAAAGGAAGAGCATCTGCTGCTCAATGGTTAAAGCCAAATCCGAAGCCGAGAGTCCTGAGTGGCACCGTGCTCAGATTGAGGCCTGCCTCGAGCGGCTGAAATCGCCCAGCCTCACGGAGGAAGGCCTTGAGCTGTGGGAGGGCTATTTGCTGCACCACCAGCAGCGCCTCAAGCAACTGGAAGGCCGCTAAATCTCTGACCTAGTTGGCGTCTTCTGCCTTGGTATCGGCATCATCAGCTTTTTTGTCTGCCTCAATCGCTGATTCCTTGTTGCATTCAATGCGCTCAGCTTCGGTGCTGGCTTTCTCAAGGCAGGCTTTGCGCTCTGGCGAGAGGCTTTCGCCGCTGCAGGCTGCAAGCACCACAGTCATCAGAGCCAGCAAGAACAATTTCATGGCTTCACTCCATCGTCTATTGATTTGTTAGCCAGCAGCGCAAAAGAAGGCCGCAACAAATCGCAGTACCTGCTCTTTCACGAGTTGAGCCTTGCCAGATTGCTCCTCAGGCCTTGGCGTGTTGTTGATGGGACCAACGCAGACGGCATTGATACCCGTCGCCCAAGGCAATGAAGACATTGAGGTCATCGCTCTGATTGACGTGCTGCGCCGAGGCGGGCTGCAGGTTGTTGTAGCCAGCCTCAATGATCAAGAGGTGGTGACCTTGATGAAAGGAACACGCCTGGTTGTTGATGCTGCTTTTCAGTCAGTGATCGATCAACCCTGGGATGTCATTGCTGTACCCGGTGGGATTCCGGGTGCGATGAATCTGGCCGAGTCGTCCCCATTACGGGAGCGTTTGCAACGTCAGCACCTCAGGGGCGGAGTGGTTGCTGGAATTTGTCTGGCTCCAGCGTTGGTGCTCAAACCAGCGGGTGTTCTGGAGGCCATGGAGACGGTGACGGGGAATCCGTTGGCCATTCGTACACCGCAGCAGAGTTGGCCTGCTGATCATTTCACCAAGCTGTTGGGCAGCAACTTTGATCCCAAGGCCCGGGTGATCAGTGATCAGAAACAGCGCATTGTGCTGTCGCAAACACCTGGCACAGCCATTGAATTCGCCATTGCCATCGTGCGGATGCTGTGCGGTGAGGACGCTGCTGTGGCCATCGAGAATTACTTTTTGGTTCGCTAGGCCTCATCACAAAAAATCCCCCCGCTAAGCGCGAGGGGATTCGACTTTGAGCTACCGGGTTAAGCGGCCGAAATGCTCAAGGGTGCGGCAGGGAAGCTCGTGGGCATCGGATCAGGCTGGCCTTCAGCAATGGCCTTGGCGCGTTTGTACATGAAGCTGTGGGTAGCGCCTTGGGCTTCCATCGCGGCGGCAACAACGGCCCAATTGCGAATTTCGGTGGTCATGCTTAATCAGCAAGAGATGGCGACACCATCGCCAAGCTGCTGAGTGCGCTGTGCGCGCAATACCCGTACCCAATGCCGTACAACAATCCACCGGACTGGCTGCTAGCAGAAAGCCGCCCCTCAAGGGAGGAGCGGCTTTCGTGATGGCTGATTGGGCAGCGTCTGGTCAAAGGCGAACCTGGGGCCAAGGGTCCAGGTGTATCGGGCGGACTCCTTTGGGGCACCTAAACGATGCAGAGGAGTGGTGCTGACTCGACATCCAGTTGGTGGTCAAATCAGCTCCTCGCCCACGCTTTGTGGAGACTGTTGGAGCAGGCGCCTCAAGTCAGAGTGCTGCGGCTGATGTCTCAGGTGGCGTGTCGTCCATTGGGCGCCTCCGTGTTCGATGCCCATACTTTTGCCCTGCCGGTGATCAAAGGCAATGCGCCTTAATGCCGATGGACTTGCCAGCCGGCATTGATCAGATTGGGGTGCCGTTTGCTTAGCGGTAAGCCGCACGCCGCTGTTCGGTTCGCCCACTGCACAAACCAGCGCAGCGCGCGGAGACTGACAGCAGTTCGGCAACGAGACACCGAGCTTTCATGAGGGTCAAACCGCTTCGGGTTGCTCCCGGAGCGGTTTTTTTTATGAGCATCATTTTTGAATCCCGTCGTTTTGATTTTTTCGTAACTCCTGGGTTAGTTCGAGTCCGCCATGGTCGGCTCAGAAGCAAGACGTTTTCTTGCACTGCCGAGGTTGCCCATGGCTACCGCTGCGTTCACAAGCAAGTTTTTGGCAGATGCGGAGTCGGTGAAACCCAAACCAGCAGCTCCGCTCAAGCGCCCGGTTTGGCCGCCTACGCCATCGGTGCTGAATCGGCGTCAATGGGAATCCGAGTTCGACGCTCCGATTGAGTTGTCGTCCTGACAGAGACTGCTCGCCCAGTTCCCCAGCGGCACTGGGCGAGCTACCAAGCTCTTATTGCTTGGGTGTTCATGCAGCACTATTTGATCGTTTGGTCGTTCCCCACCGTGGACGGGGCTTGGGAGTCCTGCCCGGGGTTTGCTGAGTACATCAATGCTGGAGCACCCGGAGATCGTTTCGAGGGTTTTGAACTGAAATACCGCGTTTGTGAGCCGGTCAGCGGTAGTGGTGTTGCCATCGCCTTAGCCAGTGACATCGGCAAGGTGTGGGCGCACCTGGGTCCTTGGATCAAAGGTTTTGGGATTCAGTTCGAGGTCACGGCGGTGGTGAGTGATGCTGAATTTGCGGCCATGTGGCCGGCGGTTGAGGCTGCAGCAGCTGAATAACGGCAATCCATGAAAAAGCACCTACCCCATCAGGCAGGTGCTCCCTCACCACCGGGTGGTGTCCCGCACCAGCCTCGGTTGACACTCCAATAGACCCAAGGAGTGCCTGAGCACGGTCTACGGGCACAGCACTGCATCGCCATGAGCACAATCACTTAGCTGCCTGGGTTTCGTTATCTCTTCTTAAGCCCAAAAAAATGCCTCGTAGTGTTGACGCAGTCGCAAGACCCCCCATGCCGATTCGTACGGAGCGATGGGTTGTGATGGATGCCTCGGCTTCGGTTGATGGCAGCTATCAGGAGGTCGCTTGTTGTTACTCGTCTGAGGATGCCTTTCATTACATCGACATCCACTGCGATGAGGACAGCCATATTGAGGACAAGTCGTTCACAGCACAGAGCGACTCAGCACGATTTCGGCCACCACCAGGGGATCAGATTTAAGCCGGGTGGCTCAGGCCTCTAATTCCAAGGCCTGATTCAACGCATGGATAAAACCGAGAGGGTTCAACAGCTCTGCAGTGAGCACAGCCAAGAGTTGAAAGGCTTGGCCTTGGATGTTTGTGCCCATGGTCGCTGGGACATGAGCTTGCCCGTCGCCGTGATTGATGCCCGCAAGACCCCCCATCGCTTTCACATCTCAGCGGTGGGCACCATCGGCAACATTTTGCGGGTGTCCACCACGGCCGATAACCCGTTGATGCAGCAGCTGTTTGAGCTCTATGAACAACAAGGCTCCGATGCTGCTCTTGAGCACATGCTCAACGATGAGCAGAACGGCGATGAATTCGCCCAATTGTTTGAGACCTACAAAGAGGAGCGCCGCTTGGGTTCACCGCTGTGGTCGGCATCGGATGCCGCCGGTTTTGTGGTGAAGTCCAAAGAGGCATTCGACGATCAAGAGCTCGCCATCGTTGCTTTGCTGCCCGGCAACCCCTACGACTTGGTGTCGTTTGGGATTCCCTGGGCGTTTTATGGCGGTCAATAACTCAACTCAGTCGCCTGTCATCCACTCCACGTCGTCAACCCATTCTGGTTTGAGGCCGATCATGGCGGGGATGTCCTCTTCCCAGCCGTGGGGTAGTTCATCGCCTTTGCCATCGATATCTCCTGCGCTAGTAGGCAGAAAGAGTTGAACAACAATTTGATCACCATCGAGTACGTAGTCGCCGAGGATTTCACTCTCCTCATCATCGAGAACCAAGCCCTCTTCTTCGAGCATTTTGCTGGTGACATCTTGGGTTAACCAGATGCACAGCAGATACTCAACAGAGAAGCTGCCATCCGCCAAGCCATCGGGGAAATACTTGTCGTAGTAAGGCTTTGTGCTCATACGTTTCCTCCTGGTGCGGCTCACACTGGAGGTATAGCGACCAGGAGGTTCGATATGTCCACATCCAGCACCGTTGCTCTGCTGAAGCGCAGGATCAGCACCGATCAAAACTTCGCCGAAGGGCTTCATCAACTGAGCACCACCCACGAAGCTGTTCGCTATTGCCGAGCCAATGGCCTAGAAGTCACACCAGCTCAGCTGTGGACCCAGCGAGGGCATCTTTTCCCTGATGGCAAACCCACCTGGAGAGGCTGAAAGCAGCGCACTAGCTCCTAGTGCCATCAATGAGAATGATGTTCGTGTGGATACATAGACCTGAGCAGAAGCTCCTAAATACGGGATATTGCATTCAAATATTCTCCCGTTGAAGCAAAAGATCTTTTCTCTACGGTCAAGGGAATCGGGAGATAATCAATGACACCGACCAAAGAGAGATGGGTCGTCATGGATGCTTCTGCTTCCTTCGATGGCCAGTACGAAGAGGTTGCTTGTTGTTATTGCTCTGAGGATGCGTTCCTCTACATCGACCTCTACTGCGATGAAGACAGTCACGTGGAAGACAAATCGATTGAAGGGATGCACTGTCTGATGACAACAGTGGTCTTCGAGCCTTGACTGGAATCATGAACTAGGGGGGGTGATCTCCCCCTCGCCTTGGAGGCACCCTCTGGTCCCGAATCCAGATGGCCTACTGAGGTTCTATTGCAGGTCTATGGCGCCCTCTCTCTTGTCGCTATGGAGAGATAGGCCTGAATTCGCGATCACTCGCCATCGTCTTCAAAGAAGGCCGGATCTAGAAGGAATGGTTCATCTTTACCTGGTTCCTCGTTATTCAGAATCACAGCGCCGAGGGCTTCATCGATTTGGAAGCCAAGAAGCTCTTCTTCCTCCGTGACACCTTTCATCTCGGGATGGCTGTCACGCAGCGCTCTGACCCGCATCCATTCGAGAACAAGATCAGAAGCACGTTTAAAAAGCTCATGTCCTGCCAGTAAAGCCAGCAAGACCAGGTTGAGAGCAATTAGGAACGTCATTTGACCCCCCTCTGGCTGCTTTGACGCTACTGCTGCTGAGAGGGCTTGATTGGTGTGGATCTCCTGTGAGTAGGAACACCGCATCTCTGGGGACCCTAAAAAAAGCGGAATCCCTGGTCCTTGATCTGGTGACAGAGCAAAGGTTGATCAGCTTTGAGCGATCAGCGCATGGCATCACTGTTGCGACGCAGCTTGGCCATTGGTTTGGGGATCGGCTTGATGGGCTCAGGCCTCAACGCTGCGCAGGCCTGCACCAGCTTCATGCTGCAAGGCAACGACGGCGGTAGGGTCTATGGCCGCACGATGGAATTTGCCAAGCCACTCAATAGTGATGCTGTGTTGATTCAACGCGGCACAGCACTGGAAGGGGCCGGACCATCAGGGCAAAGCGGCAGCGGTTTGGCTTGGACCAGCCGTTATGCCGTGGTTGGCATGAACGCCGTTGGTGTCGACGACATGGTTGTCGATGGCATGAATGAACGTGGCATGGCCGGGGGGCTGCTGTATTTCGACGGGTATGCCCAGTTTCAAGATGTTCCCTCTGGTAAGGCAGATCGCTCAATCGCCAGTTGGCAGTTGCTCATCTATGTCTTGAGCAACTTTGAATCAATTGCTGAGGTCAAGCAGGCGCTTCCCAACATCTTGGTGAATGGCTCAGTGCTGCAAGCGTTTGGCGGCCCGGTACCGATTCACATGACCCTGCACGACCGCTCAGGTCAGAGCCTCTCGGTCGAATACATCAAAGGTGAGCTCAACATGCTCGACAACCCCACGGGGGTCTACACCAACGATCCACCGCTCCCGTATCACCTAGCTGCTGCTGGCAACTACGCCAATCTCAGTGCCATGCCGCCTGCAGAGATGCGCATCAATGGGTTGAGCTTGCCGCCAGCCAGCTCAGGCGCCGGTTTGCATGGCTTGCCTGGAGATTTCCTGGCTACGTCGCGTTTCATCCGCGCGCTGATCATCAGCCGCAATGCACCCACCAACTTGAGCTCAGAAGAGCAGGTGGGCACAGCATTTCACCTGCTGGGTCAATTTGATTTACCGCCTGGAAGCATTGGCATCCCCCCGGGTGGCGCGTTTGGCGGCGGCAGCTCCAAACCCACCTACGAGATCACGGAATGGAGCGTGGTTGCCGATCAAAAGAACGGCACCTACTCGATCACCACTTTTGAGAACCCCGATCTGCGCCAACTTCGTTTCGCTGATCTGCCACTCGCAGGAGGTGAGATCAAGGTGATGCCTCTTAATCAGAGCCAACAGATCACGACTTTGCAGCCCTAACCATCAAAAAAAGCCCCCGCGGTGGCGGGGGCTGTGGGCTTCAGCGGTAGACGCGCACCCGGGTGCCAGCGGGACCTTGCACGCGCACAGCAGCACCACCGGTGTTGCCATTGACGCGCACATCCACGTTGCGGCGTGGGGCCACATTGCGGCTGGCACAGATCTGCCGGCCGTTTTCCCAGTAGCAGACCGAGTTGGCTTGTGAGGGAGTGGCCGTGGCGGTGAGACCAAGGCCGGCTAGCGCCGCGATGGCAAGAAGTTTGGTCATCACAGAGAGAAGCTCAAGAGCTCACTCCACCCTGCATTTCGTTCCTTTAGATGAATGCTCTCTTCAGGAAACCCTTGGTAGGCCTAGATCGCGCCGCCGTTGCAATAGCGCACAGCTGCTGCATTGGTTTTGCCCTCGGCGATCACCTCATCAACGCAGGTGTTGAACGCTTTGCTCTCTTGCTTGATGGAGCAGAGCCCCAGAGCAATGGCGGCGAGCGAGATGGCGGACACAACAGTGGCTGAGATCTGAATCACGCCGTAGGCCAGCATCGCTTTTTTCTTGCCGCCGCAGTCTTTTTTGCTGCTGGTGTCGTCAGACATCGAATCAAATATCTCTGATCAAAAGGTATGAACTGCTCGCTTGCGGCTGCGGCCTGGCTCAGGAGGGATAACCGCCCGATCTGAAATTTCTCTGGCCAGGTGTATGGAGAGATTCCTGCGAAGCCTGGATTGCGGGCGTGGCTGCCCGTAGCGTCTGGGCAGTGACGCCTTGGCCTCATGACTGAACGAGATCTGCTGGATCGGCTGATCCACCGTTGGAACTCCCGGCAAGACATCCATGGCGTTGATAGTCCTGCTGGCCGTAAAGCCGCTGAGATGCTGCCGATCCTGGAAGCCCGTAAGGAAGCCCTGAAATAGCTGGCTTCGGCTGGATTTTGACGGCCCCCTTGGCATCACTGGATGCTGAGGGGGTTTTTTGATGCCTGCCTTCGGCGATCCAACGGCAGACGATCAATCGGTGCTACCTTCCGCCGACTTGAACTGGAATCCAGTGCTGTTGAGCATCTTTGGGGCGCTTTTGGCCGTGCTCAACTTCGTTCAGGTGCCGCAGTGGGATGTCGATTGGAAAGAGTGTTCGGTGAGCGTGCCTGACACCGCTTGCCACTGGTATGTCGTTGATCCCGACAACACCTTTGGCAAGGGCTTCAGCTGGATCACAGCGCCCAGGTTTGATCCTGAGGGCGTTCGCGACATTGCGCTGCAGCGCCAGGTCACCGAAGCCCAGGGCTACCGAACAACCGTGGCCTGGATGGACTCCAGCTCTGATGTGCCCTACGGCGACGATTACTAATTCACCCTTGCGCCCGGTGCTGACTCGCTGCTGACAGCAGAGTGTTTCTACTCAGGTGTTATGTATCGAGATGAACTTATGACCGAGTGGTCTGACTCCGAAGCGTCGATTGGAGGTGGACATGGGTCTGGCACCCGTCGAGGTGGGCGGGTGCTTTCCCTATTGCATTCAACAAATCCTTTTCAACGCCTCGCCAGGTGTTGCGGTGGCTCTGGTTCAGGGCGGTAAGGCAAGCGCTCGATGATCCAACTCGGGCAGATGTTCATCACGTGGCAGTCGAGCTCACGGCAAACCTGCACAAAGTTGGGGTCGCTGGTTCTGGCTCCTCCTTCTACGTAGAGCACTTGCGCCAGGTAGGCCTTCTCACGCGGCGGGTTGACCGCGACAACATCACCCACCTGGACATCCAGAAAAATCGGCCGCATGCGCTAACCCCAGAGTTTTTCACGTTAGTACGGGTGTACTGAAAAGGAAGTGGTGCCCAGGGGCTCCGAACCCTCACCCCTGGGACTTGTCTGCCGCCAGAGGCGAGGTGGCAGGTGTTGGCAGCGACGACCGTTTCTGCCGAACGAGGCAACCTTGGCTCAGCTGCTGCAATCCACCTGTGCTGGATGCGGTGGGAGGGCTGTGGCCAATGACTCCCTTGGTTGTGCCATGGCTGGCTGATCAGGCTGGACGCCGGCCATGGGAGAGGATGAGCACAGGCCTGGTGGCTGGATGAAGCTGCTGTTGATCACCGCCTTTGCTCTGCTGAGCGCAGCGTCGGCCGCGCGAGCCCAGACTGATCACTTCACTGTTTACAAACCTTGGGGCAACGGCGAACCGGTGGCTCGCGATTGGTATCTGCGCAGAGAGCCAAGCGGGATCGTGGTGATCCGATCCGATGTGTTCCCCGATCGTCTGAACGGGCGGAACACCACCTACATCAAAAAATTCAACTGCAAGACCAAGAAATACCTGGTTCACCAGCGCTATCTCAACGAAGAGCTGCACTGGACTGAGATTGACTCGGTCTGGACCTGGAAGGACGTGCCACTGCCCGATGACGCCGACCATCTCCAGTGGGTGTGCAGTTGGTCCAAGCCGCAGGCTGCAACCAAGTCAAACCCATCCACATGAACCCCTGATCAAGCAAGGGTTCGGCGGTTGGAGCCGCAATCAACGGCGAGGCTGACGGGGCTCGGCTTTGTTCACGCGGATGTTGCGGCCCATCCACTCGACGTCTTGCAGGTCATCAATGGCCTTTTGCTCGTCGGCCTCGTTGGCCATGTCGACAAAGCCAAAGCCGCGCTTGCGTCCTGTCTCGCGATCCAGCGGCAGGCTGCATTTCTTGACCGCGCCATATTCGGCGAAAAGGCTATGGAGATCTTCTTGTTCGCAATCCCAAGACAGATTGCCGATGTAAATGGTCAAAAGAAAAGGCCTGTTTGATCACCAACCTTGCCACGGGGCGCACTCAGCTGAGTGCATCAGGAGATGGTTGTGGTGCTGGCCATGATCCCCTCAACCGCTTGAGCCACTCAGGCTGCGGCTTGTTCATAGGTGTCTCGAAGCGCTTTTTCTTGCAGCTGTTGAACGGCTGATAAGGCTTCGTGGGCTGGCCAGCCATGGGTGTCCATCAGCTCTTTCACCAACGAGTCGGGGGTGTCCGCAATCGAGGCATTGAGATCGGCCACCACTTGGCTGTCCCTGGCCAGCGCCGTAAGCCGAAGCGCTCGGAGCTGCTGCTGATTCGGCTGTTTCATTCGCGCAGTCTGCACGTTGGCCTAGGCCTTTGGCGGTTCGCTGGACGCCAAAGCCGGGATTTCGATCATTCGGTTCAGGCCGAAAAGCCAATTCGTCTGTGCTGCGCGTTTTGGTGAATGACTGCAACGCTTTGGCCGCGCCCGCCACAGAGAAGAGAAAAGGCTTTTAAAAATGCTCCAGTCGGCAGTAACCAGCCGATCAAACGTCGAAGTGACGCTCTGGGCGGCCCCTAGGGCGTTTTTTATTGGCCTGCCTGCAGACATAAAAAAGGGTGGCTTCCCAAGGCCACCCTCGAAGAGCGTCTGGATTGCATCCCCAGCTATCACCCCAGGGATGTGACGGATTGTAAACTAAGTTTTGAGGCGGTTGTGGCGCGCCATTTCAACGGCCTTTCGCGCATAAAAAGAGGGCAGAACCACCCGCCCTCACGAACTCATGCTCACACCCACTAGGAGCAGATGATCGGAGCTGCCGCAAGGGAACTCAGCTTGTCTTCTGCATCACGAAGTGTGTTTAGCCCTGGTGGGTGCGCCTTTGCGCTTGAAGTGCAGATCGCAACTCGAAGCAGGCTTCCCGGTAGGCCAGATAGAACTTGGTGAGCTCGCTGCCGTCTCCCCACTGCTCGCTCCAGGCTCCGTGATCCACGTCGCAGAGATCCTGCCAGTGCTGCTCAATCAGCTTGGCCGCTCTTAATCGGTGCAGGTTGTTCCGGTGCAAGACAGTTCCGCCTCCAGCGAGATCCCAATTGAATTCGTGGCATCTGAGCGACCAACGCCAGCCTGCCGGTACACCGAGATCAGTGATGGGAAAGCCATGCTCTGCCAGCTGAAGCGCACACGCGCCTATTCCCACCCACGGTTTTCACGTTCCAGCGATTCGCAGGGCTCGATGGCGGCTCGGATAAAACGCTTTAGTCGTGATCCGGTTGAGATTGCGGCTCAGGTGCTGGACTTGCCTGCCTCTGAGGTCAAAACGAGCTACTCCGTGACCCGAACGTTTTCGGTTGGGGCTGAGCCCCGCTTTCGCTAGGGCAGGAAGGCCTGAACCCTGGCTTCAGCAAGCCCCGAGCGAGAGCACCGCAACGGCGCCAACCAAATTCATGGTCTGATCGGTTTTCCAAGTGGTCATCGGATTGAGCAGGTTGTGAGCTCACCAGCAGCCGGCGATTTTCCCCAGCATGTTGGAGACATATCCCGGCTCAACTGGACCCACCGTTTTGACGCCATCGCGTCCTGCTGCGGCACCAACACCAATGCGGCAGAAGTAGATCCAGTAGTTGCCTTTTGAGGTTCCCGTCTTGGCGCCCAGCAGCAGTGCTGTGGTTACAACCCCCAGCACTAGTGCCAAGGGAAGCAGCAGCAAGAGCATGCGTTTAGCCATTGGCGCTGAGGCAACCACGTCTGGATGCTCGCAGCTTCTTGGCGGCTGTGCGGTGCAATCAGCTTCACACCGGTGTTGTGCCAGCAGGGCTTTGCCAAGGCGCTCTGGTGGTAGCTCTCGGCACCTGGCTCAGTCAGCTCAAGCGCTCAAACCACTCCTTCTCGTCGCCGTTGGCACCAAAGCAACGGTTTCCCGTGGGTAGATCTGCGGCCCAAGGCTGGGGTGTCAGTTGTTGGCTCCAATGCAGCCGTCGCTGCAAATGGTCTGCTCGAGCTGGATTTAGGAAACAGGTGTGTCCCTCACCACCTCCCCATTGCTCGTACCGCCCATGAGTAGCCAATCCCAGCGCCGTTTCGTGATCAAGGAGGAAGCCGTCGACGACACCGGCGAATGCGCTTTTTTTGTTGAGTACGTTGCCAGTGGTGATCGCGTCAGGGTTGATATCAAAGACCTCGCCGATCCGTTTTATCTGCACAGCCTTGGCACGGTCGATTGGTGACAGCACATCCTTACTTGCGTGTGCGCCGGCGTCAGCAACGCGGTCCGCTGCTCTTTCATTGGCGAAGCCGCTCAGCGATTTTTGCGTTGCACAGCCTTCCCTCTCCACCGGTATGGGTGAACGGTCGATTGGTGCGGCTTGGCACCCCCTATCGGCGCAAGCCCCATCCATCAGGCGGGTAACACCGCTGTCACAGCCATCACCGCTGGTGCCGTGGCCCAGATGCTTCACTCCGCGGGCAGCGTTTTGAATGCATGGAAACCACCGTCTGGACCTTCAGCCTCAGCGTTCCTTTCGCACAGTGGGCCGCGATTTACGACAGCGATGATGTGGCCAAGATGCATGCCTCGGTGGGCATCAAGAGTCTGTTTCGAGGTGTGAGCAAAGAAGACCCCAGCAAGGTCTGCGCGGTGCAGCAGGGCCCGGTTGGCGTGGCGCAAAAGCTGTTTGAAGACAACAAAGAGATGATCCGCGGCGCCGGCCACGTGATCGAAAGCACGGTGATCAGCGCCTACAGCGACAGCTGAGCTCTCCGCTGGCCTCCTCGCTCAGGTGAGGTCTCGTGGCTCTTGTCACGTCGATCAATGCACAAAAAAAGCACCTGCCTCATCACAAAGCAGGTGCCCCTCAACGCGACGGGGGATTGAACTTCCGCCCCGTCAGGCACTCCCTTATCCCTGGCAGGAGAAACAGGGAACGCATGATTCCGTTCTATTGGCAACTGAGCTGATCTGGCTTGAGCACAAGCGCCGTTGCGATACGTGTAGCGACTCTCATAAAAAAGCACCTGCTCATTGGCGAAGCAGGTGCATGCCAAGAACCTGGGAAAGGCCACCCAGGAAGCACTCCCCAACCCCGGCGAGAGAACTAGGGAACGCTTACTTCAGTCCTATGAGCAGATGGCAGCAGTGCGCTTGAGCAGAAGCGCCGTTGCGGCATGCGTACAAGCGTTGCGGCCTGTGTGTACCCGTTGCGGCATGTGTTGCTCAGGCCTCCATCTGGGCAAACAGGACCTTGTGATTGGCCACCACGTCGGCATCGCTGATGGCCGGGGTGATGTCCATCTCAACGCCGAATTGAGCGCGCCAAGGAGCTAGGTGCTTGAACAGTTCAGCGGTGCTGTTGGCCTTCATCAGGGCCACCACTTGGCCTTGGCCAGGGAGGTGCACGCGATGCAGCAGTTCAAAGCCTTCAAAGCAATCGTTGAGGCAGCCGCCATCGAAATAGTTGATGAATTCCCGGTAGCCGGCCAGCTGGCTGTCGATGTCGGGGAAGGTTCCGATCACGCAGTAGAGCTGCATGGCAAAAAAGCAGGGGGCCGAACCCTATGGTTGGTGCGCTGATAGCCGCAGTGCTCTGGCTCACCATTGCAGATGTGATGGGCAGCACCGCTGTTTGAACATCACGTCCGCTTGGTTGGTGGGACACTCCACCGGTCTCTTGCGCTGCTGATGGCTTCCAAGTTCTTTGTCGTTCACCACGAATTTCGAGCTGGCAAAGCTCAGCTGTGGTGGGAGACCGCCCAGGCCGCCATGGCCCCTGGCGGTGGCTGGGATGAGGCTGTTGCCAAGAACCTGGAGGCTGGTTTCTACAACCACTGCTTCTGCCCGATTGGTCCTGAAGGGCCGGCCTATTGCATCTGGGAAGTGCGTGAGGGCATCAGTGCTGAGCAGTTTCAGGAGTTCATCGATGGCCCCAATGGGGTGAATTTCGGGCTGGGTGCCTGGATGAATATCTGCCGCGAGATCAACCTGGAGCTGGCGGGCACTCCCCCCTACCCGAGGAAGTTCTGAGCCGCGCTGCTAGGCGCAGACCGGGCCTTCCCCTGGAACACGATCCAGCACCCAGCCTGGATCGATGCTGATGATCGCCATGGTGTCTTCGCGGATCACCTGGGCGTTGCTGGTGTGCTGGCCATTTGGATCCGCATCGAGGTAGAGCACCTGGCCGATGAATGGCTCTTGGCGCGGCGGCTGCACAGCGACCAGATCGCCAACTTGGATGGGTACAAAGAGTGAGTGCACGGCGGCCTGAACAGTGACCCCTGTGATAGTGCGCCTGTACTAGTGGCGCAAGGGGTGCTGCCCCGCCGCGAGGCTTATGCCCAATGCCCGCTGCCGAAATCCTTGCTGGCTAAGCGCGTTAAGTCGGCCTCAATGGTTTCCCTGGCTTCCAGCAGCGTGCCGGCTTGGGCAATGAAGGTGGTGCCATCAGCGTCAGGCCCCCAAATCTCGTACTGGTTGGTGGTGACGCCATCAATGCTGATCACGCGCGGTTCGGGGTTCAGCGTCACGGTGTAGCCGCGATGGATCCACTGGCATGCATCCATGCCATCGCCTTTGAGCTTGATTTTTTTCATTGATGACCAAGGGAGAACCGAACGCACAGCCCACGCAGTCAGCGCGCTTCCCTTAGGGCGAGGAAGAAGACCCTCGCCGAGTCATCCAACTGATGACAGCTTGATCCCGAGACGGTTTGTTGTCATGAGAAAAATTGCCCCAGCTCTTGTCGATTGATTAGGGGGAGCGGTTCTCCCCCTCACCCCGAGGTCATGGGCCATAGAGCAAAACCCGCATGACCTGTTTGGGCCTAAGCGCTGTCTAGAGAGGTGAATCCCGCAGATCTATGGGAAGAAATGCCGTTAAGGACTTTGATGGCGCTGTTAGGTCAGCCCAAGGGCTAGCCCTGACTGAGGACGTCTTCATCAAACGGCAAAGCCTTGGTCTTGCGATCAATCCAGATGCCTTGGCCATCCCTGGCAAACCAAATGAACCAGAGCGCAGGGACCAAAAGCAAATACGGGAACTTCAGGCAGATGGCTGTCAGAGCCAGCCTGATCACAAGGTTTTGGATCTGCTTTTTGGTCATGGGCTTGCACCTCTAAAAAACAAGAAGGCCGCCCCTCCAGCAGAAGAGGCGACCTAGGCAGAAGCGACTTGGCTATGGCTCCCTGGGGCCATGACATCCAGGTGTGCGGTTGATGTGACTCCTGGGGGCACCACACGGTGCAGATGGAGTGTTCTCAACCCATGGCATCAGCCAGGAGTTTTGATGAGAACCAACCTCACGAGTAAAGGGAAACTGTTGGAGCAGGGGCCAATTCAGTCAGGCTGCTTCTTGGTTTTGCTGGGGTGGAGTGTCGGCCGTCATGCGTTCCTCCGATCTCGATGGCACTACTTTCCGCCTGCTCAGGTTTTTTCGCATCGGTGAAAACGCGCATTGCCTTTTCAGGAGAAAAAACCTTGAGTGGGAATGGCGTGCTTAAACCCTGATGTGATGCAGCCGTTGGTCATGACAGATCAGCACAGCGCTGAAGCAATGCGGCATCAACTGCTTTAAGATCACAGCGGTTTGGTAATCCGGGAATAAGAACTGACCAGTTTTTGACCGCCTAATACCTCAGCGCCACTCGAGCGCCGTCCATTCACCCCTTCTCAAACACCAGTCCAAGACACGTATGACCCTGAAACAACTGAAGAGTTCCTATGCGGATTTGCTGCTGCAGATCGATGCTGCTGGCGGCAGGAAAGATGGCCTGCATCTCATCCGCAAAGCCGACAAAATCCTCGCCTCCATTCATGCGATGGAGCAGCGATGCCTAACGCCGACCTGGGAAGAAATCCTGGGTGAGCGCTGAATCAGCGGGAATCAACTGATCACTCATAAAAAAGCCCCGTCGAGTTGCGGAGCCCTGTGGGTGTGTGAGGTTGCAGCCGCTCATGCACAGCTGCTTGGGAGGGATAGCCACGACCACAAACGCTCTCCATATTTCCAACCGGCTTTCAGCAGATTGCGTGGCTAGAGAGAAGGCATGGATTACACCACCACCAAGCTTCCACGCGTTGGCAGTAAGGCCTATCAGCAAGAAAGGGCAGCCGAACGTGCGGCCACGCTGAAGCTGGAAGAACAGCTGCTGAAGCAAGCACGCATCAAAGCTGGTGTTCCAGACCCCGCCCAATACATGTGGTGATCCTTGAGACATGGGACCTCTTCACTGCCCCATCTGTATTGGCCTCGGTCTGCTCTGCGTGACCAGAACAGTGGCCTGGCTTGGCTTGGGTCGGTTGATGATCTCGGGCCCAGCAAGCCATTCATCCGGGCTCGATCAGCTGACTTTCTGTGATCTGAAGTCCTGATCTGAGCTGAACACCACAGTGAACACAGACGCCTTCAGGCCTTGCTGATTCTCTCGGCCAAACAGGCGCTTCTGAAAACCATCAGTTCTGTGATGGTGATGTTTTCGCTCTTGGCTTGGAGTGCGTTTTCGCTCAAGCTGATTCTTGGTTTGATCGTTCAGGCCCAGGCTTGATCACTTGGCTCTGGCCGATCGACATCGTCCAGTTGTCGTCTCTCCAATTGCCTGCAAGACGTTCGGATAACCACCCCAAAACCATCCATAGGGTGCAGTGGCGGCCTTAACTCCCTACGTTGAATGCCCATCTGTGATCGCTAGCCAGTGGAGCCATCCGCCAAAAAGAGCTTCACTGAATCAGCTGAGGTCACCGAGCAGGTGATTGAACGCTGGAAAGCGCGTTTGGTCTTGCATGGCCCAGCCAGTGAGTTAGGCCGGATGGCCCGCCATCAGCTGCGCCTCTGGGAAGACCGCAAAACTAAAACGGCTTAGGCCATCGGCTGATCTGCGCCTTTGGCCATGACGCGGGCGGCATCTCGGATTTCACAGATGCGTTGATAGAGCACGCGGTTCGGCAGGGCTGATACAGCCACAGCGGCGATCGGAGCAAAGGCCAAAGCCAGGAACAGCCAGTTCCGGCCGTTGTAGCCCTTGGCCACAGCGATGCGGCGAATCAGCACCACAGAGATGCCATAGAGAACAACGGCATACACGATGACGAGTGGAAGGTACTGACTCCAATCGAGAACATTTGGGAGGTTCAAACCGGGATCCAGTGAGGCAAGCCCTTCAGGTTTACGGAAACTCAGCAGGCGACAAGTGTTCGCAGGAGTTGTTGGATTCATTGATCTCCCATGTGCTCCTCGAGACAAGGCAGTCCGGCCTGGACCGCTTAGGACGATTGGCAGCGCCGTCTTGGTATCTGCGAGGCCAGGCCAGCGCCGGGGGTGTTTGACGTGTGGCCCCCGATCAATCCCCAATCCATTGCCAAAAGGCTGCTGAGCAGCCGAAGACCGGAGAGGTGGATCGGAAGCAAGCAGCCGATCCACACGACTGATCGGACATCTGTCGCTCTGGGGGCTTCCAGAGCGTTTTTTTGTGGTCTTTTGGGGCTGGGCGCTTGCGTGGCGCCATAGATTTTTCTCCCTACGCTTCAAAAGTGCCTGGGAGATGAGCGCCGATGTTCAGCGGTTTGACCGATCTGGCGATGCGCCGCACTCCCTTGCAAGCCCTGGGGTTCTATCTCGCCTACAGCTTTGGACTGGTGATCGTTTTGGCCATCTTGGGTGCTGTGGTTGGCACCGTGGCTGGCCTGGTGTTTGGTGATGTAGCGATCGCAGTCAACAAAGCGATGACAGCCCTTGGGGCGATCTCGGCCATTGTTCTTTGTGGTGTCTTGGCGACCACCATCGCCCGCAAGCGGAACCTGCTCAGCGGCATCAATCTGGTGTTGCTTGTGCTGAGTTGGACCGGGCCTTTCCTCGGCGTTTTCATCGGCATGGCTCCCGTTGCCATCCTTGCCGCCCAGCGATCTGAATAGCTGATCAATTCCGCGGTGTCTTGCGTCGTGGCGCTGTTTCGAGCTACGCAGATCAGCTGGTTGTTGCTGGCTGGCAAGCACGCTCGCCAATGGCGATGAGTCCTAGATCTCTTTGAGGAACAGCAGCCTTCCTGATGGCAGCTTCACTGCCTCTGTCCTCCTCCCGCTAGTGAACTCATCGAAGCAAGGTTCAATGCTGACTTGCCGCGGCTCCGCTCCGCTGATTTCCAAAACACCCCGGCCTTGGTGCCCACGGCTCTCAAGGGTCCCGCAGTAGGGCTCCTTATCAATCGTCAGGTGAACCTGCTCCATGCGGTAGACGTCGTCCTTGTTGTCTATGACCACCTCATACCGTTTCCTTTCAGGCCTGTTCGTTGAATAGACGTTGAGCCACACAACTGGGATCAGGATCGAGCCACCAAGCACCAGGCACGACAACCAGACGGCCGCCTTCCGAGCTAGGGGCTTTCGTTTCAAAGGCAGTTTGCTCACTGATCGATCTCACTTCGTTCTTCCAACCTCTCTTCAGGAACCCATCCAGCGGCTCCCCCAGAGGGGTGAATGACCAAAAAATCTGCGCATGTAGAGGCGAGAAGCGCTTTTTGGAATGAGGCGCGGTTTATGCCGATGCCATTCAGATCCCCATTGCTTGCTCGATTTGAGAGGACGTCCCTTGCGTCACAGAGCGCCGAACTCCGCCACGGCCTTGCTGTACTCGCCAGTAGCTGTCATCCAGCGTGTTGCTTGATGACTGATTGGCGCTTGATACATCCAGCCGGCAAAGCACACAGCAATCAAGACGCCAGCGACATAAATCCGTTTCATGAGGATTTCTCGGGAGACTTCCACCATCACTGCTTGTCATGGTTCCCCGCTTCCCCCAAACGAGTGAATTGCCATCAAAAAGCCCCCGCCGAAGCAGGGGCCAGAAACATGCCATGAGGCGCAGAGGATTCGTGAACTAGATCATCCTGGCAACAGCTGGGATCCGTCTGAGCTGATGAATGGCTCCAAAGGAGAAGATGATTCCCAGTGATATTCCAGCAGCGGCAATAAGCCAAGGATTGAGGCCAATGAAACCAATGACCTCCAGAACAATGACCAGTACAAGAGAATGAATTATGTAGGCTCCAAAGCTGTCAACTCCAGCATTGGCCAGCGGCTGGCCGAAGCGATTTTCATTGCGCTGGAACCACAACAGCAGATAAGCCATCACTCCCCAGCCAATGAAGGGGTTTAGGAGATTGGCCAGAAGTACAAGTTTCCCAAACTGATCTGCCAAGCTGCCGTTAAAGGTAACCACTAAGCAGATTGTTAAAAGGCTGAGGGCTACTGCGATTGAGAAGCGGAACCACCGCATAACCAAATGAGGGTCAAGTCGCTCCAGCCAACGATGGGATGATGCCTTGCAGCCAAGAAAAAACAAAAAGGCGTATGTGAATATATGAGCGCCCTGAGTTTCAAGGCCACCGAGCGGCAACCGTGCCACAACAGCCCAGAGTTCCTTCTGTGTTGTCATTACCGCCTCAAGAATCGCGAGGACAACAGCACTGATCAACCAAGAGCGCAACTGGGGTGTGGGCACAGATGTGTTAAGTGCGAAGCGATCACCTCTCAGTTTTACCCAAGCGCAATAGAGCAAATCGAAGGCAAACAGAACCACCAGAAACCACAGCACTCCTAGCTGGTTAAAAGGTAGCTCTCTCCAGGGGATATTTGCTGTCGCACTGCCTGGTGAAAGCCTCGCCAAAAGCAATGAGGAGCTATTGATCAATAGCAGGCCAAACAACAAGGGAACTCCAATCCGTAGCAGGCGCTCTTTGAGGTACCGCGCCACCCCTTTTTTGTGAATCGAGCGCGGAACGAAGTAGCCCGAGATCAGAAATAACATATACATAAAAAAGCTATTGCAGAAGAACAGCAACCAAACAGATATGCCTGCAAATAAAGGATGAGTAGATCCATCGCTGGGGATATGAATGCCAAACCAAGCTCCGGGGATGATCATTGCAAACAAAACATGTATTGCAATGACCAGCGCGATCATGAGCGCTTTGATCTGGTCAATAAAGAGCACCCGCTTTTTAGTGCTGGTTTGTAGGTGAGCCACTGGTTTGTCGGTGAGTCATAGATCCAGCTTCACCAGGAATTTCACAAACCTGCTCCCCCAGATGGGTGATTTGAAACTGAGACTTTTCTGAGTGAACCGTGCTTGACCAGCGCCTAGCCGATCAGCAGACCCGTCTCTTGCGTGGGCGCCCGGGCATGAACAAATGTTTGGGAGGCAGCGGAATTTCCTTTGGCCAGCGCATTGTTGTCCTCTCTGGAGGAAGCGGATGAGGCGACCGATCAAGCTCACCAGTGCACCAGAAGGCTTTGAGTACTACCGGGTCTGCGATCCAGAAGGCGTTTGCCACGTGGTTAGGGGCATGCACAACGTTCAGCGGCTCATCGCACAGATGCCTGAACTGATCGTCACCAAGATGCCTTCGCACTGGAGCGCTGAAGCGGCAGCGTGATCGTTGGCTGAAACCCTGAGTGCCCCTAGCGGAAGCGGTGCTCGATCTCTAGGCGTTGATGGGCTGCTGGCGCTAGTTGCAGGCTGTAGGCCGCAATCCCGATGCAGGCCAGCAGGGAGAGGGTCAAGACCAGTGGGCCGGTGCCCAAGATTTCGATCAGGAGCTTCATGGCTCAGTGCTCAGTGCTCAGTGGTGTTGCCAGGGATCTGCTTGACCAGCCGGTAGGCGTACGCCGTGGCGCCAAAGGCGAAGGCCACACCTGCGGTGAATCCAAAAACGAACATTGCTCTTGAGCGGTTGATTTCACTGTCGCTGCCGTGATGGTTAGCCGCTTCCCTCAAAAGAGTGAATTGCCAACAATCACTGCTTTTGCAGCAGCGGGCGGCATCAGACACTTCAGGCCTCAATCATTCGAGATTTAATCCATAGATGGTTTCGAATTCATCCTGGAACGGAGAGGCTTTCAGGAGCTCGCTGAGACCCAATTCATCCTGCCAATCGATGATTGTTTTTTCCCAGCCCTCTTCCCAGCGAGGCGAGAAGAGTTCAGGCACCTGCTGACCAACGGCAATGCCAAAACCGATTCCATCCCAGATCAGTCTGCGCTCACTTGGCGCGTAGGCACCACGCAGCATCAACGATGACAACACTCCAATCTGATATGGCATGGATCCACTGCTCGCATAAAACGCTGTTGCAGCAGCTTCGCCTGCCACTGTGATTGGAAGCCCGAGAATCGTGTGGTGAATGTCATGCAACCGTGCAGCTCTGATTGCCACGAACTCTTCATCCGTTTGGGATTCTGATGCCTGCGATTGATCAACTAAAAAAGAGATCCCAAGCTTCTCCAGTCGGCGATGCACGCACCAACCAAGACTCCCTTTAGGCATGGCAGCCATTTGCTCAAGATCCGGCCATGTTTGTGATGGCCGGTTAGCCAGCAGGTCCTTAATTTTTGGGGTGTCGAGAATTCTCTTGACACAATCTTTCTGCAGTTTGGTCTCTGCTGGAATTCCAAAATACCGGCCGTGTTGAAATATTCTGTGGGGTTGTTTTGCTGTCTGCAGAATCGAAATCCCTAGCTTTGTGGCCCCCTCAGAAAATGATGAGCGTACGTAGTGCTTTTGTCCTGAAGTCATCTGTTGCTGAAGCTCTGCCATCAATGTCGCTGGACCCCCAGTAGCTTTGCTCCCCCAAAATGGTGATTGGCTTCTGAGACTTTGCTGAGTCAACGCCGCCTACTTCAGGTTCGGATCCACGCGGACATCCTCCCCGCTTCTTGGCTTGGATGTGACAGCGTTCAAGGCTTGATGGATCGGCTGCATCGTTTGGAATGAAGCCAGTCGGACGATGAGAGATACAACGCCAGGTCAGACGTGTTTTCTTGATTGGTTGCCCGGAGGGATGCGAACTCCGGGACTTGGGCCGCTCCACTAGAGGCCATCTTGAAGAGCGGTTTTGCGCCCAGGGCTGCTCTGTGTGTGTTCAGCACCTGGGACTTGTGCTGCTGCCTTCCCTGGCGGGGGTGCGACAACAGATGACCAGCAGTAGGACGACTGCTGATGACCGAAGGATGCCTGACTCTTCAGTATCAGCTGCTACCTAATGCTATGGAGTTATGTCGCGGATGATCGCTTGTGAGGTTCAGCGATGCAAAGGCGCCCGAGGTGCAGTGCAAGCCCCGGGACTTCAACCGCTCCAGAGAGGCCATCTTGAAAACGGTTGGTTTGCCCGGAGGGACCCAACCCCAGGGCAGATGACCCACCACGCCCATGGGTGAGGGGTCAACAACACCATGGCCAGTGCCCCTGCTTGAGCAGGTGACTAATGATTCAGGTCAACGTTGCGACTGAAGCTGTGTTGTTCAAAAAGCGCCTGGAGCGTCTCGGAACTCCAGGACTTTGACCGCGATCAAGGCCCATCTTGAGCGCGGTTGATGCGCCTAGAGGGGCTGAACCATGTCCCTCTAGAACTTGCCTGCTGCCAAAACGGAAAGGCAGCAGAGAGTCGGCAAAAGAGTGGCGTCCCCGCCGACGAAGTAACCATCGCCCGGCATCTGCGATCGATAGGTGATCAATGTTCTGGGCAGGTGTTGCCGCTGATGGCTGCTGGGGTTCAGTTGTGAATGGGTGCCCAGGGAGTGATGAAGTCCCTGGGGCTAAACCGTCCTGCCTGTCTCCCCGTCAGGACGGCGTTGGCGCCCAGGACTCTCGGGAATCCTGGGACTTGCCCTGTTGTCACACCGCAGGGAATAACAACAGAGGGCCAGCAGATGGACATCCCGCTAGCCAGCCGATCATCAGCCGTTTTCTCCGGGCTCCTGTACCTGATGCTGCGGCTGCTGGTTGCCGTTGATTGGCTCCGTGGTTCAGGCGTTCAACCGCTTGCCTATAGATACGAGCCTATTGTTTTGATACCTGCCACGGCATCACGCACCACATGCTGGAGCCAAATTGGAGACATTCAGCGATCTAACGCCACGACAAATTGATGAATTCCAGTGGTCAGGGCTGATCTCAAAGCCCAGTGATGGTGCTGGGGAATTCCTTTTTCGCGAGACGATGATCCATGGCCAAGAACAAGGGAGTTCGCATCGTTGTCACTCTTGAGTGCACCGAATGCCGAAGCGTTCCAGAATCAGACAAGCGAATGCCGGGTGTTTCGCGCTACACAACAGAGAAGAACCGGCGCAATACAACCGAACGCTTAGAGCTCAAAAAGTTTTGCCCGCAACTTAATCGAATGACGATCCACCGAGAAATCAAGTAATGCGCCCTTCCGGTCTTGTTGGGCCAGGGAAACAGCTGTTACCTCAAGTGGTATCGATTGAGTTCTCTCTAGTGGAAGCCGTCTTGTAGGAAGAAGTGGTTCTACTCAAGTGGATGCATTGCTTCGCTCAGGTCGTGATCCCTTCCCATTGCTGAGCTGCTCAAGATGGCTGACGCACTCTTGAGTGATCTTTTTTAAAGTCAACCCAATTCCTACGCCACCTAAGCCATGGCATTACTACGGTCCATTGCAGCAGCCTTCTCAGTTGCAGTTGTTGTCTTCCTGCTGCAAGTCAGTCCTGTGTTGGCTGACACCGTCGAAATCAAACTCGGCACCGACGCTGGACTGCTGGCGTTTGAGCCCCAATCCGTCACGATTCACCCTGGTGACACGGTGAAGTTCGTGAACAACAAGATTCCGCCCCATAACGCTGTGTTCAAAGGCCACGAAGAGCTCAGCCACCACGATCTGGCTTATACAACTGGTGAAAGCTGGGAAGAAACCTTTGAAGAAGTTGGTACCTACGACTTTTACTGCGAGCCCCATGCTGGTGCTGGCATGGTCGGCAAAGTGATCGTTGAGTAAGAGCTAACTCAAAATGATTTTGCGCCTAGGGAGGCCGAACCAGATCTCCCTAGGACTTTTTGCTGCCAGTGGCGTGACAGCAGGTGATCGGCAAGAGATGACTGTCCCAGCCGAACGACAGAACTCTGGCCTGTGATCTGCTCAACCTTTGTGCCGAATGTGATGAGCCGGTGTGGCAGGTGATCGCTAGCGCGGTTCAGCGGAGCTGGACTTCTTTGATCTCCCTGACTGTTCTTGCTGCTCAACCATGGCTTTGATCTGGCGCAGCAGTTCCCGCACGGTTGGTGTCACATCGGTGTAGCCGCCTGAATGGCGATCACGCCTGGCTTCAAAGAACAGTGCGCAGCGCAGCTCACTGAGGCTGCTTGCCTTGCCGCCGTTGGCGATGGCGGCACAGGCCTCAAGCGAGCCGGCGAATTCATAGCCGTTGAAGCTGTGCGCGAAGTGCACCCAGCCTCTGAGGTTGCCATCAGGATCCGGAATCTGCGCTGCTTTGAGTTGGCTGTTGCTGATCTCGCCTTCCACCGGCGCCTTGATGGCTGATCTTCAAGGTATGGGCAATGCAGGCGCCGGGAGCTGAAGCCCTGCGCTGGAGCGGCTGAGAGAACTCTCAGAAGCAAGTCACCCGTTTGGGGGAGGCGCTAGCAGCTATTTCCGAAGAGCTTGGATTCCAGCACTTGTGAGTGGGATGCCTACCGTTTTGAGGTTCATCACAAGCGTCTTCGACGCATTATTTCCGTGCTTTGCTTTGAGCAAGGTTTTCTGCCAACACTCATGGGCTGATGTTTCCGGTGGGTTTGAGTTGCAGGAATGGCTGATCCCCCATCGCAGCAGTGTTAAGGCTTTTTGGGCAGGAAAAAAGTTTTTGCTAAAACGATCAGTCCGTATGGTCTCCACGCGGTTGTAGAAATGAAATGGCCATTTACAGCGACCGCCCTATAGAGCCAGGTATGCCCGTCTCTGCAGCAGGCACTGCCGCCTATGTCATCCCCACACTCGAGGGCTTCCGCAATAAGCTTCTCGACCTAACAACGCGCAATAGCCTTCTAAATCTTCCACTAAAGAGCAAACGCACTGCTCGAATTCTTCGATTTGTTGGTTGTAATCTTCAGTCAGTTCTTGATGGACTTGTAAGCGGCCGCCAATACAGCCTCAGTGGTCTGCCTGAGCCGCCTAAGGAGAGCGAGCCAGCGCTAGATGATGATGAGGTGGAGTTGGCTCTCGACCAGGCTCGAGCAAACGATCCTTTGTATCAGCAAATTCTTGCTGATGGTGGAGATGATGATGCGACTAGGGTGGCTCTGGCGCAAGCGGATGATCGTTTGCGCTCAGTCATTCTTGACGAGCTAGGGAAGGCTGCTAAAGAAGTCCAAGCTGGAAAGAATCTTTTTGCTTGGGCTAAAAAGCAAGGGATCAATCCCGCTTACGAACTCTCTTTGAAGAAGATTCGGAATGTTCATCAGGGGCCGATTAAGGCGTTGCTTCTGGATACAAGATTGGAGCGAGTGGCTGAATCAATACGCAAGCAGGCACAGAGTTCTATTGAGGAAACGGGCAACAACATTCTTTATTTGTCCTTTGGGTGTTTGGAGTGGTCTGAAAAGAATAAAAAGTTCTTTGCACCGCTGATTCTGCTTCCAGTTGAGCTAACAAAGACGGCTAATAAAGGAGGTGCTCGGACGTTTTATCTGGGCACTTCGGATGACTCTCCAGTGGCTAATATTACGCTTAAAGAGCGCTTGAAGCGTGACTTTGGCGTTGAGCTTCCGTTGCCAGTTCTTGATGATGAAAATATTGACCTTGATGCGTATCTCAAGCTCGTAACTGAATCGGTTGCAGCGTTAGATGGATGGGCTGTTCATCCCTATCTGAATCTCGCGTTATTCAATTTCAGTGGCCTGGGGCTCTACGAAGACCTGATTCCTGAATCTCTACAAAGTTCGGCCCTGGTCCGGCAGTTGCTCTCTGCGGAAGGCGGTGATTCCGAGCTCAGCGGCGAGACAGCGGTCATCGCCGAGGACGTTCATGTCGATCAACCTGAGATTGCCCGGCGCGTTCCTGTTTTGATTGCGCAGGCTGATGCCAGTCAGTTCGCGGCGGTTGCTGATGTCATGGCCGGGCGATCGATGGTGATCGAAGGTCCCCCTGGCACAGGCAAAAGTCAGACCATTACGAACATGATTGCGAACGCCCTCTACACGGGCAAACGCATCCTCTTTGTCGCAGAGAAGAAGGTTGCTCTCGACGTGGTCTACAGCCGTCTCTCCGACGCTGGTCTTAAGCCGTATTGCCTGCGGATTGAATCCGACAAAGCGAACAAACGGCAGGTGTATGAAGAGCTCGCTGAGCGTATTGACCTCGCTACGCCCTCACGGCCGAAACGCGATGGGGTGCATGAGGTTTTCAGTGAACTCAAAGATGAACTGAACAGCTTTGCGGCGCTTCTCAATCAGCCGCACGGCCACGAGGACCTCAGTCAGCACGATCTGCTTTGGCAGGACCTGCAGTTGCGAACGGAGCTCAGCTCTGCCTCCATTGATCCCTCGGCCTATGAGATGGAGCTCAAAGAGGCCTGCTCCAACCGCAAGGAGTGCATCGAGCGCAATGCACAACTGCTGGTTGAGCTGGCGCAGCTGCTCAAGGATGTGGATCGAGAGCAGCTTGAGCTTGTGTTTAAGCCTCTCGGTGTTCTTCCGGCCGATGCCTTAGGCCGTGAGCAATTGCTCGACCAGGCCGAACAGTGGGCGTCCTCCCTGAGAACACTCACAGAGGCCTTGGGGCCATTCGTTGACTCAGCGGAGCTCTCGATCGAACAACTCAGGGACGCCTCCAATCAGGCGGTTGCTGTGGTGGCCAGGCTTCCGGATCCCTTGCCGGCTGAAGCCGAGACCCTTCTGCCTGTGTTGGGGGCACCGGGCATCGCTGGGATGGCCCAGACGTTGCTGGATGCTCTCCAGGCGGAAAGTGAGCTTGAGGCTGTGGTGGCTGGTCGCTTTTTGCAGCGACCGGATCCACTGCCTGAGGCGGAGCCAATCCAGGCCCTTGTCGCGGCGTTAAGTCAGTGGCGGCTCGGCTCACTGGCGATCCCAGTTGAGCAGGAGGGGCGTGAGGCGCTCAAGCAACGGCTGAGGCAGGCCGCACAGTCCGCCGATCGCCTGGAGGTCTTGCTTGCGGCCTCCACGACGGGACTACCACTGCAGGATTTCAGTCCAGCAAGCCTTGAGGCCATGCTTCCTTTGGCGGAGCACCTCGGCGCCCAGCCGGAGTGGCTGTTGCGGCAGCGGTATGAACCGATCTGGACGACCGAGCCCAAGCAAGCTCGCGCTCTCATCGAGGAATACAAAACGCTCGAGCAGCTGCGAGCGCAACTGAACCTTGATCGCGCCGCTTCCCAAAAACCAGATCCGCTTAATTTCGAGCTCGCCCAAGATCAACTGCAGCGCTGTTGTGATCGCGGACTCAGTGCAGTCCTTGGCCAGCCCAACGCTGAGCAGCAATGGGGCCAGCAGATTGATCAAGCCCAGGGCCTACTCAAGAGCGCTGATCAAGGCTTGCGTCTCTGCCTGCCCCAAAGCCTTCGAGACGCAGCGCAGCTCGATCAGCTCCTGGCACTAGCGGGGCTGCTGCGCTTAGTGCTCGCGCTGGATGCTGATGCGCTGGCCCTGCGGATGAGCCTCCTTTGGAGCGCTGACCTCAAGGAGCTGCGCGGGCAACTCAACGGAGAGCAGAAGTTAAAGAGACGCGAGCAGGCGCTTGCCGAGGCGGGACTTCAGGTGGCTACAGGGCTGAGCGCCAGTGCACTGAAAGAAGCCGCTGACCTGCTTGAAACCAAGACGCTCTTGACGAGGTTGCGGAACAGGCTTTCGGGTTCCAAGGGGCGCGCCCTCGAGTTGGCTCAGGAGATTGGAGCGAGCGTGCCTGAGCAACGATCCACGGCACTGCGAGACGTCGCCAAGGTGCTTGAGCTGCAGGAGAGCTATGGACCCGGTTGGCAGCAACGCCTCTTCAAGGTCGACTTGCCATCAGAACGCCTCCTTGCGGTTGCTGAGCAATTGCAATTGCTCGAGCAAAGCCTGACTTCGGCTTCCCACGGCGCGTTTTGGAGCCAATGGCTGCGGGAAACTTCCGCTAGCGACTTGCAGGACTCACTCACAATTCTCGAGCAGGATCTGCACGCGACCCTTGAATCCCTCGCGCGCCATGGTGTCTGGTCCACGCCAACCGCAGGCAGCACGCTGGCAGCCCTCCAAGACAGGCTGAACAGCAGCCGCCAGGATCAACACCTCTTAGTCGAGGCGGCCCCGGTGGCCCGTTGGGCGACCGCCGCCGGCCATACGGACGGTGAGGCGATGGTCGATTGGCTTCAGCGCGTTCAAAGCACCAGCCTCCGCCAAGAGGCCTTCCCGCAGCAGGATCTCGACCTGTTGCTGAGCGGAGGACTTGTCGTTGAGCAAGTGGAGACCGTGCTTGATGCAGCTGAACAATCCCGTTTGCTGACAGTCCGCTCAGGCTTAGGACCTCAAGCCAATGCGTTGCTTGCTGCCGATCAGGCTTCGCTCTCCCAAGCGCTGCTCACCTTGCAGCACCAATTGGCTCCTCTGGTTAACGACCTGCTTGAGCAGAGCGATGCCCTACCCGCCGATGCGAAGCAGAGCCCTTTGCTCCGCCTAGTTCAGGACATCCAGGGGGCAGCGAAGGGATACCAATCTCTGCTTCAGCAATGGCTTGATGCGGGCTTTAAACCTGAGGTGTCGCTGTCTGATTTGCAGCAGCTGCCGATTGACCTGGCACTGGCTCACCGCCGGCGGGAAGAGGCGGTCCAAGCCTTGGCAAGCTTCCAGCAACAGGTGGGCCCTGAGGTGGCCGGCGCTTCCTCAGCGTTACTCCGGCAGGTCATGGCCTGGATTGGCCAATTGCGCCAGGCCAGTCTTCCTGAGGCGCTGATCGAGCGTTGCCTGGCACCTGGAGCGGCTGAGTTGATTGCGCAGCAGCGCGGGCAATCCAATCAATTGGCCCTAGCCCTGAAGGCGGAAGGGCAAGCATCCGAGCGCTTCTCGGAAACCGCTCAACCTCGCGCTGCCTTAATCGGCGATGGCAGCAGCGAGCGAATTGAGGCGCTCGATACCGCCTTGTTGCAGCAATGGCTCGACGCCGTCGCCAACCGACGCGAGCTCTACCCCATTTGGGTGCAACGGCATCAGGCGTTAGATCAGCTCCCTTCGGATGGAACGCGGGAACTCGCCGATCGTCTTCTGGTTTCACCCATTGAGAGTGCCCACTGGAGCCAGGTTTATCGCTGGGTGTTGGTTCGCAGCCAGCTCAAGCAAATGGGGAAGGCCATCCCGGAATTACGTCAGCTCAGGAGCCGGGAGCAAGTGGCCCGTCGAGAGCGTTTTCAACGGACAGAAGAGGAACTCCGGGCCCTTGATCGTGCTGAGGTGATCGCCGCAATCCACCGTGATCCGGAGTCTTTACCGCTCGGGGTGAGCAAGGGGTTACGCGGTGACTTCACTGAAATGGCGCTGATCTTCAACGAATGCCGCAAGCAAAAACGCCATCGCCCACTGCGCCATCTCTTCCAATCGGCAGGTGAATCGCTCCGCGGTCTCAAGCCCTGCTGGATGATGTCGCCAGGCACCTTGGCATCACTTGTTCCGCGCGAGGCAATCGTGCAATTCGATCTGGTGATTGTGGATGAGGCCTCTCAGATGCCACCGGAGCGAGCCTTTGGCTTGATCAGCCGTGCCCGTCAGTGCGTGGTGGTTGGAGATCCAAAGCAGTTACCGCCTACGTCGTTCTTCCAGCGCACAGCGTCGGCGGATGAAGAGGAGGCCGAGGTTGAAGTGGATACCGAACTGTTGGACGAGGAGTCCATCCTTGATCTCTGCACCAAAACCTTCAATCCGGTGCGCCGCCTCAAATGGCACTACCGCTCAAGGCACGGCAGCTTGATCGCCTTCTCGAACAAGTACTTCTACAACAACGAACTGGTGGTGTTCCCATCCTGCGATCGGGACTTTGCCATTCACAGACACCTGGTGAGTGATGCCCGATATGCAAAGGGCGTGAACCTGCCAGAGGTGAAGGTGGTGTGCGATGTGGTTCTCGAGCAACTCGAGCTGCATCCAAATCGCAGCCTTGGTGTCGTCGCCATGAACGAAGCCCAGGCTTCCGAGATCGACGAGCAGCTGGAGATGCTCTCGCTACATCACGAGGAATTGCGCCGGCGAATGGAGCTCAAGGACACCAGCGAAGAACTCTTCGTGAAGTCACTGGAGAAGGTGCAGGGGGATGAGAGGGACACCATCGTGATCTCCTACACCTATGGGCCGTCGGAGCCGGGTGGACCAGTTGCGATGCGCTTTGGCCCGGTGAACATGCAGGGCGGCCATCGCCGTTTGAACGTCCTCTTTTCTCGCGCCAAGCGAGCGATTGAGTTGGTGACCTCGATCGAGTCCAATCGAATCCAGCCCACGGAGACCTCAAGCCAGGGGGTGCATGCCTTCCGCAACTACCTGAAATTCGTCGAGAGCCAATCACTTGAGACAGGGCGTCCGTCGGGCCGAGAACCCGACAGCCCCTTTGAAGTAGTGGTGGCAGAAGCCATCCAGCGCCATGGCTTTGAGGTGGACTGCCAAGTGGGCGTGGCGAACTACTTCATTGATCTGGCGATCCGACACCCTGATAAGCCGGAGACGTATTTACTCGGTGTCGAGTGTGATGGCGCCACCTATCACTCAGCTCGTGCTGCGCGCGATCGCGATAAGTACCGCCAGTCAGTTCTCGAAGGCCTGGGCTGGGAGATCTATCGGATCTGGTCCACAGATTGGTTTGAGAATGCTGAGTCAGAGACTCAAAAGTTGATCAAGCACCTTGAGACACTTCTCTCGCACAGATAGGCAGGAAGCTATTGGCCCCCTCCCTTTAATCCCCACCACCAAAGAAGTCGAGGTCAATTTTGGAGATCTTGATCACCTCTTTGGTTTGGATGCCAACCCCGTGCTGAATCATCAAGTTGGCGAGCTTGTCTCCATCGACAAGCACTAGGCGAGGATCGCGAATGCTGTTGGCGAAGCGCATGGCATCAGCTGTGAACTTGCTGGTGGTGACGAAGACTCCCTTCCGGCAACCGCCTGAGGTCATCGCTCCAACGAAGGCTTGAACTTTCTCGCTGGAGACAGAGTTCTCCGAATAGCGCTTCGCCTGCATATAAATCTGATCCAGGCCGAGCTTGTCCTCGTTGATCTTGCCGTCGATGCCACCGTCAGGTCCGCGCGGCACCCCTTGCATGGCTTGTCTGGAACCACCGCCATAGCCCATGGCTGCAAGCACGTCTAAGACCAAGCCCTCAAAGTCGTGAGGATCCATCTCTTTCATCTGATCCAGTAGGTCAGAGACCAATTGCTCCTTGATCTGCTTGACGCCTGCTTCGATCAGATCTTCCGGAGTGCTGTCTTCTGTGTTGATGTCGCTCGTGCTGTCAGGTGTCGATTGACTCTTGGCCTGTTTGGCAGCCTGATGTTCTTGCCATTCCTTAAATCCAGTTAGGTCTGCACGTTTGATCGGTCGGCCGAGCGCTAAGAGCGCGGGAGCATTTGGGCCAAGAGCGAAATAGCCACGCTTCGGACCGCTCAGAGCACCAGCTGTCCGGAGGTAAGAAGAAGCCCAGCCAATCCTGCCTCGAGCAATGCTTTTGCCATTGCTCTCCTGGCTAACGGCCATCTGTTCGTCCGTTAGGCCGACCTTTTGTACGACAGCTTCGATGGCGTCATTCCTTGCCAGTTCGCCTCGCTCTTGCAATACCTCGAGGAGAGGAAGCATGAATTGATGCCACTTGGGGATTTTGACCAAAGCGCTGTGCTCGCTCATGGCTTCACCTCCAAAGCTGTATCAGCCTTCTTCTTCCTGTCCCTTTTGGCTGGTTTCTTTGCTTCTGCTTCGGCTTCACGTTGGGCTTTGATGCGTTCCAGCAAAACCGAGGCAGGCTCGTCGTTGGGATCTTGAGGGACAAGTTCGCCGCGGAAGGCTTTTGAAAGAATTGCTGATGTAAGCCGGGTTAACACACTTTGTGTTTGGAGGATCTTGCTTTCAATGGTTGATGCAACCTCAAGTAGAGCAAGTGTTTTGCTGATCACTAGCTCTTGCTCTTGTTTGCTTGGGACAGGAACCAGGAATTTGCTTAGGCTTTTGCCGGTAAGGTGCTTGATTGTCGAGCCAGTGAAAAGCTTCTGAAGTGAGCCGTCCTCGGCGGCATTCTTAAAGCAGAAAGATAAAAAATGAGAATCTATATTAGGTTTGGGTCTGATTCTGTGTAGAGCTTTTTGGTAAGTAATTGGGGTGGTCTCTTTCTCCCAGACAGCGCATCTGCCTGGTTCGCCTCCTTCGCAAACAAGTAAATCTCCTGGCTGAAGACTTAGTTTTTGGAATTCTTCGTCTGAGACTCTTATTGTTGCTAGGTTTGAAAGATCGAACTCAAACCATCTAACATTTATGTTGCCAATATATTTTCTTTCTGGTCCTGTGTTCTTGCTCTTGTCGAGCATCTTTCCAAGTCTGGCGTCTGCGACGTTTTCGATTGGTTGAATTTCCCATTCCGTCGTAATCCCCCTCTCTTCCCTCCACTCTCGGGTCAGCTCACCAGAAACAGCTGCTGCCAGAACAGATTGGCGGAATCGCTGGATCGTTTCGGCGGCGTTGTTGAGCTTTTGCTTGCAGGCTTCAATGTCAGCAAGAGTGATATCGAGCTTGTCGGCAATGCGGCGTTGCTCGTTGAGTGGTGGGAATGGGATTTTTAGGGCAAGTAGGGCTTTTTGGGAAATATTCCTCATTGAAAGTTGGTTGCCGGTCGAGCTTTCTGATATGTAAGTTCTTGCGGTTGGTGAGCTTAAAAAGTAGTGCACCCATTTCTTTAGATTATCTTCTATCTCAATCCTTAAGACTTTGTCGCTGAGGTAGAGCTCTTTCTTGGTTTTCGTTGCGAGTACGCTTGCTCCAACAAGTTCGATCGTATTCGCTCTTGATATTAAAAGGTCATTCTCTTGGATTAGGGAGCTTGGATCGAGCCGTTCAGGCTCCGTAACGGTCTTGCTCTCTTCGTCTTGGAACCTTCCCCATGTAACTGCGCTGATTTTTACAATACCTTTCTCTCCCGTCGTGGGTGGTCTTTCTATGCATCGAAAGCTCTTTCCTGCTTTGATGCCTTTTGCGATATCTCCAAGTAGAGCTTCGCTCCAATGTTCTGGTTGAAATTTATTCTCTGGTGCTATGGCATCGTTCATTTTTAACTGATCTCCGCCAAGATTTCTCTTAGGCCGTTCATTGCCTCTTCAAGTTCATCTATCGCCTCCTGAGCGAGAACTTCAGGCTCTGGCAGATCCTCCGCATCATCTGCTGAGTCATCCCGTAGCCAAGCCAGATCCAAGCTGAAGTCGCGGGCAGCGATTTCGTCGCGGCTGAAGCATTGCCAACGGCCATCAGGGCCAGTTGCTGTGCGTTCGGCTTTGCCGTAGGGGTCAGAGCCGTAGGCCACTTCAAACTCGCTGAAATGTTCGCGAGTGAGTGGGGTGCGTTTGCCGAACTTCGGCATGTTGGCGCGCAGGTCATAGACCCACACCTGATCGGTGTTGCCTTGATCGTGTTGTCCTCGGGTGAAGAACAGCACGTTGGTCTTTACGCCTTGCGCATAAAAGATGCCGGTGGGCAGCCGCAGGATCGTGTGCAGATCGCACTTGGCCGTCAGGTCTTCCCTGATCTGGCGGCCCACGTTGCCTTCAAACAAGACGTTGTCGGGCAGCACCACAGCAGCTCGGCCGCCTGGTTGCAGTCCCCGGTAAATGTGCTGCAAAAAGCAGAACTGCTTGTTGGCAGTGGGGAAGGTGAAGTCAGTTCGGCTGGGCAGCCCTCCGCCTTTTTTCGTTCCAAAAGGTGGATTGGTCAGCATCAAGCTGGCCCTGGGCAAGCCTTCGCCATCGCTGCTCATCGTGTCGCCATAGCGGATTCCCCCTTCGCCGCTGGCGGAATCCAGGCCATGCAGCATCAGATTCATCAACGCCAACCGGTGCGTGTCTTGCACGTGCTCCATTCCGTAAAAGGTGCGCCGGTAGAAGCGTTGTTGTTCGGTTTCAGTCAGGGAAAAGATGTCTTGGTGATTGGCAATCCAGCTGCGCGCAGCAATCAAAAAACCACCGGTGCCTGCAGCGGGATCTTGGATCACATCTCCCAATTGGGGCTGCATCACAGCCACCATCGAATCGATCAGTGGCCGTGGGGTGAAGTACTGCCCTGCTCCTGACTTTTTCTCTTCCGCGTTCTTTTGCAGCAGGCCCTCATAGAGGTCACCCAACCCCTCCTCTTTGGCGCTGTACCAATCGAGCTTGTCGATTTCCTCCACCAGCTTGTTGAGCGTGACGGGCTTTTTCACGAACGAGTTGGCGTTGGCATAGATCTCTTGAACCAACGTGGACGCCCCGCTTTCTGAGCTGCCCAGTTCCAGCAGCAGCAGCTTGTAGTGCTCCAGTTGCTTGAGGCCCCTGAGCCGCTCCAGCTCATCCCAACGCCACTCTTCAGGAATCTTTCCGGCCTCCGTACCGGTTTCCTTGGCCATCTTCAAAAACAGCAGATACGTCAGCTCGGAGACGTACTGGTGATAGGTCACCCCGTCGTCCTTCAGGACGTTGCAGAGGTTCCACAGCTTGGAAACGATGTCAGTGGTGGATTGGCCGCTCATGGATGCTTGCTCATCTCTCCTTCAGATCGGTTTAGGCCGCCCAGACCTCGCGCTGGAACAGCTCCAGCACCTCGCCAAGTTCCTCATTGAACATCTTGTTGAGGCGAGGCCAGCCGCCCCCTTCTTTTCGAAACACCAAGCCCTGATCGTCGATGGCCGCTCGATCCACGATGGTGATCGATTTGGTCTGGCTGGCGATCCTTTGCAGCCATTCCCTTTGCGGCCCTGTCCAGCTGCGTGAGGCCAGGATGCGTTGCAACGCCTTGTCCACCCGCTCTGCATACGGGACAAGCGCGTCCCCAAAGGCTGCTCGGCGGATGTGCCCCATGATCGACGCCACCAGCTCTTGGTTGGTGGTGTCCCGCCAGGCCGTGCGCAGGCTGGCTTCGTTGTAACCCTCGGCATCGAGGGCAATCCGCAGGCTCTTCAAGTCGGCGCGGGTGAGTCCCCAGGGTTTTTGCAGCACCAGGTTGAGGGCTGGAAGTTCGTTGCCGCCCTGCTTGATGAACGCCGTGAAGGCTTCGAGGTAGTCCTCTGGTTTTTGGCCCTTGCCGTAGCCGTGCTCCGTGGACCGCAATTGATCGGGATGGTCGGAGATCACCTGGGGTGTGCCGCCATGGCCCGTGGGTGCATCCAGCACTTCAGCCAGGCGTGGCATGCGATGCACCCAACGGCTGGCCTCTTCCACAGGCAACGACAGCAGCCGCCCCACGAAATCCAGTGGCTGCTCCCCTGTCACTTGCTGTACCTGATCGCTTTGCTCATCGCTGAGGCTGCGGACCTTGCGTCGAACCTTGGCGACCAACTGATCGCGGATCAGCTCCAAGGTGCTGGGTTCCTGCTCTTGGCTGAACTCCTCCAGCAGCTGGCTAATGCTGATTTTTGGGTCTGCCACCACCGGCTTCATGTCGCTGAAGTCCTTGAGGGCTTCGTAGATGCCCACGGCATCAAAAATGCGGAAGTGGGTTTTGTTGATCGCCTCGCACAGCCGTGTGGCTCGGCCTCGCATTTGGTCGTAGAGGATTCGGCTGTTCATCCGCCGCAGGAACACGATGTTGCAGATCGCTGGGACATCAACGCCTGTGCTCAGCAGATCGACCGTGACGGCGATGTTGGGGAAGGCTTCGTTTCTGTAACGGCGGATCAGCTTGTCAGGCCTGTCACTTTTGCCGGTGATCTTCATGACCGCATCGTTCGCGATGCTGCCGTACTGCTCCTCAAGGGCTTCTTTGAGGAGCGTCACTACCAAGTCGGCATGGTCATTGTTGGCACAAAAGATGAGGGTTTTCTGCGGTGACTGAGGATCCAATTCCGTGGCCAAGAACTGGCAGACGGCACGGTTGAAAGGCTCGGTGATCACCTTGCGGTTGAAGCTCTCCACCTCGAAGTCGAGGGCATCAGGGGTGTTGAAGCGATCCACCCCTGCGGAGCTGGGATCAAACACTTTCACCTCATCGCCAGCAGCGAAATGGATCCCGTCGCTGGAGAGGACGGTTTTGATCAGGGTCGGTGGTTCGTGGTCAACCAGGAACCCATCGACCACAGCCTCGCGGTAGCTGTAAACAAAAATTGGATACCCAAAGATTTCTTTGGTGTGCAGGGCTGGGGTTGCTGTAAGACCCACTTTCACCGCATCGAAGTACTCGATGACGCGGCGGTACTTGGAGACGTAATCGTTGAAATCGCGGAAGCCCAGCTCCCGCTCACTGAGTTCCCGGTCCAGCAGGTAACCGCGATGGCACTCGTCGACCACGATCAGGTCATAGGTGTCGACGCTGGGCTTCTCATCATCGTTGCCCAGCATCAACCGCTGCACCATCGCTTGCACCGTGGCGATGTGGACGCGCGTATCGCTTTCAACCTCTTTCTCGCCCAGCTCCTTGATGCCGTAGATGTCGGCGAAGTGCTGCAGGCTTTCCATGCGCGTTTCTTTGAACGCATCGGCAGCCTGCTTGCCCAGCTCAGAGCGATCCACCAAGAACAACACCCGCCTGAAGCGATTGGTTTTGAGCAAGCGGTAGATCAGGGCAATGCAGGTTTTGGTTTTGCCAGTGCCCGTCGCCATGGCCAAGAGCACTTGCTGCTTGCCGGCTTCGATTGCGGCTTCCGTGCTCTCAATCGCTTGGCGTTGGTAGGGGCGCAGTGGGAAGCCGTAGTTGAAGGTTTCCCGTTTCAGCTGCGCATGGGCTTGCTGGCTGTCTTGGCGGGCCAGTTGTTTGAGGCCTTCTGGGGTGTACCAGCCATCAAGAGGCCGAGAGAGGTTGGTGTCTTTGCGGGTATCGCGAAACCAGATGCCGCTTTTGGTTTTTAACTGCGGCAGATAGGGGCGCCCATTGGAGGAGAAGGCAAAGGGGATTGGAAATGGACCGCCCATGTCGCCGGTGGCTGCCGCGATGCCTTGGTCATCGGGCACATAGGTCTCGCAGTAGCGCTCGGCTTGCGGGAGCACCCCTGCCACATCTTTGTTGGCTCGCTTGGCCTCAACAGCGGCAATTGGGGTTAGCCCCAAAAACAGCACGTAGTCGGCAGGCCCGCTTTCAGTTGGCCATTCGGCAATTGCCTTGTTCCGATGAGCCTCTGGCCTAGCTCCTTTGCTGAATCTCAACTCTTTGGTGTCGCACTCCCAACCCGCATCCCGTAGTTGCGCATCGATGAGCTTTCGGGTGG
The DNA here is from genome assembly GCF_047304245.1 of Synechococcus sp. MIT S9452. NCBI lineage: Bacteria > Bacillati > Cyanobacteriota > Cyanophyceae > Synechococcales > Synechococcaceae > Synechococcus > Synechococcus sp. MIT S9452. The sequence continues at coordinate 530,670 of NZ_CP138956.1, read as the reverse complement.
CAGGTTCATCGAGCTGAATTAAGCCGCTGGCCTTCTTCGCTGCCCGTTTGAGATCGCTTTTTGTTGTTGCAGCTTGCTGGCTTGCTTCAGCCTGGAGGGCTTGAAGCTTTTCCACCAACCGAGCTTTCTCGGCTTCACTCTCTTCAGCCAGGTTTTCCCACTCTTTCTGGAGGTTCAGCGACTCACTCAGCTGCCTGGCTTGCGCGTTGAGAGTTTGGGTAAGGGCGCTCTCTTTTGCTTGGGCCTGGTCGTAGTTGAGCTTGAGAGCTTCGAGCGCTTTGCGGAGGTCGTCGTCGTCTGATCTCTGGAGCTCAGGAGGTTGCGGTGGCTGGAAAGGTCCGCTGCGGTATTCGGGCTCTCCAAACGAGCGATGAAACCAAAGACTCAGTTGCCAAGCGATCTTCAGGTTGTTGAGAGCCGTGCTGTGGTCTCCCCTGAGGCTGTGAGTTGCGGCATTACCGGCTTGCCGCAGGTTGTGGAACAGAGAGGCAACTTCCCGTTCAAGGTCGCCATTACTTTCCAACCGGCGAAGCAATTCCAGCTGCGTTTCTTCTGCTGAGGTGTAGAGCCCAAAACGAGAGGCAACCTGTTGCGCCAGCAGCTCGCCGAACTGACGCAGCTTGATCAGGGATGTATTGGGGTCGTCAGGGAAATACCGCTCAGCGTTGCTGCTGAGCCTGAAGAGCTCTTTGTCGTGGACTGCGATGTGGGTGAAGTTGCTTTGCATGGATCTCTCGCTAACCCAGCTCCAAAGCGTTGATGCCGTCCGTAAGAGCGTGAGCGGGGTTGCTCTGCTGGCTGTTCAACCAACAGAAGCCATTGGTTGTTCTCCCCCTTCTAGTCATTGACCTTGAAAAGGCTTTTCGCTCGCCTTTCCAGGTTCTCCCAGCTACTGGGCCGAGTCATCCCCCAATTAGGTGAATTGTCTTTGGACTGGCTGAGAAGCCTTTAAAGCACTTGGTTCAGTGATATTCCCCTGGGTGCTCCTGCTTCGAAACGGTCACCCGGCCCACCTTTTGGCCAGAGAACCGCAGTAGCTCATCACCTGAAAACTCAAAGCCCAGGCCAAAGGCGATGCGGGCCACGTCATCAGCGGTGGAGGCGGCCAGCACCTGCTGCTTGAGGCTCTCCTCCTGTTGCATCTTGCGCAGGAATGCCTTGAGTTGATCGAGGGCCACAGGGTGCTCGGCAGTGGGGGGATCATCGCTGATGGCTGCGGTGCGCCAGCATCAGCCCATTGATCAAAGGCGCTTCGATGGGTCTGCAGCTGCAATCCGCTGAGTTCCTCCACGACGACGGCATCACCTATTGCATCCGCCGCGAGACCCTTGAGCAGGACTTCACCATCTACGAAAAACGCGGTGAGGAATGGGTTGATTGCGGCCTCGATCAGGCCGTGAAAGACGTGAACTTCGCTGAGTTCAAGCGCTTGGGCCTGTTGATCAAAAAGATCATGGATGCCGATCAGTGGCTCGCCTGAATCGCGGCTCCTGAGCTCACTTATGGCACTTGGCGCGAAAGCGATTCGATGGGTTGGTGGCGCCGTGTTTGGTCTTGCGCCCGCTCACCCGCTTGCGCCACATCCGAAACGAGGAGGCTTTCATCTCTTGGCGCATCAGCTCGATCACCTCTTGCTCCGAGAGCCCGAACTGGTAGTCGATCGCTTCAAAGGTTGTGCGGTCTTCCCAGGCCATCTCGATGATGCGATCAAGCTCCTCAGGTTCAAAGTTGCGCATGGCTCTAGCGCGCTGTTGCAGTAACCATCAGCCCGCTGCGCGGTGTGGGGCTGGGTACCAGCTGCAGCGCTAAATCCTGATCCGGCACCAGCTGCAGCTGCATCTTTTGAAGCAGGCCCACCGCCATCAGCCGGATCTCCAGTTCGGCCAGCGCTTTGCCGAGGCACACCCGCTCGCCGCCGCCAAAGGGCAGCAGGGTTTGCTCAAACGAGCCATCGAGATGGCGCTGCGGGCGGAATTCGCTCAAATCCGTGCCGCTGGTGGCAGCGGTTGGCGTCAGCGCCACCTGGATCACGCTGTTTTCCGGCACCGCCACATCCGCCAGCTCAATGGCTTGCTTGCTGCGGCGAAAGAAGCCGCCTACCGGCGGTGTTTGCCGCATCACCTCCAGCACCGTGGCATCGAGTTTTTTGGATTGCGGTGATGTGGCCGCTGGCCACGGCGAGGCCATCACATCGCTTTGCAGCCACTCCATCACCTCGGGATGCAGCAATAGGGCGCGGAACAGGCAGCTCAGGGATGAGGCGGTGGTTTCGTAGCCGGCAAACAGCAGCAGCAGCAGTTGTTCTGCCAGATCGTCGTCATCGAGGGGGATGCCGGCTTCATCGAGGCCGCCACTGATCAGATCCAGGCCGCCCTGGTTGCTGCCTTCTTGGAGCACGTCCTTGATGCGGTTCAGCAGCCTTTGGCGTGCGCCCATGGCTTTAGCGAAGGGGGTGCCTGGAATCGCCAGTGGAATTGAGAACAGGGCTTTGGTCCAGATCTCAAAATCAGCAAACAGAGCTTCCCTGCTTTCGCTATCGAGCCCCAGCACCGTGGTGGCGATCACGGCAAAGGCAAAGCGCCGCATCCGCCCGGCCAAGGGCACCGGGCCATCGGCAGCGATCAGCTCATTAGCGAGCTCATCGACGAGGCCAATGATCGATGGGGTGTAGCGGGCCAGCGCTGCGCTGGAGAACAGCTGGCCCACCACACGCCGGCGCGCTTTATGGCCGGCTCCGCTGCGGTTGGCCAAGGAGCGGCTGCCCAGCAGTTTTTTCACGCTCTCTGGCCACCAGCCCTCTAGCGATTCGCTTTGGCTGAACAGATCATTGATCGCCCGCTCACCGCGGATGAACACGATCGGCTGGGCCAGCAGCTTGGTGGCGAAGACATCGCCATAGGTGTCAAAGCGCCGCTGGGCAAAGCCCGGATCGCCAAAGAAATCGAGGGTTTCCTTCAGGCCGCTCACCGCACCGGTGTTGGGCAGAGGCTTGGCAGGCATGGACCCAAGGGCGCGCAAGCGATCAAGTTATCGATTCCGCCCGCCCTGCTGACGCTGACACCTGAGCCCAGGCTGGCTAGCTGTCTTGATGGAGATGGGCAAGCCCATGGAATTGAAGTTGCTGGTGATGGTTGTGGTGGCGCACGTTGCCAGTGCCTTTTTCAGCAAAACCATCGCCGGGCAGAAGGCCCGCAGCAGCAAGAACTGGTTCTGGGCAGGTTTGGTCTTTGGTCCGCTGGGGTTGATCGCTGCGGTGGGTTTGGCCGACCGCCATCAGATCGTCTATCTGCGCCATTTGGCTGAAACCCAGGGCTATGAGCCGCGCCACAAGTGCGGCGGCAAAGCCAAGCAGGATTCGGACTAAGCGATCACAGCCTTGGGGCGCTAACCGCTTCGTGTTGCCACAGCTGCGGCAGTGGAAACGACCGGTTGTCGATGCCGCGGTTCGGCAAGACAACCTGGTCGTAGACGATGAAGGCGTAAAAGCCCAAGCTCAGGCAAAGCGTGGCTGAAAACCAGGTCTGCACGGATTGATGGCAGCCCGGGCAGTCTGCTGTGATCACCCCTGGTGCCAACGCTTAGGCAGATTCAGACACACCTACAACTGAGGCAAAGGGGTCGCAGTTGGCATTGCGCTGCCATGTGTATTCCGCGAAGTTGGCGGCTTCTTCCGCAGCCTGCTGGCTGACCAGCTTGGCGATCACAGCCAGGGCCATGTCGATCCCAGCAGACACGCCTGATGAGCTGAACACCTTGCCGTCTTCCACCCAGCGCGCTTGCTGTTGCCACTGCACCTTCTCACTTTGGGAGCTCGCCCAGGTAAAGGCCAGTTTGTTGCTGGTAGCGCGCAGGCCATCGAGCACGCCCGCTTTGGCCAGCAGGGCGCTGCCGGTGCACACCGAAGCCACCAGTTCAGCCTGCTGAGAGCGCTCTTTGAGCCAATTGAGCAGCACCGGGTTGTTCACCTCTCTCCTGGTGCCGATGCCGCCTGGCACCAGCAGCACATCGATGGCCGGAGCCGATTGGAAGGAATCGTCGCAGACGCTTTTGGGGCCTTGGCGGCTTGCCACCACCCCGCCGTTTTCGGCGATCAAGCGGATCTCAAAGTGATCGGCCGCCAGGCCAAACATCTCCAGCGGCCCAAACACATCGAGCAGTTCAAAGCCCTCGAACAGCACCACGCCAAGGGTTCGTTTGCTTGCCATCGGCCTGCCGCTTACGACGAGCAGCTGTAGTGCGACACCCCGCCGGCGTTAAAGAACTCGCGCGGTTTGAGCTGGTCGTAGCGGGCCAGTTCAGCCGCAGGCGCTTGATAGGGCGTGCTGAACACCTGCTGCAGTTCCTTGATCAAGGTGGTGTCGCCTTCTCGGGCTTGCTCATAGGCCGGGGCTACCAGCCATTCGCGCCAGGTGATCGCTGGGTTGGCGCATTTCATCGCTGCTGAGGCGCCATCAAGATCACCTTGGCTCTGCAGCAGCTCGCGCCAGCGCTGCAGCCAGCTAGCCCATTTGCCATCGAGTTCCTCCGTGCTGCCGGCGTAGAAGCTGGCTTTGAGCGGTTCGATGCTTCCCGGTATTTCAGAGAGCTGGCGGAAAAAGATCGTGTAATCGAGTTTCGAGGCCAGCATCAGCCCCAGCAGCTCTTGGGCGAGCTCAGGGGCTGGTGTGCTCAGGCCCAGCTTGCTGGCCCACATGGCATTGATGGCATCGGCCATCGCCTCACCAAAGCCATCACGCACGGCATCGAGCTCGGCTTCTGCGGTGGTGTTGTCAGCCAGCAGGGGCCTTAGGGCCTTCCAGAACATCTGGTAGTTGGCTTCTGCGGCTGATGGTTGGTTGAAGAAACAGAAGTGCTCGCCGCCGCCGGTCCAAGGTTGGAAGCGCAGATCAAACAGCTCGCAGAAGCCGAACGGGCCGTAATCGAGCGTGAAGCCGCCGGCGGCGCAGTTGTCGCTGTTGAAGTTGCCTTGGCAGTAGCCAACCCGAAGCCAGTTAGCGACCAGGGCCGTGAGCCGTCCGCGGAACAAGCGCGCCAGCTCCACCACTTGCTCAGCAAATGGCAGCTGTAGATCGATCTCGCCTTGGTAGTTGCGCGCGATCAAGTGCTCCACGATCATCCGCAGCTCGTTCATCGCTTCGGGGTGGGCGTTGCTGCGGGCGCGGCGGGCAAACAGTTCCAGCTGACCCACGCGCAAAAACGATGGGGCCACGCGGGTGCTGATCGCCGCTGGGTTGTCCACATAGATGTCGGGATCAAAGGAGCGTGAGTTCTCCGAATACCAGGGCCGGCGCACGTTTTCGGCGCGCGACATGTAGAGCGTCAGTGAGCGCGAGGTGGGAACGCCCAACGCATGCATCAGCTCTTGCGCCAGAAACTCCCGCACGCTGGAGCGCAGCACGGCGCGGCCATCAGCCCCGCGGCAATAGGGGGTAGGGCCGCCTCCCTTGAGCTGCATCTCCCAGCGCTTGCCGTTGAAGACGCCTTCAAAAATTGAGATCGCCCGGCCATCGCCATAGCCATTGCCCGTGCCAAAGGGGCATTGCTGGATGTACTCGGTGCCGTAGATCGAGAGGGCATAGCCGGTAGCCCAGCCATAGGGCCGCATGGCCCCAGTGGCCACGCGGCTATCGCCGCTGAAGAGCCGTTGAAACTGCTCGTCTTGGGCTAGTGCGTCGCTGAGGCCCAGCTCCTTGAACAGCTCGCTGCTGTGGGCCAGATATTCCGCTTCCGGAATCGCCGTTGGCGTCACCGGCACGTAATGCCCGGAATACACCTGCCTGGGCACGTGATCATCGCCATCGCTGCTGGCCTGTGGGTCGGCCCGCAGCGACTCCATCAAGGAGTAATCGGCCCGTTGGCTGAATTCCGCGAAGCTGGTTGTTGGCACAGAGATGCTGGTTTCGTCCTGCCGCCTTTGCATCATCGGCGATTAGAGCCGGATGCCGCTGCGATTGGCACTGGGAGGTTGGCCCGCCGCCAGGCCGGGGCGCCAGTGCTGCAACGCAAAACGTTCCTCTGGATTGGGGATGCCATCAGCGGTTGGTTTGAGCAGGGTGCGCCAGCCGCTGGTCCACTTGATCAGCACGCTGCCGTTGCCTTCCAACGTCCAAGACCCATCAGCCACCTGGTCGATGTCGTTGAAGGCAATGCCTGAGGAGGTGAGTACCGCCAGATAGGGCGGTTTCTCCGTCTCGGTGGGCTCGAGTTCGTAGGCGCCCACCCAACCCATGATTGGGCTGGTGAGCTGCACAGCCGGGCTCTCGGTGCGCAACCCGGTGCCTGGTTTCCACGACCACTGCTGCACGCCATCTGGGCCCACTTGGATCGTGTCGATCCAGCCATCGCTGTAGGTGGAGCGGATGCCGTTGCCCCAGGTTTGCCAACGACCGGTTTGTATGAGCTGGTCGCTCGCCATCCGGTGCGGCCGGCCCAGATCGGGATGGCGTTTGCCGCTCACCGTGAGCGAGCTGCCATCGGGCCGCAACACCAGATCGAACGGCACGTTGTCTTGATCGGTGAGCACCCAGCTGCCCATCATCCACTCGGCATCAGGCTGCGGGAACACGGCACGCAGCAATACGGCGCCCACCAGCAGACCAGCCGCGGGTTTCAACCAAGAGGGGCCCATGGCAGCCCGGCTGCTGGTGTTGATGTAGCAGGGATTCGCAGCGGCTGCCGCCTGCCAAATTGAAGGGTGCCGCTGCTGGTTGCGCCCCCTTGATTCGCGTTCACCAGATCGCCCTGCCGCTGGATCACTCGCCTGAGGCGTTGCCCAAAGCGGTGGCCAAGCGCTTGAAGCTGCCGCTTGAAGCCCTCGGTGAGCTGCAGCTGTTTCGCCGCAGCGTGGATGCGCGCCACAAGGGCGCCATTGAGCTGGTTTACAGCGTGGATGTGCCGGTAGCTGATGAAGCTGCGGTGCTCGGCAAGCTGCGCCGTGATTCGCGGGTGATGGCCACGCCAGACCCGCTGGTGCGCCCCTCGATTCCAGCTCCAGCGGCCTACGCCAATGGCAACAGGCCCCGGCCCGTGGTGGTGGGTGCTGGCCCCTGCGGCTATTTCGCGGCGTTGTTTTTGGCGCAACAGGGCTACCGGCCTTTATTGCTGGAGCGCGGCAAGCCGGTGAAGCAGCGCACCGCCGACACCTTTGGCTTTTGGAAAGGGCGTCTGCCGTTTAATCCGGCCTCCAATGCCCAGTTCGGTGAAGGCGGAGCGGGCACCTTCTCCGACGGCAAGCTCTATTCCGGCGTCAAGGAATCCAAGCGCCATGGCCGTTGGGTGTTAGAGGAGCTGGTGGAATCGGGAGCCAATCCCGAAATCCTGGTGCTCAACAAGCCCCACATCGGCACCTTCAAGTTGGTGGGGGTGGTGCGTCAGCTGCGGCAGCGCATCACCGATCTCGGCGGTGAGGTGCGCTTTGAGCACCACGTCACCGGGGTGGAGCTATCGCCGGGCACACGCCAACTCAAGGCGTTGACCTTGGCAACAGGCGAGCGCATCGAAACCGAGGCGGCGGTGTTTGCGGTGGGCCACAGCTCGCGCGACACCTTTGCCTTGCTGCATGGACAGGGCGTGGCGATGGAGCCCAAACCCTTCTCCATCGGCTTTCGCATTGAGCATCCCCAGCCCTTGATCGATCAGGCCCGCTGGGGTGAGAACGCCGGCCACCCGATCCTCGGCGCGGCTGATTACAAGCTGGTGCACCACGCCAGCAATGGCCGCAGCGTTTACAGCTTCTGCATGTGCCCCGGCGGGCTGGTGGTGGGTGCCACCTCAGAAGAGGGCCGCGTGGTCACCAATGGCATGAGCCAATACAGCCGCAATGAACGCAATGCCAATAGCGGCATCGTTGTGGCGATCACCCCGGGCGACTACCCCGGTGGGCCCTTGGCTGGTGTGGATTTCCAGCGCGAGCTCGAATCACGCGCGTTTGTGCTCGGCGGCAGCAACTACAAAGCACCAGCCCAGCGCTTGGCCGATTTCTTGGCCGCCAAACCCAGCAGCGATCTCGGCAGCGGCCGGCCCTCCTATGCCCCGGGCGTCACGCCCACCGATCTCTCCACAGCCCTGCCGGAGTTCGCCATTGAGGCGATCCGCGAGGCCTTGCCCGCCTTTGCCAAACAGATCCCCGGCTTTGATCACCCCGATGCGGTGCTCACCGGCGTTGAAACCCGCACCAGCTCACCGCTGCGCATCACCCGCGGCGCCGATCTGCAGAGCACCAATACGCCCGGCCTGTTTCCGGCTGGAGAAGGGGCGGGGTTTGCCGGCGGGATTCTTTCCGCTGGCATCGATGGATTGCGCGTTGGCGAAGCCGTGGCGCGCCATCTCACGGGTTTGCTGCAGGCCCAGCAGGCCAGCCAGTAGCGGCTGGATTTTTTGCGCCAGCGCGAGTGTTGTTTGTGAACTGGGTGGAACTGCTCAAGTTCGCCAAAGAGTGATCACGGCCACCACCGCTGTGTGTGAGCGCGGCGCACATTGATAGAGCACAACGCCTACAGCCGATGGAAATCATTGCTGTGCTTGGAATCATCGGCATTAGTGCGGCAATCGCCGCGAAGTTGACGCCGACATCGAAAACAGACACCTGACTTCGCCGCCATGGATTCCCTTACTGCGTTTGCCGCTATTGGCCTGACGGCTGTGGCTTGGGATGGTTCGCTCACCCCTGCTGGTGGTCGTGCGTTCCGTCATGCCCTCGACTACCGCGAGCCCTACTGCTCCCTCAATGAGCAAGACATGGTGGAGTTGATGGATTGCCTATTGACCCGTCGCCGCGAAATCGGCAACACAGCTCTGATGCTTGAGGCAGCTAATGCCCTTACCAGCACCCAATCGCTCACGGCCTACGCCATGGCCTCGGAGTTGATGCGCTCTGATGGTCCCTATGAGACCGATGAGCGGCGCCACTTGGATCACCTGGCCTTGATCCTTTCCATCGCCAAGCCCGAATCCGATCGCATCGATTCGGTGTTTGATGTGTTGCACAACCGGCTGGCCCTGCGCTCTGAGCTCCAACCGGCTTGAAGCTGGCTAAACAAGGGGCATGACCCCTTGGCTCGATTCGCTCCGCTGGCCGGTGGCGTTGGTGATCGTGGTGTGGCTGCTGACGCGAGCTGCCATCGCCATCACCCGCGCTGGGATTCGGGTTGAGATTTTCACTCGCCGGCCGATTCAGATCAAAACCGGCGATGAGGCGATTGAGGCCAAGGTCACCAAGGTGAAGCTGCTCTGAGCCCATGAGCCATCACCACAGCGATGTGCTCAAGCCCAAGGAGGTGGTGCGGATCCTGGAACACCTTGGCTTTGAGCATGTGCGCAACCACGGATCCCATCAGCACTTCCGCGATGCCAACGGCCGCCACACGATGGTTCCTGTGCACCCCGGAAGTGACTTGTTGCCCGGCCTGGCGCGGCGGATCGCCAAGGAAATCGGGATGAGCTTTGAGGAGTTCCTCAGCCACCGCTGATGCCAAGGTTAAGGAACTCGCTTGAAAATTAAGAAACCCATGCAGAGCTTGTGTCCCCACTGATGCCTTTGTTAAAAAGCTCTTAACGAAAGGGGGAGGCGGTATGCGTAAACCTTCAGCCCAGTCAGCCCATGCTCAGGTCCTGCAGCTGATTCACATCCTGCGGATCGAAGATCAAGCGCGCATGTGCACCAGCCGAGATGAGGCTCGCGCGTTGATCCGTGAAGGCGATATTGCCAAGCGCGCCCTCTGGGGCAACACGGATCTGCACTACGGCCGTTAAAGCCTCACTGCATCAGCGCTAAGGATCCAAAGAACAACAGGCAACCAGCAAAGAACGCTGTGGTCCCTTTGCTTGCTGCTCGTCCTGGCTCAGTTAGGTGCAGTGCAGCGGCTTGCGCCATGTAGATACCGAACACCAACAGCAATGCTCCTTGCGCCTGCAGGTTCCAGTTCTGTGCCCAGGCGATCAAGCCGCAGAGCCCCCAGGCCAAATTGGCAAAGCCAACCTCCAGCTGGAAGTCGTTGCGCTTGCCGTAATCCCAGCCCATCCGCTTGGCATCACTGCGGTGAAACACCGCATGCCGCAGAAATGAGATCACCCCCACTATCCCCACAACCCAAAGGGTGACGTTGTTGGTGGCAGCGGCGATGTTTCCGTCTTGCCAGGCGTCAAAGCCAAGCCAAAAGCCGATGGCCCCAGCCACCCAGGTCAGCTGCATTAGCAACCTGGATGGGCCGGGGCCATCGGGGAGAGCCATCAATCAGTTGACCAGCTTGGGAGCGATGGTCTCGTCATAGCGCTTTTCGCAGTCGCGAATGATCTTCACGGCTTCGTCATTGCCAAAGAAGCCGTTGACGGTGCAGGTGCCGGGCTTCTTCAGATCCTTGTAGTGCTCCCAGTAGTAGGTGGTCTCTTTGACCCAGTGCTCACCCAGCTGCTCGTAGCTGGTGATGTGATCCATGCGCTTGTCATCGGCCAGCACGCAGATCACCTTGTCGTCGACCTCGCCACCATCATCGAATTTCATGATGCCGATGATGCGGGCTTCCACCAGGGAGCCGGGCACCAGGGGTTCGGTGATGCCAACGATCTCCACATCAAGCGGGTCGCCGTCCTCATCCCAGGTGCGGGGCAGGCAGCCGTAGGCGAAGGGATAGGCCAGGGAGGAGTAACCAACCCGGTCCAGCTTCAGGTGGCCGGTTTCGGTGATCAGCTCGTACTTATTGATGGTCATGGAGTTCAGCTCCACGATCACGTTCAAACGCAGCTCGTCGGCATCGGCGAAAGCCGGCAGCACGTGAAGCAGGTTCAGCATCGTGCGGCTCGGCGCGTGATCGATATTGGCCATCGGTGGTAGCGAGAAGCGCCGGGATCCTACCGGCCGTCCCAACCGCCTCAAATCAGCTCGCCGCTGGGCGCTTTCGGTTTGGGGCAGTCCCTTTGCGGCAGGGCCTTGATGAACTGCTGTTGCAGCAGCAGCCGGTGCTTGAGCAGTCGGTTTTCACGCACCAGCTGTGTGCCGATGGCCACGGCCATCAACACCATCAACACCATCCAAGGTCTGCTGCCCATGGCCGGATCGTATTAGTGATCGCCCAGTAGGCGCGCTTTGGTGCGCGCATAGACCTGCTCAGCTTCCTGGGCGCTGCGGCCGATGCAGGTCATGCCGAGCTTGCCGTGCTCCGACAGGCAACCGAGCAGATGGAAGACGCTGCCACTTTCACCGAGGGCGTCGTAATGGAGCCCAGCGCCAGCCACCAGATCAATCAGATCCATTGGCAGCAGCCCCCTTAGCCGCGGGCTGGTGAAGTTGTCGGTGGCCTTGTAGTGCAGCTCGCTGCCGGTGGGAGAGAGAAAACGGCCGCTGTCTTGGCAGAGCCGGCCATTGCTCAAATACCGCAGCGCTTGCATCGGGTGGGTGGTGCCGCCTTTGCGCAGGTTCACCTCAATGGCTTGCAGATCCCAGGAATCACCAAAGCGGCGGGCAAGCCCATCCACGGAGAAATGATCCAGGGCGCCAAGGCTGGCCAATTCAGCGCCTACAGACAGGCCCCAGCGCTGCAGCTCGCAGCGGTAGTGATCACGCGCCGGGAACTGGCAGCCCAGATAGGTCTGCCCACTGGGGCCACCGAGCAGTTGCTCATGGGTGGAGAGCACCTCCACCTCACCGCCGGGATGGATCATTCCTTGCACGCTCGGTGAGCTCAGCTCATCGCCGCCTGAGAGCCATGCCTCGACTAAGACCCCTTGGCTCACCAGCAGCTCGCGCCAGCCCGCCGCTGGCATGGCCAATTGCTCCAAGCGCTCGCTGAGTTGCTCCCGCAGGGCGCCTGCATGGCTGCGCTCCAGGCCTGCCAACTCAAGCGGGGCATTGCCTTCCCCACTGAAGCCCTCGTTGAGCTTCACCACAGCCCGCTGCAGCTCGGGCCTGCGTCCCGCGAGCTCAGCGCAGGCTTCCACCAGATCGCTGAAGCTGTGCACCAGCGCTGAGCCATCGGGGTGGGTTAGGCCGCAGCGGCTGAACAGCTCGCGGCTGCCGGCTTTGCTGCCCCAATAGGCCAGCTCTGGATCGGTACCCAGTAATGGCACCTGCAGGGTCTCTGAGAGCTGACGCTCAAGATCGCCAACGTTGAAGCAGCTGATGTAGCTGCGCTCTGTGTTCAGCACTTGGCGAATGCGTTGCAGCAGCCGCGGCCGCTCCAGCAATTTGGCCGCCAGGGGCCTGGGGCTGGCGTCGTCGGTGTCGAACAGCTTGAGGCGATGGCGGGCATGGGAGATCGGCACGCCAGGCAACAGCTCCAGCACAGCATCCACCACCAACTCCGGCAGCAACTTGCTGGTGACAAACACCATGCGCGCTTGGGGTTGCCGTAGCCGAATCAGCTCAAACAGCTGACGCTCTTCGTAGTGGTGCACCCCTTGAACCAGGGCAATCTGCTGGGCGTCGAGATTCAGCGATGGCACCACCAGCACATCCCATGGTGCTGCTGATCCATCGGTGTCATCGACATCCGCTGAGAGGCGCTGCTGCAGCTCCGCAAAGCTCAGTGGTGCCATGGCCGCTGGAAGGCTCCTCCACATCCTGATCAGGTTTTGCGGTTTGCGCTTGCACCCGAGAGCTGACAACAGCGCCTGGGCTGTTGACCATGGAGAGATGACCAGCCAGAAACATTGGCGCGATCGCTTGCTCGGCACCCTCCAAGGGCAGCTGCAGCTCGCCACCTACGTGACTGTGTTTCTGGGCTTCACCGGAGCCTCCTGCGCTGGGCTCTGGGTGAGCGAGAGAAACCTGTTCCGCCAACACAGCATGGCGGTAGAACAGTCGGCTGCTGGGATTGCCCTGGCCCTGGAGCGGTTGCCGGATCCGCCCAGTCGTCTACGGGTGCAGCAGCAACTCGAGAGCATCAGCGATAAACGCACCATTTTTTGGTTTCAGCAGGCTGATGGCGCGTTGATCTTTCCGCGATCTCCGCTGCAGCCCCCTAGTTCCTATGTGCTGGAGCGGGCCCAGGCGCGCCCTTCGCAGCAGGTGATCACCGATGCCCAACGGCGCTATCTCACCAAAGAGGTGCTGCGCTTGCCCAGCGGAGCAACGGTTTGGGCTGCCTGTGATGTGAGCGTCAGCTCGCTGGCCTTTAGCTCCTACATCTCCTGGATGATCCTGATCTGGTCGGTGTGTTTGGTGCTGACGCTGTTAGTGGTCACTGTGTTGGTGCGGCGCATTGTTCGGCCCTTACGGCAACTCAGCGAACTGACGGAAACAGTGACGGCAGACACCCTGCAGAACTCCCACGTGCAGTTCAGCGCTGCTCCTGTAGAGATCAGCCGCCTGGCGGAGAACTACGAGGAGCTGATGCAGCGGTTGTCGCTCTCCTGGAGCCATCAACGCAAGTTTGTGAGCGCCGTGAGCCATGAGCTGCGCACACCGCTCACAATTGTTGGCGGTTACATCAAACGCACCCTGCGCACAGGCGACACCCTCGAGGCTTCCCAGCGCAAGGGTTTGCAGACCGCTGAGCAGGAAACCCTGCGCATGCGCCATTTGCTCGATGATCTGCTCGATTTATCCCGCGGTGACTCCGGAAGGCTCAGAGTTAGCCAGCAGCCGGTGGCGTTGCGGCCCTTGCTCGAGCAGGTGCAGGAGTTGGCCCAGAGCGCCCAGCAGCGCAGCATCGTTTTGCAGCTGCCGGATTCCGCTGAGCTGATCGCCAATGCCGACCCCGATCGCCTGCAACAGGTGCTGCTGAATTTGATTGAAAACGCCTGCAAATACTCAGGACCTGAAGCGCCGGTTGAGTTGGCCCTGCTGCCCTCGGCCGAGGAGCTGACCATTGAAGTGCGTGATCAGGGCATTGGCGTGCCGCCTGAGGATCAAGACCGCATCTTTGAACGCTTCCAGCGCGCCAGCAATGCCCCTGCTGGTGAGGGCTCTGGCTTGGGTTTATCGGTGGTGCGATTGTTGGTGGAGGGCATGGGCGGCCAGGTCAGCCTGCGCAGCCAGCTCGGCAGGGGCAGTGTGTTCAGCCTGCACTTGCGACCCGTTGAACGCGCTGATCACACCTGATGCTTGCCTACCTGATTGCCACATCGCTGCTGATCCCCGCCAATCTCTGGGCTGCGATCACACCGCACCTGCACAGCGAAGTGTCGATGCGGATCCTGCATGGCCTCTCAACGCTGGCTTTGCTGCCGTTGCTTTGGCAGCTCTGGGTGCGCCGCAAGCAGGATCTGCTGGTGTTCAGCCTGGTGTTGGCGGTGTTTTTGCTGGTGATGGTGGTGGTGAACAGCTGGATCACCTTCATGGGCATGGGCGTGCGTTTTGGCTGGCTGGATCACATCTTTTTGGCGATCGCCTGCAGCAGCGTGATTGCCTATTTCTTTGCTGAGCCCTCGTTGAGCGAGGGCCGTTAGGCCACCCCGGCGTTCAAGCCGCCGTCATCAGCAGGCCTGGGCCTGCCGTCTGGAAGGGCCGCCAATTGATCACGCCAGTGCTGCACCCAGTTCTGCTGGCTGTGCTCGTAGAGGTGTTGCAGCTCGCCGACGGCGGTGGCATTGAAATCCACGCGTAGATCCAGCAGCGGGAAATCCAGCTCGCCGCTCACCTGCAGCGCCGCTGAGCTGGCCATCGGTGAGCGCCGATCACCACCAGCGGCTTCACCGGCTGCCAGCGCGCTCATCACCCGGCGACCAATCTTCCAGCTGGGGTCGCTGTGGCGGAAGGCTTCGGCCATGGCCTGAAGCACTGCGGGGTCTTCCAGCCAGTTGCCAGCCACGCTGAAGTTCTCGCCGCAGAGATGGCCGGCAAAGCCATTGCACTCCCCACCGGTCCAGGCTGAGGAGCGGCCTTTGGCGTCCACCAGTTGAATCTGCCGGGCGTGGCGTTGGTCATCGCCTTTGAGCAGCCATTCGAGGGCTTCATTGGCGCTCAAGCCATTGCCCAAAGCTTCCAGTCCGCGATGGGCCAAATAAGGGTTGGTGGCCCCTTGGCTCGCTGCAGCTCCGGTGTTTCTGCGCAGGTGGGGAACGGTGGCCCCCACAGCGAGGTGGAACGTCGCTACGGCGACGGCAAATCGACCATTCCCAGGATCTCGGGCAACGATCGAAAAGGTCATCAGCCTGTCACCTTGTTCAAGCGCTGATCGAGGCGCACCAGGCTTTGCATGAGCACAGCGGTGCCGTCGGCGCACTGACGGCTGCTGGTGAATTCAGCCGCCGAATGGCTCAATCCACCGCGGCTCGGCACAAAGATCATCCCCATGGGCCAGCGGCGGCCTATCTCTTGTGAGTCGTGGCTCGCGCGGCTGGGCAGGGCGCTGCAGCTCAAACCAAGGGTTTGGGCGGAGGCAGCAATGGCCTCGGTAACGCTCAGATGCGCTGGGGTGGGGTCAACGCTGAACTGAGGTAGCAGGGTGATGGGGCAACCGCTCGCCCGGCTGATGCTGCGCAGGCGGCTTTCCAAGTCCTCCACTAATTCGCTCAAAACCTCGAGGCTGAGGTCGCGCAGATCAACGCTCATCTCCACCTGACCAGGCACCACGTTGGCGGCATTGGGCCAAAGCTGGAGTTTGCCAACAGTGCCCACGGGATCACCGGGGTGGTTCTTGGCGAGCTCTTGCACCGCCAGGATCACTTGGGCCGCCGTGGCCAAGGCGTCTTGGCGGCCATCCATGGGGGTGGTGCCGGCATGGTTGGCCTGGCCTTCAACGCGCACCAAGAAGCGGCGCTGGCCCACCACGCCTTCCACCAAACCGATGACATCACCACGGCTCTCGAGAATGCCGCCCTGCTCCACATGGAGCTCAACAAAAGCGGCGATCGCGTCGTCATCGCGCCGCGCTTGGCCCAGCTGCTGCCAATTGCCTCCTGCGCAGGGCAGGTTGTCGCTGATCGCTTGGCCGTTGCTGCAGGTGTAGTCAGCGGGGTTATCGCTGGCGACTCCCGTCATCCCCTTGCAACCCACCATCGTGGATTCTTCATCGGCAAAAGCCACCACTTCCAAGGGGTGGCGCAGGCTGATTCCTTGATCCTTGAGGCTGCGGATCACTTCCAGCCCAGCCAACACGCCAAGGGCACCGTCAAAGCGGCCTCCGGTGGGCACGGTGTCGAGATGGGATCCGGTCATTAGGGCCGGCAGGCCCGGTTCTGTGCCTTCAATGCGGCCAATCAAATTGCCAGCCGCATCAACGCGAACGCTGGCTCCAGCAGCGATCAACCACTCGCTGAACAGGGTGCGGGCTTTGCAGTCGTCTTCTGTGAAGGCCAACCGCTTCACCGAGCCATCGTTTTGCAGGCCGATGGCGGCCATGGCATCCAAACTTGCGCTTAGGCGCGCCTCATCAACCGTTGCTGTCCAACTGGGTGTTTGGAGTGAAAGAGCAACCGATGGAGGCATGCAGCACAGCAGACGCCCCGTAACAATGGCCACTGTGGCCGACCTCTGAGGTAGCGCAGGCGACTATTTCGCAGAGCCAGTTAAAAAACCTGTGCCGGTTCGCTCACATGCCAGCCCCGTGCATCGGCGGCCTGGCGGGCCTGGGCGGGCACATCGGTCTGTACAAACAGCTTGTGCAGGATTTGCACACCCAAGAGGTGATTCACCATCGCATCGAGCTGAACCCTCTCTGCAGCTGGGGTTTGAGGGTTGCGATGCCGTTCGAGCAGTTGCGCAACTCCCTCTGGATCCAGCAAACCGCAGGTCTCGATCGCCTCGCGGCTGAGATGGGCCGCTACGAGCTGATCAAGTTTTTGCAGCTTTTCCTCATCGGCATGGGCTGGCGGGGCCATGAAGGCAAATTTTTCGCGGTGATAGAGCCGCTCAGGCAGAAGCCCAGCCACGGCTTCGCGCAGCACATGCTTTTCGCGCTGGTCTTTGATCCGTAGTTCGGGGGGAACCTGCACCGCCACCGCAGCGAGATGGTGATCCAGGAAGGGCGGCCTGGCCTCCATGGAATTGGCCATGTCCACCCGGTCTCCGCCCCAGGTGAGGATTTGGCCCTCCAGCATTGTTTTGATCCACACGTACTGGGCCCGGTCCAGCACATGGCGCTCATCGAGTTGTGAGCGATCCAAGGTGGCGGCAATGGCTTTGCCCGGCTCGTAGCCAGCCACCGCCTCACGGCGCTCGCTGGCCAGCAGTTCTGGCACCAGCGGCGCACAGGCCAGCCATGGCTGCAGGCAGCTGGGGGTGAAGCCCACCGCGGCGGTGAGGTGGGGATCGTCCACGGGTTTGGCGGCGAGCATGGCTCCTGTCACCAGGGCATTGGCCTGGTCCAGCCGTTTCTGGCGCTGGTCTTGACCGCTGCCTTCGTCGTTGCTGCCATGCAAGAACATGTCGCGCCGGAAGGCGGGGTAGCCGGCAAACAGCTCATCGGAGCCTTCGCCGGTGAGCACCACCTTGTAGTTGACGTGCCGTACATGGCGGCTCATCAGATATTTGGCCACGCCGAGCGTGTTGTAGATCGTGCGCTCGGTGTGCCAGAGAGTGGTTTCGAAATGGTCGTAGAGGTCATCGCCTGAAAGGCGCATCACGTCTTGCTCGGCGCCGGTGGCCTCGGCCATCTCTTTGGCGATGTCGGTCTCGTCGTAGCGGCTGTCGTCAAAACCGATCGTGAAGGCTTTCACGGGGGTTTGATTCACTGCTGCGGCTAACCCCAAGATCGAGCAGCTGTCGATGCCGCCGGAGAGGTAACAACCCACCGGCACATCAGCCACCAGCCGCATTTCGATCGCCTCCAGCAAAGAGCTGCGGATGGCGTTGATGTGCTGCTCTTCGCTGATGCTTTGATCGCGCTCGTGGGCCTTGGGGAAATCGAGGTCCCAATACTTGTGGCCGGATGTGCGCAACAGTCCCCCTTCGCGCTGCACTTTCACCACATGGCCGGGTTGCACCTGGAAGATGCCGGCAAAGGCGGTGCTGCCGGGCACCATCGTTTGCATCAGCTGGTGGAACAGGCCTTCGGAGCTGAAGTCCCGTTTCACGGCGGGATGGGCAAACAGCACCTTGAGCTCAGAGCCAAACACCAGCCCTTCGCTGGTCATCGTCCAATACAGGGGCTTGATGCCGAAGCGATCGCGCACCAAATAGAGGCAGTCTTCGTCGCGATCAAACAGGGCAAAACCGAATTCGCCGCGCAATTGCGGCAGGGTCGCCTCGAGCCCCTGACGCTGATACAGATGCAGCAGGATTTCTGAGTCGCTCTTGCTGTTGAAGCGCACCCCTTGAGCCACCAGTTCAGCGCGGATGCGCTGGAAGTCGTAGAACTCGCCGTTGTGGGCCATCAGCACCCGATCACAGCTGGATCGGAATGGCTGCCGGGCGCGGTTGCCCTCGAGATCAATGATCGAGAGGCGCGCATGGGTCATGCCAACGCCGCTCTCGTGGATTTGGTAGCCAAAGCCATCCGGACCGCGATGGGCCTGGATTGCGGCCATGTTCACCAGCAGCTGGGGATCAATCGAATCACCCGCGTGGTGTGTGAAAACGCCTCCGATTCCGCACATGTCAGATCACATCCATGACTTGGTCGGTGCGCTCAACCATGCAGGTGAGCAGCGCCATGCGCAGGAACACCGCCCCCCTGGCCTGAGCGAAATACCAGTTGTGGGGCGTCTCATCCAGCGAGGAGCAGAGCTCGCGGCCCCGTGCCAAGGGGTGCAACACGATAGAGCCAGCTTTGAACGGTGTGTCCGCTGTCAGCTGAAAGTTGTCGCCGTGCACTTCAAAGCCATCACCAACCCAGGCAATTGCGTTGATGTAGGTGACATCAAAGGCACTGACCTCATCATTGAGTTTGGTGGCCAGCCTCAGCTTGAGCCCACACTGTTCAAGTGCTTCGCGTTGGCCAGCATCGAACATCGTTTCGGCGGGATCGGCTTTGGGATCGTGCAGGATCACGACCTCCTCAACAATCTGCGGAAACTTGCTGAGGATCTGCAGCAGCGAGCGAACGGTGCGCATCCGTGATGGCACCCCAACGATGCCGATGCGAATGCGGTCGGAAGGGTTTACATCCGGTCGGCACAGCGATGGCCTCCACTTGAGGATCGTGTAGAGATCCGTCATCGCCTGGGTCGGATGCTCCCCAATGCCGTTGCCAGCATTAATGATTGGAATCTTGAGCGAAGCGGCCATCTCATAGATCGCCGTCTCGCTGGTATCGCGCAGTACCACGCAATCGCCGTAGTGGTTGAACATCTCAGCGATGTCACTGAGGGATTCCCCTTTGGCGAGCCCTGTAGTGGAGGGGTCGGTGATATTGATCGAGTCGCCGCCTAAGCGGTGCCAGGCGCTGTCAAATGACAGCCGGGTGCGGGTGCTGGGCTCGTAGAAGGCATTGATCAGGATCTTGCCTTTCAGCGGCGAGTTAAAGCGGATGTAGCGCGAGGGATTGCTCTCGAATTTCGCTGATAAACGAAAGAGCTGCAGCAGCGTGCGCGGGCTATAGGCGTTGATGGAGATGACGTGCTGATTAATCAGCTCGTGCAGTGCGATCCCTTCTTCTTGGATCCAGGAAAGTAAATCCGTTGGGGAGGCGATCCCTGCGGTGTCGGGCTTTTCTCGGTTCAGCCGCAGCTGTTGCTTGAACTCCAACTGGTCAGGTTGCAAATGGCTAACGGCTTGGCCCATGGCGTGGATCCAACTGAGCAGTGCTTGATGAGTCGAAAAGTATCGATCGACTCCATTCCCCCGTCATAGCAAAGTGATCCAGGTGTGAATCAAGGCTCTGAAATTCAGCTTTCCTTCGTTATTCAGTGCATTGATATTTCAGTATCGAGAGTTACTTGGACGCAGCGTGATGGCTCATATGGCAACAGCCTGCGCAGCAGAAAATATGGATTAGTTGATGACGCTTGGTGTCGGCGATGTCACCAGAGCTTTCCCTTCTGCCATTCCCGAAGCCAGATCGCCAATAAAACCACCGTGGCGAGTAAAAGCCCAAACAATCCGCCGTAAACAATCCAGCGGAATCCTTCGGCTCCCACCTCCCAGCTCGGTGTTGAGGGCGCCTCTTGCTCGGAGGCGTGGACTGCAATGGCAACAAAGCTGCTGAGCCCGCTGAGCGACAACCAGGAACGACGCTTCATGCTTCCTCCTGCAATTGGGACCAGCGGAATTCAGCTGGCCAAAACCGGCTGGCCACGATCATCACCACCGCCGACACAGCCGCCGACAGCACCGCGGCGCAGTAGGGAGCAATCAGCCAGTAGGCCGCCAGGCCGCAGGCCGTTCCGGCGAGCATGGCGGCGATGGCACCGCTGCGGCTCGCTGAAGGCCAATAGAGCCCGCAGGCCACCGGCCACACCGTTGAGGCCACCAAGGCGCCGGTGAAGAACAGCACGCTGGCGAGGGAATCCAATCGCGGCCAGGAGAGCAGCAGCGTCAGACCGCCCAACAGCACCACCATCCACTGGGTGGCGAGCTTGAGCTCCCGGTCGCTGGCTTCTGGTTTGAGCAGCTTGAGGAACACGTCTTCCGCCAACAAATCCGCTGTTGAGGCGAGCAGGGAATCCAGCGTTGAGGTGAGCGAGGCGAAGACCACGATGAATACCAACGCCGCACCGCCAGCCCCCAGTAATTGAGCTGTCATCACTGGGAAGACCATGTTCACCTGGGGCACCTCGAGCTTGCTCGCCAGGGCCAACAAGCCGATCGATCCGGTCACGATCGGAATCGTCATCCAGCCCAAACCGCCCAACACAAACGAGCGGAACACCACAGTGCGGCGTGAGGCGAACACCCGCGACCACCAGATGTTGCTATGAAACACCTCTCCCATCGAGAACAGGGCGGAGTTCCAAGCAATCAGAAGGCCCGCTGGCAGCAAAAGGTTGAGCCGCTGCGGGTGGCTGGCCACCAACGCCTGATGCACCTCGCTGCTGGGGAAGCGCATGTAGGCCAGCGCCGCCACCACCAGCAGCAACACCATGATCAGCAGCGACTGAATGAAGTCGGTGCCCACCACCGCGCGCATGCCGCCAAACAGGGTGTAGATCGTCGACACCCCAATCACCACCACCATGCCCAGGCGGTAGTCAAAACCGGAGAGAGCCTCCAGCAGGATTCCAGCCCCCATGGCTTGGGTGATCAAAAAGCCAAGGGTGTAAATCGCTGTAATCACCATGAACACCCACCAGGCTGCGCGGCCGTATCGCAAGCGAATGAAGTCGCCACTGGTACGCGCTGTTGGCATCAAATCCTTGATGCGCAGGGCCAACGGTGCAAACAGGATCAGCCCAAGGCCGGCCAGGGCGTAGCTGAACATCCCCCAGAGGCCATTGCGGTAACCAAATTCCGGCGCCAGCAGGGTTGTGTTGCCAGTGACCCACGACGCCATCAACGTTGCTGTGCTCAGGGCCAGACCGATGTTGCGCCCGGCGAGCATGAACTCATCGGCATCGCCTTTTCCTTGGCGTCCCCACCAGATTCCGAGAGCAATCCACAGAACCGAGAACACCACCACCAGCATCCAGGCGATGCCGGGTGCCAAGAACGGCTCAGCCATGGCGCTCGCCCAACTCAGCGTCGTAGCGGCGATGGCCTTGGATGATCATCACCACCGTGGCCGCTGTGACCAGGCCTCCAGTGATGAAGATCAGCAAGGCCCAATGGAACTCCTGCATTGGCAGATCTGATCAAGCCGTTTCCATCCTTACGCTGCGGCTGGCGCCATGAATTTGATCCTGCTGCAGCCCGATGACGCCTGGAGTAGTGCCGATCAGGTGCGCTTGGTGGGCCGCCGCGCTGATCACATTCGGCAGCAGCTCAAGGCGGTGGTGGGGCAAAGCGTTCGCGTTGGCCTGGTGGGCGGCCATCAAGGCACAGCCGAGATCACGGCACTCGATGCCGACGCTGTTGAGCTGAGGGTGGCCTTGGCTCAACCGCCGCCACCACGCCATCGCTTCGACGTTGTGCTGGCCTTGCCTCGGCCGAAAATGCTGCGCCGCATTTTTCGCACCGCCGCTGAATTTGGCGTTGGCCAGCTGCATCTGATCAACAGTGCGCGGGTGGAAAAAAGTTTTTGGCAAACACCGCTGTTGAAGCCGGCCAATGTGGCTGAGGCGCTGCAAGCCGGCATGGAGCGCGCGCGCGACACCGTTGCTCCGCAGGTTCACCTGCATCAGCGCTTTCGCCCCTTTGTGGAAGACGAGCTCTCAGCGTTGTGCGCTGGCCGGCCCTGCTGGATCACCGATCAAGGGGCGCCATTGGCGCTCGCTTCAGCGCCAGGCGGCCATGCCGTGGTGATGGTGGGCCCCGAAGGTGGCTTTGTGCCCTTTGAAATTGAGCTGGCCTGCGCTGTGGTGGCCCAGCGCGTTCATCTCGGTGAGCGCACCCTCAGCGTCGATACGGCCCTCACGGCGACCCTGGCCTTGGGCGCTTAGCGAGCGCTCACGCTGCCTTGAGATCCACGGGCCGGTAGGGCACAAAGCTCGCCTTGCGGGCACCGCAGATGGTGCACACCCAGTCATCGGGGATGTCTTCAAACGGAGTGCCCGGAGCAATGCCGGAATCGGGATCACCGTCTTTGGGGTCGTAGATCATCGAGCAAACCTTGCAGATCCAAAGGCCAGCCACCGGCTCTGCCGCCAAGCCAGCACCTCCATGGCCCTGGAGGGTTTGCAAAGCAGCGGTGTAGCGATCGGCGTGGTGGTGCTCAATCGGTGTGAGCAGCCCGAAGTTGCGGGCTGCACTGCGAAAGATGCCGGCATGCTCTTTGGATTCAGTGGTTTGCTCGGCAAATTCCGCTTCAGCTGCAGCATCCCGGTCTTGGCGGGCTTGGGCGGCAAAACCGGGATACATCGTTGTGTATTCATAGGTTTCGCCTTCAATCGCCAGCTCGAGGCAACGGGCCAGAACGGCCTGCTTTTGCTCTTCGTTCAGGCTGGCTGGATCTGCGATATCCAGCTCTGGATGCAGCAGCCGGAAGTGGGCAAACGCGTGCTCGGTTTCTTGGGCTGCGGTCTCGCGGAATAGCTTGGAGAGCTCGTTATGGCCGAGTGTGTGGGCCACATCGGCGAAGAAGAGGTATTTCCGGTTGGCCATGCTCTCGCCACCAAAGGCGGCTTCGAGATTGGCGCCGGTTGAAGTTGTATCGGGCATCAACGGTCATCGAATCATTCGCTACATAAGGGCTAACAGCAACCTCCCTGCTTTGGCTCAAAAGCGACTGGGTGGATACCGAACCTCAAAAGCCCTGGCGAGGTTCGGTCATGACCCAAGGCTCAGCTGCGCGCAGTGAATTGATGCGTCCAAAGCGCTCAGGGCAGTTTTTCCCGCATTAATTTGAAAGCAGAGCATGGTGGAGGTCTGCCATGAGCAAGAAAGTCGTCGTACTGGATACCAACGTTCTTTTGCATGATCCGGAGGCTCCCAGCAGCTTCGGATCAGATCGGATAGTGCTGCCGATTCAGGTGGTGGAGGAGATCGATCGCTTTAAGCGTGATCCGTCGGAAAAAGGTCGCAACTCCCGGCGTGTTGCGAGGCTTCTCGATGGTTTGCGGCAGCGGGGAAACCTGGCTGATGGTGTCCCACTGATCCCCGGTGGTGAGGGCACGCTTGAGGTGGCGTTCTGCCGCTCTGAGACCTTGGCTCAATTGCCTCCTGAGCTCCAAGGCGGGGGTGGTGATAACAACATCCTGGCTGTGGCTCTCGAACAGATGCGTTCGAAAGGTCTCGCTGATCCCCCTGAGGTGGTGCTGATCACCAAGGACACCAATTTGCGCATCAAGGCCGACGCCGTGGGACTTGATGCAGAGGACTATTCCAGTGACAAAGTCGCCATCGCTGACCTCTACCCAGGCGCAAGGAAAGTCGAGGTTCCAGCCAGCTTGATCGATGAGCTGCATCACAACGGCAACCTCTCGGTTCAAGCCCTTCCGCCGGACGCTGTGGCATCACTCCAACCCAATGAGGGCGTGACGCTTGTTGATGCTGAGCGTTCAGATCACACCTTTCTCGGACGTCAACGAGGGGATTCAGGTGAACTCGAACCGTTGACGTGGCTCAAGCGTGCCCGCCTTGGGCGTGTCAAACCACGAAATCGCGAGCAGAGCTTTGCGTTGGATCTCTTGCTGGATCCTTCCGTCCAACTGGTCACCCTTGTGGGTAAAGCCGGTACGGGCAAGACCTTGCTGGCCATTGCGGCTGGTTTGCATCAGGTGGCAGACGAGCATCGCTATGCCCGCTTGCTGGTCACCCGTCCGCCCATCTCGCTTGGCAAAGAAATCGGTTTCCTTCCCGGATCATTGGATGAGAAGTTGGCCCCTTGGATGCAACCGATTGTGGATAACCTCGACTTCCTCACGGGTGATGCCATGGGGGATCAGCAGAAGGATGACCGCCGCCGCCATGGTGGCGGGCCAAAAAGCTCTTGGGCCGATTTGCGAGGGATGGGCTTGCTGGAAGTGGAGGCGATTAACTACATCCGTGGTCGATCCATTCCCCATCAATTCATGGTCGTGGATGAAGCTCAAAATCTCACGCCCCACGAGGTCAAAACAATTGTGACCCGTGTTGGTGAAGGCACAAAAATTGTTTTTACTGGTGACCCCTATCAGATCGACAACCCTTATGTTGATGCCGAAAGCAATGGTTTGACCTGGCTTGCCGAGCGCTTAAAGGGGCAGGCCTTGGTGGGGCATATGACCTTGACCCGTGGTGAGCGAAGCCCTCTGGCCGAACTCGCTGCAAATATGTTGTAAGCCTAGAGCTGCCGATGACATCAGGATCTGGTTCTTCTCAATTTTCAAGTGATCATCAAGAGTTGATCAACCGCAATCTTGATCAGATCATTCATTCGAGTACTTATTGCCTTGCCCATGAAGATCTTGAGCTCCTCAATAGCTCTTCGATGCGAGGCGTCAGGATGCTTTTGGAGATCAGCAAGCCCGAGTTGCAGCTGGAAGAGGCTGGAATTACTTCCACGATCATCGTCTTTGGTGGAGCCCGCCTCAAGGAACAGCAATTTGCAGAAGCAGATCTTGAAACAGCTTTAAATCAATTAAAGGCCAATCCTGAGTCAGCAACTTTGCAGAGGACTGTCGCCCGTTGTCAGAGGCTTGTGGAGCTCTCTTCGTTCTACGACGCAGCACGGGAATTTGCTTTTTTGGCGTCTCGATATGGGCAGCCTGAAGACAGTTCAGCTCCTTGCTGTTCATCCCATGTGATCGTGACTGGGGGTGGCCCTGGGATTATGGAAGCAGCCAATCGTGGTGCTTTTGAGGCAGGGTGCCGCTCAGTCGGCCTCAATATTCAACTGCCCCATGAGCAGTATCCAAATCCATACATCACACCCAATCTTTGTTTTAAATTTAATTATTTTGCGCTGCGCAAGTTTCATTTCGTGATGCGCTCTGTCGGTGCTGTTTTGTTTCCGGGTGGGTATGGAACGTTGGATGAATTATTCGAGGTGCTGACATTGCGTCAAGTCGGTACAAAGCACGCTATGCCAATCATTCTCTATGGGAAAGACTATTGGTCACGCCTGATTGATTTTGAGTTTATGGCGGACTCAGGGTTGATTGATGATGAGGATCTCCATCTCATCCAATTCGCTGAAACCCCTTCCGAAGCGTGGGCTCTGATTCGTGATGCTGCACCAGAGCTGCCATAGCGGCGGAGTTATCCGAAACCGCGTTGATTGGCAAGTTTGTTGACCCCTGCCTTGAGGAAATCAACGCGGTCGCTGCCCGCGTCATAGAGCGTGTAGTGGGCCCCGGCTCCGATGCCAATCACGCTGCGTTTGGGCACCGGCTGCTGTTGTTTCTGTTCACCACCGAGGGCTTTCACGTGCGAATCGATCCCGCCACCGGTGAGCTCAAGGCGAAATTGTTGTGCGCTGCGGGCGGTGAACAAGCGGTTGACGTCGAGTCGTGTGAGCCGATCAATCAGGATCAGCGGCGATGTCTCCGGGGTGAGCTCATCGCCAATGTCGGCGGAGCTGCCATGGATCAAGCCGCAGTCCAATTCAACAAATCCAAACTGCAGCGACACCAACCAGCGCAGGTGCGCCGGATCAACGGCGCGCAGTAGGGCATCAACAACCTCCTCTCCATGATTGAGGCGCAAGGCATCGGCTTTGCGATCACCCCGAAACCCTGTTTCAGCCAGCAGTTGTTCTTCCCACCAGCCATAGATGCAGTTGGCGCGCAGGTCACCCCGCTTGGGATTTTGCAGCCGGTCCAAGAGCGCATCACAGTTGCGTTCTGGGCTGATCACATCACCGAGCACAAAAAGGGTGTTCACCCCACGGGTGGCTTGTAGATCCCGTTGAATCTGCTCATAGAGCTCAAGGTCTCCCTTGAGTCCGCTAATCAGGGCCCAGCGTTCCATCAGCGCTCACACACGTGGGAGGCATCGTCGGCCCGCTCGGCGTACTCAAAGCCATGGCTCAAGCGCCAGGCGAACACCTCAGGGAGTCCGCCGTCAACAATCGCCCGGCAGGTGCGTTCAATGTCGTAGGCCACCTCGCGAATCTCAATCTCATCGCTGTCCTCGTGGTGGATCACATAGGTGGCTTCGGTGCTGCCATGGCGCGGCTCACCCACTGAGCCGGCATTCACGATGCGCCGCATGGGCAGCTCGAGTTTGCGTTCGCTGGCTGTTTCCTCACCGGCCTGCTTCACCTTCACCTGAATCGAGCCACCGCTGAGTTCGCGCACATAGGGCATGTGGGTATGGCCGCAGAACAGGGTGTCGGCGCCGGAACTCTCGACACGCTCTAGGGCGGCAAAGGCATCCATGTCAGGCAGCAGATACTCGTGCTGGCTGTTGGGGCTGCCATGGACAAACAGCAGCCGCTCGCGCCGCACGGTCATGGGCAATGAGGCCAAAAAGGCTTTGTTCTCTTCACTCAGCTGCGCGTCAGTCCATTGGTGGGCGCGGTGGCCACGGCGCTCAGCGAGTTGGGAGGGATAGCTGCACTCGCAGGAATTGAGCCCATCGATGATGTCCTCATCCCAGCAGCCTTGGCAGGTGGTGATCTGCCGTTGGCGGATCAGCTCCACCACCTCATTGGGCTGCGGGCCATAGCCCACCAGATCGCCCAGGCAGATGATTTGCTCAATCCCCTGGCGATCGATGTCCGCCAGCACCGCCTCAGTGGCGGCGAGGTTGGCATGCAAACAAGAGATGACGGCGGTATTCATCGGATCAGAGGGCTTGGGTGAGTTCGGCTTGTTGGCGCTGGGGCTCCTGGTGGAGCTCGAGCACCTCATCACTGAGTAGGCAGTCGGCGATGGTGGTTTGGATGCCGCTGCCATCGAGGGCTTTGCCCTGCACGCTCAGCCTTGAGCAACGCTTGGGTCTGCCATCGGGTGCTGCCACCGATTCCAATGGCAGGAATTGAGAACCTCCTTGGCTCACCATCCAATTGCAGAAAAACGAGCGGCCATCGGGCAGGTTCATCAAGGCCTTGGCCCGGTACACATCCCCGTACGCCCCATTCACCAACTCAAACCAAAAGCTGCTGAGGCTGTTGGGATCCCAAACGCACCCCTCCAAGCCCATGCTCCAGGCCTCCAGCCGGGTGAATTCCAGGGTGTCCTCTTTGGGGAGGTCTTCGTCGCGCCCGAAGTGCAAGGCCCGATCGGGTTGCAGCTTGATGGTTCTAAGCTGCGTCATGACGCGAGGATCGATGCCGTCTAGGCCAGATTCATCAGGCGGTTTGAACGCCGGCAGTTCAATCAGGGCGAAGAAGTTGTCCTCGATCTGAATTTCAGCAAGATCGCCTTTGGTTAGATCACGTAGACCTGGAACTTGGTCTTGCAGGTAAGCCAGATCGATGCAGCCGTCGTCCGCATGCATCAGGCCGTCGTCGCTGAAGCCGGCTAAGCGGAGATAACCGCAAGGACCAGCATGCTCTTTGAGCGCTTTGAGAATCCAGCTGCTCTTGCCGCAACCTGGCGGCCCGGACACCAACCAAGTCCTCGTCACGTTTGTCGTCATGGAGTGGCTTTGAACTCCAGCGGCTCAAAATCCACTGGATGACTCACTGGTAACCATTCTCATTCTGGTTGCCAGCGGCTTGTGTTGTCCATGCATCACGGCCTCAGTGGCTTGTCATTAGGCCAGCTGGCTAATGATTTTGACGCTGTCCTCGGGCCCATAACGCGCCACCCATTCGCGCAGCCGGGCACTTTCTTCATCGGTGCGAGTACAGGCAAAGCCGTAGCGAGCACGCACCCGTTCGGATGCGGCGCTCAGGGCTTGCAAGCCTCTGGCCTCCATCTGCGAGACCGTGAGGCAATCTCCAGGATTGAGATACTCATGAATCACGGTCGACGGGGAATACAAGGTGCTGCACTGCCCATCAGGCCATTGCAGTTGAAAACAGACTTCCGGCATTCATCCCTGTCGACACTGTTCAGCCTGCCGAGGCGGGGTCAACAGTTGCTGTCGTCGTTGGCACAGCCAAAACCCGTGAGGGTCAAGTTGGCATCCCAGATCGTTTCCATGCAGTCGTCGCGTCGTAGCAGCACTTGGCCATGCCCTACGCCGAAGCTGCCAATGCGGCAGCAGATCAGTTCCGGTTGGTTCGTCAAGCGTTGCTTCAGCTCTGTCGAGCGGCTTGGGTCAACAGCTAAGAGGAAGCCAAAGCTTGGGAAACAGGTCAGCCAAGCGTGTTCTGCAACGCCTTGAGGCCGCTCAACCGCATCGAGCTCAATGGTGAGAGCGCGTCCGCAGGCCTCCGCGAACATCACGGCAGTTCCAGTGATCCCACCCATGCTGATGTCTTTGGCAGCGTGGATGAGGCCTTCCGCGGCCAGCGATGGCAGCAGCTCGAGATGGGAGCGCAGCAGCTCTGCATTGGCATCGCTAGCCGCATCCCAAAAGGGGTAGTGGCGATAAAACGTTCCTCGTTGATTGGCGAGTAACCACAGCTGATCGCCTGCGCGCGCGGAACGGGCCGAGAGAACCGGTCCGTTGGCAACTCCAAGCACGGCAACCGAGAGCGCCAAATAAGGACTCTGTTGATTGGAGTGGCCGCCGACGATGGGCACTCCAAAGCGTTCGCTCGCGCACTGCATTCCTTGCAACATCGCGATCTGCTGGTCTGCAGTTGCACTCCACACGCTGTTCACCACCGCAAGGGGGTGCCCCCCCATGGCAGCAATGTCGCTCAAGTTCACAACCACTGAACTCCAGCCTGCAAACCAGGGGTCTTCCTCCACGAGAGTGGGCTGCATCCCCTCACAGGCCAGCAAGAGTTGTCCGTTCTGCGCTGGCAGCAGTGCTGCATCGTCTCCGAGCATGCCAGCGTTGCCGAGCTCAGGGAACGGCAGATGATCCAACACCTGTGCAGCAGCCTGGATATCGCGCTTGGCCAGCAGACCACTCTGTTGGCGTAGCTGATCAGCCAAAACGTCGAGCTTCATGCCGTGATGGCTTCAGCGGGACGGCGCTCCGCTGAAGCTGTGTAGTAGTTCAGGTCTGCCTGCATGAGGTGATGGCGGATGCCATGGATGTCCATCTCTTCAAGGGAACTCCAATGCAAGCGTTGGAAAAATCGCACGTTTTGAATCTGCACTGCGGCCTGAAAGCATTGGCAGCCCCAGCCGTTGGCCGTCGTGACCGCTTTCCAGATCAATCCTTTGCCGATCTGGTTGTGGCTGCGGAATGACCGATGGACGCCAAGCCGGCCACCGAACCAATGGTGTGGTTGGGTCTCCACAATCCTCACGACGCCAACGACATCGATGGGGCTGTTGCCGTGATGCAACGCAGCAATGGGATAAGCCCTTTGATCAAGCTCGTCGCGATCGGTGGATTGGAACACAAGCTGCTCAGTGCAGAAGATGCTTTGACGCAGTGACCAGTAGCGCCTCAGCAACGATTGGTTGTTGTGTAGCAGGTGGAACGAGAACCAATCAGAGCTGGCCGTCGGTGAAAGGCGGAAATCCTCAGCCTCAATGCCAATGCCTCTGCGCACCGAGGGAGTAAAGGCACGCGGTGCAGAACTGATGCTGCTGCTGGGGTCCAGACAGAACACGTTGATTAGTCAGTTCGCTCAAACAGGGAAAGAGCCGAACAGGCTCCACATTTGGCGCAGCCAGCCGACATGTTTTGAGAATGGAGATTGCCCTGCTTGAGCAACTCGGCAACTCCTTGGTAGATGTCCACCATGAAATTGGTTGAGGGGCTCGGGTGGTGCTCTAACGGGGTGCCAGTAATTGGCACAAATGGCACCACGAAGGGGTAGACCCCCAGCTCAATAAGATGCCGGCTGCAATCCAGCAGTGCTTCACGGCTATCACCAAGGCCTGCCAACAAGTAGGTCGACACTTCGCCACGACCAAAAATGGCCACGGCCTTGGCAAACGCGTCGTAATACCTCTCCAGGGTGAGTTCAGATTTGCCGGGCAGGATGCGCTTGCGTACCTCTGGCTCAACCACTTCAAGATGCATGCCCAGGCTGCTGATCCCTGCCTGTTTCATCCGCGCAAACCAGATCGGATCATCGGGTGGTTCGCATTGCGCCTGAATCGGCAGGTTGACGCGACGTTTGACAGCGATGGCCGTTTCCGCCATCAGCCGTGCCCCGCGGTCACTGCTGTTGGGAGTGCCTGTTGTCATCACCAGCTGCTGCACGCCATCAAGGCGCACCGCAGCTTCAGCCACCTCGGCCACCTGTTCTGGACTCTTGCGAGCCAACGTGCCTCCATCGTCTAACGACTGTTCAATCGCGCAGAACTGGCAAGACGATGCGCGATCACGGAATCGGATGCAGGTCTGTTGCAGCGTAGTGGCGAGGACATCGCGGCTGTGGAGCAAAGCGATTGAGCGATAGGGGATCCCATCGGCTGTTCTGAGCCCGTAAAAAGCAGGCTCGTCGCTTGTGCGAACAGTGGCTGCCTTGGCCTGCTGCATGCCTGCAATGGCCAGTCCATCACGTGTTGATTCCAGGCTGTAGGGCGATTCCTCCGAGGCGTTGTTGTGAACGGGAACCATCACCGTTGTCCCGTCTAGTTGCAAGGCGCGGTGGTCCGAGGGGCCGGCACCACCGCGTCGTCCTCGGTTGCCTGAAATGGCTTTACCGCGCACCCCTTTGACCTGCAATTCAGTGACCAGTCGTCCCAGTTCAGACATGGTTGAGCTCCTCCAGGCTGACTTCAGAAGCGCCAGCAGAGTCAGTAGCGATGGAGTCTCCTGATAGCTCCTGCATCAGCACCGCAGGGGAGCGATTGATTCGTAGTGACAGCAGCTCAGGTCGGCTGTAGTGCCCAGCGCTGTCCATCATTCGCTTGCGCTTGGTGATCAGTGCCATGTCGAGTTCAGCGATCGCCAGGCCTTCCCCATCGGGGAGCGGGCCGGCAAGATATTTGCCTTCAGGGCTGATTACTGCGGTGTGACAGCCCCCTTGAAAAGCTTTATGGAGCGTCGTGTCAGCCGTGATCGACCCATAGTCTTCGGGGTCAAGCCAGCCGGTTGAGCAGATCACAAAACATCCCGCTTCCAAGGCGTGATGCCGCATGGTGACTGCGGTTTGCTCAGTGAAGATCGGCCCAACGAGCGATCCGGGGAACTGGGCGCAATGGATCTCTTCTGCCTGCGCAATGAGGGCGAATCGAGCCAATGGGTTGTAGTGCTCCCAGCAGGCCAAAGCACCGATACGACCCACTGGGGTTGGCACCACCTTGAGGCCAGCTCCATCGCCTTGACCCCACACCATTCGTTCGTGATAGGTGGGTGTGATCTTGCGCCGCTTGAGAACCAGCTCGCCACTGCTAGTGAAGAGCAGCTGCGTGTTGTAGAGCGTGCCTCCATCTCGCTCATTGACTCCCAACAGCACCTGCATGCCGTATTGACGCGCTGCCGCAGCGACAGCTTTGGTGGTTGGACCCGGAACAACGACCGCCTGCTCGTAGAGAGCGAGGTGGGGCTTGCCCATGCGCACCGGCGGCTCGACGAACGAGAAGTAGGGGTAGTACGGCAGAAACGTTTCCGGAAAAACGATCAACTCCACCCCCTCGAAGGCTGCTTGAGCGATCGAATCGAGCACTTTCTGCAGTGATCCATCCAGGCTGAACAGCACTGGACGGATCTGAGCAGCAGCAACTTTTACTGTGGTCACCATGACGTCTTCTCTGGTGAATCAGAGCGTCCAGGTGTCGAGGATGAAAGCGCCGTCCTTGCGATGCATCAAAACAATGTCGAGAACATCGAGTGGATTTACCGGGGTGATGCCAGGCATCAATGCCTTCTCCCCATGTCCATAGAGCGCCTGGAGAGCAAATCGGCAGGCATACACCTTGCCCCCTTGATCCATGAACTTTTGAAGCCGGGCATTGAAGTTCAGGTGCCCATCAAAAGCAGCGTCGCCAAGTTTGGGAAAACCACGCATCACTCCGAGAGTGACACCTGGTCCATACAGCAGGATCGAGGTTTCAAAGCCTTTATTGATCAATCGGCTGGCCTGCAGCAGGTTGACCAAACCAATCGAACCTTCGAATGCGACGGTATGGAATGTTACGAGTGCCTTTTCACCAGGCTCAGCTTTTAAATCAGGGAAAACTTTCTCCTCATAGTCAACAAGAAAGTCTCCTGGTTGGTTAGAGGGGCGATCGACAACAGGCATAGAGAGAATCCTCAGCCACGAAAGCCTGGCCCTTTGATGAGGATAAAAAATGTTGTTTTTGTCACCAAATCTGGCTCTTTAAGGAAAGGATCGGCCCCTGATTTTTATCCGGCTCGCTGGAATTAATCTCCCTTTATAGAATTGAAATCCACTTGCGCCTTGATTGCTCGATGGCCCCCGCTGTGGAAAGAACTTCAGCTGTGATTTCGCATCACTCGGTGGTGGTGATTGGTGCTGGCCAAGCAGGTCTCTCAGTGGCTTATGCCCTGCAGCAGCGAGGCATCCGGCCATTGGTATTGGAAAAAAATCGCATTGGATACGCCTGGGATCAGCAACGATGGGATTCCTTCTGCCTTGTAACGCCAAACTGGCAGTGCTCTTTGCCAGATTTTCCCTACGACGGTCAAGAGCCAGAAGGGTTCATGGACAAGGCCTCAGTGGTGGAATTTCTGCAACGGTTTGCTCGCCATGCCAACGGTGATGTCCGTGAAGGCGTTGCCGTTCAACGGCTGATGTCTCATGGAAATGGCTATCACCTGATCACAAGTGAGGGAGAGCTGGAGGCGGAACAGGTAGTTGTAGCCACTGGTGGTTATCACGTGCCTCGCCGGCATCCATTGGCCGAACGCCTACCCCTATCTCTCTTGCAACTTGATGCCCGGGACTACCGAAATCCTGATGCCCTGCCCGCCGGACCTGTTTTGGTTGTTGGAAGTGGACAGTCGGGAAGCCAAATTGCTGAGGACTTGTTCTTAGCGGGCCGGACGGTCCATCTCAGCGTGGGTAGCGCTCCCCGTTCCCCGCGCCGCTATCGCGGCCGTGATGTTGTCGATTGGCTCGATCAAATGGGCTATTACGCGATGCCCATCAGTGATCACGCTGATCCGCGCAGCGTACGGGCTAAGACCAATCACTATCTCACCGGTCGTGATGGCGGCCGTGAAATTGATTTGCGTCAACGAGCATTGGAAGGCATGGATCTGCATGGACGTCTGGCATCCATCAGTTCAGATCACATTGGTTTTGCAGATGACCTTGGCGGCAATCTCGACCAGGCTGACGCCGTTTATTGCCGGATTCGCAGCAGCATCGACAGTTGGATTCAACAGCAGGGCATAGATGCTCCGCTTGAGCCTGCTTACTCACCAAAGTGGCAACCCTCGCCAGCCCAAGATGCCTGCATAGCATTGACCCCTGATGCACTGGGATCGGT
This sequence comes from Synechococcus sp. MIT S9452, assembly GCF_047304245.1. Taxonomy (NCBI): domain Bacteria; kingdom Bacillati; phylum Cyanobacteriota; class Cyanophyceae; order Synechococcales; family Synechococcaceae; genus Synechococcus; species Synechococcus sp. MIT S9452. The sequence goes on along the minus strand of NZ_CP138956.1, from coordinate 496,914 downwards.
CATTTGGTGTACGGGTTATCGCAGTGATTTCAGCTGGATTGATGTGCCAGTCTTTGATGGATCTGGCCAACCGGCCCATGACCGCGGTGTTACCCAAAGCACTGGGCTGTATTTCCTGGGTTTGCCATGGCTGCATACCTGGGGCTCGGGCCGGTTTTGTGGCATCAAAGACGATGCCAACTACCTCGCTCATCTGATTAGCCATCGTCTACAGCGGCGCGATGCCAGCCAGGAGCGATTGGAATGCACGGCCATTCTGGGTTCCTGATAACTCCTCTCTGCTGAGAGCGTTACGAGCAAAAGCGAGCGCCACCACTATTTGGCGATTTCCGCTATTGGCGGAGCGTTCGTGCTTTTACCGCCCTTCGCATTGCTCCACCGCTTTGAGGTAGTTCAACTTTCCTGGAGAAGTGGCGCCTTGCGGGTTCACGGCGACCCGCATCTGCACTTGAGCATCAATGCAGCGGTTGTAGCGATGGGTTTTCACCGCCTGGGGGATCAATAACACCGTGATCGCCAGCAAGCTGACTGTGCTGATGGCGGCCAGCAGTGGGTAGGTGTGAGCCCGCACCATCTCGCTAGCTGAGAGCTGTTGGTCGCTGTGGTCAGCCATGACATCTGCCTGCAAGCCCCCATTGTCTCCCGTGTCGTTGGAGTCATGGACCGCCTTTAAACCGCCGCCCCTACGGTTTGAACGCCATGGAGGCCGCCGATGGCTTCTGTTTTTGAGATCTTCCGCCAGTTCTTGCTGCTGGGCTGCAGCTCCTTTGGCGGGCCTACAGCCCATCTGGGGTATTTCCGTGAGCGATTTGTGGAACGTGAGCGGTGGCTCACCGATACGGCTTATGCCGACTTGATGGCCCTGGCGAGCCTGTTGCCAGGACCATCGAGCTCCCAGGTCGGCATGGGCATTGGCCTGTTGCGCGCCGGTTGGTTTGGTGCGGCGGCGGCTTGGTTGGGGTTCACTCTGCCCTCGGCCGTGTTGATGATCCTGGCTGCAGCGCTGTTGAGCAGCCATCCGGATTGGATGTCGGCTCGGTGGCTGCAAGGTCTGATGGTGGCTGCTGTTGCGGTGGTGGCGCAGGCTGTCGTCGGCATGCAGCGTCGTCTAGCGCCAGATCCGCAGCGGGCCAGCGTCATGGTGGGCTCCGCTGTGCTTGTGCTGCTGGTGCAGACCAGTTGGGTTCAGGTTTTGGCTTTGGTTGCTGGTGCTCTCGCTGGGTTGAGTTGGCTGGCATCTCCTCAAGCGGCAGCCTCACCTCAGGTGATGGTGCAGGTGCCTGTACGGCGATCGATTGCCGTGCTGTTGCTCGCATTGTTTGGGCTCATGGTGCTCGCTTTGCCCTGGCTGGGCGCTTCAGCTCGGCCCGTGGTGATTCAGCAGTTGAGCAGCTTCTTGCGCGCTGGTGCGCTGGTGTTTGGCGGCGGCCATGTGGTGCTGCCGCTGCTCGAGCAATCGCTCGTGCCGCCGGGATGGCTTGGCCTCGATCAGTTTTTGGCGGGCTATGGCTTGGCTCAGTCGGTTCCAGGGCCGATGTTCAGCTTCTCGGCGTTCTTGGGTTTTGATCTGCAGGGCGGACTGCATGGGGTAAGCGGAGCCTTGTTGGCCTTGATGGCTCTGTTCACTCCCGCTTTCCTCTTGCTGGGTGGGGTTCTGCCTTTTTGGAGCGACCTGGGCCGTTTGCGTTCCATGCGGCGTGCCCTGCAAGGCATCAATGCGGCGGTGGTTGGCATCCTTTTGGCGGCGTTGTTTCAACCGCTCTGGCAAGTCTCGATTCGTGGTGTCGCTGATTTTTGCTTGGCCTTGGTGGCCTTCTTGCTGTTGGTGGGCTGGAAACAGCCGGCATGGCGGGTGGTGATCGCATGCGCTCTGGTTGGTGCGCTGCTGCTGCCTGCCTAAGTGATGCCGAAGCCTTGCTCTGCTGCCATTGATGTGTTGGTGGTTGGCGGCAGCGGCCGGGTGGGCGGCTCCACCTTGCGCTGGCTGCAACGGCTCAGCAGCCGAGCGGATGGCAGCTCATCGCCACTGAAGCTCGCCAGCGGTGGTCGCAGCCTCTCCCGTTTTCAGGCCAGCCAGCGGCGCCTGAAGCAGCCCGATTTGGCCTTTGTTGAGATTGATCTGGGCCGTTCGGTGGAGCAGCTCAGCGCAGCCGTGCGCGGGGTCCAGTTGGTGGTTCACACCGCTGGGCCCTTTCAAGGGCGCAGCCAGCCCAAGTTGCTTGAGGCCTGCATCGCCGCAGGGGTTCCCTATTGCGATATCTGTGATGAGTGGCCCTTGAGCCAGCAGGCCAAGCAGCTCAGCGCTAAGGCGGCCGCCGCCGGCATTGCTGCGGTGGTCTCGAGCGGCATCTGGCCGGGGGCCAGTGCCTTGATGGCCGCTGAGGCTGTGGATCGCTTGGGCGGCCCTGGCGCCTGTGATCAGCTGGAGCTGAGCTTTTTCACAGCAGGCACTGGAGGGGCTGGGCCCACCATCGTCAGCGCCACGTTTTTGTTGCTCGCCAGTGATGCGCTCACCTTGGCCGCTGGTGCGATCTGCAGCCAACCCGCTTGGAGTGGGCGCCGCATCGTCGACTTTGGCACTGGCGTTGGCCGGCGTGCCTGCTACCTGCTCGACAACCCCGATGTGCCCAGCACTGCTGGGGCGCTGCAAATCGCCAATTGCTCCTCCCGCTTCGGCACGGCACCTGCGCTATGGAACCAGCTCTTTGCAGCGATGCAGAAGCTGCCCAAATCGCTGCTACTCAACCGCCAGGCGATGCATGCTCTCTCGCTGGTGTCGATGCCGGTGATCAGGGCCGTTGATGCCGCTATTGGCAGCACCAATGCCATGCGCATTGATGCCTATGGCGCCAGCGGTAACCTCAGCCTGCGCTGCTTGCACCACAGCCTGGAGGAGTGTGTTGGTCAGGCCACCGCTGCCTTTGCCTTGGAAGTTCTGCGCGGCCGCAGCAGTGGATCCCCAGATGCATCCACCATCCCAGCGGGCGTGTGGTTCCCAGCTGAGCTGATGCCAGCGGCACGGCGCAATATTCTCGAGGTTGTGCGCCAGAAGGCTCTCATTTGGGAGTTGTGAGCAGCATCGCAGCGGATTGCGCCGCAATTGCGGCTGCGGCTGTGCTCTCTTCTGTGCTCCACAGCATCTCAGCGCTAGCTAGGGCATTGGGCAAAGCCAGGGATTCGTGGCGGCTGCGGTTGATCCAGAGTTCCATCCCAACGGCCTTTGCCACCAAGCCATCGCTGCCAACCGCGCGCCAGCTCAACTCCCCCTGCTGCAGCACCGGATAGCAGCGCCTGAGCTCTGCCAGTTGCTGGATGTAGGCGCTGAGATCGGCACTCCAGGCTTGATCCCAGGGAAAGGCTTCTCGGCAGGCCGGCTCGGGCCCGCTGGAGAGTTCTGAATTCGGCCCGCCCGCTAGGCCCGCTTCAGTGCCGTAATAGATGCACGGCGCACCTGGCTGCAGAAACAGCAGAAGCAGCGCCAATTTCAAGGCCTTGAGATCGCCATTGAGGCTGTGCAGAGCCCTGGGCACATCGTGGCTGTCAAGCAAATTCAGCTGAGCCCGGTTCACCTCAGGCCGATACCAACCGGTGGTTGCACTCCAGATGTTGAGTAACTCCTCGCTGCTGCGGGGTTGCAGTGGATAGTCCGGGTTTTGGTAGCTCTGGCGCAAGCCATCGCCTCCAGCCCAGCCGAGCGTGCTCCAGCCGATGCGGTAGTTCATCACCCCATCGAACTGATCGCCTTGCAGCCAGGAGCGTGCATCGCCCCAGATCTCCCCAACGATCCAGGCATCGGCGTTCACCTCTCGCACCGCCTGCCGGAAGTCAACCCAAAACTTTTGCGGCACCTCATCAGGAACATCGAGGCGCCAGCCATCTATGCCCCGCTCCAGCCAATGGCGGGCCACGCTCAGCAGGTAGTTCACAACGGCGGGGTTGGCGTGGTTGAACTTCGGCAGGTCGGGGATCGCCCACCAGCAGTCGTAGCCGCAGCTTTCCCCGCCGCTGGGATAAGGCTTAAGCGGCCATTGCTGGATGTGGAACCAATCCCGGTAGGGGGAGGCTGCTCCGTTTTCCACCACGTGATGGAACGCCCAGAATCCGCGGCCGCAGTGGTTGAACACACCATCGAGAACAATCCGCATGCCCCGGTGATGCACAGCGCCGATCAGGGCATCGAGGGCTTCGTTCCCGCCCAATAGCGGATCAACTTGGAGATAGTCGTAGGCGTGGTAGCGGTGATTGGCGGCTGAGCTGAAGATTGGTGTGAGGTAGAGGCAATTCATGCCCATTGATTGGAGGTGATCGAGGGCATCGATCACGCCATAGAGATCGCCGCCTTGAAAGCCCTGTTCAGTGGGATCGCTTCCCCAGGGTTTCAAAGCCAGCAGGTTCTGCTCATCAACGCGTCCGCTGCGCCGGAAGCGGTCGGGAAAAATCTGATAAATCACAGCCTCTCCCACCCAAGCCGGTGGATCGCTGTAGGCCGTTTGTGGCGGCAATGCTGTTGAGCCTGCTGCTTTCTCGCTAGCAGTCACCAAGGCAAATGGCCATGGCCGTTGTCAGTGGTTGCCTCTGGCTCTGCACAATTGAGGCACCACTGACAGATGGCGTGGCGGTAAGCGGAGTCCAACCGGCTGATCAGAACTGGGCTTGGTGGCCGCTGCTGCCCCTCTACCCCTTTGGCCACAAGCGCACGCTGCGGCGTGAGCTGGTGCCCGGCCAAATCTGGAGCTTTGAGCAGCTTCAAGGGGTGTTTTTCGTGGCCGTGCCCATCCGCATGACCGCGGTGAAGCTCAAGACTGGCTTGTTGCTCTATGCCCCGGTGGCCGCCACGTCCGAGTGCATCGCCCTGGTACGGGAGCTGGAAGCTGAGCATGGGCCCGTGCTGAGCATCGTGCATCCCACCAGTTCCGGCTTGGAGCACAAGGTGGGTGTGCCAGCGATGGCGCGGGCGTTCCCAACGGCCGACGTGTGGGTCACGCCGGGGCAGTGGAGCTTTCCGCTGCCGCTACCGCTCAGCTGGCTCGGTTTTCCAGCACAGCGCACCAAGGTGTTGTTCGACGATGGGGTGCCCCATGGCGACGAACTGCATTGGGAGCGGCTGGGTCCGTTGCCCCTGGGGCCTGGCCCTTTTTGCGAGGCCACCGTGCTGCATCACACCAGCGGCACCTTGCTTTGCACCGATGGCTTGATCGCTGTTTCCGAGCGCTGGCCCGAGCTATTGGATCTTGATCCCAAGCCGCTGCTCTATCACGGCCGCAACGACGGCACAGAACCGATGGACGACTGCCCGCAGCGTCGCTTGCGGGGGTGGAAACGCCTGGTGCTGTTTGCCACCTGTCTCAAGCCGCAGGCTGTTGATCAGGTGTGGAGGCGCTTCCCCTTTCGTTGGCGCAGCGGCTGGGAGCAGGATTTCGCAGCGATCAGCCGTGATGGACAGCTGCGTGTGGCACCCATCCTTGAGGATCTGGTGTTTCCGCGGCAGCGCCCCCTGATGGGCCAGTGGCTGCGGCGCATCGCTCAGTTGCCGGTTCAGCAGCTTGTGCCCGCCCATTTCGACGCACCCATTGCCTGCACGCCCAGCCAGTTGAGCGCCTTAGCCGATGCCTGGGAGCAGCAGGATCAACCTGCTGCTGAGTTGCAAGACAGGGCTTTCCTGCGCTCTTTCAACCACCAGGTGGAACGCTTTGGCTTGGTGCCGAAGCCTTAAAGATCGATGGGCTCGTCGCCGTCGGGGCCAAACACAGCGCCTTCGAGCTCCATGCGCTGCTCCATCTGGCGAAGGAAGTAGCCCGTCATCATCGCGGAGGCCAACAGGCCTGCGAGGTTGTCGCGACTGGTTTGAATCTTGACTTCGAACTGCTCGCCAGGCAGCAGGCCCAGCAGGCCCTGCACGTTGTGGCGAATGATCTCTTGGATTTCAGGGCTGGCCGAGCGGGCGACTCGCTGCAGCACATCCGGGCTCTGCTCTTGGAGGTACTTGATCAGGTCGTTTCCGCTGATCGCGTCGGACTCCGAGGTCAGAAATTCCGGGTTGAACATTCCGCCCTTGGCTGTTGTCCAGGAAACAACTTAACAGCATCAGCAGATTTGACCGTCAGCCCACCGCTGGAGCGCTGATCGGTCCAAAATCCGCCAAAGGCCAGTAGCGCCAACGGGCTGTGCCCACTACATCGGCCTCTTTGAGCAGGCCCCAGAGGTGGGAATCGAGGCTGGCATTGCGGTTATCCCCCAAAACCAGCAATTTCCCCTCCTCCACCGTCAGTGGCTCGAGTTGGTAGTCCATCGCTTCAGCGATCCAGGGCTCGCGTACCGGCAGCCCATTGCGTTGCAAGGTGCCGTTCTCAACGGCAATCGCGTCCCCAGGGACCCCCACCACCCGTTTGATCAGTGCTGCGTTGGGGTCATATCCGGCGGCAGCCAACACCTCCGGGGTGCGGAACACCACCACCGCATTGCGGCCGGGGCTGAGCCCCAAGCGGTGCCCGAGCTTCCAAACCAAAATCCGATCTTGCGGTTGCAGACCTGGTTGCATCGATTCCGAGGGGATCCAGCGCGGTTCCACCACGCCCCAGCGCAGGGCGATGGCCACCACCACCACCAGCAAGAGCCCCTGCAGCTGCTGGCGCCATGTGTCCCGTTGTTCCATCACTGGGCGATCGGCGAGCACAATCGTGACGCGCCACCAGCCCCCCGTTGAGCATCGAGGCTGCTGACAATCTCCGCGCCGCTGAAGCCCTGCTGTCGGCCTTGATGGGGTTGGGGCTCAAGCGGGCCGTGCTGTGCCCAGGTAGTCGCAGCGGTCCATTGGCCCTGGCGGCCTCGCGGTTGGAATCCCATGGCCTGGCACTGACAACAGCCATTGATGAGCGCTCAGCTGGTTTTTTTGCCTTGGGCCAAACCCGCGGCGATGGCCAGCCCACCGCGGTGATCACCACCTCAGGAACGGCGGTGGCCAATCTGCTGCCGGCAGCGGTGGAGGCTGATTTCAGCGCCTTGCCCCTGCTATTGCTCACGGCTGATCGCCCTGAGCGGCTCAAGGCTTGCGGCGCCAATCAAACGGTGAACCAGGAGGCCTATTTGCAGCCGGCTTGCCGCGCCCTGCTTCAAGGACCGGCTGTAGGTCTGCACGACGCCACTGACGAGCGTTTGCTGCGCCTAGCTCAATCGGCCATGCGCCACGCCCTCGGGGCGCCGGCAGGGCCTGTGCACCTCAACCTGGCCTTTGATGAACCCCTGCATGCCGATCTCAGTGGGCTGCCGGTTGCTGCCCCGCCGGCGCCCCAGGAACTGCCCCCATTGTTTGAGCCACCAGTGCTGAGCAGCCTGGCTCCTTTGGATCCCAATCAGCCCGGGGTGATTGTTGTGGGGCCCTGGCGGCGCGGCCACGGCGGGCGCTTTGTGGCCGCCTTGCAGCAGCTCAACCGGCGCACCGGCTGGCCGATCCTGGCGGATGCCTCCTCCGGGCTTCGTGGTCTGCCCTTGCCGCTGATCAGCGGTTACGACCTGCTTCTGGCTCAGCCGCAGCGGTTGCCGCCAGCCCATCAGGTGTTGCGCTTGGGCTCGATGCCAGCCAGCCGCCGCTTGCAGCAATGGCTGCAGGCCTTCGAAGGACCCCAGCTCGTGATCACCGAAGCCGAACCGCGGCGGCAGGACCCTTTAGCCAGCGGTTGCCAGCAACATCCCCATGGGCTGGCTGCTTGGGTCCAGCTGCTGCCAGAGGGAGAGCCTTCAGCGGCGAGCCGAGCTGATGCCGCCCATTGGCAGCAAGCGGAAACCTCACTGCAACAGCAACTCGATCACGAGCTCCCCCATCAGGGCCCCTGCAGCGAACCGGCCTTGGCCCGCGCCCTGCAGCAGCTGATGCCTTCCGAGTGGCCAGTGATGTTGGCTAGCAGCTCGCCGGTGCGGGATTGGGAAAGCTTTGCCGGCCGCAAGAGCGGCCACCGCACGATCGTGAGCTTTCGGGGCGCCTCCGGCATTGATGGCACCCTCTCGCTGGCCGCTGGGATCGCCCAGCAGTGGCAGCGCCTGGTGCTGGTCACTGGTGATTTGGCCCTGCTGCATGACGCCAATGGTTGGCTCTGGCGCCGCCAGCTGACTGCAGAGCTGCGCATTGTGCTAATCGACAACGCCGGCGGTGGCGTCTTTGAGCAGTTACCGATTCCGAGGCAGTCGATCGATTTTGATCGTCTCTTTGCCATGCCCCAGAGCTGTGATGCCATGGCGCTGGCGGCAGCTCATGGTGTCGCGGCCCGTGATTGCAGTGCCATGGAAACCCTGGCTGACAATCTGCAGTGGCTTCTGGAGCCTGGTGATGCGATCCGCCTGCTGCGTTGCTCCACCGACCGGGGCCGTGATGCCCAGCTGCGCCAGGAGTTGCGTGACAAGCCATGGTGGGAGCAGACACCAGCTCCTTGATGGCTGTGCCCGCCTACCCATGGATCACTCAGGGCAACTACGACGACGTGCTCTTTGAGCTGTCGGCTGATGAGGGAATTGCGCGCATCAGCATCAACCGGCCTGAGAAACGCAATGCTTTTCGGCCTCGCACCGTCAGCGAGCTCTATGACGCCTTTGCCCGGGTGCGCGATAACCCCCGCATCGGTGTGGTGCTGTTCACCGGAGCCGGTCCGGCTGCTGATGGTGCCTATGCCTTTTGCGCTGGTGGTGACCAGTCGGTGCGCGGTGATGGCGGCTACATCGATGAGCAGGGCACCCCGCGGCTGAATGTGCTCGACCTGCAGCGCTTGATCCGCAGCTTGCCGAAGGTGGTGATTGCCCTGGTGGCCGGCTATGCCATCGGTGGCGGCCAGGTGCTGCATCTGCTCTGTGATCTGAGCATTGCAGCCGACAACGCCCAATTTGGCCAAACCGGCCCACGGGTTGGCAGCTTTGATGGCGGCTATGGCTGCGCCCATCTCGCCCGGTTGGTGGGCCAGCGCAAGGCGCGTGAAATCTGGTTCCTCTGCCGGCGCTACAACGCCGAGCAGGCCTTGGCGATGGGCCTGGTGAACACGGTGGTTCCCCTCGCTGAACTGGAGACTGAAGGTCTGCGCTGGGCGCGAGAGGTGTTGCAGCACAGCCCCACAGCGATCCGCTGCCTCAAAGCTGCTTTTAATGCCGACACCGATGGCATGGCCGGATTGCAGGAGTTGGCTGGGCAGGCCACCCATCTCTTCTACCGAACCGAAGAGGGCCAAGAAGGACGCAACGCCTTCCTCGAAAAACGGGCTCCGGATTTCTCCGATCAGCCCTGGTTGCCTTAAACCCTGAGAAATAAATAAAGACAGCTGAGACCAATGAGACGCACTGGCTAGCAGAAGGGGGAATTCCCCTCGCCAATGAAAAGTCTGCTGCTGCCTCTGGCCCTACTTCTCGGCCTGCCCTCGGCGGCGAGTGCCGGAGCCCTTCCTTGGGAAGAGCCCGACCTGGCCCTCAAAAAATCCCCCATCACCCTGCTGGAGCTCAGCCGCAGCACCAAGAAGGTGAAGGTGTTCCACGACGGTCAGGTGGTAGCCACGTTCCCGGTGGCTGTGGGTCGCCTTGATGCACCAACCCCACTGGGTGAGCACACCGTGCACCGCATGATGAAAAACCCGGTCTGGTCAAGCCCTTGGACCGGCCGCCAGGTCAAGCCCCATGCCCTCGGCCCCATCGGCACCCGCTGGATTGGCTTCTGGTACACCTGCGGCAATCGCACCTCGCTCGACGCCAACCCTCCGGCTTTTCGCCCCGGTGCCTGCAATGAGATCGGGTTCCACGGCACCGGCAGCGTGAAGTCGATCGGTACGGCGGCAAGCAACGGTTGCGTTCGAATGTTTGACCGCGATGCCGTGGCTCTCTATGACCTGGTGAAGGAAGGCACTCGCGTCCGCGTTATCGACTGAAGTCATGCGGCTCTTTCAACCTCTGCTCCTCTCAGCGCTGATGGCTGTAGTGACCCCGCTGCAGGCCGGCCCCCTCAGTGATCCCGACCATCCCCTGCGTCCTTTGGAGCTGCAGCTCGCCGAGCTGCCTGCAGGCGTGGTCGGTCGCGCTGGGCGGCATCTGGTGCTGCATCGCAGCCGCCGTCAGCTGCTGTTGATCGAGCAGGGGCAGTTGCTGAGCCGCTACCCGGTTGCAGTGGGAATGGCCGGCTGGGAAACCCCAGCCGGCAACTTCCGGGTGCTTAACAAGGTCAGCGATCCTTCCTGGGCCCATCCCCAAACCGGGGAGGTGGTCACTGGCGAAGATCCCAAGAATCCGCTGGGCAGCCGCTGGATCGGGTTTTACAAGGACTGTGTGGGGCGCAAAGGCTTTGACGGCGAGCGCATGCTCGACATCAAAGGCTGCACTACCGCTGGCTTCCACGGAACACCCCACCGCTGGACCATCGGCCATGCGGTCTCCCATGGCTGCGTGCGGCTCTTTGATGAAGACGTCCGCGACCTGTTTGACCGTGTGCGCACCGGCACTCCAGTAACGGTTCTGCCTTGATTACTCCGTAAAGTCCCCCGCACATGGCGGGACTTTGATGCGCATCCTCTTTGCTGCGGCCGAATGCGCACCGATGGTGAAAGTCGGCGGCATGGGAGATGTGGTGGGATCTCTGCCCCCAGCCCTGGCTGAGTTTGGTCACGACGTGCGCGTGATCATGCCCGGCTACGGCAAGCTCTGGTCCCAGCTTGATGTGCCCAGCGAGCCGATCTGGCGTGCCCAAACCATGGGTACTGATTTCGCGGTCTATGAGACCCGTCATCCCAAGACCGGGCTCACGATCTATTTGGTGGGCCATCCGGTTTTTGATGGTGAGCGCATCTATGGAGGTGAAGACGAGGACTGGCGCTTCACCTTCTTCGCTAGCGCCACCTCTGAATTTGCTTGGAATTCCTGGAAGCCACAGGTGCTGCATTGCCATGACTGGCACACCGGCATGATCCCGGTATGGATGCATCAAGACCCCGAGATCAGCACGGTCTTCACCATCCACAACCTCAAATACCAAGGTCCATGGCGCTGGAAGCTCGAGCGCATGACCTGGTGCCCCTGGTATATGCAGGGCGATCACACCATGGCAGCAGCCTTGCTGTATGCCGATCGCGTCAATGCGGTGTCACCCACCTACGCCCAAGAGATCCGCACGCCCGAATACGGCGAAAAATTGGAGGGGTTGCTCAATTACATCAGCGGCAAGCTGCGCGGCATCCTCAACGGCATTGATGTGGAGGCTTGGAATCCCGCCACTGATGCGCGCATTCCCGCCACCTACAGCGCCGCTGACCTCAGCGGTAAAGCCATCTGCAAGAAGGCTCTGCAGGAGCGCATGGGCCTTCAGGTGAACCCCGACACCTTTGTGATCGGTTTGGTGAGCCGTTTGGTGGACCAGAAAGGCGTCGACCTGCTGCTGCAGGTGGCCGAACGCTTTCTCGCCTACACCGACACCCAGATCGTGGTGCTGGGAACCGGCGATCGCCATTTGGAATCGGGCCTATGGCAAATGGCGAGTCAGCACGGCGGCCGCTTTGCCTCGTTCCTCACCTACGACGACGACCTCTCCAGGCTGATCTATGCCGGCAGTGATGCCTTCTTGATGCCCTCGCGCTTTGAGCCCTGCGGTATCAGCCAGTTGCTCTCGATGCGCTACGGCACCATTCCGGTGGTGCGCCGCGTTGGCGGACTGGTGGACACTGTGCCCCCCTATGTGCCTGCCACTCAAGAGGGCAATGGTTTCTGCTTCGACCGCTATGAAGCCATTGACCTTTACACCGCCTTGGTGCGCGCCTGGGAGGCCTATCGCCATCAAGACAGCTGGCAGCAATTGATGAAGCGGGTGATGCAGGTTGACTTCAGTTGGGCCCGTTCAGCCCTGGAATACGACCGCCTGTACCGCGATGTGTGCGGAATCAAGGAGCCCACACCAGAAGCTGATGCGGTGGCAGCCTTCTCGATTCCCCAGCCGCCTGAACAGCAGGCCGCCCGTGCAGCGGCTGAAGCCGCTGACCCCAACCCCCAGCGGCGCTTTAATCCCCTTGGATTGCTGCGCCGAAACGGCAGTTGATGGACGGCCCCCAGACCACACCGGAGAAGCCATCGCTGCTGCCCGTTCCCTGGAGCAGCCCCTGGAAGCAACTTCGGCAGGATCTGGCGCGGGACTTACCGGCTGTTGGCTCCGCCAGCCTGCTGCGCCTGCGCGAGCTGTGGCGCCGCAACCGCGAAGGTGATCTATCGGTTCCAGGCTTTTGGCCCCAGGCGCTGAGCGCCTGGTTCTGGCCGCTGCTACTGGCTGTGGCCCTGAGCGTGTTGAGCCTGCCGTTGTTGCTTAGCCGCGGAACCACACCGAAGCCGGTGGCGGTGGTCGAGCAAACGCTGCCGGTGGAGCAGCAGTTGCAACAGGCTTTTGAGCCGCCGCTCCCGGCCGCTGAGCCCCTGCCAGCCGTTGTGCCGGAGCCCGAGCCAATGCCACTGCCGGCTGAACCGGTGGTGAGTTTGGATCCGCTGCTGGCCTTGCTGGAGGAGGGCTCATCCGCTGATTTGATCGCATCGATCCATCCGCTTCCTGATCAAGGCGTGCTGGAGCTCACCCCCAGCGATGGGTTTGCTGCGCTTACAACCTCTGCCCGTCAGCAACAGGCCGATCACTGGTTGGAATTGAGCCGTTCGATCGGTTACGACAACCTGCAGCTCGTTGATGCCACTGGCAAGCTTGTGGGGCGCTCAGCCCAGGTTGGCGAGGGCATGATCCTCTGGAACCTGGCCAACCCATGAGCCCCTCGCTTTGCCTGCAGGATCTGGCCCGCTTGTTGGATGCTCCGGTGCAGCGCCGCAACGCTCCAGCTGACCCGACCACATTGGCATGGACGTTTGAGAACATCAGCACCGATAGCCGCGCGTTGCAGCCGGGTGATTTGTTTATTCCCTTGCGGGGTGAACGCTTCGATGGCCACGATTTTCTCGATGCGGCCGTCAGCGTTGGCGTTGCTGGCGCGCTGATCGCCCGTGATTGGGCTGGTTATGTGCCGGAGCAGCTGGCCACTGTGGTGGTCGATGACACCCTTAGCGCCTACCAGCAGATCGCCTTGGCTTGGCGCCGTCAACTCCATTGCCCCGTGGTGGCCGTCACCGGTTCAGCGGGTAAAACCACCACCCGGGAGTTGATCAAGGCTTGCTTGTCTCCATTGGGGGCCATTGAGAGCAGCGTTGGCAACGAAAACAACGACATTGGCGTTCCCCGCACGATGTTGCGCAGCGACAGCAGCCATGCCGGCCTGGTGCTGGAGATGGGAATGCGCGGCCTGGGCGAAATTCATCGCCTCAGCGTTTGCGCTGAACCTGATGTGGCTGTGATCACCAACATCGGCACCGCGCACATCGGCCGTCTGGGCAGCCGGGCCGCCATTGCCCAGGCCAAATGTGAGATCACTGATTGCCTCAAGCCTTCGGGTTTGCTCGTGATTCCCGCTGGTGATCCACTGCTGGAAGCCGAGGTGAGCCGTGTTTGGAGTGGTCGGGTGCAACGGGTGGCGCTCAGTGATGACACCCTGGAGCCAGGCACACCAGCCCCCGATTGGGTAGCTCAACTGCAGGGGCAGAGCATCACGTTGGCCAGCCAGGGGTTGAAGCTCACCAACCCATTGGAGGGGCGCCACAACGCCCGTAATTTTTTGCTGGCTCTCGCTGCTGCCCAAGAGTTGGGGGTCACCGCCGAACAGCTGCGTGATCTCTCGGTGTCGCTGCCTGGTGGCCGCGCGCGGCGTTTGAACATCAACGGCGTCAGCGTGCTCGATGAGACCTACAACGCCTCACCCGAAGCGATGCTGGCCAGCCTGGAGTTGCTGAGCCAACAGCCCGGTGGCCATCGTTATGCCGTTGTGGGAACGATGCTGGAGCTGGGTGATCAAAGCTTGTCCCTCCACCGCCAAGTGGGGGAAAAGGCGGCAGCCCTCGGCCTTGATGGGCTGGTGGTGGTAGCGAGCGAACCCGAAGCCAGCGCTGTGATGCAGGGTGCTGCTGGCCTCAGCAAATTGATCTGCGTTGCGAGTCCGGAAGCGGTGGCTGAACCCTTGAAGCAATGGTTGAGCCCAGGTGATCATGTGCTGCTCAAAGCCAGCCGCGGGATTGCCTTGGAGCGCTTGATTCCGCTGCTCGGCTGATCAGCTCGGGCCTGCCCAGTTCTCTTTGATCAGCTGCTTGGCTCGGCCGAGGGCCAATGCCCCATCAGGAACATTTTTGGTGAGTGTGGATCCAGCAGCCACCGTCACCTTGTTGCCCAATTGGATCGGTGCCACCAACACCGAGTTGGCACCGGTTTTGCTGCCATCACCAATCACGGTGCGGTGCTTGTTGACCCCGTCGTAGTTGGCGGTGATGGTTCCAGCCCCCACATTGACGCTGGCTCCCAGCTCGGCATCGCCGATGTAGCTCAGGTGATTCACCTTGCTGGCCTCGCCAACGGTGCTTTTTTTTACCTCCACAAAGTTGCCAATGCGGCAGTTGTTGCCGATCACCGCCGCAGGACGAAGGTGGGCATAGGGCCCAACGCTGACGCCATCACCCACGGTGGCCTCGCGAACCACCGACATCACCACCGAAACGCCACGGCCCAACTCGGCGTCTTCGATCAACGAGCCCGGCCCGAGCCTGCTTTCATCTCCGATCAGACAGCGACCACGCAGGTGGGTTTGCGGTTCGATCACCACATCACGGCCGAACTGGCAGCCCTCACTCAAGGTGCAGCTGGCTGGGTCCACAAAGGTCACCCCTTCGGCCATCCAGTGTTGGCGCAGGCGCTCTTGCAGCATCGTTTCGCATTGCGCCAGTTGCTGGCGGTTGTTGATGCCATTGACCTCATCAGGATCAGCCACCTCCACGTGCATGGCTTTGGCCAGCATCGCCACGGTGTCGGTGAGGTAGAGCTCCCCCTGGTCGTTGTCGGTACTCAGCTGGGGCAGCACCTCTGCCAAGGCCGTCCAGTTGAAGCAGTAAATCCCTGCGTTGGTGAGGTTGTTGCGGCGCTGCTCCTCGCTGCAGTCGCGGTGCTCAATGATGCTGCTCACTGCGCCCTGCTCATCGGCAAACACGCGGCCATACCCGGTTGGATCCTCCAGCCGTGCCGTCAGCAGGGTCACCAGGGCACCACTGCTGCGATGGGTGCTCACGAGCTGGTCGATGGTTTCCGCGCGCAACAGCGGCACATCGCCATTGAGCACAAGCAGTTCCCCCTCGAAGTTGTTCAGGGGTTCCAGCAGTTGCTGCACCGCGTGGCCAGTGCCGTTTTGGGGCTGCTGCAGCACGAATTCCAGCCCGCCCACGGCGCTGAGCTGCTGCTCCACCCGTTCGGCTTGATGGCCAACGATCAGCAAGCGCCGCTCGGGCTTGAGATTGCGTGCACTGGCCAGTACCCGTTCCACGAGGGTGGCCCCCGCGAGGGGTTGCAACACCTTGGGCAGGTTGCTCTTCATGCGGGTTCCTTTCCCCGCGGCCAGAACGGCAACCGCCAGCATCACAACGCCTCAACTGGGCGGGAATCTACCGGCATTCCGCAGGCCCTCCCCCTGCTGCCAGCGGCGGCGCCAAGCGCTTGTGCTCAAGCGTCCGCTGCACTGCTGCTGTTGGCGGCGTTGCTCTTGGATCTCAGCAGCGGTGCCCTGGCCACTGGGATCGAGGTAGGGCAGAGCAGCCTGGGTTTGCAGATGTTCCTGCTCCATCTGAGAGAACGCCACAAGCGGTTTGCCTGGCGGCAGAACCGTTGGACTGGCCACCGTGCCGCCGCTCCATTGATGGCTGGCGCTACCGGCGGGCGGCTTCAATCCAGCCAGCTGCAAGCCATGGGCCAGCAGGCTTTGGCGGACGGCAGCGGCTGAGCAATAGGTGGTCAACCGGCCTCGGGGCGCCAGGCATTGGCTCACCAGCCCAAGGAACTCCTGGCTCCAAAGCTGCGGGCACACACCGGGTGAAAAGGCGTCATGGATCACCAGATCGCAGCGCCCAGCTAATTGGCTCTGCAGATCCCGCAGGGTTTGACGCGCATCACCCCAATGAATCGTGGTGGCTCGCTCCTGCAGCGCTTGGAGGATGCTGTTGGGCCACTGCTGCTGAAAGCGCTGATCAGCCAGGGCTAGCTGCAGCGGCTGGGCGTCGAGCTCCAAACCCCACCACTGCAATTGCAGCTGCCGCTGCTGGCAGGCCTCCAGCACCACGGCAGTGTTGGTTCCGGTGCCAACGCACAGTTCCAGCACGCGCAGCGTGCTGCCAGGCGCCAAACGCTCAAGCCCCGCCGGCGCAACAAAGGTCTCTTGGGCCTCTTGGATGGCCCCCCGGTTGCTGTGAAATGCCTGGCCGTACGCCTCACTCCAGAGGCTGAAGCTGCCGTCCTTGCAGCGGTATGGCTTCAGCGGCTCTTCAGCTCCGCTGCAATCGGGCCAATTCATCCCAGAAACTTGGGTAAGACACCGCTGCGGCCTCGCTTTGGGCAATGGTGGTGTCGCCGCTAGCGATCAACGCCGCGACCGCCAAGCTCATGGCAACGCGGTGATCGGTTTCGCTATCAACCTGGGCTCCTTTGAGCCGCTGGCCCCCGGGAATCACCATGCCGTCAGCGGTTTCCTCCAGCTCGGCGCCCATGGCACGGAGCTGTTTGGCCATCACGGCCAAGCGATCGGTCTCTTTGACCCGCAGCTCAGCGGCATCGCGGATCACGCTGGTGCCCTCTGCGCAGAGGGCTGCCACCGAGAGGATTGGAATTTCATCCACCAGCCTGGGGATTAAGTCACCACCGATCTCAAAGGCCTTCAGCGGGCTGTGGCGAACACGCAGGTCTGCGACCGGTTCGCCGGCCACATCCCGTTGGTTGAGGACTTCGAGTGGCGCACCCATCTGCTCCAACACATCCAGGATTCCGGTGCGGGTGGGGTTGATGCCCACGTTTTCAATTGTGAGCTCGGTGCCGGGAACCACCAAGGCGGCGATCAGCCAAAAGGCAGCGGAACTGATGTCACCGGGCACCACCACATGTTGTCCGTGGAGTTCACTGCCGGGCTGCACAACTGCGGTGGGGCCATCAGCCGCGTGTGGCTGGCTGATCAGCTCAGCGCCAAAAGCGCGCAGCATGCGTTCGCTGTGATCCCTCGAGAGCGCAGGCTCGATCACGGTGGTGCTGCCACTGGCGGTTAAACCCGCCAGCAAGAGGGCACTTTTCACTTGAGCGCTGGCAACGGGTGTGCGAACCGTGCCGCCGCTCAGCACTTGCCCCGCAATCGCCAGTGGTGCTTTGTTGCCACCATCGCGCCCGTTGATCTGAGCTCCCATCTGAGCCAATGGCTTGGCTACCCGTGCCATGGGCCTGCGCCGCAGGGAGGCATCTCCATCGAGCACAAAATGGCGACCATCACGGCCAGCCAAAAGGCCCAGCATCAAGCGCATCGTGGTGCCGGAGTTGCCGCAATCGAGCACCTGCGCGGGTTCTTGCAAACCATCAAGGCCCACACCTGCCACTCGCACCACACCACTGCTGTCGATCGCTGAGATGGTGACGCCCATGGCCCGCAGGCAGGCGGCGGTGCTCAAGGGGTCTTCAGCAGGCAGCAGGCCTTCGATGGTGGTGGTGCCTGTGGCGATGGCTCCAAACAGCAGAGCTCGATGGGAAATCGATTTGTCGCCGGGGACGCGCACTGAGCCGTGAAGGCTGCCGCCACCGCTGAGGCAGACGCTGCCCATAGCTGCTTGGAAGTTGCCACCATGCTGCAGGACGGCACAGAACACAAAAGTTCAAAACGGTAGCGATTGCTACCAAATGCCATACAGTGTGGTTACGTTGACCCCAGCAAGGGGTGCAGTCAGACCCGCGCCAGGCAACGGGGACGCGGGCATTACGTGGAGGTCCCCATGAACGTCCTCTCGATGATCAAAGACCGCCAAATCAAGGCTCAGCGCCGCTTTGAAGCTGAGTTGATGATGGCCAAGGCCTATCGCGGTGTCGCCTACGTCGACGTCCATCACGACACCCCAAGCGAGCAGCCCAGCCAGTGCTCGTACCGAGGTCAGAGCTACACCTGCTCCTGATTGTTGGGGGCTTGCATTACTGCGCTGAAGCCATAACTTGCGACCAGTGCTGATCAGCCCCTATGCGCTCCGGCTTGTTGCTGTTGGTGCTCAGCTCGCTGGCCATTCCCCAGGCCGTTCGATCTGAGCCCCAACCGCCACCGGGTCTTTGGCTTCGTCAAGGTTGCGTGGATGGTCAGCAACTGATCTGTGATTACCGCTGGCAAGACGGCGACCCCAGTGGCTTTCCTCTGATGTACAAGCAGGTCTCCAGCGGCCCCAACGAGTCGGCGGAGCCGTTCGAATTTCTGTATCGCTGCACGCCCAAGCCAAAGGTGGTGCGCATCACCCGGGCTCAATCATTGGCCAGTGTTCATCGCTGGACAGCACCTTCTGCCTTACGTCACCACTGCCGCAGCGCCACTCAACCCAGCATCAAGCCCTGATCAGGATCAAGGCTGGCTTCCCAGCTGCGCTGGTCGAAGAGCAATTCGGCCACGCTCAGCTCGGAGAGCTCTCGCTCCATAGCCCGTTGCAACCGCTGTTGCAGTTGTTGTTCCAGCCGTTGTCCAGCTTGGCCAACGGCACCTTCTGCTGACTCGATCTCAAGGCTCAGCTGCCTGCGGCCGCCAACGGCATCGAGCACCTCTTGAACGCTGAGATCGTCGGCGCGCCGGCTCAGGCGATAGCCGCCTCTACGGCCTCGACGGGCCTCGATCAAGTGGGCTTGCCGCAATTGCAACAGGATTTGCTCCAGGCGCGCCTCCGGTAACTCCTGGCGTTTGGCCAGTTCAGGGCCCGACAGCACGCTTTGCGGAGACCGGGCCAGCTCAACCAAGGCGCGCAAGGCGATTGTTCCGGCGCGCGTCAGCATCAGCTCAACCGGTTCAGCACGTGTTCCAGCTGCAAACCAAACAGGCTGGGATCAGGTTCATTGCCCATCAGATCACCCAATCCCAGCTCCTGCCAGCGGGCATCGAGCTTGGCTTCGCTCTCGGCATCACGGCCCAAGGGCTCACCCCAATCGTGGCGTTTCTCGGGCCCCACTTTGGTGGTGGCATCGATCGCCAAACGGCCGCCGAGACCCAGCCGCTCACTGGCGAAATCCAAGGAATCAAACGGCGTGTCGTCGAGCACAAACAGATCCCGCTGCGGATCGACTTGAGCAGCGATGGCCCACACCACTTGACGTGGATCGCGCACGTTGATGCTCTTATCAACAACCACCACAAACTTGGTGTAAGTGAACTGGGGCAGAGCACTCCAGAAGGCCATGGCGGCTCGCCGCGCCTGGCCGGGGTAGGCCTTGTCGATGGAAATCACCGCGAGCTTGTAGCTCAAGGCCTCCATCGGCAAGAAAAAGTCGACGATCTCGCTGACTTGTTGACGCAGGATCGGCGTGTAGATGCGATTCAGCGCAATCGCCAACATCGCCTCTTCTTTGGGGGGCCGGCCACTAAAGGTGGTGAGCATCACCGGATCGCGCTTCTGGGTCATGCAGTGGAAGCGCACCAACGGCGAGGGTTCCTCCAAGCCGTAGAAGCCCATGTGGTCGCCAAAGGGGCCATCCCCCAGGGTTTCGCCCGGGGTGATGGTTCCTTCCAGCACGATCTCGCTGTGGCTGGGCACCTCCAGATCAACGGTTTTGCAGCGCGCCAGGTGCACACCTTTGCCGGCATACAAGCCGGCAAAGAGCCATTCACTGAGTTGCACAGGGATCGGGGTGGCGGCGGCCATCACCAGCAACGGGTGCACCCCAAGGGCCACGGCGACCTCAAGTTTTTCGCCCCGTTCAGCCGCCTTGCGCAGGTGACGCGCGCCACCGCGCACGCTCAACCAGTGCACGGTCATGCTGCGGGCATCCTGTTGTTGCAGCCGGTAGACCCCCACATTGGGAACCTTGGTTTCCGGGTCTTTGGTGATCACCAAACCCAGGGTGATTACCCGGCCGGCATCGCCGGGCCAGGGGCGAATCAGCGGCAGCTGATTGAGATCGAGCTCAGCCTCAGGCACCACCTTTTGATGGCAGCGGGGCGTCAGGTCACGGTCGGGTCTGGCTTTGACCAGATCCCAGAGCACACGGGAAAAGCTGGTTAGCTCCTTGAGTCCCTTCGGCGGTTTGGGCTGTTGCAACAGGGCCAGGCGGCTGCCCAGGTCTTCGAGCTCTTCGACCCGCTCGAGCCCCATGCTCCAGGCCACCCGCTCAACGGTGCCCAAGAGATTGAGCACCAGGGGCATCGAGCTCCCCTTCACGTTTTCAAATAGCAGGGCTGGCCCGCCCATGGCCAAGACGCGATCTGCGATCGCAGCGGCTTCCAGATCACCATCAACGGGGGCGGTGATGCGACGGAGCTGGCCTCGCTGCTCAACGAGCCGCAAGAAATCCTGTAGATCCTTTTGGCCCATGGCCCCGCGGCAAAGGGCCCTACTGTCGCGCACGCAAAAGCCAGCTGTTGCCCATGCGCCTGAGCTACTTCCACAGCCCCGATCGCGTTCCTGCCGAAGGCATGGCCGATGCCGCTGTTGCGATCGATGTGCTGCGGGCCACCACAACGATGGCTTGGGCGCTGCACAACGGGGCTGAAGCGATTCAGGCCTTTGCCGATTTGGCTCAACTTGATGCGGCAGCATCGGCCTGGCCGGAGGATCAATCACTGCGCGCTGGTGAGCGCGGCGGCCAAAAGCTGGAGGGGTTTGATCTGGGAAATTCGCCTTTGGCGGTCACACCTGATCGAGTCAGCGGCCGGCGTATTTTTATGAGCACCACCAACGGCACCCGAGCCCTGGATCGTGTGCGCACCGCTCCCATGCTGCTCACGGCTGCCCTGGTGAATCGCCGTGCCGTGGCGCAGCGCCTGCTGCAGCACAGTCCTGAGCAGATCTGGATGGTGGGCAGCGGCTGGGAGGGGGCGTATTCCCTGGAAGACAGCCTGGCGGCTGGTGCGCTGGCGGATGCCCTGCTTGAGGGCAGTGGTGTGAACCTGCTGGAGCTGGCCGGCAACGATGAAACCTGCGCCGCCCATGCCCTCTGGCAGCAATGGAAGGACCAGCCCGAAGCCCTACTCAGGTTGGCGAGCCACGGCCAGCGTTTGCAGCGTTTGGGCGATCACGATGCCGATTTGGCCTGCTGCGCGGCCCTCGACAGCCTCACAGTGGTTCCAAGCCAGGACGAACCGGGTGTTTTGCGGCTGAGCTGATTACAGTCACTAGCGACCGGCTGAACTGTGGTGAAGAGCTTTCTGGCTGCGGCGTTGCAGTGCACGAGCACCCCTGACCCAGAGGCCAATTTTGCCCAGATTGAGGAGCTCATTGATCTGGCGGCCCGTCGCGGGGCTGAGCTGGTCGGCCTGCCCGAAAACTTTGCCTTCTTAGGGGCTGAGCAGAAACGCCTCGAGCTGGCGCCAACCCTGGCCGAGCGGTGCAGCCGCTTTCTGGTCACGATGGCGCGCCGCTACCAAGTAGCGATTCTTGGCGGTGGTTTCCCGGTTCCAGCCGGAGAAGCCGCCACGTTCAACCGCTCCGAGCTGGTGAGCCGCGATGGTCAGGTGCTGGCCACCTACGACAAGATCCACCTCTTCGATGTGGATTTGCCCGACGGCAACACTTACACCGAATCAACCACGATCACCTCTGGTAACGCGTTGCCGCCGGTGGCAGAGCTTCCAGGGCTCTGCCGCGTTGGTCTCTCCATTTGTTACGACGTTCGCTTTCCCGAGCTCTACCGCCATTTGGCGGGAGCCGGTGCTGAGTTGTTAATGGTGCCGGCCGCCTTTACGGCCTACACCGGCAAAGACCATTGGCAGGTGCTGCTGCAAGCCCGCGCCATCGAAAACACCAGCTACGTGCTGGCGCCTGCGCAAACCGGGCTGCACTATGGGCGCCGACAGAGTCACGGCCATGCGCTGGTCATTGATCCCTGGGGCACCGTTCTCGCCGATGCAGGCGTGGGCCCTGGTGTGGCCATCGCCCCGATCGACACCGACCACCTGCAGCGCATTCGCGCCCAGATGCCGAGCCTGCGTCACCGTCGCCCAGCCCTGTTCTGAGCCCGCCCATGTTTGAGGCTCGCCGTTGGGCTTCCAGCCTGATGGCGGGAGTCCTGGCTGCTCAGCTCATCCCTGTGCTTCCGGCCCGCGCCTTCAGCCGTCTTGCGGCTTGGGCCATCACGGCCAACGGCGAACTGCTGCTGCGCACCTCCCCCAACCTCGATCTCGACGCGTTTTTCAAAGACGGCGATAGCCGCTATGGCGACCGCATCTGGATTGATTTCCCTGGCAGCCCCCAGCGGGCGCGCAAGATCCCAGGCAAAGGGGCCGTTCGCGAAATTCGTGTGGGAATGCCCGAGCGCGGTGTGACGCGCTTGGTGATTGAGTTCAAGCGTGGCGTTGAACTCGACCCCTCCAAGCTGCGGTTGATGGGCCTCGACTGGGATAGCTGGCGCATGCGCTTCCCGCTTCAGGACGAGCGCTTTGTGGCCATGGGTGAAGGGGTGCTCGAGCGAGAGGTGGCCTTCCCCAGTGCCCCCACAAGGCCCGGTCGCTCTAGGGCCCCACTGCGAACCCTCACGGTGGCGAGCCTGCCGTGGGTTCGGCGCGGGGCCTACCGAGTGATGCTTGATCCCGGCCATGGGGGCAAAGACCCGGGCGCTATCGGCATCGGTGGTACCCGTGAAAAAGATGTGGTGCTGGATGTTTCGCGCCAGGTGGCCGCTCACCTGCGCCGCAAAGGCGTGGTCGTGAAGATGACGCGCAGCGCTGACACCACAGTGGATTTGCCTCCCCGCGCCCGGCTATCGAACCGTTGGCGCCCTGATGCCTTCGTGAGCATCCACGCCAATGCGATCAGCATGCGGCGGCCGGAGGTCAACGGACTCGAGACGTTCTATTTCCAAAGCTTTCAGGGAAAAAAACTCTCCTCCTTGATTCACGACTCAATCCTGAGGACAGTCAGGCGCAAAGACCGAGGGGTCAAGGAGGCGCGGTTCTACGTGATCCGTCGCACCAACAGCCCAGCGAGCCTTGTGGAGCTCGGTTTCCTTACCGGAACCGCCGATGCTGCCGATCTGGCTGACCCCGCCCACCGCCGTCAGCTGGCACTGGCGATCGCCGTGGGAATCCTCAACTATCTGAGAGTGGCCGGATGACCCTGAGCTCTTCTGCCGATGCCCTGAGCCTCTCGTTGCAGCGCGTGGCGACATCGGAGTTCACCGGCTTGCGGTCTCAGGCTTTGTTGGGCTTGTTCGATAGCGGGCTGGGGGGTCTCACCGTGTTGCGCCGCTTGTTGAGCCAGCGGCCAGGCCAGCGCTGCGTGTATGTGGGAGATACAGCTCGGGTTCCCTACGGCAGTCGCGATCGCGCTGAAATCCGCAGCATTGCCGCTGAGGTGGTGGGTTGGCTGCGTCAGCAGGGAGCTGAAGCCGTGGTGATGGCTTGCAACACCACCAATGCCCTGGCCCTCGATGTAGCCCAGTCCGAAGCCGGGGTGCCGGTGTTGGGTTTGATTGATGCGGTGGCCCGTCAGGTGCAGCAGCAGCGCATTGGCGTGCTCGCCACCGAAGCCACAGCCTCCAGCGGCGCTTATGGGCGCGCCCTGCAGGCGCAGCGCCAAGGTCTAACCATCGTG
Organism: Synechococcus sp. MIT S9452; assembly: GCF_047304245.1. Classification (NCBI taxonomy): domain Bacteria; kingdom Bacillati; phylum Cyanobacteriota; class Cyanophyceae; order Synechococcales; family Synechococcaceae; genus Synechococcus; species Synechococcus sp. MIT S9452. The sequence continues at coordinate 473,271 of NZ_CP138956.1, read as the reverse complement.
GAGATGGGTTGCCCTGCCTTTGTGCCGGCTGTGGAGGCCCATCAGCTCGACACACCGGACTTGCGGCGAGCAGCGCAGCGCTATCTCGAACCCCTGCTGGATGCTCGCGTCGAGGCCATTGTTTTGGGCTGCAGCCACTACCCGCTGCTTGAGCCGATGCTGCGCGATCTGCTGCCAACTGGTGTTGAGCTGATTGATCCAGCCCATGCTCTGGTCGATCTCACCCTGTCGCTGTTCCCTGATCAACGGCAGCCCGCCACCGAGCCAGATCTCAGTGCCTGCCGGGTTGTGGCCACCGGAGATCCCGCTGAATTTGCTGCTGGATCAGCCCGCTGGTTGGGCCAGCGGCCACCGGTTGAGCAGATTTCTCTCCAGCCAGAGGGTCACGACCACTAGGATCAGCGCACCAAGGCGGAGCTATGTCGACGGTTGCCCAACTGCTTCAGCCCGTCGAGTCTGACCTCGAGCAGCTCCTCAGCGACTTGCGCGCCCTGATTGGCGCTGGTCATCCCATTCTTCAGGCTGCCGCCGAGCATCTCTTTAGTGCTGGTGGAAAGCGTCTGCGCCCTGGCATCGTCTTGTTGTTGAGCCGGGCCCTTGACCCAGCTGGTGAGCTCAGCCTGCGCCACCGCCGCCTGGCTCAGATCACAGAGATGATCCACACGGCCTCTCTGGTTCACGACGATGTGGTGGATGAGGCCAATACCCGTCGCGGTGTGCCCACGGTTCACAGCCGCTTCAACAGCCGCGTGGCGGTGTTAGCCGGTGATTTCCTGTTCGCCCAATCCAGTTGGCATTTGGCCAATTTGGATGACCTTGAAGTGGTCAAGCTGCTCAGCCGCGTAATCATGGATTTGGCGGAAGGCGAGATTCGTCAGGGTTTGTTCCGCTACGACACCGGTCAGAGCCTCGAGACCTATCTCGAAAAGAGCTACTGGAAAACAGCGTCCTTGATGGCCAACAGCGCCAAAGCCGCAGGCGTGCTCTCCGAGCTCGAGCGCGATCAGCTCAACCAGCTGCACAGTTTTGGTCGTCAGTTGGGTCTGGCTTTTCAGATCGTTGACGACATCCTCGATTTCACTGGCAGTGACGATCAGTTGGGTAAGCCAGCTGCCTCCGACTTGGCGTCAGGAACCCTCACGGCTCCAGTGATCTATGCCATGGAAGAGCACCCCTCCTTGGCGGTGTTGATTGAGCGCGAGTTCAGCGAACCCGACGATCTTGACCAAGCTCTGGACCTTGTGCGTCAAAGCCAGGGCATCCAGCGGGCGAGGGTCTTAGCTGAATCCATGGCCCGGGAGTCCACCACCAACCTCAAGTTCCTGCCGGCCAGTGCTTCGCGCGATGCCTTGATGGACTTGCCTGATTTTGTCTTGAGCCGGCTGTACTAAGCCGCTTTATTGCTGGCGGTAGCGGGGCAGCTCATCGCCAATGGTGAACAGTGGTTTGTTTTTTTTGAACCACAGCCAATCCCGCAAGGGAGGAGTTGTGGCCAGCTCCTGGCGGCTGAGTCCCAACTTCAATTTGTTGCTGGCTGATTCCAGCAAATCGAGCATCGCGTCTGCCGTTGGAGCTTTGGCGAGGGCTGTGTTCCAGCGTTTATCCCCTTCAATCCCGCGCACCAGGGCACTGATCTTTTGTGCTGCTGTGTAGCCGCTGAAATCCAACCAGCGTGTCCCAGGGATGCTGGGAAGGTATCAGAAATTCTCTGGCCAGGAAGTGGAATTTATGGTGATGAAGCATCCGATTGACGGCTGACCAGGATTAGGAGAGCTAAGTCACCAGTTGGATCCGGTCGTGCCGACGCTTGCCCCCTCTTGCATCACGTTGACGGATCAATGGGGGCACCCTCGCTTGATTTGCGAGCTGCCACCACAGATCAAGCCCGAAGAAATCAGCCGGCTTCACCACCAAATCCTGGTGCATTGTCAACAGGAGCTGCAGCGACAAAGTGCAGCCCGTCCGCTGCATTTGTCCTGGCCGCAAGTGGTCAGCTTGCTGGAGCAGCGGATTGGTTGTCTGGTCTAAGACTCAGGCCCTGTGGCGCTTATTTCGAATTGCCTGCTGAGGAAATAGAACGGCCCGACCCTCCTGTTGACAGGGGTATTGCAGAGTGCGCCAGCTGCCGCTGCGTGTACTGACTTCGACACCAATTGGGATTGGTTCTTGTTCTGTATGGCCATGATTCAGCCACCAGGAGGATGCATCACTCCAGGCGGAATCAAAGCTGTCGTAAACATCGTCCAGAACAGGATGGGGATCGCCGTTCAGGCTGGTTAAGCGATACAAGCGCTGGCTGTGCAGATTCAACAAGCCAGCCGACATCGCTCCTAACCAACTCTTATCACTATGGCTGATGTGTTGAAACTTTGACGGGCTTTTATAACTTCTTTGCGTCAACACGCTATTTCATTGCGAATCAACAACTTTTCTGTTCCTAGGTTTATCTCCTGACAAGGGCCCCGCCGTGGTGGCCATGGGCTTGGCCCCAGTTCCGAGTTGCAACCACAGCCACGGCAATGAGCTCAGAAGGGATGTAGCGACTGGCTAGTCGCGCTTCCAGTTCGCCGTTGATCTCGTGGTTGGGGTATTGCATCAGTACAGCCATCACCTCTTTTTGAGGCAGAAGTTCGCGCACCAGTGGCGCTAGTAGCGCACTGGGCATCAAGGCATCGCCGTCGCGCCCCATGCGGTGTTGAACCACATGGGCGAGCTCGTGCTTGATGACATTGAGATAGGAATTTTTTTCTCTTTTCAGATTCTTTTCGCAGAGGGTCACGCTGCCAATGGCAGGGTCAAATCCGCCCATGGAAAGGCGATTGTCTTGGCAAAAAGCGGCATGGCTATTGAGTGGGATACCGCCGAGAACCGCTGCAGCCAGGAGAAGTGGGATATGAATCAATAACCGACCTCCCAATAATTAAGGAGACCTTAAGGGGTCCCTGTTGCGGTTTTGTAATCCGCGCAACAGTTCGCATGGATTTATTTCTTTTTTCTGTGTCTGTTCATGACTGAGCCAAGGGGTTTCGCCTCTGGCACAGCGCAGGGGGACGAATCACCACTAGTACGCTAGAACTAGCGGTGTTTGGGGGTCCGCGCTTGGTTCGCTTTCTGCACACAGCGGACTGGCAGATCGGCAAGCCCTATGCCCGGGTGGTTGATCCAGACCATCGCGCTCGCCTCAAGCAGGTTCGGATTGCGGTGATCCAGCGCTTGGCGGTGCTGGTGCAACAGCAACAGCTGGATTTCGTGTTGGTGGCGGGCGACCTCTTTGATTCGCCAGCACCGGCCCGCTCAGAGGTGGCTCAGGCGTTGAGTGCGATCGGCCAAATCCCCTCTCCTGTTTTGGTCATCCCCGGGAACCACGACCATGGCGGTCCTGGCAGCCTCTGGCATCAGGGCTGGTTTCAGGAGCTCAGTGCTGATGTCGCCCCCAACCTGCAGATCCTGCTCGAGCGGCAACCGGTAGCGGTGGCCGGCGCTGTGGTGTTGCCGTGTCCTCTGATGCGCCAGGCCGCTGTGGACGATCCGCTCAGCTGGCTGCAGCAGCTCAATAGCAGTGACTTGCCCGGCGGTCCCCGGATCGTTTTGGCCCACGGGTCCGTCCAGAGTTTTGCGGCCGTTGATGCCCAGGAGGCCAGCTCCAACCAGCTGTCCCTGGAGCAGCTTCCGCAGGGTCTCTGCGATTACATCGCCTTGGGCGATTGGCACGGTCTCAAGCAAGTCGGCACCAATGCTTGGTACAGCGGTTGCCCCGAGCAGGATCGCTTTCCTCGCAGCAGCGACTACGCCAGTTCCCAGGTTTTGCTGGTGGAACTCGAGCTTGGCGGCTCCCCTTCCGTGAGCATTGAGCCCACGGGCTCCCTGCAGTGGCATCACATCAGCATGCGGTTGCAGGCAGATGCTGATCTGGAGCTGCTGGAGCGGCAGGTTCAACAACGTCTGGGCCAACGCAGTGGCGAAGATCTTCTGCTGCTGGAGCTCGATGGCCAGTTGTCTTTAACCGGTGCCGCTCGGTTGGAGGCTTGGTTGACCTCGCTTTCAAGCCGTCTGTTGCGTTTAAAGCAACGCCTGCGGCTACGAACCTTGCCGAGTGATGCCGAATTGGCGCCTTTATTGGACCGGCCGGGTGATCCGTTGTTTGCTCGGGTGGTGAGCTCGCTGAAACAGCAGAGCCTTCAACACGACAATGCTGAACAATCGCGCTTGGCTGTTTTGGCCTTGCGGGAGTTGCAACTGCTGTCATCCCAGGAGATCTGACCATGCAGTTGCTTCAGATCACCCTTGAGCATGTGCGCCTGCATCGGCAGTTGAGCTTGCAGCTAGCCAGCGGCATCACCGTGCTGGAAGGGGGCAACGAAACGGGCAAGAGCACCTTGGCTGAGGCCATTCATCGGGCGCTGTTTTTGCCGGCGCGCAGTGCCGGTGCTGCCTTGAGCCAGCTCCGCACACGCCCATTTGAGGCTGACCCCACCATCCATCTGCACTTCAGTGCCGGCGGCGACACGTACCAGCTGCGCAAGACGTTTGCAGGGAGTCGGGGCAGTGTCAGCCTCAGTGATGGGGCGGGAACCGTTGTTGAAGGTGAGCTCGCTGAAGAGCGCTTGGCCCAGTTGGTGGGGGCGACAGCCGTTCGTGGCGGCAATCTCGGACGCTTGCGCGAGCGTTGGGCTCACCTCTGGGTGTGGCAAGGACAGGCTGGCGTTGATCCCTTGAGCCTGGCTCCGGCCACGATCGATCAGGAGCGCTTGCTGCAACAGCTTCAGCAACAAGCCCAAACGATCCAATCTGGCTTTGATCAGCAGCTTCAACAGCTGGTTCGCCAGCGCTGGTCCCTTAGTCACACCGATGGGGGACGCGAAGGTCGGGCGGGCTCTGAGCTTGACCGCGCGCTGAAGGCGGAAGCCAAGGCCGCCGAAACCCTCAGCCAACTCGAGCAAGACGAGCAAGCTCAGCAGCAGGCCCAGCGGGAGTTTGCTGAAGCAACAAGTGCCTTAAAGGCCCTTGATGCCCAGTTGCCCTTGCTCAAGCAACGCCAACAGCTCCAGGACCAACAGCAGCGCGCCCAAGAGCAGCTAACGCAATGGCAACCCTCATTGCAGCGCGGCGAGCAAGCAGCTGAACGCCTGCTTCAGCTGCAGCAGACTCTGGCTCCAGCGCAAGGGCGACTCGAGGCGCTGCAACAAGGACTTCCAGCCACCGAGCTCAGCTTTAAAACCGCCAGTGAAGCGTTGGATCAAGCCATCGCCCAGGCGGAAACCTTGCAGCAGTGGATGCGTGTTGTGCAGTTGCAACAGCAGGCTGATCAGCTGCAAGCGCTGGCCACCCGTTGCGCTGAGCTCAAGCAGAGGGCTGAGCAGCTCCCAGCGCTGGAGCCAGCGGATCTGGCGTCTCTGCAAAAGCTCGAGCGCTCCCATCACGATGCGGCCGTTGCCTTGGCGAGCCTCAGCACTGGTCTTGAGCTCACGGCGAGCGATCAGCCCCTGTTGCTCAACGACCAACCACTCGCGGCGGGGGATTCGCTCGATCTCGATCAAGACGCTGAATTGCGCTCGGCTTCCGGTGATTTTGTCTTGCAGATTCGTCCTGGCGGAGCTGGTCGCTTGCAGCAGTTGCGCCAAGCCAAGGCCCAGTTGGAACAGCAGCTTTCCGCAGCTTTGCAGCGTTGGAACCTGCCCGATGTGGAGGCTGCCCAAGCCTGCGAGCGCGAACGCCGCGAGTTGATCGCCGAATGGCGGCAACTCCGCTCCCAGCAAGGAGCCGTTGCTGTCGATCAACTGCGCCAACAGATCGCTGCTTTGCCCGAACCGCCAAAAGATGCCGAGTTAGGCCAACTAAGGGAGCAGCTGGATGCCCTAGTGCCCCAGGGCAAAGCGTTGCGGCAACAGCGCAATCAAGCCGAAGCCGAGCTCACTCAGCAGCGCCAGCAGTTGGAGCAATGGCAAGCCTCCTGCCAGAGCGACTTGCAACACCAAACCCGGGCTCAAACCGTGTTGGACGAATTGCAGCAAAGCCATGGTGGATTGGAGAGCTTTCGCCAGCAGGTGGCCCTGTTGCAGCAGGAGCTCCGGCAGGGGCAGCAGCAACTGCAACAGCTCGATGAGCAACTGCAACATCAGGGTGTGCGGCGTCTTGATGGCTTGAGCGCCGTTGCGGTTCAACAGCAACGTGATCAATGGCTGCAGCAGCGGGCCGCCAGCCGGGCTCTTCTGGAAAGCCAAGGGGAGCGGGGGTTAGAGGAATTGCTGGAGCTGGCCCGGGCTGATCTGGAGGATTGCGCCTCGCAGCGCCAAAGCCTGCAGGATGAAGCTCGGATGCTGAATCTGCTGCTTGAAACCTTTGAGCAGGAGCAGGCCCAGCTCTCGGAGAGCTATAGCGCTCCTTTGGCTGAATCCCTTGAGGCCTATCTGCGTTGTTTCACCAAGGCCCCATCCCGTCTTGGCCTGCGGTTTGATCCGCGCCAAGGCTTCGTGGATCTCGATTGGCAACGGGATTCAGGCGTTGCTTGGGGATTCGAGGATCTCAGCGGCGGAACCCGGGAGCTGTTGGCTGCTGCTGTGCGTTTGGCCATGGCTGAGGTGTTGGCACCGGCCTACGACGGCGTTCTACCGGTGCTCTTCGACGATGCCTTCACCAATGTCGACCCCAGCCGCTGGGCTGCCCTTAACGCCATGTTGCTGCGCGCCCGCGAGCGAGGCGTTCAGGTGTTGCTACTGAGCTGTGATCCGAACTTCAGTGCCGCTATTGCGCCGGATGTTTTGCACCAGCTGCCGCTGCGGATGGCAACGCCAATAGCGCTCCATCAGCGCCGTAGTGCCGCGTAATCGCCAGCCAGCTTCCATTGGCTTGTTGCCATCGCAGTGAACAGTTGCGGCCATCCAGCACCAATTGCACATCCGCTCGCAAGTTCCAGCAGTGGCGATCGCCCTGGCTGTCGATCGAGCAGCGCAATGGATCCTCTGGATCTGCGAGCTGAATACCTCCGCGGGCCTCTTGCACCAATACGAGTGACTGCAGTCCACCGCTGTTGCCCCGCACGATTAAACGCCGGCGCTGCTGGCCCACCGTCAGACACAGTTCATGGTTCCAATTCCAAGGGGTGTAGGGATCCGGACCCAGGCTCCAATGGCCTGCAGGGTCCACCTGCATCGCAGCGGGTAGTTCGCCAAAGCGCATCGTGCGGGTTTGTCCGTTGCTGCAATCGGTGAGCGCAGCAACCACCTGGTCGGCTTCTTCCTCCACTCGCAGCACCGTGTTGAAGCGGGTTTGCTCAACGCCGGCATGATCCAGGCGGATAAACAGTCCATGCCACTCTCCGCTGTTGTGCTCAAGCAGGGCGCGTCGACTCAAGGGAGCAAGGCAGAGGCCTCGAGATCATGGCGCTTACGCAGAGCAAATAACGTGCCGTTCTGCCCGCGGCAAATGCGCAGCTCATCGCTGAGGGCGGTGATATCAAGCCAAGCCGGAAAGCTTTGCTTGATGCTCGCCATCAAATTGGCTCGCCAGCCTGCCAGTTGTGGTCCCAGCAGGCCGCCGCGCCGGAACCGCACCAGAACCCGTTTGGGAGGTTCCAGGGTTAACTCCGCTTCCACAGCCACCCCTGCTGCGGCCAATGGTGGCGGCAATCGCAACAGGTTCATGCCGCGGCCTTGACTCGGCATCAACACCTGCAAATTTTCAAGCCAGGGCTGCACCTGCAGATAGGGCTGACTGGAGCTGCTCCAGCGCAACTCCCAAACCCCCTCGAGTTGCTGCTGTTGCTGAGCATCGATGAGATCAATGCTGGCGGCAGCTTCTAGATCCTTGATCAGGGCATCAAGCCGGTCGCGATTGGGCTTGGCGTCTTGCAGCAGCGCCAGCAACTCGCTTTCCATGCTCAATCTTCGGTGAGGAAGTAGGCCTCGGATTCCAGGGCCTCCAATTGATCATCGAGGCGGGCTTCCTGCTTCTGTTGATCCTGCTTGGCTTCCTCCAACAGGCGTTCCACCAAGGCGAGTTTCTCTTTGGGATCGCGCAACCCCTCCTTGCGTGCCTGCACGTCCACCCGCTGACGCGTGGCAGCAGCGCTGAGGTTGAGGCAGCTGGCTAAACGAGCGCAAGCCGTCAGAAAGTCCCGATCGCGGATCCCAGCCATGGATGCCTCAGAGTTGCTCCATCATCGCTGCGTAAGCGCCAACCCCATCGATGCAGCTGGCACCGCAGCGGCAACCCAGTGCAATGGCGTCAGTGGATGCCATGCCCATGGCCAAACCTGCTGTCACACCGGCTGCAAAACAATCTCCAGCTCCGTAGGTGTCGCCTTGGGGGTCCCCCCGATGAATTGCGGCAAAGCGCCCCCCTGGTTCACTCCAGCCCCCCTGCTCCCCTTCGGTGGCAATCCGCAACGTGGGGGCATGGCTCAGGGATCCCTCTGGCACCTGCTCGCTCGGATCGCGCCCACTGCCGATCAAGGCATCGAGCTGAACGCCCGACTCCTCCAAAACCGATAACCCTGTGCGCGGGGTGGCGGTCAGCACCGCTGCTTGGCGCGCCAGCCGCAGGCCGGCTGCATCAGTGGCTGTGACATACACCCCATCGCAGTGGGCGAGCTCATCCCATGGCAATGGATCGCTCGCGTGCGGGCTCAAGCGCTGCCCCACCACGGTGATGCTGCGTTCACCATCGGCATCGATATAGGTGATGGCCCGGCGGGTGGGCTGATCACGCCACACCACCGACACCTTGAGCCCAAGCGATTGGAGCTGCTCAAGGGCTTGCTCACCGAGGGAATCCCGGCCCAGGGCGGTGATGAAGTGGGCACTGCCCACCAAGCGAGCCAGCTGCACGGCCGCCACCGCTCCGCCACCAGCGGGCTGAGCCAACAGCCCTTCGGCATGCAGGATTTGCCCCGGCTTTGGCAGGTGCGGCACCCGCAGGAATTCCACCCACTCGGTGTGCCCCACCACCGCCAGCTGACTCATGAGACAAAGCGCTTATAGATCCAGCGCACGAAGGGGCCAAGAAGGGGCACCGGACCAAAGGTGGGACCCACGAAATCGAAGTAATCGCGGTGATCATCGATCAACCCTTGCCCATCGAAATGGAGGCGACTCACCCCGGGATAGACAAACTCGATGCCGCGGATTTTCAGGCCCAAGGTCCACTCCACAAAGGCCACATCCCCCTCAATGGCCAGCGCAGCGGGTTTGAGCATCACGTCGTCGCAGCGTTTCACCAACCCTTCTTGGGCATCGAGGTATGCCTTAAGACCCTCCTTCTCTTGGGTGGGGTCAATGAAATGCACCCCCTCGGCGTAGAACTCGCGCCACTGGGCTTCCGTTGGAGCGGGCTGGCCATACGGTTTGTCGAACAATTGCTGAAGTCGTTCGCGGTTGGGCAGCATCACAGCGGTACGGGGCATAGGCCACTGTGCCAAGCGTCCCGCAGCAAGTCCAGTTCAAGACTTTTGAGACGACATTGGAGATGTAGCCCACCAGCTACTCCTCACACACCCCCAGAGGCTCCGTGCAGACGGGGCTTTTTTTGTGTCTCAACTCAGTCCTAGCGAGCAGCTGATCCGCGATCTACAGCTGCAGCCCCACCCTGAGGGTGGTTTCTACCGCGAGTGCCATCGCTCTGACGTGGTGGTTCAACGCAGTGACGGCCAGCAGCGACAGGCCTCCACGGTGATCGATTTTTTACTGCCAGCTGGTGTGGTGAGCGCCTGGCATCGGGTCTTGGGAGCCGATGAGATTTGGCACTACAGCGCCGGTGCCCCTGTGGAGTTATTGCGTCAGCAGAACGGCGGGCCCGTGGAAACGCTCGAGCTCGGGCCTTTCCCGCAGCCCACTTGGCAATTGATCAAGGCGGATCAATGGCAAAGCGCTCGCAGCCTCGGCGACTGGAGCCTGGTGCATTGCACGGTGTCGCCAGGATTTTGTTTTGATGACTTCGAATTGATTGCTGGCGATGGCCGTACTGACTGAGGACCAACGCCGCAAATGGGACGAAAGCAATGACGATCTGTTTTATGCCGAGCCCCGCTTTGTTCAGCACCTCGATGAGGCGTTTCGCCGCCGCTTAACGCAGCTCTACCGCCAGAGGATTCCCCCCTGTGCCGTGGTGCTCGACTTGATGAGCAGTTGGGTGAGCCATCTGCCCGACGAGATCAATTACCAAAAGGTCATCGGCCATGGATTGAACAGCGCTGAATTGGAAGCCAACCCCCGACTGGACCAGCGCTGGCGCCAAAACCTCAACCGCGATCAACAGTTGCCGTTGGAGGATTCCAGTGTGGATGCCTGCTTGATCGTGGCGGGTTGGCAATACCTGCAACAGCCCGAGGCGGTGGCCCGAGAGTTATGGCGTGTGTTGCGCCCTGATTCCCAGCTGATCGTGGCGTTTAGCAATCGCATGTTTTTCACCAAGGCGCCCCAGATTTGGGCTGATGGCTCCGATCGGGACCACCTCAGCTACGTGGCTGAGGTGTTGATGGCTCAGGGCTGGCCGCAACCAGAACTGATCGCTGAAGACACCCAGGCCAGTGGGGTGATGGGCTGGATTGGTGGCAAAGGCGATCCCTTTTTCGCGGTCATCGCCACCAAGCCGGCCTGATGTTGGATCCCAAGGAGCAGCTGCGGCTGCGAGCCAGGCTGCTGGAATTTCTCAAATTTCGGGTGCTGGCATCCCAAGAAGCCTTTTTTGAGCCGTGGCAACGGGGGGATGGCCGCGATGCCGAACGCTTTCGCCAATGGCTCACCGGCCTGTGGCCAGAGGCGTTGAGGCTTGCCGATCACGATCTTTTGGCTGTTCTCGATAAAGCCCGAACCCTGTACGTGAACTGACGATGCTGAACCGCCAAATTGAACCGGAATTGATGAATGCCACCGACCAGGTGGAGGCCTATGCCGCTGCGGATTTTTCCCAGAGCGATCAAGCCTTGGTGGAGTGGATTGCGCAGCGCTTTCCAGCTGGCCTAGGGGATCGGGTGATCGATCTGGGCTGCGGGCCAGGCAACATCGCGTTGTTGTTGGTGCAGCGCTGGCAGCAGATCGAGGTGGTGGGTGTTGATGGCGCGCCCAAGATGCTGGCGTTAGCCCAGGAATATGCGAAGTGTTTAGGGAGTGATCAAGCCAGGCGCCTGGATTGGCAACAAGCCTGTTTGCCTGACCCCACACTCCCTGGTGGGTTTAGCGCTGTGGTGAGCAACAGCCTGCTGCACCACTTGCACGAGCCCGCTGTGCTGTGGGACTGCATCAAGCAGGTGGCCGCTCCAGGTTGCGTTGTGGTGATTCACGACCTGCGGCGTCCCCATAGCGAAGAGGAGCTTCAGCAGTTGGTGGAGCTCCATGCGGCCACGGCACCGCCTGTGCTCAAACGCGACTATGAAGCTTCCCTGCGGGCGGCTTTCAATGCGGAGGAGGTGCAACAGCAGTTGCAGCAGGCCCAATTGCCGCAACTCAAGGTGATGGAGCGGGAGGACCGCTACCTCACAGTGTGGGGGCAACTGGCTTGATGTTGCTGATCTCGCTGCCCTCCCCCGGGATCTCGAGCCACTGGCGCAGCCAATGCACGAGCACATACAAAGGCCCAGTGTCGAGCAAGGCGGCGAGCACCTTGAACAGGTAGCCACTGGCAATGAACCCGATCAGTTGCGGCATCAGCCGTTCCTCAAGATTCACCGGCAAGACATGGCCGGCGTAGTGGCTGATCAGCACCACAGCAGTGGTGTCCACCAGTTGACTCACCAAGGTGGAGCCGTTGTTGCGCAGCCAGAGGGCACGCCCTTTGGTGAGGCGTTTCCAGAAATGGAACAAACGCACATCGGTGAACTGGGCCACCATGTAGGCCACCATCGAGGCGCCAACAGCTCCAAAGGCAAGCCGTTGCACAGCAAAGAAGACATCGCCATCGGTGCCGGGCAAGAGCCCGCCGAGCCAGAGGATCAACACCACCCAGCCATTGAGCAATAGCCCCACCCAAACCAGTTGGGAGGCTTTCTGCTCGCCCCACAGCTCACTGATCAAGTCGGTGCAGAGAAAGGTGATCGGATAGGGAAGCGCGCCAATGGCCACCACAATCGGCCACTGACCAATCGTCCCAAGCGTCAAAAAGCGCGTCAGCCCAAGGATGTTCAACATCCCCATCGTTCCGAGGAACAAACCGGCCAGGATCAAGAAGGCAAGATCGCGGCGTTGTGCGATATCAGCCTCTGATGGGGTGCTCAAGTGTTGTTAGCGCTGCTTCTGAAACGATCTTGACTCGGGGAATCGCTCTTGGCTTCGCATGTCGCCATTTTGAGGTGAAGACGGAGTGACAAGAGCTTTTCCATATCGTTTTAGTTCCCTGCGCTACTTCTCACAATCAGATTGCAGATAGAATTGGCGTGGTCGATTCAATTCAATGAGCTGGCGAACCAATACTTCCTGGTTGAATACCAATACTGACAACATTGCGACAATTCAATCGCTGATAGGACATTTTCTACAAGACAGATTGTCAAAAAGCCTTCTGGATGAGCAGATCAAACAATTTCAACAGGACAAACGTGGTGCGAGCTGGGGGGAGACACCCTACGAGAAGGTTGTCGAATCGGAGGCTGATTTAGATTGGCTGATTAACAACCCGAGTGCCTATAAAAACGCGGTCTGTATTATTGAGCCGGCGAGTAATGTTGGTCAGAATTCTGCCAAAGAAGATGTCAGGGCTTCGAGCAATATTGCCTATTTATGTCGGATTATCGCTGACTGCGATTCTGTGTTGTTCCCACTTTGGAAGCTGGGGCAGCTTGATCAGAAAAAACTAAGCCATATTTTTGAGACTTGCTTGGCTGTATTTGTGGAAGGAGGCTATCCAACCGCCAAAGACCCGGCGAGCTTTGAGGGGCAAAGCATTAGCCTCAAGGAGCTTCAGTTTGTCATCGAAAATCTCCTGACAGCGAGAAGCCACAAAAGTGCGCCTCATGTTTTCATCTGTATTGGGCATCAGCTGTCTGCTCAAGCTCATGTCAACCTGATTAAAAAAGGAGTTGCAGCCATTCGCTCTGAGCTGTCAACAGTGTGTGGTCTTAGTCAGTTTCAGCGGGAGCTGCTGTCAAGCTGTGTCGGGGAGATTGAAGCGGTTGGCAGCAATTTGGAGATCCACAAAAATGGTGAGGCTGTCGCCAGAGGTTGGGACGATGATTGTTTTGCTGTAGCTCTTAATGAGGTACCTGAGGTCGGCCATTGTGAGCTACATCACTACGAACATGATGGGACCCACCCCTCAGCTGATTTCAAAGATCTTCTTGCAGAGCATGTGGAGACCAGTGATGCCTATGACGGCATTGTTGAGCAGTCAATTTCCTACGAAAAGGATCTCAATATCGTGATGTTTCATAGTGATGAAGTTAATGAAGAGGCGATTTTGTTTGCAAATTGGGCTTATTCCCAACTGCATCGAGCTCTGCATCCGTCAAGGCATCTAATTGGCTTATCCAGTTTGTCTTGGTTGCTAAGCCTGCCAAGGTCAATTGAAATCCTTTGCTCTACATTTGCCGAAGGTAAAAAATGCACAGAGGTTGCGGCAACCTGTATTACGTATGTTGATCGAGAAACCAAGGAGCTTCGTCGATCCTTTAGCTTTCAGTTTCACCCCGAGTTATTAAGCGACCTGAGGGAGTTTCATTTGTCGGGAGAGCCAGATTTCGCGAAGCTTAAAAGCGATGACGGTATCCGCATGTTGATGCGGGTTCTGTATGAGAGCATTATCGATTAAATCTTGATTGGCTTGGGTCTCTTACTGTTTTGCTCCTAAAGGGCGGAAGAAACTCATCCCGATCACATTGTCGATCGATCGTCCATAGCGGACCAGATCAGGGCTGCGAATCACCCCATGGCCAGGAGCCGCATGCAGACCGTTCACTTGGTTGCCTTTGCGTTCCACCAGGCCCACATGGGTGACATCCAATCCATCGATGTCAGTCACCAGGGCAAAGATGTCGCCATTGCGCAGCTTGGGCAACACCGCGGGCAGAGCCTTCAACGGGATGTAGCTCTGGTCCACTTGCAAGTTGCGCTCCAGCTGGCCAATGCAGTTGCGGTTGTGTTGCTGTTGCATGGGCTGGTAGCTGCCGGGGTGACGGCTCATGAAATTGAGGCGTCGTTGGCGAGTCGTCATACCCGCAAGAGCTGGGTTGAGGTTTCTGATCGCGCCTTGCTCGATGGCGGTTTGGGCCCAGCTGGTGAAGTAGTGCTGCCGGTGGCAGTAGTCGGTTGCTTGGCCGCCGTAGCGCAGGTTCTGCAGCTCCTCCTCAAACCCGGCTTTGGTTTGGCTGCGGGCCAACGCCAGTGCTTGCTCCACCAACAAAAAGCAATCGAAGCCCTGCAAATCCACCTGCAAGCGCTCCTGAGGGGATTGATCCAGGCTGAAGGCTCGGTAGGGAGCCCCAAGCCAGCGGCGGGTGAGCTGCACCATGGTGGTTCCCACATCGCCATGGTTGCTGTGAACCGCCTGTTCAGCTAGCTGGCCTGAACCACCGAGGTAGATCACCGCTGCCGCAGCAGCTTGCGCAAACCAGAGCATCACACCTCCAACACAAAGCCAGAGCGGGCATGAAAGTCAGCCTCGTGGCTTGTATGGCACACCGCCCAATAGCTCGTGGTGGTGTTCACGTGTTGCAGCACCGCGCAAAGGTTGGCTTGCAGTGTGCTCGCTGCGAGTAGTGCTGGTGGAAGCTCCAGGGTGGCGTGCAGCTGGTGGCGATCAGCAGCTGATTGCGCGTTCATCTGGACGCACTCGATGCATGGTTCCGGCTGCAGTCCTTGGCGATAGCCACTGAGCTGGTAAACGTTCCAATCGCCATTGGGTGAGAGGTTGATCTCCCAATAGGGGGCACTACCGGGGGTGGCGATGAACAGCTCCAGGCATGTGCTGTGCCACAGCTCATCACGGCGTTGAGGGCTGGTGGAGGTGTCAGGCCAAATCACCTCAGCCGCTGAAGCCACAAGGTCATAGTCCAAAGCAAGGCTGCTCGTGCTGAGGCGGTTGAGGCGTGCTTGCAAACACCAATGGGCTGGGGCGGTGTCTCCGAAGGGGATGAGCTGCTGCCAGGTCATTCAGCACAGCTGATCGAGCAGCTCTCGAATCTCGTTTTCTTGCGCTTCGATGCTGGCGGTCAAAGCAAATTGCACCAGGGCCCGATCGAGGTTGTGGCCCTCTCGATCCGCTTTGAAGTAGCGGTTTCCATTGAGGTGATCAGTGAAAAAGCGCAACCCCAATTCAAACGGGATCAAGCGGATCGAATCAAAGAGGTAGCGGTGGTCGGCTTCGCTCAGGGTCTGTCCTGCTGTTTCCAGGTAGCCGCTCAAAATCGCTTCGCATCGCTCGAGGTCAAACACCACCTCTTCGGGTTTAAGCGTTTCCTCTCCCAAGGCATTGCAACCGGAACGCAGGCAATCGCCGATGTCGTAATGCACCAGGCCTGGTTTCACAGTATCGAGATCCACCAGGGCAATGGCTTTGCCTGACTTGGCATCCATCATCAAATTGTTGACCTTGGGGTCGCCATGGATGGGCCGCAGGCTTAATTCGCCAGCAGCTTTGGCATCTTCCAAAACCGATGCCCATGGCGCACGTTCAGCAACGAACCGGTGGCAGTGGTTTTCCTGAGTGGTGAGTGGGGCGGCAGCCTTCGCGGCAATGGCCTCGTAATCAGCCAGATAGGTGGGGGTGATGTGGAAACCCTCCAGGGTGTCGCGCAACTGCTCGCTGGGGAGATCAGCGATCAGCTGATGGAACATGCCAAGGCCGTAGCCCACCTCGTAGGCCTGCTTGAGGCTGCTGACCACATCAACACTGATTGCCGCACCGATGTAGCTGATGCCGCGCCAAAAGGAGCCTTCGGCTTCCACCCAATGCCCCTCGCGAAAATGCAGGGGAATCACCCGCGGCATCTCCCACAGCCGCTCTCCTGGCTGAGAGGGTTCTTGGCTGAGTTTGCGCTCCACGTGCTGGCTGACTTGCACGAGGTTGTGCATCACCTCTTCTGGACGTTCAAACACCGAGGTGTTGATGCGCTGCATCACAAAGCGCTGGGGAACCCCATCGCCGTGTTCCACCAAAAAGGTGTCGTTGACATTGCCGTTGCCCAGGGGCTGAATCGAGGCGATCTCGCCATGACCAGTGAACCAGCGGGCAATGCTGGTGAGCTCGTCTTGGGGCTGTGACTTCTGCACGCCGAAAGAGGATCAAGGCTCAAATTGGCACTGGTGAGACCAAAATCAGACCAGTTCAGTGCCAGATCCTCTGTTGGTTGATTAGAGCGGCTCGGTCTCGTTATCCCAGCGGAAGTTGCGGTCTTGCCAGCTCAGCGGATCTTCGATTGGCTCGAGATGGGTAAACACGTGCGACTCAGGCACCAGCCCAGCGATTTCACGCTCGATGGTTTCGCAATAGTCGTGGCCTTCTTTGACGCTCCAGCCACCGGGCACCAGCACGTGCAGAGAGATGAATCGCCTTGATCCAGCCACGCGGGTGCGCAGGGCATGGAAGTCGATCCCGTTGCCACTGCGCTGGGCGAGGTGCGACTCCAGGCTCTGCAGTTCCGCCTCAGGGAGTGAATGATCCATTAATCCCGAGGCTGTTTCTCGAAACAGATGCACTCCGGTGAGGGTGATGTTGATGGCCACGGCAATGGCGATCAATGGATCCAGCACGAGCCAGCCTGTGAGCTTGACCAGAACGATCCCCACCACGATCCCCACCGATGTCCACACATCGCTCAGCAGGTGTTGTGCATCGGCCCGCAGCGTGATCGAACGGAATCGTCGCGCGGCCCGCAGGAGCAGCCAGGCAACAGCGCCGTTGAGCGCCGTAGCGATCAATGAGAGCGTTAAGCCCAGATCCACCGAGCTAATCGGTTCGGGATGGAGAAGGCGGCCTGCGGCGGCCCAGATGATTCCGATTGCGGCCACAACGATCAGGGCACTCTCCAGGCCGCTGGAGAAGTACTCCGCTTTGGAATGGCCAAAGCTGTGGTTGCGATCAGCCGGTTTGGAGGCTTGGCCTAAGGCCCAAAACGCCGTGAGCGCTGCCACCAAGTTGACGCAAGATTCAAGGGCATCAGAGAGCAAGCCCACCGAGCCGGTGATCGCCCAAGCCAGGGTCTTGAGGGCAATGGTCAGCAGTGCCGCCGCCACGGACAGCAGCGCATAGGAGCGGGCACTGGCCAAACGCATGGTCAGCCCAAACAACCTCTGATTTTTGAATTTTGATGCCTCAGTTGATCGGCGCCGACGATCTTGTGATGTCGCAGCGGCTGTCACAGAGCTGATCGAGGCTGGGCCGGCGCGTGAGTTGCAACCGTTGAGCTGCCCACCAGCCGTAGAGCGCATTCACCACAGGGCCGAGCACTGGCCAATTGGTTGGTGCATACAACCAACCCCAGCCCACCAATCCGTAGGCGCGCCGGAAGACAGCCACATCGGTAACGATCTGACCATCACCGGCAATCGCATGAATCCGGCCCATGGCCTGGCGATAGCTAATGCCCTGGTGCTGATCAGGGGAATAATTGGGGTCGTCAATATCAACAAAAGCCAGCCGCTGACGATCTCCATCGAGACGCTTGAGGGTCTTCACCTCCCGCATGCAGAGGGGGCAACCGCCATCAAACAGAACTGTCAGCTCAGCCATCTCAGATCTGTTTGCGCTTGAAGCCAAGAAGTTCGGCACCGTAGGTCTCGCTCACCGAGGCCTGTAGCTGCCAGATTCGCAGCAGTGATTTGGCCACATCACGCAGCTCTTCGATGTCTTGGCAGGCATCAATCGAACGCTCGTGCAGGGCAACGGAAAATTCGCGATTCAGCGGAAGCATGGGGTGACGCCGAACTGTTTTACCAATGTTACGAAGTGTTGAGTGACAGCGTGGCTAGGCCTGCTTGAGCTGGTCCACAAAGCCATCCAGGCTGCCCGCATTGATCCAGCCCGTGGCAATGGTTTTGGTCTGCTCTTGGCTCACCCGGCCGCGATGCACATGGCTGAGGCCCGCCGGAAAAATCGCCAGGGTGCCGCGGCGGGCTTCGATGTGGTGATCTTGCCAGTGAAATTCAGTGCCGCCGTTGTCGACATCGTTGAGATAAAGGATCCAAGCCAAAACCCGGCGGATCGGTTGGGTGATGTCATCAGCGGTGCTCCAGTCGGCATGCCATGCCTTGAAGCCTTCACCAGGTGCGTAGCGCTGCAGGTTGAACAGGGGCACCACAAACAACGATCCCTCCGGAGTCACCTGAGTGAAGAGCTCCCGTTCTTTGAGGTATTGATTCAATCCAGCGGAAACAGCTCGCATCAACAGATCACTAATGCCAAAGGCCTCTGGATCGCTGCGGTCGACCCACACCAAAGAAATGTCTGTCGAGACCTTGCGTGGGTTGTTGGGGTCGTCGCCAAAGCTGAGCCCGCTGCTGTGTAGATCGGGGCGGCGCTCATAAAACGCCAAGGCGGCATCTGCTGTGGCTTGCAAGCCAGCGTTGGAATAAGTGCCGATCAACCGCATGAGCTTTGGGTTCGTTTGAATACGGGTCCTTGATGCGCCGGCATGCTGCTGCTGCCGCTAGTGCTGCTGGGCATTGCCTGGCTTCAAGAAAGTCTCGACCAGCTGCTGTTTGGAGGCCGTTGGGCCTTGCCGATGGTCCATGGCGGGCCGTTTTGGGGTGTGCTGACAGCGCCCTTTAGCCATAGCGATTGGTCACACCTGCTGTCCAACAGCCTCTGGTTCCTCCCGCTCTCTTATCTCGTCCTACTCAATGGTGTTCGGGCCTATGTGGCGGTCTGGCTCGGTGTGTATGCCACGGCGGCCTTGGTCTGGCTGCTGGTGCCGGTGGCAAGCCATGGACTCTCCGGTGTGGTCTATGGCCTGCTGGGTTATTTGCTGTTGATCGGCTGGCTGGAGAGGCGGCCGCTGAGCGTGATTGTGTCGTTGGGATGCCTGCTCGCCTATGGAGGTTTGCTACCTGCGTTGCTGCCCTTCCTCAATCCGCCAGGCGTGAGTTGGATCGGCCACATCTCCGGCTTTGCCGGTGGCTTGATCGCCGCCTGGGCTGTGCAGCGCCGTCCAGCTCCACCTGAGGTGCCGAGATGAGTGGGCTGCAGGTGGTGTGGTTCAAGTCTGTACGTCACACCCTTCCCCAGTACGTAAGCGAGCTTCTCAACGCAAGAGGAACTCTTTTGCTCGTGAGGCTCTCTACTGATGTGCGCTTACACAACGCGGATGCAGTTCGTTGAGTTTGAACTGGAAGACGCTGACCCTTCCTGGGCTTCCAAGGTTGTTGATGAAGTTGGCATGGAAGACACCAATGGCAATCCCTTGCCTCCACCGCCTCCTGAGCCGGAACCAGACCCTGAATAGTCGTATGACTACGACTTGAAAACAATGGATTCCCATCTAGAAAAACTGAATAAAAAATACCTTTTACTGATGAAAAAGGCACATGAGATTGCAGGCAGAAAGGAGGCTGTAAGTATCATTTGTCACGCAACAAAGCTGGCTCAAGAGATAGCTTCGATTGAAAAGAAGACCTGGATTAGTAATGTCTAGGAAAACTGGCTACGACGTCTATATCAAAGATGAGTTCTCACGCTTGTACCAGGAACACTGTTCTGACGCTGGATGCTGCCTGATTGTTGAAGGCTACGCAACTCTTTTCAATGGTCTGCTGCTGGAAGGGATTAATCCTGACCACGTGGACTACTTCACTTATGTAAGACAGACGGAGGACGGGGACTGGTGTGACATGGAACCCAGGTACAAGTATTCAGTAAATGAAGCCTGCGTGATACTGGCTGATTAGCTACCAATAGGAGACAAACAGGTATCACCGTGTGGGTTCTGGCTTTCTTCGCGTTACTCCTGGTGGCCCTGTTCACCGGTTATATCGCTGATGAAAAGGGCTATGACCGCATCCAATGGCTTCTCGCTGGCTTCCTCTTCGGTCCTCTCGGGATGTTTGCTGCAGTCGGCTTGCCCGACAAAAAGCTGAGACGTGACATACGAGCTGGCTTTGAAAACCTCTTTACGCTCGGTGTAGACACAAGACCGCAGTCCTACCCAACGGTCAAGAAAGGACCGTTCAACGCTTCAGGCGACCTGCCTGCTATTCCGCCTCTTCCCGAGCCTTGAGCTTGTATTCGATGGAGAACCAAATTCTCATCTTTGTCGGCTGGCTTTTGGTGGGAGGCTCATTGGCCTTCAAGTTCTGGCGCATAACCTCTCAATGGCCCAAAACGTTTGGGAATAGAAGGTCCCGACTAGAGAGGTCTTGGGAAAAGAGCTGACCTAATCAGCTCCTCATTCCCAGCTCATCTAGCAAGAGAGCCTCTTCCTCCTCCGTGCTGATAGAGACAAGCTCTCTATCCGGGAACATCTTTGAGAGCTTTTGGAAAGCCTCGTACTTAAGTTCTGTCGCGGTGCAGACCTGAAGCCTTTCACCGTTATTGAACTCCGCAACCCACCAGGTGGACATTGGTTTAACTACTGATGCCAAAACCGTAGCCAGCCAGTTTTTACAACTGGTGTTGTTTTAGGTACGGTTTTCTCTAAATCTCTAGGCCGTCTTTTGGCTTGGATATAGCTCCCTGCCTACCTGCCTCCAGGCTCTCCTGTTTGATTCCCTGGCTATAAGCAGTACCTCTTTGGCCCTGGATTCCTTAGGCCAATAGCTACTGAATTCTGCAGAGTCCATAAGAGCTTTGAGCCTTTGCTCATGCTTTCTCAGTACCCACTGAGTCCTCATCATCAGTAGGTCCTCTTTCGAGTAACAACCGAGACTTTCTGCCATTGGTGGACTCTGATTGGTAGTGGGAATTTAGGGAGTGCGTTGGGGATGTCTACCTATCTGATTATTCTCCGACGAGCTTTTATTTGCTGTTAACAATTCCCCTGAACGGGTTAGTGGACAGGGCTGCGGTTCACCCTTTCATGGGATTCGCTCTGCTGCCTTCTAAGCCAGCTTGGAAGGGTCAGAGACCAGCACACCAATGTCTGTCAACCAAGAGTTCCAGGAATGGATAAACGATGTGGTGACGTGCTTTATCCAAATCAACTTACACAAGAAGGTTGACGTGTTCAACGCTAAGCAGGAAAGCGAAGGCAGAGAAACCATCGATTATTACGATGCCGCTGACCTGTTTCATCTAAACCACCATTGATTCAAATAACAGACGATTTCCAGACCTTGTCTAATTTCGCTCAACTGAGGAAGGATATGGAGGACTGGGATAATGGATAAAGACCTATGGAAATAGTTCTACTGCTATTTCTCTTCTACCTTTTATGCGGTCTTTGGTCGTTCATAATTTGGGTATTTAAAAGAGGCTGGAGAGTTCCACGGGTAAAGCGAGTTAGAAAGCCTCATCCAAATGATTGGATGAGAGGAGTGAAATACAAAACAATGGATGAGATAGACCTAGAGCAAGCCAAGCGATGGCGTGACATGACCCTAGAGCAGCGTTTCTAGAGGTCCGTCGGAATATGTCAGATGTTTGGCGATAGGCACAGAGAAGTCTCTGATGCATTTGATAAGGCAAGCCAAGAAATCCTGGACAAGGAAGTCGTAAAAAAAATGACAGAAATGTCTGAGCCCTTAATTCGTATATACGAGGCGCCAATCCTCCCCATGGGGTGGGTCGGGAATTCCCTAGAGACCGACGCAGTGGGCGCAATGCCTTTGGACTGGTGACGCGAGCAGGGACACAGCGCAAGGCAGATAGGTCATCTGCATCGGTCCACTCCGATTGCTACTGCTGTGCATACAAAGCCTGCTTATTCTGCTAAGCCTGATTTGTTTTGCCCGTGTAGAGCGAGCGAGGCGCGAGCCTTCAGCAAGACCAGCCGCATGGCGGAGTTTCTTCCCGACTCTGCCGAGAGTCATTCAGTGATGAGGAAGGACTCCCTGATTGCAGCTCCACAGCTACGACCCTGGTCAGTTCTTTCTGCACCTGATTTGCAAGGTTCTAACTGTGTATCCGCACTTCGAGATTTTTGTTGACCACGACGCTCCAAAGAAGTGGTTCACCTTCTATGACCCTGAGAAGGAAGACTTCAATGACCTTCCTGCAGAAGGCATCCACTACAAGCAGCTAGACCTCCTACAGGCAGTTCGCCTTCTTGGGTTTGAGGACTGCTGGGTCAAGAGAACTCGCATCCCCTCTAACGGTCAAAAACAGGACAGATGACCCACAGCAGAACATAGGTACTGCCTAGCTTTTTAGCGTGTCTAACCAAGGGTCTTGTCTAACTCTTGTCTAACCCACAAAAAGGCAAGACAACGTAGTCCAGGACTACAGGTGGTGTGGTTTAAGAAGGATCTGCGCACGATTGATCACGCTGCGCTGTCGCAGGCGAGTCGGTCGGGGCCCGTGCTGCCGCTCTTCATCGTTGAGCCGATGTTCTGGGCCCAGCCAGATGCTTCGGCTCGGCAATGGGAGTTTTGCGCTGAATCCCTGGCGGAGCTGCGCGAGGCCTTGGCTGCTCTCGGTCAGCCCTTGGTGATCCGAACCGGTGAAGCCTTGGAGGTGCTGAAGGCACTGCAGCGCCAACGCGGCATCGCCCAACTCTGGAGCCACCAGGAAACTGGCAACGACTTCACCTATCGCCGCGATCGGGCTGTGGCCCATTGGTGCCATGAGCAGGGCATTCCCTGGCATCAACCCCGTTGCTTTGGCGTGATCCGAGCCATGGGCACCCGGGATGGTTGGGCTCCTGCTTGGGAGTTGTTGATGCGTCAACCTGTTTGCGCCGATTCGGCAGCCTTGCCCAGGCTGGATGGCATTGATCCCGGTGGGATTCCCAGCTCCGACGAGCTCAAGCTCCCAAGCGACCCATGCCCAGGTCGGCAGCGGGGCGGGCGCTCCCAAGGCCTGGCCCTACTGGAGAGTTTTTTGCAGCATCGAGGCCGCCGCTACGCCAAGGAACTTTCCAGTCCGCTAACTGCCTTTGAATCCTGTTCTCGCCTCTCGGCTCACCTGACCTTTGGCACGATGTCCATGCGCGAAATCGTGCAGATCACGCGCTTGAACAAGGGGCCGAAAGCCTTCATCGAACGCCTCCATTGGCACTGCCACTTCATTCAGAAACTGGAGAGTCAGCCGTCGCTTGAATATCAAAATGCCCACCGCGCCTACGACGGTTTGCGCGCCGATGATCCTCAGCGGCTCGCGCTCTGGATAGACGGGCGCACCGGTTGGCCATTTGTGGATGCCTGCATGCGTGCCCTGCGGCACCACGGCTGGATCAACTTCCGCATGCGAGCCATGCTGATGTCGGTGGCGAGCTATCAGCTCTGGATTCCTTGGCGGCAGAGCGGTGAAGCCCTTGCCCGCTTGTTTGTCGATTACGAGCCCGGCATCCATTGGAACCAGTGCCAGATGCAATCGGGAACCTCGGGCATCAACACCGTTCGCATCTACAACCCGATCAAGCAAGGCCTTGATCACGACCCCGAGGGGACATTCATCCGCCAATGGCTACCGGAATTGGAGGATGTTCCGGTTTCCGGGATCCACACCCCCTGGCTGCTGCCTCAGCCGCCTGAGAGCTATCCACAGCCCGTGGTTGATTACGAATTGGCCGCCCGCCAAGCCCGTGATCAGGTTTGGGGTCTGCGGAAGGGCAAGGGGTACCGCTGCGAAGCCGATGCGATTCAGCGCCGCCATGGTTCTCGCCGCCGGCGCCGGCCCCGGCCACCTGTGGACAACGGGCAGCTCAGCTTGGAGTTGGGGTGATGGCGGGGAGCCTCAAATCAATTCGGGGTGAGCTGGATCACCCTTAAAAGGGCCAATCAGATCTGATGTGATCCAGCCGCCATAAAAGCCCCCCTGTTGGGGTTGCACGGCTTCGCCGTTGACCTGGCAGCGGTCCATGCGACCTGGGTAGAGGGCATACCAACCAGCCAGCTCGGCAAACCGATTGCTCGGCCCCTCATAACTCCAAATGGCCCCTTCTAGACGCTGCTCTCCCACGAGCAAATCCCAGTAGTTCGCGATGCCTTTCCACTCACAAAAGCTGCGGCCCCGGCCAGGAACCAGCAAATCGCAGCGAAAGCTGTCAGGAGGGAGGTAGTAGGTGGGTGGATGGAAGGTTTCCAGCACCCGCAAACTGCGTTGGGTACTGCAAATCACCACCCCCAAAGCCGCCACTTCGATCACGGCATCCGAGCTCACCAATGCTGGCGGCCGTGGGTAATCCGCAACGCGCTCAGCCATCACTCTGTTGCCTGTCATCCCTTAAAACCTACCTAGCCTGAGCTGATGGATTCCCATTCGCATCAACCCAAGCTGGTGGCCACCGGCATCGCTCCTTTGGGGATCGTTTCAGTGGGTGTGGTGCCCATGGGGATCATCGCGATCGGAGTCGTACCAATGGGTGTTGTGTCGTTGGGAGTGGTGAGCATGGGGGTGATCACCGCTGGATTCACGACCATGGGGTTGATTTGGGGTGGCATGGTCGGCATGGGTCCGATTCAGCTGGGTGGGCAAAGCCATCGGGCCGAAGCGCCGCTGATGTTTTCAACCCGGCAAGAAGCTGAAGCGCGTGCGCGCCAGATGGGTTGTGAGGGTGCCCATCCCCACGGCCCTGGTGGTGAGCAGTGGATGCCCTGCAGCACGATGCAGCAGTTTTTAGAGGTCCACTCGGGTGGACACCACCACCACTGAGCGGGCTTAGGGCACCAAGTTGACGAGCTTGCCCGGCACCACAATCACCCGCTTGGGGGGATTGCCTTCCAGCCATTTTTTGGCGACGTCACTGGCGAGGGCCACCTGCTCTAGCTCGTCTTTGCCGATGGCTGCGGGCACCTCCAAATTGCCGCGCACCTTGCCTTTCACCTGCAACACCACGGTGATCGTGTCGCGCACCAATGCCGAGGCGTCCACCTCCGGCCAGCGCTGTTGATGAATGCTGCCACTGCCTTGCAGTTGCTCCCACAGTTCTTCAGCGAGGTGCGGAGCAAAGGGAGCCAGTAGCAGCAGCAAACTGCGCACAGCTTCCTGGGCCACGGGAGCAGACACAGCATCGAGTTGTCCGCCCATGGCGTTGCTGAGTTTCATCAGCTCAGAGACGGCGGTGTTGAACTGCAATTCATCACCTTGGAGATCGTCGCTGACGGCTTCGATCGCGGTGTGCACTGCCCTTCGCAGATCGGTTTCGGCATCAGTGAGTTCAGCTGGCAGCGGCAGCAGCGATTGCAACTGCAAACCAGAGGCTTTGGCTCCATCACACAGGCGCCAGATGCGTTGCAAGAAGCGGAATTGCCCTTCCACATCGGCGTCATCCCACTCCAGATCCTTTTCCGGTGGAGCTTTGAACAGGATGAACATGCGAGCGGTGTCAGCGCCGTAGCGATCCACAACGGCTCCTGGATCAACTCCGTTGTACTTCGACTTCGACATCTTCTCGAAGAAGACCTCCAACGCTTCGCCGTCTTCGGGGTCGGTTGGTTGGTTGACATCGCTTACAGCACTGGGAGCGATGTACTTGCGGGTCTTGGGATTGCGGTAGGTCACCCCCTGCACCATTCCTTGCGTCAATAGCTTTTGGAATGGCTCTGAGCAACTCACCAAATTGCGTTGCTGCAACACCTTGGTGAAAAAGCGGGAATACAGCAGATGCAAGATCGCGTGCTCAACGCCGCCGACGTACTGATCCACGGGCATCCAGGCATCGATGCTGCCAGTGGTGAATGGGGCTGAATCGTTGTTGGCGTCGGTGTAACGCAGGTAGTACCAGCTCGAACACATAAACGTGTCCATGGTGTCGGTCTCCCGCGTGGCGGGTTTGCCGCACTTGGGACAACGCACCTGTTTCCACTCGGTGGCACGCTCAAGCGGGCTGCCGCCGCTGCCGCTGAGGTCCACATCACGGGGGAGTTCCACCGGCAGGTCGGATTCCGGCACTGGAACGACGCCGCAATCATCGCAATGGATGACCGGGATCGGGCAACCCCAGTAGCGCTGCCTTGAGATCAACCAATCCCGGAGCCGGAACGTGATTTTGGCGGCACCAACCCCGCGCTGTTCGGCGGCTTTGATGATCGCGGCTTTGGCGTGCTCCCCCTGCAGCCCATCGAATTCAGCGGAGCCCACCAGCTCCCCAACACCGGTGAAGGCTTCGCTGGGTTCACCGGAGTCAGATGCGTGCCCTGGCTCAACGACCACCGTGGTGATCGGCAGGTCGTATTGCTTGGCAAAGGCAAAATCCCGGCTGTCATGGGCAGGAACGCCCATCACGGCGCCGGTGCCGTAGTCGGGCAGGACATAGTCGGCGATCCAAACGGGCACCGCCTGGCCGGTGAAGGGGTGCTGCACCGTGCCGCCGGTGGCCACACCGCGCTTGGGCCGATCGTCAGCCACGCGGTCCTGCTCACTGATGGATTGCAAGCTTTGGCGGAATGTTTCTACCGCCTTGCGTTGCTCTGGCGTGGTGAGTTGATCAACGAGGTCATGCTCTGGGGCGAGCACCACATAGCTGACGCCAAACACCGTGTCAGGGCGGGTGGTGAACACCTCGATGGCCTGCTTGCCATCGGCTTCGATGGCGAAGCGCAAGGTGGCGCCGCTGGAGCGACCAATCCAGTTGGCCTGCATGGTGCGCACGCGCTCCGGCCATCCCTTGAGTTGCTCGAGATCGTCGAGCAGTTCATCGGCAACCGCGGTGATCTTCAAAAACCACTGGCGCAACTTTCTCTTTTCCACCAGTGCTCCCGATCGCCAAGAGCGCCCATCGGCGTCCACCTGTTCGTTGGCGAGCACCGTTTGGTCAATGGGGTCCCAATTGACGGTGGCCTCTTTGCGGTACGCCAGATCGGCGTTGAGAAATTGCAAAAACAGCCACTGGGTCCAGCGGTAGTAGTCGCTGTGGCAGGTCGCCACTTCGCGCGACCAGTCGATCGATAAGCCGAGCCGCTGCAGTTGCTTGCGCATTTGGCCGATGTTGCGGTCGGTCCAGTCAGCTGGATCCACACCACGCTCGATAGCGGCATTTTCAGCCGGGAGCCCAAAGGCATCCCAGCCCATGGGATGCAACACCCGCTTGCCTTTAAGCCGCATCAAGCGGGCGATGACATCGGTAATGACGTAGTTGCGCACATGGCCCATGTGCAGGTTCCCCGAGGGATAGGGAAACATCGACAGGGCATAAAAATTGTCTGAGCGATCTGCACTGGGCTCTGGGGTTTGGTCCAGTCCCATCTCCTGCCACCGCTGTTGCCATTTCGGCTCCAGAGACGTTGGGTTGTAACGGGACTCGGAACTGGCCATCGGCAGGGTCAGATGGGCGGCAACGGCAGCCGCGGAGTCGGCATTGTCGCCGTTGATGGGTCCCCATCCAGCGAGCGGATCCGTTCAATCCGCCGGCGAGCTAGGAGCTCAGGCCGTTCCGCACCCGCTAGCAGCAGCGCCAGAAATTCACTGTCCTGCCACAACAGCCGCCCTTGCAGTTCGCTGCCGCTGGCCAGCAGGATGCTGATCGTGCGCCGCTGGCGGATCCACTGCTGCAGCAGCCGCACCCCAGGAAGCGATGTGTCGAGTTCGTGGTCGGGGGCCATACGATCAGATCAGGTGGCCAAAGCGTTTTGACACGTTCGTTTCGGAAATATCAAGGCCTGGGCAATGACTTCATCCTCATGGATGGCCGCAAGACGCCCCTGCCAGAGATGGGAGGCGATCCTGCAAGAGAGCTTTGCGATCGCCGCTTTGGCATCGGTGGCGATGGGCTGATCTTGGCGCTCCCGCCGCAGCAAGGCGGTGATGTGCGCATGCAAATTCTGAATGCCGATGGCAGCGAGGCTGAGATGTGCGGCAACGGCATCCGCTGTTTTGCCCGTTTTCTGGCGGATCTGGATGGCTCAGCCACTGGCACCCAGTGGCGCGTGGAAACACCGGCCGGACTGATCATTCCCCGCTTGCTGGATGGCGATCAGGTCACGGTCGACATGGGAGAGCCGTTCCTCGAGCCGGCCTCCATCCCCACCAACCTGGCAGCAGGCACTCCTCTGCCGGATGGCGAATTGCAGGTGGCCGGCGAGTCACTGCAGGTGGCTGCCGTGGGCATGGGCAATCCCCATGCGGTGGTGCAAGTTGAAGACTTGGGATCGCTGGACTTCGAGCGTCTCGGCCCTGCCCTGGAACAACACCCAGCCTTCCCGGCCCGCACCAATGTGCATTTCGTGCAGGTGCATGCCCCTAATCAGCTGCAAGTGAAGGTGTGGGAGCGGGGTGCTGGCCCCACCCTGGCCTGCGGCACCGGTGCCTGCGCCACCGTGGTGGCGACCCACCTGCGTGGAGCCTGCGCTCGCCAGGTGACGGTGCAGCTTCCTGGAGGACCGCTGCAAATCGACTGGGACAGCAACAACCACATCCAGATGGCGGGTCCAGCCGTCTTTGTTTTTGAAGGTGTTCTGCCGTCAGCCGGTGGCAGTGATGCTGTTGAGGTCATCGACTGCGCCAGCCTCTGCAGCGAAGGCTGCATCCGGCCAGAGGCCTGCCCTAGTGCTGCGGCGAGGGAACAAGCGATGACATTCCTTGATCGTCTGTCGCTCGATGACATGGTGGGCTTGGCGAATTCATCGCTCGAAGAGCGCACCCGCCGACGTGCCGGCTTCTAAGCCTCTGATCTATCTGGATGCCTGCGCTGCAACGCCCCTTGCTGAGGGGCTTGGGCAACGGATGCTGGATTACCAACAGCAGGCTTGGGCGAATCCCTCGAGCTTGCATCCGGCGGGCCTTGCTGCTGCCGAGTTGCTGGAACGCAGCAGGCAACGCTTGCTGGAGTTGTTGGATTGCCCCAATGGCCAGGTGGTCTTCACCTCAGGTGGCACCGAAGCCGACAACTTGGCCCTGTTCGGAATCTGCCGCAGCCAACCACCCGGCCGGCTGTTGATTTCAGCTTTTGAGCATGCGGCCATTGGCCGCAGCGCCGAGCAGTTGCGCGCCGAGGGATGGCAGGTGGAGATCCTTCCCGTGGACAGCCATGGGCGGATCGACCTGGAGGCACTCGAAGGCTTGCTGGTTCCACCGACGCGCCTCGTCAGCGTGGCGTGGGCCAGCTCAGAGCTGGGTGTTCTGCAGCCCATCAAAGCGATCAGCTGCCTCTGCCAGCGGGCCGGTGTGCCCCTGCACAGCGATGCGGTGCAGGTGGTGGGTCAACTGCCCGCTGCGCAGCTGCTGCCTTTGCCGGTGGATTTGCTGAGCATCAGCGCCCACAAATTTCAGGGCCCCCGGGGAGTAGGCGCTCTGGTGATGCCAGAGCCCAAGGCTCTGAAACCTCAGCTGCTTGGCGGCGGCCAGGAATCAGGCCTGCGATCAGGAACGGAATCCCCCTGGCTGGTGGCGGCCATGGTTGATGCCCTGGGCGATCGCCTTAACCAACAACCGCAGTTGGCTGAAGCGATGGCTGAGCTGCGCGATGGCCTTTGGCAGCAGCTTGCCGCCGTGGAAGGCATCGAGCGGGTTGGCCGCTGGAGTCGCTCGGAGTGTTTGCCACACCATTTGGCTGTGCTGCTCTCCTCAGCGCAGGGAGAGCCGCTCTCAGCCCGCGCCGCCGTGCGCCAGCTCGCTCAAGCCGGTGTGGCGGTGAGCAGTGGTTCGGCCTGCAGCAGCGGCAGCGATCAAGCCAACCCGGCGCTGTTGGCATTGGGTTACAACGACAGACAAGCCCGCAGTGGATTGCGCTTCAGTGTTGGGCCCTGGCTGCAGCCGCAGGATTTCAATGCCTTACCGGCTCTGTTGGAATCGCTGCTGCGCCAATTGCCCACTGTTGAGCTGCCATGAGCCTTCCTGCTGATCTCGCTGCCGCTGAGGCCGAGTTGCTCACAGCACTGGAGTCGGCCCTGGCCAGTAACGCCAAAGGCCGTTGGACCTTGGATTTGCGTTTTGAAGGCCTTCGCCTGGCTCCTGTCGCCCTGCGACTGCAACGCCAGCTGGATCAACCCGAACGCCGCTGCCGTCTCCTGTTTGCCGATGCTGGCGCCACGGCCCTAGCCAAGCGCGACGCCCCAGATCAGGCCGAAGCGATCAGCAGCGTTTCGGATTGCTATCGCGGCGAACTCCCCGCGGAGAGCACTGTGCTGGTTTGCGTGACCCCGGGCCCACCGGATTACGACGAGGTGGAAATCCTCTGCGACAAATTCGCTGGTCCTGTGGTGCTGCTCAATGGCCGGCTAGAGGATGCGGCCGTTGGCATCGGCAGCGTTGCCCGTGAGCGCCGGCGCGGCTTCATGGCCCAATGGCAAAGCGCTTACACGCTGCAGCCACTCAATGCAGCGGCACTGCGCCATGCCCATCCCAGTGATTGGCAGATCTACCGGCTAGACCCGGATGGCTATCGCTTGGCCGGAACCCAAGAGGGCAAACCAGCACCGGAAGAATTGGATGAACTGCTCAGTGGCTCTGCGGCTGCTGGCCTGCGTTCGGTGGATCGCTTCATGCGCGAACTGAGCGGCTGACCCTGGCAGTCCTGGTAGACGCCACTAAAATCCGATCACTTTTTAATTGCTCTGCATGGGCCTACCCCGCATCAGTTGGGTTGACCTCGGCGCTGCTGTGGCTGTTTTGGCTGCTGCTGCGGGGGTGCTGTGGAGCCCAAAGCTCACTGGTGCGGTGGCCAAGGCCACTGGGGCCCTGCAGCCCGTTGAGTTCAGCGTTGATATCAAGCACACACCGGCGGCAGACCCTGAGGCCTTGCTGCAACGGATTGAGGAGCGGGGGCGCACCAGTTTGGTGATTCGCAATCAGCCCCACGGCAGTGTTGCTGTTAAGAGCGTGGCTCGCTTGAAGCGCGAAGTGGCCGTTGTGTTTCCCGATGGTCAGGTGCGTTCGGTGCCCGACCCCAATGACGACATCTTCACCAATTTCGACGCCAGGCTTGTTCTCGAGGGAGAAGGCCAGCGCACGTCATCAGGCGGTGTGGTGGTCGGCAACCAGGCCCTAAAAATCGGCTCCCACGTGGAACTGGAAGGCCCCACCTACCGCATCAAGGGCATGGTCAGCGGCATCCAGCTGGAGGGCTTGTGATGGGCAAACGTCTTTGCTTCGCTGCCCTGGCGCTGTTGATTCCAGCTGCGGTGCAGGCCCAAGGTCTGGAGTCGTTGCTGAGCAGCATCGAAGAGGCCAACGAAGACAAGCTCAATCCTGTGGCGGAGCATCCGCCCCTCACCGCTCCCCCTCTCTTGGCTCCGGTGGGTCTGCCGTTGCAGCAAGCCAGCACGATTTGCCCTGCCCTTCAGAAAGCTGTTGTGGCCGCCACGGGAGCGGAGTCGGGTGTTTGGAGCATCACCGTGGCCAATGCGGATGGCATGGTTTTGGCTGACTTGCATGGCAACAAGTCGCGCATCCCTGCCTCGAACCAAAAGCTGATCAGCACCGCGATCGCCATGGATCGCCTTGGCCCCAACCACCGAATCAGCACCGAGCTTTGGCGCTTGCCCAATGGCACGTTCCGCATCCAAGGCGGTGGTGACCCCACCTTTGGCTTTGGTGGATTGCGGCGCTTTGCCAAGTTGGCCGCTGGCTCTGGAGGCGGACCTTCCACCAGCTCAGGCACTGTGAAATTGCAGCTGGAGGAAGAACATGCCTCGCGGTGGTGGCCCCAGGGCTGGTCGCAGCCTGATCGCAGCTATGCCTACGGCGCACCGATCACCCGCCTGGCACTCACATCGAATGCTGTGGATCTCTCAGTTCGCAACCCGCCTCAACGGCTCAAACGCTTGCTGAATAGCGAGATCTATCGCAATGGCGCCAACGCTGAGATCAGCACGATCCCTGCTGGTACTCCAGAACCCGCCGGCAGCGTGTTGTTGCACAGCGAGTCGTCGAAGTCGATGCATCACCTCATGAGCCTCGCCAATGGCGAAAGCCATAACTTCACCGCTGAGGTGTTGTTGCGCGAAGGTACGGGTTCTTGGTCGCTACCGGAAGCCCAACGGCGAGCCATGACGTGGATGCGTCAACAGGGGTTGCCGACAGCTGGTGTGCGTGTAGCTGATGGTTCCGGCTTGGACCGTGCCAACCGGGTTACCAGCCGACTGCTAACGGCCTTGATGTTGCGCATGGAGCAGCACCCCTACGCCAGGAACTACTACGCGAGCATGGCGGTGGCTGGCGAGCGGGGAACCCTGCGCTACTACTTCCAAGGTTCACCTTTGAGAGGACGCTTCCGCGGCAAAACAGGCACGATTAGCGGTGTGAAAGCGGTGAGCGGCAAGCTCGACACCAATAACGGGCCGCTTTACGTGAGCATGATTTCCAACGGGTCTTGGGGTCCGGTTGGGGTGATGCAGCGGGTGCTGATGGCGAGCCTCAAGCAGAGCGGCTGCCGTCCCTTGTCTCTTTGATCCTCCGAGCGGAACGCCGCACCCGGTTGATTGGCACGGTTTTGTTCTCGTTGCTTTCAGGCTGGGTGAGTTCCACATCGGTGTTCTGCAAACGCACCAATTCGCGGCGACCACCGATGACCACCTTGGCCATCTCCTGCAGGCGGGTATCGAGCTCACCGAGAACCTGCTCGGCATAGCGGTTGGCGCCTTGTTGAACGCTGGCGGCTTCCTGACGGCTGCGCAGCAGTAGAGCTTCAGCCTGTTGCTGGGTGCTCTGACGGAAGCTCAGGGCCTCCTGGCGCACCCGTTCGGCATCTTTCTGGGTTTCCTGCTGAAGGCGACTGCACTCCTGACGGATTTGCTCGAGTTCCTGCAGTGACTGCTGGCGGTTGCGTTCATGGGTTTCCGCATGGGAGCGCTTGAGCTGTTGATGCTCCTGCTCAAGTTGCTGAAAACGGCTAGCGGCTTCCTGCTCAAGCTGTTGACGGCGGGAGGCTTGCTGTTGCTCCAGCTGGGAGGCCTTGGCCTGGTGTTCCTGCTCGAGGCTGGCCACCTGGCGGCGAGCTTGCTGCAGCATTTGCTCACCCTGCTGGCGGCCTTGCTCGCGCAACTCGGCACCTTGGCGTTCAGCTTCCTGGCGAATGCTGGAACTGCCGATCAGTGATTCCCGCTCTCGACGGGCTTGATTGATGATTTCTTCTGCCTGTTGGCGCGCCTGATTCAAAAAGGCTTCGCGCTGACGCAGCAGCTCAGCAGCTCGCTCCAATTCGCTGGGCAGGGCCTGGCGGACGGCATCGAGAACATCAACCGCATCGCCTTCGTTCACCAAGCGACCACCGGAGAAGGGCACGCGGGCCCCCTCAAGCACGATTTCTTCGAGCTGATCAAGCTGCTCTAGAACCTCGAAACGCGCCTGGCTCATCGATCACCGCTGACATCAACCCGCTGATTAAACAACCTGCGGAGATCAATCGCCACCGTCTCAGGGACCAGGTGTTGAACATCCCCACCAAAGCGCGCCACTTCTTTCACCACGCTGCTGCTCAAAAAGCTATGGGGCACGGCCGTCGCCATAAAAAGCGTGTCCACTTGATCCGAGAGGCTGGCGTTGGTGTGGGCCAACTGCAGTTCAAACTCGAAATCACTCAAGGCGCGCAGACCCCGCAAAATCACCCGGGCGTCCTGCTCCAGGGCGAAATGCACGGTTAAGCCCTCAAAGCTCGTGACCCGCACTTGGGGCAGATGGCTGGTCACGCTGCTGAGCTGCTCAAGGCGTTCTTCGAGGCTGAAGCTCGGCTGCTTGTTGGGGTTGCGCAGCACCGCAACGATCACCTCATCAAAGAGCTGCGACGCACGTTGGATCAGGTCCAGGTGACCAAAGGTCACCGGGTCAAAGCTGCCGGGATACAGCGCGCGCATGGCTTAAGGCGAGCTCTCCCTAGAGTGCCGCAGCGCGTCGAGGCTGATCGCCAGTTGGGGCTGCCGGCCGGAAAAGAACCGCTCATTGAAGACAGCCAGCGGTTGGAAACGCTGCTGCGCAATTTGCCGGTTGAACCTGGCTGCTACCTAATGCGGGATCGCGACGATCGCATCCTCTACATCGGTAAATCCAAGAAGCTGCGCAGCCGCGTCCGCAGCTATTTCCGTGGCGGTAATCCCATCAGCCCACGGATCCGCTTGATGGTGCGACAAGTGGTGGATATTGAGTTCATCGTCACCGACAGCGAGGCTGAAGCCTTAGCGCTGGAATCCAATCTGATCAAAAACCACCAGCCGCACTTCAATGTGCTGCTGAAAGACGACAAGAAATATCCCTACCTATGCATCACCTGGAGTGAGGATTACCCTCGGATATTTATCACCAGACGGCGGCGTTTTCGCAGCCCTTTGGATCGCTTTTACGGGCCCTATGTCGATGTGGGCTTGTTGAGGCGAACGTTGTCTGTGGTCAAGAGGGTGTTCCCCTTGCGCCAACGGCCGCAGCCGCTTCATAAAGACCGCACCTGCCTGAACTACGACATCGGCCGCTGCCCAGGGGTCTGCCAGGAAAAAATCAGCCCTGCTGATTACCAGCAAATCCTGCGCAAGGTGTCGATGGTGTTTCAGGGTCGCAATGAGGAATTGCAGGACCTTCTTCAGCAACAGATGGTGCGCTATTCCGAGCGACTCGACTTTGAAGCCGCGGCTCGGGTTCGCGACCAGCTTCAAGGCTTGGAGTTGCTCACGGCTGATCAGAAAGTGGCGCTCCCCAATGTGCGGGTGAGCCGCGATGTGATTGCCCTAGCCGCCGACGAGCGCGTCGCTGCGGTTCAACTGTTCCAGGTCAGGGCAGGCAAGTTGGTGGGTCGATTGGGCTTCACCGCCGATGCAGAGGCCGCTGAGCCTGGCGCCATCCTGCAAAGGGTTTTGGAGGAGCACTACAGCCAGCTGGATCCGGTGGAGCTGCCAGCTGAAGTGTTGCTGCAACACCCACTGCCAGAGCAAGAACTGCTGGAGGCATGGCTGCGTGATCGCCGCGGCCGCAAGGTGATCCTGCAGGTGCCGCAACGGCAACAAAAGGCCGATCTCATTGAGATGGTGGAGCGCAATGCGGGATTTGAGCTGGCCCGCGCTCAGCGCGGCGCCGAGCAGCAGCAGCTCTCCACAGAAGATCTGGCCCAGTTGCTCGAGCTCGAGCATCCACCGCGGCGCATCGAGGGTTACGACATCAGCCACATCCAAGGCAGTGATGCGGTTGCCTCCCAAGTGGTGTTCATCGATGGCCTTCCGGCTAAGCAGCACTACCGCAAATACAAGATCCGCAGCAGCAGCATCCGCTCTGGCCACAGCGATGACTTCATGGCCATGGCGGAAATCATGCGGCGCCGGTTTCGGCGTTGGAGCCAAGCCAAGGCAACTGGCGCCAACCTCTCGGAATTGCGCCAGCGACGCGGCTCAGCCCTGCAAACCGATGGATTCACCGATTGGCCCGATGTGGTGATGATCGATGGCGGCAAAGGCCAACTGTCTGCGGTGATGGAGGCCCTGCGGGAGCTGGATCTGGCTGACGAGCTGGTGGTGTGTTCCTTGGCCAAACAGCGGGAGGAAGTGTTTCGCCCAGGAGCTAGCCAGCCGATCGAGAGCGAAGCCGATCAACTCGGTGTGCAGCTGCTTAGGCGCCTGCGGGATGAAGCCCACCGCTTTGCCGTGAGCTTCCACCGGCAGCAGCGGGGTGAACGCATGAAGCGCTCACGCCTGAGCGACATCCCCGGCCTTGGCCCAAAGCGAGTGAAGGATCTGTTGGCCCATTTCCGCTCGATCGATGCGATTCAACTGGCCAGTGCCGACACGATCGCGGAATGCCCAGGGGTGGGGCCTGCCTTAGCAGTGCAAATCCACCAGTTTTTTCATCCTCAAGGCGACGCCGAAGCCGACGGTCAGGAGACCGGTTGAGGCCGTTGCAGCAGATCCATCAAATGCTCCGGTGATTTGTAGCGGCTGGGCAAGGAGCGATGCAGCAGGGCCAAGCGATCCCAGCAGAGAGACCGCTTGATCTCTTCAATGGTGCGAGCATCCTTAACCAGCAGCTTCAGCGCCTTGCAATAGAGCGGATATTTCGCCTCTAGTTCGTCGATCGTGATCTTGGGAGGGTTTGGCATGCCTCACTTTTGCACGGCAACAGGGCCGCCAACCGGTAATGCTTTAGAGATCGTTAAGGCCGTGACGCCCATCACGGCATTGATGTGATTGAAGAGACGAAGACCTTGGCCTTGATTGATGCGAAAGGCTGTTCATTTCTGTATCAAGAGCAAAGGATTGGGCAAGAGTTTCCCTATCCCATGGTCACGAACTCTTCTGAAATGCTGGGGTGGAGGGCCATGGTGCGATCGAAATCCGCCTTGGTGGCTCCCATCCCTAAAGCGATGGCTCCCATCTGGATGATTTCAGCGGCGTGGCTGCCCACCATGTGGCATCCCAGCACCCGATCACTGCTGGTTTCGACCACGAGCTTGAGCAAACAACGGGGCCCACGCTTCGGAAGAGCTTGATGCATGTCACGGAAGCGGGCCTTATGGATGGTGATGGCGTCAGTGCCAAAGCGTTCTTTGGCATCCTCTTCGCTCAGGCCAACACTGGCTAGTTCTGGTTGCGTGAACACAGCTGTGGCCACCAGGTCGTGGTTCACCGTGCGTGTGCCAGAGGCGAATAGTGCATCGGCAACGGCGCGGCCCTCATCGATCGCCACAGGGGTCAAATTGATGCGATCGGTGACATCACCAACGGCATAAATATGGGGGACGTTGGTGCGTTGTTGCGCATCAACGCTGATGCGATGCCCGTCATGGGCAATCCCCGCCTTCTCGAGTGCCAGGGGCTCGAGGAACGCTTTCCGGCCAGCAGCCTGTAACACCACATCAGCCTCGAGCGCTGTCTCGCCGCAGCGCAACACCATGGCGCTCTGGGTCTGTTCAATCGCTGTGGGTTGCAAGCCAAAGCGCAGCGTGACGCCCAGCTCTTCCATACCCTCGCGCACCGAATCAGAGAGCTCTTGGTCGAAGCCTTTGAGGATGCGATCGCCTCGGATCACCTGGGTCACGGCCACACCCAAACCCTGGAGGATGCAAGCGAATTCACAGGCGATGTAACCGGCCCCGATGATCAACATTGAGCTGGGGAGATGTTGTTGGAGAAACAGGTCATCACTGACCCAGCCCAGTTCTCCACCAGGAATCGTCAGCCGTTGGGGCCGTCCGCCCACCGCAACCATGATCTGGCGGGCTGTGAACTGCTGATCCCCCACTTGCACGGTGTGCGCGTCAACGAATTGGCCCCATCCCGTGATCAGTTCCACCCCAGCGTTGGCCAGGGCCTTGATGTGGATGCCATTGAGCCGGTCCACCTCCTGACGCACGTTCTCCAGCAGCACTGAGCTGTTGCAGCCCGTGCTGCCGACAGCCCAGCCATAGCTAGCGGCATTGGCAAGAATCTCGCGGTATTCCGAGCCGTAAACCAACAGTTTTTTGGGCACGCACCCACGAATCACGCAGGTTCCACCGACCCGGTCGCCTTCGATGATTCCGACCTTGGCTCCATGACGGGCTGCCCGTTTGGCACTGGCCAGACCACCGGAGCCAGCGCCGATGACGAGCAAGTCAAAGTCCATGCAGTGCGCGACAGGATGTCTTCCATCTTGCGCGTG
Organism: Synechococcus sp. MIT S9452; assembly: GCF_047304245.1. Classification (NCBI taxonomy): domain Bacteria; kingdom Bacillati; phylum Cyanobacteriota; class Cyanophyceae; order Synechococcales; family Synechococcaceae; genus Synechococcus; species Synechococcus sp. MIT S9452. The sequence goes on along the minus strand of NZ_CP138956.1, from coordinate 435,771 downwards.
ATCTGATGGCCCCCGCCATCTGGGTTCTCAATGACCAGCTGCATCAGGCCCAGGCAGCCCTAGCCGGCTATGAACCCGGTGAGGCCTCGGTGGTGTTCGTGGAGGCTGAAGCTCTGCTGCGGGTGCGGCCTCACCTGCAAAAACAGATCCTGTTCTGGAGCGCCCAGCGGCATTTCGCTGCTGAGTTGCAAACCGCTGGCTGGGATGTGCATCAGCTGGAAGCGGTGTCCCATGGCGAAGCTCTGATTCCCTGGTTGAAGCAACAGGGCATTAGCCGTTTGGTGGTGATGGCTCCACCGGATCGCCCGATTCGCCAAGCCATTGAGCGCTTATCCCAACAAGCCGAATGGCCCTGCGAGCTGGAGTGGATTGACAACAATCAATTCCTTTGGACGGCAGAGGAATTCAGTCGTTGGGCCGGCAGCAAAAAGCAGCTGCGGATGGAGTTCTTTTATCGGGAGGGACGCCGCCGCTTCAACGTGCTGATGGATGGGGACCAGCCCCAAGGCGGTCAGTGGAACTTTGATCAAGACAACCGCAAGCCACCGCCGAAGGGCCTCCAAGGACCAGATCCGCTGTGGTTTGAACCCGATGCGATCACCACGGCTGTGATCGCCAAGCTCAAGGCCTTGGCTGAGCCCTATGAGTTGCCAGGGGACAGCGAGCCTTTCCGCTGGGGCGTGACCCAGCACCAGGCCCAACAGGTGTTGGAGCACTTCATCGCCACTCGCCTTGAGGGGTTTGGCCCCTACCAAGACGCCATGGTCAGCGGGGAGCCCACCCTGTGGCATTCGCTGATCAGCCCCTACATCAATCTCGGCTTGCTCCAGCCCCTGGATGTGATTCGCCAGCTTGAGCAGGCCGGGCGGGAACGGGACATCCCTTTGGCGAGTCTGGAGGGTGTGATCCGGCAGCTCCTGGGTTGGCGTGAATTCACCCATGGCCTCTATCACCATTTCGGCGAGGACTACAGCCACAGCAATGCCTTAGAGGCCTTGGTGCCCCCACCAGAGTTTTTGCATCAGCTTGGGGGCAGTGGCATGGGCTGCGTGGACACCGTGCTGGGTGAACTCAAAGAGCGGGGCTACGCCCACCACATTCAGCGCTTGATGGTGCTCACCAACTTGGGCTTGATGGCGGGCTGGAATCCGCAGGAGCTCACCAGTTGGTTTCAAGCCCAATTTGTCGATGCCCACCACTGGGTGATGCAAACCAATGTGTTGGGCATGGGGTTGTGGGCTGATGCCGGCCGGCTTGGCAGCAAGCCTTATGCCGCCAGTGGCCGCTACATCAACAAGATGAGCACCTATTGCAAGGTCTGCCACTTTGATCAAACCAAGCGCAGTGGCGCTGATGCGTGCCCCTTCAATGTTCTCTATTGGGATTTCATGGCGCGCCACCAGGAGCGTTTCCGCAACCATCCGCGCATGGCCCTGATGATTCGCCAGCTCGATCGCATCGACCCAGGGGAGCTGGATGCGATCCGATCAACGGCAAGCGGGCTTGAATGGGCTCAACCTCCTGCTGCCTGATGGCCCTGAGCCTTCCGCCCGAGAGTTACCTGTGGTTCAAAACCTTCCACATCATTGGTGTGGTGGTTTGGTTTGCCGGGCTGTTCTATCTGGTGCGGCTGTTCATCTATCACGTGGAAGCCGCTGAGCAAGAACAGCCGATTCGAGGGGCCTTTGAGCAGCAATACGGCCTGATGGAGCGCCGGCTGGCCAACATCATCACCACGCCAGGGATGGCGGTGGCTGTCAGTTGTGCAGTGGGTTTGTTGGTGGTGAACCCCAGCTGGCTGCAGCAGAGTTGGATGCACGCCAAGCTGCTGTTTGTGGCGTTTTTGCTCGGCTACCACTGGCTTTGTTACCGCCTGATGGGCCAGCTGCAGCGGGGGGAATGCAATTGGAGTGGCCGGCAACTGCGGGCGCTCAACGAGTTGCCCACCTTGCTGCTGGTGATTGTGGTGCTGTTGGTGGTTTTCAAGCAGCAGTTCCCCACCGGTGCCGCCACCTGGCTCACTGTGGGTTTGGTGGTGTTCATGGCCGCCTCGATTCAGTTTTATGCCCGCTGGCGCCGGCTTCGCGCTGAGCGGGAGGCTGCCCATGCCGGTTGATCAGCACCCACTGCGATCGGTCCTGGCCTCTGTTGATCCCAACAGTTGTCCGACGCGGCTCAATTTCCATTGCCACAGCCTCTGCAGCGACGGCAGCCTCTCGCCGGCTCAAATAGCCGACCAGGCGGTTGAGATCGGTCTTGAGCACATGGCGGTGACCGACCACCACAGCGCCGATGCATGGGAGCCCATGCAACAGCGCTTGAGCGAACTCAGCCAAGCAGGCCATCCAGTGCCAACCCTCTGGAGCGGCTGTGAGATCAGCTGCGTGCTGGAGACCTGCTTGGTGCACGTGCTCGCCCTGGGCTACGAGCGCAGCAACAGCGCGATCGCCCCCTATCTGGAGGGTGATGCCGTGATCGGTGAGCAGCTTGAGGCTGCTGCAGTTGTTGAGGCGATTCATGCCAGTTCTGGCCTGGCCGTATTGGCCCATCCAGCCCGGTACCGGCTGGGCTTTAAGCCCCTAATGCGCGCTGCCGCAGGCTTGGGTTTCGATGGGGCGGAGTGCTGGTACGACTACGAAATGCAACCCCAGTGGCGACCCAGTCCATTGATCTGCGAACACAAGGCCTCACTGGCCTGCGATCTCAACCTTTTGCAGTCCTGTGGCACCGATAGCCACGGGTTAAGCCTCAAGGGCCGCTAAATTCGGCGGATTCTTATGGACAGTCATGGGTCTGTTTGATCGCTTCCGCAAAAAGCCTGGTGAGTCTGACGAAGGAGATAAGAGCTTTTTCCTTGACTCTGATAAATCCAGCAGCCTTGGCGACGTTGATTTCATGCGTCGCTCCAACACGATCCGCCACACCTTCCCTGGGACGGTCGACAACCCCGGCATGAAGGAGCGCTTCGAGGATGTGGCCTCGATGGAAGCGCAAATGGGCAAGGTTTCGGAGGGACTTCCTGAAGCTGGTGGCAATCAGTCCGTCGACCGTGTTGATCCCGGTGTCCCCAAGGCGGTGAAGAAGACCTTTGCTCAGCCGATGAGTCAGCAGCAGCTGCAAGATCGCCTCAAAGGGTCTGCTGTTAGCACCAACGTGCCTGGAACAACATCGAAGACAGCTCCCATTGCCAGTGCTGCTCCAGTTGCCAAGCCCAGCCAGCCAGCCCCTCAGCCTGCAGGCTCAGCGCAATGGGCTCCGGCACCAGCAATGAAGACCGTTGCACCATCACCCGGTACCAAGGTCAATAAAGATTCCAACGGCAATGTCACCCCTGGTTCTGCCAAGCCCGGTTCCATTGATCCTTTCAAGGACATGCTTAAGGACATTCGCTGAGTTCAGCGCTGGTTTCCGGTTTCTATCTGCTGCTCACTACTGAGCACCAGCTCGCGGAGCTGATCCAATTGGTTGGGTTCTGGAGATTCCCAGAGCCCACGGTTGTTGGCTTCGAGCAATCGTTCGGCCATATCCCTTAGGGCCCAGGGGTTGTGGCTCCTGAGGTGATCCAGCACAGCGTCTGATTGCAGCCATTGCTTGCACACTTCGCTGTAGGCCCAATCGGGCACCACATGGGTGCAGGCGTCATAGGCAAAGAGGTAGTCGAGGCTGGCGGCCAGTTCAAAACCGCCCTTGTAGCCATGTTTCGCCATGCCTTGGATCCAGCGCGGATTCAGCAAGCGGCTTCTGATCACCTTGTCGAGTTCCTGCTTTAAGGGCTTTGGTTTGGGCCGCTCCGGTCTGCTGTGGTCGCCAAACCAGAGGGCTGGGGTCTCGCCTTTCAAGGTCCCAACAGCGGCCGCCAGGCCCCCTTGGAATTGGTAGTAGTCATCGGAATCGAGCAGATCATGCTCGCGGTTGTCCTGGTTGTGCAGGATCAGCTCCACCTGGCTCAGGCGATCTTCCAGGCCGCTGCGGTCTTTGAGGGGTTCACCGGCTGCTCCGTAATCCCATTGACTCCAGTTCAAGAAGGCCTCGGCCAAATCCGAGCGCTCATCCCATTGCCCGGAGTCGATGAGCCCCTGCAGTCCAGCGCCATAGGCGCCAGGCGCTGAGCCATAGATGGCACACATCCGTTGACTCGGATCGCTTTGCTGAACGCGCACCAACTGATCGGCCTGATTGAGCCAGCCAATCAGCTGCGGAAAGGCATCACGGAAGAAGCCCGAGATCCTCACGGTGACCTCCACCCGCGGACGCCCAAGGGCTGATTCGGGGATCAACTCCAGACCAACCATGCGCCGGCTGGGGCCATCCCATCGCGGCCGCACACCCATTAAGGCCAGCACTTGGGCCACATCGTCACCACCGGTTCGCATGGTGCTGGTCCCCCAAATGGAGATGGCCAAATGCTTGAGATGCTCCCCCTCCTGCTGCAGGTGCTGTTGCAGCAGCGCATCGGCACTGCGGTAGCCCAGATCCCAGGCTGTTTCGGTGGGCACACCACGCAGGTCAACCGCATAAAAATTGCGGCCCGTGGGCAGCACGTCAGCGCGGCCGCGTGTTGGGGCCCCTGAGGGTCCGGCTTCAACCCGTTCACCCCGCAGGCCGGCCAATAGGTTGCGCTGCTCACTGCTGCTGCAGGCCATCAGCGCGGGTTGAATCACGCGCTGGATGTGGGCAAACACCTGTCGCGTTTGCTCACCTGGATAAGCGGAACTGCCGCGTAAACACTGCAACGCCAGCTGCTCCAACACCTCCACCGCATCACCCACTTGCCTTGGTGTGGCGCGCTTGGGTTTCAGGGCCAACAAGCGCTGTTGATCAGCACCAGAGAGCGCCATTGATTCCTCATCCGTCCAGGGGTCACACTCCAGGGCCAGATCCTCAGCAAGGGCTCGCGTTAAGCCAGGCCGCCCGGGCCCAGGACAACGGGCGATAGCCAACACCAATTCTTCGAGCTGCGGTTGTTCTGGTTGCTTGCCATAGATATGCAAGCCGGTGCGAATTTGCGCTTCTTTGAGTTCGCAGAGATAGCCATCAACGCTGTCGAGACGTTCTTCGAAGCTTGCCTCCGATGGGTTGAGGTTGAGCTCGCGAAGGCTCTGCTCAAGCCGCAGTCGCAGTAATTTGCGGCGTTCACTGCCCAGTTGGATGGCCTCCCAATATTCATCAACGAGCCCTTCCAGTTCAGCCAAGGGCCCATGCAACCCGGCGCGTCCCAGCGGTGGAGTGAGGTGATCGAGGATTAAGGCCTGGCTGCGCCGTTTGGCTTGAGACCCCTCGCCAGGGTCGTTGACGATGAAGGGATAAAGATGAGGCATCGGCCCCAGACACAACTGGGGGAAACAGGCCGGGCTTTGGCCCATGCCCTTGCCGGGCAACCACTCGAGGTTTCCGTGTTTACCCAAATGGATCACGGCATGGGCATTGAACTGCCGTTGGATCCAGATGTAGTGAGCTAGATACGCGTGGGTTGGCGCCAGATCTGGGGAGTGATAGTTAAGGCTCGGGTCGCGGTCATAGCCCCGCGATGGCTGCAGGATCACGGTGACGTTGCCGTAGCGCTTGGCGGATAAAGGAAAGCCCTCGCCAGCGATGGTGGGGTCGGCGCTGGGCTCGCCCCAGCGATCCACCACGGCTTGACGCGCTTCTGGCGCCAATCGTCTCCAGAACGCTTCGTAGTCCGCCAGCTTCAGCTGTTCGCTAGCTCGGTGGTGCCATGTTTCAGGATCAGGGGTGCGGCCCGAGCTGAGCTCAGCAATCAACGCATCACTGGTGGCAGGGATTGGGCCCTCTCCCAGCCAGTAGCCCTCCTGCTCTAGCCAGTTCAAGATCGCCACGGCACTGGCGGGTGTATCGAGCCCCACGCCATTGGCGAGGCGAGCATTGCGTGTGGGGTAATTGGCCAGCACCAGGGCAATGCGCTTGCTGGGCTCAGGCGTTTGCCCCAAGTCGATCCAACGCTTGGTGAGCTCAACGCTCCAGGCCACACCAGCAGGGTCGGCTTGATAGCGCTGGATCGCGCATTGCAGCGCGTCGTCTTTTTGCGCCAGCTCCTTGAAGCCACCAATGCGGGCCATCAGCCGGCCATCGAGCTCGGGCAATGCCACTTGCATGGCCAAATCCAATGGGCTTAGGCCCACGGAGCTGCTTTGCCAGCGCTGTTGGCTGCCTGAGCTGATCAGCAACTGAATCACGGGAACCGCGAGCTGTTGCCATAGGGGAGCCCCATCACCGGCCCGGTCCGCTTGCACCGAGGCAAAGCCGGTGCAACAGATCACCGCCTCAACAGCGGCCTGGCTGAAGTGATCACGGACGGCCTGCTGCAGGGCTGGGTCGCGTAAACCGCTGACCAAAAGGATTCGCGGGCACAGGCCAGAGCGACGTAAACAAGCTGCGATCTCTTCGAGCAGCGCCGTGTCGCCACTGCTCCAGAGGGCCCTGTAGGCCACCACGCCCACCGTTGGGCCGCCATCGGCTTGCCAATCGAAACAGAGGGGGTCGGGTTGAGGCTGGGGCTCAGGGGCATTGGCTGCAGTCCCGTCCAGCCAGTTCTGACACCACTGGAGCACCGCATCAATGTTGTCTGGACCCCCGTGGCGCAGGCAGCTGGCTAGCGCCAGGGCAGTGGTGGCTGGCTCACTGCTGAGGTCAGCGAGTTCTTCGGCCCCATCGGCGGTACCACCGAGCACCAACAGGGCGCGCTGCGGTGATTGGGCGGCCCACTCACGCAGTTGTTCCAGGCCGTAGCTCCAATGACCCCGGCCACCAAGCAACCGCACTACCACCAAGCGAGTGGCCGCCAGCGAACTGCGGATGTAGTGATCGATGGCGGCTGGATGGCTTAATGCCGCCAGGTTCAAGCCCCGCATCCAGGCGGGATCACCAGCCGCTGAGAGCCGCTGAGCGATCAGGCTGAGGTCGCTATCGGCGTGACTGAGCACCAGCGCCGGCAGGGAATCCTGCTCAACCAGGAGCGCATCCCCCTCGCCGGGATCCCCTGGCAGTGCTGCCAATCTGTGCATGGCTTGATTCTCGCCCAGCAGAGGAGGTGAGAAGATCTGCCCAGGTCTGTGTCGCTCCATGCATCGCTTCCTGCCCTACGCCTGGTTCGGCGGACGCTGCGTGCCATTTGCTGAAGCCACGCTGTCGGTGGCGACCCACGCTTTGCACTACGGCACCGGTGCCTTTGGCGGCATGCGAGCCCTGCCAAACCCACAAGATCCTGGCGAGATCCTGTTATTTCGGGCTGATCGCCATGCCAAACGCCTGAGCCAGAGCGCCCGCCTGCTGCTGACAGACTTGCCTGCCTCCACTGTCTTGGAGGCGGTGGAGGCCTTTTTGAAGGCCAACCAACCCAGCTGTCCGATCTACCTGCGCCCGTTCGTTTACACCTCTGATCTGGGCATCGCTCCTCGTCTGCACGACATTGAGACTGATTTTCTGATCTATGGCCTGGAGCTGGGGGACTACCTCTCCCCTGAAGGGGTGAGCTGCCGCATCAGCTCCTGGACTCGCCAGGAAGACCGCTCCCTGCCCCTGCGGGGCAAGATCAGCGGCGCTTACATCACCAGCTCCCTTGCCAAAACAGAGGCAGTAAAGAGTGGATTTGATGAGGCCCTGCTGCTCAACAGCCGCGGCAAGGTGAGCGAAGCCAGCGGCATGAACCTATTCATCGTTCGCGATGGTGTGCTCTACACCCCTGGAGTTGATCAAGACATCCTGGAGGGCATCACGCGCGGCAGCGTGATCGAGCTGGCCCGCCACATGGGCTACACGGTGGTGGAACGGCCGATTGATAAGAGCGAATTATTTGTTGCTGAGGAGGTTTTCCTCACTGGCACCGCCGCGAAGGTCACCCCGGTGCGCCGGGTGGAATGCACCGACCTCTCCTCTGATCGGCCAGTGATGAATGCCCTGCGCGAGCGGATTACCGCCATTACCGAGGGCCGGGACCCTAACTTTGGGCACTGGGTGACGCGGATTCGTATCAAGTGATGCATCGTTTTCTGGAGAGACTGCACGCTCCAGAGCGGCCAGTTCTTGTCTTTGATGGAGCGACGGGAACCTCGCTCCAACAGATGGATCTCGGCCCCGACGACTTCGGCGGCGCTGCACTTGAGGGATGCAACGAAAACCTTGTGGTGACAAGACCAGATGCCGTGCAAGAGGTGCACAGGCAGTTCCTTGAGGCCGGTTGCGATGTGATCGAAACCGACACCTTCGGGGCTACCTCATTGGTGTTGGCCGAATACGACCTGCAGGATCAGACCTACGAGCTCAACGTCAAAGCGGCTCAACTGGCCCGCGAGATGGCCGATCGCTACAGCACCCCAGAGAAGCCTCGCTTTGTGGCCGGCTCCATGGGCCCCACCACCAAGCTGCCCACCCTGGGGCACGTGGGTTTCGATGCCATGCGCGATTCCTTTGCCGAGCAGGCCCGTGGCTTGCTGGCCGGCAATGTGGATCTCTTCATCATCGAAACCTGCCAAGACCCGCTGCAAATCAAGGCCGCCTTGGCAGGCCTGGAGCAGGCCTTTGCGGCCGCTGGTGAGCGCCGGCCGGTGATGGTCAGCGTGACGATGGAAACCACCGGCACGATGCTGGTGGGCTCGGATATTGCCGCTGTGGTGGCCATTCTCGAACCCTTCCCCATTGATGTGTTGGGCCTCAATTGCGCCACGGGCCCCGAGCAGATGAAAGAGCACGTGCGATACCTCAGCGCGCACGCTCCCTTTGTGGTGAGTTGCATTCCCAATGCAGGCCTGCCGGAAAACGTGGGCGGCGTTGCCCACTACCGCTTGACCCCGGTGGAGATGAAGATGGCGATGCACCACTTCATCGAAGACCTCGGGGTTCAGGTAATTGGTGGTTGTTGCGGCACCACGCCAGCCCACATCGCTGCCCTGGCTGAGTTGGCCGAGGAGATGACCCCAGCGGAACGGCCGGTGCGTACGCCGCAGGCACAACAACAGCGCCCCTTGCTGGGGGCTGAAGCCTCTGCGGCTTCGATTTACGGCACCACGCCTTATCACCAGGACAACTCGTTTTTGATCATTGGTGAACGGCTCAATGCCAGTGGCTCCAAGAAGGTGCGCGAGCTGCTGAACAGCGAAGACTGGGATGGCCTGGTGGCGGTAGCCAGGGGCCAAGTCAAAGAGAATGCCCATGTGCTCGACGTCAACGTCGACTACGTCGGCCGCGATGGCGAGAAGGATATGCACGACTTGGTGAGCCGTTTGGTCACCAACGTCAACCTGCCGTTGATGCTCGATTCCACGGAGTGGCAAAAGATGGAGGCCGGCCTCAAGGTGGCTGGTGGCAAATGCCTGCTCAATTCCACCAACTACGAGGACGGCGACGAGCGATTCTTCAAGGTGCTGGAGCTAGCTCGCACCTATGGCGCTGGTGTGGTGGTGGGCACCATTGATGAAGAAGGAATGGCTCGAACCGCCGAGCGCAAGTTCGCCATCGCCCAACGCGCTTATCGAGATGCCGTTGAGTTCGGCATCCCGGCCCATGAAATCTTCTACGACCCGCTGGCCTTGCCGATTTCAACCGGCATCGAAGAAGACCGTCGCAATGGCTGCGAAACCATTGAAGCGATCCGGCGCATCATCACTGACTTGCCTGGGGTTCATGTTGTTCTCGGCGTGAGCAATATCAGCTTTGGCCTCTCACCGGCGGCGCGGATCACCCTCAACTCCGTGTTCCTGCATGATTGCTGTGAAGCAGGAATGGATGCGGCCATCGTGAGCCCAGCCAAAATCCTGCCGCTGATGAAGATCAGCGATGAGCACCAACAGGTGTGCCGTGATCTGATCAATGACAACCGCCGCTTTGAGGGCTCGGTTTGCACCTACGACCCCCTTACCGAACTCACCACCATGTTCGAGGGGGTGAGCACCAAAGAGGCACGCGCCTCGGGGCCCTCATTGGCTGATTTGCCGGTCGAGGAGCGGCTCAAGCAACACATCATTGATGGTGAGCGGATTGGCTTGGAGCCGGCCTTGGAAGAAGGCCTGCAGAACTACAAGCCCCTCGAGATCGTCAACACCTTTTTGCTTGATGGCATGAAGGTTGTCGGTGAGTTGTTTGGTTCGGGTCAGATGCAGCTGCCGTTTGTGCTGCAAAGCGCTGAAACGATGAAGAGCGCGGTGGCCTACCTCGAGCCCCACATGGAGAAAACGGAGGGGGAAAGTTCAGCCAAGGCCAAGTTCTTGATCGCGACGGTAAAAGGCGATGTGCATGACATTGGCAAAAACCTGGTTGACATCATCCTTACCAACAACGGCTATGAGGTGGTCAACCTCGGCATCAAGCAGTCGGTAGAGGCGATCATCGAGGCCCAGCAAACCCACCAGGCCGATTGCATTGCCATGAGTGGTCTGCTGGTGAAATCCACCGCTTTCATGAAGGACAACTTGCAGGCCTTCAATGATGCTGGCATCTCTGTCCCTGTGATTCTCGGTGGAGCAGCCTTAACGCCGCGCTTTGTGCAGAAGGACTGCCGTGAGGTTTACAACGGCCAGGTCATCTATGGCCGTGATGCGTTCGCTGATCTGCGCTTTATGGACGCGCTGGTGGATGCCAAAAAAGGTGATGAATGGAGTGACACCGAAGGCTTCCTTGGCGCCATTCCCGAGGGGCTTGGGCTCAACGGCGATGCCCATAGCGATTCAGCTGGCTCCGATGATTCAGCAACCGAGCCCACAGAGGAGAAGCCAGCACTGCCGGTGAGCCGTGAGCGTTCCGCTGCTGTTCCAGAAGAACCGTCTCTTCAGCCCCCTTTCTGGGGAACGCAGGTGCTTACCGAGAAGGACATCGATCTGGAAGAGGTGTTTGGTTACCTCGATCGCAATGCGCTGTTTGCAGGCCAATGGCAAATGCGCAAAAGCAAGGACCAAAGCCGCGAAGAGTATGAGCAGCAACTCCGCGAGAAGGCTGAGCCGGTGTTGCAGGAGTGGTTGCAACGGGCCCGCAGCGAGCAGCTGCTCACGCCGCGTGTGGCCTATGGCTATTTCCCCTGCGGACGTGATGGCAACTCCGTTGTGGTGTTTGACCCCAACGACACCAGTCGTGAGCTGGGACGTTTTGAGTTGCCGCGGCAACGCTCGGGCAACACCTACTGCATCGCTGATTTTTACCGGGATCTCAGCAGCGATGGCTTGCCAACCGATGTGTTGCCCATGCAAGCGGTGACCATGGGTGAGAAGGCCAGTGCCTTTGCTAAGGAGCTCTTCCAGGCTGATCGCTACAGCGATTACCTCTACTTCCACGGCTTGGGTGTGCAGATGGCAGAAGCCCTCGCTGAGTGGACCCACGCGCGCATTCGCGCCGAGCTTGGCTTCGCCGCCGAGGAGCCGGAAGCCCTGCGGGATGTGTTGGCCCAACGCTACCGGGGGAGCCGGTATTCCTTTGGCTACCCCGCCTGTCCCAACGTGGCGGATTCAAGGCCACAGCTGGATTGGCTTGAGGCTGACCGCATTGGCCTGTCGATGGATGACAGCGATCAATTGGATCCAGAACAGAGCACAACCGCCCTGGTGGCTCTCCACAGCCAGGCTCGCTATTTCAGCGCCTGATTGTGAGAGCCTGAGCGCTTGCTGCGCTTAATCCATGGCGATTGCTGGACCTGGAGGTGTTGATGACGCCATTGCCGCTGGCTTGGACCTCGATGGAACACCGATTCCCGCGCCGATGCTGGACCTCTACCGGGAGGTGATGGAGCTTGAGAGCAAGCGGGCCCGGAGCGGTGTCAAAAAATCAATGCGCAACCGGATCGTCAAAACCGGAGCAAAGCACTTGGATCAAGAGACCTTGAACCAACGCCTCATTGAAGCCGGTTGGGATGGTCTCAAGGCCAAGGAGATCGCTTTTTTCTACAGCTGAGCTGATCTACTCGCTGACGCGCCCTTCAAGGGCGTCGATCACGCTTTGTTGAAACGCATCGAGGGCGGAAGAGTCGCTGAGATCTTCCCCCTCTCCAGCGGCGTTCTGGGTCAAATCCTGGAAGTGGAAGGCACCTTCTCCGTTCGCCAGAAACTCCATCGCGGAGCTCTCGCCACTCTCTGCAAAGGCATCAACTAGAGCGTGGAAGGCCGCATCTTCGGTGAAATCCCAGCTCATCAGTTCAGCAGGTGTCGATGGTCGAAACAGGCAGCCACGACGTGGCCCCCATGACCCATAGCGCCTACCCCCCCGAATCCGTCAAGCTTTTGGTAGCAGTTTGTGGCCTGTGAATTCCAACCCGAATGCTCCAAAACATGTGCTGGGAGGGCCTTTGCAGCGATGCGGCTGCCAACCCATGACCGGTTGGTACCGCGATGGCTTCTGCCGCACTGACGCGGCTGACGTGGGTCAACACACGGTGTGTTGCCAAGTCAACGAATCCTTCTTGAGCTACAGCAAGGCCCAAGGCAACGACCTCAGCACGCCGATGCCCCAATTTGATTTCCCTGGGCTGAAGCCTGGAGACCATTGGTGTGTCTGTGCTACCCGCTGGTTGCAGGCCTACGCCGACGGCATGGCTCCGCCTGTGATCCTCGAGCGTTGCGAGCAATCCGCCCTGGAGGTGATCCCGCTGGAGTTGTTAAAGGAGCTCGCCCTACCAAGCGATGACGCTGCCATCCCAAGCCAGGAAGCGCCCTGAATCCTCTGCTGTTTGCTCAGCCAACACATCCAACAAGTGGCCCGCTGCCCGCTGGGGACTGAACAACTTTTCAGCCGGCACCGCTGAGCGAAATGGTGCTGAGAGCTCGGTTGCGGTGGTTCCCGGGTGCAACAGGCTCACGCAAGCCTGCGGTAGGCGCCGCTTCCACTCCAACGCCAATGTGCGCAGCAATTGGTTTTGGGCGGCTTTGGCCGCCCTGTAGCCATACCAACCGCCGAGGTGGTTATCGCCGATGCTGCCGACACGGGCTGAGAGCGAGGCAAACCAACACGGCTGGCCATGGCCCAAGGCTGGGGCGACGGCCTTCGCCAGCAGGATCGGAGCAAAAGCATTGATGTTGAACGCTTGCTCCAAACCACTGCGCTGGATGGCTTGCAACCGTTTTTCAGGGCCTCGGCCGTCCTCATGCAACCAACCAGCGGTGTTGATCACGAGGCGCAGCGGCGGTTGCTGCTTCAGCCAACCGCTGAGCTGTTCGAGATCGCCGTCATCACAGAGATCGAGGCGCGGCTGACTGCGTCTGCCAAGTGGCAACACCGTGAGTGCTGGGCACTCCTGGATCAGAAGCTCGCTGATGGCTGAGCCAATACCGCCTTGGCCAACCACCAAAGCCGAACCTTCAAGCTGCTGCAGCCGGGCTGGAACGGGCATGGAATCTCCGATGCGCTGTCGCATGATGGCCAGCAGATCGTCCTCAGTGCGTGGCCCTGACGATTGGTGTGTTGGGAGGAGGTGCGTGGGGAAGCACCTTGGCCGGACTGCTGAGCCAGTCCGGCCATCACGTTCAGATATGGCGCCGTCACCATGGCCCACAAGGCCTGCAAGCTCTTGAAGCAGCTGAGCTATTGGTGGGAGCCACAGCACTGGTGGGTGTCAGTGGCGTGGCGCAACAGATCAAGGGGTGGTCAGCCAGGCCGCTGGTGAGTTGCTCGAAAGGCCTGGACCCAAGCAGCGGCCAAACAGCCAGTGCCCTGTGGCTGGCGGCCTGCCCCCTGTGGCCTGTGGTGGTGCTCAGCGGGCCCAATTTGGCCAGTGAACTGCAGCAAGGCCTGCCGGCAGCCAGCGTGCTGGCAGGCCATGAAGAGGGGCTGCTAAGCGAACTGCAGCAGCAGCTCAGCACCGAGCAACTTCGCCTCTATCGCAACACCGACCCGCTCGGGACTGAATTGGCCGGTGGCTTGAAAAATGTGATGGCCGTTGCTGCTGGCATTTGTGATGGCCTCCACTTGGGCGCCAATGCCCGCGCATCGTTGTTGACCCGTGCCCTGGCCGAAATGGCCACGGTGCTCCGCGGCCTGGGTGGCCGTCAGGACACCTTGTATGGGCTAGCCGGCATTGGTGATCTCTTGGCGACCGCCACAAGCCCGCTCAGCCGCAACTACCGCTTTGGACTCGCTCTGGCCGAGGGACTGAGTCAGCAGCAAGCCCTTGAAAGGGTTGGAGCCACCGTTGAGGGGGTCCCCACCTGTGAAGCCATTGCGTCCCTGGGCCGCCAGAAGCAATGGTCCCTGCCGATCACCGAGAGCGTGGCGTCGCTGCTTCGCGCTGAGCTCTCTCCCGCTGAAGCCCTTCAGCACTTGATGCAGCGCGAGCTGCGCTGCGAATGACATTGCATGTTGCTGCTGTTGATGCCTTCAGCGCCAAGCCATTAGGCGGCAATGGCGCCACGGTGGTATGGCTTGAGCAACCAGCCGAAGCGCCATGGATGCAGCAACTGGCTGCCGAGTTCAACCAATCGGAAACGGCCTTTCTCTGGCGGCATCGGGAGCACTGGTATCTCCGCTGGTTCACGCCCAGCTGTGAAGTGGATCTGTGCGGTCATGCCACCTTGGGGGCCAGCGTGGCGCTGCATCACTGGAGGCAGCTGCCGATCCGATCACCTCAACAGCTACTCACCCGCAGTGGCCCGCTGCGAGTTGAACTGCACTCTCCAACTGCAGCAGCGATTGATCTGCCCAGCGATGGTTTGAAGCCCCGCGGCAAGGACCCGTGGATGGAGCCATTCCAGCCGTTGCAGCAGTGGACCTCTGACCTCGGCTATGGAGTGCTGTTGCTGGAGGCCAGTGCGGATCTGCAGCAGCTCAATCCCGATGATCCCTGCTGGGCCAGCACCCGGGAAAAAGCCTGGGTGCTGATGAAGCCATCAACAGGGTCCAGCGATTACCAGCTGCGTTTCTTTGCTCCAGGTCTTGGGCTGCGGGAAGACCCCGTGACGGGATCAGCTCATGCCTTGGTAGCTCCCTGGTGGTGCCAGCAGCTGCATCAACGCTCGGTGCGTGGATGGCAGCCGTCGCACCGTCCCGGGGGGCTCTGTTGTGAACCACTTAGCAGCGGCATGATCCGCCTAATCGGCGATGGGGTCATCCTTTGGGACGGCGCGTTGCACAGCCAACCAGCCCATCCATCGGCAGAGCCATGGCTCGCTTTGCATCCCAGCTGAGTTCATCGGGGCCTGCGATGGTGCTGCTGGGCCTACCCCTGGTGCTGGGTGGAGCGATCTTGGCTTGGATCCTGCAGGGCCAACAGCCCAACTCTCGAGCTCTTTCCGAGGCGTTGGTGGATGAACTACTCGATCAGAACAGCAGCCATCAGCCAGCAGCGGCGGCAGCCTCGGCCACTACGCAGGGGTTAACCGTTCCCCCCTTGGCAGCGCAGCCCGCGTTGTCCATTCGTGTGATGCTCCATGAGGCTTTAGGTCCGGTGTCGATTCGGAACGGAGAGCGCACCGAGACACTGAACTGCCGAAGCGGTCAACTCAGCGGCGCCCTACAGCCATTGGGACCTGAGCGCTGGTTCCAAGCAGCTGCAGGGAAGTCCGTCGGCCTGAATCAACAGCGTTACCGCGGCGGCGTGCAGGTGCTCTGCCAGGGCAACAGGCTCTTGGTGGTCAACCATCTGCCCTTAGAGGACTACATCAGCTCAGTGGTTGGCGCTGAGATGCCCAGTCACTGGCCCGCTGAGGCCTTAAGGGCGCAAGCGGTTGCAGCCCGTTCTTACGCCATGGCTCACCTGGCCAGACCAGCCAGTAAGGCGTGGAATCTTGGGGCCACAACCCGATGGCAGGCCTACGGGGGACTGGGCACTGAAAGCAACAGCAGTCGCGCAGCTGCGGCTGACACGAAAGGGTTGATCTTGAGTTTTGAAGGCGGCATTGTCGAAAGCCTCTACGCCGCCAACCAGCAACTCACCGTGGATGCCCATGGCCATCTCGGTGCCAGCATGAGCCAACAAGGGGCCCGAAGCTTGGCGAGCCAGGGTTACCAATTCACGCAAATCCTCGCCAAGTACTACCCCGGTGCGAGCCTGGCGAGGTTGCAACGCTCGTGAGAGCTGCCATGCATGACCTCCCCAATCGGTCTTTGGCGGTTCAACGCTCAGCGTTGCAATCGGGGGCGCTGATCCCGTTAAAGACCAACGTGATCTCAGGCCCTGATGAGCGCTTCCAACTGAGGCGCCTGATCAGTGCCACCCCCAAACACCTCACCAAGGCTGGCCCCAAACCGAACCCATTTCGGCCATGGGATCCGCGGTTGGAGGTGGCTTGCCTGCCGCAGCATGTGGTGTTGCTGAACAAATATCCGGTCCAAGCCGGCCACCTGTTGTTGATCACCAAGCAATGGCAGGCGCAGGCGGATTGGTTGCAAGCCAGTGATTGGGAAGCCCTATCGGCGGTGTGGGCCCAGCAACCTGGCTTTTGGTTCTTCAACAGTTCAGCTGCCGCCGGAGCGAGTCAGCCGCACCGGCACTTGCAATTGCTGCCACGGGTTTCAGGCCAGCCGCCGTGTCCTTTGGCTGCTGACTTTGAAGCTTTAGCCCAAGGCGGATCCCCTCGCTGGCCATGGCAACAGGCCGCCGCGGCACGGCAGCTCAACTCTGCATGCAGCGCCGAAGTTCTTGAGGCTTGTTACCAGGAGCTAGCGGTTGCACTGGGCCTTGGAGCTGCCACGAACGATGAACGGCCCAAACACCCCTACAACCTGCTGCTCTGCAACAAGTGGATGGCGATGGTGCGGCGTCAGAAGGAAAGTCACGCAGGGTTCAGCGTGAATGCCCTTGGCTTTGCCGGCTACATGCTCGCCACTGAGGCGTCTGACATGGCTTGGCTTGCCAGCAGTGGCGGAGATGCGTTGCTGGATCAGGTCAGCTGTTAGCTGGCTGCATCCCGCTCGATCTGCTGCTCCAACGTGGCGATCGCGGCATTGGCTGCGGCCAGTTGGCGTTCGACCGCATCACGCCAACCCTTGAGCATGTGGAGCTTGCGCTGTTGGTACCTGGCATGGGAGTTGTCCCCAGGTTCAGACCAGCAGCATCCAGGAAGCGGAAACATGGGAAACTCGTGCCGACCTGCCCGTTGTAGCGAAGGCAGAGTCGCTGTTGTCGTTGTTGCCTTGTCGCTGTGCGTCACCCACAACACAAGGCCCGCACTGGCATTGATTACTTGCTGATCAAAAGAAAATCTGTTGAGCTCCCATCCCTGTCGCAGTTGAGACGCACTGTGAGAGCAGTAAGCCCCGTGCGTCCCATGCGTCCTGTTGCTTTTGCTGCCGCTCTTGCTGTTCTGGGTGCCGCCCCAGCGGCGTGGGCCGATGTGGCGTTGATGGCAGGGCAGCAGGCAACCCCCCTGCGCGGACAGTTCAACAGTGTTCCGGTCTTGCACTCCAACCAGCCGGAGCAAGTCACCGGCCCAGGCATCCTGGTTTCCACAACCGAAGGGCAAGCCAGGGCTGAAAACGGGCAGATGCTGCGGCATGCCACCTACACCTTCAACGGTGATTTCGGCATTCACGCCCACCACAAGTACTACCCCTCCGATCCCAGTCGCCTGGGAGGTGCTCGCCAACGCGGCACGTTGACCATCGCCACCATCGCCATCAACAACGGTGATGCACCAGTCACCCTGGAGATGAGCCAAGGCTCCGTCAAAAACAGCTTTGAAGCGCCTTACAAAATCGATGGTCTGATGGGCGTCAAGGTGCAGGGATATCGGCCTTGGAACGCAGGTCCTGGTGACGCCACATCGGTGCAGATGTTGCGCGGCAAGTTGGATCGCAAGCTCCCCGATCAAATCACTATTCCCGCCAGAAGCCGGATCATCCTGTTCAGCACCAACCTGCCGGCCCGGGGCATTGCCAACGCGCTGCTCAAGGGAACCAGTTCAGGACCGTTTCAAATGGCTGTGGTGGCAGCTGAAGACCCCAAGTCGGATGCCGATCTGTTTGCGGTCTTGGATGGCCAACAGCTCGCAGGTGGTCGCATCTATCTCGACAAGGTCGCCAAGATCAACAGCGGCGAAGTGTTCTCACGAGTTGGTGGTGTTGCCATTGGTGATGCCTATAGCGCTGCCATCAGCCACGACCTGAGGACCAGCCCCCTGCACGTTCCCTTCACCACCACCTCGCGGCATCACTTCGGTACCGGCGAGAACCAGGTGAACCGTTTGGCAACCCGCATGCGCGATTCATCGCTCGACAACGTGGGCACCTACGGCGTTCGCTACGACATCGACCTCAACCTGATCGGCAGTGGAAACCACCGCCTGATGCTGAGCCACCCCAGCATCGCCGGCCGACAATTCACGGCGTTCCGCGGCACGATTGCCATCACCGACGGTCAAGAAACAGAAGAGCTGCATGTCGGCATGCGCTCGGGCCAAAGCCTGGAACTCAAAGCGCTGCAACTACGTGAAGGTCAGCCTCGCAACCTGCGCATCAGCATGGTGTATCCAGCCGATGCAACGCCCGGTCACCTGCTCAGTGTTGTTCCTGAACAACAGTTGCTGGCCTTGCGTCAAAAGCAGACCATGATGCAGGTGGCTCAGCAGCCCGGCCAGCCCGCTGTGCTGCCGGTGGCTCCTCCGCCTCCGATCACACAGCAACAGCGCTTGGGTGTTGGAGCCGTTCTGCAGAAGACAGCTCCTCGACTGCTTCCCTATGGCGGTTGGCCCAACCCGGCGCCGGCCATGCTGGATCCAACCCGCCCTTATCAGTTGATGCGCCATTGGCTGAACCGTTAAACGACAAGGGCCGCAGGGTCAGCCTGGAATTGCGCGAGGACACGATTGAACGCCTCGACGCCTTGCGCAAGCAATGGTCGCTCCGCAGCCGCGGTGCGGCCATTCAGCGTTTGTTGGACGATTTGCTGCAGGATCTTCCAGCAGAGCACGCTGCTGAAGCAGAGCAAGAGGCCCAGCCAGAGGATCATCTGCAGGGAGCCATCGTGTTGGTGTCTTCCGCCCACGAGACCCCAGAGCCAGAACCGGAGGAACGCAGCACAGGAATCAACTTGCCCGGTTTCGTCTCGCGCCGAACAACCAAGCTCAAACGGAGCCTCAAAGAGCCGGTGGTGAGCGAGGCGCAAGCCAGTTGCGAACGATTTGAGGTGATGGATGACCAGCAGCTGAGCGCGTCGATTGCAGCTGTTCAAAACCACTGGATGTCGCTGTACGGCAATGAGCCATCGGCCGCTGTTCTAGAAGCAGCCATGAATTGGCTCGGTCAAGACATCTGGCCCAGCTCCGATGCCTCAGAAGGCCAAAGCTTCACGTGGAACGCCGTGCAGCAGGTGATGCTCGGCTTCTGCCCTAGTTGGGAGGTCAGGGAAGCAAGCGTTGATCGGGTTGTTGTGGCCGCAGGCGTGTTGGAAGATCCCTTTGGTGCAGCATCGCTGCCCATGCGCGTGCCATCGCTTGTAGGGCGGATGGCCCAACGGCTGCGGCGCCGGCGCCGTGGCTCACCATTTTTGGATCTGCAGAGCACGATGAGCACCCAGGGTTCCTTGAAGTTGCTGGGTTTATCCACCGCTCCTGGTTTCAAACTCAGCTTGTCTGATATCCGCGAGGCCTACCGGCAAAAAGCCCTCGCGTGCCATCCCGATGCTGGGGGATCCGCCGAAGACATGCGCCGTTTAAATGAGGCCTATCAACTGCTCAAACAGCGTTACGTGCGTACCGCCTGAGACTTATTAAAAGACTCGTTATGTGTCTCATACAAGAGCGCCGGAACCATGAATTTTTCTCCCGCCAAATGGCGCACTCCAAAACTCGCAACCTGGATTGATTCAACGGCTCATAAATCTCATTCAAGACTGGTAATTGGTCCAAAGCTAAATCTCATCAAAGACGCTCAAACAAAATCTGTGCAAAACCAGAAAAACCTCATTTTTTGGTGTTTTTAGTTGCGAGACCAAGGAGCTACGAACGCAAGCCGCAAGCAAAAACGATGGCGAGCAGCCACTTGCTGTAGGCCCGTCAATCCGTGTCCAAATCGCCTGTCCAGCGGCACTGGACTGGCCAGATAGAACACAGTCAAAAGCCAGTGCTGCAGGGGATTTCATCGACCAAGAAATCAAGCGCGTATCTGTGTTTGACACAGTGACGCAAGAGCAAAGCCTGCCTGATTGCCTTGCCTAGAAGTTCTCGTTTAAGAATTGCTCTAAGACCTGAGACGGGTCTCAACTAAGACGGTCAACACATTTTTCGCGATGGTGCTGAGTGAGTCTTGCGCACAAAAAAGAACTCAAAACGATGGAATCTCCGTTCAACAGAAACCAGTCTCGCTGGAATCAGTCACGACAACTAAACAGACCTGATCCTGGGCTCAAGCAAGATTAATGAGACTAGTTAAAAAGGCTGGAGTTGATCTACGCAAAGCCAACAAAGGCCTGAGCCAAAGTCACTTGGAAATATAGGTATTAGCAAAACCAGCTGAGACCCTTGCCTGGACCCGCAATGAGTCACAAGCGAGACACCTGATCAGGTGCTGGTCTGCATCCCCTGGATCAAATAGTCAAAGAACGGGGCGATGAATTGGGCGTCATCAGGGGAGAGCAACGCAATAGAGGCGTCCTTGAGGCAGCGCATCGCTTCCACCATGCCCGGCATCGGCACGCCAAGGCTGTTGTACATCTCTCGGGCGCCAATCAAACCGGTGCTTTCGATAAAGCTGGTGCTGCCGGCCAAACCGCCGTAGGTCACCAGGCGCAGGTACCAGCTGAAATCACGCAGACACTGGGCCCGCTGCTTCTGGCCATAGGCATTGCCGCCAGGGGCCACATAGTCGGGCTTGCGGCTGAACAGTTGCTTGGCTGATTCATCAACGATCTTTCGCTCGTTCTCGGTCAGCACACGGGCCACCCGAACACGGCGATCGCCATCGTTCAAAAAGTCGGCCATCGAGCGAAGCTCACCGCTCGTTGGATAACGGAGCTCGTCGTCAGCTTGAAGGATTAGATCCTTTACAACGCTCATCGCAACACCTTGGCCCCAGCCACTTTACTGAGCTCAACTCGCCTCTGGCTACTGAACAGCAGAAACCACGTGAGCTGTAATGCCCAGCGGTAGCGTCAAGGGATGCCTGTTGATGCCAGCCATCCCAACCAGCTGACGCTGGAGATCAAAGATCTCGCCCTCGACGGGACCGGCCTTGCTCAACACGACGGCAAGTTGGTCTTCGTCTCAGGCGCTCTGCCAGACGAAACCGCCACGGTTCGAATCACAGGCCAAGGACGGGGCAAGCTTCACGCCGAGATCAGCGAGCTCAAGTGCTCAAGCCAGGATCGGCGTGATCCGATCTGCATCCTTGCCGGCAAATGTGGGGGCTGCAGCCTGTTGCATTGGCAAGACGAGGCTCAAAGCCAATGGAAGCAGCAGCAGCTGCAAAACACCCTGCGGCGTGTTGGACGTTTGGAGTGTGTGGTGGATCCCATCCGCTCGACCGAAGCGGTGTTGGGGTATCGCAACCGAGCCATCATTCCTGTACAGCAAAGGGATGACGCCTTAAAGGCTGGATTTTTTCAGCGCGGAAGTCACCACGTGGTGAACATGAACCACTGTCCCGTCCTCGACCGCAAGCTGGATGCCTTGATCCAGCCGCTCAAAGCGGATCTTCAAGACTCTGGCTGGCCCATCTACAACGAAGACACCCAAAAAGGGCTGTTGCGCCAGTTGGTTCTGCGCGCCGGGGTCTCCAGCGGTGAACTGTTGCTTGGGGTAGTGGTACGCGAGGACCAATTCAAACCAGCCGACGAGTTGGCTGAACTGTGGATGCAGCGCTGGCCAGAGCTGGTTGGTGTTGTACTGAACGTGCAGCCCAAACCAGGCAACACCCTGTTGGGCCCAAAAGAACGGCTTCTAGCTGGCCGTCCCTGGCTGATGGAGAGCTTTGCGGGACGCCGCTTCCAAATTGGTTTGGGCACCTTTTTCCAAGTGCACCACCAGCAAGCGGAATCGCTGGTGGATGCGTTGCGCAGTGAGCTGCAACTCCAATCAGGGGAGGTGTTGGTTGATGCCTATTGCGGTGTGGGCACCCTTGGATTGCCATTAATCCAAGACGGTGTTCGCCTGATTGGGATTGAGCAAAGCCGCGAGAGCATTGAACGGGCCCAATGCAATGCCTTGCTCAATGGCTTGGAGAACACGGACTTCCATGCCGGCGCTGTTGAACGCCGGCTGCAGGAATTCCTGCCCTTCACCGATGTGCTGCTACTAGATCCACCGCGCAAGGGATTGGATCCGCGGGTGTGTGAGGCAATCAGGGAGCAGCCGCCAGCTCGCATGGCCTATGTCAGCTGCAATCCAGCCACCTTGGCCCGCGACCTAGCGCTGCTTTGCGCCGACCAGCGTTTTAAGCTGAAGAAGGTGGTGCCGTTTGATTTCTTCCCGCAAACCACCCACATCGAGGCGATGGCCATCCTGACTAGCAGCGCAGCTCAGCCTTGAAACTTTTTTCCAAGCTTTGACGAACCTTGGTGAGCAGCGGATCGACTTGCTCATCGCGCAGGGTTGCTTTCGGGTCACGGAAGCGCAACCGCACAGCCAAGCTGCAAGAGCCCTCGGGTATTGGTGAACCGCTATAGCGGTCCAGCAAATCAACGTTCTCGAGAAGTTGACCTCCGGCCTTGCGAATGGTCTGCAGCACGCTTGCTACATCCTGCGTCTCCTCCACAACAAAGGCCAGATCGCGTTCACTCGCTGGCACCGTCGCAAAGGGCTTAAACGCGTGGCAGTAGCGATTGGTGCGGCTGGCTGCGGTCAGCACTGGCTGCAGGGCCAGATCAAAGATCAATGTTCCAGCGGGCAGGTCGTGTTGCTCGGCCATGCGCGGATGCAGTTCTCCAAACACACCAATCACCTTGCCTTCGAGCACAAGGCTGGCGCTGCGCCCCGGATGCAGCCGCTCGTCATCCCCTAAACGGCGGTCTTGCAAGCTCAAGCCCAGTTGGGCCATGGCGCGAGCCAACAGGCCCCGGCCCTGGTGATAGTTCAAAGGGGAGGGCTGGCCGCTAGTGCTCCAGAGCCCTTGGCGGCGCTCACCGGCCACAACGCCGCAGAGCCGCTCCTGTTCAGCGAACCCTTGCCCATCACGGGCAAACACCTTGCCTATTTCAAAGCCCCAGAAGCCCGCTTGGCTGGCTTGAAGGTTCCGCGCAGCGGCATCCAGCAACGCGGGAACCACGGTGGTTCTGAGGCAGCCGTAGTCGGTCAGCAATGGGTTGCTAATCGCCACTTGCGCAGGATTGCTCGGCTCCTCACTGGCCACCAGCGACAGATGGCTGATTTCCTGAAGGCCAGCTGCCCGCAGGTTGGAGCGCAACCGCCTGAGCAACTCCTGCTCAGCGGTTAAACCACCTGGTTCCACCGGATCGGGCAGGTGGGAGCCGAAGTTGTCGTAACCCACCAATCGGGCGATCTCTTCGATCAGATCCACTTCCCGTTGCAGATCCAGTTGCCGCGCCGGCGGGACCTGAACACTCCAATGGCTGACTTGGCCGTCCTCGTCATGTTGCGGCTGCAAGGAACAGCCCAAACGCTCCAGCAGGGCGCACACCTTGGAATCCTCAATCCATTCGCCAGTGGCCAAGGGGCCCAAGAGCCGATCGAGCGCTTCACGGCGCAGCACCAGCGCTTCGCTGGAGCTGGCCACAGGGCTCGCTTGCCACCGGCCGGTGGCCTTGGCCTGACAGAGCTCTTGCAGCAGGGCAACAGCGCGGTTGCTGGCCTGCAGCGTTAGGGCTTGGGGCACCCCACGTTCAAATCGGGCGCTCGATTCGCTGCGCAGTCCGGCTGCGCGGCTGCTGCGGCGCACGAGATTTTGAGGGAACACGGCGGCCTCGAGCCATATCCGCTTGGTGGACTCGGTGACAGCGCTGCTTTGGCCTCCCATCACGCCAGCGAGTGCAACGGCTTGGTCGCCATGGCTCACCAAGAGGTTGTCCTCGCGCAGCTTGAGGGTTTGGCCGTCGAGCAACTCGATCGACTCACCACTGCTGGCCGCGCGCAAGCCAAATCCCTCAGGGCCAAGCTCGGCGAGCCGGTCGCGGTCGTAGGCGTGCAGTGGTTGGCCGGTTTCCAGCATCACCAAATTGGTGATGTCCACCACGGTGTTGATGCTGCGTTGACCAGCGGCTTCCAAGCGCTGCCGCAACCACTTCGGTGACGGGCCGTTGCTGATCCCCTCGAGTGCTGTGAGGCTGAACAGCAGGGCGTGATCAGCAAAGGGAGCCGTCTCCAACTTTGCTGCAGGCTCTAGCTCAGTGGAAGCGGGCTCCTGAACGCTGAGGTCTTCCAGGGCCGCCACTTCGCGGGCAATCCCCAGCATTGACATGCCATCAGGGCGATTGGCGGTGATGGCTAGCTCGAGGATGTGATCGGTTAAGCCCAACAGTGGGCCCACCGGTTCGCCCAATTGCGGCAGCGGGGACCCCTGCTCAGCAGCCACGACCTCGAGGTCAACCAAGCCCTCGGAGTTGGTTTCTAAACCCAGCTCGGAGAGCGAGCAGAGCATCCCGCAGCTTTCAACGCCGCGGAGTTTGGCGGGTTTGATCGTTAGATCCACCGCCGGCAGATGGCTGCCAACGGTGGCAACCGCAACGGCCATCCCCTCACGGACATTGGCCGCACCGCAAACGATTTGAAGGGGTTCGCTCCCTTCGCCAATCGAGACCGAACAGACATTCAGCTTGTTGGCATCGGGGTGGGGGGTTTTGCTGAGCACTTGACCCACTACAACGCCAGCCGCACGGGCTGCCAAGTCCTCTTGCTCTTCAACTTCAAAGCCAGCCATTGACAGCTGTTCAGCCAGGCTGTCGACGTCACTGCGGAAGGGAACCAAGTCCCGAAGCCACTGCAGTGATACGCGCATGAAATCCAGCTGGAAGCGGGCGGATCCTACCGATGGGCGTGAGCCACTCAGTTATGGTGGCGGATTGTCACACCGCTCCGCTCAAGCAGCGCACGTCCTTCCATGGCCAAAAACAAGGGCGTCCGGATTGTGGTCACTCTCGAGTGCACCGAATGCCGGTCCAACACTGATAAGCGGTCTCAGGGAGTGTCCCGCTACACCACTGAGAAAAACCGCCGCAACACCACAGAACGGCTGGAGATCAAGAAGTTCTGTCCCCACGACAACAAGATGACGGTCCACAAAGAGATCAAGTGATCTCGCGCTCGTTATCCCACTTCCACTGACTCTCCAATCCCATGCCTCCTTCCTTTTTTAAAAAGCGGCTGTCTCCGATCAAACCCGGTGACCCCATTGATTACAAGGACACCGATCTGCTGAAGAAATTCATCACTGAGCGCGGCAAGCTTTTGCCCCGCCGCATGACTGGCCTCACCGCCAAGCAGCAGCGTGACCTGACCAACTCGGTGAAGCGTGCTCGCATCGTGGCGCTTCTGCCCTTCGTGAATCCAGAAGGCTGAGTTCGAAACCTGCCATTCAGCCAGGTGATCTGGTGGGTGTTTGCGATGAGCGCAAACAACCGCGCCTGGCCCTCCTCGAAGCCCTGTCCAACGGCAGGGCTTCGTTGCGTTTTGCCGTAGCCAGTAACCAGCAGCAGCGCCCTGTGCCGCTGAAGCAGGTTGAGCTGATCGTTGCCTTTAGTGACAGCAGCAGTAGCGAACTGGCCCATGCCCTAACGGCCACCAGCAGCAGCTCCACCGAACTGGCCCTGGCCTGGATGGAGTCGCAGCAACAGCAAGCACCGCAACAGAGCTACTCGCTGGCATCACTGGGTCAACTGCTGCGCAATGGCCCAACACCCCACCAGCTGGCGGCTCTCTGGTTGGCCTTACAAGGCCCGCAGGACCTCTGGCGCTGGAAAGCAGGGTTGGCCTCAGCCCGCAGCAGCTCCGAGCTGAGGCAACTGCGCCGCAGCCGCCGCTCCCAGCAACTTGAGCAGGCCGGCCGGCAAGGGCTGCTCGATGCGATTGCCGCCCGCAAGCCAATCACAGCCCTGCTGGGTTCGAAGCAGTCCCAGGAGCTGCTGCGCGGGCTCAAGCAGCTTGCTGGGGCTGAAAAGCTCGAGGAGGTGAGCCTGGCACCTGAACTCAACCACGCCTTGCAACGGGCTGGTTACGACGGTTCAGCCCAGGTGTTGCAGCAGGTTTTGGTGGACCTGGGCTTGCTGAAAGCAGGCCAGCCTCTGCGGCTGCTGGGATCGGCATGGGAGAGCAACTCCGAGGTGGAGTTGCCAGCCGCTCAGAGCGATCCACAGCGCCGAGACCTGAGCCATCTGAGCTGTTTCAGTATCGACAGTGCCTCCACCCAAGAGGTGGACGACGCCATTGGCTTGGAACGCCGCAATGGAGACCTCTGGATCTGGGTCCACATCGCTGATCCCCATCAATGGTTGCAACCAGGAGATCGGCTCGACCATGAGGCCCAACGCCGTGGGTCAACCCTGTATCTCAGTGGCGGGGCCATGCCGATGTTCCCGATGGCCGTGGCCCGCGACTGCATGAGCTTGCGGCCCATGCGCCCCTGCGGCGCCTTGAGTGTGGGCGTGTTGCTCAATGCAGACGGGTCCATTGAGGCGGTTGAACCCTGCCGCAGTTGGGTGAAGGTCTCCTACGGCCTCACCTATGAGGATGCTGATGAATTAATCGAGCTCGCACCCCCTGAGGATCCTGATCTAGCGGAGTTGGCGGAGCTACTCAAACGCCGCACAGCCTGGCGTGAACAGCAAGGAGCCCTGCTGATGGAGCAGGCCGAAGGTCGGTTGTTCCGCAATCCAGCGGATGAGTTGGCGCTTGAAATCACCGAACCAGGCCTGGCCCGCTCCTGTGTCAGCGAGGCCATGATTCTCGCTGGTGCAGCCATGGCTGAGTGGTCCAGCCAAAACGGTTTGGCCATGCCCTATCGGGTCCAAGCCGGATCTAGTCATGACCCTGCAGAGGCCAACCAATGGCCCCAAGGTCCGGTTCGCTGGGCCCAGCAGCGGCGTGGGTTGAACCGCAGCCGCTTGCAAAGCAACCCTCAGCCCCATGGCTCGCTGGGCCTGCCGATGTACATGCAGTGGACCTCCCCGATCCGCCGCTACAGCGATCTACTGGCTCACCGCCAGTGGTTGCAATTCACTGGACACCTTGAGGGGGATCCGCTCGACGCTGAGGCCATCACCGCGCTGTTGCAGCGCTTGGATCAAGGCCAACGGGAGGCGAGCTTGATTGCTCGCCAAGACCAACGCATGGCGCTGTTGGAATGGCTGGCCGGCCCGATCCCGCAATGGCCGCAGCCAGCGATCGTATTGAGCTGGTTGCGGGAGGACAGCGGCATCGCTCTGGTGCGTTTGGAGGCCTGGGCCATGGAGTTGCCGGCCCAAATTGACGCTGGTTGTGGGCTTGGCGATCAGCTGGTCATCCAGCTGGAGAGGGTTGATCCCGCTAACGACTTCCTGCGGCTTAAGGGCACAGCCGGTTGATCCGCCACCAAGGGCCAAAGGGGTTGCTACAGCCCTCGAGTTCCAGCCACCGTCCGTGTTGATCAGGCAGAACCTGCTGCACCTGCGGCTCAAGTGTGATCAAAGGGAAGCGCTCCCCAGATTCGGACTCACCCCACCAACGCTCACCCTCAACCTGAATCAACAACCGTTGCTGCTGGCTGGCTGGTTCGCTTGGAGCGCAGGCGGGTTGATGCTGAGTGGACCTTCCATGGAGCCAATCGAGTTGTAGCTGTGCCCAGTTGGGCTGATGCCACGGCAGCTCAGGGCACGGCACCACACCCGAGGGGGCTACCGGATCATTCAGCAGCGCTCGCTGCACCTCGGCCACCGGCAGCTCGGCCACAGCCAAGCGCTGCGTCACACACATTGCGGCCGCTTGACCAGCGGCTTGGCCAATCAACAGCAGCAAGGGGCCCATACGGGTCGCCCCATTGGCCATGTGGCTGACGCTGATGGATTTATCAGCCATCAGCAGATTGCCGATTGCAGGGGTGTACAGCGCCCCAAAGGGAATCACAAAGGGCGTGCCACTGCGGCGCCCACCCCACGCCATGGATTTGTCCGCCAAGGGCCACTCACGTTCCCCGTAGTGGTGGTCATTGGCGTAGTTGCCTACGGCGATCGCCTGTTGCTGGTGCTCAGCATTGGGGGACTGCGGCAGCAAGTCTTGCTCCACAACAGTGCTGGCACCAATCAAGCGGCGGCCCTCACGCCAGTAGGGCTGAAAGGCCAGAGGCTCTCCAGCAAAGGCTGACGAGGGTTGCAATTGCGGGCCGCAGGCGGCTTGCAATTGGGCCAGGAAAGCCTCGCTATGCCGGCGCAGGCCTGTGAGTTGCTCCTGCTGGCGCTCGGCATCCCCGCTGAACACCGCTCCTGGATCCACAGGCCAGTCGTTGCCGTGCAAGGGCCAATTCAGCATCAGTTGCTGAGCTGGAAGACGGCCGTAACTGAGCAGTTGCGGCAGGGAAAAACGATCGTCGCAGCCTTGAAAACGGCCACTGAATGGCTCGAGCGGCTTATCTGGTGGAGTCCAGGGGCCCTGCCATTGCCCATGGATCACCCAAGTGGGGGATTGGACAGGTTCCCGCTCAAAAAAGGGGTCCTTCAGAGCCTCTGCGACCGGAGCGCTGGGCTCACCCCACTGCTGTTTGGCTTCCCATCCCAAGCGATGGGGGATGTCGGCCAAGACCAAGCTGTCCCCGAGCTCGCTGCCATCAACGAGCACGTCAAAGCTGACGCTGATTGGTTCGCCATCACGCTGCAGAACGGCCTTGCCGAGCTGATCACCACGGCGCTCGATGCTCAGCACTTGAACGCCTGACCACCAGCTCAGCTGGGGAGCCTCAGCGATCCAACGCTGCAGGATGGCTTCCGCTTGATTCGGGCGAAATCCGAAGCAGCTGACCCAGTTGTGGTCGAGGCCTTCAGCACTCTCACGGCGTAACTGACGCAACAAGGCACCCCAAAGACCGCTCTGCCAGGCACTCAGCTCATTGCCATCGGGGGCAGAAACTCCGCCACTGGTGATCATCCCTCCGGTCCAAGGGCCAGGTGTGATCAGCAGAGTTTCAACTCCACAGCGGGCACATTGCAGCGCAGCGCCACAGCCGCCACTCCCGCCACCCATGACCAGAACCGGGACGTGGCCCTGCTGAAAAGCCATCGCTGCACTGAACTGAGATCATCATGCTGACCGGAGCTGGCTCAGTAAGATCGCGTTGATGACAAGCACACTCACCACTCCGCTTTATTACGTCAACGACAAGCCCCATATCGGCAGTGTTTACACCACGTTGGCGGTCGACACTCTGGCCCGTTTCAAGCGACTCAGCGGCGAGCATGTGGTGTTCATCACCGGATGTGATGAACACGGTCAAAAGATTCAACGAACAGCTGAATTAGCGGGAATTGATCCACAACAACACTGCGACCAGATCAGCAGCAGCTTTGCATCGGTGTGGTCACAGTGGCAGATCAGTCATGACCGTTTCATTCGCACCACAGACCCGCGCCATCAATCCATTGTTGAGCAGTTCTTCGCGCGAGTCGAAGCCAACGGTGACATTGTCGAGGGTCGTCAACAAGGTTGGTATTGCGTTGCTTGCGAGGAATATAAAGACGACCCCAAAGACGCCGATTCACCCCACTGCCCCATTCATCAAAAACCACTGGAATGGCGCGATGAGGCCAACTTGTTCTTCCGGCTCAGCCGTTATCAAGAGGCCATCGAAAAGCTCATCGCAACCGATGGCTTCATTCGCCCAGCCAGTCGGCGCAAGGAAGTTGAAAATTTTGTTGCCAATGGCCTGAGGGACTTCTCCATTTCCCGCCGCAATGTGAGTTGGGGACTGCCTGTCCCTGGCCACGAAGGTCACACTTTTTATGTTTGGTTTGATGCTCTGCTGGGATACATCACAGCTTTGCTCGAGCCTGATCAGCCGGCCACGCTGGACCAAGCCATCACCGGCGGCTGGCCAGCCCAATTGCATGTGATTGGCAAAGACATCCTGCGTTTCCACGCTGTCTATTGGCCAGCGATGTGTTTATCCGCTGGGATTGATCTGCCAGCCGGCGTGTTTGGCCATGGCTTTCTCACACGGGAAGGCCAAAAAATGGGTAAATCCATGGGCAATTCCATTGACCCCACCCGTTTGCTTGAACTCTGCGGCCGCGATGCTGTGCGCTGGTATCTACTGCGCGACATCCAATTCGGCGATGACGGTGATATCCAGCAGCAACGCCTCCTGGACCTGGTCAACAACGATCTTGCGAACACCATCGGCAATCTGGTGAACCGCTCGATCTCAATGGCCCGTAAGTGGTTTGAGGGTGTTCCAGCACTGCCCCAAGAGCTCCCCAGCGGCCATCCCCTAAAGCAAGCCGCGCAAATCGCCGTGGATAATGTGCCGAGCCATTACCAAGAGCTGAGGTTCCACGCTGTGGCGGAACAGGCGCTGCAGTTAGCCATTGCGGCCAATGGTTATCTGAGCGATCAAGCGCCCTGGAAGGCCATCAAGGATCCAGCCAACCGCGATCAGGTAGCCGCTGACTTGTATGCCGTACTGGAAGCCAGCCGCGTGGTGGGTGTTGTGCTGCAACCGCTCTTGCCGGAATTCAGCGCTCGGCTCTTGCAGCAACTCAACGCCCCGCAAGGGAACTGGATCGAACTCTTGAACTGGGGACACCTCAAGCCGGGCCCCTTGGATGCGCCATCACCACTGCTGCAACGCTTGGAGCTGGAGGAAGCGATTTGAAGTTTATATATAAGTCCCTTTGCGGGCTCTCGCTTCTGTTGCTCGCATCCTGCTCATCAGGCTCGATTGAAAATGAGAAGCAAAGGCCTTTCGTGTTCAATCAGTTGGTGCTGCAGCAGAACTCAAAAGATGGCAAGCCAGTTTGGCAACTAAAAAGTCCCTCTAGTAAATATCGTATTGAGGATCAGCTCACCGTTATTAAAGATCCTGTCGGGACATTTTTTAAAGACGGACAAGCCACTCACAGACTCGTTGCTCCGGAAGCTCTTGTGATTCTTGACGGCAAACAAATCGAACTCATCAAGGGCGTTACGATGACGGCCCTTGATGATTCTGGGCATGTTTTGAAATCTCAAAAAGCCACCTGGAGGCCCGAGGATGAGCTTTTGTTTTTAGAAGGTAACCCTGTAGCGAGAAACAACAATCAGCAAATCAATGCTGATTCATCCACTTATTCAGCAGCAGACAATACTCTCACCCTTAGCGGTAATGTTGTTCTTCAATCATGGCAGAACGGCATTAACACCAGATCGGATCCGGAGACAACTATTTACTCCCCTTTTGTTCAATGGAATACTGAATCAGGCGACTTAATAGCAAAAGGTCCACTTAGCGGCTACCAAAAAGCCGAGGGTGGAAGAATTAGAATCCTGACAGCTCCATCAGCTAACGGCAATAGCAAACAGGAATGGCTTGATTTCAATAAGCCTGTGAGAATTCAAGAGTCTCAGGACAATATCGATATTAGGGGAGGTCCCATTCGTTGGTGGTACAACATTGGCAGGCTTTCCTCGAGTCAGCCTGTGAGCGGGACCTTCAAGGATCTTTTTGCATCTGGCAATGGTCTAGACATTTCAACCGATAAAAAATCAATAATGATAAAAAACAATTGCGAATTAATCCAGCCTGCCGAAAAATTAACAGCCAATTCATGTTTTTGGAACTGGGAGACAGGCCGCGTCAATGCCAAAGGTTCTGTGGTTGTAACAAGAGAGGAACTGAATCAACGAACAACCGCGGAAATCTTGAATGGTCAAGCAACGAAAGATGGCCGGGTTGTGTTCGCATCACCTGACAGTCAGGTAAAAACGCAGCTTCAACTCAAGAATCAAAATCAAGATTCTGGGCCAACTAATTCCAAGGCGCCTCCAGTGCAGTTCTGAGTTTTTCAGCCACTCCCTTAATCCAGATCTCATCGCTGCGGCTAAAGCAACGCACGGACCAGCCCGCCACCAGAAGCCATCCCTTGGTGCCTAGGGGTTCGACCACAACCGCGGGAGTGTTTTCTGGGAAGTAGGCAAACTCGCTGCGGCCTGGGTACAAGGTCAAATTCACCAAGCCAATGGTTTGTTGTTGCTCCCTGGCCCTTTGGACGATGGGTCCTGGCTCAAATGGCTTGGAGCTCAAGACGCCACGCCGCATCAATTCGTTCCCATCCCAAACGAGCAACACACATGCTGCTGGAGTGGCTTTGAGCAGTTGATGGCTGGCCCAGGCCAGTTCCAATCGAACGCTTTCAGGCAACCCTGCCGTGAGCTCAAATCCCTGGGGACCGTCCAAGCTGGCGGGCTCGCGTGTAGCTGGATTGGCCCGGGTCCACAGCACAGCAACCAACATCAGGCCAACGGCCATCACACCCGCGAGCACCGATGCGCGTTGAAAGATCGGCAGTGTGCTGCCCAAATCAGCCGGGATCAGCAGGGCGTTGATGACAACGAGAAGTAAGCCACCGACACCACAGCCAAGAACCACGCGGGCTTGTGATGGCATGGACCTCATGGCTTTGCTGCAAGGCTGCCATTCCACCGCCCTTTGGCTGAAATAGGGGCAACTCCCGCTGATGCGATGACCCCGGAACAGGCGTTCGCTGCAATTTGTTTGGCTGCTGTTGCCAGTGATGGGGTGGTGGGACGCGATGAGGCCAGAAGCCTGCGCATTGAGTTGGAGTTTCGAACCCCCTATGTGGGGATGGATGAAGCCACCATGGCGGGGTTGTTTGACGATCTGCTCGAGCTCTGGAGGAGCGAGGGCAGCGAAGCCTTGGTAGCCAAAGCAGCACCCTGTCTTAATCAAGTGCAACGTGAAACCGCTTTGGCAGTGGCCATTCAGTTGGTTCGCGCCGATCGCATCATTGAGCCTGAAGAAGTCAAATTCATTGACCAGCTTGCCGGCCATTTAGATCTGCCTGAAACGATGAGCCAGCAGATCATCACGGTGATGGACATCTTGCACCGTGATGCTTTGGCCATGGCGGACGAATGAAGGGCAGACTGGGCAGCGATCGCCCGGGTGTCATGGCTCGTCTTTTGCCGCTGTTGCTTCTGCTCGTCAGCTTGGGCCTACCGGCCATGCCGGTGTTGGCTGTGGCGGCTTTGGACTTCCCAGCGGCGGCACCTGAGGGCCACGTATTGGATTCAGCCGATGTGCTGAGCCGTGCCTCCACGGGAGAATTGGGCTCGCGTTTAGCCAACCTGGAGAGCGATCACATCAACGCCAATTTGGTGACGGTCAAGCGTCTTGATTACAACGTTGACCTCGATTCGTTTGCCTCTGAGTTGCTGAGCCGCTGGCACGGTTCAGACGATGACAGTGATCTGTTGATTGCCATTGATTCAGGGGCTAACGCAGCCAGCATTGCCGCCGACGCCACCTTGTTGCAGCGCTTGCCCAATGCACTGCTGGAGAGCACGGCTGAGGAAACGATGTCGGTGGCCTTACGCGATGGTGGCCGTTACCGCCAGGCCACAGTTGATGGCCTCTCCCGCCTCGAAACGGTCTTAGCCGGCCAAGAAGACCCCGGCCCTCCTGAGCTGATTGAACAGGTGGCCGTTGTCAGCAATGTCCCAACCAAGGAAGAGACCGAAGAAAGCAATGCCTTGATTTGGGTGGCGGTGCTGTTGGTGTTGGGAACGCTTGTGCCGATGGCCACTTGGTGGGTGTTCTCTCGCTGAACCTCGGCATCATGGGCTGACGCCCAGTTCGACGGCATGGGACTGAATGACTGGCTTGGCACCTTCGCCAAGGCCGAAGGACTGGATTTGAGTAGCGATTTGGAGCAGGCCTATGAGGCCGCTCTAATGATCCAAGGTTTAGAGCTCGAATATTTCAACGATCGTCCTGTTCGCACCGATGTGAATTTGGGGTTGCCGCAGGCAACCCAAACGCAGATTTTCCGCCGCTTTCGTTCGGCACTGGAGATTTGCCGTGCCCTGCTGTCATCGATCGAGCGCCAGCGCGCCCAGCTCGACAGCCAGGAACTGCGGCAGCTGCAACTGATTGAGTCGGTAGTGCGGCGCTACCGGAGCAAAGAAGGTCAAACCCTGTTTCAACGCCCCGACCCTCTACCCCGCAGCCTGCTGGGGGTGTTTGACCGGGTTCGCAATCAATTGGACCCAGAAGCTGAAGCCAATGTGGTGGCTGGTTTCAGGCGCCGGCGTGATTCCACGCTGGTGTCGCTGCGAATCTTGCTGTTAATGATTTTGGTGCCATTGCTGTTGCAGCAGATTTCGCGCACCTATTTGATCTCACCTGTGGTGGATCGCATTGCCCCTGATGTTCCTTTCCTCAGCTACACCAAGCCACGGCTGCAGCAATCTGCGGTGGCGAGTCTGCGGGAATACAAAGCCGAAATCGAGTTTGCGGCCCTTCTCGAGGGAGAAGACAGCCCGTCTGTGGAAGAGCTGCGCCAAAAGCTGACGCTCAAAGCAGCTGAGCTCAAGGATGAGGCGGACTCCGAGAGCACTACTGCGATCAAAAACGTACTGGCCGATGTGGTGGCCACGATCGGCTTTGTGTTGGTGTGCCTCTTTGGCCGCGATGAAATCCGGGTGCTGCGCGGGTTCTTTGATGAGGTTGTCTATGGCCTCAGCGATAACGCCAAGGCGTTCGTGATCATCCTGTTCACCGACATATTCGTGGGTTTCCACAGTCCAGAAGGCTGGACGGTGCTGTTGCAGGGCATTTCATCCCACCTGGGCATCCCGGCTGAAGAACAATTCATCGATCTATTCATCGCCACCTTCCCGGTGATCTTGGCCACGATCTTCAAGTACTGGATCTTCCGTTACCTCAACCGCGTCTCGCCGTCCTCGGTGACCACGCTGCGCGGCATGAATGGTGGTGGCTAAGCACCTGCTGATCACCGGACCATCACGGGGTGGGAAAAGTGAATGGGCTGAACAGAGAATCGTGGAGATCGCAGGGTCAGAGGCGATCTCCTATCTCGCTACAGGGCCCATCCTTCCGGATGATCAGGCCTGGCAGCAGCGCCTCGATCGTCACCGCCAGCGGCGCCCAAAGCACTGGCGTTTGCTGGAAGCCTCGTCCATTTCAGCGGTGAGCGATCTGTTGCAAGACTCCAGCGTTTGCCAAGGGGATGTCTTGCTCTTGGACTCCCTGGGCGGGCTTGTGGCTTCAAGCCTTGAGTTTGAAGAGCAGCGCTGGGTTGAGCTGGTGGGTCAATTTTTGGCGGTCCTCGCTAGTCGGCAGCAGCCTGTGGTGTTGGTGGCTGAAGAGGTGGGATGGGGTGTGGTTCCGCCAACCGCCATCGGCGGACGCTTTCGCGATCGCAATGGAAGCCTGACCCGGCAATGCGAGCAGATCTGCTCGGAAAGCTGGCTGGTGACGGCTGGACGCGCTTTACCCCTGCATCAGCTCGCACAACGCCTCAACACCGCCCCCTGAGTTCATGCCGCAGATCGTTTTGGTGGAACCTGAGATTCCACCCAATACCGGCAATATCGCTCGAACCTGCGCAGCCACTGCGACACCCCTGCACTTGGTGGAGCCCTTGGGCTTTGAAATCAATGATCGTCAGTTGAAGCGGGCTGGTTTGGATTACTGGCCCCACGTTCCTTTGGTGCAACACTCCAGCTGGGCTGAGTTTTTAAAGCACCAGCAGCGTCATTCGGGACGCTTGTTGGGTTTCAGCCGCCATGCCAACCGCTCCTACCTCGAGATCGACTATCAAGCGGACGACTGGCTGATTTTCGGTTGTGAAACCAAAGGATTAGCACCTGAGGTGCAAGCCAATTGCGATGACCTACTTCTAATTCCGATGACGTGTTCTGCGGTTAGAAGCCTGAATTTGTCAGTCGCTGCAGCGGTTGTGCTATTTGAAACTCGTCGTCAATTAATGGGCGATTAATCCATCTGTTTATCTAATGACAGTTGGATTTCATCCAGCTGCGCACTTGATCATTTACCTACGAGCAGGTAATTTGCGCCAGTTCCCTCCCTAGGGGATTGGTTCTCAGTCATTTTTTGCGTGAAGCCAAGCATCCTCTTTGTTCTGGGCACCTGCTGCTCTCCTGTGGTTTTAGCCATGGCTGCAGGTTTTCCCAGCCGAAGCGATGACCTGGTGATTCCCGAGCTGCCTCCACTGGTGGCAGCAGCCCCTGCCTCTGTCACCACGCTTTGGGTCAAAACCCTTGAGCGCGTCAGCGTGATGGATCTTGCTGAGCAAGTGGAGATGGAGCCCATCCGCCTGGCCCAGCTCAATAGCCTCAGCGCCCTCGACAACTTTGAGGCTCAGCAGTGGGTGGCCCTGCCTGAATCGCTCGAATCCTCTTTGTTCTTGGTGGCATCTCTCGATGCCAATTCAGCCCAAGACGCGAAGCCCGACTCCTTTTCTGATGACAACCTGGCCGCCAAGATGAAACGGCTTGGAAAACTGGTGAGCCAGTCGACCCTGCCCCCTGTTCATGCCCGCCAGACCCTGGCCATCGTGCCGGGAATGAGTGGGGGCTTGAGTTGGCCTGAATTGCCGGATTTCGGCCAGCTGCGCCGGCCTCAGCTCTCTGGTTTCCTTTGGCCCGCCAAAGGCACACTGACCTCTGGGTATGGCTGGCGTTGGGGCCGCATGCACCGCGGCATTGATGTGGCCAACAGCGTTGGCACCCCCATTATTGCCGCCGCCGACGGCAAGGTTGTGTTCTCTGGTTGGAGTTCAGGCGGCTACGGCTACCTCGTGGAGCTGGCCCACACCGATGGCAGCAAGACCCGCTATGCCCACAACAGTGCACTACTGGTGAAGAAGGGCCAAAACGTGCGGCAGGGTACTGCTATTGCGCGGATGGGTAGTACCGGCAGAAGCACGGGCCCTCATCTGCATTTTGAGATCATCAAGCCCGGCCTTGGTGCTGTGAATCCCGTCCGTCACCTGAGTCGTCGGGGCTGACGATCCCGTACACTCATTCGCTCAAGGCTCGGTAGCTCAGCTGGTTAGAGCACAGCATTCATAACGCTGGGGTCGGGAGTTCAAGTCTCCCCCGAGCCATTGCCTTGTTCTCAAACAACCTCCGCTTCAGCGCATTTCGATCGCATTGAGCCGATCGCGGAAGCTGGTTCCCACCGCGTTGTCGCGGGGTTCACTGCGGCGTGCCGAGGCATTGCGATTTTGATACGCCACGCTCTGCGGGCGTACCTCCACAGTCTTGGAGTTGCGCGCCGTTTGCTCTTGGGTTGAGGCTGGCTTGGCACGAACGATGGGATCCTTCTTCAGCTCGTTACGGAGTTGATTCAGAAGCCGGAAGTGGCCGGTGTTGTTGTACTTGCGCATGAGCGCTTGATCCCAGGCCAAAAACCCAGAGCAATTCCTATCCACATTAAGCCGCAAGAGAGGGTCAATTGTGATAGCTTGGAGTTGCTTAAACGGAATGAATCCGCTTAAGCGGCTGTTAATTCTCCGCCCTTCTCCATGACCACCGGCGTCTTCCGCGTTGGCCTGCAGGCCCCCGATTTCACCGCCACCGCAGTGGTTGACCAAGAGTTCAAGGACATCTCCCTCTCCCAGTACCGCGGTAAATATGTGGTGCTGTTCTTCTATCCCCTCGATTTCACCTTCGTCTGCCCGACGGAGATCACGGCTTTTTCCGATCGCTACGACGCCTTCAAAGCACTGAACACCGAAGTGCTGGGTGTCTCCGTCGACAGCCAGTTCAGTCACCTGGCCTGGATCCAAACCGAGCGCAAGCAAGGCGGCCTTGGCGATATCGCCTATCCCCTGGTTGCTGACCTCAAGAAGGAAATTGCTAGCGCCTACAACGTCCTCGACGAAGCCGAAGGCGTTGCCCTCCGCGGTCTGTTCATCATCAACCCTGAGGGTGTAGTCCAGCACGCCACCGTCAACAACCTGCCGGTGGGACGCAACGTGGAGGAAACCCTGCGTGTGCTTCAGGCGTTCCAGCACGTGGAAGCCAACCCCGATGAGGTTTGCCCCGCCAACTGGACACCAGGCGAGCGCACCATGAACCCCGACCCCGTGGGAAGCAAGGACTTCTTCGCTGCCGTCAACTGAGAAGCGACAGCGTCCCAGCTTGAGCGTCCAAA
The DNA here is from genome assembly GCF_047304245.1 of Synechococcus sp. MIT S9452. Taxonomy (NCBI): domain Bacteria; kingdom Bacillati; phylum Cyanobacteriota; class Cyanophyceae; order Synechococcales; family Synechococcaceae; genus Synechococcus; species Synechococcus sp. MIT S9452. The sequence goes on along the minus strand of NZ_CP138956.1, from coordinate 397,800 downwards.
CGAGCCCTCCTGCCCAGCGGGAGGGCTTTGTTGGGTCGACCATGGCCTACTGGTAAGCCCTGCACAATCGGAATACCGAGATCGCCCAGGCGGTCTTCCAACACCTCTGCCAAGCTCAAATCGCCAGGCAGCACATCCTCAGGAATCCAGCGGAAGTGCCCCAGGCCAATGCCAGCGAGGTTCTGCAGTAAACCGGCGGTGCGCCACTGGGTGAGCATGCGATCAATGCGATAAGGCGCTTCTCCAACGTCTTCCAGCACCAAGATCGTTCCATCGAGCGATGGCATCCAGGGAGTTCCAATCAGGTGAGTGCCAACGGTGAGGTTGGTGACCACAAGCTCCCCCTCCGCCACACCACCACGCAGCGGTTGCCCCGTGAGTGGCCCGACAGGTTCTCCCATCAAAAGCTGGCGCACACGCTCGTCTTTCCAGCCATGAATTCCGCCCCGCCCGCCAGCGGCCAGCTGGGCGAGAAGCAAGGCGCAATTATCAGAAAAGCCCACGCACCAACGCGGACTGGCTCCTGGGGCAAACCCCGCCTCAAGGCTGCGGGCCGCACCCCAGCCGCCGGCGATGCAAACAACCCCATCAGCCCCAGGGTCACGCCAGGCCTGCCGCAGCAGGGCCGCGCGATCAGCATCGCTAGCTGAGAAATAGGTCCACTGCCCCAAGCTCTGCTCGGGGATCACCAAATCAAAGCCCCAGTCTTGATACAGGCGCTGCCAACCGCGATCCCCCTGCAGGGTGTCGGGGTCAACCCAGGTGCCAGGAGCCACACCGATTAAGCGATCACCCACGCGCAGCGGCGAGGGCCAAGCAATCGGGCTGGAGTGCACGCGCCTCGGCCAGCCCGTGGCGGTCAGGGCCGCTCCAAAACCAAGGCTGGCCAGAATCTGGCGGCGGTTCAGCTTCATCCCAGCAGGGCCTGCAGCAAGCGTTGCCCATCGATGCCGCCGAGCAGTGGATCACTCGCCCGCTCCGGGTGAGGCATCAAACCAAGAACGTTGCCACTGCGGTTGCAAACACCCGCCACATCAAGGATGGAGCCGTTGGGGTTGTGGCCGTAGCGCAACACCAGCTGCCCGTTTTGCTCCAGCTCGCTCAAGGTGTCGGCCTGACATTGATAACGGCCTTCTCCGTGGGCAATCGGAAATTGCACGCGCTCTTGCTCCCCGTAGCCCTTGAGCAGATGGCAGGAGCCGGGGCTAACAACCAGCTCGCAGGGCTCACAAATGAAATGCAGGTTTTGATTGCGGGTGAGGGCACCGGGCAATAGGCCCATCTCCGTGAGCACCTGAAACCCATTGCAAATCCCAAGCACAGGGCCGCCATCGGCTGCAAAGGCGTGGACGGCATGCAGGAGCGGAGACAGGCTCGCCAAAGCGCCACAGCGCAGGTAATCGCCGTAGCTGAAACCACCGGGGAGCACCACAGCCTGAATGTCTTCCAGGCTGGTGGTGTCATGCCAAAGAAAACGGCAGGGCAGATCGAGGATTCCGCTGAGGGCCCAGGCCATGTCCCGGTCACAATTGGAGCCCGGGAAAACAACAATGCCAACGGTCACGCTTGGAGTTCCTCCAGGCTGATGCTCCAGTTTTCCGTCACAGGGTTGGCCAGCAGGCGATCACAGAGGACTCCCACCTGGGCTTCGGCTTGTTTGGCATCGGCCGCTTCGAGGCTGAGAACGATGGCCTTGCCAATGCGCAAACTTTGGAGGCCTTCGATGCCCAAACGGGCAGCAGCCGATCGGGTGGCTTCACCAGCTGGATCGAGAACCGAAGGACGCAGCTGCACTTCGACACGAGCTTGATAACGGGGCAAAGCGAACAAGCAATCGCAACGATCTTCGCAGTTGCTGCTGCCAAATCTTTTTTTGATGGTCATGGTGAAAAAAACGCCCCCACGCCCCATTGGCCAAGGCCCTGGTGCTGCTACTAACCATTGGCATGGCCGTGCCAGGTCTCGCCCAGGACTGTCGGGTCAAGGATGGCGCTTGGCGGCAGTGTTCCCTGGACTGGATTGACCCAGGCCGCCGCTGGGATCTGCGCTTACCCGATGAGCACTGGCAGATCAGCCACGACGGCAGTGGCACCGTGCAAATTCGCGAAGCTGGGGGCCAGTGGGTTCCGGCGCAAGCGCGCTGGCAGGAGCCCGGGGTGTTGTGCTGGGGAGACCTCTGCGCCCGTGGGCCCTTGCCCCTCGATTAGGCCTGCAGGGAGGCGAGTTGTGCCGCCAAGCTGGCCTGATCGGGCGATCGACCAATCAACACCAGATTGAGCTGGTCGCTGCTGGCTTGATCTTCTTCAAACCAACAATCCAGCCGACGGCCCACGGCTTGCACCTGCAGCGGCAACACTTTGCCGGCAATCGGAATCCGTCCCTTGAGGCGCAACAACCCCATCGTTTCGATGGCTTCTGCCAAAACGCTCTCCAGGCCCGCCTGCTGCCAACGACCGTTTAATTGCAGGCTGGCGGACTCCAGCTCGGGGTGGTGGTGATCGTGATGATGGTGGTGATGTTCGTCATGGGGGGCGACCTCAGGGGCCGCAGCCTCCTGACGACTCAACCCCAGTAACAACTGCGGATCCACCTGGCCGTGGCTGATCGGCAGGCTCATCACACCAGGAAAGTGAGAGCGCTTTTCGAGTTGCTGGGCCGCTGAGCGACGCTGCTCATTAGAGAGGCGATCGGCCCGGCTAATCAGCACCAGATCAGCTTGTTCGAGCTGCTCATCAAACAGCTCATCAATGCTGTCGTCGTGATCCAGGCTGGGGTCATCGGCTCGTTGTTGCTCCAGCAGATTCACATCGGCCACCACCTCGCCGCGGGCCAAGGCTTCGCCATCCACCACTGTCACCACACCGCTAACGCGGGTGCGATGGCGGATTTCAGGCCATTGGAAGGCCTGCAGCAGAGGTTCGGGCAAGGCCAAGCCACTGGTTTCAATCACGATGCCATCGAGCTGATCGGCTTGCTCAAGCACCGCCTCCATCGTGGGCAGAAAGTCGTCTTGAACGGTGCAGCAAAGGCATCCATTGGCCAGTTCAACGATGGTTGGAGAGGAGCCCGCCTCGTCCCCATCGCACACCTGACAGCTCTTGAGCAGCTGTCCATCAATGCCAACCTCGCCAAACTCATTGACCAGCACCGCCAGCCGTTGCTGCGATTGCCGCAAGAGTTCGCGCAAAACCGTTGTTTTGCCAGCACCAAGAAACCCGGTGACCACTGTCACCGGTAAACGGGTTGTGGACGCCACTCTTAGGCCACCATCATTGACCAGCTGAAGGCGCAGCCAATGCCAATCCAGATCCCAGCAGCCAAGCGAAGGCCCTGATCACCGATCAGACGCACCACAGGATCAGAGAAGCGACGCACCAACAAGAGCATCGCGGCTTGGGCCACAAACAGCCCGATGAAGTAAGCCACCAAGGGGGTGGGTTCAGCGCCCACGATGGTTCCGCCGAGCATCAAGCCATGCAACGCAAATGCGGGGTAGAGCCAACGGGTGGAGATGGTGCCAAGGATGACCAGGCCTTCCACCACCAATGACAGGGACACCAGTGCTTCGGTGGGAACCACCAAAGCCTCTGGGATGGTCACCAGCTGAGCCAAGGCCGAGCCCAGCAAACCAACGGCCAGCAAGGTGGGAATCCAGCGGCGGGGTTGATCCCAACCCACCAGCATCAAAGCCGCCAAAAACAACAGATGGTCGGGGCCCAACAAGGGGTGGCCCACACCACTGAGGAAACCTTGAAGCGGAGAGAGGCTGATCTCCTCCATTCCGAAGGGATGGTGCGCCAACACCGTTGGCAGGAACCCAAACAGGGAATCAATCATCCAAAAGATCCGGTCCGCGCCGGGGGAGTTGTGAGATACCGGCGGGCGTTCTGACTCACCCCTTGGGGTTCACAGCTGCGGGACAGCGCCGGATTCACACCGGACTTTCCCCGTTTCCTTCCCGAGCTGATCCCAAGGGAAACCGGTAACCGAAACTACCACCGGCTTCCGTCAGCCGCAGCCAAGGCTGTCGGCCGTTGAGAGACCAGATTGTTCATTCACCCCAGAGGCTCTGGCGCAGAGCTGCTTGATCTGCGGCTGATCGAGTACGGCATTGGTGAAATCAGCACCGTCGATCTGGGCGTCGGTGAATTTGCTTTGCAGCAACATGCCGTTATCGAGCCTGGCCTGACTCAGATCGGCGCGATCAAAGCGGCTGCAGAAGGCCACCACATCACGTAGATCAGCCCCGGAAAAGTTGGAATCCTGCAGCTGCGTGGTGTTGAACACCGAGCCGCGCAGGTCGCTACCGGAGAAATCCGTTCCCTCCAAATCCATCTTCAAAAATTCCTTCTGCTGAAGGTTGCGGCCATGCATGTCACTGGAGAGGTCTTGCATCGACTTGGCCCCTCGCAGCTCTGGAGCTGTGATGGCCGCAGCGGCTCCAGGCCACTGCAAAAGCAACACTAACAACATCGCGGTGGCCGACAGCAAAAAGCGCCGCATGAATCCCCGTAGGCTTGGCGCACAAGCTAGGTGAAATGCCCTCCTCCTTTCGTGTGGTGGTCCCCCCCCATCCGTTGGTGGCCCACTGGCTCACAGTGTTGCGCGACAAGCAAACCCCCTCACCGTTGTTTGCCACGGCGATGAAAGAGCTGGGCCGCTGGCTCACCTATGAGGCGGCCCGCGATTGGTTACCCCAACGCAACATCACAGTGGATACCCCCTTGGCCAGTTGCGAGGGCCAGGTGATGGACCCCACAACGCCCGTGCTCGCCATCCCAATCCTGCGGGCTGGTCTGGGGCTCTGGGCGGGCGGCCAAGAGGTGCTGCCCCATGCGCGTGTCGCCCACATGGGCGTGGTGCGTGATGAAGCCACGGCCCAGGCCAGCAGCTACCTCGACCGCATGCCCAAGCGCATTGGCGAACGAGTGGGCGTGATGGTGTTCGATCCGATGGTGGCCACCGGCGGCAGCTTGGCGATGGTGCTGCGCCAACTGAAGGAGCTTGGGGTCCATGGCCCCCGTTTGCGGGTGATCACCGCTCTTGCGTCCTCGCCAGGGCTCAAAAGCCTGGCTGAGGAATTTCAAGACCTTACGCTCTACACCGGGTGCATTGATGCCGAACTCGATGCGCGCAACTACATCGTGCCGGGGCTGGGCGATGCGGGCGATCGTCTTTACGGCACAGAGTCGGAGGAGTTCCTAGCCTGATAAGGACAACGTTTTGAGCATGGCTGAACAACACAGCAGCTCCGCATCGCTTCTTCTCAGCGCGCTCACCGGTGCGGCGGTTGGCGCTGCAGGTCTGACTTGGTGGCTGTTGTCCCGCGCTGAGCGCCGTCAGGCCCTTGGGGATCAATTCAAGCGTCTTGGACTCAATGGCGTTCCAACCAATAGCTTGTCAGCTCAAGGTTCCTCAGAAAATCTCGAGCAAAAGGTGAACCGCCTCAACCTGGCGATCGAAGATGTCCGCCGTCAGCTGGAGAGCATGGCTCCCGAGAGCAGCAACTGAGAGGATCGAGCAAACCGCACGGACCCATGGCTCCCCTCCGATCCAGCGCCATCACGCAAGGTGTTCAGCGCAGTCCCAACCGCGCCATGCTGCGCGCTGTTGGTTTCGGAGATGGTGACTTCAGCAAACCGATCATCGGGATTGCCAATGGCTACAGCACCATCACGCCCTGCAATGTCGGTCTCAACGACCTAGCCCTGCGCGCTGAAGCAGCCGCGCAAGCAGCCGGAGGCATGCCACAACTCTTCGGCACCATCACCGTTAGCGATGGCATCTCCATGGGCACCGAGGGGATGAAGTACTCCCTGGTGAGCCGCGAGGTGATTGCTGATGCGATCGAGACCGCTTGCAACGGTCAGAGCATGGATGGTGTGTTGGCCATCGGCGGCTGCGACAAAAACATGCCCGCCGCCATGTTGGCGATGGCGCGGATGAACATCCCCGGTGTCTTCGTCTATGGCGGCACCATCAAGCCGGGCAAATTGGGCGGCTGCGACCTCACCGTGGTCAGCGCCTTTGAAGCCGTTGGTCAGTTGAGCAGCGGCAAGATCGATGAAGCCCAGCTCACCGCCGTTGAAAAGAACGCCTGCCCTGGGGCTGGCAGCTGCGGGGGCATGTTCACGGCCAACACCATGAGCGCGGCGATCGAAACGATGGGGCTGAGCCTGCCGTTCAGCTCCACCATGGCGGCAGAAGATCCCGAGAAAGCCGACAGCGCCGCTCGCTCGGCTGAGGTGTTGGTGGAGGCCATTGCCGCCAACATTCGGCCGTTGGACCTGCTGACCCGCGAAGCGTTTGAAAACGCCATCAGCGTGATCATGGCTGTGGGCGGTTCCACCAATGCGGTGTTGCACCTGCTGGCGATTGCGCGAACCGCCGGCGTTCCGCTCTCGATCGACGATTTCGAGACGATTCGCCAACGGGTGCCGGTGATCTGTGACCTCAAGCCGAGCGGCCGCTTTGTCACGGTCGACTTGCACAATGCTGGCGGCATTCCTCAGGTCATGAAGCTGCTGCTGGATGGCGGCTTGCTTCACGGTGATTGCCGCACCGTTGAGGGCAAAACCCTGCGCGAGCTGCTGGCTGATGTCCCATCAGTTCCGCCTTCTGATCAGGAGGTGATCAGGCCGTTGAGCAATCCCCTCTATGCCAAAGGGCACCTGGCTGTGCTGAAAGGGAATCTCGCCAGCGAAGGGGCTGTGGCCAAGATCAGTGGTGTCAAAACACCGGTGCTCACGGGTCCAGCCAGGGTGTTTGAAAGTGAAGAGCAGTGCCTGCAGGCGATCTTGGCGAACCAGGTCCATGCAGGCGATGTGGTGGTGGTGCGCAATGAAGGCCCCGTTGGCGGGCCAGGAATGCGCGAGATGTTGGCGCCCACCGCCGCCATCGTTGGGGAAGGGCTCGGCGACAAGGTGGCGTTGATCACCGATGGTCGTTTCAGCGGCGGCACCTACGGCCTGGTGGTTGGCCATGTGGCGCCGGAAGCTGCCGTTGGCGGCATGATCGGCTTGGTGCAAGAGGGCGATTCCATCACCGTGGATGCCCAGCAACAATTGCTGCAGCTCAATGTGGATGCCGCTGAATTGGAGCGGCGCAAGCAAGCCTGGGTCAAACCAGAACCCCTGTATAGAACTGGTGTTTTGGGTAAGTACGCGCGCTTGGTGAGCAGTAGCAGCAAAGGTGCTGTCACCGATCAACCCTGAACCAGTTCAGCGCGTAAGCGTCGCGCCAAGGTTTCCAAGGCAATGCCGTCATCGGGCCTGGGGCAGGCCTGTCCGGAGGTGCCATCCATCCACACCGGATGGCGCCCCTGCCACAGCAGGGGCCGCTCCTCGTCCTCGCACCAGCTCAGTTGCAGCGACGGATCGGCCGCTGCGCCATAGATCTCTAGTTCAAGATCGACCGCCGGTTGCCGTTGACCGTCGCTATCGCGAACCTCCAAGCGCCCAATCCAGCTATCCCCGAGCTGTTCCGAGGGCAAAAAGGCATGCCGGTAAGGGGGCCTGCTGAGATCGGCTGCGCGGCAAATGCTTTGAATTAACAGCTCACAGCCTTCAGGGTCACTGATGCAGGCCGGTAGCCAGTCCTTGGCCATTACTGGATCGCTTCGATCGAGAGCACCTGCAGCCGCAATGGACCTGCCCGGAAACCAGGGTTGCTCTCGCCATCATCGGCAAAGCGGGAGTGGAGGATCTGCAAACGCGACACCTTGGCCGCTTCAAAGCGCAGCGGAAGGCCCACGGGCTTCGCCCTGACCACGGGTTTGAGATCAGAAAAGGGGATCACCACCTCGCTGATGCCGCTGGGCTGCGTATCGAAATCCTCCACCCACCTCAGACCACCAGGCACCAGATCTCCCAGGCGACCGGCCAAATCAGAAACAGCAACGGCGAGTTTGTAGCGCCGTCCATCGCCTTGCAGTCGCAAGCGCAGAGCCGTTGCTGATGAGAGATCGAGGGGTGGTTGCCATACCGGCGAACGGCAACTCACAAAACCACCGCCTTCGGCCACCACCTCGGCCTGCATCAGCAAACCCTCGGAGTTAACGGAGCACTCGCCACTGCTGCGGCCGCCCATGATCGTGTCATTCAAGCTGGCCCAGCCACTGAAGCCATCGCCCGCAGCAATCAAGATCGTCAACAGTTCAGGCCAGAGCACCACAGGCCGCAGCATCAGCCAAAACCGTGATCTTGCCTTCGGTCTGCACCAGTTTGGCTGGTGTTCGCCCTGGATCTTCAGCGGGGTCGAGCAACCGGCCCAACGCTTGCTGCTTCCCCTCGCCAGCCACCAAAAACACCACCTGGCGTGCTGCGCAGAGAACCGGTGGTGTGAGGGTGATGCGCGGAATGCCTTTGCCTTCGCCAACCGTGACCCAACGATCGCGAACCTGGGTGGCTGCTGTACCTGGGAAGAGGGAGGCCGTATGGCCGTCGTCGCCAAGGCCAAGCAAGATCAGATCAAATTGCGGTGGAGTGCTGCCGCAGATCTGCTCCAACGCGCTGTTGAAGCGCGCCACATCAGAGGTCACATCAGCCCCATCGGTGGGCACCGGGTGAAAACAGGCGTGCTGACCTGGCCCCTCGGCCATCAAGCTGCCGCGCACCATGCGGGCGTTGCTGAGCGCGTCATCGGCGGGCACATAGCGCTCATCGCCCATCAACAGATCAACACGGTCCCAGGCCAAATGTTCTTGGCCCAGCAGGCGATAGGTGGCCTCCGGTGTGGAGCCACCAGAGAGGGCGATTTGAACGCGGTCCCGCTCCGCCAAGGTGAGGTCAATGACCTGGGCGATCGTCTCGGCAGCCCGTTTGGCCAAACTGCTGCGATCAGCCAGCTGGATTAGCTCGTACTGGCTCACTGCAGCCACTCGGTGTGGAAGGTGCCGTCGCGATCAACCCGTTGGTAGGTGTGCGAGCCGAAGCAATCCCGCATCGCCTGCACCAGGTTCTGGGGCAAGCGGCCGGTGCGGTAGCTGTTGATGTAATCGAGGGTGCTGCTGAAGGTGGGCACTGGAATGCCATTGGCCGCAGAAGCCGCCACCACCTTGGCGAGGCCTGGCAAACGGCGGTTCACCTGATCGGCAAACCACGGATCGATCATCAAATTCGGCAGCTGAGGATCAGCATTGAACGCATCTTGAATGCGCTTCAGCAGCTTGGCGCGAATGATGCAGCCGCCCTTCCAAATCTGGGCGATCGAGGGCATGTTGAGGTTGTAGTTGTTGTCGGCTGAGGCAATGCGCAGCAGCTCCATGCCCTGGGCGTAGCTGGCGATGCAGGAGAGAACCACCGCATCCATGATCGGCCCCATGGCATCAGCCGGTGAGCCCAAATCGGCATCACCAACCGCGGGCCCTTTCAAAATCGATTCCGCCTTTTGGCGTTGGGGCTTCATCGAGCTCATCACGCGCCCATTGAGAGCGGCATAAATGGTTGGCACCGATGCCCCCATCTCCAGGGCGGTCACCACGGTCCAAAGACCTGTGCCTTTCTGGCCGGCCTGATCCATGATTTTTTCAACCAGGTCTGTGCCGTCATCGGGATCTTTGGTTCGCAGGCACACCTCGGTGATCTCCACCAAGTAGGAGTTCAGCTCTTCGGTGGCGTTCCAGGCCTTGAACACATCAGCGATCTGCTCGCCATTCATGCCCTTGACCCGCTTCATTAGGTCATAGGCCTCGGCCAGGATTTGCTCAATGCCGTACTCAATGCCGTTGTGGACGGTCTTGACGAAATGGCCGGAACCGCCAGGACCGATGTAGGTGACGCAAGGGCCATCTTCGACCTGGGCGGCCATCTTGGTGACCAGGCTTTCGATGGCGTCGTAAGAGGCCTTGGTGCCTCCCGGCATCATGCTGGGACCCTCTAAGGCACCTTTGGCGCCACCGGAGACGCCCATGCCGATGAAGCCAAAGCTCTGGCTTTCGAGCTTGGCCACGCGGCGTTCGGTGTCTTTGTACTCGGAGTTGCCGCCGTCAATCAGCAGGTCGCCGGCTTCGAGATACGGCGAGATTTGATCGATCACCGCATCGACGGCCCCACCGGCCTTCACCATCATCAAGATGCGGCGCGGCCTTTCGAGTTTGTCCACAAACTCCTGCAGGGAATAGGCCGGCTGAATCTGTTTGCCGGCGCCGCCGCCAGCCATGAACTCATCGGTCTTTTGCCGGGTGCGGTTGTACACCACGCTCGAAAAACCATTGCGCTCAGCGTTGAGCACAAGGTTTTCACCCATCACACCAAGCCCGATCAGGCCGAAATGCCCCTTGCCCATAGTGCCCTGCGTGGAACCAGTCACAGCAAGTGTGGCCACGCCTGGCTTAAGGGCCTACTAAGGCACTGATTCAGATCACCATCCCGTCAGGAATGCAGGCATTTTTGGTGACGACCACAATCCCGCCGCGAATGTAGAAACCCTGCTCAGCGCGATCGGCTTCCTCAACGTTGTCTTTGTTGATGATGCTGACGTTGCTGCCGATGCGGACGTTCTTGTCGAGGATGGCCTTTTTGACCGTGGTCCCGCGGCCCACACCCATAGGGGTGCCGCCGCGCTCGCGCAGGATCGCCCGCTCTTCACCGGACTCGTAAAAGTCATTGCCCATCACCAAGCTGTCTTGCAAGACAACCTCGTCTTCGATGCGGCTGCGCACACCCAAGACGCAGTGGTGGATGCTGCAAGCCTTGACAATGGAGCCCTCACCAACGATGGAGTCGGTGACCTGAGCGTCTTGAAGCTTGGAGGGCGGCAGGTAGCGGTGCCGCGTGTAGATGGGGAATTGCTTGTCGTAGAAGGAGAAAGGAGGCCGGGGCTGCGTAGTCAACGCCAGGTTGGCTTCGTAAAAGGCACGGATGGTGCCGATGTCTTCCCAGTAATCGTCGAAGAGATAGGAGCGAAGTTTGAAGCCGTCGTCGAGTGCTTTGGGGATGATCTCCTTGCCGAAGTCGGTAGCGCCTGGGTTTTCAGCCAACAGGCGGAACAGCACATCCCGCTTGAACACATAGATGCCCATGGAAGCCAGGAACGGCCGGCGCTGGGCTTCCTCAGCGCTCAAGCCCATGCTGGCGGTATCGCAGGACATCGCATCGAGTGCCTCGCCCTTGGGCTTTTCACGGAACTTGGTAATGGCGGCTTCTGCGCCGGTGTGCATCAAACCAAAGCTCTGGGCTTGTTCGCGATCAACCGGGAGCGCTGCCACGGTGAGATCAGCGCCGCTAGCGCGGTGCTGCGCCACGAAATGGGCGTAGTCCATCCGGTAGAGCTGGTCACCCGAGAGGATCAACACCTCGTCGATGTCCCACTCCTGCAGCAGCCATTCGTATTTGCGAACGGCATCAGCTGTGCCTTCGAACCAACTGGGGCTATCTGGGGTTTGCTGAGCAGCCAGTACTTCAACAAATCCCTGATCAAACCCCGAGGAGAGGTTGAAGGTTTGGGCGATGTGGCGATTCAGGGATGCGCTGTTGAACTGCGTCAGCACATAGATCTTGTTGATTCCGCTGTTAATGCAGTTGCTAACAGGGATGTCGATCAGGCGGTATTTACCCGCCAGCGGCACAGCTGGTTTGGCCCGCATTTTGGTGAGCGGGTAGAGCCGCGTCCCCGCACCGCCACCGAGAATGATTGCGAGAACCCGTTTCATCAACCCCTGGCAGCGCGGCCACTTTGGGCCCAGGGGGTCATTTGATCAAGGGGTTTTGGCGATATCGGTTGAGTTAATTTGCGTCGCTGCGATCTCGTTCTGAGTCATCACCCGGCAGATCGAAGAGGCGTTGAGCAGCTGCCATCGAATCAAGCCGCTGTTGCCGTGGCTGCGGGGCCCGCAAGGCCGTGGTTGGGCCATGCAGGATCTTGTTGATCAAGCCCTTGGTGAGAGCTTCCACCACCTGCTTTTCGCGCTGGGAGAGATCCGATCCCATGCGGCTCAGCGCCTTGAGCAGCTCCTGCTTGCGGATCTCTTCAAACTGCTGACGCATGCGGTTAATAGTGGGCACCGCTTCAAGGCCATCCCACCAATCGAGGAAGGCTTGGCGGTCTTCATCGAGCAACACCTCGGCCTGTTGCGCCAATTCCTGCCGCGCGGCAACATTGCGCTCCACAACCTCCTGCAGATCGTCAACGTCATAGCTCAAGGTCCCTGAGACATCAGCGGCATCGGAGCTGATGTTTCGGGGCACACCAATATCGACAAGCATCAAGCGCGCCTGGCGCGTGATGGCGTCCAAGCGCTGCCGGTCGATGATCGGCTCATCAGCGCCGGTGCTAGTGAACAGCAGCGTGTTGGCGGCCAACTGAGCATCGAGCTGATCCAGCCCACAGCAAGTGATCACCAAATCCGGGAAATCTTTGGCCAGAGCTTCCGCTTTGGACACCGTGCGGTTCACCACAGTGATGCTGCGTGCCCCTTTCGATTGCAGGTGTTGCAGCAGCAAGCGGGCCATGCGCCCAGCCCCCACCACAGCAACCTTCTCTTGGGAGAGCGAGACCAAGTCATCAACGCCCTGCTCCTGGCCCACCTTGAGCTGAGCCAGTTCAACCGCCGCTGAACTGATCGAAACGGCGCCGGATCCAAGGTTAGTTTCACTACGAACCCGTTTGCCGGTACTAACGGCTTGATTCAACAGGCGGTTGAGGATCGGGCCGATGGACTTGTGGTCCTGACCCAGCCGGTACATCTTTTTGACCTGGCTGAGAATCTGTCCCTCACCTAGCACCAAGCTGTCGAGGCCAGCGCTGACTCGCAGCAAGTGCTGGATAGCTTCTTCGTGATGCAGCGCAAACAGATGGGGCTGCAGATCGGGGTCAGCCAGGCCACTGTGATTGGCCAGAAAATCACGAATCGCCTCCACACCATCCTCGGGATGGCGCAGTAAGGAATAGATCTCGAGGCGGTTACAGGTGCTGAGGATTGAGGTCTCAAGGACCTGCTCGTGGGAGCGCAAGGACTGGAGAGAGGTCTCCAGATGGTGTTCCGGAATGCTTAGCCGCTCGCGGACCTCAACAGGCGCCGTTCGATGGCTAAGCCCGACGACGGCGAGATGCATGCGTCAGTTCAGAGTGATCAAAACGGGGCCAGGCCTAGGCCCAGCCCCGACTATGCCAGAGCTCAGCGCAGAGCAATGCTCTGAGCGCCAGGCTTGATATGAACTGTGTCAGTGAAGCGGGCAGAGGTGTCCAGGGTGCTGATCACCAGGCTGCTGGTGCGAACACAGTCGCGCTCGAACTTGACGCCACCAAACAGCAGGCCGTCGGTGATGCCGCTGCCAGCGAACACCACGTCCTTGCCAGAGGCCAGCTCATTGGCCTCATAGACCTTGTCGGGATCGCTGATGCCCATCTCAGCCAAACGGGCCAGGTTGCCCTCACGGGTCAGGCCTTCCCATTCCTTGGTTTGAGCCACAGCCGGGTCATAGACCAGCTGCCCTTGGAAGTGGCCGCCAAGGGCACGCAGGGCCGCAGCGGAGATCACACCCTCAGGGGCAGCGCCAATGCCCATCAGGCAGTGGGTACCGGTGCCAGCGAATCCACAAGCGATCGCGGCTTGCACATCACCATCGGAGATGGGCTGCACGCGGGCGCCAGTGGCGCGGATTTCAGCAATCAAGTCCTTGTGGCGGGCGCGGTCCATGACCACGATCACCAGGTCAGAGACAGCAATGCCGAGGCATTCGCTGAGAATGTTGATGTTCTCAGTGGCGCTCTTGCGGATGTCCACCTTGCCCTTGGCAGCCGGAGGAGCGGCCAGCTTCTTCATATAGAAGTCAGGGGCATTGAACAGACCGCCGGTTTCGGAAGCCGCCAGAACAGCCATCGAACCGCGCTGGCTGTTGGCGCAGAGGTTGGTGCCTTCGCAGGGGTCCACAGCGAAATCAACGCCGGGGCCGGTGCCGCTGCCCACTTCCTCGCCGATGTAAAGCATCGGAGCTTCGTCTCGCTCGCCTTCGCCGATCACGATGCGCCCGCGCATGTTGATCTTGCCCATGCGCTCACGCATGGCCTCAACGGCAGCCGCATCAGCTTCGTTTTTCAGGCCACAGCCGGTGAGTTTTGCCGAGGCAATGGCGGCCTGCTCGACGACCTCGAGAATTTCCTGGATGAGCGTGCGGTCCAATGTGAGGCGGCGGTAAAGAACAAGGCCCCAGCCGCTCAGACGGCTAAAGCGGGCAGGACTTTATCAGTGCTGCTGTGGCCATTGGCTGGGGAAGGGTCTCCTACAATCACCGGCCCACCAGTTCAGGCCATGTCCCAGAAATCCCTGGTTATTTCCCCCTCGATTCTTTCAGCGGACTTTTCCAAGCTTGGAGAGGACGTGCGGGCGGTTGACCAGGCCGGCGCTGACTGGATTCACGTCGATGTGATGGATGGCCGCTTTGTGCCCAACATCACCATCGGTCCAATGATCGTTAAGGCCTTGCGGCCGGTAACCAGCAAGCCGCTGGATGTGCACTTGATGATTGTTGAGCCCGAGAAGTACGTCGAGGACTTCGCCAAAGCCGGCGCGGACATCATCAGTGTTCAAGTGGAGGCCTGCCCCCACCTGCACCGCAACCTGGCTCAGATCAAAGACCTGGGCAAAAAGGCCGGTGCTGTGCTGAACCCTGGCACCCCAATCGACACCCTCGAGTACTGCCTCGAACTGTGTGATCTGGTGTTGGTGATGAGCGTTAACCCTGGTTTTGGCGGCCAGAGCTTCATCGAAAATCAGGTCGACAAGATCCGCGACCTGCGCCGCATGTGCGACGAGCGCGGCCTAGACCCCTGGATTGAGGTGGACGGCGGCATCAAAGCTGGCAACGCTTGGAAGGTGATCGAGGCTGGCGCCAACGCCATTGTTTCCGGCTCAGGCGTGTTCAATCAACCCAGCTACGCCGAAGCCATCGAAGGCATTCGCAATAGCCGCCGACCTGAACTGGCAGCTGCTTGATCCTCACGGATTCGTTGAATTAAGCAAAGGGGCCGAAAGGCCCCTTTTTCATGCTCAATTAGCTGTCAAAAAACCAGCCATAGCTGTGCAAACCAATGCCCAGCAAATTCACGCCGATGTAGCAAACGCTGATCACAAACAAACCACTCACGGCCACCCAAGCCGGCCGGCGGCCCTGCCACCCACGGCTCAGACGGGTGTGTAAATAGGCGGCATACACCAGCCAGCAAATCAGGGCCCAGGTTTCCTTGGGGTCCCAGCTCCACCAGCTGCCCCAGGCTTCATTGGCCCACACAGCGCCGCTGATGATGCCCACGGTGAGCAACAAAAAGCCCACCGTGATCGTGCGGTAGCTGAGGTTGTCGAGCCGCTCGCTCAGGGCAATGGGGGCCGCCTCCAAAACCACAGTGCCGCCGTCGGTTTGCAGGCCAGCTTTTTGAAAACTGCCGCTGCCAATCGAACTGCTGCGCAGTTCCATGGCTTGGCCTGGCTGTGTGAACAGCACAGCAACTGATAACAGCGAGCCCACTAGCAAGGCGGCGTAGCTCATCATGATCACACTCACGTGCATCACCAGCCAGCTGGACCTGAGCGCTGGCACCAGCGGCGCCGCGTTTTGAAGCGTGTCGGGCAGGGCAAAGCTGGCGAAAGCCACACACACCAACGCCATCGGTGTGGTGGCGGCTGGAACAAGCGGCGAAGGCCAACTGCGTTCCACAAACAGCTGGGTGAATGTGCAACCCCAGGCCAAGAAGCACAGCGATTCATAGAGGTTGCTGATTGGGAAATGGCCCGAATCCAGCCAGCGCCACAGCAATTGGGCCGTGAGCAGCAAGTTCGCCGCCACCACCAATAGCTGCACCGCGCGGCTGGTGCTGGAGCGGGGTTCACCGCTGAGATTCCAAAACGCCAACGGCAAGGCCAGGAGCAACGCTCCAAAAGCAATCAGCCCAAGCAGCAGAACCGGATCGTTCAAAAGCCCTGTTATCACCATCCCAGGTTTAGGACATCCCAGCTGGGATCAGCGGCTCGCTTGCTTCAACAGCAATGCTCCGCCACCAAGGCCAATGAGAACCGGACTCCATGCCGAGACGAACGGAAGAAGCGTGCCCTTCACTCCAAGAGAACTGAAGACAAACATCAACAAGTAGTACATGAAGATCAGCAGAACGCTGATGCCAAAACCCTGGCTCCGGCTGGTTCGAGAATTGGGACGGGCGCCGAGGCTGGCGCCAATCAAGCCGAACACGATGCAGATCGCAGGGAACGAGAACTTCTCCTGAATACGAACCCTCATTTTTCGGGCCCCTTTGCCATCACCAGCAGCTTCCATGAGTTTCATGGCTTGCACGGCTTCGATCACCGTCATGCTGTTGGCGTCTTTAGGGAGCTCTGCCATCTGAATGGGACCGGGCCCAAATGGATAGGAGTAGGTCTCAAATTCAGCAGTTGTGGTTGACGGCTTTGCAATGCCAGAGATGGTTACGACTGAACCATTTCGAAAAGTCCATATACCTTTTTCTTCATCATAAGCTGCGGTTTTAGAACTAAGGATCTGCTTTTTTCCATGGCGACTCATGTCCAGCAAAGTAACGTTCTCCATATTTCCATCAATAAACTCTCTCGCATAAAATAATTGCGTTAAACGTTCTTTTTTCTGAGGAGGTCCATGGGTGATATAGCCATAACGGGGATAGATAATGTTGGATCCACGTTCAGAATCAATGCTGCGACCAATGGATTTGTACATGGTCACGTAAGCAGCCCGATTAGCTGGTGGAACGATCAAATCATTGAATAAAAAGGTCAACCCACTCATCAACCCGGCGATCACCAAAGCAGGAACAACAAAGCGGTGGGTTGCCACTCCAATGCTTCGCAGGGCTGTGAGCTCACTTCCTCCTGACAAACGGCTGTAGGCCAAGAGCGTGGCCATCAGTGTTGCCATTGGGAATGACAGCACCAAGAAGCCCGGCAAGCGGAGCAGCAACACCTTGATCGCAATGGAGAGTGGCAATCCAGCCTCCGCCACTTTGCGAACAAGCTCGAACAGAACGCCAACCGAGAGCGTGACTGCGGTGAATGCAGCAACACCAAACAGCAGCGGGCCAAGCAGTTCCCCTAAAAGCCAGCGATCCATCAAGGGCACACGCTGCCATTGACGTAGTGCTTTGGTTTGACCGCGCCGAAACAATTCAGCTGAATCTTGCAATACAGATGTTGGAGAAAGTGTCATAAGCGAAAGTCCTCCCCGAGATAACTGCGTTTCACCTGAACGTCAGAAGCAAGTTCAGCAGCAGTACCCGCCGCCAAAATCCGTCCATCAGTCAAGATATAGGCATGATTGGTGATACTCAACGTCTCTCTGACGTTGTGATCGGTGATGAACATTCCAACACCTCGATCTTTGAGATAGCCAATTAATTTCTGCAAGTCATTCACCGCCAATGGGTCAACGCCCGCGAAGGGTTCATCCAGCAGTAGATAACGAGGTCCATTGACTCCCACCGCCAGGGCGCGAGCCACTTCCGTACGCCGGCGTTCTCCGCCAGAGAGTTGAAAGCCCTTGCGATATAGAAAGCGCTCGAGTTGAAAATCCTCAATCAATTCATCCAAGCGCTCACGCCGCAGGTGGGCTGGGAAGCCGCTTTCTTGCATGGCCAGCAAGAGATTGTCGCGAACACTCAAATTGCGGAAAACACTTGGCTCCTGTGGCAGGTAGCCGATGCCTTGGCGGGAGCGCTCCGGCATGGTGAGTCCACTAATGGACATACCGTCGAGCATCACATCACCCTGATCAGGCTGAAGCATGCCCGTCACGAGGTTGAAGGTGGTGGTTTTGCCCGCGCCGTTGGGGCCCAACAAACCAACAACCTCACCAGGCTGAAGCTCAAGCGTGACGCCCTGGACCACAGGCCGGCCGCCCAAGCTCAGGTGAACACTCTGAAGCTGCAGACTCATGGAGCAGCCTCCACAGGAGCTGTTCGCTGAAGCTTGAATTTGCTGAACACCTGATCCTCAGTCGCCGGATCAGCGATCAAGCGGTCTTCGAGAACCAAATAAGTGACGCGCTCAGCGTTGAGGCGGTTCCCACCATCCTGCGTGACTTCCACATCCCCGATCAGGATGATTCGCTCCTCTTTGGTGAAGTACTGAGCCTGGCGAGCCGTGGCTTGCACTTGCTTCACCGGGTAGGTGATCCGCACATTGCCTGTGGCTGTGACGATACCGGTGACATTGTCAGCCTGCTGCAGGTCCGACTCCACTGTGACCAGCCCAGAAGGTTCCTCAGCGCTGATCGGCGCCGTTGGCACGACCATGCCATCAGCACCTGGGCTGAGCTGTTCGCTGACAGGGATGTTTTGAGCGAGAGCCGGGGCTCCACTTCCGAGGACGATCAGTGCCAGAGGTAGCCAGGCATTCATGGGGTTCTGGAACCTCAGGGAATGTGAGTGTACGGAAGTCATTTGCTCAGATCAAAAACCAAACGGGGGCATGGGTGATCAGAGGCGAGGCGGTCGGGGTCTTGCAGTTGCTGCTGCAGCTGGCGGCAAGGCTCCAGCACAGCAGCCGCTTGCCAGCCTGGCGGTGAGGCTTGCGAGCGCATCAAGCGGCCAGTGCCTTCGCCCAGAAGAATCGCAGCACCGTTGAGGTTGTCGCGTCCAAGGTGAACCATGGCCACGGCCACCTGCACGGCCCCTTGCAGCCAACGACGCTCGGGCTCGGCCGTGTCATGCCAGAGCTCTTCAAAAACATCGTGAGCGGCGTACCACTCACCAACATTGAAGAGCTCAACACCGCGGCTGAAGCGGGGATCGCGGAATGGATCCAATCTCAGCGCTTGGCCTTCTTCTTAGACGGCAACTTGCGCAGGCGGATCGATTCGGGGGTCACCTCGAGCATTTCATCGGGTCCGATGTACTCCAGGGCCCGCTCCAGGGTCATCTGAATAGGAGACTGCAGGGTGTCGAGCTCTTCTGCGCCAGCTGAGCGCATGTTGGTGAGCTGCTTGGCCTTGCAGACATTGATCTCCAGATCCTGTGGACGGTTGTTTTCGCCAATGATCATGCCCTTGTAGACCTTGGTGCCCGGGCTGATGAAGAACTGACCACGGTCTTCGGCGTTCTTGAGGGCATAGAAGGTGGCGGTGCCTTCCTCAAAGGAGATCAACACACCATTGCGGCGGGTGTCGAAGTCGCCCTGCATCTTGCGGTATTCCAAGAACGAGTGGCTCATGATTCCTTCGCCGCGGGTGGCGCGGATGAAGTCACCACGGAAACCAATCAAGCCCCTGGAGGGCACCACAAATTCCATCTGGGTGCGGCCGTCCTCGCCGTTCTCCATGTTCTGCATCTCCCCCTTTCGGGTTCCCAGCCGCTCAATGCAGCTCCCCACAGCGGCCTCAGGAACATCCAGTACCAAGGTTTCGAAGGGCTCACAGGGGGTGCCATCGATGGTGCGGAAGATCACTTGCGGCTGCGACACCTGGAATTCGTAGCCCTCACGGCGCATGGTCTCGATCAAGATGCCGAGGTGAAGTTCGCCGCGTCCGCTAACCGCAAAGCGGTCGGGGGAATCGGTGTCTTCGACACGCAGGGCCACGTTGGTGAGCAGCTCCTTCTGCAAGCGATCACGCACCTGTCGGCTGGTCACGAACTTGCCTTCTTTACCGGCAAATGGCGAGTCGTTGATGACAAAGGTCATCTGCAGGGTGGGCTCATCCACCTTGATCAGGGGGAGCGCTTCAGGGTTGTCCGGGCAAGCAACCGTTTCACCGATGTTCACCTCATCGAAACCAGCAATCGCAACGAGATCGCCAGCATGAGCTTCCTCTACTTCCACCCGTTGCAGGCCCTGGAAGCCCAGCAATTTGGAGATGCGGCCGCGCTTGATGCTGCCGTCGTCTTTGATCAATGCCGCCTGCTGGCCAGCTTTTATCGAGCCGTTGTGGATCTTGCCGATCACGATGCGGCCCAGGAAGTCCGAATAGTCGAGGGTCGTCACCTGCAGCTGCAGCGGTTTGGTGACATCACCAACCGGCGGCGGAACATGGCGCAGGATCGCGTCGAACAGCGGACGCATGTCCTCGCTGTCGGTGGCCATATCGGGCTTGGCAAAACCACCGAGGCCACTGCCAAAGAGATAGGGGAAGTCGCACTGGTCGTCATCGGCGCCGAGCTCGATGAACAGATCGAGCACCTTGCTGACGGCCACTTCGGGATCAGCCCGGGGTCGGTCGATCTTGTTAACGAACACGATCGGGCGCAGGCCTTTTTCCAGGGCCTTCTTCAGCACGAAGCGGGTTTGGGGCATAGGCCCCTCGTTGGCATCAACGATCAGCAAACAGCCATCCACCATGCCGAGCACTCGCTCGACCTCACCGCCGAAGTCAGCGTGACCAGGGGTATCAACGATGTTGATGCGGGTGTCTTGGTAATCAACAGCGGTGTTCTTCGACAGGATCGTGATGCCTCGCTCACGCTCCAGGTCGTTGGAGTCCAACACGCAGGTGGGCACGGCCTCGCCTTCGCGGAAGATGCCCGACTGGGCCAGCAGGGCATCCACCAGGGTGGTTTTGCCATGGTCAACGTGGGCGATGATCGCAATGTTGCGAATCGCGGCGCGCGTAGTGCTGGCGCTCATTGGGGTTAGATCCTGGTAACGGCCGCTCCGGCTCAGAATGAGACAAGCGGTGGAGTGTGAGACTTTATCGTCTCGCGGAACGTTGGAAACGCTGAGACGCCTCAAACTGCTTTAAAGCGTCTGCTGAACCCTCATAACGCCAGTGCCAGGGCTCATAACTGACCCCCTGAGCGTTCCCTCGGGGGAACGACATCGTGAAGTGGAAGCGATGGGCATTGCGCTTCAACCACTGGAATGAGGGGGTCTCCTCAAAGCTTTCTTCAAAGTCGCTACGGGGGCGATCGGCGTCGCCGACGTCGATGGCAAACCCAGTGCTGTGCTCGGAATACCCAGGCGGGGCACTCACCTTGGCCCGCTCAAGAGCGGTTTGATTGCGTTCAGCCTTGATGTCGAAAAAGATCTCGCGCTGGAGCTCAATGGAGCGGAAGGTGCTGAGCACAATCAGATCCACCCCATCAGCAGCTGCGGCGCGGCTCATGCGCTTGTATGCAGCAGCTGCATCAGGCTGCATTTGGAAGCCAGGGATGAGCTCAACGAGCTGATCAGCTAGGGCTTCGGGATAGGGGAAATGTCCGAGCAGGCGGCCAAAACGATCGGGTTTGGCGTCGATGCCCTCCACCAGTCCGGCAGGGGGCATCCAGCGCTCCAACAGCTGCTCCTGCAACAGGAATAACGCGGCCAATCCACCCCCCAAAGCCAGGCTGACGCTGAGCACCACAGGGCCAATGGGGAAGGGCCTCGGGCTCTTCGAGGCTTGCTGGCGCCGCGCTACAGGCAGTTCCTCACGGGTGCGCAGCATCGAAGCCAAGCGTTTCGAATTGTCAGATCCTAGTCGCAGGAATGGATTTCACCAGCATTCAACCGGCTTGCAGTGTTAGTTTCAAAGAACTGTCTGTGCCCAACCGGGTTCTCAGGAATGTTGCGTGTTGCCGTTGTCGGCGGGGGGCCCAGTGGCTCCTGTGCTGCTGAAGTTTTGGCGAAAGCAGGAATTCAAACCTGGATCTTTGAGCGCAAGCTCGACAACGCCAAGCCCTGCGGTGGCGCCATCCCGCTCTGCATGGTCGAGGAGTTCGACCTGCCCGAGGACATCATCGACCGCAAAGTCCGCAACATGCGGATGATCTCCCCCTCCAACCGTGAAGTGGAGATCAACCTGGATAACGAGAACGAATACATCGGTATGTGCCGCCGGGAGGTGATGGATTCCTTCCTGCGCAACCGCGCCGCTGACCTCGGGGCTGTCCTTATTAATGGCCTCGTCACCAAGATCGAGACAGGAGCCAAGCGCCAGGGCCCTTACACCCTCCAGTACACCGATTACAGCGATGGCGCTGCCACCGGAACCGCCAAGATCCTTGAGGTGGATCTGATCATTGGCGCTGATGGTGCCAATAGCCGTGTCGCCAAAGCCATGGATGCCGGCGACTACAACGTGGCCATCGCCTTCCAAGAGCGGATCAAACTTCCGGCCGAGGAGATGAGCTACTACGAGAACTTGGCCGAGATGTACGTCGGTACTGATGTCTCGCCTGACTTCTACGCCTGGGTGTTCCCTAAATACGACCACGTGGCTGTCGGCACCGGCACCATGCAGGAAAACCAAGCCCTGATCAAGGATCTGCAAGTTGGCATCCGTCAGCGAGCCCGCAAGCGCTTGATCAAAGGGGAAGTGATCAAGGTGGAAGCCCATCCGATTCCTGAGCACCCGCGCCCCCGCCGCGTGGTCGGCGGGATGGCGCTGGTGGGCGATGCCGCCGGCTATGTGACCAAGAGCTCAGGCGAAGGGATTTACTTCGCGGCCAAAAGCGGGCGCATGTGCGCCGAAGAAATCGTTGCTGCCAGCCGCGGCGGTGAGCGCGTTCCCACTGAGAAGGATCTCAAGGTCTACCTGCGCAAATGGGACCGCAAATACGGCGCCACCTACAAGGTGCTGGAACTGCTGCAAAACATCTTCTACCGCAACGATGCTGCCCGCGAAGCCTTCGTTGAGATGTGCGATGACAAGGATGTTCAGCGACTCACCTTCGACAGCTACCTCTACAAGCGGGTGGTGACGATGAATCCCTGGCAGCAGCTGAAACTCACCTTCCTCACCGTTGGTGCTGTACTGCGCGGCAACGCCTTGGCACCAGGCAGCTACAAGGCGGTGCCCAGTGCTGTGCGAAGCGAAGACGAAGCCGACCGCTTGCTAGCAGAAGGCGGCATCCGCGGCGGCTTGAAGGCAGGCCGCGAAGCAGCTGCACAAGCCAAATCCAAAGCGGAGTCCCCAGCTGAAGCCCAAGCCCCAAGCGAAAAGCGCGACGTGGTGCTCAGCCGCTAATCGCGGCGAAATCAGCCAACACCGCCGCCTGGTTGCCCAACACGGCCAGCAGGTTCAGGCGGTTGCGACGGATGGCCATGTCATCAGCCATCACCATCACGCTCGTGTCGCCATCAAAGAAGGCCGCGAGGGTGCTGCTACTGGCGGCCAGGGCCTCACACAGCTTCGAATAACGATCAGCTCCCTGCTGGCCCACGATGCCTGCGAGTTGATCGACAACCTTGAGCATGGCGGCTTCGCTGGGCTGCTCGAACAGCGAGGCATCCACCACCCCAGCGCTGCTGAGCACATCAGCCTCCAAATCGCCTTTTTCGGCCAGGCGAACAGCCCGTTGCACCACCGCTTGCACTGGAGCCAGCTCCCCAGCTGAGCGCAATTGTTCCAGCAGGCGCAGCCGATCGAGCGCATCGAGTGGATCGCGCAGCAGGCGCTGATTGGCGCTCTGGGGCGTCACGGCCTGCACCAAATCCACGGATTCCCCCTGCTCTTCCAGTTGGCTGATCAGGCGCTGGCGCAGGAACTCCAGCAAATCGGCCTGCAGCTCGGAGGCATCAATCGCAAAACCAGGCAAGAGCTCAGCCCAGTGGGCGCAGGCCTGCTGCAACAGATCCTGCAAATCAAGGCGCCACTGACGCTCCCAGAGGATCTGCAAGACGCCATTGCCGGCGCGGCGCAGCGCATAGGGATCTGAGGAGCCGCTGGGCCGCTGACCTTTGGCAAAGATGCTGAGCAGGAGCTCCAAGCGCTCCGCCAGGGCCACCACAGCTCCGGCATCAGAGCTGGGCAATACGTCATCAGCGCCCCGGGGCAAGTAGTGCTCTTGCACCGCCAAGGCCACCGATGCTGGTTCACCTTCAGCCAGCAGGTATTTGCCCCCCATCAAACCCTGCAGTTCTGGGAACTCACCCACCATCTGGCTCACCAGATCGTGTTTGCAGAGGTGGGCGGCGCGACAGGCATCGGCTTGTGCTGCAGCATCAAGGGCCATAGAGCGGCCAAAGGTTTGAGCCAGCCACTCCAGGCGCTCACAACGGTCCAGCAAGCTGCCCAGCCCTTCAGCAAAGGTGACCCGGCTCAATTGAGCGCGCCGCTGCTCACTAGCCACAGCGAGATCGGCATCCAAAAAGAAGGCCGCATCAGCCAATCGCGCCTTCAGCACCCGCTCATTGCCGCGGCGGATGGAGTCTTGAGCCCCATCGAGGCCATTGCCAATGCAGAGGAATTGGGGCAGCAAGCAACCGCGTGCCTGCAGGCTGAGCGGATCCACCTCAGCGCTGCGGCGATAGAGCGGCACATAACGCTGATGGCTGCGCATCACCGTGCTGAGCACCTCAGCGGGAAGATCCAAAGACCCATCCTCGATGGAACCCTCAATCAAGCTGGGACGCTCCACCAGATCGGTGAGTTCCTCCAGCAGCTCATCGGGGAGATCAGCGCGAGCATCCCGCTTGCTGGCCCCAGCCTCAATGGCGTCAGCGATCAGCTGGCGTCGCTGCTGGCGGTCCACCATCACACCGGCACTGGCTAAACAGTCGCCATAAGCCGAGGCAGCTGGAATCGAGACCTCTGCTGCCACCAAGCGGTGGCCAGAACTGGTGCGCCCAGACTGCACAGGCGGATCGCTGCCCTCCAAGCTGAGCTCCACCACCTGCTCATCCAGCAGGGCCACAAGCCAGCGAATCGGCCGTGAAAAGCGGCGCTCGCCAGCGCCCCAACGCATGAAACGGCGGCCTTGCAGCGCCGCAATCCAGCCCGGGATGAGCTCAGCAAGCAGATCGGAGGCCTCGCGGCCCTTTTCCAGCACAGAGGCAAACACGAAGGGCCCTTTAGGGGTCTCGCGGATGTCCAGCTCTTCAGGCTTGAGTCCGCAGCGCTGGGCAAAGCCAATCGCTGCCTTGGTGGGCACGCCATCTTGGAAGGCTTGGGCAGCAGGGGGGCCCTTGCGATCTTCTTGAAGATCGCTGGCTGATGGCGCCAAACCATCGATGCAAACAGCGATCCGGCGTGGTGTGCTGGTACAGCTGAGCCCCTCACAGGCCAGGCGCTGCTCACTGAGATCACGGCGCACCATCGGCTCCAGCTGAGCCAACACCTGAGCGGCGAAATCAGCGGGCAATTCCTCGGTGCCGATTTCGAGCAGGAAGCTGGCCACAGAAGCTTTACGAGCAGGTTGTGACTTTATGAATCCGCCGACCCCCTCCATTGCCTAGGGTCGAATTAACTCTGTACGCCGCTGCTGCATCAATCGTGACGATTGCGCCCGAAGGGAAGAAAACGACTGAGCGCAGCAAGTTCGAACAGCTCAAGGTCGATAGCGGCTATTTGCGCGAACCTCTAGCCACCGAGCTGGAAAATGATCTGCCGTATTTCACCGACGATGCGGTTCAGATCCTCAAGTTTCACGGCAGCTATCAACAGGACAACCGCGACAACCGGCGCAAAGGCGAATCCAAAGATTGGGGAATGATGCTGCGCTTGCGCAGCCCGGGAGGACGGATCCCAGCCCAGCTTTATTTAGCCCTCGACGATCTCTCCAATCAATACGGAAACGGCAGCATCCGGGCCACAACGCGCCAGGCCTTCCAACTGCACGGGATCCCCAAAGACGATCTACGCACCGTGGTGGGCACGATCGTGCGCAACATGGGCTCCACCCTGGCGGCCTGCGGTGATATCAACCGCAATGTGATGGCACCGGCGGCGCCTTTCCAGCAGCACGGCTACCCCGTGGCCCGGCGTCTGGCCGATGACATTGCCGATCTGCTGGCACCCAAAGCCGCTGCTGGCGTGTATCTCGAGCTCTGGGTGGATGGCGAGAAGCGCTACAAAATTCGCCCGTCCGTGCTGGCCAGCCGGATCAAAAAGCAACAGCGACAGGGTGAGGTGTTCAGCGGCAACAGCGATGAGCCGCTCTACGGCGACACCTTCATGCCGCGCAAATTCAAGGTGGCTGTCACGGTTCCGGGGGATAACTCCGTTGATCTGCTCACCCAAGACGTGGGCCTGGTGGCCTTCACCGACATGGGCGGGCGGCTACGCGGTTGCAACGTCTACGTCGGTGGCGGGATGGGCCGCACCCACAACAAAGAAGAAACCTTTGCCCGCGCAGCCGATTGCCTCGGCTACATCAAAGGCACTGACGTGTTGCCATTGGTGCAAGCCGTGGTGGCGCTGCAGCGTGACCATGGCGACCGCAAGGTGCGGCGTCACGCCCGCATGAAATATCTGCTGCACGACAACGGCATTGACTGGTTCCGCCAGGAGATCAGCCGTTATTTCACCGGTGAGATCAAGCCAGCCCGGACAGAACAAACCCCCGAGCTGCTGGATTACCTCGGCTGGCATCAGCAGGGTGATGGGCTGTGGTTTGTGGGCCTGCCATTGCTCTGCGGCCGCCTGGAAGGTGAGCTCAAAGCGCAGATGCGCCAGCTGGTGGAGACCTACAAACCTGAGATCCGCCTCACCCCCAATCAGGACCTCTTGCTCTGCAACATCGCCAAGAACCAAAAGCAGGAGATCAGCGAGCAACTCGAAGCCATGGGTTGGGGTGATCCATCCAGCACCTCCCTGCTCAGCCGCCACGCCATCGCTTGCCCCGCGCTACCCACCTGCGGATTGGCCGTTACCGAATCCGAGCGCATCCTTCCCCATGTGTTGGCTCGCCTGGAAACACTGCTGGATGAACTCAAGATCGACTCACCAATCCTGGTGCGCATGACCGGCTGCCCCAATGGCTGCGCCCGTCCCTACATGGCTGAACTCGCCATGGTGGGCAGTGGGGTTGAGCAATACCAGCTCTGGCTTGGAGGCAGTCCTGGATTAACCCGCTTGGCACGACCGGTGCTGCAAAAAATGCCGCTGGCCGAGATGGAATCCACCCTGCGCCCGCTGCTCATCGAGTGGCAAGAGCAGGCTCCCAAGCAAAGCTTCGGCGACTACTGCCATTCACTCGGTGATCAACTCGAGGCGGCGCTTCAAGCCTGAGGGGTGCGGCCGTAAATGGCGCAAGGGGCCCCGCTGCTCCAAGCCCAAAGCTGATCGCCCCAGCTGAAGTGCCACCACTCGTTGGGGTGCCGAACAAAGCCAGCCGATGTCATGGCGCGATGCAATCGGCAGCGCCGCTGGTGGAAGATCGCCTCGGCGGAGGCTGGCTCGGCATCAGCGAAGTGATCGGGATGGCCAATGGCTCCCACCGCATCGATCTCACCGCCCATCTCCAGGGGCACGCCATCGGGGGTGGCCAAGGTGAGATCCACGGCAGCACCGGTGCTGTGGGGTGGAGGTGTGGTGGGATCGGCGCTTGGCTCAGCCCACAAGGCCAGCACTTGCTCTTCGGTAACTCCAGGCTGCGCGCGGGTGTGATCCACCATGAATTGCTGCACGGCCAGGGGCCGGAAGGCATCAAAGATCAGGAATTGCAGGGGCTCGCTGTGATCCCGCAACACCTGCTGCGCTTGCAGCAGGCGCTCCAACACCCTCTGGCGCAACTGAAACGGATCACTGCCAGCTGGATAGGGAGCACCAAGGGCTTGGTAGGGATGGGGCTGCCAGCGCAACAACGCAGGGGATAACGGCAGCAACGGCTCACCGTTGTCGACGATTGGGATCGGATGCCACGGACGGCCCATCAGTTCAGGCGAGCCGATGCGGTGAGGCTGCGGCGCTGGGCTTCCAAGCACTGCGCCAAGTGTGGATGCTGCTCCAAGGTTGGATCGGCATCGAGGATCGCTTGAGCCGTTTGCCGCGCTTCATCGAGCACCGCTCCATCGTCGCTGAGGCTGGCAAGGGCCAAATCAGGCAATCCCGATTGGCGGGTTCCCAGCACTTCACCGGGGCCCCGCAGGCGCAGATCCATCTCAGCAATTTCAAAGCCATCGTTGCTGCGGGCCAGCACCTCCAGGCGTTGTTTGGCCACCACCGAGCTGCTGTCATTCACCAACAGGCAATGGGAGGCGGCCGCTCCCCGGCCAACACGGCCGCGCAACTGGTGCAACTGGGACAAACCAAAGCGTTCGGCGTGATCGATCAACATCACCGTGGCGTTGGGAACATCCACGCCAACCTCCACAACCGTTGTCGAGACCAACAGTTGCGTCTCCCCGCGGCTGAAGGCCTCAATCGCCTGCTGTTTGTCGGCGCTGCTGAGCCGGCCATGCAGAAGTCCCACTTGCAAATCAGGAAACACCTCCTGCTGCAGCCGGCTGTGCTCATCAACGGCCGAACGCAAATCCAACTTTTCAGACTCCTGCACCAGCGGCAACACCACATAGGCCTGACGGCCTTCGTTGATTTGCTCGCGAATCAGCTGATCGGCCTTGGGGCGCTGGGCGGAAGTCAACACAGCGGTCTTGATCGGTTGGCGCCCGGGCGGCAATGCATCAATTTGGCTGACATCCAAATCGCCATGGATGGAGAGCGCCAGGGTGCGGGGGATCGGCGTGGCGGTCATCGTTAGCAAATGGGGCTGCAAGCCTTTGCTGAGCAGGCGATTGCGCTGGCCGACGCCAAAGCGGTGTTGTTCATCCACAACCACCAAGCCCAAACGGGCGAAATCAACCGGGTCCTCCAGCACCGCGTGGGTGCCCACCAGGAGGTGCAACTGGCCATTGGCCAAGTCCTGCAGCAAGGCGCGGCGTTGCTTCGCCGGCGTGGAGCCGGTCAGTAGCGCCACATTGACGTGCAGCTGCGGCATCCATTCGCAGAGCTTGGCGTAGTGCTGCTGGGCCAGCACTTCGGTGGGCGCCATAAACGCCCCCTGCAAACCCGCATCGATGGCCGCCAAGAGGGCTGCGATCGCTACCACCGTCTTGCCGCTGCCCACATCCCCTTGCACCAGCCGGGCCATGGGCTTGGGCTGGCCCATATCGGAGAGCAACTCGCTCAGCACCCGCTCTTGAGCGCCGGTCAATTGAAAAGGCAGCAGGGCACGAAAGGCCTCGAGCCGTTCACCCACGGCCGCAGCCGGCAGTGCTGGTGCCTGACGCTGGCGGTACTGCAACCGCCGCTGGGCCAGGTTCAGCTGCAGCAGTAGAAACTCGTCAAACACCAACCGCCTGCGGCAAGCATCGAGATGCTCCCGGTTGCTGGGTTGATGAATTCCGCTGCGGGCATCGGCCTTGGCCACCAACTTGAGCTGTTGGCGCCAGGGTTCTGGCAAGGGGTCTGGCCCTGGGCGAACCGCTGCTAGCGCCGCTGCCACAGCTTGGCGGAGCCGTTCGGCAGTTAACCCCTCGGTGAGGGCATAGATCGGCACCAATCGGCCGATTTCAGGCGATTGCACCCTGCTGGCCGGTCCTTCCAACACCTCAAGCAGGGGGTCATGCAGGCTGATGCCAAAGCGGTTTTCCTTGACCAGGCCACTGGCAGCGATCGTGGCGCCCGGTGGGTACAAGCGCTGCTGTTGATGCAACCAGCCAGGGGAGGTGAAACGCTTGCCCGCCATGAACTTGCTGATCCGCAGCCGGCCGCTGGGGTCTTGCAATTGCAATTCCAAGATCGCCAGGTTGGGGTTTTTGGGGCTGGCGAAGGCGTGAACCCGGCGCACCGTGGCAACCACCGTGGCGGTTTCGCCTGGAACCAAGGCTTGGATCCGCACCAGACGCGAGTAATCGACGTAATCGCGCGGGTAGTAGCCGATCAAATCCTCGAGACAAAACAGGCCCAGCTGCGCCAGGCGACTAGCGAGCTTGGGGCCAATTCCCTTGAGCTCTGAGAGCGGCAGATCAGCCGTGCTGCGGCCAGCTCTCGTTGGCGTGCTGGAGTCTGGGAGCCGCAGACGCGGCGGGGAGAGCGGCGCTGGTGGATCAAGCTGACGGCGCAATTGATGCAAGTGCTGACGCAGCTGCGTCACCAGGTAGCGGCGCTGAGCTGTGGAAGCCTCGGAGTAGCGGGAAAACTGAGCGGCAAACGGCGCCAGCTGCTGACACTCCTGCGCAGGCAATTGCGATGACGGAGAGCGGCACTGCTGCTCCATAAAGGCGCTAAAGCGCGACCGCTGACCCTGGAGATCTTGGAAACCCGCGTCAGCTTCCAGGCTGAGGCTGCGCTGCAGCTGACGCAGCCAGCGATCCAGCTCCGCAGTCAGCGGAGCTGGGCTCAGATCTGGGGTTGCGCGGTGGGGTTGTTGTCCTGCGACCACAGCTGTTGCGCCTGCAGAACGGCGAGCCGTTGCTGCCAGTGCTGAATGCGACGCTCCATTTTGCGCAGATTGTCATCGAGCTTGTGCAATGCATTGCGCAGGTCGCGCAAGTGGGGCAGCGCGTGCTCCAGTTCCGAGACACGGATCAACAACCCGTTGAGCTGCAACTCATGGCTTGTCAGGCCATCGGGCATGGGTAGCCGCACCGTCAACACGTTGGGGGCGACGCCCTGTTGCTCCACCTGGCCGGCTAATGAGGCATCCAGCAGGGTAAGGGGCATCAGGCTTTGGCACAGGCCACTGCGCAGCAGTTCCACATTGATGGCGTGGCTGAGGTTGCGAAGTCGCCGCTGCAGCGCCTGATCCCATACCCCAAGCCACACGCGCAACTGCTGTGGATCGCGCGGCAAGGGAAATGGGCTGGTGAGCGGATCATCTGCACTCAGGGATGAACCCAAGAGGCTGCCATTGGCCATTTGCCGCAGCCAATTCAAGGCCTGCTCGTGATCCTGTGGTTGAGATGACTCCTCCTCATCCACCAACCCAGCAGGATCAGAAGACAGGGTGGAACAGAACTGCGCTGGGTCAAAGTTGCCCAGCAATGACGGCGACTCGAGGCTGAATTGCAGCCCGGCTCCAGGATCAGGATCAGCAGCGGCCATCAGTGGCTCCACCGAGCCATCGGCCGGGGCCGGCTCATGGGCTTCTGGTTCGGCCATGTCATCGGCGCTCAACAGGCGACTGCCGAGCTGCGCCAGTTGCTCAACGGTCAGCAGCGAACTGCAGCGTTGGGTGAGATGCAGCAAGCGTTCGCGCATGACCTGGCGCTGCTGCTCAGCCATGGCGTTGAACGCCTCGGGCTGGAGCTTGGTGCAGAGGTGAAACACCGCCTGCAGCAGTTGATGGGGCAACTCATGGCGCAGTTGCTCGAGGTAGTCCTGCAGCAAGCTGTAGAGCTTGATGGCAGCCCGTTCACTCAGAGCGTCGAGCGCGTCAAGTTCTTGACGCGCCTGTTCGGCGGTTGCCCCCTCCGAGGAGTTCAAGCAGTCATAGCGGCCACTTCTGCCGCGAAGTCCTCTTGCTTCACTTCAATGCCTTCACCCAGGGTGTAGCGGGTGAAGCGCCGCACTTGGATGTTTTCGCCGATCTTGCCGGCCAGCTGCTTGACCATCTCGGCCACCGAGAGGGAGCTGTCTTTGATGAAAGGCTGCTCCAGCAGGGCCAGTTCCTTGAGGCGCTTGTTGACGCGGCCTTCAACGATCTTGGCCTTCATGGCCTCGGGCTTGTTGCCCAGGTCATCGCGCCCCATCTCAATGTTGGTTTCGCGCTCTTTGACATCAGCCGGGATGTCATCGGTGGTCACGAACTCAACGTTGGGGCAGGCCGCAATTTGCATGGCCACGTTGCGCACCAGCTCTTGGAACGCGTCACCGCGGGCCACGAAGTCGGTTTCGCAGTTCACTTCCACCAAAACGCCCACGCGGGCGCCGGTGTGGATGTAGCTGCCAACGGCGCCTTCAGCGGCGGTGCGACCGGATTTCTTCTCAGCTGAAGCAATGCCCTTCTGACGCAGCCACTCGGTGGCTTTGGTGAGATCGCCAGAGGACTCATTGAGAGCCTTCTTGCAGTCCATCATCCCCGCACCGGTTTGGTCGCGGAGCTCCTTGACGAGCTTGGCGGAAATCTCGGCCATGACGGGGTGCGGGGAAGTGAAAAGCGGGGGGAGTGTAAACAGCGGGGGAGGGCCTTAGCCCTCATCCCCCTGGTCGTTCGAGCCGTGGCGACCTTCGTTGATGCCGTCAGCCAAACGTCCAATGATCAGCTGCACCGAACGCACAGCGTCGTCATTGCAGGGGATCGGCACGTCGCAGAGGTCGGGATCGCAGTTGGTATCCAGCATCGACACCACAGGGATGTCGAGCTTCTGACATTCCAGAACAGCGTTGTATTCGCGCTTCTGGTCGATCAGCACCACCACATCGGGCAGGCGGCGCATGTTCTTCAGACCGCCCAGATACTTCTGCAGACGATCCAGCTCGCGACGCAGAACCGAGGCCTCCTTCTTGGGACGCATCGCAATCGCACCGGAGCTCTCCATGCGCTCGAGGTCCTTGAGACGCTCGATGCGGGCGCGCATGGTGCTCCAGTTGGTGAGCATGCCGCCCAACCAGCGCTGGTTCACATAGCTGGCGCCGCAACGGCTGGCCTCCAGGGCCACCACCTCAGCGGCTTGCTTTTTGGTGCCGACAAAGAGGAAGCGCTTGCCGCTGCGAGCAGCACTGCGCACCCACTTGTAGGCGTTGTTCATGCAGACGGCGGTCTGCACCAAATCGATGATGTGGACGCCGTTGCGAGCGCAGTGGATGTACCGCTGCATCTTCGGATTCCAGCGGCGGGTTTGGTGCCCAAAGTGGGCACCGGCCTCCATCATTTCGGAGAGCGTGACAACTGCCATGTTGTTGGGGTTTCGGGTTGGCCACCACCCGCCAGGGAGGACGGCCCAAATCGGCCAATGTCCTCACCCGAAACGTGCGGGTGTGCGGTTTTGAAGGGACGTCCCAACCTATCAGGCCGTGTCCTGGCCTGGGTTCAGGCGATTCCAGCGGCCTGCGCTTCGCGCTGCATGGCCACCACACTGATGCGATTGAGCGGCAAGCGCAGCAGCTCCATCGCCACGCCCGGGTGACCGCGGCGGATTAACCAGGCCAGCAAGGGCCGCAAGCTGCGCTCATTGAGCAAGCCACCCAAGGTGAGCAGCTCCCAAAGCAGCCGGTGCCAGATGGTGAATTGAATGATGAAACGCACCCGCCGGGTGGGGTGCTTCCGGTAAAACACCAGCCCCATCTTGGCCCGCTCCCGCTCTTTGCGAACCAGCTCGGGAACCTGCTCCAAGTTGAGCGGAGGGTGCCAGTGGTAGCCGGCGGCCGCAGGGCAGCGCACCAACCGCACGCCCATGCGGCGAAGGCGCTCGCCGAGTTCCAGGTCTTCCCAGCCATAGAGCTGGAAGGAGGGATCAAATAACCCTGATTCCTGAAGCACCGTCTTATCGATGGCCACATTGCCCGTGGCGAAGTACGCCCACGACAGATCACTGAGTTTGTGGGGTTCGCTCTCGGGGGATTCGAAGTTGTGGGTATTGATCACCGCCCCATAGGTGAAGCAAAGGCGATTGCCATCCCGCTGCCAGGCTTGGCGCAGCGAATGCACGTGATGCCGCAAAAACTCCGGCACCACCACCAAATCACTATCGATAAAAATGATCACCTCGCCTTTGGCGTGATCAACGCCAAGGTTGCGGCCGATGGCGGGGCCGCCATGTTCCTGGCAGATCAAGCGGACATGGGGCAGTGCTGCTGCCTCCCGTTCAATCCACTCGACGGTGCCGTCGGTGGAGCCGTCATCCACCAAGACCACCTCAAACGAATCACCGGGATCCAGGGGCTGCTGGGCTTCTAGGGCCCTTAGGCACTGCTGCAGGATCGGCAGGCGGTTGTAGGTGGGAATAACAACGCTGACGAGCACAGCTGGATCCAAGGTGCTCCCATGATCGCTGATGCGTTCAGCGGGCATGGGCCGCAAAGCAATAAAAAGCCCTGATCAACCAAAAGCTGATCAGGGTTGGTGATGAATTTGGGTTAGCTCAGCGAACTAATCAGTCGGCAGCGCCGCCATTGTTGGCCGTGCCAGTCACGCCGTTACCAGCACCTTCGCCGCGACCATCGCCACGCAGCTTGCGCTTTTTGAACTTACGGGCGTAGGCGCGGTTGCGTTCTTGCTTCTCGCGTTTCAGGTTGCGGCGCTTGGCCATAAATCGATCAAGCCTGGAAAATCTCCTCTCACCTTACCCGGCAGGCATCGAAGCCACCCTGTTCTCAATCAAGCGGCCGTCTTCCATGGCCAGCAGGCGATCAGCCAGATCAAGAATCCGTGGATCATGGGTCACCATCAGCACACCGCAACCCTGCTCACGGGCTAGCCGTTGCAAGAGCTCCACAATTTCACGGCCGGTGCGGCCATCGAGGGCTGCGGTGGGCTCGTCAGCCAGTAGCAAGCGGGGGCGGGCCGCCAAGGCCCGGGCGATGGCCACACGTTGCTTTTGTCCGCCCGACAGATCATGGGGCACCTTGCTGAGTTGATCCCCCAAGCCCACAGCGCGGAGCCATTCGCGGGCTTGACCGCGCCTTTGGCCGTAACTGAGGCCCGGCAGAAGA
The DNA here is from genome assembly GCF_047304245.1 of Synechococcus sp. MIT S9452. Lineage (NCBI taxonomy): Bacteria > Bacillati > Cyanobacteriota > Cyanophyceae > Synechococcales > Synechococcaceae > Synechococcus > Synechococcus sp. MIT S9452. The sequence goes on along the minus strand of NZ_CP138956.1, from coordinate 363,556 downwards.
TCGGCTCCCATCTGCACGTTTTGCTCAGCGGTAAGGCAGCGCAAGAGGTTGTGCCCTTGAAAGATCATGCCGATGCGTTGCCGCAGCCGGCGCCGCTCGCCACGGCCAGCCTGGGCCAAGGGCACCCCCAGCACTTGCAGCTGACCGTGTTGCAAGCTGCGCAGCGCTCCCACCAGGGTGAGCAGGGTTGTTTTGCCGCAGCCAGAAGGTCCCGTGAGCAGCACCACCTCCCCGGGATCCACCCGGAAGTTGATGTCCTGCAAAACCTCACGGCGCATCGAACCGGTGCCGTAGCTGTGGCTGACGTTGGTGGCAACGATGGGAGCTGGATCCGCCATTAGAGCCATTAGAAGATCTCAGCGGGATCAGCGTCCGCCAGTTTGCGCATGGCCACCAGGGCCGAGCCCAAACACATCACCAAAATCATGCTGAACACCAGCACAGCCCGTTGCAGAGACATGCCAACCGGCAACTGGGTGGAGCCACGAATCAGGGCATACAACCCCTCGCCTGCCGCATAGGCCGGCACATACCCCACCAAGGCCAACATCAAGCCTTCACGGACCACCACAGCAAGCAGATCCCGCAGGGGATATCCCATCGCCATCAAGGTGGCGTACTCCGGCAGATGGTCACTCACATCGCCGTAGAGGATCTGATAAACGATCACACAACCCACCACAAAGCCCATGGCAGCTCCGAGGCTGAAGATGAATCCAATGGCTGTGCTGCTGCGCCAATAGTTCTTTTCGAACTCAATGAACGCCTTCTTGCTGAAGACGGTCACGTCATTGGGAAGCCAAGCGCGAAGTCGTTCAGCAACGGCGTCTGGATCAGTACCATCGTGCAGGCGAATCAAACCAAGCTCAATGCTGCCGCGAGCGGTGGAGGGCAGCAGCGAGCGGAAGGTTTCACGGCTGGTGATCAGGTTGCCGTCAGCACCAAACGAGGGGCCCAACTCCACCAGACCCGAGACCCGCACCCGCTGGCCCGCCACCTCACTTTCCACCACTTGGCCGGCATTGAAGCGCTCAGCCACAGGGCCGAATTCAGGCCTTGAGCGCGAATCAAACAAGACGCGGCCCTTCTGGCGCAGGCTGGCCGATTGATCAGCCACCATCGAATCGACAAACAGGGCGTCATCCGGCTCAAACCCCAGGGCCAAAAGGGAGCGGGTTGAGCGGGTCTCGGGATTGCGCCACAACACAAAATTCCAGTGCACCGGGCTGACGCTCTCAACCTCCGGCTCCGCCATGGTTTGGATCAGCCGCCGCTCAGGAAAACCGGCCATGCTGATGGAGCTCATCGAGCGCGGGCTCATCAACACCAGGTCGGCATCAAACAGCCGATGAATCGTGACGCTGGCGTCGAACAGACCATCACGAAAGCCCAGCTGCATGAACATCAAGATCCCGGCGAAGCTGATGCCGGCCAGAGCAATCAGCAGCCGCACTGGTTGACGACTCAGCAGCAACCAAGCCAAGGGAACGCCGCGTCGGCGCCACAGCGCTCGAATCATGGCTGCAGCCGGCCAATCAGCTTCAGACCAGTGAGCTGACGCACGCGCCGCGCATCCGCCGGATCAAGGGTGACGTGCACCTCCACCACGCGGGCATCGGTATCAGCTGTGGGATCGGTGCTGAGCACATCACGCTGCTGAACCAGCGGGTCAATGCGACGCACGCGGCCTTGAAGCTCGCCATCGAAGCCACCGTTTTCGCTCTGCAAGAGCACGCGCTGGCCAACACGCACCCGGCCAATATCGCTCTCATAGACCTCCAAGACCGCTTCCATCTGATCGCTGCGGCCGATGGACAGCACGCCATCAGAGCTAGGGCGCTCACCCGGGCGAGCAAAGATTTCGAGCACCGTTCCACTGAAGGGGGCCACCAGCTCACCATCGGGCAACTTGATGCGCTGACGCTGCAGCTGAGCTTTGGCCTTGCGCAGCTCTTGCTCGAGGCTGAGCAATTTCAAACGACGTATATCGAGAATTTCCGCCGAGATGGCACCACTTGAAAGCAGGTTCTGATAACGAAGAACCTCCTCCTGCAGAAGCTTTTGTCGCTGCTCCAAAGTATCGATCGTGGCTTTGGCCACCTCGAAGTCAGCCAGCTGGTCGGGGTAGGTGTCGAATTGAGCCAGAACCTGGCCCGCCTCGACGCGATCACCCTCCTCCACCAGCAAGGTTTCAACCCGCGGCGATGCCCCCATCGCACCGGAGGGGGCATCCAGCCGGCGCACATTGCCAGCTGGATTCAACCGGCCAAGGGCAGAGACACCACGGGGTTGGGGCGACTGAGCGCTGACTGGAGCGGCCATCGGCTCGGGCTGTGGGCGCGAGCGCCAGCTCCACACCGCCACAACAGCGACGGTTCCCAACAGCGCCGAAAGGAGCACCAAGCCACGACGACCGCTGATGGGAGGCACCAAGGTCACGGATCGCAGGGGGCTGGTGGGTCGTCGAAGAGCAGATTCTGGATGTAGTTATCTGCCCACTGTGGATCGAAGGCCACTTCGAGAACGCGCCTGGTCTTGTCGTTGCGGCGTTGTTGAGCGCAGTAATGCTGCTGTTTCTTCCAGCGCTGTTGCACAGCATCACTGCTGGCTGGTTCTGGCGTTGCTGCTCTCACCGCCTGCAAAAAAATGCGGTGAAAGGCCAGCAGATCACCCTCAAACCAACGCTCTTCTTCGGCAGTGGTGAGACGGGCGAACAAGACCTGTTTCGAGAAGATCGAGCCCCAAGCGGGCACCTCCCGGCGCTCGCTGTAGGGACGCTGTGGCAAGGCCTCCAACGCCTCAATCAGATCAGGCTGCAAGCACTCCCCAGTGGGAGAGAGATCAACAATTGCCGCTGACACCCCAGCAGGACCAGCCACCACATCAGCGCCAAACAACGGCAGGTTGTAGCGAGGGTCAGGAAACAGAACGCAATGGAGGATGTCCAACCGAGCTCCCACCTGGGCCGTTTCCAGGTGCATCTTGCGCAGCCCAGGGCAACACATCAGCTGGTTATCGATGGCCATGGCATCGCCTTCGAGCTCACCACGGATCTCCGCCAAGCCTGCTGGCAAGGCCAAGGTCTGCAGTTCCACCAGCTCCTGCCAGGCTCCCCTGAGGCCCGAGGCGATGACCGGGATCAGGGGATGAAAAGCGCGCAAGCAGGCGGCCAACGGAGCAGCCCAACACCCTAGATGGCGCAGACCCAAGGCGGGATCGCCATAGTGAGTAGATCCGCTGCCTTCATGCGTTGGATCAGCCCGCAGGGCTTGGCTACAGCACCCCACACACCACCTCGCTCAGCAACGGTCTGCCGTTGACCCTGCTGCCGGTGCTCGATTCGCCCGTGGCCTGTCTTCAGTTCTGGTGCCGAGCTGGCAGTGCCGTTGAACAGCACCAGGAGCACGGCATGGCCCATTTCCTGGAACACATGGTGTTCAAAGGCAATGAACTACTCCCAGCCGGAGCCTTTGATTGGCAAGTGGAAGCCACCGGTGGAATCAGCAATGCCGCCACCGGCTTTGATGACGTGCACTACCACGTGCTGATGCCGAAAGAGGCATTGCCCTTGGCCTGTGAGTTATTGCCGCAACTGGTGTTGCAGCCTCAAATCAAGGCCGAGGACTTTGTGCTCGAACGCCAGGTGGTGCTCGAGGAATTAGCCCAAAGTGAAGATCAACCCGAAGAGCAAGCCTTCCAACAGCTCCTGGCTTTGGCTTGCGGTGAGCACGCCTATGGCCGGCCAATCCTGGGAATTCGCGAGCAATTGCTGCAGCAAACACCAGATCAGATGCTGGCCTTTCAACAGCGTCACTACTGCGCGCAATCCTGCGCTGTGAGCCTCAGTGGTTGTTTTGACCTCGGCCATGTTCAGCAGCTGCTTGAGGCCAGCCCGTTTGCCGAGCTTCCAGGCAGTGGCGGGGTGGAACCACAGCAGCCGGGGCTACAGGTTCAACCTGGCCTGCATTCACTGGAGCTGCCTCGGCTCGAGTCAGCCCGGCTGCTGATGCTGTGGGCGGCACCGGCGGCGAAGGAATTGATGGCCTTGAGCGGCACCGATCTGCTCACCACCGTCCTGGCTGAGGGGCGGAGCAGCCGCCTGGTGCGCTGCCTGCGAGAAGAGAAGCAACTCGTTGAATCCATCGATATGGATGTGCATGCCTTGGAGCAGGGCAGCTTGGTGATCCTCGAAGCGATCTGTCCAAGCGACCGGCTGGGTGAGGTGCATCAAGAGGTCTGCGCGATCTTGCGTCAGCTGCAGCAGCAAGCCCCCAGCAGCACCGAGCTCAAGCGTGCCCAACGCTTGCTCGACCACGGGCACCGTTTTGCCATGGAAGGGATTGGCTCACTGGCCCAGCACTTGGGGCAAGCCACCTTGATGAACCGCTTGGAACCCCTCGAACATCCCCTGTCGCGCTGGCACCAATGGCAAGCGGAGGATCTTCAGCAGCTATCCGGCGCCCTCGATCCAGATTTGGCCTGCACCCTGCTGGTGAGGCCCAAATGAGCGCAAGGCTGCGTTGGCTTGAGCCCGGCTTCGGCGATGTGATGGCGGCCCGCTTGGTGTTGCCGCTTGGCAGTGCGGCAGATCCACCAGGCCAAGCAGGACTGCACCAGCTCCTAGCCGGGTCGCTCACCCGCGGCTGCGGCAACCACGATGCGCGCTCCTTTGCCGAGTGGATTGAAAACCAAGGGGCCAGCCTCCGTTGTGAAGCTGGCGATGACCATCTGCAGATCATGCTGAAAGGGGTAGGCAGCGATCGCCATGTGCTGCTGCCGCAGTTGCTTGAGATGGTGGAGCAGCCCGCTGCCAGCGGCGAGCAAATCGAGCTCGAGCGTGACCTCAACCTGCAAACCCTGCAGCGCCTGGAGGAAGACCCCTTCAGCCGCGCCCAAGATCGTTTGCGTCAGCTGATGTTTGGCGATGGCCCCTACGGCCATGACCCCCTAGGCACCACCGCATCGCTGCAACAACTCGGCAGTCAAGACGTCGTCACCCAACGGCCGCGATTAGCCAATCGTCAGGCGTTTCTGGTGGTGAGCGCGGCCCAGGATCAAGCCTTGGCCGATGACCTTGAGCAACGTTTGCAGCGCTTTACCCATGACAGCGCCGGAGCGCCTGATCCATTGCCTCAAGGCGATCGCAGCTGGAGCGCTGATCCCCTCGATACCGAGCAAACCGTGCTGATGGTGGGCTTCCGCAGCCTGCCCGTTCAGCACGCCGATGCCTTGGGTTTGCGGTTGCTTCAGGTGCATCTCGGCTTAGGCATGAGTTGCCGGCTGTTTCTGCGCTTACGCGAAGAGCTGGGGCTCGTCTACGACGTTGGCGCCGAGCTGGCCATGCGCCGGACTGATTCACCGTTTATCTGGCATCTCTCCACCAGTGCCGATCAAGCCTGTGGTGCCCTTGAGGCCTTACTGGATGAATGGCAACGGCTACTCGATGAAACCCTTGCCGAAAGCCAACTCGAGCTGGCCAAAGCCAAATTGCGCGGTCAAGAAGCGATGGGCAGGCAAACCGGTGCCCAGCGGGCGGAACGGCAGGCCTTTTGCCAGGCCTATGGCCTACCCAGCGACTTCCATGCCCAAGCCATGAACCAGCTTGAAGCCATCAGCGCAATGCAGTTGCAACAGGTGGCTCAACGTTGGCTTCAGCAGCCGTGCCTCAGTGGCAGTGGCCCAGCAGCCAGCCTGCACCGGGTTGAGCAACATTGGCAGCAGCGGCTCAGTCGCTGCCTATCTCCTGCAGGGCAGTGAGCGGCACCACAAAACTGCCGCGGCGAAAGCGCACGCCGCGCTGATCCTTGGGGAGCAGGGAAATCACTTCCCCCTCTTCCCCGGCACTCACCAGATCACCAGGCCGCAACATCGGCATGGCATCGGCCGTCTTCAGATAAGGCTGTTGTTCAGACAACACCACGCTGGCGCCAACGGGGCACGCGCTTGCAGCTGGCTCAGACACCGTTGTTGGACTGGGGAACGTGTTGCAGGATGACAGCTAGAGAGCACATGAGCAGCAGTGCGGGCCCTGTTGAACTGGAGTGGTGCCCTGGCCGGCCTGCTGCTACTGATCACTGGGGGACTGCTGCAGCCAGCTTGGTTGCAGTGGAGTGACACCAGCGGATGGCAAAGCATCAATTTGGGCGTTACAGCGCAGCTTCCCGCTCTGTTGCTGACAGCCCTGCTCTGCGGCCCGCGCCCAGCCTTGATGGCTGCGATTGCCTACCTCACCCTCGGCCTCAGCGGTGTGTTGATGGTGTTCCACAGCGGTGGGGGCTTGAGTTACCTGCAGCTGCCGGCCTTTGGCTACATCGCTGGCTTCTTGCCAGCCGCCTGGCTCTGCGGCCGACTGGCCCAACGCGATGACGTCGATCAACTCGAACACTTGATGGCGATTGCGTTATTGGGGGTGTTGACCGTGCAGCTCTGCGGCGGCCTCAATCTGGTGGTGGGCGATTGGGCAGGCCGCTGGGCCGAACCATTGCCCCAACTCCTGCTCAGTTATGGCCTGCTTCCCCTGGGGGGGCAGATCCTGCTCTGCACGGTGGTGGCCGTGATCAGCCGTCTGTTGCGGCCGCTGCTGGCGGTCAACCACTAAGCCATGGCTGGCAAACGTTTCTGGATCCTGCTGAGTGCTGCGGGGCTGGTGCTGCTTGATCAGCTCAGCAAGCAGTGGTGGCTGCAAAACCTGCCACCTGGCGTCAGCCAGCGCTGGATTCCTGGGCTGCTGAACCTGAGACTGGTCTGGAACGATGGCGCCGCCTTCAGCCTGTTTCGCAATGGCGCACTGTGGCTGGGGTGGATCAGCCTGCTCGTCAGTGTTGGCCTGTTGATCTGGATTGGCCGACGTGGGCGGCAGTGGTCCCGCTGGCAAGCCGCAGCTGCGGCATGTCTGTTGGCAGGAAGCTTGGGCAATGGCATCGATCGCTGGCGCTATGGGGCGGTGATCGATGGCCTCGAGCTGGTGCCGTTCTCATTTCCCGTCTTCAATTTGGCCGACGTTGCGATCAACTTGGCCGTGCTGTGTCTGTTGATTGAAGCCATCCGCCAGCGATGAGCGCATTTCTTCGCCTTCACATCAACGGTGAACCCAGTAGGGAGATCCAGCTGCTGGGGGAGGTGTATCGACTCGGCCGCGATCCCGACGCTGAAATCGTGATCCAGCACCCTGCCATCAGCAAGCGCCATGCCTTGCTTGAGCGCCGTCATGGCCACTGGCAGCTCAAGGACCAAGGCTCCACAAATGGTTTGAGCTGGAAGGGCCGATCGGTGCAGCTGTTGGCCCTCCGCGATGGGGACCGCATTCGCCTCGGGCCAGAGGCTGATCCATCACTGCCGGTGCTGGAATTCCTCGACCCCAGCGCCCGCCGTCAGCGGCTCCACTGGTGGAAGGCATTCAGTTCAGGTCTGTTGAGCTTGGCCGGAGCTGGTCTGATGGTGCTTGGCTTCGGGGCCGTCAGCGTGCCGGTGCGCGGCAGTTTGGCTCCCGTGCGCGGGCCCTTGGTGCTCTATGACCGCAGCGGCACGCCGATCAATAGCGGCTTTGATACGAACCACCGCGAAAAGGAGCGTGTTGCTGATTTCTCGCCATCGCTGAGGGAGGCGTTGCTCTCCAGCGAAGACACCCGCTTCTGGTGGCATCCAGGGGTCGATCCAATTGGCATCACCCGTGCCTTGCACGTCAACATCGCAGGCGGCCAAGTGCTGGAGGGCGGCAGCACCCTCACCCAACAGCTGGCCCGCAGCCTCTATCCCAACGAGGTGGGAGAGGGCGACACGCTGCAGCGCAAATGGAATGAACTGCTGGTGGCGTTGCAATTGGAGGCGCGCTTCAGCAAGCAAACGCTGCTGTTGAGCTACCTCAATCGGGTGTATCTCGGCGTGGGGTGGGGTTTTGAAGATGCCGCGCAGGCCTACTTCAACCACTCAGCCAGTGCGTTGACCTTGCCGCAGGCGGCTCTCCTGGTGGGGCTCCTGCCATCACCCAATGGCCATGACCCCTGCCGCTATCCAGAGGCTGCGCTGGCAGCACGCAATGGGGTGCTCAACAAGATGGTTCGCGAAGGCCGCCTCTCGGCTGATCAAGGACGCATCGCCCGGCGAACTCCGATTCAACTGGCGCCTGAAGCCTGCACCGGTGTCGCCCGCAGACCATCTCCCTTCTACAGCGATCAAGTGGAGCGCGATCTCCAGAAGCTGATGGGCAGCGATGTGGCCGCTGAGGGGAACTTCATCGTGGAAACCCATCTCGACCCAACGCTGCAGGAGGTGGTTGAGGTCAGCCTGCAGCGGTTTCTGCAAGCCAACAGCACCAACGGCATCAATGAAGGAGCCGTTGTGGTGCTCGATAGCCGCACCGGCGGAATCCTCACCCTGGTGGGAGGGCGCAACTACAGCACCAGCCAATACAACCGCGCCAGCCAAGCCCAACGGCAGCCCGGCAGCGTGTTCAAACTTTTCCCTTATTTGGTAGCCATCGATCGAGGCGTCAGGCCAACCACACCGGTCTCGGCATCGCCCATCGAGTGGGCAGGCCTGCGTTACAGCCAGGGTTGCCGCGGTAGCGGCAGCCTCCAGCAGACTTTTGCCTCCAGCGACAACTGTGCTGCCTTGCATCTGGCCCGCCGCTACAGCCTGGATGCGGTGGTTCGCAAAGCGCGCGACTTTGGCATCACCACTCCCATGGCCGCTGTCCCGGGCTTGGTATTGGGGCAATCGGAAACGGTGCTACTGGAGCTCACGGCGGCCTATGCCGCTGTGGCTAATGGGGGCATCTGGACCTCGCCGAGCACGATTCGCCGACTGACTGACACCGAAACCTGTCCACTGGATCCCAGCGACTGCGCCCAGCGCTCTCTAGCCAGCCAACGCAGCCGCCGGGTCTTGCCCACCGATCAGGCGTTGGTGATGCAATCACTGTTGCGATCGGTGATCCAATCCGGCACGGGGCGTGCTGCTTCCCTAGGCGGTCAGGAGGGCGGCAAAACCGGAACGACCAATCAGGGTCGCGATTTGACCTTCATTGGCTACGAACCCAAGCGCCATTGGGTGATGGGCGTTTGGCTGGGCAATGACGACAACAGCCCCACAGGCAAAACCAGCGCCGCCGCTGCTGGTCTGTGGAAAGAGATCATGCTCGCGGCAGGCCAGGGCACTGCCGATGCGGAGGGCCGGCCATGAAACGCACACGCCTATGGCTGATCCTCGGCGGTCTGCTGGTGGTGGTGGTGGTGCTGTCGATCGTCATGCAAGCGATCAACAGCTTGATTTGGCAGTTGAGCTATTGGCTTCCCGGATGGCTGGTTGGGCCGATTCTGTTGTTGTTGGTGGGGGCCCTGGTGCTGGCTTTGTTGCCCCTGGTGGAGCCATTGATCCGCAGGAAGCGAGGCCAAACCCAAGCGGGCCAACCCGCACCACCCAGCAACCGCCAGGAAGCGGCCCGCCGCAATCTCGACTCCATCGATCAGCAACTGGCGCAACTCAGCGATGACGTGGCACGTCAAGCCCTGCAACAACAACGTCAACTGGTGCAGGAATCCCTCGAGCGGGGTGATTTCAGGGTGGTGGTTTTTGGCAGCGGCTCCAGCGGCAAAACCTCGCTGATTCGTGCCCTACTCAATGACCAAGTGGGTTCGGTGGGCGCAGCGATGGGCTCCACCACCAGCACCAACAGCTACCGGCTGCGCTTGGCCGGCCTGGGTCGCTCGATCCAATTGCGTGATACACCAGGAATCCTCGAAGCCGGTGAGCAGGGCAGCAACCGGGAGCGGGATGCTCGATCGGAGGCTGTACTGGCCGATCTGATCCTGTTTGTGGTGGATGGCGATCTACGCAGCAGCGAATTCAGCGTGTTGCGCAGCCTCGCCGAGGTGGGCAAACGCACCCTGCTGGTGCTCAACAAATGCGACCTGCGCGGTGAAACCGAAGAGCAACGGCTGCTGCAGTTGTTGCGCCGCCGCTGCACAGGCCAGGTGGAGTCCCAAGACGTTGTTAGTGCCAGCGCCGCCCCACAAAGCGTGCCCAGACCGGGCGAGCGCCCATGGCAACCACCGACTGAGATTGAGCGGTTGCTGCACCGGCTGGCCGCAGTTCTGCGCGCCGATGGAGAGGAGCTCCTGGCCGACAACATCCTCCTGCAGAGCAGCCGCCTGGCCGAAACCTCCCAAGGCCTGCTGGATCGTCAACGGGGCTTGCAGGCGATGGCCGTGGTCGAGCGCTACGGCTGGATCGGCGCTGGGGTGATCGCCGTCACGCCCCTGCCCGGCGTTGATCTTCTGGCGACCGCCGCCGTCAACGCGCAGATGGTGGTGGAGATTGCCCAGGTCTATGGCGTCAGCATCACCCGCGAGCAAGGGCAGCAATTGGCCCTCTCCCTAGGGCGCACCTTGGCCAGCTTGGGCGTTGTCAAAGGGGGGGCCAGCCTGCTGGGGGCAGCACTCAGTAGCCAATTGCCAACCTTGATTGCGGGCAAAGCGATTCAAGCGGTCACCGCCGCCTGGCTAACACGACTGGCGGGCAAAAGCTTCATCACTTACTTCAGCCAGCAGCAAACCTGGGGTGATGGCGGCATCGGCGAGGTGGTACGACGCCAGTACGACCTGGATCGACGCGACCTCGACCTCAGCCGTTTTCTGGAGCAGGCTCTGGCGAAGGTGGTGGAGCCGCTGCGCCGGGGACGGCGCCTGCCGCCGCAAAGGCCTCAGGCGGTGGTGGACGCAGTGGACCTTGACGATCGAGGACCATCACCAGGGCCAAATAGGCCAAGGCCAAGAGCACCGAGATGACCCCGGTCGCAATGGCGACCCAGCGACCACGGGGGGGGGACTCACTCATGAGGCTTGGAGCACCGCAGCAATCTGCTGCAACTCGCTCTCGCCTGTGAATGGATTGCCCAGCACGGCCTTCAACAAGGGTTGGCCATTGAGGTTGGGTTTTGACAGCCACAGGTGCTGTTCGAGCAGGGCTTGGTGGACGCGATCACGCCAGGCCATGGCCGCCTTGCTAGCGAGCGAGGCGTGGCAGAAGCTCAGCAGGTGCAGATCGCCAGGAAGCAGCCTCAGCGGCAGGGGATTCAGCAACTGCAACAAACGCTGGCGGCGCTCGAGAGCAGCCGAAATCACCGCATCAATGCCCTCGAGGCCCAGATGCTGCAAACCGAGCCAGAGCTTCAAAACCTCAGCGCCGCGGGTGCCCTGCAAACCCAGATCACCGCCTTGGGGACTGGCGGTGTCCTCCATGTAGGGCAGCGCTGTGGAGAAGGTGTCGGCCAGGATCTCGCTGCGGCGCACCAACAACACCGAAGAGGGTTTGCTGATTCCCAGGAGCTTTTGGGGATTGAGGCAAACCGAATCGGCCAGCTCCAAGCCAGCCACCCGCCAACGGTGCTGATCACTGAGGCCGCAAACCCCGCCAATGGCGGCATCCACGTGAAACCACACGCCGAATTCACGGCAGAGCGCGCCAAGCTCCGCGAGCGGATCAATGGCCCCTTGGATGGTGCTGCCAGCCACACCCACCACGGCCAGCACAGGCCGACCCTGCTCTTGGGCCAACAGCAGCGCCTGCCGCAACGTCTCAGGGCTGAGCCGCCCGGCTTGATCAAGCGGCAACGCGTGCAGGGCCTCAGGCGGCAGACCCATCACCGTGAGGGCCTTGTGAAACGACACATGGGCTGCAGCGCCGGCCAACACCACTGCATCCGTTCTGGTTTGCAGGCCCGCTTGCTTTCGGGCACACACCAACGCCATCAGGTTGCTGAGGCTGCCGCCACTGGCTGGAACACCACCGGCAGCGGAGCCGAGCCCAAGGCGATCGGCAAGCCAGCGGCACAATTGCCGCTCCAAGCGGGTGAGCGAGGGCGAGAGCTCCTCGGCGAGCAGATTGTTATTGAGACCTGAGGCCACCAAATCAGCCACCACCGAGATGGCCAACGGCGGCGGATCCAAGTGCGCCAAGGCGCCGGGATGGTTGGGGCGGAAGGCACCCGCCATCACCGTGCGCAGATCATCCAGCAAGGCTTCCGGGGGACGACCTTGCTCAAGCGGAGCCGCCCCAGGCACCAAACTCAGATGGGGGCGAGGACCATGCTGATGGGAGTCTCCATACCAACGACACAGCAACTCAGCGCTGTGCTTCAACACCGCTTGCAGCTCGGAATCAACCGCCCCAGGGCCAGGGAACAGGGGGAGACCCTCTGGAAATGGGCTGGAAAGGGCCTGCAAGCAGCGCGTCCGTTGATGGGTCATTCTCACTGCTGATGGAAACCCTGTATCAGTGGTGGATGGATCGCCTGCTGCGGCTGGCCGCCAAGGCCGGTCAGCGGGGCGAAGTGCCGGTGGCGGCGGTGGTGCTCGATCCAAAAGGACGGGCCATCGGCTGGGGCAGCAACCGGCGTGAGGGTGCGCAAGACCCCCTCGGGCATGCGGAACTGGTGGCTCTCAGCCAAGCCAGCAGCTTGCGCCATGACTGGCGCTTCAATCAGCACACCCTGCTGGTGACCCTGGAGCCCTGCCCGATGTGTGCAGGTGCCTTGGTGCAGGCGCGCATGGGCCGGGTGGTCTATGGCGCATCGGATCCCAAGCGCGGGGCTCTGGGCGGTTGCCTAAACCTCAGCACCGATGCATCAGCCCATCACCACATGGAGGTGATCAGCGGTGTGCGCGCCGAGGCCTGCCGTGAGCAATTGCAGGCCTGGTTTAGGCAGCAGCGGAACCCTGACGGAAAGCAGGCAGCTCAAGATCCAACAGATTGAGCAGGCGCTCAACGTTTTCCGGCTTGGAATTGGTGCCCATCAGGCCAACACGCCAGACGCGACCAGCCAGATCACCCAGGCCATTGCCGATCTCAACGCCGTGCTTATTCAGCAGATGGGTGGCAAAGGCTTTGCCATCGACCCCATTAGGGATCTTCACGGTGGTGAGGGTGGGAAGCCTGTGGGAGAGGGGCACGTGCAGCTCAAGGCCCATGCTCTCTAAACCGGCCCACAGCTGCTCGCTGTTGCGGCGGTGGCGGGCCCAGGAATTCTCCAGACCTTCCTCACACAGCAGGCGCAGCGCTTCGCGCAAGCCGTAGTTCATGTTCACCGGCGCCGTGTGGTGATAGGTGCGCTGGCTGCCCCAATAGGACTTCAGACCTGACATATCGAGGTACCAGTTGGGCACCTTGCCGCTGCGGCGATCCAGCTTGTCCTCCGCGCGGGGTCCCATGGTGAAAGGACCCAGTCCTGGAGGGCAGCTCAGACCCTTTTGGCTGCAGCTATAGGCCAAATCAACCTTGGCCTCATCGAGCTTCAGCGGAACACCGCCCAAGGAGGTGACGGTGTCGAGCAGCAAGAGGCAGTCGTGGGCGCGGCAGAGGTCGCCGATGCCATCAAGGGGCTGCTGAACGCCGGTGGAGGTTTCAGCGTGGACCAAGGCGAGCACCGCAGGCTTGTGCTGCTCCACCGCTTGGGTAAGGGTGTCGAGGCTGAGGGCTTCACCCCAAGGAGCCGATACCTCAACGACCTTGGCCCCGTAACGGCCGCACATGTCGACCAAGCGCTTACCGAAATAGCCGATCACGCCAACAACCACCGTTTCACCGGGTTCCACGGTGTTGGCGATGGTGGCCTCCATAGCCGCACTGCCCGTTCCACTCACGGGAATGGTGAAACGGTTGTCGGTTTGCCAGGCGTAGCGCAACATCTCCTGGACCTCATTCATCAGCTCGAGATAGAGCGGATCGAGGTGACTGAGCGGCGGCCTGGCGATCGCTTGCAGAACCCGCGGATCGGCATTGGAAGGACCAGGACCGAGCAGCAAGCGATCAGGCGTTGCGATCGGATCCAGGCGCAGACGATGGGCCTCGTTCACGGACAGTGCTGCGGAAGAAAGCGACGAGACGGTCACGTGACGAGAAAAGGCTTGATGTGGAGAGGTTAGAAGTTCGTGGAATCGGAATCAGCGGCCGCTGATGTTCGTTTCCGCCAAGGCCTTGGCCATGTGCTCAAAAGGAGCACGAACCACAGCGGCCGATTGCACGCCCTCAGCCGAGAGCATTTCTTGAACCACCTCTGAGAGCAGCAGGATGCCCCGTGCCGTGGGCCCTGTTGGAACACCAAGGCTCTTGTAGGTGTCGTTGAGTCCGTTCAAGACCCGCTCATCCAGCATTTTCCAATCGGCCGCGACCAAGGCGTAGGAGGCGTAACGCAAGAAATAGTCGAGGTCGCGCAAGCAGGCCGCCAAACGACGGGTCGTGTAGGCGTTGCCACCAGGCAACAGCAATTCAGGATCGGCAAGCCACAGGCGCTGGCTGGCCTCGCGAACAATCTCTGCCGCCTCGCGATTGATCAACGCAACAGCCGCCAAGCGAAGGTCAGCCTCCGCGAAATAGGCATCGATCTGCTCAATCGCCGGGCGATCGAGATAGCGACCCTGCTGGTCGTAGCGACCGATCAGACCGGTGACTGCGTCCTGCATGCATCCCTGGGTAGTGGCCGGAAACTAGCACTTCTGAACCAGCACAAAGCCAGTTCCCAATTGGATTCCCACGATTTGACAGAAACCGTCACCTGAACGGAAGGTCCATTTTTTTTGTATCAGCTGATACACAGGGGGTCCAAGGTGCTCCGTACGTTCAGCTTTCTGCTCTTCGTCCACTACGTCGTCCATGGCCAAGACACCGCAGGACATCCTTCGCCAGATCAAGGACGAAGGAATCGAACTCATTGATCTGAAATTTGCCGACGTCCATGGCAAGTGGCAGCACCTGACGGTGCACAAGGACCTGGTTGAAGAGGAATCCTTTACCGAAGGCCTGGCCTTTGACGGCTCCTCCATCCGCGGTTGGAAAGCCATTAACGAATCCGACATGGCGATGGTGCCCGATGCCAGCACCGCCTGGGTGGATCCGTTTTATGGCGAAAAAACTCTCAGCCTGATCTGCTCGATTCAGGAGCCCCGCAGCGGCCAGCCCTATGAGCGCTGCCCCCGTGCCCTCGCCCAAAAGGCCATCAATCACCTGGCCAGCACAGGCCTAGCGGACACAGCCTTCTTTGGCCCTGAACCGGAATTTTTCATCTTTGATGACGTCCGCTTCAACTCCGGCAATGGCAGCAGCTTCTACAGCTGCGATTCCGTTGAGGCCCCCTGGAACACCGCCCGCCAAGAAGAAGGCGGCAACCTGGCCTACAAGATCCAGCTGAAAGAGGGTTACTTCCCCGTCGCCCCCAACGACACCCTGCAGGACATGCGCAGCGAAATGCTGCTCACCATGGCCAACCTGGGGATCCCCATCGAGAAGCACCACCACGAGGTGGCCACCGCCCAACACGAGCTGGGCATGAAGTTCGCCGATTTGATCAGCGCGGCGGACAACGTGATGATTTACAAGTACGTCGTGCGCAACGTGGCCCGTAAATACGGCCGCACCGCCACGTTCATGCCGAAGCCTGTCTTTGCCGATAACGGCAGCGGCATGCACGTGCACCAGAGCCTTTGGAAGGGCGGACAGCCCCTGTTCTTCGGCGAAGGCACCTATGCCAACTTGTCGCAAACCGCCCGCTGGTACATCGGCGGCTTGCTGAAGCACGCCCCCAGCTTCTTGGCCTTCACCAACCCCACCACCAACAGCTACAAGCGCCTGGTGCCTGGTTTTGAAGCGCCGGTGAACCTTGTGTATTCCCAGGGCAACCGCTCCGCTGCCGTGCGGATCCCGCTGACCGGCCCCAGCCCGAAAGCCAAGCGCCTGGAGTTCCGCTCCGGCGATGCCCTGGCCAACCCCTATCTGGCCTTCAGCGCCATGCTCATGGCTGGCCTCGACGGCATCAAGAATCAGATCGATCCCGGCGACGGCACTGACGTTGACCTTTTCGAACTGCCCGCCGAGCAGCTAGCCAAGATCTCCACAGTGCCCTCATCCCTCAATGGGGCCCTTCAGGCTCTCGATGCCGATAAGGACTACCTGCTGGCCGGTGGCGTCTTCACCGAAGACTTCATCGAAAACTGGATTGACCTCAAGTACGAGGAAGTCCAGCAACTGCGTCAGCGCCCCCATCCACACGAGTTCACCATGTACTACGACGCCTGATCACTGGCGACGTCGAATCCAAAGGGGGGGGCCCAAGGGCCCCCTTTTTTTGTGTCCAGGCCACGTTTTTAGTCTGGATCGGTTGAAATGGGTGATCCCCAAAAAGGGCCATGAGCGACCCCGTCACCAAGCTGGCGTACCAAACCATGCAGCAGGGCAAAAGCCTGCTGGGTTTGGCCCATAAAGAGGTGAGCACTCGCCTGATGGATCTGGTGGCTCCTCAGGCCAGCGCCAGCACCGTGCCTGTGCCCCCAGAAATGATGGGGGAATTGCGCAGCAGCATGGACGAGCTGCTGGAGCTGGATTGGAAAGAAGCGCAGCAAGAGCTTTATCCCACCTCATTGCTGTTTGACGCTCCCTGGCTCGATTGGGCTGTTCGCTACCCATTGGTTTGGCTGGATCTGCCCTCCATCTGGCAGCGCCGCACCCGGCGCGATGTGACCGATCTGCCGCTTGAGATCAACACCAAGGATTACCCGGACTACTACCTCCAAAACTTCCACCACCAAACCGATGGCTACCTGAGCGATCGCTCAGCGGAGCTGTACGACCTGCAGGTGGAAATCCTGTTCAATGGCACCGCTGATGCGATGCGGCGGCGCCTGATCCGCCCTTTGCTCGATCAGCTGGGGGCCCGGCGCGCCGATCCCATTCGGGTGCTCGACATTGCCACTGGCACCGGCCGCACCCTGCGCCAATTGCGGGGAGCATTACCAAAAGCGCAGTTGGTTGGCCTGGATCTCTCCGCCTCCTACCTGCGTCAAGCCAACCGTTGGCTATCGGAGATTCCTGGCGAGTTACCGCAACTGGTCCAAGGCAATGGCGAGGACCTTCCTTTTGCCAACGGGGTGATGCAGGCGGTGACCTGCGTGTTCCTGTTCCATGAGCTCCCTGGCGAGGCCCGCCAAAAGGTGCTCGATGAGGCTTGGCGCGTGCTGGAGCCCGGTGGCGTGTTGGTGCTTGCAGATTCGATTCAGCTGGATGACAGCCCCACATTTGGCGCTGTGATGGAGAACTTCAGGCGCGTTTTCCATGAGCCTTATTACCGTGATTACATCGCTGACAACATTCCGGAACGGCTGCAGCGCAGTGGCTTTGAAGTTATTGAAGCCAATTCTTATTTTATGACGAGAGTTTGGACAGCTCGCAAATCTGGCTGATAAAAACTTATCTTGAGTAGATATTCAAATCGCAACATAAACCGGAAGAAAGTTGTAAATCGACCGTTTCTTAGCTCCAATGGGGCTGTAACAGGGGCCGTTGATGACTAACCCATTCCGGGTGCGATGGCTCGAAGGTTGGACCTTTCAGACCGTTCTGCAAGGGGGACAACCGACGATTGAGGCCTACGGCTTTGGTGTGTGCCTGCGGGCTGTGATCGCCCAAGGAGAAACTCCCACTGAAGCGGCCGATCGTTTGGTGCTCGAAGAAGACAGGCTGCGGCGCTCGCTGCGCAATGCCTGGAAGCGTGGCCCGATGCATCTGCTCAACACCGTGCTCGATGTGGAACGCGGCGAAGAGCTGACGCTGCAGGACAACTTGATCCGCAGCGCTCAGCAGCTGGAACCCGCCATCTCACCGCGGGAGGAAGTGATGCAGGGCCTGTCCCACTAGCATTCCAGCGCCTCCCCAGCGCAGTGCCCTCCAAAACCGACCATCGTCAGCGGTGATGGGAAGCTCAGCCGCGCTGAGCAGCTCCAAAAGAAGCCGTTGACGTTGCTGTTGACGGCGCCCGGCCACAGAGCGTTGACGGTCTGCTTTGGACAAGCTGATTTGCAGCACTGGGCTGAGGTGATGCATCCAGCGCAGCGGACGGGGCACGGCGTGCTTCCAAGCGGGAGAATTCCCATTGTTGCCAGTTCTCCATGCAAGGGCTCAGCGAAGACCAAGTGCAGCTGGCCGAAACCTTGCAGCGGCATCTCGCTATCAAAGAGCGGGATTGGCATCGCCTCAAAAGCGACCGCCACCGGCGCGCCGCTGAGCAGCTCTCAGCGGCGTTGTTGTTGTTGCTGCGCAATGGCTCTCAAGCCGATGGGGATGTGCTGGCTTTGCTAGAGAGTGCGCAGCGTTGGATCAAGCGGGAGCAACGCGACCCCGGCTGCCCGGATCACGGCAGCCGCTCGTCTTAACGCCGCTTGGCCAATTGCACGCGATTGCCGCGCTGACTCCAGCGCACATCGTCGAAGCATTGATGCATTAAAAACAGCCCACGACCAGAGATGGCATCCAATTCATCCGGCAGTGAGGCCAAACGCTGCTCGGGCTGCAACCCAGGGCCTTGGTCCTGCACCTGCCAAATCAACCACTGGGGACTGTGGATGCGGCGAATGCGCACAAGCTTGGCGGGATCATTGCCGTTGCCATGGCGCACAGCGTTGACCAGCGCCTCCTGCAAGCCCAGCTGAAGCACGTCGCGATGCTCATGGGCCGCTGGCTGCAGCAGCAGCTCCAGCAATGGCTGCAAAGCCAAGGTGGATGGGGTGATGAACTCAAACCAGCGACAACGCTTTGTCAGGTTCAAGAGCACGTGCCTGCCGCCTGGTACCCGAGTTCTGATCTTATGGAGCCTCGAGGGCTTGGTCGATGGCTGGATGGCGCAAATAGGCATCCATCAGGCGCACCCCACGCAATTGATTCACCAGGGGCATGTGACCCTCTGGGGCCTCATGGCTCCAGGTGAAGGCACCGGGGTAACGGGTCCAGGATCCTTCGTTCTTCCAGCCAATTTGAGGCCACAGTTGCTCCCAGCGCCAACGCAGGCGCTCAATCTTCTGGCGTTGAACACGGAACCCGTAGCGGCCACCGCTGTAGAACCACCACAGCGCATCGAGGTGGGCAAGCTCAGCAATGGGCATGCCAGGCACTTCACTGAAATACACGTATCCGCGCTCTTCGGCCGCTGGCCCGGCCAAGGAGCGCAACTGGGCTGTGGTCAGGCGATCAGCCTCCTCCAGCTCTCCCTGCATCAGGCACCACTGCAGCTCTATGCAGCGCTCGGCTTCCACGCCTGGAGGCACCAGCCAACCTTTGGGGTAGGTGGTTTGCAGCTTGGCGAGCTGATCGGGATCAGCGGCCAATAGGCGCAACAGACTGCCAATCGCCCAGTCATCAACATCCCTGGTTTGCTGATCCAACAGAATCCAAATGGCATCAACAAGCTCATGGCTCTTGGATGCCAAGGTTTTCCAGAGTCGTTGACGCTGGCGGTTATTGCCTTTGAGGAACTCTTCCAAGAGTGCGGCCGGTTCAACAACGGCCTGCTCCGATCCTCGGGAAGCAGCAGATGAGGATGAACCAGACAACATGGCGGATTGGGCCAGTGGCCAGTATCGCAGTGCAGCCGTGAATCAACGGCTTGCGATTCACACATTTATGCGGGCACCCGGCGCTCTGGTGGATGTGCGGAGCCCCAGTGAGTTCGCCAAAGCGCACTGGCCTGGTGCTGTGAATCTGCCCTTGTTCGATGACGAGGGGCGCGCTGAGGTGGGCACCCTCTACAAGCAGCAAGGCCGTCAGCAGGCCATCCAACGGGGATTGGAACTTGTCGGCCCGAAGCTTGCTGCCATGGGCCAGCAGCTGCAGCAGATCGCCCAGCAAGAACCTGGCGGCCTGCGCATCTACTGCTGGCGCGGCGGCATGCGCAGCGGCAGCGTCGCCTGGCTGGCCTCCACCTTGGATCTAGAGGTGGTGGTGCTCGAGGGCGGCTACAAGAGCTTTCGCCGCTGGGTGCTTGGCCAATTCGAGCGGCCTTGGCCAATTCAACTGCTTGGGGGTGGCACCGGCTGCGGCAAAACCGATGTGTTGCATGCCCTGGCCCAGCAAGGCGGAGCCATGGTGGATCTCGAAGGGCTGGCCCACCACCGCGGCAGCAGCTTTGGGGGACTGGGGCAACCCGAGCAACCCAGCACGGAGATGTTTGAAAACAAGCTCGCCCAAGCGCTGGTGGCCCAAGAGGGCCAAGCGCCACTGTGGCTTGAAGCGGAAAGCGTTCAAATTGGCCGTTGCCGCCTGCCCAATGGGCTCTGGAAGCAAATGCAACAGGCTCCTGTGGTGGTGTTGCAACGGCCGCAACAGGAGCGGATTGATGCGCTGGTGGCCCTCTACGGAGCTGAAGCCCATGCAGGATTGCTTGAAGCGACCCAGCGCTTGGAACGGCGGCTTGGTCCACAACGCACCCAAGAGGCCACTGGCAGCATCCGAGCGGGAGATCTGGGCAGCGCCTGCGCGGTGATTCTTGACTACTACGACCGTTGCTACAGCTATGAACTCAATCGGCGCTCGACCCCCATCACAACGTTGCCGGTGGAGGGCTTAAGTGCGGCTGCCGTGGCACACCAGCTTTTGCAACTGAAATCTGCGTAAGCTCTGCGTCTTTCGGGCAGTCAGCGATGGGCGCAGCCATTCAGTTTTTCCGTGGTGTCGACGAGCCCGTCATCCCCGACATCAAGCTGACCCGCTCGCGCGATGGGATGACCGGCCAAGCCAAGTTTGTGTTTGAGGAGCCTGCGGCCTTGGCCCCGGAAACCATGGGCGACATCACCGGCATGTTCATGGTCGATGAAGAGGGCGAACTGACCAGCCGCGATGTCAACGCGCGCTTTGTGAACGGCGTCGCCTTTGCTTTAGAGGCCACCTACACCTGGAAGAGCGAGGCTGACTTCGAGCGTTTCATGCGCTTTGCTGAGCGCTACGCAGCCAGCCACGACCTTGGATTCAGCCAAAGCTGACGGCCAAACCACCTTTGGTCGCTGGGTTGGGTTTGCAGCGCTGATCGCTGCAGTGGTTCTGCTCTGGGATCTGCGCTCTGTCCTGATTGACCTGTTTGGCTCGGTTGTTCTGGCCGTAGCTTTCTGCACCTTGGTGCGCGCTGTTAAAAGGCGGCTGGGTTGGCGGCGCTGGCCCTCACTGCTGCTCTCGCTGCTGCTGGTGCTGCTGCTGGTGATCGTGGTGGTGGTGGCGTTGGTGCCCCCCTTCAGCGCCCAGTTCCGTGAGCTGATCGAGCAATTGCCGCGCGCCGCTCAGGCACTGCAACAACTCATTGGTGGTGATCTGAGCTCGGCGATCCAGAGCAATATCACCAATCCAGATAAGTGGAATCTGGCCAACAGCTTCAGCCGTGTGTTGCAGCTGGCCGGAAATTTCGGCATTGGCCTGGTTCAGCTTGTGTTTGTGGTGGCCGTTGCTCTGATGCTGAGTGTTCAGCCAGATGACTATCGCCAAGTCGCTGTCTTGATGGCGCCCTCCTACTTGCGCCGGCGAATTGCTGGTGTGCTCGATCGCTGCGGGCAAGCACTCAGCAGTTGGATGGTGGGTGTACTGATTAGCTCAGTTGCTGTTGGCCTGATGGCCTTTGTGGGCCTCAGCCTGCTGGGGGTCAAGCTGACCACCGCCAATGCCCTGTTGGCAGGAATGCTCAATGTGATCCCCAACGTGGGGCCCACCTTGAGTGTGGTGTTCCCCATGGCCGTGGCCCTGCTGGACAACCCCTGGATGTCGCTGGCGGTCTTGGCGCTCTATGTGGTGATCCAAAACTTCGAGAGCTACGTAATCACGCCGTCGGTGATGCACCACCAGGTGAAATTGCTCCCCGGGCTCACCTTGGCGGCGCAGCTGATCTTCACGGTGATTTTTGGCTTTAAAGGGCTCTTATTGGCGCTCCCCTTGGCGGTCTGCCTGCAGGTGGTGGTGAGAGAGCTGCTTGTTCGCGATGTGCTCGATACCTGGAAGCGCCCGCGGAGGTTCTGCTAATGGAAGGCCGAAACCTGGTCAGCTGGCCTGCGATTCTTGGCACCTTGGCCCTGGTGGTGCTCGGGCTATTGGCCTGGGAACTGCGCTGGGTGCTGTTGGTGCTCTTTGGCGCTGTGGTACTGGCAGTGGCCCTCGATGTGCCGGTGCAAGTGTTAATGCGGCGCACTCCACTGCATCGTCCGCAGGCCCTGGTGGTGGTGGTGGGCCTGCTGATCTTGCTGGGCTGGGAATTGGGCTTTTTGCTGTTGCCGGAATTGGTGCAACAGGTCGCCACCCTCAATGAATTACTGCCGCAGCTCTTGCAGCGGGTGGGCGCCTTTCTCTCTGAGATCCGCGGCGTGGGCCCGATTGGAAGCAGCCTGGAATCATCCGGTGGTCTTTCGGCCCTGCAACCGCTCGGCAGTCAATTGCTGGGCCTCGCTGGCGGAGCCGCCAACAGCTCGATTCAGGTGTTGCTGATGGCGCTGCTGGCGTTGTTGTTGTGCCTTGATCCGCAACATCACATCAATTTGCTAATCGCAGCCACACCCCGCTTTTATCGCCCGCAAGGTCGCCGTCTGCTGCAGCAATGCCGTGATGCCCTCGGCGGTTGGCTGGCCGGCATGACGATTTCCGCCGTCAGCGTGTTTCTCCTCACCTGGGCGGGACTGGCCTGGTTGCAGGTTCCCCTGGCGTTGCTGAGCGGTCTGGTCTGCGGCCTGCTCACCTTCGTTCCCACCATCGGTCCAACGGTGGCGACGCTGCTGCCCACCGCCCTGGCGCTGGTGGTCTCACCGGAGCTGAGCTTGAAGGTGATCGTGCTGCGATTGATTCTTCAAAACGGCGAGGCGTTTTTGCTCACGCCCCTGTTGCTGTCGCGCACGGTCAACCTTCTGCCCACTGTCGCCTTAATGGCGCAGCTGAGCCTTGGGGCCTTGCTCGGCATACCCGGTGTGTTGCTGGCGCTGCCGTTGGTGGTAGTGCTGCAGGTGCTCCTGCAGGAGGTCTTCGTCAAAGAGATCATGGACCGCTGGACATTGAGCAGCAGCAAGACCTGATTAGTCGTTGCGGCGTTTCCAGCGCTCAAACCAAACCACAGCACCGATGGCCAGGGCTGTACCAATACTCAAGCCGATCAACACCACTCCCAGCTCTATCGGCATCGGTGCCCCTCTGCTGCTCGTTCCGCAACGTCCATCATCTGTGAACGCCACGCAAAACTTCTGGCAGGCTGGGCCTCACTCGTGGATGAACCGTGCGCAGCAGCCAATGGGCAGCCCTGGCGTTAGCCGCTGGCTTGGCTGGTTGCAGCTGGGGCAATCCACCGTGGCAACAGAGCCAGCAGCCAACAGAGAGCGAAGACCAGCTGCGCGCAGCATTGGCCACCACTGCCAAAAATCGGCAGCTCTATGAAAACTGGCGCTACTGGGCGCCACGGCTGTCGTTTGAGCAGCCCAACTGCCAAATCAATGGCCTCACCGAGCAATACGCCGAAGGACTCGAAATCAAGCGGCGCGGCGATGAATTGATGAAGCTCAAACGCTCCAGCTGCATTGTTCCCAGTTCCTTGCTGCCCACCAGCACCGGGGGCTCAGTCTTTGAACTCACCGCCGGCTGGGGTGACCTCAGTGATCGCACCGATCGGCCGCCCGATCTCCAGGGCTATGCCGTCGAATACACCCTCGCTGAAGTGGGGATCACCTGCGACACCGAAGAGGAAACGCGGCGGCCGCTGTTCACCCTGATCGCCCTACCGCAGGGTTCACCGCTGATCATCGATCTCGATAACAACAGCCAAGCGATCCGCATGCTGGGGGTGGAAGACGAGCTCAGTCGCCGCCAAATCAGCTTTGAACAACCGCTGTGGCTGATCGAGGGATCTGAGCAATACGCGGTGGGCACCGTGCGGAATCCACGCACCATGAAGGGAATTGTTGAACCCATCTGCCGCCGGCGGCAGCAGATCATCGATGCCAATCAGCAGCCACTACTGGCCAGCTGAACAGAGCCGTTGGGCAATCCGCTGAGCCTGCCCTTTGCGATCCGCTGAGATCCGCTGCCTCTTGATGCCGTCACCAAGAATGTCGAAGACGCCGTTGTAGCAATTGAGCTGGAGCTTGCGCAGCCGAAACCAACCATCGGGCTTGGCTTGACCTTGGCGTGCCAAAGCACCAGCGCAGGCCCTGGAAGAGCCACCAAAACCGCAGTTCAACACGCCCAATGCAGCGCTGAACAAGTTGCCGGCAATCTGACCGCCGCGCTCCACCTCAAAGCGGTAGACCTTGATCACCGCATCAACCCAGGGTTCCTGCGGGTTGAAGTCGACAATTTCAGAAAACGTCTCCGGCGTGTCCATCGTCCAGCTGCCGAATTGCGAGCCAGGGTCGATTTCTCCATTCACGCCGTTGGTGAAGGCCCGGTAGCGCGTTAAGGGGTAGCCGTGGGGCGAGAGCTGGTGGTAGTCGCCAATGCGAAACAGGATGTTGGCGGCTTCGGTGAACTGCTCAACGCTCAAAACGTTGTTGGCCATCAACCAGCCGAGATAACGGCCTGCGCGCCAGTCAGCCGCATCCTCTTCACGGCCCTTGAAGGGTCCTTGATCAATCGCTTGGTTGACGTGATGGCCCCATTCATGGGCGAGCACGGTGAGCGCCGTGAGCTCAACGCTGGGCGAGGATTGCAGCCGCAAGCGCGAGAGCAAACCGCGGGCATCAATGCCGATTTGGGCTGAGTCAGGGCAGTAGGCATTGCTCGCTGGTGCCTTACCGCAAGCCGAAAAACGCGCTCCAGGCTCGAGCAGCTCCACCTCCGGCAACGCCTGATCGCCATCACTTGCCACATCACGCCAGTAATGGCCCAGCAGGCGGTGGTGAATCGGCAACCTTGCCGATCCCTCAGGGCTCTGCTTCAGCTCCTCAAGCAGAGCGGTCGTAGACAGCAAGGGCGGCGGCGGCGCCGGATCAGCCAGCACCAACACCGCTGTGGCAAACCAGGCGCCAATCATGGGAATCGACTACCGGAGTGGCGCGTTGAGCTCAGCAACCACCAGGGGCTGAGCACCACAATCAAACAGGCGAGCTTGTGGTGAATCACGGCATAAAAAAGGCCGGTCCAGGTGAAGTGCTGCACCAACAACTTGACCTCGCTGCGAAGTTCCAACAGGGCGAGCACCAGCACCACCCAGAACACCGCAGCGGGAATTTTCATGCAACCACGCCAGAGCTTGCTGCCCGTTGCGGCAAACGGCCGCCCATTAAGGGGAGCAGCGGCGGGACCACCGCCACACTCGACCAAGCACCCACAGCAATGCCCACAAACAGGGCCACGGCGAACCACTGCAGGCTGGCACCACCAAACAGGATCAGCGCCAGGATCGGGATCTCAGTACTGAGCGATGTATAGATCGATCGGGTCAAGGTTCCATCAACGGCGCGATCCACCTGATCTTCCACACTCAAATCAGGCAAGAGCCGTTGCTGCTCGCGAATACGGTCAAACACCACCACGGTGTCGTTGACCGAATAGCCGGCCAAGGTGAGCAGCGCCACGGCAAACAAGCTGTTGACCTCAACGCCAGCGAGCAGGCCCAGCCAAGCGAACAAACCACTGGTGATCAGCACATCGTGGGCTAATGCCAACAAGGCCAAAGCGGCATAGAGCCGGGCGTAGCGAGCGGAGATGTAAAGCGCCACGGCCGCAAAGCTGACGGTCAAGGCCAACACGCTGCTGGTCAGCAGCTGTTTGCCCAACACAGGGCCAATAGTGTTGATCTGGGTGTCGGTGGCGATCAGCGGACCCGCCACCTGCTCAAGCGCATCAACAAAGGCACCGCTCTCAGCAGGGCTGAGCGCTGAGCTGCGCACGCTGACAGCCTGGCCATCATCGAGAAGCTGCACCACCGCAGCCGCGGGCAAGGCCTCTTGCACCTGTTGAACACTGAGCTCAGCGCAGCGGTCGCCGCAATTGCGCTCCACCTGGATCGAAGTGCCACCGGTGAAATCAAGGCCTGGCTTCAGGGGAGCCTGGATTGGGGACAGCCAAGAGAGCACCAACCCGAGAACACTGAGCGCCACCAAAACAGCGGTGATGCTGAGGCAAAGCCGGCGATGGCGATTGATGCGCAACCTGGGCTCACGCAGGATGGCGCCGCTGGAGGATGTCATGGCTGGGAAGACGCGGCGAGGAAGAGGGAGGGTTTACGCAAAGCGGGATAACTCAGGGCCAGACGCATCAAGGTGCGGGTGCAGGTCAAAGCGGTGAACAGGCTGAGCAACACCCCGATGGCCAGGGTCACAGCAAAGCCCCGCACCAGGCCGCTGCCCAACCAACCCAGAGCCGCGCAGCTGATCAAGGTGGTGAGGTGACCATCAAAGATCGAGGAAAACGCCCTGGAGAAGCCGGTATCCACCGAGCGGAACAGGGTGTTGCCATCGCGCAGCTCCTCTTTGCTGCGCTCAAAAATCAGGATGTTGGCATCCACAGCCATACCCACAGAGAGGATGAAGCCGGCAATCCCTGGCAGGGTGAGCGTCACCGGAATCAGGGCATACAAGGCCAGGTTGAAGAGTGAATAGAGCAATAGGGCCAGCAGGGCCACCGCTCCTGGAAGGCGGTAGATGATCACCATGAACACACCCACCAGCGCCGTACCGGAACCAGCGGCAATCAAGCTGTTGCGGATGTTCTGGGCCCCCAGCGTGGGACCAACGGAGCGGTTTTCGATGATTTCGACCGGCAGCGGCAAGGCACCACCGCGCAGTTGAACCTCCAAATCACGGGCTTCATCAGCGGAAAAGCGACCGGTGATGGTGGCGGCACCGCCTGTGATGCCCGCTGTGGCGAACTGCGGGCCAACACTGGCTTCACTGATGGAGCGGCCATCCAACATGATTCCGAGCAGTCGATTGGTGCCGGCAATGCTCTTAGTGAGGTCGGCAAACTTCTCGCCGCCCGCCTGGCTAAAGCGCAGCGTCACCTCCCAGCTCTGGCTGCCCTGTTGTTGCTGACGGCCCGCATCCACCAGGTCTGAACCAGTGAGCTCGGGCTCGCCAAACAACGGTGTGATGCGCCGCTCGGTTTCGATCAACAGCGCTTCGAGCTGCTCCTCTTCGCTGGCATTGGCGGGAACCTCAATGCCCTGTTGCTTCAGCAGGTCGGTGAGAGGGCCGCTCACATCTGGGGCCTGCTCCCCATCGCTGGCTTGGTTGCGGCCGGCCAGTTGCTCCTGGCGCGCCACGATTAACCGCTTCAAGCGGGTGAGGTTGGTGAGCTCTTGCTGGGTCTCAGGCTTTTGCGCGCGAAACTCAAGGCGGGCTGTGGTGCCAAGCACCTCAGCAGCCCGGCGCGGATCTTGCACACCAGGCAACTGCACAACGATCCGGTCGCTGCCGGAGGTGGTGACGCTGGCTTCAGAAACGCCCAGGCCATTGACGCGGCGCTCGAGCACTTCCTTAACCGCCTCGAGCTGTTTGGACTCAACCCTGGTGATGTCACCAGCTGGTTTGACCAGCAAGGTGAGTTGGCTACCTCCGCGCAAATCCAGGCCGAGAGATAGCGGTAAGGAGCGCAGCACGAGAAGACTGCCAATGGCCAGCGCCAGGATCAGCGCCAGCCAGCCTTGGGGCCGGGTCATCGCTGCACCAATTGCTGAACGGTCTCGACGATCTGATGGGGCTGGATGATCGTCAGGTTTTCCAACTTGCCGTTGTAAGGCGTTGGGATGTCTTGGCTGGACAGACGGATCGGCGGGGCATCGAGCTCGTCAAAACACTGCTCGGTGATCAGGGCGATCAGCTCGGCGCCGATGCCGCCGGTCTTCATGCACTCTTCAACGATCACCACCCGGTGGGTCTTGGCGATGGAGCGCTTAATGGCCTCCATGTCGAAGGGCTTAAGGCTGATCAAATCGATCAGTTCAGGGTCGTAGCCCTGCTCCACCAGTTGCTTAACAGCTGCTTGGCAGTGGTGGCGCATGCGGGAGTAAGTGAGCAAGGTGACGTCCTTGCCCTCTCGCACCATCTCAGCCTTATCGAGCGCGAAGGTGTAGTCCCCTTCCGGCAGCTCTTCGCTGAGGTTGTACAGCAGCACGTGCTCAAAAAAGAGCACCGGGTTGTTGTCGCGAATCGCGGCCTTCATCAACCCCTTGGCATTGGTGGGGGTGCTGCAAGCAACGATCTTGATGCCCGGGACCGCGTGGAAATAGGCCTCGAGGCGCTGGCTGTGCTCGGCACCGAGCTGGCGGCCCACACCACCAGGTCCCCTCACCACCGTTGGGATCGTGAAGTTGCCACCGCTGGTGTAGCGCAGCATCCCCATGTTGTTGGAGATCTGGTTGAAGGCGAGCAGCAGAAAGCCCATGTTCATGCCTTCCACGATCGGGCGCAGACCGGTCATGGCAGCGCCAACAGCCATGCCTGTGAAGCTGTTTTCAGCAATCGGCGTGTCGAGCACGCGCAGCTCGCCGTATTTCTCGTAGAGATCCTTGGTGACCTTGTAGGAACCGCCGTAATGGCCGACGTCCTCCCCCATCACACAGACATGGGCATCGCGGGCCATCTCTTCATCGATGGCTTCACGCAAGGCGTTGAACAGGAGGGTTTCAGCCACAGGGTCAGGCGCAGGCGGCGTGCCGAGCAAAGCCGGCAAGCGGCCAACTTATCAGCGCCAGGCGGGGATAAGAGCCCTAGCCCCCGGCCGCAAAGGTGGCCAGCAGCAGCACCGAAAGCAGCAGACCAGGAGAGAGCAGCAAGGCCAGCAACCCCAAATCGTGGGGAGTCATGGCAAGAGTTCAGCTAATCCAGGCTAGGCAGCCGGTTTGGTCTCGTTCTGGAAGACAGCCTGGAAAAACAGCAACAGCAAACCTGCCGCAATCAGGCCAAAGCTGAACACCGCCACACAACCACTACCGATGATCAGTGTCTTCAGCGCCGTGGCGATCGACTGGGCGAACTGCTGGCTGTACTGGGGCGGATGCAGGCTGTAGTAGGTGATCAACTTCAGAGTGATCCACACGGAGATCGCGCAGAACAAACCACTGGTGAGGCTGCCGCTGAGATAGCTCAGGGGCCCTTTGCTGGTGGGTTCAGCCATGACGCTCCGCAGTGAACTGGCAAATCCAGTGCTCAAAGCCATTCTCCGCCAACGCCGGAGCCAGGGTGCTCTGGGCGGCGGCGGCGGCCGGCTGATCGCTGTAGAGCGCAAACAGGCTCGGGCCCGATCCGCTCATCGCCACTTGCAGTGGATCGCCCACTGAGGCGAGCAAGGCCAATCCCTTTTTCACGCTTTCGTTCTCAGGTGCCACCACCTGCTGCAGGTCATTGCGCAACGGCGGCAACGGCTGCTGCTCAGCTTGGAGCCACGCCAGCAGCGGCGATTGGCGCAGCGCCTGACGCTGGCGCTCAAAATCAGCTTCCGAGCTGAGATAGCCCGAGCCCAGGCGCTCTTTGCAGAGGCCGTAGGCCCAAGGCGTACTGACACTGACGTTGGGATTTTTGATCAGCAATACAGCGGGCTTAGCAACCGCAGCGATCGCTTCGAGCCGCTCCCCACGGCCAAAGCAGAGTTGCGTCCCGCCCTGCAGGCAAAAGGCCACGTCGGATCCCAGTTGAGCCGCCAAGTTGTGCAGCTCCCCAGCGCTGAGCTGTAGATCCCAATAGCGGTTCAGCAGCAACAAGGCCGTGGCGCCATCACTGGATCCGCCAGCCAAGCCAGCACCAATAGGGATGCGTTTGGTTAATGACAACTGCGCCGAGAGCTCTGGCCTGCGGCAATGGCAGCGCAGCGCCTCGGCTGCCTTAACGATCAAATTGCTGCCATCGACGGGCAACTGGGGATCGCTACATCGCAAGCTCAATTGCCCGGCAGGGGCTGGATCCACGGCCAATTCATCAGCCAAATCCAGGGTCTGCATGACCATGGCCAGCTCATGAAACCCGTCGTCCCTGAGGCCAAGCACCTCCAGGTGCAGGTTGATCTTCGCCGGGGCACGCAGGGACAGCGAACTCACAGAGCCGGTTGCAGAGCAGCGGCTAACGCTACCCACTGCTGCGGTGCAATCTCTTGCGGGCGCTGCTGCGGCGTGATGCCGGCGTCAGCCAGCCAGGCCTCCAAGCCAGCAGCTGGGGCGGCAATGGTCAAGGTGTTGCGCACCATCTTGCGGCGCGCTGCAAAGGCCAGGCGCAGCAGATGTTCCACCTGCTTGGCCACCGCCAGCGGCGGGCGCTGTCCAGCAGGGAGTGGATCGAGGCTGATCACCTCGGACTGCACCTTCGGCGGCGGTTGAAAGCAGCGGGGCGGCACCGGGCACACCGAGCGGCACTGCGCCAACAGCTGCATGCGCACGCTCAAGGCGCTGAAGCTGCTCTGCCCTGGCCGCGCGCTGATGCGCCGGGCCACCTCCTGCTGAACCAGCAGCACCAGCCGCTGATAGGGGGGCTCAACCGGACGGTCCAAGCGACCCACCAAACGCTCCAACAGAGGACCGGTGATGTTGTACGGAATGTTGGCCACCACCTTGGTGGGGCGGCGCTCCCCATCACCCAACTGGGGCAAGGCCAAAACATCGCCGCTCTGCAGTTGGAACCGGGGCTCAGCGGCAAAGCGTTGCTGCAAACCCTCCACCAGATCGCGATCCAACTCCACCGCCTGCACGGAGGCGGCGGGGCTAGCGAGCAGCTGCGCCGTGAGAGCGCCGCGCCCAGGCCCCACCTCCAGCACATGATCATCGGGCTGCAGCGCCGCTGCCGCCACGATCTGAAGCAGCACGCTCTCATCCTTGAGCCAGTGCTGGCCGAAGCGTTTACGCGCGTGATGTCCAGAAAAGGCCATGACTCCAACTGTGCATCAGCCCAGATGCTCCAAAGGGAACCAGCGCACCTGCGCGTCCCCATCCACCAGCGCCAAGTGGGCCTCAATGCTGTGGGAGGCATAGCTGGGATGGGCTGCCAACCAACAGCGCAGTGCCCGGGCCAGGCGGCAGCGCTTGCGGGGTCCGCAGGCCAGCAGGCCGCCGTGATCGAGGCCCCAACGCCGCCTGGCCTTCACTTCCACCAGCAGCAGCCGCTGCGGTTTGGCCAACATCAGGTCCAACTCACCCCAACGGCAGCGCCAGTTGCAATCCAGCAAGCGCCACTGGCGGCGGCAGAGCAAAGCAGCCACCTGGGCTTCCGCCTCGGCACCCCAGGCCATGGCAACTGGCAGCAGCAGCACTCAGCATTCCCCGAAAGCGGCCCTAGGCTCTCGGCCGACTGGTTCAACGTGATGCTGCGACGGCTGCTCGCCCTGCTCTGGCTTCTGCTCCTTCCTGTTCTGCCGGCCGATGCGGCCATGGACTACGCCAAGCAGGTGCTGATTGGCGCTGATTTTTCCAGTCGTGATCTCAGGGGCGTCACCTTCAACCTCACCAACCTGCGCGAAGCCGATCTCTCGGGCTCTGATCTGCGCGCCGCCAGCTTGTTCGGCGCCAAGCTTCAAGACGCCAATCTCTCCGGCAGCGATCTGCGCGAAGCCACGCTCGATTCGGCGGTCTTCAACGGCACCAATCTCAGTGATGCGCGGCTCGAAGGCGCTTTTGCCTTCAACACCCGCTTCAGTGGCGTGACGATCACTGGTGCTGATTTCAGCGATGTTCCCCTTCGAGGTGATGCCCTCAGCACCCTGTGTGCCGTGGCCGAAGGCACCAACTCAGTGACTGGACGCGACACCCGGGACACCCTGGGCTGCCCTTGAGCTGCCATGAGCTTTGATCCCCGCAGCTTGGAGCGTCTCCAGCAACTGGGCCGCCAACTACCCAAGCCCCTGGAGCCGCCTTCGCCCCAACCCCAGGCCAAGCCGCAGCGCCAGCACCGGGTTGAAACCGAAGAGGACCCGGAGGAACTCTTCCGCCAATTGATGCAGGTGAGCCCAGACGGCACGGTGCCTGAACACCTGATGGCCAGGCTGCGCCAACTAGAAGCTCAGCGCAAACGAACGCCGCAGCAACCGAGCTCCAACGCAAGCCATGGCAGTCAGGGCAGAAGCAGCGATCCCAACCAAGACAATTCGCTCTACAGCGAGTTCGAGCAGATGCTGCTGGAAGAGGACGACGCTTAGCTCAAGGGCAGCAGAACCGGGGCAAAGCTCAGCGCAAAGCCGATCTGCCTGAGTGGAACCCCAAAGAGGGTGGAGACCACATCAATGGCGACCGCCGAAACCATCCTCTATGAATTTGATGTAACGAGATTTTAAGCAATGCTTAGGCACTTTGCCGACATCGCTGCTGATCGAGCTGTTGCAGGTACTGGCGCTCGTTGTAATAAAGCTCTTGAAAGCGCAAGGCGTCGGCATTGAGCCGTTGAAACAGCGATTCGATGCGGGTTTCAGCATCCCCCTCGTCCTCTTTGCTTTCAAGCAACATCGCAATGCACTGCTCCAGGCTCTGCAGTCGTTGCGATCCCCAGGCCTCGAGCAGGTGGCGGCAACGGCGCAGCACGCGATGACGCTCCAAGCTCGCGGTCGTGCCGCGCAGCTGATCACTGGGGTTGACCAAGCCGAGCTGCTGCAGCTCACCGGGTTCCAGCAGAGCCGTGAGCCGTTGCAGCAACGGGGAATCTTCGATCAACAGCAGATCTGACAACAGGCGGGGCAACTCCAAATCAGCCAACTGATCCCCCGGCTCGCTGCCACGGCTGATGTTCTCGAGTAAGCCCACACCGAGGTTGTCTTCTTCCAGAGCCGAGAGGTGAGCCCAGAGCTTGCGGTGATGGGGCAGGCCAAAGTCCTCGAGCTCCCGCTGCCGCAGCTCCTGGCGAATCGTGGCCCGCAAGCTGGGCACATGCAGATACAGCCGCAGCAATTGGGCTTCCGCCCGCTCCCGCAAGGAGGCATCCCCCGGCTGCTCATGGCGACTGGAGCGGCCATGCCAGCGCTGGCCTTTGACCTGCTGCCGCAGATCGTCCTCCAGCTGCAACGCCATGCGTGCTTGACCGCCAGAGAGCCGCTCTGCGACCCGCTGCAGGTAGTGACTACGCAGGGCTGACTGGGGCAACTTGCCCAGCAGTTCCACCAACCCTTGAACCGCGAGCTGGAATTGATCAGCGCGGCCGAGATCTTTGCCGCTGAGGACCTGCTCGATCTGCCAGTCCAGCCACAGCGGGGCGTTGTCCTGCAAGGCGAGGTAGTCGGCCTGGCTGTGCTGCTGGAGGAACTCGTCGGGGTCCTTGCCCGCTGGCAGGTGCAACACCCGCAGCTCCAGCTGGCCCTGCAAGGCCTGCTGCTCAACCTCACCAATGGTGCGCTGGGCGGCGCGCACCCCGGCGCCATCGGAATCGAAATTGAGGATGATCCGGCGGCTTTCACTGCAGCGGCAGAGCTGGGTGATCTGCTGGGCGCTCATGGCCGTGCCCAAAGCCGCTACCGCATGGCGCACCCCGGCGGCATGCAGGGCAATCACATCGAAATAGCCCTCCACCACCAGGGCACAGTCCGCGCGGCGGATGGGATCGGCAGCCTTATCGAAGCCATAGAGGTGTTTGCCCTTGTCAAACACCTCCGTTTCAGGGGAGTTGAGGTATTTCGGTTCGCTGCCATCGAGGCTGCGGCCGCCAAAGCCAATGATTCGCCCCTGCCGATCGTGGATGGGCACCATCAACCGATGGCGGAAACGGTCATAGAAACCATTGCCCCCTTTGCGCGGCACCACCAATCCGGCGGCTTCCATCAAGCTGGGATCAATCCCCTCCACCTGCTGGAGGTGACGCAACAGCCCATCCCAAGCCTCGGGGGCATAGCCCAGTTCAAAGGATTCGATCGTGCCGGCGCTCAGCCCCCGCTGCTTGCGCAAATACTCCAGCGCTGCAGCACCCTCGGGGGCCAGCAAGCGTGAGCGAAACCAGCCGCTGGCCAGCGACAGCACGCGGTGCAGCTGATCACGGCGAGAGAGCTGCTGCCGCAAGCGCTCCTGCTGGCTGGCATCGAGCGTTTCAACCGGCAAGGAGTAGCGCCTGGCCAGCTCCATCACCACATCGCTGAAGCTTTGGCGCTTCAGCTCCATGAGGAACTTGAGGCTGTTACCGCCGGCCCCACAGGAGAAGCAGTAATAGAACTGCTTGGCCGGTGAGACCGTCATCGACGGCGATTTGTCGTCGTGAAAGGGGCACAAGCCCACAAATTCACGGCCCTTCTTTTTGAGCACCACGTGCTCACCGACCACATCAACGATGTCGGCACGTTCTTTAACAGCCTCAATCGTGCGGGGATGAAGCCGGGGAACGCTCACGGACTCACCGAAGGGGCCTCATTCTCTAAGACAAATCGGCCAATGCCACTGTTCAGCTGGCAGAAAAACGCATGGCTCCCCCTCGGCTGAGGCGAAAAATCCAGGTGCCATCAGCGGAGGCCTGAAACGATGCAGGCCGCCGATTCACCTGAGCCTTGCCGCCACCCGGGGTGGTTTCAATCACGCTG
The DNA here is from genome assembly GCF_047304245.1 of Synechococcus sp. MIT S9452. Classification (NCBI taxonomy): domain Bacteria; kingdom Bacillati; phylum Cyanobacteriota; class Cyanophyceae; order Synechococcales; family Synechococcaceae; genus Synechococcus; species Synechococcus sp. MIT S9452. Next base: position 329,323 of record NZ_CP138956.1, on the reverse strand, counting down.
CGTTGCCCCGATGGCCACTGCACGGTCAACAGCAATTCACCGGCCCCCTGCCAGCCCTCGATGCGGCAGTGGCCAGCCTCCACCCAGCGGCCGGAGCTGCCATCGCTCCAAGCGCACGGGCGCGATTGCTTCAAATCCACCGCTGCATCGCTGTTGGGCTGCTCGGCCTGAAGCGGCAGCGGCAGGGCTACGGCCAGCAGAGCCAACAGCAGCGGGAATTTCATCTGACCAGAGAGTTCTATTGACGGCCTAGCCAGAGGCATCAGCAGCGTCAACAACCAGACCCTGGCGGGTGAGTGGATAACTGCGCCAGCCAACGCCCTCCTGGGCCGGGGGGCGCAGCAAACGCCAGCTCTGGCCTTTGGCACCAGGCAACAACATCAAATCGAAGGGGCTATCCACCCGAATCGGATCGTCGGGCAAGCTCCAATCGAAGCGACCCTGTAAGCGCAGGGCTTGCTGACCTTCCACCGCTTCACGTCCCTGCTGCTCCAGCCGAATGCGGCGCAAACTGGGCTCGCCGCTCAGGGCAGGCAGTTGCAGTGCAGCAGCGAGGTCCTCTTGGGTGAATTGCACTTGCATGGCCAAGGCCTGCATCAAGATCTGCCGTGGGGGTTGCCCTGACGTGCTGCAGGCGGGCAATACCACCACCAGCAGCAACAACAGAGCCATTCCCACCACAAGGCGGCGCAGCACGGCGATCAACGGCAACATGGCAGCACTCCTAGGCACAGCATGATCGGTTGGTTGCATGGAACGATCGGTGATCGGTGGCAAGAGGGCAACCGCTGCTGGCTTCTGTTGCTCTGCGGGCCGGTTGGTTACGAGCTGCAGGTGAGCGAAAGCCTCTGGCAAGGCACCGCATTGGAAGCTCAAACGACTATTCATACCCATCTGCAACAGCGCGAGGACGGCCAACAGCTCTATGGCTTTGAAACCAAAGCCGATCGCAACCTGTTCCGCCTGTTAATCAGCGTCAATGGAGTGGGTCCGCAGGTGGCTCTCGGGCTGATCTCCGGCTTGGGTGCGGTGAGCTTGCTGCAAGCGATGGCCGCAGAAGACGTCAAAGTGCTGTGCCAAGCCCCCGGCGTTGGCAAACGCACCGCCGAGCGGCTGAGCCTGGAATGGCGCTCGCGGCTGCAGGAGCGCTGGCAACAGCAGGGGGGAACCACACCGCTGCGCCTGGTGGAGCCGGTGGCGGAAAGCCGGGAACTGCGCGCCACCCTGGAAGCCCTTGGCTATGGACCAGAAGAGGTGAGCGCGGCGGTGGCCCAAGCAGGCAGCCATGGCCTTGATCCAGAACAACCCATGGAGGAGTGGCTGCGGCATTGCTTGGCCTGGCTCAGCCGTCAAGCGGGATAGAGAACCGCGAACGGTATGCTTTTGGATTACACGAGCTGGGTCTCCCCTCCCGCATGCCCCTCAACACCGAGAAGAAGCAAGAACTGATCAACTCCCACCAGACCCACGCAACAGATACGGGGTCTGTGGAAGTGCAAGTGGCGATGCTGAGTGAGCGGATCACCCAGTTGACGGGCCACCTTCAGAGCAACAAGCACGACTACTCGTCGCGCCAAGGCCTGATGAAGATGCTGGGCCGCCGCAAGAGCCTGTTGGGTTACCTGAAGAGCCAGAGCAGCGAGCGCTACGACACGCTGATTCAAAAGCTCGGCATCCGCGGCTAAGTCGCCGCCATGGCCAGCCCCAAAGAGACTGGCGGATTCGGAGCCAACAGCGCCCCAGCGGTCAAACCAGCTCCCAAACAAGCCAAGCCCAAATCCAACCAGACCATCCCCCCGGTTGTTGCCAATCGCATGGCGCGCCGAGTGGCGATTTGTGCTGCCACACCAACGGCGTTGGGCATGGCCTCGTTCCTGGTGAGCTACTGGCTGGTCTCCCGCCAAATCATCGACGTGCCACCAGCGCTAACGCTGCTGGTCTCAGGCGGGTTCTTTTTGTTGGGTCTGCTGGGCTTGAGCTACGGCCTGTTTTCCAGCAGCTGGCTCGAAGCGCCAGGAAGCTTCCTGGGTTTTGAGCAAATCGGGGTCAACATCCAGCGGCTGCGCAATGGCGCAGTTGCACGTCGAAGCGAGCAGCCGTAAGGCTTGCGGCAGCTGCTTGGGCATCGTTCACGCAGAACTGATGCCCCAAACGCACAAAGCACCGTTGATCGGCGGCTTGCACCTCAGCCACCACCGGCACGCGGCTGCCCAAGGTTTCAGGATCGATGCGGTGCTGCTGCAAGCACTCGCGCAACTGATGCTGAACGGTGATGTCGGCAGCTTGCTGGCCATCGAGGCGCACCACAACCAAATCCAGTTGATCGATCAATGACACGTCGTCGACGATCAATTGCACCCGATCATCGCGGCGGTCCACCTGACCCCAGAGCAGCAGTCGGGCGTCCACCATCAGATGGTCGCTGAGGCGGGCATAGGTTTTGGGGAACACCACAGCTTCAGCGCTGCCGGTGAGGTCTTCGATTTGCAAGATCGCCATGCGATCGCCCTTGCGGGTGGTGACCACACGCATCTCAGGCACCATCACCAAGGTGGACACCCGCTGCCGATCGGCCTGCTCAGACAGGCTGCCCAGACCAACGGGCATCAGCAGCCGGCGGGTGTCTTGCAGTTGCTTGAGCGGGTGATCGGAGAGATAGAACCCCACCAACTCCTTCTCCAAGCGCAACTTCTCCGTGGGCGCGTAGTCGGGCACGGCCCCTGCTTTCGGGGCCGAAGCCGGCGTTGAGCTGGCGGCCTCAGCTTCAGAGCCCCCACCAAGCAGATCGAGCAGATTGCCCTGGCCGCTGGCGCGATCACGGGCCCGGGCCGTGGCCCAATCGAGCAGCAGGTCCAAATCGGCCATCAACTGCGCCCGGTTGCCATCGGGCTCCAAGGCATCGAGGGCGCCGCTATGGATCAATGATTCCAGCGCGCGCCGGTTGAGCTGGCCAATGCCCGCCATGCGATCACAGAGCTCAGCAAGCGAGGTGAACGGCCCATCGCTCTGGCGTGAGGCGATCAGGGCATGGATGGCTCCATCGCCGAGGTTTCGAACCGCTGAGAGGCCAAAGAGAATGCGCTGTCCCACGGGAGTGAAGTCAATGCCAGAACGGTTGACATCAGGGGGCAACACCGCGATCCCCATGGCGTTGCTATTGGCGATGTAGCGCTGGACTTTCTCCGTCACGCCGGCGTTCACCGTCAGCAACGCGGCCATGTAGGCCACGGGATAGTGAGCCTTCAGGTAAGCCGTCTGGTACGTCACGGCGCCATAGGCCGTGGAATGGCTCTTGTTGAAGCAGTACTCCGCAAAGAGCACCATCTGATCAAAGAGCTCATCGGCCACCTTGGCGTCAACACCCCGTTGACTCGCCCCTTCAACAAAAATGCCGCGATGCTTCTGCATCTCAGAGACTTTCTTTTTGCCCATGGCCCGGCGCAGCAGGTCGGCTTCACCGAGTGAGTAGCCCGCTAGATCCTGCGCAATCCGCATGATCTGCTCCTGGTACACCATGATCCCGTAGGTCTCCTGCAGGATCGGCTGCAGCTTGGCGTCAGCAAATTCAATGGCCTCGCGGCCATGCTTGCGGTTGATGAATTTGGGAATCAAGCCGGCATCCAAGGGACCCGGCCTGTAGAGGGCCAAGATCGAGGAGATGTCCTCCAGCGACGACGGCTTGAGGTCGCGCACGATCTGGCGCATGCCTGTGGATTCCAACTGGAAGATTCCCTCGAGATCACCGCGTGCCAGCAGCTGGTAGGTCTCCGGGTCATCAGCAGGAAGCTGGTCGGGATCGGGACGATCCCCATGCTCGGCACTGACCAGTTCGAGGGTCTTCTCGATCATGGTCAGGTTCTTGAGGCCGAGGAAATCCATCTTCAGCAGGCCCATGGATTCCACGTCTTCCATGAAGTACTGGGTGATCACCTGCCCATCGTTGTTGCGCTGCAGGGGCACCAATTCATCGAGGGGGTCAGCGGCAATCACCACACCAGCGGCGTGCACACCAAAGGTTTTGTTGGTGCCCTCGATCCGGCGGGCCATATCGACCCAGCGCCTCACCTGGGGATCGCTTTCGTACTTCTGACGGAACTCGGGCTCCGGTGAATCGTCGGAAATCATCTGCGCCAATTTGGCGGGCTTGCCCCGCACCACTGGAATCAACTTCGCCAGTCGGTCGGCATCGCCATAGGGGATATCCAACACCCGCGCCACATCCTTCAGCACGGCCTTGGAGGTCATGCGGTTGAAGGTGATGATCTGCGCCACCTTGTCATCGCCGTAGCGCTCGGTGACGTAGTCGATCACCTCACTGCGCCGAGCAATGCAGAAATCGGTGTCGATATCAGGCATGGATTTGCGCTCTGGATTCAAGAAGCGCTCAAACAGCAATCCATTGCTGACCGGATCGATGTTGGTGATGCCCAGGGCATAGGCCACCAGGGATCCAGCAGCCGATCCCCGGCCGGGGCCCACGGGGATGCCGTTATCGCGGGCAAAGCGGATGTAATCCCAAACCACCAGGAAGTAGGTGGGGAATCCCATCTGTTCCATGATTTTGAGTTCATGGCGCATGCGCTCGCCATACACCTCATCGATGCTCGAATCGGCATCGAGCTGCAGGCGCTGGCGCAACCCCTGCTCGGTGACTTCATGGAGGTACGACACCGGCGTATGGCCTTCCGGAATGGGAAAGCGCGGCATCTGATAGCGGCCGAGGATGTCGTAGTCCTCCACCTTCTCGGCAACCGACACCGTGTTATCGAGCGCCTGCTGCACCACCTCCGCCGGGAGGTGGTCAACGAAGAGACGCTCCATCTCCTCGCGACTTTTGATGTATTCCGTTCCGGTGTACCGCAGACGCTTCTCATCGCTGATCAACTTGCCCGTGAGCACGCACAGCAAGGCGTCGTGGGCTTCAACGTCGTCGCGACTCAGGTAGTGGGCGTCGTTTGTTGCAATCAGTTGGATGCCGAGCTCCCGCGAGAGGGTCAGCAGGCCGGTATTAACAATGCGATCTTCCGGTGAACCGTGGTCTTGAATCTCGAGGTAGAAGTCATCACCGAGCAGATCGCGGTACCAGCTAGCCACCTGACGCGCCACATCCATGCGGCCGCGCAAAATCGCTTGGGGGATTTCACCGCCCAAGCAGGCCGTCGCCACAATCAGGCCTTCGCTGTATTGCTGCAGCAGGTGCTTATCGATGCAAGCGCGCGCAAAGATGCCGCGACCACGCATTCCGCGCAGATGGCTGATGCTGGTGAGCTTGACGAGGTTGCGGTAGCCAACGTTGTTCTTGGCCAACACCACCAGGTGATAGCGACGCTCTTTCTTCGGCTGGGGGTCATCGATGCTGCCGTTGACGACATACATCTCATTGCCAATGATCGGCTTGATGCCCGCTTTTGAACACAGCTTCAGCAGCTCGATGGCGCCATACATCACCCCGTGATCGGTGAGGGCCACCGCTGGCATGCCGAGGTCAACGGCCCGCTGCACCATCGCGGGCAGCTGGGTCGCTCCATCCAAGAGGCTGTAATCGCTGTGGTTATGCAGAGGAACGAAGCTCAAGCCTGCAACCACCGATCGAACACAGCCAGCCTACCGAGACACACCAGATCTGGGGTGCCAACTGCGACAGATTGCAGCTAGGCCACCAGAGGTGCCTGGGGGCGCTTGGCCATCACATCAGCCGCCTGCTCGTAGTGGTGCGCCACCTGCAACAGGCGCTCCTCCTGCAGCACCGGGGCCATCAGCTGCAAACCAATGGGCAAGCCCTGGCCGTCAAACCCGCAGGGAACACTGATGGCCGGCAGGCCAGCCAAGTTGGCGGGAATGGTCAGCAGGTCAGCCAGATACATCGCCAGCGGGTCATTGCTGTGCTCGCCGGGGGCAAAGGCGGTGGTGGGGGCGGTGGGGGTCAGCAGCAGATCCACCTGCTCAAAGGCGCGGTCAAACTCTTGGCGAATCAGGGTGCGCACCTGCTGGGCTTTTTTGTAATAGGCATCGACATAGCCCGCAGACAGGGCATAGGTGCCGATCAAGATCCGGCGCTGCACCTCATCACCAAACCCCTCGGCCCGGCTCTTGGCCGTCATCGCGCTCAGCGATTCGGCATCGGCACTGCGATAGCCGTATTTGACGCCGTCGTAGCGGGCCAGGTTGGCGGACGCCTCCGATGGGGCAATCACGTAGTAGGTGGCAATGCCGGCCTGGAAGCGCGGGCAGCTGACCTCCATCAATTCACAGCCCAAGCTGGCCAGCTGCTCAGCAGCAGCTTTGACCGAAGCTTCCACCTCAGGCTGAAGCCCCTCGACAAACGCCTCTTTGAGGATGCCAATTTTCAGCCCTCGAATCGGGCGATTCAGCGCAGCGCTGTAGTCAGGCACCGGCACATCCAGGCTGGTGGAATCGCGGGGGTCATGGCCCGCAATCACCTGAAGCACAGCAGCGGAATCAGCCACGGTGCGACTAAAGGGGCCGATCTGATCGAGGGAACTGGCAAAGGCCACCAAGCCCCAGCGGCTGACCCGGCCATAGGTGGGCTTGAGGCCAACAACGCCGCAAAAACTGGCGGGCTGGCGAATCGAGCCGCCAGTGTCGGAGCCAAGGGCAACGTCACATTGACCCGCCGCCACGGAGGCTGCACTGCCGCCTGAACTACCGCCTGGCACACGCCCTGGATCCCAGGGGTTGGAGGTCATGCCAAAGGCGGAGGTCTCGGTGGAGCTGCCCATGGCGAACTCATCGAGATTGGTTTTGCCCACCATCACGGCACCCGCTTTCCACAGCCGCTCGGTGACGGTGGACTCATAGGGAGGCACGAAGTTCTCCAGCATGCGGCTGGAGCAGGTGGTGGTGACGCCCTTGGTGCAGAGGTTGTCCTTAATTCCGATGGTCACCCCAGCCAGCGGGCCAGGATCTTGCTTGGCAGCAAGGGCTTGATCCACCGCCTCGGCTTGGGCCCGGGCCTGGTCGCCCGTGACGTTGACGAACGCCTTCAGTTCCGGTTCTGTCGCTGCAATGCGTTCGAGCGCCTGCTCGCTGTGCTCCTTGGCTGTTGCGGAGCCGTTGCGGAGGGCATCGGACCAAGCGCCGATGGGCATAGCGAAGAGCAGCTGATGGCTTTGGACGCTATCAAGGCGCCGGTGCTGATCAGCCTTGAGGGTGCTCAATGGTGAACGGTTCGCTGCGGCGCGTACGCAGCAACTGATGCTCCAGCACGGCAGGAGATTCACTGCGCAGGTCCGAGAGGAAGGTCTCGAGCTCGCGCTCCAGGGTGCTACGGCGCACGAACGGACCGAACCAGTAGGTCACATCAGGATTGCGACTCTCGACTCGGGCCCACCAGGCCAGACCCAACAGGTTTGCCGAGGCACGCAACATGGAACGGGAAGGATTTCCCTTCATTGTGAAGGAAAACCCCTAGGGCCGCCTTAAAGACGAATATCCGCATCCAGCGCCGCCGGCACCTCAGCCGCAGGAGCCGCCTCAGCAGGAGCCTCAGCCCCAGCAGCTGCCGGTTGCTGTCCCTGCAGTTGCAATCGCTGGAGTCGCGGAGCGGGGTCGTTGCCCTTGAGGGCGCCCATCCAGTTGCGGCGAGCCACCTCGTATAGGAGCAGGGCTGTTGCCACCGAGGCATTGAGGCTTGGCGTGACCCCGCGCAGGGGGATCCGAATCAGCTGATCGCAGTGACGCCGGGTCAGCATGGAAAGCCCTTGGCCCTCAGAGCCGGTGACCACCACCAGTGGACCATCGAGATCAGCCTCGGCCAGGGTTGCACTGCCTTCTTCAGCCAAACCAACAACCCGATAACCAGCGTCCTTGAGGCGCTCCAGGGAGCGGTTGAGATTGACCACGCGGGCCACCGGCAAGTGCTCCAGGGCCCCAGCCGCCACCTTGGCGACCGATCCGGTCAAACCAGCACTGCGGCGTTGGGGCAACACCAGCCCATGGGCGCCGAGGGCCTCAGCGCTGCGCACAATCGCGCCGAGGTTGTGGGGATCGGTCAGACCATCAACAGCCATCAGCAGCGGTGCCTCCCCCAGGCCGGCACAGCTCTCGATCAAGGTCTCCAGGTCGTGGGTTTGCGCAGCGGCGGTCTGCAACACGATCCCTTGGTGAACGGCCCCGCCGCTGAGCTGGGCCAACCGGGCCCAGGTGACCTCTTCCACCAGCACCCCAGAGGATTTGGCTTCGCGCAACAACTGCAAAAAGCGGCTGCGGAAGCGCAGCTCTGGCGTGCACCAAATGCGGTGAATCGGACGCTCGCTTTCAAGAATCGCCTGGGAAGCATGCAGGCCCCAAACCAAATCGTTGTATTCCGGGGGCGTCAGGCTTTCGGCTTCCGGTTCGCGCTGGAGGTCGCTTTGGGGGCGGCCATAACGGGGAGCTGGACGGCCACCGCGGTCGGTGCGATCCGAGCGACCACCACGATCAAAGCGGTTATTACGAGCAGCGCGATCAAACCGTCCGCTGGGCCGGCCGTCGGAATCAGGCCGGTAACGGCGATCCCGCGGAGCGCCATCGCGCTCGAAACGATCCCCGCCACCAGGGCCGCCGCGACGTTCAAAACGATCTCCTCCACCGCCAGGACCACCACGGCGCTCAAAGCGGTCACCGCCTCCAGGTCCGCCACGGCGCCCATAGCGGTCGCCACCTCCAGGGCCACCTCGGCGCTCATTGCGGTCGCCTCCGCCCGGACCACCACGGCGCTCATAGCGATCGCCTCCGCCGCGACGTGCCGGGGGCCTGCCAGACCCATCGGGGCGGCCAAAAGAACGGCGAGGACGGGGAGTTGCCATGAAGCTGGTGTCAAAAACCCGGCCCGATCACCCCAAATCCAACTCGTGGAACAGCTGCTGAAGCCGTTCGGGGTGGTTGAGGTAGAGCCAGCCCACCATTGTCTCAAATCCTGAGGCGCGGCCATAGACGCTGGGGTCACCACGGCGGGGACCACGGCCGCAAGCATTGCGCCCGCGCCGAACCCAATCGAGCTCCTCGGCATTGAGCAGGGGCTCAAGCTTGGCGAGGGCTTCGCTTTGGGCTTCGGCCCGCACCAAGGCAACAGCTCGTTTGTGGAGCTCTTGCACCGTGCCCTCTTGGGCCACCAATCCACGGCGCTGATGCAGCTCCCAGACCGCATCACCCAGCCAAGCCAGCTGGGCTGGGCCTGGTTGGCAGCCTTTAGGCAGCAGCAATGTTGCCGAGGGCAGTGGGCAGATCGGGCTGGAGATTCAAGAAGGCTTCCAAGCGCACCAATTTGACGGTCTGCACCACGCGGCTGTTGCCAACGATCAAGAAGCGGCGCTTGCCCTCATTCCACTGCTTGGCCAGCTGCACCAAAGCGCCAAGGCCAGAGGAATCGATGAAATCAATCTTGCTCAGATCGATCACCAAAGGTTTCAACCCTGAGGGGGCGTTATCGCCGATGAAATCCCGGAACTGACGCTCGGAATAGGCATCCAACTGTCCCGTGAAATGGAACAGGAGGCAGTGATCCTGGGGCTCAAAACCAGCCCGGAGCGAAACAGTGAGTCGCTGTAGATCAGTGATGGTCCTAGACCCCTTGGACGAGCGGAGACGCCTATGAAAGGCGCTCAATCTTATCCGCGTTGCGCCGGCTTGCCATCAGGTTGATAAAGCGCGCGAAGTGGTGGTCAGCGTCGTGGGGGCCGGGGGAGGCTTCCGGGTGATATTGAACGCCGAACACCGGTTGATCGCGTAGTTCCAGTCCTGCCACCGTGCGGTCGTTGAGGTTGTGATGGGTGACGGCAACCCGCTGGGGATCAAGCGAGTTGGCATCCAAGGCAAAGCCGTGGTTCTGGCTGGTGATTTCCACCAAACCAGAGCCGCCGCAGGGGTGATTTAAACCGCGATGGCCATAGCCCAACTTGAAGGTGCTGCCGCCTAGAGCCAGGCCAAGGATTTGGTGGCCGAGACAAATGCCAAACATCGGCAACGCCGGATCGCGCAACAGCTGTTTGGCCAAGGCAATGCCGCTGCCAACTGCCGAGGGATCTCCGGGGCCATTAGAGAGGAACACACCATCGGGCTTGAGCGCCAACACAGCGTCGGCATCACTGCCGGCAGGGAGCACCTCAACGTCACAACCATGGGCGCTGAGCCGTTCAAGGATGGCGCGCTTGATGCCGAAATCGATCGCGACAACGCGGTAGCGATCGGCTGGCTGATCTTGAAGGCGCTGATCAAACGCAGCGGCGGTAGGTGAACTCCAGCGATAGGCACGCGTTGTGGACACCTGCTCAGCCAAGTTCTGTCCCGCCATCGAAGGCGCCGCCAACACCTGTTTCAACAAGTCCGCGGGGCTCGTGCCATCGGTGCTCACCGCTCCATTGATGGCCCCACCTTCGCGGAGCTGGCGCACAACGGCGCGGGTATCAATGCCCTTGAGGCCCACCACCCCGTGTTGCTCTAACCACTGCTCCAAAGTTGCGCTGCTGCGCCAGTTGCTGGGCTGTGGTGCCAAACAGCGGCAGAGCACGGCTTTCACCGCGGGGGCATCGGCTTCAAGGTCTTCTTGGTTAACGCCGGTGTTGCCGAGCTCGGGGTAGGTAAAGGTGATCAGCTGGCCGGTGTAACTGGGGTCGGTGATGACCTCCTGGTACCCGCTCATGCCCGTGTTGAACACCACTTCACCGATCGCTGTTCCCTTGGCCCCAAACCCCTGGCCCCTCAACACCGTGCCGTCGGCCAGCACCAGCAATCCATCCATATCTATTGACTGGTTGGTTCGATCATCCCCCAACAGGGGTCAGGGCTGCTGCTAACTGCTCAAATCGCTGCCAGGGCTTTCCACTGGCCAGGCAATCGTGGGCTTGTTGCACCCCTTCACGCCAACTGTTGACCTGACCAGCCGACCACAGCACCAGGGCCGTGTTGAGAGCAACAACATCCTTTTGCGCTTGGCTGCCTTGCCCCTGCAAGACCGCTTTCAAAATGGCCTGGTTGCAGGCCAGATCACCACCGGATAGGGCCTCGATCGGTTGCAAGGAAAGGCCGAGCGCTCGGGGATCGAGCTGATCACGGCGCAATTGCCCCTCTTCAAGCACCATCAATTGATTGGTGCCCGACAGGCTGGCCTCATCAAGACCGCCATGGCCATGCACCACAACAGCGCGCTTGAGGCCAAGCAGCTGCAGCGCGCCGGCCATGGGCTCGAGGAGGTCCTCAGTCGCCACACCCAAGACCTGGGCATCGGGCTGAAGAGGATTCACCAGGGGGCCCAGCAGATTGAAAACCGTGCGGACACCCAAACATTTGCGCAAGGGGGCCAATGATTTCAGGGCTGGATGCCAGCCCGGTGCAAACAAAAAGGTGATGCCGGCCTGATCGAGAGCTCCCACCACCTGCTGCAGGGGCGCCTGAAGCTGCAACCCCAAACCCTCGAGCACATCAGCAGAGCCCACCTTGCCGCTGGCACTGCGATTGCCATGTTTGGCCACAACCACCCCACAGGCAGCAGCCGTGAAGGCCACCGCCGTGGAGATGTTGAAACTGTCGGCGCCATCGCCACCGGTGCCGCAGGTATCCACCAGGGGCAGTTCCGGGCGGGGGCAAGGCAATGGCGAGGCGGACCGAAGCACCCTGGCCATCGCCGCCAGCTCCACAGGCCGGTAGTTGCGGCAGCGCAGGGCAGCCAGAAAAGCCCCGGTTTGAACCGGTTCCAGCTCTTCCGCCAACCACGCCTGCATCAAGGCAGCGGCTTGATCATCTTCAAGCTCACCACCGCGCAGCAGTAACTCCAGCAGCTGGGGCCAAGACGAGGTCATCACTCAAACAGGCAAAAAAAAGACCCGGATGCAACAGCATCCTGGGCCAGGTGATGGGGACGGCACATATTTAACGCATCAAAGCCTCAAAAATCTGTCGCCCGGACGCTAATCACCCTTAAGCGGGCGATTCGGAATCCGACGCATCAAAGCCACTGCCCACAGCCGGGGTCTCCAGAGATCCCCCTTGGCCGGGCCGGTAGCCAGCAGCCCACAACTGCTGGACCCGTGCATTGAGCTGATCACGACTGAGTTTCCACAGCTTGATGACCTTCTCAAGATCAGCCTTCAACGCCAAAGCTCCGGGAAAACCGTCGTAGCGAATCAGCAAGCGGGCGGCATCCACCAACTGGTCATCAGTGGGTGTTGTGGCCGCCAGCAAACCGTCCACCAGATCACGGTCGGAGGCCTCCAAAGGATGGGCCTGCTGCGCTGAGGCTTCTGGCGAGGCGCCCATGGCTTACGGCGATGAAAACGAGCCCGTAGTTTGGGCCCATCACCGCAACCTTGATGGCCGGCCAACTCAAGCTGGGATTAATTGCCCGCTATCTCCGGCCGCAGCGCGGGATTTTGCTGCGCGGCGCCTTTGCTTTGGTGCTGGTCAACATCGTTGGCGTCAGCTTGCCGCTGCTGGTGCAGCGCACGGTGAATGAACTGCAACCGGGCTTTTCTCTGCCCCAGCTCCTGCAGCAGGCGTTGATTATTGCTGGCCTCGCCACCTTGATGGGTGCAGTGAGGCTGTGGTCGCGCTTGTTGGTGTTTGGCGCTGGGCGGCAAGTGGAAGTGACCCTGCGCCAACGCATCTTTGATCACTTGCTGAAGCAAGAACCGGGCTGGGTGCAACGCACCGGCAGTGGTGAGGTGATCAGCCGCTCCACCAGTGATGTGGAAAACGTTCGGCGCTTGCTGGGCTTTGCCCTACTCAGCCTAACCAACACGGTGCTGGTCTACAGCTTCACGCTGCCAGCGATGCTGACGATTGACCCCTGGCTCAGCCTGGCGGCCATCTCCCTCTACCCGGTGATGCTGCTGGTGGTGCGCGTCAGCGGCGGCCGGATGATGGGTCAGCAGCGGCAGCAGCAGCGCGAGCTCGCCAGCTTGAGCGATCTGATCCAGGAGGACCTCTCTGGCATCAGCGCCATCAAGATTTACCGCCAAGAACCCACCGAGGAAGCGGCCTTTAGCCGCCTTAGCAATCGCTATCGCGATGCCGCCCTGGCCTTAGCCCGCACACGCAGCACCCTGTTCCCCCTGCTGGAGGGCATCAGCTCGCTGTCGCTGTTGGTGCTGTTGGGCTTGGGCACCAGCCAACTGGCCAACGGCAACCTCACCCTTGGCGGCCTGGTGGCGCTGATCCTTTATGTGGAGCGCCTGGTCTTTCCCACGGCCCTACTGGGCTTCACTTTGAGCACATTTCAAACCGGGCAAGTCAGCCTCGAGCGGGTCGAAGAACTGCTCAGACGCGAGCCCGCCATCCAATCCCCCTTGCAGCCCGAAGAGCTGCGCCGCATCAGCCGCCCGGGAGCGATCGAAGCCCACAACCTCCACGTGCGCTACGAGGAGAGCAGCAGCGATGCCCTCAATGGCGTGAGCTTCCATGTCAAACCCGGGGAATTGGTGGCCGTGGTTGGCCCGGTGGGCTGCGGCAAAACCACCTTGGCCCGGGCCCTGGGCCGCATGGTGGAGGTGCCAGCGGGTCAACTCAGCATTGACGGGCAAGACATCACGGCCCTGGGCCTCGATGATCTGCGCAGCAAAATCTCGTTGGTGCCCCAAGAGGGCTATCTGTTCACCGCAACCCTGGCCGAAAACCTGCGTTTTGGCAGGCCCGATGCCACGGATTCCGAGATGCAGCAAGCGGCCCGCCAAGCGCAACTCGAGGGGGATGTTCAGGCCTTCCCCAGTGGCTACGAAACACTGGTAGGAGAGCGGGGGATCACGCTCAGCGGCGGACAACGGCAACGCACAGCCTTGGCTAGGGCATTACTGGTGAAGGCTCCGATCCTGGTGCTGGATGACGCCTTGGCCAGCGTCGACAACCGCACGGCTGCAGCAATTCTTCAGTCACTGACGCTGAATCAACAGCGCAGCGTGCTGTTTATCAGCCACCAACTTTCAGCGGCAGCAGCCTGCGACCGGGTATTGGTGCTCGACGGCGGACGGGTGGTTCAGCAGGGACATCACCGCGAGCTGGTGCAACAGAGCGGCACCTACCGCCGCCTGTGGGAGCGAGAACAAGCGGCAACGCAGCTGGAGGCGGCCTAAAGCCGCTGAAATCTGAAGAACTCAGCCAGCCAGGCGCCCCAGCCGGAGGCCATGGCTTCACTAAGGGGGAAGAACGGCTTTTGCTGAGATGGGCCCTTACCGCGTGCACTGCACCCTCACCTTTGGCGACATCTACGCCCAGGTGTTGGCCTGGATGGGAGTGATCTTTGCCAGCCTGGCCACCGCCTTGGGCTTAATGGGCGCGAGCCGGCCGTTGTTTGCCCTGCTCGGTGTGGGCTTGATTTTGGTGTTATCGCTGCCGTTCTTGCTGTTTGCCTTCACGACCACGCTGCTGAATCACATTGCCCTAGAACCACAAGCAACTCAAAACGCAGCTGAACTCTGATGCTGGATTGGCTTCGCGGGGGCACGCCTCCTCAACCCGGTGTGCATGTGGTGTTGGGCACCGCCATCGATGCTCCACTCGAGCCAGGGCAGCAGGAGGCCTTGTTTGGTTGCGGTTGCTTCTGGGGCGCCGAAAAAGGCTTTTGGCGCTTGCCAGGCGTGGTGACCACAGCGGTGGGTTATGCGGGCGGCGAAACGGCCAATCCCAGTTATGAGCAGGTGTGCAGCGGCCGCACAGGCCATGCCGAAGTGGTGCGCGTGGTGTGGGATACCAGCACGATCGGGTTTAGTGATCTGCTCAAGCTGTTTTGGGAATGCCACGACCCCACCCAGGGTGACCGGCAAGGCAATGACTGCGGCAGTCAGTACCGCTCAACGATCTACGCCAACGACAGCGCCTTGATTGAGCTGGCCAGTGCCAGTGCCAAGGCCTACCAGGAGCTGCTCAGCGCGGCTGGATTTGCCGCGATCACCACGGAAATCCGGCAGGGGGTGCCGTTCTTCGCCGCTGAGAACTACCACCAGCAGTATTTGGCCAAGCCTGGCAGCCGCCCCTATTGCTCAGCGATGCCCACCAAGGTGGCGCTAGGCCGTTTCGAGGGCTGTACCTACCAGCTTCCATCACAGGTGTGGACCAACTACGACTGGTCCGTGAGCCACTGTGTGCTGCGTGGTGAGAATGCCCCAATCGCGATTTAAGGCCGCACTCCTATTGGGTTTGTTGGCGCCCACCGCTGCGGCAGCGGGACCATCTCCTTGGTGGGAGCACTACGACCGCAGCGATCGCTATCGCTGCGGGGAAGAGGAGAAGGTGTTGATCGAACGCAACGACAGCCAAGCCTCCCTCTACATGCGGGGGTATCGGATGAACCTTTTCCGCGATCAGCAAAGCCCCCTGCTGAAGCGCTATTCCAACAGCCAGTTCAGCCTCACCATCCGCGGTGATGAAGTCGAGATTGAAGATTTAATGTCGCGCCGACGCTGTCAACGTTTTGAGCAGGCGTGAGTGAAGAGCACCAAGACCGCCCTCTAAAAACCCTGCACCCCCTGCCGCGGGGGCTAGTTGAGCTCTACGGCCTCTTGGCCGTGTTGATGGTGCTGGTGCCCGAGTGGATCGCTGGGGGGGCTTTGGCCGGCTTGCAAAATCCGGAAACCGGTGAGCCGCTGCCCGCCACCTCGGCAGCCTGGCGCCGTGTGCCCGAATTGCTGCTGGCCTCCATGAGCCTGGCTCAGTTGCGTCAGCTGGCCCAAGGCTTGCGCTTACGGGGCTACACAGGGATGGGACGGGAGCGCCTTAACGGCAAGCTGCTGAAGCGGCTGAAACGCCGTCGCTGACAAGGCAGCGGCGTGATAGCTTCTGACTGAACGGGGCGTAGCGCAGCTTGGTAGCGCACCACTTTGGGGTAGTGGGGGTCGTGGGTTCAAATCCCGCCGCTCCGATTCATCGTTAACCCTGAACCGGCTTTGGCCGGTTTTTTTGTGCCCACTACAGATCGCATTGCTACCAACAAAGGAGGCATTGCTTTTTCATGGGCTCCTACACGATCTCCGTCGAGGGTGGAGGCAGCTTCAGCTGCACCGATGACACCTACATCCTTGATGCTGCTGAAGAAGCAGGAGTCGATCTTCCCTATTCCTGCCGGGCGGGGGCTTGCTCCACCTGCGCCGGAAAATTGGTGAGCGGCTCGGTGGATCAAGCCGACCAAAGTTTTCTCGACGACGATCAAATGGGCCAGGGCTATGCCCTGCTGTGCGTGAGCTATCCCACCAGCGATTGCACGATCAAAACCAACGTTGAGCAGGAGCTGAGCTAAGGCTCAATGCAGCCGCGTGGCGGCCCCATAGCCCTTGAGCCAGCGGTTCACGCGGGGCTTGAGGTTGTCGGGCACTTCATGCAGCAACTGATCCAATTCCAGGGCACCGAGGCGGCGCAAATCTTTGACATCCACATGCCAAAGATCCTCCGCCTCGCGGATCAGGCGAGCCAGGGTGCGGGCCCGTTGCCACGTGGCCAGCCGCAAACTGATGGAGGCAGAGCTCTGCATAGTTCCAGCGTGGTGCTGGAAAACGCATCTGTGCAAAGCCCACCAAAGGTTTTCGGAGTGCTGAAGAGAAACCCTCGAGCCTCAGCTGGCCACAGGCACCACGTTGAAGGGCAACTTCAACGCCTCCAACTGGCGTTCGCTCAACCGCCGGCTCCAGGCACCGTGCACAGGATCGTTCCAGCGGAATCCAGCCTCACGGGCGAGATGCCGTTCGTCGTAGCTCACTTGAGCGCGGTAGAGATGGCGAGGCTCACGGCCCTCAGCGATGAGTTGTTCCAGCTGATCGCAACGCTCAAACACCTGGGCCAGGTAGATGCAATCGGTGAGGGCGCGGTGGGCAGCCCACACCGGAACCCCATAGGCCAGTGCTAGATCGCGCACCGACGGCCGCGGACGCAGCAAACGATCGGCGGGCCAATGGATGTCCTCCATCGTGCAGAGCCAGGGCAATGGCAAATCAGGCAAGGCCCCATGGCCAAACCATTGCCGATCAAAGGCAGCGTTATGGGCCACTGCCAGCTGCGCGTTGCTGGCGAATTGCTGCAAGAGCTGCAGGCTGGGCTGCCACGGCTGGGGAGCTTGCGTCGCCCCGGCACTGATGCCATTGAGGGGCTCAGCAGCGTTGGCCTCCACCGGAAGCAAAAACGACAGCTGCGCCAAAACGGCCCGCTGCGGCACCGAAAACAAGATGGCCCCCACCTCCAAAACCTGATCGACCTCGGGATCCAAGCCTGTGGTTTCGGTGTCGAGGATTAAGAGCTGATCAGCGCTGGCCTTCGGTGGTGCCACCAGGGGAAGCAAGGAGGTCTGCTGCCAGGGGGATTCCAGCGATTCAGACATTGCTTGCGGCCGGCTGCAGCCCATGGTCCCAGCCAGCCATCCGATGCGCCAGCGGGATGTTTATGGTCGTTCAGTGGCTTAAGGATTGATTCGATGCCCATCGCTGTTGGCGATCAAGCTCCTCAGTTCAAAGCCAAAGACCAAAACGGCGTGGAGCGCAGCCTCGCCGAGCTGGGCGGCAAACCGTTGGTGCTGTTTTTCTATCCAAAGGACGACACGCCCGGCTGCACCATCGAGGCCTGCGGTTTCCGTGATCAATACGCCGCCCTGCAAGAGCTCGGTGCTGAGGTGTGGGGCGTCAGTGGTGATGGCGCCGGCAGTCACCGCCGCTTTGTGAGCAAGTTCCAGCTGCCTTACCCATTGCTGGTGGATGAGGGCAATGCGCTGCGCAACGCCTTTGGCGTTGCCAAAACCCTGTTTGTTATCCCAGGGCGCGTCACCTACGTGATCGATGGCAGCGGTGTGGTGCGGTTGGTGTTTGACGAGATGCTCGATGCCAACGCCCATGTGCGCCAAGCCATGGCAACACTGCAACAACTCAAAAGCTGATGCCGACCTGGCGCCAGCGCGGTGAGCTGTGGACCGTGGGTCCAGCCCAACCGAAGGGGGTGGTGCAGTTTCTTGGCGGCAGCGGCTTAGGAGCGAGCCCGCAACTGAGCTACAAGCGGCTGCTGGAAGCGCTCAGTCGCCGGGGCTGGCTGGTGCAGTGCTGGTCCTACTTGCCGAGTTTTGACCACCAGCTCTTGGCTGTGCAGGCCTGGCGAAGCTTTCGCAGCCAGCGCCATAGCGAGCTGCCGGTGTTGCGCTTGGGCCACAGCATGGGCTGCAAATTGCACTTGCTCGCCCCTGATCAAGGACGTGGCTGCCGGGGGGAAGCCCTGCTGAGCTTCAACAACTTCTCAGCTGATCGATCGATTCCATTGCTGGGGGAGCTGGCCCCGCGCCTGGGGGTGCGCAGTGAATTCAGCCCAGGGCCGGAGGAAACCCTGCGGCTGATCAGTAGCCAAGAGCATCGCCGCCAGCGTTTATTGATTCGCTTCCGCCAAGATCAGCTCGATCAAAGCCGCCCGTTGCTGCGGCAGTTGCAGACCATAGGAGAGCAAGTGGAACTGATGGAACTCAGCGGCGACCATCTCACCCCAGCCAGCGCAGGCTTACGCCAGCAGTGGTTGGGGGGTCTGGGCGATGAGCAACGGCAACGCCAGCTTGATCAATTGGCCGAAAGCATCGAACGCTGGTGGCAGCAAGGCCCTGGCCTCACGCCTTCCGGCTGCGTTGCCAGCTGAGCGTTGTCCAGGCGATGAACACCAGCACAGCCGGCAGAACCACCACCAACACCACCAGGCGAAAGGGATCCTCATCCCCCAACGGCATGGTGTTGCTGAGCACCTGCTCCACCAGATAGAGGGCATAGAGCACCACCAACACCGCCCCTTCCCAGCGGTTGATCACCCCACCGCTCCAGAAGATCGGTAGGCAAGCCAAGGTGGCCGCCACCATCAAGGGGAAATCACGGCTGATCAACACCGGATCAACGGCCAAGCCACCACCACCTGTGGCCAAAGCACAAGCACCAAGAATCAGCAGCAGATTCATCAAGTTGCTGCCCACAACATTGCCGATAGCCAGATCCGTTCGGCCCCGATACACCGACACCAAAGAGGTGACTAGCTCTGGCATGCCGGTGCCGGCCGAGACGATGGTCAAGCCAATGACGGTTTGACTCACCCCCAAGGCCAAAGCAGCGCCCGTAGCCCCGTTAACGAGCACCTTGGAGCCCACCACCAGCAATACCAAACCAAGCAAGCCCTTGCCGACGGCCACCGGCAGGGGCGCTGCCGCATCGTCCTCCAGCGGCTCATCACCAGCGCCTTCTTCGCGCGCTGTACGCACTTCCCAAATCAGATTGATCAGCAACACGGAGAGCAGGGCCAAACCAGCCACCCAGGTGAGGGTGCCGGAGGAGGCCATGCCCCAGGCCGCCATCGAAATCGCCAGCAGTAGCGGCACATCCCGGCGAATCAAGCGGCTTTGAACCCGCAGTGGCATCACCAGGGCACTGGCACCGAGCACCACCAGCAGATTGAAGATGTTGGAGCCAACCACATTGCTAACGGCAATGCTTTCGGCGCTGCCGCCGGTTTGCAGGGTCGACAGCAGGCTGACGAACAATTCCGGCGCGCTGGTGCCAAAGGAGACCACCGTGAGCCCGATCACGATTTGGGGAATCCCAAACAGCAGCGACAACGCGACCGAACCAGCCACAAACAGCTCGCCACCGGCGAACAGCAGGGCAATCCCCAACAACACCTGCAGAAAACTCAGGGCAAACGCCATGGGCTCAACCCTCAGCCCGAAGCCGCTCGAGAACGCTGCGGTCCTCGAGGGTGCTGGTGTCACCGCTGACTTCCTCACCGGCGGCTAGGGCCCTGAGGATCCGGCGCATGATCTTGCCGCTGCGGGTCTTGGGCAGGGCATCGCTGAAGCGAATCTCATCGGGGCGAGCGATCGGACCGATCTCAGCCCCCACGTGCTTGCGCAACTCGGCATTCAACTCGGGACTGCCTTCGCGCCCCCCCTCGAGGCTGACGAACGCAACGATGCCCTCTCCTTTGAGCTCATCAGGGCGGCCCACCACAGCAGCTTCGGCAACTGCGGGGTGACTCACCAATGCCGATTCAATTTCCATCGTGCCCAGACGGTGGCCAGAGACGTTGATCACATCATCAACGCGGCCCATCACCCAGAAGTAGCCATCGCCATCACGGCGGGCTCCATCACCGGCGAAGTAGATGGCGCTGCCATCGGCAGCACGCAGGTGTTCCCAATAGCTGCGGCGGAAGCGATCGGGATCTCCATGCACCGTGCGCATCATTCCCGGCCAGGGCCGGCGAACCACCAGAAAGCCACCCTCATCGGCCCCCACCGATTGACCGGAGGCATCCACCACATCAGCAGCAATGCCTGGCAGCGGCAGGGTTGCCGATCCAGGCTTGGTGGGCGTCGCCCCGGGCAGGGGGCTGATCATCACGCCACCGGTTTCGGTTTGCCACCAGGTGTCGATGATCGGGCAGCGATTGCCGCCGATGACATCGCGATACCAGATCCAAGCCTCGGGATTGATCGGCTCTCCCACCGTGCCAAGGATGCGCAGGGAGCTCATGTCGTAGCCATCGGGCACCGAGCGGCCACTCTTCATGAAGGCCCTGATCGCCGTGGGTGCTGTGTAGAAGAGGGTGATCTTGTGTTTCTCGATCAGCTCCCAGAAAGCGCCTGGCTTGGAGGGTCTTGGAGCACCCTCGTACATCACGGTGGTGGCGCCATTGGAGAGCGGGCCATAGACGATGTAGCTATGGCCGGTGATCCAACCCACATCGGCGGTGCACCAGTGCACGTCGTCTTCCTTGAGATCAAAGATCCAGCGGAAGGTGAGGTGGGCCCAGAGGGTGTAGCCAGCCGTGGTGTGAACCACCCCTTTGGGTTTACCGGTTGAACCGGAGGTGTAGAGCACAAACAAGCGGTCTTCGCTGGCCATCGGCTCAGCAGGGCACTCAGCTGCTTGCTGCGGCACCTGCTCATGCCACCAATGGTCTCGACCGGCTTCCATGGTCACCGCGCCTTGGGTGCGCTGCACCACCAACACCGCCTGCACCGACGGCACCGCGCCACCGGCCAAGGCTTCATCCACCGCCGGTTTCAAGGCCACCGGCTTGTCTTTGCGAAAACCACCATCGGCGGTAATCACCGCTTTGGCTTCCCCATCAATCAGGCGATCGCGCAGGGCATCAGCTGAAAAGCCACCAAACACCACCGAGTGGGGAGCACCAATGCGGGCGCAGGCCAACATCGCAATGGCCGCCTCCGGCACCATCGGCATATAGAGGGCGACCAAATCGCCCTTGCCGATTCCCAGCGCTTTGAGGGCATTGGCGGCGCGGCAGACCTCGCCATGGAGCTCGCGGTAGCTGAAGCGGCGCACATCGCCAGGCTCGCCCTCCCAGATCAGGGCTGTCTTGTCAGCCCGGGGGCCATCGAGATGGCGATCCAGGCAGTTGTAGGAGAGGTTGGTGGTGCCGCCTTCGAACCAACGGGCGAAGGGGGGATTGCTCCAATCGAGCACCTGCTCAAAGGGCTGGAACCAATGCAGGTGTTCCTTGGCCTGCTGCCCCCAGAAAGCATCGGGATCAGCGTCGGCTTGGGCCACCAAGGCGCGATAGGCCTCCAAGGAGCCAACGGCCGCCTCAGCGGAGAGCGACTGCGGCGGAGCGAACACACGCTCCTCTTGCAGGACAGATTCGATCTGAGGGTCCGCCATCAAAGGGGCCTTGCATACCAAAGGAATTAAACCCACTCCACTGCCCAGACGGGACTGGGCTGACACGGTTGTTCAATGGAGGCATTGAGAGGCAAAGCCATGCCGGCGGGCTGCCTGTTCGACCTCGATGGGTTGCTACTCGATACCGAGCCGCTGCATGGACAGGCCTGGGCGGAAGCTGTGAGTCAATTTGGCGGCTCAGCCAGCGCCGAGCTACTGCTGGGTTTGAGGGGTCGCAACAAGTTCGACAACGCCTCAGGCCTGATTGAGGCCTTGCAGTTAACGGTCTCAGTGGAGCAGCTGCTGGCGGTGCAACAACCCTTGGCACGCGACAAGGTGCGTCAAGCCAGGGCCATGCCTGGCGCTGAACCGCTGGTTCAGCAATTGCAGGCCGCGGGAGTGCCGCTAGCCATCGCCACCAGCAGCGGCCGCGAATCGGTGGAGATCAAGCTGGCCCCACACCCCTGGCTGCAACGCATTGCCGTGCGGGTGCATGGGGATGACCCCCAGATCCAACAGGGCAAACCCGCACCGGATCTATTCATCGAGGCGGCTCGTCGCCTGCATGTGGAGCCCGCGCAGTGCTGGGCCTTTGAGGATTCACAAGCGGGAGCCAAAGCCGCGCTCGCCGCTGGCTGCCGGGTGTTTGTGGTGCCCGCTGAGGGGCTCAGCCGAAGCGACTACCCCTCAGCGGTGGACTGGCTCAGCAGCTTGAGCGAGACACCTCTCGATCAGCTGTAGGTCGATCAAGCCTGGCGGAACTGCAGGCTCGAGGGGTCGGCCCAATCACCGCTGGCTTGAATGCCGCGCGGATTGCCGCTGAGGTGGCGCAGGATGAAGAACACCGCTTCTTGATGGGCGGCATCTCCCAGCTCTTGGGCGATTTGTTGCACGCTGCGGGCGGTGCCATCGCTGAGCAGCTGCTCCACCTGCTTTTGCAGATCGAGAATCGCCGCGGCCGCCTTCTTCCCGGCCTCTACACCGGGCTGGTGATAGGCATTGATGTCCACCAGTTCGCCATAGAAGCCAACGGCGCGCTCAAACAACGCGATCAAGGCACCCAAGCTGGTGGCATTGAACTGGCGCAAGGTCAGCGTCATGCTCTGGCGCCCACCTTCTGAAAGGGCGGCGCGGGTGCCCTGCAGGAAACCATCGAGGAAATCTCCGGGCAGGGAATCTTCCAGAACCGGAATATCGGTTGGGTCTTCGAGAACCTCGATGAAGGTGACGAAGAAGTTGTCGACACCATCGCGGAGTTGCTGCACGTAGGCGTGTTGATCGGTCGAGCCTTTGTTGCCGTAGACCGCAATGCCCTGATGAACGACGCGGCCTTGCCGGTCGAGGCGCTTACCGAGCGACTCCATCACCAGCTGCTGCAAATAGCGGCTGAACACCTCGAGGCGATCCCGGTAGGGGAGCACCACCATGTCGCGCTTGCCTTTGCCATCACCAGCCACATACCAAGACGCCGCCATCAAAGCGGCGGGGTTATCGCGCAGGCTGGGACGGCGGGTAGCGGCATCCATCACAGCAGCGCCGCGCAAGAAAGCATCGCTATCGATACCAGCCAAAACAGCGGGCAACAGGCCAACGGCACTGGTGATGGAGGTGCGGCCGCCAACCCAATCGAACATGTCGAAGCGGTTGAGCCAGCCTTCAGCAGCGGCTTCCTGGTCGAGCTTGCTGTCCTTCATCGTCACCGCGACGGCGTGCTGGCTCCAGCGGCAGCCGAGGCGCTCAAGGCGATCCCGGCTTTGGATCATGCCGAGATGGGGCTCAGGGGTACCGCCTGATTTGCTGACCACGATCACCAAGGTGGTCTTGAGGCGCTCGCCGAGGTCGTCATAGAGCCGGCTCATGCCGGCTGGATCCACGTTGTCGAGGAAATGGAATGGCAGACCCTGGCGGTTGTCCTGCAGGGCACGGATCATCAACAGTGGGCCCAGGCCGGAACCACCGATGCCAACCCACAGCACATCAGTGAAGGGTTCACCGTTGCTGGCCTTGAGGCGTCCATTGAGGACATCAGCGCCAAAACTCTGCAGACGGCGCAATTCAGCACTGATGTGCTCACCGACTGAACGATCAGGAGCCAGATCAGGGTTCCGCAGCCAGTAGTGACCCACCTGACGCCCCTCATCGGGGTTCGCGATGGCCCCTTTCTCCAGGGCATCCATGGCGGCGAAAGCCTGGGCAAACGGCTGCTCGAAAGCTTCGAGCTGCTCAGCACTCACCGCCATGCGGCTGACATCGAGCCAGAGACCAAGGGGCTCGTGGTGCCAGAGCAAGTCACAGAACCGCTGCCACTGAGCCGCTGGATCAGAAGCGTTGAGGTTGGGGAGAGGGGTCGCCATGCGCGTCGTGCTCATCTGATAACCCGTGGAAGGCTCTTCTGAACAAGGTATGCAGAAAAAACCAGGTCCGGGTTATGGGAAGACAGTGATCAACAAAAGCCAAGAACATTCTTGGATTGTGCAGTGATCTGAACTGGCCTTCATAAATTCAGTTTGTCAGAGAAATCTGCAAGCTCCAGTGCCGCTGAGCCGCTTCCCCACTGCCATTACCGCCAGTCTGTTAGGTCTGGCAGCCCTGCTTCCGGCCACCCAACCCTGGGAGGGCTGGAGCTTGCCGGCTGAGCCTGAGCTCCAACAACTCATGGCGGAAGGCGGGCAACCAAACCCTGCCGATTTCAGCCCTGAAGAACTGCAAGAACTGCAGCGCCGCTTTGGGGTGCATGGACCGCAGCCGGCCTTGGCTCAGCTCCTAACAGCTGGCCTGGATCAATGGCAGCCGCTGCGGCGCAACACTCTCGCGCAGATCGAAAGCCTCGTTCCCACCATCCGCCGTGAGGCCAGGGCCCGCACTCTGAACCCCATGCTGCTGGGGGCCATCCTTTACGACGAAATTCAACATGCCAAGCCGGGCGAAAACTCCCCTTGGCTTGTGCATTCCGGCTTGCTGCAAACCCACGGGCCCGCTCAGCTCGGCGTCGAAGAGCTGATCCACCAAGGTTTGTTACCCGCTGAACCCAGCCCCGAGCAACGCCAACAGGCCCGTGAACAACTGCTCGATCCCCAGCGCAATGTGGCCCTCCTCGCTGGAAAGATGGCTCGGCTCTCCACCGCCCTGGGCATCCCCAGCGGACACCTGCTGGAGGCAAGCAACGGCTACCGCGATGCCCACTGGATCGCCACCTTGGCCTACCTGCACAACGGCAAACTCGATTACCCGGCGCGGATCTTGGGCTACATGCAAGATCCAGCCCTGCACGCCCTGATCTACGGCCGCACCCTTCGCCCCACCAACCCGGTGATCTAGCAGCTCAGCAGACCAGGCCTAGAGCCGTAAGTCTGGTTTGCAGCTGCTGCCAATCAAAGCTGCGTGGGTCGCTGCGGGCATTACCCAGATCCACATGGCGGTGGGTGGTGATGGCATGGGGCTCGATCTTGTAGCGCACCATCCAGTCCGCCAGCACACGGCTCAAGGCGTCGTATTGCGCTGGGGTGTAGCCGCTGTGTTGCTGAGCTGATGTCGCCCCATCGGGAGGGGTTTCCAGGCTCACGTGCAAGGCGAAATTGTTGAGCGAGCCACTGAAGTGTTTGGAGGTGAACACCCAGCGGCCATCAAAGGCGGAGTGCCCAGCGCCGTAGGCACGCTTGCTGGGATCGACAACCTGAACAATCTCCCCTTTCTGCCCAACCAGGGTGTGATAGCTGGCTTGGTCCGCATCATTGGGATGCGGGGTGGTGAAGGTATTAATCGCGGATCCCAGGCTGAAAACCGTTTCATGCAGCACGATCACCGCAGGGGTGGGATCAATCCGCTGGCCTTGGGCATCGACATGAACACGCTCGCCGTAGTTGGTGGGTGCCGCATTGATCCGGCTGAGTTGCAGCGGAATCGCCACAAGCCGTTGTTGCAGGCCGCGATCCACTACAGGACAGCTCTTCAACAGGGGGGAATCCCAGGGCTTATCAACCGGTGGGGCAGGAGTTTTGGCGTTTTCTTCCGTGGGGCCATCCACCGCCTGCTGCAACCAATCCAACATCTCCGGCTTGATCAACAAGCCAGGGCGTTCAGCGATGGGTTGGCGCTTGAGGGGTTGCAGCACAGCGATGGTCACCAGGCCCGCTGTGGCGCAAAGCCCTGCCGCCACCAGGAGCCCGCGTCTTAGCGGGCGGGACCTTGGAACCAGCTGCGACGGAGATGACATGCTGCCTCAGGGGCATTGGGGTCAAGCCGTAGGGACCAACGGCATGGCTGGGGAGCCGAAGGCCTCAAGGCCGTGGAGCGAACCGCACCATCGCGGCAAAAGAGCAGCTCGTGCTGCCCACCAGCGATCAGCAAGGGGCCCAACTGCTCGGGGGAACGCAACCGTTCTGCGTCGAGGGCTAGCAGCTCGTCTCCCGGAGAGAGACCGGCCAGCTCTGCAGGGCTATCCCGATCCACCTTGCTGATCGTCAGCTGGCCTTCCTTGAAGGTCGCCTGCAATCCGCTGTAGGGGGACTCGGCAGGATCCGGAGAAAGATCCAAGCCCACAGTTTTTAAATAGCCAGAGAGTGGAAGCTCGTCCACGCCAGAGAGCCAGCTGTGCAGCAACGCTGGCAACTGCGGGTCGAGCTCACCGGCCAACTGCTCCACATCAGCCTGGCTATAGCCCCGGCCAGCTTGGCCAAAACGCTGCCACAACCGCTGCAGCAGCACATGCAAACCCTGGCCTCGGGCCAGCAAATGCAGGTCGAGCAGTAAGGAGACCAGGGCACCTTTGAGGTAGTAGCTGATCTGCTGGTTATCGCTATGGGCATCGCGGCGATAGAGCTTCACCCAAGCTTCTGTGGCACTCTCCAGCAGGCTCTGCACCTGCCTGCCGGGCGTGGAGAGAAAGCGGCTGAAATCTTTGGCCAAATCCTCGAGGTACTCCTCTTCGCTGCAGAGCCCCGCCTGCAGAACGATGAGTTGGTCGTAGTAGCTCGTCACCCCTTCGGCAAACCACAACTCAGGAATCAACACCGCCTGGCCATAGCGGTAGGGACGCAAGCCCACGGGCCTGAGCCGCCGCACATTCCACTGATGCAGGTATTCGTGGGCTGCCAACTGCAGCAGTTTCCGCTGCCCAGACTCCGAACCCAGCTCACGGCGGCTGAACATCAAGGCGCAACCATCGTCATGTTCCAGACCGCCATAGCCATTGGCGCTGAAGCGGGTGATGAACAGGTAGTCATCACTGACGGGCCGCTCAGCACCCAGCAGGGCGCAGGTGGCAGCGCAAATCTTGGGCAACTGCTGCTGCCAGCTCTGCTGCGGAGCCGGCCGCTGCAAGCCTTGCCACACCCAACGGTGGGGAACACCACCCACCTCGAAATGAAGTGTGTGCAGATCACCGAGGGCCAAAGGGCTATCCACCAGCACGTCGTAGCTGGCTGCACGCCAACCCTCGCCGGTGGACTCCAAGCTCGTGGCCACGCTCCAGCCTGGCGGGCATTGCAGGCTCAGCTGCTGCGGCAGCCAACGCTGGGATTCAACCGCCATGGCCCAAGCCGCCCCTGTGAGGAAGCCTGTTTCCACATCCAGCCAATTGGTTCGCACACTGGCCTCAACAGCCAGAAGGCTGTAACGCAGCTCCACCTCAGCCCCAGGGGGCAAGTCCTCCAGCCACCAGAGGTGGCGTGATTGCCGCGCGAGTACGACCGGGTGGCCATTGACCCAGCCCCGCAATCCCTCCAGGTGACGCACGTAGTCGCGCTCCAGGTAGGACCCCGGTGTCCAGCTCGGCAAGGCCACAGATTCGCGCTGCTGTTGCGCGCGGAAGTTCAGCTGAACGGAGACGCGATGGCTCTGGGGCTGCCTCAGATCCAGCTGAAATGTGGGACCCAGCACCTCAGACGAGCGATGAATCGGCAATAGCGCAAGGGCATTGCTGCAAACGATCGAGGGCTTGCCGCGCGGCATAGGCGCGCGTTAGGCGCGATAGCAAGGTCTGCAGGCTGTGGTCGCGACTGACCCGCTCCAGATCAGCCACCAGCTCCAAGCTACCCATCGAACTTTGACGCCAACCCAGCTGTTGGCCGCCCTCGACGCGCACCCATAGACAAACGGTTTGGCTGCCCACGGGGGTGGTCAACTCACCACCTCGGTGGACCTGAAGTCCAAAGCTCTCGAGGCTTTCAGCCAAACGCTCCACATCGTGCAAGACGGTGGGCAGGATGGAGAGATGGGACATGCCGCACAGCTCCTCTCGCCTGACCCTAGCGATGCCCCACTGCGTTTGGCCGTTTTGGCCTCCGGTTCCGGCAGCAATTTCCAGGCCTTGGTGGAGGCGCTGCGTAATGAGCCGCGCTTGCAGGTGGTGCTGCTGATCGTGAATCGCCCCGGTTGTGGGGCGCAGCAGCGGGCTGAACAACTGAACGTTCCCTGTCAACTCATTGATCACACCCGCTTTGACAGCCGCGAAGCAGTGGATGCTGCCGTGGTGCAGGCCCTGCAAAACGCGGCGGTGGAGCTGGTGGTAATGGCTGGCTGGATGCGGATTGTGACGCCGGCTTTGATCGGCCCCTTTCAAGGCCGACTGCTCAACATTCACCCCAGCCTGCTGCCCTCCTTTCGAGGCATGCACGCCATCCGTCAGGCCCTAGCTGCTGGCGTCAGTCACACCGGATGCACCGTGCATGAAGTGGTGGTAGACGTGGACGCTGGGCCGGTTCTGGGGCAACAGGCCGTGGCCATCGAAGCCGGTGATGATGAGGCGAGCCTCTCAGCGCGCATCCACGCCGCTGAGCATCAGCTGCTGCCAACCGTTGTGATCGACAAAGGGCTCAGCCTGCTGAGCCAGCGCACTCAGGGATAAAAGGGCAGCAGCGGCAACCCGGTTTGCTGGGGCAGGCCAGCCATCACATTGAGGCACTGCACGGCCTGGCCGGCCTGGCCTTTCAGCAGGTTGTCGATCGCACTCATCACGATCACCTGGCGGGTGCGTTGATCCACCGCCACCGACAGCACGGCTCGGTTGGTCTGGCGCACCCACTTGGTGGCGGGATAGGTGCCCACGGGCAAAATCTCAACGCAGGGATGATCGCGGTAGGTGACCTGATAGACGGTGGTGAGATCTTCCGCGGTGAGACCGGGATCACGCAGCCGGCCGTACACGGTGGCGAGCAAGCCGCGCACCATGGGCATCAGGTGGGGCGTGAATTGCAATTGGATCGGACGACCGGCGGCGCGGCTTGCGAGAAGTTCGATCTCAGCGGTGTGGCGATGGCCGACAACGCCGTAGGGGCTGACCGATTCAGCGGCTTCCGCCAGAAGCAGGTGTTCTTTGGCCGCCCGGCCACCACCTGAGGTGCCGGTTTTGGCATCAATAACGATCCCCTCACCTTCGATTAATCCCTGCTGCAACAGAGGCATCAAGGCCAGCAGGCTGGCTGTGGGGAAACAGCCTGGGGCACCCACCAATTTGGCCTCAGCCAGGGCGTCACCGGCCCACTCCACCAAGCCATAAACAGCTTGCTGGCAAAGCGCATCGTCTTGACGTTGTTGAGCGGCGGCCTCCTGGCGGTAGGTCGCCGACCACTGGCTCAGGCTGGGGAAGCGGTAATCCGCAGAAAGATCCACCACGCGCACACCGCGCTGCAGCAACTCGGGAGCCAATTGACTGGCCAAGCCGTTGGGAAGGCTGAGCACCGCTGCATCAGCTGCATCAGCAATGGCATCAGGATCTGGACCCTGCACCACCAGGTCTTCGCCGAGCGGCAAAAAGGGGGTCAGCTCCGACCAGCGTTTTCCAGCACTGCGCTCACCGCCTAAAAAGCTGACGTCAAAGTGAGGGTGGTCCTGCAGCAAACGCAGGGTCTGCAAGCCGCCATAGCCAGAGGCTCCAATGACCGCGATTCGCTTGAAAGACGTGGGCGCCACAGGCCTCACCGGCTGCATTGGGGAAGGCTGACTTTAGTGATCGACCCGTTAGCAACCGCCCGGGCTCTATAAACAAAGAACTGAAACGCCCGTAATGAGCTCCCCAGCGGTGACCAGCACCGTCCGTTTCGACCCGATTGAAAAGGCCCTCGAGGCCATTCGGGATGGGGCCTGCGTGGTGGTGGTCGACGACGAAAACCGAGAAAACGAAGGCGATTTGATCTGCGCGGCGCAATTTGCAACGCCCAAGCAGATCAATTTCATGGCCACCGAAGCCCGCGGGCTGATCTGCCTGGCCATGGAAGGAGAGCGGCTCGACGCCCTCGATCTGCCGCTGATGGTGGGCCAAAACACCGACACCAACCAAACCGCTTTCACCGTCAGCATTGATGCAGGTCCTGAGGCTGGCGTCAGCACAGGAATCTCAGCTGAAGATCGGGCGCGCACCATCCAGGTGGCCTTGCATCCGCAAAGCAAGCCCCAAGACCTGCGCCGCCCGGGCCACATCTTTCCGCTGCGGGCCCGTGATGGTGGGGTACTGAAACGGGCAGGCCACACCGAAGCCGCCGTGGATCTCTCGCGCATGGCGGGGCTGCATCCCTCTGGCGTGATCTGTGAAATCCAAAATCCAGATGGCTCGATGGCGCGGCTACCGCAGCTGGCGGAGTACGCCGCTGAGCACGGCCTCTACCTGATCTCGATTGCCGATCTAATCCGCTACCGGCTGGAGAACGAGCGCTTTGTGGTGCGCGAAGCGGAAGCCAAAATCCCGAGCGAATTCGGCGATTTCCGCGCCATTGGCTACCGCAACATCCTCGATGGCGGTGAACATGTGGCGCTGGTCAAGGGCCAGCCCGGTCGTCAAAGCGCTCCGGTGATGGTGCGGGTTCACTCGGAGTGCCTCACCGGTGATGCCTTTGGCTCGCTGCGCTGTGATTGCCGGCCGCAACTGGAATCGGCGCTGCGCATGATCCAAGCCGAGGGGGAAGGTGTTGTTGTTTACCTGCGGCAAGAGGGTCGCGGCATCGGGCTGATCAACAAGCTCAAGGCCTACAGCTTGCAGGAAACCGGTCTCGACACCGTTGAGGCCAACGAACATCTCGGCTTTGGCGCCGACCTGCGCGACTACGGCGTTGGGGCTCAAATCATTTCAGATCTGGGCATTCAGCGGCTGCGGCTGATCACCAACAACCCAAGAAAAATCGCTGGCCTTGGCGGCTACGGATTGGAAGTGGTGGACAGGGTTCCCCTGGTGATGGACCCGGGCCAACACAACGCTGATTACCTGCGCACCAAGGCCCGCAAACTCGGCCACCTGCTGCATGGCCCTGGAGCACTGCTGGCCTGGAGCGGCGCCGGCGACGATCGCCGCCTACGCGCTCACCAACTCGAAGAGCAACTGACCAGCAAGCTGCATGCCTTCGGTCTGACCATGGAAGTGGAAGAGCAGCACCGGGTGCTCGCCCTACTCGGCAAACCAGATCTCACGGTGCGTGTGGGGGCCGCGGAGCGGGGCAGCTTGCAACGCAATTGCTGGGCTCTGCTGCAAGAGCTGGCCCAAGAGCCAAGCACCAGCCAGCTGCAATTGCTGATTGGCCCGGATCTCGATCGCAGCGAGCACCCACCGGCTCAGCTCGAGCCCACCGCGCTGAATCTTGAACAGCTGCGCCAGGGGGTAGGGGTGGACGCCGTAGCGGCCATCAACCCTGAGAAGTCCCCCTGGATCCTGCTGCGCTGGAGTTGATCAGTCGCTGATGGTGACGGTCTTGATCTTGCTGCCGTTTTTCAGCGCCAGCACCACACCCATATCGCCGGTCAAACCAAAGACGGTGTGGACACCATCGAGGTGAGGCTGGGCCTCATGACAGATGAAGAACTGAGAGCCGCCGGTGTTACGGCCAGCGTGGGCCATCGACAGGGTGCCCGCCTGGTGCTTCTTGCTGTTGATCTCACAATCAATCATGTAACCCGGGCCACCGGTGCCCGCCATCCCCTTGGCTCCCTCACGGCTGTTGGGGCAACCGCCCTGAGCCATGAAGCCATCAATCACCCGGTGGAAGGCCAAGCCGTCGTAAAAGCCATCTTTGGCCAGCTTCACAAAATTGGCGACGGTGTTGGGAGCATCAGCAGCAAATAGCTCCAGGGTGATTTGGCCGGCGTCGGTATCCATCACGGCCTTGGTCATGAGCTCGGGGGCAAAGTGGTCCATGAACCTTCGCACAAGACGATGGCGACTGCGCAACCACCTGTTTCCGACCTGAGCGACGCCACGATCGGCATCCTCGGCGGCAGCGGTCTCTATGCCATGGAGGAGCTGCGCGATGTGGAGGAGCTGGAGGTGCAAACGCCCTTTGGCCAGCCATCGGATCGATTAATCCGCGGCAGTCTTGATGGCACCACGGTGATTTTTTTGGCCCGCCATGGGCGGCACCACAGCTATCTCCCTTCGGAGGTTCCCTACCGGGCCAACATCTGGGCGATGCGCAGCCTGGGTGTGCGCTGGATCCTCTCCTGCTCCGCGGTGGGCTCTCTGCAAGAGCAACACAGACCCTTGGACCTGGTGATCCCCGATCAGTTCATCGATCGAACCCAGGGGCGTGCAGCCAGCTTTTTTGGTGAGGGAGCCGTGGCCCATGTGGCCTTTGCTGATCCCTTTTGCCACACCCTGTCCGGCCTGTTGGCCGATGCCGCGCAATCGGTGCTGCCGGAAGGGCGCAGGCTGCACCGCGGCGGCACTTACCTCTGCATGCAGGGGCCTGCGTTCTCCACCAAGGCGGAATCTGAGCTTTACCGCAGCTGGGGCTGCGATGTGATCGGCATGACCAATCACACCGAAGCCCGCCTGGCCCGTGAAGCTGAAATCGCCTACAGCACCCTGGCGATGGTGACCGACTACGACTGCTGGCACCCCGATCACGATGCCGTGACCGTTGAGATGGTGATCAACAACCTGCGCGCCAACGCCACCACAGCCCAACAAGTGGTGCGCCATGCCGCCCAGGCGATTCAGCAGCAAAAGCCCTCCAGCCCGGCCCACAGCGCACTGCAAAACGGTCTGCTCACCGCACCTGAGGCCGTACCGGCCGCCACCCGCCAAAAACTGGATCTGTTCACGCGCCCCTACTGGGGGGCGGCCAGCTGAGCTCCAGCTCGTGCGAGGGCCTGACGCAAGGAGCCATCACAGCCCTGCAATTGCGCTAGGGCTGCAGGAGCCTCGCAGCCCGTGGCCGCCATCAACAGGGCCTGCTTCACCGAACCGCCACTGGCCTGCAGCAACTCGGCCGCGCTGACCGAATCAACACCGGCCAAATCACGCAGAATTCGGCGGGCGCGATCTTCCAACTTGCTGTTGGAGACCGACACGTCGACCATGCGGTTGCCGAAGACTTTGCCGAGCCGCACCATCACGCCGGTGCTGAGGATGTTGAGCGCCATCTTGGTGGCTGTTCCCGCCTTGAGGCGCGTGGAGCCGGTAAGCAACTCAGGACCACTCAGCAAACGGATATCAATGCTGCAGGGCATTGGCACTTGATCAGCCGGCACGCAGGCCATGGCAATTGCTTCAGCGCCCAGCTCCAACGCCAGGTTCAAACCGCCATGGACATAGGGCGTGGTGCCCCCCGCGGCGATGCCGACGAGAGCATCAGCGCCTGTAAACCCCCGCTCCAGCAAATCCTGGCGGCCGCCCTCATTGGAATCCTCCAGGCCTTCTGAACTGCGCAACAACGCTGGGGCCCCGCCCGCCAGCACGCCCTGCACCAGCTCCGGTGGGCTGCAAAAGGTGGGCGGGCACTCGGCCGCATCCAACACACCCAAGCGGCCAGAGGTGCCAGCACCGAGATAAAAGAGTCGACCGCCGGCCAACAGGCGTGAGGCGATGGCATCAATGGCTGCGCTGAGCTCAGCGGCTGCTCCAGCAACCGCTTGTTGGGGGCGCAGGTCCTCCTCGCAAAACAGCTGCACCAGCTCGGAGGTGCTGAGCAGGTCAAGGTCTGCGCTGGCCGGATTGGCTTGCTCGGTGAGCAGATGACCGCGATCAACTCCGCTGCTCACAGCAATCCCTCCAGGGAACGACGAAACGCTTCGAGTTCTGGATTCACCGCTGGCTGGGCACTTTCAGCGGGAGCCTGCTGGGGCTGATCCTGCTGCTCACGCCATTCATTGGTGTCGAGATTTTGTTCAGGCGGCGCCAGCATCAGCCGCTCTTCAGCGGTGCCTGGCATAAAACCGGAGGGCACCGATTGGGCTTCGTAGCCGGCTTGGCCGCAAAACAGTTCAATCTCTTCGCGGCTGATCGCCTCAGGGGTGGCTTCGGGAAAATCCTGCGCCGCCAGCAAGCCGGCATAGCGCAGGGCGTCGTCTTCCTCCTCAAACATCAACACCACCGTGCGGCCATTGAGTTCAAGGGTGTGGATGCCTTCCACCTCGCTGCCGGAATCAAACAGCAGCACAAAGACCCGGTCACTCAAATCAGAACAGGGCGAGAAGCTTCATTCTCTCAGCAGCTCCTGCAGGCGCTTGTAGAGAGCCTCCTCGTCTTCTGCCAGCGGGTCAGGCACCACCAGCCGCACCTCAACGATCTGATCGCCGCGGCGGCCATCACGCTCTAAGCCTTTGCCGCGCAAACGCAACAGCCGTCCGCTGGAGGTGCCCGGCGGGATGCGCAAGCGCACAGGGCCTTCGAGTGTGGGAACGACGGCGCTGCTACCCAGGGCACCATCAGGGGCCGGCAAGTCCAGCCGGTAGAGCACCCGCAGGCCATCAACGCGCAACCCCTCGTCAGTGCGCACCTGCAGCTGCAGGAAATGATCACGCCCTCCCGGGGCCACCCCCTCAAGGCGTAGGCGCCAACCATCACCTGCTTCTGGCGGGGTCTGCACTTCCACCGTGGTGCCATCGCTGAGCTCCACCTCCACAAACGTGCCATCGAGGGCTTGCTCTGGAGTGAGGCAAACGGCGGTCTCTAAATCGTCGTGGGCTTGAACCGGCGGCGGCGGCGGCGGCGGTGTTGTGGCCGGCCGGCGTTCACGGCGGCGCGAAAACAACTGATCGACGTAGTCGTGGAAGTCGGGGAACCCACTCGCGAAAGGATCGCGATGGCCGGCATGGCTGGCGCCCCCGGCTTCCCAAGCCTGACGGCGACGGGGATCACTGAGGACTTCATAGGCCTCATTGATCTTTTTGAACCGCTCTTCCGCCGCGGGATCGTTGCCGTTGAGATCGGGATGCCAACGGCGGGCCTGCCGGCGAAAAGCCTGCTTAAGGCTCTCGGCGTCAGCGCCTGGCTCAAGCCCAAGAACAGCCCAGTGGTCCATCGTTGGGCTCAATAGCGCCCCCAGGGATCATCGGAGCGGTCATAGCGGTCGTAACGACCGCGGCCGCCTCCTGACCGGTCCCAGTCATCCCAGTCGTCTTCGGCGAAGAGCTCATCTTTAAGGGAGCCGAGCGTGCTCTTGATCCCTTCCAACGGGCCAGCACCGCCATCGAGTTCGCGCCGTTCCGCCGTTAAGCGGCGGTTGAGGCCATAAAGCGCTTCTTCGAGCTGGCTGGTGAGCAGATCCAATTCCCGCTCATCGGCCTGCTCAAGCCCATCGCGAAGGTCCCGCAGAGCCATCTCCACAGCACGCTGCTGGCGTTCAGCCCCATAGGGTCCAAGTTCAAGGGCCGCATCACGGAGTCGACGTTCGGCCTGGGCAATCAACGTTTCGGCGCGATTGCGCCGGTCAACGGCGCTGCGCTTACGGCGATCCTCCATGGATTGACTCGCCGCTTCAGCGATCAGCTGATCAATTTCTTGCTGGGTGAGATTGGCACTGCCCTGCACCGTGACGCTTTGGCGGCGCCCCGTCGTGCGATCAGTAGCCGACACCTCCAGGATCCCGTTGGCATCCACATCAAAGGACACCTGCACTTGGGGAACCCCGCGAGGAGCAGGGGGAATCCCCGCCAAACGAAAACGGCCCAATGATTTGTTATCGCCGCCCATGGGCCGTTCACCCTGAAGCACATGCACCTCAACGGAGGATTGATTGGCTTCCGATGTGCTGAACACTTCGGAACGTCTCACTGGGATTGGCGTGTTGCGAGGAATGATGGTTTTCATCAAACCGCCAATGGTCTCTAGCCCAACCGAAAGAGGAGTGACGTCATTGAGCATCAAGTCGCGCAGCTCACCAGTGAGAATTCCGGCCTGCACAGCAGCGCCAACGGCAACGACTTCATCGGGGTTGACGTTCTGACTGGGTTCGCGCGGCACCAAGGTGCGCACCAACTGCTGCACCATCGGCATGCGGCTGGAACCACCCACCAGCACCACCTCATCGACATCTTCAGGAGCCAAGCGGGCATCCCGCAAAGCAGCCTGCACTGGCCTGAGCAAACGATCAAGCAGATCGGGGCACAGCGATTCGAAGGTGCGCCGATCAAGGCTGGTTTCGAGATGCAGGGGACCTGATTCCGCCGTAGCGATGAAGGGCAAGGAAATGGTGGTTTTCAGGGTCCCGGAGAGCTCTTGCTTGGCCTTTTCAGCGGCCTCTAACAGCCGCTGCAGGGCCTGACGGTCGCGCCGCAGGTCAACCCCATTGGCCTGCTGAAAGCCCTCGGCCAACCAATCAACGATGCGTTGATCAAAGTCGTTGCCGCCGAGCTGGGTGTCGCCGCTGGTGGCCTTGACGTCAAAGACGCCATTGGCAATGCGCAGCAGCGAGACATCAAAGGTGCCCCCACCCAAATCGAAGACCAAAACGGTCTGCGAACGGCTGCGATCAAAGCCATAGGCCAAGGCTGCAGCGGTGGGCTCATTGAGGATGCGCTCAATTGTGAGACCCGCCAGCCGGCCAGCATCTCGGGTTGCTTGGCGCTGGGAATCATCGAAATAGGCCGGAACCGTGACCACGGCGGCTTCCACCTCTTCACCGAGATAGGTGGCAGCGTCATCCACCAACTTGCGCAGCAAGCAAGCCACCAATTCCTCGGGGGCGTATTCGCGCTCAGTGGCCGGGCACACCACCCGCACCTGACCCAAGTCGTTGGACCTGATGGTGTAGGCCACCGCCTGGGAGGCCTCATCGAGCTCTTGCCACTGCCGCCCAATCAGGCGCTTGAGATTGGAAAAGCTGTCGCGAGGATTGAGCACCAGCTGGCGCCGTGCCGCCTGACCCACCAACAATTCTTTTTCGCGGCTGAACCCAACCACCGAAGGGGTGGTGCGCAGACCTTCTGCATTGGCCACCACCACAGGCCGGCCCCCTTCCAGGACAGCCAGCACGGAATTGGTGGTGCCCAGATCAATGCCGACGATCCGGCCCATGCGCCCGAGCAAATGTGCTCACGCTACCGGGCATTCGGCCGTGATCCAAGCACCCAAGCCAGTTGGCAACCGCAACAAGAAAAGTGAGATCAAAACCTGTTGATGAACAGTCCTTAGTGTCTCTAATAAGCCTTTAACTGCGACTTAACAGCCCGTCCATATCACCGTTGTTGACCCAATTCTTTTTTGGTCGCCCATGTTCATGTCCAAGAAGACCGTTGCCCTCGGCGCCATCGCAGCTCTGGCTGCTGGTGCTGCTGCTCCGGCCATCGCCCAACAGCAAATCAACGGCTCCGGGGCTTCCTTCCCCGCACCGATGTTTTCGACTTGGTTCGACAGCCTGCGCAGCCAAGACGGTCCCGATGTCACCTATGAGCCGGTGAATTCGGCTCAAGGCATCCGCCAGCTTGTTGAGCTGGAAGTTGACTTCGGCGCAACCGATCGTCCGATCGCTCCCCGCACCGCCAACTTGGTGCGTCGCGGTCTGGTGCAAATCCCTGTCGTCGCTGGCTCCATTGCCATCGGCTACAACAAAGACGGTTGCGATCTCAAGCTGAGCCAGCAACAGCTCAGCGATGTGCTGCTTGGCACCATCCGCAACTGGAAGACCCTGGGTTGCCAGGAAGGCCCCATCAAGGTCAGCACCCGTTCGGATCGCTCCGGCACCACCTTGGCTCTGACCAAGAGCCTCTCTGACTGGAGCCCTGAGTTCCGTCAGACCGTTGGCACCGGGATGCGCGTCGACTTCCCGGTTGGCACCCCCTCCAGCGGCAGCGAAGGCGTGCGTCGCTTCATCGAAACCACCCCTGGTTCGATCGGCTATGTGAACGTGCCCTCCATCAAGGGCAAGGTTCAAGCTGCTGCTCTGCAGAACCGCGAAGGCAACTACATGCTGCCGAATTCCGCCACCGGCATCGCCGCTCTGGAAGGCATTCGCGCTGCTGAGTACAAGCCTCTGGCGATCAGCAACCCTCCTGGCCGGGA
Source organism: Synechococcus sp. MIT S9452 (assembly GCF_047304245.1). NCBI lineage: Bacteria > Bacillati > Cyanobacteriota > Cyanophyceae > Synechococcales > Synechococcaceae > Synechococcus > Synechococcus sp. MIT S9452. Next base: position 291,517 of record NZ_CP138956.1, on the reverse strand, counting down.
TTCCTATCCCCTGGTGGCCATGAGCTGGGTGCTGGCTTACGAGAACGGCAACGGTGTCAACACCGAAGCTCTGAAGCAGACCTTCAACTACATGTTGAGCAACCCTGCCCAGAGCCAAGCCGACAACCTCGGCTATGTGCCCCTGCCTGAGTCCATCCGCAAGGCAGCTCTCGATCAGGTTCAACTGATCAAGCAGTGAAGCGCTAAGCGCTAATGCTTCTAGCGGCCCCTTCGGGGGCCGTTTTTTATGGCTAAGTAAAGGCTTAATTTCCCTGTAACCATTGATACAAAAGAGATAACTGAGCCTTAAGGGATCTGCCGTATCAAGGCAAAGACGTCTCGCAGGCAACCCATGCCCGTCACCAAAAAGGTCGTTGCTCTGAGCTCCCTTGTTGCTCTGAGTGCTGCCGCCATCGCCCCCGCCCTCGCTCAGCAATCTTTGAACGGTGCAGGTGCCACCTTCCCTGCGCCGCTCTATCAAAAGTGGTTCCAGGAACTGGCCCGTGCCGGTGGTCCTCGGGTGAATTACCAAGCCGTTGGATCTGGCGCTGGCGTGCGCCAAATGATCGCTGGTACCTCCGACTTCGGCGCCTCTGATAAGCCGCTCAGCGCGGCAAAGCGCGGCAAAGCGCGGCAAGATCAAGCGCGGCGTGATCCAAATCCCCATGACTGGGGGCACGATCGCTGTTGGCTACAACAAGCCAGGCTGTGACCTCAAGCTCACCCAAAAGCAGGTGGCTGAGATCTTCCTGGGCAAGATCAACAACTACAGCCAGCTGGGCTGCCAGGCCGGCCCCATCACCGTGGCCTACCGCTCCGATGGCTCCGGCACCACCTTCGCCTTCACCAACGCCGTTGCCGCTTGGAATGGTGAGTTCAAAAACAAGATCGGTGTTGGCAAATCCGTGAATTGGCCCGTGGGCTCAGGCGGTAAGGGCAACAGCGGTGTGGCCGGCATCATCAAAAACACCGTCGGCGCACTGGGCTACGTGAACCAGGCCTACGTCAAAGGCAAGATCAAGGCCGCAGCCATCCAGAACAAGGACGGCAACTACGTCAAGCCCACCTCCAAGAACGGTTCGGCTGGCCTGGCTGGCATCAAGCTCGATGCCTTCAACACCGGCACCGACACCAATCCCTCTGGCGCCAATGCCTATCCCATCAGCACCCTGACCTGGATCTTGGCCTACGCCAGCGGCAATGGTGAGAACACTGCGGCGCTGAAGAAGACCTTCGCTTACATGCTGAGCAACAAGGCCCAAAGCCAGGCCCCGAGCCTGGGTTATGTGCCGCTGCCTTCCAGCATTCGCAAGGTGTCGCTGGCCGCCGTTCAAAAAATCGGCAAGTGAGCCCAACGGGTTCCATCTGATCCATCACACATGGGGGCATCCAGCCCCCTTTTTTGATGGGAACACCGAAAAAGCAACACCAGCCAGACTCTTAAGGTGCAAAAGACCACGCTGATTGGCATGGCCGCCTCTGGCAGCGACAGCCTCTACACGCTGCGCCATCGTCCAGCCAGCGAGAAGTTGCTGGACACCAGCTTCCGAAATCTCGTTGGCTTTTTGGCCCTGATGGTGGCGATCATCTTGATCGGCATCTTCATCGTTGTTGGCAGCAAGGCCTCCGAGGCCATTGGCGCCTTTGGGCTGAACTTCATCGTGAGCCCAGTCTGGGATCCGGTTCGCGACACCTATGGGGCCTTCACAGCGATCTACGGCACCCTGCTGACATCGGTGCTGGCCTTGGTGCTGGCGGTGCCGCTGGGCGTTGGCACCGCGATCTTCCTCACCGAAGACTTCATCAGCCCAAGGATCCGGCTGGTGATCTCCAACATGGTGGAGCTGCTGGCGGCAATTCCCTCAGTGGTGCTGGGCCTATGGGCCATTTTTGTGCTGGAGCCCTTCGCCCGGCCGATTCTTCAGCTCATCCACCAGCTGTTTGGCTGGATTCCTTTCTTCAGCACCAACCCATCAGGCCCAGGGGTGATGTATGCGGTGCTGATCCTCACGATCATGCTGCTGCCGATCATCACGGCCATCAGCCGTGATTCGCTCAACCAGGTGCCCCAAGACCTGCGGCAGGCGGCCTACGGGGTTGGCGCCACCCGCTGGACAGCGATCTTCATGGTGATGATCCCCGCTGCCATCTCCGGCATCGTTGGCGGAATCATGTTGGCGCTCGGCCGGGCCATGGGAGAAACCATGGCCGTGACTTTGATCATCGGCAACCAAACCAGCTTCAACATCTCCTGGTTTGCCCCCGGCAACACCATCGCCTCGTTGATTGCCAATCAATTTGGCGAAGCCGGTGAGTTGCAAATGTCGGCGCTGATGTATGCCGCCCTGGTGCTGATGGTCATCACATTTTTCGTCAATGTGATGGCGCAGTGGATCGTCAGGCGCCTGGCCCTGAAATACGAGTAACGCCATGACCCACGCAAGCTTCACGGCCAAGGGCGACTTGCTCTACAAGCCCCAGCTGCTGCGCAATCGCGGCAACCGGCTGCTGACCGGCATCGCCGGGGCCTTTGCCTTGATCGCTGTGATCCCTTTGATCGCTGTGATCCTGTTTGTGCTGGTTAAGGGGTTCTCGTTCTTAAGGCCGGCGATGTTCTTTGAACTGCCTCCGGTGCCTGGCCAAGACATGGGCGGCGGTATCGGCAATGCCTTTGTCGGCACCTTGATCGTGACTGGGCTCTCATGCCTATTTGCAATCCCCGTGGGAGTTGGCGGGGGGATCTACCTCTCGGAATACGGCAGCGGTAACCCCTTCTCTGAATTCATCCGTTTTGGCACCAACGTTCTCGCTGGGGTGCCCTCGATCATTGCCGGGGTCTTCATCTACGGCCTGATCGTTTCAAGCCGCATCCTTTTCGGCAGCACGTTTTCTGCGGTGGCCGGTGGATTGGCCTTGGCCGTGTTGATGCTCCCCACCATCATCAAAACCACCGATGAAGGCCTGAAGTTGGTGCCCCAAGAGTTGCGCTGGGGCGCGCTTGGTGTGGGTGCCTCCAAGTTTGTGACCACCGTCCGTGTGGTGGTGCCATCAGCCATTGCACCAATCGCCACTGGGGTGGTGCTCGGCATTGCCCGCTCCGCCGGTGAAACAGCGCCGCTGATCTTCACCGCTTTCTTCTCGCCCTACTGGCCAGATGGGCTGTTTGAACCAATGGCCACGATGTCGGTGATGATCTACAACTACGCGACCATGCCCTACGAAGCCCAGGTGCAACTGGCTTGGGCGGCCTCGTTTGTGTTGGTGGTGATGATCCTGGCCATGAATCTCTTGGCCCGCTGGATCTCAAGCTTTGCCCAGCGTTAAAAACGTGCTGCCAAACTCATTCATGAGCTCAGCTGCTGCTGAAACCAACCCCTGATGACCTTCACCAGCCACATCGCGGACGTGCCGGGCGATCAGGTGGCGATCAGCTGCGAAGACGTCACGATCAGCTACGGCTCGTTTGAGGCCGTCAAAGGGGTGTTCCTCAGCGTTCCCCGCGGCCAGGTCACCGCGTTCATCGGCCCCTCCGGCTGCGGCAAGAGCACCGTCTTGCGGGCCCTCAACCGCATGAACGACCTGATCCCCAGCTGCCGCCTAACGGGCCGGGTGGTGTACGAGGGGCAGGATCTCTACGCCGCCAACGTTGATCCGGTGGAGGTGCGCCGCCGCATTGGCATGGTGTTTCAACGCCCCAATCCGTTCCCCAAAAGCATCTACGAAAACATCGCTTTTGGGGCACGCATCAATGGCTACACCGGCGACATGGATGAGCTGGTGGAAAGCTCTTTGCGCCGCGCAGCGGTTTGGGATGAATGCAAAGACAAGCTCAATGACAGTGGCTATTCGCTCTCTGGCGGTCAACAGCAACGGCTTTGCATCGCCCGCACCATTGCCACCCAACCGGATGTGATCTTGATGGATGAGCCCTGCTCAGCCCTCGATCCCATCTCCACGCTGAAGGTGGAAGAAACGATGCATGAACTCAAAAAAGAGTTCACCATCGTGATCGTCACCCACAACATGCAACAGGCGGTCCGTGTCTCGGACATGACGGCCTTCTACAACGCTGTGGCGGTGGAAGGTGGCTCCGGGAAGGTGGGCTATCTGGTGGAGTTCGATCAGACCAAAAACATCTTCAACAACCCCAAACAACAAGCCACGCAGGAATACGTGAGCGGCCGCTTCGGCTAACGAAAGCTGGAACGGAGAGGGAGGGATTCGAACCCTCGATAGAGTTGCCCCTATACAGCATTTCCAGTGCTGCGCCTTCGACCACTCGGCCACCTCTCCACTGCACAGCTGGGCTGTGCAGCTGGCAACCTAGCAGTCCAACTTGGCCAGCACCGATGAGCCCACGGCACCGGGTCACCGTCCACGACCGGCAGAACAACCGCACTCTCACAGCGGAGGTCGAAGAGGGCCAATACGTGCTCGCTGGCTTTGAAGCCGATGGCCAAAGCCTGCCCTTCAGCTGCCGGAATGGCTGCTGCACCGCCTGTGCCGTGAGGGTGCTGAGCGGCGAGCTGGATCAACGCGAAGCCCTGGGCCTCTCCCACGATTTACGCCGGCAGGGCTACGGACTGCTCTGCGTGGCTCGCGCCTACGGACCGGTGACGGTGGAGACCCAGGACGAAGACGAGGTGTACATGCTGCAGTTCGGCAATGCCTTCGGGAAAGGCACCGTGCGCGCAGCGATTCCGCTGGAGGAAGAATGAGCGCAAGCGATCAAGAGCTGCTGGCGATTGCCTGCGCGGCGGCCGATGCCGGCGCTGCCGAGTTGAGCCGCTACTGGGGCAATCTGAGCCAGGTGCGCAGCAAGGGGCGCGCTGGTGATTTGGTCACTGAGGCCGATCTGGCCGCCGAAGCGGCTGTGCTGCAACTGCTGCAAGAGCGAACTCCTGAGGTGGCGGTGTTAGCCGAAGAAAGCGGCCATCAACCCGGGCGTGACAGCGAGCTGCAGTGGTGCGTGGATCCACTCGATGGCACCACCAATTACGCCCATGGCTTTCCCTTCTTTGCCTGCTCCATCGGCCTGCTGCGCCATGGCAAGCCACTGCTGGGGGCCATTGCCGCTCCTGGCCTGAATCAGCGCTACAGCGGTGGGCTCGGCCTCGGCGCCTGGTGCAATGGGGAGCCGCTGCAGGTGTCGAGCTGCCAATCCTTGGAGGATTCCCTCCTGGTAACGGGATTTGCCTACGACCGGCGCGAGCGAATCGACAACAACTACAGCGAGTTCTGTTATTTCTCCCACCGCACCCATGGCGTGCGGCGTGGTGGTGCGGCAGCACTCGATTTGGCCCTTGTGGCCGCCGGCAGGCTGGATGGTTATTGGGAACGGGGCCTGCAGCCCTGGGATCTGGCGGCAGGCATTGCCTTAGTGGAGGCCGCGGGTGGCGTGGTGTGTGACTACAACGGCAGTGCGCTTGAGCTCTCCAGTGGTCGGGTGTTGGCTACCAATGCAGCCCTGCAAGGCCCGCTGATTAAGGGCCTATCCGAGTGCCAACCACTGCCGCCCGCGACCTACAACGCTGAGATCCCGGCTGGTCCATAGGATTCGGCGGCAACCGTGCCGATCGGATGGCCCTTCAGCCCGCCAGTGGAGCCCGCGACCTCCTGCCCCGCGACGTTGGGGTTAACCGCTGGATTGCCGAGCAACTGGCTGCCGTCTACAAGCGCTGGGGCTACGAAGAGGTCACCCCGCCAAGCCTGGAGCGGATCGACACCCTTGAGGCCGGTGGAGCCATCCAATCGCACCAGGTGGTGCAAGTGGTGGCCGATGAGGCCCTCGGCCTGCGCCCCGAGATGACCGCCAGCATCGCCCGGGCCGCTTGTACGCGCCTGGCAGCGATGCAGCGCCCACTGCGCCTGCACTACCGCGGCTCCACCTTCCAAGCCCAACGGGCGGAAGACCAAGGTCTGCGCATTGTCGAAGACCTGCAGAGTGGCGTGGAACTGATGGGCGCCAAGGGGCTTGCCGGTGATGCCGAACTGCTGCGTCTGCTGCTCGATGCCGGCTCCCATCTGCCGCTTAGCGCAGAGCATCAGCCCACCCTGCTGATCGGCCATCAACGGCTGCTGTCGGTGCTACTCCAAGCTGTGGAGCCAGCACTGCGCAGCACGGTGCGCCGCCACGTCTGCGGACTCAACCGCGTGGCCCTCTCCAACCTGGAGCTACCTGAGCAGCAACGCTTGCAACTGCTGCAATTGCTGCAGCTGCGCGGGGAACCCGCAGCGGTGCTCAACGGACTTGAAGCGCTGCTGGGGGCAACGGATCTGCTGGCTGAGCTGAAAGAGCTGATTAGCATCATTGAGGAGCAGGCCAGCCGCGCCGGCATTCGCCTGCAGCTGGATCCCACCTTCCATCCCGACTTCGAGCTCTATGACGGGGTGATGGTGAAGTTGGTCTGCCAGGGGCTTGATGCTCCGGTGGCCATCGCCAGTGGCGGCCGCTACGACGGTTTAGTCCAGCGCTTCAGCCCTGATGGGGCCGTGGCCAGCGGCGTGGGATTCAGCTTTGCCGTTGAGGCGGTGCGTCAACTCTTGGAGCAAGCCGATCAACTGCCCCCGCGCCAAGACGGCCAACTGGTGTTAGTGGCCTTCAGCCAACCCAGCCAATTGCATCCGGCTTTGAACCTGCTGGAGCAGCTGCATCAAAGCGGCCAACCCGCTGAGCTCTGGCCAGAACCCTGCGCCAACGAAACCGAGGCCAAGCAAATCGCGGCGCAACGCGGCGTGGCAACGGTTCGCTGGGTGGGTTGAATCCTTAGGATCAGCGGGTCTGCAAGCCCCTCTTGGCACACACCATCGTCACCAACGTCTGCGAAGGGATCGCCGACTGCGTCGATGCCTGCCCTGTGGCTTGCATCCATCCCGGCCAAGGCGCCAACACCAAGGGCACCGGCTTTTATTGGATCGATTTCCAAACCTGCATCGATTGTGGGATCTGCCTACAGGTCTGCCCTGTGGAAGGGGCCATCGTTCCGGAAGAACGCCCCGACCTGCAAACCAGCAACTGAACGACTGGTTCGGGCTTCACACCACTGCAGCCATTGAGCGAGTCGCCCTCCTCTTCCTAGGGTCGTGGCCCCCAATTCAGACGGCGCATGTCGGTGCTTGAGCAAGGCCAGATCCAGATCCATACCGAAAACATCTTCCCGATCATCAAAAAGGCCGTTTACAGCGGCCACGAGGTGTTTTTGCGTGAGCTGGTCAGCAACGGAACCGATGCGATCAGCAAGCGCCGGATGGCGGCCATGGCTGGTGACTGCAGCGAAGGCCCCGAGGGACTGATCAGCATCAAGATCGATCGCGAAGCCAAAACCCTCACCATCAGCGACAACGGCATCGGCATGAACGCCGATGAGGTGAAGCGCTACATCAACCAGGTGGCCTTCTCCAGCGCCGAGGAATTCCTGGAGAAGTACAAGAGCGAAGACGACGCCATCATTGGCCACTTTGGCCTGGGCTTTTATTCCAGCTTCATGGTGGCCAGCCAGGTTGAGCTGGTGAGCTTGAGCGCCCGCCCCAACTCCGAGGCGGTGCGTTGGAGCTGCGATGGTTCACCAAATTTCAGCCTCGAGGCCGCTGAGCGCAGCGAACCTGGCACCGATGTGATCCTGCACCTGCAAGAGGAGGAGCTCGAGTACATCGAGCCCGCCCGGATTCGCACCTTGATCAACACCTACTGCGACTTCATGCCGGTGGAGGTGCAGCTGGAAGGGGAAACGGTCAACAAGCGCGAAGCCCCCTGGCGCAAAAGCCCCCGGGAGCTCAGCGATGAGGACTACATCGAGCTGTACCGATACCTCTACCCATTCCAAGGCGATCCCCTGCTCTGGGTTCACCTCAACACCGACTACCCCTACAACCTGCAGGGCATCCTTTATTTCCCCAAGTCAACCGGCCGCGCTGATTGGGAAAAGGGCGAAATCAAGCTGTACTGCAACCAGGTCTTTGTCAGCGACTCCATCAAGGAGGTGGTGCCCAAATATCTGCTGCCCTTGCGCGGGGTGATCGATTCACCCGATATCCCACTCAACGTGAGCCGCTCGGCGCTGCAGACCGATCGCCGGGTGCGCTCCATTGGCGGTTTTGTGGCCAAGAAGGTGGGCGACCGGCTGAAACAGCTGCATCGCGATGAGCCCGCGCGCTATGCCGAAATTTGGGAGTCGTTGGCTCCCTTCATCAAGATCGGCGCCATGGAGGACGAGAAGTTTGCTGATCAAGTCGCCGAGCTGGTGTTGTTCGGCACCACCGCAGTGGCAGGCGAAGGCGACAGCCCCGATCCAGTGGCCGCTGAAGGCGGTAAGCGGTTCACCACCTTGGCCGGATACCGCTCACGCCTGGGCGCTGACAACGACAAGCGCATCCTTTATTGCACCGATGAGGCCGGGCAGGCCGGTGCCTTGGCGCTCTGGCAGGGGCAAGGCGCTGAAGTGCTGCTGGCTGACACCTTCATCGACACCCAGTTCATCCCTTGGCTGGAATATCGCCACGAGGAATTGAAGTTCCAGCGGGTGGATGCCGAGCTGGATGATTCGCTGCAAGACAAAGATAGCGTTGTTACCGATGCCGAAGGCAAAGACAGCAGCGAAAGCCTGCGAGATCTGTTTAAGGCCTCACTGAATAACGACAAAGTCACCATTCAGGTGCAGGCCCTCAAGGGCGATAACGCACCGGCTGCGCTGATCCTGCTACCGGAACAAATGCGCCGCATGAACGACATGGGCGCCTTGATGGAGCAACGCCTACCAGGGCTTCCTGATCACCATGTGTTGCTGATCAACCGCCGCCACCGGTTGGTCGAAGGCATGCAAAAGCTGGCCGCTGGATCTGTGATCGCTGGCGGGGGAAGCAGCTCACCGAGCAAACAACTCGCCGAACAACTCAGCCGCCATGTCTATGAAATGGCCAAGCTTTCGGTTGGAGGATTGGAGCCCAATGAATTGGCTGGATTCCAACAGCGAAGCTGCGATCTGATGGGTGAGCTGATGAACCGGGGGCTCTGAGCCCCGGGGCTCAGACCGAAGCAGCGCGGCGCTTGAGATACCACTGCAGCATCGAAGGGTGCTGCAGCTGGAAACCCAGGTCTTTCAACGACTGATTTGAGATGGCGGCATGCAAGATGCGCTCGTCTTGGCTCGATCCCATCCAAATCACCGGAGCACAACCGATGGCTTCGCACAGCTGATCGGTGATGGCGCGCTTGGAGAGCTTGATGTCATCCACAACGTTCAAGGTGGTGTTGAGCTTCTGCTCCGCCGCCAGGTTCACCGCCTGCACCACGTCATCCACATGAACCCAGCAGGGGACATGGTCTCCATTGCGCTCAACGCACTGGCCTGCAGCGGCCACAAGCCATTCGGGGATCTCACGATCGGGGCCATAAATGCCACCAAGGCGCAGGGTGCAGACGTTGATCTCGTCACTACGCAGGGACTGGAGCTGTTGCTCGGCGCCAGCAAGCAAAGCATTCACCGGGTGATTGAGATCCAAGCCCATGTGCTCTGAGGTCAATGCACCATCGCGATTGCCATAGAGCCCGCAGCTGCTGAGGTGGATGATTTGCAGCGGCCGATTGGAGGGGCGGTTGGCGATCCCCTCGCAAAGCATCTCAATGCCGCGGCGGTAAACCGATTCGTAGGCCTCAACGCAGACATGTTGTTGACCAGTGGGAGCCAAGGAGACCACCAAGACATCAACATCGCCCAGGAACGACAGGTCGTTGCTGCTGGCTTCTGAGTCGAACAGCACCGCTTGATCAACATGGGCCCGCAACTGATGCAGCCGCGAATCGCGGCGTGTGGTGGCCGTCACGGTGTGGCCTTCATCACTCCAACCGTTCACCAGCCGGCGCCCCACATAGCCGCAGCCAACAACAGCGCGGTGTTCACCACTCGGGAGCGTCGGCCGTTGTTCAGCCTGGAGGCGTTGATAGAGGCCGGCCAGGTCGAGGGCCATGACTTTCTTTCTTTTTGTAAACGATATTCGGCCGCAAGCGTCAGTGCGGTTACCGCTTTGACCAAATCCTGGGTTTGACAGCAACCAGGCCGCGGGTCGATGGTGTACGAGTCGAGGTCTGGATCATTCCTCAGCGCTTTGCGTTGGGGGCGCGAAGTTCCTCTATATCCGCCGTTTACAACCTGACTGCGTGCCGAGCTCGTTTGTTCTCGTTTACCACCGCTCACCCTTCGATGAGGTCATCGACGCGGACGGGAACCGCAGCTGGCAAGACCAAAAAAGCCCCAACGGCATCATCCCAACCCTGCGCAACCTGTTCCGAGATCACCCCTCGGGCACCTGGATCGCTTGGCGCCAAGACGAAGACAACAACGGCGAAGATGAAACAACGGTTATCGAAGAGCCACTGACGATCAGGCTCCGCCGGATTCCGCTGCAACAGCAGCAGATCTCAAGCTTCTATCACGTGACCTCGAAGGAGTCGGCCTGGCCGATCCTGCACACCTTCCCCAGCCACTTCAACGTCAACAACGCCGACTGGGCCACATTTCAGGAGGTGAATCGGCGCTTTGCCGAGGCCGCTTGCAATGAAGCCGCACCGGGTGCCTGCATCTGGGTGCACGACTACAACCTTTGGCTGGCACCGGGTTACATCCGCCAGCAACGACCGGATGTGAAGGTCGGATTCTTCCACCACACACCGTTCCCCAGCGCCGATGTGTTCGGCATCCTTCCTTGGCGAGAAGAAATCATCAGCAGCCTGCTGGCCTGTGATGTGGTGGGTTTTCACATCCCTCGCTACGCCGAAAACTTCAGCCGTGCCGCCTCCAGCTTGTTGGCCGTCGAGCGGGGGCCCCGAGAAAAGGTGTCATCCCATTTCCTGCGTCATGGCAGCGCACTGGCCCAACCTGACTGCACCCCGTGGATTCGCTATCAAGGCCGCACCGTGCAGCTGGTCTCCACACCTGTTGGCACAAGCCCAGAGGTGATCCAAGCCCTACGGGACTCAGCCCACGTTCAGGACCTGATCAAAGACATCGAGCGCGACACCAAGAAAGGTCGCAAGCTGATCATCTCCGCCAGCCGGGTGGACTACACCAAAGGCAACGAAGAGCTACTGCTGGCTTACGAGCGTCTGCTCGAACGGCGCCCTGAGATGCATGGCGATGTGGTGCTGATGCTTGCCTGCGTCGCGGCCAACACCGGCATGAAGGTCTACGAAGACACCCAACGCAGCATTGAAGAGACCGTGGGCCGGATCAACGGTCGCTTCGGCCGCATCGATTGGGTTCCGATTCGACTGACCACCCAGCGGATTCCCTACGAGGAAATCGTGGCCTGGTTTGCCGCCTCTGACATCTGCTGGATCACACCACTACGGGACGGGCTGAATCTCGTGGCCAAGGAATACGTGGCGGCCCGCAAGGGCCAGGGCGGCAGTTTGGTGTTGTCGGAGTTCACCGGCGCCTCGGTGGTTGTCGATGGGGCGATCCTCACCAACCCCTACTCCCACCGGCGCATGGACGAAGCCATCGACGCCGCGCTGATGATGCCTGTGGACGAGCAGCGCGCGCGCATGGAACGCATGGAACGTGCCGTTGACACCTTGAGCGTCGCCAACTGGGCCAGCGAGCAGCTCAACGCGCTCGAGCACTAGGGCCGATGATGCTGCGCCGCCGGTTGCTGGGAGTGCTGCTAGCCGGCATCACCCTGCTGCTGATGGCAACGGGTGTACCAGCAGCCACGATCCCGGTCTCAGTCTTGATGCCGGCATCCTTTGCCGATGCCAGTGCACCCCTGGTGCGGGAGTTCAACGCCAGCCATCCCCACATCCGCCTGGAGGTCACCCGAGGACCGCTCGACACTGAATCGGTGTCGGATCTGGCGATCAGCAGTTTGCTGCTGGGCAGCAGCCCCTACGACCTGCTGCTCATGGATGTCACCTGGACGCCGAAATACGTGGCTGCCGGCTGGCTGGAACCACTTGAGGGCTGGCTTGGTGATGACGCCATGGCTCCCCTGGCTCCTGGCGCTGATTTGGGCAATGCCTTCGGTGGCCACCTCTGGCGCTTCCCCATGGTGGCCTCGATGGGGTTGCTGTATTGGCGCACGGATCTCATGCCGGCTCCGCCGCGCACGCCAACGGAATTGGCGCAGATCAGCCGCGAGCTGCAATCCAGTGGTGCGATTCGCTGGGGCTATGTCTGGCAAGGCCGGCAGTACGAGGGCCTGAGCACGGTCTTTCTCGAAATGCTGCGGGGCTTTGGTGGCCGCTGGATCGTCGATGGCAGCCCAACACTCGACAGCAAGGAAGCCGTGGCAGCCGCAGGCTGGCTGGAGGGATTGATCCGCCAGGGGATTTCACCGCCATCGGTGGTCACCATGGCCGAACCGCAGTCGTTGCAAATGTTCGCCGCTGGCCAGGCCGCCTTCATGCGCAACTGGCCCTACGCCTGGAACGAACTGAACCGTGCTGGCAGCGCCTTGGCCGGCAAGGTGGGCATCACCACGATGGTGGCAGAGCCAGGCCAGCCCCACGTGGCAACCCAGGGCAGCTGGGGGCTCGCCCTCACCAAGGGCAGCCAGCACAAGCGCGCCGCGATCGAAGCCCTGCAATTCCTCACCAGTGAGGAGAGCCAAACCCGGCTCTACGAAGACTTTGGCTACACCCCAACCCGCCAAGCGGTGTTCCGCAATCCCAAGCTGGTGGCCGCTCACCCTGAGCTCCCGGAGCTGGAGGTCGCCCTAGCCGATGCCGTGCTTCGCCCCTTGACGCCGGTCTATGCCCAGATCAGCGACCTGCTCTACCGCGAGCTCAGCCGGGTGTTCACCGGCCGGGTGAGCCCGCAGCTGGGGATGGAGCAATTGCAGGAGCAAACGCTGCAGCTGCGCCGAACCGTGGGAGGTGAGATTTGAGACGCCAACGGCTGTGGCTGCTGATGGCACCGGCGTTGCTGCTGCTCTTGGCGGTCTTCGCCCTGCCGATGCTGCAGTACGCCTGGCTCAGCACGCAGGCCCAAACGGTGCTGACCGAACTGGAGCCCCAACCAGTGGGGTTGGCCCAGTGGCAGCGCCTGCTGCAGGACGGTCGCTTCTGGCAAGACGCCTTTCAAACCTTGCGGTTCGGCCTCTGCTCGGTGGGGCTGGAGTTGGTGCTCGGTTTGGCCGTTGCCCTGCTCTTGAATCAGCCGCTGCGGGGCCGAACGCTGCTGCGCACCGTGAGCCTGCTGCCCTGGGCCCTGCCCACCACAGTGATGGCGTTGGGTTGGCGCTGGATCTTCAACGATCCCTTTGGCCCGATCAATCTGCTGCTGGCCCAGCTGGGTCTTCCCACCGTGTCGTTTTTGGGTGACCCCTCCATCACCTGGCTCAGCATGGTGTGGGCAGACACCTGGAAGACCACACCGTTTGTGGCCCTGCTGCTGTTGGCTGGCCTGCAAACCATCCCAGAGGATCTCTATGAGGCGGCGGCCTTAGAGGGTGCCAACCGCTGGCAGAGCTTGCGGCGAATCACCTTGCCCTTGCTCTCCCCCTACATCTTGATCGCGGTCTTGTTTCGTTTAGCGCAGGCCCTAGGCGTGTTTGATCTGGTGCAGGTGCTCACGGCAGGCGGCCCAGCCGGCAGCACCGAAAGCTTGGCGCTCTACGCCTACATCAATGCCATGCGCTTTCTCGATTTCGGCTACAGCGCCACGCTGATGCTGGCGGCGTTTGTGTTGATGCTGCTGCTCAGTGGTGGAGCCGTGCTGCTATGGCTGGTCAGCCGGCCGCGGTGGGCAGGAGGGCAACGATGAACAGGTTGCTGCTGATTCTCTGGAGCCTGGGCCCGATGCTCTGGCAGCTCTACACATCCTTTCGGCCCAATGCCACGCTCACCGGCAATCCCATGCAGGGAGGCTGGACGCTCGAGCACTACCAGGCCCTGCTTGGGGGCAATCCTCCCTTTTGGCGCTACTTGCTCAACAGCGGCGTGGTGGGTTTGAGCTCCACCTTGCTCACCTTGGTGGTGGCGGTGCCCTGCGCCTATGGGCTCAGCCGGCTGGGCCGCAAAACCGCTCGCAACGTCAACGTGCTGGTCGCCATTGCAGCGGCCTTCCCCTACGTGCTGTTGTTCTTGGCGCTGCTGCAGGTGGCGCGCGATCTGCACCTGGGCAACAACCTGCTAGCCCTGAGCCTCCCCTACACCGGATTGAGCCTGCCGTTGGCAATCCTGCTGCTGCAGGCTTCATTTCGGGACATCCCGCCCGAGCTTGAGGAAGCCGCTCGCCTGGAAGGTCTGGGGCTCTGGCAGCGTCTGCGCTGGGTGCTGCTGCCGCTGATGGCACCTGCCATCGCCAGCGCCTCCCTGCTGATCTTCCTGTTTTGCTGGAACGAATACCCCATCGCGCTGACCTGGCTCAGCCGCGCTGATCTGCTCACCTTGGCCCCGGCGATGGCAAGGATCGCAGGGTCCTCGGTATTCACCGTTCCCTATGGGGGATTTGCGGCGGCCACCGTTCTCGGCAGCATTCCGCTCATCGTGTTGGTGCTTGTGTTTCAGCGGCAGATCGTTAGCGGCCTCACCCAAGGAGCCATTAAGGGATGACCGCATCAACCAACAACAACGGGGGCAAGGGAGCCCTCAAACTGCAACAGCTCGGGCGGCGTGTGGGTCGCCAGCAGCTACTGGAGTCACTCAGCTTGACGGTTCAACCAGGGGAGATCCTTGCCCTGCTGGGACCAAGTGGCTGCGGCAAAAGCACCACCTTGCGCCTGCTCGCGGGACTCGATCCAGCCAGCAGCGGGCAGATCCTGCTGGGCGACGACGACATCACCACAACCCCACCAGCCGATCGTGGGGTGGCCTTGGTGTTCCAGAGCTACGCGCTCTATCCCCACCTGAGCGTGGAGCGCAACCTCAGCCTCGGCCCCGAACTGCGGGGCACAAGGCCCGAGCTCATCAAAGAAGAGATCAACCGGGTTCTCGATCTGCTGCAGCTCCAAGACCTGCGCCACCGCAAGCCCGCAGGGCTGTCGGGGGGCCAGCGGCAACGGGTTGCACTCGGCCGCGCCCTCTTGCGCCGGCCGCGCTTGATGCTGCTCGATGAACCGATGAGCAACCTCGACGCCAAGCTGCGCGAGGAACTCCGCGCCGAGCTGCAGCACATCCTGCGCAGCATTGGCGCCCCGGTGATCTACGTGACCCACGATCAACATGAAGCCATGGGATTGGCTGATCGGATCGCTGTGCTGGAGCGGGGGCAGCTGCAGCAGGTGGGAACGGCCGAAGAGCTCTACCGCCGCCCAGCCAACAGCTTTGTGGCGGGCTTCCTCGGCAATCCATCGATCAACCTGCTGTCGCTGCGTCCCGGCCAGCTGATTGGTCTGCGCCCTGAACAACTGCGCTTGGCACCAGCTGGAGCTGCGCCAGCGTCAACCAAAGCCAGCCTCAGCGCCCAGCTCACAACCCGCGAGTGGCTAGGCGACCGCTTGTTGCTCCATCTCAGCAGTGCCAACGGCCCACTCAAAGTGATGCGTCCCAGCAGCGACACGCTGGCCGCTGGGCTGCAACCTGGAGCCCACCTGGAGGTGCAATGGAGCCGAGGCGAAGCACTCAGCTTCGATGATCGATCGGGGGAACGGATCGAGCCCTCGTGATCACCACACAGTCTCGATCACATTCATCGCTTTGAGATAGGCCGGCATGTCGTCGTCGTCACTGGCATCGTCGACAAAACTTCCGTCATCCTTCGAGCGCCTGGCCAGAGCAGCCACCACAGCGCTCACCACCAAATCCATGGCGGCAGGGTTATCCAGGTTTTGCAACGCCTCGGCGTAGCGCCGGCTGTGGGTGGGACGCACCGATTCCTGGCAGTAATTGCTCAGCTCACGGCTTTGTGTCATCACCTCAAAGGCTGATTCTTTGGAGGCCTGGCGGCCAAACACAGCCATGTACAGCAGATTGATGAGCGAGGCATCGTGCACGGCAATGCCGTATTGACGAACGATCTGCGGCCAATAGCGCAGTGAGCGCAGGCCTTCGAGACCGCCTTTGGCAATGCCCGCGTCTTCACACCATTGCTCCAACTCTTCGATGCCATTGGGGCAGCGGCCGAGCTGCCGCATCTGAAGAGCCAGCTGCACCCCAGCCTGAAAATTTCGCGTTGGGTTACCGATGGTGGGCGGCATCATGCTGCCGCGGACATCAGCCACCATCGCTGTGAGCTGGGAGAACGTGTGGTCGCGCACCTTCTCCATATCTCCGTCGCGCACCAAGGCGGCTTCAATGCGCTGAACGCCGTAGCCCAACTCCGTCAGGGCGATGGCCTGCCGGTGGTACAGACGCTGACGATCACGCCGCGAGATGGAGACCGTGGCGGCCTGATCAAGACACTGCTCCAGCAACAGCGTCAGCAGGGTGGGCAGGACACCGGGGTTTTCTGAGTGAAAGGTGTAGCCAAAGCCCGCAAAGATCGAGGCCATGTTCTTGGCAGCCTTGATGTACTGCCCCTCGATGTTGTGCACACCCGGTGACACCTGAATGTTCGGCGAGAGGCGATCGAGCATCCGTGCCCCCAGCAGTGCCGAGAGCGCATCGGGATGACAGAAATTGGCTGTGAAGCTATCGAGCGGGTTGCGCAGGGCGCCATGACGATGAAAGCCCGAAAAGAAGGCCAAGTTCGGGGTCTTATCGCAGAGCACATAGGCCTCATTGGCGATCGGATCGTGGGTGAAGGACCCCGCTAAACAGGCCAGCACCACATGCTCCCGCTGCAGGGCTTCGCGCACGGCGATGGCTTCCTGCAGATCGTCTTCCACGTGGTTGCTGTTCGAACTCAGGACAACCAGCTCACAACGCCGAATCAGATCCTCCAGGGTGTTGGGAACCCGCTCGGAGCCATCCAAGTGGGAGCCCATGGCCTCAACGGTGGCCAAATGGTCCGGATCCATGCCGGCAATGTCGTCTTTGGAGAAGGCCCCCAAAAGAGCGCGGCCAGGTCGCGGCGCCAGCAGCAGCTGAGGATCCGCTGTCTGCATGGCGCAGTTGTACGCCAGCGAAATCGGATACAGCCCAACGCTGTAAAAGCCAACCTTGCCGTTCTCGAGCTCCAGCAGGCGATCGCGGATGCGACTGGGATCAAGGCTGGATTCAAAAAAGCCGTTCTTCAAAACGCACCTACAACCGTTCAAACCACCTGCTGAGGTCTTGACCGAGCAGGTGCATCGCACCATCCTCGTTGATCTCCCTGCCAGCGTCCGTCCATGGCCAACTTGAGCCTCGAGGCCCTGCTGGAAGAACTGCGGCACCAACAGGACTGGCTGATGGTGCAAGACCTTGATGGGGTCTGCATGCCGCTGGTGCTCGATCCACTGACCAGGGTCATGCCAGCGGCCTACATCCGCTCAGCGGCACGGCTTCAGGGTCGCTTTTGCGTGCTCACCAACGGCGAGCACGCCGGCCTTCGTGGCGTGAACCCCCTGGTGGAGAGAGCCCTTGCCGGCATTGCCGACCCAGCCAACGAGGGGCTCTACCTGCCGGGATTAGCAGCCGGTGGTGTGCAGCGGCAAGACCGCTTTGGCCAGATCACCTATCCCGGCATCAGCGACGCTGAGCTGGCCACCTTGGATGCCCTCCCAGCAAAAATTTTGGAGGGCCTACGCGAGCAGCTCACACCCCTGCTGCCGGAACTGAGCGAGGCGGAGCGCAAGGCGCTGTATGAACGCACGATCCTGGCGAACCCCCTGAGCCCCACCATCAACCTCAATGCCCTATTCAGCCGCTTCAGCGGGGATGTGGAGCGGCAGCTGCTGCTGCAGCAGCGCAGCTTGGCCTTAATGCAAACCCTGCTGGCGCAAGCGGAAGCCGATGGCCAAGAGGCCTGCTTTTTCTTGCACCTGGCCCCCAACCTGGGCAGCAGCGATGGGGTGGAACTGCCCAAGCCAGCCACGCCAGGCAATGTCGGCACCACCGATGTTCAGTTCATGTTGCGCGGTGCTGTGAAGGAGGCCGGGCTCTTGGCCCTGATCAACCAACACATCGCCAAACGCACGGGCACCGCCCCACTTGGGGAGGATTTCAACGCCCGCAGTGCCCCAGCTGATCACGCCCAGTTGCTGGAGCTCTGTCAGCGCAACATCCCCATTGAGCAGATGCCTCTGCTGGTGGGGGTGGGCGACACCATCACCTCAGAACCCGATGGCCAGGGCGGCTGGCGCCGCGGCGGCAGCGATCGGGGCTTTTTGACCTTGCTGCAGGAGCTGGGTCACCCCTTCGGCCGCAGCAACCGTGTCGTGCTGGTGGACAGCAGCGCTGGCGAAGTGGATCGCCCCAGCTTGCAAGACCCAGAACTCAAGGGCTTAAGCGATCCCGAGGATCCCCTCAAGCCCGATGTGCTCGTTCCAGGCGGGCCTGATGCCTATGTGGCCTGGTTCAAGCAACTCGCCACCGAACTAGGGGCCTAACGAACTACTGACAAGCAAGGCAAGGCGGGTCTATTCCAGATACAGACCCTCGCCGAGGGTGCCCGCTCCATGCCTACCAACTCCGCAGCTGAACTCGCCTCCCATTGGTGGGAGGGGTCAGTGATCTACGAACTGATCCCCCGCTGCTTCGCCGATGGCAATGGCGACGGCATTGGAGACCTCGACGGGCTCAAACAGCGGCTGGACTACCTCCACTGGCTTGGCGTGGATGCGGTCTGGATGACCCCCATCTGTGATTCACCGCTGCGCGACGGCGGCTACGACATCACCGACTACAAATCGGTCCATCCCGACCTCGGTGATCTCCAGGCTCTCGACACCCTGATTCGTCATGCCCATGAGCTGGGCTTAAAGGTGCTCTTCGATCTGGTGCTGAACCACACCAGTGACATGCATCTGTGGTTCCAGCGTGCGCGTTGGGCTGAGCGCGGCTCCCCCGAGCGCAACTTCTACGTCTGGCGCGACGACGACAAGAGTTACAGCGAAGCGCCTGTTCTATTCCGCCATTTCGAAGACTCGAATTGGCAGTGGGACCCGGTCGCTGGCCAGTACTACCTGCATCGGTTCCTGCGGCACCAACCCGATCTCAACTACGACAATCCTCAGGTTCAAGAGGCGATGCTCGATGTCCTCGATTTTTGGATTGATCGAGGCATTGATGGTTTTCGGCTCGATGCCATCCCCTTCCTCTTTGAAAGGGAAGGCACGCGCTGCGAAGGGCTGCCTGAAACCCATGCGTTCCTGCGCCGGCTGCGCAGCAGGGCCAAAGAACGCTGCGAGCAATTGGGCCGTGAGGAGGTGCTGCTGCTAGCTGAGGCCATCCAACCTGTGCATGAAGCGATGCCATACGTCGCTGACGACGAACTGCACTCAGCCTTCAATTTCGCCCTCACGGCCCACCTCTTCGCCGCGGTGGCACACGGAGAGGTGAGTGCTCTGCAGACCTTCCTGTCGGAGTTTCGTCAATTGAATGCCGGTTGCCGCTGGGCGCTACCGCTCCGCAATCACGACGAGCTCTGGCTCGGCGATGGCCACCTGGTGCCCGAGGAGATCGTCGACCGCGTCCGCGAGGGCTTCCCCAATGCCGAAGGCCATTGGCTGAACTGGGGCATCAACCGCCGGCTCTCACCATTGCTCAACGGCGATCCGCGCCCAAACAAAGCGCTGCACGCTCTGCTCTACAGCCTGCCGGGCATGCCCTGCATCTACTACGGCGATGAACTGGGCATGGGGGACTACCCCGGCCTCAGGGATCGGGACGCCAATCGCACGCCGATGGCCTGGACATCAGAGCGCAACGGTGGCTTCTCCAAGGCACCCGACCCTCTGCTGGTGCTGCCCCCCATCACCCGGCCTGGGTACAACTGCCAGATGATGAATGTGGCCGTGCAGAAGAGCCTGCAGGGCTCGCTCTTGAACTGGCACCGCCACACCCTGCTCAGCCGCCGCTTGCTCCCTGCCCTGCGGCATGGCGACTTCCAATTACTGGAGAACTCCCACCCAGGAGTGATCAGCTACATCCGCCAATCCGAGGAGATGACCATCCTGGTGGCGGTCAATCTCAGCGGCAATCCCGCCTCCACGCGGCTGGATCTGAGCGCTTGGCAAGGGCAACAGGTGCGCGAGGTGCTCGGTGGCTGCCCCTTTCCTGTTGCCAGTGAGCATTGGTTCGCCTACCTCTCGGCCTACGACTACTGCTGGTGGTTGATCGGCGATGTGGAGCCCGAATCCAGCAGCAACTCCGACGCCATCGCCGACAGCCTGGCGGTTTCTTGCTGATCCAGTAACGCCAAGCGGCTGCGGCGGCTCAGCAGATCAGTGGCGGTAGTTGCCCACTCCTGAGCGATGTTGAAGCGCCACTCAGCGCGGCAAATGGGCAACACCTCGCTCAGCGGTTCCAGCTCAGTGGGATGCCTGGCGTGGTGAATCACCTCCTCAGCCCGCAGGCCATAGCTCGCGATCAGATGGTCGGCCTGAGCGCCTTGTTGCGGGTGATCGGGCAACTGTTGCTGCAGCCGTGGCCGCAGCGCCAACAACTGCGGAACGGTTTGATCTGAATCGGCAGCACTGCCAAGCAGCGGTAGAGGCTTGGCTACCGGCTCAGGTCCACCCAGACGGGCCAGCACCACTTGCAGTGCATCGAGGGCCAACACCCGGCAGGTGGTCCATTTGCCACCCAAAAGACTGATCAGTCCACTGGGCAGCTGTTCCACCTCGTGCTCTCGCACCAAACGACTACTGGAGGCGGAGCTCCCGGCGGCGCGAATCAAGGGCCGGCCACCCGCCCAAGCACTGCCCACCTCAGCGGTGGTGCCATCGGGGAACCAGCGAGCCAGGTACTCGAGCAGGTAGGTGCGCTCTTGATCAGACACCTTCGTGGCTTCAGCCGCTGGGCAGGGGATGTCGGTGGTTCCCAGCAGCGTGCGGCCAAAAAATGGCAACAAAAACAGCACGCGGCCGTCACTGGTGCGCGGAATCAAGAGGCCATCGCCGCCGGCGCAGAGATTGCCCCTCAACACCAAGTGGGTGCCGCGGCTCACCAGCAACCGCGCTTCAGCGTCAGGCTCAGCCAGCAACCGCAGCTGATCGGCAGCGATTCCAGTGGCATTCACGATCACGCGAGCCGGCCAGCGTTGCTGCTCGCCCCCTGGGCCTTCGCTGATGGCGGCACTGAGGCGACCATCGGTGCGTTCAAAGCCCACAACACGGCAATCCCGCACCACCTCGAGGCCCGCTTGTGCCGCCGTAAGCAACATCAGCAGGTTCAAGCGCGCATCGTTGAACTGCCCATCGCTGTAACGGACACCGCCGTTGAAGCGGCGATCCAACCCAGGGAAGGCGCGCTGCACCCCCTCGGCATTGAGGCTGCTGGTGGCTCCAAGCCCAGCTGAACCAGCCAGCAGGTCGTAAAACCCAAGCCCAAGGCGGTAGTAGCTGCGCTCGATCAGCCCCTCGGTCGGCAGCACCAAATTGAGTGTGTGGGCCAGAAAGGGCGCCTGGCGGATCCAGTGCCCCCGTTCAACAAGGGCTTCACGCACCAACTTGAACTGGGCGGGATCTGCTTTTTTGACGGCAAGCTCCAGGTAGCGCACACCGCCGTGAAGCAACTTCGTGCTGCGAGAACTGGTGCCAACCGCTGGATCTTCAGCCTCCAGCAGGGTGACCTTGAGCCCGCGGCGCACCGCCTCATAGGCCAGGGCTGCGCCACTGGAGCCACCGCCAACGATCAGCAGATCAGCGCAGGGCATCGCCATGCCACTCCAAGCAACGATCAACGGCACTGTCCCAGCGCTGCAGCCAGCGTTCACGCTCGGCCGCATCCATCAACGGATCAAAGCGGCGGCTACCGGCAGCACGGGCTTGGCGCACGGAATTGAGATCGCTCAAACATCCAGCGGAAAGACCAGCCAGCAGGGCAACACCCAAGGCCGTGCTCTCCAACTGATCGGGCCGGCGCACGGGCACGCCGCTGCTATTGGCTTGAGCCTGCAGCAGGAGATCGGAGGCGGCGGCGCCACCATCGACTGCAAGCTCTTGGAGCGGCTGTCCCAAGGCTTGCTCAGCCAGTTGCATCAGCGTTGTGACCGCCAAGGCAATGCCCTCGAGGGCCGCACGGGCGATTTGGCCGGGCCCGGTGTCTCGGGTCAACCCAATCATGAGTCCACGGGCTTCGGGATCCCAGTGGGGAGTGCCCCAACCGGTGAAGGCGGGCACCAGCATTAGTTCACCAGCGCTATCCACCGAAGCGGCCAACTCCTCAATCGCCGCTGAGTTAGGAATCAGCCCCAAGCCATCGCGCAGCCATTGGACAACGGTTCCGGCGTTGAAGAGGCTGCCTTCGATGCAATAGGTGGTGCTGCCATCGGCCTCGGTCCATCCCACGGTGCTGAGCAAGCCCCCGGGTGCGCGCACAGGCGTTGACCCCACATTGATAACCAGAAAAGCGCCCGTTCCATAGGTGCATTTGGCTTGGCCAGGCTCCAAGCACAGCTGACCAAAACTGGCGGCCTGTTGATCCCCCAACAGGGCGGTGATTGGCACCCCGGCAAAGGGCAGGCCTGCCGCGATGAAGCCGAAATGGCTGCGGCAGGGCTTGAGCTCCGGCAGGGCTGAGGCCGATAAACCCACACGCTCACAGGCCTCTGGCAGCCAACAGCCACGGTCGAGATCCAACAGCAAGGTGCGGCTGGCATTGCTGAGGTCGGTGGCGTGCACCGAGCCTGCGGTCAGCTGCCACAGCAACCAACTGTCAACGGTGCCAAAGCGCAGGCTGCCATCGGCCTGGGCTGCAGCCGCCTCGGCGCTGTTCTGCAGCAGCCACTGCACCTTGCTGGCACTGAAATAGGGGTCGAGCACCAGCCCCGTGCGCTGCTGCCAGCTCTCAGCTTCCGGCTGCTGACGCCAGTGGCGGCAAATGGAAGAGGTCCGCCGGTCCTGCCAGACCAGCGCCGGGCCGCAGGGTTGGCCCTGATCCGATCGCCAGAGCACCGTGGTTTCGCGCTGATTGGTGATGCCACAGGCGGCCACAGCAGCACGCTGCTCCGGGCTCAATTGGTCCTCCAGCTGCTGCATGGCTTGCAGCTGGCTGCTCCAAATCGCAAGCGGGTCCTGTTCCACCCAACCATCGGCGGGGTATTCAATCGGCAACGGCACTTGCACCGATGCCAACGCCTGTCCGCTGCCATCGAAAATCACGGCGCGGGAGCTGCTGGTGCCCTGATCAAGGGCCAGCAAGAGAGGTTCGGCCATGCCTTGCATCACCACCCTCCGGTCTTAACTCGCCTCAGCTGCGCTTTCAGGCAGCTGAGGCAGGAGATTGACTGAAGATTGAAGTGAGTTGGTAGGCTTAGCCCTTGGCTAATTGATCAAAGATTGGCCAATCGGATCAATGCATCCGATTCAATTCGTTCGGAAGGAATCAGTCATGTCCCGGGTCTGCCAACTCAGCGGCAAGCGCGCCAACAACGGCATGGCTGTGAGCCACTCCCACGTGCGCACCAAGAAGCTGCAACAGGTGAACCTGCAACAGCGGCGCCTGTGGTGGGCCGAAGGCAACCGTTGGGTGAAGCTGCGGGTTTCCACCTCAGCGCTGCGCACCATCCAAAAAAAGGGCTTGGGCGCTTACGCCAAAGAGATGGGCATCAACCTCGCCAAGATCTGAGCGCGCTGCCTAGCTTGGCGGTCGCTTTACAGCTGTGATGCGGCGTCAAGAGGTTCTCAAATTGCTCGGGGCTCTGCCCCTATTGGCCTTGCGGCCCAGCCCAGCAGCAGCGATGGGCGGCACCTTGCCTGCACTCGATCAACTCGCTCCTGATTTCGATCTCGAATCAGCAGGTCAAACCGGGGCACTGGGCCAACGTCTGCAGCGCGATGACTTTCGCGGCAGCTGGCTCGTTCTCTATTTCTATCCGCGCGATTTCACCAGCGGCTGCACCCTGGAAGCCCGTGGCTTTCAGCGCGATTTGAGCCTCTACAAAGCCGCTGATGCTGCGGTGGTGGGCGTTAGCGCTGATGGCAGCGACAAACACGCCAGCTTTTGCACCAGCGAGGGGCTCGACTTCCCGCTGTTATCCGATCCCGGCGGCGTGGTGAGCAAGCTCTATGGCTCGTGGATTCCGCCCTTCAGCCAGCGGCACACCTTTGTGATCGACCCCGACGGCATCCTGCGGGCCCGCTTTGTTGGTGTGAATCCATCGATTCACAGCGAGGAAGTGCTCAGCACACTCAAGGAGTTGCAGGTTTAAGCAGCTCTCGGTGCTGCGCGGCCGACTGGACCTGCGCCGCGATCGCGGCACTGGGCAGGGGGTGATCAAGCTGCTGCTGCCAGCTGATTGTCAGCGCTTGAGCCGAAGGCAATGGCTGCAAATCAGCCCAGGGGCAGCCCAAGGCGTCAGCAGCAGCAGCCACTTTCGGGTCGTAACTCAGGGCCGACACCGGAGCCCCGGCGCGCGCCGCCAGGATTAAGCCATGCAGACGCATCGCCAACACCAGGCCCGCAGCTGAGGCCTGAGCCATCAATTCTTCAGGGCGCTGCAATCGAATTTCGCGGCTGCGCGCCGCCAAGGTCTCCGGCATCAGCTCTTGCTCCTTCAAGCGCTGCATCAAGCCTCCGTCTTGGATGTCATGGAGTGGCAGCCACAACACAGGGCGATCGTTCTGTTCTGCCAAGGCATTCAGGGCCTGAAGCAACACGCCCCAATCGGCATCGCTGAGCAGGCTTGAGGGTCGCCAAGCCAGCACGATCGGACCGCCACGGCCGCGCCAATGCATCGCTGGCAGGGTCCAAACCGGATCCGCAGCCACTGGATCCATCCCACGACTGACGCCGGCGAGCCGCTGGGCCAACGCAGCCGACTGTCGGTCGCGCCAACTGGCAGCAGATACCAGCGGCAACAGGCGTGAGGCAAGCGCACGGCTGCGGCGCCGCCGCAAGGGTCCCAGCCCTTGGGCCCACAGGATCACAGGCTTGCCCTGAAGCCGTGCCGAGAGGATCAAGGCTGCGTAATAGAGCAGGCTGCGCCAGCTGGTGCTGTCTTGCAGCAGGCTGCCGCCACCGAGGATCAACCCATCGCAGTCCGCCAAGGCGCGCAAGGTGGCGCGCAAACGGCGCCGGTCGCAGGTGGTCACGCCAAAGCGCTGCTGCACCTGCTGTTGATCAGCTGCCGTCACGCACGGCTTGGCCTCAGCCGGCAACGCACTCAACAGCGCTTGCAACAGGGCGTCATCGCCGATGTTGTGTTCGCCGTAGTAACCGCACAGCAGGGGACGAGCCAACACGGCCGAAGAGGGCGTCACACAGGCAAATCCAGGGCCCGTACATTACGGATCTTCGCTGAGGTTCATGCACGTTCTCTCCTTTCACACCTGGGTGATCCACATCAGTTCTGTTCTGGAGTGGATGCTGGCGATTGCCGCGGTGACGCTCTGGGGAGAGCGGCGCGCCGAGCCGGAATGGCGTTGGCTGGCGGTGGCGATGCTGCCGGCCCTGGCGAGCGCCCTGTGCGCCTGCACATGGCACCTATTTGATAACGCCCCTGAGCTGCACTGGCTGGTCACCGTGCAAGCCGCGCTGACCCTGGTGGGCAATAGCGCTTTGGCCATGGCGGCTTGGTGGATTTGGCGGAGCCAACGCCAGGGGGCCGCATGAACGATCCTGCAGCCCCTCTTTTCGCCCTCTCGCTGCTGCCCTATCTGCTGTTTCTGTGGTGGGCCTGGCGTAGTCAACGCTTTCCACGGCTGGCTTTTGTGGGCTTTGCCCTCACCCTGCTGTTTGTGGCGATCACCATTGCCGCCGCCCTGGTGGCTCAGCTGCGCTATGACGCCGAGCTGGCCAATGTTGACTGGCTCCATGGCGGGGCTGAAGCCTTTTTGAGCCTTAGCAATCTGATCTTGCTGCTGGGCTTTGGCGGTGAACAACTCTTACGAGCTGACACAAAAGCCAGAGGTTCAAAGGATGATGCCGGGGACATCCCGTTTGACCCGTCTGCCTGCAGGCGCCTCTCCCCATGACCCTGTTTCCCGCATTGGTGTCTCCTCTGCTCGCCTTGGCTCCCGCCACCGTGGCTTGGAGCCCCAAGGTTGGTTTGGTGATGATCCTCTGCAACGTCATGGCCATTGCCATCGGCAAAGCCACCATCAAGTACCCCAATGAGGGCGGTGCTCTGCCCAACAGCTCCTTCTTCGGCGGCATGGGCATGGGCGCCCTGCTTGGCACCACCAGCCTGGGTCACGTGATCGGCATCGCCAGCATCCAAGGCTTGGCTGCCAGCGGCGTTCTCTGATCGTCAGATCCCTAGCGCCCTAGCCCCAGCATGTAGGGCAGGGCGCGCCAACCGAAGCGTTCGAAGCGATAGTCAAACAGCAGCGCGGAGAGCTCAACCGCGCTGCAACTTTCGAGCGCTCTGAGCCAATGCTCGAGGCGCTGATCAGCTTTGGGGCTGTGCAAGCCAAGCCAGGTGCGCCGGGCCAAACGGCCGCTCAAATTCCAACGCCAACCGAGCTGCTGACGTAGCGCTTTGCGGTAGGGCTCAACCAGGTCAGCTTGCGGATGCTGCAGCAGCGAAGCCAGCACGCGAGCACTGGACATGGCATGGCGAATCCCCTCTCCCCCCAACAAATTTCCAGTACTCACGGCATCGCCCAGGGCCAATAGCCGGCCATGGCCGTGGCAGTCCTGGCGCCGAATGCGGCTGCGCATCAAACCGCCATGGCGATCGAGCACTTCAGCATCGGCTAAGTCCAACTGCGCCAACAGCTGCTGCTGCAAGGTTTGCAAGCCCGGTTGGGTGCGGCGTGGGTCCAACAAACGACACACCCCAAGCTTGAGCACACCTGGCTGCATCGGAAACACCCAGCCATAGCCCTGGGGAACCCACTGGGAACCCAGCACAAACGACAAGCTGCCCTGCCAGCGCAACCACTGCTGCTGATTCACCTGCAGCAACCACTCCAAGCCAACCCCGCTCACCAACGGATCGGGACCTAAGGGGCCATCGCCAACCAAGGCCCGTTGCTGACCACTGGCATCGATCAGCCAATCGCTGCGGATGCTGCAGCGGGCGCCGCTGGCATCACGGCAGAGGGTGATCACCCCGCCATCGGCTGCCGATTCGCTGCCAATGGCGGTCCAACCCAACTGCAAACGGCCGCCCCACGCTTGCAGTTGCTCACCGAGCCAGCAGCGCAAGGCCCCGAAATCCAGCACCACCCCCAAGGGCTGCTGCTGCTGCCAAGCGCGCCACTGCCCGCTAGGCCCCAGCAAGTTCCAGCTCGTCCAGCGCGAACCCACCACCTGGGCGGGCAAGCCAAACTCCTCAACAGCTCCCATCGGCATGGCAGCACTGCTGAAGGCCGCCCGCCTCAGGTCAGGCAAGCGATCAATCACGCAGACATCAACGCCGGCTTTGGCCAGGCAACGCCCGAGCTCAGCCCCCGCAGGACCGGCTCCCACCACCAGCACGGAGCAACGCTCCAGAACTCACACCGAGAGGGTTTGGCGCTGCAGACGATCGCCAAAGGCCGAGCCGAAGCGTTCGCAGATGCGCTCAGCCATTTGCGGCGGCGTCAAACCAAGGGCTTGTTTGGATTCATCGGGGCTGGCGTGATCCACCAACTGATCAGGAATGCCCAACCGCAGCATCGGCACCAACACATCACGCTCATGCAGCGCTTCCATCACTGCAGCACCAAAACCGCCGGCCAAACAGCCTTCTTCCATGGTCACCACGCGGCCGATGCGATTGGCAAGAGGCACCAGCAACGCTTCATCAAGGGGGCGCAGGAAGCGGGCATTGACGACGGTGGCGCGGATGCCCTGCTCTTGCAGCAGACCAGCTGTGGCCATCGCTGGAGCCACCATGGCGCCATAGGCCACGATCAAAAGATCATCCCCCTCAGCCAGCAGTTCACCGCGACCGATCTCGAGAGGTTCCCAGCCATCTTCCAAACAAGGAACACCCTCGCCAGAGCCCCGCGGAATGCGCAAGGCAATGGGACCGTCATGGCGCAAACCAGTCACCAGCATGCGCTGCAGCTCGGCTTCGTCTTTGGGCGCCATCACGGTGAAGTTGGGGACGCAACGCAGGTAAGAGATGTCGTACTGGCCTTGGTGGGTGGGGCCATCAGCGCCCACGATGCCGGCACGGTCCAACACAAAGGTGACCGGCAGCTTTTGAATTCCCACGTCGTGGATCAGCTGGTCGTAGGCCCGCTGCAGGAACGTGCTGTAGATGGCCACCACAGGCTTGAGGCCATCGGAAGCCATGCCTGCGGCCAGGGTGACGGCATGTTGCTCAGCAATGCCTACGTCGACGTATTGATCGGGTACAGCCTTCTGCAACAAATCCAAGCCGGTGCCGGTGGCCATCGCCGCAGTGATGCCAACGATGCGTGAGTCCTGCTCGCAGAGCTTGACCAGGGTCTGGCCAAACACCTTGCTGTAGCTGGGGGGCTTGGGTTTTTTCGCCGGGAAGGATTTACCGGTGGTGAGATCAAAGGCCGACTGGGCGTGATAACCCACTTGGTCGGCTTCGGCATAGGGGTAGCCCTTGCCCTTGGTGGTGGCCACGTGCACCAGCACCGGGCCTTCGCTGCGGTGAGCCTCCTGGAAGGTGCGCACCAGGGCCCCGATGTCATGGCCATCAACCGGGCCCATATAGGTGAAGCCAAGCTCCTCAAACACAGCGCCCACCTTGGGCACCGCCAAGCGCTTCATGCCCTCTTTGATCCGGTTGAGCTCAGCTGGCACTTGCCCCTGCATGAAGGGCAGATGACGCACCGCTTCTTCCGCACTGCCCGTCAGGAATTGCATGGGCGGGCTAAGCCGCATGCGATTGAGGTGATTGGAGAGGGCCCCCACCGGTGGTGAGATCGACATGTCGTTGTCGTTCAACACCACCAACAGGCGTGTTTTCGGCAGATGGCCGGCGTGGTTGATGGCCTCCAGAGCCATGCCTCCGGTGAGGGCTCCATCGCCAATCACCGCAACACATTTGTGGTTTTGCCCCTGGCGATCGCGGGCAATCGCCATACCCAGAGCCGCCGAGATGCTGGTGGAGGCATGGCCTGCGCCGAAATGATCAAAGCTGCTCTCGGAGCGCTTGAGATAGCCAGCCACACCATCTTTCTTGCGCAGGGTGTGGAATTCGTTGAAACGCCCGGTAATCAGCTTGTGGGGATAGGCCTGGTGCCCCACGTCCCACACAACCCGGTCGTGGTCGAGATCCAGGGTTTGATAGAGGGCCAAGGTGAGCTCCACTACCCCCAGGCCTGGGCCCAGGTGTCCACCACTGGTGGACACGGTTTTCAGGTGCTTCTCACGGATCTGTCGCGCAACGTCTTCGAGCTCTGAGCTGCTCAGACCATGCAATTCATTGGGATGACTCAGCTCGCTGAGATGCATTCTGCTGACGCCCCGTAAGCGTCAAATCTAAAACCCCTTCCCAACGGTTGATGGCATCAACGGCAGCAAACCGGGAGGATGGGGGCAATCAAGACCAGGTCATGGAGGGTTACCTGCAGCGGATCCTGCGCGCCAGGGTCTATGAGGTGGCCCGCGAAACGCCACTGGATCCTGCCACGCGCCTATCGCAGCGACTGGGCCACTCGGTTCTGCTCAAACGCGAAGATCTGCAACCTGTTTTCTCCTTCAAGCTGCGGGGCGCCTTCAACAAGATGGTGCAGCTGCCCGCCGAACAGCTGCAGCGCGGGGTTATTGCAGCCAGTGCCGGCAACCATGCCCAAGGCGTGGCCTTAGCCGCCCAGCGCCTGGGTTGCTCAGCGGTAATCGTGATGCCGGTGACAACGCCGCGCACCAAGGTGGAAGCGGTCCGTAGCCGCGGAGCAGAAGTGGTGCTCCATGGCGACAGCTTCGACGCGGCCCAGGCCCATGCCCGAAGCCTTGAGGAGGAGCGGGGGCTTTGTTTTATCCATCCCTTCGATGACCCCGAAGTCATCGCTGGTCAAGGAACCATTGGCATGGAAATCCTCCGCCAATGCAACGAACCACCGGCGGCGATCTACCTGGCCGTGGGGGGCGGGGGCCTGATTGCTGGCGTTGGCGCCTACGTCAAAGCCCTCTGGCCGAATGTTCAGATCATTGGCGTCGAACCGCTGGATGCCGATGCCATGACCCGCTCCCTCGCAGCCGGCGAGCGCCAACGGCTCGAGCAGGTGGGGCTATTTGCCGATGGCGTGGCTGTGCGTGAAGTGGGGGAAGAAACCTTTCGTCTGGCGCAGCAGGTGGTGGACCGGATGGTGACGGTCGATAGCGATGCCATCTGTGCCGCTATCAAAGATGTCTTTGAAGACACCCGCTCAATCCTTGAACCGGCTGGAGCCCTTGCTGTGGCTGGTTTAAAAGCCGACGCGGCCCGTTGGCCCCAGGGCAGCGCCTTGGTGGCGGTGGCCTGCGGCGCCAACATGAATTTCGAGCGGCTGCGCTTTGTGGCCGAACGGGCGGAATTGGGCGAGCAACGCGAAGCGATGCTGGCCGTCGAAATCCCTGAGCAACCCGGCAGCCTGCGGAAGTTCTGCCGTTTGCTTGGCAGTCACAGCCTGACGGAATTCAGTTATCGCCAGGCCCGCGGGCACCGGGCGCAAATCTTCGTGGGGGTGGAGACCAGCAACCGCCAAGACGCCATGGCATTAACAGCCTTGCTGGAAGAGGGGGGATTCTCCTGCGTGGATCTCTCCAGCAATGAATTGGCCAAATTGCACCTGCGCCACATGGTGGGCGGGCGGCTACCAGAAGCAGCACCAGGGCAAGACCCAGTCCCTGAGCGGCTCTATCGCTTCGAATTCCCCGAACGCCCCGGTGCCCTGATGGCGTTTGTGGAAGCCCTTCACCCGGGCTGGACCATCAGCATTTTTCATTACCGAAACCAGGGCTCTGATGTGGGCCGGATCGTTGTGGGAGTCCAAGTTCCAGCTGAGGAGTTGGAGCAATGGCAGCAGGTTTTAGCTGGGCTGCCCTTCCAAAGCTGGGAGGAAACCAACAACCCCGCCTATCAGCTTTTCCTGGCCTGAGACAAAAACGACCGCTACGTTGCGCCAATGGTCTCAACCGAGCTCTCCCTTCCAGCCCAACTCGAGGCGATCCTCTACCTCAAGGGGCGCTGCCTGAGCCTGGCGGAATTGAGCGAGCTCGCCGGTTGTGAGCGCGATGAGGTGGAGCTAGCGCTGATCACCTTGATGGCGGACTATGCCCACCGCGATACGGCGCTGGAAATCCGCCAAGAAAGTGCTGGTTACAGCCTGCAATTGCGCCAAAACCTGGCGGCGTTGGTGCAAGAGCTGGTTCCTGTGGACCTCAGCACCGCCAGCCTGCGGACCCTGGCCACGGTGGCGCTGAAAAAACGAATCCTGCAATCGGAGCTCGTGGACCTGCGCGGCAGTGGGGCCTACGACCACATCAAAGAGCTGCTGCAACACGGCTTCATCGAACGCAAACGCCAGAGTGAGGGCCGTTCGTTTTGGATCAGCCTCACCGAGAAATTTCATCGCACATTTGCCTTAAACAACGTCAGCGCCGAAGCGGCGTAGCAGAAGCAGCACATAAAAACAGCCTGAAGTTCGCACTTTCACATTCCTCAACGCAAATTTTCTTTGAGGTAATTCAAGTTTGATTACCTGGCGAGTTGATTGCAGTCGTAGCGGATAGTTTGAGCTGGCGCAGAGTGCGTTTATACGCCCTCAAGTGCATCCTCTGCCTGGCTTTATCGCCATGGCAATGCATACAGCCGACCCGAAAATCGACGCCCCATGGACAACTCCCTGTCACCCAAGATGGACTTTGGTGGAATCACCAAAACCGAGGGCGTTACCTACAGCAAATCGAATGGTGATGCGGCCGTTGCAGCGCTCACCAACGCCGACTTCCTGCGGGCTTCTTGCGCTGAAATGAAGCTTGGCGTGGGGCCTCGAGATCACCACGAGTGCCCGCACCGGGTGACCTTCAACTATTACTCAGCCTCGGATAGCGCAACGCTTCAGCAAGCCATTCATGCCACCTACCGGCATCTTCATGGCAACTGCTATGTGATGGACAATGAGCGGGCCTCTGAGCTGGAATCCCAGCTCAGCAACGGCTCTCTCAACATTCGTGAATTTGTGCGTGCTTTGGTCAAGCGCGATTTTTACAAGGACCGTTTTTTCTCAGCCGTTGCCCCATTCCGCGGGATTGAGTTGGCCTACAAGCATTTGCTCGGCAGACCGCCCCTAAGCGAGCAAGAAGTAGCTGCTGCAATCTCACTCCAAGCCGAGCATGGGTACGACGCCATGGTCGATAGCTTGATTGATTCGGCCGAATACACAGAAGTCTTTGGAGCTGCCACGGTTCCTTACTCAAGAGCTTGGACCTCAGCCAGCGGCATGCCAATGATCAACTTTGTTCGTATGGCAGCGCTGGAGCAAAACTTTGTGACCAGCGATCGCAACAACGGCTCCGCATCGATTTTGCTTAGCAATCTGGCCAAGGGAACTCCCCTGCCCATCAAGGTGAGCAAGAAGGTCAATTTCGTTGGCGTGTCGGCGGCTTGGGGGGCTGGCAAGCCTCCAGCCGATTTCGAGAAGCTGTGGCGTGGTCTGGCCCTGGTCGGTGGCGCTCACCTGGCGGGAATGCTCGTCAATGTGCTCTCACAGATGGCCGGCATTCATGCCCTTGATCGCATTCCAGCGATGTTCCTGGGTCTTTGATCGCTGTTAATCCATCAGGGGCTGCCACCACAGCCCCTCTTCCTTTAAAAGTGATGCTCGATAGATTCGGATAAATCCCACACACGATGGATCTCAGCTTCCTACTCGGTGTTCTGGCTCAAACCTTGAGCATCTACACGGTCGTGCTGATCGTTCGTGTCCTGCTGAGCTGGTTTCCCAACCTCGACTGGGGCAACCCCGTGCTGAGCGCCGTCAGCTCGATCACCGATCCCTATCTCAATGTCTTCCGAGGCTTGATCCCACCCCTTGGCGGTTTGGATCTATCGGCCATCATTGCCTTCATCGCCTTAAACCTTCTGCAATCACTGCTCTCGAGCGCCAGCGCGTCGTTTTACAGCGGTGGGTTCGGTTACTGATTCAGAGCCCAATCCAAGACACAAGGCCAGCTGGAGGAGCAAACTGATCAAGTGCTTTTGATTAGTTAGGTGAACCCTGAGCATGTGGCGTCTGCCACGCAAGAAACGCTCAACGAGGTGGTTTGGCTACTGGACCGCCTTAAGGCAATGAGTGGCTGCACTGATGAACACATCGCTAAAAGCCTGGAGCACTTGGCTCGTGGCTATCGCCAGTTCCGCCAACCCAAATCAGTGACCTACGGCAAGACGGGCCAACCTGACGCTTGAGCACTGAGCGCAGCCGTTAGCCAACCGTTTACCGAATCTTTGCCTCAAGCCAACGGCAGCTTGACCTTGCTCGAGCAACGTTTGCCAAAATCCCTCTGTCTCCATGGACTTGGCGATCAGATGCGTGTGTGCCTGCGTGATCTTGTGGGCGGCCGAGAAGATCTTCGAAGACGGCTTTCACCTCAGCCTTGTGGGGTTTGTGGGGCTGGCCTTTGTGGTGGCTTGGGCAACCCTTCAGGCGTGAAGTCAACAGCTCGAGCACCAGTAAGGGCCTTAGCCCTGCAGCTCCAGTTCCAAGGGCAGCAATTCATCGTCTGAGCCAGCGCGGGTGCGCACGGGCGCGGTAAAGCCCCTGGCCCGTGCCTTCGACACGCTCAAAGGCTCTGGGGTGCCCGCAGGGATCGATAAGCGCAGAGCAAAGTCGGAATCACCAGGCGGCACATCGCCAAGGGATCCGACCCGGGTGCGGTTCTGCAGAGCAGGCTCACCCCCGCGATCGAAGATCTGTGCAAACAGATCGGCATCCACCACGGCCCGCTTGCCGGGGTTGTGAACCACACCGCGCAGGGCATAGCAACTCGCCCCCACAGGCCGCTTCAAATCCGGCTGGGCGCCGGCGTCACCCTCTGGGCAAGGGGCCAGCTGCAAATCACTAACGCTCAGCTCAGCGGCCCAGAGCGGCTGCGGGAAACACAGGGCAAGCACCACAAGGGCCATCAAAAAGGCGCGTTTCATCGCTGATCTCCGCTGCCGCCAATCACCTGACGCTGGGCTCGACTGGCCAGCTTGTCCAGATTGGCCTGCGCCACGCTCTCCAGGCTGAAGCCCAGCTCATCGGCGAGTTGAGAGACGTACCAGAGCACATCACCAAGCTCCAAGGCGATGGCCTGGCGGCGCTCATCGCTGAACACCCCTGCCTCATCCCGCAACACCTTCTTGACCTTGTCAGCCACCTCTCCGGCTTCCCCACAGAGCCCCAAAGCTGGATAGATGGGATTGCTGCCCAGATCGGGGTACAGGGCTGTGTTGCGCGCTTGCCGCTGATAATTGTTGAGATCCATGGGAACGTTCGGGTGGTAGCTTCCGCAACGCTTCAGGCCCGGTCCATGCCCCTGCCCGATCATCAGCGACGTACCAAAATCGTCGCCACAATCGGGCCGGCCACAGAATCACCAGACAGCATTCGGCAGCTGATTCTGGCCGGTGCCACAACCTTCCGACTGAACTTCTCCCACGGAGATCATGAGGAGCATGCCCAGCGCGCCGCCACGATCCGACAGGTGGCCCATGAACTGGGAGTTCACGTTGGAATCCTGCAAGACCTGCAAGGGCCGAAGATCCGCCTCGGCCGTTTTGCCGATGGTCCAATCACCGTGGCCAAGGGAGATTCCTTCGCCCTAACGGCACGCGATGTGCCCTGCACCCAAAGCATCGCCACAGTCACCTACGACAAGCTGGCCAGCGAAGTGGAGCCAGGCAGCCGCATCCTTCTTGATGACGGCAAGGTGGAGATGAAGGTCGACTGGATCGACCAGGCCGAGCAGACCCTGCACTGCAAGATCACCGTTGGCGGCAAGCTCTCCAACAACAAAGGCGTCAACTTCCCCGACTGCCTACTCTCGGTCCGCGCGCTGACGGCCAAAGACCGTAATGACTTGGCCTTTGGTTTGCAGCTCGGCGTCGACTGGGTGGCGCTCAGCTTTGTGCGCAACCCCTCCGACATGCAGGAGATCAAGGAGCTGATCAGCTCCTTGGGCCATGCCACGCCAGTGGTGGCCAAAATCGAAAAATTTGAGGCGATCGATCAGATCGACGCCATCTTGCCGCTCTGCGACGGGGTGATGGTGGCCCGCGGCGACCTGGGCGTGGAGATGGCGGCCGAGGAAGTGCCCCTGCTGCAGAAGGAGTTGATCCGCAAGGCCAACTCCATGGGCATCCCGATCATCACGGCCACCCAGATGCTCGACAGCATGGTGGCCAATGCCCGGCCCACCCGCGCCGAGGTGAGCGATGTGGCCAACGCGATTCTCGATGGCACCGATGCGGTGATGCTCTCTAACGAGACCGCTGTTGGCGACTACGCCGTTGAAGCCGTTGAAACCATGGACCGGATCGCCAGGCGCATTGAGAAGGACTACCCAAACCGCCAACCCGACACCCAGCTGGCCTGCACAATCCCCAACGCCATCAGCATGGCGGTGAGCACGATCGCCACCCAACTCGATGCCGCCGCGATCTTGACGCTCACCAAAAGTGGCGCCACGGGACGCACCGTTAGCAAGTTCCGCCCTTCAACTCCGATCCTGGCGATCACGAGCGACGTGAAGGTGGCCCGCCAGCTGCAATTGGTTTGGGGCGTAAACCCTCTGGTGATTGCCACCCAGGCCTCCACCAGCCGCACCTTCAGCCTGGCCATGGGCGTTGCTCAAGAACAAAAGCTGCTGCAAGACGGCGATCTGGTGATCCAAACCGCAGGAACCCTGGCCGGCGTCAGTGGCTCCACCGATCTGGTCAAGGTGGGCATCGTTTCAGCAGTGCTGGGACGGGGCACTGGTTTTGGCAGCCAGCCAGTGAGCGGCCAGGTGTGCATTGCCAATTCACCGCAGGAAGCCGCCCGCATCGAAGCCGGCGAAATCTTGGTGGTGCCCCACACCGATGCGAGTTACCTCGAAGCCATTCGCCGCTGCGGTGGTGTGATTGCTGAAGAAGATGGCAGCCAAAGCCATGCCGCTGTGATCGGCCAGCGGTTGGGAATCCCTGTGATCACAGGGGTAGCCAATGCCACCCGCGACGTGCGCCAAGGAGAGGTGGTTACCCTCGATGTCCGCTACGGGATGGTGCACCGGGGCACCCACGTCCATGACCACAGCAGCGCCGACACGATCGGTTGAATCCGCCGCGGTGGTCGTTGCCCGACTACCGCTCCGTGAAACCGTTGGAATGGCCCTGGGCGCGCTCGGGGCCAACCGCTTGCGCTCTCTGCTGACGATGCTGGGCATCGTCATTGGCAATGCCTCGGTGATCACCCTGGTGGGTGTGGGCCAAGGCGCCCAAAACCTGGCCAAAGATCAGCTCAGCAGCCTGGGGGCCAACGTACTGTTTGTGGTGCCGGGCAACAACGACACCCGCCGCCGCGGCATTAGCAATCCCAAAACCCTGGTGTTGGCCGATGCCGACGCCATCGCTGAGCAAGTGCCGAGCGTGGCCAAGGTGGCCCCTCAAATCACCACCAGCCAAACGGTTCGAGCCGGCAACCTCAGCGCCACGGTGACCGTGACGGGAATCACGCCGGAGTTTCTCTCGGTGCGGCGCTTTGACATGGCCCAGGGCCGTTTCTTCTCGGACGAAGACCTCAAAGCGGCCCGCACCGTGACGGTGTTGGGACCTGATCTCGCCGAGCGACTGCTGCCTGAAGGCTCACCGATTGGACGCTCGGTTCGCATCAAGAACCAAAGCTTCCAGGTGATAGGAATCATGGCCTCCAAAGGGGCCTTCCTAGGGCAAAACCAAGACGACGCGGCCTATGTGCCGCTCAGCACGATGGTGAACCGCCTTAGCGGACGTGATCCCACCTATGGCACGTCCTTGAGCTTCATCAGCGTTGAGGCTCGCGACCCGGCATCCATTAGTGCAGCAAGGTTTCAGATCACCAACCTGCTGAGGCAACGGCACCGAATCCTGCGAGAAGACGATTTTGCTGTGAGATCCCAGAAAGATGCCCTCTCGATCGTGGGCACGATCACAGGCGGGCTCACTTTGATGCTGGCCGCCATTGGCGGTATTTCCCTGTTGGTGGGCGGCATCGGGATCATGAACATCATGTTGGTGTCGGTGAGTGAGCGCACCCAAGAGATCGGGCTGCGCAAGGCCGTGGGTGCCCGCAGCGGCGATGTGCTGCTGCAGTTTTTGGTGGAAGCGCTGGTGGTCTCCAGCCTTGGCGGCTTACTGGGCAGTGGCCTGGGTGTGGGCGCTGTGATAGCCGTGGCGGCCTTCACCCCGCTGCCCGCCAGCATTGGCGCGGTGAGCGTGCTGGGCACGGTGTTGCTCTCCGGCTCGATTGGCCTGTTCTTTGGTGTAGTGCCCGCGCGCCGCGCCGCCCAACTCGATCCGATCGTGGCCCTCAGACGCCTGTGAGCGAAGTGGCCATCGCGATGATCGAGTGCGATGGCCGCTGGTTGCTGCAGCTTCGCGACGACATCGAAGGCATCCTCTATCCCGGTCAGTGGGCTCTCTTTGGCGGCCATCTCGACCCCGGCGAGACGCCCGCAGCGGCCCTTCGCCGCGAACTCGAGGAGGAGATCAATTGGGCAGAAAGCGATCTGCCCCCTTGGTTTGAACTGCGCGATGCCCAGCGCATCCGCCACTTTTTTCGTGGTCCCCTAGCTGTGCCGCTGGAGTCGCTCACCCTGCTGGAAGGGCAAGACATGGTGGTTGCTGCACTCGATGAATTGCTCAGTGGCTCGATCTGGAGCCCGAAGTGCCAGCAATGGCGTCCTCTTGCCCCTTCACTGAAGCGGGCAGTACAAGAGCTGAAAAAAGAACGCGATCAAGCCTGAGAAGACTTTACAATCGCGAAACATTTTTGGTGGCACGGGGCAGCTTCCTATGAACAACCGCTGGCGACTGATCGCGCTTTGGGCCCTGCCCATCGCCCTGGTTGTCTTCTTTGGACTGCAAGTGGTGCGCGGCGGCGGCCCAATGCAAGCGGCCAACGGCCCCACTGAAGCTCCTCGCAACAGCGCAGTGGCGCGCGTGGCTTACGGCCGTTTCCTCGATTACCTCGAAGCCGGCCGAATCACCGCTGTTGATGTCTACGACGGTGGCCGCACCGCGGTTGTTGAAGCCGTGGACCCCTACATCGATAACCGCGTTCAGCGTCTGCGCGTTGACCTGCCCGGTCTGGCTCCTGAACTTATCAGCCAGATCGAAGAGCAAGGCATCAGCTTCGATGTGCATCCTCCCCGCACAACTCCACCGGCCCTCGGGATCCTGGGCAATCTGGCCTTCCCGCTGCTGCTGATCGGCGCCCTGATCTTCTTGGCACGCCGCTCCAACAACATGCCCGGTGGCCCTGGTCAGGCCATGCAATTCGGCAAGAGCAAAGCTCGCTTTGCCATGGAAGCGGAAACCGGCGTCATGTTTGATGACGTTGCTGGTGTGGAAGAAGCCAAGCAAGACCTCGAAGAGGTTGTGACTTTCCTCAAGCAGCCGGAGCGTTTCTCCGCCTTGGGCGCCACCATCCCCCGCGGTGTGCTGTTGGTGGGCCCTCCTGGAACCGGTAAAACCCTGCTCGCCAAAGCCATCGCTGGTGAAGCTGGTGTGCCGTTCTTCTCCCTCTCCGGTTCGGAGTTTGTGGA
Source organism: Synechococcus sp. MIT S9452 (assembly GCF_047304245.1). Taxonomy (NCBI): domain Bacteria; kingdom Bacillati; phylum Cyanobacteriota; class Cyanophyceae; order Synechococcales; family Synechococcaceae; genus Synechococcus; species Synechococcus sp. MIT S9452. The sequence goes on along the minus strand of NZ_CP138956.1, from coordinate 252,897 downwards.
GATGTTTGTGGGCGTTGGCGCCAGCCGCGTTCGCGACCTGTTCAAGCGCGCCAAAGAGAACGCTCCCTGCTTGATCTTCATCGACGAGATCGACGCCGTTGGCCGTCAACGCGGGGCCGGTGTTGGCGGTGGTAACGACGAGCGTGAGCAGACGCTCAACCAGCTGCTCACCGAGATGGACGGCTTTGAGGGCAACAGCGGCATCATCTTGCTGGCGGCGACCAACCGCCCGGATGTACTCGATTCAGCGCTGATGCGCCCCGGCCGCTTCGACCGTCAGGTGACGGTGGATGCCCCTGACATCAAGGGCCGCCTGTCCATCTTGGAAGTGCACTCCCGCAACAAAAAACTGGCGGAAGACGTGAGTCTTGAGGTGATTGCTCGCCGCACTCCCGGTTTCACAGGGGCTGATCTGGCCAACTTGCTCAACGAAGCGGCGATTCTGACGGCGCGGCGCCGCAAGGAAGCCACCACCTTGGCCGAGATCGACGATGCCGTTGATCGCGTGATTGCCGGCATGGAGGGGCAACCCCTCACCGATGGCCGCAGCAAGCGTTTGATCGCGTATCACGAAGTGGGCCATGCCTTGGTGGGAACCCTGGTCAAGGATCACGATCCCGTGCAGAAGGTGACCCTGATTCCACGTGGTCAGGCCCAGGGTTTGACCTGGTTTGCTCCTGATGAAGAGCAAATGCTGGTGAGCCGCGCCCAACTGAGGGCTCGAATCATGGGCGCTCTCGGCGGCCGCGCTGCTGAGGACATCGTTTTTGGCCATGCTGAAGTCACCACCGGTGCCGGTGGCGATATTCAGCAGGTGGCCAGCATGGCCCGGCAGATGGTGACCCGCTTCGGCATGAGTGACTTGGGTCCTCTGTCTCTTGAAGCTGGCAACCAAGAGGTGTTCTTGGGCCGTGACTTGATGACCCGCAGCGACGTCTCAGACTCGATCACCAACCAGATCGACGAGCAGGTTCGCTCCATCGTTGAGCGCTGCTACAAAGAAACCGTTGACCTGCTGGCAGATCAGCGCGACTGCATGGATCGCCTGGTGGATCTCCTCATCGAGAAAGAAACCCTCGACGGCAATGATTTCCGCGATGTGGTGTCTGAATTCGTCAGCATCCCTGAGAAAGAACGTTTCAGCCCTTTACTTCCAACGGCCTGATCCCAATAGCTCATTAAAAACCCCCTGGTGAATCACCAGGGGGTTTTTTGTTGCCGAATTACTCAGCCTTTGAGATCGCACTCAAATGGCGTGAATCGGTCGTTGATCGATCACCTTGTCGATCAGGCCATACTCAGCCGCCTCAGCAGGAGACATGAAAAAGTCGCGGTCGGTGTCTTTCTGAATCCGATCCAGGGGCTGGCCGGTGCGTTGGGCCAGTTCCTCGTTGAGGCGCTTTTTCAGGAACAAGATTTCATCGGCCTGGATGCGGATGTCACTGGCCTGGCCCTGGGCGCCGCCCAAAGGCTGGTGAATCATGATCCGCGAGTGCTGCAGGCTGCTGCGCTTGCCAGGAGCACCAGCGGCGAGCAAGAAAGCACCCATGCTGGCGGCCAAGCCAACACACACGGTCTGCACGTCGGGTTTGACGTGCTGCATGGTGTCGAAGATGCCAAGGCCGTCGTAGACCGAGCCGCCGGGTGAATTGATGTACAAAAAGATGTCTTTGTCTGGATCTTCCGCCTCCAGAAACAGCAACTGAGCAACGATCCGGTTGGCCGATTCGGCGGTCACCGGTTCACCCATGAAGATGATCCGCTCGCGCAGCAGACGCGAATAGATGTCAAACGCCCTTTCGCCCCGTCCGGACTCCTCAATCACGATGGGAATCATGGGGACAACAAGTCAGATGGGGCGATCTTACTGACGGAAACAAGGTCTCTGAGCGCTATGGTCGCAGTCCTGCAGAGCATGGCCTTGAGCAACCCGCAAACCGTTGCCGACAGCAAGCGCCGTTTTTACGCCGCTTACCCCCATGTCATCCCCGGTCTCTACCGCCGGGTGGTGGATGAATTGTTGGTGGAGTTGCACCTGCTCGCTGGGCAGGCCGGCTTCCAGGCCGATTCGCTGTTTGCGATGGGGCTCACCCAGGTGTTCGACAACCTGATGCAGGGGTTCAAACCTGCTGAACGTCAGGAGGAGCTGTTTGCAGCGATCTGCTCTGGAGCTGGCCTGAAGGCCGATCAACTGCGCAAAGACGCCAAGCAACTCAAGGAGCAATTGGTTCCCCATGGCGAAGCCGAGATCAAGTCTTGGATCGAGCAGCAGGGCCAAGGTGCACCGGATGTGCTCAAGCGCGTCTTGCAGCAGGCAGGCCGCAGCGATTTCCATTACTCACGCCTGCATGCCGTTGGTCTGATGGGGCTGCTGCAAGATCTCAGCGGTGGCGATGACCAAGACCCCCAGGCCCTGCAGGAGCGGGCTCACCAACTCGGCCACAGCATGGGCCTGCAGAAAGACAAGCTGCAGAAAGACATGGGCCTCTACGCCAGCAATCTGGAAAAGATGTCGCAGGCTGTGGAGCTGCTCGAGGAAACCGTGGCTGCTGAACGCCGCAAGCGCGAGCAGCGTCAGGGTGAACCGGCTGCAGCTGCCACAGGCCAGGTGAGCGAGCCCGCCAGCTGAGCTGGACCACCGCTTTGATGCGCTGGCTGCAACTCCGCATCGAGTTGCTGCAAACCGCCCCACAACGCAGGCAGCCCAACTGGCAGCAACTGCAGCTGCTGCATCGCGGCGGGGGCGGCACTGAGCTGCAAGCCCTCACGCAACACCCCACTGGATGGTTGTTGGGGCTGGCTGGCTAACGGGACATCAGCGCCCAGCACCACCAACAATTCACCACTGGGGAACCATCGCCATCCAGCTTGAACAGGACCATCAGGCTGCTGAACGCGCCTGATCGGACCCGCTGCGCTGATTGGCCATCCCGGCGCCTGCTGCGTTTCCAGCTGCCGCTGCAACCGCGCCACAGCCAAGCGGTGGCGATCAGCGGGCCACAAGCGAAGCCAAAGGCTGGCGCGATAGGGCGATTGCTCTGGATTGCGGCGCAGCTCCAATTGAAAGGGGCTATTGAGCAACCAGCTGCGATGGGGCAGCAGCACCGCAGGCCAGCTGAGGGCATCCAGCAAGGGCTGCAACAGCGGCGCCATCCGGCGCCCCTGGAGCCGCAACACCACAGGCTCCGGCAACACACTGATTGGACGTTGGGCGGGGGGCTGCAAGGCGGTTTGCAGGGCTGCTGGGCCCGTGCTGACCTGTCCCCAGAAACGATCGCCGCGCAGCGTTAAGCAGCCCCAGCGCAGGGGTTCAGCCAGCGGCGACCAACTCCCTAACCAACCCGCCAGGGCTTCGCCTTGCCAAAACAGAGCCGGTGGAGAACCAGCCAACGCTTCACAGCCAAGCTCTGAGCTGGTTTGCGCCTCCAAGCTCTGCTGCAGGCTTTGGAGGCTGAGGGCATCGGCAGCCACCAGGCGATACCCCCCCAAACGCAGGCTGTGGGGGATCACATCGAGCTCTGCGCCACCAGGCAGCATCAAATAGGGCGGGGCTCCGGCATGCTCACCCCACAGCTGAAACCAGCTGATCGCTTTATTGCGCCAAAGCTTTGCGGCCAATGGTTGCGGCAAACGCTGCTGCCACAGCGCTGGGGGCTGCGGCCGAGGCAGCGCAGGGAATGCCTGAATCAGGTCGCTGATGGGCAGCAGCTGCTTCAGCTCTGGGCTGGCCGATGGGGGCGCCGTAGCCCATAGCAACGCAGCCACACCAGCCGGCCCTGCAGCAGCCGCGATAGAACCAAGCAGACGGCCCATGGCCGATTAATCACGCTTGCGGCGGCGGCGATCACGCCACTCCACCGCCGAGAGGTAGATCACACCACCACTAACGAACAGCAGCAACGCCGCTGCCACCGTGGCCAGCAGGGTTGTCCCCGGCAGCTCCACCACGGACATCAGATGAGGATCAGAAATTGATGGATCCGTCGCCGTTGCGGCCCCAGACCACCATGGCGATCGAGAAGGTGAACGTGGCAGCCAAAGCAGCCCAACCCAAGGAGATCAGCACAGGACGGTCGTTCAAACGTGCTGACTGTACTGAAAGCGGGAGGGGTGATTGCGCAGAATGGCGCAATCGGTAGGAATTCAGCGTTGACCAGCTCAGCTCCCAGCCGCCAAACAGCCGGCAGCACCCTGCTGGAGCGGGCTCCCTATCCCAATTTCAAGGTGGTGGTACTCAACGATGAGGTGAACACCTTTCAGCACGTGGTGGATTGCCTGGTGAAATACATCCCCGGCATGAATCCTGACCGCGCCTGGTCGTTAGCTCAGCAGATCGATAGCGACGGCCAAGCCGTGGTTTGGGTGGGTCCGCAGGAGCAAGCGGAGCTTTATCACATGCAATTGGGCGCCGAGGGCCTCACCATGGCCCCATTGGAGCGGGCCTGAGGCCATGGGGCGGGTGGTCATCACCCACAGCACCTACCTCGAAGGATTGATCCCGCTGCTCAAGCAGTTGGCCAAGGATCCCCAAGTGGTCACGGTGACCCCGGCAGTGATTAGCCGCGTGAAAGGGCGCTGCCAAGGACTCAAGCTGAGGATCTCAGCCCCAATCACTGGCGGGCACAAGCTGGTCGCAAGGCGCGGCACCAGCGCGCAGGAGGTGTTCGTTGTCACGCCTCTTGAACGAGATGAGCTCCAACAACGCATCAAGGCCTTGCTGCAAAACCCCTGAATAGGTACTCACCTCAAGCAATTTGGAGAAATTGAGTAAATCAAACGTCCCCGTCAAGGCCGAACGAAGCTGTCAAGGCGCGTTGAACGACAAGCTGATTTAGCTGGAGTAGGAATCGATCACACCTTGCTGCTGATTTTTGTAGCTCTGAACAACAGCACTGTCTTGGCGATGCAATTCCCAATCCAAGCCATACGCCTTTAACGACATCATCAGCCCTTCAGCGCTGGCGGGGTTGGTGGCATAAGGAATCTGATGCACATCACACAACCTCGTTAGCGCTTCAATGTCAGAAGCGTGGGCGTGGGAGGTGAGTGGATCTTTGAAGAAAAAGATGGCAGCAATCTGCCCTTCCGAGATCATTCCGCCAATGGCTTGATCACCCCCCAAAGGGCCGCTGGCCACAAGCCTCTCAACCTCAATACCGAGCTTTTTCTTGAGTGATCGACCTGTGCTGCCCGTTGTGACCAGGGGCAATCCAGCGAAAAAGGGCTTGTTTCCTGCAACAAAATTAATCAACACATTTTTCATATCGTTGTGGGCCACCAACGACACAAATTTTGAGCTCTTGCGCTCCTGAATCGCACTGTCGTCAGCTGGGGCCTGATCGTCTTGAACCGGCAGACCCGAAGGGATCGCCCCCAATGCCGAGCACACCTCAGCCAGATCAATCAGACCATCACCAGAATGATCAAAAGATCCAAACAGCTGCTTAACCGAATCTTCTGATCCAAGATTAAAGTTAAGCGAATTTAAAAAATCAGAAAATTCTAATAAATCAATTGTGCCATCTTGATTGACATCAACAGATCTCAAAAGCTGCTCAGGAGTTAACCACCGGTCCAAGGCAGCCTTTCTGAACTGACGTAGCAAGAACTGATTATCCAGGGACATCTTCAAGCAAAAGCGACGCAGAACCTATCACAGGTTGATCAGTCAAAAACAGCGCCAACAACACAAAAACAATCCACGATTCGATCCTTGCAGTCCCGACGCGTCAATCAAGCAACCGCAACCATGCCCACCAAAACAGCCCGATTACAAGTCCAATCACCACAAGCTGCTCGATAACCAACTTTTGAGCCTCTGGATCCATCATCATCAAGGCCTCCCCAAACAAAGCCGTGGCCAAACTGCGGGGTTATCGGCGCCTTGACAGCAGAGACAGATCATCCCGTATGCATCGGGGCTAAAGATCAGATCATGGAGAGCCTTATTTCGGTCGACGTTGCTGCGCAACAAACATGTCAAGTGGAGCTCGATTGGTCTTGAGATTCGCCAGGAATTTTTTCCAGAAGCGACGCAGTACCTCAACAAAACGCATCGCGAGAAAGCAGTGGCATCTCCCTAGTCAACACGGTGGGCTCAGCTGCGGCTATTCCACTCCTCAAGGGTTGTCGGCAGCTCATCAGCACTTTGCAGTTGCAGAAGCTCTTTATTGGGAAACATGGTTATGACCTTGTTCCAAGCCTCGTATCGCAGGGTCGTACTGGTGCTGACCTCGAGCTCTTCTGTGGAGCCATCGCTCTCTTTAAAAACAGCGGTCCACCAGGCCATGGAAAATTTTCTTTGGCGGCACTCAAACACTTGAGTCCCCAAGCTGCCAATGAATGTTGTCAGAGCTTCATCAACCCACGGTCGCCATCGCTCTGGGTTGATCAGTAGCCAACGCGCCGAACACCAATCAAATTCCGTGTCAAGGAATTGTCTTGATCAGATTTTGACTTGGTGTAGAGCACCAAGCCATCCACCTCGAGGCGATACATCGTTGCCTGGCAATCATCCAAACCAGGGATCAAAACGGTTGAAGGGGTGATACACCCAGGTTGATTCTGCTGATCCATCAACGACACCACATCACCGGTGAGGCACTCGTCGTTGTTGCGCACAATCTCTGGGTCGTAGTTGAAACCCTGCACAGTTCCATCTTTGAGCAGAAAACGCTCGTTCACCAAGATCGGATCAGCCGCTTGGAACTGAGCCTCATTCCAATTGGCGATGCAGGTTTCCTGCTTGGCACGCTGCTCCGCTGCCTGCTGCTGGAACTGCTCGACGGTTTGATCAAGATCCTGGGCCAGCGCTGGGCCGCTCAAACTCAGAGCTACCAAAGAAAGGAGGATTCTTTTCATACAGCCAGTGTGCTGCTGTTGTGGTGGTTTGGCAGGACCCCGGCAACCACAACACGTTTCACACCAAGCGTCAGAACGAGCCCCAACAGGTGACCTCAACGTGGGCGCTACCGCTGCGTTGGGCGGCCTCGCATTCCTCGAGGAAGCGGGTGCCCAATTTGTTAGCCAGCGCATCGTTCTTGATGAATACCGTTGCTTCTCGGTTCTGGAACGATTCAGCGGAGGCTTTGTGAGCCGTGGCAGCCTCCAGACCAAGAAATGCTGCACCACCGAGCAAACCGCCAGCGGCCGAGCCAATCACCAAACGAGTCAGAGCGTTCATAGGAGATCACCATCTCCATCCATGGTGTGGACAGCAGCGGTCCAGCCGCATCCCCCGTTTTGGTGAATCAACAACACAGAAGTTCGTTGACGAACGTTGCGAGTCCCTACGTCGTGTGACGACCTCGATGGCGCAGCACAGCAGCGTGTCTTGGATTTGATGGAGCGAGCCAAGGAAAACCACGACCGTGCATAGCGTTTCAACTGGACCGCTCTGGTTCTCTTTGATCAACAAAGTGCTCAGACCCAGCGCCTCACGGCGGTGGAAAGCCAAGACGAAGCCATGGTGGGTGTCATTAGAAGGCATCAGCACCAGGTCCAGCAGGGTGCAAAAGCGTTGGTACTCCAGCCCAACCAAGGCGTTAGCGAACCAACCAGCGTGGATTTATCGCCAGCGCTGAGCCATGACTAAACAGTTCGACTCAGTGGTTGGGATCGGACGCGGCCGGCACCTGTCCTGAGGTTCGGGATCGGTGCCTTCCGTTTATGGATGCAGCTGGGAATCTGACCCATGCGAGGCAGATCCCAACGGCCATCGCCAACCAGTGGATATCCCAAGCACCGGTCAATTCACTACTTGTTCAGATCAAGGCAGAAAGAAAGAGGCGCATCAGCGATAAGGAGTCGGCCGACCGGAGGAAAGGTCCAGCCATTCCTGAGACGCAAAGTGAAAATTCAGCGCTTAGCTGATCAACCCAGTGCTGGCTTCTGGCTTGGATTGGGCAATACCCAAGAGGGGAAAAGCCGATGTTCAGAAGAACAGACTCCTCGCTAGGCAAGCCAAAACCCGTCACCAAGTCCTATGGCTACGCGGACGCCATGCGGCACGGATACCTCACTGAGATGGAAATGCAGTGGCTCTATTGGCGTGAAGCCGCTCGAACTGAGGCCGAACGCGCGCGGCCATGGAACACCTACAAAGGCTGATGAGCAAACCTCTTCATGCGTCCTTTGCATAAGTCAGGACAGCAGGGCTGACTAGCTACTAGAAACATGTCCTGGTTTGTCGAGCAGTCGGACCAGGCGAAAGCAGCGACGCTCTGGGTGAGTCCTCAGGGCGTTTTTTATGGCCGGCTCTTCTGTGAATAAGTGCCCGGAGGATTGCGTCTCCGGGACTTGAGCCGCCCCGTCTAGAGGCCATCTTCAAAGGCGGCTTTTCTGCCTAGGGGTGCCCATGCAGATCCCCCTAGGACTTTGCCCACCACCAGCGCACACGGGTGATGGATGCCGGTAGTTGATGCCTGTCATCCGCCGACAAAACCACGGTGACCCAATCCCCATGGTCGACTTTGTGCCCAATGAGCAGGCCTGGCGTTGCGAGTGATTGATGTTGAGGTTCACCCCCTCAACTGCACCTACCGAGATCCTGCAGCTCAGGCTCAGCTCCACGCGTTAGACGTTGAGCAACCAACAAACCCCGACACTCATTGCTATTGCAATTGGGTGGACCGCCGTGCCGTGATGACCTGAGGTTCGACCTGGATAAACCAGAAGAGGGAGAAAAGCGGAGCTTCGTTTCCAGCTACTGGGCCGGTTTACGTCACTTCCGGGACATCTCCCCCAAGTCGAAAAGGGAGTCAGATCAGAACACTTGGCAGGGCAAACACCAACACAGCAGTCCGAACCGAATTTAGGGGGTTTGACCAGGAGCAGGCCAGTGCTCACGCACCTCTTGCAAACGTTCCATGGCCTCACGGCGGCGCAACCCTGGATCTTTGGCTTGCAGCAGAAAGGTGAGGTGTCCCAACTTCCGCCCCGGCCTCGACTGCTCTTTGCCGTACCAGTGCAGGTGGGCCCCAGGCAGGCGCTGCAACTGCTGCAAACGATCGCTGTAGGGACAGTCGGATGTTTCAAAACCGAGCAGATTCACCATGAAGGCTCCTGAGGCAAGCCACTCCACAGCGGAAGGTGGTTGGCCGCTGAGCAACGTCAGCTGCTGCTGGAACTGGCTGGTGCTGCAGGCCTCAATCGAAAAGTGGCCGGAGTTGTGGGTGCGCGGAGCTAGCTCATTAATCAACAGGCCTTGAGGCCCCAGAAACATTTCGATCGCCAGCACGCCGACGTAGTCGAGGGCCGTGACGAGCGACACCGCAATCGAACGGACACGGGCTTCCACTGCATGGCTCACGCCGGCTGGTGCCAGCACCCACTCACAGACCTGCTGATGCTGATGGGTTTCCACCAATGGCATCAGTTCCACCTGCCCAGCCGCATCGCGCGCCACCACCACGGCCAGCTCATGCTCAAACGGGACCAGTTCCTCGAGGATCCAGCGGCGTGGATCAACGCGCATCAACAACGCTTCCAGCGAGGCGCGGTTGAGCACACGTTCGGTGCCTTGGCCGTCGTAGCCGCCTGTCATCGCCTTGGCCATGGCAGGAAGTTCCATGTGCTCCGGCAGAGCACCACCAGCGCTCACCACCTCAGCCAGGTCGCACCAGCGCGGGCAAGGCAGATTCAACCGCTCCAGCAACAGGTGCTGGCTGCGTTTGTCCACCAGCTGCTGCAGAACAGCCACCGAGGGCTGAAATTCCAAACCACGCTTCTCCAGCTCAGCAATGGTCTTGAGATCAACCCACTCGTTCTCAAAACCAATCGCATCACAACGCTCAGCGAGCTGAGTAGTGGCAGCGCCATCGGTCGCGGCGCCGATCACCACCTCATCAACAAGCTTGCAAGCCGGATCGCTGGCACTGGATGCCTGCAGAGCCAAGTTCAATCCCATCGGGCCTGCGGCTTCCGCCAGCATCACCGCCAGCTGGCCGCTTCCAACGATGCCCGGCCGCTTCACAGGCAGCTCAATTCAATCGCTCAATCTAGTTGGCGCTACCGGTCTTCAGCCCTTGCTGAATCAGGCCAAGCACCAGCACCACCAGAAACAGCGCCAAACCGGCTGTGCAGGCATAGCTGATCTCAAGTTCCTGGAACGCCAAGTCGTAGACGTAATAGACAACGGTGCGGGTGGAGTCAGCCGGTCCGCCCTGGGTCATCAAAAACACCTCCTCAAACACCTTGGTGGCCGCGATGGCTGAAATCACCGCAACCAAGGCCACATAGGGGCGCAGCAGGGGCAAGGTGATGTCGAGGTGCTGCCTCCAGCCGACGCTGCCATCGAGCTCAGCGGCTTCATAGAGGTCTTTGGGAATGCCCTGCAGCCCGGCCAAAAAGATGACCATGTAGTAGCCAAGGCCTTTCCACAGGGTCACCAGCATCACTGAGGGCAAAGCGAGCAGGGGATCGGTGAGAAAGCCAATCGGCGTGAAGGCATCACCAAACAACGCCTGGCCCCAGCCATTGATCAAGCCGTTTTCGGCATAAAGCCAGCGGAAGGCGATGGCAGCCACCACGATCGACACCAGCACAGGGGTGTAGAAGGCGCCACGGAACCAGTGCATCCCCGGCAAGGCGCGATTCACAAGCACCGCCAGGGCTAAGGCGCCCAACACGATCGGTGGCACCACGCCCACCAAATAGATGGCTGTGGTGCCAAGCACCCGCAAAAACATCGGATCAGCCAGCAACCGTTGGATGTTCGCCAAACCAATGAACTGCAGTGGCTCACTGACATCGAGGCCAGAGCGGGTGAAGCTCATCAACAGCGCCATCAACGCCGGCACCAGCACGGTGAGGCAGACCAGCACCATCGCTGGCGCCACGAAAAGCCAAGGGAGCCAGGGGGAGCGGCGCATGCCTTCGGTTCGCTGCCTGCGCATTGTGAGCCAAACAGGCCATACATTCAGAAGCTCTGGTTCTGTGGTGTCGATGGACAGCGGCGGCGCGATGACAACCGTGACGGTGGAGCTGACGCGCCCCTATGACGTTGTGATTGGCCAGGGCTCACTGCAGCAGCTGGGCGAGCGCCTCAAGCAGCAAGCCATCCGGGTGGGCACCAAAGTTTTGGTGGTGTCGAACCCTGTGGTGGCTGAGCACTACGGCACCACGGTGATGGGATCGCTCAGCGCCGCTGGCTACCAGGCCGAGCTGCTGGTGATTGAAGCAGGGGAGGAGCAAAAAACACCGGCCACCGTGGCTCAGATCCATGACAAGGCCTACGCCATGCAGCTCGAGCGCAGCTCATTGATGCTGGCGCTCGGCGGCGGTGTGGTGGGTGACATGACCGGTTTTGCGGCGGCCACTTGGTTGCGAGGTGTCGCCGTGGTGCAAGTGCCCACCACCTTGCTGGCGATGGTGGATGCCGCCATTGGCGGCAAAACCGGCGTGAACCATCCCGGTGGCAAGAACTTGATCGGCGCTTTTCACCAGCCCAGGTTGGTGATGATTGATTCGACCACCCTGGGCACGCTGCCGATCCGCGAAGTTCACGCCGGCATGGCTGAAGTGATCAAGTACGGCGTGATTGGCGATCCGGTGCTGTTTGAGGCCCTCGAAGCTCACGGCCCCCTGGACAGCCTCGAGGCCATCGGCACACCCTTGATGCAACAGATCCTGCGGCGATCAGCAGCGGCCAAGGCGCGGGTGGTGGCCCACGACGAACGAGAAGGCAGCTTGCGGGCGATCCTCAACTACGGCCACACCCTGGGGCATGTGGTGGAAACCCTGACGGGCTATGGCACCTACCTGCACGGCGAAGCGGTAGGCATCGGCATGCAAGCCGCTGGTCTGCTGAGTCAGCGGCTTGGGCTGTGGAGCGCTGAAGAGCAGCAGCGCCAGTTGGCATTGCTCAAGCGCTGCGGCCTGCCGTGGCAAGCCCCTGAACTGGAAACCGAGGCGATCCGAACCGCCATCCTGCGCGACAAAAAAGTGCAAAACGGCCGTGTCCGCTTTGTGCTGCCCACCGCCATCGGCCAAGTGGTAACTCGAGACGACGTAGACCTCGAGGCTGCCGTTGCTGCGCTCAAAGCCACCAGCGGTGTTGAGGCCTAACAGCAGGGCAGCTCAGCGGTCAGGGTTGCCGATCGAAACTCAATTCCGGCGTGCACCTGCCAGGGTTTTTCTTGGCGATCAACGAGCGCAACATTGCGGAAGCCCAGTTGTTCAAAGGCTGAGCAGAACTCGGTTTCAAGCCAAGCGCCACTGATGCAGCCGCTCCAGAGATCGGGATCTTGCTGCAACTCCAGCGGCACTGGCTTGTCGCAAATGATGTCGCTGATGGCCAAGCGCCCCCCAGGGGCCGTAACGCGCCTGATTTCCTGAAGCAGCTGTCCGCGCCGAGACGGCTGCACCAAATTCAAAACACAGTTGCTCAGCACCACATCGATGCAGCCATCGGCCAGCAAGGGCTGACCATCGAGATCGATCGCCAGCTGATCGATTTCAGCGCGCCGAAACGACACATTGCCGTAACCGATTTGACTCGCCACAGAGCCGCAGGCACCGTTGGCCAGCTCCAACATGTTGGGATTGCGATCGAGCCCAAGCACCGAACCCTCAGCGCCCACCAGTTGACTGCAGATGAAGGCGTTCTTACCGCTGCCACTGCCCAGATCAAGCACGCGATCGCCAGGGCGAACCCAGCGGGTGGGATCGCCGCAGCCGTAATCGCGGCTGACCACCTCCTCGGGGATGACCTTCAACAGGGCTGGATCGAATGGCACCGCCGCACACAGGCAGGCCTCTTGCTCCAAAGCAGCAGCGCCATAGCGCTCATCAATGGCATCCCGGTGATCCGGAGGGCAGCAGGAATTAGACATCGAAAAAACCTAGTCGCCCGTAGCAACACCAGTTGGGGCTACAGGCGAAGACCCATTTCTAGGCTCTATCCCGTTCAGTACTTATCGCTGGTGGAGACAGGAACTCCAACAAAGTCCTCGAGTTCATCCAACTGCGGACGGCGCATCACGAAGGCCTTCAGCGGTGAAGAACTCATGCCGATGGCACGGATGATCAAAAAGTCCAGCGAGAAACGGCCAGCTCCATTGAGAGCCACACAAGCCGAGCCACCGAAATAGAGGATCAACAACTCCAGCGCGTAAATATTGAATCCACCGGTAACGATGATGGAGTGATAAATCGCCACTGAGATGGTTCCCACAACAGCCAGGCCACCCAAGCGAGCGCCAAGGCCAAAAATCATCAACCAACTGCCGATGATCTCGGAATAGGCGGCGACGTAGGACAGCAGAACAGGGAAAGGCAGATGCAGTGGTTTGACAACCGATTCAGCAAAGCCCTGAATATCAGCGAGTTTGTCGTAGCCGTGGTGAATCAAAACGCTCCCCACGCAGACGCGTAGGAGCAGGAAGCCAAGTGATCGAGCCATGACTTGCATGGGCTTTACATAACTACATCAACCTTAAGGAGGATTGTCTGCTGCCGTGACTGCTCCTGGCACGCAGCACAACGACAGGCCTGCACTTGGATCACACGACAGGCTCCATCCAGTCCAACGGAGAGCGCTGGCCAAGCAGCTAGCCGATTCCCTCCGTCGATCAGATGCATGGTCTACCTGAAAGCAGGTTGAGCGATCAGCGGTTAAGCGTTGGATACACCTGCTTCAACGCTCCAAAAATCCTGCGCAAGAATCCGCTGACCTCGCGATTGCGTTATGCCCCTGGTCACGATCAATGTTTGGCAGGGACTACCCGAAAATCAAATTGATCAGATTCAGCAGGCCACCCATGCTTGCTTGGTGAAAGCTTGGGGCATTCCTGACAACGGGGGCTACTACCTCATCAACGAGCGTCCCCAATCAAGAATGCAAATCGACAGAACGATGTGGGGGATTGAGCGTTCCAATCAGCCACCCATTCTGCTGCAAATCACGTCGTCTCCAAGGAGTGCAGAGATGAAGACCAGCTTTTACAAGCTTCTCGCCGGCGAGTTCGCTCGACTTGGCTTTCGACCCGAGGATCTCTTCATCAGCATCACACCCAGTAACCCAGAAGATTGGTCTTTTGGTAATGGCATCGCGCAGCTACTCAATGGTGCCCAAACGACTGAATCGAGTTCTGATTGAAGCGATCAGCTGGGCCACCAAGCCGGCGGACAGGCAGGCCGCTGCGGTAGTGGCGCCGTATTGCTCTCGAGCAGCAACCACCAGAAGCCGCCCAACAGGTGGGGATCCACCAACCTCAGCAGTTGTTCGCGGCGGCTGAGACGAGCGGCCAAGGGCAATGGCCCTGGCTCAGAGAGGGCCGTGATCTCCTGGGCCAGCCCCAACTGCAGCAGCACCTCTCCCTGCAGGGCTGCCCCTTGCCAGTGCCAACCGGCAGCCGAGGCGAGCTGCTCAACCAGGGTTGTGCAGACATGGGCTGTGAGGTCCATACGCCCGGGATCACGCAACAGCTCGGTGCTGGTGCGCTGCTCACGGCAGGCCAACAAGGTGCCCCCATCACGGCTTGGGGCGTAGTAGCGCGAAGCCGGCATGGCGTAGTCAATCGCCAGCAGCCATCCCTGGCGCAAACAGGCCCGTGCCTGCTCAAGCCAGGGGCCCAGTGCTGGGCACCATTCGCTGCTCCAGCCATCAGGACGCCCGCCGCCGCCTGGCGGCAACCCCAGCTGCTCCAACTGCGCCAGCACCGCCGGAGCCAAACCAGCCCCCACCTGCCAGCAAGGCTGCTGCTGCCCATCGAGGCCCACCAGCCACTCATGCCACTGGCCGTTCTGCAGGCCAAATCGCTGCACGGGCAAGGCATCGAGAAGCTCGTGGGCCACGATCAATCCGCGGCGCGGTTCAGCAGCTAACTGCTGCGGGGAACACCAGTGCACAGGCACAGCGGCGCCGGCCAAGGTTTGCTGCTGACGCGCCTGCAGCGCCGGACTGCTCTCCACCAACACCAGCTCGAGCCGGTCCAGCCAAGCCGGAGATTCAGCGCCAATCCCATTGATGAGATCGCGCATCAACTGCCCATCGCCAGGCCCCCACTCAATCAAGGTCAGGGGTCCTGACTCGGCGGCCAGGGCATCGAGGCAAGGCCACAGCTGACGGCCCAACAATTCGGCAAACACCGGGCCTTGGGAGGGAGCGGTGACGAAATCACCGCCAGAACCGAAGCGCACCTGGCCACTGCCGTAATACCCATGCGCAGGGTCATTCAGGAGCCAATCCATCACCGCCATAAAGCTTTGCGGCCCAGCGCTGGCCTGAAGCCGCTGCACCAGCCAGGAGCTCTGCTGCTGTTCCTCCACAACACCTCCGCTGGACATCAACGAGAATGCATCACCCCTTTGCCGTTGGTTATGCCCCGCTGGTTGCTGTCTGCCATCTGCGCATTGCTGTTGTGCCTCTGGCAGCCATCGGCGGCCCTTGCCATCGACGATCCCTCGGTCTTACCGGATCAACCCACCCCGGTGATTGATCTGGCCAGGATCCTGACCGACAGCCAGCGCAAAAACCTGGAGCAAGAACTCGAGGGCGTGGAAGCCAAGGTGGGCTGGAAATTACGTGTACTCACCCAATTCGATCAAACACCAGGACTGGCCGTGCGTGATTTCTGGCAGCTGGATGAGCGCAGCCTGCTGTTGATTGCCGACCCCCGCGGCGGCAATTTGCTGAACTTCAACGTGGGCGACGCCTTCTTTGCGCTGATGCCACGCACCTACTGGGTGGAACTGCAAACCCGCTTTGGCAATCAGTTTTATGTGCGCGACCACGGCGAAGATGGCGCCATTTTTGATGCTCTTGAAGCCGTTGAAATTTGCCTGGAGCGTGGTGGCTGCCAGGTGGTGCCTGGTTTACCCCAGGAGCAGTGGATTCTCACCTTGATGACATCCATCTTGGGGGGATTGATTGTGGGTATTGCAGCCTTCCCACGGGAACCGGATCAAACCATCGCCTGGTCATGGGTGCTGCTGCTCTCACCGCTGTGGGTGATTCTCTTTGGCGTCTTTGGGATCGGCCCGGTGGTGACTCGTACAGCTGATTGGTTGCCACTGAGCCGGAACATTCTCGGCTTCATTGGCAGCAGCGTGGCGGCCTATCTCTTGGCCCAATATTTCACCAGCCGCAACACCCAGGCGGGGGACAACACCTAGATCAAAGGCCTTCGCTTACTTTGGCGAGCATGCACTCGAGGCTGTCGTCGTTGCAGGGCTCTGGAGCCACCTCAACCTCCTGGGGCTCATCGATCAGCCCAACAGCTGGGTGCATCTGACGCAACTTTTGCAAGTTGGCCTCATAGAAGCGCTTGAGGCGGCCATATTTCACAACCGGTTGGCCGTAGTAGCTGTAGCCACGCAGGGTGGGGAACGAGGCCCACTCAGGCGCCAGCTTTGCGGCCAACTGCGGGGTGAGCTCACCGCGATCAGCCAAATGCATAGCACCGCGTTTCTTGATCAGATACAGCGCGGCCTGATCCTGGGCATGGGGACCAAAGCCCACCAGATCCAGAGCCCGCACAGCCAAGCGCCAGGTGGCTGGCATGAATTGATAAGCCCCAGCAGCGGCGCTGGCATAACCGCTGGTGTAGTTCACCCGATCGGGGTGGCGGTTCAGGGTTTTCATCAGTGAGCCGCCAAACATCACTCGATAGCCGATGTCGGCGCCTTCTTTCCAGGTGCCTTCGGCGTAGCGAATCGTGTTGAGCAGGGCTCGGCGCTCAGGGGTGATCGCAAACACCTTCGGCATGCGCGGCACACTCGGCATGCGCAAGCGAGGAAAACGCAACTGAGCCAATTCGCTGGATTCTTGCTTGGCGGCGGGCTGAGCTTTGGCTCCAGCAGCCAGGGCAGGGGCGACCGGCAGCACGACCATGGGCGCTAGCAAAACAGCGGCAAACAACCTGGAAGCTTGTGGGCGCTGAAGCATCACAAATAAGGAATTAACGGGAGCACTCGCGACAAACCACGAGAAGCAGACGGCGCAAATATGCCCAGAATTGAGACAGATGGGATTATCCTGCGGACGGATAATAAATTGTCCTCGAGCACTTGATTGATACCAATCCTCCCAACAGCTTGAAAACTTGAAGACTCAATTCAGCGCCAGTCAACAAACAAATTGCCAGCCCAAATAAAGGCATCAAGCTGTCAATATCAGCGCGATTGCAACAGCGCCGCTAACACGCACTCGCTCGCCTTAGCAGCCCCATCGCTCGGAAGCGGCTGACCCTGAGGCGGAGCCAAGGGCTGGTCGAGCAACCACTGCCCTTGCTCAAAGGCGTGGCGGCTCAACAGCCGGTGAAAACCGTGTTGCTGCAGGCCTTTCTGCAGAACCTCGGCCTCAGCAAATCCGCTGCGCTCCACCACAACCAAGCCGCAGTTCTGGGAGAGCGCTTCAGCAAAGGTGCTGTAACCGGGCTTGGTGATCACCACCGAGCACAAAGGCATCACATCCACCGGGCGTAGGTCCTCGGCAATCCAGGTGGCATTGGCGGCTTGCGCCAAGGCTTCATTCACAACCAAAAACTGCCAATCAGGCCAGCACTGCAGCAGGGCTGGATCCAGCGGCAGCCCCAAACCCCCAAAGCACAGCAGGGCCGAGCGCGACTTCAGGCTGCGCCAATTGAGACGCTCCGCGATGCATTCAGGCTGAAAACGGGGCTCAGTGGCACCCAAGCCCAGGGGCTTTACCGGAACATCCCACGGCATCGGCAAGGCAAAGGGGCAGCGCAGCAGCGTTTGCGCGCGGCGGTAGTCAGCCAGGCTGCGCTGGGCCCACTGCTGCAAGGCTCCACCAAGACCTGCGTAGATCGAATCCCAACCGAAATTGCCGTGCCACAGCAACGGCCAGCCCAAGCGCTCAGCTAGGCGGGCAGCAGCCGGAGGGATATCAGCCACGATCACCACGGGCTCATGGGGCTGGCGCCAGTGCTCCAACCAGCGGGCTTCGGTCTCGATTTGCTGAGGCAGCCGCTGCTCCAAACGCTCCAAGGCCTGCAGGGTGGCTGCCGGATCACTGCCCAGGGCATCGGCTTGCACCACGCCCACATCCCATTGGCAAGGGCGGTGTTCGTAGTTGAGGCCAACAAAGGTTCGCCTGAGGAACGCTGCCGGCAAGGCGGTGGAGAGCACAAACCGACACTGGGGCTGGCTTGTCGCCAGGGCCTGCAGCACGGCGGCCACTCGAGCGCCATGGCCAAAACCATGGCTACTGATGCATGCCACCACCAACATCGCGCTAGGGCCCAGGGCTAAGGAGAAGGCTCATCGCCACGCTGCTGCGCCCAGGCCAAATCCGCATCGGTGAGAGCTTTCGCCAACATGCGCCAAACATCACCGCGCTGCCACATCACCCAAGCCAGGCGGTGTTGGCGGGGCGGCGGCACCATCCAGGCCGGCCGAAAAAAGTCTTCGGTCTCTTCCATCTACACCACCCCCAAAATCCGGCGAACCGTGCTCACCGTGAGGCCAGTGGCTTTGCTGATCGAGCCATAGCTCTTGCCCTGGCCTCGCAGGTCGCGGACATGCTCAGCCTGCTCGTTGGTGTATTTGCGCTTGGGACCAAAGGGCACACCCTTGTTGCGCGCCGCTTGGATGCCCTCACGGGAACGCTCCATTGAGAGCTCACGCTCCACCTGCACAGCGGCCGTTAAGACCCCAACCACTGGCTTGGCCATGGTCCCGAGGCCTTTGGTATCGACGCGCCCATCAAGAGTTCGAACGTGCACATCACGCTCGAGCAACTCAGCGACGCGACTGACGCAGTCCTCCATGGTTCGCCCCAGCCGATCGAGCTTGGGAATCAAGAGCACATCCCCGGGCCGGCAGGCATCGATGGCCCGCTGCAGCTCGACCCGTTCACTGAAGGGTGCAGCACCTGAGATGTGTTCACTGAAAAGTTGATCCACCAGGGCCGCCTTGAGGCCCTCGAGCTGATGCTCGAGCTCCTGGGGCGTTGTGGAGCAACGCGCATAACCAACGAGCGCCATGGGGCCTCTTGCCGTAAGTGGATGCCTATAGCGTGACACCTACTTACGACATATGCAAATGCATTGTCTGCATTGCTATTTGTGCAGGTGTCGCATTGATCTAGTTACAGCACAGCCATTCAGGAGCCAACAAGGCCATTGGAATCGAGCAACAGCTGCTGCTCCAGCAGCTCGCCATCGAGGCCATACCAGCGGTGGGCCGCCAGTTGGACCTCGCCGCCACGATCCAGTTCCACCCACGAGAAATGGCGCCAGGGCCGGCCGCTGGCATCGATTCCATGGCGGGGAACACAGGCGGCATTGAGATAGACGGTGCCCTGCCGGTCCTGTTGCACGGTGCGGCGTTGCCCGGCTCCATGCCGCAGGCGATGGTGCATGTGGCCAAAAATCACCAAGGGCAGGGGCCTCTGCTTGCGGATCAGGCGAATCGCTTCCTGCAGGTCTTGATCGCCCCAATCACAGGCCGGACGTTTCCAATCACGGCCGCAGAGATCAGCGGCGTCACTCCCTAAACCGGTGGGCCCGCTATGGGCCAGCAACACCAGGGGACGATCGGTTGGTGCCTGCAGAGCTGCTGCACTGATGCGCTGGGCCGACTCAAACAGGCTGAGCTCGCCCCAATGGGCCTTCACCGCAGGGGAGAGATAGAAACCACCGCCAGCACTCCCTGGCCGGCCACCCACCACCGAGAGGGGAGCCGGGTCCAGCGGCTTGTGCGACCAGCCGCAGTGCAGGCCACCGAGGGCTTGCTCCATGCGCGCCAGAGTGCGGCCACTGGCATCTTTCGCCGCATCGTGGTTTCCCAAAACGCAAGCCACAGGCAGCTCGAGCTCCCGCAGCAGCCGCGGCAACCGCACATCACCATCGGCCAGATCGCCCACCACCAGGAGGGCATCAGGTCGCAAAATCCTCAGCAACGTGGCATCGCCCTGGTCCCACTGACCGTGGAGATCTCCAGCGATGGCAAGTCGCAGCACAATCCGGCGCGCAGGCGTTTCTACTCTTAGGGCACTGCGCCATCCAGTTCCCGCGTGTTTGCCGCCACTCAATCCGCCGCTCCGCGGCTGGATCAGGTCGAACGTATTGCGCAGCTACGGCAGCAACGCCGTGCCGTGATCCTGGCGCACTACTACCAAGAGGACGCCATCCAAGACATCGCCGACTTCATCGGTGACTCCTTGGAACTCTCCCGCAAAGCGGCCAACACCGATGCCGAGGTGATCGTGTTTTGCGGGGTGCACTTCATGGCGGAAACCGCCAAGATCCTCAGCCCGCAGAAAACGGTGGTGCTGCCGGATCTCAACGCCGGCTGCTCACTGGCTGATGCCTGCCCGGCCGATGGCTTTGCGCAATTCAAGGCGGAGCACCCAGACCACGTGGTGATCAGCTACATCAACTGCTCAGCAGCAATCAAAGCCCAGAGCGATCTGATCTGCACCAGCAGCAACGCCGTGGCGATGGTGCAGTCGGTGCCGAACGATCAACCGATCCTGTTTGCTCCCGATCAAAACCTGGGCCGCTGGGTCTCGCGCCAAGCGGGCCGCGAGCTCACGCTGTGGCCCGGCAGCTGCATAGTGCATGAAACCTTCAGTGAAGAGGCCCTGCTGGGCTTGAAGGCAGCTCACCCCGATGCCGCAGTGATCGCCCACCCCGAATGCGAACAGCACCTGCTCGACCTAGCCGATTTCATTGGCTCCACCAGCATGTTGCTGAACTACAGCCAATCCAGTGAGGCCAGCGGCTTCATCGTGCTCACCGAGCCGGGGATCCTGCACCAGATGCGCAAGGCGGTTCCAAGCAAAGAGTTTTATGCCGTGCCAGGGCTCGATGGCTGCAGCTGCAATGCCTGCCCCCATATGCGGCTCAACACGCTCGACAAGTTGGAGCAGTGCCTCGAAACCCTCGAACCAGCGATCGAACTCAATGAATCCCTGCGCTTGCAGGCGCTCAAGCCGATCGAGCGGATGCTGGAGCTGAGCCGCTGATCGAGCACACCCCCGAAGGGCTCTTCTGCCAAGCCGCCAACGCTTGGATCGATCCATGGCGCCCCGTGCCGCGGGCGTTGATCACCCATGCCCACGCCGACCATGCCCGTCCTGGCTGCGGCGAGTACTGGGCGATCGGCCGCAGTGCTGCTGTGTTGCGGCAACGGCTTGGGCAGCAGATCACGCTCAACAGCGTCAATTACGGCGATGAGCAACGCATCGGCGATGCGTGCGTGTCGTTTCATAGCGCCGGCCATGTGCTGGGTTCAGCGCAAATTCGCCTGCAAGCCGGTGGTGAAACCTGGCTGGTCAGTGGCGACTACAAGCGCGACAGCGATCCCAGTTGTGATCCGTTTTCGGTGGTGAGCACCGATGTGTTGATCAGCGAAGCCACCTTTGGCTTGCCGATCTACCGCTGGCCCGCGGGTCAACAGGTGGCGGCCGATCTACTGCAGTGGTGGCGCGAGGCTCCCGAGCGGGCATCGCTGCTGTTCTGCTACGCCTTCGGCAAAGCCCAACGGCTCCTGGCTGAGCTGCATCAGCTCGGCGTTCGCGACACAGTGCTGCTGCATGGCGCCATGGTGCCGATCACCCAGGCCTATCGCGATGAGGGCATTGCGATGGTGCCCACAGAACCGGTGAGCTCATTGCCGCGTAACGCCGATCTATCGGGGCGGTTGGTGCTGGCACCACCCTCGGCGCATCGCAGCCCCTGGATGAAACGCTTCAAGGCGCCGCAAACAGGCTTCGCCTCAGGCTGGATGGCCGTGCGCGGAGCCCGCAGGCGGCGCGGCTACGAGCGTGGCTTCGTGCTCAGCGATCACGCCGATTGGCCCGGGCTGCTGCAAACCGTGCGCGACTCCAAGGCCCAAATGGTTTATGTGACCCACGGCCAAAGCGACGTGTTGGCCCGTTACCTGCGCGAGGAGGAGGGGATTGCCAGCGAACCACTCAGCACCCTGTTTGAAGGCGAGGCTGAGAACTGAAGCCAGCTGTTAACTCAGAGCTGGTTGTCGTCAACTTTGTGCAGCTTGTGGAGCTGCTCAACCACCTTGCTCTGGAACTTGTCTTTTTTCTGGTGGAGCCAATCACCCACCTGATTGCGCTCCTCAGCGGTGAGATTCATCTTTTGCAGATAGTCCTTGGTGGCATCCCACAGGGCACTGCCGAACTCTTGAGAGTGGCGGAGTCGCTCAGCCACACCGGCATGGAGATCGTCGTTGTCGACCAGAGGATGGGTTTCGATGATGTCGGCGGTGGTGTCGACAACTGGAGTTTCGGTGATATCAGCCATGGCAGAGACAAACGGACTGCCTCCAGTGTGAAAACAATTCGGGAAAACGATTTAAACCACACTGAGTAAGCCCATCCGCAGGGCCATCACCGCCGCTTGGGTGCGATCACGCACACCCAACTTGCTAATCACGGTGCTGACGTGGGTCTTCACCGTTTCCTGTGAGATGAACAGCCGCTGGGCAATCTCTCGGTTGCAATAGCCCTCACTCAGGGCCTGCAGCACCTCTTGCTCCCGGCCGGAGAGCTGATCGAGGGCCTCAAGCCCCTCAGCTGAATCGTCTGGATGGAGCGCGGCTGCCTCCCGCACAGGAGCTGGGAAATAGGTGCCGCCCTCCAGGGTGCGAGAGATGGCCTTCATGAAATCGCCGTCGCCACTTCCCAAGGACGAGACAAAGATCACCCCTTGGGCCCCAGCATCGAGGGCCTCGCGCACCACCTCCTGGGTTTCACGGCGCAGGAACAACAAGCAGATGCACTGGGGCCAGCGCTGGCGCAGCTCACGCACCAGGCTGATGCCATAGCCCTGCTCCAGGTCTTCGGTTACCAGCACCAAATCAGGGGCTTGCGCCGCGTGGGCCAAGGCTTCCTGCTCGGTGCTACAGGCTCCGATCAACCCGTCTTGAAAGATCTGACCCAGAGCCAATGCGGCCAGCAGGAGACGATCACCAAAACACAGCAACTTGCTGCGGCCCTTCAATAGCTCCCTCACTGCCGGCAACGCCTGTTGAACCGGAGCCGAGTACAGATCAATGTCCATTCCTTCAGCCTGGAGAGAGCGCGTTAAGAGAAGCCTTAACGCGGGCTGTCCAAATCAAAGCAACCCAGCAATGGGCTGCCGCTTAACGGCCCCACCAGTGGTGGTGATAAGAGGGGTCACTACTACCAGCCTGCAACTGCCGGGTGGTTTCGATCACGATGGCCGCCAACGAACTGGAGATGATCAACATCCCGTAGAAGCCGCGGATGCGCATGTCGTGGATGTCAGCTGGGGTGTGGCTGATGATCACCTGAAAGAAGAACACCAAACACAAACCCACAACAAAGCCGATCCCCAGAGCGACAACAACCCGGGCACCACTAAAGCTTGGGCGTTTGGGGCTTGGCATCAATCAAGCGGCTCCAGCAGTGGGGCCAGCTTTACCCACCAGGTTTTTCATCACCACATAGAACACCGGCACCACCAAGGTGGAGAGCACGGTGGCCACCGACAAACCGCCGAATACCACCAAGCCCAAAGAAGCCTGGCTTTGCGCACCGGCTCCGCTGGCCAGCATCAACGGCAGGAAACCAAATAGCGACGAGATCGCCGTCATCAAGATCGGCCGCAACCTGGATTTGGCTGCATCGGTGGCGGCCTCCAGGGCTGATCGCCCTTCGCCCATGCGTTGGTTGGCCAAATCAACAATCAAGATGCCATTGCCTGCCGCCAGGCCAATCAACATCACCAAGCCAACCTGGGCGTAGATGTTGAGCACTTGGCCTGCCCCCGAGAGGAACACCAAGGCGCCCAACATGGCGGTGGGTACGGTCATCAAGATGATCAACGGATCGGTGTAGCTCTCGTATTGGGCCGAAAGCACCAAGTACACCACCAAAATGCCCATGCCAAAGATCACCACGGCCAACGCACCGGCTTTGACTTCTTCTCTGGAAATGCCGGTCCAGTCAAAGCCGAGCCCCTGGAAATTCTGAGCGGCAAACACATCTTGAATGCCCGTAATGGCTTGACCAGAGCTCTTGCCTGGTGCCGGAGATCCCTCAATCTTGATCGAGCGGAACAGGTTGAAGCGGTTGATGATGCTCGGACCAATCGTTTGCTTCACCGTGAAGAATTCCGCCAGCGGGATTTGCTCACCAGAGGCGTTCTTGACGTAAATCGAGCCCAGTTGATCTTGGGTGGAGCGGCTATCAGCAGCGGCTTGCACATACACACGGCGCACCTTGCCCTCCTGGAAGGTGTCGTTGACGTAGCTGGAGCCGAAGTAAATGCTGAAGGTCTGCATCGCCTGACCGAAGTCGACCCCCAAGGCCATCATGCGATCGCGATCCACATCGATCGTGAGTTGCGGTGAATCAGGGATAAACTGGGTGAACACCTTGGCGAAGGTGGGATCACTGTTGGCGGCCTGAATGATCTGCCCAGCTGAGGCAGCGAATTCACTCATCGAATAGGAACCGCCACTCTGATCGAGCAGCTGGAACTCAAAGCCAGCGCTGGCGCCATAGCCAGGAATGGCCGGTGGCTCCACCACAAACACCCTGGCTTCATCGATTTGGGCCGCCATCTTTTGATTGAGGCGCTGGGTGATGGCCTCCATCGTTTGATCCTTCTGGGGCCTGTCATCCCAGTTCTTCACGCCAAAGAAGAACAGACCGCGGTTGGGGCCATAGCCATCGAGGCTGGCACCACTAAAGATGCCCGCAGCAGCCACATCAGGCTCGGTGCGCAGAATCGAAGCGATCTTTTTGTTCACCTTGTTGGTGACATCGTTGGAGGTGCCCTCGGGCGCCATCACAAACCCAATGCCGAAGCCCTGATCTTCCGTAGGGACAAAGCCCGCGGGGACCGCACTGAAGGCAAAACCGGTGAGCAGAATCCCTGCCCCCAGGGCGCCCATGATCACGCGGCGGTGTGACAACACCCAATCGAGCAACCAGGCATAGAACTGCTCAAAGCGGGCGTAGTAGGTGTTGAAGGTGCTGAAGATCACCGGCACGAAATAGCCCAGCGCGCAGCCCAAACCGGTGAAAAAGACCACGGGGATGGGATTCCAAACGCCCGCAATGGCCAGGCCCACAACAGCGCCACCAATGGCAAAGGGCAGACGCAAGGGGCGGCCGCTAGTTTTGGAAATCGCAAACCCGATGATGGCGGCCACACCTGCAGGGATCAGTGCCATCGCGGCGCCACCACCGACAAACAGCAGGCCGTAAATAAAGCCAATCACCGTGGCTGCAATGGTGTAAGTGCGGCGGTTGGGCTCTTTGTATTCGCTGCTCAGCAGCAGAGCCGAGAGCATCGGCGAAAAGGTCAGCGCGTTGAACGTGGAGATCGCGATCGAGAAGATGATCGTGGCCGCGAACTGCTTGTAGATCGTTCCAGTGGCGCCTGGGAAGAACAGCACCGGCAGGAACACGCACATCTTGACCAGCGATGTGGCGATCACCGCTGAGAAGAGTTCGTCCATGGTGGATTTCGCCGCTTCCACCGCGGTTAAGCCCGTCTCTTTTTTGGAGGAGGTGTCCTCAATCACCGTGATGGCGTCATCCACCACCAGACCGGTGGCGAGCACCAAGCCAAACAGGGTCAGCTGATTGAGCGAGAAGCCAAAGCCGAGCACGAATGCAAAGGTGCCCACCAGAGCCACTGGGATGGCGATGCCAGGAACCAAGGTGGCCTTCCAGTTCTGCAAAAACAGAAACAGGATCAACACCACCAAGACCACCGCATCACGCAGGGAGCCCACCACACCTTCAATCGAGGCTGTGATGAATTCGGTGGAGTCAAAGACCTGCTCGATCTTCATGCCCACAGGCATCTTTTCTTTGAATTCCTCGATGACCTGCTTGACGCCATCAGAGACCACCAGAGCATTACTGCCGCCCAGCTGGCTGATGGCCATCGACACAGCGGGGTTGCCCTCCAGGTTCACGGCGGAGATCTCGTAGCTATTACCGCCAAGCTCCACCTCGCCCACATCGCGAAGGCGGATTAGGCCACCGTCATCGGTGGTTTTGATCACCAGATCGCGGAACTCATCTTCGCTAGTGAGGCGGCCCTGCAGCTGGATGGTGAAGGTGTACTGCTGATCGTCGGGTGAAGGAGCACCACCCACCTTGCCGGAGGGAACCAACCGGTTTTGACTGCGAATCGCATTCACCACATCGCTGGAGGTGAGCTCCATCGTCGCCAGCTTGTTGGGGTCAAGCCAAATCCGGATCGCGAGTTCGCGGTTGCCGTAGTAGGTAACGCTGCCAACACCTGTTACCCGCTTGATGCTGTCGGTGAGGTTTTGATCGAGATAACCGCTAATCGTCTCAACGCTGTAGTCGATCTTGCTGGGATCTTCGTTGGTGAAGTTGTAAACAAGCAGCGTGGAGGTGGAGGCTTTATCCACCACAACACCCGACTGCTTCACTTCAGAGGGCAAACGGGGTTCCGCCAGGGACACCCGGTTTTGCACATTGACCTGGTTGATATCACCATCGGTGCCGCTGTTGAACATCACCGTGATCAGAGCAGAGCCGTCGGAGGAGCTCGATGAACTGATGTAGTCCATGTTCTCAACCCCGTTGATCTGCTGCTCGAGCACCGAGGTGACGCCCTGCTCAACGCTGACGGCATCAGCACCGACGTAGTTCGCGCTCACCCGCACCGTCGGCGGGGCAATATCCGGCAGCATCTCTACCGGCAGGATCGGGATCGCAATCAAACCCGCGATCACGATCAACAGTGAGCAGACCGACGTGAGGACAGGCCTGGTGATGAAGTTATTGGAGAGAGACATCGTTCAGATCACTGGGCCGGCTTTGGCTGGGCGGGTTTGATCTGAACCGGCATGCCGTGCTTGAGGTTCATCAAGTTGGAGGTGATCACCATCTCTCCTGGCTGAACTCCTTCCAACACGGGGTAGAGGTTGTTTTGTACAGGGCCCACCTTCACCGGTGTTTGCAATGCAAACTTGGTGTCCTCTGGCAAGTTCTTGAGCTTGTCGAGCGGCGCTTGGCCTGGCTGCTGCTCCAGCTGCTGGAAGCTGCCAACGCGGAAAACAAAGTTTTGACCAGAGGCGCTGACCACGGCTGTGAAAGGAACCGCATCCAGTTTTTTGGTGCCCAGTTGAACGCTGGTGAGCACCCGCTGTCCGGTGCGGAGGGTGCCGTTGGGATTATCAAAGATGGCTTTCACCAGCAATCCCTGGGTGCCGGCTTGAACAGCAGGGTTGATGGAGCTCACGGTGCTGGTGACGATCGGATCGCTCACCCCTGGCTTCAGCAACTTGACCGTTTGACCCACTTCCACGCGATCACCGAACTTGGCCGGGATATCAACGCGCGCTTCGAGTGTGTTGTTTTTCACCACCATGGTGAAAACGTCGCCCTGGCGAAGTACATCGCCCAACTTGACCTTCACATCGGCAATGGTTCCCGCCATTGGCGATGTGAGGTTGCTATAGCCAACGGTGGCCTGCTGAGCAATCGCCCGCTCCCTTGAGGAGATGTAGGCCTGACGGCGCTGATCGCGCTGCATCTCAGAGACAGCACCCTGGGAGGCGAGGTATTCGTAGCGCTGGTAATTGAGCTTGTCGGTCTCGGCTTTGGCCACTTCACTGCGCAGCCGGGCGTTTTCCTGTTCCTGATCCAACACCAACAGCAGCTGACCGGGCTCAACCAAATCGCCTTGGGCGATCTTCAACTCATCGACGCGACCACCGGCCTGGGCTGCCAAGGCCACCAAGTCCTTGGCTTCCAAGGTGCTGACGGTCTGGATGTCTTCGGTGAACTCAACCTTTTTGACAGCCGTTTCCTGAACAGGAAGCGCCTGAAAAGGGGTTCCCCCACAACCGGCCAATAGGACGCTGGTCCCGGCGAGGACCATCACGCTGGAGAAAAGACGCACCCCAATAGCCGTTGTTGAAAGAATTATGCGGAGTTTGTTGCCGTTCAGCAGCAGATAGAAACCAAATCTGCGGGTTCGCACTGACGGACTGATTTCGGGCCATAACCTTGAAGGGTCAACCAATAAATCGATGCCCGAGCTGAGTGCGCACAGCCTCGAAGTCACCGAGACCTTGATCAGCGGCGCCCGCTTCCTGGTGATCCTGGTCGCGGCACGACTCCTCGCCGAGACGATGGTGCGCTTCAAGCTGCCCACGATCCTGGGGGAATTGGTTGCTGGTCTGATCGTTGGCATCTCCGGTTTTCACCTGGTGGTGCCACCGGAAACCCAAGCAGTCTTGAGTGAAGGATTTAGCGCCGTCCTCGGGGGCTTAGCGCACGTACCAGGTGATGTTGTCGGCGAGCTCTATGCCGAAACATTCCCCAGCGTGGAAGCAGTAGCCAGCCTCGGACTGTTCTCCTTGCTCTTCCTCACCGGCCTGGAAAGTGATCTCGATGAGCTGGTGGCCGTTGGCGGCAAAGCCACCTCGGTCGCCGTTGCTGGGGTTGTGTTGCCCTTTGCCATCGGCACGGCAGGACTGATGGCGATCTTCCAGGTGGACTTGATTCCAGCGGTGTTTGCCGGGGCATCGATGACGGCCACGAGCATCGCGATCACAGCGAGCGTCTTTGGTGAGCTCAAGATGCTGCGCTCCTCCGAAGGCCAAATTGTTCTGGGCGCGGCGGTTCTCGATGACATCCTTGGCATCGTGATCCTGGCTGTTGTGGTGAGCCTGGCGAGCAGCGGTTCGCTCACGATCGGCCCGATCATCTCCCTGGTTGCTGCAGCGGTTGTGTTCGTGCTGGCTGCCATCGGCTTGAGCCGTAGCGCTGCACCACTGTTCGACAAGTTGATTGAGAACCTTCAGGCCACCGGTGAAATCGTGGTGGCGTCGTTTGTTGTTTTGGTGGTTTGCGCCTTCACCGCCACAGCCATTGGCCTGGAGGCAGCCCTTGGGGCCTTTGCTGCTGGCCTCATCCTCAGCAAGTCCAAACACCGCCACGACATTGAGCAACAGGTCAAACCCGTGGTGGCCCTGTTCGCCACGATCTTCTTTGTGCTGATCGGCACGAAGATGGATTTGAGCGTGGTGAACCCCTTTGATCCCGCCAACCGGGAGGGATTGATCATTGCTGCCTTCCTGTTGGTGGTAGCCATCGCCGGCAAGGTGGCTGCCGGCTGGCTCTACGCCTCCAAAGAACCCACCAATCGCCTGGTGGTGGGCTTGGGGATGATGCCCCGCGGCGAAGTGGGCTTGATCTTCCTGGGCTTGGGTAGCCAAGCCAAGTTGCTGAGCCCCTCACTGGAGGCGGCGATCTTGTTGATGGTGATCGGCACCACCTTCCTGGCCCCTCTGCTGTTGCGCTTCGTGCTTGGACACGAAGAAGAGGCGGTTGAAGCCAGCTGAGAAGCACCATGCAACCGGTGGTGATCCTCGGTGGGTTTCTGATCACCGATGAGGCCTACGGGCCAATGGCGGAGTGGTTGAAAGCGCGAGGCGGCATCGACGTGAGCGTGGTGCATGCCAGCCGCTGGGATTGGTTGCTCACCAGCTCGGCCTCGGGCTGGCAGCGCTTGCTCCGGCGCGTCGATAAAACCGTGCGGCAAGCCCGCAGTCGCTGCGCAGGGGCACCGGTGACCCTGATCGGCCACAGCTCCGGCGGTGTGATGTTGAGGCTCTATCTGGCGGAGAGCGGCCTTGAAGGCGCCAGCCTCAACGGGCGCCAACTCTGCAATCGCTTGATCTGCCTGGGCAGTCCCCACCAGGCCAAGCGGGCCACAAGGCTGCGAGCGTTGGTGGACCGGCTACTCCCTGGCTGCGCTTGTGCGCCGCAGGTGGGCTACATCTCCGTGGCTGGTCGATTGGATCTGGCCAGCGCGCAAGCCAGCGGTTTTGCCCGCCGCAGCGCGGCTAACTCCTACAAGCAAATCGGCGCTAAGCCCGAAGATCCCGGCGATGGATTGGTGCCCGTGAGCTCGGCCTGGCTCAAAGGATCAAAGCTGATCGAGCTGGAGGCCACCGCCCATGGAGGCCTGTTTGGCCAGCCTTGGTATGGCTCGATCGAACGCGTCAGCCAGTGGTGGCCGCAAGCCAACAGTTAGTCACCGCCTATTCCCACAACATCCCAACAACAAAAAGCCCCCTCCGAGGAGGGGGCTTTCCGATTCAGTTGATCTGAATCGTTTGTTGATTCCAGATCAACCGATGGCAGGAGCCTGGAGAGCCACAGGGGCGCTCTCGGCAGCAGCCAGGTCGAGGGGGAAGTTGTGAGCGTTGCGCTCGTGCATCACTTCCATGCCGAGGCCGGCACGGTTGAGGATGTCAGCCCAGGTGTTCAGAACACGACCCTGGGAATCCAGGATGGACTGGTTGAAGTTGAAGCCGTTCAGGTTGAAGGCCATGGTGCTCACGCCAAGGGCGGTGAACCAGATGCCAACCACAGGCCAGGCAGCCAGGAAGAAGTGAAGGCTGCGGCTGTTGTTGAACGAGGCGTATTGGAAGATCAGGCGACCGAAGTAACCGTGGGCAGCCACGATGTTGTAGGTCTCTTCCTCTTGGCCGAACTTGTAGCCGTAGTTCTGGGACTCGCTCTCGGTGGTTTCACGCACCAGGGAGGAGGTCACCAGGGAGCCGTGCATGGCGGAGAACAAGCTGCCGCCGAAGACGCCTGCCACACCCAGCATGTGGAAGGGGTGCATCAGGATGTTGTGCTCGGCCTGGAACACCAGCATGTAGTTGAAGGTGCCAGAGATGCCCAGGGGCATCGCGTCAGAGAAAGAACCCTGACCGAAGGGGTAGACCAGGAACACTGCGGAAGCAGCAGCCACAGGGGCGCTGTAAGCAATGCAGATCCAAGGGCGCATGCCCAGGCGGTAGGAGAGTTCCCACTCACGGCCCATGTAGGCATAGATGCCGATGAGGAAGTGGAAGATCACCAGCTGGAAAGGACCGCCGTTGTACAGCCACTCATCGAGGGAAGCGGCTTCCCAGATGGGATAGAAGTGCAGGCCAATGGCGTTGCTGGAAGGAACAACAGCACCGGAGATGATGTTGTTGCCGTAGAGCAGGGAGCCGGCGACAGGCTCGCGGATGCCGTCGATATCAACCGGGGGAGCGGCGATGAAGGCAACGATGAAGCAGGTGGTGGCAGCCAGCAGAGTCGGGATCATCAGAACACCGAACCAACCCACATAGAGGCGGTTGTCGGTGCTGGTGACCCACTCGCAGAACTGCTGCCACGCAGAGGCGCCGGAGCGCTGCTGAATGGTGGTTTGCATGAGTGCGTTGGGGTGTGCCCGAAGGCGGTATGAATTCCCGGATCAATGTCCGGTCCCCCAATTGTAAAGCAACATTGCGGGATGTAACGCGCAGCCTTCATCGCTTCAGGTGATTCAACCAATAAGCCCGGCTGATACCTCTTGCTTGCTCTCGCCTTGGCACAAAAAAAGCCCCCGCCTTAGCGCGAGGGCTTGGCCGTTCAGCTCAGCTGAACAGGTCTTGAGGAACTTCAGCCTCAGCCGACAGCAGGAGCCTGGAGAGCCACAGGGGCGCTCTCAGTGGTTGCCAGGTCGAGGGGGAAGTTGTGAGCGTTGCGCTCGTGCATCACTTCCATGCCGAGGTTGGCACGGTTCAACACGTCAGCCCAGGTGGGGACCACCTTGCCTTGAGCATCAAGGATGGACTGGTTGAAGTTGAAGCCGTTCAGGTTGAACGCCATGGTCGCAATGCCCATGGAGGTGAACCAGATGCCAACCACAGGCCAGGCAGCCAGGAAGAAGTGAAGGCTGCGGCTGTTGTTGAACGAGGCGTATTGGAAGATCAGGCGACCGAAGTAACCGTGGGCAGCCACGATGTTGTAGGTCTCTTCCTCTTGGCCGAACTTGTAGCCGTAGTTCTGGGACTCGCTCTCGGTGGTTTCACGCACCAGGGAGGAGGTCACCAGGGAGCCGTGCATGGCGGAGAACAAGCTGCCGCCGAAGACGCCTGCCACACCCAGCATGTGGAAGGGGTGCATCAGGATGTTGTGCTCGGCCTGGAACACCAACATGAAGTTGAAGGTGCCAGCGATGCCCAAAGGCATGCCATCAGAGAACGAACCCTGACCAAACGGATAGATCAAGAAGACCACCATGGCCGCTGAGAGCGGTGCGGCATAGGCCACACAGATCCAAGGGCGCATGCCCAGGCGGTAGGAGAGTTCCCACTGACGACCCATGTAGGCGGAAATACCAATCAGGAAGTGGAAAACCACCAGCTGATAAGGGCCGCCGTTGTACAGCCACTCATCGAGAGTTGCTGCTTCCCAGATGGGATAGAAGTGCAGGCCAATGGCATTACTGGAGGGGATAACAGCACCAGAAATGATGTTGTTCCCGTACAGGAAGGAGCCAGCAACAGGCTCACGGATGCCGTCGATATCAACCGGGGGAGCGGCGATGAAGGCGATGATGTAACAGATGGTCGCGGCCAGGAGGCAGGGGATCATCAGGACGCCGAACCAACCCACATAAATGCGGTTGTCGGTGTTGGTGATCCACTGACAGAAGCTTTCCCAGCTACTCAGGCGACCACTGCGAACTGCGGTGGACATGAGAACAGTGTGATTTGGATGTATGCAGCCAAGGAATGGCAGCCCTAACAAAGTACGCAAACGGAATCGCTAAGACAAATAAAGTTACTCAAGTTTTTTAAGGGATGTAAAGAGGCCGATCTTTTGAATCCCCGAGTGTTAACTAATGTTTAGCGACGTTGAGGAATGTTGCTTGAACCAGTTGCTGGCTTGATCGGCAAAGCCATTCCAATCCAAACGCTCTTGTTCAGCCGCCTCAGCAACAATCACCGGCAGGCGGGCTTTGAGTTGGGCCAACTCGCTGTCGGGAACGCCAGCAGCCAAGGCCAAGTAATCCGCCATCGCCCGAGCTAGCACCCGCGTGAAATAAGCCGCCGCCAAGGCCTGGAGGGCACCGCCAACGAGCCAGGTGGCGCCATGGAGCTTGAGCAACCCAGCCAGCGCCTGGCTGCCCCACTCCAAGGCCCCCAAACTCAGGGCGCAGCGGCCCAGTTCCATCGCTGCAGCTTGCAGTTGCTCACTGGTCCACTGGCAACGCCAGAGCGCCGCCATCTCCTTGAGCAGCAGGCCATTAATCACCGCACTCAGCAACAAATCAGCGGAGGGAAGCGGCGAAGCAAACACAGCCGCCGCCACAATCCATTGACTGCGCACAACCAGCGGCTGCAGGCGCTGACGGCGCTCAGCCTCCAATTGGGCCTGCCATTGCCCGTGCAGCTGACGCAAACAACGCAACTGGGTCTGCTGCCGTTGGCGCGCGAGCGACGGAAGCGTGATCGGAAGAGCTTCATTGCGCTGCCAGAGCTGAAAACGCGAACCCAACTGCGACGACCAAGCAGCCATCTGCTCTGCGCTGCCCTCAGCAGGGCCCAGCACCAGCAGGGGTAACTCCCAAGGCGCCGCTTCCAACCAGCGCAGATCAGCAGCACTGGGTGCAGCGGCCAAGGCATAAATGACCAAATCCGCCCGCAGCAGCTGCTCAGGCCAGGCCCAGCGCTCAGGGGCCAGTGGCAGGCTCTTGGCCAGGTGCAACTGAAGCGGTGCGCTGGATGGCAGCTTCTGCTTCAGCAGCTCCACCAATTCCAAGTCGCTGGCTCCGGCCAGCACAACGTGGCGATCCGGGCGCTCGCCAAGCTGCTCAAGCTGCTGGAGTTGCTGCTGATGGTGCTGGCAGGGCAGCTCAAGGGCGTCGAATTGCTCCAGCAAGGCGCGGCAATGGACCAGCAAGGCTTGAGGGGATTGGGGCAGCCGGTCTTGCGGCTGTTGGCGCCGGCCGCCGATCCACCAGAGCCCAGCGGAAGCCGCCGCCAATAAGCCGAGGGAGCTGGCGCTGCCATGGAGAAGATCACCAAGCACCACTCCACCCCCCAGCAGGGCTGAGCCCACAAGGGCTGGCTTCAGCCAAGGGCGAGTAGCAAGCGCGGGGATCGGCATGAAACGGCGTTGACAGCCCCTGTCTAAGACCCCTCGCAAGGGATGGACGTTGTTTTTACCTTGGGAAAGATGGCAACGCCACTTCCGCCGCTACCCCGGTTGCAGCTTCAGCTGAAACGCTGCTGGGAGATCCTGCTGGATTCACCGAGCTGGGATGGCGACCTGCCTGTCCCCGTGTTGGATCGCAGCTGGCTGCAGCTGGACATCCTCAGCATTGATGCGCTGCTGGGGCGATTCCCTGTGGACAGCTCAGCCCACGCACCGGAGTTGGTGCGCTTCCAGTCGCTGCTGGAGCAAGGAATGCCGGCCGATGAGGCCGAACAACTGTGCTGGCAAGACTTTGGCCCTGAGGCCTGCCACCGGGCCCTGCGCCGCTTCTGGCAAGAACAACAGCAGCCCAGTTGCCTGTGGAGTCTTGAGGACTACCTCACCTTGATCGAGCGCTACCGGCGCACTCTCCACAGCGGCAAGCCTGAATTGCCACTTTTGGTCTTGCCGCGCCGCGACGGCAAACAACGGCTGAGCTGTCACTGGCTGCCCAAAACGACCGGCGATAGGCCAAACTGAGCCGCTGCAACGGGCAGGGTTGATGGCCGATCAGGATCGGGAACAGGGAGGACGCGGGCGCTCTCGCCAAGGAGGCCAGCGCGATGGTGCTGGCGGCTTCCGGATCCGCCTAAGCGATAACGAATTGCAGGCGGCCCGCACGCTGCAAGAAGCCTTTCAACTGCGCTCCACCGTGGCCGTGCTTGGTTTCTCCCTGCGCACCATGGCTGATCTGCTGGAGCAGGGGGCCCTCGATGAGGTGATCAGCCAGCAGAAGCGCAGCGGTGGCGGCCGTCCCCCCCGCGGCGAACGCCGTGGCGGCGATGGCCAGGGCCAGCGCGATGCACGCCCTAACCCCTTTGCCCGTCCCAGCAAGCCTGCGGCTCCAGAGCCCGAGCCCGAACCCGCTGCGGAAGAGCCCGCTGCGGAAGAACCTGCAGTGACAGCTGACGTTGAGGCAACCACTGAGCCAGCTGCCGCAAGCGACGAAGCCAGCACTGAAGCTGCCACCGAGGCCACCAGCAACGAAGCGGAGGCCTGATGGCAAGACCCAGGGTGCTGTCGGGCGTTCAGCCCACAGGGTCTTTGCATCTCGGCAACTGGCTTGGAGCCATCCGCAATTGGGTGGATCTACAACGCAGCCACGACACCTTTTTTTGTGTCGTGGATCTGCATGCCATCACGGTCCCCCACGACCCGAAGCAACTCGCAGCCGACACGCGCTCCACGGCAGCGCTCTATTTGGCCTGCGGCATCGATCCAGAGCAGGCCACTGTCTTCGTGCAAAGCCAGGTGCCCGCTCACGCGGAACTGGCGTGGCTCCTCAACTGCGTCACGCCGTTGAACTGGCTTGAGCGAATGATCCAGTTCAAGGAAAAGGCCGTCAAACAGGGCGACAACGTGTCCGTGGGCCTGTTGGATTACCCAGTGTTGATGGCCGCCGACATCCTTCTCTATGACGCCGACCAAGTGCCGGTTGGCGAAGATCAAAAACAGCACCTCGAACTCGCCCGAGACATTGCGCAGCAGCGGATCAATAGCCGCTTTGGCAGCGAGGAGACGCCGGTACTCAAGGTCCCCAAACCGATGATCATGAAAGAGGGGGCCCGTGTGATGAGCCTCACCGATGGCAGCGCCAAGATGAGCAAAAGCGATCCCAACGAGGGGGCGCGGATCAACCTGCTCGATCCACCGGAGCTGATCACCAAGAAGATCAAGCGCGCCAAAACAGACCCGGTGATGGGCTTGGAATTCGGCAACCCTGAGCGCCCTGAGGCCGACAACCTGCTGGGGCTCTATGCGCTGCTCAGCGGCCAGAACCGTGAGCAGGTGTCCAGCGAATGCGCCGAGATGGGCTGGGGACGCTTCAAACCCCTACTTGCGGAGACCACGGTGGAGGCCCTCAGGCCGATTCAGCAGCGTTACAGCGAAATCAGTGCTGACCGCAGCGGCCTCGATCAGGTGCTGGAGATTGGACGACAACGGGCCAGCGCGGTGGCCGAGCAAACCCTGCAACGGGTTCAAGAGGCCATGGGCTTCGCCAGACCCGCGACAGCTAATTAGTTTCTGCAGCAAAGATAAACAGAGGTAATGGATGGGCGCTTCGGCGGGCGCTCTCATCAAACTTTCAGGCTCTAAAGCCCTTTTTCTCAACTCAGTCGCAGACTGCGACTTGCGCGTCTTGGGCCTTATCTGGATTCCGCTAGGACGGCGATCTCGGTTGGCAACCCTTTCCGCTCGGCGGAGCGTAAACAACCGTTAATTCGAAACACTGGCGATCCGTCGATTAACAGCGACTGCATGGATCTGGCCCTCACTCTGCGATCTGGTCTTGGCTTGAGCTTCTGCGCCCTCAGTGGCGCTCTGGTCATCACCACCGAAGGAAGTGCCTCCTACCTGCAATCCTCCATGGCCGCGCGGGTTCTGACTGCGCCTCAGGATCAAGCACGCCCGAGTTATGTGCTGACCCCCGAGCGCAAAGCACTGCTCAACACCATTCGTTTTGCCGAAGGCACCTGGAAGAAGGGCTCTGATGTGGGCTACCGGGTGCTCTACGGAGGCTCCACCTTCAGCAGCTTTGCGAAGCATCCCGAAAAGGTGATCGTTAAGCGCTACACCAGCGCTGCGGCCGGTGCTTATCAATTTTTGCCTGGCACT
Source organism: Synechococcus sp. MIT S9452 (assembly GCF_047304245.1). NCBI lineage: Bacteria > Bacillati > Cyanobacteriota > Cyanophyceae > Synechococcales > Synechococcaceae > Synechococcus > Synechococcus sp. MIT S9452. The sequence goes on along the minus strand of NZ_CP138956.1, from coordinate 216,302 downwards.
TGGAAGATGGCCTCCCGCAAGCTGGGACTGGGTGATTTCGGCCCCAGCAACCAGGACCAGGCCGCCCTGTTCTTGATTGAGCGCCGTGATGCCCTGGCGATGGCTGATCAAGGAGAGCTGACACCGCAACTGCTGGCCAAGCTGGCTCCTGAATGGGCCTCACTGCCCACCCTGCAGTCGAAAAGCTTCTACGGCCAGCCAGTCAAAAAACACCAAGACCTCAAGGCCTTCTATGAGAAGAGCCTGGAGCAAGAGCGACGCCAAGCCGCTGGCATGGGCCCGATCAGCCTGCTGCTGAGCTAACTCAAGCCGATTGGGGCAGCGCTTCAATCAGCGCTGCCAACTCCTCGGCGCTGAAGCGATACACCTCGCCGCAATAGTGGCAGGTGAGCTCAGCTCCGTTGTCCTTCTCGATCATGTCGGCGAGCTCCTCGGCGCCCAGCAGAGCGAGGGCACCTTCACTGCGCTCTCGCGTGCAGGGACAGAAGAACTCCACATGCTGCTCCGCCTGCTCATCGGCCAGCACCTCAGGGTCGAGATCGGGGAACACATCGCGCAGCAAGGCGCGCAAATCCCCTTCGCAAGCCTGCAGCCGCTGGGAAAAACCAGTGATCTCGCGGCAGCGGTCTTCCAGCAACGCCACCAAGGCAGGCTCACGGGCTGCCTTGGGCAGCACCTGCACCAACACGCCTCCACTGCAGAGGATGCCGCTGGAATCGATGCGTTCTCCGACAAACACCGCTGAGGGGGTTTGTTCGGAATGCAGCAGATAAGAGGCCACGTCTTCGCCGATGCAGCCACTCACCAACTCCACCGTGCTGCTGTAAGGGGGCCCTTGGCCCTCATCGCGCATCACATTCAGATAGCCAGTGCCCAGGGCTTGCTTGAAGTCAAAGCGGGCAGGGTCGCCAACGAGATCCAGCTCCAAGCTGGGGTTCCCCACGTAACCGCGCACCCGGCCATCTCGGCCGGCATCCACGCTCAGCCCTTTGAGGGGCCCATCGGATTGGGTTCGCAGGTTGACCCGGCCATGGGCCACCTTCATCGAGCTCGCCAGCAACAGGCCAGCGGTCATAGCCCGACCTAGCAGGGCACTGGCCAAAAACGAGAGCTGATGGCGCTCACGGGCAATGCGACTGGTCTCGGTGGTGGACACCGCCACCAGACGAATGCCACCCCCTGCAGCCATGGCACGCACCAACCGATCAGCCATGGGGAGCGCGCGAAAGGCTGAATGGTACGCAGCGTCCTTGCTGCAGGAGGTAAGACGCCCCAGCCACCGAATCAAAGCCCTCTGGTTCGTGGGTGACGATCAGCACCAGCCGATCGCGGGCCAGCTCGCCCACCAGGCTCACCATCTCCTGACGCACCGACCAATCCAGACCGGCCGTGGGCTCATCGAGCAACAAGATGCCGGGCTCACGCAGCAGCTGCACAGCCAGAGCCAAGCGCCGCTGCTGACCGCCACTGAGACGCTCCGGTGCTTGGGTCAACGGCAGACCGGCCAACCCCACTTGGGCCAGGGCCTGCTGCAGGCGTTCAGAGCTGAGGCGACGGTGCCCCAACTTGAGCTCCTGGCCCACGGTGAGACCAATGAAATGGCGCTCGGGGAATTGGAACACCAAACCACTGAGCCAGCGCCGTTGCCGGGCGGTGGTGGGGGACCCCTGCCAGCTGATCTGCCCCTGATCCGGGCTGGCCAAGCCAGCGATCAACTCCAGCAACGTTGTTTTGCCGCTGCCGCTGCGGCCCACCACCAAGGCCGGGCGCCCAGCAGACAGCTGCAAACTCACACCACGAAGGATCGCGGCCTCGGCTGCCGCCGGGTGATAAGCAACCTGATCAAGCTCCAGCACCCTGTGGTGTCCTCGCCGCACAGAGACCTAGCTTGATGCCATGGACGTCCAATTTCGCGAATTCGACGCTTTCGATTGCTGGTTCTGGTTGCGGTTTCCCAACCCACCGGGGCAAGGCGAACGGCAATACATCGAAGAGCTGTTCAACAGCTGGTATTACCTCGGGCGCCTCGGCAGCTTCAACGCGGAGAACCTGCAGGTGCATGAGCAAGGCGCTGATGTGAGCTGGATGGCTTACGACAACGAGAGCGTCAGCGGCAGCTCCAATGCGTTAATGCACAACATCGGCGATATGGAATACAAGGACAACTGGGCGCGCATTTGGTGTGATCTGGGCACCAGCGATGGGGTGGGCCTCGATGCACTGATCAATGGCTTGCATAGCATCAATCGCGAGTACGTCGAGATCCTTGAGCTTCGGGTGGGCGGCATCAATGAGGACTGGCCAGCGGAAGCTGGCGATGAACGTTTTTTTGAAGACTGAGTTCACCAGCGCGTCATGGCTGAACTGCGCCGTGTCCTGATCGAACCGCAGCGCCTCGCGGGTTGCGGAGAGGACGTGGAACTCACCAGCGATGAGCGCCACTACCTCGAAAAAGTGCTGCGGCTGCGGCCGGGCAGCCCCTTTGCCATCGTTGATGGACAGGGCGGCTTGCATCAGGCCGAGCTGCGCCGCAACGGATGGGCGCAACAAGGGGCGCAGCTGGAGCAGCAACCACCCCAGCAACCCGAGGTGGTGTTGCTGATGGGCTTGATCCGCCGAGATTTTGAGGTTGTTGTGCGGATGGCCTGCGAGCTCGGCGTCGATCAGCTCAAACCGCTGCAGGCCCAACGCTCAGTTGTGGAACCCAAGGGCCAACGCCCCCAGCGTTGGCAAAGCCAGCTGCAGGAAGCCTGTGAGCAGTGCGAACGGCTCTGGCTGCCGAAACTGCAGCCGGTCTCCAGCGCCATCGACGGCTTGAGCCAAGCCAAGGCCGCAGGCGAGCTGCGCTGCATTGGCGTGACCCGCGAAGCCGGCGTGCCGTTCTTAGCTGATGTGCTGGAAACAGCCCCCCAGGTCGAACCCTGGCAGTTGGCTTGTGGGCCAGAAGGGGGCTGGACGCCCCAAGAGCGGCAAGCAGCGGCCGATCACGGTTGGCAGCCCGTGAGCCTGGGGCCCAATATCTTGCGAGCTTCAACCGCGGCGATCAGCGCCTTGGCCCTGATGCAACACCACAGGCAACGGCTCAGCGCGAGAGATTCCCAACCATCTCTTTAAAGCCAGCCAAAGCAGCGCCGGGGCGGCGGCGGCGGCGGGGCAAGGCGTTGGCGGGATTGAGTAATTCAGCCGCAAAGGTTTCGGTGCTGCGCACCGGAGCCTCTTGTTTCTGCGAGCGCTCAGCAGCCAGCAACTCGGCGGTGGTGAGCGCTTTTTCCGGCTGGGCGGGGCTGGCCTTGGGCTGCGCTTGGGAAGCAGACGGCTGGGCTTTGGTGGCTGCGGGCTTGGCTTGAGGTGCAGCTGGCTGCGCTGTTGCAACACCCTCTGCAAACAGAATGGGCGCCTCTAAAGCTGCGCCAGCTTCATCGGTCTCTGGTTCTTCAGGCCTGGTGGGGGCAATCACCACATCCGTGCTGCTCTCTTCTGACAGCACCAAAAAAGGCTTGCGCTCACCACCCAGCAGCTTGTCCAGCACCACAGCTCTCACCAAGGCCAGCGCTGATTATCAGGCTCAGACAGCCGGCTGTGTGGTTTCCGTTGGGCAGTGCAACATCCGCGTGCTCTTGGACGCACCCAACAGCTGACGCACCACCACCTCTGAAACACCCTGCTGACGCCACTGGCGGGCGCACTCTCGGCGCAGGGCGGTGGCATTGCAAAAGCTCTGGCGCCGCAAACCATCAGCCCAGCGGCGTGCCAACAGCTGCGGGGTCACATCAGGCAACTCAGCCCAGAGAGGAGCCTCGCCAGGCCCGCTGCATTGCTGCCAGAGCGGCATCAAGGGCTCGGGAATCTGCAGACAGCGCTGCTGAACCAAGAGACCTGAACGAATCCACAGCACCGGATTGCCATCAATCGAAGACCAATCGATGGGCCGCAGCTCAGCTGCTTCGCTTGGCCTTAAGCCAAGCCAACGAACCAAGGCATAGATGGGATCGCCTTGGCGCTCGTGGTCGAGCTGTTGCAACTGCTCAGCACTGAGAGGCCGCAAGGGGAGGCTGCTGGCCTGCAGCGGCGGCAGAGGCGAGAAGGGATTGTGCTCCACCAGGGCCGAACGCAGCGCATCGGCATAAAAGGCATCAATCAGGCTCAACCGGCGCTGGGCTGTGGCGAGGCTGACGCTGCTCAGCACATGGTTGCGCCAGCGGAAGGCAGCGCCTTCGGTGATCGCCCCAGGCAGGCTGACCTCGTTAAAGGCCAGCAGCCGCCGCAACTCCCGCTGCCAGGCCAGGCGCGTGCTGGCACTAACAGGCCGCAAACGCTGACGCGCGGCCACCCAACCCGCCACGGTGTTGGGGCGATGGCGGGGAGCCGGCAGCGGCGGCAAAGGCCTGGCGAGCTGGGCCAGAAACGCCTCGCGAGCCTCCAAAAAATCTGGCTCCTCAAGCACCAATCCGCGACTGCGGAAGCCATTCATCAACAGCTCCACCAGCTCGGATTCATCAGGGCGGCTTGGGGCGGGCAGAGCTGCAGCGGAGAGTCGCTCACGCCAGCGGCGGGCACACTCGCGGGCCACCAGGCGAATTTCACGCCCACGCAGCTGAAGCTCTCCGGCGCTGAGGCCCAGCAAACGCTCCACCTGCTCATGCACATCGGCCGCCAGGCGGTGGGCTTGAACCAAGGTCGGCGCGAGGTAGCGGCGAATGGAACGCCGACCCAAGCTTTGTTGCAGCGCCCTGGGAACAGGCCGCACATACCACCAACCAGCCGGTGGACCAGCCACTTCAATCAGATGCTCATCCCAAGCGGCCGTAGCGACCTTGTCGCTCACTCCTCCTCCTGATGAGACGTGTCATTCAACACATCAATCAATATTGATAACTCACACTGACAAGCAGTGTCTTAACCGACACACAATCTCTTCTTATTCAAATGTTTGCTTCAGTTTCAGGTGCTGCCCCGCTTGACTGGAGCGGTTTTGAGCCATCGCCATGGGGGCCGTAGCGGCCTGGGGCTTCAGTGCCCTGATCAATGCCGGCCTGATCCTGCCGGTCACGCGTGTTCCGGTGCTGACGCGCAGCGGCTGGTGGCATGCCTGGGCCTTGGGAACGCTGCTGGGGGCCACGCTGGGCTGGCGGGGCTGGCTGGCGGTGGTGCTGTATCTGGCCCTTGGCTCGGCAGTCACCAAGTTGGGCTTTGCCCGCAAGGCGGAACTCGGGATCGCAGAAGCCCGTGGCGGCCGGCGGGGCCCTGAGAACGTTTGGGGCTCAGCGGCCACAGGCGCAGCCTTAGCGCTGCTGAGCCAACTGCCTGGAGCACCAACCCATCTTTTGCTCGTGGGTTTTGTGGCCAGCTTTGCCGCCAAGCTGGGCGACACCTGCGGCAGTGAAATCGGCAAACGCTGGGGCCGCACCACCATCAGTTTGAGCCGATTGCAAGTGGTTCCCCCGGGCACTGAAGGTGCCGTGAGCCTGGAAGGAACTCTCGCCAGCCTGGCTGGAGCCGGTGTGTTCAGCCTGATTGGTTGCAGCCTGTCGCTGGTGGGCTGGGAGCTGCTGCTGCCGATCAGCGTGATCGCCTGGCTCGCCACCTTGGTGGAGAGCTTGATCGGCAGTGAACTGCAGCCTCAGCTGCCTTGGCTCAGCAATGAAGGGGTTAATGCCCTGATGACGGCGATTGCCGCCGCGGCCGCGATGGTGGTGTTGCGCTGAAACGCAGCACTGCCTGCTGACGCAGTTGCTGCAGGCGCCGATTCACGCGGCATGGCGGCCAACCCAATTGCCGTGCCAATTGGCGCTGACTCAAGCCTTGGTGCATCACGCCGCGCAACAGGAATTGATCATCCGGGCTGTGGGCCTCGATCCACTCCTCCACTTCCGCTTCCGCCAAGCGCGCTTCTGGGGTGGGGCGCCGATCGGCAGGCTCGAAGGCCATGCCGTCAGGGGCCGCATCAAATGACCGCAGGTTCAAGGCTTCGCGCATCTGCAACGCCATCTGCAGGCGCTCAACCCGGCAGCCCAGGCTGCGGGCCTGGCCGCGCCGATCCAGTGGCGGCAGACCGGCTTGCTGGCGCTGATTTTGAAGCTGATCCCAACGACTCAACAGCTGACGCAGCCTCCAAGGGGAGCGAATCAGATGGTGCCGGTCACGCAGGTAGTGCTGCATTTGGCCGCGAATCAACGTGACCGCATAGGTGCTGAAGGCATAGCCGCGCTGCGGTTGGTAGCGCTGGACAGCATCGAGCAGCCCAAAGCAGCCCTGCTGAAACAGGTCGTCGTAGCAGGCGCTGCTTGCCTGGGAAAAGCGGGCGGCCTGCTGCCGCACGAGATTGAGGTGGGCTTCAACAAGACGATTGCGAAGCTTGAGGCAACGGCTCTGGACGTAGCGGCGATGCAAGGCCAACAGCTCGGGTGTTGGCGCTTGAGATGTGGTCATCAGAGTGCAATTGAGCTCTGACCTTCAAGCTCAGCTGCAGCACCCGGTGTTGATTAGCTGTTTGCGAGGGGGGAGCACCCCTCCCGTGGGAGCGGACCACTGAGCAAGCGGCGGCGATAGAGATCAGCCAGTTGTTCGCCCACCAAGGTGAGGACCGCATACACCACCAACACCGGCAACACCTCGCCCCAGGCAAACGAACTCAACGACTCCAGCAGCACCACCCCCAAACCGCCGGCACCCACCAGCCCCACCACCACGCTCTCACGCAGGATCACATCGGCGCGGTAGGCCCCAAAACTCAAATAGTTGCGGCCGATGCCGTTGAAGCCAGCCACCAGCAACACCTGCCGCGGACTGCTGCCAGCCAGCCGTAGTGCCTGGGCCGGCTGCGGCGGCAAGGCATCCAGCCCCTCCAAGCCAAGGCGCCCCAAGATGCCGGCGTTGTGAATACCCAGCGCCAACACCGCCGGCAACAGCCCGGGCTGGAACACAAACAGCAGTAACAGAGCCGTTAACGGCGGCGGCAGCAAACGCGCCAGCAAACCGCAAGCCGAAAGCAACAAGCGCGGCCAACGCCCTGGCCCCAACAGCAACAGCAACAATGGCAATAGAGCCACCGCGAGCAAAGCCGCCAAGGAGGTGAGCAGCAGCGTGCTGCCAATCAACTGCGGCCAGTCCTGCAGCCAGCCGTTGGGGTCCCACAGGGGCAGCACCTCCGGCCATTGCCAGGGGGAGAACAGCACATGCCAGCGCAGCTCCAACCACTGCGATGACGGCAGCAACAGCAGCAGCAAGGCGGCGAAGCCAACGAGCAATTCGCGGTTGGGCTCTTGCCAGCGCTGCCGCAAACGCGCCAGCGCCAGCTCGAGGGCCAGCATCACCGCGGCCAACAGCCAGAGGCTGCTCCACACCTCATGGAACTGCAGTGACTGCAGAGCCAAGCGCAAATCAGCGCCAATGCCCCCAAGGCCAAACACCCCCAGCAGGGTGGCTGAGCGCAAGGCGCACTCAAGCCGGTAGCCCCCATAGCTGAGCAGCTGCGGCCACAGCGGCGGCAAAAGCGCCATCAACAATGCTGCGGGAGCCGGCGCACCCGCCAACTGCAACGCCTCCAGGTTGCGGCGCGGCAAGCCATCGAGCTGTTCGGCCACCACACGGGCGAACAAAGCCCCATAGGGCAGAGCAATCGCCAACACAGCCACAGCGGGATGCAAGCCGAGCAGCTGCAGCAGGATCAAACCCCACAGCAGCTCATGCAACGAGCGCGGAATCGCGAGCAAGCGGCGCAGCAACAGCGCTGGCCAACTGCAGCCCCAAAGGGTGCGGCTCACCACCTCAGCGGAGAGAACACCGCCGATCACGCCAAGGAACAAGCTGAACAGCCACGACCACAGGGCCACCGCCACGGTGATGGCGATTCCCCTGAGCGATGCGACGATTAAGGCTGGATCGGTGCTGGGCTGAACAGCCGCCAGCAGGAACTGGCCGATCAAATCAAAGCCGCCGCCATGCCAAGCGCCTGGCAAGAGCGCCAGCAACGGCAACAGCACCAGCGCAGGCAGCAGCAGCTGGCCGGCGGGGCTCATGAATAGAGCTGCTCCAAATCCGCGGCCGACAGCGTCTCTGGAGAGCAGTCGAATAACAGTTCGCCGTGGCGCAGGCCCACCACCCGATCAAAACCCTCCAGCCAATCGGGGCGATGCAGGCTCATCAGCAACCCCCGCGGAGGCGTTGCCAAGCCCAATAGCAACTGCAGTAGGCGCCGCGCCAAAGGTGGATCGAGCTGGGCGAGGGGTTCATCGGCCAATAGCAACTCGGCGTTTTGGCGCAGCAACCGCGCCAAGGCCACCCGCTGCCGCTGCCCGCCGGAGAGCGAGCTCAGCGGCAAGGGCAGCAGTGATGCGTCGAGTTCCACCTGGGTGAGCGCTTCGGCGCAGGCGCGAGACTCCAAAGGCTGCATCAGGTTCAGCAGCACCTGCCACCACGACCAGGCCGCTAGGCGGCCGGTGTTGAGGTTGTGCTGAACCGAGAGTCCTTCAATCAAGCGCAGGTCTTGCCAGAGCGTGCCGATGCGCGATCGCATGCGGCGGCGCAGCCGCTGTTCTCCAAACCACTGCACCGATCCGCTTGTGGGCTGAATCAATCCATTGGCCACAGCCAGCAGGGTGCTTTTCCCTGCGCCGCTGGCACCCACCAGGGCAACGCACTCCCCCGGTTTGAGGCTGAGGCTGAGGCCACGGAGCCGCGGGCGCTCACGCCCTGGAACCGTGACATCCCTCAGCTCCAGCATCAGCGGATCTTGCCGAGCGATCGACCCACCGCCTCGATGTTGGCGTAATCAGCATCCTTGGCCTGAATGAACCGCCCTGCTGCAAACAGCTCCAGGATGGTTTTTTGGCGTGGCTGGCTCGGGCTCATGTTTAGCAAGCTCTGCTGCAGCTTGCTGGTGAAACCAGTGCCAAAGCGCTGATCCAAGTTGCCCTGGGCGATCCAGTGGTAGTCGGCATAGGGCGGAGTCCGCCACAACAGCACCACCTTGTTGGTGTCGACCTTGCCCTCCTTGAGACGGCTATCCCACACCTGGCCATTGAGAGCACCAGCTTGATACGCGCCGCTTTGCACCAGCGCCAAGGTGGCGTCATGGCTGCCGCTAAAGCCCGGTCGGCCAGAGGCAAAGTCTTTGGGGGTCACCCCCGCCTGAGCCAGGAAGTATTGGGGCATCAAGCGGCCGGAAGTGGAGCTCTCTGAGCCGAAGGCAAAGCGCTTGCCCTTGAGTTGCTGCAGGTCGTTTTGAGCGCTGAAGGGCTTCAGACCAGCCGATTGGTTGGCAATGAAAACCGAGCGGAACTTGGCGTCGACATCCCGCTGCGCAATGACCTTGGAGCCAGGGGTCTGCAAGCGGGCTTGAACCCCGGTGAGCCCGCCAAACCAAACCAAATCCAGATCCCCGCGGCGGAAGCCGGTGACAGCAGCGCCGTAATCCACAACGGGCTTGTATTTCACCGGCACGCCCAGCTGATCACTGAGCTCTTTGGCCAACAGCCCATAGAGGCGATTGAGCCGCTCGGGGTTTTGATCGGGTATCGCGCTGATGCGCAGCACCTGGGAGGCCAGGGCAGGGGCCACCGGCGCCAGCAACAGCACCAGGGCCAGAGCAAGAAATCGAATCAAGGAGATCAGAGCGTTTGCAGGAAAGACTTCAGGCGGTTCAAGCCGTCGTCGATGGTGGCTGTGGTGACGGCGCAAGAGAGGCGAATACAACGGTCATCGCCAAAGGCCACACCGGGCACAACTGCCAACCCCTGTTGATCTAACAACTGCTGGCAGAACGTCATCGAATCCAGGCCAAAGGCGCTGATATCCGGGAAGGCGTAGAAGGCGCCGTTAGGCGGCACCACCACCACATCGCTGAGCTGTTGCAAACCAGCGGTGAGATGGCTGCGCCGCTGCGAAAAGCTGCGGGCCATCTCCTGCACGCAATCCAGCGGTGCGTGCAACGCCGCCAAGGCGCCGCGCTGGGCAAAGCTGCAAACGTTGCTGGTGCTCTGGCTCTGCAAGGCGATGGCCGCTTTGACCACCTCAGCTGGACCAGCCAGATAGCCCAAGCGCCAGCCGGTCATGGCCCAACCCTTGGCGAAGCCATTGACTACAAACAACCGATCAGCCAGATCAGGAGCCAGCGCGGCCAGGCTGTGGTGGGTTTGGCCATCGGCGAGCAGGTGCTCGTAGATCTCATCGCAGACCACCGCCACCTGGGGATGGCGGCGCAGCAAAGCGGCAACGGCTTCCAGCTCCTCGCGCTGCAGCACCAACCCCGTTGGATTGGAGGGTGTGTTCAGCACCAGCAAGCGGCTCTTCGGGGTGATCAAGGCCTCAAGCGCCTCGAGATCAAGCCGGAAGCCATCGCTGGCATTGCTTGTTAGCAGGCACACCTCGGCTCCCGCCAAGCGCGCCAGCTCGGGGTAGGTGAGCCAATACGGCGCCGGCAGCAACACCTCATCACCAGGGTCGAGCAGCACCTGAAAAAGGTTGTAAAGCGCCTGCTTGCCACCATTGGTGACCAGCACCTGATCACTGCCAACGGCCATGCCATTGCAGCGGCTGAGTTTCTCAGCGATGGCTTGACGTAGCTCTGGATCGCCAGCGGCTGGGCCGTAACGGGTTACGCCTTGCTCAAGCGCCTCGGCCGCCGCCTGGCGAATGAAAGCCGGCGTGTCGAAGTTGGGTTCTCCAGCACTGAGGCTGCAGATGTTCTGCCCCTCGGCCTGCAGCTGCTTAGCCCGGGCCGCAATGGCAAGCGTCAGAGATGGCTGCAACGAAGCCGCACGGGCCGAAAGCTTCATGGGCATGGGCACACCCTTGTGGTGCCGCTCGGATCTTCGAATCCTCCAGTGTGCCTCAGCACTCGGGCATGCTGTGCGCGGCAACACCACGGCAATGGCTGCACCGTTCTGGGTTCTAGCCAGTGAGGCCCCAGCGGCCTTGGCACGCTTTTACAGCCAGCTGCTGAACGTGTCCGTTGAAATCAAGGGTTCGGTGCAGCAACTCACGCTGAGCCAGGGCCAGCAGTTGGTGATCTACCAACCCTCATCGCAAAGGCCCCAACCAGCGCAACACGGCCGGCTGGCCCTGTGCCTGCCCAGCGCCAATCTCGAGAGCAGCCTTGAGCAGGCCCTGGCCCAAGGGGCTAGGGCTCTCGAAGCGATTCGCCAGGAGTCCTTTGGCCGTGAGGTGTGGATCGAAGATCCCGAGGGCAATCGCCTGTTGCTGCTGGAGTGGGCCCAATGAGCACCTCCTGGCACGAGCTCAGCGCCGATTGCCAAGGCTGTGAACGCTGCGAGCTGGCGGCAACGCGGCACAACGTGGTGGTGGGGCGAGGCCATCCCCAAGCCCGCGCGCTGCTGATTGGTGAGGCCCCGGGCCAGCAGGAAGACGAGCAGGGTGAACCGTTCGTTGGCCGGGCCGGACAACTGCTGGAGAAGCTCTTGGTTGAAGCCGGGCTCGACAGCCGCCGCGACCTCTACATCGCCAATGTGATCAAGTGCCGGCCACCCCAAAACCGCAAGCCCACGCGCACAGAGATCGAGCGCTGCCTGCCTTGGCTGCATCAGCAACTGGAGCTGGTGGATCCCCCCTTGGTGGTACTCGCGGGGGCCACAGCACTGCAGGCGGTTTTGGGCATCAAAGGCGGCATCAGCAAACTGCGGGGCCAGTGGATTGAGCAGCAAGGCCGCGCCTACTTGCCGGTGTTTCATCCCTCCTATCTGCTGCGCTTTGGCTCCCGCGCTCCGGGCTCACCCCAAGAGCTCACGCTCGCGGACATGCAGGATGTTCGTCGCAGACTGGATCGGAAGGACTGGCCGCAATGACAGCACTGCCCCAGCTCAAGCCCCCGGCCATCAGCGATAACACCGCTGGTGAGCTGGTGGTGAGCTGGGAGCACTACCACCGGCTGATCGAGCACCTGGCGCTGCAACTGCATCACGCCGCAGCGGATTTTGATCAGATCGTGGCCCTCTCCAGAGGCGGCTTGCGGGTGGGTGATCTGCTCTCCCGTTTATTCGATCGGCCCTTGGTGGTGATGGCGGCCAGCAGCTACAGCGGCGATGGCGATCGCATTCAGGGCCAACTGAAGCTTGGCCATCAACTGGCCCACACCTGCGACCAGCTGGGGCCTCGGCTGCTGCTGGTGGACGACTTGGTGGATAGCGGCACCACCTTGGTGGAAGCCAGCGCCTGGCTCAACACGGCAGTGAGGCCATCCCAACTGCTCACAGGGGTGCTCTGGCTCAAAGGCGGCAGCAGCTTTCAACCGGATTTCTGGGCCATGCATCTGCCCGAAAACCCCTGGATCGTGCAGCCATTTGAGCGCTGGGAGCTGCTGCACCCCTGCGAACTCGAACCCATGAGCTAGGGGTCTATGCCATGGTTTTGCGCAGACCTTGGCCCGCTCCATGACCGGCACCCTGGCCACCACCACCTTGAGCGACACCGATTGGAGTCAGGATCCGCGCTTTGACACGGTGATTCACCGGCGCAAAACCCGCAGTGTGCGGGTGCGCGACATCTGGATCGGCAGTGAGCACCCGGTGGTGGTGCAGTCGATGATCAACGAGGACACCCTCGATGTGGAGGGGGCCACCGCCGGCATCCTGCGGCTGCATCAAACCGGTTGCGAAATCATTCGGCTCACGGTGCCGAGCCTCGCCCACGCCAAGGCCGTCGGTGAGATCCGTCAGCGCCTCGAAGCCTCTGGGGCGAGCGTGCCGCTGGTGGCTGATGTGCACCACAACGGAATGAAGATCGCCTTGGAGGTGGCCAAGCATGTCGACAAGGTGCGCATCAACCCTGGGCTGTTTGTCTTCGACAAGCCCGATCCCAACCGCACCGAGTTCACACCAGACGAGGTGGCTGCCATTGGGGAGCGGATTACGGAAACCTTTGAACCCCTGGTCCGCAGCCTGAAGGAGCAGGACAAAGCCCTGCGCATTGGCGTTAACCATGGCTCGTTGGCTGAGCGGATGTTGTTCAGCTACGGCGATACCCCGCTGGGGATGGTGGAGTCAGCCCTGGAGTTCATTCGCATCTGCGATCGGCTCGACTTCCACAACATCGTGATTTCGATGAAAGCCTCACGGGCGCCGGTGATGCTGGCGGCCTACCGCTTGATGGCCCACCGCATGGATGCCGAGGGCTTCAACTACCCCCTACACCTGGGGGTCACCGAAGCCGGCGACGGCGACTACGGCCGCATCAAAAGCACCGCAGGGATCGCCACCCTGCTGGCCGATGGCCTAGGAGACACGATCCGCGTTTCCCTCACCGAGGCTCCCGAGAAGGAAATTCCGGTCTGCTACGGCATCCTCCAGTCCTTGGGGCTGCGCAAAACGATGGTTGAGTACGTGGCTTGCCCCAGCTGCGGCCGCACGCTGTTCAACCTCGAGGAGGTGTTGCAGCAGGTGCGCAGCGCCACCGACCACCTCACCGGCCTCGACATCGCCGTAATGGGCTGCATCGTGAATGGCCCCGGCGAAATGGCCGACGCCGACTACGGCTATGTGGGCAAAACCCCTGGCACCATCTCGCTCTACCGGGGCCGCGAAGAGATCCGCCGCGTGCCGGAAGCCGACGGTGTGCGGGCGCTGATTGATCTGATCAAAGAAGACGGCCGCTGGGTTGATCCCTGAGGTCTGGGGCCACATCCAGTCACAGACCAGGCGGCGATCGCTCTGACCAAAGCCCAACAGTGACGTTACGGTTGGAAGACCCTGGCTAACTCCATGGCTTCAACGCGTCTGCGTCGCATCGCCCTTGTCGCCCTGGCCGGTGCCGGCAGTTTCGCGGGAACCTTGGTTCTAACCAGTGATCTGCTGCTGCACAGCAGCACCGCAGCGATCATCTCCGACAGCCCCAAGGAGGTGATGGATGAGGCCTGGCAGATCGTGTTCCGCGACTACCTCGACACCACGGGCAATTACAGCGAGGAGAAGTGGAAAACCCTGCGGCGGGATCTGCTGAGCAAGAGCTACGGCAACACCAAAGACGCTTATGAAGCCATCCGGGGCATGCTCGGCACCCTGGATGACCCCTACACGCGGTTCATGGACCCGCGTGAATTCAAGGAGATGGAAATCGACACCTCAGGGGAACTCTCTGGGGTGGGCATTCAACTGAGCCTCGATAAAGACAGCAAAGAACTGGTGGTGGTTTCACCCATCGATGGCTCACCCGCCTCGCGGGCGGGGGTGCAGCCCAAAGATGTGATCACTGCCATCGACGGCAAAAGCACCCGGGGGATGACCACCGAAGACGCGGTCAAGCTGATTCGCGGCAAGGTTGGCACCAAGGTGGTGTTGGAGCTGCGCCGCGGCGCCGGTGAATTCGTGACGGTTGATCTGATCCGCGACCGGATCGAACTGGCGGCCGTTGATTCCAGCGTGAATGTGGCCCCCAACGGGGCCAAGGTGGGTTACATCCGCCTGAAGCAGTTCAACGCCAATGCGGCCAAGGACATGCGCAACGCCATCACCGAGCTGAGCGGTGAGGGCGTCAGCGGTTTTGTGCTCGATCTACGCAGCAACCCCGGCGGCTTGCTGATGGCGAGTGTGGAAATCGCCAGGCAGTGGCTCGATGAAGGCGTGATCGTCTCCAGCTCAACCCGTGATGGCGTTAGTGATGTCAAACGGGCCAGCGGCCGTGCCCTCACCCAGGCGCCGTTGGTGGTGCTCGTTAATGAAGGCAGCGCCAGCGCCAGCGAGATTCTCTCGGGCGCCATTCAAGACAACAACCGCGGCGTTGTGGTCGGCAAGAAGACCTTCGGCAAGGGCCTGATCCAATCGGTGCGTGGGCTCTCCGATGGCTCCGGGATGACGGTGACCATCGCCAAATACCTCACCCCCAGCGGCAAAGACATTCACAAGCAGGGCATCACCCCGGATGTGAATGCCAACCTCAGCAAAGCCCAGGCCCAGCGCTTGAAATTTGAAGACCTGGGAACCCGCAACGACCCGCAGTATCGGGTTGCTGAATCAGAGCTGGGCAAGCTGCTTCGCCAAAACTACGCCAAACCTGAAGTGAGCTTCGACGGAGACGTTCAGTTGGACGTTTTCAGTACGAACTAAGGAATCAGGACACCGGCTGCATTAAGCCGCCGCCGGGGCTGGAATCGTCATCATCATTGCTTTCGGATTGCCAGAGGGCAAAGAAGCCCAGCGCCACTGCGCCGATCACGCCGCTGAACAATCCGAAGGGGAAAGCACCACCCGCTGCGAAGACTACGCCAAGTCCGTCATTCAATTCGACGATGGCATTCATGCGCAGCTCGCTTTTCAACTCACCGGAGTGTAACGAACTCTTGCGAGCCTGAGAAGCATTTTCTCAGGAAAAGCTGTCAAACGCTCAGAACGGCCTGGTTGTCAGCCTGTTGTTTGGCCTCACGCTCAGCGGCAGAAAACCCGTCGGCATCAGGGATCTGGGCCGCCATGGTCTCCAGCCAAGACTTGAGTTCGTCCAGCTGTTTATCGGGCGCCAACACCCCAAGGCCGCGGGCGAGCACCTTCGCGGTGGTGCCGCTGCCGGCTTGATACACCAAACGGCCATGCAGGTGGGTGGCCAAACCCTGGCGCAGGCGGCGGAATGCGGGCTCTTCCATGGGGGTTTCCAGCACCAAGTTGGGTTTTTCCGGCTTGATGCGCGAGAAGCCGCAACGCTTGGCCAGCAGCTTGATCTCCATCATTTGCAGCAGCGACTGCACCGGAGCCGGGAGCGGGCCGTAGCGATCCACCCAATCGGCGGCCAGCTGCAGCAAAGCCTCGCGGCTGTCGCAGTCAGCAGCGGCGCGATAGGCAGCCATTTTCTCGTCGGCTTCAGTGACCCAATCGGCTGGGATGAAGGCCGTCACGCTCAAATCGATCTGGGTGTCATCCACCGCAGGGATGTCCTGGCCGCGAATCTCGGCGAGCTCCTCTTGGAGCATCTCCATGTAGAGGTCAAAGCCGATGGTCTCCATCTGCCCGCTCTGCTCCACCCCCAGCAGATTGCCAACGCCGCGGATTTCCATGTCCCGCATGGCGAGCTGGTAGCCGCTGCCGAGCTGGGCAAATTCTTGAATCGCCCGCAGCCGCTGCCGTGCGGCATCACTGAGGCTGGCGTCACCCGGATAAAACAGCCACGCGTGGGCCTGAATGCCACTGCGGCCCACTCGGCCCCGCAATTGATACAGCTGCGAGAGGCCAAATTTTTGGGAGTCTTCGATCAGGATCGTGTTAACCCGCGGGATGTCGAGGCCGCTCTCCACGATCGTGGTGCAGAGCATCACATCGGCCTCACCGGCGTTGAAGGCCACCATGGCGCTCTCCAATTCGCCCTCCGGCATCTGGCCGTGGGCCACCAGCAGCCTTAGGCCTGGGAGCATCTGACGCAACCCACCGGCCACCTCCTCAATGCCCTCCACCCTGGGCACCACATAAAACACCTGCCCGCCGCGATCGAGCTCTTGGCGGATCGCACTACGCACCGCCTCTTCATCGAGCGACGCCAAGTGGGTCTTGATCGGACGGCGCAATGGGGGAGGCGTGGTGATCAAGCTCATCTCACGCACCCCCGAGAGGCTCATGTAGAGCGTGCGCGGGATCGGCGTTGCCGAGAGGGTCAAAACATCAACGTCTTTGCGTAGAACCTTGATCTTCTCTTTTTGGTTCACACCAAAGCGCTGCTCCTCATCCACCACCAACAAGCCCAGCTGCTTGAAGCTGGTGCCCTTGCCCAGCAATTGATGGGTGCCCACCACCACATCAATCGCCCCATCGCTGAGGCCTTTGAGAATCTCCTTGCGCTCGCTGGCCGTGCGGAAGCGATTCAGCAGCGCCACCTTGATCGGATAAGGCGCAAAGCGTTCGCTCAAGGTGCGCCAATGCTGTTGAGCCAGCACGGTGGTTGGCGCCAATAGGGCGGTCTGACGACCCGCAGTCACCGCCTTGAAGATGGCGCGCACGGCCACCTCGGTTTTGCCGAAGCCCACATCCCCACACACCAACCGATCCATCGGCTTGCCCTGCTCCATGTCGCGCTTTACCTCGGTGATCGCCTTGAGCTGATCAGGCGTGGGCTCGTAGGGAAAGGAATCCTCCAGTTCGTTCTGCCAGGGCCCATCGACAGGGAAGGCAAACCCTGGTGATTCGGTGCGCTCGGCGTAGAGCTTGACCAAATCAAAGGCCACCTTGCGCACGGCTTTGCGGGCGCGGGCCTTGGTCTTGGCCCAAGCGGCACCGCCCATCTTGTTGAGCTGGGGCGGTGCATCACTGCTGGCCCTGAAGCGGCCAAGACTGCCCAGCTGGTCGGCCGCCACCCGCAGCAAACCATCGAGGTATTGCACCACCAGGTAGTCGCGGGCATCACCGCTGATGGCCAGCTTTTCCATCTTCAAAAAGCGACCAATGCCGTGGTTGCGGTGCACCACGAAATCCCCCTGCCGCATGCGGTTGGGATCCACCGTGCGGCTGGCCGCGCGACGGCGGCGGCGCACATAGCCGCTGGCGGTGAGGTTTTGCTGGCCAAAAAATTCCCGATCGGTGATCAGCGCCAAACGCCAAGCCGGCAACTGCAATCCCTCGAGCTCAGCGGTGCCCTTGGTCTTGAGGGCCACCGGCGTGTTCTGTTCGATCAACCGCTCAATGGCTGGTTGATCGCCGGGGTTGGGCACAAAGCGCGTGATGCAATCGTGCTCTTCCAGCAACGCCACCGCGCGGGAGGGCTGGGCTGAAAGCAACCACACGCGGGTTTTCTCGCGTTGAAAATCTTTGATCAGGCCGGCCAACTTGCCGAACTGGTTGGGATAGGCGGGCACCGCCCGGCTGTTCAAATCAAAACTGTTGGGGTGCTGATCGGTTTCAGCCAACTCGGCCAGATCGAACCCAGCAAAGGCCTCCAAGGCCTCGATCGTGTCGCTGATCGGGCGATGCAATGTTGGCGGCAGCAAGCCCTCCACCTCATCGCTGTGGTGCTGCTCGGCGTGATCAAACCACTGCTGGCCGTGGGCCATGGCCTGACGGCGCTCATCGAGCACCACCAAGGTGTGCTCCGGCAGGTAATCCAACAAAGAAGACGGCTGCTGCCAAGCCAGCCCCATCAAGCGCCTCATGCCTTCGGGGGTATCGCCGGCCAGCAACTGCTCCATGGCCTCAGCGCTGAGCAGTTGATCCAGCTGATCGGGCAGGTTGGCCCTGAGGCCATCAGCCACCAAAGGCCCATAGCCGGTGGGGGTGATGCGCACCAGATCAACAGCATCCAGCGAGCGCTGGGTGGCGGGATCAAACTCCCGCAACTTCTCGAGGTCTTCACCGAAGAACTCCAGTCGCACTGGCAACTCAGCGCTGACCGGGAATAGATCAACGATGTCGCCGCGGCGGCTCCAGCTGCCTTCCTGCTCAATGGTAGAGACCCGCTCGTAGCCCAAGCGGGCGAGATTGGCTGCCAGCTCCTCCAGATCGATGCTGGCGCCTTTGCGCAAGGTGAGGCACTGATCAGCCAGCACAGCCGGCGGCGGCAAGTGGGGCTGCAGGGCCCGCTCGGTGGCCACGATCACCCCCTGCCAGCCGTCGCCCTGCTCATCCACCAATTCGCTGAGCACCTGCAACTGCCCCCAGGTGATCTCGCTGGTGGGATCAAAGGCTTCGTAGGGCGACCCCTCACTGGTGGGATAGAGCTGCGTGGTGGGCCAGCCCATCAACTCCAGCAGGGCCGCCCAGCGGCCGGCTTCTTCCAGGGTGGGCACCACCACCAGCAAAGGAGCGCCCTCGCAGCGGGCCATGGCTGAAGCCAACAGCGCCCGGGCACCACGACTGGCCCCTTGCAGGCGCAGACGATCAGGCCGCCGTGAGCGTTCCAGCACCTCGCCGGTGAGGGGCACCTGCTGCAGCTGGCGCACCAAAGCGGTGAGGGGCATACACGCGGGGAGAAAGCAGTTGCTGATCCTCGCTTACAGGGGCCTCAAGTGGCGGGCCGCTGAATCAGCCACAGGCCGTTAAACATTGCCCGCAGCAGCATCTGAGGTGGCATGCAACCGCTCGCTTGCGCCTGCTGCTGAATCAACTCTTCAGCCAACGAAAACACCACCTTGTTCCGGCCTGAGAGAAACAACTCCAAGGTGGCCTCATCCATGCCAAGCATGCGCAACCTTGCCTTGATGATCTCCAGCAGGCTTTGCTCGTTCTCTTGCCCCGCTGGTTCGCTGTAGCTGCTGAGCAACAAACAGCCCCCAGGAGCGAGCTGGCTGAGCATGGCGGCCAATTCCTGCTGCTGCTGCTGCGGAGGCAACAGGTGCAGCACGTGGTGACACACCACCGCATCAAACCCCTCGGGATCCAAGCCACTGCCGGCAAGGCTTTGCTGGTGCAGCAAGCAGCGGCTGCCGGCATCGAGAGAGGCAATCTGCTGGCGGCAAAATTCGGCCATCTGCCCACTGGGCTCCAGCAGCGTGAAGCGCGCCAGCGGCATGGCTTGAAGCAGGCCTGGCAGCTCCTCAGCGGCACCCGGCCCCACCACCAGAACCTGGCGAGCAGCTGGCGTCTTGGCCGCTAAGGCGGCGGCGCCAAGTTCCAACACCGCGTCGTAGGCCGGAATCGATAAGCGAATCCGCTGGCGGTACTGGCGGCCGTAGTCGCCATCAAAGTCGAGTCCGCTCACGCCCGGTTGTTGTTTAGAGGCGTCTTAGCCAGAGGCGCTCCGGGGGTCGCAAAACCGAACCCAAGGGATCGGTTTGATCACTTCCTTTGAGCTGCCAGCAGCTCTAGAGCAAAGGGAGAGAAGAGGAGAAACCATGAGCGCACTCACCATCATCCGGGCCCACAACAAAAAAGCTCAACGCCTGCAAGCTGCACAAAAGCTGATGGCACGTCTGCAGAAAGGAGGGGCCTGATGCATGCCCTCTCAGCAGCCAACCTGCCCAGCTGGCTGCTGCTGGCCGCCTTGATCGGCGCCATTGCCTCGATCAACCAATTTTCAAGTTCTGTGCAAAAGGGCTGGCGCCGCAAAGCCTGAAGCCACCTGCATCGGTAGCTTCGAGCCATGCTCGACGCGTTTGAACCAGATCTCGATCAGCTGGTGGCGGCCAACCGGGAGCAGTTGATTCCTATTGCTCAGCAAGTCGCCAAAACAGAGAGCTGGTCGCTGTCATTGCGCTGCGCCGTGATCGATTGCAGCAGCGGCCTCCCCAAGGTGCACAACAGTTCTGTGGGAGGCATCGGCAGTTTCATCCGCACCTCCACGGTGATCGACCACCCCCTGATGGAGCATTTCCTGGCTCTGGTGAACAGCCAAGGCGTTGATGCGGCCCTCGATGCCATGGCCAACGACCTGGGCGAGAGCGACGAATTCAACACCCTCTATGACGCCTACCTCGAAGAGCGCCAGCAGGGTCAGCTGATGTGGGGCGCTGGGGATGCCACCGAATTTGTGATGAAGTCGCAGGACTGCTTTCAAGACCGCGAAATGGCCTGCATTGCCGTGTTTCCCTCTGAGCCGCAGCCCGAGCTCTACACCTTTGCGCTGCCCCTGTTCTTCTTTGGCCTTTAAGACCGAAGCATTTAGCCCCTGCTTGGCAACAAAATCCAGCGTGCTTAGCACTGTCGTTGGGGCTTGTGGGCGACCATCCACGGGGTTACCAACCCGGCACCTTGGGGGCCACCAGCACGCAGGTCCCCAAAACATTTCCGTTGCCAGCCACCCATGCTCGCTGCCGTGATCGCGATGGCTTTAGCGCTGGCCGGCTGCCAGGCCCTGCAAACAGGTGTGCCTCAAATGGAGCAGCCCAATGCAGAGCAGGTGGAGCAAGAGCAGCGCAAGCTGGACCTGTTAACAGAACCCTGAACACGCTCAACAAACAGAAAGCCGCCCCTCAAGGGAGGAGCGGCTTTCGTGATGGCTGATTGGGCAGCGTCTGGTCAAAGGCGAACCTGGGGCCAAGGGTCCAGGTGTATCGGGCGGACTCCTTTAGGGCACCTAAACGATGCAGAGGAGTGGCGCTGACTCGACATCCAGTTGGTGGTCAATTCAGCTCCTCGCCCACGCTTTGTGGAGACTGTTGGAGCAGGCGCCTCAAGTCAGAGTGCTGCGGCTGATGTCTCAGGTGGCGTGTCGTCCATTGGGCGCCTCCGTGTTCGATGCCCATACTTTTGCCTTGCCGGTGGTCAAAGGCAATGCGCCTTAATGCCGATGGACTTGCCAGCCGGCATTGATCAGATTGGGGTGCCGTTTGCTTAGCGGCGGATATCAGCTGGCCTTGATCAGCTGCTCCTCGAGGAGCTGGTTGAACTGCAGAAGTTGCTCATCGCTGAGCTGCTGGCGGCTGGCTTTCCCAAACTGCTCTTCCAGCAGTTGGCGGCCTTGGGCCGCACCCCACTGCAACTGCCCCAGCAGCTCATCACTGCAACGCAGCAAATCGGGCCGGCGCAGAGGTACTGGCGCTGAACCTGGTGCGGAGCCGGGCTCGAGGCAACGCAAAGCCTTGAGATAGGCCACCACATCGGCGTAGTTCACCAGCCGGGTGCGGCTGGGATGGCCAAACGCGCGCTGCAGGAATTCACCCTCTTGCTCACGCTGCCAGCCCAGCCGCTGCAGCTCCATCTCCACAGCCGTGAGCTCTTCGCTCCAATCCTCGGGCTCCGCCGGTGGCTCATGGACTGGCTCTGGCATTACCGCAAGCTCAGTTAGCGCTGGAGCCGGTGCTGGTGCAGGCGGCGGCGGCTCTGGGGTGGGCTGAAGTTCGAGCTGAGGCTGGGGCGGCGGCGATGGGGGCGCAGTGTCGGGAACTGGCGCTGGGGCGGCCACAGGCGCAGGCGCAGGCGCAGGAGCTTTGGCGCGAGCCGGAGCCGCATTTCGTGCTGGCGGCTGAGCCACTGCCTGGGCCAGGCGCTGACGCGCCCTGTCTTCAGCCATTTCGGCGGTGCTGCCTTCCCCCAAAGCCGACTGCAGCGCAGCCCCTTGACCGGCCGTGATCCGCACGATCACCCTCTGGGCATCGGCGTGGAGAAGTTCCACCAAACCAGCAGCAGTAGGGGTGGCGTCTCGGCCCATCAAGGCGATCTCAACCGGTGCTTTCTAGGCTGCCGGCACGACCGGTGCCATGGAAGCGTCCACTAGCTCAGCCCTCACTCCCCTGCTGCATGCGGCCGACGCATGGCAGGAAGTGGCCCTGCTCCTGCCAGTGCTAATCGGGCTTGAGATCGTTCTCTCCGCCGACAACGCCATTGCTTTGGCGGCAATCGCCCGCAAACAACCGGATGCAGCAGCCCAACAGCGGGCCTTGAACCTGGGGCTGGTGTTTGCCTTGCTGTTCCGGGTGGTGTTGATCCTGGCGGCTCAGTGGGTGCTGAACTTCCGTCCGTTGATGGGTGCCGGTGCGGTGTATCTGCTCTGGCTCTGCTTGAGCCACTTTTTCTTGCATTCCGCCAACGACGATGACGCCGCAACCGAAGAGTCCCCAGGACCGGCAGAAGCAGCCGCAAAATCATTAGCGGCAACAGCGTTCACCATCGCGCTGACCGACTTGGCGTTTTCCCTCGACAGCGTGGCGGCAGCGGTTGCCGTTAGCGACCGGATCGCCCTAGTGATCACCGGTGGGGTGGTGGGGGTCGTGGCGCTGCGCTTGAGCTCAGGATTGTTCATCCGCTTGCTGCAGCGCTACCGGCGCTTAGAGGCGGCGGGATATCTAGCCGTTGGCCTCGTGGGGATTCAACTCAGTGTGCGGGTGTTTCGCCCCGATGTGGAATTGCCGGAATGGGCGTTGCTCCTGCTGGTGGCAGTGCTGTTCCTCTGGGGATTTTCAGCTCAACAGCCCGACACAGGTGAGGTTCAGCCATGAGCATGGCCGTGGAACTGCGCCAGGCCGGCAGTGAGCACGTGCTGCATCGTTTGATGCTCGAAGACGTGCCACAACCAGGCCGCTGGCTCGAGGTGGAGGGCCTGAGCTATCTGGTGCTGCAACGGCGGCATCGCTACCGCCTCAGGGGCGGCCGCTACCAACTGAGCGGTGTGGCCTTGATGGTGAAAGCGCAGAAGCAACCAGCCGATTCCCGCTGGTGGAACGATCGCTGGGTGATTGGCGATCCCAGCTGCCGCTTCAATGCCCGCAGTCCGCTGCTGCGTTGCGCCGTGCTGCCAGAAGGCCCATGCGAGCGCTGCAGCCACTACAGCCTCAGCTGAGCTGCTGAATCAACGAATCGCCGCTGCTGGCTGCTTTACCTTCCAGCTGCGCCTGCCGCAGCAGGATCGGGCAGCCGCTGGTGGCCAGCACCAGGCCCACACCGCGCACCGCCTCGAGGATGGAACCAGGTTCAGCAGCCGGCCACTGGCGCTGGCTTAAGGCCGCTGCCTCCGGGCTCAACTGATCGGCCAAACGGGCCACCAACGGCTCGGTGGCCAGCAGCTTCAAACGCTTGCCGCGCCAGCTGCAATAGGCCCCAGGGAACAACCCCATCACCTTGCGGTGGATCGCCAAGGCGCGCTCACTCCAATCAAGGCGGTAGTCGTCTTTGCTGAGCAGGCGAGCCAAGCTGACGCCGTCATCGCTTTGCGGTGTCACCGCCAAGCGGCTGAGGCGCTCGGCTTCAGGGCCAGGACCTGCCGCCTCAATCTGCGGCAACGCCTCCACAAACAGTTCTGCAGTGAGCTGGCTCAGTCGACCGGCTAACGCCGCTGCGTTCTCCAGCAGCTGAACATCGAGGGCACGCTCGAGCAGCACCGGGCCCGTATCCAAGCCTGGCTCCATGGCCATGATGCCGACACCGGTTTGGGCATCGCCCTCCATCAGGCACCACTGAATCGGCCCCGCACCACGCCAGCGCGGCAACAACGAGCCGTGGCCGTTCCAACACCCCAAGGGAGGTTGCTGCAACACCTCCGGCGGCAGCAACTGACCAAAGGCCACAACAACCGAGAGATCAGCCTGCAAAGCAGCCAACTGCGCCTGGGTCTCAGGCTCACGGCGAATGCGCTGAGGCGTCAGCACTGTGACGTCTCCAATCAATTCCAAAGCGCGCGCCTTGACCGGAGAGGGCATCAAAGAGCTGCCGCGTCCGCGCCGGCGATCGGGTTGGGTCACCACACCGACGATCTGATGACCTGCCCCATGCAGGGCTTCGAGGGTGGGCACGGCATAGGCCGGCGTTCCCCAAAACAGAACCCGCACTAGGCCTCGCCGGTGATCGCCAAGCCCTCCACCCAGACGTGGGGGCAGAGCCCATCAGGGGTCACCTGAGCCTCACCTTCAAAGGCCAACAGCGACTTCAACACCTGACGGATGTCGCCAGCCACCGTGGCCGCTTCGATCGAACGACGTTCACCACCTTTGAGCAACCAGCCATCAAATGGCAGCGAAAACGCTCCCTGGCTTGCTTTGACACCGGCATGGAGAGCTGAGAGGGAATCAATCCACACCACACCATCGGCTTGGAAGCGATTCAACGAAGCATCACCACAGCCAGCGCCAGGTGTGGGGCCGATTTCGAACCAATCCGGACTCACCGACACCTTCGCACCCATGCCGGCGTGGCCAGTGGAGGCCACGCCAAACTGGCGGGCGGTGCCTTCGCTGTGCAGGAACTGGCGCAGCACTCCGCCCTCAATCAGGGGCAGACGGGCCGTTGGGGTGCCTTCACCATCAAAAGCTGAGGCGCCCAAATTGGCCGGATGGCGGGCGTCATCCCAGAGGCTGAAGAAGGGCACCGCCACCGTTTCGCCGAGGGACTCTCGCTTGGAGAGGCTGAGGCCATCAAGAACTGATCGGGCGTTGAACAGATTGCTGAAGGCCCCCATCAAATCGAGGAAGGCCTCAGGACTAAATACGCAGGTGTACGTACCGGTGTCGATCGGGGCGTAGTCGAGATGGGAAATGGTGAGTTCGGCGGCCTCGTCGATGCAGCCCTGCACATCGAGTTCATCGGTGCCGTGGCCAAGACGAACCGCACCAGCGCTGCGTGGTTTGCGGCCGGCTTCCTCAGCGCGGGCATACAGGTAGAGGCTGGCACTGCTGCGTTCCTCATGGCGGCGCGCGCCAAGGCTGTTGAGATACACCCGTTCACCCCGCCGTTGCGACAGGCCGTTGTAGGGAACGGTGCCGATGCTGGGGTGGCGGTCCAAGAGCCTTTGCTCCGCCGAGATCAGCGTTTGCACCATCTCTTGGATCGGGCGCGTGGCTTGCGGCTCCCGCTTCAGGGGCTCCAGGGATTCGGTGGAACGAGGCGAGAGATCAGGCGGATCTTGCAAATCGCCAAAGGCACTGGCCTCAGCAGCACCGGCGAGAGCTTGCGCCAGGCCATCGGCTGAGAGATCCGAGCAGCTGGTGATGCCAACACGACCATCGCTGTTCCACACCCGCACGGTGACTGCACTGCGTTGGGCTCCCTTGAGTTGATGGGCTTTGCCGCGGTCGACCTGCACTGACAAATCCGTGCTGCAACTGGCTCCCATATCCCAGCGACTGAGGCCATGGGCTTGGGCCAAGGCACTGAGCTGATCCTGCAGTTGATCGGTGTTCAACATCAGCGTCCCCCCACCGTGATGGAGTCGACTTTGACGTGGGGCTGACCAACGGTGACGTACACGCTGCCGCTGACCGAGCCGCAGAAGCCAGCGGCCAAGTCGAGATCATTGGCGCACATGGAGATGCGCGGCATCACCGTTTCGGCATCTCCGATCAAGGTGGCGCCCTTCACCGGCTTGCCGAGTTCGCCGTTTTCAATCAGATACCCCTCCTCAACCGAGAAGTTGAACTGACCGGTGGGACCCACACTGCCGCCGCCCATCACCTTGCAGTAGAGGCCGTTATCGATCGAGCCGATCAACTCAGCCGGGCTATGGGGGCCAGCTGCGATGAAGGTGTTGCGCATCCGACTAGCAGCAGAGAAGGCATAGCTCTGGCGCCGGCCGCTACCGGTGCGGGGTTGACCGGTGCGCCACTCACCAGCGCGATCGGAGAGAAAAGCCTTCAAAACGCCGTTCTCGATCAGCGTGGTGCGTTGGGGCTCTAAACCCTCGTCATCCATGGCGATGCTGCCGAAATGACGGTTGGAGAGGCCTTCATCAATGGCCGTCACCGCTTCATGGGCGATGGGCTCTCCAATCCGACCAGCGAAGGGGCTCGTGCCGCGCTCCAGCTGGGTGGTTTCCAGCAAATGGCCGCAGGCTTCGTGGAAGATCACGCCCCCAAATTTGTTGGCGAGCACCACGGGGTACGTGCCGGCATCGACATAGTCGGCGTAGAGCATCGTGCCGGTGCTGGCAGCAATATCGCGGGCGGTGCCGTCGGCATCCCAGACCAGCAAATCCTCGGGATGATCCGTGCTGCCAAACCGGCGAGCGACGCTGGCGCGATGTTCGCCATCGGCAGCCAACACACTCAGCCCCAAGGTTTGGTGCAGGCGTAAGTCGCGGGCGAAGGTGCCATCACTGGCAGCCACCATCACCTCCTGCCAATCGCGGGAATAGCTGCCGCGTCGCGCCTGCAGATGTTGGGCGTGTTGCTCAAGCCTGGCTGTGCCTTCCAGCAAGCGCTCGGCGATCACCGACACACCAGGGGATTGATCCAGCCAGCTTTGCTTGCTGATGCCGTAGTCCTTCAGCGCTGGCAAGCCTTGAAAATCAGCAGAAGCAGCGCCATTGCGCTCTAGGCCCAGCATCCCCAGGGCCTGATCAAGGGCCTGCAGCAAACCAGCTTCCGAAAGGTCGTTGGTGCTGACAAAGCCATCGCGGTAGCCGTGGTCTTTGCCCCGGAAAACCCTCACACCGGCACCGGAGACAAAGGATGGAGACACGCTGGTCACCCGCTCCTGCTCGGCCATCACGCCGAGACGGTCACCACGCTCAAGGAAGACTTCCACCAGATCAGCGCCGGCAGCGCGACCAGCTGACAGCAGCAGCTCAAGGCGCTGCTGCCAGAACGAATCAAGAAAACTCACTAGCAGCCTCAGCGAATCGCGGGCTGGTAGTTCTCACTGCGAATGGGGGCAGCAAAGAACAACTTGGCCATCTCCAGAGCGTTCGCGCCCCAGAAGGGAAGCTTGCGCAGCAGCCTCACCGGCGCCGGAGCACCGCTGGCATCGGCTTGGGAGAGGGAGTTGTTATTGCCAACAATCCGCTCTAGGCGCTCATAGAACTTGGGGTGATCCACGTTGAGCACCACCGGGAACACCCGCGCTGAGGTTTCGTTGGTTTTGGCGATCACGTACTTGTCGTACTCGCGTGCATCGAGGCCGAGCGCTTCGTAGAACTCTTTGCGGGCCACATCACGCACATACATGGTGGCGAAAACGGCCAGCAGGAAGAAGCGGCACCACAGGCGCGCCTGTAGACCCCGCACCGAGCTGGGCTGGGCCTTCATCAGGGCATCGAAGAAATCGCCGTGGCGGTTTTCGTCCTGACACCAGTTCTCGAAGAAGTTGAAGATCGGGAAGATCTTGCTGTCGGGGTTTTGCTCGAGGTGGCGGTAGATGGCGATATAGCGCCAGTAGCCGATCTTTTCGGAGAGATAAGTGGCGTAGAAGATGAACTTCGGCTTGAAGAAGGTGTAGGCCTTGTTCGCCGTCAGGAAGCCGAGGTCAAGCTGCACACCAAAGTCGCCCATGGCTTTGTTGAGGAAGCCGGCATGACGGGCCTCATCGCGAGCCATGTGGGCAAAGCACTCCGCCAGCAGCGGGTTCTTCTGCTTGATGCGGCGGCTGAGCTCCTTGTAGAGCAGAAATCCAGAAAACTCCGAGGTGCAGCTCTGCTCGAGAAACTCCACGAACACGCGGCGTGTCTCTGGATCGAGCTTGTCGGCGGCCCCATCGAACGCCTCATTGCGAACGAAGTGATGGCGGTTGTAGTCCTTGCGGAACTCCTCGCAAATCGCTTCCAACTCCTCCTGATTTGGCCGCAAATCCATGGCGGCCATCGCTTCGAAATCAGTCGTGTAGAAGCGCGGCGTCAGGATCGTGTCCTTCACCGGATCCTTAATGGCTGGCTCGCCTCCAGAGCGAGAAGCTTCGGCGATCGCGGTGGGGGGAACCATCCTGTCGTCTTGTGCTGACTAGCCAATCACTGTAAGGGCCCTTCCGCTCAATTGGGCCCTAACCACTTCTGACCGTTGAGTCTCTGCACAGTTCGGCTCACCAGCAACGCCAGGGTGATGCGCTTTTCATCAATCAAAAACGACTCCAACAGGCTTGGCGGAGCTCCCGACTCAGCGATGGCAAAGGTCTTGGGCGCCTGAATGTTGTCTTTGGTGAAGCAGAGCCAGAAGCGGCGATCCCCTGGCAATTCACCACGAATCTGCCAACAGGTTTCCCCCACGACCGGCATCGCTGCCTGCTCCAGCTCGAGCGCAGGGGCAGGGCCGCCATAGCTCTCAATCTCTTTGGCCAGCGCTGGAATCAGCAGCTGAGGCACAAATTCCGCAAAGGGCTTGTCCTCCGGCTTGGGCGGCTTGGCCTTCGCAGGAGCTGCCTTCGCAGGAGCTTCCTTCGCCGCTTGGGGCTGGTCTGTGGGCTTGTCTGGGGTGGCCGCCGAGTCGCTCAAGCGTTGCTGTCAGAGCTGCCCAGCAGGCTACTCACCAGTCATCGTCCGCAGCATCCGCCCAGTCATCAACACCCGCCGATGGAGCGGAATCACTGGCTGAGCGCTGCACAACCCGAAAGGGCACGGCCACCGTGGGTGGTGCCTCATGGGGTGAGCGCTCCGGTGGCGGCTGGGTTGCAGGCTCGGGCGCAGCAAAGGGCTGCTCAGCCTCGCTGGAGTCCAGTGGTTCATCCGGGGGATCCACCGCTCGGCGGGTGCGGCGGCGGCGGGGCTCCTCCCAAGGTTCGTTCTGGCGCACCGGAGCTCCAGGTGCACTCAAACCAGCAAGAGCAGCTGCGGCGGCACCACCACCAGCGGCGATCAAGACCCACGTTCCCAATGGAAGGGGCGGACTGGTCCACACCAACAGACGCAGGCGCGCCGTCACCCGCAGATTCAACACAGCCACTGCCAGCGCAGCCGCTAGGGGAAGCAACAGCGGCAGCAGCAGCCAACGCTTCATGAGAGTTTCTGAGCCCCTTCCACCGCGCCTTGCCAGCGGCGCAGGGGCGCCAGGTCGTAACCAAACAGATCCAAGGTGCGTTGCACCATAAAATCGACCATATCGTCGAGGCTCTGAGGCTGGCCATACCAGGCTGGCACTGGCGGTGCGATGCGAGCGCCCGCTTCCGCCAGCTGGGTGAGATTGCGCAAATGGATCAAATTCCAAGGCATCTCCCTTGGAGCAATCACCAGGGGCCGCGCCTCTTTGAGTTGAACATCGGCAGCGCGCTCAATTAGATCGGTGGCCACCCCAGTCGCGATGCGGCCCACCGTGCCCATCGAGGCCGGCAGGATCAACATCCCCCGCAAGCGGTAGCTGCCACTAGCCGGTGGGGCTGCCTGGTCATTCCAGCGGTGGCAGCGCAGGCTGCCGGCGGTTGTGCCGCACTGCTCGCGCAACACCCTCTCCTGCTCAGCTGGATTCACCGGCAGCACGAGCCCTAACTCAGCACGCCAGACCTCAAAAGCTCCGCGGCTGATCACCAGCTCCACAGCCTGATCGGCTTCAAGCAACAGCTGCAGGGTGCGCAGAGCCAGCACTTGAGCTGAGGCGCCACAGACCGCCAGCAGCAGCGGCGCCGAATCGTTAGCTGGCGTCGGTGTCATCCCCTTCCTCAGCGGCATCGGGCACCACCAGATCGATCTGATGGCGCAACACATCGACCTTTTGCACCTCAACCTCGACGGGATCGCCGAGCTTGTAGGTGCGGCGGTTTTTGCGGCCCACCAAACGATGCTGACGCGAGCGGTACTCGTACCAGTCGTCCTTGAGGGAACTCACATGCACCAACCCCTCCACTTGGGTGGGAGGGATCTCCACAAAGAAGCCGTAGCTCTGGATGCCACTGATCACGCCGGGCAACGTCTGACCAACCAGCTCCTGGGCTGAGCGAGCCTGGACCAGAGCCAAGGCATCACGCTCCACCTCATCGGCCGAACGGGCGCGGCCATTGAGGCGACTCACCAGACCCGAGGCCATGGGGTCCTGGAATTGCGCCATCAGGCTGGGGCTGAACAAGGGCCACTCCACCTGGCCGTGACAGCTCTCCGAGCTGAGATCCAAACGGGTTTTGTGGCGCACGCTGGGGCGATCCTTGCCCTCACTGAGCAGGGCTACCAACAGCAGTTGGTTCCAGATGGCGCTGTAGTGCAGCGACGGGCAGCACCAGGGGGCATAGGCCGTCTCCTCAGCCGCCAAGGCATTGGCCCCAGGCTCAGCGCTGAGCTGCACCGGCGTGGTGACCTCGCGCAATTGCTGCTGCAGCACCCGGCTGCGATCGGTGCCGGCAAACGCAGCAGCCAGGGCTTGGGCGGCCGGGGCATTGCCATCACTGCCCAACTCGAGCGGGATGTCCAAGCCAACTGCCAGCTTCACCAGATCGTTGAGTTGGCCGGGATCAGGCGCCCCATGGGTGAGGAAGAGGCCAGGCAGCTCCAGGGCCGCAAAGTGGCGACCAAGGGCCTGCTCAGCTGGGCGCAGCAGCTCCCGAAGCCAATGCAAGGGTTGATCCACCGACCAGGCCGGCAACCATCCCTGCCAGCGTTGATCAGGCAGACCCGAGGCCAGCTCCGCCAGGGGCTCCAGTGGAGGCACAGGCAGATCCAATTCCAGGCCACCGGTGGCCAGCCGTTGCTGGCGCAGCAGCTCCACCAACGCCTGAAGCTGCTCGAGCAGGGGCAGGTGTTCCTTCAGGCCCTTGAGGGCAGCAGGGGTGGTGCGGGCTTTGGGCTTGCGGGCCAGCAGAGCTGCCAAGCCTTTGCGGTCGAGCACCCCATCGACTTGCACCTGCGAGCGGCAGAAGCGGAAGTGCTGCAGCGTGCCATCGGCGCTGAGATCCAAGGCCACCGAGAGGGCATCTTGGCTTTTTCCTGCCGCCAAGGCCGCCGCCTTGTGGAGTGGTCCTGGCAGCAGCGAAATCCAGCTGCTGCCAAGGCTGAGGGCTTCGCCGTGCTGACGCAACCAACGCTCCAGGGGTGATTCCAAGGCCAAGCGTTCCGCCACGCTCGGGGTATGCACCCACAGCCGTTGCGCACCATCGTCGAGAGCTTCCAGGGAGACAGCAGGAAGCAGTGGTGCATCTTTGGCGCTCCACCCCTGCAAGAGCACGGTGGGAAGCGCGGTCAGATCGTCACGACCTGATTCAGCTGGAACTTTGAGGCTGGCACGACCGCTAAAGCCACTGGTGTTGAGGCGATGGCGTGCCAACAGCAGCTCGCAATCATCGGCTTCTGAACCCTGAACCTTGAGGGAACGGGACACATGGCCCTGGGCCGGGAACTGGCCCACCGGGAAGCGGTCGAGGCTGACCTCCACCACGGCGGTGTCACTGGTTTCCGCGTGGGCGGCGTCCGTTTCCGGAAGCTGAATGGCCGCATGCAGCCGATCGTCGAGGGGGACAGCCACCAGCTGCTCAGCCTGGCGCTCCACCTGGGCCAAGACCGTGGTGTTGGCCCGCTCGAGGATGCACTGAACCACCCCCTCTGGAGATCGCCGCCTGCCCCCTTCGCGGGTGACTTTGACCAGAACCCGATCACCATTCCAGGCATGGTTGAGCTGGTGATCCCTCAGATAGACGTCTTCACCGCCGTCTTCTCGCAAGGCAAAACAGAAGCCTTTGCTGGAGGAGCGCACCCGGGCTTCAAAGATGGCGTCATTGGGCGCGCGACTGATTCCCTCCTCCCCGCTGGCGATCACGCCCACCTTGGCGAGCGCTTGCAGGGCCAATTCCAGTTGGGCCTTCTCAACCGCGGTTTTGAGGGCCAGCTTCTTCTCCAGATTTGTCAGCGGCAGCACCGCGTCCCCCCGCAGCTGATCCAGCAGATCGGAGACGGAAAATTTCATGCGTGAGCCATCACAGGCTGGGGTGTAGAGCGTCAGCCTGACAACCCAGTTTAGTTATGGGGCGAGCCATCACTAGCCGAGGCCGCCCAAAGCAGGCGAGCACCAATCACAAGGAAGCCCACCGCCGCCAGAAGCTGCAACAACTCAGCTGGCACCACTTGGGCCAGCGAGCCACCAGCCAAGGCCCCAATCAAGCTGGCCAAAACCAGGGCCGAAGCACTGGCGACAAACACCACCACTGGGGACTTGCTCGTGCCGCTGATTGCCACGGTGGCCAGCTGGGTTTTATCGCCGAGTTCCGCTAAGAACACCGCCAAAAAGGTGGAACCCACCAAGGCGAGATCAGCGCTGGAGAAAGGAGTTGGCATCGCTCAGCTCGGCAGCAACTGAACCAGGGCACGACCACCAATGGCCGCCCCCAAAATCACCATCAAACCGCCCGCCAACCGCTCCAACTGCCGCGGCGGCACATGACGCGACAACCATTGCCCCAACAGCACACCCACCAGTGATGTGCTCACCAGAGCCAACGCGGCGCCCACAAACACCAGCAGGGGCCGGCCGGATTGGGCTGACAACAACAGCGTGGCCAATTGGGTCTTATCGCCCAGCTCCGCCAGAAACACGGTGGTGAAGGTGGAGACAAACAACACCCAACGCCCAGTGGGCTGAGGATTACTGGCTTGAGGGGGAACCTCCACCACCTTGGTT
Source organism: Synechococcus sp. MIT S9452 (assembly GCF_047304245.1). NCBI lineage: Bacteria > Bacillati > Cyanobacteriota > Cyanophyceae > Synechococcales > Synechococcaceae > Synechococcus > Synechococcus sp. MIT S9452. Next base: position 183,727 of record NZ_CP138956.1, on the reverse strand, counting down.
GTTTCGGATGGCCCGCTCAAATCGGCGCATTTCAAGGCTGCGCCCACCGTATTCGACACGGATTTGCTGTCGGCAGCAATCGATCGCGAAGGAATCCTGGTGCTGGGCAGCCACCTCAAAGCGCTGAGCCAATTGGTCGACCCGGCAAAAGTTCGGCCGCTCGCTGTAGATCCGGCAGGAGCGAGCACCGGTGTCGTAGTGAATGCACCAGCCATCGGGCCCCACCATCTCCAGATACTGGGCTTTCTCCTCAGGGCTGAGGGCGTCGAGGGCCTCGCCACGCTGTTCGGGATCGAGGCGGCAGCAGGCACCACAGCCACTGATGCACTGCCAGCTGTGACAGGCCATCACAGCCTGTGGGCCATCACAGGCCAGTTCGGCAGCAAAGCCCGTAAAGTCACAGGGATTGCATCACTGCCGCTCGCCATGGGCATCGATTTCTCCCTGATTGCCAACTTCGCAGCCCTGGCTCTGATTGCCCTGGCTGGTCCGGCTGTGGTCTTCATCCTTTTCTACCGCCGCGGCGCCCTCTGAGGCCTTACGCCTTCGGCAATTCCGGTTCTTCTGGCAAATCGTCCTTACCGAGGAACATCTCGGTGAGGGCGTGATAGATCGGCTTGGGTTGCAACCAGCGGCTGATGTAGGCCGCCATGGCGCTGGTGACTAGTAGGCCGGGGACACAATCCAAGGCGCCGGTCAGCTTCAAGGTGAACAGCGCCGCAAAGATCGGCAGTTGGGTGGCCCCGGCCAGACCACCAGCCATGCCACAAATCATGCCGATCAAGCCGGTGTGACCGCTGAACCAAGGCATCACAACGGCACCGGTTACGCCACCAAAGGCCAGGGCCGGGTCGATCAAGCCACCGGGGATGCCTGAACCCAGCACCAAAATTGGGCCCAAGACCCGCTCGCCGATCACGGCAAGGCCTGACCACAACGGAACCTCACCAGCGTTGTTGATGATGTCGTGCAGAACAGCGGAACCTTCCCCCAACACCCGGGGGTTCCCCAGGGCCATCAACACCATCCCCACGCCTAGCAGCAGGCCCATCGGCAACGGGTAGCGAACAGCCAGAGGCGCCACCTTGCGGGTGAAGGTGAGCAGCAGAAAGCTGAACAGCGCTCCGATCAACCCGCAGGCCACACCAACTGGCAGGGCCAACAGCATCTGCATGGGGCCTTCCACCAGCATCGGCAGCTCGCCGTAAGCAAACGTGGGCTGCCCGCCATAGGCCGCCACCAGGGAAGCCAGCAGGGCGACCGGCAGCGAGGACCAAACCAGCGGCAAGTTAAAGCGCTTCAGCAGATCTTCTGCTGAAAACAGAATCGCTACCAACGGCGTGTTGAAGCCTGCAGCCAAGCCAGCGCCACCGGCAGCGGCCAGCAGAACAGGCATGCCAATCTCCCGCAGGGGGCCTTTGAGGCTGCGGCGCATCAGCCAAACCGCGCTGGCGCCAACAAAGACAACCGGTCCTTCACGGCCGATCGGCAGCAAGCAGCCAGCGGCAATCGACCAGAGCACCAGCCGCGAGAGCAGGGGCCGCAAGCCCAACAACTTGGGAGCGAGCTCAGGGTCTTCGATGCAGGCATCCGCCTGAGGAATGCCCGAACCAGCTCCAGGCCTGAGCCAGCGCTGCTGGAGCTGCAACACCAGTGGCATCGCCACCAGTGGCAGCAACAGGAACCAACCCAACCCTTCGCCAAGGGCGAACACATCGGTCAAGACGTGATCGCTAATGCTGTCGATCTCGTTGAGCGGGATGCAAATCACCCCGATCACAAGGCCCAGCAGCATCAACGGCAGCAATAACGGCAACCAATTGCGCGGTGCTGAGGCCACAGACATCAGGCAACAAAGCCGAGAGCAACAGCAGCATGCTGCACCAGCTCAGCGGTGTCGGGGTGGGACTGGACCGGGTCGGAATTGTCACCAGGGGTTTGGGGCCACTGGCAACGCAATTCGCGCCCCTCTGGATTGCGAATCACCAAGGCATCGCCCTGGCGTTCGCACTGGTAGCAGCGCTGCCGGCGCCAGAGGGTGACCCGTTCCTGCAGGGAGGGGCGCAGCGCCTCCAATTCCAGTTGCAGCCTGGGCTGCCCTTGCCAGTGGTCTTCCTTAAGGCGAAAGGCCAGATCGAGCGTTGGGCTGCTGGGTTCAGGGCCACTCCAACGCCAGGCAATCGCACTCAATGACCCCGTCGGAACAGCAAGTTCCAGCAGGAGGTGGCCGCCTCGCAGCAGGCGCTGCCGTTTGACCTTGCAGTGACGAGCCCAAAAAAGTGGGCTGGGGTTAGCAGCACCAAACGGTTCCAACCGCCGCAGTTGCTGAAGAAAATCACGATCGATTTGCTCGAGCGGCAGCAGCGCTTCAGGGCGCACCACCAGGGCATGCTCCCGGCCCGCAAGCCAGTCGTTGGCCAAGCCATTGAGCCGCTCATGCAGGGCGGCCACTTCGGTGGCTTGCACGGTGAATCCGCCGGCGGCGGGGTGACCGCCAAAGCGCTCCAACAGATCAGCGCAGGCCTGCAAGGCGGCATCGACAGCAAAACCCTCGGGGGCCCGCACCGACGAGCGCAACCGGCCATCGCCCTCACCAGCCAATAGGGCGACCGGCAGCCCCCAGCGCTCCACTAATCGAGCAGCCACGATGCCAATGACGCCGTGGTGCCAATGGTTTTGCGCCAATAAAAGGAAGGCAGGCCGCTGATCTCCATCGGCTTCCACCAGCGCATTGGCCTCCGCTTCGATGCCATCACAGAGCTCACGCCGCTGCCGGTTCAGCTGTTCGCAGCGTTCCGCCAGCTCCAGAGCGCGATCGGCATCGGCGGTGGTGAGCAGCTCAACGGCGAGCTGGGGATCGGCCAAGCGACCCACCGCATTGAGGCGCGGAGCCAAGCGAAAGCCAACCCCTTGGCTATCGATAGGGCGATCCTCCAGACCGGCGAGTTCCGCCAGGGCTCGCAGCCCTGGCAGCTGCGAACGATTCAGCTGCGGCAGGCCCTCTTGCAGCCAGCGGCGATTCACACCCGTGAGCGGCGCCATGTCGGCGATGGTGCCAATGCAAAACAAATCCAGGGCTGTGCGCAGCGCCTGGGGGTTGCGCAGGCGCTCGGCCACAGCAGCTGCCAAGACGTAGGCCAAGCCCACACCAGCCAAGCCGCGGTAGGGCGAACTGGGCGGCGTGAGGGCTGGATGCAGCAAAGCCAACAGCGGTGGACGCTGCGGCGGGATGGTGTGGTGATCGGTCACGATCACCTCCAACCCCAAAGCGTCAGCACGCTCCAAGGCTTCTCGCGCGCTGATGCCGTTGTCAACGGTCACCAGCAGCCTGACGCCCTGCTCCGCCAGGCGCTCCACCATGGCGGCATTGAGGCCATAGCCCTCGCTTTGCCGGCTGGGAATCGCCGCCTGCGGTTTGGCCCCCAAACGGCTCAGTACCCCCACCAACAAGGCGGTGCTGGTCATGCCATCGGCGTCGTAATCGCCGCAGACCGCCAAGGCTTGGCCTTCACGGCAAGCCTGCAGCAACCGCTGCACCGCAAGTTCAAGGTCGGGGAAGTGGGCCTTGGCCTCCGGCGCCGGATCGGGCTGCAACAGGCTTTGCAGCTCCTCTTCGCTTTGCACCCCACGGCGCTGCAGCACCGCCACCAGAGCCGGTGGCAGCGCCAGCGATTGGGTGAGAGCCAGCGGCGGCAACGGGGCCGGCAGCTGCCAATGGGGAGCCGAAGAGGTGCTGATGGGAGCCGCCTAGGGTTCGCGCAATTCCACTGCATGATGCCCCGCCTGCAAGCCCTGCTCTGGGACGTGGACGGCACCTTGGCTGACACCGAGCAGCAGGGTCATCGGCCAGCCTTCAATGCCGCCTTCGTCGCCGCAGGACTGCCGTGGCATTGGGACACCAGCACCTACCAGCGGCTGCTGCAAACCAGCGGTGGACGCGAGCGGATCCTGGCCTGGATGGCTGAGGTGGGTGAGCGCGATGAGAGCCTTGCCGCCGAGCTACACCGCAGCAAACAACAGCACTACAGAGATCTGCTGCGCCAGGGCAGCGTCCCGCTGCGTCCTGGCGTGCTGGCCTTGGCCTGCGACGCGGCAGCCGCTGGGCTGCAGCAATGGATCGTCACCACCAGCGGGCGCGCTGCCGTGGCAGCGCTGCTCCACAACACACCGGAGCTGAGGGCCTGTTTTGCCGGCTGGATTTGCGGCGACGACGTGCAACGCAAAAAACCGGATCCAGAGGCCTACAGCCTCGCCCTGGGGCACTTGAAGCTGCCGGCCTGCGAGGTCTTGGCCATTGAGGATTCACCCCAAGGCCTGGCCGCCGCCAAGGGCGCTGGGCTTGAGGTGGTGATCACCACAGACAACTGGAGCGGCGGCGCCACAGCCCTTGCCGAGGCCGCTTTGGTGGTGGAGCATCTCGGCCAGGGGCCTGTGACCCTCAAGCAGCTCAGCGCCCTGTTGCCATGACCCAACCGCCGCTGCAAAACACTCGGTTTAACCAGCTGCAAACCAGCGTTGGCGAGCGGCTGCTCGGCTGGGTCACAAGACGCTGGCGCGACAAGAGCGTGGCGCTGATCGCCCTGTTTGCCGGCGGATACACAGCAGCCAACGTCACCACGCTTTACCTCAGCCTGCTGAAGGTGCAGAGCGTGGGCGCCCTTGGACTGCTGGTGTTTTTTGAAGTCCTGATCCGGCTGCGCCAGCGTTACGCCGGCCAGCAGCCTGGATTGGCCTGGATTGCGATCGACAACTTCCGGATCGGGTTTCTCTACCTGATCGTTCTAGAAGCGTTCAAGATCGGCAGTTAACTCAGGATTCAGCCTCGCCGTCCTCTTCAGGCATCGGGTAAACGAAACCTTGGGCACGGCCACTGAGAACGGCCTTACCAGCCGACAAGGCCTTGCGTGCGGCCACGCGGGCTTTGGCTTTCCAGTGGGCATGACGCTGGTCGCGCTTCCCTTTGGAGGTTTTCTTCTTGGGAACGGCCATCGCTGCTCAAATGCCGGCAAACAGAAATTGTCTGTTCTCGAGAGTCCCTTCGTCAATCGCTAAGCTCCGGGGCAGTGAGCCAACGCAGTGGCGATAGGTGATTTGAGCGACTCACCGAGTTACAGCCAACTGCTGGAAGCCATGCGCGCCGGTCAAGTGGAGCAGTTGGTGCTGCTGCCCAAACAGGATCTGGTGCAGGTTCAGTTCAAAGACGGGAAGACGTCCAAGGTCAATATTTTCCCGAACGACCAGGAAGTGCTGCGCACCGCCGAGGCCCACAACGTGCCCCTCGATGTGCGTAACAGCCAGGGGGAAGCCGCCATGACCGGCCTGCTGGTCAATGGCTTGTTGGCTGTGATGGTGCTGGGGCTCTTGGTGCTGCTCTTCCGGCGCTCCGCCAACGTGGCCCAGAAAGCTTTGGGCTTTGGCCGCACCCAAGCGCGGGTGCAACCGGAAGGGGCGGTGGACGTGCGCTTCGACGACGTCGCTGGCATCGACGAAGCCAAAACAGAACTGCAGGAGGTGGTCACCTTCCTCAAAGAGCCGGAACGCTTTACGGCACTGGGCGCCCGAATCCCCCGCGGCGTGCTCTTGGTTGGGCCTCCTGGAACCGGCAAAACACTTCTAGCCAGGGCCATTGCCGGGGAAGCGGAGGTCCCGTTCTTCACCCTCTCGGCCTCGGAATTTGTCGAGATGTTCGTGGGGGTGGGTGCCAGCCGCGTTCGCGATCTGTTCCGTCAGGCCAAAGCCAAGGCCCCCTGCATCATTTTCATCGATGAGATCGATGCCGTTGGTCGCCAACGCGGGGCTGGCATCGGCGGTGGCAACGACGAGCGCGAACAAACGCTCAACCAGCTGCTCACGGAGATGGACGGATTCGAGGAGAACTCCGGAATCATCATGCTGGCGGCCACCAACCGGGCCGATGTCTTGGATACGGCCCTGCTGCGTCCGGGGCGCTTCGACCGCCAGATCCTGGTGGAGCTGCCAGATCGCCGCGGCCGCGAAGCCATCCTTGGCGTCCATGCCCGCAGTCGCCCCTTGAGCGATGAGGTCTCAATGGAACTCTGGGCCCGGCGAACGCCTGGCTTTTCCGGAGCAGATCTCGCCAACTTGATCAACGAGGCGGCCATCCTCACGGCCCGCCGGGAACGCACGTTCATCGATGAGCAAGCCATGCACGATGCGCTGGAGCGCGTCACCCTCGGCATGGGGGCAAAGCCGCTGCAGGACAGCGCCAAAAAACGCTTGATCGCTTATCACGAGGTGGGCCACGCCCTGATCACCACCTTGCTGCCGGCAGCCGATGCCCTCGACAAACTGACGATCCTGCCTAGGTCTGGTGGCATCGGCGGTTTTGCCCGCACCACCCCCGACGAGGAAATTCTCGACAGCGGCCTGATCAGCCGGGCTTACCTGCAAGCCAGGCTGGTGGTGGCCATGGGTGGGCGCGCCGCTGAGCTCGTGGTGTTTGGGGCCTCAGAAGTCACCCAAGGAGCCAGCAGCGACCTGCAGATGGTGACGCGGATCGCCCGGGAAATGGTGACCCGCTATGGGTTCTCCGTGCTGGGGCCAGTGGCCTACGAAAGCGATAGCGGTGAAGTGTTCCTGGGTCGCGATTGGACGCGCCCTGAGCACGACTATTCCTCCAGCACCGGGCAAGCGATTGATCAGCAGGTGCAACAAATCGCCCGCCAAGCCCTGGATCAAGCGGTGCAGCTCCTGGAGCCGCGCCGGCAGCTCATGGATGAGCTGGTGACGAACCTGATCGAGATGGAATCCCTTAGTGGCGATGAATTCAGGGAGCGGGTCGAACGCTTTGAAGCTGCTCAAAGCCAGCCCGCTGTTGTCGCTGGCTGATCAACCACCAGCCACAGCTGGAACAATGCTGACCTCATCACCATCGGCTAACGCGGTGGCTTGGTTGTCGAGGAAGCGGATGTCTTCGCTGTTGACGTAGACGTTGAGGAAACGACGCAACTTGCCGTTCTCATCACACAGGCGATTGCCCAAGCCGGGGAAGGTGCCATCGAGGGCCTTGATCAGCTCATCGACGCTGGTGGCATCAAGGCTGACGGTGGCTTGATCAGCGGTGAACTTCTGCAGAGGAGTGGGAATCAGAACCTGAACGGTCATGGCAACAGCAAACAATCAGTCGAGAAAAGGGCGCAACTCAAACGCCAACGGTGTCCCAGGTGGCGCGCTGCAATGACTGGGCGCGCTCCCAGGCGGCATTGAAATCATCCAATTTGGGATCGATGGTGAGCGGCTCACCAACGGCGGAAGCCACCGCCTCAGTGGTCTTGAGGCCATTGCCGGTGATGTAGGCAACGGTGGTTTCGGAGGGGTCGATCTTGCCTTGCTCCACCAGCTTTTTCAGCACGGCAATGGTGGTGCCGCCAGCGGTTTCGGTGAACACGCCCTCGGTTTCAGCCAACAGCTGAATCCCCTCGATGATCTCCTCATCGTTCACCGCTGCGATCGAACCGCCGGTGCGGCTGGCGATATCCAGGGCATAGGGACCATCAGCGGGGTTACCGATGGCAATGGACTTGGCAATGGTGTTGGGCTTCACCGGAGTAATGAAGTCGCGACCTTCGGCGAAGGCCTGGGCGATCGGGGAGCAGCCCTCGGCCTGAGCACCGCTGAAGCGCACGTGCTTTTCCTCCACCAGGCCCACCTTCATGAATTCATCAAAGCCCTTGCGGATCTTGGTGAACAGGGATCCAGAGGCGAGGGGCGCAACGATGTGATCCGGCAGGCGCCAGCCCAACTGCTCGACCACCTCATAGCCCAGGGTCTTGGAACCCTCGGAGTAATAGGGACGCAGGTTGATATTGACGAAGCCCCAGCCATAGGTGTTCGCCACCTCCGAGCAGAGACGGTTGACCTGGTCGTAGTTGCCGCGAACCGCCATCAAGGTGGGGTTGTAGACCAAAGTGCCCAGGATTTTTCCGGCTTCCAAATCAGCGGGGATGAACACGCAGCACTCCATGCCCGCGTGCGCAGCGATGGCGGCGGTGGAGTTGGCGAGGTTGCCGGTGCTGGCACAGCTCACCGTGGAAAAGCCCAGTTCCCGTGCGCGGGTCAAGGCCACGCTCACCACCCTGTCCTTGAAGGAGAGGGTGGGCATGTTCACCCCATCGTTTTTGATATAGAGCTCTTTGAGGCCAAGGCGACGAGCCAAACGGTTGGCGCGCAGCAACGGGGTGAAGCCAGTGCCGACATCAATCGGCTCACCCTCGATGGGCAGGAAATCGCGGTAACGCCAAATCGAAGTAGGGCCGGCCTCGATGGAGGCACGGGTGACGCGGGCACGGATGGCGTCGTAGTCGTAAACGACTTCTAAGGGACCAAAGCAGACGTCTTCACAGACGTGTCGCGCTTCGGGCGCATAGGCATGGCCACATTCTTTGCAGCGCAGGCCTGCGAAGGTCTGCGATGTCAGGGTTGCGGTCACACCGATGCAGCAGTTGACCGAAACGGTAGCAGCGCCAAGCGCAGCTCCGGAATAATCCCGACCCTCATACTCGGGATTATCTGATCATGCCAGATCGCACGTGCTGACTAGCCTCTGCCCATGAAGCGTTTGAGCCGCCCCGCTGTGCTGCTGGCCATCGCCGCCGCGGCGATGGTGTTGGTCGTGCTGCCGCGTTTGTGGATTGAGCTGCAGTGGTTTCAACAATTTGAACTGGGGCCCGTGGTACTCAAGCGCTGGGGCTTGCAATTTCTGGCCCTGGTGCTGGTACTGGGGATCGGCATCCCGGTGCAACTCAATCAGTTGCAGCGCTGCTGGAAGCTGCGCCGCCGCGACCCGGCCTACCGGGGCGAAAGCATGTTCATGCCGCTTCGCAGCTGGGGCTTACTGGTTTCACTGGTGGTCGCGCTCGGCCTGCTGAGCACGGCCACCTCCTATTTGTTTGTGCAGGCCCTCGGGCTGCTGCAAGAGCCGTTCAGCGGCATTGTCTTGAGCAGCTTCCCGGTGCTGGGGTCGCTGCCACTGCCGCTGGTGCTGGGCATTGCAGCGGTGTTGTTGGTGTTTCTGCTGCGGTGGCCGCTGACCACCTTGAGAATCAGCCTGAGCCTGTCGATCTTGGCCTCAGCAACGGCCCTGGCTCGCGCCTGGAGCTTCTGGTTGCCAGCGATCTTGGCATCGCCGTTTGGCGAAGGCGACCCGGTCACCGGCATTGACCTCAGCTTCACGGTGCTGCGCCTACCGGCCTTCCAGTTGGTGCTCAGCGTGCTGATGGCCCAAGGCCTGGTGGGCTTAAGCGCCTGCTTCTGGTTATGCCTCAGCCAAGGCAACACCTTGAGCGACTGGCGCTTCGCTGGTTTCAACCGTCAACAGCAAGCGGTGCTGCGGCCGCAGCTGGCGGTGCTGGCCCTAGTGGCAGCACTGATGGCCTCCCTGGCACCGTTTGAACTGATGGTGCAAAGCCATGGCGTGGTCGCTGGCGCTGGCTGGGTGGATTTGCACTTGCGGCTGCCGCTGCGGCTTCTGCTCAGCCTGGTGCTGCTCACGATGCTGTTCAGCTTGCTGCTGCCACTGCCACAACGGCGGCGCCTGCTGTTGCCAGTTTCGATCACAGCGCTGCTGCTTCCGATCGCGGAAGTCATCGCCGCACCCCTGGTGCAGAAATTGCTGGTGCAGCCGCGGGAGCTGCAGATGGAGCGCCCCTATCTCAAACGCATGATCCGAGGCACGCGGCAAGCCTTTGATCTCAACCGGATGCGGGTGCGCACGCTCAACCCCAAACAACAACTCACAGCCGCCGATCTGGAGCAGTCTCCCGGCACGATCGACAACATCCGCCTGTGGGACACCCAACCGTTGCTGGAAGCCAATGCCCAGCTGCAGCAATTGCGGCTGGTCTACGACTTCTGGTCTGCTGCCGTTGACCGCTACCAACTCAGCGACGACCTCAGTCGAGGCCGGCAACAGGTGATGGTGGCGGCCCGGGAAATTGATGTCACAGCGCTGCCCGCCAGCTCCCGCACCTGGCTCAACCAGCACCTGGTGTTCACCCATGGTTTTGGCTTCACCGTCTCACCAGTCAACAGCTGGGGCCCCGACGGACTGCCGGAGTACTTCGTCAAAGATCTCGGGCGCAACAGCGTGGTGCAGGGGTTGCCCGACCTGGATGTCACCACAGCCCAGGCCACTGCTGCCTTCCCGATTGGCAAACCCGAGCTCTATTACGGCGCCTCGCCGTCGCTGTATGCCGTGGCACCCAGCAAGGTGCGCGAATTCAACTACCCCGACGGCGAAGAGAACATCTATTCGCACTACAGCGGTGAGGGGGGCCTCCCCATTGGTCATCCGCTGCAGCGGCTCCTAGCTGCGGCCTACTTGAGAGAACCGCGGCTTCTGTTTGGTGGTTCGCTGCGGCAGGACAGTCGGCTACTCCTGCGACGCCAGGTGCAAGAGCGGCTCGATGCCATTGCCCCATTTCTCACCTTTGAAAGCCAGCCCTACCTCGTCACCACCCGGGTGCCAGCCGTTGATGGCTACCGGGCCCAGCAGCACCAGTACTGGTTACTCGATGGCTTCACCAGCAGCCGCTCCTACCCCTACAGCGCCGCTAATCCCAGTGGCCTGCGCTACTTCCGCAACCCGGTCAAGGTGGTGGTGGATGCCCTCAATGGCCGGGTCTGGATCTATGTCATGGATCCCCATGACCCGGTGCTGCGCACCTGGCGCAATGCCTTCCCCGAGATGTTCCGGCCTTTGGAGTCGATGCCGCTGGCGCTGCGCGATCACCTGCTGGTTCCCAAGACCCAGTTCCAAGTGCAAGCCGAGCGCTTGCTGCGCTTCCACGTCACCGATGTACGCAGTTTCTACAACGGCGACGACGTCTGGGCCATTCCCAAGGAGATCTATGGCTCCAAGCAAGTGGATGTGAGGCCGTATCACGTCACCTTGCAATTGCCTGGCAAGGACACGCCGGAGTTTGTGTTGTTGCTGCCGTTCACCCCCCTGCGGCGACCCAACATGGTGAGCTGGCTAGCGGCCCGCAACACCGTTGCTGATTACGGACAACTGCGCCTGTGGCGTTTTCCGCAGCAACGCCTGCTGCTGGGCCCACAGCAGATCTCCGCCTTGATCGAACAGGATCCTGAAATCAGCCGTCAATTCGGTCTTTGGAACCGAGAGGGCTCGCGCGTATTGCAAGGCAATCTGCTGGTGATCCCGATGGGTGAAGGGCTGCTCTATGTCGAGCCGATTTATCTGCAGGCTCGCAGCGGCGGCATTCCCACCTTGGTGAAGGTGATCGTCACCGATGGTCGCCGCTTTGTGATGGACGACGATCTCGACAGCGCCCTGCAAAAGCTGGTGGCCTCATAGGCACAAAAAAAAGGGCCCCACAGGGCCCCTTTGATTCGTTCAAGACCTGAGGCTGAATCAGGCAGCCACAGCAACCTTGCCGTCCAGGGCGCCCTTGGCATACAGGCCGGCGTAGTAGTTGATGTCGCGCTGCTTGATCTTGCTGGCGTTACCAGCAGCCCAGAACTGGGTGTAGCGATCCAAGCAAACCTGCTTCATGTACTTACGAGCCGGCTTGTTGAAGTGGCGGGGGTCGAAGTTGGCGGGATCAGCGGCAGCTGCTTCACGCACAGCTGCGGTGAAGGCCAGGCGGTTATCAGTGTCGATGTTCACCTTGCGCACGCCGTTGCGGATGCCCTCCTGGATTTCCTCGACGGGCACGCCGTAGGTCTCGGGGATCTGGCCGCCGAACTTGTTGATCATCTCCAGCCATTCCTGGGGAACAGAGGAGGAGCCATGCATCACCAGGTGGGTGTTGGGGATGGCTTTGTGGATCTCAGCGATGCGGGAGATCGCCAGCACTTCACCAGTGGGCTTGCGGGTGAACTTGTAAGCGCCGTGGCTGGTGCCGATGGCAATCGCCAGGGCGTCAACGTTGGTCTTGGAGACGAAGTCAGCAGCCTCAGCAGGGTCGGTCAGCAGCTGGTCCTTGGAGAGCTCGCCCTCAAAACCGTGGCCGTCTTCGGCTTCGCCCTTGCCGGTTTCCAGAGAACCCAGGCAACCCAGCTCACCCTCGACACTCACGCCAATGGCGTGGGCCACATCCACTACCTCTTTGGTGACGGCAACGTTGTAGTCGTAAGAAGCAGGGGTCTTGGCGTCAGCTTCCAGGGAGCCGTCCATCATCACGGAGGTGAAACCGTTGGCAGCAGCGCCGTAGCAGGTGGAAGGGCTGTTGCCGTGGTCTTGGTGCATCACCACGGGGATGTCGGGGTAGGTCTCGACAGCCGCCAGGATCAGGTGACGCAGAAAGTTTTCACCGGCGTAGGAGCGAGCACCACGGGAAGCCTGCAGGATGACGGGGCTATCGGTCTCGTAGGCCGCCTCCATGATCGACTGGACTTGCTCCAGGTTGTTCACGTTGAAAGCCGGGATGCCATAACCGTTTTCAGCGGCATGGTCGAGCAGCAGACGAAGCGGAACAAGCGCCATGGGGTACCTCGGATGGGGTGACTTCAGGCGGCGAAGCCACCCGGATGCCGGGCGACTTTACTCTGCAAGCCCCAGAACCCAAAACCCGGGCCCATCAAGTAGCGCTGGGCACATCAGTTCCGATTAGCGGACGTCATAACGAGTGGAGAGTCCTTCCTTTGGATGGCCCAACAGTCCACCCCAATCGTTCCCCCCACCGACGGCTGCGAGCGCTACCAGCAGGCCCGTCAGAAGCCTGCCCTGCGCGAATCCAGCTACCGCAGTCCCAGCCTGCGCATGCTGAGCTCGTTGGACCCAACCCATCCCAGGGTTCTGCTCAACGACATTTGAGAAACGGAGCCGGATCTTGATCTCTCCGGTGCCGCACCGGAATCGGCGGTCCTTGGCCTGGGCCCTGCAATGACGCGGTGTCCTCCAAGGCCTGCCGCAACAAGCGGGCGGCATGAACCCCCATATCGCGAGGAACGCTGATCCGATCCCGCAAGCTGCGCAGGCCACGCTCGGCACCAGCGGTTGGTTGACAGGCCGTGCCCTGAGTCAATCGGCTCAAAGCGCAGCGCAAGCTGAAGTCATCCAATCCCTTGTGTTGCTGCAGCAGCACCGCCCGGTGCCGCAGCACACGGCCCAAAGCTTCAGCCGCTGCACCGCTCTGCTCCGCTTCGCTGGCATCGGAGAGCCCCTGCCAGGGGCCTTGATCAATCCGCTGCGACCACAGGGCCGCTTGTTGGCTGCGATTGGAATAGCAGCCGCCCATTTGCGGCGGCAAATCATGGGCATGGGTGTGGTGATCGCTGCGGGTGCCGCGGTAGGTGCTGCGGCCATCAAGGCCCTGAAACCAGCGATCCAAGGCGGGCCAATGGCGCCGCAACTCATAGCCCTTGTAATAAAGAAGGCTGCTGTTCATCCGTTCCACGTAGGGAACGAAGATCAGATCAGCGCTGCTGAAGCTCTCCAGAAACCAGGGGCCGTCATGGCGCTCGAGGGCCTGGCTCACCCGCTGCATTTGGCCCTCAAACAGTTGCTGGCCTTGGGCTTCATCGCCGGGATAACAAAGCCAGGTGCACCACGCCCGAAACAGATCCCGCTCCAGCTGGCGCAGCTCCAACATGCGGGGATGCTCCAAGGGGACCCCCAGGGGGCCAAAGGCCGCTTCCAACACCAGAAGAATGCGATCGCTTTCGGTGATCAGCTGTCCATCAATGGCCAAGGCGGGCAACATCCCTGATGGCACCAGACGTTTGAACCAGGCTTCCTTCTCGCCGTAGCAAAACATCGTGACTTTCTCGATGCGATACGGCACCTGCTTCTCTTCGAGCCACAGCCACACCTTTTGGCAATAGGGGCACCAAGCGTGATGGTCGCGGTAGAGCACCACCCGCACCACGTCTTCGCTGCGGCCAAACAAACGCAACCTGGCCTGGGCATTCGTGGGGCCCTCCACCCGATCACTGGCGGGCGGCGCCAGGGCCTCGAGATCAGCCCAAGCCATGGGCTGATCAGGCTCTATAGCGAGATGTGAGGAATCGGTCATCAAGCGAATCCAAGCCGAAACAGGATGACTAAAAAGACAAAGGACCCGGCGACGAAGCCCCCGTCGGCCATGAGCCTCCTCGCCACGTGGACGCTCCGAAGAAGCCCCCGGCCTCGCTGGGGGTTTCTTTGTAGGCGCGCGTCAGCTCAGCTCACCGGCCAGCTTGGCAAACACGCTCAAATCCCCCAGGTCAGCCTCCTCGGGCATGGGGAATTTGCGTAGCGCCAACACCATCAACAGCAGCGACTGGGCCGACAGCAGCACCGATGCCACAGGCGCGGACCACAGCCCCAACCACCAGCCGAACAGCAACAGGGGCAGCAGCAGCGTGAGGCCAATGGCCTCAGGGCGCTGGAAGCAGAAAAACTCCTTAAATCCCAAGCCGGCCAAGGCGGCAAAGAAGGGGCCCACCAACCAAATCCAGACCGGCTGATCCACCAACTGCGGCAGCATCGACGCGGCACCAGCGCGGTAGGCCAACAGCCCAAAACCAGCACAGCCGAGCAGCCAAAACAGCTGCAAGGTCCGGTGCAATGGCACTAAATAGATGTGAACCCAGCGCAGGGCACCGCCCAAACCGGCAGCCATCAACAGCAACCAGGGCCAGCACCAGCTCGGCCCGAGCCATCGCCACTGCACCAGCAACGCCACCTGGGCCAGCGCCACCAACAACAAGCTCAACCGATAGGCCAACACTTCACGGCGATGCTCCCCCGTCACCGTGTAGGGGCCATAGACACCTTCGTAGACAACCGGAGCGACGCTCATGTCTCCATTGTGGTGGGAATTGGCCAGCTCACCAACTGCTGCAAGGCGGCGCCATCCATCGGTCCAGCCGGCACCAGAGCAGAGGGCCGCAGGGGGAACAGCGCTCCGAAATAGTCGGTGCGCCATGCCAGCGGATCACAGGTCTCCAGCACCCCCGGCAAATCCAGGAAACGGGCCCGCCACTGCCACAGCGCCGGGAAACTCCACAGCGGCTGACGGCTACAGCCAAACAGCGGGGCATACACCTGCTCCCAACGGATCAAGGTGGGAAACAAGCGCACATCCGCCAGCGTCAGTTGCGCGCCACACAGCCATGGCCCATGGGCCGACAGGCTCTCCTCCAGGGCTTGGAGGGCCGCAAAAAGCGCGGCCTCAGCCCGCCCATAGGCGGGTTGGGTGCGGGCAAACCCGCAGCGATAGACGCCGTCGTTAAGGGAATGCTGCAACTGCTGCGACCACTGCTCAATAGCCTCCAGCAGAGGCTTCGGTTCCAAATCCATCGCTGAGCCGGGCCAGCGGTTGAGCAGCTGCACCAACTCCGCACTCTCATTGCTGAGGATCACCGGTGAGAGCGATTCGCTGCCTGGATCGAGCAACAGCGGCACCGTGGCGCGCTGCTGCGGGTTGGCCCCAGCCAAGCGATAGAGCTCCTGCAAGCTGCGGCAGCCCAACAGCGGCTCAGGAAAGACCCAGCGCCCAGCCTGGGGATCGGGCTCCACCAACACCAGAGCCACGGCATCAGCCAGGCCACAGAGCTGATGCACCAGGCGGGTGCGATGGGCCCAAGGACAGCTGCGGCCAATGATCAACAGCGGACGTTGAACGGTTGTGGTGCACTGCTGCAGCAATGGCTCGAGTGGGCGTCCAGCGAACTGAGATGGCCGGCGCTGATAGTTGCCCTCCGCATCAGCCTGAGCCAAGCCATCCATCAGGCGTTGCCATTGCCACCACCAGAGACAACGGGCCGTGGCCACCAGCTGGGGAGGAATCGTCATGCTGATGGCTCAAGGCGGTAGACATCCCCTCGCCGTTGCCGAGAGGTGGGAATGGCAGCCCGAGCTGCCGTGATTTGATCGAGATCCAGCTCGGCGTGGACTACCTCCTCACCGATGCCCGCCTCCGCCAGGATGTGGCCCCAGGGATCCACCACCAGCGAGTGACCATAACTGGGGTAATCACTCGAATCCTGCGGGGGCCTGGCGCTGCAGCAGGCCAGCACAAAACACTGGGTATCAACGGCGCGCGCTCGCATCACCAGATGCCAATGCAATGGCCCCGTGGTGGTGCTGAAACCCGCCGGGCAAGCGATCACATCACAGCTCAGCTGCTGCTGCATCAGCAGCGCCAACTCCGGAAATCGAATGTCGTAGCAGATTTGCAGGCCAAGATTGGGCGGGGTTGCAGCACCACTGTTCAGGGGATCGCCCACACCCGAGAGAACGGTGATCTGATCGCCCGCCGTCAGGCTGTCTGACTCATGGAAGTGGATTCCACCGGGAATATCCACATCAAATAGATGCATCTTGCGGTGCTTGGCCAGCAAACAGCCAGCGGGGCTGATCACTGTGGCTGTATTGAAAATGCGCCGATCACTGCTGCATTCCGGAATCGAGCCAGCGATCACGCTGACCCGATGGCTGACAGCAAAGTCGGCCACCAGCTTGAGGGACTCTGAGGGCCCATCGCGCAGATCAGCACCAAGCTCTGGAATGGGCTCGGCAAACTCGGCGAAGCGCTCCGCCTGATAGGGCGAATTCCACACTTCAGGCAGCATCAACAACTTGGGCGTACGAGGCGTCCCCGCCTGAGTCATCGCCTGCTCGAGCCAATGGCGCACCTGTTGTCGATTGACCTGTGGCTCAGGGCTCACCTGGAACTGCACCAGAGCCACGGGCCAGGGCTGGCTCATGGTTGCCCTGCAGGCTGATGCAACACGGTGGTGGGCACACCCTCCACCCCGGCGTAGAACACCACCACCTCGACATCGTCAGCGCCAATGGCCTGGCCGGTATGCACCGTGTCGATCACCTCAACAATGGCCTCACCTGGCTGAAACACGCGGGTGGTGCCGTCCTTGAGGTTGAGCGCCAAGGTGCCGCGCAGGATCACCGCTGCATTGATGACGGGGTGCGTGTGCCAAGGCAGCACCACACCGGCTGGGATACCAATGCGCAGCACTTTCACCTGAGGCTGCCCACGGGGATACGAGGGCAAGGGCTGCCCGTCCCATTGCTGGCTTGCATTGGCCAGCTCCTCCACCGTGACGCCCAAATCAGCAGCACCATGGCCGTCGTGAGCCAATAACGGCGATGGCGACAAGCTCAACAGCAAAGCCAACGGAACAAACCGCATCAAAGGAGCCTGTCTGAATGAAGACTATTCAGTGCAGAGCTTGGTTCTTGGCTGCTTAAGCCATCTTTTGAATTTTGCGGGGGGAGCGTTGGCGGAACGAATTCCCCCCTCAGCCCACGGGGCTTGCTGTGGACCTCAGTGGAAATTCGCACCGTTTCGATGTGAAAAACGTTCTTTGGGATACCGGAGCAGCAAGCTTCAGGGGCTTCTCAGTGAGTTCTCAGATCTTGCCGATGACTGAGCAACTGGCGACAACAATGCGAACTAAAAGAGTAGAAATGTCTGTACTTCTCCCCATTGTTCGGTTTTGTCGTCGATGCCACATTTCAGCGGCTGATTGTCTCGCTAACTGAAGAAGTAAGGCCTGTTGCAACGGGTCTTCAACATGGGCACTGGCACCTGTGAGCAGCGGGTGCTTTTTATTGGGATTTATCGTTCTGTTGCTGTCGCATCAACCAACGCCGATCAGCCCACTGGGTCAACACGTAGACAGCAACAAACATCGGCAAATAAGCCACCCACATGTTGCTCAGCTCCAGGCCGCTGTTATTGATCAGCACCAAGCCTGAATAACTCAACAGCCCATAAATCCCGGCGCGGCGAATCGCGCCAATGGCTTTGGATGCGCCCGGTGCCATCTGTTGAATCCGAGGACGCCAAACCTACGGGAGATCAAGCCAGGCTGACAGCGGAAGGAGGCGCGGTCAGGCTGTGATTGTCAGGAGCCCCCCATGCGCCACTGGATGACACTGCTTCTGGGCGCATCCGCGCTCATCCTGATGCCCCATTCAACGCAAGCTGCGCAGAACTGCGGGCCCGATGCCCGTTGGGTTCAAACCGGAGCAGCCCTGGGCGCGGGCTATTGCCAACCGAACGGACGCCGTGATCATCAGGTTTGTGCCATTGGCTATCACTACGCCGGCGAGGGCATCTGCCGCCGCAATGGTGATTGGTGGGGTGGCCGCCGCCCAATCAATTGGGGGCCTGAATACCGTCCTGGCCGAGCCGATGGCAGCGTGAGCTTCGAAGGCCCCAATGGTGGAAAGATCCGCGTGCGCTGGTAACTCCCGCATGCGCTTCCAAGCGCGCCATCGATAGCCACCATGAGGCAAGAAGTTTTGTCGGCATGCGCATACCTCTCGTCGTCATGGCCTCACTCCTGCTGGCCAGCCCGGCCAGCGTGTTGGCGCAACCTGATTTGGTGAACTGCGAAGACTTCGGCTTCGACGCGCCGATGAGCTGCCTTGATGGCGTGCAGCCCACGGCTGGTCCAGTGCCCAGCGAGGCCGACATGGCCGAGCCCGCCGGACCCGACGGTTGGGACTTTGGCGATGAACCGGGGGTAACCCCTGGATTGCTGATGCCGTTTTGAGCTCCAATCCAGCGCAGGGGTTGTCGCCAACTCACGCAAACGCGCTGATCGTCGGCCTCAGCCTGGTGGAGCGCGCTGCTGACACCGGCAATGTCAGCCCAAAGGAGTTGCCTCTCCAAGCACCAGACAATCCGCTAATGGAGTGAGGCATGCGCCCTACGAGCCCAACAGATGCAGGGCAATGCGGCGGGATGATCCCTGCCCGCGCCATTCACACAGATACACGGCCTGCCAGATGCCGAGTTGTAGGCGCCCGCCGACCACACTCAGGCTCAAGGTTTGGGATGTCAGTGCTGTTCTGATGTGGGCCGGCATGTCGTCAGCGCCTTCATCGTCATGGCGGTAGCGGTGATACCCCTCCCGCTCCCCCAGGGAATTCACCCCGATCTGAGGGGCGACGCGACGCATCCAAGCCGCCAGATCCTCCAACACGCGGGGATCGGCGTTTTCGTTGATCGTTAACGACGCACTGGTGTGCAAGCAGGTGAGGTGCAGCACGCCCACACCGATGCCAGTGGCAGCAATCCACTGATTCAGCTCTGGATCAATGCGCTGGAAACCCTCACCACGGGTGAGCACCTGCATCTCCTCATGGGCCTGCAGGAGGACGGCTTGCGGAGCCATTCAGCTGATCGAAGGACTGCCTCCAGCCTGATCCTCGGTGGAGCACTGCAACAGGCCTTGGGCGGTGGGGTCCTGGGCACTGAGCCGCGCCAAAATCCGCTGTTGGTCAACGGGGGAGAGCTCCCCATCGGCAGCCCACTTGAGGCTGGTGTCGTCGTGACGGATGGAATCCATGTCAGCGTTCTCTGACAGTGTCGAAAATTTAGGGGCTCAGGGCCGCAGCCGCAATGCACTCCATTGCTCATCGCGACGCCATGACTGCCTCAGATGCGGGTGCTGGCCTAGGTCCAGCTGCTCCACTCGCTCAACCTGAAGGCGCAACAACTGGAAATGTTCTGGGATCTCTGCTTCAGCCGATAGCTCCTCCTCAAACTGATCACTGGGCTGCCACGGGCGCCCAGGAGCCGGCCAGGCCCATAGGGCACGCCCAGCCGGGCTGAGTTGTTGCCAATGGCGCTGCCTCTCTGGAGCTGCGTCAACTGCGCTGGGTTGCCAGAGCCCCCGCAACCGGAATTGCTGCTTGGCCTTTGGCATCAGCCAACAGATTTCAAAGGCCGGCTGCCTCTCCAGCTCCGGCGCCTTGGCACTGCGCGCATCGGTCAACAGATCCAATTGATAAGGCCCACCCCAACCGCGAAACACCAGGGTTCTCACCCGCGGCGTGCCATCGAGGGCCACAGTCGCCAGCTGCAACCAGCGGGCGGCAGGGGAGCGCCCCTCCCGCTGTTGAGCCGCGCGAATCAACGGCCGCCAAGGTGGCAAAGGCGAGGCCATGGCTACACCAGATAGGTCGATCACTGCACCATGGCGCAGGCCCAACAACCATTGACGCCTGAGGAGGTCAGCGCGCTGTTCCCAGCCGCCACACCCCGCAGCAACATTGCGCGCTATTGGCCCTACATCAGCTCAGCCCTTGCCGAGGAGAGCATCGGAGATCGCGCCATGGCCTTGCTGGCGTTGGCCACGATCCGAGCCGAAAGCGAAGGCTTTGAACCGATTGATGAGCACCCCTCGGCATGGAACACCGCTCCAGGAGGCCATCCCTACGGGTTTTACGACGAACGCCGGGATTTGGGCAACCTCGGCTCTGGCGATGGTGAAGCCTTTCGCGGCCGGGGCTTTGTGCAGCTCACCGGACGCGATAACTACGCCCGCTACGGCGAGCAAATTGGCGTTGATCTGCTGAAGCGCCCAGACCTAGCCAACGAGCCAGAAGTGGCTGCACACCTGCTGGCTTGATTTCTCAAAGAGCGTGAAGCACCCTTACGCCATGCCCTGGCCAGTGACAACTTGGCAGCCGCCAGACGCCTGGTGAATGGAGGGCAGCATGGGCTGAATCGCTTCAGCGACACCATTCGCCGCGGTCAGCCAGCCAGCGTGGCAAGCACCCGCAGCACCTGCGACACCGGAGCCATCGCCGGACTCTCTCAGCAAGTATTGGATCGCCTTGAAACGCAGGGCGCCTTGGTGGCCGTTGCGCACCCTCTGATCCAACTGGAGGGCGCCCACAACAACGCCTGGCTGCAACCCCAGGCCGCCAAGGCTCTGATCGCGGCGGTTGAAGAGCGCGGCGAACCGTTGGTGATCAACAGCGCCCTGCGCACGCCGATGCAACAGCACCTGATTCACCAACAAGCGCAGCGCAGTGAATGCGGCATTCAGGCGGCAGCACCTCCCCCGTTCAGCAACCACAACAGCGGCCTCGCCATTGACATCGAAGATGCCAGCAGCTGGCGCCCCTATCTCGAGCGGCACGGCTGGCAATGGCTCGGAGCCTGGGACCCTATGCACTTTGACTACGCAGCTGGGGGTGTCGACCTTGGGGGCGCTCAGGTGCTGGCCTTTCAGCAGCTCTGGAATGAGCACAACCCCACAGCTCCACTGGTCGAAGACGGACTGTGGGGACCGGCCACAGCCGCCGCTGTGGAACGCTCACCGGCAGCCGGGTTTCCCAGCAAGGCATGAGCACTGGCTTTGGCCCCAAGGGCTATTGGGATCAGCGTTTTGCCAGCACTGGCTTTGTCTATGGAGAGCAGCCCAACGATTTCCTCAAGGAGCACGCCTTTGGACTCAAAGCTGGCCAAGCCCTTTGCTTGGCTGAAGGAGAAGGCCGCAATGCGGTGTTTCTCGCCGAGCTTGGGCACCAGGTCTGCGCCCAAGACATCAGCCCGGTGGGGCTAGGCAAAGCCGAGGAACTGGCGCAGCGACGGAGCGTCAACATCCACACCCTCTGCTGCGATCTAGCCGCGTTTCATCCCGAACCAGCCAGCCTTGATCTGATCGCAGCGATCTGGATGCACCTGGAGCCCGAGCTAAGGGCCACGGTGCTGCAACGGGCCGTTGAAGCCTTGCGGCCAGGGGGACACCTGCTGATCGAGGCCTATAGCCCCAAGCAGCTGGGATTCAGCAGCGGCGGGCCAACGCGGCGGGAGCTGTTGATCGATGCAGCCCAGCTGCAGCACGAGCTCGCAGCCTTGAAACCCTTGATCCTGCAAGAGGTCGAACGGGAGATCGCTGAAGGCAGCGCCCATCAGGGGCCTAGCGCCGTGGTGCAATTTTTCGGCCGCAAACCGTAGCGGTCGCTACCAAAAACTGCTATTCTTTTCCCACGTTGATCCCTAAGGGGATGCAGCTCGATTCCGGTCAGGCAACGGGGGCTGGAGCGCTGTCAAGAGAGTGATGAACATCCTCCATCTCGTCCGCAAGCAGGCCACCAAACAGCAGGCTCTGCACCAAGCACAAGTGTTGCTGGCCCGCCAGCAACACGGCGCTGCTTGATCCATCCAGCCCCGGCCCAGCCGGGGCTTTTTTTTGGGCCTAAAACTTGCGCAACTCCCGCGGTGGGCGCTGCTGCGCTGGGGCGGCCGGAGCCGCCGGAGCGGCTGCCGTGCCATTGCCCTGAGGCGGATCGCACTTGGGCTCTTTAATCGCCAAAAAAATCACCGCCAAGGCCAGCAACGCAATGGCTGCACTGTTCAGGTGGTTGCCCATGCTCACGGTGTAGCCATAACCAGCGGGTCTGCCAGATCACAACTGCGCAGGCTCTGCTCCCACAGCTGATCGGCGATCGCTTGGTGTTTGGCGCCGCTGGGCCATGGGACCCGCTTGGGGTAGCCGCGCATTTGCAACAGGCCATCGGGGCCGAAATAGTCCAAGGGCTCCACAGCGGGATCAGTGGCGGCGCGCAGGCTGGGCAGGGCACCCTGGGGGGCTGGCATCGCCAACCAAGCGGGCATGTTTTGCATGTTGGGGCTATGGCGTTGCAACTCCGTTGCCGTCACTCCCGGGTGAGCAGCGCAAGCCACCACCGATGAGCCGGCCCGTTTCAGGCGGCGCGCCAGGGCCTGAATGAAAAGCAAGTTGGCCAACTTGCTCTGCCCGTAGGCAGCCCATGGCTGGTAACCCCGGCGCTCGAAATTCAAATCGTCAAACACCATGCGGCCAAACAGGGCCGCACCGCTGGACACCGCAACAACCCGCGCCGCCGTTGCCGATTGCAGCAAAGGCAGCACTTGCAGCACCAGCGCGAAATGGCCCAGATGGTTGATGCCGAATTGCAGTTCAAAGCCATCGGCCGTGCGCCCCGCCGGCGGCACCATCACACCGGCATTGCAGATCAACAGATCGAGCTGCTGATGGGCCGCACGCAGCTGGGCGGCGGCAGCAGCAACGGAAGCGAGATCCGCCAGATCCAAAGGCAGCCACTCCACTGCCCCCTTGGGGGCTTCGACTTGGATGCGCTGGATGGCCTGTTGTGCCCGCTGCTCGTCGCGGCAGCCCAGCAGCACCTGAGCTCCCTTATGGGCCAGCTGCAGAGCAGCTTCATAACCAATTCCCGTATTGGCGCCTGTGACAAGGGCAAGCCGGCCGGCCTGATCAGCCATGGCATCAGCGGTCCAACGGGCCATCGCTCTGTCGCAAACCTCGTTGTCTTAGCGAACCCTTGCAGGGCCCTGACTTCATTCCTATTGGTGAGTTGAAGCACGCAGGCCGCCATGGGAGCTCAACAGCCACCGCTCTGGCGGGTGATCTTGGCTGGCCTGATTGGCAACGTCATGGAGTGGTACGACTTCGCCCTCTATGGCTACTTCGTTGGCATCTTTAGCGATCAGTTCTTTCCGTCCAGTGATCCCAACGCCTCGCTGATTGCCGCCTTTGGGGCCTTTGCCGCTGGCTTTCTGGTGCGCCCCCTCGGAGGTGTGGTGCTTGGACGCATCGGCGATCGGGTTGGCCGCCGCCAAGCCCTCACCCTCTCGGTGATGGCCATGGCGCTAGCCACGGTATTGATGGCGATCCTGCCCACCTACCAGCAGGTGGGCCTATGGGCACCGGTCGCCCTGGTGTTGCTTCGCATCCTCCAAGGACTCTCTGCGGGCGGGGAATACACCACCTCGATCGTGTTTCTGGCTGAGCATGCCCCGGCCAATCGCCGCGGCCTGGTCACCATCTGGGGACTGTGGGGATCGGTGTTGGGCATGCTGCTGGGCTCAGCTGCTGGGACGCTGCTCTCAAGCAGCCTGAGCGCTGCACAAATGCACAGCTGGGGCTGGCGTCTGCCCTTTGCCTTGGGTCTGATGGTGGCGCTCACCGGCTTCGTTCTGCGGCGGGGGCTGAATAGTGAAACGCCTCCGGCGGCTGGTTCCCGCCCCGTGCAGGCCTTGGCTCACCACAGCGGCGCCGTGCTGCGGGTTCTGCTGCTCAATGTCGCTAGCAGCGTTGCCTTCTACACGGCCTTTGTCTACGTCATCACCTACATCCAAAGCGAAGCAGGGCAAAGCGAAAGCGTTGCGCTGGCCCTCAACACCCGCGTGATGGGATTGCTGCTGATCTTTTACCCCATCGCCGCCTGGGTCTCGGATCGGCTGGGACGCAAGCCGCTAATTATCGCTGGCTCCCTGCTGCTGCTGCTCGCTGGCCTGCCGATTTTTGAGCTGCTGCACAGCGGCAATCCCACATGGATCAGCCGGGGCGAAATGCTGCTGATGCTGGCGGTGGCCCTGTTGGCCGGAGCCAAAAACCCAGCCAATGTCGAGTTGATGCCGCAAGCGGTGCGCTGCACAGGTTTGGCCTTGGCGTTCAATGTCGCTGAGGGGTACTTCGGTGGCACCACCCCACTGATCGCCAGCTGGCTGGTGAGCAGCAGTGGCAATCCGCTGCTGCCTGGCTACTGGGTTGCCTTCGCTGGAGCGATCACCTTGATCACCGCGCTGTGGTTCACCCCCGAAAGCTGCCGGCTCCCCTTGCAGCGTTTATGACAAAGAAGCCGCCGTTGAGCCTCCCATGAAGAAGTGGCTCCCAATCCTGGTGCTGGGGCTCACTCAATTCGTCATGGTGCTCGATGGCACGGTGATGAACGTCTCCATCACTGAGGTGGTGGGTGATCTGGGCACAACCACCAGCAACATGCAGCTGGCCATCGCCACCTTCACGCTGACGATGGCGGCGTTGATGCTGGCTGGCGCTGGCCTTGGCACGCGCCTTGGACTGCGGCGCACCTTTGTGATTGGCAATGTCATCTATGCCATCGGCTCATTAACCACCGCCTTCGCCCCTGGCTTTGCAGCCCTGTTTATCGGCTGGTCGTTGGTGGAGGGTTTAGGGGCTGCCCTGGTGGTGCCTGCCATCGCTGCCCTGGCGGCCGTGAATTACAGCGGCCGTGAGCGGGCCATGGCCTATGGCGTTCTCGGCGGCATTGCTGGAGCGGCTTCAGCCGCAGGCCCCCTGATTGGCGGCTGGATGACCACCTACCTCTCCTGGCGCTGGGTGTTTGGGTTTGAGACGCTCATCATCTTGCTGTTGGTGCTGCCCTTGCACCGGCGCATCGTTGACCAACGCCCAACGGCGGTTCAAGGGAGATTTGATTGGCTTGGCGTTCTGCTTTCAGCGCTGTCGATGGGGCTGATCGTGCTGGCTTTGGTCTCCGCCAGCACCTGGGGCTTAATTCAACCGATCAATCCACCGTTCACGCTCTGGGGGTTCTCACCAACGATGCCGATGGTGGTGGTGGGAGCCCTGGTGGCCTGGGGCTTCTTCAGTTGGCAGGAGCACTTGCAAACCCATGGCGGCGCCCCCTTGGTGGGACTGGATCTGCTGAGCCTGGCCAGCCTGCGCGCAGGCTTGGCCTCGCAACTGGTGCTCTATTTCATCGTCGCGGGAACGTTCTTTGTGATCCCGCTGTATCTACAAACCGTGCTCGAGCTCAACGCGCTGGAGTCGGGGATTCGCATGCTGCCGATGTCGGTGTGCCTGTTTTTGGTAGCCCTGATTGGCTCACGGCTAGCCCGCCGTCGTTCCCCGCGGCAATTGATCCGCGCGGGCCTTTTGATCGCCTGCGGGGGGCTGGTGTTGATGATCAGCGCCATCCGCCCCCAAGCCGACAGCATGCTGTTCAGCTTGGCCATGGCCTCGATCGGCATTGGCATCGGTCTGGCCATCTCCCAAATCGGCAACGTCAACCTCTCATCAGCCGATCAAAGCCGCAGCACCGAAATCGGTGGCATGCAAGGCACAGCGCAAAACCTGGGGGCCTCTCTTGGTGTTGCCATCGCTGGTACAGCCCTGTTCATTGCCCTCGGCAATCAGCTCACCACCACGGTGAACAACAATCCTTTGATCAATCCAGTGCTCAAGCAGGCCACTGAAGCGGCCCAAAAGAAGGGAATTCAAGTGGTAACGCCAGAACTGCTGGCCAGCCATTTGCAGCAGGCCGGTGTGCCCAACGACCAAATTCAGCTCATCTCAGAGGACTACACCAGCAGCAAGTTGCAGGCCCTGCGGCTTGGCCTGGGCCATGTTCTGGTGGCTGCCTTGTTGGGGCTTCCGCTCACGCGCGGGCTTCCCCGCCGTCCGCTTTAACAAAGCGCATGAGCCCCCAACTCAACCGACCCGCTTCACCACCTTCGACCCAGTGACCAAGGCCAGCATCCATCCGACTGAGGTAACCAGCGCTGATGCGGCCCACCAGATCATCATGTCGATGCCGTAGTTCCTGGCGCACACGGTCGTAATGGCGCACCAGCATCGGCGTCTTGTCTTGCCAGACCTCGCGAACCAAACCCACCGCCTCAGCCCACTGCAAGTAACGCTGCGGAGAGGCCAAATCTGGAAGATGAATGCGATCGAGAATCGGCTGCAGCAAATCCATGGCCACCCCATCAGCAGCCATGGGGTCGGTGAGCACAAAAATGCCGCCTGGCTTTAACAGCCTGGCCACCTCTTCAAGAACGCGCGCCCGATGACCAGAGTGGAGAATGGCATCTTGGCTCCAGATCAAATCAGCGCAGCCATCGGCCAAGGGAACCGACTCAAACGACGCATCGTGAACCGTGATGCGATCAGCGAGGCCCGCCTCGACGTTGAGCTGGCGATGGCGTTGGTTCTCGACGGCAGAAATGTTGATCGCCTGAACCTGCACCCCATAGGTCGCCGCCAGCAAACGCGAGGCACCGCCATAGCCCGAACCCAAATCCACAACACAGCCACCAGCCGGAACGGGGCCAGCCAACTCCAGCAACGCTGAAACAGTGCGTCGACTGGCCGTTGCGATGGCCTCGGTGGGGTTGTCGTATAAGCCGATATGGATATCCTCCCCGCCCCAGACCTCGGCATAAAAATGATCAGCATCCGCGCTGTCGTAGTAATCGGCGGCCACAGTCGCCGCAGCGGAGGTATTCGGAAGACTCACAGCGGCAGGCTCAAATCTGGGGTGGTTCGTCGTCGAAGCGGTAGGCCTTTTGCGCCACATGAACATAAAAGTCTGGGTTGTTATGGCTGTGCTCGTAATCGCCATAGCTGTTAATGGTCTGGAAGCCCACTTCTCCCATCAACCGGCGCACGTAGTCATAACGCAAGGGGAACATGTTGAGGTGATAGGTACTGCCATCGCTGAAGGAATAACGGAACCTCGCCAACCCATCATCAACATGCTCAGGCCCCACCTCAACATCGCTGCCGCAGTACACCGTGGCCTTGCCATTACCGACAGCTGAGCCGCCCTCAAGCAGGCGGTCGTAATTGCGATGATCAAGGATGAGCAGCCCATTGTGCTTGAGCACGGCGTAATACTCAGCCAAAGACTTGCGGCGATCACGCTCACGGAACAGATGGGTAAAGGAATTACCCAGACAAATCACAGCGTCGTATTGGCCATGGATATCGCGGTTTAAAAAGCGCCAGTCGGCTTGAGCAGTGCGCAGCAACAAGCCTTGATCCCGAGCGTTTTTAAAGGCTCGGGCCAACATGTTTGGACTGCCGTCGGCGCTCACAACATCAAACCCTTCCTGCAGCAAACGGATGGAATGAAAGCCAGTGCCGGTGGCCACATCCAGCACCCTTTTGGCCCCATGTTCGCGTAGCAGGCGAACAAAGAAGTCGCCTTCGGCTTTCGCCCTTGCCTGCCAATCGATTAAGCGATCCCAACGATCAGCAAACTGCTCAATGTATTCCTGCTGATAGTGATCTGTTTCACGAACTGTTTCAGGAAGATCACCAAATCGCTGAGCATCATCAGTGCTAGAGAACTTGGAATCGCGAACAAAAGTCATACCAAATTCAAGAAAATGAAACCACTTAAAAACAACAAAAGCACGTTAATGCTCGTCAGTTAAGCGGGGTTTCAGGCAACTGGTCCTCGCTTTAAAAAAAGCAAAACCAATTGCCCTCTTGAACACTAAAAAGAACAAAAGGGATTGTCAGCATCGACCTCCCCCTAGGTTGTGTTTCTACAGAAACGTCTAATGCCTCTGTTGCGCGTCGAAAATCTTTCGAAGTCGTTTGGGGCGCAGCCAGCCGTTCGCGGCGTCAGCTTGGAGATCAACCGTGGCGAGATTTTTGTCGTCATGGGGCTCTCTGGCTCGGGCAAGTCAACGTTGCTGCGCATGCTCAATGGCCTCATCCACCCCAGCCAGGGCGATGTTCAAGTCGACGGGCAATGGCTGTCACAACTCAGCGGGCAAGAGCTGCGCGAGCTCAGACGCAGCCAAATGGCCATGGTCTTCCAGTCGTTTGCGCTGTTCCCGAATCGAACAGCCCTCGAAAATGCCTGTTTTGGGCTGGAAATTGCAGGCGTGAGCGCAAGCCAACGCCGCGAACGGGCTCGCTTGGCCCTCGAACGTGTGGGCTTAGGGGAGGCTTTGCAGAAACGCCCCCATGAACTCTCCGGGGGTATGCAACAGCGGGTTGGCCTGGCACGCGCCTTGGCACTCGATCCCCCCATCCTGCTGATGGATGAAGCTTTCTCAGCCCTCGATCCATTAATCCGCCGGGAGATGCAAGACCTGCTGCTGGAGCTTCAACAACAACAGCGGCGCACCGTGATTTTCATCACTCATGACCTCGATGAGGCGGTGCATGTGGGAGACCGTGTGGCCTTGATGCACAGCGGTTCTCTACTGCAGTGCGGTAGCCCCAGAGAACTGCTGTGTCGTCCTGCCAGCGAGCAAGTGCGTCGCTTTTTCAACAGCGTTGACCCAACCGGTGTGCTCTGCCTGGCTGACCTGGAGCTCCAACCGATCAGCGGCGCTTCATCCCAATCCCTGCAACGGCTTCCATCGAGCACCCTGCTGCGCGAAGCGATCGACGTCGTTGCTCAAACGCAGGCCCCCTTGGCCGTGGAAGACGCGCAGGGGACTGTGATTGGCACGCTGGATTCGCAAGGGCTTTTGCGGGCGATGGTGAAGCCATGAGTGCCGTGCTGTCACAAGTTGGCCCCGTGGGGAGCGGTGCCGATTGGCTCGTGAGCTGGTTGCTGGACAACGGGGGTGGCGCCTTTGCCCTGATCCGGCAGCTGGTGGATGGGCTGCAGCAGGGGGTGAATGGGGTTTTGGCCGCTCCACCGCCTTGGCTCTTTGCTGTTGCCGTCGCAGCATTCGGGCTTTGGCGCATCAGCGGCGGTTTTGCCCTGTTCTGCCTGCTAGGGCTGAACCTGGTCTTATGGATGGGGTTGTGGTCACCGATGCTGGCCACATTGGCTTTGGTGATCTCCGCCTCCCTGTTGGCGTTGGCCTTGGGATTGCCGATCGGAATCCTGGCCGCGCGTCAGAGATTGGTGTGGAGATTGACCCGGCCGGTGCTGGATTTGATGCAAACGATGCCCGCCTTCGTTTATCTCATTCCCGCAGTGATGTTTTTCAGCACAGGGCAGGTGCCCGCCATCATTGCCACATTGATCTTTGCCATGCCTCCTGTGGTTCGCCTCACGGTGCTTGGCCTCAAACAAGTGCCCCAAGATCTTCTGGAGGCAGGACAAGCATTTGGCTGCAGCTCTTGGCAGTTGCTGCTCAAGGTGGAATTGCCGAGCGCCTTGCCCACCTTGATGGCCGGGGTCAATCAAACGATCATGTTGTCGCTCTCGATGGTGGTGATCACCTCGATGATTGGAGGAGGGGGTTTGGGAGATGTGGTCCTGCGGGGTATTCAGCAGCTGAATGTGGGGCTTGGCTTTGAAGGAGGCTTGGCCGTGGTGATTCTCGCGATCATTCTCGATCGGCTCAGCCAAAGCCTCGTGAAGGCTCCGCAACGACCATGAACCACTGGGATCGCTGGCGCCGGCGGGGCTTGCTGATGGGTGGATTAGCTCTCGCGAGCGCTTCGGTGCTGAGCATGATCCAGCTGAGCGCCAGCCAGAACGGCCCCATTAATCGAGGCACCATCGCCAATAGCGGCCCAGAGGGCGCAACGGGCAGCGAGATGATTCGGCTGGGGTGGACGGCTTGGGCGGATGCGGAATTGATCAGCCTGATGGCTCAAACCCTGATCCAAGAGCATTTCGATGTTCCAGTGGAACGGGTGATGGCCGACATCGGCATCCAGTTTCAATCCGTGGCACGGGGCGACCTCGATCTCATGCTGATGGCCTGGCTGCCGCGCACCCACAAGGAGTATTGGCAGAGAACCCGCGATCAGGTGCAGGATCTCGGGCCGATGTACACCGGCCGGCTCGGCCTGGTGGTGCCGGACTACGTGCCTGAAAGCGAGGTCGGCAGCGTTAGCGATCTCGCCAATCCAGAGATCGCAGCGCGATTCGGCAATCGCATCCAGGGCATTGATCCTGGCTCAGGGCTGAACCAAGCCAGCGAGGAGGCCCTTGAGGCTTATCAGCTCAACGACATGCAACTGGTTGCAGCCAATAGCTCCGCCATGGCGGCCGTGCTATCGCAGGCCATCAAGGAGGAACGCTGGACCGTCGCAGCGAGCTGGACTCCCCATTGGATGTTTGCCCGTCATCGGCTGCGTTTCCTCGAGGATCCCCTGGGCATTTATGGAGGCACTGAGCGCATTCATGCCGTTGCACGCCAAGGCTTTGATCGCCGTTATCCAGAGATTGCCGCTTTTTTGAGCCGTTTTGAACTCTCGGAAGATGAGCTTGCCGCCGTGATGCTTGAAGCCCAAGAGAGCTCACCGCAACAAGCTGTCGATCGCTTTTTGGCTGAGCACCCGGAACGGGTGAGCTATTGGCTCACTGGCACCATCAGCCGCTCAAGGCAGCGCCCGATCAACGATGTCGCTGATTTCACCGGCCCGGTGCATCGACATCACAGTGACGTTGATGGGCTTGCGCAAGGGGCTGCCTGAACGCACCGCAAAGCCATAGGTCTGGCTCGCTAGATCAAACGGCGCCAGCTGAAGATCGGTTTTGGGGTTTTGAGCGATGAAATAGCGCAGGGCCGGGCGGTCATAGATCACCCCTTCAGCCCGTTTCTGCTGCACCAAATCGATCGCTTGCTTGAGGTTGTCAGTCGCCACGGGCTTGGCCCCCATGCGATCGGCCCATAGCTCACTGGTGGTGCCGCGAACCACGGCAATCACAGCGCCGCGCAGCTGAGTTGGATTGGTGATCGGGGCTGTGCTGTTGCGAGCCAACGCAACAGTGAATGCTGAAGCCAAGCCAGCGGTAATCGAAGACACGGCGATGAGTGACACCACCATCCAAACCGCGGTGATGGCGCGCCCGGTCTTGGAGACCGGAGCGCGATCGCCATAACCAACGGTGGTGAGCGTCACCAGGGCAAACCACATGGCGTTGCCAAGGCCATGGAGGTATTGGCGCGGGAATTGCGAATGATTGGAGCGTCGCTCGGCAAGCCAAATCAAATTGCCGACCGCAAAGAGGGACAGCAGCAACACCCCTACGGAACTCAGCGCCGCCACCCCAACCAGTGGCCGCAGCCGCACCAGCAGGTTGGCGCGCTCGCGAAGCACCAACACAGCTTCTTCGGCGTAGAAGTAGGGCTGGGTGAAATCAAATCCAGGCTGGGCAACCCGCTGCGGGGTGATCGTGATGGGGCCAATGGCCACATCCAACGCTCCGGCCGCCAGAGCATCAAGGTTGGCTTGCGCATTGGGTTGCGGCACCAACTGGTAGTCGAGGTTGTTGATCCCTGCGATCTCGCGCCAGATCGTCAAGCTGATGCCGCCGAATTTGTCGCCTGAGCGCTCAACAAATGGGGCTTCGCCGCTGACACCCACCTTCAATGGCGCCGCCACGGCGACCGCCGTGATCAACAGCGACCACAGAGGAGCTGTAAACAGCAGCCGCACGAACCCCCGCAGCAAAGAACCCCCGTACGATCCATACCAGCGGCAGCAGCGTCAATGCCTGAGCCCCAAGACTGGCGAGAGGAGGACGAAGAACTCAGCGGCGGGCGCAGCCGCAAAGCGCAGGCAGGCCTGCAGCTGGGGGCCGGATTGGCCTTGATTGCCCTGCTGATACCACCAGTGCTGATGGTGCTGGCCTTGCTGGAGCAGGAAACACAACCGCCAAGACCTCAACCGCCAATCAACCCAAGCGCGCTGAGCTGAAGCGGGTATTGAGGACGCGAATGAGGCCTACCAGGATCACAACCGAAATCAAGCTCGACACAGACTCTTCGGAGAGGGATTCATGGTCTAAGGGCTCAGTCCGCAAACAACTGTGGCCATTGCCACAGCTTTGCTCGTCAAGGCTGGTTGATCTCCATACAGTGCGCCCATGGCTGATGCCCCCAATCCATTTGACCTGCGCAGCAAAGCCGGTTGGCGCGCCGTGATCGGCGTTGTTTATCTCCTGGTGGGTGGGGTGATGGTGGCCGTGATTTTGCGCAGCTGAGTTGATGACCTCCTCCCCTGAGCCCCGCTGGTTTGTGCTGGCCATGGCGAGCCGCTGGCCAGCTGCCATCGTGCTGGCCGCCTGGGCCATTGCTGTTGCTGCGATTCAGATTCTCAAGCAGCCGTTACCCGTTGCCTTACCGCAGCAAAAACCCTTCCCAGTGCGCCTGGTTGGTGGCGTCACCGTACGGCACATCGATCTGCCCGTCGTAAAAGTCTCCGCGTCAGAGCCATTGCCCGTCAGTGGCGAGGTCAGCGTTGAGAAAAGCGTTGCCGTTGAGGTGAACAGCTTCGACCAACCCATTGATGTGGGCAGCTTCGGGCAGGCTGTTCCCGTGACCCAAAACGAGCCGTTTGATGTCACAGGTGCCGTCACCGTCAAACAGATCCAGGGCAAGTTGGATGTGAAGGTCAATCCCCTCCCAGGCGGGCTACCACTCCCTTAAGAGACCGAGCATGGATGTCAGCAACCAACCGCCGGTGAGCTCAGATCGTTTGCAGCAGGCCTACGCCGCATTGATGGAGCGAGCCCCATCGGCCCTGTTTCGCAAAGCCCGCCAGCTTTATCTCAACAAGTATTGCCTCGATGGCCGCGAGCCCCAGGGGCCGCTCCGTCTTTACGTGCAACAGGAGAAGACCGAGGAACGCATCGAACCCTGCCTGGTGGAGCAAGAGCCGCGTCGCTTGGCGATCTACACCGTGCAGCCGATCACCCTGGCGCTCGTGCACTGGCAGCAACCCAACGCCGCTGAGCCTGTGGTTCAAGAGGCCTATCTGCAGCAATGGGGCCTGGGCGGCATCACCTTGCAACCGCAAAGCGAATCATGGTTCCGCCAAGGCGGGCACCAGGCGCTGCTGGCTGCACCCAGCGATCTGCTCTGGCGCAAGGAGAGCCTGCTGCCCGAGCTATCGAGGGAACAGGATTAAGTCTTCACCAGGAGACGGCGTTGACCTTGAAGTACGAAGGGGCGTCTTTCTGTTCAGCAGGCTTCTCAACGCTGATCAGATGGGCCTCATCGAGAACGGGCTGAGCAGCCTCCATCCGATTGGCCTCGGTCACCGAGGTGGTCGAGATGCCCATGACCAGCAGGCCGACACTGACGGGATCCATCGCCTCTTTAAGCAAGTTGACACCCTTGCGTCTAGCCACGAGACAGCTGGCACCTATTTCCTTTTCACGGAGAAAAAAGATTTGCCCAGTCACTGCCGCCTTGCCGCGGCAGTGGTAGCTTCCGCGCATCAACCCGAAAGCCATGACCTTGCGCCGGATGCTCTACTGCGCTGCGTTAATCCCGGCGCTGACGGCCTGTGGCGGCCCAGGCGGCGAGCAAGGCAGCGGCACAAGTGATTGCACGATCACCCTGGCCAGCCTGGAGCAGGTCAAGACCGGCATGGACCTCGCCCAAGTCGAAGCGATCCTGGGCGAAGGCAGCAAAGATTCCAGTTACACCGCAGCCGGTGAAGTCACCGACGGCTACACCTGGTGTGGCGATGTGGCGCGCGATTACCTCAATGCGCCGGTTGTTGAGGTCACCTTTGTCAACGGCAAAGTCGACATTGTTCAGCCCTACAACATTCCGGCCAACTGATCGCTACTGGGCAGCAGCCCCTTTGATCGCTTCAACGCCCTGACGAGCTGACTCTTTGAGGGACTCCACTCCTTCTTTGATCACCTGGCCATTGCCCTGGGGCACGACCTTTTGATGCGTTGACCACACATTGACGACGTAGACAGCCCCGCCCACCAGAATCAACGCCGCAATCACGAGCCCAAGCCCATTGCCGCCTTGGCGGATCACAATCGGCGAATCGTTGTTGTCAGGGTTGGCCACAGGTCAACTCAGGTTGCTTGCCTCCCGTTTCTAGCCATGGCTCTCAAACAAACCTCCAAACAGGTCTCCCCCCTGCGGCTCAAAGTGATGCTGCTCATTGCGGCCATTGGCCCACTGCTGGCCATTGGGCTCTTTTTGCAATCCAAGGGTTTCTTCGGCTAGGGCCAGGTGTTGCTAGAGCTGAAGCACCTGTGGCTTTGGCATGGGCCAGTCCCCCCAACCCTCTGACCGCCAGGGCCCACGCGGCCTGGGCTATGTGGCCCTCACCATCGTGGCGATTGGTGGCATCGTTTATGGCCTCAACAGCCTGCTGGAGAGAGAAAGCAAAACACCGCCACCCAAAATTCAAGACGCGATCACCAACCCCGTGGCTCCCCCGACGGTGAGCAAGACCAAGCTCGATCAATTGCGCATCGGAATGGGCCTGGACGAGGTCGAAAGCGTCTTAGGCAAAGGAAAGTTGGCGACTGAAAGCAAAACCAGCAGCCACACCTACACGATTTACTCCTGGGGGGACAACCTCAATGGCCCGAACCTCAGCGTGACCTTCATCGACGGCAAAGCCAGCGACATCACGGCCGACAACCTTTCAGCCGACTAGGAGCTGCAGTTGTTATTGGGCATCGTGCAAGGGTCGGGCGTATCGGTCTCAGCGAACAAGAACACCTGCGCCGCAATCGCCAAGCCAGCCAGAGCAAAGGCCACAACAGCCCAAAAGCCATAGTTCGGACCGCCGAGCTGGGGAGGCTTCATGCCAATCAATCCAGGCCCCTAAAACCTAGACGCGCCAGCGGCCTGCGCACCATTGTCAAGATCCGTTTACAAGGCGTTACAATTGCCGCAACCAGATTTCAGATATGGACAACTCCACCACCTCTTCCAACAGCAAGTGGTTCCAAGACGCCGCTGCCGCCCAAATTCATATGGAGCAGCTCAAGGATGTTGAGCGTTTCAACGGCCGCGCCGCCATGCTCGGCTTCGTGATCGGCGTGATCACCGAGGGCCTGACAGGCCAAGGCATCATTCACCAAATCGGCCTGGGCCCCCTGGTGGATGGCTACGCCGCCTGCCACACCTCACTGCTTCCCTTCTGCGGCTGAATCTTGTGAGCTTTGTTGTTGGCGAATCAACTTCGCCAACATTTCAAGGCGCTCAGATTCGGCTTCACTGCCGCGCTCAGCCAGCCAGCGACTCGCGGCTTGTTGTTGCCCCAATCGCGTGAGCAGCGACAGGGCAATGACCCGCAAATCCTCGAGATCGCTGCACTCTTTGATTATCCGGGCCAATCGCTCGGATTCAAAGGTTTGCTCCAGCTTGGGCTCGATCGGATCAATCGCCATCGCCAAGCTGATGCATCGCTGAAGTCAGCCTAGAGTCGGCATCTTGTGAAGCGCCGATGGCTGAGCAGGTCTTCCTCTTTCGCAAAGCCGTCGAGTTTGGCGAGCAAACCCTGCGCGAGCTGCGCGGGCGCGGACTCGAAGACGAGGAAATTGGCCTCGTCAGGCTGTACTTGAAATACAAAGGCATCGGCTTCCGTTACGAGAACTGGGAGCTCGGCTTTGCCTACTACATGAAGTACACCCGAGAGGCCTACAACGGCGACGGCGAACTCAAGTTTGTCCTGGAGGATGAAACCGAAGTTCCCGACTGGCAGCTCAGGGTTCGAGAGATCGACGAAACGCTGCGGCTGATGGACGACGAACTCGAGACCAACAGCGGCTCAGAGTTTTTCGCCTGGATGGCAGCCACCCTGAACAAACTCAAGAACGTCGCCCGTAGCTAATCCAGCGACCTCACCCCAGCGAGGCAACACCATCGCGCTTGGGAGCGCGCCAACTCCCATGCCTCCGGTAGCCATCCAGCAAAACAATCATCAACCAAAGGAAGGGGACACCAAACTGGGCAGCAAACACAGGTGGAGAGAATTCCATCAGCGCAGTCGCAGAGGTCTTACTTTCAATCTGCTTTTGAGTCTCAGGTTTTCGGCAACTGGACTCAAAATGAGACGCTTAATTGAGATTTCTTAGTGCTGTAGCGGGGGCGCCGGCCCCGTCTCCATGGCCTGCGAATCGCTTGGGTGAGATCAGATGAACGCCTTGGATTGGGCATGCGCCGCTGGTCGAGGAAATAGCCCTCATTGGCCAACAAGCGAACCAAAATCAGCATCTCCAGAGCGAGGATTCGCACGGGACGTCAACACCTGTACCAACCAAAGCGAGCTTTTTTCGCCGTTGACGTGTTGATTGCGACGACTTTTCGCCTTTAACAATCCTTTCCACTCACCATCAATCGAGCAGGCTCCAATCAAAGCTGAAACTTCAGATTCAGTCTGATCGGGTTAGGCTTTCGGGCCCAGTCATGCCGTTGTGTCGTCAACACTGAGAGGAGTTGGTTACGTCTCCGTTTGGGTGATCGTGTGGGGCTTTGTGGGCTCAGTCATTGATTGGCCCCTGCTGCAAAACGACATCTACAACGTCTATTCCCTCGGCCAAGCCATCACCTTTGGCGGCACCGCCCTGGCCTGCATTGCCCTGGCCATCAAATTGGCCCCCCGTTGGCTCAACAGCGATGACTAAGCCGTCGTTTCAATACGAGCCCGTCGAGGCCTTCGGCGAAAGCCTCACCACTGCCAAGCCTTGGAACAAGCAGGCCTTGGTGCTTGTAGAGCGTCTCAATGGCCGCGTGGCCATGGTGGGCTTCGCCGCCGCTGTGGTGGGCGAGTGGATCAGCGGCAAAGGAATCACTGGCCAGCTGCTCGGCGTTCTGCAGTGGTATCTGAACCTGGGCTAAGCATGGACGTTCTCGAGCTGTTCCCCCGGCACATCCTGGAAGGGGATTTGGAGCCGGCCCTGTTGAGCCCGTTGCAGCGCCATGCCGAGGCCGTGCTGCAACAACCGGAGCGCAGCCCCGATGCCTCTACCAAGTTGGCAGGGCAGCTCACCCAGCAACGGGAGCTCTCCTTGCAGGAGCCGGCCATCGCCGAGCTATGCAACAGCGTTTTGCTGCCTGGTTGTGAACGCTGGATCCGCCATGTGATCGACAAACAGCCCCCCCAAGGGCGCGGGCCATGGACTCCGGGCCGTTATCAGCTGCGGATGGTGGATGTTTGGCTCAACAGCCAGCAAGCCGGTGATTACAACCCCACACACACCCACGGCGGCAGCTTTTCAGGGGTGATTTTTCTGCAGGTACCGCCGCAGATCAGCGGCGAGAGCTTCGATGGCCAACTCTGTTTCCATGGCCCGGAGGAGTGGCACATTCAAAGCTTCCGCACGGGAATGGCCCACTATGTGCTGCCTAAACCGGGACGCTTTTACATCTTTCCGGCATGGCAACCGCATTCCGTGATGCCATTTCGAGGCGATGGGGCGCGGTGGTCTTTGGCCTTCAATGTGATGGCTATTCCTCAGCCGGCAGCCAACACGACAGCACGCAATCTCTCGCTATCCAGCAATCGCCCGCGCCGGCAAGGATTTTGAAATCCAAACAAAGTCAATCAATTGGTGTTTTAAAACACCCTTTTTTGGTTCTTAGTCACTAAAAATTGAAGTCCCCATCACATCACCATGACCAAGTCGTTTTGGCTTGGGCTGGACGGCACCTTCAGTCGGCCCAAGAAAAAGAAAGAGAAAACGCTCACCTCCTTAGGTCACAGCCAGCCTCAAACCACAGCTGCCGGCAAAGCCGCTGAGCTGAACTGGGAAGACCTGCTAGGCCGCAAGTAAGCCCTGCTCAGCTCTTGCACTGAATGGATTGAGGGCCTGTGCCCTGGGAGAAATCCAAGCTGTAAGGGGCAGGCACCTTGGCAATCAGCCAACTCTCGCCGAAGTTGTCGACCGCCTTGCCTCCGCGCGGAGGGGAGGTGTCAACAGCGAAGTGATAGGTGGCTGTTTCACCACTGGGCTGATCGACTTCAATCGCAAAGCCGTAATCCACCACGCGGGTGTTGCGCCAACCACCGCCGTTGAAGCGGCAGGAGAGTTGCCGTGTTGTGGGCGGCTCAGGCTCACTGGCAGCAGCAACAGCCGCCATGGGTGTGAGCAGCGCTGAGACCGCAACAAGGGAAAGCCAGCAACGCACGATGAGTTGTCGTCTCACCCATTAATGGCAACAAACCAGCCGTGCGGCCAAAGCGGATCGAAATCAGCGCTGCCGCTGATTCCACTGCTTGATCCAACGCTGGTGCCAAGGGGTGATGTCGATGGGCCGGGTGGGATCCAAATCAAAGGATTCACGTAGTGGAGATTGCTCCACTTCACGGCGCAATTGACGCAAGGCGAAAAACAAAACGATCGCTCCAATGCCCGCAAACAACAGCAAAAACGGCAGCGCTGAAATCAGCACCATCGCCAGCAGGACCGCGCCACTGAGCTGGGCCAAAACCACCAGCCAACGCGCCTGAGGTTGAGAGGGGGGGAGGTACGGCATTTGCTCAAGCCTGCCATGGTTCGGCTGCCTTGGCAGAGAGGAGTGCCGTACCTCTGGATACGGAACTCCTGCATGGGGCGGCCTTTATGGGGAGTGCCTTATGCGAATTGACTTTGAGATAGCGGCTGTGCCATGACCCAATCAGCCTGCCCCTGGCAGGCGTCGAGCGACTTGCCGTTCCTCGCGAGGTGGAGGAACGGCTTTCTTTTAGGCGCAGATCTCCTCCACAATCGGTGGCATTCGCAAGCCGCCACGGTCAATGAAAGAAACGGGTTTCACCGAAGTGGCACTGCGGACAGCTGCCAAAATTTTTGCCGCTGCAGGCTTACTGGCACTGCTGTTTTGGCTGGGCTGGGTGATGATCGATGTTGAGCACATGAACTCCGGCTTCACCCTGCCCTGATTCCTGCTTGTCCTGACAGGTGGAACACAGCACTTCGCCGCGCAGGCGCCGGTAGGTGGCCATGGATCGCTCAATCGATAGCCCGCAGCCGCAGCAGCTGAACAATGGGGGCATCGGCCAGCAGCGAAGGACTTGATCCTGACTCTGCACGAGCCAACGATCGGTAGCCGGTAAGGCAAATCACAGCATCGGCTTAATGGTCAAAGCCGCCGTTGCAAATGCGCTCGGGGATCGCCACGTTGCCAAGCCTGTATTCCAGGGGAATGTTGCTGGCCTTGAGATGGGCCTCGATGCCATCAACGCAGCGGTTAAAGCGACGGGCTTGCTGCGCCATCGGAGCCACTTGAATCGCGAAATAGATCACTGAAAACGTGGCCAGCACCGGATACAGGTGCGCATTGATCAAATCGCGAGCCGAAGACATGGCAGAGGCAATCTCTGCGCTCATGCTGGCTCACTCGATCAGCAGAAACAGCGCCAGGCCAAACACGATCAACAGAACAGGCTTGAGAACAGCCACCAGCGCATAGAGCCCGGCCAGCAGGGCCGGAAGCCCCACCAGCCAATCCACAACTCCACTCACAAAATCCAGCAGTGGCATCAGCCGATGGGCTCTGGCCTGGTTATAGAGCTCAAGCCACCTCCGGGCACCACCCCTGCTCCAGCTCCCGGCGCACCAACCACTGATCACAACGCCTGGTGAGGTGATCACCACTGACGATCAGCCGTTGCTTCCAACCGCACGCCAGCACCGTGTGACCGTCGCCATCAGCGCTGAAGCGAAAGTGCTGACAGGTGATGCACACGCGACTGCAACGGGAGCGCCTGAGCTCTGTTGGCTCCAAATAGCTCCAAGACTCGCCCGCCATCGCCAATGCGCTTTAGTACACCCGTACTAGCCGCAACGACGAGGTGCGGCAAGCACCCTGCTTGCACTTTTTTTATGTCGCCAACAAACAATCCCGCCATCATGAAATCAGTGACGTGGGCGCGGCCATGCGCGTTGAGTTGTTGCCCCTTGGGTTGGCGGCCTTGCTGGGATTGAGCGCCTGTAGCGCCATCCAAACCAGCGGCCAAGACCAACCCACCATCAGCATCGAGCTCGATGCAGCTGATCCCGCCAAGAGCGAGGGCACCTTGCAAACCAAGCCAACGCCTGTGAGCTTTCAGGTGGGCTATGGCCGCTACGGCATCGCTTGCGCCGACACGAGCTTCAGGGAAGGTGAAACCCCCTTGGGCACTTTCAAGGTCAACGCGATCTTGACCCCCGACCGCTTTGAGATGGACCCGGCCTTGATCGAGCAATCAGGCAAATCCAAGGCTTACCTCAAAGAGAACCTGTTCAAGAACATGAGCGCCATCGACTTCAAAGGCGATGGTGAAACCGGCGAATACGGCAAGGGCTACATCAGCCTGGAGCCCCTGACCGACACCGAGCAGCCGTTCAAGTTCAACGAGTACGACGGCAAGTTCCGCTGGTACAGCTTTGCGATCCACGGCACCAACAACAAAAGCCGGGTGGGGCAAAAGGTCACCGGCGGCTGCATCAATGTCGACGACGCCACGATGAGCACGCTGCTCGAAAGCGTGAAGCTCGGCGATGAGGTCGTTATCAGCAGCGACGGCCCCTGCAACGAGTAGAAAGCCTCCCCCCTGTCCAAAGCCGCTGGGCTAGAGCTGGGGAATGAAGAACGTGATTTGCTCGAGCTGCGGTATCCGCGTGCAGATCCCAGCTCGCTCAGCAGCTTTTGTGGGACCAGACACGATCTGCCCCAGCTGTCTTTACAAGCGGAGTCAAGCCACGTCGATGATTAAAAAAGCTGAGCGACCACTGTCGAAGTCGCAACGCTGGGGCTGGCTCAAGCGACCATGGCGACGCAACAAGGCGACGTCGTAAACCCCCACACCTCAGCCGCATGAACCCCAAAGTCTTCTGGAGCCTGATTGCGATCCTGGCCGCCCTACAGGGATGGTTCTGGCTCAGGGCCGGCCACATCTAGGCAAAGAACCATGATTCGCCTCCTTTACTTGAGCCTCCTGGTTTACCTAGCCGTGACGCTATGGAAGCTGATCAGCCGTCAGCTGCAGGCATCGCAGCAGGACGAGACACCAGCCAGCCAAAGCGTGATTGACGTGGAAGCCAAAGATGCCGACCAATAGGCTTAATCACGCACCAAAAGTTGAGCAGCAAAGCATTAAAAAAGGAGCTGCAATTGCAGCTCCTTTTGATCCATCGGGGCGATAGGATTCGAACCTACGGCATCCGCCTCCCAAAGACGGCGCTCTACCAAGCTGAGCTACGCCCCGTTGGGAGACCACACCCTAGCCGAGAGCCTCCACGCAGCAAAGCTTCAAAGCAGCCAAATGGGTTGCTGCCAAGCCATTTGCTCCCTGACATGGCGCTGAACCACGCTGCGATAGCCGTGAGCGCCGCCAGGCAAACGGGCGGGCTGCATCAGATAAGTGAGTACGAAAGGAGCCCAGATCAAATGCAACCAAGCCATGGGTAGCAGGTCGAATTTAATTTCAAGGTAGCCAAATAAGACCAGTCGGACCCAGGCTCAGATTGAATTAATTATTGGCCAGAGGAAATACTCAAAATCAGGCCAACTTGAGCTGCTCGGCTAATGCCATAGCGCTGCGCAATGCGCCCTCCCCGCAGCCATATCCCGGGCCCAGGATCCAGTCACCAGCCAATCCCACCGAACTCTTGGAACACCACTGCAACTCCGCCGGCAATCCACCAGCAGTTGGAACCGCAGCACCCCAGCGCATCACTCCATAGGACTCGGCCTGCTCAAGGGCATGTTGCAACTGAGGCCATGGCTGCAACACCTCTGGCAAGGCTGCATGCAAACGCTGCTCGTGGTGGCGCAGCAAAGCGGGCTGACTCTCCGGCGTAATGCTTTGGCCGTCATCGAGGCCATGCACCACCAGCCCAAGGCGGCCATCACTTTGCAGTTGCAGCACCAGCCGCTCGATGCCCCAACGCTGTTGCGCTTGTGGGATCAACCAGATCTGACGCGGACAATCCTTGATCTCGATAGCTGGCAACGCCAGCATCCAATTCCAGCGAACGCTGGCTTCAATCCCAGCGATGGCCTGCAAAGCGGCATCCAACTGCGGATCGGCTCCGATCGGAATGGCTGTGCGCAGCGGCGGTTCCCCCCAAGCCAGCATCGCCAGCGAACGGGGATGGGCCAACAGCGTTCCTGTCAACGCGAGACGTTTGGCTGCAAACACCTCCGTGCGCTCGGCGTTGGCCAGCAACCAGCGCCCTGAGCTGCGCTCGAGCCAACGCAGGCGACAACCAAACACGCTCTGGTGCCGACCGGGGGCTTGGGCGAGCAGGGCTTCACAGACGCTGGCCATGGTGGGCGAGCCCGCATAACTGAGCCCCTGGGGCGGCCCATCGATCCGCTGAGCCGCCCCATCAAGCCAGACGAGCGGACGCTGCTCCTCCACCAACACCCCTTGATCAAGCAGGGGTTGCAACAGCTCAGCGATGCCCCCTTGCGGAGGGGCGGAGAAATTCAGTGCTGGAGCTCCATGGTCGAGCCGCCAAATCAAATCGCCACGATGTCTGCGGCTGGATGCACGACCACCAGGGCCACGGCCCGCTTCAATCAGCAAAGTGCTGCCATCAAAGCCGTTACGCCCCAAGCAGTGCGTCAAAGCACAACCGGCAAGGCCAGCGCCAACAATGGCGAGATCAACCTCAATCACCAGAGAGCCGCGTCAGCAAGTCAGACAATGAACTAAGACCCGACAGGCTTTTAAAGCCAATGACACCCGCGTCCCAGGGATTGTGTATCACCAAACGGGATAGAAGAGTCCAGAAATTAGCTCAGTGCCTAATGAAACCGTGAACCTCAAAAAACAATCCAAAGAAGAGAAGCACAAACGCAGTTTCAAGAAGGCAAGCTGACTGGCCTGCAACAACGCACAAGAAAGAAGGCTTAAAAGTCAGCCGCGCCATCAAACGAAAAATAACAATTCATGTTGTTTGACATCAGCCACCAGAGGAGCGCCTAAGGTCAGCCTCATAACCTGCAAGCCCGATGGCTTACTACATCTTTTTTATCGCCGTTCTGCTGATTGCATTGGTTGGCGGCCTTGCTGGACGCATCGTTGCCGAACGCTATTGGATGTGAAGCAAGACCCATTAATTGAGGCCGCGACGATCAAACAATATCAATTACACGCCTTAAGTTAGCGGGCACTACGACCGACTACTAGCAACTTAAAGTTCACCCTGCAGCAGCAATTAACTGACTGGATTTGAAGTCAGGCTCTCCTAGTCTGAAGAGCAATTTCAAAGTAGTCAAAAAACCTCTTGCAGGCCATAGCAATCACCGCTGCAAAAGCTGCACTCGGCACAAGCAGGGTATACATAGGGCAAATGCATTTCGCGATGATCAGCAAAGCAAAAGCCCAAACTCAATGAAGACCCTTCAAAAGAGCAACTCAGCACATTCAGCCTTGATATAGAAGAGCAGCTTCACCACACATCTTTTACCAATAGAATCTCCATGACATAGCCGATCATTTTTCAATATTTGCCAGCCCCTGTTGGCAACCTATCTGCTATTTAGAACTCAATAACCTATTTGCCGCTAATACCTAGGTGACTAGCCATTGATGCCACTTTGGACTGATACCGCTCAAAAAATGTTTTAGCGGTCAAAGCACTATTCAGCCGGAGTGGATCACCCCGGTCTTTATTAGACGTGACACAAAGCAAGCCTGATGCCCTTTCGGCCTTAGAGGGTGATCAGACTGACTAGGCAGAGAGGGAGACCT
This sequence comes from Synechococcus sp. MIT S9452, assembly GCF_047304245.1. Classification (NCBI taxonomy): domain Bacteria; kingdom Bacillati; phylum Cyanobacteriota; class Cyanophyceae; order Synechococcales; family Synechococcaceae; genus Synechococcus; species Synechococcus sp. MIT S9452. Next base: position 140,065 of record NZ_CP138956.1, on the reverse strand, counting down.
GGCGAAGGCCTCAACAAAATGGGTCGCCTGAGATTCGAACTCAGGACCAGCCGGTTAAAAGCCGGATGCTCTACCGCTGAGCTAGCGACCCATGCCCCGAGGGGCGAAACGAAAAATTATCACGCGCACGTCCCCAGACCATGAGCACTGCCGCCTGGCCGCAACCCAACCTCAGCAATGCCGCCTGGGTGGCACCGAGCGCTGTGGTGATTGGTGATGTTCAGCTGGAGGCAGGCGCCAGCCTCTGGCCAACCGCCGTGGCCCGTGGGGACCTCGCCAGCATCCGCGTCGGCGAAGGAAGCAATGTTCAAGACGGCGCCGTGCTGCACGGAGATCCAGGGGATCCGGTGCTAATTGGCCGCGACGTGACCATTGGCCATCGGGCCGTGATTCATGGCGCCACCCTCAATGACGGCTGCCTGATTGGGATTGGAGCGATTGTGCTCAATGGGGTCACCGTGGGAGCTGGCGCTCTGGTCGCAGCGGGAGCGGTGGTCACCAAAGATGTTCCTGCCGGCGCCCTGGTGATGGGCGCACCAGCAGCAGTCAAGCGAGAACTCAGTTCTGACGCGGTGGCCGGGCAACGCAGCCACGCTCAGCGCTACCGCCAGCTGGCTGAGCAGCATGCAAAGGCGGGCTGAACATCCACTTTTTGCTGCGAATTGGGACAGCTTTGGGCCAAGTTCGCGGCAGGCTCGGTACGTTCCGTAATAATCACCGGGTCATAAACCACTCGATCATGGGCCTTCTGCGCATTTTGTTGGGCGGCTTCCTGGTGCTCGGCGTCGTCGGCTTTTCCGCCTACAGCGTGATCACCACAGGCCAGTTCCTCGGTATCGATGCTCGTCTGTTCGTCGTGGTCGCCCCGGTACTTGCAGCCGTGGGCTGGGCAGGATTCAACATCGGTCGTGCCGCCATTGGCCAGCTGCAGCTCATGCTGAAGAGAGCACAGGGCTGATCGTTTGAACGTTCTGGTGATCGGAGCCGGCCTCGCCGGCACCGAAGCCGCCTGGCAGGTGGCTCAAGCAGGTCTCCCGGTCACCTTGGTGGAAATGCGGCCGCTGCGCCGCTCCCCAGCGCACCACAGCAGCGAATTTGGTGAGCTGGTTTGCAGCAACAGTTTTGGCGCTCTCAGCAGTGATCGGGCCGCCGGCCTGCTGCAGGAGGAGCTGCGTCGCCTGGGGTCATTGGTCATCAGTACTGCAGACCACCACGCCGTGCCAGCAGGCGGCGCCCTGGCCGTTGATCGCGGCCGCTACAGCGCAGCACTCACCGCAGCGCTCGACGCCCATCCCCTGGTGACGATCGAGCGGCGCGAGCAGCAGCGCCTGCCTGAAGCTGGGCAATTCACGGTGCTGGCCACCGGCCCGCTGACCAGCGAACCGTTGGCAGAAGACCTGCGCGCCTTCACCGGCCGCGAGGACTGCCATTTCTTTGATGCCGCTAGCCCCATCGTGGAAGGAGAGAGCATCGATCTGGAGGTGGCGTTCCGCGCCAGCCGCTACGACAAAGGCGATGCGGACTACATCAACTGCCCGATGAATCAAGAGCAGTACCTCGCCTTCCGCGAGGCACTGCTGTCGGCAGAACAAGCCGAGCTCAAAGACTTCGAAAAAGACAGCGCCACGTTTTTTGAGGGCTGCCTGCCTATCGAGGAGCTGGCCCGCCGCGGGGAAGACACCATGCGCTACGGCCCGCTCAAACCGATCGGGCTTTGGGACCAGCGCTGGGGAGATGTCACCGACCGCGATGTGCGCCGGGCCAAGCGCGCCTATGCCGTGGTGCAACTGCGTCAGGAGGACAAAGACGGGCGGCTGTGGAACCTGGTGGGCTTCCAGACCAACCTCAAATGGGGTGAGCAAAAGCGCGTGTTGCAGCTCATCCCCGGACTGGAGAACGCCAGCTTCGTGCGCTTTGGGGTGATGCACCGCAACACCTTCTTGGAAGCCCCGCAGCTGCTTGAGCCAACCCTGCAATTCCGCCAGCGGCCCAGCCTGCTGGCGGCAGGTCAGATCACAGGCACCGAGGGCTACGCCGCCGCTGTGGCCGGCGGCTGGCTCGCGGGCACCAACGCAGCCCGGCTCGCCCGCGGTGATGCCCCCATCGACCTGCCGGCCACCACCATGGCGGGAGCCTTGACCCACTTCATCAGCGAGGCCCCCAGCGGCAAATTTCAACCGATGCCCCCCAACTTCGGCCTGCTGCCGGAGCTGCCTGAACGCATCCGCGACAAGCGCCGCCGCTACGGGGCCTACCGAGATCGGGCCCTGGCCGACCTCGCCCCCTTCAGCTCAGCCCCTAAGGTCGCCGAAGCCACTGCAGCGGCCCTGTGAGCAGCAGCCCCGATTGGGACGTCATCGTGATCGGCGCCGGGATTGGCGGCCTGGTCACCGCCAGCCAGCTGGCAGCCAAAGGGGCCAAGGTGCTGGTGCTGGAGCGCTATCTGATTCCTGGAGGCAGCGGCGGCAGTTTCAAGCGAGCCGGCTACACCTTCGATGTGGGCGCCTCGATGATTTTTGGCTTCGGCCAAAAAGGCCACACCAACCTGCTGACCCGTGCCCTCGCCGATGTGGGGGAGCACTGCGACACCATCGCTGACCCAGTGCAGCTGGAATACCACCTGCCAGGCGGCCTGAACGTGGCCGTTGATCGCGATTACGAGAGCTTTGTGGAGCGGCTTAGCGCCCTGTTTCCCCACGAAGCCCAAGGGATCCGCGCCTTCTATGACACCTGCTGGCAGGTGTTCCGCTGCCTCGATGCGATGCCGCTGCTCTCGCTCGAGGATCCGGCCTACCTCGCCAAGGTGTTTTTCAGGGCTCCACTGGCTTGCCTAGGCCTTGCCCGCTGGCTGCCGTTCAATGTGGGCGATGTGGCCCGCCAGCACATCAACGATCCCCAGCTGCTCCAATTCATCGACATGGAGTGCTTCTGCTGGTCGGTGATGCCAGCGGATCTCACCCCGATGATCAATGCAGGCATGGTGTTTTCCGATCGCCATGCCGGCGGCATCAACTACCCCAAAGGCGGCGTTGGCACGATTGCTTGCAAATTGGTGAATGGTCTCGAGCGCCACGGCGGCCAGATCCGCTACAAGGCCCGCGTGACGCGCGTGTTGATGGACGGCAGCCAAGCCGTGGGCGTTGAACTCGCCGATGGCGAGACGATCCACGCCCGCCGCGTGGTCAGCAATGCCACCCGCTGGGACACCTTCAGTGGGGAGGGTTCAGCCAAAGCGCCGCTGGTGGATGCCGAGCACACGCCCGCACGAGAGGCCCGTTGGCGCAAGCGCTATAAGGCCTCGCCCTCGTTCCTCTCGCTGCACCTGGGAATCGATGCCGCCTTGGTGCCCAGCGGTTTCCACTGCCACCACCTGCTGCTGGAGAACTGGCAAGCCATGGAAGACGAGCAGGGGGTGATCTTTGTCTCGATGCCCAGCCTGCTGGATCCTGAGCTCGCCCCCAGCGGACGGCAGATCCTGCACTGCTTCACGCCTTCAGCAATGGAGCACTGGCAGAGCCTCGGGCCCGAGGCCTACAAGGCCAAAAAACAGGCGGATGCCGACCGCTTGATCCAACGCCTGGAGACCTTGCTCTTGCCTGGCCTCAGTGGGGGAATCCATCACCGCGAAGTGGGCACCCCGCGCAGCCATCGCCGTTTCCTGGGCCGCCACCAAGGCAGCTATGGCCCGATTCCTGCGATGCGGCTGCCAGGCCTGCTGCCGATGCCGTTCAACCGCACCGGCATCGATGGCCTCTACTGCGTTGGCGATTCCTGCTTCCCCGGGCAAGGGCTCAACGCCGTGGCCTTCAGCGGCTTTGCCTGCGCCCATCGCATCGGCGCCGATCTGGGCCTGAATCCCTGGGCTTTACCCCAATGACGCCAGGGCCCCATCGCGCAGGTTGAGGTAGATCGCCCCCAGCCCCTTGGTGAGAAATTCCACGCCAATGGCCAGGGTGAACAGGCCCATCAACTTGATGAAGATCGTCACCCCCACCTCCCCCAGCCAAGCCATGATCCGGCTGCTGAAGCGAAAGATGGCGGTGTTCACCAGCACCAAGATCACAATCGCGGCCAGCAGGTTCAGCGCGGTGCCACTGCGGTAAGCCGTTTCGGCAAACAGCACCACCGCCGAGAGCGTTCCAGCGCCAATGGTGAGCGGGATACCGATCGGCACCACCGCCGCGGAATAAAACTGCGCATCACTGAGATCAGGCTCCGGCGGGCTGGCAGCCGATGCCGCAGCACGAGTGGGCAATGGCGAGCGTGAGTTCATCATCTCCAGGCCCACGCCGCCGAGCAGCAAACCGCCTGCGATCTGAAAGGCGCTGACGGAGATGCCAAAAAAATCGAGGATGCGCGTGCCCACCACCATGAACAGCACCAGCGTGATCAAGCAGGCCAAGCTGCTCATCAGGATCAGGCGCTTAACCTTGGCGCGCGGCATGCCCTGGGTATGGAGCAGAAACGCGCCCAATGCCGACACGTTGTTGCCGATGGCCAGCAGACCAATCAGGTAGTGCTGAAACGAACTGGTCTCCATCAATGGTGGAAGGGCCGATGCTCAGGATTGGGATCGGGCATCGGGCTGCTGAGTTGCTGGAACCAATCCACCGCGTTCTGAAGATCCCGCAGCAATAGATCGGCCATATCGCGCGTGAAACCAGCTCGGATCACAAAGCGCAGCACGGCGAGATCCTCACAGGCCGCCGGCATGGTGTAGGCGGGAACTTGCCAACCACGGGCCCGCAGGCGTTCGGAGAGCTGAAACACCGTCCAGGTCTCCACCGAGTCCTCGAGGGTGACGGCAAAGACCGGGAGCTGCCCGCGGGGATGGCTCAGCAATTTCATCGGTGCCATCGCCGCAATCGAATCAGCGAGGTAGGAGGCGGTGGTTTCCAGGCAGGCCATGCGCTGGCAATAGCCGGCATGGCCCAAATGGATGAAGTTGAAGTATTGCGCCACCACCTGGGCTCCCGGCCGGGAGAAGTTCATGCCGATCGTTGGCATCTGGCCGCCGAGGTAGTTGACGTTGAAGCGCAGCTCCTCGGGCAGATCGGCCTGCTCTCGCCACAACACCCAGCCCACACCGGGGAGAACACCGCCATATTTATGGCCGCTGGTGTTGATCGACTTCACGCGGGGCAGGCGGAAGTCCCAACGCAGCTCAGGGGAATTAAACGGCGCCACAAAGGCACCGGAGGCGCCATCAACGTGGATGGGAATGTCGAGCCCCGTGCGCTCTTGCAGCTGATCGAGGCCCTGCTGGATGGCTTCAATCGGCTCATAGCTGCCATCAAAGGTGCTGCCGAGCACACCCACCACGCCAATGGTGTTCTCATCGCAGGCCGCCACCGCACCCTCGGCGGTCATCTGCAGGTGTTCACGTGAAATCGGCACCATGCGCGCTTCCACGTCGAAGTAGGCGCAGAACTTGTCCCAGCAGATCTGGGTGTTTGTGCCCATCACCAAATTCGGGCGGCGATCATCGAGGCCCTGGGCAGCGCGGCGTTGACGCCAATGCCAGCGCAACACCATGCCGCCGAGCATGCAGGCTTCGCTGGAGCCGGTGGTGGAGGTGCCAACGGCAGCCTCGGGATCAGGCGCATTCCAGAGCCTGGCCAGCATGCGCAAACAGCGATTTTCCAGCTCGGCGGTTTGGGGATATTCGTCCTTATCGATCATGTTCTTGTCGGCGCACTCGCGCATCAGATGCAGCGCTTCTGGCTCCATCCAGGTGCCGACAAAGGTCGCCAAATTGAGCATGGCGTTGCCATCCAGCATCAAGTGGTCGTGAATGAGCTGATAAGCCAGATCGGCGTGCAAGCCGTGCTTCGCCAGCTGATCGCGCGGCAACACGGCATCGGTGTGATTGCGTTGATGCAGGCGATGGCCGAGGTTGGTTTCAAGGTCAAGGCCAGGGCGAGAAGTCTCCACAGGGAGTGCACATCGAGATCAGCCCCCTCAGTGGTAGCCACCGCTCCAGGGCAAAGGAATCATTCCTAAAGTCGTCGCCATGACCGAACACCCCAGCAGCACTGGCGGGCCGCACGTCTACCCGATGGCTCCGCTGATCCGCGGCACCTTGGTGCTGCTGTATCTGGCGCTGGTGTTGCCACTGCCTGCCTTCGCCTCTGGACCGATGCGGCTCTGGCTGCTGGTGATGGTGGCGTTGGGTTTGGTGTTGGTGCTGGCTTTGGTGAGTGAACGGGTGGAGCTCAGCGCTGAAGGCTTGCGGGTGGGCCCCGCTCCCTGGTGTGCCGCAGTGCTCAAGCGGGGGTGGCAGCTGAGCTGGGGTGATGTCAAAGCCTTGGTGCCTGTGGGCACCAGCCAAGGCGGCCGCGTGTATTACATCCGCGGCGGCAGCCAGGCCCACCTACTGCCCCAGCGCGTGGAGCGTTTTGACGATTTCCTCGTGCGCTTCAGCAGCGCCAGTGGGCTGGAAACCAGCAGTGTGCAACGGCTAACGCCACCTTGGACCTACCAACTACTGGCGATCTCAAGCGGGTTGATGTTGGCCATTGAGCTGTTGGCTGGCCTCCGCTGGATCACCCAGGTCTAAGGAGCGTTCCGGCAGGTTGTCGAGACTGAAGCGATAGCCCTGCTGGCGCACCGTTTCGATCCCGCCGCCTTCACCAAGACCGGCCTGCTCCAGCTTGCGGCGCAGGGTGAGCACTTGGGTGTCCACAGAACGGGGGCCACCACTAAAGGGGGGCCAAGCCATGGTCAACAGCTCTTGGCGGCTGCGCACATGACCAGGGGGCATCAACAGCGCGCAGAGCAGAGCGAATTCCCGCGGACTGAGCTCCACGGGTTGATCACGCAGGGTGACTTGGCGCAGCAGCAGGTGAACGTTCAGCGGGCCAACGGTGACCTGCTCTTGCAAACCGCCACTGCGGGTGAGCAACTTGCGGCAACGGGCCGCCATTTCCTCCAAACCAAACGGCTTGCGCAGCACATCTTCAGCGCCGGAGTCGAGCAGGGACACCACCGCCTCAGCCCCTGTGCGGGCCGTCAACACCATCACCGGGCAGCGCAGCTGAGCGCCCAACTTGAGTGCTGTGGTTTCCTCGAGCAATTCAGCACTCACCAGCAGATCGGGTTGCTGATCGAGGCACAACTGCATGGCCTCAGCGGCTGATGCCACGGCAGCTGTCATGTGCCCGTCTTGACGCAAACGCTGCGCCAGCACCATCCGCAGGGTGGGATGAGGCTCCACCACGAGAATGCAACTGGAGTTGGACGCCTCAGAGGCAGACACACATTTAGACCTGTTCCGTCTACCGTAAGCGGGTTTTATCGGCATGCTGGTAACAGGCGATGCCTTCCCAGCTGTCCCCCATGACTGCGTTACAGGACCCTGACGCAATACGTCACTTTCAGAGCCTGATCGACGCCTGTCAGGAACTGACCTTGCGGCACCACAGCCCATCGGAACTGAGGCTCTATGCCGATGGATTCATCCATGCCCTGCGCCGCAGCCAACAACTGGACTCCCTCAGCCAGCGGCGATTCGAGGAATTCATTGATCGCTGGCTGATGGATCCATCCAGCTTCTTTGGCCCTGACGGGGATCCGCGCGCTCTGTTTGAAACCGAGCGCCGCTAATCCTCAGCCAAAGCAATAGTGCTTACGCACGGCTTGGTGCACCTGCCAGGTGCAGCGCAAACCAGCACTGAATTCCACAAAATCCCCTGCACCAAAGCGAACGGGTTCTCCGTTCTCTGGCGTCACGGTCACATCACCCGCGAGCAGCAAGCAGCGCTCACGCTCGTCGTATTGCCAAGGGAAGGTGCTGGCCTCACAGCTCCAGATGGGCCATTGGCGCACCTGAAGCGCATCAATCTGCTGCTCAGAGCAAGCGCGGGTGACCTCAATCAAAGTCAGCTAGCCAGGGCCACCGTCACGGTTTCGCGCAGCTCACCGGAGTTGTACATCTCGATCATGATGTCGGAGCCGCCCAGGAATTCACCGTTGAGGTACACCTGGGGAATGGTGGGCCAATTGGAAAACTCTTTGATCCCCTGACGAATCTCCATGTCGGAGAGCACGTCGAAGGTTTCAAACGGAACCCCCAGCGAGTGGAAGATTTGCACCACGTTGTTGGAGAACCCGCACTGGGGCATGAGCTTGCTGCCCTTCATAAAGATGAAGACAGGGCTCGAGGCGACCAGGGTTTCGATCCGGCTTTTGAGCTGAGCGTCCATAACGGGATTGGCTAGATGGAAACCCTACGAGGGGCAAGAGGTGGAGAGGGCCAAGGCGTGAATGGCCTCACTGGCCAGCTCCTGGCTGAGGGCGCCATAGACGAGTTGATGCTGCTTCACCCGCGTGAGGTCACGAAAGCCCTCGGACACCACGGTGACCTGCAGGTGATCACCGCCTCCGGTGAGATCTTCGACTTGAACCTGCGCATCAGGCAGGGCTTGGCGGATGGCCGCCGCTACAGCATCGGGTTGAACCATGGAATGCCCTGAAAATCAGTTGGACCGCGGAGCAGGTGCGTTGTAGGGGATGGAGACAAAGCCAATCTCCAGCAGCTGCTGATACGCCTTGCGGCCATCTTCGTTGGCAGGGGTCATCAACTTGATCACTTCCACCAGCAGAGGCACAGCCACCTCAGCCTGATTTTCACGGCGATAGGCCGCGGCCAGACGGAGGTTGGCAGAAGCCAGTGCCTGAATCGCTTCACGGCCTTTGGCATCCATCGCCCTGGGGATTCGCGCATCGAGGCCGCGGAAGGCGCCGCTCAGATCCCGGTAGAAAGACAACAACGAACGGGCCGCATTGCGGGCCTTGTCGTAAGAATCGATCGCAGCACTCAGATCACCACTAGCGGCTTCAGCATCGCCTTGGGCCAATAGCTCGTTGACGGCACTGATGTTGAAGGTGTCGCCGCTGGAGTTGGCAACAACCTCTTGCACGCCTGTTTGAGCCTGGGCCAACGCGGGCACCGGGGCGAACAGGAGGGCCAGGCTGGCCGAAAGCAGAAGACGGCGCATAGGCCTGAGAACTCCGAGCAATGGCGGGAATCTAGGCCTCGTTTTCACCAGCGACGATGCAGCTGCGGGCCGCTTCCTCAGCCGAACGCATGCCCTGTTCGATGCGTTCGGCCAAGGCCAACGCCGCCGCTTTGCCACTGCCTTCCAAGCGCAGCTGGGGACCAAAACAGAGCGCGGCGCAATCACCCCAACGGGGCAGCCGCCGGCTGTAGGCAATCCCAATTGGAATCACAGGGACAGAACCCAGACCTTTGGTTTGAGCCAGCGACGCCAAACGGGGCAATCCCGGAGCCACGGTGATGGGGGCTCCATCACGGTTGATTCGCCCCTCGGGGAACAGCACCACCTGCTGCTGATCGGCCAACAAATCCAAGGCGTAGCGAAGGCTGGCGGTGCCTGGCTTGCTCTGATCGATGGCAAAGCAACCCAGACGGCGTAGAAACCAGCCCTGTAATCCGCTCATCTCGGTGGTGGTGACCATGAAGCGGCAATCGCGGCCGCTGACGCGCCGGCCGGCCGCTTTGGGCAAGATCAAGGCATCCCAACGGGCGCGATGGGTGGGTGCCAGCAGCACCGGGCCGTCGGTTGGTAATTGGTCCGCGCCAAGAATGGAAACCCGACGAAAGAACAGCCGTAAGGCGATGTCTTCTGTGGTGAGGATCGCCAGGGGCGCGAGCCACGGCACAACGTCGCTATGAACCCGCTGCGCCCGCGCCAGGCGACTCGCTGCCATGGGATCGCTGGAGCTGGCCATAGTCCCGACCTTATCGAGCGACGGCCTTCCTTAAATTGAATGCTGGACAGCAGTTGCGATGGCCAGTCTCGGCATCAACCTGGATCACATCGCCACGGTACGGCAGGCCCGCCGAACCGTGGAACCAGACCCTGTGAATTTGGCGTTGCTGGCTGAATTGGGCGGCGCCGACGGCATCACGGTGCATCTGCGTGAAGACCGGCGCCACATCCAAGACCGCGATGTGGAACTGCTGCGTCAAACCGTGCGGACGCGGCTGAATTTGGAGATGGCCGCCACCGCTGAAATGGTGACCATCGCCCTAGCGATCAAGCCCGACATGGTGACCCTGGTGCCGGAAAAACGGCAGGAGGTCACCACCGAAGGCGGCCTTGATGTGGTGAGCCAAGAAGCCGCGCTGCAAGGACAAATCGGTCAACTCCAAGGAGCCGGGATCCCCGTCAGCCTGTTTGTGGATCCCGAGCGTGCACAACTGCAAGCCAGCCAACGCAGTGGGGCGCGCTGGGTTGAACTGCACACCGGCAGCTATGCCGAGGCGAGCTGGAGCCAGCAGCCCCTTGAGCTCGCACGCTTAATCGAGGGCACCACCGAGGCCCGGCAACTGGGCTTGCGCGTCAACGCAGGACACGGCCTCACATACCAAAACGTCGAACCGATCGCAGCCATCCCCGGCATGGAGGAGATCAACATCGGCCACACCGTGATGGCCCGCGCCATGGCCGTTGGCCTGCAAGAAGCCGTCAGGCAACTGAAGGAATTGGTGAGCTCACCGCGCCAGGAGCCCCTCTTTGGAGCCGGGCTTGCTGCAGAATCCTGAGCTGCTCGAGAAGCCGATGTCCACCTATTACTTCGTGGCCGCTAGCGAAGCGTTCCTGACGCAGGAGGAACCCCTGGAGGAAGTGCTGCGTGAGCGCGTGCGTGATTACAGCGAAAAAGGCAAAGACATCGACTTCTGGCTGGTGCGACAGCCTGCCTTTTTGAATGCCCCTGAATTCAAAGAGCAAGCCAGCTCCATCCCTCAACCAGCGGCAGCGGTGATCTCCACCGACGCCGTGTTTATTGACTTCATGAAACTGCGCCTTGAGTACGTGCTCAAGGGGTCGTTTGAGGCTCCGAGCAACTCGATTCCAGATCCTCTAGCTGGGGCTTGAAGGCCTCGGAGAGAGCCTGAAATTCCAAGTCAGGGCCATTGAGCTGGTCCACGAGCAAACTCTGCAATTCAGCCAATTCCTCGGGGTGAAGCTCACCGTCACAACCCCATTGCAGATGCGTGGGCACAGCCGTTGTTGTCCTATCAAATAGTCCTATTAGTGTGTCAGCGAAAGCGGTTGGTTCAGGGCTTTATTAACTGCTCAAACCTTGAAACAAACCAAAGAAATAGCGCCTGAACGGAGAGTGCGGTGCTCCGCCTAATCAGCAGCAACAGCATCGAAGATTTGGCGACTGCGTTGGCCTCGGAGCTCAGCCGCCACAAGCCCGCCAATCCGCTCACGCCCCAACGGGTGCTGATCAGCACCAACGCCATGAGCCGCTGGCTGGCGCTGGCCTTGAGCGAGCGCATCGGCATCTGCGCTGGGATCGAATTCGACTTCGCTGGCCGGCACCTGCGCCAGCTGATTCTTGAACTCGATGGGCGCCTACCGGCCGGCCAGAGGGACCCCTGGGATCCAAGCCAACTGCGCTGGCAGTTGACCCAAGTCATCCCCGCCCTGCCACAGACCAAACTCTGGGAACCGCTGCTGCAGCTATGGCATCAAGGCCCTGGGCAGCAGGACAACGGCCTGGACACCCAACGGCTGCAGCTGATCCTGCAGCTGAGCGACACGCTCGATCAATACGGCCTGTACCGGCCGCAAATGGTGCGCCGCTGGCTCAATGGCGAGAGCGTTGATGGCAGCAACGCACCACTGGCGGCCCATCAGCAATGGCAACCAGCCCTGCTGCGGGAGTTGGCGCACCGCCTGGATTCCAGCGGGGTGCCGCATCCGGCCGAGCGACTGCTCCAGGCCCTGGAGCAATCTCGCCAGCGGAGCCATCCCCAGGAGCCGCTCCACGTTTTTGGCTTATCCAGCCTGCCGCCAGCGCTGTGGAAACTGCTGGCGCAACGGGCCAGCAGCAGCGATTCGCCCGTGCTGCTCTACCAACTCAGTCCCTGCCTCGACCCCTGGGGGTCCCTGCCTCCCAGCCACCAGGAGGAGGGCGATGCGCTCGACAGGCTCGAGCGGCGGCTCTTGCACCAGGGGCATCCGCTGCTGGCCAGCCTCGGACGCACCCAACGGGACTTCCACTGGCAATTGGAGCTGATTGCCGCTGATCTGCAGGAGCAATTCGAGCGGCAACAACGGCCAGCTCCCCCCTGCCCGGCAGAGGCTGGGCTGCTGCAACAACTCAAGGCTGATCTGCTGGTGGGCAGGCCGCGGGGGGAGGGCTTACCAGGGATTGAGCCTCCTCAGGAGCTGCAGCGCAGCCAACTGAACCTGGAGGTGCTGGCCTGCCATGGCGATCGGCGGCAGGTGGAAGCCGCCCATGAAGCCCTGCTGCGCTTGATGGCGGGCGACCCCTCGATCGAGCCACGCCACATCCTCTTGATGACGCCCGATGTGGCGCGCTTCACGCCCCTGGTGCTGGCGGTGTTTGAACGGCCGGGGCGCTCCAGCGATCCGCGCCACCTGCCGGTCCGCGTCACCGACCGCACCCTGCGGCAACGCAACCCCCGCGTTGATTTGGTGTTCCGTCTGTTGGCACTGGCCAGTAGTCGTCTCACTCGGGACGACGTTCTCGATGTGTTGTTGCTGCCTGAGCTGGCCGAGCATCTCGAGCTGAGCGGCCTAACGCAGCCCCAATGGCGCGAGCTGCTGGATCAAGCCGGAATCTGCTGGGGCCGTGATGGCGACCACCGCCAGAGCTGGGGGTACCCAGCTGGCAATGCCTACAGCTGGCGATGGGGGCTTGATCGCTTGCTGCTCGGGCTGGAGCTCAGCGATGGCTTCCCTGAGCTGGAGGCCACCAGTGGTGAATGGGCAGGCCTGGCGGCTTGTAACCAAACCCTGGCCTCTGCCAACGATGTGCTGGCTTTGCACGACGCCTGCAGCCGCCTTTTCGAACAACTGCAAGCCCTCAGCGGACCGCTGCCAGCTGAGCGGTGGAACGAGCAGATCGGCAGCGCCATCCACCAGCTCAGCGGCGGTGACGACGAGGGCTGGCAGGCCCCCGAGGTCTATGAATTGCTCACCCCACTGCGCGATCCCGAAGCCAGCGGCCTCACCTTGGATCGGGCGGCGGTGGTGCGCCTGCTGGAAGAGGCCGAAACCCAACAACAAGGGCGCTATGGCCATGTCAGTGGTGCGGTGAGCCTCAGCGCCCTCGAGCCGATGCGCTCCATTCCCCACCGGGTGGTGGTGCTACTGGGCATGGACGAGCAGCGGCTGCCGCGGCGCGATCAACGGCCGGGCTACGACCTGATGCTGCAACAGCCATGGCGGGGTGATCGCGATCGCCGACAGGAGGACCGGGCGATTTTGTTGGAGGCATTACAAGCCTGCAGCGACCACTGGATCGCCACCTACAACGCCATCGATCCGCGCAGTGGGGAAGAACGCAATCCAGCGGCGCCGTTGAGCGATCTGCTGCGTTGCCTCGAGCGCAGCTATCGCACCGCAGAAGGCGAGCCGATCACCACGTGGGTGCTGCAGCAGCAGCCCCCTCTACCGCCCCTCACCGCACGGGAAGCGGTGGGAGTGCCCTGGCCAATGGATCAGCGCTGGCCCGTGGATGAACAGCAGCCCGCCAGCTTGGAAGAGCTGCAGCAATGGCTGCGCGATCCAGCCCGCGCGCTGCTGCAGGCCCATGGCATCCATCCACAGCGGGGCGGTGATGAGAGCAGCGATCCCGAAGAGAGCGCCCCCGATGGCCTGCAGCGCTGGACGTTGGGGCAACTTCTGTTGAACCTGGGCAGCGAGCGGCTCGAGGACGATCAATGGCCGCAGCAGCGTGATGCCCTCGGCCGCCGCGGCCACCTCCCCCCTGGCCCAGCGGCCATAGTTGCCAGCGACCAGCCATGGCAACGCTGCCGTGCGCTGTTGGCCAAACAGGCCGAGCTGCAGCTCGCCGATGGCCAGGCGGTGGTGCTGATGAGCAACAGCCGCTTCAAACCCAAACGGCTCCTCGATGGTTGGCTGGAGCATCTCTGGGCCAATGCCGAGCGCCCGCAGCAGACCCTGCTGCTAGGCCCCATGCAGCAAAAAGGCGAAGAGCGCGCGGCGGTGTGGACCCTGCCAGCGGTAGAAACCCAACAGGCCAAAGCCTGGATCGACGATTGGCAGCAGTGGCGGCAGGAGGCGCTGCAAAGACCAATCGCCTGGATTCCTGAACTCAATTGGCAGCTGCTCAGCCAACAGCAGGACGGCTCACTGCCAGGACTCAGCGCGCAACAGCTCAAAGAGCTCAATCCCCCAGCCCCAGGCGACTACCAATGGCCCAGCGCCTGGCTGCAATTGCTCGGGGGTGAACCGCCCAGCACCGCGAGCTGGCTCGAGCACCCTGAAGCCGAGCAGCTGAGTCAGCGCTGGTTGCTCCCCTTGAGCGAGGCCCTAGCCGCCGGAGGCCGGCAGCTGTGATCGAACCGCTCGATCTCAATGGCCCCCTCACCGGCGGCACCGTTGTGCTGGAGGCCAGCGCTGGCACCGGCAAGACCTATGCCCTCAGCCACAGGGTGTTGCGGGAGGTGGGCGAAAACGGCCGAGCGATCGATCAGATCCTGGTAGTGACCTTCACCCGCGCGGCCGCCGCGGAGATCCGCCGCCGGATTCGCACCCGCCTGGAGGAGGCCTCAACGCTGCTGGCCTACCGGCTGGCCAAGGAGGACAGGCCCGCCAGCGATCCCACCTTGAACGAGCTGATCAGCCGCTGGGCGGCATCGCCTCAGGGTGTGGAGGTGCTGCTGAATCTGCTGCAAGCGATTGATCGCATCGATCTGGCGCCAATCACCACCATCCATGGCTTTATCCAACGCCTCATCCAAGACAACGGCACACTGCTGGGCCTCGATCCCCAGCTACGCCTACGTGAAGGCGGGCGCAGCCTGCTGCAAGAGCTGGTCAATGACTGGCGCCGCAGCGTTCTTTCCCCGGCTCCAGCTCCATGGCAGGCCTGGGTTCAAAGCCACAGCGACTTGAGCCTCGATGGGCTGATGAAGTTGGCCCAGCTCGTCGACGACGACCGCGACATGCTGCTTCCAGAACCGTTGGAGACCGGCGCCTCAGCCGCAGATGGCTGGCAACAAAGGCATGAACGCTTCGAGCGTCTGCTCGCCAGTGATGGCATCAGCACCGGCGAAGCGATGCAGCAACTCTGCAAAGGCACAGGCATCAAGAGCCCAGCCGGAACGCTGCTGGGAAAAACCAAGCTGGCCCAGCTGCCGGATTTGATCGCCATCGCCCGCGATCGCAACGACATCAAGACCTACCGGAAATTGGTGCAAGCCTTCAGCACCAGTCAGCTCAAGCGCGTGTTGGCTGATCCCGACCAGGCCCCCAGCAGTGGTCTACACGGGGCAGCTGAGCGGTTGTGTTTTGAACCCATCGAGCAGTTGCTCACCGACTTGGTGCACGCCTTGAGACAAGGGGCTTGGCAACGGCGACAGCTCCAGCAGGAGATGAGCTTCGGCGATCTGCTGGAGCGGGTTGATCCCGCTCGCTTGAGTCCGCCTGTGATGGCCGGGTTGAAGCAATGGCGACAACAGCAGTTGAGCTGCTGCTTGATCGACGAGTTTCAAGACACCGACCCGATTCAGTGGCGCCTGTTTGCCGCCCTGTTTGATGGCGAGGCTCCCTTGACCCTGATCGGGGATCCCAAGCAGGCGATCTATCGCTTTCGCGGCGGCGACATCCGCACCTACCGGGCCGCCGTTTCAACGCCTGAGCGGCAGCGGTTCTCACTGGACACCAACCGCCGCAGCGACCCAGCCCTATTGAGCGTGCTGAACCGTTTGTTTGCCGGGGAGGGCAGCTTCGGCAGCCCAGCCATCGACTACCGCACGGTTCAGGCACCCGAGCACGCCAGTCCATCGCGGCTGCGTTGCGCCGATGGCAGCCCAGCCCCACCGGTGCGCATGCGCTGGCTCGGAGAGGCCGAGGGGGGCAAACCCCTCAAGTTGGGGGAGCTGCGCGATGCCTTGCCGCAACGGGTCTGCGATGACCTGCAGCGCACCCTCGCTAGCGGGATGGAACTGCAGCAGGGCGATGGCTGGCGAGCGCTGCACCCGGGTGATCTCGCGGTGCTGGTGGGCCGCAATCGCGACGCGGTGACCTTGCAACGGGAACTGCAACGCCGGGGCATCCCTGCGCGCATTGGCCGGGGAGGTGATCTCTGGCAGAGCCCAGAGGCCGCCAGCCTCAGCCTGTGGCTTGAAAGCAGCGAGCGCCAGGGGGATCGGCGTGCGGCCGCTGCCTTGGCCCTCTCCAGCGTGGGCGGCTACCTGGCCGCTGAGCTCAGCAGCTGGAGTCCCAGCGACTGGGGGGCCTGGCTGCAACAGCTGGAGCAAGCGCGCCAGCGCTATGCCCTGGTGGGTCCTTTGGCGGCGCTGGAGGTGCTGCAAGCCGCAGGGCCAGGTCTGCCGCGATTGCGGGCGCAGACCAATGGTGAGCAGCGCCTCAGTGATCGGCGCCAAATGGCAGAACTGCTGCAGCAGAGCTGGCAAGACCAGGGCCGTCCATCGGCCGCCAGGCTGTTGCACTGGCTCAACGAGCAGCAGTTGTTTGGCGGCGAGGGGGAAGACGCGCAGCAACGGATTGTGGCCAGCGCGTCGATGGTGACCCTCACCACCCTGCATTCGAGCAAGGGGCTGGAGTTTCCCCTGGTTTGGTGCCCCACCCTCTGGGAAGTCGATGGGGGCGTCGACGTAGAGGCCCCATTCCGCGCTTGGGATTCCAACCAACAGCGTCGGGTGCTGGAGCTCAGCCGCCGCAGCGGCAGCAGTCCCCGGGCCGAACGCCTCGTAGAAGCGCGCCTTGAAGGATGGCAGGAACGGCTTCGTTTGGGCTACGTGGCCCTGACCCGCGCCAAGCATCAGCTCTGTTTGGACTGGGGCCGGATCAAAGACAGTGGCGCCAGCTTGCCGGCCTGGTTGCTGCATCCAGAGCTGCGGCAGCAGGAGGCGGAGCAGCCCTGGCAGGCCATTGCTGATCACATCAACCGAGCCAGCGATTTACGCCAGGCCGTGCAACACCGCTGCGATGAACTCGGCATTCAGCTGGAAGACCTCGACCCAACTGCGCCGCCGGCCTACCGCCCAGCTGCCTACGCCCATCCCTTGGCCGCAGCGGTGATTCCGCCCAGGCGCCCTGCCAGCAGCTGGGGACGTTGGAGTTACAGCCGGCTGCAGGATCAAAGCCAAACCCTCAGCCCCTCGGCGCGCGAGGAGGAGGGCTTTGATCCCGACCGCGAGAGCAGCCCAGAGGATCCCGGCGGCGCTGAAGATCCCTGCTGGCGGGAGTTACCCGGTGGAGCCAGCTTTGGAACCCTGGTGCACGCCATCCTCGAGCAGCTGGATTTCCAGGCCGATCTGGCCAGCCCCGAGGTGCGTCAACTGGTGCGCGATGAGGTGGCCCGCTCTGGCCTCGATCCCCAACTGGGCAGCGGCCTGCTGAGTGCCCTTGAGGTGCTGCTGCAACGCCCCCTTGGCGGGCCGCTTGGGGATTGCCGCCTCGATCAAATCGCCGACAGCGACACCCTGCGGGAGCTGCCGTTCGACATCCCCCTGAGTGGGTTTGCAGCCTCCCCCAGCAGCGATGTGCTCGGCAAGGCGCTAAAGCAGCTCGCCGCCCACCACGACCCGGTGGTGCAGACCTACGCCCGCGAGCGCCTACAGCAGCGGCAAGCGCAACTGAGCAGCGGCTTTCTCAATGGTGTGATCGATCTGATCATCCGCCGGCCAAGCCGTGATGGGATCCAACACTGGGTGGTGCTCGATTGGAAAACCAACCGGCTGGTGCGCCCCATCAACGACTTGATGGCCGCTAAGGACTACTGGCTGCAGGCCCAGCTCTACCGGCATGCCGTTCAGCGCTGGCTGCACTGGCGGCTGGGGGAGCAGACCCCCTTGCGCATTGATGCGGTGATGCTCTTCACCCGCAGCGGCGAGGGGGCTTGGCTGCTGGATGAGGCGGGGCAACCATGAGCGAAGCCAGTCGCTGCCAGCGGGCTGCTGCCCGACTCCTGAGCCTGGCCCCAGCCGCGGTGCAGGCGGAGGCCAAGACCTTGCAACCCCTGCTCGAACGCCTGCTGCTCTGCCAACTCCAGGGCCGTGAACCCCTACAGCTCACTGCAGCCGAGCTACCTGAACTCACAGCGGCAGCCCAAACCGCCCTGCAGCAACTGCCCGTGGTGCTGATTGAACAGGGCGCGCAAGGCGCTGAAGTTTGGAGCCGGCGGCAACACCAGCAGCAGCAGCACCTGCTGATGGATCTCGAGCAACGGCTGCATCAACACCAGGGGCTGCTGCTCACCGGCGGTGCTGGAACGGGGAAAACCACCCGCGTTCGGCAACTGCTCGCCGATGAACGCGAACGCCAAACCCTGCTGCTAGCCCCCACCGGCAAAGCAGCAGCACGGCTACGGGAAGCCCTCAGCCCGCTGCCCGCCTCCATGCAGTGCTCCACCTTGCACCGAGCCCTGGAAGCCAATCCCAGTGGGGGGTTTGGCCGCAACCAGCAGCGCCCTATCGACGCCGAGGTGGTGGTGGTCGATGAGGTGTCGATGGTGGACACCCAATTGATGCAGGCCCTGCTGGAGGCGCTGCCGAGCAACACCAGGCTTGTGTTGGTGGGTGATTCCGCCCAATTGCCGCCGATTGGCGGCAGCAGCGTGCTGGAACCGCTCGAACAGCAGCTCAAGCAACACCGGCCGCAACTGGTGTTGCAGCTGGAGCGCTCCCATCGCTTCAACGACTCCACAGCGCTGGGGGGCTTTGTGCAACAGCTGCGCCGAGGCAGCCCCACCGCTGAACTGCAGCAACAATTGGCCGCAGACGCTGAGCACAGCAACCTGCAGTGGTGGCCGCTGCAGCAGGGATGGCCCCTGGCCTTGCAACAGCGCATCGAGCAGCACCGCCAACGGCTGGAGCAGCAGGCCCACAACACGGCTCTCAGTGATGCCGAGGCCCTGGCCTGCCTCGAGGACTTGCTGGTGCTCTCGCCCCGGCGCAGTGGCCGTCAGGGGGTGAGCCAACTCAACCGCCGCTGGCTGCCGCTCACCCAACGGGAGCCCTGGCATTGGCCTGCGGGCACGCCCCTGTTGGTGGGCCGCAACGATGCCTCCTTGGGACTCGCCAATGGTGACCGCGGCCTGGTGCGGCCAGGCCCACAGGGGCGGGAGGCCGTGATCGCCACAGCCGAAGGCCCCAGACGGCTGCCTTTAGAGCTATTGCCTTGCCCCGAACCAGCCCTTGCGCTCACGGTGCACAAAAGCCAAGGCAGCCAGGCCCGCGAGGTGATCGTGGTGCTGCCAGCGGGCAGCGGATTGGATCGCCGCTTGCTCTACACGGCCCTAACGCGTGCCCAAGAGCGGCTGGACCTGCTGAGTCCGCCGTTGGACAGCCTCGAGGCGTAACGCTTCTCGCCAAGGGCTGGCCTCAGGGCAGGACGCTCTGCCAGGTTGCCAATGGACCGCTGATGCTGGGCATGGATTCCGATCTCTACCTACTGGCCTGGAGCAAGCTGCAGGAAGCAGCCTTCCTTTGGCTCAGTGATGTTCCCCTGTCCGTGAGTGCCCGCGAAGAACTGCAGGGGTTGATGCAGCGGCTCTCTCCATCGGAACTGGCGGCCTTTGGCGCCAGGCTCAAGCCCGTGCTCAGCGACAGTCAGCATGTGCAGAGGTTCATTGAAATGGTGCTAGCCCCTCGCTCTCAGGCCTGCTAAAAGCAGCCTATGGAGCGCTGCACCCGTCCCTGGGGTTGGTACGAAACCCTCACCGAAGGAGAGGGTTATCTCGTCAAACGGCTGTGGTTAGAACCCGGCCAGCGCCTATCACTGCAGCGCCATCAGCACCGGCTTGAGCATTGGTATGTCGCCGCTGGCGAGGGCGTGGTGAACCTCGATGGCACCCAACACAGCGCCCAAGCCGGCAGCAGCTTTGATGTGCCCTGCAGCTGCGTGCACCGCGCCACCGCAGGCGATCAAGGGCTGCTGATCGTGGAAGTGCAGCGCGGCAGCATCCTGCGCGAAGACGACATCGAACGCTTTGCCGATGACTACGGCCGGGTGGCGGCACCGGTGGGGTGATAGTTTTCGGGAGTTGAAATTCCTGCAGACAAGGCAAGGCAGTTCAGAACGTGGGTCTGCCGGCCTGAACAAGGACTTTCAGGCCAACCCGCGGCGTTTACGCCTTTTTCTGTGACCCAAACAGACCAACTTGTTGTGTCGAACGAATCCACCAGCGGTTTTGCTGGTTTCGGTTTGCCCGACTCCCTGCTCGAAGCGCTGAGCAAGTGCGGCTACGAGCAGCCCTCACCCATCCAAGCGGCAGCGATCCCTGAGCTCATGCTCGGCCGTGATCTGCTCGGCCAGGCCCAAACCGGCACCGGTAAGACAGCCGCCTTTGCCCTGCCCCTGCTGGCGCGCATCAATCTCGAAGCACGCCACCCGCAGGTGCTGGTGCTGGCCCCAACACGAGAGCTGGCGATTCAGGTGAGCGAGGCTTTCCAGCGCTATGCGTCCTGCACCCCTGGGCTGCACGTGCTGCCGCTCTATGGCGGTTCCGATTTCCGCGATCAGATCCACAAGCTGCGCCGCGGCGTTCATGTGGTGGTGGGTACCCCAGGCCGTGTGATGGATCACATGCGCCAAGGCACGCTCAACGTCTCCCAACTCGAGACATTGGTGCTCGATGAAGCCGACGAGATGTTGCGCATGGGCTTCATCGATGACGTGAAGTGGGTGCTTGAACAGCTCCCCAGTGAGCGACAGGTGGTGCTGTTCTCGGCAACGATGCCGCCGGAAATCAAGCGGATCTCTCAGCAGCATCTGCAGAACCCCGCTGAAGTGATCATCCGCACGCAGAAAGCGGACGCCAGCAGGATTCGCCAACGTCACATCCTGCTGCCCCATCAGCAAAAGCTGGGCGCCCTACTTCGGGTTCTCGAAGCCCATGGCCCTGGCGGGGTGATCATCTTCGCCCGCACCAAAGCCGTAACGGTGACGGTGGCTGAAGCCTTGGAGGCCGAGGGCATCGCCTGCTCGGTGCTCAATGGTGATGTGCCCCAGTCGCTGCGTGAGCGCACAATCGAGCGCCTCAAGCAAGGACGCATCGACGTGCTCGTGGCCACCGACGTGGCGGCCCGCGGTCTCGACGTTGATCGCATTGGCCTTGTGGTCAACTACGACGCCCCCTTCGATAGCGAGGCCTACGTGCACCGCATCGGCCGCACCGGACGCGCCGGACGGCAAGGCGACGCCATCCTCTTCCTCTCGTACCGGGAGCGCCGGTTGCTCCACAGCCTCGAGCGCGCTGTGGGCAGCAGCATCGACGCGATGGATGTGCCGAGCGACGCGGAGATCAACCAGCAGCGTCTCGACAACCTGCAGCAGCAGCTCAATGATCTTGTCAGCGAACCGGTCCCGGAAGACCGGCAGCAGGAAGTGGCCTTGATGGGCGAGATCCTGCAGCGCCTGCAACGGGAATCGGATGTCACCCCCGATCAGTTGGCTCTGGCCGCCCTGCGCTTGGCTCAAGGGGATTCACCACTGCTGGTCGTGCCGCAACCACCGATGCCGGTCAACAGCCGCAACCCACAAGGTCGCGGCCAAGACCGCCGCAGCCCAGGCCGGGTGCCCCAGTCGATGGAGCGCTTCCGCGTTGAGGTGGGCTGGCAAGACCGCATCAAGCCGGGCCACCTGGTGGGCGCGATCGCCAATGAAAGCGGCCTAGACGGCCGTCAGATCGGCAAGATCACGATCTTTGATGACCACAGCACTGTGGACCTGCCCGAGGGGATGCCACCGGAATTGATGAAGCGCTTGCAAGGGGTTCGGGTGATGCAAAAGGAATTGCGCATCAGCCGCCAGGCCGTGGGCTGATTAACGAGCTGCCCCGCCGGCGCTGACAAGCCCCACGCCCTGCCTTTAGACCGATCGCACTTAAGTCCTAACCATGACCGCTTGGATGGGTTGCCTCCCTGTGGCGTTGCTCTCTGTTGGGCTGGGATTCCTCCCGATGCCAGCGCGCGCTGAAGTCAGCGCCAGCGACATGCAACTGATCCAGAAGCTGTGCGTGGCGAGCTTCAACAATGCCTTTGCTCAGGCCGGCAAAGAAGCGCCTGAAGGCATGGGAGCGTTCACCTGTGACTGCCTGGGGGAGCGCATCAAAGCCGGTGATGGCCTGGGTACGGCCCGTGAAACTTGCACGATGGAGGCCACGCGCCGTTTCCCGACGTCTCAGAGCTGACCTGCAGAGTGCAGGCCTTGTCGAGGGCGGCATCGGCCTGCAGTAAGTCGTAGCGATCGTGATTGGCGAGCTCCCCATTGGCGTCCCAAGTCAGGACCCAAGGGAGAGGGGACCGGCTGTTCATCACGGCCTCCTGATTGTGTGAGTTTGCTGACATTGCCCGGACTCCTTGGGGATCGCCCTGGATTCCGGTTTTCCTTCATGATCACGAAATCTTTGGACATCAAGGCCCTTACTGCACAGCAAAAAGGGCTCGAGAACATGAAATTCTCATTCACAAGAGCACACAGTTAGAAACAGCAATTTCTCCTATTGGCTTTGCTGCGCGAATCAGCAACACTAAAAACATCAACACAGGGAGGGTCCAATGACGGATGCCACTCCACCCGAGAGCGGGCGATCACCACGACAACGTTGAGCATGGATCAGTGAACAATCCCTGCTTTGCTTTGAGCTAACAATCTCTCTAAAGTCAGCTGTTCCGGGGTGAACTGGCCCCTTCGATGAACCTGTCGCAAGAGGTTGTGGTGTTATCCAACACCGTTTCAAAGCCAGTGATTGTGTGCTGCTTTTCGCCTCAATCCATCGCGCTGCTTACCAGTTTTTATTCTCTAGCGCGGTGACGTTGAGGGAGGGCAATCATTGCACCCACGTGAAGTCGTTGGATCCTGACTTCTTGACTGAAAAACAGGATTAACGCCTTCCCGCTTGGATTCACCATCCACCAACGCCGCCATGGTTTCAGGGGCAACGACATCTCAGCAGTGCGCAGCACTGTCTTGGGCCGCAGCCAAGGGCTCATCGATGAGGGGTCTCACACAACCAGTGCCCTGTTTCCGTTCTGTTCCAACCGTTTGAGCATCGATTTCGGAACGCTCTGCGCGTTCCAACAACAGCGACAACGCTTTTATCGATACCGCCCTCGGGCGCCATCACACCGTTAGGGACCAGGCCATCAGGCCTGAGCATGAGAGGGGCCTCCGCCTGGCGGGGGCCCTTACGCTTTTGGCATGACCTTGCCACTTCCTGCTTACGAGCCGCTGCCCGAAGCGCCCAAAGCAGCCAGTGATCTGATCGAAGTGGCGATCGCGGCGCTCCATCCCACCCAACTGTGCGTGGGCATGGCTGAGATCCAGCACCGCATCGCTGACTTTCAAAACGAAGACCCCAAAGAGCGCCGGCGGTATTTGAAAACCAGGCCAATCCCCCTGGTGCGCAGCTCAGCCGGTGAGCTCTGGATGGTGGATCGCCATCACCGCCTGCGGGGGCTGCTGGCGGTGGATCCCGAGGCCACCGGCTGGGGCTACATCGCCCTGGATCTGCCGTTCAACAACCGCAGCGCCGTGCTGCAGGCCTTGCGACAGCGGGGCTGGCTTTACCTCTACGACGGCCGAGGCCTTGGCCCTCTGGAACCCGAAGAGCTCCCCGAGACCCTGCTGGGCTGCCAAGACGACCCCTACCGCAGCTTGGTGTGGAAGCTGAAGCGCGAAGGCGTGATTGATCGCGCTCCGCTGATCCCCTTCCATGAATTTCGTTGGGCGGCCTGGCTCAGGCGCAAAGCATTGCCGCCCTTCAACTCACAACAACTGGAGCCAGCCCTGCCAGCAGCCAGGGCCTATGCCCGCTCGGCTGCTGCTTCTCGCATGGCCGGCTGGAAAGGCTGATCAAAAGCAAAACGGAAGCCAGCGAAACTGAGCCAATTTCATGTCAAGAATAAAAAGACTTAAACCAATACCTGGGAGGGTCCTGCGATGACTCCCACGAAGCAAGAGCGGCGGTTCAGATTCCTGACTCCATTGATCGGCATGGGGATTGCCCTGGTGGGTGGCCTCGGCTTTGGCGCCACTGCTGTTGAGCCTTTATTGCTGCGGCTCAGCAGCTCGAGCACCAGCACTGGCGCCAATCAGCTCCAGCAGGTGCTGGCCCCCGTTCCGCAGGAGGTGTTGCTGCTCGGCACCGATGCCGAAGGCCGGCGCACCGATGTCATTGCCAGCTTGCATCTCACCGGCGAGGGCGCCCACCTGACGCAAATACCGCGCGACACCTTCATTCGCTCCAGCCAATACGGTGAGCTGAAGGTCAACGCTCTCTATGCCTTTGGGGGCATTGATGCCATTAGTGCCGGGGCCGAAGAGCTGATAGGCCGGCCCATGCCGCATTACATCGTGCTCAATCTCAAAACCCTCAGGGAACTGGGGGACGCCCTGGGCGGGCTGGAGATGACAGTGGCCAAACGGATGCGGTACAGCGACCGCAGCCAGAACCTGGAAATCGATTTATTGCCAGGCCATCAGCGCCTGCGGGGGCGCGCTCTCGAGGGCTACTTGCGCTTTCGAAATGATGGCGAAGGGGATCTCGGCCGGATGCGTCGGCAAAGGCAAGCGGTGGATGCGCTGATGGGGCAACTGGCAACCGCCGAAGCCATGACCAAATTGCCCCAGCTCCTCCACATCGCCAACAGCAACATCAAGACCAACCTCAACCTGTTCCAGCTCGCCAGCCTGGCCAAGGTGCTCTCCGGCCAACAGCTCAGCGCCTCCTCGCTGCCGGGGCACTTGGGGTATCGCAACGGCTTCAGCTACTGGTTTGTGACGAACCCCGAGCGATCCCTGTGAAGCAACCGTGGTCGCTTGGCAGGAACCAGAGCTAAGAAGGGAAGTTGATGGAGATTGCGGTTGCAACTGCTTAAAGAGAGCGGCCAGCGGGAGGTTTTCTGCGGCCTCACCTCCATTGTTTGGCTGCACCGGCGGATGCCGGATGCCTTTTTCCTAGTGGTGGGCTCACGCACCTGCGCGCACCTGATCCAAAGCGCCGCCGGCGTGATGATCTTTGCCGAACCCCGCTTTGGCACCGCCATCCTTGGCGAACGGGATCTCGCTGGCCTCGCTGATGCCAATGAGGAGCTCGATCGGGTGGTGGCTGATCTGCTGCACCGGCGGCCCGAAATCCGCACCCTCTTTTTGGTGGGATCGTGCCCCAGTGAAGTGATCAAGCTGGATCTCAGTAAAGCCGCTGAGCGCCTCAATCAGCAGCATCGCGGCCGCGTGCAAGTGGTGAACTACAGCGGCAGTGGCATCGAAACCACTTTCACCCAGGGGGAAGACCAGGCATTAACCGCCCTGGTGCCATTGATGCCGCAAAGCACAACACCCCAGCTGCTGTTGGTGGGCACCCTGGCTGATGGCGTGGAAGAGCGCTTCCTCACGCTGTTTGAGCGTCTTGGAATTGGCCCTGTTGCGAGCCTGCCGCCAAGGCGTTCCACCGAACTGCCAGCTGTTGGCCCCGGCACCAAGCTGCTGCTCACCCAACCCTTTTTGGGGCAAACAGCCCGGGCCCTGCAAGCCAAAGGCGCTGAGCTGATCAGTAGCCCCTACCCACTCGGCGTGGAGGGCAGCGAGCTGTGGTTCCGGGCTGCTGCCAGGGCCTTTGGCATCAGCGATGAGCACACCAGCTCGGTGCTTGAGCCGCTGGTGAACCGGGGGCGCGCGGCTTTGGAACCCCACCGCAAAGCCCTCGAAGGCAAACGCCTCTTTCTCTTGCCGGATTCCCAAATGGAGCTGGCCCTGGGGCGCTTCCTTCAACGGGAATGCGGCATGGAGTTGGTGGAGGTGGGAACCCCCTATCTCGATCGCAGCCTGCAGCAGCAGGAGCTCGATCTACTGCCCGCTGATGTGCAACTCAGCGAAGGCCAAAACGTGGAGGAGCAGTTGCAGCGGGTTCGTCAAAGCCATCCCGATTTGGTGGTCTGCGGCATGGGACTCGCCAACCCGCTGGAAGCCGAGGGGATCACCACCAAATGGTCGATCGAGCTGGTGTTCAGCCCGATCCATGGCTGCGATCAAGCCGGCGATTTGGCAGAGCTCTTCGCCCGACCCCTGCGCCGCCGGGGCGCCCTCACCTTCGCCTGATCGCCATGGAACTCACCCTTTGGACCTACGAGGGCCCACCCCATGTGGGCGCCATGCGCATCGCGGCCTCGATGCAGGGTGTGCACTATGTGCTCCACGCCCCCCAAGGCGACACCTACGCCGATTTGCTGTTCACCATGATCGAGCGGCGCGACCAGCGCCCCCCGGTGACCTACACCACCTTCCAAGCCAGAGACCTGGGGGGTGACACCGCCGAGCTGGTGAAACGCTCGATCCGCGATGCAGCCGATCGCTTCCAGCCCAAGGCGCTGCTGGTAGGGGAAAGCTGCACCGCTGAACTGATCCAAGATCAACCGGGTGCCCTCGCCCAGGGCATGAATCTGCCAATGCCGGTGGTCACTCTGGAGCTGCCCGCTTACTCCAAGAAAGAGAACTGGGGCGCAGCGGAAACCCTCTACCAACTGATTCGCACCCTGCTCAAGCCGCAACTGCCACCGGCGGGGTTGAGCAAACCCGACCCCAAGCGCTGGCAGGAGCAAGGCCGGCGGCCCCGGGTGAATCTGCTGGGGCCAAGCCTGCTGGGCTTCCGCTGCCGCGATGACGTGCGGGAGGTGCGGGTGCTACTCGATGAGCTCGGCATCGACACCCATGTGGTGGCGCCCTTGGGCGCCAGCCCGGAGGATCTATGCCGCATCCCCCAAGCTGAGGCCAACATCTGCCTCTACCCCGAAATTGCCGATAGCAGCTGCCGCTGGCTGGAGCGGCAATTCGGCATGCCAACGGTGAGCACCGTGCCGATTGGCATCGGCGCCACCGAGACGTTCTGCAGGGAATTGCAGGAGCTGCTGGGGCTCGAGCCCACAAGCCAAGGCAGGGGCCAGAGCCGTATGCCCTGGTATTCGCGCTCGGTGGATTCCACTTACCTCACCGGCAAGCGGGTGTTCATCTTTGCCGATGCCACCCATGCCATCGCCGCGGCCCGCATCGCCTCCCGCGAGCTGGGCTTTGAGGTAGTGGGCCTGGGGAGCTACAGCCGCGAACAGGCCCGCGCCGTGCGGGCGGCAGCTGAGGAACTCGGGCTCACCGCCTTGATCAGCGACAACTACCTGGAGGTGGAAGCGGCCATGGCTGAAGCCGCCCCGGAGCTGGTGCTGGGCACCCAGATGGAACGCCACAGCGCCAAGCGCCTTGGCATTCCTTGCGCCGTGATCTCGTCCCCCCTGCACGTCCAAGACGTGCCGGCTCGCTATGCCCCCCAAATGGGCTGGGAGGGGGCCAACGTGATCTTCGACAGCTGGGTTCACCCGCTGATGATGGGCTTGGAGGAACACCTGATTGGGATGTTCCGCCACGACTTTGAATTCGTCGATGGCCACATGAGCCACAAGGGCGAGAAACCACCCGGGCCCGAGGCCGCTGATCCCATCACCCTGGCCGCTGAGGCCAATGGGGTGGATGAGGCAGAGCTGCTGCGCTGGGCCCCCTCAGGGCAGGCGGAATTAAGCCGTATTCCCTTCTTTGTGCGCGGCAAGGTGAAGCGCAACACCGAGAGCTACGCGCAAGAGCGCGGCATCGTCAGCATCACCGATGAAGTGCTCTACGAAGCCAAGGCTCACTTTTCCCGGTGAGTCTCCACTGAGTAACGCGGTATCAACTTTTGATCCGCCGGATTTTTTGTTTACCCCCCAGTTGCTGTTGGCTGGCGTGGGTACCTGTTGAAAAGGCCCCTCCGTTCCGGTTCATGCCATGACCACAACCTTGACGCCACCAAGCAGTCGCCGTGAAGACGGGGATGGCAGTGTGCAGGTGCACCAGGACGCCTCGATGAAAATCGAGGAGGGGGCTCTGGTCATTGCGGTCTATGGCAAGGGGGGAATCGGCAAGTCCACCACCTCATCGAATCTCTCGGCTGCTTTTTCCAAACTCGGCAAGCGGGTGCTGCAGATCGGTTGCGATCCCAAGCACGACAGCACCTTCACCCTCACCCACAAGATGGTGCCGACGGTGATCGACATCCTCGAAGAGGTGGACTTCCACAGCGAGGAGCTGCAGCCCGACGACTTCGTTTTTGAGGGCTTCAATGGGGTGATGTGTGTGGAGTCCGGCGGGCCACCTGCGGGCACCGGCTGCGGCGGCTACGTCACAGGGCAAACCGTGAAGCTGCTCAAGGAGCATCACCTGCTGGAAGACACCGACGTGGTGATCTTTGACGTGTTGGGGGATGTGGTTTGCGGTGGCTTTGCTGCACCGCTGCAGCACGCCAACTACTGCTTGATCGTTACGGCCAATGATTTCGATTCGATCTTCGCGATGAATCGCATCGTGCAAGCGATCCAAGCCAAGGCCAAGAACTACAAGGTGCGTCTCGGCGGTGTGGTGGCCAATCGCTCAGCGGAAACCGATCAGATCGACAAGTTCAACGAGCGCACCGGCCTGCGCACCATGGCCCACTTCCGCGATGTGGATGCGATCCGGCGCTCACGCCTGAAGAAGTGCACGATCTTTGAAATGGACAAAGACGACGACGGGGTGGAGGCCGTACAAAACGAATATCTCCGTCTGGCGCAAAACATGCTCGACAACGTCGAGCCATTGGAAGCCGAATCGCTCAAAGATCGCGAGATCTTTGATCTGCTGGGTTTCGACTAAGCCGCACGGATCGTCAGCAACTGCCCACAAGGGCAGGCTGAATTCGTACGTTTAGGCACGACCAGCGAGAAAACTGCACGGCACGCTCGGGGTACTTCTAATTACCCCTATGCGTTCGCCAGCGAGGGTTGAAATCCTGCCGATGCAAGCCAGCCAAGCTGGCTCCACCCTGTTTTCATCGCCCCAACCCAGTGACGAGACCCTGATCGCCACGGTGGGCACAGCCCCATCCCACGAACTCTTCTGCCACCGCAAGCAGACCGATCAGCTGCTACTGCTGCAAGGCGAGGTGGATCTTGTGGTGCTGCAGAACAAACAGCTGCACACCATCCCCATGCGCGTGGAGAACGCCTGCTGGATTCGCATCCCCCCTGGGATTCCCCATGGCGCCATCAACCGCGGGGGATCACCGGCGCTGATGGTGAATGCGGTGCAGCGTCACGGCGAACCCGATGCCCGTGACTACCGGCCGATGCCCATCCCCATCAGCCTGCAGCAGGCCTGGATCAGCTTGGTGAACGGGCCGGCTTAAGCGCTGCTGGCACTGCCGTCTTGTGGAGAGGCGCCGCGCAAAACACAATGTGCTCATCTCTGACCTCCAGGCCAACGATGAGCAGCTCCACACCAGTCGATGTGCTGGTGCTCGCCGCCAGCAATGGCGAGAACCTCAAATTGGCCGAACGCTTTGCCGATGAAGCCCGCAAGCTGGGATCCAACGCCGAGGTGCTGGATCTCACCCTGCTGGATCTGCCCCTCTATCGCCCCAAAGCCGAAAAAAATGGCAATCCGGCTGATTTAGCGCGCTTGCAAGAGCGACTGATGGCCGCTCCCCACTGGGTGATCTGCGCTCCGGAATACAACGGCTCAATCCCACCGGTGTTCAGCAATGCCGTGGCCTGGCTCTCGGTGCAGGGGGATGACTTCCGCGCCCTGTTCAACGGACGGCCCATTGCCATGGCCACCTTCTCTGGCGGCGGCGGCATGGAGCTGTTGCTCTCTTTGAGGATCCAGCTCACCCATCTCGGCGCCCAGGTGGTGGGGCGTCAGTTGCTCAGCAATTTCGCCAAGCCAGCCAAAGACGACTCCATCCAAGATGTGCTGCGCCGCCTGATGCAGATGCAACCGCTCGAGCTGGGTGCCTAAGCAGCGATGACCACAACCCACCAGGGCAGCCTGGGCCGCTTGCGGCCAGCAGCAGAGCGCTTCCACAGCCAGCTCAATTGGCTTGATAGCTGGCACAGCTTCAGCTTTTCTCACCACCACGACCCCGATTGGATGGGCTTTGGTCCGCTGCGGGTCATCAATGACGACACGATCGCCCCAGGCCAAGGCTTTGGCATGCACCCACACCAGAGCATGGAGATCATCACCGTGATGGTGGATGGTGAGCTCACCCATCAAGACTCCATGGGTCACCGCGAAGTGCTGCGCGCCGGGGAAGTGCAACGCATGAGTGCCGGCCGGGGCGTGGTGCACAGCGAAATCAACCAATCCGCCTCCCCCTGCCGGCTCCTGCAGATCTGGGTGGAACCGCAAACCCCTGGCGGAGAACCGCACTACGAGCAAAAACCCTTTGTGATCACGCAGGGCTGGACCTGCCTGCTGGATCCCAGCGGCGCGGCAGACGCCATAGCCATTCAGCGGCCGGTGCGGCTGTGGCGCAGCCAGCCACAACCGGGCACAAGCCTGGAACTGCCACTGCAGCCCAACCGCAAGACATGGCTGCAGCTGATTGATGGCGCCATCACACTGGATGAGCAACCGCTGCAACGGGGTGATGGTCTGGGCTTTGAGAGCGCACCGGGGCAAACCATCGTGAGCAGCAGCACGAGCGCCGACCTGCTGCTGTTTGAACTGCAATGAGCGCCTGGCAGCGCCAGCTCACCGTCCCGCAGTTCACCGTTGTCAGCGGTCTGCTGGTGATCGCGCTTGGCACGCTGCTGCTGGCCACCCCGTTGTGCTCGGGGCCATCGGTGGATCTCTGGGAGGCGCTCTTCACCGCCACCTCAGCCATCACGGTGACGGGCCTCTCGATCATTGATGTCGGCACGGAGCTGACTTTCTTCGGGCAGCTGGTGCTGGCGGTGTTGATCATCACCGGCGGCTTGGGACTGATGGCCATCAGCACCTTCCTGCAGGGGTTTGTGCAGGGCCGCACGGGCCTGCGTCAACGCATCGACCAGGGCCGCACCCTCGATCAATTCGGCGTGGGGGGGGTGGGCTCCACCTTCCGGGCCATCGTGATCAGCGGCGGCGTGCTGATGCTGATTGGCACGGTGCTGCTTTATGCCTTCGGCTTCACCGATATCAGCAACCCCGCCGAGCGGCTCTGGGCCGCGATGTTCCACAGCATCAGCGCCTTCAACAACGCCGGATTCAGCCTTTGGGCTGGAAGCCTGGAGGCGTATCAAAGCAATGCCGTGGTCTGCGCGGTGGTGGCAGCGCTGGTGATCGCTGGGGGCATTGGCTGGCGCGTGCTCTCTGATCTCTGGATTCATCGGCGCAACCCCCTGGAGTGGCGCCGCTTGAGCCTGCAAAGCCGTGTGGTGCTGCGCAGCAGCGTGCTGTTGATCGTGGCAGGCACCCTGGGGCTGCTGTTCACCGAACGGCTGGCACCGGCAGGTGTGGTGGGGGGCCTACCGCTGCTGCAAAAGATTGGTGTGTCCCTGTTTCAGGTGATCTCGGCGCGCACCGCAGGGTTTGTCTCCGTGCCCCTCTCGCTCGACACCATCTCCCATGCAGGGTTGTTCCTGCTGATCCTGTTGATGTTCATTGGCGCCAGCCCCGGGGGCACGGGCGGTGGCATTAAAACCACCACCTTTGCGGTACTGCTGTGCACCACCCGTTCCACCCTGGAAGACCGCACCGAGGTGGTTATCAACCGCCGCCGCATCCCCGGCAAACAGGTACTGCGGGCCGTTGGCATCACCCTGGCTTCGGCTGGGGTGGTGGTACTGATGACGATGCTGCTGGGGCTGGGGGACACCGAAGCCGGTGTGCTGGGGGATGAAGACTTCACCTTTTTGGAGAAGTTGTTCACTTGCGTGTCAGCCTTTGCCTCGGTTGGCTTTGATCTCGGCGTCACCGCCCGCTTGGACCGCTGGGGACAACTGGTGCTGCTGGTTGGCATGTTCATCGGCCGACTCGGCATCCTGTTGTTGCTCTCGGCCCTCTTTGGCCGGCGTCCCCCCAGCCGGGTGCGTTACCCCCAAGAAGAACTCATCCTGTAGTCACCACCGTGAACGCCATGACCGGCAAGCTCTGGTTATCCCAATCCAATCGCCGGGATCTCTCCGATGGTTATGCGGTGATCGGCCTGGGCCGCTTTGGCCTAGCGGTTTGCGAGGAGCTCGTGCGCTGGGGGGCCGAGGTACTAGCCATCGACGATGAAGAGCGGGCTGTTGATGAGCTGCGCCAAGTCGAACCCTCGATCGAAGCGCGTTTGGTGGACTGCACCGATGAAGAAGCCATGCGTGAAGCTGGCGTGCTGCAAGTGGGCACCGTTGTGGTGGCTATTGCCGGCTCGATTGAAGCCAGCATCACCGCCACGCTGATCGCCAAAGACGCACCCGGCAGCCGCGTCAAGCAAGTGATCGCCAGGGCCAACAGCGACATCCACATGAAGATGCTGCAACGGGTGGGCGCCGACCGGGTGGTCTATCCGTTGAAGCTGCAGGGTCAGCGGCTGGGCGAGGAGCTGGTGCGGCCCAATCTGCTGGAGCGCCTGGAGCTTGATGCCGACCACAGCATTGAAGAAATCCTGGTGCCAGAAACCTTCTCAGGCCAATCGCTGCGGGAGCTCAACCTGCGCCGCAGCCATCACGTCACCGTGCTGGCCGCTGGTCCCCAACACGCGTTCACGGTTAACCCACCGGCCTCACTGGTGCTGCAGGCCGGTGAACGCTTGGTGGTGATGGGCAGCAAAGAGGCTCTCGCTGCCCTGCCAAGCGAATAAAAGCTAGGGGGCTAAGCCCACCAGCGCACTGGAGAGGTCCCAAACCCGCAGGGCTGTGGCTGGATCACTGGCCTTATCAGAAAGCTCCTGGTCAAACTGCTTCCCATCTTTTTTCTGGCGGTTGCCCCAGCTCCAATGGGCGCCGGAACTGCGGAAGGCAGGGTCAGCCACCACTTGCGCGACCCGCTCACCAGCCAGGGCTTGGCTCACATAACCGCCGGTGATGTTCTTTTGGAACCAGGGGAAGATCTTTTGGAATGCCGGCAGGCTGTTGCGGAACAGTGGCGTATCCGCCACACATCCGGGATAGAGCGAGCTGAAGCTGATGCCGGTGGACCCGTGGAAGCGGCGATGCAACTCCAAGCTGGTGATCATGTTGCAGAGCTTGCTGTCTTTGTAGGCCTTGCCAGGCTTGAACTTCTTGCCACTGGCCATGGCGATCGGCGCCTTAAACCCCTGGGCAAAGCCAGAGAGATCGCCCAGATCAGCGGGGGCAGGAATGGGGATCTTGCCGCCAAGTTCTTTGGAGTTAGCGGTCACCGTGCCCAAGGTGATCAGGCGTTTGTCGCCAGCCGGCGAGGCCTTGAGGTCGTCCAGCAACAGGCGGGCCAACAGGAAGTGCCCCAGATGGTTGGTCGCCATGCTGAGCTCATAGCCCTGGGCACTCCATTCCGGCTCTTTGAGCAGCGGCTTGTAGACCGCAGCATTGATCACCAGCGCTGTCAGGGGGCGGTTGAGGCCACGGAAGCGCTCAACAAACGCCTTGACCGACTCGAGATCAGAGAGATCAAGCGACAGGACGATCGCCTCTGGGGGATGACCCAAACCCACCTCTTGGAGGGCGCGCTGCGCTTTGGCCTCATCGCGGCAGGCCATCACCACGGTCCAGCCCTGGTCAATCAAGGCTTTGGTGGTCCACAGACCGACACCCGATGAGGCTCCAGTGACGATGGCCAGTGGCGCCGATGGAGAGGAAGACGGGCTACTGGTCATGGAACGAATGCTTAAGGGGTGGGAGCGGATTCAGGCGGAAGCCAAATGATGCGGCGGCGGTTGGGGGCGATCCATTGCTGCTCTTGCTGCAGCAGGGCCTGCTCACCATCGATGCTGAACAGGCGATCGAGGGAGCGCTTTTGTCCCTCGAGACGGTCGAGCTGCAAGGCCAGCACCGCTTGAATTTCGCTGTGACGATCCAGCCGTTGTTGATGGGCCAAGGCCAATTTGGCCAGCGTGACAAACGCCAAGGTCAACCCAACGGCCTTGAGGCCAAGGCCAAGAAAGGCAAACAACAGCTCTTCACGGGCAATGGCCGCTGAAGACGGCAGAACGACCTCAGGCTGCGGCGCCGAGGGCGCTGGCCGATGAGACCCTTGCCGAGCAGTGAGACGCGTTGCGGGGCGGCGAGTCCGGGGCACCACAGCTTCCATGACACCCGCTTGTAGCGCACGTCACCGAAGCTGCCAAGTCACCCAGAGCTCAGGAGCGGTAAAGGCTGACGCTCAGACGCAGGGCCAAGATGGCGGCGTGGGCTGCCACCACGAGGGCGATGTAGATCTCAGACTGAGACAGGGCAGTAGCCATGGTGCGCAACAAGAACCTCTCCATTTTCCGTGCCAGCGCCGACTTCCCAAGGGGGCTGTCACAGCTCTTGATGGCCGTCAGAACTAGCTTGCCAGCAGAGGATTGAACGCCATGCTGCTCGCCGCCTGGAGAAATCAGGCGCCCGCGCGCTTAGGAGCTGATGCGGTGGGGGCCCTGAAGCAGGAGCTGTTGCGCCTGGGCTCGATGGTGGAGGAATCAGCTGTGCTGGCCCGGGCTGTGCTGTCGGGACCCGACATGGAGGCAGCACCACAAATCCGCCGTGGCGATGACCGGATCGACAAGCTCTACCGGCGCCTGGAGGAGGAATGCGCTGATCTGCTGTGCCACAAGCGCCTCAGCCAAACCCAGGTGCGCGAGGTGCTGAGTTACATGCACTGCCTGCGTGATCTCGAGCGCTTTGGCGACTACTGCAAAGAGCTGGCCACCTTGGGCGAGGAATTGCTGCCGGCGCAGCCGGTGATCCTTCGCGACGACGTGCTGACGATGCTCGATCGTTGCCGTTCGCTCTTAGCCCTCGCCCTCGACAGCCTCAGCGAGGAGGACCTCAGCGCCGGGGCCAGGCTCCAGGCCCTCGATGACCTGGTGGACCGGGACTACGAACGGCTGGTGGAAGAGCTGACTGAAACCTGCACCGGTAGGGAATGCCGGGATCATCAGTTGATGCTGGTGCTGGTGCTGCGCTGCATTGAGCGCATGGCCGACCATGCCGTGAATGTGAGCCAGCGGGTGGCGCGGCGGGAACGATGAGCCAAAGCCTTGTGATCAATGTCAGTGCGGAGCAGATCCGCCGCCTGGACATGGGCCCGCTGCAGGAGCTGCGGCAGCGCCCTGCCACCGCTCTGCTGGAACTGGAAGACGGCCTGGCGCTGCAACTGGACTGGCCCCGCGCCGATGACGATCCCCGCGAGCTCAGTGAAGTGCCGGAGTGCCGCCTGTGGAGCTTGCGGGCCGATGCTCTCTGTCCCTGGCTGGCGCTGCTGCTGCAACGCAGCGACGGCCAACTCAGCCGCCATGTGGCCATGCAAGTGCTGCATGAGTTCAGCCGCACCGAAGGCCTGCGCTTTGACCCCGATGACCTCAGCCTTTGGATCAGCCATCGCCTCTTCTGGCTTGATGACTGGGGCAACCAACACGGGCTTGCCCTACGCGGACGACTGGGCCAAATGGCAGCTGTATTGGGCTTCAACGTGGAAGCCGGGTTCTGGCCTCAGGCCTGAAGCCAGAGCGTGATAGCGCGGCGGCTGCTGTCGATCGCCAAGGCCAAACTCAAGATCCGCAGCAACCAGGCCAGCTGGCGCGGACTGACGCGCTGCAGCCGGCTCGCCGCCCACTTGGCTGCCACCGCCGCTAGCCCGCCGAGCAGCAGCGCCGGCAGCAGTTCACCGCGACCCTCAAGCACAAACAGCGAGCCCGCTCCCGCCGAAGCGAGAAGCACAGCCACCGTGCTGAGCCGGATGGCCAGATGCATGGGCAACTGCAACCAAGCCACCATCAGCGGCACCATCACCAAACCACCGCCCAAGCCCAGCAGGCCGCCGCAGAGCCCAGCGATGCAGCCCACCAAGGCCAGGGGAAGCAGCTCAGGGGAGGGATCAGTGCTCTCATCAGCACTGGTGGACTGCTGACGCGGCCGCACCAACACAGCCACCAACGCATAGACAAGCGCTTGCACCGCCAGCAAATGCCAGCCCGCGAGCACCTTGCCCACCAGAGCAAAAGCCAGGCCGCTGGCGAGAGCCGCTAGGGCAATCACCAGCGCGGGTTGCAGTGGCAAGCGGCCCTGGCGCCAGTGGGCCCAGCTGCCAGCAGCGGTGGTAGGAACAATGGCCAAGGTGCTGGTGGCTAGCGCCTGATGGGGCTCCAAACCAAGCGCCAACAACAGCGGCGAGAAAATCAAGCCGCCGCCAATCCCCAAAAAGCCCGACAACAGACCGGCGAGGATGCCTAACGGCAGCAGCAACAGCAGCTGGAGCATCCCCTCCCATCGCAATCCGCCCCAGCTTCGTTGATCCAGGGCCAACGTTGGGGCCTCTATCCGGATCTCAGCAGTTGCGGCAGCGTGCAGATGGGATTGGACCGCTGGATGCTGAGCCAACTCAGCGAAGAGCAGCCGGTGCTACTGCGCTTCTACCAATGGCAGCAGCCCACCCTCTCGCTGGGGCATCACCAAAGCCAAACCCCCAGCAGTGAAGGGTTGGAGATCCCTGTGGTGCGCCGCCCCACCGGCGGTGCAGCCGTGCTCCATGGCGGCGATCTTTGTTACGCCATTGCCCTGGCGCAGCCGCCCCGCGGGCAGCGACGCGCCTACCGGCTGCTGAACCAGTGGTTGCAAGCGGGCTTTGCGCAATTGGGCAGCGCCTTGGTCGATGGCAACAGCGAGCAGCAACGCGGGCAACAGAATTGCTTTGGCCAAGCCACCGGGGCTGATTTGGTCGACCCGCTTGGCATCAAACGGATCGGCAGCGCCCAGCTGTGGCAGCGGGGGCGGCTGCTGCAGCACGGTTCGATTCCCTTGCAGCCACCAGCAAAGCTCTGGCAGCAACTGTTCAATGAGCCCGCCCCACCGGCGCTACCTGAGGCCTTCAGCCCCAACCGACTGCGCCAGGTGTTGCTGCAGCAAGCCGAGCAGTGGTTGTTGGGTTCAAAGCCGAATCAGTTGGCTTGGCCCGAGGAGCCCGAGCGGTTGGCCGCCATCACTTCAGGCAAGGCCGCCACGGTTTCGGCCACAGGACCCAGCGACAAGCCCAAGGGGTAGGCGCCTTGGCGGCGCGCCTGCTCCAGCAAGGGCTGGGGCAACCGCACCGACAGCCGCCGCATCACGGCTTCTGAGAGCTCAGGGCGCTCCAATGTGCCCACGGGCAACCCGGCTGGATTGAGCACCAGCAAACGGCCCTGCTGCGAGTCCTCCAACGCCAACACCGCGCGCCACAGCGGCGCGGTTTCGGAAATCGAGGGCAGTTCAGTAAGGGGCTGCTGGTGCTGCTCGAGGGTTTCCACATCCCAGCGCTGCACGGGCACCTGCTTGAGGGGCTGATCATCAATGAACCCCTTCCAGCGCCCCCCTTGGCAGAGCAGCACCCAATCCGGGCGCGGCGAATCATTGGAGAGGCGCATCTGGCTGAGATCCCGCAAGGTTTTGCCGGGCTCCATCACCCGCAAACGGCGGCTCACGGAATCTTTCACCTGCAGATGCTGCAGCGCCCGCTGCAGGGCGAGCAGCTGCAGTTGGTTGCGGGAGGCGCCCAGGGCAAACCAGCCCAACAGCAGCAGCCACAGCCCACCAAAAGAGCCCGTACGCAGGAACAGGAACACGCCCAACACCACCCCCATCCACCCCAACAGCTGCCCGCAGCGGGTGGCGGTTCGCACGCCCTTCTCGCGGCTGCCACTGGCCTGCCACACCAGGGCTTTGACGATCTGACCTCCATCGAGGGGCAAACCGGGCAGCAGGTTGAACAAAGCCAGCAGCAAATTGAGCTGGGCCAGCACCAGGGCCACCTCCCCCAGGGAGGGCTGAAGGTGACTCAAAGGATGCACAGCCACCGCCAAGAAGAAGGCCAAGAGCGCACTCACCGCTGGGCCAGCGGCGGCCACCAACAGGGCACCCATGGGGGTGGAAGGATCCCGCTCAACGGAGGCCACTCCGCCCAGCATGAACAGGGTGATGCTGCGCACCTTCACGCCAAGGCGCAGCGACATCAGCGAATGGCCGAGTTCGTGCAGCACCACAGATAGGAACAGCAGCAGCGCTGTGAGAAATCCGTAGGCAGGGTTGCCGTCAAATTGCTGGCTGAACAACACCGTGGCCAGCACCAGAACAAACAGCCAGCTGGGATGGATATAAAGCGGAATTCCGGCCAGGCTCATCACCTTCCAGCCCTGGCCCTGTGGGGCGTTGCTCACCTGCTTGCCCCCGTTTTACAACCACCATCCTAGAAACGCTGTCATGGCTGCACAGCTGAAAATCTGCGGACTGATGCAACCGGCGCAAGCGGCGGCTGTGGCGGAGCTCGGCGCCAATGCCATCGGGGTGATCGCCGCTCGCCAATCCAAACGGTTTTTGCCGCCAGAGCAGCGCCCAGCGCTGTGGGAGGCCGTGGCAGCCGCCAACCCTGCCTGCTGCCGGGTTCTGGTGGTGGTGAATCCCAGCGACAGGGAGCTGGAGAGTTTGCGGCCTGAGCAGGGCCATCAACTGCTGCAGCTGCATGGGGAAGAAACGCCAGAGCGCTGCCAGCAACTACGGGCTGAACTGGGCTTGCCCCTGTGGAAAGCCCTGCGGATTCGCAGCGCCGCTGACCTCAAACGGGCTGAGGCCTACAGCGCCGTGGTGGATGGCTTATTGCTCGATGCCTGGAGTGACTCAGCCCATGGCGGCACGGGCGAGCGCTTGCCGCTGCAATGGCTGCAGGGGTTTGAGCCGCTGCTGCCCTGGTGGCTCGCCGGCGGGCTCGCCCCCAGCAATGCCCGCGAGGCTCTTGATCAGCTGGCGCAGCAGGGGCTGACGCCCACGGGCCTCGATGCCAGCAGCGGCGTGGAGCAAGCGCCGGGGCTGAAAGATTTGCAGCTCGTGGAGGCGCTGATCAAAGCCGTTCACGGCTGAAATGCGCACAATTCAGCTAGTTGCTCTGCCGCCATGCCGGCCCCATGGCTGTTGGCCCAAGGACTGCTGATGGGTTGTCAGTTGATCGGTGGTCAACTGGAGTGCGTGCCGGGGATGGATCACCTCAAGCCGCAGCAGCAAATCAAGGTGCTCAAGCAGCAAATTGATGCCAGCAGCCAGCGGGCCTCGGAGCTGCAAGCGGCGATTCAAACCTTGGGTGAGCTCGAGCTAGCGGGCGAAGCCATCGCCGGTGAA
Organism: Synechococcus sp. MIT S9452; assembly: GCF_047304245.1. Lineage (NCBI taxonomy): Bacteria > Bacillati > Cyanobacteriota > Cyanophyceae > Synechococcales > Synechococcaceae > Synechococcus > Synechococcus sp. MIT S9452. Next base: position 100,944 of record NZ_CP138956.1, on the reverse strand, counting down.
CTGATTGAAGCCAGATGGTTGGCGGCCCACCCAGGAGGCCCTCAGCCCACGCTGATCCACTGGTACCGGCAAGGGGAATCGGGCTGGTTACTGATTCCCGGTGCCGTTGGCAGCAGCTACACCGCCCAACCCAGCGATGTGGGGCTGGAGTTGATGGCTGTGGCGATTGTGATCACCCCGGAGGGGCACCGGCGCGTGGCCTCAGCACCGCTGGGGCCCGTGGGGCCTTAGCCCAGCATCGATTCCTGCTGCTTCACCAACTCAAAGAACTCGGCCTTGAGGCTGGGGTCGTGGCGGAAATCACCGCGTACAACGGAGTTCACCATGCTGGTTTGGGGCTCTTTCACGCCGCGCCACTTCATGCAGTAGTGCTGAGCCTTCACCAGGATGGCCAGGCCCTTGGGCTCACACAGCCGCTCGATTTCATCAGCCAGGATCATCACCGCTTCCTCTTGGATATGAGGACGGGAGAAGACCCAGTCGGCCACTCGGGCGAACTTGCTCAAGCCAATGACGCTCGAACCAGGCTTGATGCCAATCCAGCAGTTCCCCAGGATCGGAACCAGGTGGTGTGAACAAGCCGAACGCACCGTGATCGGACCCACGGTGTAAATCTCATCGAGATTTTTGACGTTGGGGAAGCTGGCGATCTTGGGCTGCTGGAGATAACGGCCCTTGAACACCTCCTGGAGATACATCTTGGCGACGCGCTCGGCCGTCTCCTCGGTGTTGTGGTCGCGCTCGATATCAATCACCAGCGAGCGCAACAGATCGCGCACCTTGTCGGTGACTTCCTGCTGCAGCAGCTCAAGCTCGCCGGGCTTGAGGTGGTCAGCGATGTTGTCGTTGGCCAGGTAGGGGGCATTGGCCGCTTCCAAGCGGGCCCGAATCACGTCGCTGATGGAACGCGGCAGGGTCTTACTGATGCTGCGGGCCACGGCGGAGCCATCCAGCACAGGCGAACCAATGGAAGGAGAAGCAGACGCCATTGCAGTGGTGTCGTCGAGTGCGGTCATGGAGCTCAGAGCGCGCCAGCGGCGGGCATGAGGGTGATGTCCTCCAGCAGGAGCTGGGGGGGTTGCTGCGCGATGTGCAGCAGGGTGTCAGCGACCTTGGCCACGGGGAGCATGGCACAACGATCAAAGTCCGCCTGAACCGTGGGGGTATCCCACAGCGGAGTGTCCACAGCGCCCAAAGTCAGGGTGCTGAGGCGGATCCCATGTTGCCGTTCGTCTTCGGCGAAACAGCGCGTTAGAGCTTGAACCGCCGCCTTGCTGGTGCAGTAGGCCCCCCAACCGGGGAAAGCCGAGCGCGCCGCATGGCTGCTGATGTTCACGATCAAACCGCCGCCTTGGGCGCGAAGCCCTGGCAGCACGGCCTGACACACCTGAAACACGCTGGTGACGTTGAGCTGCATCAGCCACTGCCACTGCTCCAAGCTCACCTCAGAGAGGGAAGCGGTGAGCGCAGCACCGGCGTTATTGATGACCACCGCAGGAGTGCCCTCCTGCTGCTGCAACCGGGCAATGGCCGGTGCAATGGCAGCAGGATCACTGAAGTCGACGCATTCAGTGGCCACCGAAACCCCAAAGGAGCGGCAGCGCTGAGCGACGTCCTCAAGGGCATCAGCTGAACGCGCCATGAGCTGGAGAGACCAGCCCGCTTCAGCAAAACGCTGGGCGGTGGCAGCGCCGATGCCCCGGGAAGCCCCGGTAATCAGTGCAGTCGAAGACAACAACAAAAAAGGAACGTGGACAAACCGGCCGAACGACCAGTTCTTTAAGGAATATTACGCGGTGGCTGACGATTCCTGGGTGTCTGACGTAGCAGCAGCATCCATCTCGGGATGCTCTAAGTAGCGACCAATGCGGCGGTACTTGCCGTAGCGCTGATCCATCAACTCTTGGCGTGACAGGGAAGTGAGCTGATTGAGCTCCTCACACAAAGCCGTGCGCAGGGTGTCTGCAGCCTGCAACGGAGCCCAGTGATTGCCGCCAGACGGTTCGCCAAGCACCCGATCAACGATACCCAGCTGGCTGAGATCACGGGCTGTGATCTTCAGGGCTTCGGCCGCAGTGGAGGCCTTAGCGGCATCGCGCCACAGGATCGAAGCGCAGGCTTCAGGGCTGGCCACCGTGTAAACGGAGTGCTCAAACATCATCAAACGATCGGCGACGCCAATGCCCAAGGCACCGCCGGATCCCCCTTCCCCAATGACGGTGGCAATAACCGGAACCTCCAGGGCAAACATCTCGCGCAAGTTCACAGCGATGGCTTCGCCCTGACCGAGTTCTTCGGCCTTCAGGCCGGCATAGGCACCGGGGGTATCGATGAAGCTGATCACCGGCAGGCCAAAGCGTGAGGCGTGCTGCATCAAGCGCAAGGCCTTGCGGTAGCCGCCGGGTGAGGCCATGCCGAAGTTGCGGGCCACGTTCTCTTTGGTGTCACGCCCTTTTTGGTGGCCGATAAAGAGCACCGCGCGGCCATCGAGCCGCCCAAGGCCGCCCACCAAGGCTTGGTCATCGCTGCCGGAGCGATCACCGTGCAACTCAATCCAGTCGTCGCTGAGCAGCTGGATGTAATCGAGGCAGCTGGGTCGCTGGGGGTGGCGGGCCACCTGAATCTTCTGAGCTGGAGTCAGCGAGCTAAAGATCTCTTCGCGGCGACGGGTCGCCAGGGTTTCGAGCTGCAGCAACTGCTGGGTGACATCCACTTCGGAGTCGCGCGCCAGTTGGCGGATCTGCTCGATTTGCTCCTCGAGATCCACCAGGGGCTTTTCGAAATCAAGCAGCAGGCGACGTGGGGCCATCAGGGCTTAAGCAGCGAGGGGCTGGGGACTCAGGGTTTTGGGGTCAATCCCCAGGGCGGAGAAGCCGTGGCGGATCGAGGCCATGCCGATCTGCTCCATGGCCTCCAGGGTGATGTTGTTGCGGCCCCAACTGAAGTTGGTGTGGATGCCTTCGAACTCAAGCAGCATCGCCTCAGCGAAGCAGGCAAACAGCTGCCGGCGCGGATTGGCCATGTCGGCCACAGTCATCATCTGCCAGCCGATGTCACGGGCGAACTCAACAATGCCGCCCTTGAGCACGGTCACGTGCTCCGACATCACCTTGCTATCGAGGTTTTTGGGGTAGCCCCCATCGATCATCAAGCAGGGCTTGCGCAAGCTGTTGCCATCGATCTCCAGGGTTTGGGGCAGCGAAGCCACCCAAACCACCACATCAGCTTCTGGAAGAGCCTGCTCCAGCGTGAGGATGCGGCCGCCACCGAGCTCTTCGCGCAAATCTTCTAGGCGCTGCTGCTGGCGGGCCACCAACAGGAGCTCAGCCACACCGGTTTTGTTGGCCATCCAACGGCAGACCGCACTGCCGATGTCTCCAGTGGCGCCAACAACGGCCACCTTGGCGGCCTTGAGATCAATACCCAGACGCGGCGCGTTCTGCTCCACCTGACGGCAGATCACCCAGGCGGTGTGGGTGTTGCCCGTGGTGAAGCGGTCCCACTGCAGCAGGGTGGAGCGGATCTGCTGGAACTTGGCCAGGTTGAAGTTCTCGAAAATGATCGAGGTGAAGCCACCCAAGGCGGTGATGTTGATACCGCGCTTTTGGGCCAGCTCCATGGCGTTTTGCACCTTGCGCGTGGCCGTTTTGAAACGGCTCAGCATCTCCGGCACAAAGCAGGAATCGATGTAGGTGCCCTCAATGGTCTTGCCCGTTGAGCTAGTGACCTCAAAGGATTCGACTAGTTGGGGCGGTGCACTGCACCAAAGATCGAGTTCGCCTTCAGCTAGATCTTCAAATCCCAAGTCCCGTGCCGTGTTGCGGGCATCACGGAAGCTGCTGGAGTGACCGATCAGACCAAACATTCGGGAAGCTGACTGACTGACGCCAAGACGTCAGGATCCGGAAGGAGAACCGAATGAGTGTCCCACGACACACCACCCGGTTCAAGCAATCGCTAGGCCACCAGAGCCGCTGCACTCATGCGGGCCAGATCGCGGGAGTTGAAGCCGATGTCCATCAGAGCTTCCTGGTAAGCGATTAGGAAATCTTCGATCAGGCTTTCCTTTTCCATCTTCAGCTCAGCGGCATCGTCAGCCACCTCTTCGAGCATGCGGCGGATGATCGGCAGGTTGGCCTTGTTGGCCTCGATGATCTCGTCGCGGCTGCTGTCGAAGTTGGCCTTGAGCCACTCCTGGCCGTAGTTGAGGTGGGTGTACTCGTCTTTGACCACGCCCTCAGTGATCTTGCGGGCGAAGGGATCAGCGACAGGGATATAGATGTGGTAAGCCGCGATGGCGAAGGCTTCGATCATCAAGGCCTGGATCACCAAGCAGGTGACGACCTTGTTGTCATCCAAAGCGGTGCGGAAGTTGCCGTGGAGATCAGAGAAGAACTCCTTGGCGAAGACCATGTCGGGCTCAACGCTGAGGTTTTTGCCGCAGGCCTGGAAGCCCTTCATGTGCTTCATCTCCATGCGGGCCAGCTGGGCCAGCTCATCGGCTTGATCAGGGATCAGGGTGCCCAGGGAGATGTAGTTGTCATGGGCTTCCTGCTCGCCCTCGATCACGATGGCGTTGATGCGGCTGTAGGCCGACTTGTAAGCCTCGGTGGTGAAATCCGGCAGTTCCACGTCCAGCACCGGGGTGCCGTCAACAGCAGGATCCAGAAGTGAGGAAGCCATTACAGCTGAGCGGCGGTTATTGACGCTGCATCGTACCGATGCCCGGCCGCATATGGGGCCAATCGCTGGCCAACAAGGTCTTGAAGAGCTCACACCAACCCCCAACAAGCCCTTGCAGCAACAGCTCTCCCTCCGCAGACGATGCGCCAGCTGGATCTCCGACCACCCCGGAATTCGAGAGGCTGCGGGTGCGCCAGGCCGTGGGCACAGCGCCTTCCAGCGACAACCCAGCCGGTGGTGAGGCCATCGCCTCTGCAGCCGGAAGCTCGCCCACCAGCTCGGGATGCAGCGCCAGCATCAAGCTGGTTTCCAAGCGGCCGGCATGGAGCCCCTGGCTGCGCTCAGGCTCAGGAATCTGCTCCAACACCCCTGGCGGGCCGCTCCACAGAAACCAGGGCAGCACTGCCAGCGAAGGGAATTGCTGTTGCAACTGCCGCGCAGCCACCTGCAGCAGCGCAATTTGGCCGCCATGGCCGTTGAACAGCACCAAGCGGCGAAAGCCCGCCTCGCTGAGGGCCGCAGCAACGCCTTGCAACTGGGCCAACAGGGCTTCCGCGCTGAGGCTCACCGTGCCGGGAAACCCCAAATGCTCTGGAGAAAAACCAAACGCCACCGCTGGCAAACGCCATAGCGGCAGCTCAGCGGGCAGCTGGGCCAAAACGCGATCCAACACCGCCTCTGCAAACAGCAGATCGGTGCCCATCGGCAGATGGGGCCCGTGCTGCTCAAAGGCACCCACCGGCAGCACCACCGTGCTGCCTGGTTGTTGCGCGGCAGCCTGCAGTGCCGGCCACCAGAGGTGCTCAAGCCGTCGCATGGCTTTTGGGGTGCTGTTCTTACAGTGTGGGATCGCGTCCAACCCGGTCATGAGCGGCTCCCGCAGCGACAGCCCCAAAAAGCCCTTTGCCGCTGGCTCTCTGCAGAAGCCCCTGGCCATCTTGGCCATCAATAAAAAGGAAGAAGAAGAGAAGCGCCGCAAGGAAGCGGAAGCTGCAGCCGCCAAGGCCAAGCTCGAGCAGCCCCAGCAACCTCAGCAGCCCAACGTGCCCACCGCCGCAGGCGGCATGGATGCGCCTGATCCCTTAGAGGGATTGAGCATGGACGACCTGCTGGGTCCCGCTGATCAAGCCAAGCCAGCACCCAAAACCCCAGCCGCCAACCGGGTGGTGGATGACTTCGACTTCGATGAAGAAGCCTTCCTGGCCGCCCTTGATGAAAACGAGCCGATCGGCGCCACCGGTGATGTGGTGACCGGCAAGGTCATCGAGCATGAAAGCGATGGCATCTACGTCGATATCGGCGGCAAAGCCCCGGGCTTCATGCCCAAAAACGAGTGCGGCCTGGGGGTGATCACCGATCTCAAGAACCGTTTCCCCAAAGGATTGGAAGTGCAGGTGCTCGTCACCCGCGAGCAGAACGCCGATGGCATGGTCACGGTGAGCTGCCGCGCCTTGGCCCTGCGCCAGGCCTGGGACAAGGTGCGCCAGTTAGAAAAAGAAGGAAAGGTGGTTCAGGTGAAGATCACCGGCTTCAACCGCGGCGGCTGCACCTGCGACCTGGAAGGTCTGCGCGGCTTCATTCCCCGCTCCCAGCTCAATGAAGGGGAGAATCATGAGGCCTTGGTGGGCAAAACCGTTGGCGTGGCCTTCCTCGAGGTGAACCCCGACACCCGCAAGTTGGTGCTCTCTGAGAAGAAAGCCGCGATGGCCGCCTTCTTTGCCGATCTGGAGGTGGGGCAACTGGTGAGCGGCCTGATCACCAGCGTGAAGCCCTATGGCTTCTTCGTGGATCTCGGTGGCGTCAGCGGTCTGCTGCACCACAGCTGCATCACCGGCGGCACCATGCGCGAACTGCGCGAAGTCTTCAATTCCGGTGACAACGTGCAGGCGATGATCACCGAACTCGATCCCGGTCGCGGCCGCATTGGCCTCAACACGGCGCTGCTGGAAAACCAGCCCGGCGAACTACTGATCGATAAAGAAGCGGTGATGGCTCAAGCCAAAGACCGGGCCAACCGGGCCCGCAACATGCTGCGCACCCAGGAACAGGGCGCGGGATGAGCCTGCCTGCCAACACCTGGGAGCTCGACTTCTACTCCCGTCCCCTGCTCGATGAGAACGGCAAAAAACGCTGGGAAGTGCTGATTTGCACTAGCGATGGCAGCTTCCAGTGGCAGCGCTTCTGCCCAGCTGACAGCGTCAATTCCATCTGGCTGAAAACAGCGCTCAGCGATGCCCTCGCTGCCGCAGGCGAAGCCAACAGCTCGGCCCCCAAACGCCTGCGCTGCTGGCGCAGCTCGATGCGCACCATGGTGCAGCGTGCCGCGGAGGGCGTGGGGCTGGAGATGGTGCCCAGCCGCCGCTGTTATGCGCTGGTGGAGTGGCTGCAGCAGCGCGAAGCCAGCATCTACCCCGAGATGGAGGGCCATCTCAATGGGCCTTTGGCGCCACCACCGCAACCCTTGCAGTCAACGCCGCTGCCGCTGCCGGAGGCCGTTCGTGGCGACAGCTGGGGCTGGGCCAGCCTGCCGGCCGCCAGCCTTGCGGAAGCCAGCGAGTGGCCTATGGATTTTTCAGGCCTGGTGCCCCTACCCAACACCGAAGCCGAAGCGATGGTTCCTGGCGTGCGGCTGTTCAGCAGCAGCCGGGCCCTGGCGCTGGCGGGTTGGCTCAGTGGTTTGGAGCCTGTGCGCCTGGAGGTTTGCGGGCAGCAGCTGGTGCTGGAAGCCGGCCTGGAGGATCGCTGGCTGGTGAGCGATCTGCAAAACGGCGAGGCTGAATCAGCCCAGCAAGCGCTCATGGCCGCACGGCAAGAGGCGGGCGGTTTGCAGTTCTTGGCCGTACAAAGCGGGCCCGACGCCACAGAATTTGCTGGCTTTTGGTTGCTGCGCGACCTGCCGGATGTCTGAACACGTCGAGCCTCCCTTCGACCGCCCCGACAAGGACTTCAACACCCTCGATGGCTGGACCTGGGTGGGTACCTACGGCGGCTACTACCTGCAGTGCGATCAGCTCAACGCCTTTGAGCACGGCTTCTTTACGCGCCTCTGGCATGGCCGTGAACCGGATGGCTTGGTGGGCTATGTGAGCTCTGGGGTGAGCGTGCACCGGCTCAAACAGATCCATAGCGGCCGGGTGCTGGCAGCCTCAGACGCCCAAGTGGATCCCTGGCCGGAAGCCGATGGATTGGTGAGTGATGCCGGCGGCCAAAGCCTCTGGGTAGCGGGTGCTGACTGCACGCCGGTGCTGATCGCTGATCCAGAAAGCGGCAGCGTGGCGGCCTGCCATGCCGGCTGGCGCGGCGTGGCTGCGGGCATCTTGACCACCGCCATCACCCAGCTAGAGGCCAGCGGCTGCCGCCGTGAGCAGCTGCTGGTGGCCTTAGGCCCGGCCGTGAGCGGCATCAACTACCAAGTGGAGCGATCCACCAGCGAACAGCTCGGCCCCATCGACGCACTGCAAGCGGCCGGCGCCTTGCTGGAGGACCCGCAACTGGGCCGCGATCGCCTTGACATTCGCCGCGCGGCCCAGTGGCAACTACTGCAATTTGGGGTGAAACCCGAGCAGATCTCGATCTGCCCGCTGTGCACGGTGGCTGAACCGGAGTTGTTTCACTCCTGGCGCCGTGATCAGGTCAAGGCGGTGCAGTGGAGCGGCATCGTTAGCCAGAACGCCGAAACGCCACGGTGAGATTGTTGGCGGGCATGGTCCAGCGGCCGCTGAGCTGCAGCCCATGGCTGGCCGCCAAGGCCGACACCTGCTCAAGCGAGCGCAAGCCCCAACGCGGATCACGGCTGCGCAGGCTGGCATCAAAGGCCTCATTGCTGGGGCTGGTGGGCACCGACTGCTCAACGAAGGGGCCGTAGAGCACTAGCTGCCCGCCCACTGGGAGCTGGCGGCCGGCTTCCGCCAGCAGTCCTTGGCAAGCGGCCCAAGGGGCGATGTGAATCATGTTGATGCACAGGATCAAAGCGGGATCCACAGCAGGCCATGGCACCGCGGTGGCATCGAGGTCCAAGGGCTCGGCCATGGCCGTCAGGCCCAAGGCATCGGCCCACGCCTGCAGGCTGCAGCGGTGGAGCGGATCGGGATCACTGCCTTGCCAGCGCAAAAGCGGATGGCTGGCAGCAAACTGCTGCTGAAAGTGGCAGAGATGCTCGCCGCTGCCGCTGGCGATCTCTAACACGAGCCCCCGTTGAGGCAACAACGGCTCCAACACCTTGGCAATCGCTTCACGATTGCGCGCCGTGGCCGGGAAATGCAGACGCCCGTCGTCCATGGCAGGCTGCGGAGATAGGAAGGCTTCCACGATGGCCCAGTCCTTCTGGTCGCAAAAGCCCTGGTGGTGTCAGCCCTGGTCGATCTTGCTGACCGGGGCCGTGATCATGGCCGGCAGCTGGCTGCTGTTTGAGCGCTGGTGGCTGACGGCCTTGGTGAGCCTGCCGGTGCTGGCTTGGTGGGGCTTGTTTTTGGTGGTGGTGCCCTACACCACACCGGTTGAGGAGCAGGAGAGCTGAGGCCATGGATCCCTTGCAACTGGATCCGGCCTGGCCCTCGGAGGTGCCGCTGCTGGATTTGGAAACAGCGCTGGAGCAAAGCCTGCTGCAGAGCGGTTTAAGCCGGCAGGACTACATCAAACGGCTTACCCAAGACCTGCACAAACCACGGCTGCAACCATTGCTCTGGCTCTTGCCGCGCCGCTGGCGGCTGGCCCCAGCGCAGTTGCCGCAGCAGCTCCATGGCCTGGCCCAATTGCTGGAGCGCGGCCTGCTCACGCCGAGCCTGCTGGCGGTGCTGGGAGATGAAGTAGCCCAGTTGCTGCCGCAACCGGATCAAGCCAGTTCGCCACTGCAGATCTGGAGCGGCGATGGCGACGCCAGCCTCAAGCCCTGGAGTGAGGTTGCGGCGCTCAGCCAGAGCGATGCACCGGCAGATGCCACAGGTGCTGAGGCCAAAGGCAGCCATCTGGCACCTGGGCTGGTCTGGAACAACCTGGGGCTGCAGTACGGCCAAAACCAGCAGCGCCGCCAGGCCAACAGCGCAGCCGCGCAATGGCTCAACCACCACGCCGCCCGCGGCGGCAGCCGCGAGCTGATCGAAACGCTGCAACAACGGGGCTGGCAGATCCAAGCCCGCTTCCGCGCCAGCGTGGCGAGCTTTGGCCTGGGGGCCTGCTTCCGCAGCCAAGCCACCGGGGTCTGGCAGCAAATCCCCATCGGCCTACCGATGCGCAGTGGCTTGCTGGATCAAAACGGGCAAGAAATCACCATGCTGCTGCCCCACAGCGCAGTGGAACTAGAACTGTGGGGGGAAGGCTGCGAGCTGTTGCTGCAGTTTTATCAAGGCACCGAAGGGCTGTGCGGCTGGGAAGCCCTCAACGATTTGCAGCGCCCTTGGCAGAACGATCGCCATAACGGCACGGTTCGCTACATGGGCGAGCCATGGCAGGGAAGCAACCTGCTGGAGCTGATGGACCTCAGCGATGTGATGGCCCGGGTGCACAACAGCCTGGCCAGCGAGCTGCAGCTGCGCTGGGGCGGCTACGGCACGGTGGGCTACTGCATCGACACCACCGCCTTGGTGCAACAGGCCTTGCTGGGCCGGTGCGATCTGTTTCCGCTGCTGCTGAGTGGCATTTGGCGGGAGCGGCTGCTGCGCGCCAGCCAGTACCTCCCAGCCAGCAGCGCCCTGCAGCGCTACCAGAAGGCGCTGATGGAGCTGCCTCTGGATCTCTCCCATCACGGCAGCAGCCGTGCTGAGGCCTGGAGGCGATTGCAGGGCTGCCAGCCCCTATCGAGCCCCTTCCGTCTGTCGCAACACATCCAACACGCGCCCAACGACTTCACCGCGGTAGCGCTCTGAAAACGGACCGCGATTGCCGTTGTGGTTCATGCCCGCGATCACTTCGCGATGCACCAATCCCTGGCGGCGCACCTTGTTCCACTTGCTGAAGGGCAGCAACGGCAGCCGGCCTGGGTAGGCGATGCGGCCAAAGGCCGCCACCGGGTCGCGGGTGCCCACCACCAAGGTGACCTGCTTGGTGCGCTCGAGCAGTTGGTTGCCGCTGAACACCCCGCAGAAGGTGATGATCTGCACGGGGACCTTGCAAATGCTGCGCAGATAGTCGGCAACACCCATGGCCATCTCACCGCCACCGCTGTAACCCAGCAGCACCAGCTCACTGCCTTGGCTGGGATCAAAGCCCTCTTCGGCCAACCGCAGGGTGATCTTGAGGGCCAGCTCATAGTTGCGGATCGGGCCATAGCGGCGATCCGATGAAATCCCCACCTTGATCACGTTGTTGGCCTGCACCAACACCGCCGCCAGCAACTGCACAAAGCCGTTGGGATGGTGCTCCTGCCAGTGGAATAGGCGGCGCCAGAACCAAGCACTGCCACTGTCATCAGCCAAGGCAACGGGCAAGAAGGTGTAGGTCTCGAGATCGCGCACCAGGCGGTGGTCATCCGCCAGGCGTTGCTTGAGCTCCTCGAGAAAGGCACTCACCCGCGGCGGGTGATCTTTCTCCTGTTGATGGATGCCATCGAGATAAATCACAAACCGGCGCACCTGCTGGCCGCCCTCATGGCGGGCATTGGCTTGCAACAATTCAGTTGGCTGGGGGATGCCCTCCAGCCAGCCCTCCCAAAAGGCGTATTGACTGACGACCGAATAGATCCCCGTCAGCGGGATCAGGATCAAGAAGAACAGGCCAATGCCGATCCCCAACTGGCGCAGGATGCTGAGGCTGGCCAGATCACGCAGCAAGGCCTCCATGCGGCTGACGCCCACCAGGGCAATCACCACCGCCAGGATCAACACCACCACCAAACCCCGCCAATTGGCGCGGTGGCGATGCACTTGGCTTTGGATGTGGGGAGCGGAGGTGCCCATGGCTCAAGCCCTGAACTCAGAGGCGAGGCGGTCGTAGCTGCGGCGCCAACTGGAGCGAAACAGCAAGGCAATCAACACCAGGGCCACCACATACCCAGGCGTGACCAGCGGCAGCACCTCGGCGTAGGGGAGACCAAAGCGCAAATGCACCAGGGTGACCACGTTGAGATGGATCAACACCCAAATCGCGATGGCGATCAAATCGCTCACATAGGGAGCGGCCACCAGCACATAAAAGAGACCGGGAGCCAAGGCGCCGCCAATGGCATTGAAAAACTGCTTGGGCTCCACCAGCAGCTGCGTGTGGAGCGCAATCATCACCATGTTGATGAAGCTGGCAATCAGCAGCGCCGCCGCCAACACCAAGGAATCCAGCAACACATGGAAGAGGATTTGGCGGGGTTTTAAGCGATTCGCCAGCAGCGAAAACACATGCGAAAGCGAAAAGGAAAACCCCACCAACACCACGAGCACCAGCCCTGTGTGGGCTTCTGGCAGAGAGACAACGGTGTTCTCAACCAGCTGCTCGAGCCGGTGTTCAAGCATGCTTCAGGCGAGGGCGGTTGATGATCCAGAGGATGAAGATCGACAGCACTGCGCAGTAGAAGCACCAGACCGAGTTGAACGCCTGGGAGTGGGTGAACCAAGTCAGGAAGATCGAGATGAAGATCAAGCCTCCAAACATCTTCACGCCCTTGTCTTTGAGAGCTACCAACGGCAGAACAATGAAGCCCCAGTAGACGAGTTGACCCACCGGCTCGGTGTTGACGAAGTTGTGCCAGACGGTGTCGACGTTGTAGACGATGCGCCCAGCTTCAACGGCTGGCTGCACCAACATCGGCTGGAACAAGACCGGGATATAAAAACCAATCCCCAAAATTGAGGCGATGATCCAGACCCATTTCAAGCGTTTCTGCATGGCTTCGGTTTCTGTCGCCTTGCTGATGCTGTAGGCGCAGAAGGGGATCCAGATCATCCAGAAGCAGTAGGCAAAGAAGAGGAAACCCCTTGCTGTGATGGTCCCGAGAGGCTCCAGGCCGCCGTTATCGAGGGCGGTCCATTGCAGACCTTCAACGAATTGCTGCGTGCCGAAAAAAGCTGGCGTCATTGCCAACGGCGCATAGGCCTTTTGATCGGTTGTACGCGCGATGTGAGTGCCGTAGATGCCGATCGGCACCAAGACGGCGGCCGCCGTGAAGCTGGCGGAAGCAGAAAAACACATGGCAGGACTGTCTTCGCTTTCAAGCTAGTGAGAGCCTGAAATTGGGCCACTTCTGCTCCAATTTCTTAAAGCTCAAAAAGAATCAACCTGCGAGCAGATGGGAGCTCACCGGCACCAATGAGCGAGGCGATTGGATGAGCTCGCGGTGGTTCCACACCGGCAGCCGCACGATCGGACCCACGGGCAACACCCCTGTCCAGGCCGGGATCACCATCAAATCCCAGGGGCAATAGAAGCTGATGCAGTCGATGCCTCGCAGCAGGGAGCTATCGCTATTGAGTTGACGCAGCAGCGCGCTGCCCACCTTCATATCGGCAACGCCTGGAACCAAGGCGCGAGGCCATGGCTGGGCCACTAAGGTGCCGTTCTGAGGACTGCCGAGACTGACAAACCGACGGGTGCGCCGGTGGCCTCCATAGAGCTGCAGCCAGGTGCGCGAAATCACCGCACCCATCGAGAAGCCGAGAAGATCGATGGTTTGATCCGGGCCAAAGGCCTCATCAATGGCCAGCTCCAAATCCTGGGCCAAGGTTTTCAGCGGCGTAAAGCCCAGCTTGTGGGGCAGATGGGGCGCCAAGATCGGCGCTGGCCAATCCTCTAAGTGCTGGCGTAAACGCCGAAACACATTGGGCGTGTCCCACAGGCCATGCACGAGCACCAGCGGTGGCTTGGGGGACATCAAGGAGGTGCCTGGCATCCTCAGTGTCGTCACAGGAGCAGACTGACGCCAACTTCTAATCAAGGCTGGGGCAGATGAGGTGGCTGGTTGGCTTGCTGCTGATGCTGGGGCTCTGGATGGCTCCGGCCCCAGCCCATGCGGCAGCCGATGGCGCTGCCCTATTTCAAGCCCATTGCGTGGGCTGTCACCTCAATGGCGGCAATATCATTCGCCGCGGCAAAAACCTCAAGCTCAAAGCGCTCGAGCGCAACGGCATCCAAGGACCATTGGAAATCGCGATGATCGCCACCGAAGGGCGCGGCCAGATGAGCGGCTATGGCGAAGTGCTTGGCGGGGAGGGCGCTGATGCTGTGGCCGAATGGATCTGGCAGCAAGCTCAAAACGAATGGAGAAATCCTGCTTCCTAGACCTTCTTAAGCAGCGACAAAGGCAAAAATCAGCACTCAAACAACTGACAGATCGACAAGACACAACATATTCATGACAATCTCCTGAAAATCCGTAGCGTCTGACTGCGAGCAGAAGTCTCAGTCACCTGTTGCTATGCGGAATCAGAACAAAGCGGCCCTTTCCCTTGGAACCTTTATTTACTGCTTCTCTGCTGTAGCCCCTGCAGCAAAAGCAATTGAAGTGGACCCTTATCCGGGAGATGGCAAGTGCTATTTCATTGAGAATGAAGTAGAGATTGATTACAGAAAAGGCAGCGAAAGTCTTGCAATTCTTAGCGCAAATCCATGGTTTGGAGACCAAGCAGTATCCGATCTTGCCGCTAAAAAATTCTGGGAAAATTCTAAGCCTCAACAAAACTGGAGATTTGCCTACAAAGCAACAGATGGGAACACCAAAGGAGCCAACACCGATCAACTTAATGCGTGGTATTACACAAGAACCGTACACCAGGAGGACTTCAATGGCGGCGACCAAGAAGTTTGGAATTTTGCAACTGGATTTGAGTACGCCTGTGTCGGAGAAACACCCGGAGATGGCGCATTCGACAACCTAAATCTTCCCGGGATAATTAACAAATTAAGAGGAGCTGACCGCAGAAAGATTGGAAAGTTACTTAGCTCACTTCTTTTCCCTCGCAACGTTGTTGCAGCCGGCGGCCTCGCCACTCAGGCTTACATCAATGATCTGGCTGACACCATCCTGGAGCGCCTGCCATCAAGGCAATTTCTGAAAATTCAAATCGAAGAACAAATCACAGATGTTGAGATCGAGGAAACCATTACCGAGCCAGTGCGTGGCCTTTGGAAAACCTCCAGCTCAAGCGAAGTAGATATTGAAATCGCCAGCATCGAAATGAATGGTGATATTTACGTCGACAACCCCAAGCTGACCTCCATCTATACCGAGCCTTCTGGCACCCGCGCTTGGGTTCGTGGCTTTGGCGGTTCGATGAGCCCCTATGAAACCGGCGGCGCCTATGGCAAACGCGGATTGGTCTTTTATCCCGATGTCTACAACGACTTTTATTCCACCCACGGTGGTCTCGTGGTTGGCATCGACACCTCAGTGTCCGACAACATTCAACTCGGCATCTTTGGAAACTACGGCAACATCAACCTCCAGCAGTTCGCCACGAGCGACACCGGAGGTGGCTCCTGGACCCCCAATGGTTACGGCGGCGGCGTCATGGCGAGCTATTGGGATGACAACTTCTACGTCCAAGGTGCCTTCGGCGTTACTGCTTTCTCCGGCGACAACAAGCGTCAGGTCAAAGTCGCTGGCGTTCTTGACGAGACCTACACCGCCACCAAAGAGACCACTTCCTACATGGGCACCGTCCGTGTTGGAGCGCCTTTTGCCTGGGGCGGTCTAATCCTCGAGCCGCAGGCAACAGCAATTTGGAACGGTAATGAAGACTCCTCCTACACCGAATCGGGCAAGTACCGCGCCTTTGCGATCAAGCTCAACTCCTACTCCGATAACTTCCTGCGCACAGCCCTTGGCGCCAAGCTCGCCTGGCCAATTAAGCCAAGCAATCGCCAGCTAATCGTTCCCAATATCAAGGTCGCCTGGCTTGCTGACTGGGACACTGACAACGGTGCTGTTTCCTTTCAACGCGCATACTCCCGCCTAGCCAGAACAGCAAAAGGAGAGATTCCCTCCAACCAGGAAACCCAGTACGGCGTGCTCCTAGAGGGCGGCGTGGATTACGCCATCGCCCAAGGTCCCACCACCGCCTGGAAGCTCTACGCCAAAGGTGGCGCCAAGCTCTGGGTCAATAAAGCTGCCGACTGGCGCACATCAGGCGGCATCACCTTCCAGTTCTGATCAGAACGCCTGAATCCAGGGGTAGACCTCAACCGCGGTCCAGATGCCATTACGCCAATACACGTCTCCTTTGACGAGGCCTTCCACCTGCTCACGGCTCTCGGCCTCGTAGATGCCGAACACATGGGTGCTGCCTTCGGTGGGGCCCAAGGTCACCAAAATGCCATCGTCTTTGAGGCGCTGCAGCCCAGCCAGATGCTCCTCCCGGTAGGGGGCGCGCTTCTCCAGCGCGTTCTCGCAGTAGGTGCCCCAGAGGACAAAACGCATGGCCAATTCGGTGCTGATTTGGAGCCTACGGCTCAGCTATCGAGCGCTGCACGCAACTCTGCGCAGAAGGCACCAGCTGTGGCCACCGGATCGCCGCCGTCGGCTTTGGCCTGGGCCATGCGCTTGACCAAGGCACTGCCCACAATCGCGCCATCAGCGCCCCAGCTGCGCACCTCAATGGCTTGCTGCGGGCCGGAGATGCCAAAGCCCACGGCTACCGGCGTGGGTCCCATGGCCTTGAGCTGCCCCACCAAACCAGCCACCCGCGATTCCATTTGCGCCCGCTCACCGGTGACACCAGTCACGCTCACCATGTAGGTGAAGCCGCGGCTGGCGGCGGCAATGCGGCCCATGCGCTCAGCTGGTGTGGTGGGCGCCACCAGCAGCACCAGATCCAGCCCGCGTGCTGCCGCAATGGGGGAGAGCTTTTCGGCTTCCTCCAGCGGCAGGTCGGGCACCACCAAGCCAGCGGCTCCAGCCGCAGCGGCATCAGCGCAGAAGCGCTCCATGCCCACGTTCAGCAGCGGGTTGCTGTAGGTGAACAGCACCACCGGCATGGTGAGCTCGCCCTTGAGCCCAGCCAACATCTCCAGCACCAACGCTGGTGTGGTGCCGGCCTCAAGGGCACGGCTGGCTGCCGCCTGGATCACCGGGCCATCAGCCAGAGGATCGCTGTAGGGGATGCCCAGCTCCACCAGATCAGCCCCATTGGCTTGCAGGGCCAACAGCGCAGCGCGGGTGGTGGCTAGATCCGGATCACCCGCGGTGAGAAAAGGCATCAGCGCGCAACGGCCCTGCTGCTTGAGCCCAGCAAAGCGGCTGGAGATGGCAGTGGAGCCGGGGGCCACGGTCATGGCAGCGGGCAGGGATTGCTGTGGCGCAGCCTATTTCTCCAGCTGACCCACTTCTTTGAGCAGGGCCTCCTGCTCCTCTGGGCTGAGGCTGTTGAACTTCTCGCGCATCGCCTCGGTCTCCATGGCGTCATAGGCGCTGCGGTAGCGCCGGCGCTGCTCCATGAAGGTCATCTTTCCAGTGACCACACGGGTCAGATAGGTGGCGGTCCAACCCACCACCACCACCAGCAACACCACCGAAGCAGCAATGCCGGCATCGAAGTCTTCAAAACCAGCTGCCGAAAATCCCCAATAGCCAGCGCCACCCAGCACGAAAACGGCCAGGGACAGCAGCAGCGCTTTAGCGCGCGTCATTGCTCAGGCCTCCCCTTGTCCGGCCATGCGCAGGTTGATGAAGGGAGCAAACAAGATCAGCCCGGGGAAAAACAGGAACACCATGCCGTAAATGGCGGTGCGCTCGATCTTGCCCATCTGATGCCAGCGCTTGTTCATCCACAGCAGCAATGCCAAAGGCACCACCAGCAAATAGGCGCCGCCTAAGGCTCCATAGGCCAGCAGCACTGGCAGGGCTTGATCAGGAAGCTGCGAGAGGAGCTGCTGGAACGGCAAGGAAACAACGGCAAAGAACAGTGCCCGTGGCGGGATTCGAACCCGCACTGGAGCGATTTTAAGTCGCCTATCTCTACCGGTTGGATTACACGGGCCGGCACACCAGCATCATCGGACAAGGCGATAAGCACTTGTGTGGCCGAGGAACAGCTGCAGCGCTTTCTCTACAAAGTGGAGCAACTCAATGCCCTGGTGGCCCTGATCGAGGCTGATTCAGAGCTCCGCGCGCGCCTGGCAGGCTGCGACACCCACCAGGAGGTGGTGGATTTTGCCTCCACTTTGGGGCTCGAGATTGGACGCCGCTGGGGGGAAAGCGATCCACCGGCGGCCAGTGAGCAACGCAATCTGCTGGCCAGCACCCCACCGCCTGTGGGCACCGAACAGATCGAGGTGCTGCTGGAGAAAGGCGAACTGAAGCTCGAACGCATTCATTCCTGCGCAGCGAGCACTCCTGAAGGGCAGTGGTACGACCAAGCGCAGGGGGAATGGGTGTCGCTGCTGCAGGGCAGCGCCCAACTGCGTTTTGAAGATGAACCCCAGCCGCGGCAACTACAGGCCGGCGACTGGCTGTGGATTGCCCCGCACCGGCGCCACCGGGTGGAAGCCACAGATGGCGGGCGCGGCTGCCTCTGGTTAGCCCTGTTTTTGCCGCTTAACCTCTGCCCATGAAAATTTTGCTCAGCCTGCTGCTGCTGTTGGCCCCCACCGCGGCCATGGCCCAGGAGCAGAAAAAGCCACAAAGCATGCGCGATGCCGCGGACTCCTTTCGCATTTGCCGCACCATTCCTGAAGAGCGGCGTGATCAATCAGCCGGCCGCCGCGTGGCGCAGGCCTGGATTGATTCCGCTCCTTCTGGCGCCGAGGAGCGCCTGCCGCGCCGCGAATTGATGGAAGCGATGGTGAAGGCCTATGCCGCCTACATGGGCGAACGCAAGGCCTACGGCGCCATCGGCTGCAGCGAAGGCATCTTGGATCGGGTTGAAAACCAAAATTGGAGCAGCTTTCACCAGGGCATCCGCGAAGTACTGATGAAGCAGGGCATGGGCGATCTGATGACGCCAGGAACAACCGCTGGCCAGTAAATTAAGGAAAGCTAAAGACGGCGAATGAGGGCTTCCCTCACGCTCAACACGGCTCGAAGGGATTTAGAGGCTGAGCGTCGCCGCAACAGCCTGGAGCTGCAAGGTTTGCGCCCATTGGTGAACAACGGCAGCTGCCACCCGAAACTGCAACAACGGCTGGAAAACCGGCTCGCCGATTTGGAGTTGCGTCAGCGGGAACTGGAACGGATCCGGGCTCTGCTGCGTTGCACCAACCAATAGGCCGCGCAGAGCGCTAAGCACGCCACACCCAAACTGATCACCAGCAGCGGCTTATCCGCAGCAGTTGCAGGCTCAGGCATCACGATGATCTTGCGAGCCAACGCGGTGATGGCTGTGGCCAGCACCAGCTCGACCTGGATGTGGTGATCCTTGAGGTAAGCGGTGATGTTCTCCAGCACCTCAATGGCAATCAGCAGCTCGAGCACCTGGCCGAGCACCATCTCCAGCTCAGACACCAAAAACGGGAACTGGGCCGGCGCGACTTCCCAAGCCAGCACGGTCATCAGCTGCAGCGTGGCGGCAATGATCACGATCACCATCGCCACGGCCAGAACCTTGGCGAGCACGCGCTGAAAGCGCAGCAAGCCCTGCTGAAAGACTCCGTCGTCGCTCAACCAATTCTTGGGGCCATTCACAAGTGCACGCCTCAGTTACTGAAGGGCTCAAATTGGGGACGCGCCCGTGTTTGCCCCGGGGGATTAACGATCTTGGTGTCACACGTCACCGAGCCATCAGCCGCCGTGACGCAATCACTCTCTTCAATGCGGGTCTCTTTGCCCACATCGGAGCCGGGGCCAAGGATGTAGCTGCCCGACTGGGCCATGGCTGCTGCCGGAAACAGCACCAACGCAGCGGCTCCAAGCAGGGCGAAACGGAGGGCCATCACTGAGCCACAAACAATCGCGCCACTTTGCCTGAATTCCGCCTCAAGCGGCATCACTTTGGATTGATTTGAGCAGCAAATCAAGCTGCGACATGTCGTCGTTGTCTGCTGCACCGCCTTCCAGCAGCTCTGGCGCACCGCTGGCCCATTGCGCCTCGATGGTGCACAAGCGATCCGCCAAGGCCGTGACCCCGCCTTGAGAGACGGTGCGCTGCAGCTCTTGCAGCAACACCGGCATCCGGATGGATCCGGCCCGCAACGCACGCCGCAGATCCGACTGGGTGCGGCCGCTATGACGCAGCCAATCTTTGAGGAATGACTCGAGCTGCTCGAGTTGATCAGGGTCGAGCCGGGTGCTGGTGGCCATGGCCCCATTGGAACCGCGATCCCTCCAGATTGGCATTACGAGCTGACTGGCTGAATCCAATCAGCAGGACGACTCCACCAAACCCGACTGAATGCCAGCGCGGCGCAGTTTGCGCAACGAGCGCTGCACCACCTGACGGCAGTACTCCCGGCTGCAGCTCATCTGACGCGCCACTTCAGCCAGGGTGCGCCATTCATTGGTGCCATCGAGGCCAAAGCGCAGCATCACAACAGTGCGCTCTTTGGGGGTGAGGTTGGCCTGATCCAGCAGCTTCCAAACGGTTTGGGTGCGCTCATCGAGCTCAGCGCGCTCCATCGGCGGCATCTCTTCACTAGGGAGCACATCCACTAGCTCGGAAGGATCGGACTTGGACTTCACCACGCCCTGCAGGCTGACGGTGACGCTGCGCAGCTCACAGCCCAGCAGATCCTCCACCTCATCAAGAGGCAGCTTGAGGTAGTCGGCCAATTCCTCCGCCATGGGCTGACGGCCGGTGGACTGAAACAAGCGCGCTTTGGCTGCACGAAGTTTCGTTAACTTCTCGTTGATATTCACAGGAATACGAATCGTGCGACTTTGCGTTGACAACGCACGATTTAATCCTTGACGAATCCACCAATAGGCATAAGTACTGAAGCGGTGACCACGGGTTGGATCAAATTTTTCTACAGCGCGAGTTAAACCAAGTGTTCCTTCTTGAATCAAATCAAGCAGCTCTAAGCCTTTGCCTTGATACCGCTTAGCCAGGTTTACAACCAAGCGTAAATTCGCCGTAATCATCTGGTTCTTAGCGCGCTCACCAAGGCGCAGAACCCGCTTCTCATCATCGCTGAGGCTCTCAACAGGCTTGTCTTGCAGGGGCACCATGGCTTGCACTTTGCGGCCCAGGGTGAGCTCCTGCTCGGGAGTCAAAAGTTTGTGACGACCAATTTCGCCAAGGAATGCGCTCAGAGAACTGGTGGTCATATCGAAGCTCCGCGAAATATCAATGATTTGAACCTAGGGGAAATGATTGATTTCCCAGCAGGACTCACAAAGGCTTCCAAGTTCCTATTTCCTTCCCACTTAACAAGTTCCAAACACTTCAATATTTCCTTTGGGATCGACAATGTTTTGAGCTGTTGTTCAGCACAAATCCTTTAGTTCTTCAATCCCTTCCTCCAGAGGAACCATGCATGGGCACTCCAGCTCACGGGCGTTCGAGCTACTGTCCCGGCGATTGCAGCCCTGCCATGCCCGAAGACCTGCTCAGCCGCGCCGGGATGGCCTACGCCCATGAACTGAGTTTCATGGTCTGCTTTGCAGCGCTGACGGCTGAACGCTTGATGATCCGCCCTGATCCCGATCAGGGAACGGCCACAAAGCTGATCATCACCGACATCATTTACGGCCTCGCCGCACTGACCTTGCTGGGCAGCGGCATCATGCGCGTGCTCTATTTCGGCCAAGGCAGCGAGTTCTATACCCAAAACCCCCTGTTCTGGTGGAAGGTTGGCCTCTATCTCAGTGCTGGCGCGCTGTCGCTGTATCCCACCATCACTTACATCCTGTGGGCCATTCCGCTGCGCAAAGGCGAAGCCCCCAGCGTTAGTGCTGGGGTGGCCAGCCGGATTGGCTGGGTGATCAACATTGAATTGGTGGCCTTTGGCAGCTTGCCCTTCATGGCGAGCCTGATGGCGCGCGGCGTTGGTCTGCCGGGATGATTCCCTGCCCGCCGGTGGAGTGGCGGCAACCGGCTGAACCGCCTGCTGAGGTCACACCCCAACCCGCTCCAGCCACAGCCCCTGGCTACGCCAGCCAATTGCGGCCATCGCGCTGGGGCTGGGTGGCCCAAAAACAATGGTGCGTTTGGGTGGAACCAGGCCCCAAGACCGACCGCTGGAATCAGCGCTGGCAAACAGCTGTTAACGCGGCCCTGGCCACCTGGGGGGAGCAGGTGCGGCTAGTGCGCGTCAGCAACCCAGAGGATGCACAACTGCGCCTCTGGCGCCGGCGCCCGCCGCTGCAAAACGGCAGGGCCAGCCATGGCCGGGCTCTGCTGCAGCTGCAACAGGTGCAACGCCAAGGGAGAAAAAGCTTCGCCTTGGAACCTTTGGTGGAGGTGCTGATCAGTCCCGGGCAACGGCAAGCGGCGATTCAAGCCACGGCGTTGCATGAACTAGGCCATGGCTTTGGGCTCTGGGGCCACAGCGAGCTGAGCACTGATGTGATGGGAGCGGTGCCCGGTGCCAAACCGGCGCTGGAGCTCAGCGAGCGCGACCAACAGACGCTGCAGTGGTTATTTGAGCAACCCAGCGCCCTGCCAGCAGCGCCATCACAAACAACAGCGCCTGAACCAGCACCACCATCGGACCTGACGGCTGATTGAACACCGCCGATCCAAACAACCCCAGCACCGCCGAGAGCGCTCCGATTCCTGCAGCCAGCAGCACATAGAGATTGAAACTGCGGCTGAGCAGGCGTGCCACACAGGCCGGGATCACCACAAAACCACTGATCAGCAGCACTCCCACCGCCTTGATCGAGGCCGCCACCACCAAGGCCAACAGCCCCAACAGGATCAAGCGGTGGGTTTCCACCGCCACCCCGCGCGAGCGAGCCAGTACAGGGTCAATGCTGATCAAGATTTGGGCGCGGCGACTGATGACTCCGTAGGCCAGGGTGACCACCAACAGCAGCGCCAGGGGGATCAGATCGACCCAGGCAATACCGAGGATGTCGCCAAACAGGAGCTGTTGCAGGCTCAAACGCGCCCCAGGCAGCGAGCTCAACAGCACTACCGAGAGGGCCAAGGCCCCCGAGCACATCAAGCTGAGCAGGGCATCTGCCGACAATGAACTGCGCTTGAGCAGTTCGCGCAGCAGCCAGGCAAACCCCAGGGCAAAGGGCCACAGCAGCACAGGCGGGCTCAGGCCCAACAGCAGCGCCAAGCTGATGCCCAACAGCGAGGCCTGCCCCAAGGCTTCCGCAAAGAAAGAGAGCTGACGCAGCACGGCAATGCTGCCAACCCAGCCCCCCAAGATGCCGCTGATCACACCACCGATCAGGGCCCGCTGCATGAAGGGCTCTTGCCACAAGCTGAGGCTGCTGATCAGTTCAGATGCCATGGCGATCAGTGGTGATGGCTGTGCTCATAGAGCACGTAGTCGCGGCCATAGAGGCGCTCCAATTCTTCGCGGCTCAGGGTGTACTCCGGCGGACCTTGGCAACACAGGGATCGGTTCAAACACAGCACCCAATCGGAACTGCGGCGAACCATCGAGAGGTCGTGGGTGATCTGCAAAATCGTGAGCCCTTCCTGGAGCCGTAGCTGCTGCAAGAGCTCCTGGAGTTGCACAGCAGCCTGGGGATCAAGGCCAGTGCGCGGCTCATCGAACACCAACAGCTTGCGCGGATGCACGGTGCAAAAGGCCAGCAGCACCCGCTGCAGCTCACCGCCGGAGAGCTCACTGAGCAGGCGGCGGCGCAGATGGCTCACTTGCAAACGCTCCAGAGCAGCTGGAACAGCCTTGCGGCGATTGCAACACGGGCTGCAACCGAGCCGCACAAATTCACTCACCGACAGCGGGAAGCGGCCATCGAGCAGCAACTTTTGCGGCAGGTAGGCCACCTGATCACGAACCTCTCGAGGCAGGCGACCACTGCGAGGCAGGGTGTGCCCCAACAAACGAATGGTCCCTCCGTGATGGGGAAGCAGCCCCACCAGGGCCTGCACCAAGGTGCTTTTGCCCGCCCCATTGGGGCCAATCACAGCAGTATCACTGCCGCTCTGCAGCGCAAAGCTCACACCAGAGACCACCTCCTGACCCGCGCGCGCGATGCACAGGTCGTTCACCTCCAGCAGGGGAGCCGTCAAGACTTCATGGTTGCTTTGACAGCTTCACCATTACTGCGCATCACTTCGATGTAAAGCTCCGGCGTGCGTTTTGAAGCTTCAGGAACCAGCTCAAGGGGATCAAACACCTCCAGGCGCAGGTTCAAATCTTTGGCCAACGACTGAAGCGCAGCACTGCCGCCACCAGGCTCGGTGAGCACGCCAGCGATCTTGTTGGCTTTGAGCACCTTGTTAATGCGCTGCACATCAGCCGGTGAGGGTTGATCCTCGGGGAGTGTCACCAGGGCCTCATCACTGAGGCCATAGCGGCGGGTGAAATAAGGCAGGGCTTCATGGAAGCTCACCACCGTGCGGCCTTTGAACGGCGCCAGCTCGGTGGCTAACTCGCCATCGAGTTGTTGCAGCTTGCTGATGTAGGCATCGGCGCGGTTGCGGTAGCCATCGGCGCAACTGGGGTCGGCTTTCATCAAGCCATCGCGAATGTTCTCCACCTGTTTGGCCGCCAAGGTGGGATCGAGCCAAACATGGGGGTTCACTGCTTCATCTCCATGGCCGTGATGGTGATGATGACCATGGTCGTGGTCGTCGTGATGGCCATGACCGTGATCGCCCTCCTCTTCCATCTCCAAGGGTTTGATCCCAGCACTGCTATCGATCGTGATCAGTTCCTTGTTTTCAGCGCCTTTGAGCACAGGCTCCAGAAAGCTCTCCATACCCAAGCCATTGATCACCAGCACCTGGGCCTTGCCGAGGCTGGCCACATCCTGGGGACGCGCTTGATAAGCGTGGCTATCGGCACCCACCGGCAACAGCGAACTGACCTGGGCGCAATCACCCGCCACCGCCTTGGTGAACAGCGTGCTGGTCAGGATCGTGGTGACAACCTGCATCTTCTGGCCACCGGCCTGATCCACCGGCTCAGTTGAAGAACAGGCCACTGCCATGGCCAACAGCGGCACAGATGCCAAAGTCCCCGCCAACCTTCTGAGACAACGAGCCACGCCGTTCAACCTGAATGGGAATCGTTCTCAAGCTAGGAATGAATTGGCCTGATGGCTCCCAATGGCAGACCGTTTGGGCGGTTTTTCAAGGCTTGCTACTGGAAGCCATTCCTTTTTTACTGATCGGTGTAGCCATTGCCACGGCCGCGCGAGCTTGGGATCCCCGCGGCCGCTGGCTGCAACGGCTGCCGCGTCATCCCCTGCTCGGCCCGCTCAGCGGAGCTGCTTTGGGCTTTGCTCTACCGGCCTGTGAATGCGGCAACGTGCCGGTGGCCCGGCGCTTGCTGGCCCAAGGCGCACCCATGGGGGCGTCGCTGGGTTTTCTCTTTGCGGCACCAGTGCTCAACCCGATCGTGCTGCTGAGCACGTGGGCCGCCTTCCCGGATCGGCCTTGGTTGCTGCTGCTGCGCCCATTGGGCAGCGTGGTGATTGCGCTGGTGCTCACTGCATTGCTGCAGCAACTCAGTGAAGCTGCTCTGCTGCCCCCCGATTTATTGGAGGAGCGGCGCATGGGCCAGCCCTTGGCTACCGCCAGCCTGCTGGATCGACGTAGTGGCTTGATCGGCAACCAAACGCTGAGTTCAACAGCTGTGATCGCGGCCGAACGCCCCACCCTTGGGGTTCTTCTGGATCACGGCCTACGGGAATTTTTGGAACTAGGCAGCCTGCTGCTGCTGGGATGCGGTATCGCTGCCACGATCCAAACCCTGATTCCCCGCGATCTGTTTCTCGCCGTTGGCCAAGCCCCAACCCTGTCGGTGTTGAGCTTGATGCTGCTGGCGGTTGTCGTGAGTGTTTGCTCCAGCGTGGATGCTTTCTTGGCCTTGGGGTTTGCAGCGATGGTCACCCCCGGTGCACTGCTGGCATTTCTGCTGCTCGGCCCGGTGATCGATTTAAAAAGCATCAGCCTGTTTAGCCGCATCTTTCGTCGCCGCGGCATCCTTTTGATGCTCGCTGGTGTTGTGGTGGCGGTGCTGTTGATCGGCCAATGGCTCAACCTGGTGCTGCTTTGAAGTGGCTCCCCCCATTTGTGCTCGGGCTTTGGGGCGCCGTGCTGCTGCAGGCCTGGGGCAGTGGCCGGCTCAATCTGCTGTTGCAAACCGATTTCCACTGGCTTGTGCTGGTCTCCGGTCTGCTGCTGCTGGCACTGGCGGGGCTGGCTGCGCGCTTTGCCCCGAAACGCCGCAGCGGGCGTACCCCAGCGCTGGTGATGCTGCTAGCGGCACCGCTGGTGCTGCTGATTCCGCCGCGGCCCTCGTTTTCAACCCTGGCCGCCAACCGCAGCAGTGGCGCTTTGGAAGGAGAGAACGAAACGCTTACCTTCCTCTCCCCACCCGAGCAGCGCAGCCTCACCGATTGGGTGCGCCTGCTGCGCAGTGAGCCCGACCCCGAGCTTTACAGAGGCGATCCAGTGCGCATCAGCGGTTTTGTGATGCCAACCCCGCAAGCGGCTCCCGTGCTGGCGCGCCTCACTGTGCGCTGCTGCCTGGCCGACGCCACGCCGGTGGGTATTCCAGTGATCTGGCCAGAAGGGGAATCGCTCAAGGCCGATGAATGGCTCGCCGTCAGTGGAGAGATGGGGGTGGAACGCGTGGGCGGGGTGCTGCGCAGTGTGGTGATCGCAGACAGCGTTCAGCCGATCCCCAAACCCAAACGTCCGTTTGAGCCATGAGGCGGCTCTGGATTCTCCTGACGCTGGCTCTTGCCCTGGCGGCGGTTCAGCAGCAGTGGCTGCAGCGCCGGCCCCCACGATTGCTGGCGATTGAACCGGCTGCCGCCGGTTCGGGCTTGGCCGCTGTGGAGCTGCAGTTCAGCCGGCCGATGGATGGGGCCAGCTTGCAAGCCAATCTGCAGCTGCCAGCCGATCAACCCCATGAACTGCTGGGTGAAGGCAACCGCTGGCGCTTGCAGCTCAGTGGCACCACTCCCATCAGCAAGCCGCTCACGCTGCAGATCGCTGGAGTGGATCAACGCGGCAACGCGCTGGAGCCAAGCCAATGGCAGTGGGAACCGCGCCCGGCACTACTCGCCAGCCGGCCCGCTGGCGAGAACGAACAACTGCTCAGCTGGCAAGAGGCAACTGGCTGGCAAGAGCTCACCAGCATCCGCGGCAGCGTGCATTCCCTACTTCCGCTCGGCAATGGTGCTGGGGCGGCTTTGGTCACCGCCACCGACCCACTGGAAAAACAAGTGCAACGGCTCCAGTTCAGTCCAGACATCACGCTGATCGACCAGTACCCGCTGGAACGGGAGCCGGTGGTGTTCGCCAGCCTCAGCACCAACAATGCAGGCGATCTGTTGGTGCAGCTCTCCAAGCTGCAACAGAGCTACGCCCAAGTAGAGCTCTGGAACGCCAAAGGCAAACGCCGCCAATTGCCCATGACGGCGGGCGGGCCTATCCGACTGGTGCCCCAAGGGGGCTTAGCGGTGGTGCCGGAAGAGAACGGCGTCGCCCTGCAGACCCTGCCGCCGCTGCCGGCCAAGCGGGATTTTCTGCCGGGCCTGCGCGATCTCAGCAGCTTCTGCCCGCAGGCCGGGCGCGCTGTGTTGGTGCGCCACTGGCCCGACTACCGCCGCTCGATCGAACTGCTGGAACCTGGGCGGGCACCACGGCAGCTTTGGATTGGCACTGAAGCCCTACTCAGCAGCGCCTGTGCTGGAGCTGCTGATCGGATTTGGATCCTGCTGCTCAGCGGCATTGCTGACCCCTTACTAGAGCTCGTCGAACTCAACCGCGACGGTGAGGCGCTCAAGCGCATGGCCCTAGAGGGCTACGAACCAGAACCCGGCAGCCAGATGCACTACGACCCCAGCCGGCGCGCCTTGCTGTTGATGCTTAAGCAGCGATCAGCGCAAGGGGCAAGCCAAGCGCTGCCTGAAGCCCACCTGTTTGCCGTTGACACTGGCATGCTGCAAGCGATCCCCGGGCCAATCGGCCATGCCGGCTGGTTGCCGTCGCGGCAGATCACTCAATTGCGCCGGGGTGCTCCGCGGCGGGCCGCCAACACCTCGAGCACCTGACGCCACTCCACGCCGTGGTGGGCCAAGGCCACCTGCATGTGGAAGATCAAATCAGCCGCCTCGCCAGCGATCTCATCTTTGGCGTCGTCTTTGCAGGCCATCACAAATTCAGCGCCCTCTTCGCCGATTTTTTTGAGGATGCTGTTATCGCCACCAGCCAACAGCTTGTTGGTGTAGCTGCCCTCCTCAGGCTGATCGCGGCGGCCAGTGATCACACGGGCCAATTCGGTGCAGGCATCAGCCGGGGGCGGCAGAGCTTGGGGCCCGCCGGCAGTTGGAGCAGGGCCGTCTTCGTAAAAGCAGCTGCGAGCGCCGGTATGACAGGCCACATCACCGCGCTGCTCAATGGTGAGCAGCAGCACATCGGCATCGCAGTCGTAACGGATGGCCTTCAAATCCTGGAAATGGCCACTGGTGGCACCTTTGTGCCAAAGCTCCTGGCGTGAGCGGCTCCAGTAGTGCACCTCGCGCGTGGTGAGGGTGAGCTCCAAGGCCTGGCGATTCATCCAAGCCACCATCAGCACGGCTCCATCCAGCCAGTCCTGGGCAATGGCTGGGATCAAGCCATCAGCGTTGAAACGCAGCTGCTCAATCGGCAGCTGCAACGGCTCGGCCATGGGGCAAGGGAGACTTTTTACTAGCTTTGCAGCGCAGCGGCAGCGCGATGTACACCTGCTCCAAAAGCTTCGACGGTTTCCCGTGCTGCCACCGCCAGCCGAACCACGGGGGCCATTGCCGGTTTGTGCATGGCTACAGCCGCAGCTTCACCTGCTGGTTTGGCGCCAGCGAACTCGATGCCAATGGGTTTGTGGTGGATTTCTCCAGCCTCAAGGAACTGAGGAAGCAGCTGAGGCATCAGTTCGACCACACTTTTCTGGCCAATAGCGATGACCCACTGCTGAGCGAGTGGGAGCGGCTGCATGAGCTCGGCGCCTTGGATTTGCGCGTGATGGGCAATGTGGGCATGGAAGGCAGCGCCCATTGGGTATGGCAGCAGGTCAATACCTTGCTGCAAGAGCGCGATGGCGGCCGCAGCTGGTGCTGGAAGGTGGAAGCCAGGGAGAATTCCAGCAACGCTGCCTATTGGGAGGCCAAGCCCAGCTGGGCTGTTGATCACTGCTCTTAAGGTTGGGGCGTTCTAAGCCGTGGCATGGCGAAAGGCCTCAGCGACCGCCAAAGACAAATCCTCAGGATCCTTGAGGCGAGCAACATGGAACTGAGTGGCCAAGAGCTGCACAAATTGAGTTGCGAACTGGGCCAGAGCATGGGCTTGGCCACTGTTTATCGCAATCTGCGCGTGCTCCAACAAGCAGGGCGAGTGCGCTGCCGGCACCTACCCAGTGGCGAACTGCTCTACAGCCCACTGGAGCGTGATGTGCACCACCTCACTTGCCTGGAGTGCGGCACAAGCCAGCCGTTAACGAGTTGCCCTGTTGAGCAACAAGGTCTCAAACTGCCAACGCCCGAGGGGTTTGAGCCGCTCTTCCACACCCTGGAGGTGTTTGGGTACTGCGCCAAGTGCAAGCCCAAATGACAAGCAACAGCAGCGCCATTGCACTGGAAGCCAAAGCAGTCAGCCACAGCTTTGGTTCTCAAGCCGTTCTGGATTCCATCAACCTGAAACTGCGGCAAGGAGAGCTCACGGCCTTAATCGGGCCCAATGGAGCCGGGAAATCCACTCTTTTGCACGTTCTTCAAGGGCTGCTCAAGCCGAGCCAAGGCGATGTTTTTGTAGGCGATACACCCGTTACATCGTGCAGGCATCGCATTGCACTGATGCCACAACGGGGCCGCATCGATTGGTCGTTTCCGATTACCGCCCTGGACATGGTCCGCTTACGCAAACCCAAGACAAGAACCGGCAGCTTTGTGGTCTCCGCAGAAGAAGCACTAGAGCGTGTTGGGCTGCGCGAACGCGCTAAGGAACGCCTCGGACGTCTTTCAGGAGGACAACAGCAACGCGTCTTGCTCGCCGGAGCGATCGCTCAAAACGCAGCGACCATGCTCCTCGATGAGCCGTGTTCCGCGCTTGATCCTCCTAGCCGTGAGCGCGTGATTGCTCTTCTGCAAAGTCTTTCCCAGGAGGGCCGCAGCATCTGCCTGACAAGCCACGACTGGGGCCCGGCACTGATGAGCTACGACCGGGTGATCGTGCTGGACCGACAAATTCTGTTTGATGGCTCCCCACAAGATGTTGGGGAGCAGCTCAATGCGTTGATGAGTGCAGCCAATCGCTGCCCCAACTAGGTGATGGAAGCTCTTCCATGGTGGGGGTTGCCCCTGATCTTTGCTCTGCTCGAAGGAGCCCTGTGCTCATGTGTTGGAACTGTTTTGCTGACGCAAAGGCGGATCCTGCAGGCCAACCTGATTGCACACGGGGTCCTACCAGGCTTGGCCATTGCAGTCGCGCTGCAGCTCGATCCAGCCATTGGTGGATGGGTGAGTGGCCTCGCTGCTGCACTCGTTGCTGAGCGATTGATTCGCTGCCATCAACAACAGCAAGAAGCTGTTCAAAACACAGTTCTTGCTGGCGCATTGGCGATAGGAGTCTTGTTACTGGCACTCCTTCAACAGCGCGTAGAACTCGAAGCACTGTTGTTTGGTGATCTGTTGATCGCTGGCGGTCGAGACCTGCTGCAAACCCTGATTGCAGCAGCCTCAGCCCTGGCATTGATCGGTACTCAGTACCAACGGCTCGTGTTCAGCGGAGTGGATCCCGAGGGCGCCGAAGCCGCGGGTGTACCGATTCACCAACTGCGAACCCTGTTGGCGATAGTCACAACGCTGGTCATCGTCAGCGCCATCTCTGCAGTTGGAATCATCCTGGTGATCGCCCTGCTTTGTGCCCCTGCTGTAGTTGGGCTCAATCAAGCCTGCAGCCTTTCGGGAGCCATGGTGCGAGCTTCTGTGATCGGATCAAGCTGCAGTCTTGGCGGATTTGGCCTGGCCCTGCTGCTGGATCTTCCACCAGGACCGGTGATCGGCTTGCTCTGCTTACTGCTGCTTTGTCTACCCAAGCCAGACCAAAGCATGAACTGACCGAACGCTTTAGCCCAGGAGCTCCCTCAAAACGAGAATGATTATCATTTTTTGAGAGGAAAACATGCGCCACGCGTGGCTCACCTCTGGGATCACGGCATGCGCTGCGGCCCTAACCACAGCTGCCAGTGCAGCGACACCAGTGGTGATCGGTGCCGATGGGATCCTCTGCAACCTCACCAAAACCCTGGCTGCTGAGCAAGCCGAGGTGAACTGCATCGTTGGACCTGGCAAAGATCCTCACAACCTGCGGCTTCGCCCC
This sequence comes from Synechococcus sp. MIT S9452, assembly GCF_047304245.1. Lineage (NCBI taxonomy): Bacteria > Bacillati > Cyanobacteriota > Cyanophyceae > Synechococcales > Synechococcaceae > Synechococcus > Synechococcus sp. MIT S9452. The sequence goes on along the minus strand of NZ_CP138956.1, from coordinate 69,952 downwards.
AGCGAGCGGAAGCAATTGGCTAACGCCGACTTGGTGTTGATCAACGGCTACAGCCTGACCCCCGCTCTCGACAAGGTCACCACCAAACAACCGGTGGTGCGGGTGGGAGAAATTGCCATTCCCAATCACCCAGGCAATGACCCTCACCTCTGGCATGACCCCCAACATGTGATCGCCATGAGCGGGGTGGTGAGCAACAAGCTCAAGGGTGTGAATGCCATTGGCAGCGCTGATGCCATCAGCAATCGCCAGCAACAGGCAGTGTCAGTTCTGAAAGATCTCGATGGCTGGATCAAAGCTCAGATCGCAACCGTTCCTCCGCAGCAGCGTGTTTTGGTGACAAGCCACAGGAGCTTTGCTCCGATGGCACGTCGTTATGGCATCAAGGAGTTGCCACTTCTCGATAAATACGCCACCGGTGGCACCTTGCGCCCCTCGAGCTTGAGCCAAATCAGCTCAGCGATTAAGGCGTCAGGAACCAAAGCAATCTTTGCCGACAACTTGCCGGCATCAAAAACAATGCGGCGCATCAGCCGCAGTTCTGGAGTTCCGATTGCCTCCAGACCGCTCTACAGCGAAGGCACAGCACCTGGGCGCAGCCTGGTGCAAACCGCCACTGACAACGTCTGCAACTTCGTTGTGAGCCAGGGCGGGCAATGCAACACCCAGCAAGCCGACCAACTACAGGCTCGCTGGGCAGCTATTTCCTGAGCGAAATCACCCAACCAGGCCTCAAGGCCAACCAAGTACGACCCAAAAACATTTCAACGATGAACGTCTTTTCACCTGCCATCAAAAGAATCCTGATCGGAGCTGGCATCGGCCTCAGCTTTGGCATCCCTGACGCCCTCTTAACAGCAGCCCATTCCCATGGAGCCCATGGTGGTGGCAGCGCTCAAGATCTTGACCCGGGTGAATACCGCGTCCGCCCAGTCATCACGATCGAAGGCCATGGCGGCTTCGAGAACAACCTGGTGGAAGAGGGCAAGCCGGAGCACTACGCGATCGATGCTCTGGTTGGAACAGTCCTTGAATGGGGCTTAGAAAACAACGGCAGTTTCGCTATCGAAGCTCAATTCGGAATTGCATCCGTTTGGGGCGAAGCAGAACACTTCTATGGCTTGGTTCATGCCCATGATGATCACGAAGATGAGCATCACGAAGATGAAGACGATCACGAAGAAGAGCATGACCACCACGAGGAGAGTCACAGCTCTGGAGCTCCTTTCCGCCGCATTGACCTCAAAGGGTTTGTTCAAGCTCGCTATGAGCCCAATGAGAAACTAGCTTTCTCCGCTGCCTGGATGCCTTACATCGTCACCGAGAACCAAGGTGAAGAGACGAAAGGCATGAAAAACCAAGTTGAAGTTGGTGCCATCTATGCTTTCGGGGATGGTGATGTGAACTTTGCTCTTGGCGATGGACTGGAGTCCATCGTTGACGGCATCTTCATCTCAGCCAAGAACGCCAGTGGCTGGGAAGCCGACGGCTCATACGTTGGCAACTACACCGATGTATGGCCCGGATTTGGCTTCAACTATGACCAGCTGAATGTCACCCTTTCTGGTGGTCCTCGCTTCTACACACCAGGTGCTTACGCCAAGCTGCCCAGCCGCACCGACTGGGGTGGTGAACTTGCACTCGAATATCCAGTCAGCAAGAGCGCAGTGCTGTTTGCTCACTGGGAGCCGATGTATAGCACCAAAGGTGGTGAAGGCTGGGGCAAAGGTTTCCAGCATCACGTTGGCACTGGCGTGACTTTCAGCTTCTAAGCCAACTCTCACGGCTAGACGGGGAACCCCGTCTAGCCTCTGATCAACTATCAGCCCATTCAGGTGCATCGAGCTCTCGGATTACTTTTGCTCGCGACCACCTCAGCATTCGCCATTCCAGGCAGTGCTCAAGAATTGGAGACAAAAGGCATTACTGATGGCTTCTATCTCTTTACAGAGCAAGAAGTTGGATGGTTCAAAGAAGATGCTGAAGCAGCAGTGACATCTGCACGACTTGGCTATGCAGTTGAAGGTCCTCAACTCACCCTTGGATTCGAACTCGGCCCGCGCTACATCAGTACGTTTAATTTGCAGAATCGAACTGACTGGAGCGCAAAGCTAGAAGGAGCGTGGGTCCCCGAAAACACCTCCTTCGAGCTTTACGGTGAATATGAGCCTGCATTGAGCACAGAAACTGACAATAGCGGGTTTTACCAAACAGCAAAATGGGGACTTGTCATCCCACTAACCTCAGCAAGTCAACCCCAATTTGATATCGGCCAAGGATTTGCAGATACTTCGGATTTTTATATCAAGCTCGAACAACAAGGCGGCTGGGCTGTTGGAGGCCACCAAGAGTTCATACTGACCAGCCCGAGACTTGGCTATGGATTGGAGTTGGATTCAGTTGAGATAGCACTCGAGGCTGGCCCGAGCCTTCGCTGGAGCGACCAAACATCACCTCACACAGACCTTGCTACCAAATTGGATCTTCGCTTCAGCCCAACGGAGCGTTACGAGATTTTCATGGAATATGAACCTACTTACATCTTTCAAGCAGACCAAACAGGGCTAATACAAATCCTCAAAGCAGGCCTTGTCTTCAACTTTTAAATGAGCGTATTGGCTTGCCCACAAGCAATAGAATTCCCGAGCCAATTGCGAGGAGCGTCAACACTCCAAGCAGCCAAGAGTAATAGGGCTGAAGATTAACAACTCCAAACCGGCCCGTATGAATTTTGAGCAGCCAAAAAGCATCGACTCCTTGTTCCAATAGCAAGCTGTAGATCGAACCTGTTGCCGACGTAATGAGCAGCGGCAATGTGGCAACGACAACCACCGCCCTGTGGATCACTCTCGGCTTCATTGCTTTCTCAGCATGCGATGCAATTCAGCCTCATCAGAGCAAGGCATCCAACGTCCGTTGTTTTGGTGCACTGAATCACAACCCAGCTCAGCGGCACGCTGCTTGGCTTCAGCCTCAGACTTATAAATCCCAGTGCTGTGGGCTTGGACACTCACAGCCAGACCAGCTGAGGCGGTAGCCAAGAGGACCAATGCGAAGAGCAGCTTCGGCATCTTTTTTACTGAGAATATTTTTATGATCGAGGCTCCAGTTAGTGGAGAGTCAAGCCATGGATGACTCCAGTGAATGGATCCGCATTGGCGCTGCCGCTAAGCGGGCTGGAATGAGCGTCAAAACCATTCGCTATTACAGCGACGAGGGCCTTATTGCCGTAGCTGCCCGCACCCAAGGGGGATACCGGCTGTATCACCAGCATGTTGTTGAGGAGCTCCGCCTCATCCAAAACCTGAGAGGCCTCGGACTAGCCCTAGGAACCATTCGCAGTTACCTAGCCGCAAAACGCGAAGGGGCCTGCCACTGCGAGCAGCTCAAGCAATCGATGCGTGAACAGCAGCAGGCCATTCATCAAAAAATTGAAGCTCTGCAGAACCTTCAGCAAGAACTCCACGAAACAATGCAGGGCTGGGTGAACTGCGGTGGCCGTTTAGACGCCAAACTGGTGTGAGAACCGTTCTCGCGGCCCTTGACTTCGACTCACAGCCATACACCTGTCCCCGTCACGATCCTGACCGGGTTTTTGGGAGCAGGGAAAACCACCCTGCTCAACCACATCCTGACCAACCAGGAGGGGCTCAAAACAGCAGTACTCGTCAATGAATTTGGCGAGATCGGTATCGACCATGAGCTGATCGTCAAGACCAACGACGAGATGGTGGAGCTCACCAATGGCTGCATTTGCTGCAGCATCAACGACGAACTGCTTCAGACCGTTTACAAGGTGCTCGAGCGCCCGGAGCCACCGGACTATCTGGTTGTTGAAACAACCGGGCTTGCCGATCCACTGCCGGTGGCGATGACGTTTCTAGGCAGTGACCTGCGCAATGAAACGCGCCTGGACTCGATCATCACCCTGATTGATGCTGAGAACTTTGGCGAAGAGATCCTCGATACAGAGGTGGGCCGGGCTCAGGTGCTCTACGGCGACATCTTGATGCTCAACAAAAGTGACCTGGTTCCGCCAGAACGCCTTCAAGAATTGGAAGGGATGCTCAGCGAGATCAAAACCGATGCTCGCTTCTTGCATTCGGTCAAAGGGGATGTACCCCTGCCACTACTGCTGAGCGTTGGACTGTTCGAATCCGACAAGGTCGTTGAGGAGCAGGCCCAAGAGGAACACGAGCACTCGCATCACGAGCACTCTCACGACCACGGGCATGCAAACCATGACCACAATCATGAGCATCACCACGATCACGCCCACGCTGATCACGGCCATGGGCACGAGGGACACGATCACGGCCACGCGCATCACCACGACCACGATCACGATCACGATCACGGCCATGACCACCAACACGACCATGGGCATGACCACAGCCATGACGGCTCGATTGAAGGCTTTACATCCTTGTCATTTCAAACAGACAAACCCTTAGGCCTGAGAGCTTTTCAGAACTTCCTCGACAACCAACTACCAGCCACTGTCTTTCGCTCCAAGGGGATTCTTTGGTTTAAAGAAAGCGAGCGGCGACATGTGTTCCACCTAGCGGGGAAGCGCTTCTCGATCGATGACACCGACTGGGAAGGCCCCCGCAAAAACCAGCTGGTGATCATTGGCCGCGATCTCGACCACGACACGATCAAACAGCAGTTGCAGGCCTGTGTTGTGGAAGAGAGTTAAAGCTTGGGGCCGTTCAAACACCATCCTCAGGGGGCTCAAAACCCTTTGCAGGGCGCCCTGAGAATCAGCGGGAAAGGCCCAAAGCAGCGAGAAATCACATATTCCAGAAAACACGACTAGAGTCGGGGGCAATTCCGCAGCTGGCCATGCTGGAGCTCTCCCTCCTTGGCACTGTTTTCCTACTGGTGGGCATTGCCCTGTGGATGGTGGCTGACTCCGATGACGACGACCGCAGTGGCGGACTCAGGCAGCCTGTGTTGGTGCCGGTCCGAGTGCGCAGTCAGTATCGCCGCTGATTTATTTCATCAATTCAATTGGTGCCTGAAGTTGGGTTGAACCAACTCCAGGTCTTCTCTGCGTGGGAGGGAGGATGCCCCAGCAATGCGCCCAGTGGTACCACTGCCGGACTTCCCAACACCAAACGCATTTCAGTGCTGGGCATGGGTGCCTGAGACAGCTGGATATTGAGTAGATGCTGCTTGCAGCGAAGCCTATTGGTACAAAAGCAGGTCCAATCGAGGCAGGCAATCAAGCAACAGATTGAAGCACCTCATAAAAGCCGCCCGGAGTCGAGGAGCCCCGGGACTTAAGCCATAGCCGACCCAAGGCCTATGGCAGCGCTTGAGGTGAACGACTCCTCAAACTTCTCAAGCAACATCAGTTGACTTGAGCAATTCGAGAATGAATGAGCAACCAACTCAGGCACCAACCAATGCAGCGACAAGGCGTAATTTTTTATACCAAAAGGAATGACATCCTAGGGGGCAAAAAAACACAAGGATGCTGTACCTGAACTGAAGACAAAAAGAACGAGAAACAAATGAAACACTAAGCTGCGTCATCGAGCCGAGAACTAGCAATTCAGAACAGCACAATGCCGGCAAGCAACGGCCATACGGTGACAGAAGACGTAACACCAGCACAGAAGCAAGCTTTAGCTCAGTTTGGGCTAACAGAACTTCCAAAGTCACTCAGAGAACTAGATCAGAAGATCCTCAAAGCGCAGCATGTCTACCCAAAGGACTGGGGCTGGATTGAGGTCAGCGCATACCAGATGCTGCTTGAAGCCCTTGGGGAACAGCCGTGGTGGAGGCAATCGGTCAACCTTGAGGGGAGGGAATCAGGCAGCAAAGCCAATCAAAGCACTATTGATCCATGACCTGACTGCCCCAGCAAAAGATACATAGAACTGCATCAACCGAAACGCGGCTCAAGACACAAGGAACCAGTCAGAGAAATCAATCAAAGGAACTGCAGAGGCAACACAAGGAAAGAGGAGACATATCAACGTCAGCTTGTGACAAAGAAAACAAAAGCAAGATCAATCAGTTACATCAACAATGAATTGTGTAAAGACGCGAGAAATGCAGGGGTACTTGACTAATACCTTTAAGCAGCACCGCCACTTCAATGTGCAAAGTTATGGATCACCTGATACCACCTATGGGTGGTGGGCAGGAAACTCTGGAGTTGCCAATCGGTCGGGTTCATTCATTGCAGCTCACGCAGCACATGCTGGGCTAATGATGTTTTGGGCCGGAGCATTCACGCTTTTTGAGCTCGCCCGATACAACACAGCAATTCCAATGGGTGAGCAAGGCTTGATTGTTTTGCCTCACCTTGCCGGCCTTGGTATTGGCCTTAATGAAGCTGGAGAAATCAGCAACACCGAACCGTATATTGCCACGGCTGCATTTCATATGGTTTCGTCTGCCGTCCTTGGGGCAGCAGGTTTTTGGCACCTCTTTCGATGCCCCAAAGACTTATCAGCAGCCGAGGGCAGAGCACAAAAATTTGATTTCGACTGGAAAGACCCAGGAAAGCTGACATTCATTCTTGGACATCACCTGATTTTCCTCGGCCTTGGTGCTATCGCCTTTGTCGAATGGGCCAAACGCCACGGCATCTACGATGCAGCGACGGGCATGGTTCGAACAGTTGAGCCCAACATCGATCTCAACATGGTGTGGGGCTATCAAACAAATTTTCTGTCAATAACCAGCCTGGAAGACATCATGGGTGGGCATGCTGTTTTGGCATTTGCCCTTATTAGTGGGGGTGCATGGCACATTGCGACCAAACCCTTTGGCATTTTTAAAAAGGTTCTGATTTACTCAGGCGAAGCAGTCCTCTCGTATTCACTGGCAGGATTGTCTCTGATGGGGTTTGTGACAGCCTTGTGGTGTTCAGTGAATACCACCATCTATCCCACAGAACTGTATGGAGATGTGCTCAAGCTGAGCTTCGGTGTAGCGCCCTATTTCAAAGATTCAATTTCGATAGGAACAGACCTCTACACCTCAAGAGCTTGGCTAGCCAATACCCATCTTTTCTTGGCTTTCTTCTTCCTGCAGGGCCATCTTTGGCATGCACTACGTTCAATGGGATTTGACTTTAAAAAAGTGTCTGAGGCTTTTGAAAATCTCGAATCAACAAGAGTTTCAGCCTGATTAATCAAAGCCAAAAACAGAACTCCTAGCACCTAGGCCTGTGGCTTAGAGCCGGGAGTTCTACCTAAATCAAAGGACTAAATGATCTGGACTTTCTGCTTGGAAAGAGCTTCGCTCATCACAGCATGGACATGGATTGCTCTCATCATTTTTGGATCCACCTGCTTTGACATCGCAATTCAAGCGAAAGGATCAATCGCGAGATTGGCGATTCAAGAGCTTTTGAAAATAAGCACTGATCTCAACCCTGGGAAGTGGATTCAAATCCGGAAATAGCCCAATTGAATCAGGCATCTCTCAACAGAGTCTGAAGACGCTGACGCATACGCGAATATCCTCGCTTCTCCCCACCCCTTGTATAACCGTTCGTCTCATCGATCACCATGCGCGCTTGCAGAGAGAAAACAAACAAAAATTGTAGAAGAAGAGTTGATGCAATGAGATCAAGAGTTTGTTCCTGCACATGGATCAATCAACTGACTCAAGCGTAAAAACTCATCGGACAAAACTCGCGACAAAAGAACAAAGCCAAAGCTCAAAAAACACATCCTGCAGAACTGAGAGACGCTTTTCAATGCAGCAAAGTGGGCTTCAGCAAGAACCAATCAAACAGCTCAGTCCATCAGAAGGAGATCTTCAATAAGCAATGAGAGACCAGGCCAAAGCATTTGATACCAAGAGCAGATTGATTTGGACGAAGTCTTGAGAGCTAAGAACTGATAGTAAGACAACACGCATTTAGACAAATCATGCGATCGACTGGCGGGAGTCCAAAGGGAATCAGCCCTGTCATAGAAACATATCTCAAAAGCACTATCTCTCACACAATTAGGACAGAAGATCTCGATTATCTACGTTCAATACGCAACTCAATGTCATCAGCAGAAAGCCGTGTCTACAACCACTTAAAATCTTGCATTAAAGAAAAGAGATTCATAGTTTGCTAAGCCAATTAATCCAATCATAATGACCAACAACATACTATTCCTAGAGCTCAATCAAAGCCTTGCCTGCTTTAGCAATAAACTGGCCAAGCAGCTAGCAAGGAAACAACTCAATGTCAAAAGATGGTGCTTCCATCTTGATCCAGATGAGGTCTGCACACTCGAAACCATCTTAGGTTTTTTAGAGACCAGTATTCGAGAGGCTCGATCAGCACCTATCTTGATTGGCCATGGAATTGGTGGCATTCTTGCCAACACATTTGCCCAGCGCCATCCAAGCCTGATTCAAGGCATTGTCCTTCTATCAACAGATTCGATTACTGAATACACCTGGCAAGCTCAATATCATGAAATCCGCAAGATGTTGCCTAATGCCAGAGAGGACGTCTTAATTCACCTCAGCCAACTTCTTACGGGACAGCAATGTCCTGGATTCATCAAAGCGACGAGTGGACTACTCAAAAAAAGCCTAGATGAGGAATACTCCCTGAGTTCTCTCATGACATCAGAGCTAACCACAAAGTGCCAACCACATAACGTACCAATGCTTGTCATCAATGGTGATGATGACTTTATTGTCGACCGCAATAGTGAGAAGCGATGGCAACCATTTCTCAAACGCGGTGACCGCTACGTCTCAATCACAAAAGGCAGGCATTTTATGCAACACACACATTGTCAGGAAGTGTCCTGGGCAATTCATTCTTTTGCTGAAATGACACCGGATCCTGCCTGGCTAGAAACAGGAATCCAACAAATGAAACAACTTTGGAAATCGCCCTATAATGGATAAAAATAATAGTGTTGACGTTTTAATTATTGGCGGCGGACCCGCTGGTTGTAGCTGTGCCTTATACACAGCGCGTTCATCTTTAAACACTCTCATTCTTGACAAAAATCCTGATGCAGGAGCCCTGGCAATTACTAGCAAGATTGCCAATTATCCAGGGACACCTGGCCGACTCAGTGGTGAACAGTTGCTGCAGCAAATGCGCAACCAAGCACTCGAATACGGAGCTCGCTACCTGCAAACGCAGGTGTATGGAATAGATGTATCTAGTGAAAACAAAGTTGTCTACACCCCTGATGGTGTTTTCAGCGGAAAAACACTTGTCCTAGCGACTGGGGCCATGGGACGAACTTCATTCCTTGAAGGCGAGGAGCAATATTTAGGGCAAGGCGTTAGCTACTGCGCCACCTGCGATGCCGCGTTCTTTAAAGGTCAAGATGTCGCCGTTTATGGCGAGAACCAAGAGGCGATTGATGAAGCTCTTGTTCTCACGAAGTTCGCCTCCACCGTTCACTGGGTTGCCAAGCGATCACCAAGCAAAAGCCTTAAAGGGGTCTCTCAGCTTGAACAACTTAATAATGTTCGACTATGGAAAAGAGGTAAGATCAAGGCAATTTTTGGAGATGGTTCAGGAGTGACAGGAATTGATATCAAGCTGAATAGTGATGAACTCAGGATTCCAGTTCAAGGCGTATTTATTTATTCGTCAGGTTCCAAGCCAATCACGGATTTTCTGCATGGCCAAGTCAATCTTGACCAGTCAGGAGGTGTATCCGTCGATGCCCACATGATGACCTCCGTACCAGGCATCTGGGCCATTGGTGATATTCGAAATACTCCCTACAAACAAGCTGTGGTGGCTTGTTCAGATGGCTGCATTGCAGCCATGGCGATTGACAAATATCTAAACCAGCGTGAGTCCATCCAGGTTGACTGGGTACATCAATAAAAAAGCGCCCTAAAAAGGCGCTTTTTAATTAGCTTATCGAGAGCAGTTTAGAGTTGAGGCTTAATCAAGTTCAGCCAGTTCGAGAGTCTCTCGTGGGACAAATCCGATTCATTGTCCTCATCGATGGGGAGACCGCAAAACATGCCATTCAGCACACTTTTTGATTCATTAAATGTGTAACCATCGGTCGGAACTTTTCCAATAATATTCGCTCCAGCTTTGGAAAAAGCGGTGTAAAGCTCTTCCATGGCATCGCAAAAATAGTCACCATAGGATGCCGAATCACCAAGACCAACAATGGCAATAGTTTTTCCAGCAAAATTCATCGAGGGAATCTCCTCAATACATTGATCCCATGCTGTTCCTGATCGAGCCTCATCTGCTCCTGTATTCCAAGTGGGAATGCAGCAAATGAGAGATCCAGGGACTTCCAGCTCACGTGCGCTGGACATCTCATCCACATCTTGAAGGCCAGCATCAGGAAGAAGTTCCTTCAGCTGATCAGCGATATCTGATGTTTTTCCAGTTGAAGTTGCAAAAAAGATGGTAGTAGCCATCGCCGAAGCAGATCAATCCATAGTCAAGCCAACAGAGACAGCTCAGAGGTGAGCAGATGGTCGACTGCCTCGTAATAAGGGCTACAAAGATCAGAAACTTTTTACCGATATTGTTAGCTCACAGGCTCAACTTGATTTCGAAGAAAAGACCTGGTAGCGATAAAGGTCCATTACGTCAAGTACATTCGCTACGTCCTCTCGTAATCCATGAGCGACTAGCTGAATTCATTTCAATCTTGACGCCATTTCGACTGAAATTACGTTGCCAATAGCTTTCAACTTCAACTTGAAGCGCATTCTGCCCATTTCAGTCCTGGCTCTCAGCGGACTGGCAACCTCAGGTTTGGTTCTGAGCCCCCCTCATCAGACCGCCCACGCTCAAGAAAAGATCACTCTTGGCGTGTATTCGGCCCGTCACTACAACACGGACAAAGAGCTCTATCGCGAGTTCGAAAGACAAAATCCTGGCATCACCATCAAGGTGTTGGAAGCCAAAGACAAAGTGCTTCTCAAACGGCTGGAGAGCGAAGGAGACAACAGCCCAGCCGATGTGCTGGTCTTGGTCGACGCCGCACGACTGGTCAAAGCCTCGAAGCTTGGCCTGTTCCGTCCAAGCATTTCACCGACGCTGAACAGACTGGTCCCTGCCAATCTGCGTGATCCTCAAGGCAAGTGGTATGCCCTGACGCGTCGCGCTCGTGTTCCGATCGTCAACCCCGACATCGTCGATCCGGCGAGCATCAAGAGCTATGCCGATCTGGCCAACCCTGCACTGAAGGGAAAGCTCTGCCTGCGTAACCGCAAGAGCCCCTACAACCAATCATTGGTTGCTGACCAAATCATCTTGCGTGGTGAAGCGGCAACGGCGAAATGGATTCGCGGCATGGCCAACAACGTCACCCAGGAATTCTTCCCCAAGGACACGCCTCAAGTGCAAGCCGTTGGCAAAGGCAAGTGCGGCGTCGCAGTGGTCAACACCTACTACGTCGGCAGGATGCTGGCCGGCCGTAAAGGCGCGGACAACAAAGCGCTAGCCGAGAAGGTCAAAGTGGTGTTCCCCAATCCCACCCACGTCAACGTGAGTGGTGCGGGCGTCACAGCATCCTCTGACAATCCGCAAGCAGCCTTGAAACTCATTGAGTTTCTGGCTTCTCCCAATGCCGGCAAGGGCTATGCCGCAGCCAACCTGGAATACCCAGTCAAAGGTTTTGGCAACAATCCCATCTTGAGGAGCTGGGGCACCTTCAAAGCTGATGGCGTCTCGGTGGAGCAACTTGGGGCCAAGAACAAGCAGGCCCAGCAACTGATGAAAGACAACGGCTGGAAGTAAGGCCACAAGGCCCCGCGATGGATGTCACCGCGGGGCCTGACCATCGCTTATTGCGACACTATTGAGAATCCCTTGCAAAAAGCGCTTGTTGGTGTGTACGTTGCAAGGGATTCGCAATAGCAACTTGTTCGGGTTACGAGTCACCAGGCGCTTCAGCCTGCTGGCACCACTGCTATTGATGGCCGCTGGCTGCAACCCACAAGAACCGAAGATCACCCTGGGGGTCTATTCCGGGCGGCACTACAACACCGACAAAGAGCTCTACAAACAATTCACTGACCAGACAGGCATTGGCATCAACCTGCTGGAAGCCAAAGACAAGGTGCTGCTGCAACGGCTAGAGGCAGAGGGAGACAACAGCCCAGCCGATGTATTGGTTTTGGCTGATGCAGCTCGGCTGGTCAAAGCCTCAGGTATGGGGCTCTACCAACCCAGCACGTCGAACAAGCTGAACACCGAAGTGCCGGCAAATCTCCGGGCTCCTGACGGTCAGTGGTTTGCTCTAACGCGCCGCGCGCGCGTTCCGATCGTCAACCCTGAGATCGTCGATCCAAAGACCATCACCAGCTACGCCGATCTGGCCAGCCCCGCACTGAAAGGCAAGCTCTGCCTGCGAAACCGCAAGAGCCCCTACAACCAGTCATTGGTTGCTGACCAAATCATCCTGCGCGGTGAAGAGGCGACAGCGAAGTGGATCCGGGGGATGACAAGCAATGTCAGCCAGGAATTCTTCTCCAGTGATACGCCCCAAATCCAGGCGGTTGGCACAGGAGTCTGCGGTGTTGCATTGGTCAACACCTATTACGTGGGCCGCATGCTGGGCGGCCAGAAGGGTGAGGCCAACAAGGCCTTGGCAGAAAAAGTCCAAGTGGTGTTCCCTGATCCAACTCACATCAACATCAGTGGAGCTGGTGTCACGGCAGCATCCAAACACCCCAAAGAAGCAATCCAGCTCATTGAGTTTCTTGCCTCTCCAGAGGCGGGCCAGGGCTATGCCGCTGCGAACTATGAATATCCCGTCAGAGGGCTAGGCGATAACGCTGTTTTAGAGACGTTTGGAACGTTTACTCCGGACGACGTTGCCGTTGAGCAGCTCGGCGCCAAAAACAAACAAGCCCAAGCACTGATGGAGGCAAACGGCTGGAAATAACCATGGAGCGCTCCTGGGCTCCAGCGAGGCCTGGGCTCAGCTTGCTGCTGACAGTTACCGCTGGGGTGAATTTGCTTCCGTTCGCCGCCTTGCTGGCCTTCAGCCTGCAAGGTGGCGGTGGCTTTTTCAGCCTTGGCAGCGATGGTCTGACGCAACTGAGCAACACGGTGTTGCTGGTGCTGTTTGTGGGCCTAGGCGTCGGTATCTGGGGCACCGCCATTGGCTGGCTCACAGCCTCCTGCCAGTTTCCCGGCAAGCGCTGGCTAACGCTGGCTCAACTTCTTCCCTTGGCGACTCCGGCTTATCTCCAAGCAGCCGTAATCACCGATTTAGGTGCTCGCGAAGGCGTGCAGATCTACGGGCTGAGTTGGTGCATTGCTGTTCTGATCCTGGCCAACCTGCCCTATGTCGTTCTTCTGGCACGGGATAACTTCCGGCTCAGCGGTCGCCGTCAGCTGGAGGCCTCACGCAGTCTTGGCCTCGGCGCCTGGATGAGTTTTTTTCGGGTCAGCCTGCCGCTCGCCATTCCTGCAGTCACCGCTGGCATTGCCCTGGCAGGCATGGAGGTGGTCAACGAATACGGAGCTGTTGAACTCCTGGCCGTACCCACGCTTTCCACGGGGTTACTAGAGCGCTGGCAAGGCCAAGACGACCCCCCAGGTGCTGTTGCCCTAGCCCTAACCGCCCTTGCTGTTGTTGCGGTCTTAGTCGCTGCTGAGCAGTGGCAGCGGCGCAAGAGTCGCCGTTGGGATATGGGGGGACCCACCGACGCGACTGACGGCTGGCAACTTGCAGGGTGGCGGGCCTTAGTTGCCCAGACCACCTGCATCCTTCCGCCTCTAATCAGCGTTGGACTGCCGCTGTTTTGGCTGTTCACCAGCCTTGATCAGCTGCGCAATGAATCACTCGAAGAACTGATCGAGCTGAGCAGTCACAGCTTGGTGCTAGCGGTGATTGGCGCGGGGTTAGCCAGTTCCATGGCACTGGTGCTCGCCATTGGCAAACGCTGGATCAATCCAGGCCCACTACGCCAAGCCATGTTCACAGCCAGCCTTGGCTACGCCGTGCCGGGTACCGTGCTGGCGATCGCCCTGCTGCTGCTGTTGGCTCCCTTGGGCTTTCCGCCGCTGCTGCTGCTGCTGTTTGGCTACGGCAACCGCTTCATTGCTGTCGCCAAAGGTGGTTTGGATGCTGGCCTCGAGCGACTTGCCCCGAGCGTGGATGAAGCCGCCACCAGCCTCGGAGAAAGCTGGAGAGGGGTGTTGCGGCGGATTCACCTGCCGCTGTTGCGCAGCCCTCTGATCCTTGGAGCTCTTCTGGTTTTTGTCGACACAGTCAAGGAGCTACCGCTCACCTTTGCCTTACGCCCCTTTGATTTCGACACCCTGGCGGTGCGTGTTTTTCAGTACGCCGGCGATGAACGCCTTGGAGCGGCCATTGCACCAGCGCTATTGATCATGCTGCTGGGACTGGCGGCGACGCTGCTGTTGGTCCCCAAACTGAGTCGGGGATCAACTGGGGTTGCCAGCCATCCCGCAAACTGATTCGGCAAGGAGACCCCGGAGCGACGTCCTGCTCAAGGCCAACACGTAGCCGTAGACGTTGGCCATCAACGTCGATGACGTAGAGCCACTCGTAACCCAAAAATTCTCGGGAGATCACATGGGCCGCGCCTGAGGACGCTGAACTGAGCTGCAGATCCTTCTGGCGCACCAACCAGCAGCTATCAGAACCAGCCTGCATCTGCTCGCATGCCTGCTGCTGATTCATGCTCGTCAACCCGCGCAGCACCTCTTGGCTCAAGACGTTGGCTTGGAGCACAAATGACGCCACAAAAGCAGTAGCGGGTTGGGCCACCAGATGTTGCGGGGGAGCGCACTGGTGCCAGTACCCACCGGAGAGAACCGCCACCTGATCACAAATGGCCAAGGCCTCCTCAGGATCATGGGTGACCATCAAGGCCGTCACGCCACACTCCTTCAAAACCCTTGGAAGTTCGGCGCGCAGCCGCAAGCGCACATCCACATCCAGATTGGAGAACGGCTCATCCAGCAGCAGCAGCTGGGGCTGCGGCGCCAAAGCCCTCACCAAGGCGAGGCGTTGACGCTGGCCACCGGAGAGCTCATGGGGATAGCGCTGACCGAGATCCTGCAAACCCAAAAGATCCAAAAGCCACTGGGCTCTGCCGCGGTCTGCACCAGGCTTCAGACCAAAACAAGCGTTTTGCCAAGCCGTTAGATGGGGAAAGAGTGCGTAGTCCTGAAACAGCATTCCAACCTGACGTCGCTCAGGTGCGAGCCATCGGCGAGTCGATGCCACCTCACGACCCGCGATTTGAATCACGCCTTGGCTCGGCCTCTCGAAACCGGCAATGAGACGCAGCAGAGTGGTTTTACCGCAACCCGATGGGCCCAGTAGCCCAAGCAACTGGCCGGATTCCAGCGAGAAATCGATGTTTTGAAGAGTCCAACCGGAGCTGCCATAGCGATGCCACAGCTCTTGGACTTCAAGAAATGGTGCCAACGTCAGCTCTGATCGCCTCCTTGGATTGCCGCGCAAGAAGGGCATAGCCCTCTCACCGTAAGCCTGGAGCTGAGGAGTTTGAAACCAAATCGAGTCGCAGCAGCTGCGCCTGCCTCCAAGACTTCCTCACTTTCAAATTCCTCAGTCCGCCCGCACGCAACACAAATCAAATGATGATGATCATGGTCATCATCTGTAGCCAGCTCAAAGCGCTTGCCCCCTTCTGGCAACTCCAGCTGCCGCAGCAAATCCATGGTGGTGAGCAGCCGCAGCGTGCGGTACACGGTGGCCAAAGAGACCCTGGAATCGCCCCTTAAAAGCTGCTGATGGACGTCCTCAGCGCTGAGGTGATGACCAGCACCAGTGCGCTCAAACAAGTCCAACACCCGTTGGCGCTGTGGCGTCAGGCGCTGACCTCGGCCGTGGAGGTCTTGGCGGAGATTGCCGGAGACAGCCAAAGCCGCGTACGGAGCACCTGTT
The DNA here is from genome assembly GCF_047304245.1 of Synechococcus sp. MIT S9452. Classification (NCBI taxonomy): domain Bacteria; kingdom Bacillati; phylum Cyanobacteriota; class Cyanophyceae; order Synechococcales; family Synechococcaceae; genus Synechococcus; species Synechococcus sp. MIT S9452. The sequence goes on along the minus strand of NZ_CP138956.1, from coordinate 54,080 downwards.
CTTAATAGTAGGCCTTATTGAGATTTGGCAAGGGGCAGTGCATGAGCACCTCAGGCCACGCATCCCCCAACTAGGACCACCACCGAGCCACCTTCGGGACATCAAAAGCAAAAGAGCTCTCAGGTAAAAAATGCAACAAAAGAATGAAAACTTTTACCAGCAGGAAAGCAACGAGTAACTCCATCAGCGAAGACCAACTCAATAGAGTTAAAGGAATTCAATTTGAAGCCGTGGAGCGAATACAAGAACCCATCAAACTTCGGCACCAACAACTCCAACAGCTACAGGATTGGTGTATGGATCGCATTTCGCATCTGTCACTTCACCAATCCATTGAAGATGCTACCGCCTTAACGGCAGAACACCTTGAGCTGCTCAAATCGATTGACCAAGCACAGACACTATGGATGGATAGCAGCAACCCAAGCAACTCAAACCTAGAAAAGACCAATTAATACCCGCGATCAGATCATTTGCTACACGTTCAAGTAGTGCTAGGAAACCTTGATCAACGGACTCCAAGATAATCAGGTATGAATCGAAATCAAAGCACCACCAGTGGTTGCCGCCGAGATAATCAAGCTTCAAGACAAGGAAATTTTCAACGCAGGTCAATCACAAACTCTTGAACTTACGGTTCAAAGCGGTGTCTTAAGAGTTGGCGGCAACTTTGATTTCGATAATTCCGATGTCACCCTGGGACTGTTCTCAGCTGGCAGCCCAGCATTGATCAGGGTCCCGACAGGCTGCATACTCCACTTTGAAGCCGTTACCGAAAGCTGTTTCACACTCACAGAAGGCATTAACAACAGATCCACAGAAGACCTGAGTCAGTGGTTGATCAAGCTCCACCTGGTGCGCCAACTGATTGGAGCCGAAGCGCGACTCATAGCCCTTTTCCAGCTACTGGTTGAAGAGTTTGGGTTTCGCCATAAAGAGACCTACAGCCTTCCCTTTTGGTTGAGCCATGCCCGACTGGCGGAAATGATCTCTACAAGCCGAGGCACTGTGACTAGGCAAATTACTCATCTGCGCAAAAGCAACGACCTTTCCATCGACAGTGACCAAGGATCATTGATCATTTCAAGTCGCCTCATGGAACTAAGGCCTAATGAACTTGAACTTCAAGGCAGCTGGAAATAAGGCCAGATAAAACCTCTCCTACAAATACACAATTACTGGAAACTTATTCACGCCCGCAGCGACATTTTCCTCCTTTCCACTTCGAACACTTATCTTTTTTGCAACCCTTCTTCTTGCGTTGACCCTGCAACACCTCTAATTGGGGAGGGAGAGGAGCACACTGAACAGGAGCGAGCAATTGAGAACCAGTTGCAACACAGCCTTACATTATACGGCCAAGTTGATATAGGTCAATGCACATTTGATACGTGCAGAGATGCCTTGTTGTACATATCTTGTCTATAAGAAATGAAAGCAGGTATCACCTGCTGCGAACCCAGAGGTAATGCGATGACCAATCTTCAAGCAAGCGGCACCACCACAACCCCCAATGTCGCTGTTGGTCCTGCCGGACGGGCCCTGGCACAGCCTATGGATCCAGCACTCCTCGATGCATTGCAGCAGCACCTAACCATGGAGCGGCGTGCGAGCGCTTTCTACTTCGCCAACGCTCTGTGGTTCGGGGAGCGCGAGCTACGGGGCTTCTCGAAATTTTTCCACGGGGAGTCCCAATCGGAATCCACCCATGCGGCCAGCTTTGCGGACTACTTGGTTGCCCGCGGACAGACCGTTCAGCTGGAAGAGGTTGGTGCTCCTCGCCAAAGCTGGGCAAGCTTTGAGGAGGTCATGGCTGCGTCCTTCCTGCTGGAGGCCGATGTCACTGCCTCTCTGCAGCAGCTCTATTCCTTGGCGGAGCGCTCTTCCGACACCAGAACCACTGTGTTTCTAGATCCAATCATGGAAGGCCAAATTCAGTCAGAGCATGAATTTGCTCACCTGCTGGGCCGTGTGCGCTTTGCTGGCGAGCAAGCCGCGGCTCTTTTGATTCTTGACGCGGAACTCGCCGAGGGAAATAACAATCCCTATTACTTGGGTGAACGCTTCAGCAATGGCTGAGTCGGTTCAAGGTGCGGCGGGTGACCTCCCGGTAGAAAGCAACGCTTAGCTGATCTGACATCTGATCCATGGCTGCAGTCCTGCCCAATTGGTCGAGGGCTGTGGCTCTGGTTTTCATTTCCACCAAGTCAGCCTGCAAACGCTGCAGCAAGGGGATATCGACGCAGCGTTGAATCATCCCTTGCAGCAGCTGACACTGGCTATCAACCCAATCGATCTGACGGCAAAGGTTCCCCAGCAAGCTTTCAGAAGGAGCCTGGGTGTGGCATTGGTACGTCATCATTAGCCGAGCACCGGTGCTGATTCGATCAGAGCGGCGCTTAAGCGCAGATTGTTGTCCCCTGAAGGCGTATCGAGCTGATCACTGTTGCGCAGCTTCGAGATCAAGCGCGTTGAAGTCACGCGCGTTGAACCGATCAATTCACCAATGCGGTCGTGGGTGATCCGGAAGGGGAGATCACACCACTGGCCGCAGCGACGGCCTAAACGGTTGACGAGCAAGGCCAGCAAGGCATGAAGGCGCAATTCAGCGTTGCCGAGGTGGCGGATGCGCAACAACTGCAGCGTCCACTCATTGACCGAATCAAAACCAACACCTTCCTGGGGCTCCGCATCACTGCGGAAACTCAGAGGCGTGAGCGCCTCAACGCAGATGCCCTCACTGCACAGGCGATCGGTTCGCACCTGATCTCCTTCCTGCAGAAAGGCAAGGGTCATGCCCTCGGTTTCTTCACAGGGGCAATACACACGAGCCACGCCTTCGAGAACCTCTAAGCAGCTACCACCACGGCGGGCGGAGGGATCCACCATCACGGTCTGGCCTGGTCTGAGCTTGATGGAAGCCACCGGATCATCCGGCAGGAAACGAAACGACATGCCAGTTGGCAATGCAATTGAGAATGCTTAGCAACTTAGAGGAAAAACTACCTCTTTTGCAAGTGCTTCTCAATTGCGTCGGCTTACTGCGAGGCAATTTGATCATTTGATACGCCCATGCGAATCATTTGGGCGAATTTTCAGTAACTGATGGCAGGCCAGCACTGAAATCTGGTTGCAACCTGCAGAGATGCCTCGGCGCTCTGGCTTGCTTCGATTCCTTCAACGCCACGTGCTCAACCCACGCCGAAAGCAGTGGCGTAATCGGAAATTGCGTCTGCTGCTTGCACGAGCAGATAACCCAGGGTTCGACAACGGGGGGCGCAAGCCCTGCCCACCAAAGCCATAAAAAAGCCCCTCCTTGCGGAGGGGCTGATGGTTTGTGTGTGTGAGAAGAGAGGTGAGATGGGGAGGAGTACTCCTCCCCAAACCAAGATCAGAACTTGAACTCGGTCTTGACAATGCCACCCCAGACATCGCCATTGCTGCCGTCAACAGAAACCTGGCCGTATTTGCCAGTTTTCTGCCCGGTTTGACCAGACACCCAGAACACGCCAGGAGTCACGCTGATCCCATCGGAGACCTGGAACTGATACCAGGTTTCCAATGCAATCGGCTGACTGGAGTCAGTACCCCAGCCCGAGTCGCTGCTCGTCACCGTCGGCACTCCACCGATCGCAAAGCCAGCCTTGTTGCCTTCAATGAACACGTCTTTGAAGTTCAAGGCAATCATCCAGCTGTTGGTCGTTGCCGTGTCACCAGCACCGGTCATATCGATGCCGAGGACACTGCTGTCATAGCGAGAACTCATCGAGTTACCGCCCCAAGAGCCAGTGATCTGGAACTGCTTGCTCCACTTGTAGGCCAGGGTGAAGCCGTACTGGTTGGACTCAATCAGGTTGCTGTAACCGAAGGGGTTCTTAGCCAGCTCGGTGCCGACTTTGCCCATGGAGTTCATGCCACGCTCGTAGGCGTAGTTGGCTGTAAACAACCACTTCTTGCCTTTGCTCTTCCAGGCGAGCTGGACGGGCAGACGGAAGCGGGTGTCACGACCAAAGAAGCCTTCCTGCAGGTAGTTGTAGGAAGCGGGGTTGGCAGAATCACCTTCGTTGGCGATGTAACCAATCGAACCAGCAACAGAGCCGTTGAGGACCTTGAGCTTCTTGCCGCCAATCTTGCTGACCTGAACACCGAAACCAGTACCAGTCACAGAGGGGTAGACACCGCCTGCAGTGTTGAAGAACTCAAGCAGAGCGTCCTTGGTGTACATCGAACCACGGGTCGTGAAGGAGCTCTGAGGAGCCCTAGTACCCACGGAAGCCTTGCCCCAGCTGCCAACAGGGAACTTGTAGTACAGCTTGTCAAGGAAGATCTCTTTCTTACCTTTCCAGTTCTCAGGCAGCGAGCCGTCGAAAGCCAGATCAGCGAAAGGAGCACCCACTCGCTTAGCGAAGCTGTAGATGGTGTTGGCACGCAGACGGAAGTTCAGCTTGTCCTTACCAGTGAAACTGGTGTTGAAGTTCAGCTGAGCGTCATGGCCAAAGGTGAAGGCGTTGCGATCAGCAACTCCATTTTTGTTGGCTGGATAAGCAGCCAAACTACGCACAAAAGCTTGGGCAGCTTTTTTGACGTAACTGGTCTTGCGCTGCTGCTCACTCAGTGAGCCGTACTCAGCAATGAGGTAGTCAGCAACGTTGGAATAAACCGAGTTGTTCTGCGCAAAACCACCAGGAGTCACAACAAAACCGCCTGCACCAATACCAGTCAACAGTGCACTGCCTTCCGTAAAGCCAGCAGCAGTCACTGTCGGCAGGTTGGTGGTTGCCAGATAACCACGGGCGATGTCACTGACCTTGACGGGGTCAGGAACACCAGCAGCCTTGGTCTGTTGGATTAGGCCAGCTGTGGTGTTGGCGGTGGCGCCATTGCCACGGAAGGCATTAGTGAAGTTGTAGTAATCGTACGACTTCACGCGACGTGCCTTGTTAGCAAGGTTCACCAGTGCGCCGTAATCAGCCTTGTCCATTTGAATGGAGTAGGCCTTGAAGTTGCTGGTAGAAGAGGACGAACTCTGGACACGCAACTTCTGGGTGCCGCCGTACTTATCAGTGTTAACGAAGTTGCGAGCGCGCAGATAAGAACCTGCATCAAGACCGCCTTTCACACCCTGCAGGGCAGAGGCAACTTCAATGACACCAACGGTGGCATCAGGAATCGAGAAGCTGTTATTTGTGACAACAGCATCCTTCATGTAGATGGAGCCACGTGACTTCGTAGGAGTGAAGTACGGCGTAGAAGCACCATTCACACCAGCAACTGAACCGGCAGTGCCGTTGATGCTGGGGATGATCAGAGTGTTGCCGCCACCAGCAGCCGTGGCAGCAGCTTGAATTGCACCAGTGTTGGAGTTGTAGTTGTGCAGACCAGCACCATCTTCCAAGCCAGCAGCATCTGAATCAGGCTGATTGCCAGTCCAGGTGGTGCTGAAAGCCAGCTGACGGGCATTCGCTGCCGAGGTTCCAGGAATCAACCCGGCACCATCTGCAGCAGTCAGCGAGCCGTTAGTCGCTGAAGTAACGGTGTCGCCATATTCGGTGCCGTAGCGATACCACCAGTAGGCGGTGCCTTGAGGCTTACCGTCTTTGATGCCGTTAACAGAACGGTCCTGCAAGCCACCAGTCGAGCCGTCGTAGAAGCGGTAGCCGTAATACTTGGCTGCTTTGATGACGCTTTTGAGCTTGCCAAACCGCTGGATGCCATCACCGCGGTAGGCGGAGCCCATGATGAAGCGAACCTTGCCCTTCAGCTTGGTGGTGGTGGAGAACTGGGTAGCTTCCAGCTCACCAACAGCAGCCTCGAGGCCATCAACGCGAGCTTTGACAACAGCCAGCTCTTTCTCGAAGGCCTTCATCAGGCGACGCACTTCGTCGGTGATCTCAGTCACTCGATCGAGGCAAGCGTTCAGCAGAGCTGCTGCTTCATAGCGGGAAAGTGCGCGGTTGCCTTGGAAGGTGCCGTTGGGATAACCAGCGACGCAGCCGTAACGCTCGACAAGGTTGGCTAGAGCCTGGTAGGCCCAATCCGTGGGATAAACATCAGAGAACTGGCTGATGCTGGTGACTTGCTCCTCAGACGAGGAGTATTTACTGACTCCGTCAAAATTGAGCTCAGCGGCCATGGCACCCATTGGGGCCATCAAGCCAAGAGCTGCTGGAGCCAGCATGAGTTGCTGGAACAGTTTCATGGATTCCTCACACAGGAAATGCGCAAAAAGTGCGCGCTTAAAGGTTATTTATTGGAAAAACGAAAAAGCTCGCCGGCATCACACATGACTGGCTCATTTGATACCAATTGCCCGATTATCGAGATGAAAAGAAATTAGATACGCTGCCTTGTTTGACTTGTAACATTGCAAGGAATCATTTGATACGCGCGGCCACATCAAATAATTCCTGCCGCAGACCATATGTCTGAACGCAGACATTGGCTGATCGCCTTGGGTGAAAAATCAGCTTTGGGCACAAAAAAAAGATGGTCAGCCGAAGCCTTCCATCCTCTTATTTGGTGTTTACCAGCTTTCGCTGGCCCAGAATTTTTAGCAGAAGACACACCGCACTCAAAACCTTCAAAAGCACCTGGTGATATTTGATCACCAAGGACGGATCATTTGATGCACTCAACCAAAGTGCAACTAAACGGCAACCGACGCTTCGTTGCGTCTATCGGTTTTTCAAGGCTGAATCCACGGCAGTTTTTGCAAGGGAGCGCCCTTCCAAGAAGTCGACGTCCCCAACTGGCAGCAGCAAAACAGCCCTGGCGAAGCAGCGCAGCGATTGAGAGAAGCGCGGACGGATGAATGAATTCATGCTGACGATCTCAGAGAACGAATCCGCCTGAACCAGCAGATCAAAAGCATTGAATGCCTGGCTCAGCTCTGCCCCGACACCAATGCAACAGCAGCAGGCTTCTTCCTGCACCAGCCGACGTAGCTCAGATCACAGCACCTTTTGCAGCCGCCAGCTCGCTCTTACAGCACCCGGAGCAGCGCAGACGAGATTTCGACCTCCGGAGCAGAACCGCTTCACCCAGAGGTGCCAAGCACTGCCCGCTTGAAAGCATCGACCGCTCCAAACGCCCCCAAAAGACAAGAACAATCTCCGTTCAATCCAGGAGCGCCCCCCGAGCCGCAAAAAAGAAAGAAAAAAGGAAAGAAACCTAAAAAAGCAGTGTCAGAGGTCGTTTTGACCACTGTTGCAAGGCAAAAAATGCCTCAAAATGGATGCACTGCATATATAGATGGACGACCTGCTGCGCCAATCCGAGCAGCAGGCCCGTAATGCCGGGCCTGAAGGAGGCACGCGGCCAGATCTCGATGCGTTCGTCCAGCCGCTCGGCGCCCAATGGACTCCGAATGAACCGCTTGGCGCTGATGCGGAATTAGGCCGCAGCCTCGACAAGGTGCTGCAACAGCTGGAGTGGCTGCAGTGCCAGCGCCAAGCCAATGCCCTGGATACCCAACAGGTCCAGGACTCATTGCTGCAGCTCAACGAGCTCGATCCCAGCCAAGGGCTCAACACCAGCCAGTCCAAGCAAGCCACCCATCAGCCCAAAGTGCTGCTGGTGCTGCATACAGGTCTCAGCAACTGGCAAGAGCTGGCCAACGACCTGCCCAACAGCACTGATCTGCTTCTGCTCGAGCAACACAGCAGCGGCCTGCAGCAGATCAGCAACTCCCTCAGCCGCCGCCCAATCCATCAGGCCTACGACGGCTTGATGCTGCTGTTGCCCCAGGCCATTGATGGCGTTCTGGCCTTCGGCAGTGATCAACTCAGCCTCGAGACCCTCCAGCAGCATCGCGACCAACTGGCGCTGTGGGGACAAGGGCTCAGCGATGGCGCGCAAATCAACCTGCTGACAGGCCACGGCAGCGAAGCACTTGATGCTCTTCTTGAAGAGCTCGCCGCCATCACCCAGACCGGCGCCAGCATCAGCGCGGCCCCGCAAGCTGAGCTGCCCCCCGTTGGCAGTGAGAGACAGGCTACCGCCAGCAGCGTCAGCATTGGCGCCGCAGCGCCGGAGCTGCTGCAAGAAGCTCGCCGCGAGCTCAAGCAAGCCAGCAACGACAACCGACTGCCCGCAGCCCTGGAAGCCGCCTATGGAGCCGATAGCGCTGAGCAGATTGCGCCGCTGGTGCAGCGCTTCCTCAACCAAGAGCTCGAACCGCGCCTGCACCGAGCCCGCATTGACGCCGCCAGCATCGATGGCGCCTTTGTGGCCAGCCACAACCTGATCCTGGTCGACCAAGACCTAGAGGCCACACCCCTGAGCCAAAAGGCCGTGGTGCTCGAAGAGCTAGGCCACTGGTTTGAACAACTCGCCGGCGTTGTCGATAGCAGCGGTGATGAGGGCCAGCGCTTTGCTTTGGCTCTCCTAGGCGATGGCATCACGCGCCGCGGCGGCGATGGCGACGATGACGACCACGCCTGGATCAGCCTCAACGGCCAGCGGGTGCGTGTTGAGCAATCGAGCAACACAGCCCCAAGCCTCAGCGCCGTCTTCACCCTCACAGGCGGCACGGAAGACACCCCGCTGGAAATCAGTCACGCAACGCTGCTGCAGGCCTCCGATGCCAGCGACGGCGACGGCGATGAGCTGCAGTTCTTAATCGCTGCTGTCAGCAGCGGTAGCCTCGAAAAGTGGGACGGCGCGGCCTGGGTTGCCGTGACCCCTGGCAGCACCCTGCTGGCTAGCGGCGAAACCCTGCGCTGGACGCCAGCAGCCGATGCCACCGGTGAGCTCAACGCCTTCACAGTCAAGGCATACGACGGAGCCTTGGCCTCAGAGTCCGCCATCCAAGTGACGGTGGATGTGGCAGCAGCCAACCAAGCCCCTGCCGTCAGCGGCACCAGCAAAACCACCACCCAAGGCGGCGACCTCAGCTTCAGCAGCAGCGACTTCAGCCTCACGGACCCCGACAGCCTGGTTGGCGCTGCCAATGGCTACGGCAAATCGCTGCAAACCATCAAGATCACCGCCGTTTCAGCCAACGGCGAGCTGTGGCTGGATCGTGATGGAACCCGAGAGGTGCTCGGCGCAGATGATGAAGTCAACGTTGCCGATCTAGCCCGGCTGCGCTTTAGCCCGGATGGCAGCTTCAGCGGCGACACCAGCTTCAGCTGGGATGGCTCCGATGGCATCGCCTACTCGGGCAGCCCAGCCACCACAACCATCAGCATCACGCCGCTGAGCGACCGTTCGCCGCAGTTCAGCACCTCCAGTGGTCGCACCTTGGTGGTGCGTCCCGGTAGCGGCAATGCCATCGACACGCCGGTGCTGGTGGATCCCGGCTTGCGGCTGCTGGACCCCGAGGCGGCGACCACCAACCAAAGCGCTTACGACACCATCAGCAGTGCCACCGTCACCTTGGTGGAGCAGAGCAGCGGCGCCTTCATCAGCGGTGATGTGCTGAGCGCCACCGCGAGCGATGCCATTGCGGTGAGCTACGACAGCAGCAGCGGCGTGCTCAGCCTCAGCGGAGAGGCCAGCGCTGCTGACTACGAAACGGTGCTGCGCAGCCTCAGCTTTAGCTCCAGCAATACCACCAACAACAATCAGCGCAACCTCAACCTCGCCATCACCAGCAGCTACGCCAACGATGGCGGGGTGTTGCAACTCGATGGCAGCGACGACTACATCGAAACTTTGCGTCCCGCGATCCCCATGGCGGGGGATTGGACGATCACGGTCTGGGCCCAAGCCGACGCAGCGGTCACCGCCAACACCTCCGACAGCTTCACGGTGTTGGCCCAAGGCGGCGGCATCAGCGGGGAAAGCTTCACCCTCAAAAAAACTGGGGCCGGCGACCTCACCTTGAGCGACAGCTGGACCGTCAGCAATGCGATGCCCGCCGATGGCGAGTGGCATCAATACACAGTGGTGAAAAGCGGCAGCGGGGCCAACAACGGCACCCTGTACATCGATGGCGTCAAGGTGGGCAGCGGCCAGCTCAGCGATGCCATCAGCGGCACCAGCCTGCGCATCGGCCGTGACCACCGCATCGACAACAGCAGCGACCAAACCAACTACTGGGATGGCGCCATCAGTGATCTGCGGGTGTGGAACCGCAGCCTTAGCGCTCCTGAGATCGCCGCGGCCATTGATGACAGCGCCAGCCTGAGCGGCTACGAAGCCAATTTGGTGGCTTGGTATGCCCTCAGCGGGGATGCCAACAACCAAGCCACCTCGAACTGGAATCTGGGGCGCGACTACGACCCCCGCAGTTCAGCCGCGGCCCAAGGCGTGTGGGATCTCGGGGTGATGGACATCACCTCGGCGGATGTCTTCACCGCCGTCAACGGCCTCAAATCATTCGACCAAGACGGCACTGGCGCCCGCCAAGTGAGCAGCAATGGCGAGCTGATCACGATGTATGCCGCTGGTGAGGCCTACAGCGACTGGGGACGCGTGTCGTTCCTGCCCAACACCAGCAGCAGCTACAGCGATGGCAGCGCCACCTACCGCCCCGGTGAGGTGAGCTTCACCCCCGGCAGCACCTATCCAGCGGTGGCGGAATTCACCGCGCCGGTTGCCGGTGTCTACGGCGTTGATGCCCGTTTTTGGAAAACCCGGCCAGAGACCAGCACCACCTTCAAGTTGTTCAAAGTCGCCACTGGCGGCGCCATCACCGAACTCGATGACGGCGGCGCAGTGGGCGGCACCGGCCCAGCCGATGCCAGCCGCTCCGCACTGGAGCAAGTGCAGCTAGGGGCCGGTGAAAAGCTGCTGTTTGCAGTGCACAAGGGGGCCGGCGCCACCAGCAACGATGAAACCAGCGCCAGCCTGCATGTTGACCTGCTGGCCAACGCCGTGGAATCCGGCGGGCGCAATTTCTATTACAACCTCGCCACTGGGCACTACCTCGGCCTCTCCACCGGAGCAGCGAATTGGAGCAATGCCGGCACCGAAGCTTCACTGCTCAGCATCGATGGAGCCAGCGGCTACCTCGCCGCACCCAGTGACGCCATCACCGAGCGCATCGGCAAAGCGCTGATCGCCGATGCCGGCATCAGCCAAGCCTGGACCGGAGGCCAAAGCGTGAGCAGTGGATTTGCCTGGAGCACAGGCCCACTGCAAGGCCAAAACCTCAACGCCACAGGCAATGGGCTCACCGCCGATGGACTGGTCACCTCCAACACCAGCACCAACCAACGCTTTTTGATGGAGTTTGGCCAGAGCGAACTGGCCACGCCGGCGTCGTTAGCGAGCGACCTCGATCCTGCCGCGGCTGCCGGCAATGCTCTTGTGTTTGAGCAATCTGGCCTGGCCTACAGCCAAAGCACCGGCCACTACTACAAGCTCGACGGCCAAACCCGCAACTTTGCCGCGGCCATTAGTGCCGCTGAAACGGGAACGGTTCAGAGCCAGAACGGCTATCTGGCGCGGCTGGGATCGCTGGAGGAACTGGAGATTGGTGGCTGGTTTGCCCGCCAACGCAACAAGGAAAACGTTTGGCTTGGCCTGTATCAAACCGACACCAGCTCGGAACCTTCCGGAGGCTGGCAGTGGACAAGTGGTGATTCCGCTGGACTCAGCGATAGCAACTACAGCCTGAGTGGCTTTAAGCGTTGGTTGCCAAGCGAACCCGATGGCGACACTCCGGCCAGTGAAATCTCCAGCGATGGCTTTGGCGGTGGCAGCAGCTTTAACGGCGGTGGGGTGTCGGGGTTTTACGGCGTTGGTGAAACCAGCAGCACCACATTCAGCATCGACAACATCCACAGCCGCATCTCCTTCAACCTCTGGCAGATCGACGACTGGGATAACGAGTCGTTTGAGGTGTACATCAACGATGAATTGGTGTTCACCTCCCCAGCACTGCTCTCCGGCAGCAGCAGTTTGGTCAACACGCCTTACACCGGCAGCACCCAGATCAGCGGCGACACCGTGGTCTTCAACATGAGCCATGCCACCAACACCGGGGCCTATGGCAGCGGCGGTGGCAGCGGTAATGATCAGATGTTCGATGTCAGCATCGATCTCCCCAAAGGCTTTGGCGAGAACGTCAGCCTCAAGGTGGGCTCCACCCTCGATGGCCCCACCAGTGATGAGTCTTGGGCCCTCGACAACCTGAAGCTGCTTCAAGGCTTTGAAGATGCCGGCGCCTTGGATCGCTTTGGCGCTGGCCTGAGCGATGAAGTGGAAACCGCCAGCTACGCGAGCCTGGTGGAGTACGGCAGCGATGGCAACCGGCTCACAGCACCCAGCCTGTTAACGGCTCCGAGCGTCACCCGATCCACCCATCTGGTGAGCAGCCGCAGCCTCAACCTGGCCGAGGCCAACACGGCCCCCACGGCCGGCGACTTCAGCATCACGATCAGCGAAGACACTCCCTACACCTTCTCGTTAAACGAGTTCCAATCCAGCAGTAGCGATGGCGAGGCTGATCCCATCCAAAGCATCAAGGTTTGGGTCAACCAAGCACTGCAAGGCACGCTCAGCCTCGATGGCAACGCCCTGAACGATCAGGACGTTATTCATGGCTCCGACATTGACCGGCTGATCTACACGCCCAATAGCGATGTCAATGGTGCGGCCACGCTCTTCTACAGCACCAGCGATGGGGAGAGCTGGAGCACTGCACCCGGCAGCGTCACCATCAACATCAGCGCGGTTGGTGATAACGCGCGGCTAGATCCCACAGCCTCCCCAGAGCTGGCCAGCATCGCTGAAGACCTAGAGAACGCCAGCAATAGCGGCACCACCATTGCCGAGCTGGTGGTAGACGCCAGCATCAGCCGCCCCTCAGATGAATCAGGAGGCGTTGCAGCCGAAGCCATCGCCGTGAGCATGATCGACAACAGCTTTGGCGATTGGCAATACCAACTCCAGGGCGGCAGCAGTTGGACCAGCATCAGCACGACCCAAGGGCTCGTTGACCTAAGCGGCAACGCCCTGCTGCTGGGCCCCAGCGACAGCTTGCGGTTTGCACCCAACACCGATTGGCACGGCCAAGCCAGCCTGCGCTTCCGCGCCTGGGATCAGAGCAGCGGTAGCCGTGGCGATCGCGTATCGCTGGCCTCAGTCGGCAATAACACCGCCTTCAGCAACCAGGAAGACAGCGCCAGCATCACCGTGACTCCGGGCAATGACGCGCCGGAAATCAGACTGCTGATCGGCAACCAAGACCAGGCCTCTGACACGGAAACCGATGCCGGCTTAACAGCCAGCGGCAGCCTCACCGCCCGCGACGTCGACGGCACCGACAGCGTGACCGCCAGCGTGACGGCAGCAACCCTGAGCGGCAGCGACAACGCCCGGCTGCAAGCGATTGATGAAGCCACGTTGATCGGCTGGCTCACGGTTCCTACCGATCCAGTGATCAGCAGCCCGAATCTGAGTGCCCAATTCAACTGGTCGTTCAACTCGGGAGGGGAAGCCTTCAACGAATTGGCCAGCGGCGATGAGCTGGTATTGCGCTACACCGTGCAGCTCAGCGATTCCACCGACACCGGCAGCCACACGGTGACGATCCGCATCGCAGGCAGCAATGACGGGCCCACCCTCTCGGCCGGCGTGGCCTCCGCCACCTTGGTGGAAGCCGGCGGCTTGGCCAATGCAGTGGCCGGCACCAACAGCAGCGCCATCAACCTCAGCCGCTCCGATGTCGACACCCCCACCAGCTACGACACCACCTGGCTAGAAGCCAACGGGTGGAGCAGCAGCGATGGCGGCCTGACCTACAGCAGCACTGGTGCCTACGGCAGCGCCACCTTGACCCTGGCCAGCAATGAGTTGGCCTACAGCCTCAACGACAGCAGCTTTTCCACCGAATCCCTCAATGCCGGTGATGAGGTCAACGACAACTTTGTGCTGCAAATCACCGATGGAGAGCTGAGCAACCAGACCACAGCCGTGTTCACGATCCAAGGCGCTGACGATCTCGCCGGCATGACTGTCAGCGGCGCTGCTCCTGGGCTCACCGAAGCCGGTGGCATCGCCAATGCCACAGCAGGAGTCGACAGCAGTTCCATCACGCTGACCACCCACCTGGCCGACTTCGACACCACCTGGATGGAAAGCAATAGCTGGGTCGATGGTGGTGACGGCAGCCTCTCAGCAGCTGGCACCTACGGCAGCGCCGTGCTGAACACCAGCAGCGGTTTACTCACCTACAGCCTCGACAACACAGCACCGGCAACCGAAGCCCTGAGCGACGGACAAGCCGCCAGCGACAGCTTCACCGTTGCGTCTCTCGGCAGCGAAAGCGGCTTGCAAAGCACCTACCTCGCCACCTTCAACATCACCGGTGCCAATGACGCGGCAGTGATCACCGGCGACATCGACGGCGCCGTGATCGAAGCCGGTGGCATCGGCAATGCCGAAACCAATACGGCGCAAGTCAGTGGAAATCTCGACAGCAGCGATGTTGATCACCCCGATGATCAATTCCAAACCAGTACAACCGCCCCCACCTATGGCAGCGTCAGCATCAATGGGGCTGGGGTGTGGACTTACACCCTCAACAACAACAACGCCGCGGTTGAAGCGCTGAATGTCGACGACAGCCTCAGCGATAGCTTCACCGCCACCTCCGCTGATGGCACCCAACAGCAGGTCAGCATCACGATCCATGGCTTCAACGATCTCGCCGGCCTGATCACCACCCGTGAGCTCCCCATCTACAGCGAAGGGGGCTCGCCGATTGCCCTGCAACAACTCACCCTCAGCGACCTGGATAACAGCCAGTTGGTGAGTGCGCAGGCCAGCATCAGCAATCCCGTGGCTGGCGATGAGCTCACCGTCACCACCACTGCCGGAGTCATCAGCAGCTTCGATCCAGTGAGCGGAGTGCTGAGCCTTGATGGAGCCGCCAGCGTTAGCGACTACCAGAGCATGCTGCGCAGCGTGCGCTTTTCCAGCAGCAGCAGCGATCCCACAGTCAATGGCAGCCGCACCAGCCGCAGCATTGAAATCGCTGTCAATGATGGCAATGCCCTGGAGCAAACAGCCACAACCACCTGCACCCTCTCGGTTGAGGCCATCAATGCCGCACCAGAGCTCATTACTGGCAGCCACGAAATCTTTGCCCAAGCCGGTGCTGCAGCTCCCAGTGGCGTCACTGGTGTGCTGGTCTCAAGCCTGCTCGATGGCAGCAGCGACGCTGACTTCTACGCCGAGAGCGGCATGGCTATCACAGGTGCCGTTACAACCCATGGCAGTTGGTATTACAGCCGCAATGGCGGCAGCAGCTGGAGCACGGTGGGCAGCGTGAGCAGTAGCAGTGCCTTGCTGCTGGCCGCCGATGACCAAACAAGGCTGTTTTTCAAAGCCGACAACACCGCCCCCAACGGCACCTACAACGAGCAACTGAGTTTTCGCGCCTGGGATCAAACCACTGGCAGCGCTGGCAGCAAAGTCAATCCTGGGGCCGGAGGAGGCAGCAGCGCCTTCTCCAGCCAGAGCGATTCCCTCACCTTGAGGGTGGCCCCACTCAACAACGCGCCCGTCATCGTTCCTGGCTCTGCGATTACTTACCAGGAACAAGCGGCAGCCAAGGCGATTGCTCCGGCCTTGAGCCTGACGGATGCCGACACCTCACCCACCGACACGATCGACTCTGCTGCCGTTGTGATCAGCAGCGGCTACAGCGCTGGCGACACCCTGGCGATCGATCCAGGCGATCTCCTCGATGGAGTCACCGCTGAGTTTGATGCCGTGAGCGGAACATTGAGCCTGAACGGCACCAGCAGCATTGCGAACTACCAGAGCATGCTGCGCGCAGTCACCTTTGAGAACAGCAGCAGCGACAACCCCACCGCCAGTTCAGCCAGCCGCAGCATCACCTTCAACGCCACCGACAGCAACACCAAACAGGCGGCCAACTCGAATCAAACCGGCAGCGCCGCCACCTCAATCACCATCACTGCGGTGAATGACCGGCCAGTGATTGATGCCGTTGCTGGTGGCGCCATCAAAACCATCAATGAAGACAGCACAGCCCAGATTTCTTTGGCTGACCTCGCAGCCCAGATCACGGCCAGCGATGTGGACGGCAGCATCACCAGTTATTCGATCACCGCTGTTCCCAACGGAACCGTTCGCATTGGCACCAGCTTGGCTACTTCAACGGCCTGGCATGCCAGCAACAACCACATCATTGATGCCAGCAAGTTGCTGTTCTGGACGCCTGCTCAAGATCAAAACGGCAGCTTTGACGCTTTCACGGTGCGGGCTCGAGACAACGGCGGAGCCGTTTCAAGCACCACCACCACGCTGGAGATTGAGGTCAATGCCATCAACGATGCGCCGATCTTCAGTGGTGATCAACCAACCCTGAACACCATCAGTGAAGACCCCATCACGGTCACTGGTGAGCGCGTGAGCGACTTAGTGGCCGCCAACTTCTCCGATGCCGCTGATCAAGTGGTTGGCGGCTCGAGTGCCAACAACCTCGCTGGCATTGCCGTGCTGGGGTACAGCGAAAATGCAGCCCAAGGCCAGTGGCAATACAGCAGCAACAACGGCAGCAGCTGGCAAACGCTGGCCAGTGTTGGCAGTGCAGCTTCAGCGCGAACAGTGGCGAGCAGCGATTTGCTGCGTTTCCTGCCAGCGGACAACTTCTATGGCACCACGCCAGCTTTAACGATTGCCCTGGTGGATACCTCCACCAGCGTCACCACAGGCGCCACCATCAATGCCTCCACTCGCGGCGGCAGCACGCCCTTCAGTGACACCACAGCCACGCTGACGCAACAGATCACTGGTGTCAGCGACATTGGCGCTGACAGCTACACCATTAATGAAGACACCGTTCTGGACGCGGATCTCTTTGCCAACGACAACTTTGGCAATGTCAATCCCACAGCAACCCTGAATGTGGGGCCATCGTTTGGCTCGCTGCAATGGGATGGCGATGGCAACTTCAGCTACACGCCCAATGCCAATTTCAGTGGTGAAGACAGCTTCACCTACACGGTCAGCAGTGGCGGCGTCAGCGAAAGCGCCACGGTTGGGATCACCATCACCTCCATCAATGATGCGCCCTTAGCTGATGGCAACAGCCAACTCGATGACATCAGTGAAGACGCCAGCACGATCAACGGCACGGGCGTGCGCAGCCTGTTTGCTAGCAACTTCTCTGATCAAGCCGACGCCACCGGCGCCAATGACACCTTTGATTCCGGCAGTGATGGCTGGAGCAATGGGAGTACAGATAGCTCAGGCAGTTGGGGGCAATTCCTGGGCCGCTACACCACGGAAACAGCCAGTAAAACAATCTCGCTGCATGGTGATTCAGCCACGATCGAATTTGATTTCCTGCGGATCGACTCCTGGGACGGGGAATATTTCCGCGTTCAATCTGGCAACAGCACCATCATCAACCAGCGCTTCACCCATGGCGGCGGAAACAGTAGTCAATTAGGAACCAACGCAAGAGACACATCAACTCCGGCGAAGTCGGGATCCACCACCATCAATGGCGAGGGCACCTACAGCTGGACGATCACTCCACTGGATAGTTCGTCCCCCAATGTGACGGCCTATGGCTGGAACGATCAGCGCTTCCGGATTGAGATCCAGGTTCCCAGTGGCATCAGCGATCTGGATTTACGCATGACATCCACGCTGAACCAAAGCTCAAGTGATGAATCCTGGGGCATCGACAACTTCAGCGTTACTCCCACCAATGCCGGCGTAGGCCCTACAGGACACAGCCTCGCTGCCGTTGCCATTGCTGGTTACGCACGCAACGCCTCCCAAGGCGAATGGCAATGGAGCAGTGATGGCAACACCTGGAACAACATCCCCAATGTGGCCAACCCAGGGCTGGGCATTGTGATCAATGCCGATGATGAAATTCGCTTCCAACCAGCGCTCAATTTCAACGGAACAGCGCCCAGCCTCTCGGTGAGCGTGGTGGATAGCAGCGCCGGCATTGATTACAGCAGCGGCTCTGTTCTCAACCTGAGCAGCCGCGGCAACAGCACGCCTTACAGCAGCGATCTCGTGGTGCTGAGCCAAGAGGTGGATCCCATCAATGATGTGCCAACGCTGAGCATCACAGGTACACAAGCCACCTACGAGGAGAACAACAACAGCCTCATGCTGCTGATGGCCAATGCCCTGGTGGCCGATGTGGATAGCAGCCATTACTCCGGCGGCTCATTGACGATTGCGCTCAACACCTACATCGAGGGCGACATCCTCGACATCAGCAGCGCAGATGTGGGTGGTGTTGGCAGCTTCAGCCGCAGCGGCAACACTCTGCGCCTCACACCCACAGGCGGCTCCACCATCACGATTGGCAGCATCAACGCCACCAACGACGGCGAAGCCAGCCCTCTAGAAATCAGCTTCAACAGCAGCAGCGTCGATGACGCCGTGCTTCAAGCACTGCTGAAACGCATTGGCTACCGCTCCAGCGGTGAAAACCCTGCCGCGAACAACGCAGCGGCGCAGCGCACCTTCAACGTTTCACTCACCGACCACGCACCCGCCACACCGGATGGGGGCGGTAAAACCGTCACCTTGAACGGCAGCGTCGGCAACACGCAAACGTTCACGATCAACCCCAGCAACGACGCGCCGGTTGTGGCTGGCCTGGATCAAACGGTGATCTGGACTCAAGCCGAGGGCACCACTGGCGACCCCCAGAACAACACCCCGATCAATCTGTTTGCCGGGGCCAGCTTGAGCGATCCCGACAACAGCAACGCCAGCGAGCTGGTGATGGATCTCTATGGCATCCGTGATGCCAACAGCGAAGTGCTCAACATCGGCAATACCGACTTGCTGCTGGATACCGCCGTGAGTGGCCGCAACGTGGCTGGTGGCTTCTCTGTTGACTACACCCCAGCTGATCGGCAACTCAGCATCACTCCGAATGGCGCCGATGTGGCCAGCATCAGTGCCTTTGAGGATTTGGTGCAGGGCATTACCTACAACAACACCTCTGCCCGGCCCAGTGAAAATCGCTCCCTGAGTTTTGATGGCGAGAATGATTACATCGCCATCGCCGATAGCGATCAGCTTGATCTCACCAACAATTTCAGCCTCGAAGCGTGGATCAAACCAACAGCTGCTGGCTCAGGAACTGGAGGCAATAGCGGCGGCATCATCATCAACAAGGAAGGGGCGTATCAACTGGCACGCTTCGCTAACGGAGCCATCTGCTTTGCCCTAGAGCCTGACGGCGGAGGCGGCAACAGCGCCAGCTGGGTGAACACCGGGCTCACCACAGCACTGGATGACTGGAGCCATGTCGCTTTGGTGCATAGCGGCACAACGGTGAACGTGTATCTCAATGGCGGCACCGCCGCAGGCGGGCAGCAGTTCTCACTGGATACCAGCGACCCGCAAGCTCCGGCGAATGTTGAAACCAATGCCAATGAGCTTTGGATCGGTGGGCGCGCGCAAGCCGATCAATATTTCGCTGGCAACATCGCCGATGTGCGGATTTGGGATGACGTCCGCACAGCCACAGAGATTGGCAATCACTACCGCAGCACCAGCCTCGATGACGAAACCAACCTGATCGGCTTCTGGGATTTACGCGATCCAGAAGATGCCAACAGCCAAGTGTTGGTGGCCAATGATCGCGGCAGCGGTGCTAATAGCGGCGTGGTGCATGGGGCCAGCTTTGAACTGGATTCCCCCGATGGTGCCAAGCGCTTCATGATCCGCATCCTTGATGCTGATCTCGACAACACCAGTGCGTCTGGCCCCGATCAACTCAGTAGTAATCGCTCGGGTAACAGCAACACCATCAGCAACAAAAACAAGCGACCCAAGGTAGATGACGCCTCACTGAGTTACGCCGACACCAGCGCTGATGACAGCTTCAGCAATCAAACCGGCATCATCAGCGCCCGGGATCAGGAAACCAACCGCACAGACCTGCGCTTCAGCTTGGTTGATGGACTCGATCAATCAGGCGATCCACTGGTGCTCGATGGCATCAGCTACGACCAAGCCCTGGAAAGCACCTACATCGCAAGTGGCACTAGCTACAGCTACGGCACGCTGCACCTCAACAGCACCACAGGCCAATACGTCTTTGTGCCCAACGATGCTGGCATTGAACGCTTGCACGATGACGTTGCCATCACCTTCAACGTCACAGCCACCGATAACCATCCCACCAAGGCGAAAACCAGCCGACAGGGAGACATCACGATCAACTTCACTGCAGTTGATGATGTCAACAGCATCAGCCTTGGCAGCCTCAGCAACTTCACCGAGCAAACCGATGTTGTTGTCGCCCCCAATGCTGTCGTCACGGCTGAACGTGACGGGATCACCGAACTGCAGGTTGAACTCACCAGCCCCAGTCAAAACAATGGAGCACTGGAATTTATCGACAGCAGGCACCTGCGATCAGCCAGCAATGTTGATGCGCTCAATATCACCGGCGACATCACCATTGAGGCCTGGGTCAAACTCGAAGAATACCCAAGCAGTTGGAATTTAATTGTAGGCAAATTCGATTCAGGAAATGAAGACGCAACCTTCAGCCTCTGGATCAGAAACAATGGTGCACTGCGCCTCAATCGCTGGGACAGCTCAGGCGAACGTTTTATACGAACCCATCAAACCCAAACGGTTCCACTTGATCAATGGACCCATATAGCAGCCAGCCATGACGTTGATGCTGGCAGGGTCTACCTCTACATCAATGGCATTAAGTCAACCCACACCGTCACAGAAAACTTCGAAGCAAATCCCCATGGCCAACCCGTAACTATTGGCGGCGGGAAACATCAAATTCTCAATGGCAGTCTCAGTGATGTTCGCCTATGGAACGAAGTTCGCACTGATGAAGAGCTACAGGCCTTCATGCATGCCGATGCCGGTGGTGAACCAGGACTGGTCGCAAATTATCGCTTCGAGGAGGGAGCCGGCACTACCGTCAGCAACCAAGGCTCAGCAGGAAGCGCTGCCAATCTGAGCTTAGACAATGCAAACCATTTCCGCTGGGGCAGCACCGATCTCATCAACTTCAGTGATGTTCTAACGGCCGATACAACTGATCTGGAAGACACCGGGATTTCGGCGAGTTACGACAGCGCCAATGGCCGTCTCACTCTCACCAAAGCCGAAGGCGGCACCGCTGAAGAATTCCAACGTGTCTTGCGCGGCATCAGCTTCAGCAACGGCACTGATGCCCCTGACCCTGCACTGCGCACGCTGATCGCTTCAACAGAGAACAGCCAAGGCGTTCTCAGTCAGCAAGACACAAACACCTTCAGCATCAATCGCAGCAACGATGCCATCAGCTTCCGCGGCATCGAAACTGTTAATTACAGCGAGAACGAAACCGCCAAATCAATCGTTCCAACAGGCGAGATTGTTGATGTTGATCGCAGCCAACATTTTGGCGGCGGTTTTATTGATGCCTCATTCACAGCGGGCAGCGAAACCAGCGATCAACTCACCATTCTCGAAAGCGGTGGCATCAGCGTTGATGGCAGCACCGTGAATTTCTCGCCGAACGACGACTCCACCATTGCCATCGGCAGCATTGATGGAACGCTCAACGGCATCAACAACACAGCGCTGCGGGTCAACCTCAATAGCAACGCCACCTTGGCTGCAAGCCGGGCCCTGCTGCGTGCCTTCGCTTATCACAGCACCAGTGATGATCCCAGCAGCGGCATTGCCGATGCCGACAACAACCGCAGCATTCGCATCACCGTTAACGACGGCGGCAGCACCTCCGGGGTTGACCCCATCACCCAACAAGAGGCGGCCTTAGAAGGCAGCACCGATGTCACCATTGCCTTCACCAGTATCAACGATGCCCCAGAACTGAGTTTCACCGCCATCGGCACGTGGACTGAATCCAACAGCGGCACCGCCGACCCCTTGCTGTTCCTCAGCAACGTGGTGGCCAGCGATATCGACGGCGAGCACTACAACAACGGCTATGTCCGAATTGACCTCACCCACTACACCACCGGTGATCAACTCGGCATTGCCACTGGAAACGGGATCGACACAAGCGGCGCTTCGATTCTCTATGACGGCGCTGAAATCGGCAGCATTGATGCAATCGAAGATGGCGACGGACGCGCCCTCAAGCTGAACTTCAGCAGTGACAGTGTTAATGACGCCCTGATCGCCACCCTGCTGCAGCAGGTGTCATTCACCTCCAGCAGCAACAACCCCACCCGGGCAGGCACGATGCCGACCCGCGAAGTCACCATCAGCCTCAATGATGGCGGCAACGAAGGCGATAGCGCTGGGGCTCAAACGCGGGTTGTCAGCCCCAACGGCGCCAACAGCTTCAACCTGGTTGGCCTAAATGACGACCCAAGCTTCAGCGGGCTCGATGCCAACCATGGCACGGCCTACATCCAAAACGGCACACCTCTCGTCATTGATGCCAATGCGGTGCTCAGTGATCTTGATTTGGAAGCCAGCACCGAGCAATCCGGCTTGCATCCTCATGCTTTGGTGTTAGATGGCAGCGACGATTGGGCCGACATTGCCGATAGCAGTGCCGTTGACTTCACTGCCAACTTCTCTTTGGAGGCCTGGTTCAACCCAAGTGCTACAGGCAATCGCGTCATTATTGGCAAACAAAACTCATATCTTCTCGCTTACCGCAGCGGAGAAGTTCAATTTGCTCTTCACAAAGATGGCTGGCGCTGGGTTCAAACTGGACTGAGCTGCGATCTCAACACCTGGAACCATGCAGCTCTGGTTCATTCAGAAACTGACGGCAAAACAACCATCTATCTCAATGGAGGAACTGCCGCCGGAGGCAGCCAGGTGTCATTCACCAGCGGATATGGATACCGCAGTCCAATCGACACCAATAACTACAACTTAAGGATTGGCTCAAGAGCCGACTTAAATGAACATTTTCAAGGCAAAATCACTGATGTTCGGCTTTGGAATGTCAGCCGCAGCGACGCAGAAATTGCCGCCAACTACAACACCCTGATCAATCCAGGCAGCGAAAACTTGGTGGGCTGGTATCGCTTCAACGAAAGCAATGCAGCAATCAACAGCAGCACCAACACAACCAAATCAGCCGATGGCACCTACACCGGCAATGCCAGCCAAGGAGATGCAGAGTTCAGCCTTTCCATTAATGGCTCCAGTGGCGATAACTGGGATGGATCAACACTGGTCATCGGCCGAGATGATGGAGCTGGAGGCATCAGTGAAGACACCAATGATCAGCTAGCCGCCAAAGCCGGTAGCTCCTTGAGCCTCAGCAATGGCGCCTTGAGTTGGTCGGGCACTGAGGTTGGCACCTACACCAACAGCGGCGGCAAGCTCTCGCTCACCTTCAATAGCGACGCCAACACCTCAGCAGTGCAGGGGGTTCTGCGCAACCTCACCTACAGCCATGCCATCACCACGCCCGGCGCGCTGGATGAAGACAACGTCACCCTGCGGCTGATCTTTAACGACCAAAACAGCAACACCTCCACCGCTGGCCTCGATAGCAGCAGCAATGACGCAGGCAGCGGACAAGACCAAGGCAGCGGCGGTGAAGCCATCACCAGCAGCACGATCAACATCAAGATCAACCGCCTGCCAGTTGCCACTGCCAACACCAACAGCCTGAGCGAAGGCCTCAACACCGATGACGCCAGCACCACCACGGGCAATGTGCTGACGGATGCCACCAACGAAAACGACCCCGACATGGATGCCGTCAATAGCGGCAATGCCTCCTTAGGCCCCGATGGCAATCCGCGCAGTGACAGCCTCAGCATCACCGGCGTGGTGCATGACACGGTGGCCAACACCTTCATTGTCAGCAGCACCGGAGCCAACAGCGATGTGACCGGCACCTATGGCTCAGTGAACATCGCCAGCGATGGCAGTTACACCTACACACTGGACAACACCAACGGAACCGTTCAAGCACTCGCCACAGCAGAGGAACTCACCGACACCTTCACTTTCACAGTGTCTGATGGCAATGGCGGCTTCACCAGCAACACACTGACGATCACCATTATTGGTACAAACGACTATCCCGAGATCACAAAAGGTATCGGAGGCGTTGAAACCTATTGGTTTAGATTCACTGACTCCCACAAAGAATCCTCTTACTACAAGGATGAAAATGCCTACAAAGTCACCAATCGATCAGATTTCTACATAACAGACCAGCACAATGGAAGCAACATCCTCCTAGCCGAATCAGGCTACCAAGATGATGTCTTCGTCCGCATGTACTCCAATCTAATCATTCCAGACATTAGCAATACGAATACACATACTTTTTACCTGAGGACACGATCCGATGATGGCGTACAGGTCTGGGTTGACAAAGGATCTGGATACCAATCTGTTATTTCCAACCGCACTAATCACGGCCCGACATACAACAACTCAGCCCAGATCACAGTTGCAGACAATCAATCCATACCCATCAAACTCGAGTGGTGGGAAAGAGGTGGTGGAGCCATCATTGACCTGGAATGGTCAACAAACAACTCAAGCTGGACAAGAATTCCAAGCTCCTCACTGCTATTCGGCAGTGATGAAGCTTCGCTCACTGAAACCGATGCATCACTGAGCGCCAACGGAACACTCACTATTTCTGATGTTGACACCACAGATGTTGTCAGCACATCGCACACCCTGAGCATTTCTGGGACTTCAGATCGCAGCGACCCAGCCGCACCATCTGACGGGGAATTGCTGAACATGCTGAAACTCAGCACCGCCACAATCCTCGATGGCACAGAACAAAGCGACAACCTGAATTGGACCTTTGATTCCGACGGGGAAACCTTTAATTACCTCGAGAAAGGCGAGCAACTCATTCTTACTTATACCGTCACAGCAACTGACGATGACGCAAATCCATTCACAGGCAGCAGGGATGTCACGATCACCATTACAGGCACCAATGATCAATCCATCATCACCGGCGGTAATGACACCGCCTCGCTGGTTGAAACCGACACCACTCTGAGCACCAACGGAACATTTCAAGTTGAAGATCTCGATACCAAAGACACAGTTCGAGCTGAAGTCACTTCAGTTGGACTGTCTGGCACATTCATTACTGACTCTGGCAGCACACTGCCCACAACCCTGAGCGACAACAACAAGGCCGCACTGATTGCCATGTTGGATCTCAGCCGCGCTGATTTGGGCAGTGGCAGCGACAGCAGCAGCGATCACATCATTGAATCGCTGGATGCCGATTCAGCACCGAACGGTCCTTCCACCATCAATTGGGAATTCACCTCAGAAGCATCAGGCGATGGCGCCTTTGACTTCCTGCAGCAGGATGAAACGCTCATCCTCACCTATGCCGTCACCCTTACTGACGACAGCGGCGCTACCGGATCAGACGAATCAGAAGATTCCGTTACCTACATCACCATCACGATCACGGGTACCAATGATGCCCCCGTGATTACTGACGGCGAAGACAGCACAGGCTTAAGCGAAACCAACACCACGATCTCCGATACCGGTGACATGACCGTCACCGATATCGATCTCACCGACACCGTCGATGTTGCCGCGCAATCCGTTGTCATTTCTGGTGGATCTTTCGCTGGCACCGTCCCATCTGCTCTCACTGACAACACCAATCAAAGCTTGCTCAGCATGCTCAGCTTCTCTCCCGTTGCTGGCACCAAGCTCAATGCCAATCCAAGCGACGGATCGGCATTTGATTGGACATTCCAATCCGGCGACAGTGGCACCCGTGAAATTCAAAAAGCATCCACTCTCAGCCTCAATCAAGCCAACAGAACCTTCTCCTTCTACAGCGGTACCCGGTCTCAAGAAGGTAACGTCGCCATTCAATCTGGAAACTCAGGATTTGCCTCGGCTACCGCCATGGCAACTGCCTTCCAAAACCACGCTAATTACAGCAATCTCCCCTACACCATCAGCGCCGATCAAACGGACACCGCGCTAATCCTCACCTTTAAAGACAGCGGTGATGTTGCACTCAGAAAACTTGAAAAACATGGTGACCATGCCACCGATCTAAGTGTTGTTCAAAACGGTGAGAGTGCAGTCTCCACGAGTGACCATCACTTCGATTTCCTCGCTAACGGCGAAACACTCGAGCTCACCTATACGGTTCAAGTTACCGATCCATCCAGCACCAGAATCACCCTCTCGGGTGACTTCAACGCTGGGGACAGTGTCACCACCACCATTAATTCCCAAGAGGTTTCCTACACGATCTCGGCCAATGACCTCACGGCCAATGGTGATGGCAGCGGGGGTGTCGCCACCACCGCCCAAGCGCTGAATCACATCGCCACCAACCTGGCAGCTGCCATCAACGCCGATGGCACGCTCAGTGGGGTGATCAGCGCCAGCGCTGATGGCGAGGTCATCAACCTCAGCAATGTTTCTGGTTCAGCCCCGATCGGCTTGGCCACCACGGTGACCCCACTGCCATCGGGCTGGGAGCAACTCGGCATTGATATCGATGGCCAGGCGGGAAGTGATGAACTTGGCCTTTCCGTATCCATCTCAGGAGATGGCACAACACTCGCCGTTGGAGCTCCGTTTAACGACGCCGCTGGCGGCAACGCTGGCCAAGCACGCATCTATCGCTGGGATGGCACTGCCTGGCAGCAACTGGGCACTGACATCTTGGGTGCAGCCGCAGACGATCAAACCGGCTGGTCTGTGTCTCTATCTGATGACGGCAACACCGTTGCCATCAGTGGAAAGCAGCATGACTCCTACGCGGGCCACACGCGCATCTACCGCTGGGATGGAAGTGCCTGGCAACAGCTGGGTGCCGATGTGGAAGGGGAAGGCGATTACAACTACAGCGGCTACGCGACTTCCCTGTCCGCTGATGGCAACACCCTGGCCACCAGCTCAATCAACAATGGCGGCAACCGAGGCCGAACCCGAGTCTTCAGTTGGAATAACTCAGCCTGGGTTCAAGTCGGCGACAACATTGATGGAGAGAATGGCGATGACGCCAGCGGTTTTTCGATCTCGTTGTCATCGGTTGGCACCACGATCGCCATTGGTGCCACGCAAAACGATGGCAATGGCGGCAACTCGGGGCATACACGGATCTTTGATTTGGTCAGCGGCAGCTGGGTGCAGCGCGGAAGCGATCTAGATGGAGAAAATGCCGGAGATCAAAGCGGTCATTCGGTATCACTCGCCGCTGATGGCAACACCGTGGCCATTGGCAGTTGGCTCAATAGCAACACAACAGGACACACCCGCATCTACCGCTGGCTTAACGGAGCCTGGGTACAAGTTGGTGACGATATCGACGGTGAAAACTCTGGCGACCAAAGCGGTTTTTCAGTCTCCCTTGCGGATGACGGCAACACCGTGGCCATCGGCGCTCGCTACAACACCGGCGCGGCTGGAGGACTGTCCGGTCACACCCGTATCTACAGGCTGAACGGAGCTGGCACCAGCTGGGAGCAGCTCAGCATCGATATCGATGGTGAAGCTAGTGGTGATCAAAGCGGTTCATCCATCTCTCTCTCCGCTGATGGCAGCCGTGTCGCCATTGGCGCCACCCAAAACGATGGCAACGGCGATAGATCTGGCCATGTCAGGGTCTTCTCCCTTGAAACACCTGAGAGTGGCGTGCTCACAGCCAGTGAGTCCTCCAGCGACACCTCAACGGTGGTTGTCACCATCACAGGCACCAACGACACTCCCGATATCACCTTTGCCGATCTGACTGGCGCTGTCACAGAAGATGCCAGCACCTCAGCTGCCGGTGGCCTCGCTGATCAGGTCAACACCCTCACTCTCTCTGGCTCCTACGCAACCGGTGACTCCATCACCGCCACCGTCAACAACGTTGACATCACCTACACCGTTCAAGACGCCGACAACACCCTTGCTCTCATCGCAATTGGCCTAGCTGACGCCATCAACAACAGCCCCAACCTCGTTGATGTCATCACCGCCTCCGCTACTGACGACGTCATCACCATCGCCGCCGACTCCGCCGGTGTGCCCTTCTCCCTCTCCTTAACTCACAACTCCACTAACGGCTCTTCCGCAACAGCCGCTTCCAACCTCAAC
This sequence comes from Synechococcus sp. MIT S9452, assembly GCF_047304245.1. Lineage (NCBI taxonomy): Bacteria > Bacillati > Cyanobacteriota > Cyanophyceae > Synechococcales > Synechococcaceae > Synechococcus > Synechococcus sp. MIT S9452. The sequence goes on along the minus strand of NZ_CP138956.1, from coordinate 26,105 downwards.
GACTCCGGCGCTCATATCTCCGACTCCGGTTCCATCTCCTTTACCGATCTCGATCTCACCGATACCTCCAGCGTCACACGCTCCTTCCTCTCAGCTGTCGATTCCACTGGTGCTTCCCTCTCCGATGCGCTCAGCACCGCCCTACAAAACCTTGATTCCGCTTTCACCATCTCTGGTGCTGGCGTTGGTTCCGCTGCTCACTCCGGTCAAGTGGATTGGACCTTCTCCATCGACAACGCTCTCACCCAATACCTCGCCGCTGATCAATCCATTGCCGTCACCTACCGCATCACCATCACTGATGACTCAGGTGTCGGAAACGACGTAGAAGCCGATACCGAAATTCAAGACGTTGTCATCACCATCAATGGCGCCAACGACAACCCCGTTCTCTCCGTTAGCTCCCTCGATAACTCAGACGCCGAAACACTCACCGAAACCGACGCTGCTCTCTCCACCTCAGGCACACTCACCGCCACTGACATTGATCTAAGCAATACCGTCTCCATCTCCAATATCTCCGTCAGCACTGGCGACACCACCGACGGCCTGATCTCCAACGACACTGAGCTCCTCAACATGCTCTCGGTCTCACCTGAGCAAGTCCTCGATGGCACCCAAACCGTTAGTCAGTTCACCTGGTCCTTTAACTCCGCTCCCCCGGCAAACAACAACCCCGAATCCTTTGACTACCTCGCTAACGGCGAAACACTCACCCTCACCTACACACTCACACTCAGTGATGGCGAATCAGGCACAACCCCTGATACACACGACATCGTCATCACCATCAATGGCACCAATGACGATCCTCAAATCACTGGGGTCGTTACCACCGGCTCTCTTACGGAAGCCAGCACGCTGAGCGATAGCGGCAGCATCACGTTCAGTGATATCGATAAGAGCAATCGCCCATCGGCAAGCAAAGCAACCCACGCGATCACGGCATTGCGCGTGGATGGCGGCACCAGCTTCAACCTCACACCGGAGCAGCTCAGCGTCCTTGAAGCCGGTTTCACCATCAGCACCGTGTCCGGTGCCGCCAACACAGGCACCGTGAATTGGGACTACAGCCTGCTGGAAACCCAACTGGATTTCTTAGCGGAAGGCGAAGTCGTCACCGCTGCCTTCGACATCATCCTCACCGACGACGATTCAGCGGTGGCCTCAGAGCGGGTCACGATCACGATCACCGGCGCCAATGACGCGCCCACCAGCACAGCTAGCTCGGTGCCAATGCCGGTGCTGCCAGAAGACAGCAGCGCCCAAGCCACAATCGCCAACCTCTTTGATGGGGCAGGCGCCAACAGCACCTTCCTCGACAACCTTGATTTCAGCGGTGCGGGCGACAACTTGGCCGGTGTTGTGATTGTCAACAACGCCGCCAACAGCAGCCAAGGCACATGGAAATATCAGCTCGCCGGCAATCCGGTTTTCTGGGATGTTTCACCGACCTGGAAGAACGCGTTGAGTCTGAGCGAAGGGCTCTTTTTGCCGGCTGATGCGCTGATTTCATTCATACCGGCTCCCGATTGGAACGGTCAGGCCGGATCCCTCACCGTTCGGTTGGTGGACGACTCCCATGGGGATCTACCAGCTGCTGAAAGCCGCATCGACCTCAGTGGCGTGGGGGCCACCGGCGGCACCAGCCGCTACAGCAATAGCGATCACGCCGTGGAGCTCACCGTCACGGTGGATGCGGTGAACGATGCCCCGGTGGTGAGCATCAACAACGCCACCTTGAGCGCCATTGAGGAAGACAACACCGATCCCCCGGGCGCCAGCGTTAATAGCTTCGTGGCCGCCAGCTTTGATGACAGCACCGACACCGTGGCTGGCGGATCGAGTGCCAATACCTTTGCTGGGATTGCCATCACGGCCTACAACGCCGATGCCGCCAAAGGCACCTGGCAATTCTCCAGTGACAACGGCAGCAGCTGGAACGACATCGCAGCAGTAGGCGTTGCCACCAACGCCATCAGCGTGCCAAGCAGCAACTGGCTGCGCTTCATCCCAGCCCAGGATTTCAATGGGGCTGCACCCTCCCTGGAAGTGTCCCTAATCGACAGCAGCACCGCCGTGACGGCCGGGGCTGTTGTCGATGCCAGCAGCCGCGGCGGCACCACAGCGTTCAGCTCAAGCACCGTGGTGATCAACACCAGCGTGGGGGCCATCAATGACCCACCGGTGGTAGATGCACCAGACAGCTTCGATCTGGTGGAAGACACCACCGGGAACCTGCTGTTTGGAGCCGGCACCTTCAGCGATGTGGATGCCGCCAGCGGCTCACTGCAGGTCACCTTGAGCATCCCTGACGGCTACATCCGTATTGCCGAGGGCAATCTTGGCGGCATCAGCCTTGATCCCAGCAGCACCCCGGTGAACCGGATCTTCACTGGCACGGCTGCTTCGCTCAACAACTTCTTCTCCACGCCGGGCAACATCCGCTACACCCCGGCCCTCAACAACGACACCGAGCGCACCCTCAGCATCCACGTCAGTGATCTCGGCAACACCGGTGCTGGCGGAGTGCTGACCACCAGCACCACCAGCACCGTTCTGGTGGAAGCTGTCGTTGATGCACCCGTCATCACCTCCACCGATCTGATCAAGATCGACCTGTCATCCGTTGGCGATAGCGATGGCGGCGACCTCAGCGACTGGAACAGCCTCAGCAATGGAGGCAGCAGCAGCAGCGTCAAGCGCTACGGCGATGGCCAAGTGATCGATGGCGTCACGATTTTGGTCAATGGCAGCGGGGCCAACAACGCCGGCGCCTCTGCGTTCTGGCCGGGCACCGACATGGACCCGTATTACGTCAAAGCCGCCGATGACTTGGTGTATTCCACCGATAGCGGCCTGGGCATCACGGGCCGCAGCAATGAACTGAACATCACCACCAACGGCCTTGAGGCTGATCGGCTTTACACCGTGCGCATTTACAGCCTGGTCAATGAAGACGCTGCCGCTATCGATGTCGCTGTCACCGACGGCGAGTCCACGCTGATCCGCCGTGACCTCGACCGCCAAACGCTGTTCAACACCGATCCACTCAGCAGTGATTTGATCTTTGAATCGGTCTCACCCGATGCCAATGGCCAATTGATCATCTCGCTGGGTTCGGCTGATGCCGTTTCAGCCGGGGCGATCGTGATCGAACCCAACCCAGCCGAATCGATTGCACTCACTGAGGTATCAGCAGGAGACACCGCCCTGAGCAGCAGCGGCAGCTTCCGCGTCAACGATCCCGACCAAACAGACATCGTTACCGCCAGCCATTCCGTTTCGGTTTCCGGCACGGCTGACCGTAGCGACACCACAGCGCCAACCGATCAAGAACTGGAGGACATGTTTGAGGTCACTCCAGCCACTGTGTTGGACAACACCTCAACCACCAACATCCTCAATTGGAGCTTCAACTCCGAGGCGGCTGATTTTGATTTCCTTGAAACGGGTGAATCGATTGTTCTCACCTACACCGTTACCGCCACAGACGACAACAGCACACCACTAAGTGATAGCGAAACAGTCACCATCACCATCACGGGCACCAACGAAACACCACGGGTGACCGCTGGCGGTGATGCCACAGCAGACGTGACTGAAACAGACACCACCCTCACGGTGAGTGATTCAATCACCGTCAGCGATAAAGACACCAAGGACACCGTGACGGTCGCCATCAGTGATGTGCAGCCCAGCGGCAGCTTCATCGATGGCAGCAGCACCTTGCCAACGACGCTGAGTGCCAATAGCCATGCCGCGCTGTTGGGCATGCTCAGCCTGACACCAGAGGCTGGAACCGCTTTGTCAGCGAATGAGGCGGAAGCAGGCACCAGCTTTGATTGGACCTTCACCTCAGGCAACAGTGGTGATACCGCCTTCGACTTCCTCCAAGAAGGCGAAACCCTCACCCTCACCTACACCCTGACCCTCAGCGACAACAGCGGGGCGGGGGGATCAGAAGCAACAAGTACAACAACAACAGACGTTGCCGTCACCATCACCGGCACCAATGACTCTCCTGTCATCTCTGCTGGTAACGACACCTCAGCACTAACCGAAACCAACTCCACACTCTCCGATACCGGTGACATGACCGTCACCGATATCGACCTCAGCGACACCGTTGATGTTGGCGTTGATGGGGGCAATCTCGGTCAAGGCCAGAGCACTTATCTAACAGGTAGTACTTATGACCTGAATGCCAATGGCTCTGCCCCCTATGTAATCGACATTGACCTGGGCCAGAACTGGAGCTTTGAAGCGGAATACCGCATGGATGGCAATGTCAGCAATTCGTTGAACACGCTGTTTTCCTACGGGCATTACACCGACGGCATCTTGCTCAGGACATTGCGTAGCGACGGCTTCTATCTCAAGGGGACACAATCAGCCGACCCAAACCGCTCACCAAACCTATTTGCAGCCCATAGCTCTGATCAAACTGGCACCAACACCAACAACGAATTTATTCCAGTTCGTATTACTTATACCGCCTCCAACTCTGGCGGAACACTCCAAGTCTTTGTGGATGATGTACTTAACGTCACACACGATAGGACTGACCTTGGCGCACTCAATCCAAGCACCAAACAAATCCGACTTGGCAGTGCTCACCACCAATCCAGCGAGGGGTTTGATGGCGCTGTCCGCAACGTCACGATCACCAGTGAAAACATCACCCCACGGCCTATTGCCACATCTGTGGAAGTCAACGGCGGTGGAGGCTTTGATGCCAGCCAGCTCCCGACAGAGCTAAGCGACAACAATTATTCGCAGCTGCGGGAGATGTTGACTCTCTCTGCTGCAGAGCCCGTGAATGCTGTAAGCGCTGATCCCGTATCTGGCTCCGACTTCGACTGGGCCTTCAGCTCAGGGGAAAGCGGCAACTCCGCCTTCAACTTCCTGGCAGAAGGAGAAACGCTCGAGCTCACTTACACCGTTCTGGTCACCGACAGCTCCGGTGCTGCCTCTGGTGAATCAACCACCGACACCTCAACGGTGGTCGTCACCCTCACCGGCACCAACGACACTCCCGATATCACCGTCGTTGATGTCATAGGAGCCGTCACAGAAGACGCCAATACCTCAGCTGCCGGTGGCCTCTCTGATCAGGTCAACACCCTCACACTCTCTGGCTCCTACGCAACAGACGACACCATCACCGCCACCGTCAACAACGTTGACATCACTTACACCGTTCAAGACGCCGACAACACCCTCGCTCTCATCGCAACCGGCCTAGCTGACGCCATCAACGCCAGCCCCAACCTCGTTGATGTCATCACCGCCTCCGCCACTGACGGGGTCATCACCATCGCCGCCGACTCCGCCGGTGTTCCCTTCTCTCTCTCCTCATCTCAAATCTCCACCAACGGCTCTTCCGCCACAGCCGCTTCCAACCTCAACGACTCCGGCGCTCATATCTCCGACGCCGGTTCCATCACCTTTACCGATCTCGATCTCACCGATACCTCTCTCGTTACACGCTCCTTCCTCTCAGCTGTTGATTCCACTGGTGCTTCCCTCTCCGATGCCCTCAGCACCGCCCTACAAAACCTTGATTCCGCTTTCACCATCTCCGGTGCTGGCGTTGGTTCCGCTGCTCACTCCGGTCAAGTGGATTGGAGTTTCTCCATTGATAACGCCCTCACCCAATACCTCGCCGCTGATCAATCCATTGACGTCACCTACCGCATCACCATCACCGATGACTCACTCGTCGACACCGGCCTAGAAGCCAATACCGAAACTCAAGACGTTGTCATCACCATCAACGGCGCCAACGACAACCCCGTTCTCTCCGTTAGCTCCCTCCAAAACTCAGACGCCGAATCCCTCACCGAAACCGACGCTGCTCTCACCACCTCTGGCACCCTCACCGCCACTGACATTGATCTGGCCAATACCGTCTCCATCACCAATATCTCCGTCAGCACTGGCGACACCACCGATGGCCTGATCTCCAATAACACCGAGCTCCTCAACATGCTCTCGGTCTCACCGGTGCAGGTTCTCGATGGCACCCAAACCGTTAATCAGTTCACCTGGTCTTTCAACTCAGACCCTGCTGCAAACAACAGCCCCGAATCCTTTGACTACCTCGCTAACGGCGAAACACTCACCCTCACCTACACACTCACACTCAGTGATGGCGAATCAGGCTCCACCCCTGATACACACAACATCGTCATCACCATCAATGGCACAGAGGACGGGCCAGAAATCACTGATGGCCCAGATGCCGTCACCCTCACGGAGAGCAACACAACCCTGAGCACCAGCGGCACGCTCACCATCAGTGATGACGACAAAGACGACGAGGTCAATACATCCCACTCCCTCGTCGTCTCGAGCAACACGCCATCGGCCCTCACCACAGACGGCAATGGCCGCACCATCCCAGGCGATCCCAATGGCTCAACCTATGAGGAGCTGATGGCGATGTTGAGCCTGAGCGCCAACCCCATTCTCGATTCCACAGAAATCACCGACACCTTGACCTGGAGCTTTGACTCCAATGCCCAAGGACTGGCTCAAAGCTTCGATTACCTGGAAGAAGGCGAGACACTCATCCTCACTTACACCATTACAGCCACAGACGACGACAACAACGCAACAACCGAAGATGTCGTTATCACCATCACAGGCACCAACGATGATCCTGTGATCAGTGATGTTCTGGTCACCGGTGCCGACACAGAAACCGATGGCCAGCTCAATGCCAGCGGTTCAATCACCGTCAAAGACCGCGACAGCCGCGATACCAACCAGGCCGTTGTGACATCCGTGGGCAAGAGCGGAACGTTTACCGCATCCGGCAGCAGCTTCCCCGATGCGTTGAGCGATGCCGTTTTAATCGGCATGCTCGACCTCAGCCGCGCCGACACCGCTACTGGTAGCGATAGCAGCGCTGATCACATCATTGAATCCGTCGATGCCGACTGGACCTCACCCAGCACGATCAATTGGGCCTTCCAATCCGGCGATACCGGTGATGCGGCCTTCGACTTCTTGCAAGAAGGCGAAACCCTGATCCTCACTTACACCGTCACGGTGACCGATGACTCAGGCAGCGCGGGCGATAGCAGCACTGATCTCACCATCACCATTACCGGCACCAATGATTCGCCGGTCATCAGCGGCGGTGATGACACCTCCACCCTCACCGAAACCAACACCACGCTGAGCGATACCGGCGCCATGACGGTGGCCGACATCGATCTCAGCGACACGGTCAGAGCCAGCGTTGAAACGGTGGAAGTGAGCGCAGCTGGAACAACCTTCACTGGGGATGTTCCCTTAAGCAATGATCAACTCAAGGCGATGTTGAGCCTGACGGCATCAACTAGCACGATTGAACACGGCAGCATTAGCAACGCCACTCACGCATGGCAGACCATCAACTTGCAGGGCAACTATCAAAACCCTGTTGTGATTTTGGGCGATGCAATTGGCGGCAAGCTCACTGATGAAGCCACAGCCAGACTGAGAAATGTGTCTGGCAATAGCTTTGAAATGCGGATTGTTGAGCCTGTTGTTGATGGCAATGCCAGCCGCAGCCGAGACAACGTCGTCAACTCCGGCGAAGAGGTCACCATCAATTACATGGTGATCGAAGCAGGCACCTGGCTGCTCGCTGATGGCACCAAAATCAGCAGCGGCACCACATCCCTCAACAGCTACAACAACTTTGAAACGGTTTCCATCAGTGGAGACCTCAACGACCCAACTGTTCTGACCCAGCTTCAAGGATTTGAAAACGAAAAGTATGTGGTGACCAGAACGCACAGCATCTCCAATGATTCCTTCACGGTTCTGATGGAAACAGGCAAAGGAATCAGCACAGCATCACCTCAAACCGAAAGTGTTGGCTGGATTGCCATTGAGCGGGGAGACAGCAGTTCCAGCGACGATTCAACGATTAAAGCTGAAATCACTGGCCAGTCTTACAACCACACCACCAGGGAAGTTGATTACACAAACGCGTTTAATTCAAATCCAACACTCCTAGCCAAACTAGGTTCCTACTACGGTGGAGATACGTCCAACATCAGAGTCAAAACATCCTCGGCATCTGGGTTTAGTGTTTTCATCGATGAGGAGCAAACAGATGGCTCCAACGAGCAGCACACGTGGGAGAACCTCAATTACATTTCCATCTTGGATGATGATCAGCTCATCCCAATTGCACACGCTAGCTCTTCATTCCAACCCGAAAGCCTGATAGCCAATCCTGATGCAGGATCTGAATTTGAATGGACTTTTGAATCCGGAGCCAGTGGCGATAACGCCTTTAACTTCCTAGCTGAAGGAGAAACCCTTCAGCTCACCTACACGATTCACACCACCGACAGTTCCGACGAACGAGCTGGCCAGGAAAGTGACACCGACACCTCAACGGTGGTGGTCACCATCACCGGCACCAACGACACCCCCGACATCACTGTCGTCGATGTTACCGGTGATATCTCAGAAGATGATCTTGGCTTCACGTTCCATCAGGGAAGCTTCACCGAAACCGCCGAGATACCAGCTGGCCATACAGCTGTACTTGATTGGGACAAACCCTTCTCACCTGGCGAGCAAATTGCCTGGAGACACGCAGGACACCCCGTTTTTGGCATTATTGATTCGAGTGTCGTTAGCGATAAGTCAACAGGGCATCTTCAAGAATCCAACAAATGGCTCCTGCGCGCTGTGGCGTTTGGAGGATGGGTCGGTGGCAATGCCAGCTGGGCAAGCCTTAAGGGTTGGGATAACAACTCAAACGTCCAAAATAGTGAGGGATTTAATGATCAGAAAGAGTTCAAATTAGTCTACAGAAATGACGGATACATTGAGCTGTACCGCGATGATGTTCTACTCAAGACCAGCAACCAAGCCTTTAGCGGCAGTCAAACCATCACGGTTTATCAGCCATCGCTCTATGAGAACAACGGTTTAATACCCAACTTTCAGCAGTCCGAACTTTCTGCTCAATCTGACAAGCCTAGAGCTTCATCAGCAACTCAGATCAGCAGTCTGACGCTTTCAGGCAACTACGAAAGCGGTGATGTGGTCACTGCCACCGTCAACAACGTTGACATCATCTACACCGTTCAAGACGCCGACTCCACTCTTGATCTGGTTGCCACCGGCCTAGCCAACGCCATCAACGCCAGCCCCAACCTCGTTGATGTCATCACCGCCAATACCTCTGGCGCTGAAATCACCATCACCGCCGATACCGCAGGCGTTCCTTTCACGCTTGAGACGAACACCACCAACAACGGCAGCGACGACAGCCAAGCCAGTACTGCCGCAGTGGTGACTGCTAATGCCACGCGCTACCAGTTGCAGTCGAGCGGTTCCATCACCTTTACCGATCTCGATCTCACCGATACTTCCGACGTCACTCGCTCCTATTCCTCCGCGGTTGATTCCACCGGCGCTTCCCTCTCCGATGCCCTAACCACCGCCCTACAAAACATTGATTCCGCTTTCACCATCTCCGGTGATGGCGTTGGTTCCGCTGCTCACTCCGGAACCATCAACTGGAACTTCTCCATCGATAACGCTCTCACCCAATACCTCGCCGCTGATCAATCCATCGACGTCACATACACCATCACCATCACCGATGACTCACTCGTCACAACAGGGGATGAGCCCAGAACCGCAACACAAGACGTTGTCATCACCATCAATGGCGCCAACGATGACCCCGTTCTCTCCGTTAGCTCCCTCCTCAACTCAGACGCCGAAACACTCACCGAAACCGACGCTGCTCTCACCACCTCAGGCACACTCACCGCCACTGACATTGATCTAACCAATACCGTCTCCATCTCCAATATCTCCGTCAGCACTGACCACACCACCGATGGTCTGATCTCCAGCCCCACCGAGCTCCTCAACATGCTCTCGGTCTCTCCGGTGCAGGTCCTCGATGGAACACAAACCGTTAGTCAGTTCACCTGGTCCTTTAACTCAGCTCCCCCGGCAAACAACAACCCCGAATCCTTTGACTACCTCGCTAACGGCGAAACACTCACCCTCACCTACACACTCACACTCAGTGATGGCGAATCAGGCACAACCCCTGATACACACGACATCGTCATCACCATTAATGGCACCAATGACGATCCCGTCATCTCCGGTGGTCCTGATCAAGCTGCACTAACTGAAACCGACGCCGCTCTCTCCACTTCAGGCACCCTCACCGTCGCTGACATCGATAAATCCAACCTCGTCAATACCTCCCATTCCCTCGTCGTCTCCAGCAACAACAACAGCGCTCTCACCACTGATGTCGACGGCAACGTCGTCCCAGCTGATCCCAATGGCTCCACCCATGCTCAGCTCCTCGCCATGCTCTCCCTCGATGGCAACCCTCTCCTTGATGCCACCGAGCAGTCGGACACCCTCAACTGGACCTTTAACTCCAACGTCACAGGCCTCAATCACAACCAAGCCTTTGACTATCTCGAGTTCGGCGAAAACCTCGTCCTCACCTACACCATCACCGTTGAGGACTCCATTGGCAGAACCGCCACAGAGATCGTCACCATCACCATCAACGGCTCCAACGAAACGCCGCAAATCACCGCAGGTGCTGATACCGCTTCCTTAACCGAATCCGATTCCACTCTCTCCACATCCGGTGACTTCAGCGTCTCCGATGTCGATACCGCCAACACCGTCAGCGCCACCGTCTCAGAGGTTCAACTCACTGGTTCCTTCACAACATCAGGCAGCACACTCCCAACCGCACTCAGCGACAACAACCATCAGGCGCTGATCGACATGCTCGATCTCACCATCGCCGATGGCTCCTCAGGCACCGATACCACCACCAATCACATCATCCAGTCACTCGATGCTGATCTCGCCAGCCCATCCACCGTCAATTGGGCTTTCACATCAGGCGATTCCGGTGATGCCGCCTTTGACTTCCTACAAGAAGGCGAAACACTCACTCTCACCTACACCGTCTCCCTCCAAGACGACAGCGGTGATCCCAACTCAGATACCAACACCACCTCGGTTGCCATCACCATCACCGGCACCAATGACTCTCCCGTCATCTCTGCTGGTAACGACACCTCAGCACTAACCGAAACCAACACCACCATCTCCGATACCGGTGACATGACCGTCACCGATATCGACCTCACCGACACCGTCGATGTTGCCGCTCAATCCGTTGACATCACGGGTGGCTCCTTTGCTGGCACCGTCCCCACCGACCTAACCGACAACACCAATCAGGCCTTGCTCGAGATGCTCAGCTTCTCGCCCATCGCTGGCACCGAGCTCAATGCCAACCCAAGCGACGGATCGTCCTTTGATTGGACATTCCAATCCGGTGCTGCTGGCGACACCGCCTTCAACTTCCTCGCTAACGGCGAAACCCTCGAGCTCACCTACACCATCCAGGTTGCTGATTCATCTCCAGCGACAACTGCAAACGCCACACTCTCTGGTGGCTTTGCAGCTGGCGACAGCATCAGCGCCACCGTTAATTCCACAGAGGTCACCTACGAAGTCATCGCCGATGACTTCACCGTCAACGGCAATGGCACCGGCGGGGAAGCTTCAGAGCAACAAGCGCGCAACAACATCGCCAGCAAGCTGGCGGCCGCCATCGATACTGATAGCGACCTCAATGGTGTCGTTACAGCGAGCACCGATGGCGACACCATCACCATCAGCAGCGTCAACAACTCAGACGCCGTCAGCCTCACAACCAGTGTTACGGCTCAGCCCGCATGGAAGCAACTCGGCATCGACATTGATGGAGAAGCTGCCAGTGACTACAGCGGCAGGTCCGTCTCTCTCTCCAGCGACGGAACAATCCTTGCCATCGGCGCAAATGCCAACAATGGCAATGGCGGTGACTCAGGCCACACACGCATCTACCAATGGGATGGCAGTGCCTGGAACCAATTAGGCGATGACATTGATGGAGAAGCTGCCGGTGATAGGAGCGGATTCCCCGTCTCTCTTTCCAGTGACGGCAGCACCGTTGCCATCGGCGCCAGGTCCAACGATGGCAATGGCGACGCGTCAGGTCATACACGCATCTACCGATGGGATGGCAGCGCCTGGAACCAACTAGGTGATGACATCGATGGCGAAGCTGCCGACGATGTGAGCGGCACGGTCACAATATCCAGCAACGGCAACACCGTGGCCATCGGTGCTTCCGCGAACGAGGGCAGTGGAACTCATATCGACCACAACTTTGGTCACACTCGCATCTACGACTGGGACGGCAGTGCCTGGGTGCAACGCGGAGACGACATCGATGGAGAAAACGTATTTGATCACAGCGGCTACTCCATCTCGCTCTCCAGCGACGCCAACACCGTTGCCATTGGTGCAACTCAGAACGACGGCGAAGACAGTTATGTAGGCCACAACTCGGGTCACACTCGCATCTTCGACTGGAACGGCAGTGCCTGGGTTCAACGCGGCAACGACATCGATGGAGAAGCTCGCGGAGATAGCAGCGGAGAAAGCGTCGCACTATCCAGCAACGGCAACACCATTGCCGTTGGTGCTTCCATGAACGCTGCCAACGGCTCCCGATCAGGTCACACTCGCATCTTCGACTGGGACGGCAGTGCCTGGGTGCAACGCGGCGACGACATCGATGGAGAAGCTGCTAATAACTACAGCGGCCGGTCTATCTCCCTATCTGATGACGGCACCATCGTTTCGATCGGGGCAACCCGCAACAGCGGCAATGGCGGTGACTCAGGCCACACACGCATCTACCAATGGGATGGCAGTGCCTGGAACCAATTAGGCGATGACATCGATGGAGAAGCTGCCGGTGATCAGAGCGGCGCAAGCATTTCTCTCTCCAGCAACGGAACAATCCTTGCCATTGGTGCTACCCACAACGATGGCAATGGCGATGACTCAGGCCATGTGCGGGTGTTTTCTCTATCCAGCGACAGCACGGCAGCAATCACAACAGGCGAATCAACCACCGACACCTCAACAGTGGTGGTCACCATCACAGGCACCAACGACACACCAGATATCACCGTTGCTGATCTCATCGGTGCTGTCACAGAAGATGCCAGCACTTCAGCTGATGGTGTTGTAACTCCGCAGGTCAACACCCTCACACTCTCTGGCTCTTACGAAACAGGCGACTCCGTCACCGCCACTGTCAACAACGTTGAGATCACCTACACCGTTCAAGACACCGACACCACTCTTGATCTGGTTGCCACCGGCCTAGCCAACGCCATCAACAACAGCCCCAACCTCGTTGATGTCATCACCGCCAATGCCTCTGGCACTGCAAGCGCAACACTTTCTGGGGGCTTTGCTGCCGGCGACAGCATCAGCGCCACCGTTAATTCCACAGAGGTCACCTACGAAGTCATTGCAAATGACTTCACCGTCAACGTTGATGGCAGCGGCGGGGAAGCCACAGAGCAACAAGCGCGCAACAACATCACCACCAAGCTGGCTGCCGCCATCGATGCTGATAGCGACCTCAATGGTGTCGTTACAGCGAGCACCGATGGCGACACCATCACCATCAGTAGCGTCAACAACTCAGACGCCGTCAGCCTCACAACCAGCGTTACTGCTCAGCCCGCAGGCTGGAATCAAATCGGTTCCGACATCGACGGGGAAGCCGCTGGTGACACCAGCGGCAACGGACACGGAGTCTCCCTATCCGCAGATGGCACCATCGTTGCCATTGGCGCGACACGCAACGATGGCAATGGCGAAATGTCCGGCCATGTACGCGTCTTCCAGTGGAATGGCACCACCTGGAACCAACTCGGCAATGACATCGATGGTGAAGTTGCAGGCGACAAGAGCAACCTCAACTCCCTCTCCAGCGATGGCACCATCATTGCCATTGGGGCTATACGCAATGATGGCAATGGCACCGATGCCGGCCATGTACGCGTCTTCCAATGGAATGGCACCACCTGGAATCAACTCGGCAATGACATCGATGGTGACAATGCCACTGATGTCAGCGGCAAGGTCTCCCTCTCCAGTGATGGAACCACTGTCGCTATTGGCGGAGGGGGAAACTCAGCTAACGGAAACGACGCCGGCTACGTTCGCATCTTTGACTGGAATGGCGCTGAATGGGTTAAGCGTGGCAATAACATCAATGGTGAAGCTGCCGACGACTACTTCGGTTCGTCATTAGCCCTCTCCAGTGATGGCACCACGGTTGCCGGTAGTGCTTGGGGCAACAACAACGCCAACGGGACTAATTCAGGTCACACGCGCATCTACGCCTGGAATGGCACTAGCTGGGTGCAACGCGGCAGTGACATCAATGGAGAAGCAGCGCATGACCACAGCGGCGAGGGAATCTCCATTTCTGGTGACGGCAATATCGTTGCCATCGGTGCATGTCTGAATGATGGCAATGGCGATAAATCAGGCCATACACGCATTTACCAATGGGATGGCACCGACTGGGTGCAACGCGGCAGTGACATCAATGGAGAAGCAGCGCTTGACAAGAGTGGAGAGCGAATCTCCATTTCTGATGACGGCAATATCGTTGCCATTGGTGCACGTTTGAATGATGGCAATGGCGATAAATCAGGCCATACACGCATTTACCAATGGGATGGCACCGACTGGGCGCAAGTCGGCAGCGACATCGATGGAGAAGCCGTTAATGATGAAAGCGGCTTTGGCCTCTCGCTTTCCAGAGACGGCAGCACCGTCGCCATCGGTGCGAAGTACAACGACGGGAATGGAACTGATTCCGGTCATGTGCGGGTGTTCTCCCTAACCAGCGGCAGCACTGCTGCGATCACAACCGCCGAGTCACCGGCTGAAATCACCATCACCGCCGATTCCGCGGGCGTTCCCTTCTCCCTGTCCTCAACTCACAACTCCACCAACGGCTCCTCCGCAACGGCCGCTTCCACCCTCAACGACTCCGGCGCTCATATCTCCGACACCGGTTCCATCACCTTTACCGATCTCGATCTCACCGATACCTCCAACGTCACACGCTCCTTCCTCTCCGCCACTCCATCCGCTGGCGCTTCCATCTCCACTGCTCTCGATACCGCACTCCAGGACATCGCCAACTCCTTCACCATCTCTGGTGATGGCGTTGGTTCCGCTGCCCACTCCGGTCAAGTGGATTGGACCTTCTCCATCGACAACGCTCTCACCCAATACCTCGATGCCGGTGAAACCATCACCGCCGTCTACCGCATCACTGTCAACGACGGCTCTGGAATCACCTCCGCTTCCGGCAGCGACGAGATCAGCTCCCGCAGTCAAGACGTCACCATCACGATCACAGGGGCCAATGACGCACCCAGCATCTCCGTAGTTAGTGCCAATTCAGCCAATAGCTCCCTCACCGAAACCGACGCCAGCCTCTCCTCCAGCGGAACCCTGACGGTTTCCGACCTCGACCTCACTGGCACCCTCACAGCTGAGGTCCTCTCGGTGACAGCAGAAGATTCCGTCACCGGTGCATCCACAACAGCACTCGAATCAAGCGATGCCGCATTGCTGGCAATGCTCACAGTGAGTCCAGCAGATCCTGCGGCCGTTCTCTCCAATTCGGAAGTCGTTGATCAGCTCAGCTGGTCCTTCAATTCAGGGACAGAAGCTTTTGATTACCTAGCAACTGATGAAACACTCTCTCTCACTTACACCATCCGCGTCACCGATAACAACGGCATCACTGACAATCACAACGTCGCCATCACCATCACAGGTACCAATGATTTCCCTTCAGTAGCGCCAGCCAAAGAAATCCAGAAATTTACGCATCTTGGCCTGACTTCCGATCAACGGACTTACTCGATTTACAACCCGGACACCGGACATAACGAAGGCAACGTCATCATCGTTTCACCGAACAATGGATTTACCGATGCCAATGCAATGGCTGCAGCATTTCAAAGCCATGAGAACTACAACAATCTTCCTTACACCATTACTGCCAATTCGGAAAATACACAGCTCATCCTCACATTCAAACAAGCAGGCAACCACAGCCAGAGGGATTTAGCTCGCCATGGCGATGGCAAGATCAATGGTTCCACAACACAACAAGGAGATGAGATCAGCGAGATCACGCTGATCGAAACCGATGCAGCCCTGATCTCCTCTGGCACTCTCAAAGTTAGTGATAGTGATCGCACAGACGTTGTAAATACCGCTCACACACTCGTTGTTTCTGGCACATCAGACCGCACAGATCCTGCCGCTCCATCTGATGCAACGCTCCAAAGCATGCTGACTCTGTCAGACAATCCAATCCTGGATGGCACTGAACAATCCAATGCCCTCACCTGGAACTTCAACTCAGGTGCAGAGACATTCGATTACCTCGAGAATGGCGAAACGCTCGTTCTCACTTACACCGTCACTGCCACAGATGACGACAGCAGCATGCCGCTATCCAATAGCGACACCATTACCATCACCATCACTGGCACCAACGAAACGCCAGAGATTAGTGGCGGTGCAGATACCGCCGCACTAACCGAGACCGACACCACCCTCACAACCGACGGCTCCTTCTCAGTCACCGACACTGACACCAAGGACGTTGTCAGCGCCACCGTCTCAGCGGTTCAACTCACTGGTTCCTTCATCGCTTCAGGCACCACACTCCCCACCACCCTCAGTGACAACAGCCATCAAGCCTTGATCGACATGCTCGATCTCACCATCGCCGATGGCTCCTCGGGCACTGATACCAGCACCGATCACATCATCCAGTCACTCGATGCTGATCTCGCCAGCCCATCCACCGTCAATTGGGCTTTCACATCAGGCGATACCGGTGATGCCGCCTTTGACTTCCTACAAGAAGGCGAAACACTCACTCTCACCTACACCGTCTCCCTCCAAGACGACAGCGGTGATGCCAACTCAGATACCAACACCACCTCGGTTGCCATCACCATCACCGGCACCAATGACTCTCCCGTCATCTCTGCTGGTAACGACACCTCAGCACTAACCGAAACCAACACCACCATCTCCGATACCGGTGACATGACCGTCACCGATATCGACCTCACCGACACCGTCGATGTTGCCGCTCAATCCGTTGACATCACGGGTGGCTCCTTTGCTGGCACCGTCCCCACCGACCTAACCGACAACACCAATCAGGCCTTGCTCGAGATGCTCAGCTTCTCGCCCATCGCTGGCACCGAGCTCAATGCCAACCCAAGCGACGGATCGTCCTTTGATTGGACATTCCAATCCGGTGCTGCTGGCGACACCGCCTTTAACTTCCTCGCTAACGGCGAAACCCTCGAGCTCACCTACACCATCCAGGTCACCGACAGTTCCGGGGCTGCCTCTGGTGAATCAACCACCGACACCTCAACGGTTGTGGTCACCCTCACCGGCACCAATGACACTCCCGACATCACCGTTGCCGCTGGAAACGATGAAGGCACGATTTCAGATCAAGCCAGCACCACAGCAACTGGAACGATCGCGTTTGATGACCTGGATCTCTCCAACCGCTCCAGCGTTAGCCACAGCTTTGTCTCTGCTGTGCCTTCTGCCGGAGTATCCCTCAGCGCTGATCTCAACGCAGCTCTTCAAGACATCGCCAACACCTTCACCATCACTGGTGATGGGGTCGGCGCCGGCCAAACAGCCAACGACGGCAATGTGACCTGGAACTTCTCGATTGAATCTGGATTAATCGAATATCTGGCAGACGGTGAAACCGTCACGGCGACGTATCAAATCACCGTTGACGACAACAGCGTGGTGAGCGGCGTCCACGATGAAGCCACCAGCACCAGCCAAAGCATCACCATCACCATCGGCAGCGGTAATGCCAGGCCCACCATCACTGGCGGTCCGGTGGTGGTGGAGAAGGCAGAAAGTCGTGATGACTCCGATCTGACGGCAACTGGTGATTTAACGATTACTGATATCGACCGCACCGATATCGTCACCACCTCCCACAGCGTGGTGGTCAGTGGCACGGCTGATAACAGTGATCCAGCGGCACCGGATCAAGCAAGCTTGCTGCAGATGTTCCAGCTCAATGCAGCCACGATCTTGGATGCCACAGAAGTCAGCGATGCGCTGACTTGGAACTTTGATGCAGATGGCGAAACCTTCAACTACCTCGCCACCGGCGAAACGCTGATCCTCACCTACACCGTTGAGGTCACTGACTCCAGCCTCACGAGCAGCGAAACCGTCACGATTCAAATCACCGGCACCAATGATTCGCCGCAAATCAGCAATGGAGCTGACAGCGTTTCACTAACGGAAACCAATGCTGTGCTCAGCAGTGGCGGTGATTTCAGCGTTGAGGATTTCGATACCACCAACAACGTCAGAGCCAACGTCTCACAGGTTGATGTGACTGGCAGCTTCATCACCGGTGGCGGCACCCTTCCCAGCCGCTTGAGCGACAACAACAAGCAGGCCTTACTGGAGATGCTCAATCTCACAGCAGCTGAGGTTGACGCGGATTCAGCTAGCCCCGACACCATCAACTGGAACTTCAGCTCCAATGCCATCGGAGCCGATGCCTTTGATTTCCTTGCTGAAGGCGACACGTTGCGCCTGAACTACACCATCTCCCTGCAAGACACCAGTGGAGACAACAGCAACGACACCAGCGAAACCAGCGTTCTGATCACGATCACTGGCAGCAACGATGAGCCGCTGATTAGTGGTGGCGATGACAGCAGCTCGCTGCAGGAAACCGATGCCACCTTGAACTCCAGCGGTGAGATGAGCGTCAGCGATGCCGATCTGCTCGACACCGTTGCCGCCACGGTGCAACAGGTGGACATCGCCGGAAACTTCCCAGGAACGCTGCCGTCAAGCCTGACCGACAACGGCAATCAAGCCTTGCTGGAGATGCTCAAGCTGAGCGCCAGCGGCATCCAAACAGAGGATTTTGAGTCCGGCAGCGGCGGCTGGCTGCATGGCAAAACCGAAACTGACAGCAGCGGTCAATGGGGCACGTTCTTAGGCCGCTTTGCCACTGGCGAAGAAACCAGCAAGGGCTTCAGCATTGATGGTTCTGGCAGCGATGTGTCCTTTGACTTCCTACGTATTGATTCATGGGATAACGGCGGAGAAAACGGCCCTGAAAAGCTGATCATTGAAGCGAACGGAGAAACGATTCTTGAGCAGATCTTCCTGATGCCTGGCAACCAACCCGTACTGGCTCCTGTGAACGGGTCGACCACCACCAGCGAAGGCATATTTAATTGGACCATCACACCGATTACATATCACGGAACCGGCAATCACCTCAGCCAGCAGTTAGGCCTGAATGACATTGAACCAGGTGTATTTAGAAACTGGGACGACCAAAAGTTCAGGATCGATATCTCCGTGCCCGCAGGCATCACTGATCTCGAGCTCAATCTCAGCAGCAATCTGACCTCTGCAGCAACTGACGAGTCATGGGGTATCGACAACTTCAGCATCAGCAATGTTCAAAGCGAAGCGGGAGCCGCCGCCATCGCCGCTGATCCGGCTACTGGAACAGCTTTCCAGTGGAACTTTGAATCTGGTGCTACCGGTGATAAGGCATTCAACTTCCTCGCTAAAGATCAGACACTGGAGCTGACTTACACCGTTCAGACAGAAGACAGCTCAGGTGCAGCCAACGGCACAACCGATACCTCCACGGTGACAGTGACCATCACCGGCAGCAACGACACGCCCGTGATCACCGTGGACGGTGGTGGTGATGCAGGCTCGGTCACAGAAGACAGCGCCGTACAAGCTCAAAATCAGCTGCAAACATCCGGGATCATCAGCTTCAGTGATCAAGACATCACTGAGCTCAGTGATGTCAGCTGGGAATTCATCTCCGTCGTCGATGACGGCGGGAATGACATCACAGCAGGCCTCACCGCAGACGAGCTTCAATCAATCAACTCAGGATTCGAGATCTCTGGAGCCGGAGTTAATGCTGCTGCCAATGCTGGAGATATCGATTGGGCCGTCAACATCGACAACGCGCTCACGCAATACCTGGCAGCAGGAGAAGAACTGAGCTTCACCTACCGGATCCACGTCACAGACCAGTCTGGAGTTGATCCCGCCAATCCACCCAATGAAATCAACGGCACCAGCCAGGATGTGGTGATCACCATCCATGGTGCGAACGACGCGCCACAGATCAGTGTTGGTGGCATCGATGACAGCAACCAAGCTGACTTGGTTGAAACCGATGCAGGCTTAACAGCAACAGGCACACTCACCGCCTCTGATATTGATCTGATCGACACAGCAACCATTGCTGTTACGGGAGTTCGCACAGATGGCGAGACCAGTGGACTGCTGCCAACTCCAGCTGAATTGCTCTCAATGTTGAGCGTCGCACCAGAAACTGCACTCGATGCCAGCCAAGACAGCAATACATTGACCTGGAGCCTCGATACGGGCACTGAAGGCTTCCACTACCTACTGCCAGGGCAAACCCTCAATTTGTTCTACGAGCTCACCATTACTGATGGCTCAGGCGAACAAAACACCCATGAAGTAGCCATCAATGTCAGCGGTAGCAATACCGGGCCCTACGTCACCAATGCCATCGCAAGCGGGGAGATTCTGGAAGGAGCAGACAATCTGAGTGCATCAGGATTTGTGGAATTCACGGATTACGATGCCAACGACACGATTGGAATCATCTCCACAACACTGAAATCTGTAGAGGCCATAGAGAAGTCAGGCGCCGAGCGGCAACTCACTAATGAATTGATCGAATACTTCCGAGACAACCTCGTTACAACGGAGATTCAAAATACAAACAACGTCATCAGGCTTGAATGGGATTACACCGCCAGCTTTGACCGGATTCAATTCATGGGTGAAGGCGAGACCATTACCTTGGTGTACACCACAGTTGTGGAAGACCAGCATGGCAACAACCGATCACAAGACATCACAGTAATCATCAGGGGCGAAAACAACCTGCCAGAAATCCTGGGCGGCCAACAGGATGACGTTCAATACGAAAGATTCAATGGGGTCGATCAGCAAATTTCAACCAGCGGAGACATCTTCATCAAGGATCTGCAGCTAAGCACGGCCGAAGGGATCACCATGATCCATGAGATTGAAGACGTCGAAATTCACAGCAACATTAACTATATCGAGTCACTACTACCCGGCGAACTCGGAAACCAAGCTGATGGTTACAGCGGCATTCAGAACATGCTGGGGCTGAGTCACTTATTGGATCAAAGCAATGTATTCAATGGCGATGAGGCTAATGCGACCCTGCAGTGGACCTTTGCCTCAGGCGGGCAAGGGAACAGTGCTTTTGAATTCCTGGGCGATCAAGACTGGCTGGATCTGACCTACAACGTCAGAATCGACAACACAGGCGACGCCCATGACACTGCGACGCTTGAACTCACTGGTCAATACAGCCAAGGCGATCAATACACACTGCTGATTAATGGCGTTAGCCACACCTATACAGTCACAGCCAATGATTTGAGCGCCAATGGGGATGGCACTGGCAATGCAGCCACCACCGAAGAAACCCAGAGAAACGTAGCCCACAACATTGCTGAATTGGTTGCAAACAAAGTCAACAATGGCGACGTCAATACTTTCAACCATGGCAACGCCATTGAATTCCGCAGCGACAACAAAGCCAAGCGACTTGAGATCGAGATCAGCAATACACCCATTGGCGGAAGCACTGACGATGGCCAACCGGGAGACATGGTTATCGACAATGGCAACAATGATGGGAACGGGAGCAACCATCAGCACCAAGCCGACATTATTCAACTAGAGAATGTATACGAGTCTGGCGATCAGATCATCGTTAGCATATCAGCTGATTTTGACCATTCAGGCCAAACCAGAAGAGAAGAATTCACCTACACAGTCACTAACCAAGACTTACTGGCAGGATCCCAAGGCGACAACAGCATCCCACCGGAGCTAAGGGTTCGCTACTCCATCGCCAATCAATTTGCACAGCAAATTCAACAGTATTTTGACAATGGTGGTGGCGAACTCAATGCCATCAATATTGATGACTCAATTGAGATCACACCCGCTATCTATAACGGACCATTCACACTTGAAGCTCAAACCGTCAACGGTGGCAATAGCGATGACCAAGGAGTTCAGCTTCTTAGCTCGGATGACCAACACTTTTCGAATGACAATGGGGATAACAACCAATGGATGCAATTCGATACCATACGCTTAGCCAATCTGTATGAAATTGGAGACGAAGTCTCAATTGCCATTTCGGCAGACTTCAACAACTCAGGCGGACAAACCAACGATGAATTTACATACATTGTCTCAGCAGCCGATATCCAAGCAGGCAGCCAGGGTGATACGAGTATCCCTGCAGATGAACGGGTCAGGTCAGCAATAGCTTCAAAACTAGCCTCAGATATTGACAACTATTTCCAAGGGAAGAACGGCGAATTAATAGCTAATGCCAATGGACAAGCCATTGAGATCACAGCAGGAACATATCAAGGGCCATACGCTCTAAGCGCAAGCGCCAACAATGGCAGTGGAAGTGATGACAGCCAAACCGTTCAGCTACTGAGCTCAACAGATCAAGGAGGAATTAATAATGACGGGGGGTCAACGGATGATGGCGGCAATGCTGGCTTTGTACTCGACACATTGCAGTTAGGGGGAATTTTTGAAGCCGGTGATGCTGTCGATATCGGAATCAATGGGACACCAATCACCTACACCGTCACCCCTGATGACCGGGCCATGACTGGGCAAGGGTTTGACCCTTCCGCAGAAGAAACCATAGCTCGGATGCATCTGGCCACCAAGATTGCCGATGCGATCAATCAAACTCTTGGCGACAACGCTGAAATTGGCGCACGAGCAGTCAACGGCAACATTGAAATTGTTTCCAGCGTCCAAAACCAAACATTCACGTTGAATGCCAGCGCTATCAATGGCACCGGCAACAGCGATACCTCACAATCCATCGCTCGAGTCAATCAAGACTCTGGTGATAACGACAACAACGGTGTCCCGGTTAACAACCCAGCAGACCACACCCTCTCATTCAACTATTCAGGCATCGTTGCCCCAATCACGATTCGAATCAACGGCACCAATGACACGCCTGAGATCGTTGCAATAGATACATCAGGAGAGATCAAAGAGGATGATGTCAATGAGTGGGTGAGCAACACCATTGTTCTTGATGGCGTTTATGAAGCAGGCGATCAGATCGAAGCAACGATTAATGGACAAACAGTCGCTTATACCGTTACCGCGAATGACCTGAGCCTGAATGGCGATGGCACTGGAGGCAACGCAAGCCCAGAAGAGGCACTAGACAACATCGCCATCAAGTTGGCAGCAGAAATCAATCACTTCAACCTCCAGAGCGACCTTGGCCTAGGCACCATTTCTGCTGAGTCCGTTGGAAACTCTATAGAGATTCTCAAAGGACATCCAGAGGAAGTTGTCAGCGCCTCCAGCACCGCAGTCAACGGAAACAACAATGTTGACGACAGCCAAAATGCAACTACTGTTTCAGAAACCGATGTTAATTACAACCCATTCAGAAAGATCAGCGCCATCAAAGCGGACCGGTCATTAGGCGGTCTTGGCTTCCTTCAATATCAGTACAACGACTCAACTGATTGGCACTTTGCAAGATTCGAAGGGGCACCAGATCAACAACAATACTGGGATTGGGACGATTCACAGGATGGAGACTCAGAAATACTAGAGCTGAACGACAGCGAATACATCACTGGCGTTTATTGGCACAACAACAGCGATGCCCTTGGCGCAATCCAGCAGATTGGCTTTGAAATTTACAACCGCATCACAGACACCACAGAGCAGCACAAACTCGAAACTTTAGAGCTCAAAAATCAAAGTGTTGATGTTTTTCAAGACATTACATCTAACGGATATGTCAAAGCCGAAAATGGTGAGCACATCCTTGAGATCGTTGCTAAATCACCAGCGAAAGATTCCAACAACTGGCTAAAAGCCATACCCCAGGCCCTGAATTTCGAAGCGGGCTTTATTGATACATTCACCTCAACATGGGGCGTCATTCAAATCAGTGACTGGGACATCACTGATAACGTCTCGCTCAGTGTTGAGCTACTCAGCACCGATAGCGATGAGGCTTCAGGTCGACAACCAGAACTTGAAGACGCTCTAGCTGATCTGCCTTTCACGTTCAACGTCGGATACGACCAGCTGACCGGCCTCAGCGCAGCCGGCGTGGCGAGCTGGCACTTCGACATCAACTCAGAACTTCTGCAGCACCTCAGCGAAGGAGAGTGGGTTCAAGCCACCTACCGCATCAAGGCGGCGGACGACTCTGGCTACACCGCCGCCGACGGCGACAACGAGGTCAACCAGAGTTATCAAGACATCACCATCACGATCACTGGCACCAACGATCAGCCGTTTATCCATGTCGACCACGGTGATAGCGATACGGAGCAGATCAACGAAACCAATGCCGGAATTAGCACCACCGGCACACTCACGGCCATTGATCCGGATCTGTTGAACACCGTGGTCGCCGAAGTGGATTCCGTTGAGATCGACCAGCGCAACTCCAGCTTCAGCGGAACCAACCCACTAACGCTGGATCAGCTCAAGACGATGCTGCATGTCGATGCTGGGGTCCTTGATGCCAACCCCGGTGATCCCAGCAACCTCAACTGGTCGTTCAACAGCGGCGCTGAAAACTTCAACTTCCTCGCTGATGGCGAGACCCTCACCCTGCAATACACCGTGCTGGTCAGCGATGACTCAGCGGAGGCCCATGTCGACCCAGGACATCAGCAAGACGACGGGGATGGCGGCCAGCCCCAGGGCTTTGGCTTCAACATCGACATCGATGAACCCGACAACCGGGGGGCATTCCTAGGCGGCGAAGCAGCCAACCCACACCCAATCTCCCTAAGCGGCAAAGCCAATGAGCCTGCTGGGGTGCCTGAAAACACAGCCATCCAGGTCAATAAAACCTTGGCCTGGCCGCCGCAATGGTCGGGCGGAACGCTCACGGTGGATCAGCTCAACGGCATTTCAGGCGCACTCGATCAGTTCCAGATCAGCAACGATGGCCAATGGAACTACAACGCCGACGTTGGCGGCGACAACTGCCCCCTGGATTTCCTTCAGTCAGGGGACACATTGACCCTCACCTACAACGTCGAGATCACAGATAGCAGTAATGGCAATGCCTTGGACAGTGATGCCGTCACCATCACCTTCCACGGGCATGACGATCGACCCAGCTTCAGCCAGGCCTCCATCACGGGGGATCAGCTGACGCTCGAATTCGTCGATGCCGCCATCAAGCCTGATGGGGAAGCTAGCTATACCGATCTCGCCAATGCCTTCCAGGTCTTCAACAGCACTGATCCCAACACTCCAATCGCCGGAGCCATCACCAACCTGTCGCGCGGCGTTAACAACAGCGTTGAGCTACAGCTCAACGCAACAATGCTCGGCAATGCTGGCGTCGCTCAAGGCGACAACCTCAACGTCAAGTACGACAGCAGCCATAGCGATGCAACACTGAGCTCAAGCGCTGACAACTCAACGATTGACAGCTTTGAATTTGCGATCGCCTTTGCAGAGGGAGCGCAAGCGATTGGTTCGATCCCCCAAGGGCATGGTGAAACCGGAACAGCCACAACGGCTCATGTGATCACCATCACCATCGGTGGCACCAATGACAGACCAACGATCGATTCAATCACGGAAAATAGTGTGCTCGCCGAGGAAAATCTAGGAGCATTACTGACAGCTACAGGATCAATCGAATGGAACGACCTTGATGCTAGTGACAATGTGAATGTCTCCGCAACATATAACGGTGACATTAGGCATCTTGATCACAACGGAGATGTCATCTCCGTGGGAAGCAATATCCCTGGAGGACTCGAACAAACATTGACTGATGGCACCTTTTCCATCGTTTCAACCAACACAGATCAAGACACTTGGTCCTTTACAACCGACGCTAACCTTGACTTCCTAAGCGAAGGTGAATCACTAACCTTCTCCTTCGAAGTTGTTGCAACTGATGACTCCGGAGCTTTCAACAACACATCTGCACCACCAAACAATGTCACTATCAA